>CBDBZO010000006.1:0-4053769 GCA_965213595.1 Caldilineaceae bacterium | reverse complement strand
TTCTCGCGGTGGCCCGTGTGCAAATTATCGACAATCACGACTTTATGCCCCGCCTTCAGCAGCGCATCGGCAACGTGGCTGCCAATAAAGCCCGCCCCGCCCGTGACTAATACGTTCATTTGTAACTCCCTGCGTTGGTTTTTATTCAAGGCTTTTAGGCTAATCCAAGATTATAAATATACCACGGCTGATTGTGATGGAGGTGCGTCGCACATCCAACATGGCTTATCCCGGTATAGTCAATTTCCTGGAATTGCCTTAGTTCAAGCCGCTTGCAAAGCCTCGAAATTTTTCTCATTATCCGCCCGACGCGCACCAGGGGCAAGTTGTCGCGCGCGCCAGTTTCTCCTACAATGCACCATCATACAGCAATTTGCGCACCCTGCGCTTACAAACGGATGACAACCATGTCGCACGCTTTCGCCCATCTCCACCCCGCCACGCTCGCCATCCACGCCGGCCAAGCGCCAGACCCAGCCGCGGGGGCGGTCGTGCCGCCGCTTCACCTTTCCACCACCTTTGTGCGCGAGCCGGACGGCTCCTACCGCGACGGCTTTGTCTACACCCGCACGGACAACCCCAACCGCCGCGCGCTCGAAACGGCGCTCGCTGCGCTCGACGGCGCGAATCACCCCGACGCCGTCGCGCTGGCCTTTGGCTCCGGCCTCGCGGCGACCACCGCCCTCCTGCAGACGCTGCGACCGGGCGACCACCTGCTGCTGCCGGATGACGTCTACTTTGGAACGGCCAAAGTTGCGCGGGAAATTTTTGCGCCGTGGGGCTTGCAGGTGAGTGAAGTCGACATGACGAATTTGGACGCGGTGCGCGGAGCCGTGCGCGACAGCACGGAGCTTGTGTGGATGGAGACGCCCTCCAACCCGCTGCTCAAAATCACGGATGTGGCCGCCGTGGCCGAGATTGCGCGCGAGGCGGGTGCACGCTCCGTCTGCGATGCCACGTGGCCCTCGCCCGCCCTGCTGCGCCCGCTCGATCACGGCGTCGATTTCGCGCTGCATTCGACGACCAAATACCTCGGCGGCCACAGCGATTTGCTCGGCGGGGCCATCATCGCCCGCGAGCAGAGCGAAGTCAGCGAGCGGCTGCGCACCATTCAAGGCACGGGCGGGGCCGTTCCCTCGCCGTTTGACTGCTGGCTGCTGCTGCGCGGCGTGCGTACGCTGGCGGTGCGCATGGCGGCACACTGCCAGAACGCTGTCCAAATTGCCGAATTTCTACACGAACATACAGCCGTTGAAACCGTCCACTACCCCGGCCTGCCCTCGCACCCCGGCCACGAGACTGCGGCACGGCAGATGAGCGGCTTTGGCGGCATGTTGTCCGTGCAGATCAAGGGCGGGGAAGAAGCGGCGCGACGCGTCGCCAACCGGACGCGGCTCTTTACGCAGGCGACGAGCTTGGGCGGCGTCGAGAGCCTGATCGAGCACCGCCGCTCCATCGAAGGGCCGCAGTCGCGGACGCCGGCGAATCTGCTGCGCGTCTCGGTGGGCATCGAGCACGTGGACGATTTGGTTGCGGATTTGGCGCAGGCGCTGGGGGAGTAGATGGGCAGATGAATCGATTAAAAGCAATCTCGCTTACTGTTATAATAGTACTGGCAACAGCAAGCACGCTCGTCATCCTTTTATCTTGGATATCTTCGATGGGCGGAGCAACGCCAACGAAAGGAGCTGAACGCGCCGGAAAGTTAATTTCTGCACTAGAAATTTATCGTCAAGGCTGGGGGCGACATCCCGAAAATCTAGAACAGTTAGTGCCAGACTTCCTCAGCGAAGTTCCCCGGCCTTCTTATTGGTCTCGATATTACTACGAGGTGTGCCCGGATAGCCTTGGCTACATGTTGGAGTTCCGCCAAAAATATGATGTTGACAATTGGTGCGAGTTCAGCAGCAATAGCGCGGACTGGACATGTACTGATTCAGCGGAAACATACTTTGATAATGACGTCTGCTACGAAGAATGCCGAGTCACTTTGGATGGTGAAACATGCCTAGCAGAAGCGCCCAATCCATAACCGCCATCATCCTCGCCGCGGGGCGGAGCCGCCGCATGGGGCGGGCTAAGCAGCTCGTGCCCGTCGGCGGCGTGCCGATGGTCACGCGCGCGGCGGAGACGGCGCTGGCCAGCACGGCGGACCCGGTGCTCGTGGTCACGGGCGCCTATGCCGACGCGGTGGCGACGACGCTTGCGCCTGTTGAGGCCGCGGCGAGCGGACGCTTGAGTTGCATCCACAACGCCGACTTTGCCGACGGCCAGTCCACAAGCGTCCACGCCGGAATCCGCGCGCTGGGCGACGACGTGGGCGCGGCCTTGTTTTTGCCCGTCGATCAGCCCTTTGTGCCAGCTTGGCTGCTCGATGCGCTGATCGACGCCTGGCGCGACGGCGCGCGCCTCGCCGCCGCCGCCATCGACGGCCAGCCGCGCGGTGCGCCCGCCATTTTTGATCGGGCGCTGTGGCCGGATTTGCTTGCGCTGATCGGCGACCAGGGAGCGCGCCCGCTGCTGCATCGCTATGCGGCGGAGGTGGCGCTGGTGGAGGTGGCAGCGGCGCTGCTGCGGGATGTCGATACGCCGGAGGATTTAGCGGCGCTGTAAATGATTGCTTCCCAGCTCAATTCATTATAAAATTCAACGGGGGCACGAGCAATCGTGCCCCTGAGTCTATTTATCAACTTTCACCGTTTGGGATTTAAGGAAAATGAGCAAATTAAAAGTCGCCGTGGTCGGCGTGGGCGGGATTGCCCGCGTGCACATGCCCGGCTGGGAAGCTTCGGAACACGCCGAGGTCGTCGCGGGCTATGACGTCAGCCCGGATTTTCTAAAAATTTGGGGCGCGTCGCACGGCGTGGATCAGCTGTACGACAACTACGAAGAGCTGCTGGCGAATAAGGAGATTGACATCGTCGACATCTGCGTGCCCAACATGTACCACTCGGCGCTGACCGTCGCCGCGCTGGACGCGGGCAAACATGTGCTCTGCGAGAAGCCGCTCGGCCCCCACGCCCGAATCGATCGTGCCCATGATCGAGGCGCGCGACCGCTCCGGCAAGATGCTGATGACGGCGCAGCACTTCCGCTTCAAGGGCATGTCACGTGCGCTCAAGGCCGAAATCGATGCGGGCGCGCTGGGCGACGTCTACCACGCGCGCTCGTGGATGCTGCGCCGCGGCTACATCCCGGCGCGACCGGGCTTTATGTACAAAAAGAACAGCGGCGGCGGCGCCTGCATCGACATCGGCGTACACATTTTGGACTTGACGCTGTGGATGATGGGCAACCCGACGCCGGTGGCCGTGAGCGGCGTGGCCAAGGCGACGCTTGGTCGGCAGGAGGGGGCCTTTAGCATTTGGGGCAACGCGCCCGTGCCGCGCGACATGGACGTGGAAGATTTCGCCGCCGCCTTTGTGCGCTTTGAGAACGGGGCGACGCTGATCCTCGAAGTCAGCTGGCTGCTGCACCACGACAACCGATTACGAGGATATGCAGATGTGGCTCTACGGCACCAACGGCGGCGCGCACTGGCCCAAGGGCGAGCTGCTCTCCACCAACTACGAGACCCACCAGTTCTACAACACGGACATTATGCTCAACAAGGACCCGATGGAGCCGCACGCGCTCGAATGCGTCGAGTTCGCCCAGGCCATCGTCGACGGGGCCGAATCGCCCGTCCCCGCCGAGCAGTCGCTCCAGGTCATGTCGATTCTGGATGGCATTTACCGCAGCCAGGAGCAAGGTCGCGAAGTGGAAATTGAGATGATGGCGTAGGGGGTTATTGCGTATTGCTTATAACAAAGAAGGCCTCGAGAACTGTCTCGAAGCCTTCTTTATTTGAGAGAGTGCGGGTCGGCTGGGCTTTGTGGACGGGTCGACGGTTGTGCGTCGGACTGGCTTACTTAGAGCGCATTTGAAAAGTTTCTCCAAGGGGGTCAAACATTCCGGAAAAGGGACCAGCTGCCCCAGTAACCCGAACCGGTTTCCGCCCTTTCCCGGAATGCTTGGGGACAACGGGTGAGCGGCGTGCTCCTGGCATACTGACCGTCTCGCCCCATACTTTTCAAATGCCCTCTAAACCCCGTGATGTTCGGGCCGCTGTCCCTTGGTAAAAACAGTCTGCCAGATGAGCAAAATTAACAGCAATCCCACCAGCGGCAGGAGCAAGACGCCGCTGCCGAACAGAAACAACAGAGCGGCGACAGCTAGCACGATCCATCCTCCCCAGCTTGCGACAGGCCCCACCCGCAGCAGACCCCCTAACAGCAGACTTGCCCCCAGCAGGATCATGACGCCCTGCCCAACCGCACTCCACCCGCCCGTTTGTTCCGCCAGGACTGTCTGCACGCCCAAAGCGAGAATGTAAAGGGCGTACACGCTGATAAGTAGGGCTAAGCTAGCAGTGACCCAGATAAATCCTCTATATTGCCGAGCCATAAACTACCTTAATCTGTGAATAATTTAGCGGAGCGCCTCCGCCAGTTGAACCATCTCTTTTTCTTCTGCCGCGCCAAAAATCTCCATAGAGATTCCGTTTTCGTTCCAGTACAAAGTGCAACCTGCTTGCTCAACTGGAACAAGAACGGCTGAAGCATTCCGTACCTGAAGATCCTCAAATTCGGTCGCCTCGTCTTTTATTCGCTCGTCCCTGGGGTCGACTAGTGGAGAGACTGGCTCCTGCGCAATCAAAACAACGGATTCGTCATCTTCGTAAAACAGCATAACACGTTGTGTATGCTCATTCCCCGGTTCAATCCCTTCGATGACTTGAATTCCAAAGAGCGTGTACTCAGTGTCAGGTAGGGAGAGTAAGGGGAAATCCACCTCAGCTTGCGCATCTTCGACACTAGCAAAACTACGCGTTTGAGCGTCACCCTCAGCCTCAGAAAGCGAGTCGCCGTTTGAAACAATGTCAACTGCACATGAGATAGAGAACAGAAGGAAACACACAGAACGACATATATAGCTTCAGTTGTTTTCGCTTCTTTTTGCAACTGTGGGGCCATGGTCAAAAAGAACGTGAGCTCAATTCTCTCAACATCTGTTGGAAAATTACTGAGGCGGGAATTCAATGAAGGCTTCCCCACATTTGTCACTCATAACTTCATCGACAGATGAATCAATACCAATGCTCCATCGAGCCTGATAAACGGCAATAATATTGTCGCTGCAGCTATAGTAGTGAAGCGGGCCACCTAGATCGAGTCCTGCCAGTCCAAACTCATCGTCAGCATAGAGCTGCAAGTCGCTTTGAATCTGCTCTGTTTCAATCTCATCTGGGAATGACTGAATGAGCAACATGTCAATCAACTCTCCTGTATCGGTTCTACGTTCATATGTCTGGAGGGTAATAGGAAAGAGGTTAGGGGGAAACATGGCAGGGTTAGTGATCGTAGCTGGGCTACCTGGCTCGAAATTCAACCCTTCGGCCTCTAGACTGTTCACAAATTCTGTCATGGAAGCATTCGTTACACTTACACAGCCCGAAATCAGTGTTAAACCAGTAATGATAAAGCCAATGATACAAATCTTTCTCTTCACTTTTAATTTCTCCTTTTCCGTTTGCTCACTTGATGAACTGTCATGCCTTAAACAAATGACTTCCACGACCTTTCATGCCTTAAATTACACAGAGGGAAAGACCCCAACTGCACAGTTAGGGTCTCGCAACAAGATGGTGAACCAAAAGGCTCGTTACTGCTACTGAACAATCGGCAGATAAATCGTGCTTGACTCGCCTGGGCTATCAATTAGCTGAGCAAACTCGTCAATATTCATTGATGCTACCTGCTCGCCAGCGGCAGAAACTTCCTGCAATCGATCCGGGATGCGCACTCTGTTGGCTTCTATGTCGAGTCGGCTCCAGGGACCATAGTAAAACCCATAACTACTATCAGGATTACTGCTCAACAGGAAAAGATGGTCAACGTTCTGGTCGTCGGAATAGGAAGGGAACTCACGCTCAAGAGAAATTTGCACTGATCCTTCACTCCAGTGACCCAGCATTCTTAGAGTCACTGAATCACCAGTAGTGATAAATTCATCTCCCTTGAGGATTCTTCCAGTTTTGACCTCAAAATCAGTGTATGGCAAATTTGGATGTGGTTGACCGTCTACTGTGACTCCATCAAGCAGCTGGCCATCTGTACTATAGCCAGAGAATTCACCCTCATGTAGAATCTTGTCAACCTTGCCCACAAACACTATATCGGCCTGCTGAGGCAAGTCTCCAAGCTTATCAGGAACGACAGCACTGCTTAGTTCAACGGGGGTCCGAGGAATGAAAGGTGCGGCAACGGCGATGGCTACGAGACCAATGAGCACGCCACTCACCATGGAGATTGCGATAGGCTTAGCAATGCGAATCATATTCTCTCCTTACTGTATTTACTCTTAGCGCTTGACGGCATAACCTTTGAGCTTGTTGGAAAAATCCGAGTCAAGTTACTGATACAACAACTCAGTCAGGCTTTAGTACTTACTATTGATCCAATTGATTTCGTCAGATTGCAACGAAGAGGGTAGGTTACCGCAGGGCGGCGTATCCATGACTGTGGGATTACTACTGGAGCAGGAGCCATGATACAGCCCAAACACATGCCCCATCTCGTGACGTGCTAGCCAACTTCTACTATTATAGCCATAGCTAGCTACCTGACACTTTTACGTGAGGTAGGTTGTAGAGAGAGAAAGGAAGACCAAACCGGATATGTTAAGCTATAGGTGACAAACCAAAAAGCGAAACAGAAACGGAGAGGTCTTCCCGATGAAACTGTACCATAGATGGTTAGATGAGTTGCAAATGTTGTGGCCGGATGAGCACGCGTCGCGGCTAAAAAGCTTCGCGAAGTTGTTGGTTGGCCTCTACCTGGAGGGAAGTGTTCACCTCAAAAAGGTAGCGCGCAAAGTGCCGGGTTGGGCTCAGCAGACGAGCAAAGAGCGCGGGTTGCTGCGGATACTCAACAATCGGTCTGTAAACGTGCGGCTTTGGTATAAACCGGTGGCGCGCAGGCTGCTGGAGCAGGCGGCGAAAAGCGGGCTGCCGCTGCGGCTTATTATCGACGGGAGCCAGGTGGGCAACGGTCATCAATTATTGATGGTTGCTTTAGCCTTTCGGCGACGAGCGTTGCCCTTGATTTGGACATGGCGCAAAGGCACGCGCGGCCACTCGTCGGCGCGTCATCAAATTGCGCTGCTGCGACTGCTCAAGCCGCTCATTCCGGCCCACGCCTCTGTGGTCGTGCTGGGTGACAGCGAGTTTGGCAGCGTCAAGTTGATCCGCAAACTCGAGCACTGGCGGTGGACCTATGTGCTGCGTCAGAAGGGCTCCCACCTTTGGTCACAGCCGGGAACAGAACAGTGGCAACCCTGCGCACAGCTCGTTGCCCAGCCCGGCGACCGCTGCTGGCTGCCCAAGGTACTGCTAACCAAAACGCATGGTCACTTCTGCAATCTGTTCGCCTGCTGGCAGACTGGCTACAAGGAGCCTTGGCTGCTCGCCACGAATTTGACTGACCCGCGTCTCGTTCGCCTGCACTACAGCCGTCGCATGTGGATTGAAGAGCTCTTTGGCGACTGTAAACGCAATGGCTTCGACTTGGAAGCAACTCGCTTGCAGGCAGCTCATCGCCTCTCGCGACTCGTCCTGGCCGTGGCCCTGCTCATCGTTTGGCTTCTGGCCTTTGGCTCGGCTGTCGTCAAGCGCGGTCAGCGCTTCCTGGTCGACCGCACTGACCGCCGCGACCTCAGTCTTTTTCGCATTGGTTGGGACATGGTTCAACGTCTTTTATCCAACTCTGACCCTGTCCCTTTGCGCCTCATCCCCTATTTCTAAAATGTGTCAGGTAGCTAGTACAGTGTAATCGAGATTATGAGTAGATAAGGGTAAGCGATAAAATACGTCCCAACGCGAAGCAAGGAGCAAAAGAAGGAGGTTTGCATGGGACGCAAAAAGCATATAAATAACGTCAGATTGCCGGGCGAAGAACGTAGCTACCTCAATCGGCTAACCCTGGGCGGCGTGAGGAGTGTACGCAAACTGAATCGGATAAAGATATTGCTGTTGAGCGATGAAAATCATCATCAAGGGCAGAAAACAGACCAAGAGATTGCCGAGAAGCTCGACACGAGCCTGTCGACGATAGACCGGATTCGGCGTCGCTATGTGCAAGAAGGGCTCGAGGCGGCGATTAGTGAAAAGCCAAGAAGCGGTCGCGCCCGCACCATCAGCGGCGAGCAACGGGCCAAAATCACCGCGTTGGCCTGTTCAGAACCGCCAGCGGGGCGTAGCCAATGGAGTTTGCGCCTGTTGGCGGACAAGGCGGTGGAACTCGAGTTGGTTGAGCACATCTCCCACAACGCCGTGGGCGAAATTCTGAAAAAAACACGGTCAAGCCTCACTTAGTCCGCCAATGGTGCCTGGGCAAACTGACGCCTACCTTTCTGGCGCAAATGGAATATATGCTAGCCATCTACGCCCGTCCCTTTGACCCGCTGCGCCCGCTCTGGTGTTTCGATGAGCGGCCCTGTCAACTGATTGGCGACACGCTCGTCCCCTTGCCCGTTGAACCCGGCAAGCCAAAACGACAAAACTACGAGTACGAGCGCCACGGCGTCTGCTCCGTTCTCCTGGCCGTGCAGCCCCTCACCGGACATTGCTTTGTGCAGGTACGAGACCGACGCACCGGACAGGACTACGCCGAGTTCATGGACGCCTTCGTCGAGGAACACTGTCCGCCCGGTGGTCAGATTCAACTGGTGCAGGACAACCTAAGCACGCACACCTACACCTCATTTTACAACGCCTTTGAACCGGCGAAGGCCTTCGCCTTGATGCAGCAAATTCAGATGCACTACACGCCCAAAAAGGCCAGTTGGCTCAACATGGCTGAAATCCAACTCTCGCTTCTATCTCGGCAATGCCTGAAGCGGCGCATCGCCTGTCAAGTCGAATTGAGCCGTGAAGTCCTCGCTTGGGTTGAAACGCGCAATCGAACCCCTGTTCCTATTCGCTGGCAGTTCACACCCGAAATGGCCCGCCAGACCTTCAACCGCTTTTACCCTAACCCATCAAAACTTCAATGACAGTGTACTAGTACCGGGATAAACCATGTTGGATGTGCGACGCACCTCAGAAGGTGCGACGCACGGTCGACTGTCTCTCTGATGCGGCCAACACAGCCTACGGTGCGTTGCACTTTCCCAAGTGCGACGCACATCCATCACAATCAGCCGTGGTATATTTATAATCTTGGATTAGCCTGACTGCAAAGTTATTGTGTCACCTGCCACTCAATCAGCGCCCCCGCGACCCAGGTCGGCGGCGGCGCGGCGTACAGTTCGGTGGCGTCGGTGTAGACCAAATCCAAAATCTCTCCGTTCATCGAGCCGCGCAAGTGGCGAAAGAGCTGGCCCGCGTCGCGCGCGTCGCTCTTGGCGTCGACGCAGTGGCCGTTGTAGCCCCAGTAGTCGCCCGCCGCCAGCAGCTCGATGCCCTCGTTGATTTTCTCGCGTGCGAGGTCGAGGCCGCCTGCGTCGGGGGCGAGCGCCGCGTCCGGTGCGTCGCCGTAGCCGATGCCGTGGTGGAAGGGGTCGGCGGTCGAGACGATGACGGCCTCCTCGGCCAGCTTAGCGATTTCGTCATAACCGGGGAGCTCTTCCGGCTTGCCGCCCGCGAGATACGGGTAGCGCTCAATCACCTCCGGCGCGCGCGCCGTGCCCGCAATGCCGCGCCGCTCGGTTTCGGCTTGCCAAAAGTGCCGCCAGCTGATCAGCGCGTGATCGCCGCGCCATTCGTCACCGCGATCCAGCCCCGGCCCCTGGATGCCCCAGGTCGGAAAATGGCTGGGCGTTTCGCCCGCGGCCACGCGCACGCGGGCCTCCTGCATGGCGTCCGTAAAGGCGTGGAGCACGCTGATCACCAGCACGCGATCCGCGCCGCTGTCCAGCGCGGCGAGCACCGCCGCCGCAATTTGGTGGCCGCAGTCGAGCACGCCCGCGTGCGGAAAGACGACTACGCCGCCTTGTTCCAGCGTCGGTGCGAGCGGCCACTGCCGCGCTTCGTCGAGCTGACGCAGCGTGCCCGCTTGGCCCAGCTCGGCGTGTTCGCGGGCGTAGAGTTCGTGAATTTTGGGTCGAATTTGGCTGCGATCCATGATGATGGGGTCTCGAAGGTTAACAAATTTTGACGCGGAGAACGCAGAGGAAGAAGCGCGGAGAGTCGCAGAGCGAGCACCCTCAGATGCGAACGGTTTGCGCCGATCGGAAATTCCCTTAACGTACGGTTTGGTAGAATTCGGATAGCGTCTCCGGCCGGTCAAACTCTTCGCCGCTTTGCAGTCGCGAGTAAGAGGAGTTCGCACGCCCACGTGCGAACGGGCCGACGAGACTACCTGATTAATTCCTTGATTGTATAAAAGCGGGCTACGATTGGCTCCAGCGGAGGTTCGCTTGGTGCATCTCTTGGTAAAACGGAGGAACCGCTTCTGGCAGGTCGAACGTTTCGCCTTTTTGCAAGTGCACGAGATAGTCGACGCTTTGCGCGATCAATTCACGCCCGCCCAGCGGCCCGTGCGACGGAATCACCCGTTCGACGCGCTCATCCTGCTGCCACTGCCGAAGTCGGCTGATCCAAACAGCCAACGGGCTGTCTGCTGGCACAATCGGAAAGGGTGTTTCGGTGGTGTCACCCGTCAGGAGAATTCCCTGCTCCGGTATCAACGCCACCAGACAGTCGGCGGTGTGGCCGGGCAGATGATGCAGGTCGAGCGTCAACCCACCCAAATCGATCAGCAGGCTTTCTTGAAAGACAATCGCCGGGGGCACAAGCTGCACCTCGTCCCACCGACCCGGTTCGGCAAGCCGCTTTTCACGCAGCGTCTTCGGTACGTCCGCCTGAAAACGCGCTCGACATGCCTTGTGGCCGAAAAATGTGGTGGCTGGCAAAATTGCCGAGCCCCAAATGTGATCCCAGTCCGCGTGGCTGTAGACAACGAAAAGCTCTTTCGAGCCAATCAGCGGCAGGTACGGCTCCATGTCCCTGGGGTGCGAGAGCGTGTCCCAGATGACGGCACGCTCTTCGCCGATAACGAGCGCCCCGCGCACGTCGAAAATGCCCAGGTCTAACTCTTGCAGCCAGAGGTGCTCGTTGATCTGTTTAAGGCTCATGCAAAATTGCTTTTTTATGTCAACAAAATTACGCCCACGCGCCCGCATAGTCGCGCACAAAATCCGCCAACTCCGTCGGCTGGCGACCAAGCGCCCGCTCGACATCATCCGTCACCGCCGAGGAGCTGCCGTCGCGCACCATGCCGTAGAGCCGCCACGCGCCCGCATCGGCTTCATCTTCAGCCAATGCATCATAGCCAATCTCGCGACCCAGCACCTCACTAAAAATCTGCGCGACTTCCCCGTGCGTCAGCGCGTCCGGCCCGGTAAGGGTGTACGTTTCGCCGTCGTGCTCACGCGTGGTGAGCGCCGCGGCAGCGACGGCGGCAATATCGCGCACGTCGATGTAGGCGACGCGACCCTCGCCCGCGGGCAGGCGAATCGCGCCGTCGCGCACGTCGTCGGCGTACCAGGTGGTGAAGTTTTGCATAAAGAAGTTGGGGCGCAAAAAGGTGTGGCGCAGGCCGCTTTCTTCGATGGCGCGCTCGGCCAGCCGGTGGGCCGTCTCCTCGCCAAAGCCCGCGCTAATGCCGGACAAGCGCACAACATGATCGACCCACATATCTTCAGCAATGTCCACAAAGCGCAACACGCGCTCCGGGTCGCCGTGCGGCGTGGCGAGAAAGACGCGGTCGACGTCGTTCAGCACCGCGCGGATCGACGCTTCGTCATCAAAGTCCATCGCGACGGCGTCGACCCGCCAGCTGTGCTCGTCGGCCAGTGCTTGCGCCCGTGCCACATCGCGCGAAGCGATGCGGACGGGTCTGTCTTGCGCCATCAGCGCGTTCGTTACTTCCGCGCCGACTTTGCCGGTCGCGCTGGTAATGAGAATCATACTGGGGCCTTAATCATTTCGTTCTAAATTGTTTGGAACCAACTGTGGCTGATGTTTACCTGCTCGATTTCTACTTTTTGAGTTTCAACGCCCAAACCCAATTCCTTTAGCTTGTCGATCAGCAACTCTCCATCAATTAGATCAATTGCTGGCGCACCGTCTCGCGTAGCTTCGCTAACCGCATCTTTGGTGAAATTGCCGGTCGTGATCAAAAGCCCTTTGTCTGCGCGTCCTACCATGGCGCCGCGAAAGTCTCGAACTTGGCTGACGGTAACAACTCCTTTGTAGCGCTTGCACTGAAATATCACGTGGAAACTCAGCAATCCGCCAAGTCGCATAATTCCCTTGCCGTCGATGCCCCCGTCGCCCGATTGGCCCGTCACTTCTACTTGGATAAATCCCGATTCTCGTAACAGTCTTTGAACTAAACGTTCAAAAGCAGGGGGACTCATTTTCAGCAAAGCTTCAAGCAGTTCATCCCGCCACGAAGCTTGCTCAGTTGCTTCTCCCAAGTCGTCTACCTGAGGCTGCGCTTGTTGCTTCTGCTTCCATTCCTTCGTCACGAATCGCTTGACCGAGATAGGATTTACACGTTCGAGACCACGCCCTTTTTCCGTCAAGGCCCAGACGCCGCGGCTTGAATTTTCGAGCACGCCGTATTTCTTCAAGTATGTTCTAGTCCAAGCTAAACGGTACTCGATTTCTGTACGTCCACCTTTTTCTGGATCGTGCAGCACCTCAAGTTGTTCATTAGATAACTTGAGGATTTCTGTCATTCTATTGTAGATTTCTTCAATGGTTCCGGAGCCACCCAACTCTTTCAGCGCATGAATCGTCGGATTCATCAACTCATCGTACGTAGGGATTTGTACCATTTCACTACCCTGATGGATTTTCTGAAATTCAACTGCAGTCAATAGACCACAATGAGGTTAGCCACGTTCCTATGTCAGCCCGTTAGACAAGCGCAAACTCCAGGCGCTTGCCTAGCGCAAGTGCCGCCCGTTCCAGCATGTATACGCTTGTTGTTGTTTGGCTTGGATTGAGCAGTTGTTCAACTTCTGCCCGGTCAATCTGCATGCGTTCCGCCATCTCCGCTTTGGAAATCCTCTGCTCCTTCATCAACTGCTCAATTTGAAAGGCCAACACCCGTTGAATAGCGGTTGTCTCGGTCTCGGCGAGAATGCCTTCTTCGCGCAGAAAATCATCGAAATCACTGCCAATATATTTTTCGTTCATCATTCTCCTCAACTCATCAATTCACCTAGCCGACGCTGCGCGAGGCGCAGTTCATTCAGCGGCATTTTCTGAGACTTCTTGATAAAGCCATGTAGCAAGATCATTCTATCACCAGAAACAGTGAACACGATACGTGCAATGCGATTGCTTACGGAAGTTCGCACTTCCCACAGATTACTGTCCAGCTTGCGAATCAACGGCATTCCTAACGGCCAGCCGACTTGTACTGTTTTTATGTCGTCCCCAATGGCTTTACGTTCTTGTTGAGGCAACGCTTTTAACCAATCCCGAACGGGTTCACGGCCGCTATCGCTCTGGTAAAAGCGCACTCGTAAACGAATCTCATCACTCATTCCTGCCATACCCTCTCAGCGTGCTGATACAAAAATTTAGGAATGGAAACCAGGATATTCTCCGCCACAATTCACCTCCATTGCCTTCAACGCTTGCTTCGCGTACACTACCCCGCAAACGATACCACAGCTCCCCCAACCCACCAACCTCAAATTGCCGACCTCGACCATTCAGTATAAAAAGGAAACCGCAGGTAAACGCGAATAAACGCAACTGGTAACTATTCAGCCCTCACCCCCAACCCCTCTCCCACGCTGGGAGAGGGGAGCCGTTTTTTCTACGGTTCAGACGAAGTTTAACCAGGAGCCTGAATAGTTACCACAGATGTAGACTATCCATATTCTAACAAATCTGCGTAAATCTGCGTCCATTTGCGGTTAACCTCTCTAACTTGGAATTGCTTCACCAACCTCAACTTAATTCAGACAGCGAGGGAATCCTCATGCCGCAAAATTCAACCGCGCTCCATCACCTGACCACCGAATACAAACCCAATCCCCTCGGCCTCGACGCGCGCACGCCGCGCCTGAGCTGGCAGCTCCGCGACGAGCGCCGCGGCATCACCCAAACCGCCTACCAAATCCAGGCAGCGAGCACGCGCGAGGCGCTGCTCGACGATGACCTGCTCTGGGACTCAGCGCGCGTCGACGGCGGCCAATCGCTCCACGTTCCCTACGGCGGCCCGCCGTTGGCTTCGCGGCAGCGCGTCTGGTGGCGCGTGCGCGCGTGGACGAATCGGGACGACGAGCCGAGCGCGTGGAGCGAGCCAGCATGGTTCGAGATGGGCCTGCTGGAGGCTGACGACTGGCGGGCCGAGTGGATCGCGCCGCCAGCGGATGATCCGTCGACCTCGCAGCCGTGCCCGCTCTTGCGCACCGAATTTACAGCGCAGGGCGACGTTGTTTCCGCGCGGCTCTACGTCACGGCGCTGGGATTGTATGAGGCGCAGCTCAACGGCAAGCGCGTCGGCGATCAGCTGCTGACGCCGGGGTGGACGAGCTACCACAGCCGCGTGCAGTACCAAACGTACGACGTGACTCACCTGCTGCAAAACGGCGATAACGCCATCGGCATCACGCTTGGCGACGGCTGGTACCGCGGCTTCATCGGCTTCCACGACCAGCGCAACTTTTACGGCGAGCGGCTGGCGCTGCGGCTCCAGCTTCACATCACCTACAGAGATGAAGACTTGGCGGACGGGCAGTCGCAAATCATCACGAGCAACGCGGCGGATTGGCGGGCCAGCACCGGACCCATCCTCGCCTCGGACATCTACAACGGCGAAACCTACGACGCGCGGCTGGAGCGCAATGGCTGGGCAGAGCCGAGCTACGATGATAACGATTGGACGCCGGTCGAGGAGATTGCGCCGCTACAAATTGAGATTGTCGCGCCGGAAGGGCCAACGGTGCGGCGGGTGCAGGAGCTGGCTCCCGTCGCCGTGATCGGGGCCCCGAATGGGGAGACGCTGATCGACTTTGGCCAGAATTTGGTCGGCTGGGTGAAGTTGCGTCTGCCCGACGGTACGGTCGGCGCGGGCGACGACAATCACGCTGCGCCACGGCGAGGTGCTGGACGGCGACGCCAATTTGTACACCGAGAATTTGCGCAAGGCGCGGCAGACGGTGAAATATATCTGCCGTGGTGAAGGCGAAGAAGTCTACGAGCCGCACTTTACCTTCCAGGGCTTTCGCTATATCTCCGTGGAAGGCTGGCCCAGCCGCTTGACCAGCGACAACGTGGGCGACGCGCTAACGGCTGTTGTCGTCCATTCGGATATGCAGCAGACGGGCACGTTTGACTGCTCAAACGAGCTGCTCAACCAGCTTCAGCACAACATCGAGTGGGGGCAGCGCGGCAATTTTGTCGACGTGCCGACGGATTGCCCACAGCGCGACGAGCGCATGGGCTGGACGGGCGACGCGCAGGTCTTTATCCGCACGGCGGCTTTTAATTTCAACGTGGCGGGCTTCTTCACCAAATGGCTGCGCGACCTCGCCGCCGAGCAGCCCGGCGAAGGCTCGGCGGCGGGCGCGGTTCCCCACGTTGTGCCCAACGTGCTCAATCGCTTTGCTTCGGATGCGCTGCTGGCGGCCAACGAGTTCAGGGGCTTTGGCTCGGCGGCCTGGGGCGATGCGGCGACCATCTGCCCGTGGACAATTTATCTTTGCTACGGCGACAAAGCGCTGCTGGAGCGCCAGTATGCCAGCATGAAAGGCTGGGTCGACTTTATCGCGGCGCAGGCGGGCGACAATTTGCTCTGGGAGAGCGGCTTCCACTTTGGCGACTGGCTGGCGATCCAGCTCGGCGACGACCGGCGGCCCGATTCCGTCACCTCGATGGCGCTGATTGCGACGGCTTTCTTCGCGCACTCAACGCAGCTGGTCGCGCGCGCAGCGGCGGTGTTGGGCAAGCGCGAGGATGCGGCGAAATACGGCGCGCAGTTCGAGCAGATTCGCGACGCCTTTGGCGACGAATTTGTCTCGCCCAACGGGCGCGTCGATGCGGGCACGCAGACGGCTTACGTGCTGGCGCTGCACTTTGACCTGCTGCCGGAGCAGCAGCGGGCGCGAGCCGTCCAGCGGCTGGTCGACGACATCCGAGAGCGCGGCGATCACCTCTCCACGGGCTTTGTCGGCACGCCGTATCTCTGCCACGTGCTCAGCGAGAACAGCCACCTGGATGTGGCGTACGATTTGCTGCTGCAGGAGGAATATCCCTCGTGGCTCTACCCTGTAAAGCTCGGCGCAACCACAATTTGGGAGCGCTGGGACGGCATCCGCCCGGACGGGACCTTTCAGAATGTGGGCATGAATTCGTTTAACCACTACGCCTACGGCGCGATTGGCGACTGGATGTATCAGGTGGTGGCCGGAATTGAGCTGGAAGCGGGCGCTGATTTTGCGACACCGGGCTATCAACACGTTCGCATCCAGCCGCAGCCCGGCGGCGAGTTAACCTACGCGCGAGCGTCGCTAGATTCGCTGTACGGCGCAATCGCTTCGGCCTGGGAACAGACGGAAGAGGGCTTTACGCTGCGCGTCGAGATTCCGGCCAACACGCGGGCGACGGTGCAAATTCCAAGCGCGCGGGTCGAGCAGGTGCGGGAGGGGGAGATTGCGGTCAGCGAGGCGGACGGAGTGGAGTGGGTCGAGCAGGCAGGCGAGGCGGTACTGGTCGAGGTGGGATCGGGGGCGTACCACTTCTCAACTTAGGGTCTGTCCAGAAGTAGTGCTCGCTCCGCGTTTCTGCGAATTCCAGCAGTGGCGCAACCGGCCAACTTGCGCTACTATAGAGCATCTCCCAACGCCACCAACCGAAAGATTCACATGGCCCACGCTACCTCCGGTTCACCAACCGATTCACCAACCAACCCGCAAGTCGTCGTGATCCTCAATCCCCACGCCAACTGGGACAAAGCGGGGCAGATGGTGGATAAGCTGGAACAGACGCTGGGCGAGCTCGGCGCGCCCTACCTCGTCGAGATGACGAGCGAGCCAAACCACGCTACGGCGCTGGCGCAGGAGGCGGTGGCCGACGGCGCGCGCGTCGTGGTGGCCGCGGGCGGCGACGGCACGGTGAACGAAGTTGTCAACGGGCTGGGGCGGGCGGGCGAGGCGGCAACGAAGGTGGCGCTGGGTGTCTTTCCGCTGGGCACGGGCAACGATTTTGCCGAGATGGTCGGCGCGCCGCTCCAGCTCGAGGAGACGAGCCAGCGCATCGCCCGCTACCTGCGCGACGGCAGCGGCGCGCGCCAGATCGATATCGCCCGTGCGCAAATCGAGACGCGGGACGGCCAGTCGATCGAGCGCTACATCGACAACAACATGGGCATCGGGCTGGAGGCGCGCGTCACCGTCGAGAGCCACCGCCACAAGAATCTGCCGGATTCGCTGGTCTATGTTGTCGGCGCGCTGCGGGCCATCATCCGCTACGACACGGCCCCCATGCAGATCGAATGGCAGACGGCGACGGGCGACGCCCACAGCCACGACGACAACACGCTGCTCGTCTCCGTTGGCAACAGCCCGCGCACCGGCGGCGACTTCTACATCACCCGCGACGCCGTTATGGACGACGGCCTGCTCGACCTCGGCATCAGCGCCGCGCACCTCTCGCGCCTCCAGCTGATTCGGCTGATGGTGCGCGCCCTGCGCAACCAGCCCCTCAGCGCCGACGCCATCCGCATTGAGCGCTGCCGGCGCTTTACGCTCAACTGCCCCAGCGGCACGACGATTCACATCGACGGCGAGGTGATCAGCGAGTGCGTCACGCGCATCGAGTGCGAAGTGCTGCCGGGTCGGCTGCTGGTGCTGGCGGACAAGCGCACGTAGAGGGCCGGCCTGCCAGCTCTCTACACCCGTCCACACAAGGAGCCACCGTGAAGCAAATCATCGAGACCCAACTGGCCTACAACACGTGGGCCAACGCCAAAATTTTTGACTCCGCCGCCCGGCTCAGCGACGATCAGCTCGACGCCGCCACCGGCATCAGCCACGATACGCTGCGCACGACGCTCAAGCACATGGTGGAAGTCGAGTGGGTGTGGCGCATGTTGCCGCAGCACAGCCGCATCACCGTCGGGAGGCCGCCGATGGCCGAGGCCGAATCGGTCGACGAGTTGCGTGCGGCGGCAGAGCAGGAGGCGGCGGAGATGAACGGCTGGCTCGCCACGCTGGACGACGCCGCGATGGCTGGCCCCGTCACCTTTTACGACCGCGCGGACGACCCGCACGAGGAGACGCTCTACAAGCTGCTGCTGCATCGCTTGGCCCACTCGATGCAGCACCGCACCGAAGCGGCGGCCATGTTGAGCACCTTTGAGCAGTCGCCGGGCGATTTGGACTTGATCTTCTTTTTAATGGCAGAGGGAGCAGAGTAGAACGCGGATGAAGCGGATTTAGCGGATGAAGACGGATCAGAATCCGCGGAAATCTGCCCCATCCGTCCAATCTGCGTTCCATTCTTCCCAGATCGGAGCTACAGCCATGATCGCCCGCCTGCTTAATTTCAACAGCCACTATCGCCAGCCGCGCGGGCTCATCGGTCGCTGGATCGGTGGGCGCATGGCGACGCAGCACGAGCCGGAAAATTTGTGGACGCTCGATCTGCTGAATGCACAGCCGACCGACCACATTCTCGAAGTTGGCTTTGGCCCCGGCGCGGCGGTGGAGATGCTGGCGCCGCGCGTGCCGCGGGGCCGCGTGAGCGGAGCGGACTTTTCGGCGGCGATGGTGCGCGCGGCAAGGCGGCGCAACCGAGCCGCCGCCGCAGAGGTGCGCGTCGACCTGCGCGAGGCCGATGTCGCCAGCCTGCCCTTTGGCGACGCTGAATTTGACAAAGCCTACAGCATTCACTCGATCTACTTTTGGCCGGCGCCGGCGGCGGCGCTGCGCGAACTGCACCGCGTGCTCAAGCCGGGCGGTCGGCTGGTGCTGACGCTGATGCCGGAGGAGCGAATGCTCGAAGATTTCCCCGTGTCGGACGAGGAGGAGTCGGGCTTTACCAACTACACGGGCGCGCGGCTGGTGGCGATGCTGCGCGCAGCGGGCTTCCAGGAGACGCGCGTCGAGGACGAAGATCACCCGCAGCGCCGCTCGAATTACTCCGTGATCGGCGTGAAGTAGGGCACGCCGTGGCGTGCCCTATCAAATCGCTCACCAACGGGCCGTCCAGCAAAATCTGGCAGAGGCTCATGGTCAACACCTGCTCCGCCGTCCACGTTGGCCCGGACGAGCGCGATGCGCCCTACTCCAGCGCCACCCCGTCCACGTAGAAGGTCGTCGGGTTGCTGTTGTCCGTGTGGGCGGTAAAGCGCACGGTGAGCGTCTCGCCCGCCAGCCCTTCGACGCGGTAGGCGCGGCGATACCAGAAGCCAAAGTACGCGTTGTGCTGCACCGAGAAGCGCGACGACGATCCCGCAATCGTCACCTCCATCTCCAGGTAGTCGGCCCGGTCAAAGACGTTGTCCTTCGACCAGTAATAGCTCAACACCCCATCCGCCGGCACAACCACCGTCTGCTCGATCACGTCCGCTGAATTATTTTCGCCGCCGAGCCGCGCGCTCAGGTTGCCAAAGCGCGCGCGCTCCTCGGTAATCAGCTCCTCGGACGAGGCGATCCAGTTGGCCGCCCCCGCCTCGAAGCCACCGTTGACAATGGCGTTATCCGGGTCCGGCACAACGGTGGGGAAGGGCGTGGGCGAAACGGTGGGTTGAGCCGTGCTTGTGGGCGCGGGCGTCGAGGTCGGCGGGGCAGCGGTCGGCTGGCCGGTGGCGGGCGATGGGGTGGGCGACGGGGCGGGCGACGGGGCGCTGTTGCCGACGGCGGCGAAGGCGTTGATGCGGCCACACGTCCACGCGCTGCCCGTGCCGCTGATGGCGTCCGCCGTATCGCAGAGGCGGCTGCGGATTTGGTCGTTGCTCAATCCCTGTGAAGCCAGCAGGCCCGCCAGCCCGGCCACGTGCGGCGCGGCCATCGATGTGCCGCTAAAGCGCGTGTAGCGACCGTCCGTGTAGGTCGAGACGATGCGGTCGCCGGGCGCGGCGAGCTCCACGTAGCTGCCGTAGTTGGAAAAGCCGGCGCGCGCGTCGTTCTCGCTCGTTGCGGCCACGGCCACGCAATTGTTCAGCGCCGCCGGGTATTCGGGCCGCTCGCGTCCGCTGTTGCCCGCGGCACACGTCACAAAGACGCCGTTGTTCCAGGCGTAGTCGATGGCCTGCTCCATCGTCTGCGAGCTGGCCCCGCCCAGGCTTAGGTTGATCACATCCGCGCCGTTGTCCGTGGCGTAGATGATGGCGCTGGCAATATCGGCCAGCGAACCGGAGCCAAAGCGGTTGAGCGCCCGCAGCGGCAGAATTGAGCAGTTGGGACACATGCCCGCCACACCCATGCCGTTGTCCGTCTCCGCGGCAATGGTGCCCGCCACGTGCGTGCCGTGGCCGTTGAGATCGCCGGGATCGTTGTCGTCGTCGACAAAGTCGTAGCCCGCCAGCATGTGGTCATCCAAGTCCGGGTGGTCCGTCTGCACGCCCGAATCGATCACGGCGACGATGGCGTCGGCGCTGCCGCGCGTCACGTCCCAGGCGTCGAAGGCGTCGACGGTTGCCCAGGCCCACTGTTCGTCCAACAGCTCGTCATTGGGCACAAAGGCAGGGGGCACAAAGGCAGGGGGCACAAAGGCGGGAGGCGCATCCAGCGGGGCGGTGGCCGTGTAGAGATAGTTGGGCTCGATCAGCTCGACGTTGGGGTCGTTGCGATAGCTGTCCAGCAGATTCTGCGCGCTCTCCAAATCCGCCGCGGCCACCAGCTGGGAAACGTCCAGCAGCTCGATGTTGAGCGGCGCGGTCGAGGAGATGGGCGAGGAGATGGGCGAGGTCGCCGTGGTGAAAGCTGTGGCGGAGGCGCGCACCTCCTCCGGCGTGCGCCAAACGATGACATATTCACCGGGCACGGCGGGGGCGCTGGGGTTGAGCAGCGGATCGCTGGCGGGACTGTCGGGATCGGGTTCGCCGGGGTCGGGCTCATCGGGCTCATTTGGGATCGTGCCGCCGCCGCCGTCGTCGCCGTCCGCCTGCACGAGCGGCAGGTAGACGGCGCCGTCGACCGGCGCTTCCTGGCCGCGCACCGTCGCCCGGCCCAGCGCGACCAGGCCGAGCAGCACCAGGGCCGCCATCAGCAATCGCTGTTTCATCTTGTTAACTCTCCGTTGGTTTGTCCGAGAAGGCTTGCTCCGCGGGTTACCGCGCTCGTTCGGGAGCGGCGGGAACTGATTTCTCCGCTAATATCCTCCATTGTATCGAAGCAGACGTGTGCGCGCTGGTTACGCGAGATACGTGCAGCGCTCAATATCGATACGTTGGATTAGTACGTCCACACGCGCGACAGCGGGCGCTCGCTCGTCAACAGGCGCTGCAGCAGCAGCCGACGCTGCTCGACCAGCTCGTCGCGATAGGCCGCCTCCGCCGCCACGCTGCGATAGTCGCCGTGGGGCGTGCGCAGGTCGAAGAGCAGTTCGCTGCCGTCGGCGTGGACGAGGTAGCGGAAATCCGCCGTGCGCAGCGATTTCCAGCCGTTGCCCTCCGTCAGCGCAGTTTGGTTAATGCGCTGGCTGGCGCACTGGCTACTTTGGGTGACGCCGTCGGTCGCGTTGGCGGCGAGCAGGGGGAAGAGCGATTCGCCCTGTAGATGCGCCGGTTTTTGCACGCCGACGGCGTCGAGCAGCGTTGGCACAACGTCGACGGCTTCCACCACGTCACCCAAGCGCCGCCCCAAGTAACGGCCGTTCTGGCCCGGCACGCGCACGAGCAGCGGCACGCGGCTGGCCTGATCGTGCGCCGGGTAGCCTTTGCCGTAGCGCAGGTGCTCGCCCAGCCACTCGCCGTGGTCGGCGGTAAACACAACCACCGTCTTCTCCGCCAGCCCCGCTTCGTCCAGATAATCCAAAATGCGCCCCACGTGGTGATCGACTTCGCTGATCATGGCGTAGTAGCCGTGGCGGGCCATGCGTAGATAGGCGTCGCTAAAGGGGGCGTCGGCGCTGGCGGGAAAATCATCCGCGGCGCGCTGCTTCTCCACCTCCGGCGGGAAGGTGGGCAGGGTGAAGGTGGCGGGGTCGTACAAATCGAGAAAGCGCTGGGGGGCGATCCAGGGCGCGTGGGGCGAATAGAAGCCGCTGATGCAGAGAAAGGGCGCGCCGGTGGCGGAGTGCTGGCGCAGAAAGTTCAGCGTCCGCTCGGCGACAAAGGCCGTGTGCGTGGCGTCGTCGTCGCCGCGGAAGGGCATGGTGGGCAGGTAGCTGTCGCGACCGCCGCTGCCCGTCATGTTTTCGCCGGGGTGCGTCACCGGATCGTCGACCTTCATAATTTCGTACCAGCGAGCGGCATCGGGCGGCAGCCCCGCGCTGAGCGCGTCTAGCTGGCCGGGCCGGGTGCGGCGCATCCAGGCGCGGTAGGCGTCCTCGTAGGGGCCGGGCTCATCGCTGATTTCGAGCACGTCGAAGCCGTAGGCCGGGTGCGGCTCGCGGTGGTCGCGGTTGGCGTGGGGCAGAAAGTGCAGCTTGCCCACGTTGGCGCTGCGGTAGCCATACCCCTTCAGCAGGCGCGGCAGGGTGACGGTGTCGCGCGGGAGGGGCACGCCCATGTGCGTGATGCGCAGCGTGGACGGGTACTGGCCCGTGAGAAAGCTGGCGCGACTCGGCATGCAGACGGGATTTTGCACAAAGCAACGGTCGAAGTTGGCGCTCTGCGCAGCCAGCCGATCCAGGTTGGGCGTCCGGATGTCGGCGTTGCCGTTGGCGTGCAGCGCATCCCAGCGCTGCTGGTCGGTGTAGAGAATGAGAAGGTTGGGTCGCTGCATGATCGCTCCTTGCTGGTGTAACTGCTGGGGTAATGGGTGATGTAACTGCTGGAAACGTGGGCCCGCCGCAAGTTGTTATCGAATTGTCAGGCGGCACGTCGACAATCTGTGGCATACTGTCTAGGTTTAACTGCCAAATTCGGAATTCACGCTTGCTCATCGCGTAACAATTGCTGTGCGACGGGCGTCGTAGGGTGTGATAAGATGACCAAGCGTTACTAACTTAGACCGGCCTGTTTTACTTTGTAGATCTATAGATATAGATAAGGAGGGCACCGTGAGTACCCCACCCGCCTCTCCGGCACAGCCGCAGGGAAACCCAAATTGGATCGTGGACGAGCCGCCAATCAGCGCAGGTAACAATCCACCCAACGACCCGTACAGCAACGCATACATCCAGGACGACCCTGCCGCTGGCGAGTCCGCTGCGAACCCATACATCCGGCGCGATTCCGCTCAATCCGGCCCCGTGCAAAGCGATTACATCCAGGACGACACCTGGACGGGGCCTGCGGTTGCGCCCCGGTCGCCCAGCTATTTACATGCTTCCCCCCTGCGCAGTACACCCATGCTCGCGCCGCGCGGTCGATCGCGCCGGGCTCCCTCCAAACTGGTGCAGACGCTGCTCGTTTTGCTGGCCGTGCTCGTGGTTGTCGCGCTGGCGGCGACCCTGGTTGTTTATCAGCCGGGATCGCTGGCGACGGTGCTGCCGGGCGCATCACAAGAGGCTGCGCCAGCTACTGCCGCAGCGGGTGAATCGGCCAGCGAGGCGGCTGCCCAAGCAGGCGTCAACAGCGATGTGTTCGTCGTGCCCGAAGGGCGGGAGGAGGCGCAGAACGCTGCGAATGATACCGCAAACGATGTCTTAACGGAAAGCGCGGCGCAAAGCCCGTCCAGCGCTGCGCCAGCCGATCCGCCAGCCAACCCGCCAAGCGAGGCGAGCAGCGCCGCCGAGGCCGCCCCCGCGACAGCGCCCGCTGCGCAGCGCGCGGCCCCGGCGTCAACCGCTCCGCAGCTCTTTGTACAGGCCGCCGCCGCATTTAGCAACGGCGAGTGGCTTCAGGCCGTTCAATTTTACGAGCAGGTGCGCGCGCTGGATAGAAGCTACCAGCCGGAGCGCGTCCAGGAGAATTTGCGACTGGCCTACAGCAACGCAGCGGCCCAACTGCTCATCGAGGAGGAAGCCGATATTTCGACCGTGGAGTCGGCGCTGCAGCTCTATCGCCAGGCGCTGGCGCTGGCTCCGGACGACGAGACGGCCCAAGCGCAAAGCGAACGGCTCAACAATTTTATCGTGGGCAGCCGCGCTCTGCGCCTGCGCGACCCCGAAACGGCCATCGAGCGGCTGGGTCCCTTTCTTGAAAACGCCGAGGATCCCCTGAATGACCTGGCGACCAGCCAGCTCTACAACGCCTACCTGCTGCTGGGCGATGAATTTATGCGCGCGGATTCCGTTGAGCGGGCCGTCGAGAACTTCAACGCCGCCGCGGCGCTGGGCGTTGCCGATTCGACGGCGCTGGTGGCGCGCCTGACGAGTTTAGATCGGCTCGATCTGGCGGATGTTTCACAGCTCAATGCCGCCGCCCAAACGCTGATCGCCCTGCCGCTCCCCAACGGTGACGCTGCGGCGAGCACAGCGGCGGATGACGCTGCGGCGGATGACTCAGTAGCGGAGGACTCAGCGGCGGAGGAGGCCGCGAGGGACGCGCTGGCTGCCGTTGACAGCGTCGCGGTTGAATCAGCCCCGACCGTGCAGGCCACAACGCCCCCACCAACAGCCGCTCCCGCAGCGATTGCGCCTACGCCTGTGCCATCTCCCACTGTGCTGCCTACTGCTGCTGTCGCGGAAACGGCAGCGCTAACAGAAACGGCAGCGCTAACGACAACGGATGCAGCCACGTCGGCGGATTTGTTGACGGCAACGGATTCGCTGACGGCGACAGCGGTTCTCTCGGAGGAGGACGAGCCCGCCGAAGTTCGCTCCGCGCCGTCGGCGTGTGCGGGCCAGCGTGCCGTTGTCATGCAGCCCCGCCCCAACGCCGCGGTCAGCGGCGTCGTCACCGTGAGCGGCAGCGCGCTGCACGAGGACTTTGGCTTCTATAAGCTGGAGTTTAGCCCGGTCGACGCGGAGAACGTTGCCTGGTTTGCGGGGGGTGAACGGCCCGTAACCGAAGGCCCGCTGGGCGCTTGGGACACCACGGACCAGCCAAACGGCGACTACCTCATCCTCCTCACCGTCGTCGATGATTTGGGGAACTACCCGCCGCCGTGCAGCGTTCGGGTTCGGGTACAGAACTAGCCAGTCTAGCGATTCAAACTCCATAGCGCGCGGCGAGTGGCAGAGGAGCGTCCACTCGCCGCGCTTCTGTTTTGGCCCTTTGGCGTTTTTGTTTGCCCCGTGCTCAAATTGAAAGTCTGTTGTAAGCTCGAAGCTGCACAATTTGCTATACACTATGCTTATTCGCTACGGAAAATGTACGATATAGAAATGTACGGTTAAAACATACGATTAGGAGCTAAACACCGTGGTTCGTCCCGCCTTACTTCGCCTGCTGGAAAGCTATTTTCGACACCGGTGGCTTTACCTGCTGCCCATCTTTGTGATGCTGTCCATCGGGGCCGCTTACGTGCTAACCGAGCCGCCGACGTATCTTTCGGCTGGCACGCTGCGCATTCAAAAGGAATCGCTGCTGGCCTCGCTGACGGATCTGCGCAACGAAGGCTTTAGCTACGTCACGCCCGCCGAGGAGACGGTCAGCGAGTTAAACGAGCTGATCAACTCCAACGCCTTTATCCGCGCCGTGATCCGCAGCACGGACTTGGAAGGCCAAATGAACGACGGCAGCGAGGCCGTCAACCGCACGATCTCCGAAGCGCGCCGCGCCATTTGGGTGCAGACGCTGGGCAACAATTTAATCAAGGTTGGGAGCTCGCACGAGGAGCCCGAAGTGGCCTATCAGCTGGTTCGCTCCACGGTGGACACGTACATCAGCTCCAAGATCAACGAGAGCCTAACCGAGAGCGAGGCCGCTCAAGCCTTCTTTACCGACGTAATTGGTACGTATCGCAGCAATTTGGCGCCCGCTCAACGCGCGCTTGTCGACTACCTGACCGATCACCCAGAGCCCATCCGCGGCGAGCGGCCCGCCATCGAGGAGGCCGAAATTGCGCGGCTGCGGGCGGACGTAACCGATGCCCAAGAGCGGCTGCGCAACGCGCAAATCAACGAAGAAAACGCGCGCCTGGCCCAGGCTCAGACGGAGAGCGACGTGCGCCAGACTTACTTTGAGCTGGATTCGCCCAGCCTGCCCACCGAGCCCAGCCAGTCCCTGCGCGACCTTGTGATCACGCTGGCCATCTTTGGCGCAGTTGGCGCTTTCCTGTCGCTGGTCGGCATCGTAGGCGGCGCGCTGCTGGACCGCACCTTCCGCTTCCCGGTGGACGTGCGCCAGAGCCTGCACCTGCCCGTGCTGGGCATGGTCCCCGTCGCCGCTGAGGAGGCGGGGGGCTCGCGCACCGGTGAATCGCGCACCGGGTCGCCCCACGTCGTGCAGGCAAGCCGCCCGGCCAGCCAGTTCGATCCGGTCAATGTCAACTTGAGCACGGGCGCTCGCTCCAGCGACCACAACGGGAGCAGCCCCAAAACATCGGGCAACCCGTTTGGGCAGCGCACGCGTAATCGATAACGCTATTCTTACTTTAATAATAATTTTTGGCTTCAGGCCGATACTCATATGAGCGAGACGAAATCCCTAGCCAAAAACACGTCCATCCTCATGGCGTCGCAGTTGACGACCTGGGGATTGACGCTGCTGTTGATGGTCTTTCTGCCGCGCTACTTGGGCGATGTCAACGTCGGCAAGCTCTACCTGGCCACGGGCATCTGGGCCATTGTCGGCGTCGCGATCACCTTTGGCACGGATATGCTGCTGACCAAAGAGATCGCGCGGCGACCGGAGCGCACCGGCGAGCTCTTTAGCACCGCCATTCTGCTGCGCGTGCTGCTCTTCGTCCTGGGCTACGGGCTGACGCTGCTGACGCTGCGCCTGGTCAACTATCCGCCGTCCACTGTCTACGTGGCGGCCATCATCGGCGTGGCGACGCTGCTGTGGCAGTTGGGCAACGTTTGCCAGGCGGCGCTGCAGGGGCTGGAGCAGATGCGCTACATTGCCGTGGGCAACGTGGTCAGCAAGGCCGTCTACGCCGTGATCAGCATTGGCCTGCTGCTGGCGGGCTGGGGCCTTTACGCCGTGGCCGCCGTGGTCGCGCTCTCGGCGCTGGTCAATCTTGCGGTGCAGTTCGTCTCCCTGCGGCGGCTGCACGCCCTGCCCTTCTCCGTTAGCCTTGAAGCGGGGCAGCGGCTGCTGCGCGCGGGCGCGCCCTACTTTTTGATCAGCGTCTTTTTAGTCGCCTACATGCAGGTGGATATTGTGATCATCTCGCTGCTTGTCAGCGAGGAGGCGATTGGCTGGTACGGCGCGGCGGATCAGCTCTTTGGCACGCTGCTCTTTATTCCCACCGTTTTTATGACGGCGGTCTTCCCCGTCTTCTCGCGCATGTTCACCGGCTCGCGCGAGCTGGGGCCGGGGGCAGCGCAGAATTTGGAGGCACTCAACAGCCTGCTGAGCAAAAGCTTCGAGACGCTGCTGCTGCTGAGCGTCCCAATCGGCTTGGGCATCCTAACCATTGCGGACCCGCTGGTGGTGCTAATTTTTGGCGAGACCTTTGCCCCGAGTGGCCTCATCCTGGCCATCTTTGGCATCGTGCTGATCCTGACTTATCAGAACATGCTGCTCGGCCAGTTCCTGATCTCCATCGACCGCCAAAATGCGTGGACGGTGGTGATGGCCGTCGCCACGCTGGCCACCATCCCGCTTGATCTGGCGCTGATTCCGTGGGCCGAGCGGGCGCTGGGCAACGGGGCCGCGGGCGGCGCGCTCGCCTTTGTGGCAACGGAAAGCGCCATGATGATTGTCGGCTTTGTGCTGCTGCCCAGCGGCGCGCTCAACCGCGGCATGGCCGGGCGCGCCGCGCGCACGCTGCTGGCCGGGCTGGTGATGGTCGCGCTGGTGTGGCCGCTGCGCGAGATGTTTATCGCCCTGCCCATTGCTGTGGGGGCGGCGAGCTATGTCGCGCTGGTGCTGCTGCTGCGCCTCGTGCCCGCCGAGGATTTGCGCCTGCTGCGCGAGCTGGCGCAGGGGCTGCTGGCCCGCGTGCAGCGCCGTGCTGCGGAACCAGCCAAACCGTAAATTGTCACCGTCGCTTGAATCTATTTGTAAAGAAACCTGACGCTTATGTTAAACCTTGAATCACCGCCTCGCCGCAGCCGCCTGGGCTTCTGGCGCAAAGTAGATGAGCCAACGGAGAGCGCATCGATTGTGCTGCAGCTGCGAAACGGCCCGGCGCTCTATCGATTTTCACCTAGCACGGTCGATTCGCTGCGCCACGCGACCACGCGCCTCATGCGTGATGAATCGCTGCCCAAGCGGCTGGCGCTCATTGCCGCCCTGCGCGGCGAGGGCGTCACGCACATTGCCCACGCCCTGGGCACAACGCTGGCTCACGACACGTCGCTGCGCGTCTGCGTGGTGGATTTGAACTGGCACTTTCCCCACAGCAGTTGGCGCTATCCGCAGGCCAACCCCGGCGTGGCCGGCGTGGTGGACGGCGTCGCGACGCTTGAGAATGCGCTCGTCGCCACTACCTACGGTAACTTGTCCCTGCTGCCGTCCGGCCAGGTGCCCGCGCTGCGCCGACCGGTAATGGCGCGCAACGTTGGACTCAAGGCGATGCTCAACGAGTTGGACGAGCACTTCGACCACGTGATCTTCGATGTGCCCGCCATCCTCGCCACGAGCGACGCCATCGTGCTGGCGTCGCTGGCCGAGGGCTGCTGCCTCGTCGTGCGCCACGGCTCCAGCTCGATTTCGCTCGTCGAGCGCGCGCTGGACGAAGTCAGCCACGTGCCGCAGCTGGGCGTGATTCTCAACGCCGCCGAGATTGCCACGCCCACGCGCCTGCTGCGCTGGATCTCGCCGGATTAGCTCATGAAGCTGTTTTTACTCTTTCTCATGGCCTGCTTTGTGGGCGGCATGGTGCTGGACCGCGTATCCGAACGCACGCGCTTTTTTATCATGCTCGGCGGCACGGTGCTTCTTGTTAGCGTTTACTTTTTGTTTGATCGCTTTATTTGAAGAAGGCAGGGTGCGCATACATCGGAGATTTCAATGACAACCCATGCAGAAGTTGGAAAGACCTATGCCACGTTTGGCTTCAGACGGTCGCTGCGGCAGGTGCGACACGCGCTGAAGAGTCGACGGCGTGCCGATCGGAACGCGGCTTTTATGTACAAACTGATCCGCGAAGCCGAATCGCGCATGGAGGCGCAGCTGGGCCGCCCGGTGGCGGGGCTGCGCATGCTCGAAATCGGTCCCGGCCAGGGTCTTGACCGCGCCCGCTATTTTGGCTTGAAGAACGAAGTCATCGGTATGGATTTGGACGTGATTCCCGTGCGCTTCGACCTGCGCACCTTTGTGCAAACGGCGCGCACCAACGGCCTGGGGCGCGTCGTCAAAACCGTTGGGCGGCGGCTGCTCGTGGGCAAGGTCAACGAAAAGGCGTGGGCTCGCGCCGTGGGGGCCGCTGAATTTCGCGATCCGCAGATGATTTACGGCGACATTGGCAAGCAGGTGCCCGAACGCGATGGCTTCGACGCCGTTGCGTCGTGGTCCGTCTTCGAGCACCTGCCCGACCCGCGGCAGTCCCTGCAAAATGTGATTGGTGCGCTGTCGCCGTCCGGCATTTTTTACATCAGCATTCATCTTTACACGGCCAACAACGGTCACCACGATATTCGCGCGTTCACCGGCAATGCGGATCAGCTGCCGCTGTGGGCTCATCTGCGAGAGTCGACGGCGGGTGCAGTCAAGTCGAGCGCGTATCTCAACGAATGGCGGCTGGGGCAGTGGCGCGAGCTGTTTAGCGAGCTGGCGCCGGATCACGCGGAGTATCTGGAAACGTTTCAGACGCGCGACAGGCTGGGGCCGCAGATGACGGACGCGCTGCGCCATGAACTGGCGGACTACAGCGACGACGAACTGTACAGCGTCAACGTCGTCTACGCATGGCGCAAGCCGTAAATAAGGGCGTCGTTTTGGGGAAAGGCTAAATCAAGAGCGCAGAATCAGCTTAGTTTTAGCTCTTTCCCAAAGTGCGCGCTCGCGATTTAGCAGACTACGTTCCTATCAGCAAGTTTGATTGACTCAAACCAAATTATGTAGCAAAGGAAGATTAGATTGAACCGTATAGATAAACGATTAACAATGGTTTTGCTCTGTTTTTTAGTCGGTGTTCTCAGCGTAGGCTGTTCACTGTTTGGCAGACAATCCAGCGACGAAGCCGCTTCCCCGGCGCAGCAGACGGAGGTCGACGTTGCGGGCGTAGACAACACGGATCGCTCGACGACCACGCTCGCCGGGCGCACCACGGCCGCGGTGGCGGGCCAGCGCGTGGTCTACGACGAGGCGCTGGCTGGCGACTGGCAGGATTGGTCCTGGAGCACAAGTTCGGATGTGGCGAGCAGCGCGTTTGCGCACAGCGGCGAAACGTCGTTTCAAGTCACCATCGATGCGGCGTGGTCGGCCTTCTACTTGCACACCACCGAGCTGCTGGATACAAGCGACTACGATCTCGTGCGCTTTTGGGTACACGGCGGCGAGCAGGGCGGGCAGCAGCTGCGGTTTGTGCTGGCCGACGGCGGCACCAACTTCCTGGAGGAAAGCGTTGAAATTCTGCCGCGGGCCAACGAGTGGATGCTGGTCGAAATTGAGCTGAACAGCCTGGGCGCGCCGGACGAGATCAGCGGCCTGGCCTGGCAGGATAACGCAGGCGAACCCCAAGCGACCTTCTACATAGACGACCTCGCCTTTATCGATTTGGACCTGCCGCCCACACCCACGCCCGCGCCCGTCACCGGGCCGACGCTGCGGGTGGATGTCGCAGCGGTGCAGCATCCGATCTCGCCGGAGATTTACGGCATCAACTATGCGGAAGAGGCGCTGGCGGACGAGCTCAACCTGCCCGTGCGCCGCTGGGGCGGCAACGCGACCACCCGCTACAACTGGCAGCTCGACACGGCCAACCGCGCCAGCGACTGGTTCTTTGAAAACATTCCCGAAGAAAATGACAGCCCGGAGCTGCTCCCGCTGGGCTCTGCCGCCGATCGCTTTGTGCAGCAGGACCAGCGCACGGACACAAAGACCATGCTAACCGTGCCCCTGATTGGGTGGACGCCCGCCAGCCGCGAGGAAGCCTGCGGCTTTAGCGTGGCCCGCTACGGTGCTCAACAGGCGACCGATCCCTACCGCGCGGACTGCGGCAACGGGCTCAACCCAGACGGGGAGCCGATTGCCAACAACGATCCGAGCGACACCAGCACGGCCATCGGGCCGGACTTTGTCCAGGCGTGGATCGAACATCTGGCGGCCCAGTTTGGCACGGCGGCGGAGGGCGGCGTGGCCTACTATTCGCTCGACAACGAGCCCATGCTCTGGAACCACACCCACCGCGATGTGCATCCGGAGCCGGTGGGCTACGACGAGCTGCGCGATCGCACCTACACCTACGCCGCCGCCGTCAAGGCGGCCGATCCCACGGCGCAGACGCTGGGGCCGGTGCTCTGGGGATGGACGGCCTACGAATACTCGGCGCTCGATGCCGCAGCGGGCGGCAACTGGTGGAACAAGGCGGTCGACCGCCGCGATCACGGCGGTGTCGATCTCGTGCCGTGGTATTTGCAGCAGATGCGCGATTACGAGGCCCAGAACGGCACGCGCATCCTGGACTTTCTCGATCTGCACTACTACCCCGCCGCCGAAGGCGTGGCGCTCGCGCCCGTGGGCGGGGCGGCCACCCAAGCGCTGCGCCTGCGCTCCACGCGCTCGCTGTGGGACGATACGTACACGGACGAGAGCTGGATCGAGGAGCCCGTGCGGCTGATTCCCCGCATGCGCGACTGGGTGGATAAAAACTACCCGGGCACTAAACTCGCGCTCACGGAATACAACTGGGGCGCGCTGGACCACATCAACGGCGCGCTGGCCCAGGCCGACGTGCTCGGCATCTTTGGGCGCGAAGCGCTGGATTTGGCGACGCTCTGGGCGCCGCTGGAAGACGATCAGCCGTGGGCTTATGCCTTCCGCCTCTATCGTAACTACGACGGCCAAGGCAGCACCTTTGGTGATCAAAGCCTCGGCGCCACCAGCAGCGAGCAAGACGTGCTCGCCCTCTACGCGGCCCGGCGCAGCAGCGACGGCGCGCTCACGCTGATGGTCATCAACAAAAGCGAGCTGTCGCAGGATAGCCGCCTTTTGCTGGAGAATTTTGCCGGGGCAGACGGGGCGAAGTCGGCGCAGCTCTATCGCTACAGCGCCAGCAACGCAACGCAAATCGTGCGCGAAGACGAGCAGCCCCTGAGCGGCGACGGCACGGGAGCCTTTCTCACCATGACCTTTCCGCCCGAGTCTATCACGCTGCTGGTAATTGAGTAGCCTCAGCCGCTCCAAAGAGGCTGGGTCCAGTCCAGTAAACACCCGAAAAGGTGGGCTGGCCTTTCAAGATGGTGCTGGCGAACCCGGTAAGCGTCTCCGGCACGGCTCAAAGGTGAATAGGTATTTCAGCTCGTGTGCGGGCCGTGCCGGGGACGCGATATAGTACACACCGATTTTGGTCGGTGGCAACCCAAACGAGGACGGAATCGCCGACGGAATCGACAGACAACCCATGGTCAACCCACTTACTCTTGTCTCGGACGCACTGGGACACATCGAAATCGACGAGCGGCGGATGCACGTCCGCAGCCGCCAGCAGCGCGCAGACGTTGTCCGCTACGCTTGGATGGCGTTGGTGACGCTGGTCTCCTTGTGGGCGGGGGTGCAGCTGCTGGACAAGGGCCCGGAGACCGACTACGTGGGCCAAATGTTGAGCGCGGCGCTGGCCGTGGTCAGCATGGCGGCGGTGCTCTATCGACCGCGCTACGGTCTCTACCTCATCCTCTTCTTCGGCCTCATCGGCGACGCCGCCATGATTCCGTGGTATCCGTTCGTCAAAAATTTCTCCAGCAGCGAATCGCTGCTCTTCATCCACCCCTCGCTGATCATCAGCCCGTTTGAGCTCTTTGTGGTGACGACGACGCTGGCCTGGATCGTGCAGGCGGCAATTTTGCGGAAGATCAACGTCTACTTGGGGCGTCTCACGCTGCCGGTGCTGCTCTTTGGCATCTTTTTGCTGGCGGGCTTTGGCTATGGGGTTGCCACCGGCGGCGACTTCAAAATCGCCTTGTGGGAAGCACGCCCCATCTTTTACCTGCCGCTGATGCTCGTGCTCACGAGCAATCTGATCGAGACGCGACGCCACGTTCACCAGCTGATGTGGGTGATCATGCTGGGGCTCTTTGTGGAGGGGCTGATCGGCACGTGGTACTTTTTCTTTGAGCTGGGGGGGGATTTAAGCGGCGTGAATTCGATCACCGAACACTCGGCGGCCATCCACATGAACACGCTCTTTGTCTTTGCGCTGGCGGTGTGGCTCTTCCCCGGCTCGCTGCCCAAGCGGCTGCTGCTGCCGCTGCTGGCGCTTGCGCTCGTGGTTCCCTACATCGCCACCCAACGCCGCGCGGCGTTTCTCACCCTGGGCGTAGCGCTTGTGCTCATGGGGCTGACGCTGCTGCGGCAAAACCGGCGGCTATTTTTGGTGCTGGCTCCGATTGCGGCGGTAGCTGGTTTGGCCTATCTCGCCATCTTTTGGAACAGCGCCGGCGCTTTGGGTGCGCCCGCCAGCGCTGTCAAATCCATTATCGCGCCCGACGCGGGCAGCGTTGACGACCTTTCCAACGTCTACCGAGTGATCGAAAATGTCAACGTTAGCTTCACCGTGCACGAAGAGCCGCTGACCGGCGTGGGCTTTGGCCGCAAGTTTTACATCGTCGTGCCCATGGCGGACATCAGCTTCTTTGACTGGTGGGAGTACATCGTCCACAACTCGATTTTCTGGATGTGGATGAAAACCGGCGTCTTCGGCTTCACAACCATGATCTTTCTCATTGCTTACGCCATCGCGACCGGCTCGCGCGCCGTGTGGCGCATGCCCACGGGCGACCTGCGTGCCATCTGCCTCGTGGCGACGCTCTACCTGGTCATGCACTTTATGTATGCCTATGTCGACATGTCCTGGGACAACCAGAGCATGATGTACGTGGGCGCAATGATGGGGTTGATCAACTGCGTGGAGCACGTTGTGAGCCAGCCCGTGGCGCAGCGGGGCAAACGCTGGCCTTGGCAGAGCGAAACTCAGCCTGCACCGGAGATTCTCGCGTTGGCGCCGCGCAGGCGGGAGGTTGCACCCAAGCCGTGGGCTCCCCGCACAGATGAATCTACTCTGGGGAGGCTCCGTGTCTAAGCTATCCCGGCTTTGGCGCGAAGAGACGCAGGGCTGGAACAGCCGCCTCTTCGTTGCGTATCTGTTGACGCGCGCCCTGCCCCCCTTTGTGGGCGGGCGCGTGCGCGTGGTGCTGCTGCGCTGGGCCGGTACAACCATTGGCCGCGGCACGGTGCTGGCCGACACGCCCTCGATCTTGGGCGAACGGAATGCGCAACGCCGCCTGCGGATCGGCGACGCCTGCTGGTTCAACGTCGGCTGCACGCTGGACGCCAGCGCATCCATCACCATCGGCGACCGCGTGCGCCTGGGGCAGCAGGTTCTGGTGCTAACCCACACCCACGAGCTCGGCGACGGGTCGCAGCGGGCGGGTGCGCTGCGGGCGCAACCCGTGCAGATCGGCGACGGCGTCTGGCTGGGCGCGCGCTGCACCATTCTGCCGGGCGTTACCGTCCACGCGGGAGCGGTCGTCGCCGCGGGGGCGGTGGTGACGAAGAGCGTGCCGGCGCACACGCTCGTGGGCGGCGTGCCCGCGCGTCCGCTACGCTCGCTGGCGGAGGGCTTGCGGTCGGAGAATGATGCATCCGCAGAAAAATGGGGGGCAAATGGCGTATACGGCGAATGATTTTGTTAAATTCTGCGATAAAACAAGTAGTGTAACAGCAAACAGCCAATCAAATGTCAAATGATATTGTCGTAGAGGCACAATCAAATAATGGGGGGCTGAGACGAGCATCAAAACAGCTCGCACTCGCGCGCCGCATGAAGCCGCGCGACCTGTGGCAAACTGGCTGGGCCGTGCTGCGTGCGCGCTGGTATCTGCGCCGCGCCACGAAGCTGGGACAGCGGGTGCGCCTGTGGGGACGGCCTTCGGTGCGCAACTACGGCACGCTGCTTGTGGGCGACCGCGTCCAGTTGGTTTCCACGCTGGCCCCGATTGAGTTGGTGGCGGGCGAAAACGGCACGCTGGCGCTGGGCGAGGGCGTTTACATTAACTACGGCTGCTCGATTTCGGCGCAACAGCTGGTTCGCATTGGGGCCTTCAGCAACATCGGCCCCCACGTCACGATGATGGACAATGATTTTCACCGGCTGGAGCCCGAACGCCGCCAGGAGCGGCCGGAATCACAGCCAATTATGCTTGAAGAAAACGTGTGGGTGGGCGCGCGCGCCATTATCCTGCGCGGCGTGACCATCGGCGCGGGCAGCGTTGTTGCCGCGGGCAGCGTTGTCACGCGGGACGTACCGCCGCGGATGCTGGTGGGCGGCGTGCCCGCCAAGATATTGAAATCCCTGTAAGAAAGCCCGCCTATCCCTTACTATTTTACAACTCTCGAAGGAATCTAGATGTCCCCGACCCTATCTAGCCCAAAGACTAACTCAAAGACTAGCTCAACGAATCAGAATGTCCAGCGCGTCGAGTTCGCACTTCAAGCGAACACGCCGACGCGTTCAAGTACAGTGAAAAATACTGTGGAACACCAGGCGCTCCGAGCGGACATCGTCATCCCGACGCGAAATCGCGGTGCACGTATCAATACCGCTATTGAGAGCATTGTTAATAGTACACACGACCACTTTAAACTCTGGATCATCGATCAGAGCGACGACGACGCCACGGAGCGGGCGGTGATGGCCTGGCAGATCGAAGATGAGCGCGTTTGCTACACGCGTTCGCAATCGCGCGGGGCAAACTTTGCCCGCAACGAAGGCGCGGCCCTGGGCTGCGCGCCGGTTATTCTCTTTGTCGACGACGACTGCCGCGTGGAGCCGGACTGGATGGCGCTCATGCTGGAGGAGCTGGCTGCCGACGAAGAGGCGTGGTTCATTTTTGGCCGCGTGCTGCCGGACGATGCCTATCTGCCGGAAGCAAAAGACGGGGCCGCGCCCGTCTCCGCAGCCATTCCGATGGCGCTCAAAAATACGCCCGAGCGACGCGTCTACGCGGGCACGCGGCTCAACCTGAGCTTTGGTCACGGTGCCAACGCGGGCTGCCGCCGCAAATTCTTCGAGCGACTGGGCGGCTTCGACGGGCAGATCGGCGCCGGGGGGCCATTGGGCACGTGGGACGAGCGCGACATTGGCTATCGCGTGCTGTCGCAGCGCGACGGGCGAATTATTTACACGCCCAGGCCGGTCGTCTACCACCAGCACTGGCGGGACTGGCAGGCCGTGCGCGCGGCCTATCGCAACTATGCCGTGGGCACGGGCGCAGCCGTCTCTAAATATCTGCGCTGCGGCGACCCGGCGGGGCTTTACCTGCTTGGCGAATGGCTGCTGGATCAGGGTGTGCGCCAGGTGCTTTCCGGCATTTTCAAGTGGCAGTCGTGGCAAAAAATACAGGTGGGTCTGCTGCAGATGACCTATCCGTGGGCGGGGCTGGTGCGCGGGTTGCGCTACGAAATCAATCGGGAGCACGTCATTTACGGCGGGGTGCGCGGCGGGGTGCGCGGCGGGGTGCACAGTGCCGCGCTTCAATCGGAAGAGCAGGGTTAACGTTTGTATGATAGATGTAAGCGTGGTAATGCCGACCTATAACCGGCTGCAGCAGCTGCGGCAAGTCCTCGCTGGCTTGGAAGCGCAAACGCATCCCCTGGCCAACTTCGAGGTCATCATCGTCTCAGATGGCTCGACGGACGGCACGGACGCTTACCTGGCGACGCTGCAAACGCCGCTGACCGTCGTGCCCGTGACCCAGGCAAACGCTGGGCCAGCCGCGGCGCGCAACCGGGGCGTGGCCGCGGCCAGGAGCGAGCTCGTGCTCTTCCTCGATGACGACGTCGTGCCGACGCCCGGTCTCGTATCAGAGCATCTGCGGATGCACGAGCAGCACGGCGACCGCGTTGTGGTTCTGGGGCCAATGCTGATTCCCGACGATTTCTACCTCTCCCCCTGGGTGCGGTGGGAGCAGAAAATGCTCGAAAAGCAGTACGGCGACATGCTTGGCGGCAAGTGGACGCCGACGGCACGACAGTTTTACACCGGCAACGCCTCGCTGCGGCGCCAGCACCTGCTCGACGCGGGCGGCTTTGATCCGGCCTTCCGACGCGCCGAAGATGTGGAGCTGGCCTACCGCTTGGCCGATGCCGGCTTGGGCTTTGTCTTCACGCCCGAAGCAGTTGGCTACCACTACGCGCGGCGCAGCTTTGCTTCGTGGCTCAAGACGCCTTATCTCTACGGTCGCAACGATGTGATTTTTACGCGAGACAAGGGGCAGACGTGGCTGCTGCCCAACATCTTTGAGGAATTTCACGGTCGCCACCCGCTGATTCGCGCGCTGACGCGCTTGTCTCTGTCGCGCGCGCTGCTGCGTAGGCCGTTGATTGGGCTGCTGGTTTTCATCGCAACAGCGGGTAACCGGCTGGGGTTGGAGCGCGTTGCTCGGCACGCCTACAGCGGCATCTTTAACCTGCTGCACTACCAGGGCGTCGCCGACGAGCTTGGCGGTCGACGGCAGTTTTTCCAACGCGTAACGCAGGCGGACGCTTCGCCGCAAAACAACGTTCAGCAGGAAGTGGTGGTGTAGCGCGTGTCAACTCAATCCAATGTCTCCCCAACTCCTGCTTCGTCGCCTTGGCAGCGCTTTCGACAGGACGCCGCCCGCTGGGTCGTGCCCAGCCAGTTTGCCGATCCGCAAACGCTGTCGCCGCGCCAGATAGCGGGATTGCTCTACCGACATCTGCCGCTGCGCGCCATGGCGTGGTACCGCTTCGCCTGCTGGTGTCGCGAGAAACGCATTCCGGCGCTCTACGGGTTAATCATCCACTGGATTTTCTTTCGCTTCAAGCTGGAGCTCTGGGGCGACATCGGCGGCGGGCTCTACATCGCCCACACGGCAGGCTCCGTCATCGGCGTCGAGCGTATTGGCGAAAATTGCAGCGTGATCGCCGCCGTCACCGTGGGGATGCGCAACGAGTGGGCGTTCCCTTCTTTGGGGGATCACGTCTTTATCGGCGCGGGGGCGCGCGTGCTGGGCGACATCCACGTTGGCGACCATGCCAAAGTGGGGGCCAACGCCGTCATCATCCAAGATGTACCCGCGTATGCCACGGTTGTGGGCGTGCCCGGCCGCATTCTCGGCCAAAGCAAGCCGCCGTCCGCCGAAGACGATTCCACGGACGACGCTGGAGAAACCGAAGACAATATCGGGGAAGATAGTGGAGAAGAGACAGCGCACGCTGCGATTAAAGTCGCCGAAGCGGAAGCGCGACGGCCCGTGCTGGTGCAGTAGCGGGCGATCGCCAAGCGAGTATAACCATGCCAACAATGAACCTTTCTTTACCACAAACGGCGACGCGGCGCTGGGCAGCCGCCTGTCTACCCGCGCTGCTGGCGCTGGCGCTCTTTGGCTGTGCGGCTGCGCCGCCCAATTCTGATGGGGCCGCATCCGATACAGATGCGTCGAACGCGACGGAAGCCGAAGCCGATCCCACGGTCGTCCCCATCTTTGAAGTCGAGCGCACGCCCGTCGCCCAGCCAGACGCATCGGGCGCGCTGACGCCTGAGCCGACCGTCGCCGCGGTATTCAGTGCTGAGCGAGCCACGCCTGTGCCCAACGTCTCACTCACTGCGGCGGCGACCGACGCGACCCTGTTGGATGAACAGTCCACCATCAGCTCGACTGCGACGCTTGAGGGGGAAGAGGGTGCACCAGCGGAGGCGACGCTGCGCTCCAACAGCGACGACTACGCCGAACGGTTGATCTACGATGATGTCATCGACGACAACTGGACGCTTGACAACAGCTTCCTCATTCGTTTCGACCCGCTAAACACGGCCCACTGGTTTGAGCCGCTCATCGAAACGACGGTCTCCGGTAATCGCGCCGGTTCGGCAGACGAAGCGTCCGCTGGCACGCCACTCACCGTTGGGGCCGTTGCCATCGAGGTGAGGCCGGAGGAGAACTACGGGGCGCTCTTCTTCACCGTGCGGCCCGATGCAACGGAGCGCTACCCGCTTGACGAGGTGCTGGGCTTTAGCTTCTGGCTCAACAGCGGCCCCCAGGTGCTGGACACGGCCGACTTGGCCGTCACCGTTCTGGGCAGCAACGAGCTGCCCTACTGGGAAGCGGGCGATGATTCCGTCTTTGGCGAGTTGAGCAACGTGCCGGATGCGGAAACCTTTTCCGAAACGCGGCTTTACTTTTTAGATATCAACCGCTCGATTCCGCCCGATACCTGGACGCGCGTCTTTCTCTGGCTGGATGAACTGGAATTTGAACCCAACTACGAATACGTGACGGGCTTCTATATCAAGAACAACGAAGGCTTTCTCGGCACGTTTTACATAGACCAGCTTTCGCTGCTGGTGCTGCCGGAAGCGGGAACGCAATAGACTTATGACAACGCATACTTTTGGCTTTGTGCTGGAACAGGCGCTGGGCCACCGCACACACAGCAACAACCTGCGCACCAATGTGCCCAGCGATCACACCGTCGAAGCGCTGTGGGCCGAAATCCCTTTTGAAGTGGAGGGGCTGGCCGCGCGCTTGCCCCTCTACCGCAGCAACTGGACGGTGCGTGCCGGGCTGCGCGCGCGCCGCGCCGTTGCGCAGATGCGCCGCGAGCAGGGGAAGATTGACGCGCTCTTTTTTCACACGCAAGTTCCCGCCGTGCTGGCCACCAACTGGGTGCGCCGCATCCCCAGCATTGTCTCGCTGGATGCGACGCCGCGCCAGTACGATGAACTGGGGCAGTTCTATCAGCACGAACAGGGACCGGCTTGGCTGGAGGATGTCAAATGGCGGCTCAACCGCCGCTGCTTCGACCATGCCCAGCACCTGGTGACGTGGTCTCGCTGGGCAAAGCAGGGGCTGGTAGACGATTACGACATTGAGCCCGATAAAATTACGGTGATTTCGCCGGGCGTGAACGTGACTGCCTGGACGCGCCCCACCCCGCGGACGGATGCCGCCCGTAAAGCGGGTGAACCGGTGAAGATTTTGTTTGTGGGTGGGGATTTGGAGCGCAAGGGCGGTTTGCTGCTGCTCGAAGCGTTTCGCGCGCTGCGCAGCGAGCAGCCAGCCCATGCGCCCGTCGAGCTGCACCTGGTCACGCGTGATGGGGTGGAGGCCGAGCCGGGGCTCTTTGTCTACAGCGAGATGCAGCCCAACAGCGAGCCGCTCAAGCAGCTCTTTCACACCTGCGACATCTTTTGCCTGCCCACCTATGGCGACTGTTTGGCGATGGTGCTTTCCGAAGCGGGCGCGGCGGAGCTGCCGCTGATCACCACCAAAGTCGGCGGGTTGCCCGAAATTGCGCACCATGAAAAGACGGGGCTGCTTGTGCCCACGGGCAGCGTGCCCGCGCTGTTGAGTGCGCTGCGTCGCCTTCTTGCGAATCCAACCGAGCGCGTCGAGATGGGCCAGCGGGCGCGTGCCCTGGTGCAGCGCGAGTTTGACGCGGAGCAGAACACCGTCAAGCTGCTGACGCTGCTCAAGCAGGTGGCCGATACGCCGCAGCTTTTGCACAACCCGCGTAAACAGACCCAGTCTTCGCCCGTTTAGCTCAACAGCCCACGTGGCTCTATCTGAAAGTTCGCATGGCTGACGTTTTACTCACCGTTTCCGGTGAAATCGACAACAACATTGACGCTCAAATTGCCGCCGGGCAGTGCCCGCGCGCCGACTACCTGGAAATGGCCCGTGCCTTTGACGCCGATCTGCTCGACTACGCGCGGGCGCGGGAAGCGGTGGGGAGATTGGGTCGCCTGCTGGAGCGATTGGGCGGGGCCAACCTGATGTTGGCGTGGGCTTGTTTTCTGCTGCGCAGCCGCTACCAAACGATTTTTACCGATGGCGAACAGGTGGGAATCCCCTTGGCGCTCTTGCTCAAGCTGGGCGGCAGGCGCGGCGTGCGCCACCTGATGATTGTCCATATTTTGTCCGTCGGCAAGAAAATGCTCTTTTTTGACTGGCTGCGCGTACAGAGCCACATCGACCTGTTTTTCGTCTACGCCACCTGGCAAAAGCGCTTTATCGAAGCGCGCTGGGGCGTGCCCGATGAGCGCGTCGTCTTCACGCCATTTATGGTGGACGACCAGTTTTTTGCACCGACACAGGTCACGCCAAGCGGCTCAACGCGCCCCATGATCTGCTCGGTGGGGCTCGAATTTCGGGATTACCCGACGTTGATGCAAGCTGTCGACGGGCTGGATGTTGACGTGATTATTGCCGCGGCCAGCCCGTGGTCCAAGCGCAGCGATTCCACGGCGGGAGAGCGCGTGCCAGAAAACGTGACGGTGCGGCGCTTTTCCCAGCATGAACTGCGCCAAATCTACGCCGACAGCTGCTTTGTCGTGATGCCGCTCTTCGACGTAAACTTCCAAGCGGGCGTTACGGCTATTCTGGAGGCGATGGCCATGGCCAAGGCGGTCGTCTGCTCGCGCACGCCCGGCCAGACCGACGTGGTGCTCGACGGCGAAACCGGACTCTACGTGCCGCCGGGCGACGCCGATGCCCTGCGCGACGCCATCGAGCAGCTGCTGGCGGAGCCGGAGCGCGCCGCTTCCCTGGGGCGGGCCGGTCGCCGCCGCGTAGAGCGGGAAATGAGTCTGCGCTGCTATACACAGCGCTTGAGTTACTTTATTTGAGTAGAGCTTATGATTCGCACAACATTCTTAATGGAACAGCACGTGGGCCACCGCACCTATTCCCAAAACCTACGCCGGGTTTTGGATGATGTGCCCCAGCTCGATGCCAAGTGGGTTCCGGTTGACTACGTGACTAACGGCGGGCTCTGGCAACGTCTGCCCCTGCCCCATTCGCAGCTGGTTGGTGGGCTAATTGGCCGCGGCCAAGTGCGCCGCGGTCTCCGCGCCACGCAGCCGGACGTAGCCTTCTTCTACACGCAGGTTTTGGGGTCGTTAGCCGGCGGCCTGGCCTACCGGCAACCCTATATTTTATGTACTGATATTACGCCCAAGCAATACGATCAGATGGCCGAACACTACAACCACACGCCGGACGGTAAAGGGCCGCTCGCGCGTTACAAGCACTGGGTCAACGTGCGCTTGATGCAGCGTGCAGCGCGCATCATCCCGTGGTCCCACTGGGTCGCTGATTCACTGATCAAAGATTACGGCGTCCACCCCGACCGGATCGAGGTGATTCCACCCGGCGTCGATATGGCGCTGTGGCAACCCGGCCCAGCCCCGGAACACGCAAGCCGCGAGCATCCACGAATTTTGTTTGTTGGCGGTGATTTTTGGCGCAAAGGCGGCGACCGGTTGCTCAACGTTTTTCGGCAGCTGCCGGTGGGCGCGGCGGAACTGCACTTAGTCACTCGTTCCGCTGTTCAACCCGAACCGGGTGTAAGCGTCTATAACAATCTACAAGCCAACTCGCCCGAACTCGTTCAGCTGTTTCGGACGAGCGATCTCTTTGTGCTGCCGACGCAGGCCGAGGCGTTTGGCCTCGTGTCGATTGAAGCGGCAGCAACGGGGCTTCCCGTTATTGGCACGCGCGTGGGTGGGCAGCGCGACATTGTCAGCGAAGGCGAAACCGGCTTCCTCATCGACCCAGACGATGACCACGCGCTGGGGCAGCGTCTCTCTCAGTTGCTGCTGGATGCCGACCTGCGGCGGCGGATGGGCCAAGCGGCTCGCCGCCGAGCGGAGCGCTGTTTTGATGCAAAAATTAACGCCCACCGCGTCTACAAGCTGATCGAGGAAGTCGCGGCGGGTGCGGGGCAGCCCCAGCCTTTCGCCTCAGCCTCCTCAAAGGAGATTGTCACCAGCTAATGTTTGCCACTCTGTTACTAGGCGTTGCCTGGCTGGCTGGCGGCGTGCTCGCCGCACTGGTGGGCTACCTGCTGCTGTTGACTGGGTTGGCCTGTTTTGCCCCGCGCCGCACGCCGCTGCCAAATGATTCGCTGACTCGACCCGACGGCGGGCCGACATACCACCGCTTTGCGATTCTTGTGCCAGCTCACAACGAAGAGCTGCTGTTGCCCCAGCTGCTCGGCAGCCTGCGAGCACTGAACTACCCGGCGGCGAACTACGCGATTTTTATTGTGGCGGATAACTGCACCGACCGCACGGCTCAGGTTGGGCGCGCAGCCGGGGCGGTCGTCTACGAGCGAACCAACGCCGAACAGCGCGGCAAGGGCTACGCGCTGCAATGGTTGCAGGCTCGGCTACAGGAGGACGAGGTCGCCTATGATGCCGCTGTCATCTTGGATGCCGATTCCGTGGTTTCCGCCAATTTCCTGGCGGTGATGAATGCTCAGCTACAGGGCGGTGCACGCGCCGTTCAGGCGTACTATGCCGTGCTGGAGGATGCCGCGCCGGCGCATCAAAGCTGGGGCGCGGATTTGCGCGCGGCGGCCCTGACGGTGCTGCATTATCTACGGCCCCAGGGGCGCATGGTCGCGGGAGCCTCGGTGGGGCTGAAAGGGAACGGCATGGTCTTTCACCGCGATTTGCTGCGCGACCACGCGTGGTCCAGCTCGGTAACGGAGGATATCGAGTACCACATGACGCTGCTGCTCGCGGGCGAGCGCGTTGTCTTCGCGCCGGACGCCGTCGTGCGCGCCGAAATGCCAGCTTCGCTGGCCGCGGCGAAATCACAAAACGTGCGCTGGGAGCAGGGTCGCGTGGAGATGGCGCGCCGTTACCTACCCAAGCTGCTGCGGGCTGCGCTGACGCCCGCCGCGCCGTCACGCCTAGCCCTGCTTGATGCCGCCGTGGAGCACGTGATCCCGCCCTTTTCCATCTTGGCCGCGGCGAGCTTGCTCTACAGCCTGCTGGCGCTCGCCGTATTCTTCGTTACCGGTGGAGCTGGCCCACTGCTGCTGGCAATTTTTGTCCTGCTGGGTCAGGCCGTTTACTTGTTGGTTGGCATGACGCTGGCGCGTGCGTCGCGCCGCATCTTTTTGGCGCTGCTCTATGCGCCACTATTTCTGGTCTGGAAAGTTTGGCTCTACGTGCGCGTGCTGCTCAAGCTGGATCGCCAAGGCTGGGTGCGTACGGCACGCAACGCGGCGCATACCGAGTAGTTTGCAAAAGAAAGCTGGGATGTAACGATGATGGCAAAAACAGATTGGGGGCAAGAACTGCGAAGAAAGCCAGGGATCAGCCAGCCCGAAATCCAGAATGGGAATAAGCGCCTTCACCCGCAGCACGACGCGACGCGCAACGCAGCCTCCTTGATTTCACGCGAACAAGAACCCGAAAGAGAGAAGCCTTTCGACGATAAAATCGAGCAGATTCTCGAATTTTATGCCAATGAACAATTTCATCATCCCCTAACTGCGCAGAAGCTGCGCCTCTCGATGGTGACGTGGAGTCTGCGCATGAAAGTTATCAGCAGCCTCAAACGTCTGCTCGACGTGAGCACGGCTGCGCTGATACTTGTGCTGGCGCTGCCCGTTATGGCGCTGACGGCGCTTGCGATTCGCTTGGAATCGCCCGGCCCCATCGTTTTTAAGCAAATGCGCGTTGGCAAATGGGGTGAACCTTTTACCTGCTACAAGTTCCGCTCCATGTACGTGGACGCCGAAGCGCGCAAGCAAGCCTTGATGGACAAGAATGAAGCGGATGGGCCAGTTTTTAAAATTCAACACGACCCGCGAATCACACGTGTGGGGCGCATAATCCGCAAGCTCAGCATTGATGAGCTGCCGCAGTTGATCAACGTGATGAAAGGCGAGATGAGTATTGTCGGGCCGCGCCCGCCCTTGCCCAGCGAGGTGAGCGTCTACAAATTTGATCAAATGCGCCGTCTGGAGGCTATACCCGGGCTTACTGGCCTACAGCAGGTGTCGGGCCGCAGCGACTTGGACTTTAAGCGCTGGGTTGAACTAGACATGGAATACATTGCCAAACAAAGCATCCGACAGGATTTGGTAATTATTCTCAAGACAATTCCCGCTGTTCTTTTTGGGAAAGGTGCTTACTAAGTTTTTAGCAGCGAACAACCGAATTACAGCTAATTCATGCCACAGACACACATATTGTGTCTGTGGCATGTGTATTTTACTGTGCATCCGGCATAAATTCCGATGTTTGTTATGCAATTGAAAGGTTTTTTTTAGCACTTTTGACGTATGATGAGCCTACACAGACCATACTAGGTAGGAGTAGACAATGCGGCGGCTATTAGTCATTTTGGGTACGCCCATCGACGAAGTCAACATGACCGAAGCGCTAAATCGCATGGAGCACTTTGTCGAGGTAGGGCGCACAACGGCTAAAACTCACCAGATTGCGACGGTCAACGCGGACTTTGTCGTAAAAGCGCTGCAAGACAGTCATCTGCGGCAAATTTTGCAAAATGCCGATCTAGCGACAGCAGATGGTATGCCGCTCGTATGGGGTGCGCGTCTTTTGGGCGTACCGCTGGCGGGGCGCGTTACCGGCGCGGATATGGTTCCCGCCTTGGCAGAACGGGCCGCGGAGCGAGGCTACTCGATCTACTTTCTTGGAGCGGCGGAGGGCATCGCCGCGCGAGCCGCAAATCTGTTAAAAGCGCAGCATCCCCAGCTTCGCATTGCGGGGATTGATTCGCCATCGATAGAGGCGGTGGCCAATGGAGACCCGGCCATCCTCGACTCAATTCGCAGGGCGAAACCCGACATTCTGCTGGTCGCTTTTGGGAATCCCAAACAGGAAAAGTGGATTCAGGCACATGCCGAGGCATTACGGGTCCCCATCATGATGGGTGTGGGCGGCACATTTGATTTTATTGCAGGCGAAACCAAGCGTGCTCCGCGCTGGATGCAGCGCACGGGGCTCGAATGGCTGCATCGGCTGGCTCAAGAGCCGCGCCGCTTGTGGCGACGGTACGCAGTTGATTTGTGTAAATTTAGCTGTTTCTTCCTTTGGCAATGGTGGGTTATGCGTGACAAACAAACAAAATCAGCAGCAGGCTCACGCCCACAGAAACAAGCTCCGATGGCTGCGTCCCCTTCCGCACCGGATGTAGAATTTGTCGGCAACCTTGCCGTCGTCAACGTTTACGGACGGTTGGAGACCAGCAATCGGCACGACTTTACGGAGCGAGCCAGCCGCGCCTTGAAACAGACGCCCCACCTGGTTGTGGATTTGGCAGCGGCGGAGTTTTTGGACAGCGCAGCCGTTGGCACGCTTGTGGCGCTGACCAAACAGGCGCGCGACGCGGGTGGCGAACTGTGGTTGACCAACGTGCCGCCGATGATTGACCGGGTGCTCTCGCTGCTGCAGTTAAACCACTTTTTTGCCTTTTGCGACAGTGTGGAAAGCGCGCAAGTGGAGCACGCCAGCCGCGAGATGAACTTGGCTGTGGCTAGCGTGTAAATAGATGGTTTGCCATATTGTCAGCGCCGTATGCCAGCACTGCGTATCAGCACTGTGTATCAGCACTGAAAACGTCCACAAGATGTGCTTTCCATACTCGGCGTTTGTAACCGATTGGGTATAGATTTAACTTGAGGGTTTTGTCGATGCAAGCTGTTGTGCTATTCAATGAGACAAATTTACAACTCGCCCCGTTAAGCGAGCACCTATCCGTGCCGCTAGTCCCTCTCGCCAATCGCCCACTTTTGGTTTATACCGTTGAACTGCTGGCTTCCGCCGGAGTCGAACAGATTCATGTCGGGCTGCGTCACTTTACCGGTGGCGTCCAGGCGCATTTAGGAGAGGGACAGCGCTGGAATGTTCACCTAAACTATCTCGCGCAAGAGGAAGAAGAGGGCATGGCTATCCTGATCAAGGAGGCGATTGCGCGGAGCGCCCAGCCAGACGAACCCATTCTTGTGCTGCCCGCCAACCAACTTCTCGATTTAGATATTGAGGCAGCGCTGGCGGCTCACCAGGCACATGGCGGCCTCGCGACGGTTATCTGTGGAAAACCCATCTCTCTATCATCCGGCTGCAAAGCAGACGTTTCTCGCCCTACAGGCGCTTTTGTCCTTGATCCCAAGGCCCTGACCTATATTGCCGACGGTCAAACGTTTGACTGTGAAGCGCAGCTTGTTCCCGCCTTGCTCGCCAGCAAGCAACATGTGGGCACTTATGAAAATGCTGGCTATTGGAATCCGCTTACCTCTTTTGCACTGTATCAAAAGGCGCAGGCGGATTTTATGGAGAGCCAACGCCTATCTTTGGTAGGAAACTTGGCCGTGCCGGATGTTCAGCCGACTGAGCGCGAGGTGACGCCTCCCTCTCGCGTTTACATCGAAGGAAATCGCATCAGCGACGGCATTTGGTGTGGGGCAGGCAGCGCCATTCATCCCAATGCCCGGTTAATGGCTCCCGTTCTCATCGGCCCCGGCTGTCTGATCGGGCGCGATGTGGAGCTGGGACCCAATGTCATCATCGGCGCCAATTCCGTCATCGACAGCGGTGCATCCGTTGCCGAGAGCACAATTTTGCCCAACACCTACGTGGGAAAGCTGCTGAACGTGTGCGGGCGCGTTGTTGACCGCAATCTCTTGATCGATGTGGCAAGCGAACAATACACGCGGATCGCCGACAAATTTATGCTTTCGGAGATTGTCCCGCCGCCCACGCAAGGGATTTTGTTCAAGCTGATGGAGCGGTTGCTGGCATTTGTGATCTTGTTGCTGCTGTCGCCGCTGCTTCTGCCCATCGCGCTGGCGATCTTTGTCTCTACAAATCAAGCGGCTCTGGTGCGCACGCCTCGCGTTGGTAAGCGGCCGAGCGTGCACCTTGATCGCAAAGCGGGATGCAGCACCGTACATTTGTGGCAGTTTCGCACGCGCGACAGCGCACAAAGCTCAACCGCCATGGGCAGGTGGCTGGAGCGATGGTCGCTCCACCGGCTGCCGGAGCTCTGGCACGTTGTGCGCGGCGAACTGGGCTTGGTTGGGGTAGAGCCCCTGTCTGTGGAGGCGGCACAGCAGCCCATGGATGAATGGCAGACCAGGCGCTTTCACTACCAGATGGGCTTTACCGGCCCTTGGTACACGCAGCGCCCCGCCGACAGCCAGCGCAGCGATGGCTCCACGCGCTACGCCGCTGAAATCCACTACATGGCCACCCGGAGTTGGCGCGATGACCTGCTTCAGCTTTGGTGGACGCCCACCGCTTGGCGACAGCGTGCCCAGACATCATCGTCAGCGGCTCTAGTCAGCCGCGAGGAGTTTTCTCACTCCACCCTTCATCAGTAGCCTTTAGTCACCACTTTTTAGAGATCGTACACTATGCAAATCAATTTTTACTCTCACGAACATCCGAAGAACCACAAGTCGTCCGTTACCGTGCTGGTCATTGCGGGACGCGTTGATGCACATACGGTTCCGCAGTTGCAAAATCGGATTCAAACCGTCAGCACAGCCAGCGCTTCCAACCTCGTGATCGATCTGAGCGCCGTCGATTTTATGGATTCGAGCGGTTTGGCGGCGCTGGTGCAGGGGATGCGCCGCTGCCGCGCAACGGGCGGACGCTTTTGCCTCAGCAATCCGCAGCAGCCCGTGCGCATGGTCCTGGAGCTTACCCGGCTTGACCAGGCAATCGACATCTTTGCAGACGAGCAGGAAGCCATTGCTTCGTTCTACATGCCCAAGGCGGTTCTCCGTGAACAATAGCCCCACCGTGAACACAGTCGATCCGAGGCGGCACGCAAACAGCAGCGTCACTCGCGGAGGCCGGGCCGCGCGCCACGTAACGCGTCGTGCGCGCAGCCGAGCACTGGCCGCGCGCCAGTCGTCCCTCCAGCAAAACGAGCTGCACGACAGACTGCGGCTGCTGGAGGCAGATTTGGATTTGGCGTGGCAGGTGCAGTCCAGCCTGCTGCCGCGAACCATGCCCCAGCTGCACGGCTTGGACGTATTTGCCACCTCGCGCCCCGCCCGCTATTTGGGCGGCGATTTTTATGATTTCATAGACGAATCGACCGAGCGCTTGGCCTTCAGCTTGGGCGATGTCGCAGGGAAGGGGGCCTCTGCTGCGCTGCTGATGAGCGCCCTTCACCAGTCCGTCCGAACCGCAGCGGCGCTGCTTTCCTGCTGGAAACCCAGCGACCTGCTTACTTACGTGAACAAAGATTTGTTCAACACACTGGCCGCTACCCAGCGCTTTGTCACGACGTTTGTCGGCTGGTATGATCGGCCCAACTGCGAATTGACCTATGCCAACGCGGGCCACGGCATTGTTTTGCACTGTCCCTACCGGCAACCGGCGCGGCTCCTTTCCGCCGAGAACCTGCCGCTCGGTATCTTTTCGGATACCACCTACAGCGACCGGACGCTTCAATTAGCGCCGGGCGATTTGCTGGTGATTGCTACGGATGGCCTGCCGGAAGCCGGCAGCCCCAGCGGGGAATTGTTCGGCTACGAGCGCCTGACACAACTTGTAGAAAGGGTTGCCGCAGGCAGCGCGGAAGAAATTGGCTATGCGCTGCTCAACGCCGTCCACGACTTTCACGCCAATTCGCGCGGCCAGATGTTGCCCCAAGAGGACGACCAAACGCTACTGGTCATCAAGCAGATGCCGATTTAGGGTCTGTCCAAAAATAACCTGGGCAAGTTTTAGCGAATTCTCCGACTAAAAACCCGGAAAATCACTAACTTATTCTTGGACAGACCCTTGGAATTAAATTTTGTGTGGCAGAATGCAATATACGATGATATAATGAGAGAGCGTTCAACCATAGAAGCTGACAAAGCATCAATTCAACGCCAACTTAGATATGTCTTCCCCCGACGTTATATGTCTGCGCCTGCCGGCGGACAATCAGTATTTGAGCATAGTTGGCTCGTGCACGCGAGCCGTCGCGTGCCGAGCGCAGATGTTGTATGCAGCGCAGAACAACTTGGTGCCGTCTGTTATAGACGTTATAGACGATGCGTTTCTCTACAACATCGAGTTGAGCCTACACGAAATTTGTAGCAACATCATCGAACACGCCTACAAGAATACACGCGGTGAAATTTCCATACAGTTTACCATCGACGCCCAGCTGCCCCAGCTTCAGATTGACCTGTACGATAGTGGCGAAACGTTTGATCAAAATCGAGTAACGCCTCCCAACTTAGATGAGCCACAGGTAAAAGGCTATGGCTTATTTCTAGCCCACCATCTCCTTGATACGGTAACCTATAAAAGGCAGGGCGAATTCAACCATTGGTGTCTTATCTCATCCTGGTAGTGTTCGATCTTCACTCTATTGCCACAGTAAATTGCGTAAACTGTTAGATATTTGTAATATGAAAAGGTATAAAAGTCAGGTATAGTATAGAGTGTGTCAGTTGTCAGCACCATCTATCGTTGCCACACCGGTTATCAATATCGTTTGTCAACATCATTATGGTAAACTTATAGGACGTAATTTTTCTTGAACAGAATGCCCAAGGCAGTTTACTTAGGCAATTAGTTCGTTAACGAAACTTTGCCTGAACGATTGGTTCCAAACTACCTGTCGCCATTACGGATTGGATATTTTATTTATGCTCCCTCGTGTTCAGCCCCCCAGTTACGTGGCGTGTGTCGCGCAGATATTGGCCGACGCGCCTTCATCGCTTTCCATCAATGATTTGACTGATGCACTGAAGGAACATCGTCCCCTCAACAAAGGGACGCGCAGCGCGATCTATCGCGCGCTCAACAAGCTCTACCAAGCCGTGCCCGTTGGGGCTGGACAGTATGGCTGGTTCTCCTCCCTGCTGCGCGGCAATCTGTTTCGCCATCCGCTCATTACGGAAGAAGCCCGGCGCGGTTATCTGCTGATGGATGAATTGGAACACGCCGTTTTCTTCCCCCAATTTTTTCAAGCGCACCGTTCGGACAACCGGGTGCTTGCCATTGATCTGCTGGGTGGGCCCACGGTGCGCGCCGAAGCTTATATCGAGCACAAAACCTGGTCGCTGCGCCTGGGCTACGATTTTGTGCAGTGGGTCGATGGGGAAGGTGGTCGCGGGCGCGACGACATCCTCATCCGCGTCGATGATGCCGAAGCAGGCCGCTATACGCTGCGCCTGCAGCCCCGCGAAGCCCGCGACGAACGGACGGTGCGCGAGCGCAACCTAGAGCTGACCCAAATGGCCGAGGAGCTGGTTCACGAAGATCGGCGCGAGCGCAAAGCCATGCCCACGTGGGAGTTGGCCGCCCGGCTCATCGCGCGCGGCATCTTTGCCCACGACGTTCCGCCGGACGACCTGCACTACGTGCTGCACGAGCACAGCCTGCTCCAGTATCAGCAGGGGGCTGGCTACATGCTGGAAGATCGGAATCCGCTAGCAACCGAGGATTTTCACGTCAATCGCGTTGGCGATGATTTATACTCGGGCAGCGCTTACACCCATAGCCAAGTGCGCTCAAATCAGCGTTCATCCACGTCGTTCTTTAGCTACCAGCGCCCACCCGCCGAGCTTGACGAACTGCTCGACGATTCTCTCGATGATTCGTTCGAGGACGCCGTTCGCTTTGGCAACGGGGGGCAACCGCTGTTTACCGATTCATTCTCAGACGATCTTGCTGGCGAAGATTTGGAGTGGATGCCCCACTCGCTGGATGATAACCATCCGTTTGATTTCTCAGATGACGGCTGCCAGTTCTACCAGGAGTATCTCGAGAACTTTTACGCCGCCGAGGGCGAAGGCGTGCCCCTCTCCCATCCAGATTACCATCTGCTCGAGGCAGAGCTAGAAATGCTGGTGGGGCTGGAGGCTGAATTTGGTTACCTGATACCGGAGCAGGAGCAGCGTCGACAAGTGTTGGCCGATCGGCTTTTTCTCGACCCGGCAGCGCTCTTTAGCGACGATCCGAATGAATTGGGATACTCCGACTACCCGGACGATGACGAGCCGCCCTTCTGGGAAAATTAGGCCATCTGCAAGCGCCCCGTCCGCCATCAAAAGTTGAATTGCCTTTCTGGGTTATGTATAATTAACCCGTACAGCAAGGAAGACCGCCTGTACCGCACCGGCGGTCTTTTTGTTTCGCGGAGCTTTCCACCGCCAAACGACCGGATGAGCGGCCAACCCCATCGCATGAGCAAACCTGTTAACTGCCCCTACTTTTACGGAGATTACTTCCGGGGCCAGGCAAAAGAAGAATGTCGCCTGCTGGCGGCCAACCCCGACAACGAACGCCCCTGGCGGCGCAAGCTCTGCGACACTTGCCCCGTGCCCGAAATCGTGCTGACGAGCAACAGCCGCGAGCTGCTGCTCGAAGCCGAAGTCAAGCGCCAGTTCCTGCGCGACCGCGTTGAGGTGACCTTCGCCATCTGCTCGCGCCACATGCTGGAGTTGGACAACCCGCGCCGCTGCCCGCAGTGCGCCGCCGAACAAGCCAGCGAAATTTGAATCTTTCGCCAAGGTGCGCTACAATTTTTATCACCAATCCAATGGGGAGCCCGGATGCGCCGGGCTGAGAGGGCAGCCGCTTCGCTGCCGACCCACGAACCTGATCTGGGTAATGCCAGCGTAGGAAAGATAGCGCCCGCGCGCCCCTTGCCCTACCGCACATCCGGTGGGGTTTTTGTTTTTGAGGAGAGATTATGCATCGCAACCACTTCCACCGCCTGCTCTGGGTGACATTTGCCACAGCATGGCTGATCGCTGCCTGCCAAACGCCCGTGCTCACAACAGCCGACGGCGAATCCAACGGCCCTACTCCGCTCACCGTCGCCACCCACAACTCCTTCAACCTCAGCGCCGATCTGCTCGACCAGTTTGAAGCAGAGCACAACGCCGAGCTTCAGTTCCTCCAACTCGGCGACGCGGGCGAGCTGGTCAACCAGCTTGTGCTGAGCGCCGACGCGCCGCTGGCCGACGTCGCCTTTGGCATTGACAACGCCTTCCTCAGCCGCGCACTCAACGCCGACATCTTTGAGCCGTACACCTCGCCGCTGCTGGACGAAATTCCGACTGACTTTCAGCTTGACAGCGAACACCGGCTGCTGCCCGTCGACTACGGCTTTGTCAACCTCAACGCCGACGCCGCCTGGTTTGCCGAGCGCGACTTGCCCCTGCCCCAAACGTTCGACGATCTGACGCAGCCCGAATATGCCAGCACGCTCGTCGTGCAAAATCCGGCCACCTCGTCGCCGGGCTTGGCCTTTCTGCTGGCAACCGTAAGCTACTTTGGCGAAGAGGGCTACCTTGATTTCTGGCAGGCCCTGCGCGACAACGACGTGCTCGTCGTCGACGGCTGGAGTGACGCTTACTACACGCAGTTTACCGTTGGCTCCGGCGGCGAAGGCGAGCGCCCGCTCGTCGTTAGCTACAGCACCAGCCCCCCCGCGGACGTGCTCTACGCCACCGACGAGCGCACGGAACCGGCGTCGGTCAACGTTTCGCCCCCCGGTGGGACATTTCGCCAGATCGAATTCATCGGCGTTTTGCGCAACACGAACCGCAGCGAAGCGCAGGAGCAGCTCGCCCGCGACTTTGTCGACTTTATGCTGAGCCAGCCCCTGCAGGAGGACATTCCGCTCCAGATGTTTGTCTATCCCGCTAATGAGAATGCTGCGCTGCCGGAGCTCTTCGAGCAATTCGCCACCGTGCCGGACGATCCGGCGTCGCTCGCACCCGAAGCGATTGAGGAAAACCGCGAGGCGTGGATCGAGGCGTGGACGGATGTGATGTTGCGGTAGAGTAGTTCGTAGTGCTTATTGCTTATTGGATCGAGGGGTGGATAGTGTTTACGGGTAGCTCTCCAAAATATTCGACACGGCACGGGCGTACCCAAACGGACGGCGTTCCGGTTCACGCATCACGCATTACGCACTACGCACTATTCCTCCTCCCCCTGCTCTTCCTCGCCGTTTTCTATCTCTACCCCCTGCTTGGCATCCTGCGCGTCAGCTTCTTTGCAGACGGCGCGTGGAATTTTAGCGGCATCGGCAACACCCTGCGCGCGCCGTTTTTCTGGCGCGTGCTTTGGTTCACCACCTGGCAGGCCGCCGCCTCCACTGCGCTGACGCTGCTGCTCGGTTTGCCCCTGGCCTTTATTTTTGCCCGCTACCGCTTCCCCGGCCAAGCGCTGCTGCGCGCACTCTTCACCGTGCCCTTCGTCATGCCGACCGTGGTCGTCGCCGTGGCCTTTAGCGCCCTGCTCGGCGACAGCGGCCTGCTCAACCGCTGGCTGCAGGCGGCCTTCTCGCTGGACGCGCCGCCCCTGCAGATTGCGCAGACCGTTTGGATCATCCTGCTGGCGCACGCCTTCTACAACGTCAGCATCGTGATCCGCACCGTGGGTGGCTTTTGGCGCACGCTCGGCACGGGGCCAGCCGACGCGGCGCGCGTGCTCGGTGCGGGGCCGCTGCGACGCCTGTGCGAGGTCACGCTGCCGCTGCTTCTGCCCAGCATCGCGGCGGCGAGCCTGCTTGTCTTTTTGTTCTGCTTTACCAGCTTCGGGGTGGTGCTAATTCTGGGGGGATTGCGCTTTGCCACGCTCGAAGTCGAAATCTACCGGCAGGCGCGCAACCTCTTCAACCTGCCCGTCGCCGCCTTCCTCGCGCTCGTGCAGATGGCGCTAACCTTTGCCGCAATGGCGCTCTACACGCGCATCCAGGCCCGCAGCAGCCGCGCGCTCGCCACGCAGGCCGAGCCGCCCGCGCCGCCGCAAACCAGGGTCACCCGCCTGCTCATCGGCCTGCTGTTGACGCTGTCGCTGGCTTTGCTGCTCTCTCCGCTGCTCACGCTGGCCTGGCGCAGCTTCACCTGGGGCGGCGACGGACTGGGGGATTTTACGTTGCGCTACTACGCCGCGCTCGCCGTCAACGAACGGCAGAGCGCGTTCTTCGTCGCGCCGCTGCTGGCCGTGCGCAACTCCGTGCTCTTCGCCGCCGCCACCGTTGTGCTGAGCCTGGTGCTCGGCCTGCCCGCCGCCTACCTGCTTGCCCGCCCCCGCAGCTGGCTCACCACCCTGCTCGACCCGATCTTCCTGCTGCCGCTTGGCACCAGCGCCGTCACCCTCGGTTTTGGCTACATCGTAACGATGGGGCCGCTGCGCACCTCGCTCTGGCTCGTGCCCGTGGCCCACTCGCTGATCGCCGCGCCCTTTGTTGTGCGCACCTTTCTGCCCGCCCTGCGCCGCCTCGATCCGCGGCTGCGCGAAACGGCCGCCCTGCTCGGCGCGTCGCCCAGCCGCATCCTGCGCGAGATCGACGTGCCGCTGCTTTGGGGCGCGGCGCTCGTCGGCGCCGTCTTCGCCTTTACGATCAGCCTCGGCGAATTCGGCGCCTCACTGCTCATCACCCGCCCCGATTTCCCCACCATGCCCGTCGTCATCTACCGCGCGCTGGGCCAGCCCGGCCCGCTCAACTACGGCCAAGCGCTGGCGATGAGCACGATTTTGATGGTCGTCTCGGCAGGAGGACTGATGATGATCGAGCGCTTTCGCCCGTCGGGCGCGAGCGAGTTTTGATTTGGTGGAAAGTTTCCAATCGCCGTGGAATCGAGATGGCTGGCGCGGATGTAGCGGAAGACGCCGCCAGCAAAATCAGCACAGGCGCGGCGGCCTCGACCGCCTCGACGACCGGCGCGACCGGCGCGGGCAGGGGCAGGACGTAGGGCACAAGCTCGTCGAGCTCAAGCGGGCACTGCGGGCCGGGTGGGTCGCCGATCTCGACATCGAGGCTGGCGTTGAGCTCTTCATCGGTCGGGTGGGGGGCGTACAGCAGGAAGTCGGGGTAGAAAGTAAAGGTAAATCCAATCAATTTACGAAAATGTCATTATTTTGATCAGTTGACGACAAGGGGTCACTGGCAGACATACGTTTTCTTACTTCTTTATAGATAAACCCCCGTAGAATGGTCGAGTCCCGCTGTTTTGATATGAAATACAGCCACTCCAAATGCTCTCTCAATCTTTAATCCACGCAACTGCTCGATTGTAAGCTGTGATGTATATTTTGCTTCATCTTTAAGCTCAAACGTTATGATACGTCCTACGCGGGGGTAGAAAATGACCTTTACCTGCTTTATATCGTCTAACGATATCTTAACCGGTTGGAACTCTGTTGCACGAATACCTTCATCATCCAAAATAACTCTTGGCCGGTCATCGGATAGACCTCGTGCAAAAAGAACAATAGATATTAGGGCACCAATCGCCCCAATAAGTCCTGGGATTACTCCGCCTTGAACAAGGATGAGCAATCCCAGTAACAGCACCATTGTCAACATGACTAGCCATCTAATTATGTATGCGGATGAACGCTTGATGACTAGTTGGTTCATGTCTACTGCTTATCGGAATCAGATTTTGCGGGGCTGAAAAAGTCCCAAACGGTCTGAAAAACAGCCGCCGCAAATCCAACTTCTTCAGGAGTGCTAACACCGACTACAAATGTGGTTGTGGCTGCTACTAAATCTACCTCATTTGCATTTGCCTTTGAGACTTGATGTGCAGTCCATCCAGCTCCTGCGGCGCTTGCAGTTGCACTTATGCCGCCTGCTGGTGCAGAACAGCCAATCGTAATGATTCCAGCAGCGTATAGTTGCAATCTTACCGTCCGGTTCACGCAAAATCAGTTTGAAAAAATTTCATCATCAATGTCGCTTGTTGGTAAACCTTTGTAGAAGGCCATTCCTTTTCTGAGCTCTTTATAGATAACACCAGGGGATTGGTCAAGACCCGCTGTTTTAACGTGGAACAAAGTTACGCCAAAAGCCTGGTCAATCTTTAACCGACACAATTTTTCTTTATCGACTTGATCAGCGTACTTTGCCTCATCTTTGAGCTCGAAGGTTATAATGCGCCCTACACGAGGATAAGAAACTATCCCCAATGCTTCTATGCTGCTCCACAGTATTTTGACATCTTGGAATTCTGTTGCGCTAACGCCTTCGCTATCCATAACGATTCGAGGTTGACGATTAATTAACCCCACAAAGCACAGAGCGATAGATGCGATCATGCCTAGAGTTGTGATGATGCCCGGGATTATCCCTCCATTGAAAAGGAGAAATAATCCCAAGAGCAATGTGCATGCAAACGCGATAATCCAACCAATCATGTATGTGCGCGAACGCTTAACAATGAAAGAATTCATGGTTACTGTTTGTCAGAATCTGACTTGGCTGGACTAAAGAAGTCCCATAATGTTTGGAAGACGGATGATCCAAATCCAACTCCCTTACTCTTTGTGCTTGCTCCAACTACGAATGTGGTCGTGGCTGCTACCATATCTACTTCATCCGCATTGTCCTGTGAAACCTGATATACAGACCATCCGGCGCCTGCCGCACTTGCAACAATGCTGATACCGTCGGATGGCAGGCTACACGCAGCTGTAATAATGCCTGCAGCACATCCAAATGCGACGCCACCAGATGTCGTAGCTACACTGTCAAGTGTCAGGGCAATACAATCTCTTTCTGTACATTCTTGCTCAATCCGCAGCGCCCCCTCATCCAACTTTTGACAAAGACGCATACCTCCACATGTTGGGTCATCAATCTGTGCTTGAAAGAGTGGAGTCGGCTCGGGCAAACTAGCATACCAGGCTTGATAGTCAGGGCTTGCTTCATAATTCTGCCATTGAAGCTGGAAGAAGTCCGCATCAAAAGCTGGCTGCATGGCGTAGTTCTGAAGGAAATTCTCCCGTGAGGTAAAGGCTCTTACGAAGTAGTCTGTATCATCCCAATGAGCAATGATTGTATTAACCGCTCCGATGCACGCTGCAAACTCAGCGTGACTAACATCTGATGCCAGAGGGCAGTGTCCCGTCGGATCATTGTAATTAAGCGGATTGCCGTACGCATACATGTACCGATTATACGCAAACACCTCGGTTTCATTCGGCACAATCGTATCCGGCGACACGAACTGCCCAAGCTCCGGGTCGTAGTACCTGGCCCCGTAGTAGTACAGCCCCGTCCCGTCCAGCTTCTGGCTGGCGAACTCGTTCTCGGTGCGCAGGTTGCCGCTGCTGGCACGCTCGCCGCCAAAAGCGAGGTAGCGCCGTTCGGTGGTCATGCCGATGGATAGGTCGATTTCGATGATGGTGGAGTTCAGGCTAATTGATGAGCGACAGCAGTAAAGTGGGGGCTCATATCACTTCTGGTGGAATTATGATGTTGTGGCTAAATTTTGCAGCATTAGCATAACGCTAAGTTAGAGTAGTCGAGTGAACACAAAAAAGCCATAGAAGCTTAATACAACTGATATCATTGCAAGTGCGAGAATCTCTACAACACCACCTGTATGTATTGGATAAAGGAAGGGCGCAGTGCATATTCCTGCGATACAGACAGGCACGAATTGAACTGCACCAGAATGCCTTAGTTTATAACCAAAATAATAACCGACAGACATAATTGCAACCATCGATAATAGATCAATAACAGTTATAGACATAAATTTACCCTCTACATCAAAATCAAAACATCAGTGTTGAGTCGTGGAGCAATGCTTTGTGACTGCCCGCTCTGAGTGACTACAGGGGTGCGCCCTTATACCCTGACTTCGGTTTCTTCTTTGATATGAGTATAGTAGTTATTGATACAGTATTCGAAGCGTGGTAATGAGCTGTTTTCCGACGGAAACTTTTAGGCATCGAGCAAGTCGAAAGCTTACTCGATGCCTTTTTGCAAGTTTACGGGTCTATATTGCTGAACGTTACCAAGGGTGTGCAGGATCAAACACATCCCAAAGCAATTGGATAACCCCTCCCAACTCACCACCACCGGGAGTCAGACTTAGACCCGCGGTGACGCCGTTCACCACAACATCTGCCTGCGAAGCATCACCCGTTTGAACCAAATTTGCGGTATGTGCTAATGATGCCGCTGTAACAGTACCGTCAGCAAGCCTTAAGCCACCACTGATAGCTGGAGCAAAAGGCCCTGTTGCCAATGCTGCATCTCCTGCAACTGAAAGCCCTAGAGAACTGACATCGTAACCCAACGCAGTGCAATCCCAAATGTCACATCCATTGGGTTAACCTTCTGAACTGATTGCGACGCTTTGCCCACTCTGATCACGAAGGTCATACTCGCCAAGTTGAAGAACCCCGTTACTACCCATCGGATCGATGAAGCTCGCAACAGCAAGATTGCTAACGGGACCAGAACCTCCCATGATCTCAATCTTGCCCGTGTTTGTGTTGCGCAAAAACACGCCACCAAAAGACACCTCAACCGTAGGGTGGTGGGCTGCAATGATGTAGCCATCTTCAGCCGTCAAAAGCACGCCAAGCCATTCCCCTAGGCCTTCGTATGGTGCGCCATAGTAGAACTGTTCTTCAACACAGTTCCAGTAGTTGCATCCGAAATGCCCCTTAATTTCGTCGCTGGTGTAGTAGCCCGTGGGGTCGGAGAATCGCAGGGGGTTGCCATACCCGTACATATACCGATTGTACGCAAACACCTCTCCCGGCGCGGGCACAATCGTATCCGGCGACACGAACTGCCCAATCTCCGGGTCGTAATACCGCGCCCCGTAGTAATACAGCCCGGTTCCATCCAGCTTCTGGCTGGTGAACTGGTTCTCGGTGCGCAAGGTGCCGCTGCTGGCGCGCTCGCCGCCAAAGGCATAGTAGCGCCGCTCGGCGCTCACTTGGCCGGAGAGGTTGGTTTCGATGGCGGTGGAGCCCAGGTGGTCGGCGTGGATGTAGCGGGGGACGCCGCCCTCCTTGAGGAAGACGCGCTGGCCGCCCAGGAAGTAGTACTTCGTCACCTTGGGCGACTGGCTGGCGGCCTCCGCGCTCGCGGCGTCGACTCCGCCACCGCCGTTGACGAGCGGCAGGTAGGTGATGTCGCTGCCGAGCGTGTCGGTCAGGCTCGTTGTCTGCTCGGCCTCGACTGCGGGCGCATCTAGGTCGGTCGGTCCTGTCGCTGGCGACGGGTCGGGGTCGACGGGGAGCGGGCTGTTGGCGTCGGGCAGCAGCGGCTCGCAGAGCGCCAGCGGGTCAAAGGGGCACTGGAGGCCCGGCGGGTCGCCGATGTCGATGTCGAGGGTGGCGTTGAGCTCGGCGTCGGTGGGGCGCGGGGCGTTGGGCGGAAAAGTGGGAAGGGCTCCATTGCCTTTAGCACCTACGGCAATACTTCAAATTCTGTACGCGCTTGTAATTCCTTTGCATATGATATTTCTATGCGGTAGCTCCCAGGTCGCAAGTCCAAAACTGGCAGCGTCTGAGAAAAAGCACCTGGCATGTGTTCAAACCCTGTTTGGTAAACCACCTCATCTTCGTAATAGACGTATAATCTTCCTGGTCGCGGTGTAGTTCCTTCAATCACACCACAGATAGCTAAATCTTGATTAGTGGTGCGAAGATTATCAGTAAAGGTGTCATCATCCTTTGAACAGATGCTCAGTTCTTGAATAGTTGAACTATAGTTTATATAGCATCTTCCTGCCATACGACAGATTGAGAACACCACGATTATTATCGTAGCGCCTGCTAATACTGAACCAATCAAAAGTTGTTTAATGGAAACCTGAGAATGGCGATTTTTTGACATTTTTTGACCTTGTCTCTGTCAGACACCCTTAGTGATGTAGCCGTTAGATTTGTAAGACATGCAGAAATGGATACTCTCCTTCCTGCATGTCTCTGTTTGAGTACGAGCTTAATTGCGGCGGAACAAGTTTCCTGCCCAGCGAAACGGTGAGTATAGGTTAAAAGAAACCGCTGCCTCTGTCCTGGATAACCCGGCAGAGCCACCTACATCAACTGGCACTTCTGGTACCTGAAGTGGAATCGATGTGATGTCGATACCAAGATTCGCATCGACGCTTAGCATATCTACGGTGCGTTCAAATTCAGGATCAATGAATTCTGGCCCTTTGAACCAATAGTCATCATTGCCTGCATTATAGATTCCCCTAGTCCATGTCCCACTAGTTCCTATTTCTGCTGGAAATGCTTCGAGCTCCAAGTATCCAGACCTGTACTTGCCAAACCCCAAGATCGAGTCTTCGATATTGGATGCTCCAGCAACAATCAAGCCTCCGCCATGAACGCTCAGACCCAAATCTGGAGTACCCACGTATCCTCCACCGCTTTGAGTGTAGCCCAGCACAGTTTCACCTGTAAGCCAGTTGAAGATGTAGATTCCTTCTAAGGAGGCAGTTGTGCCGAAGAATGGCCCAAACGTTCCGCTTCCACCGACCTCTATTCCCCAAGTAGTAGGAATGTTGTTTTCTCCCAACCAAACCATAAATTCGTCACGCGTCATTCCATCTGGCAGATCAAATGTGTAAGGCAGATAATCGGGCCACCACTCAGGCTTATTCGTTTCGTGTCCACTTGGATCCACATAGTTCAGCGGATTGCCATAGGCATACATATACCGATTATACGCAAACACCTCTCCCGGCGCGGGCACAATCGTATCCGGCGACACAAACTGCCCAAGCGCCGGGTCGTAATACCGCGCGCCCCGTAGTAGTACAGCCCCGTCCCATCCAGTTTCTGGCTGGTGAACTCGTTCTCCGTGAGCAGGTTGTCGCTGCTGTCGCGCTCACCGCCAAAGGCGAGGTAGCGCCGCTCGGCAGCAACAGCGCCGCTCAAGTCCGTCTCAATCGCCGTAGAGCCAAGATGGTCGGAATGAACGTAGCGGAAGTCGCCATCTTCCTGCAGCGCCACGCGCTGCATACCGAGGAAGTAGTACTTGGTCACCGTGATTGATTGGCTGCTCGCCGCGGCTTCCACCGCACCGCCGCCGTTGACCAGCGGCAGGAAGGTCGTGTTGCCGCCAACAAAATCGACCGCGGGCGCAGCGGCCTCAACCGCCTCGACGACCGGCTCGACCGGCTCGGGCAGGGGCAGGACGCAGGGCACGAGTTCGTCGAGCTCAAGCGGGCACTGCGGGCCGGGCGGATCGCCGATCTCGACGTTGAGGCTGGCGTTGAGCTCGGCGGCAGTGGGCGGCGGCAGGTTGAGCAAGAAGTCGGGAATCGGCGGCGGAATCAGCGCCTCCAGCTCCGGGTTGGCCGCGGCCTGGCTCGCTGCATCGGTCGCCGCCGCCACGGCTGTGCCGCTCGCTTCCGTTACCTCGTAGTGCGGGAAGGGGTAGAACTTGACGGATTGGTCGGTCAAGCTGTGGTAGACGCGGCTGCCCCCGTCGTCGTACTCGTAATACTCGCTCGGTCCCGTCGTGCCCGGGCTCAAATCCATAAAGCGCAGGCGGTTGGCCGGGTCCCAGTTCAGGTTGCTCTCCTCCGGCAGCCCCTTGTCGCGCACGGTCAGGTTGCCGCTGGCGTCGTAGTCGTAGCGGTCAACGCCCGCAATCTCTTCCAGGGTGTGCACGTGAACGTCGTCGTACTCGTAATCTGCGCCGTCAAAGGTCTTGAAGTTGCCCGAAGGCTCCCACTCAAAATCCTGGGTAAAGGCATCCGTCACGCGCAGCTGCAGGTCGTAGTCAAAGCTCTGGGTGGGCAGCGTCGTGCCGCTGTACTGCTCATCAAGGCTGGTCAAGTTGCCAAAGCTGCTGTAGCCGTGCTGAAGCCACAGCCGATCCGTGCCCTGGTCCGTTGTGCCCACGCGGATCTCCTCCAGGCGGCGGTTGCCGTTGCCCGGATTGCTCGTCCAGCCGTAGTAGTTGTTGCGTCGCCACAGGTCGCTTCCGCCGGCGCTGTAGCGCGGCATGTGGATGCGGCTCATCTGCCCCGCTTCGGTGTAGCTCACGTTGTCGACAATGTTGTCGGGATCCTGCACCGGCCCCGAAGCCAGCGTGCTGGGCAAGCCCCGGCTGTTAAACCAGGTGATAACGAGTTCGTTGTCGGGGTAGTAGAGGTAGACGGGGCGCAGCGAGGCATCGTAGGCGTGTTTCATCTCCCACTCGCTATTCGAGCCGCCAATCACGACGCGCTCCGTGGCCAGCAGCCCTTTGCTGTTGTACCACATGTTCTTCCGATAGCGCACGTCGCCGTTCTGCACTCGCTTGTTGGTGAGCCGGGTTAACTCTCCCCGTCGGCGGCTGGTCCCGTTGCCGTACGAGCCGTCATCGTACCCAGCGTGATTGCCATCGTATTCGTAGAGCACTTCATCGAAATACAAAGAACTCACTTGAGAACCGTCTGCACAGGTCGAGCCGTTGACTGCGCTGTACTTGAATATCTCTGCGAAATCCGGCGCGTTCACGTTCCAGCGGCGCAGAGGGAAGAGGTGGTAGACGTTGTTGTATTCAATTACGGTTTCAATGTCGCGAGCGAACTATGCTCGCTTGCCTTAAAGGACAGCTCGCTTCTTTGAGCCAACACCTACTCCACCGGCCTCAGCAGCGTGAGCTGACTGGTGTTGGCGACCACCCACGCCTGCTCGCCGCTTTCCAGCTCGACCAGCCACCAAACGATGGTGTCGGTTGTGCCCTCCCGCCACACCGGGCCACCCACGAGCGTCACAACCTCGCCATCCGTCAGCGCCCCCACGTTGTCTTCGACGGGCTCCGCCCTGGGCTCCGGCATGAGATAGGCCGTTCCCACCATGCGCGCCCGATCCCCAACTGCCAGCGAAGGATCGGCGTTCTCGCTGGGCGGCAATCCATTTGTCTCTGCACCCGCCACCGGATCGGCCACCGAACCCAGCGCGGCTTCCGCTGCCTCTTGCGCACTCGCCGGCGTCGGCTCCGCGACCGGCTCCGTGTCGCTCTCCGTATCGCTCTCTATGTCGCTCAACACGTCGCTTGCCGTTTCATCGCCCAGCTCCACCTGCTCCCCCGCGGCACTCTCCACCAGCGCATCGTCTACCCCTTCGTCCGCCGTCTCGCCCGCCGCCTCACCAGACACGACATTCCCCCGCGCCACGGGTGGTTCCGGGTCGCTGCGATCCAGGAAAACGGCGGCGGCCCACACGAGCAGCACCAGCGACAGCCCCACCGCCGCGGCGGTTGCGTAGGGCAGCAGCGTGCCCGCATCCGGCAGGCTAAATTCGCGCGCGATGGGCTCGTCGCTGGCGGCCGCGCCGTAGGTTGCCGCGCCGGTTAGCGCCGTGCGCCGGGCGGGAGCGGCTGGCAGATCGACATCCACCACGCTCTGCTGATCCACCCGCAGCACGTACAGCGGCAGCGGGTCGCCCGCGGCTGCATCGACATCGCCCCCGTCCGCCACATCGGCCTGCGCCGGGCGCGCGGGCAACCGGTAGCGCTCCACCAGCAAGCCACGCGCCTGCTGCACGGCCGTTCGCGCCGCAGCGCGCTCCGTATCGGCGGCGACGTGCAGCTCGGCGCGAGCGGGTTGGCCGCGCTTGTCCAGCAGCACCAGCAGGCCAGCCAGCGGCTGTCCCTCCTCGTCGTGGATATCAAAATAGTCGGCTCGGTTGGATGCTGGCATGAAAATTTTCTCGTTTGCAGTGAAATAATGTCTCATCAAAGTTAGCGGCTAAACTAACGTGGTAGCTACCAAAGAAATTCGGCCTCTTGTCCAAACAAAAACAGAGGGTGCGCCCCTGCACCCCTGCACCCCTGCACCCCTGCTCCCCTGCACCTTTCAGCGCGCGTCCAGCGACAGCGTCACCACGCCGCCGATGCGCGCGCCGCTGGCGTCGTAGCTGAGCAGGCGTAAATTGTAGCGAGCGGCGACGTTTTCGCGCAGCGTGCCGGACCAGCGCAGGCTGTCGCCCGTGCGGCGGTAGGGATAGTCGCCAGCGGGCAGGCCGGAAAGCGTGGCCCCTTCGTCGACTTCGCCCGCATAGCCCAGCGTTGTGCCGGAAAAGGCTTCGCCCGGCGCTGCACCCACGGTAAAGGGAAACTGCACGGTCGCGCTGTTCTCTGCATCACCCACATCAACCTCGCGCTCGATGGGCTGTACGTTGGCCACGCGCAGCTGGTGCACGCCCGCCGCGCGCACGCTTTCGCTGCCCAGCCGGTAAATTCGCAGCCGCACGTTATAGGTCGTCTCCGACACGGCCGCTCCGGAATCGAGAATCCACGCGCCGTCGTAATCCAGCGAATCGCCGGTCACGCGTATGCTGCGCAACCCGTCGATGGTAAATTCCGCACTTTCCGCGCTCACGTTCACCAGCTGGATGTTTGTGCCGGGCAAGCGCTCGCCCACGCGCAAGCCTCGCTCCAGCGGGCCGTTAAAGGCGACCGTGCCCGGCTCGTTGAGCAGCGCGGGCAGGTCGCTCAGTTCGGGCAGGTTGGCGATGCCGCTGAGGTCGGGCAGGCCCAACTCCTCCAGCACGCCGGGCAGTTCGCGCAGCGCGGGTGGCACGGCGGGCAGATCGTCGAGATTGGGCAGGTTATCCGGCAGCTCCACCGTGGGCAGGCTGGGCACGCGTGGTCGCTCGTCGCCGCAGGCCGCAATGGTAAGCGAGAGCAGCAGCGCCAGCGCCAGAAGCAGTCGCCAAAGTGCGTTATGAAAATTTGCAAACATGTTGAAATAAATAAATCCGATTACAACTATTCGGACTCCTGCCCAAATCTCTCGATAGCTACAAAGAGGACGGCTCCCTTCTCCCAGGATGGGAGAGGGGTTGGGGGTGAGGGCTGAACAGTTACCTCCGACCGAACCATTCGCTTAACAAGACGGTTCCAAATCCGGCTGAATCAATACGCACCGATCTCCTCCAGCCGCTCGTCGCTGATGCCAAAGTGGTGGGCCAGCTCGTGCAGCACGGTGCGCCGCACCTGATCGCACACGGCATCGGCGTCGCCGCGCGGGCAGACGCGCAAAATGGAGTCGCGGAAAATCGTCACTTTATCCGGCGGGATCAAGCCATAGCCGTGCGAGCGCTCGGTGAGCGGCACGCCTTCGTACAGCCCCAGCAGCAGCCGACCGGACGCAATGCCGCTGGCCGCCAACTGCGCAGCGCTTGGCTGCGCCTCAATGTCGATGGCGACATTATCGATCCGCTGCCACAGCGCGTCGGGGATGTCATCGAGCGCCTGCACGACGAGCTCTTCAAATTCTTCTTCGGTAAGCCAGCTGTTTTGCATGAAGATATGAACAAACGCACGCCAATCGTAGGAGTTGCGTCACTATCTACAGCACCAAACGTCGTCATAGTAACGTTGTATAGATAGAAGACAGAACAAACGACGTAGTTTAGTGATATAGCCGCATGATTTTGATTAAACGCGCGATTAACTAAGTGTAGGGCAAAAGTCGGTGAAGCGTATGGTTAACGCAAACGCAGTCGACAGGGCACTTTGTCGCGCCGACGTTGCTCTCTGGCATAGACGCCACTGTATTTTATCACAAGCCGCGAATCGCCGAAATTTAGGGCAAACGCCTACTGGGCAATGGAGCACACGGATGGCAGTCCAACGACGTACCTGCTACTTAACAATTTTTACTGGACGCTTTCGGCAAATGTCAATCGCCCTTTTGCTGGGCCTCTTGCTGCTTGGGCTGCTCAAGCCGGCCACAAGCATCGCCGAGACAAAAGTGCTCGTGGACGACACGCTGATCGTCGGCATCGAGACGGGCACGACGGCGGAGGCGCTGGCGCAGCCGCTGCAGGCAGCCGGCTTTGAAATGCTGCGCACCTGGCCCGAATTTGGCTTGATCGAGCTGCGCGCGCTCCCCGCTGCTGCCGGTGGGGACGCCGTGCAGGCAGCGGATGCCAGCACGCCGCTTGCACAGCTGCATTCTCTAGCGGGCGTAAATTTAGTGGAGCGCAACGCCCCCATTCGCGCGGCCAGCCAGCCTTCGGCCTCTTTCCCCCTCTCCAATCTCGCTGTGGCCGCCGCGCCGCCCACTAATCAGCTACCCACCGATCCGCTCGTTGAGCACCAGTGGGCGCTGGCTCAGCTTCGCCTGCTCCAGGCGTGGGCCATCACGCGTGGCGCGCCTGCCGTGACCGTTGCGCTAATCGACAGCGGCTTGGACGTAACCCACGAAGACTTGCGCGATACCCTGCTCTGGACAAACGCGGCCGAGTTGGCGGGCGTTCCGGGCGTGGACGATGACGGCAACGGATTCGTCGACGACGTGCACGGCTGGGATTGGGTCGAGCGCGATGCCGAGGCCAACGATCGCAAAGGGCACGGTACGCACGTTGGCGGCATTCTGGCCGCCACGCCGAGCAACGGCTACGGCATCGTCGGCGCCAGCCACGGCCTCAGCGTGCTGCCCCTGCGCGTGCTGGACGAACAAGGCAGCGGCTACATCAGCGACCTGGTCGACGCGCTCTACTACGCCCACGAGCAGAACATTCGCATCGTCAATCTCAGCCTCGTCATGGGAAGCCCCTCGCTGGCCATCGAGCAGGCGATTCAGCGGCTACACGGCAATGGCGTCCTGGTAGTGGCGGCGACGGGCAACGTGGGCAGCCACGTGCTGTGGCCCGCGGCCTACCCCGAAACGCTGGCCGTGGCCGCTACGGACGAGCGCGATCAGCACGCATCGTTTAGCAACTACGGCCCCGAAGTCGACCTGGCCGCGCCGGGCGTGCAGATTCTCAGCACCGCCATCGATGGCGGCTACGTTCCGCTGGACGGCACGAGCATGGCCACTCCCTTTGTCTCCGGCCTCGCGGGCATGATTTGGAGCCTGCGCCCGGAGCTGACGTTGGCCGAGCTCACGGAGATTCTGATGGAGACGGCCGATGATGTAAACGCCGAGACGGCTCCCGGACGCGATGACCAGTTGGGGGCGGGTCGCCTCAATGCCGAGGCAGCGCTAAAGCGGGCAGCGGTGGGCGTGGCGGTGCAGATTACGGCAGCGGACGAAGTACAGACCGGCAACGCGCTCGTCGCGTCGGTTCAGCTGGGCAAGCCTGCCAGCCCGGCCCGCGGCGCAGTGGTTTACTACGCCTTACGCCCCGCCGATAAAGCAGGCGACGCACCGGAAACGTGGACCAACTCGGCGGTCAGCGACGCCACGGGTGCGTTTCAGCTTGCCGTTGGCACGGAGGGGCTCTCCGGTGCACACGTCCTGCAGCTACAGTTTGGCGACGCGCTCCACGAACATGCCGTCAACATCTACTACCCCATTTACACCATCGACGTGCAGGTGGAGGCGGGAACGCTGACCGCGGGCGAGGGATCGACCGCGCTGCGCGTAGAGGTGCGCGATGCGACGGGTGCGCTCGTGCTCGACGAGCTGCCGCTCACCCTGTCGGCCACGTTGGGCCGCTTTGGGGCAGAGGGCACGGTAGCCCCCTCGGAGTCGCAGGGGGGGACGGAAGCGGTGGCGATCCAGGCCGTGCTGCAAGATGGCGTGTTCACGGGAACCTTTTATGCGGGCGAGCTGGCCGGTCGGGCTCGTCTCGTGGCCGAAGTTGGCAACGTGCAGGTTCAGCACGAGTTGATCATCGCCCCGGCTGCGCCCGCCATGCTTCGGTGGGATGGCGTGCCGTCGACGCTTCAACGCAGCGATCAGGCACAGAGCATCTCCCTGGCACTGCTGCTGCTTGACGCCTATGGCAACCCGGTCGCCAGCGAAACGCCCGTCCAGCTTACGACGAGTAGCGGCCAGCTCAGCGCCGAGGGGCAGGCGAGCGGGGGAACGGACGGGGTGGTCGCGGCCAGCCTCAGCGGCACGCTGGGCGTAACGCTGCATTTATCCAAAACTGAAGCGCCCGTGGTAATCCGAGCCAGCGCACCGGAGATTGGCCTGCAAGCGCAGGCAACGCTGCGCGTGGCTGGCTCACAAATTATGTTGCCCCTGGTGATTAGTGGGAAGTAGTGGGGGGTGCACTGCAGCTTGGGGCAACGCTGTCATTTCGAGCGGCTTTTCAAGCCAATTCAGCCAGCGGAGCCGCGTCAGCGAGAAATCTGGCATCACTTGCCCACCGAACTGGGTTCAGCACCGATTGTTCGTCGGCCACGTCCAGATTTCTCCCTCCGGTGTCGCAGTAGCGACCGTTGCCGACCGAAATGACAGATCAACTCGCCTCCAAACCACTAAGGCCAATCCAGGAAATTACCTATACCAGGGTGACCGATGTTGGATGTGCGACGCACCTCAGAAGGTGCGACGCACGGTCGACTATCTCTCTGGCGCGGCTAACCTGGCCTACGGTGCGTCGCCCTTTCCCAAGATACCGCTGGCGAATTAGAAAAAGGGGGTCGACCGTGCGTGGCACTTTCCGAAGTGCTTCGCACATCCGGGGCAGTTACCCCCCGATCCAGAATTCGCCAGCACTATCTTTCCCAAGCGCGACGCACCTCCATCACAATCTACCGTGGTATATTTGTTATCTTGGATTAGCCAAAGAAACCACCGCTCGCTCTGGTTTCTTTTAGAATAATCCACCCCTCGGCGTGGTCGGCTGCTGAAATGCACCCCGTTTACACGGCAACCTCGACGCATACATAGCCACTGTACATGATAAATTACCGTCCAACTATCGTCGCAGATGCTGCAATAAGAATTTACGCAAACCACATGTTGAACTTGGTCACCGTTAACAAGGGCGTCTGCTAGGACGAGCCGAATTCTGTTCACGAATTCTGCGGCTGCGGACGTTTTTGTCCGTGGCCGTTTTTTTTGCCTTTTGGGCTTGCACGTGAAAAAGCGACGGCGGACACTGTCCGCCGTCGCTTTTTCTTTTCCAGGCAGCCAGCGCAGGAGGCAATCATGTATTTATCTATTACCCATCTCACCAAACGCTACGGCGATCAGGTTGTTCTCAACGACGTGACGTTTATGCTCGACGAACCCACCAATCACATCAGCCTCGACGTGCTGGAGAAATTCGAGCGCGCGCTGCTCGGCTTTCCCGGCGCGATTCTTGCCGTCTCGCACGATCGGCGCTTTATCGAGCGCTTTGCAGGCGAAGTATGGACGCTGCACGAGGGCAAGCTGACCCGTGATGCGCAAGTCGGTTAAGCGTGGTATATTTCCTCCATGTACATCACCAGCCTCGACGCCTACACCGTCGCCATTCCCTTTACCGCGCCGATCTTCAGCGCCTACGGCGTGAGCTACCCAGCGCGCGTGCGCACGCTGATCCGTCTGCACACCGACGCCGGGCTGACGGGCATCGGCGAGGCGGGCGTGGCGGCCACGCACGCCTTTGAACGCGGCGCGCAGCAGCGGCTCTTCGAGCAGGAAATTGCGCCGCAGCTCGTCGGCGAAAGCCTGTTTGACTACCGCTAACTCCTGCGCAAGCTGCGCTATCGACCCGAAGCGATTGCGATTGAACTGGCCTGCTGGGATTTGATGGGCCAAGCGGCGGGCGTGCCCGTTTATCGGCTGCTGGGCGGCGAGGGCGCGCGACACACCATTCCCACAGCGGGCTACTTCTTCTTTCGCGGCACGGATCGCAACGGCGAGCACGCCGTTGACCTCGACAACTGCGTCGAGCACGTGCGGTCGCTGATTGACGAATACGGTTTCCGCACGATCAAAATGAAGCTCGGCGTCTACCATCCGCTGGACGAAGTCGACGCCGTCAAACGCGTGCGGGCGGCGATTGGGCCGCGCGTGGAGTTGCGCATCGACCCCAACGGCTGCTGGTCGTTGGCCACGGCCAAGCGCATGTTGAAGCAGTTCGAAGATTGCGACCTCGAATACGTCGAAGAGCCAATCAAATACGTCCCCGCGCGCGTGCCCGTAACCACGCAGGCAGGCGTGCCCAGCCTGGATACGGCAGGGCTGGCCGCGCTGCGCCGCGCGACCTCGACGCCGATTGCCGCCGACGGGGCCTACCGCATCGATCTGCTGCGCCAGATCGAGCGAGCGCAGGCGGCGGATGTGGTGCTGGGGGACATTCAGGGATCGCTGGGCATTCGCGGGCTCCACGATTTTTTCACCGTGGCCGAGCTCTTTGGCCTGCCCGCCACGCTGCACAGCGGCACGGAGATTGGCGTACAGCAGGTCGCCAAGCTGCACGTCGCTGCCGCGCACCCGGAATTGACCATCGCAGGCGACGCGATTTATCACCAGTATGTGGATGACGTGCTGGTCGGCGGCAAGCTGACATATCGCAGTGGCGAGCTATCCGTGCCGCAAGCGCCGGGGTTGGGCGTCGAGCTGGACGACAAGCTGGCGCAGTATGAATTGACGGAACGCAAGCACCGCGAGTTCGACGAATTCTGGCGCGATACCAAGGCACATTATGACATTCCACCGGCGGGTCACGACCTGCTGGTGCGCCATTTTTGATGGGAGTTTGGGATCGTAGTTGGTGGGCGCGCCCACCAACTACGATCCCAAACTCCCCAACCATCCCCTAACTGAGGAAACGTTATGCGAGAAAGCCATACCGCCGTCGTCGAGCGCAACGTCGAGTGGCGCGGCGATTTTGTTGTAGAGCCCTACGAAGTCGCGTGGGCGGGCGAGGCGATCTACTTTGTACGCGCGCTGAGCGTCGATGGTGTGCCCGCCGACGCGACCGCCCACGCCCAAATCTCGCCCGACGGCATGCGCTGGGTCGATGACGGCACGACGCTCCCGCTGCCCGCCGCGCCGGACGAAGTCACCTTTGCCCGCGTGACGCATTTCGGCGGCTGGCTGCGCGTGGTCGGCGAGCTGCCGGAGGGCGCACGGCTGACGGTGATTGTCTATTTGGTCTTAAAGGAGTAACTCATGCAAGCACGCTCAACTGCCCTCTCCCGCTTCGACCCGCTGCCCCGCATCCTTGTCCACGACGACTTTGACCGCGGCCTCTGCGGCTGGACGGGGCTGATCGGCAACTACGAAGGCTCGCTCGACACCATGCTACCCGGCTACCGCGACCTGCGCGCGCCCCAACTCAGCAACCTCTCGATGTGGGATACGGGCAGCGATGGCTCGTATTCCGGCACCTACGCCATGAAGCTGGCCACGCGGGCGCGCGAGGGCTCAATGGCAATCGGTATCAAGCGGCTCACCTTCCGCCACGTCGGGCCAATTCGGTTGGAGACGTACTTTACCTTTAAGCCGGAAGCCAGCGAGCTGACGCTCTCCGTGACGGACGTGCGCACGGTCGGCGTGCTCTTCGATCTGCAGGTCAGCGACACGGTGACGGACAATCCGCAGCGCGTGATGCCGCACCTGCGCTATCTCAACGCGCAGGATGGCGAGCCGGTGCAGCGCTGGCAGTACAAAAAGGATTTCGAGACGCTGCACGACATCGGCGGCAGCGGCCAGACCCAATCCCACTTTCACATGGGGCCGGAGGGCTGGCGCGACTTGCCCGGCGGCGAGCAGCGCCTCTGCTACAACGAAATCGCTACCAAGCAAAATTGGTACTACCTGCGCCTCGATTTTGACCTGGCCGAGATGAGCTACCTGCGCTTTCAGTGCAACGATCGCGTCTTCAACATGACGGGCGTCGAGCCGATGCGCTTTCCCGCGATGTCGAATTTGTGGTGCATGTTAAACGCGCTTTTCTTCGTCGAGACGGACTGTGACAAGCGGGCCTTTTTGTATGTGGATTCGGTGGTGATGTCGGCGGAGGGGTAGCGTGCCGTGGTATAATCAGGCGGAGAAATGTACTTTTGAATTGGAGCAAAAGGTGAAAGGAGCCCTGGCATGGCTATCTCTTCCGGAGAACGGCGCAAGTTATTCTCAATCGAGAATATCGATAGTGGGGACAGACCAACGATGACCCCCACCGGCTGGAAACACGTCGTCCGCCGCTCGGACCGTGGCCTCTCGGTCGACGGGACGCGATTATCGCTGTACACGATTATGGATCATCTTAAAGACGAGTGGCCACCCCAACTGATTCAGGACACGTATGGCTTGACCGATGAGCAAATCGAGGATGTGATCGACTACATCGAGGTGAACCGTGACGAATTTGAGGCGGAGTACAATGCAGTGCTCAAGGTGGCCGCAGAGCGCGAGCGCGATTGGCGTGAGCGCAACCGAGAGCGCATTGAACAGTCTGCCAAACGATCATCAGAAAAGATGGCGGCGCTGCGGGCAGAAATTCAAGCCCGGAAAGAAGCGCGGCGCAAGTCCTTCTCTATCGAAGATATTGACACGGGACACAGGCCAACCATAACGCCAACCGCCTGGAAACACGTCTTTCGCCGTTCGGATCGTGGCCTGACGGTCGATGGTTCGCGCTTGACGCTATATGCCATCATGGATTATTTGAAAGAAGAGTGGCCCCGATATTTGGTCCGCGACTGGTTTCGCTTAACGGACGAACAGATTGATGACGTAATTGACTATATCACCGTCAATTGCGAAGAATTCGAAAAGGAGTATCAAGAAGTATTGGAAGCGGCAGCGGAACGGGAGCGTTACTGGCGCAAACGAAATGCGCAGTCCGCGAAACGCGTCAGCCAGCTATCTCCATCGCCGGGCATGGAAGAAGCCTGGGCAAAGCTACAAGAGCGGAAAAAGCAATGGCAGACAGCGTAAGAGCTGTTTTGGCCGATCACGATATCGAGGGGTAGGCGCGATTGATTTGGCGCGAACTGTCCGCCGGGGGATGGGATAAGCTATTGTCTATCGACCTGTTTACCCTTGAGGACGTCGGCTTGCCTCAAAATACCGACGATCGCACGGTGTGGCGCTTCTGTCAGCAGTACCAGATGCTTTTGTTGACCAATAACCGCAATATGGATGACGACAACTCGCTGGAGAGGACGTTGAGGGAAGAGAATCGGTTGGATTCGCTCCCCGTCCTGACCATTGGAAATCGGGACAGGTTAACAAACAGGTCATACGTCACGCAATGTGCCGACAATATCGTGGAGATAATTATGGACATCAAAAACCATGTCGGGCGCGAGCGCATTTTCATCCCCGAACAACCTCGCTAACCCCCCATGACCGAACACCAAACGGACATTCTCATCGTCGGCGGCGGGCTGGGCGGCGTGGCGGCGACGCTGGCCGCGGCGCGACTGGGCAAACGCGTGATCCTCAGCGAGGAGACCGACTGGATCGGCGGGCAGCTGACGGCGCAGGCCGTGCCGCCCGACGAGCACCCGTGGATCGAGTCGACCGGGTGTACCAACAGCTATCGCCAGCTGCGCCAGGGCATCCGCGACTACTACCGACGCAGCTACCCGCTAACCGAGCAGGCGCGGGGCGACATGCTGCTCAACCCCGGCCAGGGCAACGTCAGTCGCTTGTGCCACGAGCCGCGCGTGGCGCTGGCCGTCATGGAGGAGATGCTCGCGCCGTATCGGTCGAGCCGACAGGTGCAGGTGTGGACGCACACCGAGCCGACGGCGGTTGAGATGGCGGGCGACTCCGTGCGCGCGGTGACGCTCTCCAACTGGGCGAGTGGCGAAGAGCAGGTGGTAAGCGCGCCCTACATGCTGGACGCCACGGAGCTGGGCGATCTGCTGGAGCTGGGTGAAATCGAGCACCTGATTGGCGCGGAGAGCCAGGAGCAGACGGGCGAGCTGCACGCCGTCCCCGGCGACCCGCGACCAGAGGACCAGCAGGCGATTACGTGGTGCTTTGCCGTGGATCACCTGCCGGGCGAGGATCACACGATTGCGAAGCCGGAGATGTACGACTTCTGGCGGAGCTACCAGGCCGACTTCTGGCCGGGGCCCCAGCTGGGCTGGGCGGACGTCGACCCGCAGACGCTGGAGACGCGCCACCGCGGCATCTTCCACGGGCCACAGCGCGGGCGCACGGTTGGCGATTTCTGGCACTACCGCCGCATTTTGTACGCGGGCCACTTTCAGCCCGGCTTTGCCCAGAGCGACATCACGCTTGTTAACTGGCCCCACATCGACTACTGGCTGACGCCGCTGCTGGGCGTGGACGCGGAGACGCAGGCGCGTGCGCTGGAGGAGTGTCGCCAGCTCAGCCTCTCTTTTCTCTACTGGATGCAGACGGCAGCACCGCACCCCGACGGCAACGGTGTCGGCCACCCTGGTCTGCGCCTGCGCGACGACATCGTCGGCTCGCCGGACGGCTTGGCGAAGTACGTCTACGTGCGCGAGGCGCGGCGCATGTTGACCGAGTTGATGGTGCTGGAGCAGCATGTCGGCGTCGAGCAGCGGGCGCAGATGGGCCACGCACCGGGCGCCGAGCAGTTCGACGACAGCGTCGGCGTCGGCTCCTACCGCATCGATCTGCACCCCAGCACCGCGCCGCGCACCTACGTCGACATCAGCTCCTACCCCTTCCAAATTCCCCTCGGCGCGCTGATCCCCGAACGCGTCGAGAATCTGCTGCCCGCCTGTAAAAATCTCGGCGTCACCCACATCACCAACGGCTGCTACCGGCTGCACCCCGTCGAGTGGAACATTGGCGAGGCGGCGGGCGCTTTGGCGGCGTATTGCCTGGAGAAGGGGCTGTCGCCGCGGCAGGTGCGGAATACGGAGCGGCATCTGCGTGATTTCCAGGACGTGCTGGTCGAGACGCTGGGTTTTGTGCTGGAATGGCCGGAGTATGCGCGGGTGACGCCGCGCTGATTGTGAGCTCAACGGGCTAACTTTTTAGAAATTCAGGTAGCATCCGTACGGGCACGCCATGGCGTGCCCGTACGGATGCCACCTGACCATTTACTGATTGGACGCATCACCATGACCTTTTCCGACACACGCTACGACAACATGATCTACCGGCGCACCGGGCGCAGCGGGCTGCTGCTGCCCGCGATTTCGCTGGGCGGCTGGCACAATTTCAGCGAGCTGGAGCACGCGCGTGCCCTGATGCGCGGCGCCTTCGAGCTGGGCATCACCCACTTTGACTTTGCCAACAACTACGGGCCGCCCCCCGGCAGCGCCGAGGAGAACGCGGGGCGCGTGCTGAGGGAGGACTTTGGCGATCACCGCGACGAGCTAATCATCTCTAGCAAGGCGGGCTATCGCATGTGGGCGGGGCCTTACGGCGAGTGGGGATCGAAGAAGTATTTGGTCGCCAGCCTCGATCAGTCACTGCAGCGGCTGGGGGTTGACTACGTGGATATTTTCTACGTGCACCGCTTCGACCCCGACACGCCGCTGGAGGAGACGATGGGCGCGCTCGACCAGATCGTGCGCCAGGGCAAGGCGCTTTACGTGGGCGTCAGCAATTTTGACGCGGCGGCGACCGTCGAGGCCGCACGCATCCTGCAGGCGCTGGGCACGCCGCTGACGATTCACCAGCCCAAGTACAACATGCTGCTGCGTGAGCGGGTGGAGAATGGCCTGCTCGACGCCGCCGGGCGGCTGGGCATCGGGCTGATTCCCTTTAGCCCGCTGGAGCAGGGGCTGCTCACCAATAAATATCTCCACGGCATCCCAGACGATTCGCGCGCGGCGCGCCAAGGCACGGCCCTGCAGGAAAGCCGCGTTACGCCGGAGCTGGTGGCGAAGCTGCGGCGGCTCAACGAGATTGCCGAGGCGCGCGGGCAGTCGCTGGCGCAGATGGCCCTGCGCTGGGCGCTGCGCGACGAGCGCGTGACCAGCCTGGTCGTGGGCGCGAGCCGGGTTGAGCAGCTGGAGGACAACGTCGCCGCGCTGGAAGGGCCCGCGCTAACGGAGGCAGAATTGAGCGAGATCGACAAAATTTTGAACGAAGAGTAAGCGCTTCAATCGCTAGCGGATTGGGCGGATGCAGCGGATTGAAGCGGATTTTCATCGTCGCTTCCAAAAATCCGCTCTTATCCGGCTAATCCGCTAGCAAAATTTATTCAGTGAAAGGAAATCACCATGACTTGGCAGCCCACGCCCGAACAAAAGCAACACTACGAGGAGCACGGATACTTCGTGATCAAAAACGTCGTCGACCGTGAGACGGCGATTGAGATGCGCGGCGTGATCAAGAACGCGATTCTGATGCCCGAACCGGAAACCCGGGCCGACGTCGACCCCATGGACCCCATGGGCAACACGCCCGCGGCGCGGGCGGCGCGCTTTCGCAAGCTGGGCAACTTCTGCATCAGCTCGCCGCTGATCTGGCACAACGCCCACGCGGGCGAGACCATGACCGCCGTCGCTCAGTACTTCCTGGGCGACGATCTGCTGCTCAAGTTCAACAGCTGCTTCCTCAAGCCCGCGGGCACGGGCAGCGCGACGCCGTGGCACCAGGACAACGGCCTCTGGCGCGACGGCGAAACCGAGCCCTTCAACTTCTGGATGGCGCTCGACCCGGCCACGCGCACCAACGGCTGCCTGCAGTTTGTCTCCGGCACCCATCTCACCGAGATCGTCCCCCACGTACTCTACGAAGACAGCATCCACGGCGAGCTGCCGCGCGAGCAGGTGCGCGCGGCCGTCGACCGCCACGGCGTGCACCACATCGAGCTGGAGCCGGGCAGCGTCGTCTGCTGGCACAGCAATATGTGGCACTACAGCCCGCCCAACACCAGCGAGCAGGGGCGCATTGCGATTGCGGGGGTCTACACCAACCCACGTATTGCAAAGAGCCGCCACTTTCGCGGCGACTACCAGTGGGTGATGAAAAATGGCGTCCTCTGCGAGCAATTTCCACCGGAGCCCTATCCGCTGGAGCAGACGGGCTCGCCGCCGCCCTTCCCCAAAGTCGAGGAGAGGGAGCGCATCGCTGCCGACTGATGCAGCGCGTTACCAAACTATTTACCTAAAGAGGCTTTTTGAGAGTTAACTGGATTGAGCCGCAGTTCAACGCCAGCGGCGGCTGATCTCGTCGAAGCCAGAGCGGGTTTTCCCGCAAATCCTCAGAAAATCTCAAAAATTAGAAGCGCAGATGAACGCGGATAAACTCAGATGGATTCCTAAAATCTGCGTTTGTCTGTGTCCGTCTGCGCTTCCGCGCTTAAAGCGTAAATCGCCTGCGCCGATTGACAGACCCTCCACTTCGTTCTACACTATCCTCCGTGAACCGCGACCTCATCCGCCTGCACGTCGAAGCAGCTCAGCGCGCCATTAGCGGCGCGCGCTATAATCTCGACGGCGACTATTTCGGCATCGCCGTCAACCGCGCCTACTACGCGTTCTTTTACGCGGCGTCGGGGTTGCTGTTGATGCACGGCATTGAGCGCAGCAAGCACAGCGGCGTGCTGTCGGAATTCAATCGTCTGTTTGTCAAAACACGTATCTTTCCGACGACAGATGGCCAAATTTATGCAGAGGCATTTGAGCGCCGCAACGTCGTCGATTATGAGATGCTCGGTCACGCAGACGATATGATTGCCATTCGGATAGTTGAGGTAGCATCAGAGTTTGTCGAGAAATGTGAAGCCTATTTGCGGGGAGAGGACATTCTGTAATGGTGAACCTAGAACATTTGACATTGGCAGACCAAGCGGCAATTGCCGACTATGTCTCTCGCGTACAGCGGGAATTCCCCAACCGTCTGCAAAGAATTGTCCTCTTCGGCTCCAAAGCGCGCGGCGACGACGACGCAGAATCCGACGTCGACTTGCTAGCGATTGTAGACAACGAAGAGAATGACTTCCAGCGTGAGCTGTGGCGAATTGCTTACAACGTGCTGTGGAGCCATGAAGTGGTCATCTCAGTGCGCGTCTACTCGGCGAAACGCTGGGCCACCCAGCGCCAACTCGGTATGCCCTTCGTCCACAATATTGAGGCTGAAGGGATTCCGCTGCCACTGCCAGCAATGGCTGCGACCTAACGCTTCCTACATTACCGATATTTATGAATTCCAACTCTCCCAACTCGCGGCGCTCGCTGTGGACGCTGCTGGCCGTGGCCGCGGTGGCGCTGATCGGCTACCTCTCCACCGGTGAAATTCCCACCGAGACGATTGGGGCGCTGCTGGGGGAAGATGCAACCAGTGCCCAACAAGCACCGGTTGCGCAACCGCAGGCGGAAGCGCCGCCCAATACAGCCAGCGGCAATCTCGCTTACCGCCCAGCCAGCGGCCTGCCGCTGATCCCCGGCGGCGCTTTACCTCCCGAAGCGCACGAAACCATGTCGCTCATCGCGCGCAACGGGCCGTTCCCCTACAGCCAGGACGGCGCGCTCTTTCAGAATCGCGAACGCTTGCTCCCCCTGGCGGATGTGGGCTACTACCGCGAGTACACCGTCGAGACGCCGGGTTCGCCGGATCGGGGTGCGCGGCGAATTGTGGGCGGGGCGGACGATGAACTCTACTACACCGACGATCACTACAACAGCTTTCGCGAGATTGTGCCCGAAGGAATGGAAGCAGGGATGGAGCCGTGAGGAAAGTGGAACGCTTAATCGAGGGCAAAGCAGCGCCCGGCATTTATCGCGTCGACGGCACGAAGCCGGCGGCACGCATTATGCAGAGCGTGGAGTCGCGGGGCGGGCGCTGCTTTGTGATGGACGGTCGCGCCGTCTACGACAAAGCCACCTTCCTGCGCGAGGCTGGTCGCGCCATGCACTTTCCAAATTACGCCGGGCAAAATTGGGATGCGTTTGAGGAGTTGGTCACGGACCTATCGTGGATCGAGACGGCGCAGGGAAAGCAGCCGCGCGGCTACGTGCTGCTCTTTGATTTTGCCGCGCGCTTTGCTCAGCAGCGCGCGCAATGGCTCACGGTGCACAGCATCCTGATGGGTGCTGTTGTTTACTGGCGCGAACGGGGCACGCCTTTCTCCGTGCTGCTGCGCCACACCAAGCGCACGCTGCGCGACGTGCCCTGGCTGTAGCAGTAAGCAGCAAGCAGTAGCCAGCAACCACTGCCCACTATCTACTCCACCGCCACCAGCAGCGGATCAATCGGGTGCTCGGCCATGTAGCGCAGCACCTGCTCGCGCGTGGGAATGGCCGAGACGCCCTCGCCCTCCACCCCAAACGAGGCCGTGACGTTGGCAAAGCGCGCGGCGTGAATGGGATCACCAATCTCCTGCAGGCGCAAGACAAAGGCGGCGGTGAAGATGTCGCCCGCGCCCGTGGGGTCGACTTCGCGAGCGGGGCGCGGCGGAATCTTGGCAGTGATCAAGCGACCTCGCTTGTTGCGCAGGTAGAGCGTGCTGCCGTTGCGGCTCTCCGTCAGCACCATGCGGGACACCTGCTGGCTCAGCGGAATCAGCGCGCTGAGATCGTAGCCGATGTCCTCGATCGAGAGCACCAGCACGTCCAGGTGGGGCAGAATCTGCTCTGCATTGTCCCACGGCTTGCGCTCCACGCGGCCCGTCTCATCCCACTGCCGCATCCAGCCCTGCGGCACGGCAGCAACGAGCGTCTCCTCGCTAAACACCGGCGGCACATCCGCCCCAATTTCATCCACCAGCGGCCCCAGCAGCACCACCCGTGCCCGCCGCAGTGAAGGATCGATGTCTTCTGCCTCAATTGGCGCAATCGGCGTGTAGACGTACTGCTGTCGATTGCGACCGCGGTAGTGGTTGGCAAAGGTGGTGGTGTGTTCGCTGGGCAGCAGGCAGAGCTCGACGGCGCTGGGCAGCTCCGAAAAGTCAGTCTGCGGCGCGGCGCGCGTCAAAATAGTGGGGCGGCGACCCAGCTGCAGCGCGGTAATGGCCGCAAAGCTAACCGTGCCGCCGAGTCGGTAGCCCTCGCTCGTTGGGTTTTCCTGCATTTCGCCAATTAAATCTTGGGTAATTGCGCCGATTGCCAAAAAGTCGATAGCGGGCGTGGAGGAATGACTCATAAGCTTACCTGTAGATTTTGGGCAATAAATGCAGGCTGGAAGCGGATCAAGAACCGATGACGTGCAAAAAAGAGGCGACGAATTCTCTCAATTTTAAGCAGAATTTCACAAACAAGCCAATGCGGACAGATTACGGTATTTCATACATTTCTGCGCCGCTTATGTCGCTATACTCGACGTGCACTTCACTCTCTTTCTCCAAAAATTCACCATACAATACAACACATCAAGGAGGAAAAATGCGATCTTTCCGCAATTTGTACGGCCTGATTGCCATGGTGCTGCTGGCTATTGGGCTAGCGGCGTGTGGCGGTGGTGACAGCGAACCCACCGCAGAACCGACCGTTGCCGCAGAGGAGCCAGCCGTCGAAGAGCCGACCGAAGAGCCGACCGAAGAGCCAGCCGTTGAAGAGCCAGCCGAGCTCGTGACCGATTCCGAGGTCACAACCGAGACGGAGGCCGTGACTGACGTTGATGTGGCTACGGAGACGGACTTAGTGACGGAGACGGATGTGGCCACGGAGACCGAGGCGGTAACCGACGCTGACACGGCAACCGATACAGAGGCCGTTACAGAGACGGGCGTGGCGACGGACGGTGAGGCCATTACGGAGACGGGCGTGGCGACGGACGGTGAGGCCATTACTGACTCTGAAGCCGTAACAGATTCTGAATCCATGACGGATTCTGAGGCCGTGACAGATTCTGAAACGCTGACGGAAGCGGTTGAGGAAGCTGCCGATGCAGCCATGACTGAAACGGAGGCCATGACGGAAACGGAGACCGCAACCGACGCCGAAGCGGCGACGGATGACGCTGATACAGAGGCAGGCGTAAGCGCCGCCGGGGTCGTCACCGACACAGAGGCGATGACAGATTCCAGCGCCGCGACGGACGGTACGGGCTTGACCGTGACGGAGATCGACCCTGCCGAAGCCGTAACGGACTCGGCAGCAATGACCGACTCTGAGACAATGACCGACTCGGAAGCGGTAACCGATGTAGAGATGATGACCGATGCGGAAGCAGTGACCGACGCGGAAACAGTGACTGACGCAGAAACGGTAACTGACGCGGAAGCAGTGACTGACTCGGCGGTGACTGACTCGGAGCAACGGAGACAGCGGCCGTCGTACCCGCTGCCATGGGCATTCCCGGTGGCGAAGGGGCAGTTCTGCGCGGCAATGATTTCTTCAACCTGAATGTAGAAAACAGCGAGGGGGAAGGGCTCGGCGCGGTTGAAGATTTTGTCGTCGACCTGGAAACTGGGCAGATCGAATACGCGGTGCTCTCGTTTGGCGGCTTCCTGGGAATCGGCGATAGCCAGTACGCCATTCCGCTGAGCGCGTTCACTTACGATCCGGGCAACCTCGAAGAGCTCGATGCCGCGCTGGACGCCACGGCCGAGGCGGCCGCCAGCCAGCCGCTGACCAGCACCGCGGTTGACCCCGCGGCAGCGCCCGCCGATCCCGCCGCCGTCGACCCACTTGCGCAACGTCAGCCGCCGCGCCTCATCCTGGACATCACCGAGGAAGAGCTGCAGGAGGCGCCCACCACAGAAGATGTCGAAGTGGGTGACGAAGGCTGGGATTCGGCCATTCAATCCTTCTGGGAAAATCGTTAGGGCGCGAGGGCGCAAGCATTTAGATAGTTACCAGCGCGTGTCACCATCCGATCAACAGGCTTCCAGATGGTTTCTCGCAGGCGAATTGGTGGTCTTTAGCCACCAGCGGTCGCGTATACGAACCGTCTAATAATCTGCGCCCCACCCCGCTGGTAGGATTGCCACATATTCCTGCAAGCAAATTGCAATGAATAAGGGAAGCCCGAGTAGGCTTCCCTTTTCATTTTGTCAGAATTGCAAGCCTTGGACTATTCTTCACAGATGAAAGACCAAAAATGTGCCAATATGTATCTGCGGCCCATATCTCTACCTATAGAGATTTGCAAGACGGCTTGCTATAGTAAGTCCGTTCGTCTTGAGCCTTTGATAAGCCTATCTATTTTTGTTTGAATAAAGGCGCGATCAAGGCCAACGTTTACTACACATTTTGACACAGCGCCGTGCTCAATTTTGTGATAAATCTATTCCTTAAGTTTAACAATCAATCCGATTTAGGAGGAAAAAACCCAATGAAGTTTCAAATTTTGAAAAAGCTGTACGGCCTCGCTGCTGTGTTGATGCTATCCATCGCGCTGGTTGCTTGTGGTGGTGGTGACGATAACGTTGTCGAAGACGACACCGTCATTGTGGAGGACGACGCGGAAGTCGTCGAAGATGATGCGGATCTTGTTGAAGACGACGCGGACGCCGAAGTCTTGACCGATACCGATGTGGTGACCGACGCCGACGCCGACGCTGATGCCGATGCCGATGCCGATGCCGAAATCGTTTCACAGGACGCCGACATCGTAACCGACACGGTCGTGGCGACGGGCACTGAAGTGTTGACCGAGACGGATATCGAGACGGAAACCACGGCGGTGACCGAGGAAGAAGTTACAACGACCGTGACAACGACCGAGCTCTTCACCGACACGGATACCGACACCGAATCGACGGTGATCACCGATTCGACGATGATGACGGAGTCCGAGGACCTGGGCACCGAGAGCGCTGATGCCGAGGTAGAGGGCGAGGTCGACGTGGTCGCCGAGACGCCGGAAGAGGTGGTGGTGACGGATACGGTGGTCGCGACGGACGTCGTGGTTGTGACGGATACGGACGTGGTGACCGACGAGGTGATGGTCGAGGGCGGCACGATTGTCGACGTGGCCATCGCCCAGGGCGACTTTGAGACGCTGGTGCTGGCCGTGACGGAAGCGGGCCTGGTCGAGACATTGAGCGGTGACGAGGAGTACACCGTCTTCGCACCGACGGACGAAGCCTTTGAGGCGCTGCCCGCTGGCACGCTTGACACGCTGCTCCAAGACCCGGAGGGTGACCTGCAAACCCTTCTGCTCAACCATGTGGTGGAGGGCGAAGTGCTTTCCAGCGATCTGGAGGACGGCATGGAAGTCGAGACGCTGGGCGGCGGCACGCTGACCATCGGCGTCGACGGCAACACCGTGACGGTTAACGGCGCGGAAGTGACCAGCGCCGACGTGCAGACCGACAACGGAATCATCCACGTGATTGATACCGTTATCACTAATTAACAGAGCGGCGAGTGCGCCCGCTTGACTAAGCGGCCGTTGAGTTTTGGCCCTGCGAAGATGATCGCGGGGCCAAATAAGGGCCGCAAGCATTTCAACAAAACTTTACGCAATTAGCACAGGAGAAACAATGAATACCCGAAAACTTTTGGTGTTGCTGGCCGCCTTGATGATGGCCTTTGCCGTAGTTGCCTGCGGTGGCGACGACGATGTAGAAACGATCGACACGAGCGAAACAGTGGAGGCCGAGGTCGAAGAAGGCGTGGCCGAGGTTGATGCAGAAGTTGACGAAGTTGCCGCTGACGTTGATGCAGAAGTCGATGAGGTTGTGACTGACACCGAGGAGACGACCGACAGCGAAGGCGTAATTGTCTCGCAGGATGCCAACGTCGTGACCGATACAAACGTGATCACCGGCATTGAGGTGACGACGGAAGTTGAAGTGACGACGGATACCGTGGTCATCACCGAAGACCTCGTCACCTCTGTGGTAACGCAGGAGGAAGTGATTACCACTGAAGAAACCGACGTCGAATCGGAGACGCTGGAAGACAGCGACATCATGACCGATTCTGCCGACCTGGGCACGGAGAGCGGCGAAGGTGAAGTCGAGGGCGAGGTCGAGGTTGAGGTTGAGACGCCGGAAGAGGTGGTGGTGACGGATACGGTGGTCGCGACGGATGTCGTGGTCGTGACGGATACGGACGTGGTGACCGACGAGGTGCTGGTTGAGGGCGGCACGATTGTCGACGTGGCCGTCGCCCAAGGCGACTTCGAGACGCTGGTGCTGGCCGTGACGGAAGCAGGCCTGGTCGAGACATTGAGCGGTGGTTCCTACACCGTCTTTGCGCCGACGGACGAGGCCTTTGAAGCGCTGCCCGCTGGCACGCTTGACACGCTGCTCCAGGACCCGGAAGGGGACCTGACCGACCTTCTGCTCAACCATGTGGTGGAGGGTGAAGTGCTTTCCAGCGGCCTGACGGACGGCATGGAAGTCGAGACGCTGGGCGGCGGCACGCTGACCGTCGGCGTCGATGGTGACATCGTGACGGTTAACGGCGCGGAAGTGACCGGCGCCGACATTCAGACTGACAACGGCATCATCCACGTCATCGACACCGTTATCACTAACTAACGAGACTAACCGACGAGCGGTGGATATGCCCGCTGTTTCCGCAGCGATCTACTAAACAAATACCTGTTCAAAAGGGGGAGACAACGGCGTCTCCCCCTTTGGCTTTCCAAGGAACCTTCAATTTTTGGGAAAATTATTGATCAGATTCTTTGCTGATTCGATATTATCTACTGACGTGCCTGGTCAAATCCACTCAAAATAACACTTCGCCACTAATTAGGGCACATTCCTCCGTTTATTCTGCTTGAACGTTTGCGTCTCTTCTGCTATATTGCCCTGGACTGCTGCGCACTTGTGCGTTTCACCGCGTGGCGTCGTTTGCTCAACTTCTCCCGACAATTCAAGAGCTCCATTCCATTCAACTGTATTCAGGAGAAATCGCTATGTACTCTCTTCGCAAAATTTCGGTTGGGGCAGCCGCCTGCTTCGTGGCCATCGCGCTGGTGGCGTGTGGTGGCGGGGAGCCAGACCCCACGCCCACGGCTGACGTCGAACCCACAGCGGCAGAAGCCCCCGCGCCTGAACCCACCGCAGAACCCACGGTGGACGGCGCCGAATCGGACGCCGCCACCGAAACAACCGAGAGCACGGCGACAAGCGAGTTGACGGAAACGGACGCCGTCACCGAAGTAGAAGTCGCGACAGGGAGTGATGAGATCAGCGACGTCGTCGACTTGACCGATACGGACGCGTCCACGGCAGCGGACGCGCTCACCGAAACGGCAGAGGTGACGGAAACCGATGACTTGACGGCAGACGCTGAGTTAACAGCGACGGATGACGTGACGCCAGCCAGCGAAATCACCGCCGACGACGAAATCACCGCTGCGAACGACGTAACCGAGAGCGCCGCAGCCACCGATACCGGTGACTTTACCACCGCTGGTGGCCTTACCGAGACGGAAGATGTCACCTTGACGGAAGATATCACCGAGACGGGCAGCGATCTGGATAATCGAGTGGGCGACGGGGCCGTGGTTGCCAGCAGCAGCGCGACGGATACGGACGTGCTGGCGGGTAGCGAAACGTTAACCGATGCAACGGCGGACGCCGCAGCCGAAGCGATGACCGAAACCGAGGGCTTAACGGAGAGCACCGCAACCACGGCGACGGCTGGCGTGACGGAAACGGAAGAGAGCATCGGCGCGGCGGACGTCAGCGAAGCGGTGGGGATGACGGAGACCGAGGCGCTAACCGAAACCGGGGAGGCCACCACCACCGGCGAACTCACAACGCTGGCAGGGCTGACCGATAGCGCCGAGCTGACCGACAGCACTGAGCTGACCGCGAGCGCTGGCGTGACCGAGAGCGAGGCGCTTACAAGCGCGGACGAAGTGACCGATACAGACGAAGTGACCGATACAGGTGAGGTGACCAGTGTCGAAGCGTTGACGTCCGACGTGGCCGTGACGGACGGCGAAGGTCTCACAGACACAGAAACGCTGACGGAAGATGACGCGCTGACCGAGAGCGACGCGGTAACGGAAACGGTGGATACGCCAAGCATCCGCATTTCGGAAATCGACGTCCAGCCCGAATCGAGTGCTGATCGCGGGCTGCCCGGTGGATCGGGCTCGGTGGTGTTGAGCAACGACTTTACGGCGCTTCCCGTCGAAAGCGCAGAGGGAGATCGGCTGGGCTCGGTGGAGCAGTTTGTTATCGACCTGGAGACGGGGCAGGTCGAGTATCTGGTGATTGCGTTTGGCGGCTTTCTGGGCCTCGGCGAGAATCAGTATCCCGTGCCGTTGAGCGCGTTCCAGTACGAAGCGGGCAACATCGGCGGCGCGCAACCCGCCGCTTCAGACGAGCCGGGCGCAAGCGAAGCCGCCGCGGCCACCAAAGTTGCGACGGGTACGGGGGAAATCACCGATGCGGCGGAGATGACCGATACCGATGCGCTGACCAGCGCGGAGCAAGCCACCGATACGGAGGAGACCACGGAGGAGACCACGGAGGAAGCTGCGGCAGATGCCGATGCGCTCGGTGTGGGCGAGGCGGCGCGCACGCCGCGGCTGGTGCTCTTCATTACAGAAGAAAATCTGAACGATGCGCCCACGCTGGATGATGTGGAGGTTGGGGCGGAGGGCTGGGATGAAGAGGTGGTCAATTTCTGGCAGGGCATAGCGGGCGACGAGTAGCCGCGGGGGCGTCCGGGTTGGGGGCTGTTCAAGAAGTTCAGCTTCCCAGGGTGACCCAAAGTTGGTCAGTACCCGCTCGCTTGTAGTCACCTTTTGGAAGTCCAATTCGCCATTATCTAAAGTAAGTCACGTCGAGAACAAGAACTTTCGGAGCCAGTGACGATCACTGTCTAGGCAAACTGGAGCAAGCCGTCCAACTGTGGACAGTGGTAGTCGCTTAGACCGTAAACGCTTGTTTTCGTCTTGCACACACTTTAGAGCCACACTCAGCAGTTGTCGTTTTCACTCAACAAAAAAGGGAGGAGCAGAAGCTCCTCCCTTTTTTGTCAAACAAATTCTGTCCATCGATCGCGTTTAAGCGTTCTCGCCATCTTCCGCATCGTCGCTGGCTTGGCCTTCCTCGCCTTCCTCGCCATCCATCTCGGCGATAATTTCGGGCTCCACCCCCTCTTCGGGCTCGCCTTCCAGCTCCTCCAAATCGGATTCCTCGCGCGTGGTGACAATGGTGAAAACGGTCTCATCGCTGTCTGTCAAATACTCCACGCCTGCGATGGCGGGCAAATCGCCCACGGTGATGGGCTCATCCATGGTGACGTTGGTCACGTCAATTTCGATGCTGGCGGGCAGGTCGTTGGGCAGCGCCTCCACCTCCACCGTCTCCAGCGCTTGAAGAAACATCAGCCCCAGCTCTAAAGATTCGGGCCGACCGTGGCCAATCACCGGCACGCTGACGTGCTGCTTTTCGAGCATGTTCACCGCGTAAAAATCGGCGTGCATCGCTTTGCGCGTGACGGGGTGGCGCTGCACGTCGCGAATCAGCACGTTGTGCATCTGGCCGCCTTCGACGTGCATCTGCACGAGCCGCGACGAGCCGCCTACCAGCAACGTCTCCAGCTCGCGCGCCTCCACCTGAAGCGGCTGTGGATCGTCCACGTTGCCATACACAATGACGGGCACAATGCCCTCTCGCCGCAGCGCACGCACCTTGCGCCCTTTGCGCGTGCGCGGTCGAGCGCTTAGCTGAATATCTGCCATGACCTCTTCTCCAAATTTTCTAATGACTTGTTCTAATCGTTTTGGTCAAACCGGGCAAATCAACGGCATCCCGGTTAAATTTCAAAATCTACTCTCGATTGGCCAGCACAAAAAGCTGCCGCAAAAGCGCAAAGCCCGCGCCGATCCCCATCCCGAATGCAAGCGCGGTTCGCGGCGAAAAGAGCGTGCGCACCGAGCCCTCCACCCGCGCCGCCAAAAGCAAGCCCACGCGTACATCCTCGGCCTGCACCTCTTGCCCCACCAGTATCGAGGCGTTGCTCTCGCTTACGGTCAAGCGCCGGGCCGTGGCGAGCGCAATTGAGCTGTCGTCCGCCTCCACCGAGCCCGCACGCACCAAAGCTGCCGCCGATTCCTCCATGTGCAGCGCGCTGGTCTCGACGCGCCGCGCCGCCGATTGGAACATGGAGACCTGACCGCCGCTCACGTGATCCGCCGAGGATTCACGCATGCGCGTCTCCCCGCCGCTGAGCGATTCGCTGGCTTCCGCGGCCCACTCCTCCAGCGGATTCTCGTTTGGCTTCTTATTGGACTCTGGCTGCTCACTCATCCTCGCTCCCTTCTGGTGCGAATTCGGCTCGCTACGCTGGTGCATGGGGTTGACGTACAGAGTTGGTAGGTGAAACGCGCACCTGCTTGATGCTGACCAATTTCGCAAGCAGCCCCCGCCGAAAAAATTGCGTGCCCCCGATTATAGCAACGCCGCCCGCTGTCGTCAATTCCCGCGTTGGATGGGGTGCACTTCACTAATCTCGGCCCGCCAAAGCATCGGCAAGCGCCCAATTTCGCCAAAGCGCCAGCCTGGGCATATTATAAAACGATGAAATGGGCTCAACCAAAATTTCTACGCCCGCGCGCCCGCCAAAATCGTTGGAATTTGTTTGGTGCGCTCTACGGCTTGCTCGTGTTCGTCACGGGGCTGCTGCTGATTTTGCCCACCGCCGGGCCGCCCAGCACGGCAGACGCACCGCGCCGCGTCAACGCGCTCACCAGCGGAACCGTCGCCACTTTGGACAGCTCCCCCTTTCGCTACGACGACCGCGTCGGTGCGGGCTGGGCAGTTTCCGTCGCCGGAGCCGATCCGCGCGAGCCGAGCGATCCGTGGCGCGAACCGTCGGGCGCCGTCGAGTTCGAGTACGTGGGTCGCGAGCTCGCGCTGCAAATCGCCAGCGGCGACTACTGGGGCTATCTCTACGTCACGGTCGACGGTGCGCCCGCCAACCGCTTGCCCACCATTGTTGGCAACGTCAACGTCGGTGGCGAACTGGCGGGCTACCAAACGTTCTACCCACCCATCCCGCTCGATTCAGCCACCACGCCCCAGCTCGTGCGCTGGCTGCCCGTTCACCAGGCGGCGGACGACGGCCCCCACCGCGTTCGCCTTGAAGTGTGGCGCGCTTGGGGACAAACCCCGCTGCGCGCCGTCGCCGTGGATGCAGCGGCGGCGCTGGATGTGCCGCTGTGGCAAAGGCTACGACTCCCGATTGTCGCCTGGCTCGCCGTTTTGCTGCTGCACGGCGCTGTTGCCGCCTTTGGCTTTGCAGCGAGCCGCGGCGCAAGTCCGCTACGCCCGCTACGCCAGCGGTTCAACACCCTGGCCCCACCACCAGCGGGGCTGCTGGCGCTCGGCGGGGTCAGCGTGGTGAGCGTTGGCCTGGGCGCGGCGCTGGGTGCAGCGTGGCTCTGCTGGCTGGGGCTGGCGTCGCTGGGGCTGGCGTCGCTCTGGCGACCGGCGCTGTGGACGGCGGCGCTTGTTTTGGCGTTGCCCTTTTACTATGTCGGGTCGCTGCCGCTGCTGCCCGGCAGCAGTGGGGGGCTGCTGGAGGTGGCGCTGCTGGAGGTGGGGCTGCTCGGCGGGCTGGGCGTGCTGGCCGCACATGCGCTGCTCGTTCCCCGATTCCAGCCGCGCCTATTTAGCGGGCGGCCAACCGGCGGCGCGCTCGCGCTGGCGGCGCTGGTTGTCTGGTCGCTGGCCACCGTTGCCACGCTGAGCGGCCCGCTGGCCGACGTGGCGCTGCGCGAGTGGCGCACCGTCTTTCTGGCGGCGGGCCTCTTCGCCCTGATCGCGACGGCCACGCTGCACGGCTCCCCCAATGCCCCCGCTGACTGCTGGCTGGTGGTGAGCGCGTGGCTGCTGGGCGCCACCGTCGTCGCGCTGATCGCGCTGGGTCAGTTTGCCACGGGCGAAATGGTCATCGAGGCCGAGGGGGTGCGGCGCGTGCGCGCGCTCTACGGCTCGCCCAACAATCTTGCGCTCTATCTGGAGCGCAGCGCAATGGTCGCGGTGGCGCTGATGCTCTTTGATTCCGGGCCCGCTTGGCTTCCCCTGCGGCGAGATCGGGATGCTGACGGAGGCGCGCTTCCCCAAAAGTTAAGGGGCGACGCGACCCTTCGACAGGCTCAGGAACCGCGTCGGGGGGGCATCCCCACCCTTCGACGAGCGTGGGAAGCGAGCGTGGGGGCGAGCAGCACGCGCAACGTTTACTGGGCGCTCCTGGCGCTGCCGCAGCTGCTGGCCCTGCGCCTCACCTACAGCCGCGGCGCGATTTTCCTGGGCGTGCCCGCGGCGCTGATCGTGCTGGCGCTGGGGGGCTGGTGGCTGCTGCGCGCGAGCCAGGACGAGACGGCGCAGCGGCGGCTGCGGCTGTCGCTGTGGGGCGTGGCAATTTTGGCGGGGCTGGGGGTGCTGGTGGTGCTGCCGTCGTTTGGCGCCGAGCGCTTTCGCGGGCTGCTGGATTTGAGCCGGGGCACGGGCTTTGTGCGACGGCAGCTCTGGCGCAGCAGCCTGCCCATGGCGCTTGATTACCCCTGGTGGGGCGTGGGGCTGGACGGCTTTTTGTACGCCTATCGCAGCGGCTACCTGCTGCCCACCGCTTGGCAAGACCCCAATCTCAACCACCCGCACAACTTCGTGCTGGACGGCTGGACGCGCCTCGGTCTGCCCGGGTTGATGCTGCTGCTGACGGGGCTGGCGCTCGGCGTGCGTTCGCTGCTGCGCTCGCTGCACAGGGCCGCCACCCCGTCGCAGGCGGCACTCGCGCTTGGCCTGCTGGCGGCCGTCGCCGCCAGCCTCGCCCACGGCCTGATCGACGCCAGCTACGCCCTGCCGGATTTGATGCTGGTGTGGGTGCTGCTTTTTACGCTGCTGCCCCACCGAGCAAGCGAATCCACGGGCGGTTAGCGAATTTGACCGCGCAAATCCTCAAAAACCCCGCTTTTTCTTCATACAGCAAAAAAGAACGACAGCGAAAATTCGCTGTCGTTCTTTTTTGCTAATTTGGTAAGACTACGGAGAATCTTCGCTGCAAAACGCTTTGCTTGCGCTGCTCATTTCTCTCCGCAGCAGACCAATCCAAGTGTCGTTCACACTTTAGTTGCGTTGCACCAAGCCAATGATGAAGAGCAACACAACCGCGCCGATCACAGCCAAAATAATGTCCCAGATAATGCCGCCATCCGCCGGAATGCCGGGAATCAGGCTAGCCAGGAAGCCGCCGATAACGGCGCCGATGATACCGACGATGATGTTGCCGACAATGCCGAAGCCACCGCCGCGCATGATTTGACCAGCCAGGAAGCCAGCAATCGCGCCGATGATCAGCCACAGAATGATACTAACGAGCATAAGAAGTCTCCTTACATGTTGTTTTTTGATTGTCAGGGAGCTAGATTCTGCTCGATGGGGCGACCACTCCACATAGAACCGCCCTTTTAGCATTATACAAGAAAAAATTCTATTGGCTGTATACCTTTATACAGAGATCAAGCACCAATTAGGATACAGATGTATAGGCCCTGCCTGTCATACTCCTGAAAATCGCACCTACCTAGCGAACTGCAAGGCAACCATCTGATGGCCCACCAGCTTGGGCAAGGTCAACTCAATTCTGCCCGCCCGCTCCACAAAATCCAGCGTCTCCCCTTCTGGCACAGTCACCACGCTCGACACCTTCCGGCCCGCGCGCAGCGACACGGTTGTCTCGTGCAGCGGAATCACCTCCTCGATCACGTCGAATTCAACGCCGCGGCGTTCGGGGATGTAGTGGAGCAGGTGCAGCACAAGGCGACCTTCCGCTGGCTGCTCGTTGAGCGCGACCAGCAGCGTGGAGGGGCCGTCGTGCCGCACGAGCGGATCGGGCAGCAGGCGCGACAGCGCGTTGCACAGCAGCGTCTTGACCCAGCGCGGCGCGTTCTGGTTGTACTGTGAAAAGAGCGGGTGGCGGAAGTAGATCACCCTGCCGCGCTGCACCGCCGCCGCCCCGGCGACCTGGCCCGCGCTGGGCGTTTGCCGATGCGAACAAAAGTGCGCCCAGCTGCGGTCAAAGTACGAGGGCACAAGGTCAGCCAGAATTTCTGCGCTTTCCAGTGGCGCAACGTCCAGCCCGCGCATATACATGGCGTGCTCGGTGGCGGGCAGCCCCGCGCCAAGCGCCTCGCGCGGCAGCAGATACTCCACGTAATCGGCCCTGGGAAAGTGGCGACCGCGCACGAGCTGGCCCGCGGCATCGCGCGGGCCGTCACCGGTTTTCTGCACGCCGAATAAATCCGAGGCAAAGTCGCTGCCGTCCGGCGATAGACCCGATTCGAAGGTGGCGATCAGCGCGCCACCGCCGTCGACGTAGGCTTCGAGCTTGGCGGCAAGGTCGGCGTCGAGCGGGATGGAATCGGGGAGAATGACGACGCGGTAGGGGGAGAGGTCGCTCTGCGCGTCGAGAATGTCAAACTGCTGGGCGCTTTCCTGCAGCAGCCGCACCGCGCCCGCCGTTGCCGGAGGTACGCGCTCGCCGGTGAACTCCTCGGTCGTGATTAGGCCGATGTCCACCAGCGCCGCGGCGTCGCGACACCACGGCTCCTTGCGCTCGACCGCGGCGTAGACTGGCGCGATCAGCGCATACGTTGCCGCATCAAGCTTGCCGCGCGGCGGGAGCTGATCACCGATGGAGCATTTGGCGTTGAGGGCCAGCATCTGAAAGCACTCAAACTCCAGCGCGGCCTGATTTTTGTAGGAGTGAAAATCACCCCAGGCGGTGTGAAATTTGCCCGTCATCCCCAGCACGTCCAGATCGAGGGTGCGGGCGTAGCGGGCAGCCAGCGGAAAGTGAACGTAGCCCCAGCCGCCGCTCGGCAGCGATTCCAGCTCCCAGTGCGAATAGGCACCCTGCACGGGCCGGTGGCGCGGGCCGACGTGGCCGGCGTTGTAGAAAATGGTGGCGTCCGGCACGAGATCGCGGACGAAGCGGCTCATGTTGCGCTTAAAGTCGTTGAGCGAAGCCAGTGCGAACTGCTCCCGATGATCGGCGCGCGACGGGTCGAGGCCGGCGGCGCGCATTTTTTCCTGGGTAAAGCGGTCCGTCGAGGGGCGCGGCTGGACGATGTCAAAGAAAAAGCCGTCCACCTCGAAGAGCTCGGTAATTTCGCGGACGTGCGCCTTTAGGAAGTCGACGTAAGGCGAGTTGACGTTGAGGTTGCGGTAAAAGCCCGCCTCGAAGGGCGGCGTGCCCTGAATGCGGCCGTCCTCGTCGGTGAGCAGCCACTCCGGGTGCTGCGTCGCCGTGTAGTGGTCCCACTGGACGGTGACGTAGATGGGCACGCGGATGTCGCGGGCGTGGCAGGCGGCGATCTGGTCGCCGAGCAGATTGGCTGCGAGGTGGGGGTGAACGCGCTCCGGGAATTTCTCGGAGGGGTAGTAGAGCCAGCCGTGGTGGCCGCGCGCAAAGCAGGTGATCGAGTTGACGTGCGCGCGCGCGAGCGTCTCGGCGAATTCGGCGGCGTCGAACTCGGCGCCGATGCCGGTGATGGCCTCGCTGGTGTGAAAGTCGAGGTGAATTTGGCGAAAGCGCAGATCGGTTGGGGTGGGCATGATGGCCTTTGCTGATGGGCGGTTGGGGAAGTTGGGGAATAGTTTATAGCAAGCCGCACGCTTGTGCAACCGCTGCGGCAAAGCTGGGGGTATGGTTTCGACTTTAGACTACTCAAGGAAAAACTATACTCGGTTCCGCCTCACCACCCCCTCGCTGTCGCCTGGTTAACGAGGCGACGGGACAGCCCCCTCCTCTCCACGCGTGGAGAGGAGGGGGTTGGGGGAGGTGAGGCCCTGCCCCCACCTCCATGTTTATTTCCTTGGATTGGCCCAAAGAAGCTAGTGTTGAACAGACAAAGTTTGACGGATGCGGCGGCCACCGTACGGGCACGCCATAACGTGCCCGTACCCGCCAAAACAAGATTGACGAAACACTAGTGTCCATTTACTAAAATACTATCCGCTTAGCTTTACATAAAAATTGTATCTTTTCTACAGCAATGGCCGCGGAAATCTGATAGAATAAAGGCAGGCCAAAATCCTCAAAACAATCAAGGAGAACAGCATGGCTTCCCCAATGAATACGCAAAATTCACCCCTGGCTGGCGTCAAAGAGGGCATGGACGTTTACAGCGGTGACAACAAAATTGGCACGGTGAAGGACATCTACTTTGGCGAGGAGAGCGACGTCGCCGATCAGTCGCCAGCGGCGCGTGCCAACGCGACCGCCACGGGTAATGACCCGACGCGCGTAGACACGCTGGTGACGGAATTTGCTGACGCTTTTAACGGTTATGACATGAATGAAACCGTTCGCAATCGTCTGATGCAGCACGGCTTTATTCGCATCGACACCGGTCTGTTGGGCAGCGACAAATTTGCGATGACGGAGCACGTGGCTTCCGTCTCCAACGATCGCGTGGAGCTGAGCGCCAGCGAAGATGCGTTGATTTCCAAGTAGAATTACGCTTGGCACAGCGTGCCCAGATGAAATAGAAAAGTGGAATAGAAAAGCGGAGCCGCGTGCGGCTCCGCTTTTCTATTCCACTTTTCTACTGGATAAGCCCGCTTAAGGCTAATCCAAGATCTAGCTACCTGACACTTTTACGTGAGGTAGGTTGTAGAGAGAGAAAGGAAGACCAAACCGGATATGTTAAGCTATAGGTGACAAACCAAAAAGCGAAACAGAAACGGAGAGGTCTTCCCGATGAAACTGTACCATAGATGGTTAGATGAGTTGCAAATGTTGTGGCCGGATGAGCACGCGTCGCGGCTAAAAAGCTTCGCGAAGTTGTTGGTTGGCCTCTACCTGGAGGGAAGTGTTCACCTCAAAAAGGTAGCGCGCAAAGTGCCGGGTTGGGCTCAGCAGACGAGCAAAGAGCGCGGGTTGCTGCGGATACTCAACAATCGGTCTGTAAACGTGCGGCTTTGGTATAAACCGGTGGCGCGCAGGCTGCTGGAGCAGGCGGCGAAAAGCGGGCTGCCGCTGCGGCTTATTATCGACGGGAGCCAGGTGGGCAACGGTCATCAATTATTGATGGTTGCTTTAGCCTTTCGGCGACGAGCGTTGCCCTTGATTTGGACATGGCGCAAAGGCACGCGCGGCCACTCGTCGGCGCGTCATCAAATTGCGCTGCTGCGACTGCTCAAGCCGCTCATTCCGGCCCACGCCTCTGTGGTCGTGCTGGGTGACAGCGAGTTTGGCAGCGTCAAGTTGATCCGCAAACTCGAGCACTGGCGGTGGACCTATGTGCTGCGTCAGAAGGGCTCCCACCTTTGGTCACAGCCGGGAACAGAACAGTGGCAACCCTGCGCACAGCTCGTTGCCCAGCCCGGCGACCGCTGCTGGCTGCCCAAGGTGCTGCTAACCAAAACGCATGGTCACTTCTGCAATCTGTTCGCCTGCTGGCAGACTGGCTACAAGGAGCCTTGGCTGCTCGCCACGAATTTGACTGACCCGCGTCTCGTTCGCCTGCACTACAGCCGTCGCATGTGGATTGAAGAGCTCTTTGGCGACTGTAAACGCAATGGCTTCGACTTGGAAGCAACTCGCTTGCAGGCAGCTCATCGCCTCTCGCGACTCGTCCTGGCCGTGGCCCTGCTCATCGTTTGGCTTCTGGCCTTTGGCTCGGCTGTCGTCAAGCGCGGTCAGCGCTTCCTGGTCGACCGCACTGACCGCCGCGACCTCAGTCTTTTTCGCATTGGTTGGGACATGGTTCAACGTCTTTTATCCAACTCTGACCCTGTCCCTTTGCGCCTCATCCCCTATTTCTAAAATGTGTCAGGTAGCTAGATCCAAGATTATAAATATACCACGGCTGATTGTGATGGAGGTGCGTCGCACTTGGGAAAGTGCAACGCACCGTAGGCTGTGTTGGCCGCACAAGAGAGACAGTCGACCGTGCGTCGCACCTAGTATCATGAGAAGGGGGCAAGGACGAGAGACTGACGTCGCACAAGTGGCGAAAAGCCCGATTCTGAGATAGGTCGCCGTCCTTGCCTCCATTTGGTAGAATAAAGCGCGAGCGGGACGAGACGCCCAAGAGACCGACATCGCAGCAGAACAAGCGTTCGGATTGAGACAGGTCCAAGTGGGGCAGAAGCCCCAGCCTGAGATGACGAAGAGAATTAAGGGCCAAGAGCCCGCATACTAGTGAGTTAAGTGCCCTCAGGTTCAGCCAAGAGGCGTCTGCCTAGAAAGGAAGAGGGCTATGCGAATTTTGTATGTAGCCGCCGACATCGCCAAAAGCAGCTTTGACGGTGCGTATTGGGCTGACCGCAGCCTCAATCTGGGCAAGTACCCCAATCAAGCTGAAGGATACGAAGCCTTCGGCCAGGCCGTTGAGAGGCAACGCGCCGAGCAAGGGGCCGAGCAAGTCCACTTGGTGCTCGAGCCGACCAGTGGCTACGAGTTGGGGCTGGCGCTTTACGCCTACGCCCAGGGCTGGCTGGTGAGCAAGCCCGACCCGTGGAAGCTACATCAGTGGGCCAAGGGGGCGGGCTACCGGGTCAAGACCGACCCCGTGGATGCGCGCATGTTGGCCGAGTACGGCGCCCGCATGCAACCACCCGCCCAAGCCTTACTCGCCGAAGAAGTGCGCGAACTGGACTACCTGCTACGGCGGTTGGACGAGCTGGACAAGCTCATCCGCATGGAGGAGAATCGCCTCGACATCGCCCAGGACAAGCCCGACATGTCGCCGCTGGTGGTCGCCGACATCGAGCAGACTATCAACCTTTTGCAAGACCAGCGCGCGGCGCTCGAAAAGCAGGTCAACGCGCACGTGCGACGCCATCCCGACTTGAAGAAGCGCAAGCGCCAATTGCTGGCCATCCACGGCATCGGCCCCAAGACCGTCCTGCCGCTGCTCGTGCTGCTCTACCGCTTTGAGGCGCTGACCAACGGGCAGGGCAACAAGAAGAAGCTGACTGCCTTTGTCGGTCTCGATTCGCAGATTCGACAAAGCGGCAGCTCGGTGCGCGGCGACCCAGCCATCTCCAAGAAAGGCGATGGTCAACTTAGGGCGCGTCTTTATCTGTGTGCCCTCGGCGGCGTGCGCGGCCACAACGCCTTGCGCGATTTCTACCAACGCCTCGTTTCGCGCGGTAAACCCAAGAAAAAAGCACTGGTTGCTGCCGCGCGCAAGATTTTGCACTGGGCCTGGGCCGTCTTTTCTTCCGAACAAGATTTTGACCCGGCCCGCGCGGCGACTGGCTCGCGCTGACCCAAATCTTTAAGCTTCTCCCCCTTGACTTTCATGAGAGAATCTCAGAAGGTGCGACGCACATCCAACATGGCTTATCCCGGTATAGTTAATTTCTTGGAATTACCTAATCTCCGTGGTCGTGTTCGCCCTCCTCACCGGCCACGGCTTTTTCGAGCGCGTGCACTTGGTCGTGGGCCGCTTGCGCCAGCGACTGCGCGCTTTCCGCGTCCCCCGCAGCCAGCGCCTCCTCCAGCGCCGCCAGCGAATCATTCACATCGGCGACCTGCGCGCCGAGCGCTTCGGGCCAGCCGATGGCGTTGAAGTCGGCGAGAAATTGGTTGACCATTTCCACCGCGCCCGCCTCGATTTCACCGCCCTCGGCCAGCGTTTCATCCAACTCGTGCAGACTCGCCACATCGAGCGCCTCCACGTCGCTGATGAGGTCGGACGACATCATCTCCATGTCGCCGTGGTTCATGTCGCCGTGGTTCATGTCACCGTGATCCACTGCGGTTACGCCAAAGGGCAGCACGGGTACGTTGACGGTCTGTGAGTCCGCGCCGTCGAAGTTGAGCGTGAGTTCGTAGCTGCTGCCTTCGACCAGCGGCTCGCCGAGATTTTCGAGCATGATGTGCTTGCCGCCCGGCTCGAGCGCCAAGGCTTTGCCTGGCGGGATCACAAAGCCTTCCGGCTTTCCAACCATGCGCAGAATGCCGTCGTCGTCCACCGTTTCGTGCATTGTCAGCTCCTCGGCGACTTCGTCGCTCACTTCAGCAGAAGCGAGGATAACGTCCTCGTCCGTTCCGTTGAGCACCGTCAGATAGGCCGCGCCGTTGGGCACGCCTTCCGCCGTCACGTTGGACATGACGTTCACCACCGTCACCTCGCCCGGCGTGGCGGTTGGCAGGGCGTCGGCGTCGCCCACTGCCGCGCCGCCTAGCGGCTCGGCATTTGTCGTTTCGGTTTGCGGTGCGGCCCCGCCGCATCCCGCTAGCGCCAGCGCGACGGCCAGCGTTATCAGTAACTTCTTCACTAGGAATTCCTTCCACCGTTACAGAAAATCGGTCGCATCAACGCGAAGAGCGTGGAGGTTGCTAACTGACTTCTCTACGCCCTCTGCGCCCGCCGCGTTAAAAATCACGGCGATTTCACACTCGCCACGCCATCCGCTGCGAAGGGATCGCTAAAGCGTGGATCGGTGATGAACTGCTCGTCCGTTAGGCTCTTGAGAAAGTTTACCAGGTCGATCTTCTCCTGCTCGCTGATTTCAAAGCCAGCGATGAGGCCGCTCTTGTACGGATTGACGCGCCCGTCGCCCGCCTTGTCGCCGCTCTCGATCAAGCGACCGCCGTCGGCGTAGTGCTGCACAACTTCCTCCAGCGTGGCGATGCTGCCGTCGTGCATGTAGGGCGCGGTCAGCTCGATGTTGCGCAGCGTTGGTGGGCGGAAGCGGCCCATGTCGTCGGCGCTGCCGCTGTGGTCGAACAAGCCGCGGTTGCCAAGCGGATAGGCCCCCTCGCCGACCCGCTCGTCGGTTAAGTTGTAAAGGCCGTTGTTCTGAAAGGCCGTCTCGATAAAGGTCGTGTTCTCGTGCACGGGCGGCGCGGAGAGGTTGAAGCCGATGTGGCAGTGGTGGCACTCCAGCCGCTCGGAGAGAAACAAATCCATGCCGCGCCGCGCCGATTCGGAGAGCGCCGTCTCGTCGCCCTGGTAGACAAACTGGTCGTAGGGCGAATTGCCGGAGATCAGCGTGCGCACGAACGACGAGAGCGCCAGCTTGATGTGGTGGAAATCCACCGGCTCGTCCACGTCGGGAAAGGCGGCGGCAAAGAGCTCGTCGTAGAGCGGCTCCTCGCGGAAGCGTGCCAGCACGGCCTCCTCGCTGCCGGTAATGCCCAGCTCGATGGGGAATTCGCCAAACATCGGCACCAGCACCTGCTTTTCGAGCTGGTCAAGCGCGGGGTTGGCCCACGTCAGCGACGGACTGTAGGCGATGTTGACGAGCGCCTGGGCGTTGCGCACGTGCGCTTCGCCCGTCGAGCCAACGGGCAGCGTGCGCCCGTCGCTAAAGGCCTGCGCCTGCACGTGGCAGCTCGCGCACGACTGCGTTCCGTTGCCCGAAAGCCGCTCATCGTAAAACAAGTAGCGCCCCAGCTCGACCTTCTCCGCCGTCATCGGGTTCTCTTCGGGCACGCGCGGCTTGGGAAAGCCCGGCGGCAAGTGCCAGCTGTATTCGTTGCTCGCGCCGGCTTCGATGCCCTGGGTGACGTTGCTGGCTGCGTCGGGGTCAATCCCCTGCATCAGCGCCGCCATGCCGTCTTCGTGGCCCAGCTGCGGAAAGATCGCCGCCACGCCCAGGCCGCCCCCCCATGCGACAAGGCCCGCGGCGGCACAGGTCGCCAATACGGAGAAGGAGGGCGCAGCCACGCCAGCGCTCAACGCCCCCAGCGCGACCAGTTCGAGCACCAGCGTCGCCACGGCCTGCCAGGTGATGGGGTAAAGGTGGTTGCTAAAGGGGACGGCGACGGCCTGCGTGCAGAGCCAGAGCACCGCCACGCCGCCGGAAAGCGCCAGCCCCATCCAGCGCAGGCGCGCTGCCGATTCTCCCGTGGGCCAGCGCAGGAAGGCGCCTGCCCACGCGATTTGCAGCACGCCAATCGTTGCCAGCGCGAGACCGTGAATCGGTTCGTGGCTGAAGTGAGCCGACGTGGCAATCAGATGCATCACGCCCGCTTCCGCAAGCGCAAGCGGGGCAAGGTAGTTGATGAAAAACTTCTTCATGGTTAGATAGCGCTCTACTCCACTCGGAAAAACTGCTGCTCCATTGCCGGGCCGTTGGGCCAATCGATGCCGAAGGCAGGCATGAGATTGTCGCAGTCCGGATCGTCCAGGCCGGACATGCAGCCGACCGGGGCGGGCACGCCCGCGCTCACGTCCACGTTCGCCAGCAGCGAGGCAACATCGCCGACGATGAGGCTGTTCTCCACATCAAAATTATCGAGCCGCACCTCGGCGCGATTGGGCTGCGTACACGGCTCATCCGGCGGCGTGGCCCCCTGATCCATTGCCCCACAGCCGACGCTGCCCACGTGCATAAACCACGCCTCCTGCGGGGTGTTCATGTCGATGCGGACAAATTTGTAGCCAAAGCGCCAGTTCCACCACATGGCCGAGACGTTGAGCGGCGAGGGCGCCAGCGTCACGTCCGCGTGGTTGAGCGCTTCGGGCACGCCGAGATCGAAGACGATGGCGCTGTAGTCGCCGGCGGGAATCGTGCCGACAACCGTGCCGTTGAGCGGCGCCGTGCCGCTTTCGGCGCAGTCGCCCGTCGCGTCTTCAAAGTCCAGCAGCGCCACCTCGTCGACCTGCCACAGCCCGTCCTGTTCGAGCGCCAGCGGCACTTCGTCGCCCGCATCGTTTACGAGGCGAATGTTGGAAACGTAGAAGCGCAGATCGCTCAGGGTAACGGTCGTGTCGGCCGTGCCGAGCGTGTACTCCTGGCCGCAGGCAAGGTCGACTTCGCCGGCGCGCAGGGCAAAGTTAAGCGTCACGTTTTGCGTGTCCGCCGATGAGCCGTCGCTGGCCACGCTGTCGGGTACAACGAGCTGGCAGCCAGCGACCAGCAGGGTCAACAGGGCCAGCGGTAGAAGGATTTGGACGCGCGTGAAGCGAACGCGCGTAAAGTGCATGTGCATAGTTGCTTCCTCCGTTGAAAGCAGAAAAAGAATCGTTTGAACGAGCAAACATCAGCGGCCGTTCAGCGCGCTGTTGAGGCGAAAGATAGGGAAGACCGGGCAAGGGAAGCTAGTGGACGGGGCGCGGGGGAGGGACGGGCACGGGCAGCGCAACCGTCAGATTTTCAAGCGCGACAATCCAGTATACAGAACCGTGGCGAACCGCTATGCGAATCAGACAAATACCGGTCAAGATCAGCAGCATGGCAAAGAGCGTTGCTGGCGTGGATTGTCCGGTCGGCGTGGGAGATTCAGCGGCCCGAAGGTCGTCTGCTCCCGCGTGGTGAGCATCTGCATGATTGTGTGCGCCCCCGTGATGGTTGCCCCCGTGATGGTCGCGTGCCGCTATGGGAAGAGCGTTCGCCGTCGGCTGGGGCATGGCAAAGACAAAGTGGGGCAGGGCGTGGGGGTGGCCGGGCGTCGCCGCTGCGCCCCAGCAGACGAAGGGCAGCACCAGCGCAAATAAGGCCGCATACGACGCGCCAACGGCCTGCCGCAGCCATGGATAAAATTTTACGTGCCTGCCTATGCGCAACATGCCCTAATTATAGCGCGGCTTTGTGAAAAAATCAACGAGCGCTCTCCTGCTCTAACAGCGCCAATGCCCCGCGCCAGGCCTGCGGCGTGTTGACGTTGGTGAAGGATTGCAGCGTCGGCTCGATTGAGCGCAGCTGCTCTTCGTCGACATAGCGGACATTGACATCCGCAAAAAACGCATCCATGCGCCGCTCCCCCGCTTGCAGACGCGTCTCGATGGCGGGCAGGCAGCGGCGGTGGTAGAGCGCGTGCAGCGGCTGCGCCCGGCCAGCGACCACGGGAACGACGGCGTCCAGGCCCTCGGCTGGCTGCTCACCAACTTCTCGCAGCAGCTCCTCAAAGAGGGCGGGATTGACCAGCGGCATGTCGCAGGCGACCAGTGCGGCCCAACCTTTGCAGCGGGCGAGCCCCATCGCCAGCCCGCCCAGTGGGCCAGCGGGCGGCTCGCGGTCGGGCAGGAGGGCAAAGTCGTCGGGCGCGTCGTCATCCGGCACAGCCTGCCGCCAAGCGCGCAGCCCGTGGGCCACCGCCGCGTTGGCGACCACGAACGTTTGCGTCGGCGCGAGGGGCTGGAGCCGCGCGGCAATGTGGATGATCAGGGAGCGGGCGGGCGCGGGGGTTGGCGCTGGAGCCGGCGCAGGGGTTGGCACGGCGAGCAACGCCTTGGGCTGGCCCATGCGCAGGCTGTCGCCACCGGCGTTGAGGATGAGCGTGTGTAACAAGTGGGCGGCGTCGCGCATGTTTGAATAGCCGTTTGACCTGAGACTAAAAAGCTGCTATAACCGGCTTACTCTGTGTGAAGGTTGCCGCGGGCTATCTTACCAGAGCCAAACAAAATTGGTTAACCGTGAGAAAGGTCGATGATGACCGAGCAAAAAACTGTTGAACAGAATCGCGAACAGCTTCTGCGCGAGCAGGCGCAGGTCAATGAAGAGATGGAGCAACTGCGCGAATTCATGCTGTCCGAAGTCGATGTCGATATGGACGAGGGCGATGCCGAAGTCTCCGAGCGCGAGAAAAACGCCGCGTTGATCAAGGTGCTGGAGCGGCGTCTGCGCGAGATCGAGGCGGCGCTGCTGTCGATGGAGAATGGGCAGTACGGCACGTGCGAGCGCTGCGGCCAGCCCATCGACCCCGGTCGGCTGGAGGTAAAGCCGGATGCGACGCTGTGCCTGAACTGCCAAGAGCAGGTGGAGCGGCGCAACCGGCCCCGCCGCAGCCGCTCCGCCGCATGGTAGCTGGAGAGAAAGCGGGGCTGGGGAAATTCTCCAGCCCCTTTTTTGCGCGCCAACTTTTGCGCGCGGCGGGATCGCGCGGGCTCCCCCGCCCGCCCCTCGCCAAGCCAACCCACTCGGAGGAACCGATGCCGTCGACCGTCCACACCTTATCCCACCCGCTGGCCCAGCACAAGCTGACTTTGCTGCGCCGCGTGGAAACCAAGCCCAAAAAATTTCGCGAGCTGATCAGCGAGCTTTCGATTATGCTCGTCTACGAAGCGACACGTGATCTGCCGCTGGCGCCGCGCCCGGTCGAGACGCCGTTGACGGGTGTTCAGGGGGCGCGGGCGGACGAGACGGTGGGGCTGGTGCCGATTTTGCGCGCGGGGCTGGGCATGGTGGACGGCGCGTGGCGCTTGATGCCGCAGGCCGAGGTTTGGCATCTCGGCTTCTACCGCGACGAAGAGACGCTGGAGCCGGTGGCCTACTACAACAAGCTCCCCGTCGACCCGACCGTGCACCTCTGCCTCGCCATCGACCCGATGCTGGCCACGGGCGGCTCGGCGATTGCCGCGGTCAACGTGCTCAAGGAGTGGGGCGTGGCGCGCATCAAATTCCTCTGCCTGATTGCCGCGCCCGAAGGCATCGCCGCCCTGCACGAGGCACACCCCGATGTGGACATTTACACCGCGGCGGTTGATGAGCGACTGACAGACGAGTCGGACAGCGTGCCGACCGGCTTTATCTGGCCGGGGCTGGGGGATGCGGGAGATCGGCAGTTTGGGACGGGGTAGGAGGAATGGTGAATGGTAAATAGTCAATTGTTAACGTAGTCGCATCGTACCTGGCGAAGCCTCCATTGACCATTGACCATTACTCGCTCGTTTACACCGGCTCGCTGATCACCTTACTGGATGGGAAAAGTTGTGGAGCGATAGTACAATCAACGGGTCGCTCCATCAAGCGCGAATTGCCCACCCAATTTCGCCATCCCGATCAACTGACCAAATCAAGTAAGGAGACTCGATGATTATTATTGCGGGCGAAATATCGATCCAGCCGGAGAAGCGCGACGAAGCACTGGCCGTTGTCCAGCGTTACGCGGCGATTTCGCAGGCCGAGGCGGGCTGCCTCCACTACCAATTCTACAGCGACCTGGCCGACCCCGGCACGCTCTTTATTTTTGAGTCGTGGGCAAGCGAGGCGGCGCTGGACGCACACGGGCGCTCGGATGACATGAAGTGGTTTCGCGAGCAGCTGCCCAACTTTTTAGCGGCGCCGCCGTCGCTCGCGCGCTATAGCGCGGAGAAGACGGAAACATAGCCAGCAGATGACCACCGCTGCAGTTGACTTGCCTGGCCAGCAATGCCAAATTTGGACCGCTTGCTGCCTAGTTGCAGAGAGTTTCTCCGCGGATTGCGCGGATTACGCGGATTTTTGTCTCTGACTCCGCGCAAATCTGCACAATCCGCGGCGAAAAATTCTCCCGGTAAGGTAAATTTGGAATTGCTGTTGCCTGGCCCTGCTCGTTGAAAAAAGCAGCCGTCGTGTGCTATGATGGCGTGGTCAGTTGAAAGGACGAATCTTTTTGTAAGAGGAGAGTGATATGTTCGCTACGCCGGAACGCCTCTACACCATTGACCAATTCGAGCGGGAATTTCTTGACCCAGAGGCGCCCGATCGACTCATTGAGCTCATTGAAGGCGAGGTGCATGAAAAAATGCCAACGCAGGAGCATGGCCTCATCGCCACCAACATTATCATTCCACTCGGCGCCTATGTTCAGCAGCACAGGCTGGGGCGCATGGGGACGGAGGTGCGCCACCGAGCCGCGGGCGATGACCGCAACTCTCGGCTACCAGACGTTTCATTTACCAGCGCAAAAAATCCGCTCGTGCGCGAGGGCAGCGTTCTGGCCATGCCGGATTTGGCCGTCGAAATCAAATCTCCCCGCGACACATACCGATTGATGCGCGAAACGGCGGAGTATTACTTGAGTAACGGTGCGCGTCTCGTCTGGCTGATCTATCCAGCCAAACAAATCGTTGAAGTCTATCGCGCGGAAGCCGATGTCGACATTTTAACGGCGGCGGATCGGGTGAGCGGCTACGACGTCATTCCTGGCTTTGAAATGCCGGTTGCCGATATGTTTGCCGACCCGTTTAATGAGTGATTCAGATTTGGCAGACAATCTTTTTTGCCCTGAAAAACGCTCGTTGCACAGTTGCTGCCCCCGCGCTATACTATCCAAAATCCATTCCAGCCCCGGCTGGCGACTCAGCTAGAAGCGACTATCTCCCTCCATGCACGTTCTCATCACCGGCGGCGCGGGCTTTATCGGCAGCCACCTGACGCGCGCCCTGCTCGAGCGCGGCGACAGCGTCGCGATTCTAGACGACCTGAGCACCGGCAGCGCGCGCAATCTCGATGAATTTGTGCCACACCCCAACTTCTCGTTCGCCATCGACGGCCTCGGCAACGCCCTCGTGCTGGACAGGCTTGCCAGCCAGGCCGACGCCATCGTGCACCTCGCCGCCGCCGTGGGCGTGCAGCTCGTGGTTGAGCGGCCCACGGAAACAATTGAGACCAACGTAATCGGCACCCACGGCGTGCTCGATGCGGCGCGGCGCTACCGCTGCCGCACGCTGCTGGCCAGCACGAGCGAAGTCTACGGCAAGGGCGTGCGCATCCCCTTTGCGGAGGAGGACGACCTGCTGCTCGGCCCCTCCAGCCGCAGCCGCTGGAGCTATGCCGCCAGCAAGCTGCTGGACGAATTCCTCGGCCTCGCCGCCCACCGCGAGCACGGCCTGCCGGTCACGATCATGCGCTTCTTCAACACCGTGGGGCCGGGGCAGACGGGGCGCTACGGCATGGTCGTGCCGCGGCTGGTGCGGCAGGCGCTGCGCCACGAGCCGATCACCGTTTACGGCGACGGCGAGCAGAGCCGCTGCTTCTGCCACGTGGCCGATGTGATCCGCGCGCTGCTGGGGCTGCTCGACCACCCAGACAAAACGTCGGGCGAAATCTACAACATTGGCAGCAGCGAGGAGACGACGATCAACCAGCTGGCCGACGCCATCATCGAGCGCACGGACACCACCGCCGAGATCACGCGCATTCCCTACAGCGAAGCCTACGCCCCCGGCTTCGAGGACATGCGCCGCCGCGTGCCGGACACAACGAAAATTCGCGACGCGCTCGGCTGGCAGGCCGAGCGCGATTTGGCGCAAATTATTAGCGACGTGGTGGAGTTCGAGCAGCGGCGGCTGGCGGAGTAGAACCCACCCCAGCCCTCCTCAACATCGGGGAGGGGGCCGTCACTTCGTCGATTTTGTGAGCGCGTCGAAATTTTGATTGTCTCAACGCAACCAGAACGGGTACAAGTCACCCCTCTCCGCGCGCGGAGAGGGGCCGGGGGTGAGCTCTTCACCCACCCTTCCCCCCAACTTCACCACCATCTCATAAAGATTCTCTACTCTACCTACACATCCTTCCATTTATTTCAATTTCAGGAGTCCTTTATGCACCACCACACACGAGAACGCGTGCGCGTCGTCGCCCGCGAGATGCCGAGTACAAGCGGGCACCTCCCCTGGCGGCTGTTGATTGCGCTGCTGATCACAGCGGCGCTCACCGCGCTGGCGATGCTGCCCGTGCTGACGCAGCCCGTCAGCGCACAAACCGTGCCTGCCGGTGAATGCGGCGAGGCCGAAATTGTCAACGACGAGGGCGGGCCGGTCGCCATTACGGGCGAGGTTAACTACACCAACGCCTTCTTCACCCTCGGCGTTGCCCAGCCCGTCGTGATCTTGGAAGACCAGACGGGCTTTGTCACCCGCAACGAGGAGTTTGTCTTCCCCGAAGAGTCGCAGGCGCTGGGGCAAATCACCTCCGATTTCTACGACTCCCCCTTCTCCTACTCACTGGCGCTGCCGATTGAGCCCCAGGGCACGCTCAACGATGTCGACAACGACGGCGAGGAAGACGAGGGCGTCATGGTCTTCGCCATCGCCTACTGGACCAACACCTTTGGCGACCCCTATCTCGAAGTCCGTGACCAGTACGGCGGCGGCTGGAGCACGGCCTACGCCTCCACCGAAGTCAGCGACGAGGTGGAGACTGAGCGCGAAATCATCGGCGGCAGCTTCCTGATCTACGCGCCGGACGACGAGCAGTGCTTCCCCTCTGGCTTTGGCGACGACGGCCTGCTCTTCACCGAAGATGATCCCATTGTCTCCATTCCCGAAGGTTACACCCTCGTCAACATGGACGAGGAGCCCTTTGTCTTTGACCGCACGCGCAATCCCGAAGTCGACCTGATCGAGCCGGAAGGTGCGGCGCTGGAGGACTTCTCCGACCTCAGCTACCCGGAGGCCTTCGACGCGCTGGTGGACAAGCTGAGCGTGGAGTACGCCTTTACCGAGTACAAGGATATTGATTGGGAAGCGCTGCGCGAAGAGTACCTGCCGCGCTTTGAGGAGGCCGACGAGGAGAACAACCCGGTTGAGTATCTGCGCGCCCTGCGCGACTTTTCCTACGAAATTCCCGACGGCCACGTCAACGGCCCCTTTGTGGCCGAGGACTTCCAGTTTGCCACGGGCGGCGGCCTGGGCATTGCGATCCGCGATGTCGACGACGAGCGCGTGATCGTCAACTTTGTGCTCGAAGGCACGCCCGCCGAGGCGGCCGGCATCGAGCTGGGCACGGAAATTCTGGCGATCAATGGCGAGGATGTCGACGACGTGATCGACGCCTCGGTTCCGGCCTCCGGCCCCTTTAGCACCGACCACTTCCGTCGCCTGCAGCAGCTCCGCTACGCCATCCGCTTCCCCATCGGCGAGCAGGTGGAGGTGACCTTCCAGAACGAGGGCGAGGAGCCGGAGACCGTGTCGCTGGAGGCGATTCCGGAGCGCGAGAGCTTTAACTTTTCTTCCTTTAACACGGGGCTTACGGGCTTTGAGCTGCCCCTGGCCTACGACCTTCTGGAGGACAGCGGCTACGGCTACGTCCAAATCTACAGCTTCTCGGACAACGAGCTGCTGACCGTGCAGCTCTGGGAGCGCATGATTCGCTCACTCAACCAGAACGGCGTCGAGGGGCTGATCATCGACATGCGGCAGAACGGCGGCGGCAGCGGCTTCCTGGCCGACCAGATGGCTGCCTATTTCTTTGACGAAGAGCTGGAGCTGGGCAACACCGGTCGCTACCAGGAGGATATTGGGGAATTCTATTTTAACGAGGACTACGTCGACCGCTTTTACCTGCCCTCCAAGGATTTGCGCTACAGCGGCGAAGTGGCCGTGCTGGTGGGCCCCAACTGCGCCAGCGCCTGCGAGTTCTTCTCCTACGACATGACCATCGAAGACCGCGCCGCCATCGTCGGCCAATACCCGACGGCGGGGCTGGGCGGCAGCGTGGACCGCGTGCTGATGCCGCTGGGCGAGTTCTTCCAGTTCACCGCTGGCCGCGCCGTGGACATGAACGGCGATATCCACATTGAAGGCATCGGCGTGCAGCCGACGGTCGAAGTGCCCGTCACGGAGGAGACGCTCTTTACGGACGAGGATGTGGTGCTGGAGGCGGCCATTGAGTACCTGAATGGTTCGCTCACCTACGAAGTGGAGGACGGCGGCGAGATCGCCATCGGCGAGACCGTCGAGGGCACGCTGACGGCGGGGACGCGCATCTTTTACACGCTCGAAGTCAGCGAGGGCGACGTTATCAACATGTTTGTCGAGGACGTAACGGACGGCCTCGACGCCGTGATCAACGTGCTCGACGAAGGCGGCAACCCACTGCTGCCGCCGGATACGATCTACGAGGAGCTGGAAATCCCCGTCGACTTGACGCTGATTCTAGAAATTGGCGCGCCGGGCGACGACGGCGAGGGCGACTTCGCCTTGACCGTCGAGGACGCGACGGCGGCTGACGCCAACGGAACCCTGCCGCCCGCGGCGGATGATGCCACAGAGGACAACGGCACACTGCCCCCCGCTGCTGATGACAACGGCACGCTGCCCCCCGCCACGGATGATGACGCAGACGACAACGGCACGCTGCCCCCCGCCAGCGACACCGGCGTCACCGTCACCGGTACGGAGGCGATGACCGACGGCATGACGATGACCGATACCGAAAACATCACCGGCGCGGTGACCGTCACGCGCGGCGAGCCGATTACCGATGCCGATGCAGAGACGCCCGACGAAGTAACCGTCGACCTGGACGAGATCGTCACCGCCTCGCGCAAGACGCAGGGCGTGCCGCTCGATGTCTATGCCGAGGCCGATTTGGATTCGGAGCTGATCGGCCAGCTCGAAGAGGACACGGTCTACGACGTGCTCGCCATCAGCGAAGATGGCGCGTGGGTGCAGATTGCCACGCCGGAGCTGGGCCTCGACGCCATCGGCTGGGTTTCGGCGGAGCTGCTCACGCTCAAGGGCGAAGAGTAACGGCGAAGAGTAACAAAGAGTAGTCCGTCGTCAACTTATCAGCGCAAATTCAAGATAAAAGGGGCGAGCCGCTGGCTCGCCCCTTTTATCTTCAACGGCCTCAGCAGTCGACGACGTTAGCTCTGCTTGTCCGATCCGTTCGACGTCTCCGCCTCAATTGTCTGCCCGTTGCCACCGCCCTGCACGTTGATGCGGCGCGGCTTGGTCTCTTCCGTCTTGGGCAGTTTTAGCTTGAGCACGCCATTTTCATAGTTGGCGTTGATCTTCTCTTCGTCCACGTTGTTGGGCAGGCGCAGGCTGCGGCTAAAGCGCCCCATGCGTCGCTCGCGGATGTGGTACTGCCCCTGCTCACGCTCGTTCTCCTGCTGGCTCTCACCAGAAATGGTCAGGACGTTGTCATCCAGCGAAATGTCGATGTCGTCGGGATTCATGCCCGGCATCGAGGCCTCGACCATGTACTGGCTCTCATCCTCGCGCACGTCGAGCGCCAGGGACATGCCGCCCGTCATGCCGTTCTGCTGCCCTTCGTCCGATGAGCCGCTCATTGAGCGGAAGGTGTCGTCAAACAGGCGGTCCATCTGACGCCGAAAGGACGTCATCTCCCGGAATGGATCGTAACGCATAATCTGTGCCATGGTGTTCTCCTTCTGCAAAAAGTAATCAGCATTTTGCTGTCGGGTTACGCATAAAGTATAGCGGAAGCTGCGTTTGATTTTCGCCGGACGAAAATAAGCGATTTGTTAGAACCGCTGGCTCAAGCTCAATCTACGCCGTTGCCGCCACCGGCGACATGCGCTCCAAAATCTGGCGTGCTTCATCTGCCGCCTCGGCGTCGACGACGATGGCGTACTCGTCCGCCTGCATCCCGCTGACGGAGGTGAAGTCGCGCCGCCCACCGCTGAAGGCGTAGGCGATAAGGCCGATAATTGCGCCCGCAATCGCGCCGAAGATCAGGCCGTACAGCGCCAGCGTCAACGCCGTGACAAGCGGATCAATCAAGCCGAACAGGCCAAAGAAAAAGCCGATAAACGCGCCCACCACCGCGCCGCTCAGCGCGCCGTTGAGCAGCGCCCGTCCCCAGCTGAGCCGACCGGTGACCTGCTCCACAAAGCGCAGCCCTTCGGCGACGATGGCGATGCGCTCCACGGGGAACTTTTCGTCGGAAAGAAAATCCACGGCGCGCTGGGCTTCGGGATAGGTTGGATACGAGGCAACGGTTTCGCGCGTCAACCGCGAGGGGTAAACGCCGCTGCCGGCTCCCCTGCCTGCCTGTGCTTGCGCTACATCATTTTGGACAACTGCCATAATTTTCTCCTTTGAACTTCTACGGTGAGTCTTTGTATCTAGCATACACAGCGGATAATTTTGGAGCAAGATGTAAGGGTAGAACCTTCGGATACAATTTTTGTCACAGTTGGTTGCATAAAAAAAGTAGGCCCCAGAGATTGTGGAAATCTCTAGGGCCTACTTTACCAGACCAACTCAATCACTACAGACTACGGGGCTGGCGTCGGCACAACCCCGATACCGCCCGCCCAATCGCAGACGTCAATCCCCGTTAGCGGCTCACCCACCGCCGCGTCAAACGCCAGCGGCTCGTGACTTCCACCCGTTCCCGCGACCACCGCAGAGTACGCACCGGCCTGGGTCTCGTCCGCCGTCCACGCAAAGGCGATGTACGCGCCCGGCGTCACGTTGACTGCGTAGTCCGTTTCCGCCGCCGCGACGGCGAGCGCTGTCGTCGCGCCCGTCGCCGTGTTTTGCACGTAAAGCGTACGTACGACCGCCGCGCCCTCGCTCGGCTGGCAAACTTGGCCGCTCACCGCCACCAGCGCATCCGCCGGGTTGGCGGTCTGCGTGGTGGGTTCCGGCGTTGGCGCAACCGTTGCGGTTTCCGTAGCCGTCGGCGCAGTCGTTGGCGTTTCGGTGGCGGTTGGCTCCGGCGTTGGCGCTTGCGTCGGCGTCTCTGTAGCAGGAACTGCCGTGGCCGGCACTTCTGTGGCCGTGGGCGATGCCGTCGCCGTCGCGGGCGCGCTCGTCTGCGTGGCAACCGGCGTCTCCGTCGGCGCTTCCGGCGAGGCCGTTGGCGTCGGCGTCGGCGTGGCAATATTGCCCACGCGGTTGTAGCCCGCGGTGATGCGTGCGCCGCCCGTCGCCTCGTAATACTCGACCGTCACCCGGTGATCGCCATCCAGCTCCAGCTCTAGCTCGTACAGTTCGTTGCCGGACTGATTGCGCCAACCGTCGATGATGCGGTTGCCGTCGACGAAGACGCGCACGCCGTCGTCCGCCAGGGCAAAGAAGCGGTAGGTGCCCTCATCGAAATCGATGGTGCGGCTCCAGCGCGCCGAGAAGTTGTCCGTGGGCACGCCCAGCGCGGGCGCATCCGTGCCCCAGCGGAAGTCGATCTCGCGGTCGTTGCGCGTCAGAATCGGGCTGCCGTCCAGGTCGCGGTTGGCGAAATACTCGCCCTTCCAGTCGTCGAAGCGCTGCTCCGTCACGCGCTCCCAGAAGAAGCGGATGCTGGCGTCGCCCTCGTCCTCGTAGAAATCCACGCGCACGTCGTGCGAGCCGCCCGCCAGCGCAATCACGCCGCTGACTTCGCCCGCGCCGCCATCGCGCCAGTCGTCGATCACCGTCTGCCCATCCACAAAAACGCGCACGCCGTCGTCCGCCACGGCGCGGAAGCGGTAGGTTCCCGGCTCAAAGTTGAGGGTGCGCTGCCAGCGCGCCGAGAAGCCGTTGCTGGGGATGGCCGCCGCGGGCGAGCCGCCGCCCCAGTTGAAATCAACGCCCACGTCGTTGCGCACCAGCGCCGGGTCGCCGTTCAGATTCTGATTGGTCCAATACTGCCCCAGCCAATCCGGGTAGCCGACGAGCGGCTCGTAGCGCAGCCGCGCCACGGCGTTGCCCTCGTTCTCGTAATACTCAACGCGCAGCGTGTGGAAGCCCTCGCGCAGGAAGACGTCCGTCGTAAACTCCGGCTTGAAGCCTTCCGCAAAGGCGTCGACCACGAGATTGCCGTCGATGTAAAGGCGGATGCCGTCATCCGCGTTGAGGAAGAAGCGGTACGTGCCCTCGTTGAAGTTGAGCGTGCGCGTCCAGCGGGCCGAGAAGCCATCCGCCGGGATGCTCTGCGCGGGCGATTGCGCGCCCCAGTCAAAGTTGATGGCGCTGTCGTTGCGCACAACTGTCGGCTGGCCGGAGAGCGTCTCGTTGCCGAAGTACTCGCCGCGCCACTCCGTAATGGTTGGGGCCGCGCTGTCATCTGCCTCGGTGGTGCGCTCCCAGTAGAACTGGACGTTGGCCGTGCCGCGCGCTTCGTAGTACTCCACCACCAGCGTGTGCGCCCCGGCGGTAACTTCGCGCGTGGACGAGACAAAGCCCTCCGCCTGCTCGCGCCAGTTGTCGATAATCAATTCATCGTCGAGGTAGACGCGCGCGCCGTCGTCGCTGCGTACGTTAAAGGTGTACGTGCCAGCCGGAAAATTGACCGTGCGGCTCCAGCGCGCCGAGAAGTTGTTGATCGGCACCTGCAGCGAGGGCGAGCCAAAGCCCCAGCGAAAGTTGATCGACTCCGCGCCGCGCACCAGCACGGGCGTGCCGCTCAAATCGGTGTTGCCAAAGTACTCGCCGCTCCACGGCAGATCACGCGTCGCCGCGCCGCCGGAAACCACCGGCGCGTTGACGGCCACCGGCGTCGGCAGCGCGGGCGCAGCAACAATCGCCACGCGACCGGCAAAATCCGTATACGCGCGCGACACCCAGCCCTCGACGCCGTCTTCGGTCTCCACGCGCAGCCACGTGCCCGCCGCGTTTTGCCCCGTCACCGTCAGCGCCACGTTCCGTGAAAGCGCCGTGATGATCGGGTAGTCGGTCGACGGCCCGCGGCGCAGGTTGAGCGCTGCGGTTGTGACTTGCGCGTCGTTTGTGGACGACGAAGATGGAGCCGTGGCGGTTGCCGCCATGGTCGGCAGCGCATCGCGCGTGAGCGGCGTCGCTGTCGCAGCAGAGGTGGCAGCGGAGGTGGCGGCAGACGTGGCGGTCGCCGTCTCGGTGGCCTCGCTCGTCGGCGTCAGCGTAAGCGGCATGATCTCGACGCGCCCTTCCTCATCCGTGGTGATGGCGCAGCCCGCCAGCAGCAGCATCACGACCAGCCCGATTAGCCAGCGAGAATTTACATAAGCAAACAAGCGGTTCTTCATTTGATTCGGTAATCCTTGATAAAAAAGTTTGGCCTACACACAAAATGCCGAACCGGTCTTGGCGACCGCGCTCGGCACTCGATGGTCTTCAACAAGCGCTCGCGCCTTCGTTGGCGTGGTGGGCCTGTCGAAGAATATTGATGGAAGTATACGGCAGATGTTTTGTCCGTTCCGGATGAAGTTCAGATAGAAGCCGGACTGATTATCGACGTTCTAAAAAATCTATAGCGATTCAGCCCTCACCCCCGGCCCCTCTCCCAGCTTGGGAGAGGGGCCGGGGGTGAGGGCGCCTTCGGGCTTTCCCCAAGCCAGACGATGACAGAATCCAACAATTCCCCCGCCAAATCTTCACATTTTCTAAATAACCTCATGCGACAATCATCCTCGACCGGCGCAACTGATGCGACGGTTTCGAGAAACGTTTCCGTTCTAAAGGAGAACACAAATGAGCAGTCGAATGAATTGGGTACGCGGCGTGGCCGTTGCGCTCGTCGCCACGGTGATGCTGGCCGCTGCCGCCGCCGTTTTTGCGCCGGGCGTGACGCGGGCCGCTGCTGCCGTGCAGCAAATCGAGCAGCGCGGTTTTGGTGGGCAAGATGGCGGCAGCACGCTGCTGGCTGAGGCGCTCGGCATCAGCGTCGAGGAACTGGAGGCGGCGCAGGCACAAGCCACAAACGCCGCCATCGATCAGGCCCTCGCCGAGGGGCTGATCACCGAAGAGCAGGCCGCGCAGCTGCGCGAGCGCAGCGATCGCTTTGGCCCGCTGCGCAACTTCGCTCGCCTGGACAACGACGTGATCAACTACGATGCGCTGCTGGCCGACGCCCTGGGCATCAGCGTTGACGCGCTTGACGCCGCCAAGCAGTCCGCGCAGGAGGCAGCGCTGGTACAGGCCGTCGAGAACGGTCGTCTCTCACAGGAGGAGGCCGACCTGATCCAGGCGCGGCAGGCGATCCGGGAGACGCTGCGCGAGCGGGTGCAGGGCGTCTACGAGGAAGTGGTGAACGAGTCCGTGGCTGACGGCGCGATTACGCAGGCGCAGGCGGACGCGCTGTTGAGCAGCGAGCGCGGCTTTGGCTTCGAGCGCGGCTTCGGCGGGGGGCGCGGTCACCACGGGCGCAGCTTCCGCGGCGATGGCGACTTCGACAGCCAGCCCAACGAAGTGATGCCGGAAAGCACCGACGAGACCGTTGTGCCCGGCAGCAGCATCTAACGGCTCGCTAGTCGCCACGCACAATCTGTTGTATCATCGACACAGCACTGTGAAAGACTCCGGAAGGCTTTCCTCCCGGAGTCTGGCTTTACCTAAAAAGATAACCATGACCCAACCTACCCTAACCCGTCGCCGACTCCTCCAAACCGGCGCGCTCATAACCAGCGGCGCGCTGCTCGCCGCCTGTGCCGACGCCATCCCGCCGCTCGCCGCACCACCGTCGCCCACCCCGCAGCAAAGTCAACCCGCTGCTGGTGAACCTGCCGCGCTCGCGCCCACGCCCGCCTGCGACGACGGCGATGACCCCACGCCCGCCCAAACCGCTGGCCCTTTCTACACGCCCGATACGCCCCAGCGCACGTCGCTGCTTGAGGTGGATACGCCCGGCACGCGTTTGCTGTTAACCGGTCGCGTGCTCGCCACCGACTGCACGCCCCTCGCCAATGCCCTGCTAGACTTCTGGCAGACCAACGACGCGGGCGAATACGACAACGCTGGCTTTAATTTTCGCGGCCACCAGTTTACCGACGCCAACGGTCGCTACGAGCTGGAGACGATTGTGCCGGGCGTCTATCCCGGTCGCACGCGGCACATTCACGTGCGCGTGCAGGGGCCGGAAACCGGTCTGCTCACCACGCAGCTCTACTTCCCGGACGAGCCGGACAACGCGCGCGACGGCATCTTCAACCCCGCGCTCGTCATGGGGGTGAGCACGGCAGAGGATGGGCAAGCCGCCGCGTTCGATTTTGTTCTGTAGCCGAATGCGCAGAAAATGGGACGCGGATGAATACGGGCTGCGCACACGGATTTTTCAGTAGCCGTCGCTTTGATTGGCAGCCGCTGTTTTCTGAAATCCGTGTTTCCCCATGTTCATCCGCGTCCCTAAAATTAAGTCTGAAACGGCAATTTGTATGAAACGCTGGACTTTCCGCCTCGCCCTGGCCCTCGGCCTGCTGCTCTCGCTGTTGACCCTAATAAGCCTGGTCGGTCGCCTGCACTGGGCGCTCGATGTGGCCTCGCACTTCCACCTCCAGTACACCGTCGGCCTCGCGCTCTGCCTGCTCGTGCTGGTGATTTTGTCGACGGGTCGTGCGCGCTGGTGGGGCGCGGCACTTCTCCCGGCGCTGCTGATCAACGCCGGGCTGCTGACTCCGTTCTTTACGCCGCTGCCCGCTGTCGCGACGGCGGTGTCGCCCACCCTGCGCGTCGTCTCGATGAACATCTCGACGAGCAGCGCGGGCTACCCGCGCGTCGTCGAGTACATCCGCGAGCGCGAGCCGGACTTTGTCTTTCTCTCCGAAGTGCGCGCCGATTTGGTCGCGCTGATCGAGGAAGAGCTGCTGGACGATTACCCCTACTTCTACGCCGAACCCTCGCGCATGACGCTGGGGCTGGCCTTTCTGAGCCGCCACCCCTTTGCCGAAGTCGAAACCGTGACCATGGCCGGGCGGCGGCGACGGTTTCTGCGCGCCGTGATTGCGTGGCAGGGCCAGCCCGTCGAGCTGGTGGGGATTCACCCCTACCCGCCGCTCAACGCGCGCTGGGCCGAGAGCCGCAACGCCGAGCTGGCCGACTTGGCGGATTACGCCCGCACGGTCGACACGCCCTTTGTGCTGCTCACCGATGCCAACGCCGCCCCGTGGTCGCACGCCATGCGCCCGCTGGAGCGCGTGGCCGGTCTGCGCTACGCCGCCCGCGGCCACGGCCTGCGCCCGACGTGGTACTGGCAAAGCTGGCTGCTCAGCGCCCCCATCGATCACGTGCTCGCCTCGTCGCAGTGGGCGATTGTCGACTATACCGCGGGCGGCGACATCGGCTCGGATCATGTGCCCGTGCTGACCGATTTGGTGCTGGAGTAGCAATGCTGTCATTTCGAGCGGGCCGACAAAATGACACCGCGTCCGAAGTTTTGACAGCGAGAAATCTGGACGTTACCTTCCACCAAATCGAGACCATTTACAAAAGTACGTTTGGTTGGTGAGCACACATGAACAAATGCCGTAGGCTACGTTCAGATTTCTCGCATCCACTCGAAATGACAGTTTGACCATGAAAACCATTCTCGTCGTCGACGACAAACGCGAGCTGCGCCAGCTCGTTGACACCTACCTGACCGGTGAAGGCTTTCGCATCGTGCAGGCGGCGGACGGGCGCGAGGCGCTCTTCGTCGCCCGCGCGGAAAAGCCCGACCTAATCCTGCTGGACCTGATGATGCCGGAGCTGGGCGGCTACGACTTTCTGCGCGCCCACAAGCAGGAGCGCGACACGCCCGTGATTATCCTCACCGCCAAAGTCGAGGAGACGGACGCCGTGCTGGGTCTTGAACTGGGTGCGGACGATTTTGTTACGAAGCCCTTTGGGATGCGGGAATTGACGGCCCGCGTGCGCGCCGTGCTGCGCCGCGCCGAGCGCCCAGCCAATGGCGACGACGTGCTGCGCGCGGGCGATCTCGCGCTGGATCGCGGCGCGCGCACGGTGACGGTTATCCGCACGGACGGCAATAAAAAAGGCGTCGACGAAACGGTGAGCCTTACCCCTTCCGAGTTCGACCTGCTCGCCGCGCTAATGGCGACGCCCAACCGCGCCTTCACCCGCGCCGAGCTGCTCGCCCACCTCGCCCGCGACGGCGAAGCCACCTACGACGGCCTCGAACGCACGGTCGACGTGCACGTGCGCAACCTGCGCACTAAAATCGAAGCCAACCCGCGCGACCCGCACTACGTGCAGACGGTCTACGGCGTGGGCTATCGCTTTGTGGGGGAGTAGGGCGGAGCCGTCGCCAACAAACAAAACGCTCTCTGACCTCAGTATTTAAGCAAATGACTTCTCATCTATCGGACAAAAAAATTGGGTTCTCTGAGGGATTGTGGGGTGCAACGAGCAACGCGGCCCAGCGTGCGTTGCACCTTCCGAGGTGCATCGCACATCTGGCTTGTCTATTACCCAAAATGGGCAGGACTTCCCCCAAACGTGCGTCGCACTTCGGAAAGTGTGACGCACCGTCGGTCGGGCCTTATGCGTCTACCCCATAAAAGCTCAGAGAACCAAAAATTGTAAATGGTGAACGGTGAATTGCTAATGGTGAATGAGAAGAGGTAGGCTCTCTGACAATGATTCACCATTCACCATTCACCATTGCGCTTTGTCCGCGTTAGAAATCGCCAATCTCCAATGCTCCGCTCCCTCGCCCTCAAGCTCACCCTCGCTTTCCTCGTTGTCGGCATTACCGGCACGCTGCTGATGGCGGTCTTTGTGGGGCGGCGCACGCAGAGCGAATTTGAGCGCTTTCGAGTGGCGCGCTATAAAAATGATTTGGCGGAGGCGCTGGCGGAATACTACGACGCAGCGGGCAGTTGGGCCGCGCTGCCCACCGTCGTCGACGGGCCAGCGCGCCCTCGGCAGCGCGTGCTGATCCAGGCGCTGGCTTCCGCAACGGTGCTGGATGCCGAGCGGCGCGTTGTGTACAGCCGCGATTTGCGCGTGGGAGCACAGCCGACACCGCGCGATATGAGCCGCGCGCAGCCGATTGTGCTGAACGAACGCACCGTGGGCTGGCTGCTGATCAACGCGCCCCCTAGCGGCCCGCCGGGCAACCGCTTAACGCCCGGCTCACCCGAAGCCAACTTTTTGCGGCAAACGCGCCGCGCCTTTGTCTACGGCTCGCTGGGCGCGCTGTTTGCGGCACTGCTGATTGGCGCGCTGCTGGCCCGCACGCTGACGCGCCCCCTGCGCGAGCTGACGCACGCCACTCAGTCGTTGGCTGGCGGCACGCTGGGCCAGCAAGTGCCCGTGCGCTCGGCGGACGAGCTGGGCCAGCTCGCCACCTCGTTTAACCAAATGAGCGCCGACCTGGCCCGCGCCACCAGCGCCCGCCGCCAGATGACGGCCGACATCGCCCACGATCTGCGCACGCCGCTCAGCGTGATCCTCGGCTACACCGAAGCGCTGGCCGACGGCAAAATCCCCGGCTCGCCCAGCGTCTACGACGTGATGCACGGCGAGGCGCAGCAGCTCCAGCGGCTGATCGACGACCTGCGCACCCTGTCGCTGGCGGACGCGGGCGCGCTTTCTCTACAGCGAGAGTTGACCTCACCGCGCGCGCTGCTCGAACGGGCCGTCAGTGCCCATCTCCCCGAAGCGCAGGCCCAGCAGGTTGCGTTGCGGATCGACGCGGCGGCTGAATTGCCGCAAATCCTGGTCGACCGCACGCGCATGGCGCAGGTGTTGAACAACCTCCTCAGCAATGCCCTGCGCCACACGCCCGCCGGCGGCGCAGTAACGCTGTCGGCAGCGCGGGCGGGCCAACGGGTCACCCTGGCCGTGCGCGACACGGGCACGGGCATTGCCGCCGACGCGCTGCCCCATCTTTTTGATCGCTTCTACCGCGCCGATGCGTCGCGTGCCCAAAGCGCCAGTGGATCCGGCAATGAATCCGGCCTGGGGCTGGCGATTGCCAAATCAATTGTGGAGGCGCACGGCGGCTCAATTGGGGTGGAGAGCGAGGTGGGGAAGGGGTCGGAGTTCGTGGTGACGCTGCCGACTGCATAACGGCGAGGTAGACCACGAGTGAACGCACCCTGCAAAAATTAACGCAAAGAGTTGTGGTCCGATAAAGGTCTTTTCTCTGCATCTTCTCCGCGGCTCTCCGCGTCTTCTCCGCGCCCTCCGCGTTAAACCTCTTAGCCTATCGAAGCGTTCTCGACAAGTAAGTAGCGCCCCCGTTCAAAAGTCCATCGCATATCGCTTCTCTGCCCGCGACACGAAATTTTCTGGTAAGCTAAAAAGAGCTTCAACAAGTCCACAGCTTCGGAGAAACACCATGTCTGTTTTACCCAACTACCACGCCTTCGCCGGTCGCCACTGGGAGACGGGGAGCGTCTGTAACATCTGGGCGCACCAAGGGATTCTCGCGCCACACACGGGCCGGCCCTACACCGAAGCACTGCTAATGGGCATCAGCGGCGGCGCGGTGATGGGCTACTTCTCGTTCCATTACGAGGGCTACGATCCCCACGTCTCGCTCCTCACCCGCAACACCTTTGACCCGCTGGAAACGCTGCTCGCGCGGCTGGGCGTGGTGCAGACGCGCTTGCAGACGGCCAAGCCGGAAAAGGGCGTGCAAAATCTTGTCGAGACGCTGGCCGAGGGCGCGCCCGCCATCGTCTGGGCCGATCGCCATCTGCTGCCCTACAATGCGCTGCCCTTTGACGAGGGCTGGTGGGATATGCAGCCCGTCGTCGTCTACGGCTACGACAGGGAAGACAACGTCGCCTGGATCGCCGACCGCGCGCGCGTCCCCCTGCGCGTATCGGCGGACGAACTAGACGCCGCTCGTGCGCGCATCAAAAAGGAGAAGTTCCGCGTGCTCACGCTCGACGAGCCGGACCCCGACAAGCTGACAGCCGCCGTCAGCGCGGGCATTTGGGAGAGCGTTAACCTCTTTACCGAAAAGCCGCCGCGCGGCTCAAAGAACAACTTTGGGTTGGCCGCCTTCAAATGGTGGGCCAAGCAGCTGACCAACCCGCGCGCCCGCGTGAGCTGGGCGAAGACTTTCCCCGCCGGTCGCGCGATGTATGCCGGGCTAACCAGCACCTTTGACCACATCGTGCTCTACGGCAAGGAGGGCAACGCCGAGCGCGCCCTCTTTGCCGACTTTCTCGACGAGGCGGCGACGATTCTCGACAAGCCAGCGCTGCGTGACGTAGCCCCACAGTTCCGCCACAGCGGCCAAGCGTGGGACGCGCTGGCCGTCGCCCTGCTGCCGGACAGCATTGCGCCCTTTGGCGAGACGCGTCGCCTGCTGCTGGAGCGCCATCGAATTTTTTTGGACGAAGGGCACAAAGCGCTGCCGCGCATCCGCGAAATCAACGGGCGGCTGGACGAGATTCGGAGCAGCATGGCGGACGATTTTCCGCTGGACGAGGCGGGCATGGCGGCGCTGCGCGAGGAGATGGCCGAGCACGTAATGGGGATTCACGATTTGGAGGAGCTCGCCGTCGCGGATTTGCGGGCGGCGATGGCGTGAGGAAAAAGCGCAGTCGCCCCAGCGCGCTGAGGCGACTGCGCTTTTTTGGCTCCGAAGGCTCTTTGTCGGTTCTGTGGTATCATGCGCACATGGATACTTTTCAACTCCACCCCGCTACAGAGGCACGACGCGAAACGCTCGTTGCCCTGCTGCGCGAGCGGGGCGTCTGCTACCTTGCGCCCAGCGACGCCGTAGCAACCGAGCCGATTGCTTCGGATGCGGCTCTGCTGCTGGCGCTGCTCGATCAGCCCGATGCGCGGCTGCGGCTGGCGCTGGTTCCGCTGCTGCTGCGGCAGCCGCAGCTTGCAGAGAACGTAGCCGCGCTGGTCAACGAGCTTGAGCCGGAGATGGCGCTCGACCTGCAAACGCTGTACATGGCCGCCGTCTATCTGCAGCGGCTGTGGTGGACGCGGCTGAGCTTTTACCTGGACATGATGCCGCTACCCGACCTCTTTTCGCAGCAGATGAACTTGCCGCCCGCCGACGAGCGTTTTGGCAAGAATGGCCTGCACGTTTTGGCAGAAGTGTGGAAGAGACGTTCACCGTTTCCCTTCAACCGCCTCTCTGAATTAAATGTGACGATGGATTTGTTCTTTGAGCAGTTGAAAATAGAACAGCGCGACAGGAAACAAGCTTATGCGCGAGCAGGTTGATCAGCAGCGGATTGAGCTATTCCTGCGGCGACTGGGCCAGTATTTTCCGAAACCAGGGCGTATCTATCTGGTTGGCGGTACAACTATGGTGTATGAAGGCTTGCGCCAGCAAACGCTCGACATTGATCTGGCGCTGGAAATTGCAGATGAAGACCACAGCCAATTTACTTTCCTTGTTCGCCGTCTAAAAGAGCAGCTTTCCTTAAATATCGAAGAAGCCTCACCGGCGGATTTTATCCCCTTGCCTGCTGGCTACCGCGAGCGCAGCCCCTATGTTGGGCGCTACGGACAAATCGACGTTTTTCACTTTGATTTGTACAGTACGGCGTTGAGCAAAATTGAACGTGGCAACCAAAATGATTACGCGGATGTGCTAATGCTGCTTGAAGCAGGTCGTATCGAGATGCAGAAACTCTCAACATACTTTGACGAGATCATGCAGCGCTATGCGACTGAAAGCTTGAAGCAGGACCCGGATGAGTATAAGCAAAAATTCGTTGCCCTGCAGCAGATGTGGCGCAACCAATGAAGTGGGTAGTTGCTCAGCGCGGCGGGCAACTACCCACTTCCGCTAATACCCCATCTCCTTGTCCACCACGTTGCGCAATTCCTCGCCGTTCCGATAGCGCTCCAGGTTGTCGATGAAAATGTTGAACGCGCGCTCGTCGTAGCGCGGCGTTAAGCCCGCGTAATGCGAGGTGACGATCACGTTCTCCATCATCCACAGCGGCGACGCCTCCGGCAGCGGCTCCTGCTGAAAGACATCCAGCCCCGCGCCCGCGATCTTCTCCTGCTTCAGCGCGTTGATGAGGGCCTCCTCGTCGACAATCTCGCCACGTCCAATGTTGATCAGGTAGGCGCTCTCTTTCATCGCGCCAATCTTCTCGGCGTCAAACAGCCCCTTGGTTTCCGGCGTCAGCGGCAGCGTGATCACCACAAAATCGGCCTCCGGCAGCACGTCCAGCAAGTCATCGTTGCCGACCATCTGCTCCACGTGCGGGACGGATTTCTCCGGGCTGTGGCGCACGCCAACCACGCGCATCTCAAAGGCGTCGGCCAGCTTGGCCGTGCGCTCGCCAATCGCGCCGATGCCCAGCAGCAGCAGCGTCTTCTCCTTGAGCTCCAGCATATCCTGATCGGTCAGCGTGGCCAAGTCGTCGCCGCTGGTTCCCGATGCGCCGTCGGACTGCTTGCCGTTGGCGATCCAGATGCGATTTTGCTGGGCGCGCACGGCCTGGGGAATGTGTCGCGCAAAGGCGAGCAGGTAGGCAAAAATGTGTTCGCTAATCGGCACGGCGTGGACGCCGGAGGCGTTGGTCAGCGTGAATTCCATCGTTTGCACGTCGGGATGCTCCATCAGCCAATCGGCACCCGCGCTCCACTGCTGCATCCAGCGCAGCTTGGGGCATTGGGGGAGCAAGTCGCGCGGGAAGGAGCCAACGATAATTTCGATGTCGTCCAGCATGGGGCCGATCACGTCGCGGTCGGTGGTGTGGGCCATGTGCAGGTGATCCGGCATGGTCGTACGGATTTGTTCGAGCTGGTCGTCGCTAAAGGCGTCGGGGTCGAGGCCGAGCAGAAGGGTGGACATAGAAGGTCTCCAATTTTTGTTTGGGCCTGCGCTCCCTTTCCCACACCCTTCGACGAGTTCAGGGTGTGGGAAAGGGGGCGCAGGCTCTGTGGTTTTCAACTAACTTACTACGCTTGTACCTTGCTGTATGTAAATATCTATGGCGAATCGCGCGAATTGGGTGCAGACTGAAGGGAGATATCGAACCGAAAAAGGAGCACCCATGCAAAACAAACTTACCAACCGACAAACGCTGCTGCTGGCAGGCGGAGTTGGGCTCTTGCTGTTGCCGCTGCTGCAACGGCTAACGCGCGCCCGGCTTCGAGGCGAAGTCGCGCTGGTGACGGGGGGCTCGCGCGGGCTGGGGCTGTCGATTGCGCGCGAATTGGCCAAGGCGGGCTGCCGACTTGCCATCTGCGCGCGCGATGAGGACGAGCTCGAAGCAGCGCGCGCCGACCTGAGCGAGCGCGGCGCAGAGGTGCTGGCGCTTGCCTGCGACGTGCGCGACCGCTCACAGGTCGAACAAACTATCAAGCGAGTGACGCAGCACTACGGACGCATCGACATTTTGGTCAACAACGCGGGCATCATTCAGGTGGGCCCGGCAGAGCACATGACGCACGAGCGCTTCCGCGAGGCGATGGACACCGACTTCTGGGGCGTCGTCCACGCGACGCTGGCCGTGCTGCCGCAGATGACGGCACGCGGCAGCGGGCGCATCGTCAACATCACCTCGATTGGCGGGCGCGTGAGCATTCCGCATATGCTGCCCTACGCCGCGGCCAAATTTGCGGCCACGGGCTTTTCGGAGGGCCTGCGCAGCGAGCTCAAGCACATGGGCATTCTCGTCACCACGGTGCTGCCGACGACGCTGCGCACGGGCGCGCACCTTCAGGCTCAATTCACCGGTGATGCGGAAAAAGAGTATTCGTGGTTTGCGCCGAGCGCCAGCCTGCCGGGTCTCTCCGTCAGCGCCGAAAAGGCGGGCCGACAGGTCGTGCGCGCGCTGCGGCAGCGGCGCGCGGTGCAGTACATCGGCTGGCAGGCGCGGCTGCTGGGCACGCTGCACGGCCTGCTGCCCGGTGCGTTTGTGGACTTTATGAGCCTGTCCACCCGCTACTCGCTGCCGGACGCTCTAACGGAGACGGCCCCAGTCGAGGCAGAAGTGCAGCGCGGCATGGAAGTTGCCGAGGATTTGCAAGGGCCGCGCCGCTGGCTGCTGCGCCCGCTCACCTTCTTGGGGCGGCGTGCGGCAAAAGAGTTTAACCAATATGCGGGTGAATAGCCTACCTTCGCTTGTAGTGGGAGGGCGCGCCCTCCCACTACGGTATCACCGGGTAAAGAGGAGTGAGCACGCCCACGTGCGCACGGGCCAACGAGTTTACCTGATTAATTCCTTAATCTGCTACGCCCAGCCACTACAACCATACGCACTTCACGGTTGACCGGATTTCTTGATTCTCCGAGATATCGCGGGACAAAATGAGCAAGAGGGCCGCCGTGCGTTGCCGCAGTATTTTGAGAAAGCGCCACGCACCGTTGGTCGATTCTTGCCCTTCTGCCCTATAGGCACTCGGAAAACTATCTTAAACGACCGAACCTCCACCAAGGAGAGCACACATGACTACCCAAAAAAGTCAATCCCACCCCGCCGATCTCGCCGAGCGCGGCCTGTCGCTCGCTGCGGGCGCGGCCTTTGTGATCGACGCCCTGGCGCGCCGCAATTGGAGCAGCCTAATCACCGCGCCGCTGGGTGCGGTGCTGCTGGCGCACGGCAGCACGCGCGCGCCGCTGCTGGATCGGGTGCTGCCGTCTAGCTGGTCGCGGCAGGCGCAGCAAACGGTGAAATCACAGGTCGCCAAGCAGCAAACGGCGAAGAATCTCGCCGTCACCCAGGCCGTTACGGTCAATCGCTCGGCGGACGATCTGTACACTTACTGGCGCAACTTCGAGAACCTGCCCAACTTTATGCAGCACGTCAACGAAGTCAAAAACACGGGCGAGGGGCTTTCGCAGTGGCGCGTCGACACGCCGCTGGGCCAGCCGCTGGGCGCAACGCTGGAGTGGACGGCGGAGGTGACGGATGACCAGCCGGGCCAGCGCATTGCCTGGCGCACGGTTCCGGGCGCGGGCAACGCCGTCGACAACAGCGGCTGGGTCGAATTCACGCCATCGCCGACGGAAGATGCCACGGTTGTGCGCGCGCACATCGCGTACAACCCGCCCGGCGGCGTGGTGGGCGATGCGCTGGCCGCCCTCTTTCAGCGCGTCACCGCGCAGCAGGTCAAGGATGACATTCGCCGCTTCAAGGCGGTGATGGAGGCGGGTGAAGCGCCAACCGTCGACGGGCAGCCGTCGGGACGCACGTAAGGCGAAGCGCTGCTTCGCCTCTCGCCAAGCAGCGCTTGGCGCTACACAGGAGAACACAATGAAAGCAGTATGCTGGTACGGCAAGACGGACGTGCGCGTGGAGAACGTGCCCGACCCCAAAATTTTGAACCCGCGCGACGCCATCATCAAGGTGACGCTGACCGCGATTTGCGGCTCGGATTTACACCTGTACGACGGCTACATCCCCTCCATGCAGAAGGGGGACATTCTCGGCCACGAGTTTATGGGCGAGGTGGTGGAGATTGGGCCGGAGGTGCATAATTTGGAAGTCGGCGACCGCGTGGTCGTGCCCTTTCCGATTGCGTGTGGGCAGTGCTTTTTCTGCCAGCGCGAGCAGTACGCGCTCTGCGACAACTCCAACCCTAAGCCGTGGATCACCGAGCAGGCTTACGGCTACACCACCGCCGGCATCTTTGGCTACTCGCACATGATGGGCGGCTACGCGGGCGGGCAGGCCGAATACGTGCGCGTCCCCTTTGCGGACGTGGGGCCGATCAAAATCCCGGAGCACCTCAGCGACGAGCAGGTGCTCTTCCTTACCGACATCTTTCCCACGGGCTGGCAGGCGGCGGAAAATGCGGGCATCCAGGGCGGCGAGACGGTCGTCGTCTTTGGCTGCGGGCCGGTGGGGCAGTTCTGCATCAAGAGCGCCTATCTGCTGGGCGCCGAGCGCGTTATCGCCATCGACTCCGTGCCGGAGCGGCTGGAGCTGGCGCGCACGCAGGCCGGCGCGGAGGTGATCAACCACCGCGAGCAGAGCGACTTCATCGACCAGATCAAGGAGATGACGGGCGGTCGCGGGCCGGACGCGACCATCGACGCCGTTGGCATGGAGGCGCACGGCATGGGGCTGGACGGCTTCTACGACCGCTTTGCACAGACGGTGCGACTGCAAACCGACCGCCCCACGGCGCTGCGCTATGCGATCCAGGCCTGCCGCAAGGGCGGCACGGTCTCGATTCCCGGCGTCTACGGCGGCATTGTAGACAAATTCACGCTGGGCGCGGCCTTTGGCAAGGGGCTGACTATGAAAATGGGGCAGACGCACGTGCAGCGCTACCTGCGCCCGCTGCTGGAGCGCATCGACGGTGGCGACATTGATCCATCGTACATCATCACCCATCGGCTGAAGCTGGACGAGGCGGCGCAGGGCTACGAGACGTTTAAGCACAAGCGCGAGAACTGCGTCAAGGTGGTGCTGACGCCGTAGATTCCGTTGACATTTTGCTAAACGAGCTTGGCGGGGAGGTCAAGCGCGCCCCCATCCCCAGCCCTTCCCCCACACGTGGGAGAAAGGAGCCTCGTCCTCCCCTCTCCCAGGCTGGGAGAGGGGCTGGGGGTGAGGGCCAATTCTCAAATGTCAACGGAAGCTAGTGCTTTGGGTACAAATTTCTGTATCTCATACTTCCACCGCTATCCATGTTCTTCTCGCCGCCACTTTGGTAAACTAGGATTGCCCCACAGGGAGTGGGCTCAAAAATTTCTCCCGACGAAATTCAGTGAAGAACTATTCAGAAGGAGCATACCATGGCAACTAAATCGTTAAATTCGCTTCACGATCTCTATGTCGAGCAGCTGAAGGACCTATACAGCGCCGAGACGCAGCTGATGGATGCGCTGCCGCAGATGGCGAGCGCGGCCAACGATTCGGACCTGAAGGACGCGTTCAATCAGCATCTGCAGGAGACGCGCAACCAGGCGGATCGGCTGCAGCGCATCTTCAACCGGCTCAACGAAGCGCCCAACGGCGTCACCTGCAAGGCAATGGAGGGGCTGGTCAAAGAGGGGCAGGAAGTGATCAACATGCCCGGCGACCCCACCGTGAAGGACGCGGCGCTGATTGCCGCGGCGCAGCGCATTGAGCACTACGAGATTGCGGGCTACGGTTCCGTGCGCACCTACGCCGACATTCTCGGCTACGGCGAGGACGAAAACTTTTTGCAGCAGACGCTCAACGAAGAGGGCAACGCCGACGACAAGCTCACAAATCTCGCCAAGGGTGGGATGCTGAGCAAGGGTATTAACCAGCAGGCGGCGCGCTAGGCCAAGCTGTTGGACGGTGGGTAGATAAGAGCTCAAGGGGGTTAACCCTCTTGAGCTCTTTTGCTTGGCTGCCCAAGCCGCAAAAACAAAGGATTCTTCCATGACGCGACAACTCGACAACGGCTGGCTCGACGCCACCTATCCCCTCCGCGAGGGCGTGCCCGTCTGGCCGGGGCAGCCGGACGTCTCGCTGCACAAGGCCAGCCGGCTGGCCGAGGGCGACACGGCCAACATCACCGTGCTCCAAATGGCGATGCACACCGGTACGCACATGGACGCCCCGCTGCACTTCCTGCAAAACGGCGGCGACATCACCACCGCGCCGACGTGGGCGATGATGGGCGCGGTGCGCGTGGCTCACCTGCCAGACGATGTCGACGGCATCGACCGCGCAACCGTGGAGGCGTGGGAATCCCAAAATGAGGCGCTGCAAGCGGGCCAGCGCGTTTTCTTCCGCACGCGCAACTCGCGGCGCGACTGGTCGCAGGAGGACTTTCACGAAGAGTACGTCGCCGTGCTGCCGGATGCGGCCACCTATTTTGTCGAGCGGGGGCTGCGCGTTGTGGGCGTGGATTACCTCTCGGTTGCCCCGTTCGACAACCCGACGGACACGCACCGCATCTTGCTCAGCCACGACGTGTGGGTGATTGAGGGGCTGGATTTGTGCGACGTCGCGGCGGGGCGCTACGAGATGGTCGCCACGCCGCTGCCGATTGTCGGCAGCGATGCGTCGCCGGTGCGGGTGCTGCTGAAGGAGGTGGAGGCTGGTGGGTAGGGGATGGAGGGGTTGGTCATTTGTGGTCTTGCAAATAGTTTATCCCACCGCTTCGATTAGCTCCTCAAACTCCGCCCAGCTTCTAATTGTGGCATTGGGCTTTATGTGACCATTTTCGTTCTCATCGGGATTGTACCACACGGAGAAGAGGCCTGCCTCGTTCGCTCCAGCGATGTCGTTCTCCAAATTGTCGCCAACAAACCAAGTCGCCGAGCGCTCGACGCCGAGTTTCGCGACGGCAGCCTCAAAGATAAGCGGGTGGGGCTTCCCGATTCCGTAGTCAGCACTCGACACCACGAATTCAAACGGATCAGCAATCTCCAGACGACCTAGCGCAGATCGGAGCGTCCCTCCCGTACAATTATAATTCGAAACGACTCCTAATCGCAGTCCACGCGCGCGCAACTCCGACACGCATTGCTGAATTCCTTCAGTCCTCTCAAACTCCATCGCAGCCTCGAAGAAACACCGCTCGAGTTCGTTCGGCGCCGCGTCGAAACTGACGCCAAGTCCATCGAAGAGCAATCTTTGAAATTGCTGTATTGTCGACCATACGTCTGATGCACCCCAAACTTCGCTAAGCTGGTCCTCAAGCGTTGCGTTTCGCACAAGTACTTCGTGGGTCGAAATTGAGGATGGCTTCTGGGCAAGCTTCAGAAGGGCTCTAATTCCCGCCTCAGAATCGAAGTTCACTCTTGTGACTATCGTATTGAAAAAATCAAATAAGACCGCACTTGGTTTCCTTATCATGCTAAGTGTGCCTCATGTTTTTGCACATCACCACTATGTACGGACAAGCATACCCATTGCCCCTCGTGTACCCCGTGATCGCCTCCAGTATCTTCACCACCAGCCCGGCCTGCCCCATCATCTGCTCGATTTCCTCAAGCGTATAGGTGTGGTGCCGCACAGCAGCCGCTCGATTTTGGCGAGGCAAATGTCGATGAGAGCAAACGAGCCGACGCCCAGAAAAGGCATCGGCTCGTTTGGATCGTGAATATCTAGCTGACTGTTGCTACGTTTTACAGCCGGCTAAAGAGCTTCTGCTTCTGTGCGGCGAACTCTTCCTCGGTGATCACGCCCTTGTCCTTGAGCTCGCCCAGCCGATCCAGCGCGGCGAAAATTTCCTCACGCGAGTTACCCTCGGGCGTGCCTGTGGCCGTGCTTGTAGCCGGGCCGGCTGCGCCGCCGTTGACCGGAATGTCCTGCGCTTCCCGCAATTCAGCCGCCACGCGCTCGCCGCGGGCGTACTGCTTCTGATACTCGCGCATGGCCCAATCCCAGTCGATGTCGCTCAGCGTGCCGCCGCGCTCAAACTGCTCGACGAGGACTTGACCAATGCTGTAGGTCGTGGCGCCCGCCGTGGTGCCGCCAATGGCCGCCCCCACCACCGTGCCGACAAAGGGCACGAGCTTGAGCGCGCTGGCGGCCACGGAGGTTACCGTCGCGCTGGCAAAGGTGCGGATGAAATCGCGGTAGGGCTTTTTGGAGAAGGGCACGCTGTAGAGAGCGGCCAGCTCCTCCAGCATGTTCATCTGCAGCGCCGTTACGGCAGCCACGTCGATAGCGGGCAGGGGAATGATGCCGCCGCCCACGGCAAAGAGCGTGTGGTTGCGGATAATTTCTTGCGCGCGCGTGGTTCGATTCATGGGTAACACCTCCCGCAGTTTATTTCGTAGACTAAACATCTCTCGTAGCATAAAATTGCTCCTTTTAAATTCTGTTTACTCTACGAGCGAGCGCCGGAAAAGTTTCACTCTTCCCCGTGCAGCAGCCGCAAATAGCTATCATACCGCGCTTGGGCTAATCTCGCCCTGCTCGACCGCCGCGCGCACGGCGCAGCCCGGCTCGTGGTCGTGGGTGCAGTTGGGGTAGCGGCAGTCGTGGATGAAGGGCTCCATCTCGATAAAGTAGAAACCAAGGTCCGCCGGATCGATTTCAAAGAGGCCCAGCTCGCGGATGCCGGGCGTGTCGGCGACGTAGGTGGGGTCGTCGTCGGGCTCGCCGAGGGGGAGCTGGAGCAGGCGCGCGGTGCGCGTGGTGTGGCGACCCTTGTTGAGGAACTCGCGCAGGTCGCCCACGTCGAGGCCCAGGTCCGGGTCGAGCGCGTTGATGAGGCTGCTCTTGCCCACGCCGCTCGGCCCCGTCAGCACCGTGATCTGGCCGACGATCAGCTCGCGCAGCTCGCCCACGCCGCGCCCGCTCTCCGCGCTGGCGTAGATTACGTCGTAGCCAATGTCCTCGTACAATCCAAACAGGTCGGTCGCCTGCTCCGGCGTGACGAGATCGGTTTTGTTGACGCAGATCGTGGCGGGCAGCTCGTTAAATTCGGCGACCACCAAAAAGCGATCCAACATGCGCAGGTGCGGCGCGGGCTCGGTCACGGCGAAGACGATCAGCACCTGATCGGGATTGGCCAGAATCACATCCTCGGTCGACATGTTGGCGCCCGGCTTCTGGCGGCTGATGACGCTGGTGCGCTCTTCGATCTCCTCGATCTTGCCGCGGTTGCTGCCTTCGGGCACGATCCACACCCGATCGCCCACGGCGACGAGCGTCCCCACCGCACGCTCCTGCATGAGCCGACCGCGCACTTCGCACAGCCGTACATCATCGCCCTCTTCGTCATCTTCCGGGTTGGTTTCCACCTCGTAGTGGTGGCCCAGCGCCCGCACCACCACACCCGGAATCAGATCATCCGAGCGATCCTTCGGTCGAGATTTGCGTCGCTGTTTGGCGAGTTGCTCATCCGCTTCGTAGCGCGAATCGGCATAAGCCTCGTCGTAATCGATATAGTCCAGCGATGACCGTCGTTTAGCCAAGAGAACAGCTCCTCAGATATAGATGAATGGAAAAGTTAACGAGAAGTTTTTCAAGAACAAATTGAGAGAAATTATACTACACAGGGCAGCAATTTGCGCCAATTTCTGATAGGAGGATTTGCACTTGTCGCCCTGGCTCCAGTTTATAAGCGCTTATTCCGTCGGCAGCACAATCGTCTGGCCGACGCGAATGCTGTCCGGATTGCTGATGTCCGGGTTGGCATCGACAAGCTGAACCAGCGTGACGCCGCGCTGCTGGGCAATCCGGGCAAGGGTGTCGCCCGGCTGGATGATGTAAATGGCTCCGTCGATCGGGAGGCTCGCGGCATCGACGGTTGTGGCTTCCGCTTCAGTGGCGGCGCTGGCTGCCGAATCGGCAGCGGGCAGCGCAATCCTCGCGCCGACGGGAATGCGCGTCACGTCGGTGATGTCGGGGTTGCTGGCGAGGATGGCGTCGACGGTGGTGCTGCAGCGCTGGGCAACCCCAAAGAGCGTCTCGTCGTCGCCCAGGGCAACGCTGCCGCCGCAGGGATTGGCCGGGCTGGTGTTTACGCTGGCGCTCGTTATTTCAGCGTCGTCCGAATTAACGATCTCCCCACCCGTCTCCCTAGCGCTCTCTACGTCGGCGCTGGTATTAATTTCGCCGTCCGCCGCGGCATTGAGAATCGCAGCATCATCGAGCGAGACGTCGCCGTCCGCCGCGCTGCCGCCCGCGGCGGCCACAACGATCAGCACAATCAGGAAGATAAACAGCAGTGCGCTGAGAACATAGCCAATACTCTGTGGCACGGTGCGCCTCCCCCTCTTCGTTTCTACTTGTTCGCCGCTGCCTTTAGTTTATCATAGATCAGGAGCGGAGGCGATATGGCTGGATCGCCTACTATTTGGTAGACTTTCCCAGAATCAACTACCCCTCCACCACAAATTCCAGGAGCCTCTTATGGACCACCCTAAAGTTTCCAAAGAAGAGATGCTGGCGCGCGTCGTTCGCTTTAGCGACTACACCCAGGAAAACGCCGTGCCGCTCATGTTTATCGACAGCCTGCTGCCCGGCCACCACCGGCTCAACTACGCCGTGATCGGCGACACGGCCAGCGAGAACCCCGACTTCGAGCCAATTATTACGGAGCCGCACAAGTTCCAGATCGGCATGTTCAAGGCCATGCCCAACGGCAATGGTCCCGCCTACCACACCCACGACTACGTCGAGATTTTCCTGCCGCTGGAGGGCGAATGGCGCTTCTGGTTTGGCAACGATCCCGAAAACGAAAGCGAGCACCACGTCGACCTCGGCGCGCGCGACCTGATCTCCTTTCCGCCGGGGCTGTGGCGTCGCTTTGAGAACGTTGGCCCGGAGCCTGCCTGGTGCTTTGCCGTGCTGGAGGAGCACCAAGTCTTCGAGGGCAAGGACCCGTACTGGGCCCCCAGCGTCATCCGCCGCGCGCGCGACATGGGCTTCGAGGCCGACGACGAGGGCCGGATGCAGAAGCCGGAGAATTTCGAGGAACTGAATGCGCAGATGTTGGAAAAGATGTATAATGCGTGAGGAGTGAAAAGTCGCTACCCAATATATATTGCTGACATTATTTGGATCGATTACATTGTCGATAAGCTGGAAGTCAAGCATGGGGTCTATCGAGACGAAATTGAAGAACTGTTTGATAGACAACCAAAGTTTCGCAAGATGCGAAAAGGCAATTTTCAGGGCGAAGACGTCTAGCGAGCATTGGGCCAGACGTGGGGCGGAAGATATTTGTCTGTATATTTTGTCTATAAGACAACAAAAGAAGCGCTTGTAATTAGCGCACGAGATATGGATAGCAAGGAGCGAAGAGCTTATGGCCGATAATCAAACAACTCAACGCGATCCCCTGCCCGAAAACTTTGAGACGATTGAAGAGTTTTGGGAATTTTGGGACAATCACAGCAGTGCCGACTATGAAGACTTAATGGAGCCGGTTGAGTTCGAGGTCAACTTGACTTCCTCAAAAACCTACCTGTCCGTCTCCAAAGATTTGTATCGCTCCCTGCGCAAGCGGGCGCGCGAGCAAGGCGTATCTACAGAGACGCTGGCAAATCTGTGGCTGCAAGAAAAGATGGCTCAATCAGCTACGCCAGCAGAAGCGAACGCCCTCCAGCAAGCTGGAGTGCCCGCATGAATCTCAGCACCGACCGCATCCTGACCACCCACGTCGGCTCCCTGCCGCGACCGCAGCCCGTCGTCGATATGCTCTTTGCCGAAGACCGCGGTGACCCCGTTGACCCCGCCGTTTACCACGAGACCATGAGCCAGCACGTGCGCGATGTCGTGCAGAAGCAGGTGGCTGCGGGCGTCGATGTGGTGAGCGACGGCGAGATGAGCAAGATTTCGTACGCGACGTACATTCGCCATCGACTGAGCGGCTTCGAAATCGGCGAGATGCCGCGCGCCACGCCCAAGGACCTGGACGAGTACCCCGAATACCGCGACCGCCTCGCGCAATCCGGCGGCACGCCCAAATATCACCGCCCGATCTGCACCGGCCCCATCGAGTACGTCAACCGCGAGCCGGTGGAAAAAGATATTGCGCGGCTGACCAAAGCGCGCGACGCGGCGGGAGCGAGCGAAGCCTTTATGAACGCCGCCTCGCCCGGCGTGATCGCCGTCTTCCAGCCCAACCAGCACTACAGCACGCAGGAGGGCTACATCGAGGCGCTGGCCGAGGCGATGCGCGTTGAGTACGAGGCGATTGTCGAGGCGGGGCTGCTGCTGCAAATCGATTCGCCCGATCTGGCGATGGGTCGCCACATCAAATTCCGCGACGCCAGCGACGAAGAGTTCCTGCGCAACGCCAACCTCCAAGTCGATGCGCTCAACCACGCGCTGCAAAACGTGCCCGCCGAGCGCGTGCGCATGCACGTCTGCTGGGGCAACTACGAAGGGCCGCACACTCACGACGTGGCGCTGGCGCTGATCCTGCCGGTGGTGATGCGGGCCAAGCCACAGGCAATTTTGTTCGAGGCGTCAAATCCGCGCCACGCCCACGAGTGGACGGTCTGGGCCGAAGCGGACATTCCGGAAGACAAGGTGCTGATTCCCGGCGTGCTGGATACGACGACCAACTATATCGAGCACCCACAGCTTGTCGCCGAGCGCATCCGCCGCTTCACCGACATCGTCGGTCGCGAGCGCGTATTGGCGGGGACGGACTGTGGCTTTGGCACCTTTGCCGGCTTTGGGGCCGTGCATCCGAGCATCGCGTGGGGCAAGCTCAAGTCGCTGGCGGAGGGGGCGCAGCTTGCCAGCGAGGCACTGTGGCAAAGGTGACCGTCACGGCCCGCTGTCGGAAAGCACAGCCAAAACTGTTTGGGCCGTGATTGTCACCTTTCTCGACCACATCGCGAGCGATCAGCCGCGTTTAGCGCGCCAGTGACAATCACCGTCCACCAGCGACCGGGCGTGCCACCTCGCCTGAGACGGTGACGGTCACTTTGAGAATCAGGAGAACCCTATGCCCCTGCCCATGGTGCACCTCGCCATCGCCGTCGACTTGGCCGCTGGCACGCCCGCGCCTGCATTCCTGCTCGGCAGCCTCGCCCCGGACGCCATCCACATGCGCGACGGGTTCGAGCGCGAGGCCAAGCGCATTACCCACCTGAATTCGCCGCGGGATAGCGATAAGCACGAGCAGGTTCAGGATTTGCTCGCCCGCTACGAGGATGCGTCGTTGCCGCGGCGCGCCTTTGCCGCAGGTTACGCGGCCCATCTGTTGACGGATCGCTTTTGGATTACGGAAGTGGTCAGGCCCTTTCAGCGCCTCGTTCCGCCCGCACCGGATGAGGCGGCTTATCGTCAAGCGTACTACCAGGAGGTCGACCAGGTCGACTTCAACCTCTACCACCACGCTCCGTGGCGGGACCAAGTCTGGCAGCGGCTGGCCCAGGCCGAAGCGTCCGACTTCGCGCCGCTGCTCACCCGCGGCGAAATCGACCGCTGGCGCGAGCGCACGCTGCGCTGGTTCACGGAGTTGAAAGAGGAGCCGGGTGTGCAGCCGTGGTATCTTACCGATCAGGTGGTAGGGGATTTTGTGGGGCGCGCGGCGGTGCATGTGGCGGGGTGGTTTGAGCGGTGGGGCGTCGATCTGTCTATGGTAAAGTGAAAACAAAAAAAGGCAACGGAAAACGGAAAACGGAAAACGCTGGTTGCAAGCGTTTTGGGGGTGGAGAGTGAGCAATGGCGAAAGGTGATGATATTCAGGAGCGGCTTATTCAGTTTGCGGCGCGCGTCATTCGAGCGTGCAATGGGCTGCCAAACGATAGAGCCAGCAAACATATTGCGGGGCAACTTTTGCGGAGCGGGACCTCGCCAGCGCCCAATCATGGCGAAGCACGCAGCGCAGAAAGCACCGCCGACTTTATTCATAAGCTCAAAATTGGCGTGAAGGAGCTGAACGAAAGCGAAACGTGGATTCGCATCATCATCGCCGCTGAACTAATGACCGCAACCAAGCTAAACGATCTTCTCGACGAGTGCATCCAGCTACGGCGCATCCTGAACACAAGCATCAAAACCGCTCGCAAAAACGCAAATTCCTGATCGTTCCCAGCCCCCCGTTTTCCGTTTTCTGTTTTCTGTTTTCCGTTTCATCCTTCTTCCCTTTCAGCCCTTTTGGAAACGCCCATGCTAGTCAACACCGCCACCATTGTCGACGACCAGGACCGCACCGAACAGTACGCCACTCTCGCCCAGCAGCGCGCCGACGGCGAAGTCACCACACCGCCGCTGCTGCTGCCCGATCACGAGCGGCGGCTGCACGTGCGCCGCACCATGCGCGAGGATCACCAGTTTCGCATCCACAACCGCCCCGAAGGCGCGCAGCGCAAGTTCGACAAGCTGGCGGACGATGTCTACGATTTCTTCCGCGGCACGGCGCTGCTCTTCTACCGCGACCACGCGGGCATGGACGGCCACCTGCCCGTCGTCTTCACCATCGGCGACGCGCACCCCGGCAACTTTGGCGTGATGCCCAACGAGGACAACGCCCCCTTCTTTGGCGTCAACGACTTCGACGAGGCGATCTACGCGCCCTTCTCCTTTGACGTGAAGCGCTGCGCCGTGGGCTTTTACCTGCAAGCACTGGAGAACGGCTTCAAAAAGAAGCACGCCAAGAAAGTGGTGAAGGCGTGGGTGCGCGGCTACATCGACGGCCTGCGCGAATTCCTGCAGGACGACCGCGAAAAGTGGCACCAGTTCCGCATCGACAACAGCCCGGAGATGATCCGCGAGTTGCTGGAAGACGCCGTCGAAAGCCGACCGAGCTTTCTCCAAGACAAAATCGATTTCGAGACGCGCCGCTTCCTGCCCACCGACGAAATCCTGCCCTTCTCCAAGCACGTTGCCGACTTTCAACAGGTCGTCGACGACTACGTCAAAAAGAATGAAACGCGCACGGACGACATGGCAGAGGACTTTTTCACCGTGCGCGACGTGGCGATCAAGCTGGACAGCGGCACGGCGAGCCTGGGCCTGCAGCGCTACTGGGTGCTGATCCAGGGACAGCGCGACGACGTGAGCGAGCACATCATCCTGGAGATGAAGCAGGCGCGGCGCTCGGCGCTCTATAAGCTGGTGCCGGAGGTGGAGGCGGACAACAAGGGCGATGTGGCGCAGGTGGTGCGGGCGCAGAAGATCCACCTGGCGGGCGGCGACCGCTTCTACGGCGAGGCGGAGTACGAGGGGCGCAGCTTCCTCGTGCGCGAGCGCAGCCCCTTCAAGGACGACATCGATGTGGACGAACTCGACGAGGACGAAATGAAGACCTACGCGCGCATCTGCGGCAAGGCCCTGGCCCAGACGCACGCGCGTTCCGATGAAGGCATCGATCCTGTCATGGAGGGTGACGGCGAGAAGCGCATCCTCTCCCACATCGAGCCCAAGCTTTTTGAGGGCGATGTGGTGCGCTTTGCCAAAGCCAGCGTCAAGCGGATTTATCGGGATTGGAAGCTGTTTAAGAAAGATCACAAGCACGGGGCGTTTCGCTTTGTGGGGCAGGGGGAATAGGTGTATTGGTCCGTTCGACCCCTCCCCGGCCCTCCCCCGGTGGAGAAAGTTTGTGATATAATAGCCGGGCGTTTGACCTGTAGCGGAGATTTTTGACATGGCCGTGCAAGACAAAGCTCATTTGATTGCGCTCATTCAACGCAATCAGGCCACTGTCCGCAACTTCGGCGTCGCGCGGCTGGGCCTCTTCGGCTCCTTCGTCCGCGACGAGCCACAGCCGGGAAGCGATGTGGACTTGATCGTGGAGTTTGAGGAGGAAGAGAAAACTTTCGACAATTTGATGGGCTTGTCGTTCTTTCTCGAAGATACGCTGCAAAGACGCGTCGAGCTGCTCACGCCCGAATCGTTAAGTCCATTATCGGTCCACACATTTTGCGCGAAGTAGAATATGTCCCCTTCACCAGTTGAATTTTTACGCCACATTTTGCAAGAAACAGATTATCTTCTTGCTCACTCAGCCTTCATCAATGAGCAACAGTTCTTACAGAATGAAACGCTGAAACGCGCGTTTTCGCGCAGCCTGGAAATTACTGGCGAAGCAATGAAAAATTTGCCCGATGAATTTCGTGAGCGGCACGGCGAAGTCAAATGGCGTGCAATGGCTGGTATGAGAGACAAGCCGATTCACGATTACTTTGGCTCGGATTATGAATTGATTTGGAATGTAGTGAAAACCAGAATTCCACAGCTTCGACAGAACGTTGCCCACATCATTGACGAAGAGTTCTAGCTGTCATGCTCCACTCCACCTATCAAGCCACCCACGACCTCCTCTTCGCCCGCCACCCGCTGCTGCGCACGGCAACCCTCGCGCTGCTGCTTGGGGCGGGCGCGGCGGCGATTGCGCTCGTTGTCGGCATTATCGGCCCGCTGCTGGCGCTGGCCGCGGCGACGGCGCTCGCGGCGGCGACGCTGATGCTCAGCGATACGCGCTGGGGCTTTGTCGCGCTGGCGGGCGTCGTCTTTGTGCTGCCCTTTGCCACCCTGCCCATCGACATCGGTCTGCGCCCCTCGCTGCTCGATGCCGCGCTCGGCGCGCTCTTCTTTGTCTGGGTCTTCAAGCTCGTCATCGGCCAGGAGCGCGACTTCATCGCCTCGCCGATTGGCCTGCTCGTGGGGCTCTTCTTGTTTTTCGCCCTGTTCAGCTTTGCCAACGGCCTCACGCACAGCCGCGCCAACACCTTCCAGCTGCGCCGCTTTGCCGAGATTCTGCTCGGCATCGCGATTTTCTTCGTCGCCATCAACAGCGTGCGCAGCGAGGCCGATCTGCGCTGGGTGACGCGCTGGCTGCTGCTGGCGGGCTGGGCCTGTGCGGCGATTGCCGTCGCCTTTTACATCGTGCCGGAGGGGGCCGTCTGGGTGCTGGATCGGCTCGCCCGCTTCGACTACCCCGGCGGGCTGGGCGCCCTGCGCTATGTTGAAGACGATCCGGCGGGCACAATGCGCGCCATCGGCACGGCGGTCGATCCCAACGTGCTCGGCGGCATGACCATCCTGATTGCCGCGCTGCTGGCCCCTCAGCTCGTCGCCCCGCAGACGGTGCTGCCGCGCTGGATCACGGCGCTGGCGCTGCTCACCGCGCTGCTGGCGCTCTACCTCACCTACAGCCGCTCGGCGCTGGTTGGCGTGGGGGCGGCGGTGGGGATGTTGGCGCTACTCAAATATCGACGGCTGATTCCGCTCGGCCTTATTGGGGTGCTGCTGCTCCTGCTGCTGCCGCAGACGCAGGAGTACGTGGCGCGCTTTATGGCGGGCATCGCGGGCGAGGATTTGGCGACGCAAATGCGCTTTGGCGAATACCGCGACGCGCTGCGCCTGATCCGTCGCTACCCCTTCTTCGGCGTCGGCTTCACCGGCGTGCCGGACATTGACCTCTACCTCGGCGTCAGCATGTTGTATCTGATCATCGCCTCCAACATGGGCACAATCGGGCTGGCAATTTTTGTCTTGGTTGTCCTCGCCTTCTTTGTGACCATCGCCCAGGCGTGGCGACGGGGCGTCTCGCCCACCCTGGAGCCGCTGCTGCTCGGCTACAGCGGAGCCGTCCTCGGCGCGCTCGTCAGCGGCATCTTCGACCACTACTGGTTCAACATGACCTATCCCTTCATGACGGTCTTATTTTGGCTGCACCTGGGGCTGGCAACGACGGTGGTGTTGATTGAGGAAAGGTGATTGTTGTGAAGGTAATCATTCAGCCAAATTGGTCATTCAACAAAGCTCTCGAAGAAGCCTGGGCTGCTTATCATGGAGGACAAGAATATGGGGCTACGAACAGAATTCGAGTACTTGAAAATTGGGGTAATGTTGTAGGCAAAGAACGAGCACTTACTGAATTTGAAGCGATATTATCAAATTACAGTAACCGGCAAACTGCTTCTCAAGCGCTAGGTCTGTCCGAATATGCGATTAGAAAACTGCTTAAACACTTTAAGTCAGTACCGAATTCAAGAAGCCAGGTAGAGCCGCAATCACTTCATCAACTGCTTCAGCTTTTACCTGAACTGAACTTTAACAATGAACTTGATTTAGTCCTCTTTGCTGCGCCTCGCTTGGGACGACTTTTAGGTTACAGTGATTCCGAAATGTACTTTGATCTAAGTTTAGGTGGAGATGCAAAATACAGAGCTGACGCTGCTTTTTCGATTTTGGGGCCTAATTTACCTCGTATAATTTTCGAATTTATGCGTGAAGACTCAAATCAGATTGGTTTGGGTTTAGAACAAGTGCGTCACTACAAGTTAGTTTCGAACGCTGATTATGGTGTATTGCTGAGTGTTTATCATATTAGCATTGTGTCAAATGATAATTTGTTTCAGTATGAGTTAGAGCGACTGACTTCTCAACAGGCAAAGCTTGTAGAAAATTTCCTTCGTCGCCCCGCGTCTTCCGGCCTACGGGAGCCACAAACTTTGTACCAGTCAGAAACATCCATCGAAAAATTGCTACGGAATGTAGAGTCAGCAGAAACTAATGAGGACAAAAAGAATTCTCTAGAATTACTTGCGCGTCGTGTGTTTGAGAGTCATTCATTTTTGAGATGCAAATATATCAATCTGCGTACCTCATCAAGCGAGATAGATTTGGTATGTGAATATCTCGGTCATACAAAACGAACTCTATTTGATGAATATGGACGTTACTTCCTTGTAGAATGCAAAAACTGGTCGCGTCCTGCAGGTGCTAAAGAAGTCCGTGATTTCTTAGGAAAAATTGAAAAGAGCCGCGTAAAGTTAGGGATTCTCTTTTCCAAAAACGGAATAACAGGCGAGGCGAACGGAACAGATGCATTGAGGGAAATTCACTCTTGCTATGATAGAAGCGGCATCTGTGTAGTAGTACTTTCTCTCGCTGAATTAAAAGAGGCGGGTGACCAAACTAACATCATTGATTTAATCGATACAAAGTTAGACCAACTTCGATTTGATATGTGATTAATGTACAAAGATTACACAGACTTTTCGCTTGGCAATGCTCTTCGAGTGTTCCACCTAGCAATTACACAAAACGCTCTCTTCCCAAACATGCAGCCGCAGGAAGTCCCAGCTTGGCTACGGGCTACGCTCGACCGTGGCCTGCCGCTGGCACTCAACAGCGAGAAAGCGCGCTCGGAGTACATTGTCGCGCCGATTTTGCTGGCGCTGCGCGAATTGAGCGGCAATCGCTTTGCCATCTACTCGGGCGAACGCATGGATGTCGACGCCGAACTTGGTCTAGTTGGCGAGTGCGACTTCATCCTCGCGCTTACGCCACCGCTCCCCGTGATTCAGTCGCCAATTGCTTGTCTGGTGGAAGCGAAGAAAAATGACATCGAGTCGGGGCTGGGGCAGTGTGTCGCGCAGATGATTGGTGCGCAGCGGCTCAATCTGCTGGACAACACGGGCATCGACACGATTTTTGGCTGCGTCACGACCGGCGAGACGTGGCAATTTTTGCGATTGACAGAGAGCGTACTGACAATCGACAGCGCGAGGTATTATATTGTGGAACTTGAAAAAATTCTCGGCGCGCTGCTCGCCGTCGTTAACCAATTTGATGCGGTCCGAGCAGCGGCGACTGTGTAGTCGAAATCAATTATGTCACCATCTACTACTCAACAAACTCAATTCGGCACGATCCACCTCGAACCCACGCCGCCCGTCGCGACCAGCGGCAACGGCACGCGCCAGCTTACGCGCGGGCGACGACCGGAGTGGCTGCGCGTGCGCGCGCCCGATTCGCCGCAGTACCGCGAGCTCAAGGGGCTCTTCCGCGGCAAGCAGCTGCACACCGTCTGCGAAGAGGCGATGTGCCCCAACATCGGCGAGTGCTGGGGCCGCGGCACGGCCACCTTCCTGCTGATGGGCGACACCTGCACGCGCTCCTGTGGCTTTTGCAAAATCAAGACGGGGCGACCAAGCGCGCTCGACATGGACGAGCCGCGCAAGGTCGGCGAGAGCGTGCGCGCCATGGGGCTGACCCACGCCGTGCTGACGAGCGTGAATCGCGACGAATTGCCGGACGGCGGCGCGTGGGTCTTTGCCGAATCGCTGCACTGGATTCGCGAGCTTGTGCCCGGCTGCACCGTCGAGGTGCTGATTCCCGACTTCAAGGGCAGCGACGCCGCGCTGCAAATTGTGATGGACGCGCGCCCGGAGATTCTCAACCACAACACGGAAACCGTGCCGCGCCTCTACCGCACGGTGCGGCCCCAGGCCAAATACGAGCGCACGCTCGAACTGCTCCAGCGCGCCAAGCGGATGGACAGCCAAGCGATCACCAAGACGGGCGTCATGCTCGGGCTGGGTGAGACGAGCGATGAAGTGCTGCGGGTGATGGACGACCTGCGCGCGCACGACGTCGACATTTTTACGCTGGGCCAATACCTCCAGCCCAGCCGCCACCACCTGCCGATGGAGCGCTACGTCCATCCGGACGAATTTGCCTGGCTCAAGAAAGAGGGCCTGTCGCGAGGCTTCCAGTGGGTCGAGAGCGGGCCGCTCGTGCGCAGCTCCTACCACGCCGACGGGCAGGCGCACCTGAGTCCGCGCGTCGATGCCGTCCAGCAGCGCGAGCAGAAGCTGGCGGCGTAATCTCAATTTAACAGGAAGGGTCGAATTTCGTGCGAAATCCGACCCTTCCTGTTTTCGTTTACCCTCAACCGCAACCCCACGAGCGACATAACTCGCGTGAAAAACGTACCCTCTACGGATGCCCACATCGAAACGCGCGCCGCCTGGAACGCCAACGCTGCCTACTGGGATGAGCACATGGGTGATGCGGGCAACGACTTTGTCAACACGCTAATTTGGCCGCCCACCCAGCGGCTGCTCGGTTTGCAACCCGGCGAGCGCGTGCTGGACGCCGCCTGCGGCAACGGGCTGTACTCGCGGCGGCTGGCGCAAATGGGTGCGCAGGTCACGGCCTTTGACTTTGCCCCACCGATGATCGAGCGGGCGCGTGAATACCCCAATGCCAAGCAGATTGACTACCGCGTGCTCGACGGCACGGACGAAGCCGCGCTGCTCACCCTCGGCGAGCGCGCGTTCGACGCCGCGATCTGCCAGATGGCGCTGATGGACATGGCGGAGATTGCGCCGCTGCTGCGCGCGCTGTCGCGGCTGCTCAAGCGGGACGGTCGCGTTGTCTTTGCGACGACGCATCCGGTTTTCAACTCGGCCCACACCGTGCGCGGTGCGGAGGCGCAGGATACGGAAGATGGCGTTTTAACTACGCACTACATAAAAATCCTGCACTACCTCACGCCCTCCAGCGTCCGCGGCCTTGCCCTGCGCGATCAGCCTGCGCCGCAGTTCTACTTCGAGCGTTCGCTCCAGGATTTGCTCGCGCCCTGCTTCGCCGCAGGCTTTGTGCTGGATGCGCTGGAGGAGCGCGCCTTCCCGCCGGAGGATGTCGACGAGGGGCGGCCACTCGCCAAGGGCGGGAACTTTAGCGAATTCCCGCAGGTGCTGGTCGCGCGGCTGCGGCTGGCGTCACGTGCGTAGTGGGAGGGCGTGCCCTCCCACTACGCACGAAAATCAACCACTCACACCCAAAAAGGCTCCCCATGCACATTCTCGTTCACTTCTCATTCTCGCCCGACCAAATCCAGCGCTTCCAGGAAATCGCCAGCCAGCATGGCGACCACCAGGTGCTGCACGCGACGGACGAAGCCGAAGCCGTCCAAATCGCGCGCGACCACGCCGACACGCTCGAAGTGCTGATGGGCCGCTTTGAGCCAGCCGTCTGCGCCGCCGCGCCCAACCTGCGCTGGATTCAGTCCTTCAGCGCGGGCATGGACCACTTTCTCTTCCCCGCCATCATCGAGCGCGACGTGCTGGTGAGCAACGTGGCCGGGCTCTACGCACCGCAGGGGGCCGAGCACGCCTGGGCCATGCTGCTGGCGCTGGCGCGGCAGATTCCGCTGGCAATGGAGAAGAAGAAGGAGAAGGCGTGGCAAGGGCACGAAGTGATTGCGCTGACGGGCGAGACGCTGGGCGTCATCGGCATGGGCGGCTTTGGGCTGGAGATGGTTAAGCGCGCCGCGGGCTATGACATGACGATCCTCGCGCTCGACCCGGTACGCACCGAAGCGCCCGCCGGCGTGGCCGAGCTGCGACCGCCCACGCGCGAAAATCTGCACGACCTGCTCGGTCGCAGCGATGCGGTGATGATTGCCTGCCCGCGCACGCCGGAGACCTATCACCTGCTGAGCACGGAGGAGTTTGCCGCCATGAAACCGTCGGCCTACCTGATCAACGTCACGCGCGGTGGCATTATCGACGAGCCGGCGCTGGCGCAGGCGCTGCAAAATGGTGAAATCGCGGGCGCCGCCGTCGACGTAACGGAGGTCGAGCCGCTGCCGAGCGACAGCCCGCTCTGGGACGCGCCCAACCTCATTATCACGCCTCATCGCGCGGGCGCGTCGCAGCATCGCCCGCAGCAGCAGTTTGACTTCTTCAGCGAGAATTTGGAGCGCTACCTAAACGGCGAGCGACCGCGGAATGTGGTGGATAAACAGCGCGGCTTTTGATCAGAAACAAGAGCTTCTAGCGGATTGGGCGGATTTAGCGGATTGAAGCGGATTCTGACGACATTCCTATCTTGAATCCGTTCTCATCCGCCCAATCCGCCGGGTACCCTTTGGGTGCCGCTCACTAAATTTGAACCTGTTGAAGGGTGGTAAACTCACCCTGTCACCGTTGAAAAACCTCGCCCTCAGCCGAGGTCAGGCTTCTATTTTCCCCAGAGGTAACCTTTGTTTATCAACAGACTCACCCCCCTCATCACCCTGACTATCGGCGTGCTGCTGCTGGGCTTTTCGCTCTGGATTGGCTTTGTCCAGACCCGAACCGCTGAAAACGCGACGGGACGCTTTGTTGGCTATGCGGTAGCGCTGCTCTTTTTTCTCACGGCATTCTTCTTCTTGATTTTTTCGATGAACTGGATGGTTTTTCCCTAATTGAACCCTCTCCGCTCCAATCAGGAAGTTCTGGAGTTGATAGCGCTGCCCCCCCTCCACAGTACAATTGGGATCAAGTTGGATAAAGTTGCGCTGCCTATGTGGAAATCAAAGCGATGTAATGCTCAATGGGAGAATCCACCTGGTTCAACACCCACCCAATCCCACACCCACCATCTCCCGCCGTCCAGCCATCTCCGCGTACACCCCCATCATTTGCTCGACAACGCGACACCAGTCGTAGCGCTGGGCATACGTTTGTGCCTGCTGGCCCAAGCGCCGACGCAGCGCGGGCTGCGTGAGCAAATCGTGGAGGCAGGCGGCGAGCGCTTCGGGATCGCGCGGGGGAACGTGGAAGCCCGTTTCGCCATCCTGCACGAGATGCGCCAGCCCGCCAACTTCGGACGCAATCACCGGCGTGCCCATGGCCATGGCCTCCAGCGCAACCATGCCAAAGCTTTCGTAATGCGAGGGCATCACGACCATCTCGGCGGCGGCGTAGTAATCGGGCAGCACGTCCTGATTTTTTGCCCCGGCGAAGGTAACGAGATCGTGGAGACCAAGCGCGGCGCGCATCTCCTGCAGACGCGCCATCTCGTCGTCGAGCGTATCGGCCCACGGCTCGCCGCCGACAATGGTGAGCGAGGCGTTGCGCATCGTTTCGGGATGGCGCTGCTGAAGCAGGGCCACGGCTTCCAGTAGCGTGTCGACGCCCTTGAGCGGCTCGATGCGCCCGGTAAATAAAATGTTGGCCTGATCGGGCGCCATGCCCACGCGCGCTTTGGCCGCAAGCGGATCAACGGGGTGGAAGCGCGCCAGGTCGACGCCGGGCGGAATCACGCGGATTTTGCCCGGCGTTGCGCCGTATAGCTCGATCAGCTGCGCCTCCTCGGCGGGCGTGGCGGCGATCAGCCGGTCGACCACGCGAATGACGTGCGCTTCGCCGTCGAGGCGCAATTGGGGCGCGCGCTGGGCGTCGTCGGAGGCGATGCGGTTTTTCATGTGGCCCAGCGTGTGAAACATCTGTACGACGGGCAAGCGTTCGCCAGCCTGCGCCCACGCGTCGCTGAGTTGCTCCGCCACGAGGCCGGAAAGCCAGTAGTGGCTGTGGATCAAGTCGTAGCGCGCGCCCTCGCTGGCGGCAAAATCGAGCACGCCTTCGACAAATTCATCGAGGTAGGCCTCAATTCCGGCCACGGGCAGCGGTCGCTCTGGCCCGGCGGGGATGTGGATCACGCGGCCCCGTTCGCCGATCTCGTGCTTGATGAAGGGCTGGCAGTCGTCCTGCGATCGGGTGAAGACATCGACCTGCACGCCAAAGTGATCCAACATGCGGCTAAAGTCACGCACGTAGACGTTCATGCCGCCGGTTTTTTTGCCGCCGAGCATCGCCAGCGGGCAGGTGTGCACGCTCAGCATGGCGATGCGCTGGACGGGAAGAAGGGGATTGTGGTTCATGGATAATTTTAAGAGTTGATCCACGAAGGGCACGAAGTTTCACGAAGGAAGAGTTTCGATCCATCACCCTTTGTGGCCTTCGTGGATCGGTTCTGTTAAAAATGTCTGCTACGTTTATTATAGCAGGAAATCATCCATCGGTTTGTAAGCCAGCGGTGGTGACCAACCACAAAAGTGAACCGATAGAAAAGGGGGCGCTGCCAAAGATTGGCAGCGCCCCCTTTTCGCAGAGGGTAGGATTTGCGAGGACAGAGAAGGAGTTGGTCTTTGCGAATTCGGCTCCCCGTCGAATGTCGCAACCATGGGCAGCATATCGCGCTTGCTTTAAGAAGCGCGTAACGCAATGTTAAGAAATGGTTATCGTTTCTGCCCCGTTCATCATCGGCTGCGTCTGCACCGGCACAAAGGCCGCTTCTTCGGCCAGCGCACGGATGTGCTCCTTAAACAAACTCAGCAGGCGCAGCGTGTTGGAGCCGGGCGCATTGCTGATCTCGATGTCGTCGATGCGGAGCAGCGGGGCGATGTCCTTGGTAGTGCTGGTGAGGAAGGCTTCATCGACTTCGCGCAGGCTGGCGTAGGGAATCGGCTCGCGCGCGATCTCAAAGTGCTCAGCGGCGAGTTCGATGACGGCATTGCGCGTGACGCCGTCCAGCACGCCCTCTCGCGGGGTGATCAGCGTGTTGCCGCGGAAGACAAAGAAGCTCGTCGTCGTCCCCTCGGTCACGTTGCCCGCCGCATCCTTGTAGAGCGCCTCAATCGCGCCGACGCGCTTGGCCCGCTTCTGCGCCATGATCGCCGTGATGTAGTTCAGGCTCTTGACCGAAGGCAAAAAGCGCTCCATCTCCACCGTGATCGCGCTGCTGCCGCTGCCGTATAGCTCGGACGGATCCACCGGCGCAGGCTTAATCATCACCACCAGCGACGGCTGCTTGCCCGGCGTAATTAAATCCTCCGCCTGCCCACCCGTCAGGATAAGGCGCACCGATACGTCCGGTAAATTGTTGCGCGCCAGCGTCTCGCGCACAATGGCCTCAATTTCCGCCGTCGACCACGGCACGTCGATTTCAATCAGCGCCGCCGAGCGTTCCAGCCGCTGCACGTGCTCGCGCAGGCGAAAGGGCAAGTGGCCGTAGGTGCGCAGCACGTCAAAGACGCCGTAGCCGCGCACGATGCCGAGATCGTTGAGCGGCAGCCCGGCCTCGCTGGCCGGAATGAAGTCGCCGTTGATATAGAAGATCAAGTCGTTCATGAATCGCTTTTCCTCAAATGCTTTCCTCAAATAAAGTCACGCTGAATTTCTGCCATTGTACCCCATTCAAATCGTCTGACCAACCGAGGCGAAATTTTAACGCGGAGTCGCGGAGGCGCAAGGAAACCATTCAGGGGAGGCAAGCGTTCGTCTCCCTCCTAAATCCTCCCTCCACGCGTGGAGGGAGGACTTCAGTCTCTTCTTTAGCGAAGCGATTTTGCCAAAGCCGCGTCGCTTCGTCAATGAGGAATCAAACTTCCCTCTCCATCGGTGGAGAGGGGCTGGGGGTGAGGCTGACTAGTTATGACGCAAGGATAAGTCTCGCTTGCTACGCGGGTAGGCAACGATTCGTTAATGCCTCAGACCAATGGCTTACCCGACAGCATAATCTACCAACGAACCCTTTGCGTCCTTGCGCCCTTGCGTTGATTTTGCCAATTCATCCAAAATTCTAGTCTATACGTCTGCTTCACCTGCGGCTGCCGGGCTGCTTATTGATTGCCTGGACGCTCCCATTGGCGCGTTGTGGCAAATTCCTGGCGTGCAGGGGCAACTTCCGCGGCTGGATTCGCCGTATACTAGGGGCGAGCCGGTGGTCGGTTCATAATCAACAAGCTTGGAAGGAGCAACAATTATGTGTGGCAAATCTTCGTGTGGCTTTGGCCGATTTATGCTGGTCGGCGGGATGATTTGGGGCGGGATTTTTTTGGTGAGCACCCTCGCACCGCTGGTGGCGCAGCAGGTGGCGGAGCCGTTTGCCGCGCCGGGCGTCGTCTGGCTAGCGGTGATTTTGATGGCGATTCCGAGCGTGCGGCGCGGGCTGATTGGCGCAGTTGTGCCCGCCGTGTTGCCGACCGTGCGCCGGGCGACGCAAGCCTTGCAGAACGGCACGCAGTCGGTGTCGACGGAGCTGCTGGCGCTGGAGCAGCGCTTCCCCGCCCCGGAGCAGGTGAAGGAGGAATAGGGGTGAGTTCTTTGGATTGAGCGGATAAAACCGTTTCTAAATCAGCTTTATCCGCCCAATCCGCCCAATCCGCGTTCTATTCTTCGGAGAGCTGTTACATCCACACCTCGTCATCACCGACCCAGCGCTGGTTGCTGGCGACGATTTCGACATCGTCAAATTCCGGCGCATCCTCGCCCGCTTCGACCATGCGCCGCGTCAGCCGCTCGCGCAGCGCGGCCACGACTTTGCGGTGCGACTGCTCGTGGATCAGATTTGCCAGCTCATACGGGTCGGCCTGTAAGTCGTAGAGATACTGGTCGACGTAGCGCTCGGAGGCGGGGTCTTGATTGCCATTTTTGTGCGGTGCATCAACGCCGTACTTCCAGCGCTGCGTGCGCACGGCCCGCCCCACCTGAGATTCGCTAATCTGCACAAACATGTCGTCCGGCCACGCCCCTTTATCTGGCGCCGCACTGTTGTGCGGCAGCGCTTTGTTTTGTACTGCACCGTTACGCAGCAGCGGCAAAATCGAGCGCCCCTGCATCACATCGGGGACGGGTAAGCCCGCCGCGTCCAGCAGGGTCGGCGGCAGATCGATGAGGCTAACGAGCTGGGAAAGTCGCCCGCCGCCTTCGAAACCGGGGCCGCGAAAGGCCGTCGGCACGCGGATCGAGCTTTCGTGGCAGGAGCGTTTGTACTCGCTGTTGCGCGTCTTGAAGTGGCAGCCGTGATCGGCGGTAAACAAAATGATCGTGTTGTCGAGCAGGTCGAGGCTCTTGAGCGCATCCAGCAGCCGACCGAGCGCCTCGTCCAGCCGCTTGACCATGCCGTAGTAGCCGCCCAGGTGTTGGTGTGTTGAACCGCCCAGCGCCGCTAAATCGGGCGGTGTCCAGCGTTCGGCGTAGCGCGCGCGGTAGCCGTCGGGCGGTGGGTAGTCATCCAGATGATTTTGGTGGTGGGGCTCGATGAAGGAGGAGAAGAGGAAGAAAGGCTGGTCACGCTCCTGCTGCTCGTCGATGTAGCGGATCATGGCGTCCATCTGCGCGTCGACGCGATAGCCCGGTAGCTTGACGGCCTCGTTGTCGTTGTCGTACATCACGAGATTATACGCATCGGAGGTGAACTCCAGCAGGTTGGAGGCCAGCCAGTATTCGTAGCCGCCGCGCGCCTCCTCCGGTACGGGGCCGGCCCACTCCTGGTACATCGGCGAACCTTCGCTGCGCCCCGCCGCCGAGGCCAGGTGCCACTTGCCGATGTAGGCCGTGGTGTAGCCGCCGTCGCGGAAGTAGTGGGCCAGCGTGGTCGCATCGTCCGGCAGGGGGATGCCGTTGCGGAAGCAGCCCGTTTCGGTGGCGTAGAGCCCCGTCTGCAAACACGAGCGCGCGGGGCCACAGACGGGCTGGCAGGTAAACGAATTGGCGACGTGCGTGCCCGCACGCGCCATGCGATCGAAGTTGGGCGTCAGATCAAGCGGGTTGCCGTGCAGCCCGCTCGTGTCCCAGCGCTGCTGGTCGGTGAAGAAGACGATGACGTTGGGATGGGACATTAGGAAATTCTCAATCGGTGGAGCAAATCACCACTGAAACTGGTTAAGAGACCAGAATCCGCCCGCGAGGTCAACGCCGAGAGCCTCCAGATTTTGGATGGCGTTGACCATATCGCGGTACGTCATATCCTTCGACAGATTGTTGTCTTGGTAGACAGCAAGGATACCGGGGTGGGTTCTTTGCTTGTGGAGTGTTTCAAAATCAGCCGGATTGTAGGTGAGAATCACCTGCCTGGTCGCACAGGCGTGAGCAAAGTGGATTTCGTCCGAAGCGCCCGTCAACGGTGGATCGACTTCGGCGGGAATCTGCACGGCGTGCCCAGCCTCAATCAGCAGTTGCCGAAGCCGATACGAAAAGGCGCAATCATCCAGATAGATTTTCAGGCTCAAGCTGGACTCCCGCTGCTTGCAGGCGCGCTTTTTCCTCCTCCGCTTCCTGCTCAATCACATCGCGGTTTACTTGATAGTAGACCTGTGCTTCACGGACTTGAGGCAGGGGCAGGTCCATGTCCATGGCTGCATCTTCCGCGCTCAGATCGTTGGCGCGCATTTTATAGATCAACTGGCCCACGCGCATGTTGCGCCCTTTGAGATACGGCTGCTTGTATCCCGTCTCCGGGCGCTCGACCAAAAAATCATAATGCTCAAACATGAGCGGCTCGACAGCCGGCACACTCAACTCCCGATAGCGCGCGATCTGCTCGGCGGTTTCCTCGTCCACGCTCACAATACGGCGGCCAGACAACCGCTCATTTAGCATCCACAGAAATGCGCCATACGCCTGCTGAAGCAGATCGGCGCGTGAGCGCACGGACAATCGACCTGCCAAATGCTGTAGCAGCGTTGCCTCTTTCTCTGATAGATCGACCTGAATACGAACCTTTTTGGTAGCTGTTGTTGCCATGGTTACCTCCATAGAATCAGACTTAAATTTTACAGCAAAATGGAGTCCGTGGCAACTCACTCAAATCCCCTTCGACATATACAGCTCCCCCGCCTCAAAGCCGCGACCCGCGTAATACTCGCGCGTCCCCGTCGCCGCAATCACGCTCATTCGCCCAAAGCCCGCCGCGCGGCTAATTCGCGTCGCCTCGTCCAGCAGCCGCGTGCCCAAGCCGACGTGCTGGGGCGCGCCGTCTTTTCCCTGACCAATCGTGAGCGCCGGGCCGTAGACGTGGACTTCGCGGATCATGGCGCTGTCGCGGATTTCGTCGAGAAAGGCACGGCTGCCCGCGCCGGAAAATTTAGGCAGCGAGAGACGCAAAAATCCCGCAATCAGCGACCGCGAATCGTTTTCCGTTTTCTGTTTTCCGTTTTCTGTTTTCTGTTGACTGCCCGTCACAAAGTGTAAAAAGTGCTCGACCGTCAAATCCGTCTCGTAAACGTGATTGCGCAGCACCAGCTCACTCGCATCCACCTGCTGTCGCTTGATTTCGCGGCAGCGGATGCAACCGCACTGCTCGCCGCGCCGCGCCAGCTCGGCGTGGACGACTTCGCGCAGGTTGCTCAACTTGACGCCCGCTTCGATGTGGTGCGCCGGGATGTCGCGGAAGAGGCGGTTGACGCGCGTGTAGGCGGGAATCGTCGGCTTGACGTCGGCCAGCAGCGCGACCAGTTCGTCTTCGGTGTAGGGATGGTAATCACCCGCGAGCCAGCGGTCGTAGAGCTCCGTATCCTTGATCAGCGAGCAGGGGTAGATTTTCAGTTCGTCCGGTCGAATGGCCGGGTCGTCGAAAAAGCGCGCAAAGTCCACGCGGTCCGATTCCGGCGTCGCGCCGTAGAGATTGGGCATCCAGTGCAGGTGCAGCTTGAAGCCCGCCGTGCGCAGCAACCCCAGCGCCTGCCGTACCGAGTCGACGTCGTGGCCGCGCTTGTTGGCTTCGAGAATCTCATCGTCCAGGCTCTGCACGCCAATCTGCACCTTGGTCACGCCGAGCTGGCGCAGGTGGCGGATTTCGTCCGGCGTCACCCAATCCGGTCGCGTCTCGGCGACGAGGCCGACGTTGCGGTGGCGTGCGCCCGCGTTGCGAGCCTGCGTCTCCGCCAGCGAGTCGACGGGCGCGTAGTCCGGGTCGCCCGCCGTGTTCATCGCGTCCAGGCAGCGGCGCACGAACCACTCGCGATAGTCGCGGCTGTAGGCGCTCCACGTGCCGCCCAAAATCAGCAGCTCGACTTTGCTCGCGTCGTGGCCGATGTCCTCAAAAACGCGGATGCGGCCCAGCGTCTGCTTAAAGGGGTCGAAGCCGTCGCGCTCGGCCCGCTGCGCGCCCGGCTCATCGTAGATGTAGCTCTTGGGCATGCGCCAATCGTCCGGGCAGAAGATGCACTGGCCGGGGCAGCCCGCCGGCGCGGTCAGCACCGTCACGGGTGCGACGCCGCTCTGCGTGCGCATCGGCTTCATGCGGATGCGGCGCATGATCGTCGGCTCCGGCTCGATGTCGCCCTCGGCCAGCAGATGGCGGTAGCCCGCAATCAGGTTCGATTTGGAGTAGAGGCCCGTGCCGTCCTTGGGGAACTGACGCAGCACGTTGCGCAGGCTCTGCTGATCGTCCCACTCGCCGTCGGGCACGGCCAGGATTTTCTGAAAGATGGCGTAGAGGTTGCCGCTGTGGTCAGCGGGCTCAAAGGCCAGCCGCTTTTTGCGCCACGCCGTGGAGAGCTCATGCACCTCGGCGGGAATTTGGTCGGGTGTGAGGACGCGTTTCATGGGGTTGATTATACAAAAAAGGGCGCGCCGCGTAAACATGCGGCACACCCTTGTTTGCAGTGATTCTCTTTGCTCTGCTGCGGCTCGCTCATCGACTCACGACCATCTGCGATTGGAGATAGCCCTTGCAGAACCCCAATGCCTCCTGCATTTTGGCAACAAGCCCCAGAATATCGCTTGCTTCAGCGTAGTGCAGTGGCTCTTCCCAGTTATCGTTTTCGACAACGCGAATCTGAAAGCATTTTTGCTCTGAAGCACACAAGTGCCAGCCCACATCCAGTACGATATTCTGGGGAAACTCGACCTGTAGCAAATCTTCCTGTGCCGAATCGAGCTGTTGTTCTGGTGGAACGTTGGGGTCGAGCGCCAAATCAAAGTAGACCAACTCGCCCGGCGAGTAATCAACGTCTGCAAAATTCTTATCAATCATCTTGTCAATCTCCGGTACTCGCTGTGCGTAATAGGGTGGCCGTGTATCGTGCCGCCGCTGTACTCCACTCGTGCCCACCGACTCTCCCGACCGTTCTTTGCGCCGATGACTTCATCAAATGCTCGAACTTTCCAGGGTTTGCCGCTGGTTACAAGCACGCCGTTTTGCCATACATCCCGTTCCAGCGCCTCGACATCGAGACCGTGCCTGTACTTGGCAGGTCCTCGCTCTGTCCTCTTGATCACATCGCTCCACGGGACGTTTTGTGGCGCAAAGTGCTTGTGTCGATAGGCAGTCCACGCAATGTCTTCGATTGGTACATCATCAGCAAAGTTGCCGGATTCGCTACCAGGCATACGTGCGTCAACTCCTGCTGTTGCGCCACGCCGTGGAATTCCCCAACACCTCGGCGGGAGTCTGGTCGGGGGTGAGAGCGCGCTTCATGGGGTTGATTACGGCAGAGATGCGGCGTTGAATGAATTGATTTCGTCATTCACTACACAAAGACTGTATGAATCCGTCACAAATTGTCACGTGATTGCTTAACAAATTCCAAAATTGACTGTAACTCCTCCAATCTTGGATACCTGATTTGTTCAGCAATATCAGTTGCCTTTTCCAATTCAAGAGCCGAGTCTGCGTATCTGTGCTCGCGGAAGTGTAGAGCTGCGATACTTTCGCGACTATTTAGCTCGTTGTATTTGGCCCCAACTATGGCAAAATTATCTGCAGCTAACTGTAAATGCGAAAGCGCTTCATCTTGTTGGTCTAATGCATAATATACTACGCCAAGGTTGTTTAACGTTAAAGGATGTATAAGAACGCTTGGCGTAGCAGAGTGTGGCTGTTCGTTTGATTCAGATACAGACTCTGTTTGTAAAGCATTTTGAAGATTGCATTTTGCTTCATTTATCTTGTGCATTGATAAATAATTCGTACCTCTATAGTAATAAATGGCTTGTTCAAAATCACTTGATATGAGACCTGTTTCTCGAGCTGCTTCCGTAAAGAGCGGCTCAGCATCTTGATATTGCTCGCGTTCGAAAAGTGTTAGTCCAGACGCAAAAGCAACAAGTCGCCCAAGATCACTTCCAAGCATAACCTCAAAGTTAAACATTTGAGGGTCGGTCAAGATATTTGCCCTTAGAGTGTATTTGAAAAGTCCTGTTTGGTAGAATGGGAGGTGCAAACCGAAGCCATTCACCAAACAGGAGAAGGACATTGTCACACAAACGAAAAGGATACTCAAGCGACGTAACGGACGCGCAGTGGGCATGGCTAGAAGCTCGCCTGCGGCGACGACTCGAACAGAACCGGCTGGGGCGACCAATGGAGTTGGAGTTGCGCGAGGTGGTCAACGCCATTTTTTACATTTTGCGCAATGGGGGACAGTGGGCAAACATGCCTCACGACCTGCCAAACCCCAACAGCGTTTACTACCACTTTCGCAAGTGGTGCAAGGACGGCACCTGGCGCTACCTCAACCGGGCGCTGCGGCGCTTTGACCGCCTGCAACGCAACCGGGCCCCGAAACCAAGCGCGGCGGTGATGGATAGTCAGAGCGTCAAAACCACTGAGGCGGGCGGTATTCGTGGCTACGACGCAGGCAAAAAGGTGAGCGGGCGCAAACGCCACATCGTGGTCGACACCGTCGGGAACTTACTCGACGTGGTTGTGCACGCGGCCAACGTGCAGGACTACCACGGGGCCAAGCGCGTTTTGGACAAGGTCACCGAGACCGTCGACTCGCTGCAACTCATTTGGGCCGACGGCATTTACGAGAAGGGCGGCCTGGTCGAGTGGGTGCGCGATACACTCGACATTGCCCTGGAAGTGGTCAAACGGCCCAAAGACCAAAAGGGCTTCGTCGTTCTGCCCCGCCGCTGGGTCGTCGAGCGCACGCTGGCCTGGTTCGGCAAGTATCGTCGCTTGAGCAAGGACTACGAGCGCTGTCCGCAGAGCAGCGAAGGCATGATCTATGCCGCTTCCATCGCGACTATGTTGGGCCGCATCAAGGCCTAGCTCCGACTTTTCAAATACACTCTTAGAGTGCGCTCGAAACCTGTTTCTAAATAAGTGCTCTGCGACTTAAGCATCTCAAAATGCACATACACCACTGGACGCAAATCGCTTTCAACGTAGTCTCCCCAGATTACAACCGAAGCGTTAACATCACGCCTTTTACCTATGCGTCTAGCCACTTTAGAACTTCCTTCTTCAGAAATTGTATGAAGCAGTCGTTCTACACGAACATTCTGGTGCTCATTTAAAATATCATCAACTGCTTCGTATAAATCACGAGTTACTTGGCGTGGATCACTTCCGTCTGCTGTCACAAAATCAGCGAGCACCACTAGCGTCTCGCCTTCGCTACCGGGCGAGAAATTGTATGACGGAAAAACTCTCGAATATATTGCAGGGATTGATGGCCAGCCCATAATTTGCCATAGCCCTGCTAACCCACTAATAATAAGTAACGCAATAACTAGTACACTGTCATTGAAGTTTTGATGGGTTAGGGTAAAAGCGGTTGAAGGTCTGGCGGGCCATTTCGGGTGTGAACTGCCAGCGAATAGGAACAGGGGTTCGATTGCGCGTTTCAACCCAAGCGAGGACTTCACGGCTCAATTCGACTTGACAGGCGATGCGCCGCTTCAGGCATTGCCGAGATAGAAGCGAGAGTTGGATTTCAGCCATGTTGAGCCAACTGGCCTTTTTGGGCGTGTAGTGCATCTGAATTTGCTGCATCAAGGCGAAGGCCTTCGCCGGTTCAAAGGCGTTGTAAAATGAGGTGTAGGTGTGCGTGCTTAGGTTGTCCTGCACCAGTTGAATCTGACCACCGGGCGGACAGTGTTCCTCGACGAAGGCGTCCATGAACTCGGCGTAGTCCTGTCCGGTGCGTCGGTCTCGTACCTGCACAAAGCAATGTCCGGTGAGGGGCTGCACGGCCAGGAGAACGGAGCAGACGCCGTGGCGCTCGTACTCGTAGTTTTGTCGTTTTGGCTTGCCGGGTTCAACGGGCAAGGGGACGAGCGTGTCGCCAATCAGTTGACAGGGCCGCTCATCGAAACACCAGAGCGGGCGCAGCGGGTCAAAGGGACGGGCGTAGATGGCTAGCATATATTCCATTTGCGCCAGAAAGGTAGGCGTCAGTTTGCCCAGGCACCATTGGCGGACTAAGTGAGGCTTGACCGTGTTTTTTTCAGAATTTCGCCCACGGCGTTGTGGGAGATGTGCTCAACCAACTCGAGTTCCACCGCCTTGTCCGCCAACAGGCGCAAACTCCATTGGCTACGCCCCGCTGGCGGTTCTGAACAGGCCAACGCGGTGATTTTGGCCCGTTGCTCGCCGCTGATGGTGCGGGCGCGACCGCTTCTTGGCTTTTCACTAATCGCCGCCTCGAGCCCTTCTTGCACATAGCGACGCCGAATCCGGTCTATCGTCGACAGGCTCGTGTCGAGCTTCTCGGCAATCTCTTGGTCTGTTTTCTGCCCTTGATGATGATTTTCATCGCTCAACAGCAATATCTTTATCCGATTCAGTTTGCGTACACTCCTCACGCCGCCCAGGGTTAGCCGATTGAGGTAGCTACGTTCTTCGCCCGGCAATCTGACGTTATTTATATGCTTTTTGCGTCCCATGCAAACCTCCTTCTTTTGCTCCTTGCTTCGCGTTGGGACGTATTTTATCGCTTACCCTTATCTACTCATAATCTCGATTACACTGTACTAGCTACCTGACACATTTTAGAAATAGGGGATGAGGCGCAAAGGGACAGGGTCAGAGTTGGATAAAAGACGTTGAACCATGTCCCAACCAATGCGAAAAAGACTGAGGTCGCGGCGGTCAGTGCGGTCGACCAGGAAGCGCTGACCGCGCTTGACGACAGCCGAGCCAAAGGCCAGAAGCCAAACGATGAGCAGGGCCACGGCCAGGACGAGTCGCGAGAGGCGATGAGCTGCCTGCAAGCGAGTTGCTTCCAAGTCGAAGCCATTGCGTTTACAGTCGCCAAAGAGCTCTTCAATCCACATGCGACGGCTGTAGTGCAGGCGAACGAGACGCGGGTCAGTCAAATTCGTGGCGAGCAGCCAAGGCTCCTTGTAGCCAGTCTGCCAGCAGGCGAACAGATTGCAGAAGTGACCATGCGTTTTGGTTAGCAGTACCTTGGGCAGCCAGCAGCGGTCGCCGGGCTGGGCAACGAGCTGTGCGCAGGGTTGCCACTGTTCTGTTCCCGGCTGTGACCAAAGGTGGGAGCCCTTCTGACGCAGCACATAGGTCCACCGCCAGTGCTCGAGTTTGCGGATCAACTTGACGCTGCCAAACTCGCTGTCACCCAGCACGACCACAGAGGCGTGGGCCGGAATGAGCGGCTTGAGCAGTCGCAGCAGCGCAATTTGATGACGCGCCGACGAGTGGCCGCGCGTGCCTTTGCGCCATGTCCAAATCAAGGGCAACGCTCGTCGCCGAAAGGCTAAAGCAACCATCAATAATTGATGACCGTTGCCCACCTGGCTCCCGTCGATAATAAGCCGCAGCGGCAGCCCGCTTTTCGCCGCCTGCTCCAGCAGCCTGCGCGCCACCGGTTTATACCAAAGCCGCACGTTTACAGACCGATTGTTGAGTATCCGCAGCAACCCGCGCTCTTTGCTCGTCTGCTGAGCCCAACCCGGCACTTTGCGCGCTACCTTTTTGAGGTGAACACTTCCCTCCAGGTAGAGGCCAACCAACAACTTCGCGAAGCTTTTTAGCCGCGACGCGTGCTCATCCGGCCACAACATTTGCAACTCATCTAACCATCTATGGTACAGTTTCATCGGGAAGACCTCTCCGTTTCTGTTTCGCTTTTTGGTTTGTCACCTATAGCTTAACATATCCGGTTTGGTCTTCCTTTCTCTCTCTACAACCTACCTCACGTAAAAGTGTCAGGTAGCTAGCTATGGCTATAATAGTAGAAGTTGGCTAGCACGTCACGAGATGGGGCATGTGTTTGGGCTGTATCATGGCTCCTGCTCCAGTAGTAATCCCACAGTCATGGATACGCCGCCCTGCGGTAACCTACCCTCTTCGTTGCAATCTGACGAAATCAATTGGATCAATAGTAAGTACTAAAGCCTGACTGAGTTGTTGTATCAGTAACTTGACTCGGATTTTTCCAACAAGCTCAAAGGTTATGCCGTCAAGCGCTAAGAGTAAATACAGTAAGGAGAGAATATGATTCGCATTGCTAAGCCTATCGCAATCTCCATGGTGAGTGGCGTGCTCATTGGTCTCGTAGCCATCGCCGTTGCCGCACCTTTCATTCCTCGGACCCCCGTTGAACTAAGCAGTGCTGTCGTTCCTGATAAGCTTGGAGACTTGCCTCAGCAGGCCGATATAGTGTTTGTGGGCAAGGTTGACAAGATTCTACATGAGGGTGAATTCTCTGGCTATAGTACAGATGGCCAGCTGCTTGATGGAGTCACAGTAGACGGTCAACCACATCCAAATTTGCCATACACTGATTTTGAGGTCAAAACTGGAAGAATCCTCAAGGGAGATGAATTTATCACTACTGGTGATTCAGTGACTCTAAGAATGCTGGGTCACTGGAGTGAAGGATCAGTGCAAATTTCTCTTGAGCGTGAGTTCCCTTCCTATTCCGACGACCAGAACGTTGACCATCTTTTCCTGTTGAGCAGTAATCCTGATAGTAGTTATGGGTTTTACTATGGTCCCTGGAGCCGACTCGACATAGAAGCCAACAGAGTGCGCATCCCGGATCGATTGCAGGAAGTTTCTGCCGCTGGCGAGCAGGTAGCATCAATGAATATTGACGAGTTTGCTCAGCTAATTGATAGCCCAGGCGAGTCAAGCACGATTTATCTGCCGATTGTTCAGTAGCAGTAACGAGCCTTTTGGTTCACCATCTTGTTGCGAGACCCTAACTGTGCAGTTGGGGTCTTTCCCTCTGTGTAATTTAAGGCATGAAAGGTCGTGGAAGTCATTTGTTTAAGGCATGACAGTTCATCAAGTGAGCAAACGGAAAAGGAGAAATTAAAAGTGAAGAGAAAGATTTGTATCATTGGCTTTATCATTACTGGTTTAACACTGATTTCGGGCTGTGTAAGTGTAACGAATGCTTCCATGACAGAATTTGTGAACAGTCTAGAGGCCGAAGGGTTGAATTTCGAGCCAGGTAGCCCAGCTACGATCACTAACCCTGCCATGTTTCCCCCTAACCTCTTTCCTATTACCCTCCAGACATATGAACGTAGAACCGATACAGGAGAGTTGATTGACATGTTGCTCATTCAGTCATTCCCAGATGAGATTGAAACAGAGCAGATTCAAAGCGACTTGCAGCTCTATGCTGACGATGAGTTTGGACTGGCAGGACTCGATCTAGGTGGCCCGCTTCACTACTATAGCTGCAGCGACAATATTATTGCCGTTTATCAGGCTCGATGGAGCATTGGTATTGATTCATCTGTCGATGAAGTTATGAGTGACAAATGTGGGGAAGCCTTCATTGAATTCCCGCCTCAGTAATTTTCCAACAGATGTTGAGAGAATTGAGCTCACGTTCTTTTTGACCATGGCCCCACAGTTGCAAAAAGAAGCGAAAACAACTGAAGCTATATATGTCGTTCTGTGTGTTTCCTTCTGTTCTCTATCTCATGTGCAGTTGACATTGTTTCAAACGGCGACTCGCTTTCTGAGGCTGAGGGTGACGCTCAAACGCGTAGTTTTGCTAGTGTCGAAGATGCGCAAGCTGAGGTGGATTTCCCCTTACTCTCCCTACCTGACACTGAGTACACGCTCTTTGGAATTCAAGTCATCGAAGGGATTGAACCGGGGAATGAGCATACACAACGTGTTATGCTGTTTTACGAAGATGACGAATCCGTTGTTTTGATTGCGCAGGAGCCAGTCTCTCCACTAGTCGACCCCAGGGACGAGCGAATAAAAGACGAGGCGACCGAATTTGAGGATCTTCAGGTACGGAATGCTTCAGCCGTTCTTGTTCCAGTTGAGCAAGCAGGTTGCACTTTGTACTGGAACGAAAACGGAATCTCTATGGAGATTTTTGGCGCGGCAGAAGAAAAAGAGATGGTTCAACTGGCGGAGGCGCTCCGCTAAATTATTCACAGATTAAGGTAGTTTATGGCTCGGCAATATAGAGGATTTATCTGGGTCACTGCTAGCTTAGCCCTACTTATCAGCGTGTACGCCCTTTACATTCTCGCTTTGGGCGTGCAGACAGTCCTGGCGGAACAAACGGGCGGGTGGAGTGCGGTTGGGCAGGGCGTCATGATCCTGCTGGGGGCAAGTCTGCTGTTAGGGGGTCTGCTGCGGGTGGGGCCTGTCGCAAGCTGGGGAGGATGGATCGTGCTAGCTGTCGCCGCTCTGTTGTTTCTGTTCGGCAGCGGCGTCTTGCTCCTGCCGCTGGTGGGATTGCTGTTAATTTTGCTCATCTGGCAGACTGTTTTTACCAAGGGACAGCGGCCCGAACATCACGGGGTTTAGAGGGCATTTGAAAAGTATGGGGCGAGACGGTCAGTATGCCAGGAGCACGCCGCTCACCCGTTGTCCCCAAGCATTCCGGGAAAGGGCGGAAACCGGTTCGGGTTACTGGGGCAGCTGGTCCCTTTTCCGGAATGTTTGACCCCCTTGGAGAAACTTTTCAAATGCGCTCTAAGTAAGCCAGTCCGACGCACAACCGTCGACCCGTCCACAAAGCCCAGCCGACCCGCACTCTCTCAAATAAAGAAGGCTTCGAGACAGTTCTCGAGGCCTTCTTTGTTATAAGCAATACGCAATAACCCCCTACGCCATCATCTCAATTTCCACTTCGCGACCTTGCTCCTGGCTGCGGTAAATGCCATCCAGAATCGACATGACCTGGAGCGACTGCTCGGCGGGGACGGGCGATTCGGCCCCGTCGACGATGGCCTGGGCGAACTCGACGCATTCGAGCGCGTGCGGCTCCATCGGGTCCTTGTTGAGCATAATGTCCGTGTTGTAGAACTGGTGGGTCTCGTAGTTGGTGGAGAGCAGCTCGCCCTTGGGCCAGTGCGCGCCGCCGTTGGTGCCGTAGAGCCACATCTGCATATCCTCGTAATCGGTGTCGTGGTGCAGCAGCCAGCTGACTTCGAGGATCAGCGTCGCCCCGTTCTCAAAGCGCACAAAGGCGGCGGCGAAATCTTCCACGTCCATGTCGCGCGGCACGGGCGCGTTGCCCCAAATGCTAAAGGCCCCCTCCTGCCGACCAAGCGTCGCCTTGGCCACGCCGCTCACGGCCACCGGCGTCGGGTTGCCCATCATCCACAGCGTCAAGTCCAAAATGTGTACGCCGATGTCGATGCAGGCGCCGCCGCCGCTGTTCTTTTTGTACATAAAGCCCGGTCGCGCCGGGATGTAGCCGCGGCGCAGCATCCACGAGCGCGCGTGGTAGACGTCGCCCAGCGCGCCCGCATCGATTTCGGCCTTGAGCGCACGTGACATGCCCTTGAAGCGGAAGTGCTGCGCCGTCATCAGCATCTTGCCGGAGCGGTCGCGCGCCTCGATCATGGGCACGATCGATTCGGGCGTGGGGCCGAGCGGCTTCTCGCAGAGCACATGTTTGCCCGCGTCCAGCGCGGCGACGGTCAGCGCCGAGTGGTACATGTTGGGCACGCAGATGTCGACGATGTCAATCTCCTTATTCGCCAGCAGCTCTTCGTAGTTGTCGTACAGCTGATCCACGCCGTGCGACGCGCCCCAAATTTTTAGAAAATCCGGGCTGACGTCATAGCCCGCGACGACCTCGGCGTGTTCCGAAGCTTCCCAGCCGGGCATGTGCACGCGGGCAATCCCGCCCACGCCGACCACGGCGACTTTTAATTTGCTCATTTTCCTTAAATCCCAAACGGTGAAAGTTGATAAATAGACTCAGGGGCACGATTGCTCGTGCCCCCGTTGAATTTTATAATGAATTGAGCTGGGAAGCAATCATTTACAGCGCCGCTAAATCCTCCGGCGTATCGACATCCCGCAGCAGCGCCGCTGCCACCTCCACCAGCGCCACCTCCGCCGCATAGCGATGCAGCAGCGGGCGCGCTCCCTGGTCGCCGATCAGCGCAAGCAAATCCGGCCACAGCGCCCGATCAAAAATGGCGGGCGCACCGCGCGGCTGGCCGTCGATGGCGGCGGCGGCGAGGCGCGCGCCGTCGCGCCAGGCGTCGATCAGCGCATCGAGCAGCCAAGCTGGCACAAAGGGCTGATCGACGGGCAAAAACAAGGCCGCGCCCACGTCGTCGCCCAGCGCGCGGATTCCGGCGTGGACGCTTGTGGACTGGCCGTCGGCAAAGTCGGCGTTGTGGATGCAACTCAAGCGTCCGCTCGCCGCGGCCTCAACAGGCGCAAGCGTCGTCGCCACCGCGTCGGCATAGGCGCCCGTGACCACGAGCACCGGGTCCGCCGTGCTGGCCAGCGCCGTCTCCGCCGCGCGCGTGACCATCGGCACGCCGCCGACGGGCACGAGCTGCTTAGCCCGCCCCATGCGGCGGCTCCGCCCCGCGGCGAGGATGATGGCGGTTATGGATTGGGCGCTTCTGCTAGGCATGTTTCACCATCCAAAGTGACTCGGCATTCTTCGTAGCAGACGTCATTATCAAAGTATGTTTCCGCTGAATCAGTACATGTCCAGTCCGCGCTATTGCTGCTGAACTCGCACCAATTGTCAACATCATATTTTTGGCGGAACTCCAACATGTAGCCAAGGCTATCCGGGCACACCTCGTAGTAATATCGAGACCAATAAGAAGGCCGGGGAACTTCGCTGAGGAAGTCTGGCACTAACTGTTCTAGATTTTCGGGATGTCGCCCCCAGCCTTGACGATAAATTTCTAGTGCAGAAATTAACTTTCCGGCGCGTTCAGCTCCTTTCGTTGGCGTTGCTCCGCCCATCGAAGATATCCAAGATAAAAGGATGACGAGCGTGCTTGCTGTTGCCAGTACTATTATAACAGTAAGCGAGATTGCTTTTAATCGATTCATCTGCCCATCTACTCCCCCAGCGCCTGCGCCAAATCCGCAACCAAATCGTCCACGTGCTCGATGCCCACCGAGACGCGCAGCAGATTCGCCGGCGTCCGCGACTGCGGCCCTTCGATGGAGCGGCGGTGCTCGATCAGGCTCTCGACGCCGCCCAAGCTCGTCGCCTGCGTAAAGAGCCGCGTCCGGTTGGCGACGCGTCGCGCCGCTTCTTCCCCGCCCTTGATCTGCACGGACAACATGCCGCCAAAGCCGCTCATCTGCCGTGCCGCAGTCTCGTGGCCGGGGTGCGAGGGCAGGCCGGGGTAGTGGACGGTTTCAACGGCTGTATGTTCGTGTAGAAATTCGGCAATTTGGACAGCGTTCTGGCAGTGTGCCGCCATGCGCACCGCCAGCGTACGCACGCCGCGCAGCAGCAGCCAGCAGTCAAACGGCGAGGGAACGGCCCCGCCCGTGCCTTGAATGGTGCGCAGCCGCTCGCTGACTTCGCTCTGCTCGCGGGCGATGATGGCCCCGCCGAGCAAATCGCTGTGGCCGCCGAGGTATTTGGTCGTCGAATGCAGCGCGAAATCGACGCCGTGATCGAGCGGGCGCAGCAGGGCGGGCGAGGGCCACGTGGCATCGCAGACGGAGCGTGCACCCGCCTCGCGCGCAATCTCGGCCACGGCGGCCACATCCGTGATTTTGAGCAGCGGGTTGGAGGGCGTCTCCATCCACACAAGCTCCGTGCTGTCGCGCACGGCTCCGCGCACCGCGTCCAAATTCGTCATGTCGACTTCACTCACCTGCAAGCCCCACGGCGCAAAAATTTCCCGCGCAACTTTGGCCGTTCCAAAGTAGACGTCATCCGGCAGCAGCAGGTGGTCGCCCGGTCGCAGCGTCTGCAGGAGGGCGGTGGTCGCCGCGAGGCCGGAGCCAAAGGCCAGCGCGACGGCGTCGGGGTGATTCGCGCCGTCGAGCGCAGCGAGCGCCGTTTCGAGCGCGCGGCGGTTGGGGTTGTCCGTGCGGGTGTAGACAAAGCCGTCGCGGTAGGAGCCGTCCGGCTCGCGCACAAAGGTGGTGGAAAGGTGAAGCGGCGGCACGACCGCCCCCGCGGCTGGGTCTGGCGCTTGGCCGGCGTGGATGGCGAGCGTGGCGGGGTGGAGATGGGCGAAAGCGTGCGACATGGTTGTCATCCGTTTGTAAGCGCAGGGTGCGCAAATTGCTGTATGATGGTGCATTGTAGGAGAAACTGGCGCGCGCGACAACTTGCCCCTGGTGCGCGTCGGGCGGATAATGAGAAAAATTTCGAGGCTTTGCAAGCGGCTTGAACTAAGGCAATTCCAGGAAATTGACTATACCGGGATAAGCCATGTTGGATGTGCGACGCACCTCCATCACAATCAGCCGTGGTATATTTATAATCTTGGATTAGCCTAAAAGCCTTGAATAAAAACCAACGCAGGGAGTTACAAATGAACGTATTAGTCACGGGCGGGGCGGGCTTTATTGGCAGCCACGTTGCCGATGCGCTGCTGAAGGCGGGGCATAAAGTCGTGATTGTCGATAATTTGCACACGGGCCACCGCGAGAACGTGCCGGCTGGCGCGACCTTTTACGAAGTTGACATCAACGACACGGCGGCCCTCAATAGAATTTTTGCGGATGAGCAGATTGAGGCCATCGCGCACCAGGCGGCACAGGCCAACGTGCGCGAGAGCATGAGCGACCCGATTCAGTACGCCCGCACCAACATCTTGGGCAGCCTCAATCTGCTGGAAGTCGCGCGCAAGCACGGCGTGCAGAAGATCGTCTTTGCCAGCACGGGCGGCGCAGTCTACGGCGAGGGCTACAGCGAGGACGGCGGCAAATTGCCCTTTACCGAAAAATCGTGGCCCCAGCCCAAGGACAACTACGGCGCGAATAAGCTGAGCATGGAGTACCACCTCGATCTGTATCAGGCCAACTATGACTTGGAGTACGTGGCGCTGCGCTACCCCAACGTCTACGGCCCGCGGCAGGACAGCAAGGGCGAGGCAGGCGTGATCGCGATTTTTGCCGGCGCGATGCTGGCTGACGAGCCGACTAAAATCACCGGCGACGGCAAGCAGCAGCGCGATTTCTGCTACGTGGGGGACATTGCGCGCGCCAACGTGCTCGCGCTGGAGAGCGACGCCACCGGCATCTTCAACGTCGGCACGGGTCGCCCGACGGACATCAACGAAATCCACGGTACGCTGGCGAAGCTGACGGAGTACCAGCAGGAAGTCAGCTACATCCCGCGCCCGGCGGGCGAAGTGCTGGCGACGTACCTGGACAGCAGCAAGGCCAAACAGCAGCTGGGCTGGCAGGCCGAAGTTGGGCTGGAGGATGGGCTGCGGGAGACGGTGGACTGGATGACGTCGCAAGTTTGATTTTGGACTTGCGATTTTAAATTGTAACGATTCAGGGTAGACAAGCGTTCGCCTCCCTCCTAAATCCTCCCTCCACGCGTGGAGGGAGGACTTCACTCTCCTGGTCGACGCAGCGGTTTCGCTTTGGCGAAACCGCTGCGTCGACGAAGAATCAGGCTCCCCTCTCCATTCATGGAGAGGGGCTGGGGGTGAGGCTGAATCGTTACTTTAGATTTGCGATCGGAGGTTGGGCGTTCCCGCGACTTCTCGTAAATCTAAAATCGTAAATCTCCAGCCCCTGTCTAAAATAGCCACCAGAATTTAACGCGGAGGGCGCAGAGTAGACGCGGAGGGCCGCGGAGAAAAAACGAGCGTCGCGGAGAATTCATGGCTATGTCACCTACCAGCCAGGAGATGGTTGGGCAGACGAGCGTGCTGCGCCTGCGCCAGCCTGCTGGTTTACTCCGCTCTTCTTCTCCGCAGCCCTCCGCGCAATCTCCGCGTCTCCGCATTGAAAAAAGGAGTCTAAGGAGCAGGCCGCTGTCCACTTCTCATCGGCAAGCTACACCCATTCGCTTCAGCCCATTTCAAGTATACCCTGCGAATTTCTCGCCGGGCTCGAAATGATATACGATGACTCTTCGTAAATCGTCAATTCAAAATCGTAAATCTCCATGGTGAATGCACTAAAGACCGTTACCGCCACGCGCTACGTGACGCCGCTGCGTGAGGGCGGCTCGCTGCCCGCGATTCTCGACACCGAGGATGCAGCGGGTCAAACCGAGCAGTACGTGACCAAATTTGTGGGGGCGGGGCAGGGGGCCAAGGCGCTGGTGGCCGAGCTGCTCGGCGGCGAGATTGCGCGCGCGCTGGGGCTGCACGTGCCCAAGCTGGCCTTTGTCGAGATGGACGCGGCCATCGCGCGCTCCGAGCCACACGAGGAGATTCGCGATCTGCTCAACGCCAGCGTTGGGCTCAACTTGGGGCTCTGCTATCTTGCCGGCGCGCTGGCCTACAGCCGCCTCGCCGAGCCGGCGCCGGATGCCCACCTCGCCTCGCAAATCGTTTGGCTGGACGCCTACATCACCAACGTCGACCGCACCGCCCGCAACGTCAACATGCTGCTCTGGCACGATGAGCTGTGGCTGATTGACCACGGCGCGTCGCTCTACTTCCACCATTCGTGGCCGGGCTACCTGGCGCGGGCCGACTCGCGCTTCCCCATGATTCGCGACCACGTGCTGCTGCCCCTCGCCAGCGAGCTCGCCGCCGTGGACGCCGACTTTCGCCAGCGCCTCACGCCGGACGCTTTGCGCGAGATCGTGGCGCTCGTCCCCGACATTTGGCTGGGGGATGAAGCCGAGTTCGAGAGCATCGAGGCGCACCGCGCGGGCTACGTGGCCTACTTGAGCAAGCGGCTGGATGCGTCCGCGGGCTTTGTAGAGGAGGCGGTCCATGCCCGCGCCCAACTCGGCTAACCACAACCTGACGAACCACGATTCGCTTAATCACAAAGAAGCGAAGCGCCACTCGTACGACTACGCCGTCGTGCGCGTGGTTCCGTTTGTCGAGCGCGGCGAATTTCTCAACGTCGGCGTGATCCTATTCTGCCGCACCCAGCGCTTCCTGGACGCCCGCGTCCATTTCGATGGCGACCGGCTGCGCGCGCTGGCCCCACACCTGAGCGCGGACAAAGTTGAGCGCATTCAGCGGCACGTCGACTTTATTCCGCGGATTTGTGCGGGTGAGGGGCCGATTGGCGCACTGGCTCAGGCCGAACGTTTCCACTGGCTCGTCGCGCCGCACAGCACCGTGGTGCAGATGTCGCCGGTACACTGTGGACTGTGCGTGGAGCCGGCGCGGGCGCTGGAGGATTTGCTGGAGCGGATGGTGGGAAGATAGTGCGTATTGCTTACTGCTTATTGCTGACCTGTTGGTCACAACGATTCTGGAAGCTCAACAAGCCAAGCAATAAGCAATAAGCAATAAGCAATTATCACCCGCTAAACGCCACCAGCGTGCGGCTGACGGGGCCGTTGAGCAGCTGTGGGGCGACGGCGAGGCTGGCGGAGAGCAGCAGCACGATCATTGCGAGCACGGTGCTCAGGGGCTGCTCGCGCAGGAGGGCGCGGTTTTGCAGATCGCCGTAGAGCGTGCGGGCCATTTGGATAAAGCCAAAGATGGCCCCGCCGGAGGCGACGAGCACCACCGCCGCCAGTCGCCAGTCGCTCTCGGCCACGAGCTGGAGCGCGGCCCAGTGGCCCGTAAAGCCCGCGCTGAGCGGGAAGCCCGCCAGCCCCAGCCCGCCCAGCAAAAAGGCCGCGCAGTTCCACGGCAGCCGACTGCCAATCCCCACGATGCGGTTGGGCTCCAGGCTGCCCGCGTGCTGCTTCATCACCGTCATCCCCGCTGCCGCCGTCATCATGCTGACGACGCGCAGGCCAAACAGAAAGATCACCAGCGGCCAGCTCAGCTCGCCGGGGATCGCCAGCACGAGCAGGATCAGCCCCCAATCGTGCAGCGCCGCATAGCCCCACAGCCGACCGGGACTGTCCGCGCCCGCCGCCGCCAGCCCGCCCCACACCGCCGTGATAATGCCCGCCCACAGCAGCCAGGTGCCCAGCGGCAGCTCGCGCGTAATAAAATTAAACTCGTTGACGAGCAGATAGAGCAGGTGCAGCAGCGCCAGCTGATAGAGCAGCGTCAGCAGCGCCGTAACGGCGGGCGGCGCCGATTGGGACATGGCGGGCTGGGCGCTGTGCAGCGGCACGGGAGCCAGCAGCAGCAAAATCCCCAGCGAAATCAGCTGCGCCGCGGTGCGCGCCGCCGTGGCGTCCTGCGGATTCAGCGGGATTTGATCGATGTACCAGGCGGCGACCAAAAAGAGGGGAAAGGCCAGCACCGGCGGCACCAGAATGCGCAGCGGCCCCGTCGCTCGGCCCAGGCGACCGGCCTGGAGGATAAAGGCGCTGATGCAGCTCAGCGCCACCAGAAAGAGCGGCGTCAGCAGCAGCGGCGAGATCGGCCCGCTGCTAAAGAGCGCCAGCACGACGTAGCCGCAGAGCAAGATCAGCGTAAAGGGCACAAAGCTGCGCCCCTGGCTGATGCGCGCCGTGAGCAAAAAGGCAAAGGCGGCCAGCAACATGCTGACCACAATAATGGGGACGGCATCCGGCTGAAGCCGGAAGACAAAGCCGGCCCGCGAAACGGGGCCCGCCACATCGATCTGCACGGGCAGCAGGGGCAGCGCGATCAGGCCGCCGCCGCGACCGCCGAGGTTGAGCCCCCACAGCCAGGTGGCCCACAGCGAAAGGTACGCGACGGCAAAGAGCGCGACGGCGCGCTCCCAGGTGCGCAAGATGTAGGTTGCGGCGGCGGCTAGCAGCAGCCCACCTACCAGCAGCACGGTCAAATTGATTACGAGCGGTTGAGCATCCATAAAGTTATTGGGGCTGCGCCGGGCGCGCGTTCACGACTCGCTCGCCGGTTGATTCGCCAGCCCGCTGACCGCCGCGGGCTTCGCTATGGAGTGGGTTTGGCGTGCCAACCCCGCCGTTGGACGCTGGGCTGGGAAGGGGGATTCGATTGGAGGTGGGGCGATCGGAAGCGGGGCGACCGGTGAAGGGCTCGGTAATCGGCAGCGCGGCAAATTCGCCGGTGCGGCGGGCCGCTTCGGCGCGCTGCACCTGGCCTGCCAGCTGAATGCGGCTGCGCGGATCGACATCCGTCGCCACGACGGTGGGGCGCGCCAAGCTGATCGATTCGGTGAGGATCAGGTAGCTGCAGGCCAGCGCAATCATCAGCTCCAGCACGCCGATGACGGAGACGAGCCCCGGCAGCCGCAGCAGCACCTCGACAACGGCCTGCGCCACAATCGACCACTGAAGCAGCCCCACGGCGCTAAAGAGCGCGCTGTCCCCCAGGCCCAGCATCAGCAGCGCGCTGACGGCCAGCCACGCAAAGAGCTGGGTGGTGCGCCCGTCGAGCAGGGGCAGGGTGGCGTCAAACTGAAAGAGGTAGCCCGTCAGCAGAATCAGCGCCAGCGCCGTCGCCCGCAGAAAGGTGCTGCCCGCCAGATACATGCGGTGGCCGCCTGGTCGCTGGCCCGCCGAGATCGCCAAAATCATGCAGCAGAGGGCCATGACCACCACCTGCACCATGCCCCACTCGCTTGCTACCCCAAATTCGCGCACGGCCAGCGTGACCACGCTGATTTGCGCAGCCAGCAGCGACACCAGCGCCAGCCGCCACTCCCACAAAATAATGGCGAGCGCGACCAGGCTCGCCGTGGCCAATAGAGCGCTGTTGGTTGTCAACCAGCCCAGCTGTGCAAAAATAATATCCATGGCGTTAGCTCAGCAGCAGGTAGCCCAGCAGGGCAAAAACGGCGATCCAGCCCAGGTAGCCCGCGCCTTCGAGCACGACGACGGCGTTGCCCCAGGCGGCGCTGCCCTGGCTGGCGCTCCACCACGCCCCGCGCATCAGCCAATCCAGCCGGCTGACGCGGCTGATGCGCTCTGGCCACAAACCGAGGCCGCGCCACACCGGCCGCCGCCAGATGGCCAGCGGCACCCCCAGCAGCAGCGGCACGATCAGCGTAATCCACACGGGCCGCTCGGCGACGACGATGGGCGGGCTGCCGAGCAGCGGCGGGATGGCGTCCGGCAGGCTGGCGATCAGGGCCACCTGCTCCGGCAAGAAGCCGGTGATCACCAGCGGCAGCGCCACCACCACCGAAGCCAGCAGCAGGCGCACCACGGTGGCGGGGTGCAAATGTTGGGGCTCGCGCCGGGGCGAGCCCCAGCTGCGCAGCAGCGCGGCAATCTGCAGCGCCTGCGCCACCACCAGCGCGACGAAGAGTAGCGTGTAAACCGCCGAACCGCCGGTCAGCAAGCGCGACAGCGCGGGCTGCGTGAGGAACCCCGGCGTAAAGGGGACGCCCGCCAGCGCCAGCGCGCCCGTGCTCACCGGCAGCTGCCAGCCCCACTCGCGCCACACCCGCTCGCCGATCACCCACAGGCTGCCGCCCAGCGCAAAGGCCGTCGTCGGCCAGATGAGCGCGCTTGGCCCCTGGGTGAAGCCGAGCAGGCCGGAAAGCAGCGCCAGCCCGGCGGAAGTCACCAGCACAAAGGTGGTGTGATTGGTCTGGTCGGTGGCCGTCCACGCGGCCACGGCGCTCGCCAGCAGCATGAGCACGGCGATGATGATGAGCTCCGGGCGCAGCAGCAGGTAAGCGCTCCCCAGATCGACCGTCCAGCCCAGCAGCCACAGGCCGCAGAGCACGGGCACGATGTGGTCGAGCAGACGCTCGGCCAGCGAGATGCGCTCGCCCTCGTCCGGCAGCAGCCACAGGTGAAAGGGGTAAGCCCCGGCGCGAATCACCGAGGCGACGAGCATGAGATAGACCGTTTCGTAGGGCAGCGCGCCGTCCTGCAGCGGCTGGCCGGGCCCCGCCGCGCCCGCGGGCAGCAGCGCGATCAGCAGCAGCAGCGCGCCGATCAGGCTCAGGCCGCGCACGCGGTATTCGCTGACCTGCACCACGGGCCGAATCGCCATTAGCGTAGCGGTGATAAAGGCCTCGCGCGGGGTGGCGTCGGCGGCGAGGGGCGGCGGCTCGGGGCGCACGGCGCGGCGTACCAGCATCACCAAATCCATCACCACCCAGGTGATGATCACGGTGAGCAGATTGCCGCTGCCGACAAAGAGCAGCGCCGTTGCCAAAAAGGCCAGGTTGACGGCCAGCGTGGTGCTGCGGCGACGCTCCTCCACGCCGCTGGCGATCACGATTCCGCGCAGCGGCGTGCCGCCCCAGTCCAGCAGGATGCCCACGCCGCCGAGCAGCAAAATCAGCAGCGAAATATACCAGTTCCAGCCGTCGCCCACCCAAAAGAGGCTGCTGCGCTCCTGCAGCAGCGGCTGCCAGGGGCGGCTGAAAATGGGCACAAATTCGTCCGCGCGCAGCCGCAGCGTCAGCAGCAGCGCCACGCCGACAAAGGCCAGCGCCACCGCCGTCAACAGCGCGGACTGCTGCGACGACCGGCGCAGCGGTCGATTGAGCACCAGCATCGTGCCCGCGCCCAGCGTGAGGAGCAGGGGCGGGCCGAGCGGCGAGCTGAACAGATTAAAGAAAACAGAGAGAACGTTCATTGCGCGAAATTCTAGCACAGCGCCCGGTGGCAATCAAACGGAGCAGGGGAGCAGGGGTGAAAGCTCCCCTGCTCCCCTGCTCCCCCACCCTAAATCGCCGCCGCGTGCTGCTGGACAAAATAGTCGGGCTGGAGCGGTTCGCCCGTCGTCACCTCGATCAATTTGTCCCAAGGATAACGTGCGCCATGTGCATAAAATTGGTCGATCAGCAGACGACCCGCCTCCGGGTTGCCCACGAGCGGGCCGCTCTGCGTCTCGGTCCAGTGCGCAAGCTGGCTCGCCATCAGCCCGCCAAGAATGTAGTTGTGGTAATAAACCGGCGCCATGGCGACGTGGTACTTCGTGGCCCAGTCAGGCTCATTTCGGCCTGCGGGCTTTGCCACCAGCTGGTAGCGCTCGACCAGCTCCCACCACAGCGCGTCCAGATCGCCGCGATCCGGGTCGGCGTAGAAAGCGCGTTCAAAGTGCAGCATCACCAGCACCCAGCGCACAAAGATCATCGCCTCGGCGGCGCGCTGGCGGCCCAGCTCGCCGCGCAGACCGGCAAGCGTCGCGTCGTCAATTTCCAGCGTCGCATTTAGCCATTCCGGGTCGGAGACGAGATCCCCCATGAAAATGGCGCTGGCCTCCGTCGATGCAATGTGGGCATAGTTGCGCAGCAGGTAGGGCAGCTCCATCGGAATGTACTTGTTGTAGACGGCGTGGCCCAGCTCGTGCATCTGCGTCGTCATCCAGCGGGCGTTGGGGCGCAAATTGCAGAGGATGCGCGTGTCCTGGCCGCGACCGATGCGCGTGCAGAAGGCGTGCTGATTTTTGCCCTCGCGCTCGTAAAGATCGGAGCGCTCGATCACGTCGCGCACCTCCATGCCCAGCGCGTCGTAGGCTTGCACGCTGGTCTCGGCGATGTCGACCTCCGCAAAGAGCGTGTTGGGATCGACGTCGAAGACGGAGGGTGCGCTCTGGAAGTAGGGGTCGGCGTACCACCAGGGCTTTGGTGACGCGTCGGCGTCGAGACCCAAGCGCTCGCGGACGCGGCTGTCGATTTCATCCTTGATGGAGCGGAAGGGTTCGCGCGTCTGCTCGTCTAGCCGATCAAAAAGGTCGAAAAGCTGCGCTTCGTCGATCTCCTGGCTCTGCAGCGAAAAGGCGTAGTGGTCGCGGAAGCCGAGCCGCCGCGCAATCGCGTTGCGCTGCCGACCGAGCTCGCGCACCATCTCCGCGACCTGCGGCCCAATCGACTTGCTGCCCAGCCACGCCGCCTCGCGCTCCGCTTCGTCCGTGGACGTGCGCAGAATGTCGGCGATTTCGTTGTCGCTCACCTTCTCGCCGTTGACCTCGGCGCGGTGGTTGGTGTAAACCGACTGCACCTCCACGCTCAGCTCGGTCAGCGCCTCATTCTCCTCCGGCGTGCTCTGGTTGACGAGGAACATGCGATACAAAATCTCGACCTGCCGCTGCAGGTCGGGACTGAGGTGCTGGCGGGCGGCGTAGATCTGCTGCACCACGTCCCAAGTCGGCAAGTCGTCGTGGACGCCTTCATAGAGCCGGTGCGCCTCCACGCTCAGCTTCACCTGCTCCGCCTTGTACTGCTCCTCGCCCGTCGTCGCGTAGTGCCAGTTCGCCAGCGACTGCGCCGTCCAGATGGGATCGGCTTTGGCGACAAAGGCGTCGATCATCTGCTGAATTTCTTGTGGGTTCATGGAAGTTCCTTTGGGGCGGGTAGTTGGTGGGCGCGCCCACCAACTACCCGCGTTTGTCCGTTCTCACACGCTCTATCATCTCACCTACCGCCCCCGACACCTGCTCAACATGCAGGGGCTTCGCCAAAATATCCAGATGCGTTGCCCCCTCGACCACCATGTGGCGGCTGTCCGTGGAGAGCGCGGTCAACTCGCGCTGCAATTCCTGGTGCATGGCGTTGAGCTGCGCCGCCGTGTAGCCGCCGATGGGCCGCTGGTCGCGCAGGCTGTCCCCCGCGGTGACGACGACGAGCGGCGTGTTCCCCAGCGAGGGCGGGACTTCGCTGGCGGGGCCGAAGTAGCGCGGGTACTCGGCAAATTCGCGGCGCAACGTCTCGTGGTGATTTGCCCCACCGGCCAATTCAACCATCTCTGCCCAGCGCGCAGCGTCTATATCGCCACGCAGGGATTTGAGGCTCCGGCGCGCTACCGTCTGCCCCAGCCCAACGTGCGACAGCAGACTCAACCCGCGCACCGCTACGCCCATAACTTTGCGCAGCCGATCAAAATGAGCAATCGGCTCGTACTGCCGCTCGTGCGAAGCATCCACCAGCACCACGCCCGCAACTTCACCGGCAAAGCGCTCGGCGAAGACGCGCGCCAGCAGCCCGCCAAACGAATGGGCCACGAGCACGTAGGGCGGCGGCGCGTCCAGCTTGTGCAACAGGGCGCGCAGTTCGTCCGTCAGCTGCGTCGGCGTGCGCGGCTGGGGGCTGGGGTCGCTCCAGCCTTGGCCCGCGCGGTCGTAGATAATCGTGCGCGTCAAGTCGGCGACCTGCTCCTGCACCGCCGCCCACTGCAGGGCAAAGCCACCCAGCGCCGGCTCGAAGACGACGGTCGGCGCGCCCGCGCCGAGGTCGCGCGCGTGGAGGGCGAGATTGTCGCCGATATTGATTTTTTGGCCGAGGGGCGTGCTTTGCATGGAAATCGAACCGTGGAGCGCTGCGCCCCGTTTTCTTCACTGCTGAGTTGGTGCTATCATAAATGCAATGTCGGTAAAGCGCTATTCATGTTGCCGGAAGAAACAGGACACGGATAAACACAGGCTGCGCACACGGAGCTTAGTTGATTTAAATTCTGCAATCCGTGTTTATCCGTGTCATCCGTGTCCACAATTTTCATTTCGCTGAAATAGATACCTATGGCCCAATCCAACAAAGACCTCTCCCTGCGCGAACGCCTCTCCAACCGCCTCTTCGCCATCCCTGCCGTGGCGCAGCTGTGGGCGCGGCTCACGGCCTCGCGCGCGGGTGATTTGGTCGATCTCTCCGGTGACATTCCCTTCGTGGCGTTCGAGAAGCTGGGCAAGCCGCTCAGCGAGTGCCGCGTCGCCCTGATCACCACCGGCGGCATCCACCTGCCCGACCAAGCGCCCTTTGACATGGACAACCCCGACGGCGACGCTACCTACCGTGAAATTTCCGGCGATGTTGACCTGTCACGCATCACCATCACGCATAAGTATTACGACCACAGCGACGCCGACAAAGACCTCAACGTCATCTTCCCGCTCCAGCATTTCCGCGATCTGGTGGACAAAGGCATCGTCGGCGACGTGGCCCCGCGCCACTTTGGCTTTATGGGCCACATCGACGCCGAGCAAGTCCCCATCCTCAACGAGCAGACCGCACCGGAAGTCGCCGCCAAGCTGCGCGAGGACGGCATCGACTTCGCCTTCCTCACGCCTGCCTGAGGACTCTGCAATCGGTCCGTGGGGCTGATCGCACGCGCCATCGAGCGCACGGGAATTCCGACAACGGCGATTTCCATCACCAAAGATTTGACCGAGCAGGTTGGCGTGCCGAGGGCCGTCTTTGTCAAGTGGCCGCTGGGCCATCCGCTGGGCGAGGCGGACAATCCGCTTCAGCAGCGCACGCTGATTTTTGATGCACTGAAGCTGCTCGTCGAGGCTGAGGAGCCGGGTCGCATTGTCGAGCCGGGCTATCGCTGGCGGCGGGAGGAGTATGTCGAGCCGGAGTGGAGTACACTGTAAGGCGAAGCGCTGCTTCGCCCCGCGCCGCCGTTCCATAACCTACCGAATGAGCGACCAACGTCAAACAACACATTCTAGCCAAGCCATCATCTTCGACCTGTATGAGACGCTCATCACTGAGTACGATCCCAATTGGGAACTCACCCCGTCGACGGCTCAGCGGCTCGGCGTGGACGAGCGCGAGTTCAGCGGTGAATGGCGCAAGATACAGAGCAAGCGGCTTTCAGGCCAGATTGCGGATTTTCCCACGGCTTTGCGCCAATGCTGTCAAAACCTGGAATCCTTACCTGACGATAAAACGCTCAACCAGCTTCTGGAGGAGCGGCTGGAGGCAAAGCGACAGCCGCTTTTGCAGTTGGATCAGCGAATCGTCGAGATGCTACACAGGCTATCGCAACTTGACGTGAAAATTGGTCTCTTGAGCAATGCCGCGCCAGAAGAAATGGCCGCTTGGTCAGGGTCGATGCTTGCAACGCTGGTGGATGAAGCTGTCTTTTCCTGTGATGTGGGGCTGGTCAAGCCGGATGTGGAGATTTACCACGTGATGTGTAGACGATTAAACGCGGCCGCCCGCGAAACAATCTTTGTCGGCGATGGTAGATTTGATGAGTTAACGGGGGCGGCCAACGCTGGCTTGACGCCCTACTGGGCCACGTGGTTTCTCGATCAGTGGCCTTCGTGGAAGCGCAGCGACGAGGCCAGAGCGCGCGCGGCGCGCTTTCCCCGGCTGCAGGAGCCGCTTGACGTGCTTTCGCTATTGAAAAACTAACTTCTTGGCAAGTTTGATAGTGGTGAATCTGTCATTCCTGCGAAGGCAGGAATCCATGCTCGAAGTACCAACAGTCGCGGGTGAACCCCCAACAGCTTATGCACCTATTTCATGGATGCCCGCCTTCGCGAACATGACAAATTCTGACGCCTCCATAGATTTCTGTCATCTCGCTACCCTCACAATCTCGCATCTCGTATTCAGCAGAGACTACTATGAACAAACAACAAATCCTCGACAAACAGCGCGACTACCTCTGGCCCAACCACCTCCTCTACTACACCGATCCGATGCCGCTCGACCACGGCGACGGGTTGTATGTCTGGGACGTCGAGGGCACGCGCTACCTCGACTTTTTCGCGGGCATCCTCACGACCAGCGTCGGCCACAACCACCCCAAGGTCACCCAAGCGGCGCAAGCGCAAACGGCCAAGCTGATTCACTCCTCCACGCTCTACCCCAACCAGAATCACGTCGACCTGGCGGAGAAAATTGCCGAGATCGCGCCGGGTGATTTACAGACTTCATATTTTAACAATTCGGGCAGCGAGGCGGACGAGGCAGCGGTGCTGCTGGCGCAAATCTACACCGGCCACCGCGAGATCATCGCGCTGCGCCACGGCTACAGCGGCAAGACGCAGCTTGCCATGAGCCTCACCGCGCAGGCCGCGTGGCGCGTTGGCCCCACCTTTAGCCCGGACGTGAAGCACGCCGTCAACGCCTACTGCTACCGCTGCCCGCTGCATCTGGAGTACCCATCGTGCGGCGTCGCCTGTGCCGAAGATGTCGAGCAGGTGATTCAGACGCAGACGACTGGCAAGATCGCGGCCTTCCTCGCCGAGCCGATCCAGGGCGTGGGCGGCTTTATTACGCCGCCGCCGGAGTATTTTGGCATTGTCAAGCAGATTGTCGAGCACTACGAAGGCTTGTTTATCAGCGACGAGGTGCAGACGGGCTTTGGCCGCACGGGGACGCACTGGTTTGGCATCTCGCACTGGGGCGTCGAGCCGGATATTATGACGATGGCCAAGGGCATCGCCAACGGCTTTCCCCTTTCCAACACCATCACCACCCGCGAGATTGCTGAATCGACCGCCAACGCGGGCCTCACGATCAGCACCTTTGGCGGCAACCCCGTCTCGACGGCCGCTTCGCTGGCGACCATTGCGGTGATGGAGGAGGAGGCCAACCCGGCCCACTCGCAGGCGGTGGGCGACTACCTGCGCGCGGGGCTGGACAAGCTGGGGGAACGCTATCCGCTGATCGGCGAAGTGCGCGGCAAGGGGCTGATGCAGGGCATCGAGATGGTCGCAGATCGGCAGACGAAGGAGCCAGCGCCCCAGGCCGTCGCCCAGCTTTTCGAGGAGACGCGCAGCCGTGGTCTGCTGATCGGCAAGGGCGGGCTGTACGGCAACGTCGTCCGGATTTCGCCGCCGCTGACGGCGCAGAAAGATGATGTCGATTTGGCGCTGGAGCTGCTTGATCTCGCGCTGGCCGAGGTGCACGAGACGCTGGGCGTGAGTTAGCGGCGACAGGTGGCGCAAATAGTTTGACCCTTTCGGCGACCTTTGTTATTTTAGAGGCTTGACTAGATTCGGACTAGACGGCGGAAGCCATAGATTCCATGAGCGACACAATCAACCCAACCAACACCCTTTGGAGCGAGCGCTGGCAGCTTCTGCTCGACGAATTTAACGTCGACGTGCGCCGCTGGCGGGGGCAGCTGAACGTTGCGGGCTGCCGCGTAGAGGCAATCGACATTGGCGTGGGGCAGATTTCGGCGCAGGTGCAGGATCGCGACCGCGGCTCCTGTCGCGTTGTCGTGCGAGTTACGCCCTTTCGCGATGAGCAGTGGGCGCAGCTGCTCGATGCGCTGGGCGAGCGCACCTTTTTTGTCGCCCAGCTGCTGGCGGGCGAGCTGCCGCCCGAAATTGAGCAGATTTTCGCCGAGGTCGGCGTCCACCTCGTGCCGACGAGCCTGGGCGAAACTGCCAACGACTGCACCTGTGCGCTCGATGCGCCGCGCGGCCAGGTCAGCGGCAATCGCCCCGTGGCCGCGCTCTATGCCGCGCTGGCCGAGATGATTGCCGATGACCCGTGGCTGCTCTTTCGGCTGCGCGGGCGCACGCAGCCCCAAATTTTGCAGGCCCTGCGCCAGCGTCGCCACGCCGCCACCCCGCCAACCAACGGCAACGGGAGCAGCCCGCTCGGCACGCCGGGCGACGCCGCAGACGGCAGCGGCCACGGCGCGCGCTACGGCTGGGTCGGCCTGCCGAATGACGCAAAGGAGGACGAGGCTGACGGACCGGGCGGGGATCGGGTCGGTCGCGATTCGGCGCTCGCTGCTGGAGACGCGGCGGATTCTGCGCTGGCGGCGCAGCTGGATGACTATTGGGGCAACCCCAAAGCGCTCGACGGCCTGCAGCATCCCGTCGCCCCGCCCGCGGTGGAATTGGCCCTGCTGCGCCGGCTCGGCCCGCCCCTGTCCGACCATTCGCTGCAGGTCTACGATCAGCTTGCACAGGTCTACCGCCAGGTGAGCGAAAAGGCGTTGGCGTTGGCGTACGCCACATCAACCGAGTTCAAAAGTGATTGACGACGAGGCCGTTTCTTGGACAGCTCCGTCCGTTCACCACGCTGATTCCTTGACAGCTACTGCCCTCTGTGTTAGCTTACTTCCACAATCACATTACCAGCGTAGACAAAGAACACGACGCGTCGCCTTTTGCGCACAGAGAGTTGCCGGTCGCTGCGAGGCAACGGCAGGGCGACGTCGCCAGCCTCTTTTAGCTTGCGGCAGGCAATGGCCGCACGGTTGCGCCGTTATCGCAGAATGAGGCGGGATGAACATCCCGTAAACTCAGGTGGCACCGCGAGTCCCCTCGCCCTGAATTGGGTGGGGGGATTTTTTTGTGCTGCTTATTGCTTAGTGCGTATTGCTGGTTGGTCGATAGATGACCAGTCGGGTGATCAACGAAGCAGTAAGTAATAGACATTATATCGATTAGAATTCGATAAAGAGATGAAGCTGAAGGGGGCCATAGGACCAAGGGCGGAAATTGAGTCGAAAATTATGCAGGCCACAACAGGTTTCAAAGACCGCGTCGCGAAAGCCCGGCTTCCAGTTGCGAATTTTGTCTTTCACAATCCGATAGCGTTTGACACCGCCAATGGCATGTTCAATCCGGGTGCGCAACGAGGAAAGCCAGCTGTTCTTGTGCTTGTCAAACTCAGACAGCTCTTGGTTGCGCGGCTTCTTTTTGGGCTGCAAAATCGTCACCTGCTCCAAGCTGAAGCCCTGAAAGCCGGTATCCTGAGCCAGTCGACTCCCCTGTGGCAGCGTGTAGTCTATTTCCTCCGCCAGCCGTTTGTCGTGCCGCTTGCCCTCGACCGTGTCGGAGACAAACAGCACTTGCCCTTGCGAGTCGATGACGACATTGTTCTTTACGGCGTGCCGTTTTTTTTGCCGCTGTAGAAAAAGCGCTGCTTGTCCGGGTCGCTGGGGCGGGGAATCGGGCGCTCCGTTCCGTCATGGAAGTACAGCGTCTCCTCTTCGGCAAAGGAGACCGCGTCCATCTCGCGGGCAGGCAACGCCTCCGCTTGGGCAAGCGCCTGATTCAGGACGGGGTGCAAGGTGTGAATCCACTGGTTGGCTTTGGGTTGGCTAAGGTTGAAGAGTGACCCCTGCACCGTTTGCAGATTGTTGCTCTTCAAGTAGTTCAAAATGAAGAACAGTTTCTCTTCTACCGTGGCTAACGGACTATTCTTATAGTCAACATAGCGCCGCTTCCCCCTAGGCTTGCCGTCCAGCTGATGGGTGCGCATCCGCTCATAAAAACAGTCCGCAAAGTGGGGAAGCAAGGCGTCGAACTCTTCGCGTGTGTAGCCGGTCAAGGCCAGAAAGTCAATTGGCTTTTCAGCATACTTTTGGTAGTGGCTCATTGGGCATCTCCTCTTTTTTCTGGAATGCCTTCAGTTTACCCGCCCTTCTATTTCTTGTCCATTTAATCGATATAATGTCTAATAAGTAGTAAGCAGTAAAAGCAACAAGATTCGGAGGAGAATTCTCATGCTAGACATTCGATGGATGCGCGAACACCGTGATGCCCTGGCCGACGCGATGGCGCGGCTGCACGCAACGGATGCGCCGTGGGCACAAGCGCTCGATTTCGACGAGCAGCGGCGCGAACTGCTGACGCGTGTCGAGGCGCTGCGGGCGGAGCGCAATGCGGGATCGAAGCAGATCGGGCTGTTGTTCCGCGAGAAAAAGGCCGATGAAGCCAACGCGATGAAGCAACGCATGGGCGAAATCGGCGACGAGCTGGAGGGGATGGACGCGCAACTGCGCGAGCTTGAAGCGGCGTTCGAGGATGCCATGCTGCGCATCCCCAACCTGCCGGAGCCGGACGTGCCCGTGGCCGAAGATGAGGCGGGCAACGAGGTCGTCTACGAGCGGGGCGAGAAGCCGAGCTTTGAGTTCGAACCCAAGCCCCATTGGGATTTGGCCGAGGCTTTGGACGTGATCGACTTTGAGCGCGGCGTTAAAATTTCGGGGACGCGCTTCTACCTGCTCAAGGGCGCGGGGGCGCGCCTGCAGCGGGCGCTGATCAACTGGTTCTTGGACGTGCACATCAACGAGCACGGCTACACCGAAATCTACCCGCCCTTCCTGGTGCGCACCGATGCGATGACGGGCACGGGCAACCTGCCCAAGTTTGGCGACGTGCTCTACCGCGACGCCGAAGAGGACTACTGGCTGATTCCCACGGCGGAAGTGCCCGTTACCAATATGTACCGCGAGGAGATTCTGCCGCCGGATTCGCTGCCGATTTATCACGTGGCCTCCACGCCCTGCTTCCGGCGCGAGAAGGTCTCGGCGGGCAAGGACGTGCGCGGTATCAAGCGCGTGCACCAGTTTCAGAAGGTCGAGATGGTGAAGTTTGTCGAGCCGGGCACGGGGCGGGACGAGCTGGAGTCGCTGACGCTCAACGCGGAAAATTTGTGCGAGCGGCTGGGGCTGCCCTACCGCCGCCTCGCCATCGCCACGGGCGACTTGTCCTTCGTGGCGGCGATCAAGTATGATGTGGAAGTTTACGCCGCGGGCTGCGACGAGTGGCTGGAGGTTAGCTCCTGCTCGTTCTTCCGCGACTTCCAGGCCCGCCGCGCCAATATCCGCTACCGCCCACAAGCGGACGCCAAGCCCGAATTTGTCCACACCCTCAACGGCTCCGGCCTTGCGCTGCCGCGCATCGTAATCGCCGTCCTCGAAAATTACCAGCAGGCGGACGGCTCGGTCGTCGTGCCGGCGGTGCTGCGGCCGTATATGGGCGGGCTGAAAGTGATTGAGGCATAAAACGCAAAACAGAAAACGGAAAACGGAAGAGTTCGTCAAATCAAATTGCTTTGGATTGGCAAAACACGTTTTGCTGATTACAGTCAACATCGGTCTACCTCTTACGTTTTCAGTTTTTAGCTTTGCGTTTCTTGTTTTTTGTTGTACTTCCCGTGTAGAGGCTGTTACAGAAGAAATTGCGGTTCGGGGCGATAGTAGGCGCAGCCAACCCCATAGCCTAAGCTTGCTCTGAGTTCGCCGAAGGGCTTGTCGAAGGTGTGGGAGTTTGATGAAGAGCGCTCGTCGACCCAGCCTTGCCTTCGACCAGCTCAAGACAAGCGACGGGGCTCCGACCTCGGCTTTATAAGACCCAAAATCATCCACAAATTGGAGAGTGCCATGCGCGACGCTTTGCTGCGACAACAGAAGGATCAGCTGCTGCGGCCCGTGGCGAAGCAGATATTTCCGGCGGTTCATCCCAACGTAGTCTCGCTGGTGGCGATGGTGATTGGCGTGGTGGCCGCCGGGGCGATCTGGCAGGGCGCGTATGGCGCGGGGCTGGCGCTGTGGCTGCTCAATCGCGTGCTGGACGGCATGGACGGGCTGATTGCCCGCGTCCACAACAAGCAGAGCGACTTTGGCGGCTACCTCGATTTGCTGCTCGACTTTGTGGTCTACCTAACCGTGCCGATTGCCTTTGTCGCCGCCGCGCCGACGGCCCTCAACTTTTGGGCATTGAGCGCGCTGCTCGCGGTCTACGTGCTCAACACCGTCTCGTGGGCGGTGCTGTCGTCGCTGATCGAGAAGCGGAACGGGGCGGATGGCGGTCGGCTCACGAGCGTGGAGATGCCGACCGGGCTGATCGAGGGCGCGGAAACGATTATCTTTTACACGCTCTTCTGTCTGCTGCCGGGCTACGTGGCATATTTGTTTAGTGCCATGGCGCTGCTGGTGCTGGTCACGATTGGGCAGCGCGTGGTGTGGGCCTGGGAGAATTTGTAGACTTGTGCAGTCAAAAATCTAAAATTTGTGTGCAGTCGCAGAAAAGATGTCGGTAAAGAGCACGGAGGGCGCTGTCGCTCAGCTTTTTACGAAGGCAAGGCTGAAAGAAAACTCACATTGTGAAGAAGGAGAACAAATATGGCGACAGATACACAGAACGTAGAAGAGCGAATTGCAGAGGATGAGGATGGCTCATTCTTGGAAAAGCACTGGCAGAAGCTCGTGGCGGTGGTGCTTTGGCTGGCCTTTATTGGGGCTTACGTCTGGTACACCACATCGAGCGGCATTGGTGTGTTCAACTTTCTCGAGGTGGGCCGTCGCCTGTTAGAGGTGATGAGCGGCAATCTTGTCGTGGGCGCGTTAATCTACATTGGCGTTTACGCGCTGCGCCCGCTGATCTTCTTCTCGGCGGGGATTCTCACGCTGCTCGGCGGCGCGGTCTTTGGGCCGGTGTGGGGTATTATTTTCACCATTCTCGGCGGCAACCTGTCGGCGATGGTCGCCTACGTGATCGGCTATTTCTTTGGCGAGGGCATAATCGATCTCGACGAATCCAAGGGGATTTTGCAGCGCTACGCCGATCGAATGCGCAACAACACCTTCGAGACGGTGCTGATCATGCGCGTCATCTACCTGCCGTATGATCTGGTCAACTATCTGGGTGGCCTGCTGCGCGTGGATTGGAAGGCCTTTCTCTTTGCCACGCTTCTGGGCAACCTGCCCGGCACGGTGTCGTTTGTGCTGGTCGGCGCATCGAGCGGCCTGAGCGAGGGCAATCTTTCGTTTGACTGGCGCGTCTTTGCCATCGGCATTGTTTTGGGCGTCGCCGGCTTCTTCCTGGCGCGCATCGTGCGCAACCGCACGGAGGATGACGACGAGGACGAGATGCAGGAGTCGACGCAGGGTGCTTAAGGCTGGATTGGTGAGCTTGGCAGGCGTGATGCGTAGTGCGTAGTGCGTAGTGCGTAGTGCGTAGTGCGTAGTGCGTAGTGCGTAGTGCGTATTGTCCGGTTGCATCAGGCGTTGCTGAAGGTTCACGCATCACGCACTACGCACTAAATTTCTGAACTAATTTAGAGCAAAGGATTTTACTCATGACAACCGTACAGACAACTCCTGATATTCAAGAACAGACAAATGGCCGGGTCAACGGTCAAGTGAACGGTCAAGTGAACGGCGACTACCCCGTGACGCTGCACCCGATGGACGAGCACAACCGCGAGATGCTGGGCAACGCACACCCCGGCGGCTGGCAAAATCCGCAGCCAAGCGGCAAGTACAATCTCGTGGTGGTTGGCTCGGGCACGGCGGGGATTATCTCGGCGGTGGGCGCGGCGGGGCTGGGCGCCAAGGTGGCGCTGATCGAGCGCGAGCTGCTCGGCGGCGACTGCCTGGTGGCGGGCTGCGTCCCCTCCAAGAGCATCATCCGCCCGGCCAAGGTAATTGGCGAGATCGCCAAGGGGCGCGAGATGGGCATCAACGTGCCCGAAGAGGCCGTCTCGGTGGACTTTGGCCGCGTGATGGAGCGGCTGCGGGCCGTGCGCGCCGAGATCGGCCACGACGAAAAGGCGCAGCGCTTTGTCGACGACGGCATTGATCTCTACCTCGGCAGCGGTCGCTTCACCGGCCCAAATACGGTGGAAGTCATTTCCGAGCACGGCGAGGGCGATCGCACGCTGACCTTCTCAAAGGCCGTGATCGCCACTGGCTCGTCGCCGCGCAGCATCCCGATTCCGGGGCTGGACGAGGCGGGCTATCTCACTAACGAGACGTTGTTCCAGTTGACCGAGCAGCCGCGGCGCATGGCCGTGATCGGCAGCGGGCCGATTGGCTCGGAGATGTCGCAGACCTTTAATCGGCTGGGCACGGAAGTCACCATCCTGGAAAAGATGGGCCAAATTATGACGCGCGAGGATCGGGAGGCGGCGAAAATTGTGCAGGACATCATGGAGGACGAGGGGGTCAACCTCGTGCTCAACGCCGACATCGAGCGGGTGGAGAGCACGCCGAGTGGCAAGGTCATCCACTACACCCAGGGTGGCGAGGCCAAGACGGTCGAGGTCGATGCGATTTTGCTTTCCGTGGGGCGTGCGCCGCGCGTCGAGGGCATGGGGCTGGAGGCGGCGGGCGTCGAGTATACCAACCGCGGCGTGCAGACGGACGATAATCTACGCACGACCAACGAAAACATCTATGCCGCCGGCGACGTGGGCCAGAAGTACCAGTTCACCCACATGGCCGACGCAACGGCGCGCATTGTGCTGCAAAACGCCCTTTTCCCCGGCCCCAAGGCCAAGCACAGCCAGCTGATCGTCCCCTGGTGCACCTTCACCGATCCGCAGATTGCCCACGTGGGCATGTACGAGCACGAGGCCGAGGAGCAGGGCATCGCCGTGCAGACCTTTGTGCAGCCCTTTGACGATGTCGACCGCCCGCGCACCGATGGCGAAACGCGCGGCTTTGTCAAGGTACACGTCAAAAAGGGGACGGACAAAATCCTGGGCGCGACGATTGTCGGCACGGAGGCGGGCGAGATGATCAGCGAAATCACCACGCTGATGGTGGCGGGCAAGGGGCTGAAGACGCTCAACAACGTGATTCATCCGTACCCGGTGCAGGCCGAAGCGATTAAGAAAATTGCGGGGCAGTGGAACCGCACGCGGCTGTCGCCGCTGCTGTCGCGGGTGCTGAAATTGTGGATGGCGTGGCAGCGTTAGCACTGTTGTCACCTAGCTGTCAACGGATTTTCAGAACGGATTGAGCGGATTTATCGACTTTCTACCCGTTCTGATTTAGCCTAAAAAGTCAATCGAAGTCAGAGTGGACGATGTTTTACTCTTTCAATCCGCTCCCCCAATCCGTTGACAGCTTTGCTCAACATTGTGGTAATGCTGCTATTTATTCACAAATAGAGTTGGTACGCTAAAGACCCCAAGGGTGTGGAAAACCCCTTGGGGTCTGACTTTGTTTACGACGAAAAATCGATCATAAAGGAGAAACCCAACATGGCAAACGTGGCAATCAACGGGCTGGGGCGCATCGGGCGCGCGACGCTGAAGACGCTGCTGGAAACGCCGGCGCTGACGCTGGTGGCGTGCAACGACATCGCCCCCATCGACAACATCGCCTACCTGATCAAGCACGATTCCGTCTACGGTCGGCTGCCATACGACGTGGAGACCGGCGACAACAGCATCACCATCGACGGTCGCGAGATTCCGTACTACAGCGAGAAGAACCCGGCCGATCTGCCGTGGGACGAGCTGGAAGTGGACGTTGTCTTTGAGTGCACCGGCATTTTTACCACGACCGAAAAGGCGAGCCAGCACATCGAGGGCGGCGCCGAGTTTGTGATTATCTCCGCGCCCGCCAAGGATGAGGAGACGCCGACGATTGTCCACGGCGCCAACGATGTCGACGGCAACCCGCAGGTGATTTCGTGTGCGAGCTGCACGACCAACAGCATCACCCCCGTGGTGGAGGTGATTGGGCGGCGCATCGGCGTGCAGAAGATGATCATGACGACCGTCCACGGCTATACAACGAGCCAGGAATTGGTCGATGCGCCAGCCAGCAAGTGGTCGCGCGGGCGGGCGGCGGCGATCAACATCGTGCCGACGACGACCGGCGCGGCCATTGCCACGACCAAGGCGCTGCCGCAGTACGAGGGCCTCTTCGACGGCATCGCGCTGCGCGTGCCCGTGCCCGTTGGCTCGATTTCGGATTTGGTCTTTCTCACCGAGCGCGGCACGACCGTGGACGAAGTCAACGAGATTCTGCGCGAGGAATCCCAGAGCGAGCGCTACGCCAACGTGCTCGGCGTCACGGACGTGCCGTGGGTCTCCACCGACATCATCCATGACCCACACGCGTCGACGGTCGATCTGACGATGACGCAGGTGGTGGACGGCAACCTGGTCAAGGTGCTGGCGTGGTACGACAACGAGTGGGGCTACGTCAACCAGATGGTGCGGCAGGCGGTGGAGATGGTCGGCGCGGGGGAGCGGGTGATGGCGTAGGAGTTTGATTTTCTTGAGGGAAGGCCAGCGTTTGACCCCATCCCCGGCCCTTACCCCGCGCGCGGGGAAGGGTGACTTGTAGTCTTTGTTGGAGAGATGGAGCCTCCAGCGCTGTTGTGCCTGAGAGCTTATTTGAAAAGTAGCGAATCATCCGAAGAAAAGTGACAATCACGGCCCGCCCGCGGCGGGGCAAAATTGGCTTTCGCCGGGCCGTGACGGTCACCTCGACCAGCTCGGTTTATGCACGAGCGGTTCGCTCATTGTTTTCTTCCGTGCGATGATGCGTTTACCCCAAATGCCGAAGTACAAGTCACCCCTCCCCGCGCGCGGGGAGGGGCCGGGGGTGGGGTTCTTCAATCCAACAGTATCAACTTTTTGCGCGCCAAAATTTGACAACCTTCCCCACCCAAGCTACAATGTCCCATACGCATACGGGCTGCACGGGCCGGACCCGAGTCGATAGCAGGCTTGTTTGGAGGGATGGCCGAGCGGACGAAGGCGGTGGTCTTGAAAACCACTGTGGCAGCAATGTCACCGGGGGTTCGAATCCCTCTCCCTCCGCCAGTACGCTGCTCAATCGAACGTAGCGAATTCGGTTCAATGCAGTTCACGCAGCAAGACCGCCGTGCGACGTTCAACTCCCAAGCCGCAGGCTTGTGGTAGTTGAACAAAATAACTTGGGGAGGTCGCATAGCCTGGTCGAGTGCGCCCGCCTGCTAAGTGGGTAGGGGCTTATACGGTCCCTCGAGGGTTCAAATCCCTCCCTCCCCGCCATTAGTTTTGATTTGTTGACCACAGCCGCTATGCGGCTGGAAAACAAATACACAACTCAATATATCCCCGTAGCTCAGTGGATTAGAGCGTTTGGTTGCGGTCCAAAAGGTCAGAGGTTCGAGTCCTCTCGGGGATGCTCCAAAGGGAGAGCCGTCAGGCTCTCTCTTTTTTGTTAGCTGGCAGCCCGCCGCCGCTGATGCTGCTTGTGAATTTTTGCGCAGATGCGGGTCTGTGCTAGAATTCAGCCAGACAACATTTATTAACAGCGCGGGCGATTGACCGCTTGCTTGGAGGATACTATGCCGCGTTTCCTACGGGAACGTTCCCTTTGGTTGATTGGACTGTTGTTGTGTGCCCTGCCGCTGCTGGCGAGCTGCGCACCGGATGCCAACGCGCAGATTTTGTCGCCGGAATTGGAAGAGCGCATGATTGCGCTGGAGGCGGGCAACCCAGCCTTTGCTGCGCCAACGCCGCCGCCGCCGCTGATTGCGCTGAGCCCGGAGGAGCAGTTTGCTGGCCTGGCGGAAGAGGCGCCCGGTGTGGCGCAGATTATTTCTAGCGGCGGCGCGAACCCTGCCAACGGCTCAGCACTTGCGGCCGAAAACGCCTGCACGGGCTGCCATCTGCTTGATCCAGAAGCCGCTGCCAGTGGGCCAACGTGGTACAATTTGGGCAATGCGGCGGTAGGTCGCGTGCGGGACGAAAGCCCCGGTCTGTATCTGTATCACAGTATCGCCGCGCCCAACGATTACATTGTGAGAGGCTATCAGGAAGGCGTGATGCTGCAAAATTACCGCGAAGAGTTAAGCGACCAGGATTTCGCCGACCTCATCACCTACATCATGGAGCAGCAGCAGGAGACGCCAGAGGACTTTGATCCCAACGCCGTGGCCGCCGACGGCGAGATCACCGGCACGGAGACGCTGACCGACACGGGAGCGACCACGGACACGGTAACCGAACCCAGCGGCGAGGGCGATGCTGAAGGAGCCGCCGCCGATGAAGAAGCCGAAGCGGGCACCGAAGAGCTGCCCGCCACGGGCGGCGAGGGCAGCAACGAGATGCAGTCCAACTAGCGCTTGCGCTAGCTATTGTCGAGCTGCGCAAGCCTGTGCTGCCGCGCACAAATTGTCGTGAGGTGGCCCTGAAAATCTATAAATCTTGCAAAAGATGTACACGGGCACAGCATTTGCTGTGCCCTTTTTATTTCAGAAGATGTATTCGCAAAGGGGGCTGCTAAATGGTATAATGCACCCACTATGGCCGAGACGACTATCACCCACCTCACTGCCGAACGACGCTGCCCCAACTGCGGGACGCGCGTGGCGCGCGACGCCGAAAGTTGCTTTATGTGCGGCTATGATCTGCGCATCAAGCCGCAGCGCCAGCGACGCATTTCGTGGGTGGACACGCTGCTGGTGGTGGCCGTGCTGGCCGTGCTCGGCGCGTGGTGGGGGCTGGGCAGCCGCACGCCAAGCAGCGGAACCGACGCCCCCGATGCGCCCGCCGTGCTGGTTGCGGACGAGCCCGCCGTGGACGCCAATGCCGAGCTCTCGGCCACGGCGGCGCTGACGGAGAGCGCAACTGCGGCGGCGGCCATCACGCACACCGTGCGCGAAGGCGAAACCCTCGTCGCCATCGCCAGCGTCTACGGCGTCACGGTCGACGAAATTCGCAGCGCCAACCCCGATCTTACCGGCGACCTGATTCGCCCCAACCAAACGCTCGCCATTCCCATCGAGCCCGCCTCCCGCGGTGCGGTGGTCGGCACGGGCCCGCTGGTTTACACCGTGCGCAGCGGCGACACGGTCGTCTCGATTGCGCGCGCCTTTGGCAGCACCGTGCAGGATATGATCGACGCCAATCGCCTGCCCGCCAGCGGCCTCATCCGCCCCGATCAAACGCTGACCGTGCCGATTCGCAACCTGCCGGATGAAGTGCTGCGCACCGCCGCCCTCACCGAGACGCCGGCCGACGGCGCAAACCCATCCAGCACGCAGCAGATTTATCTTGGCCCACGGCTGCTCGGCCCGGAGGATGGGGCGCAGATTGCGCGCAGCGAAAACGTGCTGATGCGCTGGCTCAGCGTCAACGAATTGCGCAATAACGAATGGTACGTGCTGCAAATTTATCCGCTTACCGCCGATGCCGAGCCCGTCGACAGCCGCTGGACCAAGGTAACCAGCGAGCGGCTGGAGGCCGAACGCTTTGCGCCGACAGCGGGGGCGGAAGCGCGCTACCAGTGGCAAGTTTCCGTGGTGCGCGTCCTCCCCGGCGAGGGCGGTGCGCTGCGCCTGGAAAGCGCCAGCCCGCAAAGCGAACTGCGCTCGTTTACCTGGCAGTAGGTTCGTACGACAACGAGAGTTCGAGAAATTGAGCAAAATTAACGCGGAGACGCAGAGGCGCAAAGCGTTGTTCGCCAACGATGTGCTCTCCACGTCCCTGGCTCTCCGCGGTGTAGTCTCGTTGTATGCCGCTTTTTTGCCGTGCATTTGATTGGTCGAATAGCTATCCGCGGGCGCGCGCCAGCGCCCGTTCATCTCCCCTCCCAGCAGATTTCTCCCATGTCCAGCCAGCCCAACATCATCCTGATTCTCACCGACCAGCAGCGCTTCGACACGATCCGCGCGCTCGGCTTCGACTACATGGAAACGCCCCACCTGGATCGGCTCGTCAACGAAGGGGTGAGCTTTGACAACTGCTTTATCACCGCGCCCTCCTGTGCGCCATCGCGCGCCAGCCTCTTTACCGGGCTCTACCCACATACCACCGGCATCCTCAAAAACGCCGACACCTGGCGACGTTCCTGGGTGGAAAATTTGGGCGACGCAGGCTACCGCTGCATCAACATTGGTAAGATGCACACCTGGCCGATGACGACGCCGCTTGGCTTTGACGAGCGCTACGTCGTCGAGAACAAGGATCGCTACCTGGAGGCGCGCTACTTTTTTGACGAGTGGGACAAGGCGCTGCACGCGCGCGGCCTGGTCAAGCAGCAGCGCGAGCTCTACCGCAAACTGCCCGATTACGCCGAGCGGCTGGGTGCGTTTGAGTGGGAGCTGCCCGAAGATATGCACCCAGATATGTTCGTCGGGGACTTGGCCACCTGGTGGATTGAGGAGAAACCGAAAACCGACGAGCCGCTCTTTCTCGAAATCGGCTTCCCCGGCCCCCATCCCCCCTACGATCCCACGCCCGCCTACGCCCAACGCTATCTCGACAAAGAGCTGCCGCTGCCCAACGTCACCGAGGATGAGATTGCGGGTCAGCCGCCGCCCTTCCGGGCCATGCGCCAGCACAACGTCGAAGTCGACCACGATTCGGTGGTGCATCAGCTAGCGCCCACGCCAGAGCAGCTGCACCGACAGCGCGCCTACTATCTCGCCAACGTCACGATGATCGACGCCAAGGTCGGCCAGATTTTGCGGGCGCTGGACGAGAAGGGCTATCTCGACAACGCCGTCGTGATCTTCACCTCGGACCACGGCGACGCGCTCGGCGACCACGGCCACAGCCAGAAATGGACGATGTACGACATCATTACCCGCGTGCCGCTGCTGGTGTGGACGCCGCCGGGCTCGCAGACGCAGATCAAGGGCGGGCGGCGGCTCGATGGTCTCTGCTCGCTGATGGACGTGGGGCCGACGATTCTGGAATGGGCGGGCGTGGATACGTCGGCGTTGGTGATGGAGGCGGAGTCGCTAAATCTGGCGCTGTCGGAGGAAGATTGGGCCGGGCGCGAGGTCGTCTTCGCCGAGCACGGGCGCGACGGCATCCTGCAGGAGACGGAATTTATGACGATGGTGCGCACGTCGGGCTGGAAGCTGGTGCACTTTCTCGGCGAGCCCTTTGGCCAGCTTTTTGATTTGACGAACGATCCGGGCGAGACGCAGAATTTGTGGGATGATCCGGATCACGTCGACCAAAAGCGCGAGCTGCTCGATACGCTGCGCGAATGGCGCATCGCCAGCGCCTACCGCACACAGGATTGGGCGGAGCCGTGGCGTTAATTTACAAACCATCTGCTTTAAATTCAAAATAACGCTCTTTCTCTCTCCGCGGCCCTCTGCGCCTCTGCCTCCGCGCCCTCCGCGTTGAAAAAATTTCGGAACCCACAAATCATGAACACGACCTGGCCCTCGCTCGACCTCGACAACTGGGAAGCGACCAAAGAAACGCTCCACATGTGGACGCAGATCGTCGGTAAAATCCGGCTCGACCTCGCGCCGCACATCAACCACTGGTGGCAAGTGCCGCTCTACCTCACCCCGCGCGGCATGACGACCTCGCCCATGCCGGACGTGCATGGCGCCCGCGGGCGCATGGTGCAGATTGACTTCGACTTCTTGAGTCACGAGTTGCTCTTTCAGACGAGTGAGGATGAGTGCGAAGCATTTGCGCTGGAGTCCATGAGCGTCGCCGACTTCTACGCCAAAGTCGTCGGTATACTCGACGCGCTCAAGCTGGAGGTGACGATTTGGCCCGTGCCCGTTGAAGTGCAGGAGCCCGTGCCCTTTGCGGAGAACGACCACGGCGAGTACGATTCCGAGTATGCCCAGCGGCTGTGGCGTGCGCTGCTTCAAAGCGATCGCGTAATGACCGAATTTCGCTCCTGGTTTTTGGGCAAAGTTAGCCCCGTCCACTTTTTCTGGGGCAGCTTTGATCTGGCCGTCACACGCTTCTCCGGGCGCGACGCGCCGACGCACCCCGGCGTGCCCATTATGCCGGATTTCATTACTCACGAGGCCTACTCGCACGAGGTAAGCAGCGCGGGCTTCTTCCCCGGCGGCGGCGGGGCCAATCCGATCTTCTACGCCTACGCCTACCCCACGCCGGACGGCTTCGCCGAATACTCGGTTCAGCCCGATGCCGCCTTCTTCCACAACGATCTCGGTGAATTTGTTCTGCCCTACGAGGCCGTCCGCACCGCGGATGATCCCGACCAGATGCTGCTCGACTTTCTCCAATCGACCTATGAGGCGGCGGCGGAGCTGGCGGACTGGGATCGCGGGGCATTGGAGCGCTAGGAAGAGGAGCCGTAGTTCATCGTAGGCGCTGCTTTTAGCTGCGCAACAGGGCTCTTCCCATCGGACTATCTGATGGGAAGGGCTTTTGTTCGTGCGGCTGCAAGCTGCACCTACAGTAAGTCAAGCCCCACCGAGCGCTTCATTTACGCAGTGTTGCCCTCAATCACTACTTGACCAACCCAACCCAGTCCACGCTACCACGCCGCACCTCCTCCACCGACGGCACGCGCCCCAGCCGCATCGCCTCGTTCACGGCGACCATCTCCGTATCCCGCTTGGCGCCGACCGCCGCGCGGATTGCGCCGTCTTTCACGTAGAACGCAATAAACTCCGGCTTGTCCACGTCGCCGTCGATGATCACATCGTCAAAGTCCTCGACGTGGCCGACATAGCGCAGATTGAAGCCGGGCTGCTTGCTCCAGAAGAAGGGCACTTTATCAAAGGGCTGCATCGACATGCTTGCGCCGCCCGGTTGGTTCCCCGTGCCGTTGCTCGTTGCGGCGATCATGTTTTGCGCCGCCACGCGACCGTGCTGCTGCGCCAGCCGCCAGTGCTCGATGCGCACGCGACCGCCCGAATACTGGTCGGGAAACTCCGCAATGTCGCCCGCGGCAAAGACGGGCGCGCCCGCAGCCTGCTGTAAACGCAGGTTGGCGTCCACGCTGACGCTGTCGTCGTCGTTCTTGTCAACGTCCAGAAAATCCGTCAGCGGCCGCACGCCAACGCCCAGCACCACGAAGTCGGCGCTCAGCGTGTTGTCGTCGTCCAGCGTTACGCTTAGCCCGTTCTCGCTTTGGGTAATTTTCTCGGCCTGTGTGCCGAGCTGAAAGGTCGTCCCCTCCTCTTCGTGGACGCGCTGCAACATCTTGCCGACCTGCTCGCCAAACAACGAGCCAAAGGGAACGTTCTCCGGCGCGACAATCGTCACCGCCACGTCGCGATCGTGCAGCGCGCTCGCGCACTCCATGGCGATAAAGCTCGCACCGATCAGCACGGCCTTGTCGCCCGCCTTGGCCGCGGCAATGATCTGGTCCGCGTCCTGCGGCGTGCGCAGCGTGTAGACCTTGTCCGCCACCTCGTCATCTTGAAGGCCGTCGATGGGCGGCGTTTTGGGCGTGCTGCCGGTGGCGATCAGCAGCGCATCGTAGCGGATGGCGTTGCCATTCTCCAGCGTGACCTGGCTGTCGCCCAGGCCGACGCGCTGGACGGCGCTGCCGGTGCGAAAGTCGATGTCGCGCTGCTGGTAGAAGCTGGCGCTGCGCAGCGTCGGCTTGTCGCTGTCCGAAGCGAGGTAGCCTTTGCTCAGTTGGGTGCGGTCGTAAAACAAATTGTCCTCGCGAGTGATGATCGTAATTTGCCCGCCAAAGCCGAGCTCGCGCAACGTCTCCGCCGCGATGCCGCCCGCCGCGCCCGCGCCCAAAATCACAAAGTGGCGCGTGTCGCTGCTGTCCGCATCCGCCATCGCGGGCGTCACCTCCTCCGGCGCGTCGTCCGGCACGCTGACGATCACCTCTTCGCCGTCGACGCGCACCGCAAAGCTGGGCAGGTCGTCGATGGCGGGCGGCTCGGTGTAACGACCGGTCGTCAAATCGAAGCAGGCGTGGTGGAAGGGGCACATCACCTGCTGGCCGACGAGCACGCCGTCGGTCAGGTTGGCGCCGAGGTGGGTGCAGTAGAGGTGGGTGGCGTAGAAGTCGCCATCAATTTTGGCGAGCAGCACGTCGGTCTCGCCGACCTGGATTTTTTTCATTTGGCCGTCTTGTAAGTCGCTTGTTTGGGCAACGGTTGCTTGTGGCATGGGATTCTCCTGGGGTAGTGCTTAATGCTTATTGCTTAGGGATTGTTGGGGTGGGTTGAGTGGCAGCATAGCGGAAAGCGAGCGGGGTAACTATGGGGTTGGATACAAAAGCTGCTTTCGGAGGAGTGAGCACGCCCACGTGTGAACGGGCCGACGAGGTAACTGTGCTCGATGCAGTTCCGCGGTCGATCCAGCACGAGGCGTGCCTACTCCTCGATTTGACACCCGCTCCACCCCGCCCTATTCTCATCCCATGAGTAAATCCAAACAGCGGCTCGACCTCCTGCTCGTCGAGCGCGGCCTCATCGAATCGCGCGAGCTGGCACGGCGGCAGATTATGGCGGGCGAAGTTTTGGTGGACGAACGCGTCGTCGATAAGCCGGGGCGTCCCGTGCCCGTCGATGCAACGGTGCGCGTTAAGTCGCTGCCGCCCTACGTCAGCCGGGGCGGCGGCAAGCTCGCCGCCGCGCTGGAGCAGTTCGCGCTCGACGTGACGGGCCTCACCGCCGCCGACGTGGGCGCATCGACCGGCGGCTTCACCGACTGCCTGCTCCAGCACGGCGCGGCCCACGTCTACGCCGTCGACGTGGGCTACGGGCAGCTCGCGTGGTCGCTGCGCCAGGACGCGCGCGTCACGGTGCTGGAGCGGACGAACGTGCGCTATCTCGACGCGCTGCCCGGCGGCACAACGGTTGATCTAGCGGTGATCGACGCCAGCTTTATCAGCCTCTCGCTCGTGCTGCCCGCCACGCTGCGTCTGCTCCGGCCCAACGCACAGATCGTCGCGCTCATCAAGCCACAGTTCGAGGCGGGCCGCGAGCAGGTGGGCAAGGGGGGCGTGGTGCGCGATGCCAAGGTGCACCGACGCGTGCTGGACGAGACGGTGGCGCTGGCGCGGTCGTTGGCGCTTGACGTTGGCGGACTGGTGGTGTCGCCGGTTGTAGGGCCGGCGGGCAACGTCGAGTTTTTGATTTGGCTGCGTTGCGGTGGTGAGCAAGGGGGCGAGGTCGAACAGATGATTAGGTCGGCCATGGGGCAGGCCGAGTCGCTGCGGCGGTGAGGTTGCTACATCTTCTTGTGGACAGAGCAGAATAATTCATGTTGAACCCACGCATTGCATACGTTGATTAGTTGTAGCTCGCCTGTTGCCGAGCAACCGCGCAAGCGTAAAGCGAAGCGGCCCCTTTCCTCGCTATACTGGACGTGATCCTTCTGCACGTCGCCTCTCCACCATCCCCTCTGCCGCTCGCGTGCAACCCAAATCAACTTGATACCTTTACACGGGTTCATGCTTTTATGATGCGCACCTTGCTTTTTGCGCTGCTGTTGATCTGCCTGCTGGGCTGGTCCAGCGGCGAGCACACGTCCACGGCCCAAGCGCTACCCCAAACCATTGCCTTCCCAGATGGCTTTATGCCCAGCGTCGCAGACTATGGCGCGCTGCCCGATGACGGTTTAGCATCCCACTTGCACAATAATTGATCGTTCAGGAAAAATCATGTTGGAACCTACAAGACCTTCCCAACCCCGCGCCCAACGTCCGCGCGAAGTCTATCTACACGGCGAGCCGTCAGCGAAGCCTCGACACTCCTCCCAGCATTCACCACAGCCCGTCCCCTGGCGTTCCACCCGCTCGCTCGCGATCAGCTCCGCGCTGACGCTGATTCTGGTAATTGTCTGGCTCTTGCTCCTTGGCCTCAATAACCACCTCTTTGGCTAGCCCGCCGACGGCACGCCCGTTTTCCTACCGCTTGTCTCCGGGCGAGTTGAGCAGCGCCCCAAATGCAAAGGCCGTCGGCGAGCCGTCGAATGACTTGTCCGGCACGATTTTCGCCGCTGTCCAACCCGTCGCTACGCCGATGCCCACTGCCGAGCCAACTGAGAATTTATGCCGAACCCCACATCAAACTCCATATCGGCCCCATGGGTGAGCTGACTGCCCTGCCCACGCGCAGACGTATCCTTTTTCTTCTTACACGCACTTTTATACGCTCTATGAAAGGACAATCCCATGCACAGCGAGGAGCATTACCTAACTGTACGACGCTACATTGTCCGCAGCAGCCAGCTGCGCGGGGCGCAGGCGGACGAAGTGCAGAATGCCCTGCACGCCGTCGATGCGCTTGCCAGCGCGTTGGAGATCGACACCGTGTGGGAGTTGCAGGCCGAGGTCGCGCCGCGCGCCCGGGCCAATCTCGCCACGCAGCCCATTCACTGATTTTTCTCGGCCGCTCTCAAGCAGTCAAACAGAAAGCCTACGCTCTGCTGAAATGAAGCGTAGGCTTTCTGTTTGGTTGTGATTGATTTACCCGTAGCGTTCCCGCAGCACTTGACGCGCCCAAGCAGTTGAAAATGTGGAGGGAGCGAGACGCAATTTGGCAGAGCAAGCGTAAAGCAAACTTTTTGCGGATGGGATATATTGTGCTCGTTGCTTACCTTTACTCTGCCGCGCAGCACAATTGGAAGAGTTTCCGAAAAGCAAGCTTTTGACACAAGCTGCGCAAACGAGTGCGCTGGCGCCTAGCGACAGCTCTAGCACAATAATTCTGCCTCGTCTTCTTTTTGTTTCATCTATTTCTACAATCTATCATGAATCGACTTCAGCTATTTCCCCGCCAATCCAGCCGCACGCCTGAGCCCGCTTCTGGGACAACTGCCGAAATGCCCTACGGGCTGACTTCGGAGCTGATGTATCAGCCGGTCTACGAAGCCGTCGACGATTCGCGCCCGGTGCCGAACTACGCCGCTCAGTACAGCACTGCTCAGTACAACACTGCTCAGTACAACACTGAATACGCCGTCCCGTACACGTCTCAGCCCGTGTACCCGCAAGCTAAGCGCGCGCGCAACGTGCACGGCTTCTTCATCAGCCTCAACATGCTGCTCTGCCTGGTGATTGTGTGGGTGCTGATTTTTGGGATCAACAATGCGCTCCACGGCCAGCCGGTGGAGGATGCGCCGCTCTTTCAATCGGTAGCCGAGCCAAGCGTGGACGACGCGACAGCGCCCGCCCCCGATGCCGCCCCTGATGCTGCCCTCGATACTGCCCCCGGCGCCGATTCCTCGACGCACGATTTGTCTGCCCGCGAAGCGTTGCCCTTTGACAAGGCAAGCGTGTCGCGCGAGTAGGCTGTGCGCCAAGCAAGTCGCCGCCGCTTCTGTTAGGCTGCACCCCAGCCGAAAAGCGTTCGGCTCATCTTTGAATTTATTCTCAATCAGGACGGCTCCACCGCTCGCCACCGCTGCTCCCCGCTCTGTCCTGCTGGATTTCCCAACAGGTACGCCATGAATACAAATTCCTTTCACGCGCCGCGGCGTCGCGGCGTGGCGCTTGTGCTGCTGCTCCTGGCTGCGGCGCTGCTCACCTCCGGCAGCCTGCTGGCACGGGCCGATACGCCGCGAAACGTTCAGGCCGACGCACAGATCGTTCGCCTCGAAACGCTCGACCGCGCCGGTCTCTCTCCAGATACCGCTCTGGACGCCACCCTAAACGTGGGCGAAACGCTGACGTGGCTCAACGGCGACGCGGACGAACACGACCTGGTTGCCACCGACGGCAGCTTCCGCTCGTCCACGCTGGCGCGCGATGAGGCCTACAGCTTCAGCTTTGAGGAAGCGGGCATCTACGACTATATCTGCGCCGTCGATCCCGAAATGCGCGGCACGATCACCGTTGCCCAGCAGGATGATGACGGGCCAGACGGGACGCCAGACGACGTGCCCGGCGCGGGCAGTGCGGCGGGCAACGTCTTTCTGCCGCTGGTCAACGCCGGCAGCCGCGACGATTCCGACGATTCCGACTACGCCACGCCGCCCCCCGGCCCCACCGATGTGCCCGGCCCGGCCCCCACGACCAACACCACCGTCGCCCTGCGCACCGACGCCAGCGGCGCGACTGCGGGCTTCCTCACCGCGGGCGATTTGACCGGGCGCGCGGGGATGGCGCTCTACCGCTTTGCCGAGGACGAAGAGAGGCTGGCCGCCAGCGCCTGCAGCGGCGAGTGCGCCGGCGCGTGGCCGCCGCTCACCGTGGCCAACCGCGCCGCGCTCGCCGCGCCCGCCGGCCTGCCTCTGCCGCTGGACGTTGTCGAACGCGCCGACGGCAGCCTGCAGGTGACCTATGGCGGCTGGCCGCTCTACTTCTACGCGGGCGATGAAGCGCCCGGCGACGCCAACGGCCACCGCGTCGGCGACGTTTGGTGGCTGGCCGCTGTCGAAGCGCCCGCCGTGGAAGAGTTTGCCAGCGGCGCCGCGATCCTGACGGCGCGCCCCTCTGCGCGCCCCTCAGTGGCGGCGCTCGGCTTTACGGGCGAGGCTGGCCAAATCGAAGTTAGCCAGGCTTCGGCGGACGAGTGGCACGCAGTCAGCTTGGAGAACAGCTATGCTGATCCGGTGGTGCTGATGCAGCCGCTTTCGCAGAACAGCCGGATGCCCGCCATGGTGCGGCTGCGCAACGTTTCCGGCAGCGGCTTTGAGTTCCAGATCGACGAGTGGGACTACCAGAATGGCCACCACCCGGTGGAGACGGTCAGCTATCTCGTCGTCGAGGCGGGCGTGCAGCAGCTGGGCGATCAGCGCCTGGAGGCGGGCCAAGTCGACGCGACGCACGACTGGCGGCGCGTGAATTTGGGCGATGGCTTTGGCGACGCGCCCGTTGTGCTGAGCCAGATGCAGACGATGAACGACAGCCAGGCGGCGGTGACGCGGCAGCGCGGCGTGAGCGCGGCTGGCTTCGAGCTGCGCGTGCAGGAAGAGGAGGCCAGCGACAACGCGCACGGCGCGGAGACGGTCGGCTACGTGGCGATCAGCACGGGCAGCGGCGAGCTTGGCGGTGCGCCCTTCGAGGTCGCGCGCACGCCGGACAAAGTCAACGACGGCTGGTTTGCGCTCGGCTTTGCGCAGCGCTACAGCCAGCCGCTCTTCTTTGCGGACATGCAGACCTTTGACGGCCCCGACACGGCCAACCTGCGCTACCAGGCGCTGGGCGAAAGCGGCGCGCAGATTCGCGTGCACGAGGAGACTTCGCGCGACGGCGAAACGTGGCACACCACCGAAGTCGCGGGCTACCTCGTGCTGGCCGCAGATTTTGGCGCCAACCAGCCGCCCAAGGCCACGATCAGCGCCGCCCCGCTCGACGGCTTTGCCCCGCTAGAGGTCACGTTCGACGGCGCGCAGAGCGCTGATCCCGACGGCTCGATCACCACCTACGCCTGGACCTTTGGCGACGGCGCATCCAGCACGGAGCCCGCGCCCACCCACACCTACACCGAGCCCGGCGCCTACGTCGTCACCCTGGCCGTGATGGACAGCGGCGGAGCCACCAGCGCCACCAGCGCGACCATCGGCGTGCGCGCCGCACCGGAGCCGACGCCCGGCCCAACAGCGGAACCAACTTCTGATCCAACGCCCACGCCACCCCCGGGCACGACACCGGGCGCTACCCCAGCGCCACCCGCGCCGGGCACGCCCGCGCCCACGCCCGACCCCGGTCTCACCAGCGAGCGCTGGTCCGATGCGGCGACGTGGGGCGGCAGCGTGCCGGGCGAAAACGCCGCGGTGACTATCCCCGCGGGCAAGCGCGTGCTGCTGGACGTAAACCCGCCCGCGCTGCGCAGCCTAACGGTCGAGGGCGAGCTGATCGTGGAGAACCGCGATCTGACGCTGACGGTCGGCTGGATCATGGTGCGCGGGCTGATGGAGATGGGGACGCCCGACGCGCCCTACACGGCCAACGCCACGATCACGCTCAACGGCGCGACGGGCGACAACGTGATGAATATGGGCGCGCGCGTCTTTGGCGTGATGAACGGCACGCTGCGCCTCCACGCCCAAACGCCCACGAGCTGGCTCAAGCTCAACGAGACAGCCCCCGTCGGCGCGACGGAGCTGGTGCTGGAGCGCAACCCCGGCTGGCAGGTCGGCGACGAAATCGTGATCGCCTCCTCCGATTTTGACTACCGGCAGGACGAGACGGCCACGATTACGGCGGTCAGCGGCAGCCGCATCACGCTGGATGCGCCGCTGGAATACATGCACTGGGGCGCGCTGCAAAGCTACGGCGGCCATGAAATTGACCAGCGCACCGAGATCGGCCTGCTCTCGCGCAACGTCACCATTCAGGGGCCGGAATCGGCGGGGAGCGATAACGGGCTGGGCGGCCACCTGATGGTGATGGGCCAAAGCCACCTGCACCTGCACGGCGTCGAGCTCAAGCGCATGGGCCAGGCTGGCGGCACGGGGCGCTACCCCGTGCACTTCCACCTGGCGGGCGACGGCGTGCGCGGCAGCACGATCGAGGCCAGCACGATCCGCGACACCTTTAACCGCTGCCTCACCATTCACGGCAGTAACGGCATTACCGTGAAAAATGTGGTCGCCTTTAACGCACCGGGCCACTGCTTCTTCCTCGAAGATGGCGCGGAAATCGACAACGTCTTCGAGAACAACCTGGGGCTGGGCATCCGCCGTCCGGAGGATGGGAACAGGCTGCTCGACTCCGACCGCGACCCGTCCGTCTACTGGATCACCCATCCCAACAACACCTTTATCAACAATGTGGCGGCTGGCTCCGAGGGGCGCGGCTTCTGGATCGCGCTGCCGGAGCACCCGACGGGCCCCTCCAAGACGGCTGAGAACGACGCCAACGTCTGGAATCGGCGCGAGCAGTTTGCGCCGTTTGTGGGCAACGTGGGCCACTCCAACAACAACGACGCGCTGCACGTGGACCGCGGCCCCACGGGCGACGTCGCGGGCAACACCGAAACGACCGTCCACGTGGCGCTTGAAAATCCGCTGGACGACGATTCCGCCCCCGTGACGAGCGTCTTCGAGAATTTTGTGGCCTACAAGAATCGCAATCGCGGCGTCTGGCTGCGCGGCGGCTACCACGTGCTGGAAAGCCCCATCCTTGCGGACAACGCCATCGGCGCGACCTTTGCCTCATACGAAAGCGTGGTGCGCAACGGCCTCTTTATCGGCGAGACGGCCAACGTCGGCACGACGGAGCCGTGGATGACGGACGAGATGAAGGGCGAGGGTGGCCGCAGCCTGCCGCGCTTCTACGAGCCGGACTACCAGATTCGCGGCTTTGAGTACTACGACGGCAACGTGGGGGCGGAGGACAGCTACTTTGCGCAGTACGCGCCCACCGGCCAGCGACAGGCGTCGGCGCTCGGCATCTTTGACTTCACCGGCTTTGAGATGAACCCCAAGAATTGGGCCAGCGGCCTCACCTTTGCGGACGGCACGCAGCGCTTCTACGCGCAAACGCGCCCCAACCCCGCCGACCCCACCGAGGGCAGCGAGGATGGCTATCGCAGCGCCGTGATCCTGGATCGCGACGGTTCCGTCAACGGCACAGCGAACCGCTACCTCACCGTCGACAATGAGCTGCTGCTGACGGATTCCTGCACCAAGCGCGACGACTGGAACATGTGGATTTGCGACGAGCAGTACGTGGGCCTGCAGGTGCAGACGGACGGCAACGAGCTGGCCTCCGTCAGCTTTGCCCGCAACGGGGCCGTGCACACCACCTTTGGCACGGGCTCTGCGCCGGGCAACAACTTTCGCACCTCGCTGCTGGCGGGTACGCCGCACACCCTCACCTTCGACGCAAACATTCCCAACCGCTTCCGGCTGGTGTTGCGCGACGGCGAGGGCTTGAGCACCCACGTGCAGATTCCAAACTACACGCAATACCCCAAGGTGCTGCGCTACGGTCGCGAGCTTACGCCCGTGCACAGCTTGGCCGCGCTGGGCGAGCAGACCGAACCGGGCTTCTACTACGATACGGTCAACGCCACGCTGCACGTGCGCATCGTGGCCAACGGCGGCTACGAAGCGCTGGAGATTGAGCAGAACGGCCCGCCGCCGCCCGTCACGGGCAGCGGCACGGGGCTGACGGGGGCCTACTACGACAACGTCGACTTCGAGGGCACGCCGCAGACGCGCACCGACCCCACGATTAACTTCTGGTGGGATGATGGAATATCGCCGATGGCGGGGCTGCCGGACGATCGCTTTAGCGTGCGCTGGACGGGCGAGGTGCAGGCCACGGAGGCCGGTCGCTACACCTTTTCCACGTTCCTGGACGATGTGGGCAAGCTCACCGTCTGCGGCGAGGTGCTTGTTAACCAGGAGATTTACACCAGAGACCCGCTCAGCGGCGAGATCGAACTGAGCGCGGGCCAGCGCTGCCCCATCGAAATCGAGATGATTGAGTACGTCTACGGCGGCAAGGCGCAGCTTTGGTGGCAGTATGGCGGCTACCCGCGCCACGTTGTGCCACAGGCGCAGCTGTATCCATAAACTTTAGCGCATCGTTTCGGACCCTAATTCAATCGAGGCAGCCATGAACCCCTTCGACCCCAACCAACGTGCGTCGACCCCGGCATCGACCCCAGAAGTGAACGCAGTCAGACGCGGGCGGAGAAAGTTGCTCTCCGCGACGCTGTTCGCTGCCGCGGCGGCGGCAATCCTGATCGCCTTTATTGTAGTGAACCAGCAGGACGCGCACGCCAGTAAACTGGGGCGCGTCTTCTTTTCGGGCAACCCGGCCACCAACGAGGGGCAAAACTGCGCGGCCTGCCACGAAAGCGACGGGGGCGAAGCGAGCCTGACGCTGAGCGGGCCAACAGAGGTCGAGAGCGGGCAGACCTACCGCTTCTCGGCCACCATCTCGGGCGGGCCCGCCGTCGTTGGCGGGCTGAACGTTTCAGCGCAGGATGGGCTGGGATCGCTCGCCGCGATCGACGACGCCCTGCAGAAGATCGATGTCGAGCTGAGCCACACCCAACCCCAGCCCTTTGAGAACGGGGAACTCACCTTTGATTTCGACTGGACCGCACCCGATTTTGCCACCGACCTCACAATGTATGCCGCCGGCCTTTCGGCCAACGGTAACGTGCTGCTGACGGGCGACAGCGTGGGCGCGGATACGCTGGCGATCTCCGTCGCCGGCCCGCAGGCCACCGCGACGCCCGCGCCCACGCCGCCAGCCGCCGATTCCGTGCGCTTCGAGCCGCTGGCCGGCGGTTTCGACAGCGCGACGGATTTGCAGCACGCCGGCGACGCGCGGCTCTTTGTTACCGAGCAGTCGGGCCAAATCCTGATCATCGACGGCGGCAGCGTATTGAGCCAGCCGTTCCTCGACATCGGCGGGCGCGTGGCGGACAGCAGCAACGAGATGGGGCTGCTGGGGCTGGCCTTCCACCCCGACTACGCCAACAACGGCTACTTCTACGTCAACTACACGGCCGACTCGCCGCGGCGCACGATTGTCTCGCGCTTTAGCGTTACCGGGAATGCCAACGTAGCCGATCCGAACAGCGAGCTCAAGCTGCTGGAGTTTAACCAGCCGGCCAGCAACCACAACGGCGGCCAGATTCGCTTTGGGCCCGATGGCTACCTCTACATCAGCAGCGGCGATGGCGGCGGCGGCGGCGACCCCTTCGAGACGGGGCAGGACAACACGTCGATGCTCGGCAAGCTCTTGCGCATCGATGTTGACCAGGCGAGCGGCAGCGCGCCCGACTGCCGCGGCGCGGCTATCAGCGGCAACTACTACACCGTGCCCGCCGACAACCCCTTCGCGGATGGCGCGGGCGGCAGCTGCGACGAAATTTGGGCCACGGGGCTGCGCAACCCGTGGCGCTTTAGCTTTGACGCGCTGACCGGCGACCTGTGGATCGGCGATGTCGGCCAGGGCGCGCGCGAGGAAATCGACTTCCAGCCGGTGACGAGCCCCGGCGGCGAAAACTATGGCTGGGACTGCTACGAAGGCAACCAGCCCTTTGAATCGGCGGGCTGCCTCGATGCCTCGAACTACGTCTTCCCAATCTACGACTACGACCGCAGCGGCGGCAGCTGCTCGGTGACGGGCGGCATCGTCTACCGCGGGCAGGACTATCCGAGCCTCCAGGGCCAGTACATCTTCGCCGACTTTTGCCGCGCCGATTTGTGGTCGCTGCGCCCGGCCAATGGCAATCCAGGCTTTACCGAGTTTAGCGTTACGGGCGGCAACGGCCTCTCGTCGCCGGTGGCCTTTGGCGAGGATGCGCGCGGCGAGCTTTACGTGGTGTCGCGCGCGGGCACGATCTACCAAATTCAGACGGACGACGTCGCGCCCACGCCAACGCCGATCCCGCCGACGTCGACCCCCGCGCCGCCGACCGCCACCAGCACGCCCGTGCCGCCGACCGCCACGCCCACCAACACGGCCGCCCCTGCGCCCACCAGCACGCCCACAACCGCGCCCAGCCAGCAAGCGGTCACGAGCCTCGTGCTCGTCAACGCCGACACGGGCCAGGACGTGCGCGCGCTTGTCAACGGCGATGTGGTCGATCTCGCCGCGTTGGGCACGGGCAATCTCAGCGTGCGCGCCGAAACGCAGCCCGCAACGGTCGGCAGCGTGCGCTTTGGCCTAAACGACAACGCCAATTTCCACGTTGAGAATTTCGTCCCCTACGCGCTGCTGGGTGATTTCGACGGCGGCCAGGGCTACTTCGCCTGGACGCCCGACGCCGGGTCGTACACGCTCACGGCCACGCCCTTTAGCGGGCGCAGCACCGGCGGCACGGCGGGCACGCCCCTCAGCGTGACCTTCTCGGTGGTCGAAGACGGCAGCGCGCCGCCCACGCCCGAGCCGGGCAGCGGCGCGCTTTCCTACAGCGCCTTTTTGGGCAACTGGAGCCAACTGCCCAATTTCAACGCGCTTCAGCCCGCACAGAGCGGCGCGACGGACGATTTCGATGTGGGGCTGGCCGGGCGGGGGGACAACTTTGCCCTGCGCTTTAGCAGCTGCCTCACCGTCGACGCAGCGGGCGCATACACCTTTTACACCAACTCGGACGATGGCTCCCAGCTCTTCGTGGACGGCCAGCTCGTCGTTAACAATGACGGGCTGCACGCCGCCCGCGAGCGGCAGGGCAGCGTCGCGCTCGACGCCGGCGTCCACCCGCTGACCGTTACCTTCTTCGAGGGCACGGGCAAGCAGCTGCTCGACGTGCGCTACAGCGGCCCCGGCCTCAGCAAACAGCCGTTGACCGCTGACCGGCTCAGCACCGACGGCTGCGTGATCGCCAACGCCGTGCCGCAGCCCGCGCTGACCGCCGAGCGCGCCAGCGTGGTCGGCCTGCTCTTTGTCGACAGCAACGGCAACGCCCAGCCCGACGCCGGCGAACCCACGCTGGCCGACGTCACCGTGACGCTGCTGCCGCGCGAAGTCGCCGCTCCGCAGGAGGCGACCCCCGAAGATTACACCATCCGCAGCGGCGAGGATGGCTTCTTCAGCTTCGCCAACGTGCCCGCGGGTCAGTACGAGATCAAGGTCGAGTTGCCCACCGGTTATGAGCAAAATGAAGACGCACCGTTGACGCTTGACTTAGCGGGCGGCAGCAGCCTGGAGCTGCCCAGCCTGGGCATCGTCGAGGCGGCGCCGGACGTCGATTTGCAGGAGAATCGCGTCTTCGTGCCCCTCGTGCAGCAGTAGGCCAGCGAGATACCGCCGTGGTGGAGGAGGAGCCGTAATTAGACCAACGAAGGATCGGCTCTCTCCCCTCCGAGGGGAGGGCTGGGGAGGGGTTGCACGCTGCCTTTCCCGCCGGACTGCTGCCAGCCTCCGCGACCGTCGATCAAACGTCCGCCAACCGCACAATCTTCGTACCCGCGCAAGGGGCAAGTCAGCGCCCAGTCATACGTTGGCGCAAAATAATCCATGCTATACTCTGCCCAGCGCGCCCGACCGCGCTGACCGCGCCCGGTAAACGCATCATCGTCGCTGGGTGAATCGATAGGCCAAGATCAAAGGCGCTGGGAGAACGCTTCCCACGGGATCGCGGCGTCAATCGAGCCAGGCGCGACGGCAGCACTCTTTCCTCATCGATATTCCCTCTGCCAACAACAAATAGGGCAACGCCGTGCTTTTGCTGGCAACGGCACACGTTTGCCTATCGTCCCTGGGCCGCGGTTGATGCCGCCGCCGCGCTTTTGGTTGCCCAATGCTTCCGAACTCAATCAGTTTTTATACCCAATTCCGGAGATTTACATGAGCAATTCGATTTTGAAAATTTCAGTTCAGCAACGTCCGGCCAAGCGCTGGACGGCTCGGCGGCTGGCCCTGGGGTTGGCGCTGCTGGCGCTGGTGATTGCCTGTGCGGCGCTGGCCGTGCGCGGGTTGCCCACTGCCGCCGCCCAGGCGGCTCCCTTTGTGGAGCAAAACGGCATCGTCGTGATGGAGGCCGAAAACGGTACGCCCCAGAGCAACGATCGCTGGGATGTCGAGACCAGCGTCGCCGACTATCGCGGCAGCGGCTACCTGCGCTGGAATGGCCCCAATCAGTACAGCGACAAGACGCACGGCGTCATGGCCTACCGCATCAAAATCACCAAGCCGGGGACGTATCAAATGCGGCTGCGCTCGTTCCACAACCCCGCCGCAGATGGCGAGGCGGGCGACAAGCAGAACGACGCCTGGACCTCCGGCGAATTGAACAGCGACACGCTCTACAAGACCTTCCGCTCCGGCGGCACGGCGGGCCAGCCCTGGAATTTCCGCTCGCAGTGGGAGCCGACGCACGCCAACTTCCGCAACCCGGAGTACACCCTGGCCGCGGGCGAGTACACCTTCAAGCTGGCCGCGCGCTCCGAGCACTACATGATCGACCGCATCTATCTCTACCACAGCGATGTGGCCGAATCGACCGCGCTCAACGCCGACCTGCCCGAATCGCCCCGCGACGGCAGCGCGCCCGCCGCCACGGCCACGCCGATTCCGCCAACCGCCGCCCCGCCCGCCAACAACGATGGCACGGTCAGCGGCGACTTGACCAAGTGGCATCCCGTCACCGTTAGCTTTGCCGGGCCGACGGCCAGCGAGACGGACGACAGCCCGAATCCATTCCTCGATTACCGTCTTTCAGTGACCTTTAGCGGGCCGGGCGGACGCACGCACGTTGTGCCCGGTTTCTTCGACGGCGACGGCAACGGCGGCGGCGAGGGCAACGTCTGGCGCGCTCGCTTTGCGCCCGATGCGGCGGGGCAGTGGACGTACACCGCGTCGTTCCGCAGCGGCAACGATGTCGCCGTGAGCCTGGATAATAACGCTGGCTCGGCCACGAGCTTTGATGGCGTAAGCGGCAGCTTTAACGTCGCCGACCGGGACGGCAGCGCGCCCGGCTTCCTCAAGTGGGGCAATCTGGAGTACGTGGGTCAACACTACCTCAAGTTTGCGGATGGGCCGCACTGGATCAAGGGCGGCGCGGACAGCCCGGAAAATTTCTTTGGCTATGCCGATTTTGACAACACCGAGGATCAGGGCTGTATTGGCGCTGTCCATCAATTTCAGCCCCACGTGGGCGACTGGCAGAATGGCGACCCGACCTGGAACAATGGCAAAGGCAAGGGCATCATCGGCGCGCTCAACTACCTGAGCAGTGCGCAGGTCAACTCGATCTACTTCCTGCCCATGAACCTGGGCGGCGACGGCTGCGAGACCTATCCCTTCGTGGGCGCAAGCGGCAGCGATTTTGACAACACCCACTACGACATCTCCAAGCTGACGCAGTGGAACACGGTGATGAGCCATGCCCAGGCGAAAAGCGTCGCGCTGCACTTTGTGCTCAACGAGACGGAGGAGGGCAATGAGAAGTGGCTGGACGGCGGCAACCTGGGCGTCGAGCGCAAGCTCTTCTACCGCGAGCTGGTCGCCCGCTTCGGCCATCACCTGGCGATCAAGTGGAACCTGAGCGAGGAGAGCAACTTCTACGGCGACGCCAGGCTCAAGGACTTTGCGAGCTACATCAGCGCGCTGGACTGGGCCGAACACCAGCTGACGGTACACACCGTGCCCAACGCGCTCGGCACCTACGACGGGCTGCTCGGCAACTCTGATTTCGACGCCACTTCGATCCAATACAATCCGGATCAGGCCAACGACCACGTCGAGACCATGCGCCAGCGCTCGGCGGACGCCGGTCGCCCGTGGGTGATCGACATGGACGAGAACAACCCGGCGGGCAGCGGCCTCACCGACTCCAACGCGGACGACCTGCGCAAGCGGGTGCTGTACGATATCTACTTCAGCGGCGGCAACATCGAGTGGTACTTTGGCTACCACGACCTGCCCCTCGGCGGCGACCTGCGCACCGAAGACTTCCGCACGCGGGCGGAGATGTGGCGCTACATGGGCTTTGCCCGCGCCTTTATGCAGGAGAATCTGCCCTTCTGGGAGATGCAGCCCGCGGACAATCTGCTGGGCGGCGAGGATCAGAGCTTTGGCGGCGGCCAGGTCTTTGCCAAGCCGGGCGAGGTCTACGCCGTCTATTTCCCAGTTACCAGCAGCGAAAGCGCCCTGCTGGACGTGAGCGCCGTGCCCAGCGGCACGTCGATGACCTTCCGCTGGTTCAACCCGCGCAGCGGTCAGTTCGAGGGCGCGGCCAAGACGGTCAGCGGCGGTGGCTCCATTGGGATTGGCATTCCGCCGAGCGATGCGGGCAACGACTGGGTGCTGCTCGTCCAGCGCGGCGACGGCTCGTCCCTGCCCACCTCGACGCCGACCAGCACGCCGCCCCCCGGCGCCACGCCCACGCCCGGCCCCACGGCTACGGTCACCCCGCCGCCCAGCGGCAGTTCCGCCGTGACGAGCCTCACGCTGGTCAACGCCGACACGGACCAGGACATTCGCGAGCTGGTGGATGGCGACACGATCAACTTTGCCCAGCTGGGCACGCGCAACCTGAGCGTGCGCGCCAACACCAACCCGGCCACAGTCGACAACGTGCGCTTTGAGTACGACGGCGACAGCAGCTACCAGACCGAGAGCGTCGCGCCCTACACGCTGGCGGGCGATCGCAACGGCGACTACGACGCGTGGACGCCGTCGCTGGGGGCGCACACGCTGCGCGCCGTGCCGACGGCGGGCGGCCAGGAGGGCGCGGCGCTCGCCGTGAGCTTCACCGTGATCGACGACGCCTCGCAGCCGACGGCCACGCCGGTTGCGCCCACGGCGACGCCCCAGCCAACAGCGCAGCCCACGGCCCAGCCCACGAGCACGCCGGACAGCGGCCAGTCGGTCGCCAGCTTCACGCTGGTCAACGCCGACATGAACGAGGACATTGGCCCGCTGGCCGATGGCGACGTGCTGGTGCTCTCGGAGCTGCCCACCAGCAATCTCAACGTGCGCGCCAACGCCGCGCCCAACCAGGTGGGCAGCGTGAAGTTTGCGCTTAACGGCAACAGCAACTTCCGCACCGAAAACGTGGTTCCTTACGCGCTGCGGGGCGATGTCAACGGCAACTACTACGCCTGGAATCCCTCGGTTGGCCAGAACACGCTGACGGCCACGCCCTACAGCCGGAACAATGCCAAGGGCGAGGCGGGCAATGCGCTGAGCATCACCTTTGCCGTGATGGAAGAGCCGGGCGATGTGCAGCAGCTCGCGCCCGTTGTCGCCGAGGTGGGCACAATGGCCAGCCTCAACGGCATGATCCGGCTGCCAGCGGTGTCAGCTGCCCAAGACGGCGGCGCGCCGGCGGACGTCAGCCTAACCTTGGTGGGGCCGGACGCGCTTGAAACGACCGTCACCATCGAGGCCGACGGCAGCTTTGAGCAGACGGAGCTCGCCCCCGGCGACTACGCGATTCGCCTGGGGCTGCCGGAGGGGCTGCGCGTCCTCAACCGCAGCGCACTACAGGTGACGCTCGAAGCGGGCAGCAGCACCGAGCTGCCGGACTTTGGCATTGTCGACGCCAGTACGCTGCAGGATTTGTTTCTGCCCCTCGTCAGTCGCTAGGGCGGCGCGGCGTGGAGCCGCCGCCTTGACCAAGCCAATCTAGCGATACAGCATCAGTTGGCACGAAGTCGCGCCTCCCACGTGGGAGGCGCGACTTTGCTTATTCAGTCATGCTACACAGCATGGCTTCAACCGCTGCCCCTCACGCGTGGCGGGCGGGAGGATACCTTTTGGCGAAGCCCTAAAATGTCCTCATCCCCAACCCTTCTCCCAGGATGGGAGAAGGGGGCCAGACGCGCCGCTCTCTCATCCTGGGAGGGCGGCTGGAGGTGAGGGCCATTTATCAAAAGTCATAATTATTCAGGCTCCTGTCCAAATCTCTCTGTGACTACGAAGAGAACGGCCCCCTCTGGCAGGATGCTTAGCTTTACCCACAAGTAGGAGGAGGGGTGGCGAAGGGGGGAGGGCGGAGAAGAACCCCCATTCCCAGCCCTTCCCCCACGCGTGGGGAAGGGAGCCTCGTCCTCCCCTCTCCCAGGATGGGAGAGGACCGGGGGTGAGGGCCAATTCTCAAATGTCAACGGAATCTACTTTGGTCTGCCTTCTGTTCAGTTTCCGTATGGTGGGGGAATTTTCCTGTACAAATGGTGGCGGAATTGGCGCTATTCAACCGGCCACAATAGAGAAGGCTACGCCGCTACGCTGCGGCTCCTCCGTTGCACAAACGTGTACTCATGCTTTCCTCCAACCATGGGCCGAGCGTTCGATTCGCCCGCCTACCGCTGATGGAGACAATGCGCAGCAAACAGCCAGCAGCGCCGCTGCGACCGTGGTAGCTTGAAGCCGAGCCGTTTCATTCTTGTTCTCTGCGACACACGTGTGCCTGCCCGCTAATCTCAACCACCCATCTCAGCAGTCAGCCTAATTGAATGGACTTTCGTCAGTTAGGACGACGCTCTCGACCAACGGCCTCACCCGGCAGGCACGTGATCATTGCTACCTAAAGGAAAACTCATGTGCAACTGGCAGAAATTTACGCGAACGCAGCGCACGGTCGTCACCGTGCTGCTTACCCTGATTGTCACGGCAAGCCCGCTCATCACCCACCCAGTGGCGATTCACGCGCGGCAATCGATGGAAGTTCACACCGGGCTCAGCGCCGAGCGCATCCCCATTTTTGAGGACAAGCTGAACGAGCGCTTTGAGAATTGGTCCTGGAACACCCAGGTCGCCGAGCAGGCGGGCTACTGGCGCGTGAGCATCAGCGCGGGCTGGGGGGCGCTGCGCGTGCAGGCCAGGGAGCCGGTGCTGAATGCATCGGCGCTAGAATTTCGGGGACGCGGTGCGGGGCAGACCGTTGGCGTCATCTTCGACAGCGGCGGCCAGTGGAGCGAGCCGACGCTCGTCAAACTGCCAAACAGTTGGCAAAGCTTCACCGTTGCCCACGACGGCCGCCCCATCGACGGCGTCGCCCTTCAAAACTTCAGCGGCGACCCCCTCGCCGATTTCCTCCTCGACGACATCGCCCTCGTCACCGGCGCGTCGCCCGCCACCGGCAGCCCCGCCCCCAGCAGCGACCCCGTGCGGTTGCGCGTGGATGCGGCGGACGAGCGCGGCGAAATCAACCCGCACGTCTACGGCATCAGCTTTGCCAGCGAGCAATTGGCCGCCGATCTCAACCTGCCCATCAATCGGCAGGGCGGTAACGCGACGACGCGCTACAACTGGAAGGAGAGCGTCTCCAACCGCGCCAGCGACTGGTACTTCCTCAACGTGCCGGACGAGGTCGACGAGAAGAAGCTGCCGGACAGCGCCAGCTTCAACCAGTTTATCCAGCAGAACGAGCGCACGGGCACGGATTCGCTGCTCACGCTTTCGATGATCGGCTGGACGCCCAACGGGCGCAACTTTAACTGTAGCTTTGGCGTGGATAAATTTGGCGCACAAGATGCCACCGACCCCTACCGCCCCAACTGCGGCAACGGCGAGCGCGGCGGCGAGCCCATCAAAAACAACGACCCGCGCACCACCAGCCAGCCAGTCGACGAGCGCTACGCCCAGGAGTGGGTGCGCTATATCCGCAATCGCTACGGCGATGAGGCCGTGCGCTTCTTCAGCCTGGACAACGAGCCCATGCTCTGGAACCAGACCCACCGCGACGTGCACCCGGAGCCCGTCGGCTACGACGAAATCCGCGACCGCACCTACCGCTACGCCGCGGCGCTCAAGCAGAGCTTCCCCGCAGCGCAAACGCTGGGGCCGGTCGTCTGGGGCTGGTCCGCCTACGAGTATTCGGCCAAGGATATTGTCGACGGCACCTCCTGGTGGGAGAATCCGCAGGATCGCAACGCCCACGGTGGGCAGCCCTTCCTCCAGTGGTATTTGAAGGAGATGGCCCGCTTCGAGCGCGAGCGCGGCACGCGCATTCTGGACTATCTCGACATTCACTACTATCCGCAGCACGCCGGCGTTGCGCTGTCCGACGACGTTTCGTCGCGGACGCAGGCGCTGCGTTTGCGCTCCACCCGCTCGCTGTGGGATCCGTCGTATACGGACGAGAGCTGGATCAGCGAGCCGGTGCAGCTCGTGCCGCGGATGAAGCGGCTGATTCAGCAGCAGTACCCCGACACCAAATTCTCCATTTCCGAGTACAACTTCGGTGCGGCCGATCACATCAACGGCGCGCTGGCGCAGGCGGACGTGCTCGGCATCTTTGGCCGCGAGGGCGTCGACATGGCGATGTTCTGGGCCAACCCGGACGCCAATTCGCCGCTGGCCCACGCCTTTCGCCTCTACCGCAACTACGACGGGCGCGGCAGCACCTTTGGCGAGCGCAGCCTCGCCGCCAGCTCGTCCGACCAGGAGCGGGTCAGCGTCTACGCCGCGCGGCGCGACGATGGCGCGCTGACGATCATGGTCGTCAACAAGTCGCTGGCCCCGGCGGAGATCGACCTGGAGCTGGCGGGCGCAAGCGGTGGCGCACAGCTCTACCAGTACAGCGAGCAAAATCTGGGCAAAATTGTGCGGCTGGACAATCGCTCGCTGGGCGGCTCGCAGCGCATCCGCCTGCCGCAGAACAGCGTGCAGCTTTACGTCCTCACGGGCACGGACGTCGCTGAGCTGCCGCAGACGCCACCCGAATCCACGCCGGAACCGACGCCCACAGCGCCCGCCCCAGCGCCCGTTCAGCAACCGGCCCAGGAGCCGCGCGACTTCTCCGGCGTCATCTACATCGACGTCAACGGGAACGGCCAGCAGGACGCCGACGAGGCGGGCATCCCCAACGCCCTCGTCACCCTGCGCGACACCGTCGGCGGCCAGGCGCACAGCACGCGCACGGACGCCAGCGGTCGCTACCGCTTCGACGCCCTCGATGCGGCGGGCATCTACGTGCTGTCGCTCGCGCTGCCGCCCGAATTTAGCGGATTGGACACGGAGCGCATTGTCGCCGGCCCCGTTGCTGATCCCGTCGAGGACGATGGCGGTGTGGAGTTGGAAAAGGTGCTGACGGAGAGCGTCTTTCTACCGCTGGTGGGGAGCCGCTGAGGGAGCGGCGTAAATCGGGCGCTCAATGAGGAGCAGGCACGCCCCGTGCTGGTTCACGCCCGTTTTAGGTGGTTGACGTCTAGATACACGGGAGCACGCGTCAAATGAAGCTGGAGCGTGCGAGCTTATCACCGCACGCTCCAGCTCGCGCGCCCACGATTGCCAATCTGCTGGAGGCGGAATCGATTGAAGCCAAGCATTCGGCTGAGGCGTTCCAGGAGCAATCGCGCGAGTTGGCGTGAGGTATTTATAGTCAGGAGTTTGATACAAGGACACGCCAAATGTGCCCATCACCTAGTGATGGGCACATTTACTACACATGAAGTTTTTACGATAGCAGCGCTGATAGTCCAACAATCTTGTTTGGCGGGTACGGGCACGCCAGGGCGTGCCCGTACGGTCGCTGCCGCATCCGTCAAACTTTGTTTGATCAAGCGCTCGTACACCGTCAAGTAAGTTTTGAGGGGTTGGATCGCCTGTCTGGCTCTGGTAGAGGCCCGGCTCTAACCACTCGCAATCTCGCTGACAGTGTAATAGGTTCCGTTGACATTTGAGAATTGGCCCTCACCCCCGGCCCCTCTCCCAGCCTGGGAGAGAGGAGGACGAGGCTCCCTTCTCCCACGCGTGGGGGAACGGGCGTCGGGCTGGTCGAGGATGGGGGCGCGCTCGACCTCCCTGCCAAGCTCGTTTAGCAAAATGTCAACGGAACCTAGTTCCCAGTGAATTTACCGCTGGTTTATCGTGAATCCTTCAAAAAGGAAAGAGTACAAATTGAGACGGTTGGCAGCTGCCATTTCCGTTGAATGTCCCTCGAAAACCATTCTCGCATCTGGCTGTAATCGAACGGGGTGGTATAATTCGTGTTCTATGATCCAAAAATTATCATTAGGAAATCAATCTCTTGATTCGGCAATTCTTCGCCTACTACCGGCCCTACATGAGGCTCTTCTACCTGGACTTTGGCTGTGCCGTCATCGTCGGCATCCTGGAATTAGGCTTCCCGCTCGCCATCAACCAATTCATCGACAACCTGCTGCCCAGTGAAAATTGGCCGCTGATCCTGCTGGCGACCGCCGCCCTGCTGGCAATTTACGCGTTGAATACGGCGCTGCAGTACGTGGTCACCTACTGGGGCCACATGCTGGGCATCAACATCGAGACCGACATGCGGACGAAGCTCTTTGACCACATTCAAAAGCTCTCGTTCCGCTACTTTGACAACACGAAAACCGGCAATCTCATCGCGCGCATCACCACCGACCTGCAGGACATTGGCGAGCTGGCCCACCACGGGCCGGAGGATGTCTTTATCGCCATCATGACGCTGCTGGGTGCGTTTGGGCTGATGGCGTGGATCCACCTGGAGCTGGCGCTGCTGACCTTTTTGGTCGTGCCCGCCGTGCTCTGGGTGGCCGTCTACTACAGCGGCAAAATGACCGTGACGTGGCGCGAGCTCTTCCGCAGCATCGGCCAGTTCAACGCGCGCATCGAAGACGCGCTGGGCGGCATTCGGGTGGTCAAGGCCTTTGCCAACGAAGCGCACGAACGCCGGCTCTTCGCCGTCAACAACGAGTTTTACCGCGAGACCAAGCTCACGGCCTACAAAATTATGGCCAAGGGCTTTTCGCTCAGCTACATGCTGATGCGCTTTGTGATTCTCTTCGTCATGGTCGCGGGCACGTGGTACGTGATTCAGGGCGAGCTGAGCTACGGCGAGTTTATCGCCTACCTGCTGCTGACCAACGTCTTCTTCCGCCCCATCGAGAAGATCAACTCGGTGATTGAGAGCTACCCGCGCGGCATTGCGGGCTTTAAGCAGTATCAGGAAATTCTCGACACCGAGCCGGACGTGCAGGATGCGCCCGATGCGGTGGAGATTGACGAGTTGGCGGGCAACATTCGCCTGGACAACGTGACCTTTGGCTACGAAGCAGGCAGCGCAGTGCTGGAGAACGTCAACCTCACGATTGCCGCCGGGGAGACCGTGGCCTTTGTCGGCCCTTCCGGCGCGGGCAAGACAACGCTGTGCAGCCTCATCCCGCGCTTCTACGATGTCGATTCGGGCGAAATCACCATTGACGGCCTGAACATCCGCCAGATGACGCGCCAGTCGCTGCGGCGACAGATCGGCATCGTGCAGCAGGATGTCTTTCTCTTTGCCGGCACGCTGAGCGAAAACATTGCCTATGGTAAATTGGATGCCTGCGAGGAGGAGATTTGGGAGGCCGCGCGCCGGGCGCAGCTTGATCGCTTTATCCGCACGCTGCCCAACGGGCTGGAGACGATTATCGGCGAGCGCGGCGTCAAGCTCTCTGGCGGCCAAAAACAACGGCTGGCGATTGCACGCATGTTCCTCAAGAATCCACCCATCCTGATTCTCGACGAAGCGACCTCCGCGCTCGATACGGCCACCGAAGTCGCGATTCAGCAGGCGCTGGTCGAGTTGGCCAAAGGGCGCACCACGCTCGTGATCGCCCACCGCCTCGCCACGATTAAGAATGCGGATCGCATTGTGGTCGTTACCGAAGCGGGGATTGCCGAACAGGGGCGGCACGGTGAACTGATGGCGGCGGGCGGGCTCTACAGCCAGCTTCACCAGGCCCAATTTGGGATCGTCGAGGCGGGTCGTCGGGAGAACGGGAGGGAGAACGGCCATGCGTCGCCAAAGTCCGTGGCCGTGGCGGCTTGAGTTGGTTGCCAAGCGCGGCTTCAGCCACGGGTGCGTCCTAGGTTTGGTGGGAATCTCGTTGACGGGGCACTCGGCCTCACCCCTTCAGCGTTGATTCGTCATCCACGAGACGGGCAAAGCCCCCTCTCCACGTATGGAGAGGGGGTTGGGGGTGAGGCGGGGCACGCCACCCGAGGCGACTCGACCGACCTTCGCGCTTAACCCCAAATCTGGGACGCACCTCAGCCACCGACAGCTAGCCGATAACCAAACGTCCCGCTTGATCGATAGCCTATCACCGGGCGAATCACCTACGCCCTCTTGCTTACGCGGAAAATTCGTGTAAAACTTACCAAGAATCCAACCGGTTGTCTGATGCAGCATCAACTTAATACCGCTTGACACCACCTGGGAAGAGATGCTGACGCATCTCAATCACAAATCTGTCCCCAACAAGCTGCCCCCACATCGTCGACCACTCTGCCGCGCAGTTTCAACCAAAGGAGAATCGATGAATCTAATAAAACGACTAGCCTTCGTGCTGCTCGCGACCTTGCTCTCTACGTGGCTGGTGATGCCCTCGCAGTGGCGCGATGGGAAGGTGAACGTGCCTGTCGTTCAAGCCCAAGCCAGCGAGTGGACGCCGCTCTTTAACGGCACGAATCTCGACGGCTGGTATACTTACCTGCCCTCGCGGGGGAAGAACAATGATCCCGAAAACGTCTTCAAAGTCGAGAACGGGCTGCTGCATATTTTGGACGTGCCGGACACGGGCGCGAACCGTGAATTTGGCTACCTCGCCACGGACGCCAACTACAGCAATTACCACCTGCGCTTTGAATACCGCTGGGGCGACGAAAAGTTTCCCCCGCGTGACAATCTCAAGCGCGACAGCGGCCTGCTCTACCACGTGGTTGGCAACGACAAGGTTTGGCCCACGAGCCTGGAAAGCCAGGTGCAGGAGGGCGACACCGGCGACTACTTCATTCTCAGCGGGCCGAGCATCCAGACGGAGGTGCGCGCCGGCAAATACGAGGCCGGTGGCGAGCGTATTACCACCAGCGGGCGCATCGTCAAAAGCAGCACCGAGGATTTGCTGACGGAGTGGAACGTCTCCGAGGCGATTGTGCGCGGCGATTCGTCGGTGCACATTGTCAACGGCGTCGTCGTCAACCGCGGCTTTAACGCGCGGCTCAGTGGTGAACCACTGACGGCGGGCAAGATCATGTTCCAGGCCGAGGGCGCGGAAATCTTCTACCGCAACATCGAAATCAAGCCCGTCTCCGCGCCGGGCGAGGCGCTGAACAACGTGCTCGTCTTCTCTAAAACCAGCGGCTTTCGCCACGCTTCAATTCCCGACGCCATCGCCGCCATCGAGCAGCTGGGCGCGCAGAACGGCTTTGGCGTGACGAAGACTGAGGACGCCGCCTTCTTTACAGACGCCAACCTCGCTCAGTTTGACGCCGTGATCTTTGCGATGACGACCGGCGACGTGCTCAACGGCGCGCAGCAGGCGGCCTTTGAGCAGTACATCCGCTCCGGCGGCGGCTACGTCGGCCTCCACTCGGCGAGCGACACCGAGTACAGCTGGCCCTGGTACGGCGACCTGATGGGCGCCTTCTTTGACAGCCACCCGCAAATTCAGACGGCGACGATCAACGTCGAGGATACGTCGCATCCCTCCACCGAACACCTGGACAGCACGTGGGTGCGCAACGACGAGTGGTACAACTTCCAGCGCAACCCGCGGCTGAATGCCAACCCCGTCAACGTGCTGGCGACGCTGGACGAATCGACCTACAGCGGCGGCAACATGGGCAGCGACCACCCCATTGCCTGGTATCACGAATTTGACGGCGGGCGCGCCTGGTACACGGGCGGCGGCCACACCAAAGCCTCGTACAGCGAGCCGGATTTTGTGCAGCACCTGCTCGGCGGCATCCAGTACGCCGCGGGCGCAAGCGAGCCGTCGCCCAACCCGACGGCCACACCGCCCGCTTCCACGCCCACAAGCACGCCGACCGACGGTCGCACCCCGCTGAACCGCAGCGGCTGGTCGGCCACGGCTTCGTCCAACGCCGGGCAGACGGGCAATGCGTTCGACGGCAGCGCCAGCACGCGCTGGTCGACGGGGCAGGACCAAGCGCCCGGCCAGTTCTTCCAGCTCGACCTCGGCGCGTCGCAGACATTTGATCGCCTCGACCTGACGGTGGTCGACGAAATTTTTGACTACCCGCGCGGTTACGAAGTCTACGTCTCGGACAGCCCCAGCAACTTTGGCAGCGCCATCGCCAGCGGCAGCGGGGACGACCCGGTCGACGGCAACACGCGCACGACGGTGATCAGCTTCCCGGCGCAGACGGCGCGCTACGTGCGCATCGTGCAGACGGGCAGCGACGACGAGCGCTGGTGGTCGATCTACGAGCTAAACGTCTTCGCCCCGGCCTCCTCGGCCACGGCCACGCCGACGCCCGCGCCGCCCACCGCCACGCCGACCGCCCCCGCGCCGACGCCGACGCCCACTGCTCCCACGCCCGCGCCCGGCAGCGCGCTCGACCGCAGCGGCTGGTCGGCCACGGCCTCTTCGTCGCGCAACGGCGAACCGCCCGCGCAGGCCTTCGACGGCAGCGCCAGCACCCGCTGGTCGACGGGGCAGGACCAAGCGCCCGGCCAGTTCTTCCAGCTCGATCTCGGTGCGAGCGAGCGCTTCGAGCGGATTGAGTTGACGCTGGTGGACGAAATTTTTGACTATCCGCGCGGTTACGAAGTCTACGTCTCGGACAGTCCCAGCAACTTTGGCAGCCCCATCGCCAGCGGCAGCGGGGACGACCCGGTCGACGGCAACACGCGCACGACGGTGATCAGCTTCCCGGCACAGACGGCGCGCTACGTGCGCATCGTGCAGACGGGCAGCGACGACGAGCGCTGGTGGTCGATCTACGAGCTAAACGTCTTCGCGCCCAGCGGCACGCCCGCGCAGAACGGCGTCAACTACGGCTACTACGAGGGCACGTACAATCAGCTGCCGGATTTTGACGCGCTGTCGGCGGTGGCCAGCGGCACGGTCGACGGCTTCTCGCTGGCGCCGCGCACGCGGAACGATAACTTTGCTTTCCGCTACGAGGGCTGCCTCAGCGTGGAGAGCGCCGGCCCATACACCTTCTACACCACGTCGGATGACGGCTCGCAGCTCCTGATCGACGGCGCGCTCGTCGTCAACAACGACGGGCTGCACTCGGCGCGCGAGCGCAGCGGCACGGTAACGCTGGACGCTGGCAGCTATCCCATCGAAGTAACCTTCTTTGAGAAGGGCGGCAAAGAGGTGCTGACGGTTTCGTACAGCGGGCCGGGCGTAAGCAAGCAGGCCATTCCCACCAGCGCCCTGTCGACAAGCGGCTGCACGAGCCAGGAGACGGCGACCTCCAATGGCGTGAGCGGTTTTGTCTATATCGACGAAAACGGCAACGGCGAGCAGGATGAGGACGAGCCGGGGCTAGAGGGGGTGACGGTAACGCTGCATGAAGTCAGCAGCAACGAGCAGCAGCGTACCACCACCGACGGCGACGGCTTCTACTACTTTCCCCAAGTTGTGGAAGAAGGCGTCTACCTGCTGTCGCTGGCGCTGCCTTCTGGCTACAGCGCGCTCAATGCGGCCCAACTGCAAATCAAGCCCGGCGCGGGCAACACCAACGCGCCCTCGCTCGCCGTGGTCGATAATGACGAGCCGGGCGGCACGATTCCCAGCCTCGATGGCGACAGCGGCGTGTGGCTGCCGCTGATCAATCGGTAAGCGGGTGGTCTTGGCTGATCGGGAAGATACAAGGCTCGGTCAGTCCGCATCCCCAAGACAAGCTTCTGGGCGGTTGCGGCCCTGGATAGAAATTCAGCAGAGGATGTATTTTGTTTGGGGAAATTAAGTTTCCTTGAGATTTGATGATTAGGCCCTCACCCCCGGCCCCTCTCCCACTGTGGGAGAGGGGAGAATTTGGCTCCCTTCTCCCAGGATGGGAGAAGGGCTGGGGATGAGGGCGCGCCCGACCGACCGTTCAAACCCTCTCGGCAAAATGTAACGAAATTTAAGCAGCCCCGCCCGTAGCGTTTCGCAACTCACTCGACAAACCAGAAAATCCCTATGTCCCACAGTCGACATCACCCTTTGCCCGCGCTGGCCCACCGCGCCCATCGCGCCGCGTGGCTCGCGTGCGCCCTGCTGCTCTTCGTCGCGCTGGCGGGCTGGCACATGGCCCAAGCCGAAGAGGGCACGCCGGACGACGGGCCAACTGACACGCTGGCCGACGGCCAAATCTTCCTGCCCCTCGTCTTCGATCTCAATGGCTCGCAACCCACGCCACCGACCCCCTTGCCCAGCGCGACGCCGACCAGCGAACCCGGCGGCACTCTTCCGGGCGCGACGATGAGCCCAGTCGCGACGATGACGCCCACAACGGGAACGCCTTCTGCCCCCACACCCTTTCCAACGCCGATCTCAACCGTCGTCCCCACGGGAATGCCAACCGCCGTGCCCACGGGAATGCCAACCGCCGTCCCCACGGGAATGCCAACCGCCGTGCCCACGGGTATGCCCACGGGAATGCCGACGATGACGCCGACGCCCGCCTCGACCGAGCCCAGCGTCTTCTTTGTGACGCCGTCCGAGGGCGATCTGGTGGCGAACCCGGTGGAGATTGAGATGGGGGCGGAGAACTTTGTGATCGAGGGGGCGGGGCAGGCCGTGCCGGGGGCGGGCCATTTCCACCTGATGATCAACGCGCCCTGCGTGTCGCCCGGCGAGACGATTCCGCGAGACGAGCAGCACCTGCACTTTGGCAACGGCGACGCCACCGCCACGCTCGATCTCGATCCCGGCACCTACCGCCTCTGTCTCCAGGCGGGCGACGGCTTCCATACCGCGCTCCCCCTCACCGACGAAATTACCATCACCGTCGAGGGCACGCCGCGGGGCGAGGTACGCGTCTTCTTTATCGAGCCGAGCGGCGGGGCTACGCTCGGCAACCCCGTTACGCTCAAGATGGGCGTGGAGAATTTTGTGATTGAAGCGGCGGGCCAGGTCGTGAATCGGGCGGGGCACTACCACATCCTGATCGACGTGCCCTGTATCGAAGCGGGCCAAACGATTCCGCGAGACGAGCAGCGCCTGCACATGGGCGTCGGCCAGACGGAATTTGAGCTGGACGATTTGCCAGCGGGCGAGCACGCGATCTGCTTGCAGCTGGGCAACGGCTTCCACCGGGCGCTGGAGCACACTGCCGAGATTACCTTTACCGTAACGGAGTAGGCGCGCGGAGTAGGCGCGTCGTCCAACTCATCTCCTGTTTAGGGGCTGGAACTTCTAAAGTTCCAGCCCCTAATTTTTTATACAGCGCTCTCCTCCTGCCGTTCACCGCGCCAGCTTGTCAACGCTCCAACTCTTCCCCATCTCTGATAGACGAGCCAAGTAAAGATTAGAGTTGTTCCCAAATAAGTAAGGCTAATCCAAGATTACAAATATACCACGGCTGATTGTGATGGAGGTGCGTCGCACTTGGGAAAGTGCAACGCACCGTAGGCTGTGTTGGCCGCACTAGAGAGACAGTCGACCGTGCGACGCACCTTCTGAGGTGCGTCGCACATCCAACATGGCTTATCCCGGTATAGTTAATTTTCTGGAATAGCCTAAACAACGCCTGGCGCTCACGTGAGGCCCGCGCGCACCCGAATTTTTAACGGGATTTGCTAATCAGGAACAACTCTATTGGACAAAGCGCGTCGCCCTCGCCCCCAGCCCCTCCTCCACCGTGGGGAGGGGAGCCAGCAAACTGATCAATCTGCGTGCAATGTTTACCTGATGCCTCTATAAGCAAACGGCGGCCAAAAGTTTACTAGCGTGTGGAGCAAGCGCCGCTTTCCACCGTACAGCTTGCGCGGCGACTGCGTAGAATGCAGTGCCCTATAATAGTCGGCAGGCAATGGCGGGGGCACAAAGCAGCCGCCAAGTGCGTCAGCTAGAAGTGTGATACGCTGTCGCTGCGGGACAACGAGCCACCTTCGCCGCTGAACCCACTGCGCTTTCATCGCCTCGTACACCTCCTCAACCCCTCTTCGCCGCTGCTGTACACCCGCGCTCATCCAGGTTCGAGTCAAATCTTGGACACCAACCACCCCCGTGCTGCCCGTCAGTCAACGCACGGTTGACCAGCGGGCAGTTGGCAAGGAGCTTGCGTGGTACGACAAGAAGGTCAACGTATACCCATTGCGGATCGACATCCAGAGGCGCAGCGCTTAGGTCAGCGGCACTTACCCAATTCAAATTTATCCACCTCTTACCTGCGCGAAAGTTTGGATATCGACGGGCGCGGCTGGGCGGTTGATCTCGCCTGTGCGTTCACGTGTGTCTACTTCAACGAGCCGCTGATTCCGGTCTTCGCCTACGCCGTGCGCGGCTTTCTACTGATTTATGGGCGCTACCTGGCGGATTTAGATTTCTCAACCCGTATCCACCACGAGCTGAGCCGCAACACTGCTTTTGGCGTGGGCCTTGTTTTTGCCCTGCCGCTGCTGGTCGAGCGCCAGACGATGCGCGGCCTGCTCTGTGGCGCAGTCGGCGCGGCGCTTGGGCTACTGGTCATGCTCGTGATCAACCGCGGCGCGTCGGACGAACCCAAGACGCTGTCGCCGCAGCGCTTCGACGTGCGTCGGCTGCTTTAGCCTACTGCTCTAACTTGCTGGCGAAGCAGACCCAAACTCATTCACCGCTTTGTGCTTGGTTTGCGTTTGCAACATCTGTTCAGGAAGTTTGTATGAAAAGGAGAGACCCATGCAGGAGATTGTCGATTTGTTAGCTTCCCCCGATTATTCGGGCAAGCTGTTCCAGATTCTCATTGTGCTGGCGGGTACGCAGCTGGCGGCGTTGGTGATCCACCGCACGCTCAAGGCCCATCCGCAGAGCCGCAAGAGCCAGCCCATTGCACGGGCGACCTTTGTGGCACCCACGCTGATTTGGACGGCTGGTTTTGCCGTCGTGCTCTACGTGCTCGAAGTCAACGTCGATTCCATTGCCAGCATCCTGGTGGCCGGTGGCCTGGTGATTGGCCTGGTCGTGACGCCGGCGGGCTCCAACGGCGTGGCGGGCTTTTTGAACGTGTGGGGCGACGTCTATCGCGAGGGCGAAATTATCGAGGTCGATGGCGTGGTCGGCCGCGTCAGCCATCGGGGGATGATTTCGACGCGGCTGGACACCATCGACGGCTCCGTCTACGACATTCCCAACAAGCTGATGTTTGATCACGTCGTCCACAACTACTGCCGCGTCCAACACTTCCGCATCAAAGTGTACGTTCACGTCGACGACCCCAACTTTGACCTGCGGCGCACGGAAAAGGTGCTGTGGTCGGTGGTGCACGACAGCAACAAGTGGAACAAATACGATACCCTCATCGACGAAGAGCGCAGCGCGGAAATCCGCTACCACAAAATTGCGGGCAGCTCCCACGTCTTCCTGGTGATCGCCTGGATCGAAGATCGGCTGGACGCGCCCAAGCGCGAGGACGAACTGCTCCGCGAATGTGCCCTCGCCTTGGGCGATGCAGGCATCAGCTACGGGCAGACGACGAACCTGTCTGCCTCCAATGGCCTCGTGCTCAACACGCCGGTCTTTGATTACCCGGTGTACAACAACCACGTACAGCCGCGCTGAGATCAGTCCAAACTGCTCAAAATCTGGCTTCGTACCTACTGCCAGAGTTTTTAAATAGCGCCGAAGGATTATTGAAGCCCTTCGGCGCTATTCCCGTTTATTAAGACCAATCCCAAGCAAATAAGTACTCGGCTGGGTAGCGTCCCCGGCACGTGCCAGAAGCGACTGGAACGACAAACCCACGTGTGGCGCGTGCCGGAGGCGCGGTATCCTAAAGTGAAGTCAAAATAAAAACAGGCGTTCGGCGCTTAGTGACCGTCACTGCTTCCCAAAATTCGTCTTCTCAACGTGACTTCACTTTAATTCTCTGGAATGGCCTAACCCAGCTAAGACCGTTCCAAGAAAATGAATAGAGTTGTTCCCAAATAAGCAAACAAAGCATATCACTCAGGCGAGGCTCGTGCTCGACCGTAGTGGGAGGGCGCGCCCTCCCACTACGGTCGAGCGGCGTCCCCCCAATTTTTAGCGGGAAAGGTGGGCCGTGACGGTCACGTTGATTGGCCGCGTTTACTCCCCCACCTGCGCCATCTCCTCGGCGCTGCCCAGCGGCGGGGCGACGGCGGTGAAGTCGCGGGCGAAGCGCTCGGCGTAAGCGGCCAGCAGCGACTGCACCCGCTCGTGCTCCGGCGAGGCCACGATTATGCCCGCGTGCTGTTTTTTATCCAGCCGCCAGACAATTTCGGGATCGTCATAGGCCGAGAGGTCCGGATATTCCTGGCGGGCGAGCGAGGCGAGCAGCCCGGCGTAACGCTCGCCCGGCTGGCGTGCGTCGGCGGGTGGCGCATAATTCTCGCCGCGCAGCCGCGCCAGTTCGACGCGCGCCCACTCCACCCACGGATTAAAGCCGTAGGCGGCCTCGATCAGCTGATCCAGATTCGCGCCGCCGACGCGGGCCGCCGTCTCCAAAAAGTAGAACTGGCCGTCCGCCTCGGCGCGGATGTACTCGGCGTGGGTCGTGCCATTGATCATGCCCAACGCGGCCAGCGTCTTTTCGTTGATCGCCAGCAGCGCGTCGTACTCCTCGGCAGTCGGCGGCAGCGTGCTGGAGGCAAAGACGCCGCCGCCGTGGTAGACGGCTATCGGCGGCGTGCCGTACTTCTGTGCCGCGGCCAGCTTAATTTCACCCTCAAAGACAATCGAGTCGACGTGGTAGACGTCGCCGGGCAGGAACTGTTCGAGCAGGTGAAAGGATTGCTTGTCGCCCAGCTCGTCCAGCAGCGGCCAGAGCTCGTCCGCATGGTGCAGCTTGCGGATGCCCATGGCGCTGGCCTCCGAGCGCGGCTTGAAGACCCACGGCGGCGAGACGCGCCCGGTAAATTCGCGTAGTTGATCGTAGTTGAGCACGGGCATAAAGTCCGGCACGGGCACGTTGTGGGCACGGGCCCGCGTGCGCATGGCGAGCTTGTCGCGGAAGAAGCGGGCCTGCGAAGCACCCAAGCCGGGCAGGCGCAGGTGCTCGCGCAGGGCCGCCGCCGTCTCCACGTCAAAATCATCAAGCGGCAGGATGGCGTCGAGCCGGCGCTCGCGGGCGAGATAGCTCACGGCGTGAATGATGTCCGGAAAGCGGTCGATCTTGGGGAAGGGGTAGAATTCGTCGATGGCGTCGTGCGCCCACTCGGCGTGCTGGTAGTGCTCGTCGGCAATGAGGATCACGCGGCAATTTTCGGCGTGCAGGGTGCGCAGCAGCGGGTTGCCCTTGAAGTAGCTGGCCAAGCAGAGAATGGTTTGGGACATGGTGCGTTCGTCTGTGGATGTGAAGGGTGGATAAGCAGTGGCGAGGATTGATGAACGGCTGGAGGCTGGAACCCCTAGCGTAGGTAATTGGCATCGGCCCATCAGTATTTGCCAGTATTTAGTACCTGTCAGTATAAAGCGTGACTCCGTGTGAAACAAGCTGTACTTTTCTTGAAGCAATTGAACGAATTTCGCTAATCTGCCCTCGTGTTTGTTACGGCAACTACGTAGGTTGTGCGAAAATTTGATATGCTTTACAATGGGCGTAGATTGTGCAAGACTGCGCAATCATTTGGGAACTACCCAGGGGTGCGTAAACTTCGATTAGCAGCAAGTCGAATTTAGGTCGAATTCAGCACGTTGGTAGAGCACATTCACACAGCTACATCACAGAGCTTTTTCCTCCATCTTTCACGTCAACTATCTTTTATTCTTAAGCTCTAGCTGTGTTGTCCATCCTGCTTCCATTAACTCACCCGGCGTGGCAGCTTCCGTGATTGTAGCCGTCTCCTCACGAGCACCCACAGCTCCGCTTTCTGAAATGTGAATTATGCTGTTCACCACCACCAGTTAGCAGCCGCGGGTTGCACCATCACCCGATCTTATTTTCAATTTTATTCATCGTGTCTCGCCAGCCCGCCAAGTTGGTCAGGCAACCCAACAGGAGAATCACTCCATGAAACAGAAAATCGGCATTAGCCTACTGCTGAGCGCACTGCTTGCGCTGGTAACGGCGACCGTCGCCTTTACGCAGAACGTAACGCCAGAAGTTTTCGCCGCGGATCAGTCCGTCGTCAACGGGCAGGTCGAAGTGGTGCGCGCCTCGATTGGCCAGCCCGGCTGGGTTGTCATCCACGCCGATCAGGACGGCGGCCCCGGCCCCGTTATCGGCCAGTCGCCGCTGATGGCTGGCATCAACTCCGGCATCGTTGTTGACATCGACGTAGACGGCGCAACCGATACGCTCTACGCCATGCTGCACGTGGACGAGGGCGAAGAGGGCGTTTACGAATTCCCCGGCGCGGACGTACCGGTTACGGTTAACGACCAGGCGGTTACGGAGCCGTTTGAGAATCTGGGCATCGAAGAGCTGGATATTACCGAAGTCATCACCGGCGACGGCGACTTTGTCACGCTGCTCTCCGCGCTGGAAGCGGCGGACCTGGTAACCGCGCTGCAGGGCGATGGCCCGCTGACGCTCTTTGCGCCGGTGGATGATGCCTTTGGCGCGCTGCCGCCCGAAGCGCTCGCCGCGCTGCTAGAGGATACGGAAGCGCTGAGCGAAGTGCTGCTCTACCACGTGGTTGCCGATGAGTTGACGGCGGACGTGATCGCCGAAACGGGTTCGGCCACAACGCTGCAGGGTTCGTCGATCGAGTTCACCGTGGGCGATGACGGAACCGTCATGGTCAATAATGCGGTGGTGGACAACGCCAATATCCCCGCCTCCAACGGCGTTATTCACGCGATTGAGAGCGTGCTGCTGCCGCCGGACTTCGATATCGAAGCCTACATGCCGATGACCGAGACGGAAGAGATGACCGATGGCATGGAGATGACCGAGACGGAGGAAATAACCGACGGCATGGAGATGACCGAGACGGAAGAGATGACCGACGGCATGGAGATGACCGAGACGGATGAAATGACCGACGGCATGGAGATGACGGAGACCGGTGAAATGACGGCCGCGGAGGAGATGACCGACGGCACGGAAATGACGGACTCTATGGAAATGACCGACGACATGGAGATGACCGGTACTGAAGAGATGACGGACTCCATGGAGATGACTGACGGTATGGAAATGACGGATACCGGCGAAATGACGGCCGCGGAGGAGATGACCGACGGCATGGAAATGACGGATACCACCGACATGGACGCCATGGAGCCCATGTCCAACCTGGTGGAGGTGGCGCTGGCAAATGAGGGCTTTAGCACGCTGGTTACGGCGTTGAGCGAGGCTGGCTTGGTCGAGGCGCTGCAGGGCGAGGGGCCGTTCACCGTCTTTGCCCCCAACGACGACGCCTTTGCCAAGATTCCGGATGATCAGCTCGATGCGCTGCTGGCCGACCCGCAGGGCGACCTGACCGACATTCTGCTCTACCACGTCGTTTCCGGCGAAATTATGTCCGCCGACATCGAAGACGGCCAGACGGTGGAGACGCTGCAGGGCGCGCCCATCACCGTTAGCCTGGATGGCGATCAGGTGCTCATCAACAATGCCGTCGTTGTGCAGCGCGATTTGGTAGCGTCCAACGGCGTGATCCACGTAGTTGATACGGTGCTGATGCCGCCGGGCATGGCCGACGAGGAGATGGATGATGCAGCCGATGAGGACGCAGCTGACGAAGACATGGCTGACGAAGACATGGCCGACGAAGACATGGCTGACGAAGACATGGCCGACGAAGACATGGCCGACGAAGACATGGCCGACGAAGACATGGCCGACGAAGACATGGCCGACGAAGACATGGCCGACGAAGACATGGCCGACGAAGACATGGCTGATGAAGACATGGCCCAGCCGGGCACGCTGCCCGAAACGGGTGTCGCGCCTTCGCCGATTGCCACGATGGGCATTGTCGTGCTCGTCCTGGCCCTGCTCTTCGGCAGCACGCTGCTGATGCGCCGCGAAGAGGCCTAACCGGTAGCCTTCAGAAATAACGACAGGTAGTTGTACAAAGCGCCGAAAGATCGTTTTGATCTTTCGGCGCTTTTTGTATTGACCCTCACAGGTGAGTGGTGTATAGTTTTCACAGGCCATTTCGAGAGCAGAGTCGCTTTGGTTGTGCCGCTTGGACAAACGACAAAATCGCTGCCGCCGCCAGTCGCCCCTGCAACAAATTTCGCAACTTGTCCCGATGTAATCCCAATTCTCCCAATTTTCCCAACTCAGTTCTGGCTTTGCCAGAATGAAAGGACGCTCTATTTATGCGCAATCGACTTGTATCCGCGCTGGCGCTGCTCGCTGCGCTGGCCGTTCTGGCGGCCTGCACGGCCGCGGCACCAGTTGAATCTACTGAATCTGCCGACGCCGACGGCGGTCAGGTCGCCGACGCGACGGAGGTCGTCGACGAAGAGGCAGAATCAGCACCCGCTGCCACCAGCGATCTGCCCGAACCGGTGGAGGGCATGTTCAACGTTGCCTTTGTCTACGTGGGCCCCATCGGCGACGGCGGCTGGACGTACGCCCACAACCAAGGCCGTGAATACCTGGAAGCGCAAATGGGCGACGAGGTACACACTGTCTACCTCGAAAGCGTACCCGAAGGGGCGGACTCCGAGCGCGTGATTCGCAACCTCGCCCGCGACGGCTTCGATGCCATCTTTACCACCTCCTTTGGCTACATGGACCCAACCGAGATTGTCGCCGAGGAATTTCCCGATGTTGATTTTGTTCATGTCTCCGGCTTCAAAAGCAACGATAGCAACTTTGCCAATCTCTTTGGCGCCATGGAGAACATGAAGTATCTCGCGGGGATGATTGCGGGCGCGCGCGCTGCCGAGGATGGCACCAACCGCGTCGGCTATATCGCCCCCTTTCCCATTGCCGAAGTCATCCGCCACGCCAACGCCGCCGCGCTGGGCATGAAGGAAACTTGCCCCGACTGCGAGATGGACATCCGCTGGATTTTCACCTGGTTTGATCCGGCGATTGAGCAGGAGGCCGCCCAGTCGCTGATCGAAGCCGGCGCGGGCGTCGTGATCACCGGCGCGGACACGCCGGGGCCGGTGCAGGTCGCCGCGGATGCCGGTCTCTATGGCATCGGCTACGACAGCGATAACGCCTGTGAAATTGCCCCCGATTCGTGTCTGACCACGCCCTACTGGAACTGGGGATTGCAATATGTCGACCTTGTTCAGCAGATGATGGACGACAGCTTTAGCGGCGGCGATATCTACTTCGAGGTGGAGAGCGGGGCGATGGGGCTGCTCGGCTTTATGGGAGATCAGGAAACCTCGCCCGCCGTGCCAGAATCAGTGGTGCCACAGGTCGAGGAGATGCTGGCGCAGATGGAGGCGGGCGAGATCACCCGCTTTGACATTTTCACCGGCCCCATCAACGACAACCAGGGCAACGTAATTGTGCCGGAGGGCGTCACCCTTACACAGTCCGATCTCGAAGGCATTGGTGGTGATTTTGCTGCCTCGCTGGGCCGCGAAGCCTGCGACATCTGCATGACGTGGCTGGCCGAAGGGATTGTGCCGGACGCGCAGATTCCGTCGAGCGATTAATTGTGACACCCAGCTGTCAACGGATTAGGAGAACGGACTGAACGGATTCGCGGATTACCGAGTCGACAATCCGTTCAATCCGCTCCCAAAATTCGTTGACAGCTCATCCAATGCGTACCCTCACCCGCCTCACCCTCGCCCTTGCCTTTATCGGCGCGGGCGTTGCCCACTTCGTGCGGCCCCGCTTTTTCGAGGCCATCGTGCCGCCCTACCTGCCCGCGCCCCACGCCCTGGTGCTGATCAGCGGCGCGGCGGAAATTGCGGGCGGCATCGGCCTGCTGATCCCCACCGTGCGACGCGCCGCGGGCTGGGGATTGGTCGCGCTGCTGTTGGCCGTCTTTCCGGCGAACGTGTACATGTGGCAAGAAAATGTTGCTATCAATGGCGAACAGCTGCCGCGCTGGGCGCTGCTGGCGCGACTGCCGCTTCAATTTGTGCTAATCGCTGCCGTCTGGTGGTCAAGCAAGCGCTTCCCAACCATTGAAGAAGCAGTTGGATAAACAACAGCCACGAGGAGTTCGCACGCCCACGTGCGAACGGTGAATACGAACAGAATCCGTTCAATCCGCTCCCCAAATCCGCTGATAGCCCGCCTCATGACCATTCCCACCTTCGAGATGCGCAACATCACGAAACGCTTCCCCGGCGTTGTTGCCAACGACGACGTAACCTTTGCCGCGGCGCCGGGCGAAATCCACGCGCTGCTCGGCGAAAACGGCGCGGGCAAGTCCACGCTGATGAGCATCCTCAGCGGCCTCTATCAGCCGGACGAGGGCGAGGTGTGCGTTCACGGCCAGCCCGTCCAATTCCACTCCCCACGCGACGCCATTGCCGCGGGCATCGGCATGGTGCACCAGCACTTCATGCTCGTCGAATCCCAGAGCGTGGCCGAGAACGTGGTGCTGGGCCTGCGCGACAGCGGCTTTCTGCTGCGTCCACAGCAAATCGAGGAGGAGGTCAACCGGCTGGGCGAGCAGTATCGCCTGCCGGTAGACCCACGCGCTAAAATTTGGCAGCTTTCGGTGGGCGAGCAGCAGCGTGTCGAAATCATCAAGATGCTCTACCGCGGCGCAGATATTCTGCTGCTGGACGAGCCGACCGCCGTGCTCACGCCGCAGGAGGCAGACGAACTCTTCACCACGCTCCACGAGATGACGGCCAACGGCAAGACCATCGTCTTCATCAGCCACAAGCTGGACGAAGTGCTGCGCATCGCCGACCGCATTACCGTGCTTCGCGGCGGGAAAGTCGCCGCCACGGTGGAGGCGGCGGGGCTGAGCAAGCCGGAGCTGGCGAGCCTGATGGTCGGGCGCGAGGTGCTCTTTCACGTGGAGAAGCCGCCAGCCGCGCCGGGTGATGTGCGGCTGGCGCTGCACGGCGTGAGCGTGCTGGACAACAAGGGGCTGCCCGCCCTGCGCGGCCTCTCGCTCAGCGTGCGCGCGGGCGAAATTGTGGGCGTGGCGGGCGTGGCGGGCAACGGCCAGCAGGAGCTGGCCGACGTGGTCGCCGGGCTGCGCTCGTTAACGGGCGGTACGCTTGAAGTCGACGGCCGTACCATGGGCGAGGCCGCACCGCTGACGATGATTCGGGCGGGCGTGGCCTACGTGCCCGCGGATCGCCACGCCGTGGGCAGCGCGCCCGATTTGTCGGTTGGCGAAAATTTGGCGCTCAAATCTTACCGCGAGCCGAAAATTGGCGGCGGCTGGTGGGTGCGCCGCGGCTTGATGCACCAGCGGGCTCGTGAACTGGTTCGGGCTTACGATGTCGCCACGCCAACCACGCACACGCGGGCGCGCAAGCTCAGCGGCGGCAACCTGCAAAAGGTGATCCTCGCGCGCGAAATTTCCGCGGCGCCGGGCGTGCTCGTCGCCGCCTATCCCACGCGCGGCCTGGACATTGGGGCCACGGAAAATGTGCGCAAGCTGCTCGTCGAGGAGCGCACGCGCGGCGCGGGGGTGCTGCTGATCTCCGAGGATTTGGACGAGATTTTCGCGCTGTCGGATCGGATTGTGGTGCTGTACGAGGGGCAGATTGTGAGCGAAGTCGCGGGCGGCGCGGCGGAGCGCGAGTCGGTGGGGTTGATGATGGCGGGGGAGCAACCGAGTCAAGCAATAAGCAACAAGCAGTAAGCAATAAGTAACACTCAATGTCAACCCGAACGCTCACCCCCTCCACCCTCCCCCGCCCGCGATTTGAGCGGCGGCTGGAGCAGCCGCGCTGGCTCGCGATCGGCTCGCCGTTTATCCTGATCGCGGCGGCGCTGGGCGTGGGGGCGCTGCTGTTGTGGCTCGTGGGCATGGAGCCGTGGCGCGTCTACACGCGCATGGCGCAAACGGCCTTTGGCGACAAATACGGCTGGTCGGACACGACAATCAAGGCAACGCCGCTGATCCTGGCCGGGCTGGGCGTGTCGCTGGCCTTCCGCATGAAGCTGTGGAATATTGGTGCGGAGGGGCAGCTTTTCTTTGGCGCCTTTCTGGCGAGCGGCGTCGCGCTGGAGTGGCTGCCGGCGGAATCGCCCGCGTGGCTGATGTTGAGCGCGATGGCCGTAGCGGGCTTTGTGGGTGGCGCGCTGTGGGGGTTAATTCCGGGCGCGCTCAAAGCGTACCTTGGCGTCAACGAAATTATCACGACGCTGATGCTCAACTACGTGGCAATTTCATGGAACAACTACTTTGTCTACGGCCCGTGGAGCGAGGGCGGCTTTGGCCTCACCGCGAGCTTTCCCCGTAGCGCCTGGCTGCCGCGGCTCACCGACTTTAGCGAGGCCGTCCCCTTCTTCCGCGGCATGACGGCCCACGCGGGTATTGTCGCCAGCGTGGTGGTCGCCTTTGTGCTTTGGCTGGCGCTGCGCTACACCAAGTGGGGCTTTGCGCTCAACGTCATCGGCGACAATCCGCGCGCCGCACGCTACGCGGGCATCCATCTGCCGCGCCACATCTTGATCGTGATGGCGCTAAGCGGCGGGCTGGCCGGTTTGGCGGGAATGAGCGAGGTGTCGGGCGTGGTGCATCGGCTGCAGGAGCGCTTTTCGCCGGGCTACGGCTTCACCGCCATCATCATCGCCTGGCTGGCCAAGCTCAATCCGCTGGCGGTGATTCTCGTGGCCTATCTCTTCGGCGGCCTGCTTGTGGGCGGTGACGTAATTCAGCCCGCGGGCGTGGCGCAGATGCTGCAAGGGGTGGTGCTCTTTGTCGTGGTCGGCGGCGAGATGGCGCTGCGCTATCGCGTACGGTGGGGGAAATAAATTGATGGAATTCGCCCTCCTCATCAACCTGCTCGCCGCGGGCATTCGCTCCGGCACGGCCATTCTCTCTGCGACGATTGGCGAAGGTTTTGCCGAACGCGCGGGCGTATCTAATCTGGTATTAAAGTTCTCAATGCTAATAGGCGTACCGGTGTTGGAAGAGCCTGTGGTATAATTGGGATGGCACAGCATGATTCTTGATTTTAGAAACGAGCACGGAATGGCTTTAACCCTAAATCACCCAGAAATTGACATGCTCGCTCACGAGTTGACTCAGTACACGGGCGAGACTAAGACACAGGTCGTTATCGGCGCGCTGCGTGAACGGTTGCAGCGTGAAAAAGCCAGGCAGCATCCTCCCTCTCTGTGGAAAGAACTATTACGCATCGGGCGCGAATGTGCAGCGCTACCCGTGCTGGATCAGCGTGCGCCGGAAGAAATTCTAGATTACGACAAGTACGGACTACCTAGCTGATGGTTATTGATTCTTCCGCTATCATTGCAATTCTTTTGGACGAGTCGGAAGCCGAGGCGTTTGCCATTGCCATTCAAAACGATTCGATGCGATTTCTGTCGGCGGCATCTCTGCTGGAGACGGCGATGGTAATCGAATCGCGTCACGGTTTGGACGGTGGCCAAAAGCTGGATGAATTTGTCAGTACCGCTAATCTCCAAATTAAAGCAGTGACGGCCACCCAAGCAGAGATAGCGCGGACAGCGTTTCGGTCTTACGGTAAAGGGCGTCACCGCGCTTCGCTAAATTTTGGCGATTGCTTCGCTTGCGCGTTAGCCAAGTCGCTTGATGAGTCTTTGCTCTTCAAAGGTAACGACTTCACTGAGACAGATATCCAACCAGCCGTGAGTGGATAGTTTTTTTTAACAACGCCAACCGATTCCCTTTGAGATGGAATTCGCCCTCCTCATCAACCTGCTCGCCGCGGGCGTCCGCTCCGGCACGGCCATTCTTTTTGCCACCATCGGCGAAATTTTTGCCGAGCGTGCTGGCGTGCTCAACCTCGGCATTGAGGGCATGATGCTGATGGGCGCGATGTCCGCCTTTGGCGCTGCATACAGCACGGGCAACCCGTGGCTGGGGCTGCTGACGGCGGCTGTCGTCGGCGCGGGGATGTCGCTGCTCTTTGCCTTTGTGGTAATCACGCTGCGCGCCGACCAGGTGGTGAGCGGGCTGGCGCTGACCTTTCTGGGCACGGGCTTGAGCGCCGTGCTGGGCGCGCCGCTGGTGGAGGTGCAGATCGCCCCGCGGCTGCCTAACTTCGCCATTCCCGTTCTGGCGCAAATCCCCGTGCTCGGCCCCATCCTGTTTAACCACAACATCATTGTCTACCTTGGCTTCCTGCTGATTCCGCTGGCCTGGTTCTATATCTACCGCACGCGCCCCGGCCTGGAGCTGCGCGCGCTGGGCGAATACCCGGCGGCGGCGGACGTGCTGGGCGTCGAAGTCTACCGGCAGCGCTACGCCTACGTGCTGCTGGGCGGCACGCTGGCGGGCATTGGCGGCGGCGCGCTGAGCCTGGCGATCACGCCGCTGTGGGTGGAGGGGATGACAGCCGGCCAGGGCTGGATCGCCGTCGGCCTGGTGATTTTTGCGGGCTGGAATCCCGTGCGCGCGGCGGCGGGAGCCTACCTCTTTGGTGCCATCCGCCGCCTGCCGCTCGACCTGCAAAACGTGGCCTTCTTCCTGGGCAACCCCACCTACGGCTACTTCCTCAACATGCTGCCCTACCTCTTCACCATCCTCGTGCTCGTGATCGGCGCTCGCGGCGCGCTGCGGCGACGGCTCGGCGCACCCGCGGCGCTGGGCGTGCCCTACGTGCGCGAGGAGAGGGGCTAGAATTTACGATTTTGGATTTGCGATTTACGATTCATCGTAAAGTACCCGACAACCAATCGTAAATCTAAAATCGCAAATCCAAAATGTTACCTTCCGCTCACATCGCCTACACCTGGCTCGCGCTCGACCTTGCGCAGCAGCACCTGGACGCCCCGGAGATCGACTACCGCGCCGTCGCCCTCGCCGCCACCGGCTCCGACCTGATCGACAAGCCGCTGGCGCTCGCCTACTTCTACGAACGCTACAAGTCCGCCGTGCTCTTTGCGCATACGCTGCTTGTCTATTCGGTCGTGTTGATTTGGGGACTGTGGCCGGGTCGTTCGGGGCGAAGTCGCGTGCTGGCGCTGGCCTTTGTGGGCCATGCGATTTTGGATCGGCTGTGGCACTTTCAGGACACGTTCTACTGGCCCTTCCGCGGCTGGCGCTTCACACAGTGGGGTAAACGCGGTTCTGAGCAGGAAAAGATCGGCTTGGCCTACTGGTACGCCTTTACGCGCCGTCCGGAGCTGTGGGGCTGGGAAATGGGGAGCCTGCTGGCGCTGGCGTGGTTTGCGTGGCGGAACAAGCTGTGGCGGTGGGAGAATTTGCAGCGGTTCTTGTGGACGGGGCGAGTGTAGGGGCACGCTATGGCGTGCCCCTACGTTAGTCAAACTCATCCGCCGCACGCTCGTTGATCGAGCGGCCCACGTCCTTTGCCTCGCGTTCATACTTGGCCGGTTGATTACGTCTCCGGCCACGCCGCTTGCTGTGCTTCGGCGTCAAATAGCGGGTGATTTCATCCTGCTCGATCATGCGGTAGGCAGCGAAAACCGCTTTGTCTTCGGGATTGTCCGCAAAGTACATGCGATCGCGCCGCAGCGTGCGCGCGAAGTCGTCAAAGCCCAGCGCGTCGATGACTTCATCGGGGCGACCGGTCGCCCCCGGTCGCTGCTGGACGCGCAGGAAAATGTGGTGTTCTTCAGCGTCGGCGTCGTAGCCCTGGTAGCGCAGCTCAAAGATAAGCGGGCGCAGATTGTAGGTGTATTTCCGCTTCTTGCGTTCGCGCTCGCGCCAGATTTCGCGCTGCGCCAGCAGATCGTCAATCCGCGCTTGCAGCAGGGTATCGCTGATTTCGCCGGGTTCGGCAAAAATTATAACCGTGTAGTCCGCGCCGATCTGTACGCTCTGCAGCGCCGTCGTCTTCAGCGGCACTTCCTCAACTGCGTGCAGCGCGACGCCGGGCGGCAGCTTCTGCTCGATGCGCGTGCGCAGCTCTGCCAGCGGCAGCGGCGGGCTAAAGGTGATGTCGAGGATCTCGCGCGTGCCGGTGATGCCAACGCCCAGCGCCGAGGCAAACTGGATGTGCGGCTGTGGGTTAAAGCCCTGTTTGTAGAGCAGCGGCAGGTCGGCGCGGCGCAGCGTGCGCTCCCACAGCCGAAATTCGTCCATGTGGGAGATAAACTTGATGACCTCGCCCTTTTCGTAAGTCAGGCGCACGCGCTGGCGGTCGAGCTGCTTTTCGATTTCGCTCATTTGTATATTCGTTCCCAAAATGTTTGTCCAGCTTCCATTTTGGGCAGAAGCGCACGTAAGCGCAAATTTTTGTTAGCTCACCTCAGCTACTTCCCCCATCGTCAGTCGATTGCAGCGCATCAGCATGTCCTGCAGCTCGTGCCCCGGCGCGCGCAGCGGATCAATGCTGCGCACGAGCGTAGCCCGCATAGCGTAGAGCTCGTCGCGATTGTAGCGCTTGGAGCCTTTGACGAGATCAACCGCCATCAGTGCCGCCTGCTGATCCTGCTTGGGATTGAGCCAGCCGTTGAGCTCGGAGCACTGGTGGCAGACGCCCGCTTGATTGACCAGGGCGCAGCGCTGTTCAAAAATCTCGGTCATCGTGCCGCGCGCCGTTTGCAGCAGGTATTTGACGACCCCCTCGCTCTTGTCCAGGATCACGCCAATCTCGCGCACCGAGAAGCTGTACATATCCTTCAAAATCAGTGCGATCTGGTTTTCAACAGGCAGCGTTTTCGCCATGCAGGTAAAGCAGGTATCGATGTGCTCCTGGATGGCATAGCGCACCTGGGGCGAGTTTTGCGCTACCTCCTCAATCGCCTGCGCAAGCCGTCGATTGCTGGTGACCAGCTCCTTCGCTTGCTCCATCACGTTCGGCGTCCAGCGCTTTTGCCGGGCCAGATAATTGTAGGCCAAACTCGTCGCATTTGAAAGACCCACGTCTTGAGCGAGGCTTCACCGTGCGATCCGTGGCCGCGGAATTGGTGCAGCTTGTCGTAAGCGCGAATGAAGGTGTCGTGCGTCAGGTCGTCCGCATCGTTGCGGTCGGCGACCAGGCGGTAGAGGTAGGATTTGAGCTGCTCTTGAAACGCCACGAAAAGCTGCTGAAAGGCGTTGATGTCGCCGTTTATCGCCTGCTTGAGCGTCTGTTCCTCGTGTTCGTTCATGGAATTAGCACCACCTTTCCAGTTGTCAGCCGTTCCTCGATCTGTCGGTGAGCCGTCGCCACCTCTGCCAGCGCGAACTGATGGTCAACCCGCACCCGAAGCTTGCCCTCGGCCAGCAAGCCGATCAGCGCGCCCAGCCCTGCCTGCCACGCCTGGGCTTTGTGCTTGATGAAGTGAGCCAAGTTGAAACTTAACAAATTATGGCTTTCGTCCACGAAGTGCTCGGAGTGCATCAAGCCCTTCTGCCCGCTGGCCGCACCGTAGACGATCATCGTGCCGCCCTGCTTCAAACAGTCGAAGCTCTGCGTGTAAATCTCGCCGCCGACCATCTCTAACACCAGGTCGACTTTTTCGCCGCCGCTGGCCGCAATCACCTTTGCTGTCCAATCGGCTTTGGTGTAGTCGACGCCCGCATCAGCTCCCATGACGCGCGCTACGTCCAATTTCTCGGTCGAGCTGGCCGCAGCAATCACCTTAGCCCCGCCCAGCTTTGCCAACTGCACCAGCAGCGATCCCACGCCGCCCGCCGCGGCGTGCACCAGAATCGTCTTTCCCGCCATCTCCTTTGCGACCTCATACAGAATCAAGTAAGCGGTTGACCCCTGTACAAAGATGGCGGTGGCGTCCACCGAGGCGATGTTTGACGGCAGCGGAATGCAGAAGTGCGCGGGAGCAGCGACGCACTCTGCATAGCCGCCACCGCTCGGCAGCGCCGCCAGCACGCGCGCGCCAATCTCCACGCCCGGCACGTTTACCCCCTCGCCCAGCGCCACCACCTCGCCCACGGCCTCCGTGCCCAGCACGTAGGGCAGCGGCGTCGGCAGAAAATATTCGTTGCGTCGCCGCAGAATATCAGAATAGTTGACGCCGATTGTCTCGACGTTTATCAACACTTCGCCCGGCTTTGGCTTCGGCTCGTTTACCTCCATCGGCTTTAATACCTCTGCCGATCCGTACGCGTGAATCTGCACCTGCTTCATCATAAGTTTGTCTCCTATTTTGTCATGTAGCGTGTACGCTCACAATGAGCCTACACTCTTTAGACAAACGAGAGCGCCAAAACGGATGAAAACTCGGCAAATAAAAAGCGGGGCAGCAGTGCGCCCCACCAACGTCGACGAAACAGACTTATCCCCTTTACTTCACCAACGTCTTCGCCCACGTCTGCTCGCGCTCGACCACCTCGAAGCCCGCGGCGCGATACAGCCCCAGCGCCGCCTCGTTCTTCTCGCGGGGGCAGACAAAGATTTCCACTGCTCCCCGCTCCCGCAGCCGCTTGATCCCCTCGTGCATGAGCGCCTTGCCCAGGCCCAGCCGCTGAAAGCTGGGCAGCGTGCCGACTGGCTCAAATTGACCGCTGCTCGAATACGGATCAAACCAGCAGATGCAGAAGGCCGCCACCGTGCCGTCGGGCGCAACGACGGCAAGCCCAAGCTCGGCATCGTACCGGGGCAGTTCGGTCAGCGCGCGGTAGCGTTTGGGATCGTGCTGCGGCCGATTTTCAATCAGCTTACCAATTGAGACACCCTCGCCGTGGGACGAGATAGTAAAGCCGTCCGGCAGCGGTGGCGTGGGCAGCAGGTTGTCGTGCCTGTAGAGCATCTGCACCCACACATCCCCTTCCACGCGCTCATAGTCCCTCTCGACCAGCGCCCGCTCTTTTTGGCGACGAAGTGGATGGCTCGGATTTGCGGTTGGCCCGCCCGTCTCGAAGCGCACGGAGTCGCCTGGCTCCAGCCCTGCCAGCGTGCGCTGCTCCAGCCACGTCAGCAGCTCCTGCTCAACAGCCGTGCCGTAGAAACGCCCGCGCAGAAAATACTCGCCGTAATCACCGGGCGCGGTCCAGGTGAAGCCGATAAGCTGACCGTCTTCTTCCCATAAATGCACGTCCTGCGCCCAATTGCGGGGAGATTGGGGCGAGTAGGTGCGCCAGAGAAAATCGCCGGCGTGAAAGATACCGGCCACTTCATCGCTTTGGTGTAGCGCAGCCAAAAAGCGCAGCACACGGTCGAGATCAGCGTGCGCATAGCCACGAGAGGTAATCATATCATCCATTCCCGCTTTGTGAGACAAGCGGTAAAAACATGTCGTAAACGCGCTCAATGGTGAGCGTGCCCATCGGCGCATCGGCAAAGGGCGCGACGCCGCGTAGATTGGAAACCGCCGCGGCGGGGTTGGTGTCATCGTTGGCCGAGGTATAGTCGACGCCGCTATCTGTGCCCGCGTCATATGGGTCGAGTTCAACGACCAGTTCATCAATCCACTGCCCGTTCTCATCCAGCAGCGACACGTCGTGGACGCCCACAAACCAATCCGGGCTGGGCGCAATCATCGTGACCAGCGACACAAACGGAAAGTTTTCGCTAACGGTGACAACGTCGAGCACGACTTGACCCGTTGCGCTGCCCAGCCCGCTGCCGCTGAGTATCTGGTCCGCGCGACCATCCTCCATTGCCACGTCAACTTCACCTGTTAGCGAGGCGATCGCGCCCGTCTCCGCCATCTGCTCGATGCCGTCGCTCGCCAAAATATCCGGCTGCCAGATCGAGATGCTGCCGTCGTGCGTCGCGCCGACCAGCGGCGAAAAGTGCGCGCTCGCCGTGGGGAAATTGTCCGACGGGTGCGTCTCGCTGCTCCACGTGCTCGTGAAGGTGATGTAATAGCGCGCCATGTTCGGCGGCGGCAACGTGCCGGATTGCGCCGTGGCCGAAACGGGCGTCAACGCAGATAGCGCAATCCCCAGCAAAAGCGCTAGCAGGCGGAGCGACCTGGCAGAATTTAATCTTCGCAGCATGTTACCCTCGCTTAATTTTCGTCCGCGTCTGGATCGTCCGTCGCCTCAGCGATTATGCTGCGTGCAAAATTCAGAAATTCACGAAGCGCCGCGGTCGGCTCGTCGCTAATATGGCTTTCGGTAACGTTCAGTTCGCTATCATCATGGAAATGTTTGGGGAACGTATGAACTATCTACCACTGCTCGTGTGGTGCATTGTCGTGGCGATAAATCGTTCCGTCAACTGTCGTACGTTTCCAATGATAGCTGTATCGATCTGTGTGTCGCCGTGAAAACCAAGTATCAATCAAGCTACCTTCTTTCGGTGTAATACGCAGCTTGTTGATCGCCTGAACCTCTACACTAGCGACAATGTCTGTATATTCAGCAGTTGCTAGTGTGCGTAAGTCGGCAATGCTGCTCACGATGCACCGTTTGCAGCAACACCGACAAACATCTGCTTTAGCTCCTGAAGGCGTTCGCGTTCATAGGCCAAATCATCAAGCTGCTGGTAATCTTGCCACGTATCGGCTTCGGGCAGCGTCCCAGCACGATAACGCGCTTCCGTTTCGTCTGCAGAGGCGATGTCATACCGCGCGCCGATTTCTGTGATTTTGGCCTCCACTGCGCGCAGCTTGTTCTCAACAAACCACTCAACGCCGCGCAGAATCACTTCTTCTTCGCCAATGTCAAGCTTCTGCGCAACGGCGCAACCACCTCAACTGTTTGTGCTGTCATCGCAATTCCTCCTAATCATCCCCTACCGGCACCATCTCCTCGGCGACCCGGTCTTCCACAGATTGCACCCGCTTGACAACCGTCCCCTGGCGGCGCTGCGGCACGCGCTCGCCAAACTGACCCGTCAGCTCCGGCGACATCTCGTCGCTAAAATAGAGCGGAATCGGCACGATGTCGACCGGCTGGCGCGTCTTGTCGCGGCCGAGCGGCGGGCAGCCCCACGCCTCGTCCGGCGAGTCGCGGCGCTGCTCCTTAAAGAGCCCCAGGATGCCGCAGGAGAAGCAGTGCTCGCGGCAGTCGTCGACGACGCCGCCCTGGTAGGTGTGAATATACTCCTGCGCCAGAAAATCCTTCTTCAGCCCGGCGGAGATGTGCTCCCAGGGCAAAATTTCATCGACGGTGCGCTCGCGGCGGGCGTACCAGTCCATGTCCAGCCCAAACTCCGCAAAGGCCTGCTGCCACGCCGGAAAGTTAAACCACTCGCCCCAGCCCTCCAGCTTGGCGCCGTGCTCCCACGCGCGCTCGATCACGTCGCTCAAGCGCCGGTCGCCGCGCGTCAGAAAGGCCTCGACCAGCGTCTCTTGCGGATTGTTCCACGTCAGCTTCAAGCCGGGGACTCTCGTCTCTCGTTTGAGCAAGTCAATCTGCGCATCGACGACGGCCTGCTGCTCCATGGGAATCCACTGGAAGGGCGTGTGCGGCTTGGGCACAAGCGTGCTCACGCCGACGCGCACGTTGGCCTTGTTGCCCAGCACGCGCTTGCCCACGGCCAGCACCTCTTTCGCCAAGTCGGCAATCGCCTGCACGTCGGCCAGCGTCTGCGTCGGGTGGCCGATCATAAAGTACATCTTCACCGTCCGCCAGCCGCGTTTGTAGACCTCCTCCGCCGTCGACAGCAAATCCTCCGAGGCGATGGGCTTATTGATCACGTCGCGCATCCGGTCGGTCGCCGCTTCGGGCGCAAAGGTAAAGCCGGAGCGGCGGCGACCCTTTTCCAGCAGGTCCATTAAATCAACGGAGAAGCTTTCGATGCGCAGCGAGGGCAGCCCCACGCTCAGCTTCTTGTCGCCATATTTCTCGACCACGCGCCGCACAATCTCCTCCACGTGCGTGTAGTCGCTCGAACTCAGGCTGAGAAAGCTCACCTCCTCAAAGCCGCAGTGCTCGATCATCTCGTCCACCGCCTGCATAACCTCGTCGGCGGTTCGTTCGCGCACGGGCCGAAAGATCATCCCCGCCTGGCAGAAGCGGCAGCCGCGCGTGCAGCCGCGCATCACCTCCACGGCGGCGCGGTTGTGGACGACGTCGATGTAGGGCACGATAAATTTCGTCACCGGCGGCGGCATCACCGTGACGACGCGCTTGAGCACTTCGGCGGGCGCGTCGGGATGGGCCGGCTCGATGGCCGCAATCGTCGAATCCGCCGTGTAGCTCACGTCGTAGAAGTGCGGCACATAAACACCGGGGATTCTGACCAACCGCTCCCAGAGGCTGTGCCGGGGAGCAGGGGTGCTGGGGGGCAGGGGAGAAGGGTTAGTTTCGTCGATTGGCTCCCCTGCTCCTCCGCTCCTCTGCTCCTCTACCCAAAGCCGGTGCGCCTCAATCACCTCAAAAATCACCTCCTCCCCTTCGCCGATGATCATCGCATCAAAAAAGGCGCTCATCGGTTCGGGGTTGTAGCAGCCGGAGCCGCCCGCGACCACCAGCGGATGATCCGCCGTGCGCTCGTCGGCGCGCAGGGGAATCCCGGCGAGGTCGAGCAGGGTCAGCACGTTGGTGTAGAGCTGCTCGTAGGGCAGGCTGACGCCGATCACGTCGAACTGGCCCAGCGGGTGGCGCGTTTCGAGGCTGAAGAGTGGGATCTCATCGCGCCGCATAATTTGCTCAAAATCGGGCCAGGGGCAGTAGACGCGCTCGGCCAGCAGATCGTCGCGCCGGTTGATCAGGTCGTACAGCACCATCAGGCCGAGGTTGCTGCCGCCCAGCTCGTAAATATCGGGAAAGGCCAGGGCCACTTTGCTACGAATCGCCGCATCGTCCCAGTTCTTGACGATGCTGTTTAGCTCGCCGCCGGTGTAGCGCGCCGGCTTCTCGACTTTGTGCAGCGTGCGATCCAGCGCGCGCGTGATCTGCTTGGGGGTGGTGAGCATGGGGTTTCCTTCTCTCTACCGGACGCAACGTCCGGGCGGGATTTGAACCCGCTGTACGGAATGCAAAAATGCCAGCCGCTCTATTTTACACGGAACGGGGCGAGATCCCCATATTCGGTCACGATCGCTTGGAACACCAGCCGCAGGATAAGAAACCGCAGATAAACGCGGATGGACGCGGATTTGAATCGAGCTTTCAAACACTGTCTGCGTTTATCTACGTCCATCTGCGGTTGAACTTCCCGTTTGTTGAATTACGCATCTGCCAGCGTCTGTTCAATGTCTGCTCCATGCATCTGCTCGTGCAGAGCAATCGTCTCGTAATACTGCTCAATCGTAATCACCCCGCGCGACGGGTGGCGACCCGTCAGCGCCCACTGCGCCGGTTCAATCGACGCCAGCACGGAGAGCGTCTTCTCGCGCGTGGCCGCCAGCCCGGCCAGCAGTTCCTCCGCGCTGCGCTCGCCCATGCGCTCGTGGATGCCGGCGTTCCAGCGGTCGAGATCAAAATTCTCCGGCAGCGTTTCTTCGCCCTTGCGGATTTTGTGGACGTGGATGCTCATGCCGCGCTCCGTATCAATCAGGTGGCCAATCACGGTCTTGACCGTCCACGTCTCGCCCTCACCAAAGACGGGCGCCTCCCACTGCGCCGGCTCGAGCGCATCCAGTACGCGTCGCAGGGCGGCGCGCGATTCGGCCAGCTTCTCCTGCCAGTGCTGCGCTTTTTTGTTTGACATGCTCTCTCCTTATTTTGATACAGGATTTAGCCGTCAACGGATTATGAAGAGCGGATTGAACGGATTGCCGATTCATCTACCCGCTCCAGCAAAAATTGGGGAGGATTTAGTTAACAGGAACAGATTGACCGAAATGAATCCGTTCAATCCGTTCCTTAAATCCGTTGACGGCTCTGGTACTGCACCCCTAAATCGTCTCTCTTCAAAATAGAATTTCGGATGCGGAAGAACGCGGGTTTTTCTGGTCTGCGTAATTCTGCATCCCATTCTCTTTCTGTCTCCATCCCACCCGGAAATAATCCAAATAGCGTAGTCACAAAACCAAAAAATAGTGCTATAGTTGCTGGGACAGTCAAGACAAAGATAGCGCAACCCCTGTCGCTTTGGCAACCACAAGCGGCAACCACACCCGGAGGCTCCTCATGTCTTACCCCTGCACCTGCCGCTACGTCCCCGATTACGTGCTCGAAGCGCTGGCCCGCCACAACGTCCAGCACGCCCGCGACAGCCTCATTATCAGCGACCAACTGCGCGAAACGCGCAGCGAGAAAGAGATTCCGCTGGAGATGCTGATGTCGCCGGCGCCGCAGCAGGATTTTGGCGCACCCAAGCGGCTCGTCTACGACAGCGGCCACGAGCGCAGGCAGCGCGTGGAGCTGGCGCGCGGCGAGGGCGACCCGGCCACGGGCGACGAGGACGTGCGCAATGCCTACGACTACGCGGGCCAGGTGCGCGACTACTTTATGAACGCTCTGGGCCGCGACTCCATCGACAACGCCAACATGGAGCTGGTGTTCAACGTCCACTACGGTGAGAAATACCTGAACGCCTTTTGGGATGGCGACGAGATGACCTTTGGCGACGGCGACGGCGAAATCTTCACCAGCTTTGCCAAGTCGCTGGATGTGGTGGCCCACGAATTGGCCCACGGCGTGACGCAGTTTACGGCCAATCTCGAATATCGCGGCCAATCCGGCGCGATGAATGAGCACTTCTCAGACGTTTTTGGCACGGCGATCACGCAGCACGCGCTGGGCCAGACGGCAGACGATGCCGACTGGCTTGTCGGCGACGAAATCATGGGGCCGACGCTTTTCGGTGAGGCGCTGCGCTCGATGAAAGCGCCCGGCACGGCCTACGATAACGAGCTGCTGGGCCGCGATCCGCAGCCCGCCCACATGCGCGATCTCTACACCGGACAGCGCGACAACGGTGGCGTGCACATCAACAGCGGCATCTTCAACCGCGTCTTCTACCTCGTTTCGATGGAAATTGGTACGGAGAAGGCCGCGCAGATTTGGTATCACGCGCTGCAAAATTTGTGGCCCAAGGCGCAGTTTAACGACGGCGTCGGAGTCATCGTGAACTCGGCGCGCATTCTGACGAAGGACATGGTGGCCCCGCGCGGTGCGCCGCAGACGATTCGCGCCGCCTTCCGCGAGGTGGGTTTACCGGTGGTGGGGGAGTAAACTATTCAAATCACAGCCGGGTGTATTTCAATTTGGGGCAAGTTCGAGCACAAGCTTAAGTCACAGGGCATGGCGACTCCCGCCTCACCCCCAACCCCCTCTCCACGCGTGGAGAGGGGGTTGGGGGTGAGGCCGAATGCCCCCTCTACATAAACTTGCCCCCAAATTGAAACGCACCCATCACAACCCCAGAATTTGACGATTCCCCGCCGCGCCGCTATACTTTAGTTCTTGCTAGGCTCATCCAGAGTTACCCCACTCGACGCACAAATTGTGGCGCATTCGTCTAGGGGCCTAGGATACTGCCCTCTCAAGGCAGAGACACGGGTTCGAATCCCGTATGCGCTACCAAATAAAAAAGCGGCGGGCGAATGTTGACATTCACCCGCCGCTTTTTCGTTTCTCTCTTTTCGTCCTCGTGCTGCTTGCAACTGCGACTGTACCCATTCCTCGTGTGGAACAAGTACCGCGGTTTTGTGACCGCCGCGTACAATTAATGATGTTTCGCCGCGCGCTGCACTCTCTAGCGTCACATCCCATCGCTGGCGGGCAAGTTCTGCGCCCATTATTCTGATTGCCATTTCTACCTCTTGCAGTCTACATCACATGCGCTTGGATTACTGCACGTCTCTCATGGATTTTTGTCAAAGCCTTTTCCCGCGCTCGCCTATTGTTTGTGTGAGGCTGTTGATCCATTTGACAGATAAGCGTATAATCAACCCAGTTGCTGTGCACTGGGCACATCCACTCTTCCCGAGGAGAATCTACAATGCTTGATGGAGGCGCACTACCCGTCTTAATTGTGATCGTTGTGCTGCTCGCGCTCTTTCTGCGCGCAGCCATTAAAATCGTGCCGGAGTACGAACGCGGCGTGATCCTGCGGCTGGGCCGCGTGATCGGCGCCAAGGGGCCGGGGCTCTTCTTCCTCATTCCCATCATCGACCAGATGATCAAGGTCGATATGCGCGTGGTGACGCTCGACGTGCCCACGCAGGAGGCCATCACCAAGGACAACGTGACGGTGCGCGTCAACGCCGTCTCGTACTTTCGCGTGCTGGACCCCGTGGCGGCGGTGATCAACATCGAGAATTACATTAACGCCACCCAGCAGATCGCGCAGACAACACTGCGCTCCGTCCTGGGCCAAAGCGAGCTGGACGAACTGCTTTCCGAGCGCGACCAAATCAACCGCCAGCTCCAGCAGATTATCGACGAGCAGACCGAGCCGTGGGGCATCAAGGTCAGCGTCGTCGAGGTGAAGGATGTGGAGCTGCCGCAGTCGATGCAGCGGGCCATGGCGCGGCAGGCCGAGGCCGAGCGCGAGAAGCGGGCCAAGATCATCCACGCCAGCGGCGAATTTGAGGCGTCGCGGCAGCTGGCTCAGGCGGCGCAGACCATGGCCACGGCGGACGGCGCGCTCCAGCTGCGTTTTCTGCAAACGCTCAACGAAATTTCCGCCGAAAACAACAGCACCATCATCTTCCCGCTGCCGATCGAGCTGCTCGCGGGCATGATGGGTGGGGCCAAGACCAACGGCACGGGCCCGCGCACGCAGCGCAGCATCGCCGACGATTAAACGGCTGGACGGCGCAGCATTCGTGCGAGCGGTTCGGGCCAGGAAAACCTGCCAGCCGCTTTGCCAGCTCGAACGAGTGCTGTGCTTACTCACCGTTTTCCGTAAGTTACCATCGTTTCAACCCGTTAGAGTTTAGGAGCACGCACCATGATTACCGACGCCCAACTGCAACATTTCCACGAAGAAGGCTACCTCCTCGTCCCCGGCCTGTTTGATCCCGCCGCCGATCTCGATCCCATTATCGAGGAGTACAAAGGCGTGTTGGGCAGGCTGGCGCAGCAGCTCTACGACGAGGGCAAAGTCGAGGACACCTACGATGCGCTGCCTTTTGGTCAACGCCTCATGCGGCTCTACCGCGAGAGCGGGGTGGATTACGGCCAGCACTTTGACTTTTCGCTGCCCCAGGGCGGTATCAAGCCGGACACGCCGATCTGGGTCGGCCCGGCCGTTTTCCACATGTTGCGCCACCCGCGCCTGCTGGACGTGATCGAATCCTTTATCGGCCCCGAAATTTACTCCAACCCCGTACAGCACGTGCGCATTAAACCGCCGCGCAAAATGCTGAGCGACGACGTGACCTCCGGCCTGATCAACAACACGCCCTGGCACCAGGATAACGGCGTGCTCCTGGCCACGGCGGACGAGACCGAGGCGATTACCGTCTGGTTCCCGCTGCTCGATGCGCCCATCGAAAAGGGCTGCCTCCAGGTCATCCCCCGCTCGCACCGCGACGGCATTTTGACCCACTGCCCCGGCAACGTCGGCGGCCTCGCCATCCCCGAAGCCACGCTCCCTCGCGAGCGGGCCATTCCCGTGCCGATGCAGCGGGGCGACGCGCTCTTCGTCCACCGCCGCACCGCCCACGCCTCGCTGCCCAACCTCAGCGACGACGTGCGCTGGAGCTTCGATCTGCGCTACAACCCCATTGGCCAGCCCACCGGCCGCGATGCCTTCCCCGGCTTCGTCGCCCGCAGCCGCAAAAACCCCGATCTTGAGCTGCGCGACCCCGAACAGTGGGCGCAGCTCTGGTACGACACGCGCGCCCACCTGGCGGATGATCCGCTGGTCGGCCCGTTTAACCGCTGGGACGGATCGCAGATGGTCTGCGCGTAACGCGAAGCGCTGCTTCGCGCCCGTGCAATTTGCGGTAAAACAGGGCTTTGTCCAAAACGACCACATTTCGTAGGGGCGGTTTGCAGCCGCACGGGGGTGACCCGCCTGCTCGGCTCAACGGCACGAGGGAGCGAGCGACGTTTACACCGCTGCAAGCCGCGCCGACGATTGACAACCTTCATAGACGCGAAGCAGCGCTTCGCGTTACAACGGAAAGCTTTCCATGAAAATTCAGGACATGCACATTACGCCCATCGCTATCAGCGATCCGCCACTGCTCAACGCGGCGGGGCTGCACGCGCCCTATGCGTTGCGCAACATTGTCGAGCTGGTGACGGACGATGGAATTTACGGGCTGGGTGAAGTGCCCGGCGGCGAGCGCACCAGGGCCGCGCTGGAGGCTGCGCGCGAGGTCGTCGTCGGCAAGGACCCGTTTCAGCTCAACCAGATTCAGCACGAGCTGCTCTCGCGCTTTGGCGAAGAAGAGAGCGGGGCACGCGGCGAACAGCCGTGGGATCAGCGTCGCCACGTTCACGTCTACAGCGGCATCGAAGTTGCCTGCTTCGACATCATGGGCAAGGCCACGGGCCGCCCCGTGGTCGACTTGCTCGGCGGGCGGGCGCGCGACCGCGTCCCCTTCTCGGCCTACCTCTTCTATAAATACGAGGGGGCGGGCGGCAAGCTGGGCAGCGAGAGCGATCCGGACGCCACCGGCTGGGCCGCTGCGCGTCAAAAAGCCGCGGTGGATCCCGAAGGCGTCGTCGCGCAGGCGCAGGCGATGATTGACGAGTTTGGCTTTCAGTCGATCAAGCTCAAGGGCGGCGCCTTCCCGCCGGATGAAGAAGCGGATGCGATTCTGGCCATGCGCGAACACTTTGGCCCGGAGATGCCGCTGCGGCTGGACCCCAACGCGATCTGGTCCGTCGAGACGGCGGTGCGGATCGGCAAGCGGCTGGCGGGCGCGCTGGAGTATTACGAAGACCCGGTGCGCGGGCAGGAGGCGATGGCCGAAGTCGGTCGCGCCGTCGACATGCCGCTGGCGACCAATATGTGCACGACTTCGTTTGCCGCGCTGCCCAACAGCATCGGCCTGCACTCGGAGGACATCATCCTCAGCGACCACCACTTCTGGGGCGGGCTGCGCGCCACCGTCGAGCTGGGGCGCATCTGTCAGACCTTTGGCCGTGGCCTCTCGATGCACTCGAACAGCCACGTCGGCATTTCGCTGGCGGCGATGACGCACGTCGCCGCCGCCGTGCCCGTGCTCACCTACGCCTGCGACACCCACTACCCGTGGCAGTCCGAGGAGGTCATCACGCAGGGGCGCTTTGAATTTAACGAGGGGGCGCTGTCGCCATCGAGCGAGCCGGGCTTGGGCGTGGTGCTGGATCGCGAAGCGCTGGCCGCTCTGCACGAGCAGTATAAGCAGGCGGGATTGAGCGAGCGCAACGATGAGGTGGAGATGCAGAAGGTGAATCCGGGGTGGAAATTTACGGCGCTGCGCTATTAAATTGCTCGCGCAACGCAGAGGCAAAGACGGGCGAGCGCCTACTCACGGATGGTGAAGCCCGCGAACAGGCGGAGGGGCGCGCCGAGCAGGCCGAAGCGGAGAATGCACGCTTGCTCGCGGAGCTGGCGCGGCTGCGCGGGGAGGAGACGTAGCTGAAACTTATACGATGCTAAAAGGGAAACGCCGTCGGTCAATGTCCACCGACGGCGTTTCCCTTTTACTTTGGGCAGTTATTCGTGCTCGCTCCCCGGCCCGAAGCGGCCGATGTACCAGTCGTTGCCAAAGGGATCGCGCACGCCTGCGCCGCGCTCCTCCTGGAACATGCCGTCCGTCGGCTCAATGATTGACTCCGCGCCCGCGTCCAGCGCGGATTGGTAGACGGCATCGACATCCTCCACGTACAAAAACATAGCGGACTGCGTCGGCTGCTCGACCGTGCCGCTGCCGCCGCCGAGCATCAGCCGCGCATCGCCAATTTGCAGTTCGACGTGCGAGCCGCCCGCGTCACCGGTGGTGCGGTAGGTTTCGGTTGCGTCGAAGGCGCGCTGGATAAAGTCGACTGCGGAATCGATGTCGTTGGTCATCAGGTACGGCGTGATGGTGTGAAAGTGGGGGCGGTTGGGTTCGCCGATCATGGTTTTCTCCGTTCATTGGTCAAAATGTAGTAGAGAAGCTGTCAATAAGTTTTGAAAATAGATTAGACAGATTCGCTATCTGCAATCCGTTCAATCCGCTCCCCTAATCCGCTGACAGCTCAGCTCACCAATTCCTCCAGCCGAGCCACATACCCCTCCAGCACGTCGAACGCCGCCTCGACCGGCTGCGGCGTCGTCATGTCGACGCCGGCTGCTTGAAGGGCGTCGATGGGATAGCGCGAGCCACCCGCTTTGAGAAAGGCGAGGTAGCGCTCCGAGGCATCGGCGTCGCCCGATAAAATATCGGTGGCGAGGGCGTGCGCCGCCGAAATGCCCGTCGCATACTGGAAGACGTAGAAGTTGGCGTAGAGGTGGCCCGAAAATTGTCCCCAGGTAATGCCGCTGCGCTGGCGATCCAGCTTGTCGACGTAGGGAATCTCGTCGCCGTAGCCCTCGGCGAAGAGGTCGGCCATGAGGTCGATCAAGCCGTCCGCCGTCAGCGCTTCGCCGCGCTCGACCCGCTCGTGGATTTCTAGCTCGAAGCGCGCCAGCGTGGGCATGATGAAGAAGTAGCGGTGGAAGTTCGCCATCGCCTCCTCAATCACGGCGATCTGGAAGGCGGGGTCGTCCTGCGTCTTGAGCAGGTGGTCGCGCACCAGAGCCTGGTTGAAGTTGGAGGCGACTTCGGCCACAAACATCGAGTAGCCGCTGTAAATCACCGGCTGCGTCTGCCACGTGTAGTAGAAGTGCAGCGAGTGGCCCAGCTCGTGGGCGAGCGTGCTGAGGCCAAAGAGATCGTCGCCGTAGCTCATAAAGATAAAGGGGTTCGTGCCGGGCGAGCCGTAGGAGTATGCGCCCGCACTTTTGCCCTTGTTGGGGTAGATGTCGACCCAGCGCTCCTCCAGCGAGCCGCGCCGCAGCGCCTCGACGTACTCCTCGCCCAGCGGGGCCATGCCCTCGGCGATGTAGGTGACGGCCTGCGTGTAGGGCACGGCGGGCGGATTTCTCGATAGCGGGGCCTTGATGTCGTAGGGGCGGAGCGTCTCTACGCCCATCGCTTGCTTGCGCACCTGCCAGTAGCGGTGCCAGATCGGCAGCCTGGCTTGGAAGACGCTCAGCAGGTTGTGGAACACGTCGGTGGGAATGTTGTTGGGCGCAAGCGCCGCCTCCAGCGACGAACCGTAGCCGCGGGCGCGCATCTGAAAGACATCCTGCTTGACGCCCGCGCTGAGGCAGTTGGCCATCGTCTGCTTAAAGGCTAAGTGCTGGTCGGCGTACTGTTCGTAGGCCTGCCGCCGCACCTCGCGGTTGGGATGAGTGATGAGCTGCGGCATGGTGCTCTGCGCCAGCTCCAGCGGCTCGCCGCTCGGCGGGTCGACGTCGGGGAAGGTGAGGTCGCTATTGGTGAGGACGCCGTGGGTGGCGCGGGCGGTGACAAAAGCGTCGCCCGCCAGGCTCAACAGCGCCTCAACTTCGGCGGAGCGCACGTGCTCGCTCTGCCGCTCGAGCTTATCGAAATAGTGTTGGTAAGCAGCCAGCGACGGCTCCCGCTCGATCCACTCCCGCAGCGTATCAAAGCCGATGGCAATGAGCTCCGGCTCGGCAAAGGCGGTGGCCTGGGCGGCTTGGCTGGCCCGCGTGCGCGCGCGGCCCACGCGGGCGGTGGCCTCGCTGTCGCCCGTGTCCACGCTGTAGACGAGGTAAGCGTACATGCTGAGCTTGCGCGCCTGGAGCGAGAAGTCCTGGTAGACGTCGAGCCACTTCACCAGCGTCGCCGGCCCCTCGCCCAGCCGACCCTCGAATGCGCTGATTTCAGGCAGCCGCTCGATCAGCGCGGCGGCAGCGTCATCCCAAGCGGCGGGGGTAGGGTAGATGCTCTCGGTGTCCCAGGTGTGCTCGGCTGGGATGTCGCGGCGGGTGGGGAGGATGGTGGTCGTCATGCGGTTGATCCGTTTTGGTGTTGATTCTGTAGATGTGCGGTGAGCCATTCGGCCTCGCGCTCGCTCAAATTTACCGGTGGCGTCTGTGCATAGTCGATGAGCGCAGCATAAGCGCCCACATCGTAACAGCGGTTGAATACAGCAGGCAGATCGAGCACGACGTCGTCATCCTCTTCGCGCAGGGGGATGCGACAGCACGGCAGCCGCTCCCAGAGCGAAAACGCATAAATTTCGAGCCTGCCAGGTTCGTAACCCCGGCTAACGCAGATATTGTAGCGCCAGTTTGCTTTCTCAATTTCAACGGTGCGTGCCAACGTGGTGGGTCGCCCGTAGCCGAGCAAATCAATTTCGACTAGATTGACGTGGGAAAGCAGCAGCTGATTCTGTTTGTGCAGGTACTCCTCATGTCCATAGCTATATTTGTTGCTGGGGCTGAGCGCTTCAATCGAGGTGACAACATCCCCTGTTTCTCGATAAATAATCTCAAGGTAAGGCACGCGTCGCTTCTCGTCCACAACTGTGAAAACAAACGGCTCATCGGCTATAAGCACGCCCGTTTGATGAGCAGCTGCCGCTGGCTCAAGCGGCGAGCGCACCAGCGTGTCATCTGGAACAAAGGGACTGTTTAGACTCGTCACCTCGATCCGTTCGCCAATGATGGCAACGTATTTGGGTAGAATTTCTGGCTGAATCGCTTCGGCGATGTTGTTGATCAAGCGCTGGTGAAGATTCGGCCAGCGCGAGCGCTCTTCGAAATATGGGTCCATTCCGGGAAAGGGGCTGGGCATTTTTCCTTCCTTTCAGCGTTCACTATGCGTGTCGAACGCCCAATTGCTGCAGGTATGTTTGCAACCATGCCACTTCCTCCTCATTCAATTCAACGGGCGGCGGCTGGGTGTAGTCGATCAGCAAATCGTAGCCGCCCACATCGTAGCAGCGGGTGAAGACGGCGGGCAGATCGAGCACCACGTCGTCATCCTCCGGCAGCAGGGGGATGCGACAGCGGGGCAGCCGCTCCATCAGCGAAAAGGCATAGACTTGAAGCATTCCGCGCCGTTCGCCGCGGCTAATGGTGATGGTGTAGCGCCAGTGTGGCTTCTTGATTTCGACCGTGCGCGACAGCGCGGTGGGCCGACCGTAGCTAAGCAGGTCAATTTCTACAAGGTTGACGGGAGTACTCAAGAGGTTTTCCTGCTTGCGGAGATATTCTTCGCGTCCGTTGCCAATTTTATTAGCCGGGCTGAGCACCTCGATTACAGTAACGACATCGCCGGTTTCTCGGTGTGTAATTTCGATGTATGGGACATGGCGAGCTTCATCTAATACGGTGTAGGTGGCTGGTTCATCGGCAAGTAGAACGCCCGCCGACGCCGTCGGCGCAGCAGCTTCACGCGGGGGCTGCACAAGCATTACATCCGGGATGTAGCTTTTCCCCAGCTCGGCAATTTCTACGTGTTCGCCAATACGTGCAAGGTATTTAGGTCGCACATCGGGCTGAAGCTCTTCGCGGATATAGGAAATCAGCGATAAATGAACATCCGGCCAGCGCGAGCGCTCTTCGAGATAGGGATCCATGCCGGGAAAGGGGCTGGGCATCGTCATTTTCCTTTCGATTTCGCGTTTCTCTGAACGTTGCGTCTGCATCCGAAATGTAGTATAGCATAACCCACAGCCAATTTCACCTCACCAGAGCCCATCCCAACAGGAGTTGCCTCCATGACCACGATAGACGCCCTCCACGCCGCCCGCGACTTCATCGACCGCCACTTCGCCGATCCCCTCTCCGTCGACGAGATGGCGGCGCGGGCGCACCTCTCGCGCTACCACTTTATCCGCGCCTTCCACCGCGAATTTTTTGAGACGCCGCACCAATATCTTACGCGCAAACGCATCGAGAAGGCGAAAGCGCTGCTCGCCAACAGCGAACGCACCGTCACGCACATCTGCTTTGCTGTCGGTTTCAACAGCGTAGGCTCCTTCAGCACGCTCTTTCGCAAAACGGTCGGCTGGTCGCCCTCGGCCTATCGCGCGCGCACGTGGGCACAGCTCCGCGAGCCGCTGAAGTTTATTCCGGGCTGCCACCTCGTGATGCGTGAGCGCGTGATGCGTGAAGTTTAAGGGCGTGATGCGTGAGTATTTGCTTGCCCTGAGCCCTGTCGAAGGGATGCGTGAGTCGAGAAGTGCGCAATTTTCGAGAAGCGAAATCAGAACAGGCGTGCTATATTAGTGGGGAGCTATCGATAGCGACGAACGCAAACCAATTTCTCACAAAGGAGAAGCCCATGATCACCCGCGCCAGCCACCTCACGCTCTACGTGCTCGACCAAGCGCAGGCCCACGACATCTACGTCAATAAGCTCGGCTTTCGCATCCACACCGATATGATGATGGATGACGGCTACCGCTGGCTCACCGTCACGCCGCCGGGGCAGCCGGAGCTGGAGATTGTGCTGCAAGACCCGGACGCTTCGGGGCTGGATGCGGAGCAGGCCAAGGCCGTGCGCACGCTGCTGGAAGCGCACGCAATGGGCAGCGCCGTCTTTCAGACGGACGATTGTCAAAAGACCTACGAGGATTTGAGCGCTAAGGGGATTGAGTTCCCCAAACCACCGACAAAGGAATTCTACGGCACCGAGGCCGTCTTCCGCGACGGCTGCGGCAACTGGTTCAGCCTGACTGAACGCACAGAGGAGGCAGCATGACGTTGGCAACCTTTGGCGAAATCAACTACCTCGCGGTGCTTGTGGCCGCCGTGCTCTACATGGGGCTGGGCGCGCTGTGGTATGGCCCGCTGTGGGGCAAACCGTGGATGGCGGCGTTGGGCTTTACAGATGAGGACGTGCAGGGCGGCTCGCCGCTGATCTACCTGCTGCCGATGATATTCTACCTGCTGGCGTCGGTGGTCGTGGCCTTTCTCGTCAACGCACTGGGGTTGACATCGATTGGCGAGGGGATGTTCTTAGCGGGGCTGGGTTACCTCGGCTTTTTGCTGCCGTCGATGGGATCCAGCTATGCCTTTCAGGGGCGTTCGACGCAGCTCTTCCTGATCGACAGTGGCTATCACCTCCTCGACTTCCTGATTCTGGGGATTGTGCTGACGCTGTGGCAGTAGCGCGCCCTAGCAGCTTGTCGGAGAGAAGCACAAAAGCGGGAATTGTACGCAGATTCGCACAGATTCAGACGGATTTTCGTTCATTTCCAGCTTCAAATCTGTGGTAATCTGTGCGAATCTGCGTACCCAATTTGCCTCTCCGACAGCCTGCTAGTGTTGTGTCAAGCGTAATTTGATGGGAATCGTAGGCGCTGCAGGGCTACGCCAGCGCTGCGCAAGCTTGGATCACCTCTCCACGTTGGTCTAGCGAAGGGGTAGGTCACGACCGTGCGGTTGAAGTTCTGCTGAACTCGTCGAAGCAAACCGCACCGACGACTCCCATCGTTTTAGCTTTGACGAGACTGTCATCCGATAAAAGCAAAAGCCCGGCTCATTGAGCCGGGCTTTTGCTTGGCAAAGCAACCGCTTCCCTACCGAATAAACAGCATTTCCTGATAGGTCGGCAGCGGCCACAGATCGTCCGAAACATAGCCCTCCAGCTGATCGGCGTAGTCGCGCGCCTCCAGCATGGCGGGCAGCACCTGGTCGCGGTTGTGCTTGGCCTCGGCCAGCGCATCTTCCGGCCCGTCGGCCTTGAACTTCTCCACCTTGGCCAGGCTATCCTGCAGGCCCTTCACCAGCTCGGTGACTTTGTCCAGGGTATCCGTGTCAAAGGTGTAACCCACAGCTTTGAGGTTGGCGGCCGTTTGCGCCAGCTCGCCCTGGTGACGGATGGCGGCGGGCATGATCATCGTGCGGCCCATCTCCAGCACCAGATTGGATTCGACGTTGACCGACATGTTGTACTGCTCCAGCGCCACTTCGTAAACGGCGTGCAGCTCGTGCTCGTTGAGGATGTTGTATTGGCTAAACAGCTCGACCGCGTCGTCGCTCACCCAGGCGGGCAGCGCTTCCGGCGTGGTGCGCAGGTTGGGCAACCCGCGCGCTTCGGCCTCCTTGTGCCACTTTTCGGAGTAGTTGTCGCCGTTGAAAATGACGGCCCCATGCTCCTTCATAATCTCGGACAGCAGGCCCTGGATCCCGCGCTCCAGATCATCCGCCCCCTCCAGCTTGCCCGCCACGTAATCCAGCGACTCGGCCAGAATCGCGTTCACCACCATCACCGGCCCGGCAATGGAGGAGCTGGAGCCGACGGCGCGGAACTCGAACTTGTTGCCCGTGAAGGCAAAGGGGCTGGTGCGGTTGCGATCGCCCGCGTGCTTGGGCAGATCAGGCAGCGTGTCCACGCCGACCTTGAGCGTGCCGCTCGGTCGTGACGACTTGGCGCTGCCGCCATTCTTGAACTGCGCGAAGACATCGTTGAGCTGATCGCCCAGGAAGATCGAGATGATGGCGGGCGGCGCTTCGTTGGCGCCCAGGCGGTGGTCGTTGCTGGCCGAGGCGATGGCGGCGCGCAGCAGCGGCGCATGTTTGTGGACGGCCCGGATCACCGCCGCGCAGAAGACGAGAAACTGCATGTTCTCGTGCGGCGTGTCGCCCGGCTCGAGCAGGTTGCCCTGCGTCGAATTGCCCAGCGACATGTTGACGTGCTTGCCGTTGCCGTTGACGCCCGCAAAGGGCTTCTCGTGCAGCAGGCAGGCAAAGCCGTACTTCGAAGCCATGCGCTGCAGCAGATTCATGATCATCTGCTGATGATCGGCGGCGACGTTGGCGTTTTCGTAGACCGGAGCCACCTCGTACTGGCCGGGCGCAACCTCGTTGTGGCGCGTCTTCACCGGCACGCCGAGCTTGTAGAGCGAGCGCTCAAATTCATACATAAAGGCCTGCACGCGCTCGTTGATCGCGCCAAAGTAGTGGTCGTCAAACTCCTGCCCCTTGGGCGAGGCCGCGCCAAAGAGCGTGCGGCCCGCCACCAGCAGATCGGGGCGCGCCATGAAGAAGTTTTTGTCGATCAGGAAATACTCCTGCTCCGCGCCCGCTGTGGCCGCTACGTAGGCGATGTTTTTGTGGCCAAAAATTTTGAGCACCCGCTGCGCCTGCTTGTTGAGCGCGTTCATGGCGCGCAGCAGCGGCGTCTTCTTGTCCAGCGCCTCGCCGGACCACGAGACAAAGGCCGACGGAATCGTCAGCGTCACGCCGTTGGGGTTTTCGACGAGATAGGCTGGGCTCGTCACGTCCCAGGCCGTGTAGCCGCGCGCTTCGTGGGTGACGCGGATACCGCCGGTGGGGAAGCTCGATCCGTCCGGCTCCTGCTGCATCAACGTTTCGCCGGTGAATTCGGCGATGATGCCGCCCTCGCCGTCGGGCTCAAAGAAGCTATCGTTCTTCTCGGCGGTGTAGCCCGTGAGCGGGTAGAAGATGTGGCCGTAGTGGGTTGCGCCCTTTTCCATGGCCCACGCCTTCATGCCCGCGGCAATCGCATCGGCCGTGGACATATCGAGCGCCGTCCCGTTCTGAATCGTCTTTTGCAGCGATTTGAAAACGTGCTTGGGCAGCCGATCCTTCATCACCGCTAAATTGAAGACGTGATCGCCAAAAATTTCGGAGATGGGTTCGGTGGCGAAGTTGATGCTCTGCGGCAGTTTGTACTCAGAAATCTGCGAAATTGCCTGTAGCCGTGCTGAATTTCCACTCATATCTTATCTTACTCTTTCCGTCTGAATTGTTTGTGCTGAATTGTTTGTGAATGCCGTTTGATCGAGAAGGGAATTGGGGAATCTCCTCAATGGTTCAAGCTACAGCCTACCACGAAAATCTGGTGCGTTCATTGTGCAACCCGTACAACAATTTACCGGCGAATTTGACAATGCGGTTGGGGGCGAGATTTTGTATAACGAGTCTATTACAAGTAGGCAACTTCAACGCGAAGGCGCAAAGACGCAAGAAGGTTAGGCTAATCCAAGATTATAAGTATACCACGGCTGATTGTGATGGAGGTGCGTCGCACTTGGGAAAGTGCAACGCACCGTAGGTTGTGTTGGCCGCACCAGAGAGAGAGTCGACCGTGCGACGCACCTTCTGAGGTGCGTCGCACATCCAACATGGCTTATCCTGGTATAGTTAATTTCCTGGAATGGCCTTATTCGTTCGCGAAGCGCTCTCCGCGGCCCTCCGCGCCTCTTCCTCTGCGCCCTCCGCGTTAAAATTTCGTGAGTTTTCCCTCAAGCTTCATCGTGCCCACAAAACTTAGTAAATCCAAAGTTGGCAAACCACGCTGAACGGCGTACAATCGCCACAATCTGCATTTTCCACCCGCTTCATTCTCCACACCCCAATGGTTCTCAACGATGAGCATCTCCCACGCCACCGACCAAATCACCCGCGTCCGCGACCTGATCCAGCAGCACGACGTCCGCTTTATCCGCCTCCAGTTCAGCGACATCGTCGGCATCAGCAAGCAGGTGACGATTCCCACCCAGCACTGGGAAAGCGCGCTCGATCACGGCGTTTGGTTTGACGGCAGCTCGATTGAGGGCTACGCGCGCATTGCCGAGAGTGATATGTACCTCATCCCCGATCTCACCACCTTTGTGCTGATCCCGTGGGAGAGCGACCTCGCCACGGCGCGCGTGATCTGCGACGTGCAAACGGTCGGCGGCGACCCCTTCCCCGGCGACCCGCGCTACGTGCTGCGCCAGCAGAGCCAGCGCGCGGCGGCACAGGGGCTGACTTACAACGTGGGGGCCGAGCTCGAATTTTTCCTCTTCCAGCCCCACGTCGATGGCGCGCTCCTGCCGCTGCGCCCCCACGACCGCGCCGGCTATTTCGACGTGAGCACCGATCTGTCGCGCAGCGTGCGTCGGCGCATGGTCGATGCGCTGCAGGAGCAGGGCATCCAAATCAACGCCACCCACCACGAGGGCGCCACGGGCCAGAGCGAAATCGATCTCCAATTTGACAACGCCCTCGCCACGGCGGACAAAATCATGGTCGCGCGCGAAACGCTCAAGGCCGTGGCGCAGCAGAACGGGCTGCACTGCACCTTTATGCCCAAGCCCATTGCCGGCGTCAACGGCTCCGGTATGCACGTGCACCAGAGCCTGGCTGACCTCGATTCGGGGGAGACGGTCATGTACGACGGCGATGACGAATACGGGTTGAGCGACAAAGCGCGCCACTTTGTCGCCGGGCAGCTCGCCCACGCGCGTGCGATCACCGCGCTGCTGGCGCCGCTTATCAACAGCTATAAGCGCTTTGTGCCGGGCCACGAAGCGCCCGTCTACCTTTCGTGGGGGCGCACCAATCGCGGCGCGCTGATCCGCATTCCGAGAGTCAACCCCACTCTCTACGGCAGCACCCGCTGCGAATTGCGCTGCCCGGACGCCTCCGCCAACCCCTACCTCGCCTTTGCCGTCATGCTCGCCGCCGGGCTGGACGGCATCAGCGCCGGGCTCGACCCCGGCGCGCCCGTCGAGGAGGACCTTTTCCGCGTCGACTCGGCCCGCCTCGGTCTCGAACGGCTCCCTAGCAGCCTCAACGAAGCCCTCGCCGCCCTCCAGCGCGACGAAATCATCCAGGCCGCGCTGGGCCAGCACGTTTACGAACGCTACATCGAGGCCAAATCGCAGGAGTGGGATGAGTATCAGCTCTACGTGACGCAGTGGGAGCTGGAGCGCTACTTGCGCGTCTTTTAGCAGTAGGCGCTGCGTTTAGCTGCGTAACTGTGGCCTTTCCATCTGACAATCTGATGGGAAGTGCCGTAACCGTGCGGCTGCAAGTCGCACCTACGCAAATGGATTACAACATGGCTACTACCATCCGCTGGGGCATCATCGGCGTCGGCGACGTGACGGAAGTGAAAAGCGGGCCGGGCTTTCAGAAGGCCGACGGCTCGGCGCTCGTGGCCGTCATGCGGCGCGACGGCGATAAGGCGCGCGACTTTGCCCAGCGCCACGGCGTCCTCCACTGGTACGATGACGCGGAGGCGCTGATCCACGACGACGAGGTCGACGCCGTTTACGTGGCGACGCCGCCGCACGTCCACAAGGAATACACGCTCATGGCTGCGCAGGCAGGCAAGCCCGTCTACTGCGAGAAGCCAATGGCGCTCAATTTTGCCGAATGCGAGGAGATGATCGCGGCCTGCGAGGCGGCGGGGGTTCCGCTGTGGGTGGCCTACTATCGGCGCACGCTGGCCAAATTTGTCAAAGTTAAGGAGCTGGTGGACGGCGGCGCGATTGGCGAGGTGCAGACGGTGCAGACCACCCTGCAGCAGCCGCCGCGCGACGTTGATCCCGATAACCTACCTTGGCGCGTGCAGCCGACAATCAGCGGCGGCGGCATCTTTGTGGACATGGGCGCCCACTCGCTCGACCTGCTCGATTATCTGCTGGGGCCGGTGGTCGAGGCGCACGGCATCGCCATCAATCGCGGCGGCGACTATCCGGCGGAGGACAACGTCAGCGCCAGCCTGCGCTTTGCAGGCGGCGCGCTGGGCAGCGGAAGCTGGTGCTTTACGAGCCATGAAAGCCGCGATGAGACCGTGCTTACCGGCACGCGCGGCAAAATCATCTTTTCCACCTTTGACGACAAGCCCTTTACGCTGCACACAGCGGATGGACAGCAAAGCTTCGATCTCCCTTTCCCGCCCCATGTGCAGCAGCCGCTGATCCAAACGATTGTCGACGAGCTAAACGGTCGCGGCACGTGCCCCAGCACGGGCGTCAGCGGCGCGCGGACGAATTGGGTGATGGATCGGGTGCTGGCCGATTGACTGCTCGTCCCGACGCTCTGCGTCGGGATGCAGATTCGACGCTCCGCGTCGCCGTGCGGCCAACAAGAGAGGGCAATTGCTGCCCTACATCATAGATTGTCCAGGGACGCGGAGCGTCCAAGCAGGCATCCCGACGCGGAGCGTCGGGACGAGCCAGCTCAGCCCCGATTCTCCATCAGATCGACCGGTGCGCCCTGCGGCACGTTGGGCGTCAGCTCGCCCTGAATCCCCTCAAAGGCCTCCTGCACCGAGCGCGCCTGCAGCAGGTCGGCCAGGCTCTTGAGCGAATCTTTCGCCCCCTGGAAAATGCCGATGACGGTGTGGAAGGGGCCGGGCCCAATGCCAATCAGCAGCCCCGTGACCAGCATGTCCAGCAGCAGCGGGGCGCGCAGCTCGATGGCCTGGAAGAAGCTCAAGCCGCCCCAAATGGCGACAATCAGTCCCGTCAGCAGCCCGATCCAAATCGAGAAGGCGCGCTTGAAGGCCACGTACTCCGAGGCGTTCGTCCACGAGCGCAGCCGCGCTTCCGCCTCGGCCAGCCGATTCTCCGCTGCCCCCAGCCGCTGCAGCTCGCCCGGAATCACGTCGACCCGCACCTGATCCGCGGCAATGGCGGTGGCCTCGTAGGCGCGGATGTACTCCTCCTCGATCCAGTTGAGCGCCTCGCGCGGCTTGACGAGCACGTCCGCCACCGCCGTGGCCGAACGCTCGTACCAGTCAAAGGCCGCCTCGATCAGCCGCTCGATGGCGATGGCCACGGCCACCAGCGGGCCGAGGATCACGGTGAGATCGGCCTCCGGGCCGCCGTCGTTGGGCAGTACATCCTGGGCTGGGCCGGGCGCACCGGTGGGCACATCGATGAGCAGCTGGAGTTTGTCCACGGTGGTCAGGTCGGGCTGATCGAGGCTGAGCACGCGCACCACGGCCATGATCAGCGCGGCCACGAAGAGGCTGCCCAACAGCACCGGCAGGTTGATGCGCCAGCGTCGGCGCTGCACGGCGGGACGAGCGGGAGCGGGCGGCTCCGTTCCAGATTGAGCTTCATCCGGATTGGGGCTAAAGGCGGCGCGGCTAGCCGCCTCTTCGCGCCGCCGCGCCTCAAAGGCATCGGCGGCGCGGGGCTGTACCGAGTTGTAGATAGGCATCGGGATTTCCTAGTCGATTGACGGCAGAAGCTTGTGTATCTGCACGTGCTGGTAGAAATACAAAGTGCCAAGCGCCCTTATTTTAGCACAAATCCCTGCGGCGTATCCGTGTGCCACCCGGTTTGCCTGTGGACGCGCAGCCTCCGTTATCCTTACCCACGTTTACAGCTTAAAGCCCCAACCCCTCCTGCGTCTCCGCAATCAGGTGGTCGACCACGGCCCGCAGGTCGCCATCCGTGGCGTCGAAGATGCGGAGTTGGCGGTCGGCGCTGGTACCGTGGGCCAGCATGTCGTGGATCGGCTGGATGTACTCGGTCGTGCCGAGCTCGTCCAGCTCCTCGCCGACCAGCTCCAGCAGCTCGCGCACCAGCGCCCGCGACGACTGCTCCTCGCCTTTGCCAAAGTCGATCAGCTTGCCGTCCAGCCCGTAGCGCGCCGCCCGCCAGCGATTTTCCTCGATTAGGTCGCGGCGGTAGATGCGGAAGGTCGTGTTCTGCGCGCGCAGCTTCCACATCCAGAGCACCGTCGCCTGAAAGAGCGCGGCAATGGCAATTGCCTCGTCGAGCTTGGTGCAGATGTCGCAGACGCGCAGTTCGAGCGTTGGGTATTTGTGGTGGGGGCGCACGTCCCACCAGATTTTGCTGGCGTCGGGGATGCAGCCGGATTTTTGGAGCGTGCCGATCAGCCGGTCGTAGCGTTCGGGCGTGCGGTAGATGTCCGAGATGCCGCTGCGCGGAAAATCCTGGAAGACGACGGCGCGGTAGCTTTTCAGCCCGGTTTTGCGCCCCGTCCAAAAGGGCGAGCTGGTGCTGAGCGCGAGAATGTGCGGCAGGACGTAGCGCACGGCGTTCATCACGTCAAATTTGACGTCGCGGTCTTCGATGCCGATGTGGATGTGCATGCCAAAGATGAGCAGCCGCCGCGCCAGCATCTGCATCTCCTGCAGGACGCCCTCGTAGCGCGGGAAGGGGGTGATCGGCACTTCGGCCCACTTGCTAAAGGGATGGGTCGCCGCGGCGACAATCGCCATCTCCTTTTCCTGCGCCATCTGGCAGACAAAGCGGCGCTGCTTGATCAGCTCCTCTTTCAAGTGTGGAATATCGCGGCAGACGGGCGTGCCCAGCTCGACCATCGCCTGGTGCAGCTCCGGCATCAGCTCGCGCGTCTCCGCGCCGATCTGCACGCTCTTGTTGTGCTCGTCAATAAAGTCGGTAATTGCCGCACATAGCTCGCGCGATTCCGGCCTAACGATTTGGTATTCTTCCTCGATGCCGAGGGAGAGTGAGGGACGTTTCATGGGAAATCCTAAATCTTTTCCGTTTCGGCAATCAGGTGATCCACCACCGCATTGACATCCTCATCTGCGTCTTTCCACACCGCCAACTGCTGGTCGGCGCTGGCGCCGCGCTCGAGCATGTGGTGAACGTGCTCGGCCTGATCGAGCGTGTTGAGCTGGCTCATGGCGGGCTCAATGCGTTCCAGTAGCTCGCGGATCAACTGGGTGGCGGGCTTGGGCTGCTCGATGCCAAAATCCACGAGGTCGCCCGTTAGTCCATAGCGCACAGCGAGCCACTTGTTTTCCTCGATGAGGATGCGGTCAAAGAGGCGAAAGGAGAGGTTGCGGCGGCGTAGGTCGACCATCCAGGCGACGGTTCCCTGCACGAGCGCGGCCACGGCAAGCGTGTCGCGCCAGCTTGGCAGCATGTCGCAGATGCGGACGACCAGCGTGGGCAGCCGGTGGTGGGGCAGGATGTCGTAGTAGATGCGGCTGGCGTCGCGGATGCTGTTGGTGCGCACGAGCGTGTCGACGTAGCTGCGGTATTCCTGGTAGCTGGGAAATTCGCCGGGGATGCCGGTGCGGGGCAGCGCGTCGAGCAGCACCGAGCGGTAGCTCTTCAGGCCGGTGTTGCCGCCCATCCAGAAGGGCGAGCTCGTGCCGAGGCAGAGAATGTGCGGCAGGACGTAGCGCATCGTATTCATCACGTCGATGGCCAATTCACGATCTTCGACGCCGATGTGGATGTGCAGGCCAAAGGCCAACATGCGCCGGGCCAGCATCTGCGTATCATCGACCAGGGCTTGGTAGCGCGGCACAACGGCGGTGCGCTGTTCCCAGCGTGAAAAGGGGTGCGTCCCCGCCGCGACGACCTTCAGCCCGTCGCGTGCGGCCAGCTCCAGCATCGTCGTGCGCATCTGGCGCAGCTTGGCCTCGGCCTCGGCTACGTCCGCACAGGCCGTCGTCCCCGCCTCGACAATGCCCTCGCTGACGCGCGAAAAATTGAGCTCCGGATTGCGCTCGTAGAGCTGCGTCTTGTCCCGCCCCATTGATTGCGAGACAAAGCCAAGCAGCTCGCGGCTGTCGGGGTCGATCAGCTGGTATTCTTCTTCGATGCCGAGATTGAGAGAAGGGTGATACATAAGATTTTGGATTTGCGATTTTGGATTTACGATTGCTGGTTGGCCGGCAACCGTTCCTCGCAAATCGCAAATCTGAATTTGTCAATTTATTTCTCTTCCACCACAAACGCGGGCACGACCGAGCCGCCGCCCGCCGTCACGTTTAAGAGCGTCACGCTGGAGAGGCGGACCAAGCAGCCGCCGACGTGATCGCCGCCAAAGATGAAGGGATCGCAATCAACGAGGCGGCGGCCGACGTAGGTGCTGCCGGTGGCGTCGACAAAGGGAAAGTACTCGTAGGCGATCTCGACGCGCTCCTGCACAATCGACGGCTGCTCCAGCGCGGCCAGCAGCGCCCGCTCCCACTCGCTCTCGCTCGTCTCCCAGCCGATGATGACGCCCGCGCCGCCGTAGTCGTCGTTGGGCTTGATCACCAGGTGATCCTTGTTGCGGCTGGCCCAGAGCACGAGGTCAATGGAGTGGCCGTCTTTGTCCAGCGTAAAGCGCTCCTCGACGACTCTCGTCCACGGGATGTGCTGGTGGATGGCGTTGAGCTCGGCGGCGTTAAAGAGGTGTGCGTTGCGCTCGTCCGAGACGACGGCAAAGCTGGCTTTCTTGTGCAGCAGCTTGCAGTTGAAAGGATTGGCCATGCAGATGTTGCCGTCGCGCAGGGCGTGGACAATGGGATGATCCAGCCCGTAGCGACCGACCAACTCCGTGCCCAGCACCCGCTTGTAGACAAAATCCACCGCTTCGCCACAGGCGTACAGCTTGCCGCCCCGGTAGTCGAGCTCTTCGGGCGTGCAGATAACGCCCGTCACGCCGTGCTGGCCAAAGTAGCTGGCCAGGATTTCAAATTCGCTGGTCGTGGGCACGTTGTCCCAATCGACAATGGCAAACCTGGGCAGCTGGCCATGGTTGCCGCACCACTGCTGGTAAATGTTCAGCAGCGCATCCAGCAAACCCTTTTGAGCCAGAATGGGCCGCAGGTTGTACTCCTGGGCAAAGCGCTGCATCAGCGGTAGTTCGGTAAAGAGCTGCGCCATCACGTCGCCGTAGCCGATGCCCGCCGGGCTTTCGGCGTTGAATTCGATAAAGCTGAGATTGACGCGCCCGTCGTCGTGGCGGCAGTAGAAGCTGTCCAGCCGCGCCGTGGGAATGTTGGTGCCGTAGCCGGTGGGCAGCTGACACAGCTCCTCCTCTTCCGGCGTCAGGTGAACCTGGGCGCGCAGCTCCGGCGTGGCCATCATCGCCTCGCTGACTTTGCGAAAGACGTTGAGCACGAGCGCCGTGCGCTCGCTGATGTAGGCCCAGCCGCGCGGCGTGTGAAAGAGGGGCCGCAGCACCGAGCAGAGCGGCCGCCCGCCAAAGACAAGCTTGCGCTCGTGCAGGCCGGGGGCAAGCACCGACCAGCTGTCCGCGCCCAGATTGTCCAGCAGGGAGAGTTCGTTATAGCGCTCGATCAGCGAGTGTATTTGTAGCATGAGGTGGTGACGCAAATGAGGGTTTACTGTCGGGGTTGACGTAGTGAAGAATAGTATAGCAGGGCGGGGAAATTATGCAAACAGGGGGTTAACCAGCCCGCTACAACGGCTCGACAATCAACCGCTCGGCCATATCGTGGGCGAGCGGATGCTGCGCGCCGTCGATGTCTATCAGCAGCGGGCCATCAAAGGGGGCGCGCGTGAGCAGCGTGAGCGTGGCCTCCGGGTAGAGGCCCATCTCACCCAGGTAGGTCAGCCGCTCATGGTCTTGGGTCAGAACGCGCATCAGGCGGTAGACCTGCGCCGGCGGGACTTCGCTGAGCGGCGTGCCCGGAACGGTGGCCACAAAGCCTGCTTTGGTGGGAATGGGGTCGCCGTGGGGATCGACGGTGGGGTTGCCCAGCGCCGCGGCAATCGCATCCTCCAGCGCTTCGCTGATCACGTGCTCCAGCTTTTCCGCTTCGGCGTGAACCTGCTCCCACGGCATGTTGAGCTCGCGGTGCAGGTAAAGTTCGAGCAGCCGATGGTGGCGCAACACCTCCAGCGCCACCCCTTTGCCCGCCGCCGTCAGCGTTGTGCCCCGGTACGGCGCGTGCTCGACCAGGTTGAGCTCGGCCAGCTTCTTGACCATGTTGGTTGCCGAGGCGGGCGACACGTCCAGCCGCTTGGCCAGCGCCGAGTTGGTCACCGTTTCGCCCCGGCGATGCAGTGTATAAATCGCTTTGAGGTAATCCTCATGCGCGGCGGTCAGCTGTCGAGCAGGCGGTTCGACCATGGCGGTGGCGTCAAAATGGAAAATTGTGGCGATGAAATGGTTGGCGGACGATGTGGCCAGTGTACCGCGAGCGGGGAGGGTTGTCAACGCGATTGGAGAATAAGCGTGCATTTTAGTTTGGGGGCAAAGCCGCGCTGGCGGGGCGTTCGACCTCTCCCCCTCGCTGTCGGTTCGTGAGTAACGAGATGGGTGAAGCCCCCTCTCCTCCAAGGAGAGGGGGTTTGGGGGAGAGGTCTGGTGGGCCACACCCTGCCATGTTGCCCTATGCCGAAGCTGCCCCGAAACTGAAGTATACCCAGAGAAGCGAGATTGAAAGCGGCCCCCACAATTTTGTGGGGGCCGCTGCTCGTTCACGACCTAGCTTTCTGCGCCCGCAGCGCCGCCAGCGCTTCCGGATCGGGCACGATGCGACCGCCGCGCACCGTGCTGCCAATCACGAGGCCCGCGGCAATCAGCACCAAATTCTTCACGATATACTGCCCCTCCAGCGTCAGGCCAAAGGGGAAGGCGTGCCAGACTTCGCCGGGCAGCACCAGCAGCGGCAGCGCCGTGCCGGGCATTTGCAGAAAGAGCAGCAGCAGCGTCGTCCGCATAAACAGCCCCGTGATCAGACCCAGACCAATGACCATTTCCCAAACGGCCAGCACGGGAATAAAAAGATCGGGCGAGACAAAGTAAACGGTGTTGCGCACCAAATCCTCCGCCGGGCTCCAGCCCGGAAAGAGCTTGAGCGCGCCAAACCAGAAAAAGATAATCCCCAGCCCCACGCGCAGCAGCGTAATGCCGTAGCGCGCCATCCACTCCGTGAGCCACGCATCCAGCGCACGCACCTGCGGCGCAAAAGGCAGCCGCTTGATCAGCTGCATCTCGATATCGCTCCGCCCCACGCGTGCGTTGCGGATCGGCATTTTTCCTATCATCGTTTTGTTCTCCCCCAGATAAATCACTCGACTTTTGCTAGGTTTTGAAGGAAACCCATTAAAGTTCCCCGCTTTTAGTATATGTGAAATTTTGCACAAAATATGTTGTCTTGACCATAATGTTGAATCGTTTCCATTCATTTTGCTGTATTTACACGATTGTCTACAGCATTTTGCGCTCGTGCTTTGGCTGTATTTCCGAGCTGTGCTATACTAATCTGCTATGAATTTTGACAGATAAATCCGTCGCCCGCAGCGCGATCGTGGACTTTTTACCCGCTTGTTGAACAGATGAATCATAAAAATCAAGGAGAAGACGCAGTGAACATCTCAACCGCTCCGCTAGAAAACCGCCAGCTTTCCGTCACCATTGAAGCCGATTCGGCGCGCGTGCAGCAGGAGTTGCGCAAGGCCGCGCGCAAGCTGGGCAAAGAGTATCGCATTCCCGGCTTCCGCAAGGGCAAAGCGCCCTTCAACATCATCGCGCAGTACGTGGGTCTGCCAAATATCTACGCCGAATTTGTGGACGAGCTGGGGCAGGAGCTTTATCGCGAGGCGCTGGAGCTGGACGAGTTCGAGCCTTATGGGCAAGCTGCCCTGGAAGATATTGACCTGGAGCCGCTGACGTATAAGCTCGTTGTGCCGCTGGAGCCGGAGGTGCAGCTCAACGGCTACCGCGACATCCGCCTCGATCAGACCGAGGCGACCGTTGACGAGGCGGAGGTGGAGGCGCGGCTGGCCGAGTACCGGACGGAGTTCTCTACCTGGCAGGATGTGGATCGCCCGGCCGCCTATGGCGACACCATGTCCATCGACGTGCGCAGCGTACTCGTGCCCGAAAGCGAGGGCGAAGCGGAGACCGTCGTGCTCAACGAAGAAGCGTGGGAGGTGACGCCGGATGAGGAGAATCCGATGGACCCGCCGGGCTTTGACGAGCAGCTCGTGGGGATGAAGGCGGGGGACAGCGCACAGTTTGAGCTATCCTGGCCGGAAGATTCACAGAGCATCTACGCCGGTCGCCGCGCGCACTTTACCGTTGCCGTACACGGCGTACAGGCCTTTGAGCAGGCTCCGCTCAACGACGAGCTGGCCCAGCTCGTCGGCCCCGACTTTGAGACGCTCGACGATCTCAAGCGAGACGTGCGCGAGTCGCTGCAGGCGGAGGCGCAGCAGCGGCTGGAGAACGAGTACCTGGAGCAGGTGCTCGACGCCTTTGTCGAAGAGGCGACGCTCAACTACCCACCAATTGTGATCGAGGATCAGATTGACGCAATGGTGAACGACTTTGCCATGCGGCTGCGCCAGATCGGCATGGGTGATCTGGAGACCTTCTTTCAGTACACGGGCCAAACGCTCGAAGGCTACCGCGAGGAGCTGCGCGGCCAAGCCCCGCCGCTGGCCGAACGCAACCTCGTGATCTCCGAGGTGCTCAACGTGGAAGAGATCGAGGTGAGTGACGAAGAGTTTGAAGCGCGGCTGGACGAGATGGTCGGCGAGCCGGATGTGGAGGACGAGGAGGCTGTTGAATCCGCCCAGCAGATGCGCGAGATGCTGCGCGCCGAGGGCGGTCGTCCCCTTATCGAGAGCCAGCTGCTGCGCGAAAAGGCCGTGGACCGAATGCTGGCCATTGCGCGCGGCGAGGACGTGCCCGCGCCCAAGGCCAAGCCGCCCGCTGCGGACGCGAGCGATGACGCGAGTGATGACGGAGCAACCGACAGCGCGGAGAGCGGCGACGAGACCGAGGCCGAATCCGAAAAGGCATCCGGCGAAGAGACGGGTCACCAATCCCCTGCCGAGGCCTTCCCGCCAGCGGGAACGGGTCCCAACCAGACGGATGATGAAGGCGAGTCGAGCAGCGCGGGGGAGGAAGACAAACCGGTCGCGGCGGCGGTGTAAAGCGGCGGTGCAGAAACGTTGCGTCATATCTAACGCAACGCAAACGCATAAGCGGAGGGTGATTACATCTGAAGCGCCCTCCGTCGTTTATCGTTATGTACAGACGGCGCGAGTTGTATAGTGCCCCAACAGCGACGATATACGGATGACGAATCGACGATAAACGACAAATTTGCCAAAGGATACTCCCATGATTTTTCCACAAAACGGCCTGAGCACCCCTGAAAATATGGTGCCGATGGTTATCGACAGCTCCAGCCGCGGCGAGCGAGCCTATGACATTTACAGCCTGCTGCTCAAAGAGCGCATTATTTTTTTGGGCACGCCCATCAACGATCAGATTGCCAACCTGATTGTGGCCCAGCTGCTCTACCTCAACGGCGACGATCCGAACCAGCCCATCAACATGTACGTCAACAGCCCCGGCGGTAGCGTTTATGCGGGCATGGCGATTTACGACACGATGCAGATGATTCAGGCCCCCGTCTACACCTACGCCGTAGGCATCACCGCCTCGATGGGTACGGCGGTCTTGGCGGCGGGCGCCAAGGGCAAGCGCTACGCCCTGCCCCACGCCACGGTGCACATGCACCCGGCCTCCAGCGGCTCACAGGGCTATACTGAGGACGTGCGCATTGCTTTTCGCGAGCAGGAGCGTCTGCAGACGCAGCTCTTCCACCTCGTGGGCAAGCATACCGGCCACGATTGGCGCGAAATTGAGAAAGTCTTCGAGCGCGATCGCTATATGAATGCGCTGGAGGCCAAGGAATATGGCCTGGTCGACGAAGTGCTGGGTGATACCACCGATGTGGTGCGGCTCGAGGGCAACGATGTGGTAGTGCCGGGTGACAAGCAGATTGAAGCCAATGGCGCAGCGACCAACGGCGCGGCGTAGTTGATTCAGCAGCTTTTCAAATAAATGAAATTTTAGTAAAGTAGGAGCGAACGTCTGTTCGTTCCTACTTTCTATTTATTCAACCAACCTCTTATGGCAAAACAATCGCAAGCGCCCCACTGCTCGTTCTGCGGCAAGAGCAAGGCCGAGGCCAACCGCCTGATGGAAGGGCCGGACTCCGTCTACATCTGCGACGAGTGCGTGCTGCTGGGCGCGGAAATTTTGGCGGAGGAGGGGCTGGTCAGCAGCGCCGCCTCCCAGGTTACGGCGGAGACGGGGGGCAAGCTGCCCAGCCCGCGCGAAATCGTCGCCCACCTCGATCAATATGTGATCGGGCAGGAGCGCGCCAAGCGCGTGCTGGCCGTGGCCGTTTACAACCACTACAAGCGCATCTTTGGCCGAGCAAGCGGCCGCGGAATTGATGCGGCGCGCATAACGAGCGCGGAAGAAGTGGAGCTGGGCAAGAGCAACGTGCTGCTGGTGGGCCCCACGGGCAGCGGCAAAACGCTGCTGGCGCAGACGCTGGCCAAGCTGCTCGACGTGCCCTTTACCATCGCCGACGCGACGACGCTCACCGAAGCCGGTTACGTCGGCGAGGATGTGGAGACGATCCTGGTCGGCCTGCTGCAGAGTGCGGAGTGGGATGCCGAGCGTGCGGCCCACGGCATTATCTACGTCGACGAGATCGACAAGATCACGCGCAAGAGCGGCGACAATCCGTCGATTACGCGCGACGTGAGCGGCGAAGGCGTGCAGCAGGCGCTGCTCAAGATCATCGAGGGCACAGTCGCCAACGTGCCGCCCGGCCCCGGTCGCAAGCATCCGCAGCAGGATTTTGTGCAGCTGGACACGAGCAACATTCTCTTTATCTGCGGCGGCGCCTTTGCCAATCTAAACGACATCGTGCGGCGGCGCACGGCCAAGCGCGGCGCCATGGGCTTTGTTCCCCACGATGACGTGCTCGCCAAGCCAACCACGGGCAGCCGCCCCTGGCAAAAGGAGAGCGAGCGCCCCTTGCCGGACGATCTCACCGAGCGCGAGCGCGAGCTGCGCATTCGCCGCATTGAAAAGGAAAACCGCGACGAGAGCGAACTCTTGACGCAGGTGCTGCCGGACGATTTGCTCAGCTTTGGGCTGATCCCCGAATTTATCGGGCGCTTGCCCGTACTCGTCAGCCTGGCCGCGCTGGATCGGCGCACGCTGGTGCGCATCCTCACCGAGCCCAAAAACAGCGTGGTGCGTCAGTTCGAGCAGCTCTTTACGCTGGACGGCGTTCAGCTTGAGTTTGCGGACGAAGCGCTCGACGCCATCGCCACCGAAGCTTTCCTGCGCAAGACGGGCGCGCGCGGCTTGCGCAGCATCGTCGAAAACGTGCTGCTGGACGTCATGTTTGAAATCCCCAGCCGCGACGACATCGCGCGCTGTCTCGTCACGCGCGAGAGCGTGATGGACGGGGCTTCGCCCGCGCTTTTCGGGCAGAAAGGCCAGCCCGTTCCGCTTTATCGGGAAGAGCTGAAGTCGGCGGCGTAGAGAAACTGAGTAACCATTGCGATCAAAAGGGGCGACCAGTTTTGGTCGCCCCTTTTGATCGCAATGGTTGCCACAGAGTTTTCACGAGGGTTATATATACTGCGATTACCATTTGTGAAAATTTTCTCTTTCTCTATGGAAGCTAACATGATTCACCAAAACCAACGTGTGGTTATTCTGCCTCTGCTATTGATGCTCTTGCTGGCGGGCTGCGCCGCCCAGTCGGCGACCGTCGCCAGCGCCAACGTGGTCGAGGCGATGAGCGCGCCAGCCGGCGGCGACTTCGCCCGCGCTTACGAGCCCATTGCCTTCAAGTTCCCGCGCGATCACGGCGCACACAACGCCTACGCCACCGAATGGTGGTACTACACCGGCAACCTCACCACGGCTGATTTGGGGGGCGGCGACGCCTTTGGCGACGGTCGCGAATTTGGCTACCAGCTGACCTTTTTTCGCAGCGCCCTCTCTGCCGACGCGCCCGCCCGCAATTCGGAGTTGGCCACCAACCAAGTCTACATGGCCCACTTCGCCGTGACGGATGTGCGCTCGGACGAGCACTATAGCTTTGACCGCTACAGCCGCGGCGCAGGCGAGCTGGCGGGTGCAGTGGGCGAGCCGCTGTACGAAGTGTGGCTGGACGAGTGGTCGGCGCGCGAGATTGAGCCGGGGGTGCAGCGGCTGCACGCGGAGGCGGAGCACGAGGCGGGAACCGTCGCCATCGATTTTGTGCTGCGCGAAACACGCGATCCGCTGCTGCACGGCGAGCGCGGGCTGAGCCAGAAGGGCGCGGAACCCGGTAACGCCAGCTACTACTACAGCTTGGTCGGCCTGGAGACGGCGGGCACGGTAACCAGCGGCGGCGAGACGTTCGAGGTGAGCGGCGTGAGCTGGATGGATCACGAATTCGGCACGAGTGCGCTGGCCGAAAACGCCGTCGGCTGGGACTGGTTTAGCGCCCAGCTCGACAACGGCGCGCTGCTGATGTTTGCGCAAATCCGCACGGCAGCAGGCGAGGCGCTCGATACCTTCAAGGGAACGCTTGTCTACCCAGATGGCGAGCAGATCGAAATTGGGCCGGGCGATTTTACGCTGACGGAGACCGATGAGTGGACGAGTCCGCGCACGGGCATCACTTATCCAGCGGGCTGGCATGTTGATTTTACGGACCTGGATATTTCGCTGTTGGTGGAGCCGCTGGCGGCGGATCAGGAGATGGACGTGAGCTTTGTTTACTGGGAAGGAGCCGTGGCTTACGACGGCACGATGAACGGGGAGCCGGTAACGGGCCGCGGCTACGTGGAGTTGACGGGCTATGCGGCCCAGGGCTTTCAGCGGTAGCGTTGGATACGCTTCCATAGAGCCATCAGGTAACCATCGCACATGAACTAAACAGTTCGCTGGCTCCCCTCTCCCACTGTGGGAGAGGGGCTGAGGGTGAGGGCGGACGCGCTTTATCCAATCTTTACTTACCTAGTTCGTCTATTAGCTGGTTACATGAAAAAGCCGGGGCTCTTGAAGAACCCCGGCTTTTCATTTTTGGTATAAAGATGCGAAGCAGCGCTTCACGTTACGAGGTGGCGCTGCTCTTGTTCGCTTCGGACTTTGCCTTCTCGCCGACCTTCTCGGCCTCTTCCTGCGTGCGATCCTGCGCCTTTTGCGCCGTCTGCTTCACATCTTCCACAGCTTTTTGGCCCGTCTGCTTGAGATCCTTGCCCGTCTGATCAACGGCAGATTGCACGTCGTCGGCAACCTTCTTGGCCGTCTGCTGCAGCTCGGGTCCCACCTCTTCGGCGACCTTTTGTGCGCGCTGTGCAGCATCCTGCGCCACGTTCTGGCTGCGGTCGACCAATTCATCGCGGTATTGACCGATCAATTCGTCCTCGCGGTGCGTGGCGGGCAACAGCAGGCCAACAGCTGCGCCCACGGCCAAAGCAACACCACCAAAAGCCAGCGGGTTATCGGTGATGACGCTGTAAGCCTGCTCGCCAGCCCGCTGTGCCTGATAGTATGCCTGCTGACCGGCTTCCTGCGCGCGATATTGCGCGCGCATCGCCTGGTACTGCGCTTCATTGCCCATCTGATCAGCTTGATTGCTCACGTTACGACCCATCTGCTGAGCGCGATACTGCGCGCGATCGCCGGCAGTCTGCGTGCGCGACTGGGCGCGATTGGTTACGTTTTGTGCCGCATCCTGGACGGAATCGGCGGCGCCCTGCACGGCGTTCTGCGCGCGACTCGCCAGATTCTGCGCCGTATCCTGCACGTTCTCAATCAAGTTGCCCGCTGCATCCTTCGCCTGCCCGGCTACGTTGCCCGCCTTGTCCTGGGCGTTGCTTGCGGCCTGCGCGAATTGATTCTGACCGCCGCCGCCCTCGCTGTAGTCGAGGTTGCCGCCGTAGCGGCCAGCGCTGCGATAGACGCGACCGCTAGTGTAGTCGCCATAATTGTCGTTGTCGTAATCAGTGTAATCATTGACGTACTCCTCATAGAATTCGTCGCTGTAGGGGCGGTAGCGATCGCGTCGACCGCGTTGGTTGTAGCTGGTGCTGCTGCTGTCGTCGCTGCTCAGGCTCTCGATCAGCAGCCAGCCGATGCCCACGCCCACCAGGGCGGCGGGAATCGGGTTGCGGCGGATGGAATCGACCAGCGACGTGGAAATCTCGCTGCGGTTGCCGCGCACGTAGCTCATGATGGAATCGGCGCTGTCCGCCAACGTATCGCGTACGGTCTCGGTAGCCTGCTCCTTCAAAGCCTGTGGGCTAAGCCGCTCTTGCAGCTGGTCGAGCCGCTGGCTCATATCGCGGCGCGTTTCCTGAATATCGCCGCGAATCTCGTCGGAGCTGCGGTTGTCTGGGTAGGTGGAGCTATGTTCGCTCATTGACTTCCTCCTTCGCCCACTGGGCATCATCTTTTAGGGTTTGAATAGTTTTTTCCGGCACGGGGTTCAGATTCTTTAGCGTATTGATCCCGCTGACTAGCAGAATGGCGCCGACAATAATCACAATCAGGCCGACAATCAGCGAGGCCAACCAGAAGGAATCCACCACGGGCGCGAGCGCAAAAGCCACAGCAATCAGCAGCATAATCAGACCCGCGTAAGCAATCACGCCGCCTGCAATCACGCCAACGGCACTTGAAATTGCCTTGCTGACTGTCTCTTGAATTTCAGTTCGCGCCAGCGCCACTTCTTCCTGCACCAGCGTGCTCAAGTCCGTTGTCAAGGCGGAGAAGAGATCACCGAGCGATTCTTGGCCGGAGCCGCGCTGCACGGGCTGCGTACCTCGGTCGATGACCTCCACATCACCTCTTGTTTCAACTGAGTTGCTCGCCATATCTAGTTCTCCTTCTTATCGGTGTTTTGGCTGTCGGTGGTCGATCGTGTTGCATCGTCAGTGCTGCCCGTGCTGCCCGTGCTGCCCGTGCCATAGCTAGGCGTGCCCATCGACGAAGAAGTCGTGGCGGCTTCGGTGGTGCTGGCGGCATAGGTAGACGAGGCGGGCGTCGTCATGCCCATGCCGGTGTCTGCCGCAGCGCGATCGTAGGTGACGGGCACATCCTGCGAATAATCGTATGTCTGCCCGGCATTTTGGCCGTAGGTGCTGCTGCCGTAGCGCTCGCTTTGCCCGCTCATGCCGGCTGTCGACTCACCGTAGCGATTGTCGTAGCGATTGCCGTACTGCTGGCGATATTGATTGCTGTAGGTCTGTCCATAGCGGCTCATGTTGGAGCCGCCGCTGCCCGAACCATAAGACGAGCGGCGCTCGGTGCTCTTGAGGAAACGGCCCAACAGGAAGCCTGCGGCCAGCGCACCGGCCACGAACACCTCCGGCTGTCGCCGGGCATAGCCCTCAACATCGCTGAGCAAATCGCCGACGCTGCTGCCGCTGAGGTAGCTGGAAAACTGCTCAACTTGATCGGCAGCCTGTTCGGCATATTGGCCGACAAAGCCCATGTCCTGCTCATCAAAGCGCTCGCCCGATTGGCGCAACGCATTGGCGACGCCGCTCAACTGGCTGGCGGCCTGCTCTTTCTGGTCGCTGGCCACGCTCTTGGCTTGGTCCTGTGCCTGTTGACCCAGCTCTTTGGCCTTGGTTTGCGCTTGGTCCGCCACATCTTTGGCCGCCTGCTGCGCCTGGTTGCCCACATCCTTGGCTTGTTGCTTGGCCTCCTCCGCCTGCGCCTGGGCATCGTTCTTTAGCGATTCAGCCTGCTGCTTCGCTTGCTCGGAGGTGTTGCTTGTGCTGCTTTGGTAGCCTGTGCTGCTGCTTGCCATAAGTTCTCCTTGATTTGGTATTTGCGATTTTAGTTCAAAGCGCAGAATATACTGCTGTGAATCTTTATTTCTTGGACAGTTAGTCTAATACCGATTATAGCGAACCGCATCTCTATTTCTATGTATACCGTTACACATAGAAGGTATGTAACTTGTACATTTTCTAGCTCTTTACCAAACAAAAGCCCGGAGGCATTCTAGCCTCCGGGCTTTTATGCTCCCCAACTACCCGTATAAATAAACTGCATCAGGGAAGTATTATCTAGCTGCCGGAACCGTTCACGTTCTCCGTGCCGGGGTGATTCTGCACAAACGCGCGCAACATCCACGCCATTTCCAAGTGCTGCTGCGCCAGCTCGATAAACAGATCACCGGTGGCCTTGTCGTGGTACTCGTCCTCCAGCTTGTCAATATCCTCGCGCAGGTGGCGGATGATGGCCTCGTGGTCATTGACCAAATCCATGATCAAGTCCGCGCCCTCGGGGTACTCACCGGGCGACTCTTTCAGCCGCGTGTGATCGATAAACTCCTGTATCGTGCCGATGGCCGGTTCGCCGTAGGCCCGGATGCGCTCAGCCACGCGGTCTGCCGCCAGCTTGACATCGTTGTACTGCTTCTCAAGCAGCTCGTGCAGGCTGATAAACTGGGGGCCAACCACATTCCAGTGGTGTTTGCGCAGCTTGGTGTAGAGCAGGTGCAGATCGGCCAGCGCGCCGGTCAGCGTCTCCACCACGCCATCGCGTTCCTTGTCTGTCAGCCCCGTGTCCGGCCGCATGTAATCAATCTTAGTCATTGAGGTTTTGGTCGTCGAGTTCTTGGTCGCTTTTTTGGTTGCCATCAAAAATCTCCTTTTTCGTTGCGCAACGACGATCTTCGCCGCGTCTTTTTTGTTTACTCACTAAGCGTACCACGCGGCCGCCATGGTTTCTATAGGATTTTGTACTATGTTCGTATTCAATTGTTCGTATTCAACCTGGGTTTAGTAAAGTAAAGACCCCAGGAGTTGAGAAACTCCTGGGGTCTTGCTCAGCACATCAGTGGGACAAGTTTTCTGGGACACCGCGGGGGACGAGTTGAGAAGCTTGTCCTACATTCTCTACTCCACCGCAAACAAAATATCGCCGTCCTCCTCGTACTGAATTTCCGGCGGCGCGAGGAAGGCGAGATCGCGCGCCTCGTTGGCCGCGTGGCCGTTGCGAAACCACGCCTGCCACTCGTTGGGCGCATCGATGCTCTCGCCGCCGTGGGTCGTAATGCGCGAGCGCACGCGCAGCATCACCGGCGTGTTGACCGACGCGCCGCTCACAATCACCTGCCCCTTGCTCAAGGCGGGCAGCTCCTTGAGCAAGTCGCGCCCCACGCTCTCGACCGATTCGGCAATGCGGTTCTGGTCAATCGGATTGGTAATGCGCATGATGCACTGCGTCATGCACTGGCTGAGCACGTCCGAATCCAGCTTGCCGGGCCGCTGCGAAATCAGCCCGATGCTGACGCCAAACTTGCGCCCCTCGCTCAGGATTTGCTTGAGCACGTCGGACGAAACGGCGTCCGCGTTGGCGGGCGCGTAGTTGTGCGCCTCCTCCATCAGGCAGAAGACGGGGAAGGGCACGTGCGTCTTGTCGCCGCGGCCGACTTTGCCCTTGGTCGTGTCCACGCGCGCCTGGTAGACGCGGCGCAGCAGCGTGGCCGCAATCACCTGCTGCTCGCGCTGGTCGACTTCGTTGAGCTGGATCACGGTGCACTGACCGGGTTCGAAGAGTTCGCGCAGCTCTAAGTTATCGAAATCGTTAAAGATACGGCTGTTGCGCAGCGCCGAGTTGATGCGCCAGAGCAGCGCGCCCGTGGTTGGGTCGTCCTCAAAATCGTCGAAGCCATCTTCGCTGCTGCGCTTGCCTTCCGCCGTGTCGCGCACGGCTTTGAGCAGCTGCTCCAGCGTGTAGTTGCCATTCTTGTAGCTCTTCTGCGCGTAATTGTAGGCGCGGGTGAGCTGATAGTGCATCTTCTCGGACAAATTGGGCAGCAGGTAGCGCAAATCCGCCAGCGTCAGGCTGTCGTTGCGCACGCGCAAATCATCCGGGCGGAAGATGCGCACGCGCGGCTTATAGTTGCCCTCGCTAAAGGCGGGCAGATTCGCCATCTCCTGCAGCGTGTTGTACTCGCCATGTGGATCGATGACGAGCACCGCCGCGCGGTTGTGCGGCATCATCAGCTCCTCCAGCAGCACGCCCGCTAGGTAGCTCTTGCCCGAGCCCGTGCTGGCGATGATTGCCAGGTGCGTCGAGGTGAAGCCGCGCACGTCGAGCGCCACCGGCACGTCGTCCGGCCCGCGCGAGAGCAGGCTGCCCAGGTGCGCCCCGCCGCGCTGGCCCTTGCTGACCTTGCTGAGGACGCCCGCCAGCAGCTCGTCCTCCGCAATAAAGATGGGCGCGCCCCCAGCCGGCGGGACGCGCGGATTCGTAAAGTCGCCCAGCATTTCGTTGTGATAGCCAAGCACGGCCACCGTCATCTCAAAGAGCTCGGTCGCCGTGCTGTCGTAGCCTACGAGCGCCGCGATCTGGCTCGGCGGCACGTTCGGATCGGCCATAAAGCTGTCCGGGAAGAGCTTGACGGACTGCCGCGCGGTGACGCGGCCCAAAATTTGCCGCGCCGCGCCGTCGACGTCGGTCTCGTAGTAGACAAACTCGCCGTGCTTGACGCGCCGCGCCGGATCGGGCGCAATAAAGGTAAATTCGTGGGGCGTTTCCCCCGGCCCCTTGACGGTGCCGATGCAGTGTTGATTCATGGATAAATTCTAAATAACTATTCAGCGGATTGACAAAACAAGCTGTCAACGGATTTGGGGAACGGATGAAACGGATTGGGTTGCCTCGAATCCGTTCTGCGCCAGACATTTCTGTCTACTTGGTCAAGAACGAATTCGTTGATCGTCAATCCGTTCCAATCCGCTCTAAACATCCGTTGACGGCTTTTTTTGCTGTGACCCCCGAATAGTCACGCGAAATCAATAAAGGCGAGCGAATCCGTTCAATCCGCTCCCCGAATCCGCTGACAGCTAAATCGTTACAATCCTAAATATATTGAGCGATTAGCACGCCGACAGCAGTGTAGCCTTTAGCAAGCGCTAAACGAGATGTGGCGATACACAGCGTCGACAGTCCGCTTGAGATGGTGACGCTATCTTACCACAAAGACACCCAGCATACGAACAGGCTTTCTACTGCTCTGCAATCGTTAACGGTTAGCTGCCCTGAATTACCGGCAGCAGCGTTTTGTTGCGCGGCGTGGGCGAGCCGGACGGGACTTCTGGCGTGGCTCCGACGCCCGGCGTGGCGGAGGCCGCCGGCGCGGGCGATGCCGTTTGCATGGCGGACGATGCGGGCGGCGTCGGCGATGGCGACGTCTGAGGTAGCGATGTCGCGGGTGGCGAAGTCGGTGAGCTAGTGGGCGCGGCGGCTGTGGGGGCAACGGTGGGCGCAACGGTGGGGGCAACGGTCGAGGGGGGCTGAGTCGACAGCGGCGTGAACGTGGGCGTGGGCGTCGACGAGGCGACGGGGTCGAGCGTGGCCGTGGGGGGCAGCTGCGAGGTCGTGATGACGACGGCGGTGGGCAGGGGCACTGGGCAGCTAAATTCGCCGGTGACGCCCGCGTTGCCAAGCGAGCCGACGGCGGTTGCCGTATCGCCGCGGGTAAGGATGTTGATGGTGTACGTCTCGCCACACTGCGCGTAAAAATCCTGCGTCACCAGCGTGGGGCTGTAGTCGCCCTCTGGCTTGAAGCTATAGCTGTTGCTGGTGTGGAAGTTGTACAGCTCAAACGAGGCGGCGGAATCGTTGACATTGTTGGCGAACAGCCGAAACTCCGCCGCCCGCTCGCCCGCGCTTTCGTTGACCTGCACCTCAAAGGGCTCGACGTGAATGCGGCAGACGTTTTCGGCGGCCAGGTAGCAGCCCGCATAGAGCGGCTGGGCAAAGGTCTGTGGGGCGTTGGGGCTTTCCTGGGCAAAGAGCGAACCGGTTAGCCCAGTGGAGGCGAGCAGGACGATGACGAGGAGGAGGATGCGCCGGGAAGACATGGGGTTGAGCTCCTATTCTGTTGTGTGGAGTGCGATGGGCTTTATACCAATTGTCTATCCAAGCTGCGTGAATGCGTGCAAGAAGACGAGGGGGCGTTCGGCCTCACCCCCTCTGCGCGGGCTCTATGCCAACGAGGTGGGTGAAGCCCCCTCTCCACCTGTGGAGAGGGGGTTTGGGGGTGAGCGGGACGTGCCCAACTTTTTCGCGCAGCTTTGCTGCACAATTGGTATTACTTTTATAGGCAGCACCCACTATAGCAGCCCGCTCCCCACCAGTCAATCCCGCCGACTTCGTGAGCTATGCTTCGGGTGGGGGCGAGCTGTCATTTCGAGCGGGTCAACGAATCCATGAGACAGACGAAATCGATCTAGCGAGAAATCTTTTGACGACAGACAAACCTAGCGGGTAAGGATAAAGGCGGCTCGTTAATCGCGTCCAGATTTCTCGCTGCTCCAATTTCATCTGCTACCATTTGGGGTAGACCCGGCGTCGAAGCGACCGCTACGCGAGCGAAAGCTCATCCGACCAAAATGTACCCAACTCTGTGGGGTGTATTTAGTTCAGCCCCGTCTCTCACTCCGCCGTCTCTCACTCCACCATCTCGCGCCGCAGCGTCAGCAGGTCCTGGAGCTGGTTGGTGTCCAGCTCCGTGAGCCACTCCTCGCCGCTGCCGACAATCTGTTCGGCCAGCGCCTGCTTGCTCTCGATCAAGTCGTGGATGCGCTCCTCCAGCGTGCCGGCGACGACGAACTTGTGCACCTGCACGTTGCGCGTCTGCCCGATGCGGAAGGCGCGGTCCGTGGCCTGATTTTCCACGGCGGGGTTCCACCAGCGGTCGAAGTGGAAGACGTGGTTGGCCTGCGTCAGGTTGATGCCGGAGCCGCCCGCGCGCAGGCTCAGCACAAAGATCGGCGGGCCATCTTCGCTCTGGAAGGCCTGCACCATCTGGTCGCGCCCGGTAGCGGTGGTGCCGCCGTGCAGGAAGAGCACGTCGACGCCGAGCGTGTCGCGCAGGTGCTGCTGAAGCAGGTGGCCCATCTCGACAAACTGGGTAAAGACCAGCGCGCGGTCGTCCACGGCCAGCGCCTCTTCGAGCATCTCGCTCAGGCGCATGAGCTTGCCGCTGCGCTTGGCCAGGGGCTCCTTTTGCTTGAGATAATGGGCCGGGTGGTTGCAGACCTGCTTGAGCTTGGTCAGCAGACCCAGCACAATCCCGCGGCGCTGGATGCCCTGGCTATCGTCCACCTGCGCCAGCGTCTCGCGCACGACCTGTTCGTAGAGCGCGGCCTGCTCGCTGGTCAGCGTGCAGTAGGTCACCATCTCCGTTTTGGCGGGTAAATCCGAAATGATGGTCGGGTCCGATTTGAGGCGGCGCAGCAGGAAGGGCTGCACCAGCGCGCGCAGCTCCGCGGCGTGGGCCTCATCGCTGTAGCGCTCGATCGGCACGATGTAGCTCCGCCGAAAGCGGTCGTAGCCGCCGAGGTAGCCGGGGTTGAGAAATTCGAGGATGCTCCACAGCTCGGAGAGCCGATTTTCCACGGGCGTGCCCGTCAGCGCCATGCGGTTGCGCGCGCGCAGGCGACGCACCGCCTGCGTCTGCTTGGCTGCCGGGTTTTTGATGTTTTGCGCCTCGTCCAAAATCAGATCGTCCCACTCGTGCGCCAGCAGGAGCTCGATGTCGCGCCGGGCCGTGCCAAAGCTGGTGATGATGAGATCGTGCTCGGCGACGGCCTCGTGAAAGGCGTCGCCGTCAAGGCGGGCGTTGCCGTGGTGCACCATCGCGCGCAGCCCCGGCGCAAAGCGCTCCACCTCCCGCCGCCAGTTGGTGACGACGCTGGTCGGGCAGATCAGCAGCGCCGGTTTGGCCAGCTTGGCTTGCTCCCCAACTGCGGCCTCATCGCGCACGTGAAGCAGCAGCGCAATCGCCTGCACGGATTTGCCCAGCCCCATGTCGTCGGCCAGGCACGCACCGAGGCCGAGTCGCCGCAGGTAGGCCAGCCAGCCCACGCCCCGCCGCTGGTAGGGCCGCAGCTCGCCGACAAAGCCGGTCGGCTCGGCCACGCCCGCTTCGCTCAGCGCGCCGTCGGTTTGCAGCCGGTTCAGCGCATCCGCCAGCCACCCTTCCACGTCGACGGCGTCCAGCGGCAGCACGTCCAGCGGCAGCTCATCTGCGAGATTGTCGAGCAGGTTCGCGGGCAGCTCCAGCGAGGGGGCGGTGCCGGGGGCGCTGGCGGGGCGCAGGGCAGCGGGCAGCGCCGCGGCTTCGCCAGCGGTCAGGTCGGTGGACGATTCGGCGCGCTGGGCATAGGCCTGCGCCATGCGAATTGCATCCAGCAGCGAAAGCGAGCGCGTTTCGGTGCGCGCGGGGCTGGCCAGGAAGCGCTGCGCCGCCTGCACCTGCGCGGCATCCAGCTCGATCCAGCGGTCGCGCAGGCGGACGAGCGGCGTCTGCACGGCGGCAAACTGCGAAAATTCGTCGGAGGTCAGCGGATCGCCGCCCAGCGTCAACTCCCAGGCGTAGCGCGTCGAAGCCGGCTGCATGGCCGACGAGGCGGCTGCGTCGGCCGGCGACTCCTCGGAGCCACCAATCGCCTCGTCGCCAAAGAGCCGCAGCCGCAGGCCGAGCCGCGTGCGGTGGCCCGCCTGCCACCAGAGCGGGAAAATCACGCCAAAGCCGCTGCTCTCCAGCAGCGGGCCAACTTCGCGTAGAAACTGGTGCGCCTCTTCGGTGGTCAGCAGCGCCTCTTCGGGCTGGAGGCCGCTGAGGCTGTGCCGGATCGGTGCGAAAAGGCGGCTCGCCGCGCCGAGACCGGCCAGCAGACGCTCCTGCGGTCGATCCAGCCGCCGGCTGCCCAGGCGCAGCGATTGCCCCGGCGACTGCCAGACGTCGCGCGCGGAGACGAGCAGCGCTTCATTGTCGCGCGCCTGGAGGTAGTAGCGCAGCCGCCACGTTTCAGCGCCAAACTCTTCGTCTGCCGCATCGTCCATATCAATCTGCGGCTCTTCGAGCACAAAGCAGATGCGCGCGTTGGCGTCGCTGGTGGTGTAGAGCTGTTCGGTCCAGCTGTTCCACTCGCGATAGAGCTGGTGGGCGGGCTGGGGCGGCAGGGCCAGCCGCGGCTGATCGCTCAGCAGGCCGCGCAGCCAGGCGGTGGAGCCGTTGGCCGCGCCGTTGACCGCGCCGTTGGTCACGCCCTTTGTCACACCGTTGCCTACCGAATCGCCGTGAAATCTGTCGCCGTAAACTCCATCGCCGCGCACTCCACTGTACCGCGCACCGCTGCCGTTTTGCCCAGCCGTCTTCGCACCCTCTGCTTCCGCGCCTGCCTCGGCCGCCCATTCGCGCACGGCCGCATCCACCACCGCCGTGACAAAGTGCTCGATCAGCGTGGCGGGCTGGGGGGCAGCTTCGGGCGTCTCCACGTTGTAGGCGCGGCAGACTGTCGGCAGCCCCTGCACAAAGTGCTCCAGCCGCTGCTGCACGCGACCGTCCAGCAGGGAGGGTCGCCACAGCGCGCGAAATTCGAGCGGGTTGACGGCATAGAGGCTGGGCAGGTAGTGCTGCCCAGCCAAAATTTCCAGCGCAAACTTCGCCATGCTGCTCCAAAAGAGCAGGTCGTTGCCAAAGCGAAAGCGGTAGAGCACCTCGGAGGCCTGCCGACCGTTCCAGCCGCGTCGGGGCTGGTTGATTTGGCTCAGCAGCGTGAGCGCTGTCAGCGGCGGCAGCGTCAACCCCGCCACCTGCCAGTTGGCCAGGTTGACCGGATCGGAGAAATTGTTGGGGTGGACGGGCGCGTCCTGCGTCAGCGACTGCTGGAGCCGACCGCGGCGACGCAGCGGCTGGCCGTCCTGCGTGGGCAGCCAGATGGTGGCCGTCGTCAGCGCCAGCTCGGCGGGATCAACCTGGTGCTGGGGGGCAGCGGAGCCGTTGGGAGCGGCGAGCTGGGGAAAGTGGGTGGTGAGCAGGCGGCGCAGTTGACCAATCGAAATCTGCGCCGGGTGCGAGGGCACTTTGGCCGCGCGGGCCGTACGTTCGCCGAGGGCTGCCGATTGCGCAACGACCTGTACCGGCGCGTCGGTATTTTCGCCCCAAAAGAACAGGCGACCCGCATCGGGCAGCGGGGGACCCACGTTGGCGAGCGTGCCGGTTCGTAAATTGGGGGGCGCGCCGCGCTCGCCGGAGCGCAGCCACGCCGCGTGAATGACAAATGGCATAACGACTATTGTACCGCGTCGCGCGTGCGTTTTCAAATATCAATAAAGTGAAATGGGGTAAAGGTTCAGAGTGGAACGCGGATTAGGCGGATTGGGCGGATGAAGGCGGATTTTAAGAGGAGAGCAGCCAAAATCCGCCTGATCCGCTCAATCCGCGTTCTATCTCAAACTAGAGTTTGCGGCGAGACGTGCTATAATCTTTCAAATTATTTTGACCAAGATGACTGAATCAAGGACTCGTAATTATTATGCTAAAAACGCACAACTGCGGTGAATTGACCAGCGACCAAATCGGCCAACGCGTGACGCTGGCGGGCTGGCTCAACCGGCGGCGCGACCACGGCGGCCTGATCTTTATCGACCTGCGCGACCGCTGGGGCATCACCCAGGTGACGATTGACTCGGACGCCTCGCCCGAAGCGCACGCGACGGCGGCGCAGGCGCGCGGCGAATTCGTGCTGCAGATCAGCGGCACGGTGCGCGAGCGACCGGAAGGCTTTGCCAACCCCAACCTGGCCACGGGCGTGATCGAGGTGATTGCGGACGAGGTAACGATTTTGAGCAAGGCCAAAACGCCGCCCTTTTACGTGAGCGGTGAGGACGAGGGCACGAGCAAGAGCGCGGAAAACGTGGACGAAGCGCTGCGGCTCAAGTATCGCTATCTCGATTTGCGCCGCCCGCGCATGATGCAAAATCTCGTGCTGCGCCACCAGATCGTGCGCTTTATCCGCGAATATTTCTCGGCGCGCGACTTCTTGGAAATCGAAACGCCGATTCTGCTCAAGAGCACGCCGGAGGGCGCGCGCGACTTTATCGTGCCCAGCCGCCTGCACCCGCACGAATTCTACGCGCTGCCCCAAAGCCCGCAGCAGCTCAAGCAGCTGCTGATGGTGGCGGGCGTGGAGCGCTATTTCCAAATTGCCCGCTGCTTCCGCGACGAGGATCTGCGCGCGGATCGCCAGCCCGAATTTACCCAGCTCGACCTCGAAATGAGCTTTGTCGAGGCCGAAGACATCCGCGCGCTGATCGAGCCGATGCTGGTCGAGCTGAGCGGCCTGGTCAGCGACAAGCCGATTCAGCAGACGCCCTTCCCGATTCTGACCTACGCCGAAGCCATGGACCAATACGGCATCGACCGGCCCGACCTGCGCTTTGGCCTGGAGCTGTTTGACCTGAGCGACGTGGTGGCCGAGAGCGGCTTTGGCGTCTTCAAGAACGCCGTGGCGGGTGGTGGGCAGGTCAAGGGCGTGCTCTATCCCGGCGGCGCGGAGTTGACGCGGCGCGAAATCGACGAGCTGACGGACTTTGTCAAGCGCTACGGAGCCAAGGGACTGGTGTGGATCGGCGTGACGGGCGAGGCGGATGGCGACGGCGGCTACCCAGCAGAAGCGCTGCGCAGCCAAGTCGCCAAGTTTTTCTCGGCGCAGGAGCTGGGCGAGATCGTGAGGGCGAGCGGCGCGGCGGTGGGCGACTTGATTTTGGCCGTCGCCGACCAGCCGGAAACGGTTGCGCAGGCGCTGGGGAATTTGCGGCTGGAGATTGGGCGACGCGCGGAGCTGATCAACGAGGACGAGCTGGCCTTCTGCTGGGTGGTCGACTTTCCGCTGATCGAGTACAACGAGGAATTGGAGCGCTGGCAGGCCGTGCACCACCCCTTCACCAGCGCGCTCGATGCCGATTGGGAGAAGCTGATGGATAAGCCGGGCGAGGTCAAGGCCAAAGCTTACGATGTGGTGCTCAACGGCTGGGAGCTGGGCGGCGGCAGCATCCGCATCCACCGCGACGACCAGCAGATGCAGGTGTTCCAGCGGCTCTCGCTAAACGAGGCCGAGGTCGACGAGCAGTTTGGCCATCTGCTCGAAGCCTTCCAGTATGGCGCGCCCCCGCACGGCGGCATCGCGCTCGGCATCGACCGCATGGTCGCGCTCTACGCCGACACGCCCAGCATCCGCGACGTGATGGCCTTCCCCAAGACCGCCCAGGGCACGGACCTGATGGTCGAAGCGCCGAGCCCGGTCAGCGAAGAGCAGCTGGAGACGCTGCACATTCAGCTGCGCGAGGGGAAGCGCAAGGGCGAAGCCGCCAAGCCACACGGGATTGCGCAGGGGGGGTAGCAAGGTACATCTATCCAAGCACGTGATATAGAACGGGCAAAGGCGTATTGGAAGGAGTATCAAGCACGATGAGAAAATTTACAGAGATGTTGGAAGAGTATTATCGGGAACATCCCGAAGAAATTGATGGGTTCCTGAAGGTGCAGTTTGAGGAATACGCAAAAGATGGCGACTTGGCCGCGCTATTTTCCGCACTGCGTATTATCTATCGGGTGAAAGGGGTGGCAGCGACGGCGGAGAATGCCGAACTATCGCGTAGCGGTTTGCAAAAAGCCCTGTCCGAAGATGAAAGCCCCAAGCTCGAAAGCGCCAATGCGATTTTGCACGCGATGGGCTACCGACTTTCCGTGCAGCCCCTGGAGGCGCGTTCGTAATCCGAATCAAAAGCGCACCCCTCGGCTCCCAAAAATTAGAAATTTGTTTGATTCGCGCACAGCCATTGATCCCGCCGCCAACTTATGCTATGATCACCCTCGCTCTACGGTTCTCGTGATCGGACAGCTCATGGGCGTTCCTACAAGTATAAAAACGGGAGCACGGTGAAGGTTTGTGGACGCGTTATCTGCCCCCCAAGGCAGACGAGGCGAAAGCGACCAGCCGGCACCCACCTGGTTTTCCAGGTTCGCACCTACTGGCCACACGGCTCCGCGGAGCCAAGCTTATGAAAACGCCGCCGGGAAATTTCCCGGCGGCGTTTTTTTGTTGTATTGGATATTACACACTTTGTGATATGATACAATCTGTGGCTTGTCCTCGACAGTAAGGCAGTCCATCTCGTGATTCCTCAATCAACGCGCTGCTTGATTGGCGCTACCCCTACCAGGAATGGAGCAGTCGAAATGAACGCTTTGGTAATCGCACCAGACGCCGATGAGCGCGCCATCAGCGCTCATGTTTTAGAACGGGCAGATTTGGAGACACGAACCGTGGCAACGGTAGACGATGCGTTAGCGAGCTGGTCGGACAGCCCGGATGATTTGATTGTACTGGTGTTACCCACGGAGCAGCTGATGGAGGCCGTGCAGCAAATTCGACGGGTGGCCGCCGTTCCGGTGTTGGTTGTGGGCGAGAACGTGGATGAAACAACTGCCGTTAACTTGTACAAGATGGGGGCGGATTTGGTGCTGTCGCGCCCCTACCAGCTGCGCCTGCTGATGGCGCAGGCAAGCGCCATGGCACGGCGGGGACGCAGTTTGCCCCTGGCCCAGCTGCCCACATTTGAATTAGCAGGGGGGGGAGTTGCGAGTTGATCCAGCGATGCGAACCGTTCGTGTAGCGAATAAACCATCCGTGCGGCTGACGCAGCGCGAGTTTGAGCTTTTCTACCTGCTCTACAGCCACCGCGGGCAGGTGCTGTCATCGGAACGCTTGATCGAAACGCTGTGGGGGTACACAGACAAGGGGGGCCACCAGCTGTTGCGCACCACCATGGAGCGGCTGCGCAAAAAAATTGAGCCGACGCCGCACCAGCCACAGTACATCGTGACGGTTCACGACATCGGCTATCAATTTGTGGCGAAGTAAGGAGTTGGGCTTTGGCCTTACTGTGCAGAATTGGCAAAGCAAAGGGCAGCGACGCATGTCGCTGCCCTTTGCTTTGGATGTAGATGTTTGCCGCTACTCAACGGGTTCAAAGGTGGCGATGACCTCTTCCGCGTCTGCAAGGCATTGCTCAAGCTCTGCTTCGGTAGCGGGCTCTGCATACGTTACGCCGAACAGGTAGTATTTGTTGTTTACTGGTGTGCTATATACTGCTCTTCTTTCAGTGGAGAAAATCCCCCTCGTCCACGTATAGTTTCCTGCTTCAATTTCTATGATAGTTGGTTCTTCTGAGCGTCCTACTGCTCCTTCGTTCAACCACAGTTCACAGCCTGCAATAGCTTGATGCTTCAATTTGCGATTTGTATTTTCAAAGATGTATTCCCAAGTCTCATTGGAATAGTTGACGACAAACTCATCACCATACGTAGACGCCCCCTGGTAAACTGTATAGCTGTCTGCGTTTTCTTCAGCGGGCAAAGGAGACTCTGGGATGTAGCGCTCCTCTAATTCACTGCAACCGCTTAGAAAGCATCCAATTAGGAAGCTAGCTAAAATGATAATTGTTTTCATATAATAAGGCCTGATTCTGTAAATGATGCAATTAGGGAGCAGAGGAGAAGATACAGCAGTTGATTCTCCTCTGCTCCAACTGTTTGCTACCGGCGTTACGTAGTTTGCAATAAGCTACTGGGTAGCTCATGGCATGAGTCGCTTGTTACAGCCCCTCTGCACCGCACCGAATTCTAGTAGACACACCACCTGCCGCAGGATTGTAGTCAAAGTTTTTGCTGAGCAAGATTCGATCCACCCGCATCCCATTTTCTCTAGCCCACACGTCCACATTAACATATCCAGTTGGCAAGTACAAGTAGGGGTCTGCGCCATCCGCCCAACTCATCCAAATCCAATTGGAGGAGGACCAACCAGTCATTGCATCTGCCGTGGTTTGGGGATCATTGTTGCGTCCCATGTGAATGGAATCGTCGTTACTGTTGCCTCCCATGCCACAAACCCACACGCGGTAGTTTCCTCCTGAAGCAATGTAGGTGTTGTAAGACATTCTGGGAGAGGAATTTTTATTGCTGTTGTCGATTCGATCCAAAGTCCAGTTAGGACTGGTTGGCACAGCAGCTCGGTAACACGTCCCGGTATGGTTCGGCAGGTAAGTAGAGCAATTCCAAGAGTACCCGGAGCCAGTTGTTGAAGCTTGAAATTCGTTGGCCTCAATAATGATCGGTTCGGTGTCAGGGTTTCTGTTCCACCCACACTCCGCCCATTGTGATGGGTAGTAAATGTTAGGCGTAATGCCTTTGACGGGAGACAAATCCGTTGGTGAGAGATTTCCGGTGTACACATCCGTGACATCTGTCGAGATGGAGAAATGCAGATGGGGAGCAGGTGGATTGACACCAGTCGTACCTGATGTTCCAATCAAATCTCCTGGGCCCAGAACCTGATTCAACACCACGTTCACTCCATTCAGATGTGCATAGGTGTTGTAATAAGTCCTTTGGATTCCTCTCACAAACTGTGTCGAGTAAGTCTGAACATACTTACCGTATCCGTCACCACTGTATGAAGTCTCGACCCTGTAAACCCTTTCGTTTTGAGTTGTCGCGTACACATTTGTACCTATCACCACACCAATGTCTGCTGCATATCCATCCCATGTGTTGTTGTTGTGAAGCGCAGAACCGCATCGGAGCTTAATGTTGTTGTACACCCGAATTGGTGTTTTGAAGCGTGCAGGCAAGCCTTGGCGGTTGGCTATTGCCTGGGTCGAAGCAGCACTATAGCTTTGTGGTGCATTCGCGGCAGGCGTTGCGGCGAATTGCAACTCGATTTCAGGAGCAAGCCCTGCTTCCGTAGTGAGTTGCGAGGTCAGCGTAAATGTTTGTGTAAAGGGTTCGCCTTCCATCTCCTCAATAGCAGGAGCCACCTCCTCCAAAACGGGCGCTGCTTCTTGTGGCTGTCGTGCCTCTATCGCTTGCTGAATTTGAATCTGTTGAGTTTGAAGAGTCCGTTCATAATCGGCTCTTGCGCTCTCTGTCATCTGGTCCAACAAATCCGTTGGCGTCTCGCCCGTCTCCACATATACATTCAGAGCGTGTGAAACTTCGTCCTTTTCGCGCATGAGACCCAAGAAATCCGACAGCGTGGCAATACTTGGCGGGGCCTCGGGCGCGTACAGTTGACTCATATCTGTCGGGGCGTCCTTAGAGAATTTAACAGAGCGTGCAATCCCTTCCAAAATGGATTTGTTTTCCTCTTTCTCGAAGTTGGCGGACACTTGGAGTACCAAGCGACCGTTTGTCATCCAGTAGGATTGAAAGGGAACGGCGGAGCCAGCCCTGCTCTCGATATAGATCTGTCGGGAGTCACTGGCATTTGTCTCATCGAAATGTGCAGGGAAATACTCAACGTCAAACGGGTTCAGCACGTGATGCTTGTCCAGCGCTTCTGCCCAGGTTAACAGATCATCTGTCAAGTCATCCATCTGGTACATCACATAATACAGCGCAATCGTATCGTCGGTAACCTCACCGTTCACGCGAAGCTGAACGAATCCTCTCTCCATCTCCACCACGGAGTAGGTGGACGGGTAGGAGAAAGAATAACCTCCCGCTTTGCTTTCGTACTGAAGCCACTCATCAGAAAGCTGAGCCTCAAGCTTTGGGTGAGCCTGCTCGGAAGGTGCAATCTGGCTATCGGCTTCAATAGCTTTCGATTGCACAGCTTGAACAGGTTCGCTTGTGAAGCTAAGCCCCACTGCACAAAACAGCAAAATCAGCGCAAACATGTAATTCTTGACTGTCATGGTGATGACCTTTCTGCTGCAAAGAGAAAGAAAAGGTGGAACGATATCGTCATCTACAGTTTTGCACGCCCAGATGACAAATCCATATACATTTCCGTTACAGATTCGTTACAATCTGAATGACTCCAACTGTGAAAACTTGGCAGTGCGTTTAGTTTGGGGGAAGGCAGGCTGGCGCCGAGGTAGTCTGTCATTCCCTCTGGGTGCGGGAATCCATGCTTGGCCCACAAGTGGATGCCCGCCTTTGCGGGCATGACAAATTCTGATACATCCGTTGACCTTTGAGCCTCGTCTTCCTTGTGTGATACGGCATTTAGCCTCAATGCAACGTTTGCTCTAAACCAAAACAGATTTTTATGTCAACTCTCTTGACGAATTTTACGTGTTCGTGGTACACTTTGTCGCTATAAATGATTTCGCTGCACAGCACAATTCCACAGAACAGGTTAAAGCACCATGGCCATCACCCGCACGCGCGTTGCCGACGACACGTGGGTCTTTACAAGCGAACTATACGTCGAAGTCAACGCCGGGCTGGTGGTGACGCACGAGGGCGGCATTCTGATCGACACGCTGCCTTTCCCTTCGGAGACGCGGCAGATCATCGACTTTGCCGAGCGCGTCTGCCCCGAAGGCATCAAGTACGTGATCAACACGATCAGCCACGCCGATCACGTTTACGGCTCCTGCTTTTTCCCGGAGGCCAAGCTGATTGCGCACCAGAAGACGCGCGAGATGCTGGAGGAATATGGCGTGGTGGCGCTGGCGGAGGCCAAGGAGAATAACCCGCAGCTGCGCGAAGTCGAGATTCGGCTGCCCAAAATCGTCTTTGATGAGGGGATGCTGGTGCGGCTGGGCGGCAAGACGGTGCACGCGATCAGTTCGCCGGGGCCCAGCCCGGAGGTCTGTGTCGTACACGTGCGCGAGGAGAAGGTGCTCTTTGCCAGCGACCTGATGATGCCCGTGCCGCTGATCGCCACCCCCTTCAGCGATTTGCCCGCCTACAAGGAGTCGCTGCGCAACCTGGCGAGCTACAACCTCGAAACCATCGTCCAGGGCCACGGCGACATCCTGCTGCGCGGCGAAGTCGACAGCAGCATCGAGGACAGCATCCGCTACCTCGACGACATCGAGGAGTTGGTCAATCGGCTGATCGGCGAGGGCGCCACTAAGCACGACCTGGCCCAGTACGACATCGAGCAATTTGGCCCCAGCCGCATTCCGCTGGGCGGCATCGTCAAGCAGTTTCACCAGTCCAACCTGCTCTACCTGTGGAACCAGGCCCGCGAGCGCCAGCGGGCGGCAAGGCAGGCGGCGCGCGTGAACGGGGCGTGAGCGCAGTAGGCAGGAGTCAGTAGGAGGGATCAGTAAGCAGTAAGCCAGTTAAATGCACCACTGGCCAATTTTTCTGGACACGGATGACACGGATAAACACGGATTTCAGAAACAATAACTGCTGTGATTCAACCAGAAAAATCCGTGTGCGTAGCCCGCGTTCATCCGTGTCCCGTGCTTTCTCTTAACGTGGAAACTCGCTGAAAACGGAAAATCCAAGACTGAATTCTGCTGCAAATTCCTCTTCTCAATTTGCTTTTACTTTAGACATGCCCCACGACTCCGCCCCCTCCCTCGACGCCATCGTCGAACAAATCCGAGACTTGACCGAGAACGATCGCCGCATCCTGCTGCGTCGGCTGCGCGTGAGCGGGCTGCTGCCCAGCGACGTGTTGACCACCGACCAGCGGCGCCTCGCCGTTGCGCCCGCATTGACCGAGCGTCAGCGCCAGCCGTCATTCTCCCCCCAATCACAAAATCACCCAAAGCCAGCTCAGCAGGAGAGCGAACCGCTGGACAATGTGCCTGCTGGGCCCTACCAGTCGCCGGTGCGGGGGCGCGTGGTCATGGGCGCGCCCCCACACCGGGTCGACAAAGCTGCTTCACCCAGCGAGATGTTGCCGCTGCCGGGGCAGGCGCCGGAGCGGCCCATCGGCATTATTTTCGACGGCGGCAGCCGCGGCAACCCCGGCCGGGGCTACGGCAGCTATGCGCTGCGCTGGCCCGGCCAGCCGGAGCAGATCGTCCAGCTTCAATTTGGTGATCGCGTCACCAACAACGAGGCGGAGTACGACACGCTGATCGCGGCGCTGGAGGCCGTGCTCAAGCGGCTGGCCGACGGGCAGATCGATTCCAAGACGGCCAAGCTGGACGTGCGCGGCGATTCGCTGCTGGTGATCAACCAGGTCAAGGGCGAGTGGCAGGTCAAGAACGCGCGGATGCGGGTGCGCCGCGAGCGGGCGCGCACGCTGATCGACCGCTTTGGCCAGTGGCGACTGACCCACCACGACCGCTCGAACAGCGTGCGCGTGCTGGGTCACTAAAAGAGCCGCCGCGCTTACGCCGCCACCAAATCCATGGCCCGCCGCAGGTTGCTAAAGTTGCCCCCGCTCTCCTCCTTTACCGCCGTATCAAACATCGCCGTCACTTCCGCATACTCCGCATCCGATAGCTCGACCGCAAAGGCATCGATGCTGGGCTGGAGCTGGCGCAGCGAGCTGACGCCCACAATTGGCGAGGTGACGCCCGGCGAGTGGCGCAGCCAAGCCACGGCGAGCTGGGCGGGGTGCAGGTCGCGCTCGGCGGCGAATTGCTCAAAGCGCTGGAAGCCGTCGCCATACTTTTCCAGCCAGCTTTGGACGCGCTGGTCCGTGTGGCCGCGCGAATCCTCTGGAATGCCGCTGCTGTACTTCCCGGCCAGCATCCCCATCAGCAGCGGGCGGTAGACCGTGATCGCCACGTCATCGGCCACGGCCTGCGGCAGCACCTCGACTTCGACGCCGCGCTCGACGACGTTGTAAGGGATTTGATTGCAAACCAGCCGCGCCCAGCCGTTGCGCTGCGCAATGGCGTTGCAGTGGGCCAGCAGCCACGCCGGAAAATTGCAGCAGCCCACGAAGCGCGTCTTGCCGGAGACGACCAGCGCGTTGAGCGCCTCCATCATGTCGGTCGTCTGCATCTCCGCGTGCGGCCAGTGAATCATCTCCAGATCGACGTGGTCACTTTGCAGACGCGTCAGGCTGTCGTCCAGCGCTTGGGCAAAGTCCGACGGTGCAGTCTTGCTGGGGATTTTGGTGCCGAGGAAGAGTTCATCGCGTTTGCCCTGCATGATGCGCCCCAGAATCGACTCCGTCTCGCCGCCGCTGTAAACGGCGGCCGTGTCGATAAAGGTAACGCCCTGTTCGACGGCGCTGCTGAGAATGCGGTCGGCTTCGGCCTCCTCGGTGCGGTCGCCAAACATCATCGTGCCGAGGCACATTTCGGAGATTTGTTCGCCGGTGTCGGCAAAGGGGACGGTGTTCATAGAGATTGCTCCTGCTTGAAATTGAATTGAGGGTGAGGGATAGTGTAGCAGGGGTGGCGCATCTATACAACGGCAAATGGCTATGGGGAGCAGAATGAGCCACGAATTACACGAATGGAAGTCTGTACGACAAAAATTCGTGTAATTCGTGTAATTCGTGGCTAAAGCTTCTTTTCTATGCTGCTGATTCCAGCCGAAACAGCGTAATCTCCGGGCGCACGTTAAAGCGTACCGGCCACAAATTGCCCAGACCGCGGTTGATGTAGAGCGAGCGCCCGCCCGTCAGCGCAAACGCACCCGCGGTGTAGCGCTCGTTGCGCACGGGCAGAATCGGCGGCGGCAAAAAAGGCGGCTTGACCTGCCCGCCGTGCGTGTGGCCCGCCAGAATCCAGCCGTCGTAATCGCCCCAAATCGGCAGGTCGGCGACATCCGGGTTGTGGCAAAGCGTGAGCGTGGGCTGCTCAAAATCGAGCGTGGTGAAGAAATCGGGCTCGAAGTTTGTGCCCCAGTAGTCGTCGAGGCCGATGATTTGTAAGTCGCCCCAGTGCTGCGCCTCGTTACGCAACGTGGGAATCTCCACCGCCGCGAGCAGCTTTGCAATGCCGTCGGCCACCTCCGGCTGTTCCCAGCCGTAACCGTAGTCGTGGTTGCCCAAAACCGCCGCCGTCCCCAGCCGACCGCGCACCGCGTGCCGCAGCAGCGTCTCCAATTGGGTCAGCTGCGCCGCCGATTCATAGCTGACAAAGTCGCCGGTGTAGACGACGAAGTCCGGTTCAAGCGCCGCGATCTCGCGCAGCGCGCCGATTTGGTAGCGCCAGTCGTAGCGGTCGCCGATGTGCAGGTCGCTGATTTGGACCAGCGTGCGGCCCGCCAGCGCCGGCGGCAGCTGCCGAATGGGCAAGCGCCGCCGCGCGATCTGCACCCAGCGCGGCTCCACTTGCCACGCGTACAGCCCCGTCAGCGCGCCCGCGCCCATCGTCGCCAGCCCAGTGCGCAAAAACGTCCGCAAAAACGCCCGTCGTGTGATAGTCATGCCCTGCTTTACGTTTCCCCGCGATATTCTGTTCCACCCCAGTCCAGATTCCCTTTCCATTTTCAAGTTTGTGCCAACCCACCACTTTTTTGCTATACTGCTCTCTCAATCTTCCCCAGCTCAGCGAAATTGAGGCCCATGGCTACCCAATCGACCCTCACCCACCTCGAATGTAGCATGACCGGCGAGCGCTACGCCGCCGACCAGCTGATGAATCTCTCGCCCGCCAGCGACCGCCCGCTGCTGGCCCGCTATGATCTCGACCGCGCCAAGCAGACGCTGACGCGCGACGCGCTGGCCGCGCGCGAACCGACGATGTGGCGCTACGCCGAAGTGCTGCCCGTGCAGGACGAGCGCTTTCGCCTCAGCCTGGGCGAGGGGTGGACGCCGCTGCAGCGCGCGACGCGGCTGGGCGAGGAGATCGGCTGCCCCAACACACTGATCAAGGACGAATCGACCAACCCAACGGGCAGCTTCAAGGCCCGTGGCTTGAGCGCGGCCGTCAGTCGGGCGTGGGAGCTGGGCGCGGCGGAGATCGCGATTCCCAGCGCAGGTAACGCCGCCGGCGCCATGAGCGCTTACGCCGCGCTTGCGGGCTTGCCTGCCCACGTCTACATGCCGCAGGATGTGCCCCACTGCTTCCAGGCAGAATGCACCGAATTGGGCGCGAGCGTGACGCTGGTCGACGGGCTGATCAACGACTGCGGCGCACGCGTGAAAGAGGGGGTGGCCGAGCACGGCTGGTTTGACGTGTCGACGCTCAAGGAGCCCTATCGGCTGGAGGGGAAGAAGACGATGGGCTATGAGCTGGCCGAACAGCTGGACTGGACGCTGCCGGACGTGATCATCTACCCCACGGGCGGCGGCACGGGGCTGATCGGCATGTGGAAGGCCTTTGAGGAGATGGAGCAAATGGGGCTGATCGGCAGCGAGCGCCCGCGCATGGTCACGGTGCAGAGCAGCGGCTGTGCGCCCATCGTGCGCGCCTTTGAGCAGGGCGAGCAGCACGCCGAACTCTGGCAGGGCGCTAAGACTGTCGCCGACGGGTTGCGCGTGCCCGTGGCCGTCGGCGATTTCCTAATTCTCAACGCCATTCGCGAAAGCGGCGGCACGGCCATCGCCGTCGACGACGGCGCGATGATCTGCTACACGCGGGTGATGGGCCGCGCCACGGGAATTTTCCCCGCGCCGGAGGGAGCGGCCTGCCTGGCTGCTCAGGTCGCGCTGCTGGAGCGGGGGTGGATTCAGCCGGACGAGACGGTTGTGCTCTTTAATACGGGGACGGGATTGAAGTACGCGCATTTGTATTGACAGAATTAAAACGTGAGGAAGAGCATTTTGGCGAAGAAGCAAGAGAAGGGCAAGCAAAAAGAAACGATCTTTTTTGGCTTAGATTTGGCGTGGAGCACGCGCAACCCCTCCGGCTGCGCCGTGATCCGGGACGGACGGCTCGCGGCCCACAGCGGCGAGTTGGGCGACAACAACGAGATCGTTGGCTTTGTGCGCGAGCATTTGCCGCGCGGCAGCGGCGCGGTCTTGGCCGTGGATGCGCCGCTGCGCGTGCCCAACGAAACGGGCATGCGCGATGCTGATCGCTTTCTCAGCCGTGATTTTCGCCGCTTTCACGCCGGGGCCTACCCCGCCAACCGCAAGCGGCTGGCCCAAGGCAATGGCAAACGGAAAGGCGACGAGAAAACGGTGCGCGGCGAGGTGCTGATCGAGGCGCTGGCAACGCAGATGCGCTTTAGCGAAGCAGCCACCGTGCCCAAGCGTGCCGTGGGTCGGCTCGTCTGCGAAGTTTATCCCCACCCGGCGCACATCAGCCTTTTTGATCTGGAGACAACGCTCAAGTACAAGCCGCGCGCGCACCGCAGTTACGAAGATCGCTGGGCGGAGTTCGAGCGCTACCAGGCGCTGCTGCGCGGGCTGCGCGAGGCCAAGCCGCCGCTCAAGGGCACAAAGAAGCTGCTTGAGAAAACCGAGGTTTTTGGTCTGCGAGGCAAAGCGCTCAAGCAGCACGAGGACACGCTCGACGCGCTAACCTGCGCCTACATTGCCTACTATCTGTGGCAGCACGGACCGCAGCGAGCCCGCACCTATGGCGATCTGGAGCGCGGCCACATCATCGTGCCGATGACCAAAGCCATGCAGAAGCGGCTGGATGCCGCCGAGTAGACGCCTCATTCCGTTGAGTACCGGCAGGGATCAAATTCAAGAGAGTTGAGCCACGAATTACACAAATTGCACAAACTTTCTCGGCTGGCTCTCTCCCAACCCATGCAGTTTGTGGCTGATTTTCTCCGGTGAGTTTGATTGACGTTCGCCAAATTTGGCGTTTCTGGTCAAATGTTCCAACAGTTGGTTAGCGTTCCCACCCGTGGTACAATTGTCCAGTTAACGCTGCTCGCTTAGTACTGCAACGAGATTCCGAGAAATTGAGCAAAACTGACGCGGAGATGCAGAGGTGTAAAGCGTTGTTCGCTAACGGTACTTTCTCCGCGTCCTTGCGTTCCGCGTTAAAGTCTCGTTGTCGTAATTAGGTTCCGTTGAAATTTAAGTAGGTGATTATCGCTCTCCTCTGTCGGATAGCTTATCCACCCGCGTCCGGACTGTAATCTCTTTGTGCGCGCTCCAATCTGCCCGGCATTGTCCACACCCGCTACTGTTTACGCTTGCTGCCGTCCATGCCCGCCGTTTTGCCCGCTATTGCCATGCCCGCCCCTATGCTGACAAGCCTCCAAATTTTGCTGCCCGATCGCATCGACCGCGAATTTCGGCGCTGGGCCAAACGCACGCCCGGCTCAAGCTGGCCTTCCTGGGGCGGCCACGTGACGCTGCTGCCGCGCGTTGCCATTGCCCACCTAGACCAAGCGACGCTGCGCCAGCGCATCGAAGCCGTTTGCGCGCGCTACGAGCCGTTCCAAATTTACATAGATGAAATCCTGCACGACGCCGACTACACGCGACCTGGCTACGAGGGCGTCTTTTTGCGCATGCGCACCAGCAGCAACGAGGCGGCCACGGCAGAAGTGCGCGACGTGGATAAACTCGTTTACCTAAACGGCGAAATTAACCCCGAAGATGAGACGCTTGAGCTTCCAGCCGTTGAGCTTGAAGCTGTTGAGCCAGAATATATTGAGCCGGAGCCGGTGGAAGTACTCACGCTTGATCTCAGCGCGAGCGACCTGAGCGAAATTGGGAGCGTGGCCGTGTATGATGCGCCTGCCCCAGAAGCCGAGCCCCCCCGCGAGTTGGTCGACGAAGAAGCGGCGGCCAGGGAGTGGCCCCAGGAGCGGCCCCAGGAGCGACCCCAGGAGCAGGCTGAAGAGATCAGCGGCGCGGGCGGGGCCGCTTTAGGCTACCACCGCCTAAATCAGCTGCGGAATGATCTGCTGGCCGCGCTGGCCGAGGGGGCGGAGCCCGACAGCGAAACCGCCGAGGCGCTGCGGGCCGCGCAGCGCCGCGAGTTTCGCCCCCACCTCACCCTGGCCCTAAGCCTAAGCGAGCTGGAAGCGCAAGAGATCGTCGAAGCTGCGCGAGCGGCGGGGCTGGAGGCTCGCTTCACCGTGCGGCGAGTTTGGCTGCTGCTGTTTGATCGAGCGGCCACCACGGCGCAGAATACGCAGCGCATCGAATTTAGCCTGGGCAAAGAGCGCACGCTCTCGATGCGCAATCTGTCCCGCGCCGTCGATCTGCGGCGCGACAAATCGCCCGCCGCCCCGGCTGCTCCGGCGCAGCCGGGCCAACGGGAACTGTCTGAAGCCAACGCGGCTGAAGCCACAACGGAAGGAACTACCCCGTGAACAATCAACCGCGCTACCGGCGCGAATGGCTTATCAAAGCGCCGCTGGGTCTTACGCTAATTGGATTGGGCGTTAGCTTGACTGGCGAGGGCGCCATCCGCAAAGGGCAGCGGCAGCCGGGGTTGCACTGGTTTTGGCTGGGCACGCTGGGGCTGGTGGTGCTCAACACCGGCGTCTCGCTCTTTGGCGACGCCGTTAAGGCCCGCACGCTGCTGGAGAGTCGCCGTCCGCGGTAAGCACCACCCTTGGCCAAGCCCACCACAGCGGCGAGTCCCACCCACTACCCGGTTGGTTTGACAGGTTGCAGGGCGCTGCATACAATGGCGACACTTTAGCGGCGCTCACCCGTTTGTCCCGCCGCCGGGAGCAACCAATTTATTCTAAACAAATTCGGGGTGTTTCGGTTGGCTGTAGCGGAGCTATTTCCCGCTGCACGTCGCTGGGCGACCTGTTCGTTCGGGCCAACTGCCGAAACATCTACCACCCCTTACCCACTCCCTCACCTACCTGGAGAAGACAATGTCTCAAGCGACAACCTTTGAACGCGTTCAAGCTATTATTGTGGAGCAGCTGGGCGTCGAGCCCTCCGACGTGACCATGGACGCCAATTTCCGCGACGATCTGGAGGCGGACAGCCTCGATTTGGTCGAGCTGATCATGGCCTTTGAGGAAGAATTTGGCGGCGAGATCAGCGACGAACAGGCGCAGGACATCAACACGGTGGGCGACGCCGTGCGCCACCTCGATTCTTAGCGCCGCTTGCCAGATGGTCGCCGCAGTAATTCGTAACAACTAAAAGGGGCGTGGGCAAACCTGCGCCCCTTTTTGCTTGCTCGCCACGTGCACGCGAGGCGGTAATGCAAAACATTTTGGCGACAGACCGGTTATGCTCTAAAGAATTTTGTAAACTAACGCCTCGTATTGATCAAACGAAGCCGTTTGCGCAAGATGCTCTTTTCGGATACGCTTTTGAAGATGCTCAACGGCTTTGTTGGGCTTCCAGCGAATTTGCTGTTGATAAGCCCAAGCGCGCTTACGATGGCAGCGCGTCGTTCCCCAGAAACGGGCGTTGGTGAGTCGGCCATTGCCTCATCACACACCTCACAAAACCAAAAATCAAGGAGAAAGTTATGGCAAGACCCGTGACGTTATTCACCGGCCAGTGGGCGGACATGCCGCTGGCGGAGCTGGCGCAGAAGACGAGCGAGTGGGGCTTTGACGGGCTGGAATTGGCCTGCTGGGGCGATCACTTCGAGGTGGACAAGGCGCTGGAGAGCGATTCCTACGTGCGCGAAAAGCGCGACCTGCTCGAGCAGCACGACCTCGGCTGCTGGGCCATCAGCTGCCACCTCGTGGGCCAGGCCGTCTGCGATCCAATTGATGATCGCCACAAGGCGATTTTGCCCGACTACGTGTGGGGCGACGGCGAGCCGGAGGGCGTGCGCCAGCGCGCGGCGGAGGAGGTGAAGAATACAGCCAAGGCGGCGAAATTATTTGGCGTCGACGTTGTAAACGGCTTCACCGGCAGCTCTGTCTGGCACAAGCTGTATTTCTTTCCGCCAACCTCGCTTGATGAAATCGACGCAGGCTACCAGGATTTCGCGGATCGCTGGACGCCGATCCTGTACGAATTCCAGAACCAGGGCGTCGTCTTCGGCCTCGAAGTGCATCCGACCGAGATTGCCTACGACCTCTACACCTTTGGCCAGGCGCTGGAGGCCGTGAACAACCACCCCGCCTTTGGCATCAACTTTGATCCGTCGCACCTGATCCACCAGTTTATCAACCCGGTCGAGCTGATCAACGCCTTCCCGGATCGCATCTACCACGCGCACGTCAAGGATTCGCGCGTCCAGCTGGACGGGCGCAACTCGATCCTCGGCTCGCACATGCAGTTTGGCGACTACCGGCGCGGCTGGGACTTCGTCTCGCCCGGCCACGGCGACGTCGAGTGGGATCCGATCATCCGCGCGCTCAACCGCATCGGCTACGAAGGGCCGCTCTCGATCGAGTGGGAGGACAGCGGCATGGATCGCGAATTCGGTGCACAGGAAGCGCTGCAGGTCGTGCGCGATTCGCAGTTTGATCCGAGCAACGTGGCCTTTGATTCGGCCTTTGGGGGAGAAGAATAGTGCTTATTGCTTATTGCTGGTTCGTCGAGCGACCGGTCTCCGCTGAATGTCCCGTCGCCCATTAAGAAATAAGGCCATTCCAAGAATTAAGTTATCCCGTCAGAAGTGACAGTCACGCCCATTATCTTGTTGGCAACCCGTTCTAACAGAGGGCCGTGACAGTCACTTCGACTCACCGATGGGGTATTCATTTTCTTGGAACGGCCTAAGTGATAAGCACTAAATGCCGCAAAACGAACCAACAAAATTTGGAGGATAAACAATGTCAGACGGATCCGGATTCACCTCAATGGCCGGTGCGCGTTCGGAAGGCGATGCGCCCGAGGTCGGCGTGGGGATGTTGGGCTATGCCTTTATGGGCAAGGCGCACAGCAACGCATTTAAGACCATCCCCTACATGATGTACCCGCCGCCCGCGATTCCGCGCATGGTGGCGATTGCCGGGCGCAACGAGGAGGCCGTCGCCGAGGCGGCCAGGCGCTATGGCTACGAGGGCTACTACACGGACTGGCGCGAGATGATCGAGAACGACGACGTGCAGCTCTTTGACAACGGCGGCCCCAACCACGCCCACGCCGAACCAACCATCGCCGCGGCACAGGCGGGCAAGCACGTGCTCTGCGAGAAGCCGCTCGGCCGCACGGCGGAGGAATCAAAGGAGATGTGGGACGCGGTCGTCAAGGCGGGCGTCAAGCACATGGTGGCTTTTAACTATCGCTTTGTGCCGGCGGTGCGCCAAATCCGCCAGCTGATCGAGAGCGGCGCGCTCGGCCAAATCTACCACTTCCGCGCGCAGTACCTGCAGGAGTGGATCATGCCCCACTACGACACGCCGATGATCTGGCGCCTAGACAAAGAGCAGGCGGGCAGCGGCGCGCTGGGCGACCTCGGCGCCCATATCATCGACCTCGGTCGCTACCTCGTCGGCGAAATCAGCTCCGTCAGCGCGATGACGAAGACCTTTATCAAAGAGCGGCCAGACGGCGAAGGCGGCACGGGCCAGGTGACGGTCGACGACGCCTTTGCCGCGGCGGTCGAGTTTGAAAACGGGGCCATCGGCACGCTGGAGGCCACGCGCTATGCGGGCGGGCGCAAGAACGGCAACCGCTTTGAGATCAACGGCGAGAAGGGGTCGATTGCCTTTAACCTGGAGCGCATGAACGAGCTGGAGGTCTACTGGGTGGGCGACGAGCCCAAGGAGACGCGCGGCTTTACCAACGTGCTCGTCAGCGAGCCGTACCACCCATGGTGGGAAAATTGGTGGCCGCAGGGCCACATGATCGGCTGGGAGCACACCTTCGTCCACGAAATCACCCATCTGCTGGACTGCATCGTCAACGACCGCGACGTCGCCCCGATTGGGGCGGACTTCGAGGATGGGTATCGCTGCGCGGTGGTCTGCGATGCGATTCTGGCGTCGGCGGAGTCGAGACGGCAGGTGGATTGCGCGTACTGAGATTGAACAGAAAGACCGGCCGCTGCGGTTGGTCTTTCTGTTTGTGGACGTATCTAATGGTCAAGTAGGCTGCGCACGCCGAGTATCTTTTCTATTCCAAAATGATTCTTTAACCTCTTTACATCCCGCACAACTCGCAGTAGAATGACCCCATGCCCACGATACTTTCTGGCGGCCCCTACCGGTTCTTTTTTTATTCGTTCGATTGTCGTGAACCGGCACACGTACATGTGGAACGTGACAAAAATGTAGCAAAGATTTGGCTCACGCCGATTCGGGCACAAAGCACAGGCGGTTTCAGGCGTAACGAAATCAACCGGATTTTGAGGGTGACTGAGGACAAAGCAGAAGAGCTATTGCGAGGTTGGCATGAACACTGTGGTAATTGATCTACAAAATATCCGCATCGAGGATGTCGAAGTGAGCGAAGATACACTCGCTGTCGATCTAAGTGATGGGCGTTCTCTGCGCGTGCCATTAGCCTGGTATCCCCGCCTATATGATGGCACACCAATTGAACGCGAAAACTGGCGCTTGATTGGTCAAGGGGTCGGGATTCATTGGCCGGAGTTAGATGAGGATTTGAGCGTGGAGGGTTTGCTTTTGGGCAAGAAGTCAACGGAAAGCCAAGCCTCTTTGGCGCGCTGGCTCGAACAACGAAGGGCGCTGCCAGCAAGCGCAGCGTAGGCGTGGTGGGGCAGGCGTGCCGAATCACTCACCTGCTCGACTGCATGGTCAATGACCGCAACATCGCGTCGATTGGGGCGGACTTCGAGGATGGGTATCGCTGCGCGGTGGTCTGCGATGCGATTTTGGATCGGCGGGGTCGCGGCGGCAGGTGGATTGTCGGTATTAGTAAGGCAAAAGAAGGTCAGTCAGCAAGGCTGACCTTCCCTCCGCTGACCGGCGACAATCTACGAGTCGACATTAACTAAATGAGCTTGTAAAATGCCAAGGAAAGTAAGAGCACTCGTAAAAGACCTTCGAAACGCTGGCTTTTATGAAATCGCAGGCGGCGGAAAAGGATCGCATAGAAAGTTTACGCACGTCCGTTATGCGGGTGCTGTCACGCTCAGTGGCAAGAGCGGTGCTGATGCAAAACCGTATCAGGAGCGACAGATTAAAAGGGCAATTGAGGAGGTTCAGGAATGAACATGCATGACCAATACCACAAATGGGTCGAGTGGAGCGACGAAGACCAAACCTATATTGGTAAATGCCCCGATCTCATCACCGGCATTCATGGTGATGATCCGGTGCAGCTCTACTCGGAGCTGCACGAAGTAGTCGCGGAGGTGATTCAGCATTTTGTGGAGGAAAATCGTCCGCTGCCGCGTCCGCACGTTCGGCCCATGCAGGAGATTGCGTAAAATGAAACGAATAGATGACGAACCGGATATGCTAGAGGAATATGATTTTTCTGGCGGCGTGCGCGGAAAGTATGCGAAGCGCTATGCTGAGGGGACGAACGTTGTGGTGTTAGACCCCGACGTTGCGCCTTATTTCCCGGATCACGAATCCGTCAATGATGCATCGCGACATTTAGTGGCAGTCATCAAAAACCAGCGAGGTGTGGAGCAATTGCATCCATCCAACTGATTCGCTCGATCGGTGTAGACTTCGAGGATGGTTGTTGCTGCGCCGTAGTCCGCGATACGGTTCTGGCGTTGGCGGGGTTGCGGCGGCAGGTGGATTGTCGGTACTGAGGCAGGATTGCAAAGGGGAGTTGACAATGCTCGCTGACTTCCCTTGTGCCGGCGGACTGAGCAAGACGTATTGTTTGAGCTTGCTGTGCGAATAGCCAGCGGGCAGAAAGTGATTTTGGTATGCTAAACAAAACGGGCATTTGCCTGATCGTTTCGCTTCTACTCTGGGCACTGATGGGTTGTGTGTCGGTGACGTCGCAGGTGGAGGTTAACGTCGTCTCCGCTTATGAAGGGCAAGCGGCGTACGTCGCTGCGGTGGAAGCTGATCCACAAGCGGACAAGCAAGCGCTGTATCTCGACCATGCCGTCATACCGTATTGGGGTGATTGCGTAGGCGGCGAAGCACCAGACGATTTTAATCTGGTCTACGATGACTTGCCGCGATTGTCGGAAGCGATAGCTGTGTTACGCGAGTCTAACATTGAGCAGCAGATCAAAGATGAATTGGCGAGAATCATGTGGTGGTTGCCGGGGCCGGAGACAACGGTTTGTATATACGTCGTAGATGATATTCAGACATTCTTTGCGCGCGACCACATGAATGGTGTCATGGCATTTTCGTCGGGCGCAGGAAAAATTGGGTTTAACCTAGAGCCAACTGACAGATGGCAAGAGGAGCTTCCCTACACGCTGGCACACGAGCATCACCACAGCGTATTAGTGTCGCAAGCAGATGTTGATTGGGAAGAGTTTACGCTGCTAGACTATCTGGTGTTAGAGGGGCGAGCAGATTCCTTTGCAGCCAAGCTATACCCGGAACTAGCACGGCCGTGGACAACGGCATTGACGGCAGAGCAGGAGAAGAGGCAGTGGATGAATATGCAGGAGAATCTACAGAGGACGAGTCCAGCCGTGCTGTCGAAGTTCATGTTTGGTAGGCAGGCAGGAATTCCCCAGTGGAGCGGATATACGATCGGATACGGCATCGTTCAGGCGTATCTGGAGGCACATCCCGAACTAAGCATTCAAGAGTGGACGGCTATTGACGCGGAGGAGATTCTGCGAGATAGCGGATATGGTACAGAATAGACGGTTACCGCTGTGTGGTGGTCTGCGATGCAATCCTGAAGTCGGCAAGGCCGAAACGGCAGGTGGATTGTCAGTATTAAAATTACAGGGAACAGGATTGGATAATTTCCAATTTTGTTCCCTGTGAGCAGCTGACAAACATATTGGATATCAACTCATGCAGTACAAAATTCGCTTCAAGCCCCGCGCATTAAAAGATGGCAAACGCATACCAATGTAGGAACTTGCTCGCATTTTTACAAAGATTGAAGCGTTGGAAGACAATCTTTAAGGCAACGTCAAACGCCTGACAGATTCTTATCCCGAATACAGGTTGCGCGTTGGAAACTACCGGGTTCTGTTTGAAGTGGAAGATGATGAAGTGGTAATCTATCGAATCAGGCACCGGAAAGATATTTACCGATAGGAGTTGATGACAGATGTTAGCGTTAAACCCAAATATTCTGGAGCAGGAAGGTAAGAAGCAGTTTGTCGTCTTGACCTACGGCGAATTTATCGCAATTCAGGAAGAATTACAGGACTTCTACGATCTGAAAGAATTGCGAGAAGCGAAACAGGTGGGGGGAGATGCGCCAACGTTGAGTCTTGCAGAGGCAAAGCAAGAACTGGGACTGGATTAAACACTTTGCTTTCGCACCTCGTACACTCCACTCATTTCCTGCAGGAGATGATTTGACATGAAACAAATGGATGATGACCCTGATATGCTGGAGGAATACGATTTCTCTGGCAGTGTTCGCGGAAAATACGCAAAGCGTATCGCGCTTCAAGAGGAGTTGCAGGATTTTTACGATTTAACGGAACTGCGGGAAGCGAAGCAGGCAGAGGGTGATGCACCAGCAGTGAGGCTTGCAGAGGCAAAGCGAGAACTTGGATTGGATCAAAGGCTTTGATGAATAAGAAGGGTGCTGTATGAGCCAAGATAACCAAAACGAAGAGCGGGAGCGGTATCGGGAGTTGCTCGAAGAGCTGCGCACGGTCATCCCCGGCGCGCAAGTCCTGCTCGCGTTTTTGTTGACGGTGCCCTTTAGCACGCGCTTTTCTCAGGTCGACAACCTGGGCAAGATCATCTTCGTGATTTCGCTGATGGCCGTCGCGGCGGCGACGATCCTATTTTTATCACCAGCTGCCTACCATCGCCTAACCGACCATCAAGACCGTCGAGGACGACTGCGCTATGGCGTGCGCACCGCCTTGGTCGGGTTGTTTTTGCTGGCGCTATCGATCAGCGGCGTCGTCTTTGTCGTTGTCCGCTTTCTATTTGACAACTCTACTTTAGGCGCCGGGGTGGCGGCGGCAACGGCGGTGCTGGCTATCGTGATGTGGTATGCCCTCCCTCTCCTCAGGAACCGGCGTTCCCAGGGCAAGTCGACGTCGCAATCCAAATCTTGATAGGAAAAGATGCAGCATTCCAGGATGAGTGTTGCTATGCAGGGCTTGCGATGCGACTTTGGAGTCGGCGGGGCGAGAAGGCAGGTGGATTGTTGGTACTCAATCGTTTGGCGGTTGGAGATCACCAATGCCAACAGCGTTTCGATACGACACAATCGGCCAAGGCTACGCACAGACGCGCCGAGAAGACCCAACAATCCGCGCGCGACTCCACGCCGCGCTGGGCGACACCCAATCGGTAGCCAACGTCGGTGCGGGCACTGGCGCCTACGAGCCGCGCGACCGGCACGTGATTGCGATTGAGCCGAGCGCGGTGATGATCGCGCAGCGTCCGGGCGGCTTGGCGCCCGTCGTTCGCGCCACCGCTGCGGCGCTGCCCCTGCGCAATGGCGCCGTCGATGCGGCGATGGCCGTGGTGACTGTCCACCACTGGGACGACTGCGAACGGGGCATCCGTGAGCTGCGCCGAGTGGCGCGCGGCCCCGTTGTCATTCTCATCTACGACGCCGGGGTGAGCGGGCGCATGTGGCTCCTGGCCAGTAAGCGTCTCGCCTCTACACCAATTGATTCTCTCTAAATGTTCTCAAATCCTACACAATATGCCCACCCGCGTCGGCTCGCGCCAAAACCGCCTCGATGGTCTCGACCAGCGCGCGTGCCGCGTCCACGCTTAACTCCACCGCAACGCGCGCGCCGGGCCCTTGCGCTTCATTGACAAAATCGATGTTCAGCGCGTGCTCCAGCGGCGCATCAAAGGGATGATCGTAGGAGACGTTGGTCTCCTGCAGCGGAAACCATCCCGCCCGCCCCTTGCCGCTGCCGTCGATTTTGATTTGTTCGACAATCATTGTACACATGATAAATTCCCCCTATGATTTGAGATTCTTTTCCAAAAACGCAAAGACCTTCTGCCAGCCATCCACCGCCTGCGCTTGTCGATAGTTTGGCCGGTGGTGGTAAAAGAAGCCGTGACCCGCCTCATCGTAGCGGTGGAACTCGTAATCTTTACCATGTTTCTGCAGCGCGGCTTCAAGCTGGTCGACGTGCGCTGGCGTGGGGCTGTGGTCCTCGTTGCCAAAAATGCCTAAAATCGGGCAGCTAAGGCCAGCGGTGTAGTCGATGGGCGCAACGGGATATTTGTCGGTCAAATCCTCCGACGCCATGACCACGCGCCCACCCCAGCAGTCGACCACCGCGTCGAAGCCCGATATGCGGCAGCCCGCTAGAAATGCCTGTCGCCCGCCGGAGCAGGTGCCAAAGAGCCCCACTTTGCCACTTACCTGAGGCAAGGAACGCAGGTAGCCCATCGCCCCCGCCAAATCCCCCATCACCTGATCATCCGCCACGCCGCCCTCGCCCCGCACCTTGGCGGCGACATCCTCCGGCGTGCCGTGTCCAGCGCGAAAGTAGAGGTTGGGCGAGAGGGCCGCGTAGCCATGGTAAGCAAACTTGCGCGTGGCCTCTTTATACCATTCGTCCCAGCCGGGCATGTGGTGAATAACAACCAGCCCTGGAAAGGGGCCGGGACCCAGCGGCCGCGCGAAGTAGGCATTGATGAGATCGTGATTTGCGCCCGGCAGGGTGACCGTTTCGGCGATCATGCCTTCGTACAGGTCGGTTTGGTACATGGTCTTCTCCTCGGTAATGATTTTTAGCAGCAGGTTCAAATTTAGAAAAATTCCCAGCGGATTTTCCTGGCTGAATGGATTGGAGCGGACCCGGATGGTTATTCCTGCCTTGAAATCCGTCTTCATCCACTTAATCCACCACATCTGCTAACTCACGTTACGCAGCTGGTGGGGCAGCGGCGTTTGACCCCTCCCCAGCCCGCCCCCGATGGGCGAGGGAGCCGCGACGGAGCCCACGAAGAATCGGCTCCTCCCCCCGCCGGGGGGAGACCGGAGGGGGCTTATGGATGACCTTTCTGGGCAGACTGTCTCGTTCCACGCTTCAATCGCTTGCGTCGACATGTATACGGGCAGCGCATAACATGAGCTGCTAAGTAAATCTGGAATTGTTAAACTTTTGATTTGTAGCTTGACAAGCGGACAATCTCACCCTATACTTCTGCACAGAATATTACTGCACAAAAACATTTTGCGCAAAAATGAATCAAATAGATTTCACTAATTTGAACGAGCGTCGCCAGGAAGTCTTTCGACAGTTCCTGGCGATTCAACATCATCTGCGGCAGTACACGCGGCAGATGGACGATCGCGGCATTCGCCCGCGCGATTTCTCCGTGCTGCGCTTTGTGATGGAATCCGGGCCAGTTACCATCGGCGACGTGCAGGAATATCTGGTGCGCAGCCCCAGCGTGGCGTCGACCGTGATCTCTGGGCTGGAAGAGGCGGGCCTCGTGACACGCACCCGCTCGACCGAGGACAATCGCGTGGTGCTGGTGGCGCTGACGGAACAAGGGCGACAGTTTGCTGACGATGCGCCGCTGGGGGGGCTGCCGCTGCTGCGCCGCAAGCTCCAAACGCTTCCCCCCGAACAAATTGAGACGCTGGAAGAGGCGATGAATCTGCTCTTCGCGCTGTTGGAGGTTGAGGACGAAAAATGAACTCACTTGGACGCATGGGGCCCTACCTGCGCCCCTACCGCTGGACGCTCTTCTGGGGCTTTTTCACCGTGGTGCTGCCCGTGCTGATGGAGCTGGTCGTGCCGCGCATGTTGCAGTACATCATCGACGACGGCATTCGCGACGGCAGCATGGCCGTGGTCTGGCGCGGAGCGGGGATCATGCTGGGCGCGGCGCTGCTGGGCGCGACGATGACGCTGGCGCAGGGCTTGTGCCGGGCGCGGGTATCGCAAGGGCTGGCCTTTGACCTGCGCAGCGACCTCTTTCGCCACATCCAGTCGCTCTCGTTTGCCAACTTCGACCAGATGCAGACCGGCCAGATGATGACGCGCATTGCGAGCGACGCCAACACCGTGCGCATGTTCTTTAGCGCCGGCATTGCGCTGCTGTTGCGCGCGACGCTCATGATCACCGGCAGCTTGATCATGCTCTTCCTCACGGACTGGCAGTTGACGCTGATCGTCCTGGTGGCGCTGGCGCTGGCCGCCGTGGTGATTCGCACCCTGATGCAGGTGGCGCAGCCGATCTTCCACACCGTGCAGCGCAAGCTGGGCGCGCTCAACACCATCGTGCAGGAGAATCTGGCGGGCGTGCGCGTGGTCAAGGCCTACGTGCGCGAGCGGCACGAAAGCGAGCGCTTTGCGCAGAGCAACGTCGACTACATGGAGCAGAACATCCGCGTGGGTCGGCTGCTGGCGACGGCGCTGCCCGCACTGGCGCTCATCACCAACATCACGCTGGTGCTGGTGCTGTGGCGCGGCGGGATCGACACGATCAACGGGCGGCTGAGCGTGGGCGAGCTGGTTGCTTTCAACAACTACCTGCTCATCGGCATGTCCCCGCTGCTGCTGTTGAGCAACCTGCTGACGATGGTGGCGCGCGCCAACGTCTCGGTGGAGCGGGTCTACGACGTGCTGGAGACCGAGCCGCGGCTCCGCGCCGCGGATAACCCGCAGAGGGCCACCAACACCGAGCGCGCGGGTGAAATCATTTTCGATAACGTCTCCTTCCACTACGACAGTCGCCTGGACGAGGAGAAAAGTCAGGTGGATATAGAGCGCGGCGGACGCGAGACGCCGCACGTCAACGGGTCGGCGCCCGGCAGGAACGGCCACGGGGTGAGGCACGTCAACGGCGCTGCGCCTAGGGAAGCGGTCGACCAGTATGGGCTGGGCGATGAAGCGGTGCTGCGCGGCGTCAGCTTTGTGGTGCAGCCGGGGCAGCAGGTGGCGCTGATGGGCGCAACCGGCTCGGGCAAATCGACGCTAACCAGCCTGATTCCGCGCTTCTACGACGCAACGGATGGCCGGGTAATGGTCAACGGCGTGGACGTGCGCGACTGGTCGCCGGCTGCGCTGCGTCGACAGATTGGCCTGGTCATGCAGCAGCCGCGGCTCTTCCAGGGCACGGTGCGCGAGAATATTGCCTACGGCGATGAAGAGGCGTCGATGGAGGCGGTGGTGGCGGCGGCCCAAGCGGCACAGGCGCACGACTTTATTATGGCAATGCCGGAGGGGTACGAGAGCCGGGTCGAGGCACAGGGGTCGAATTTGTCCGGCGGGCAGAAGCAGCGGATTGCCATTGCGAGGGCGCTGCTGATTGCGCCCTCGATCTTGATTTTGGACGACAGCACCAGCGCCGTCGATTTTGAGACGGAGGTGCGGATTCAGGACGCGCTGGATGAGCTGATGCGGAATCGCACGACGCTGATCGTGGCGCAGCGCATCAGCAGCGTGCTCAATGCCGACCAGATTCTCGTGCTGGATGCGGGCCAGGTTGCCGCGCGCGGGAATCACGAGGAACTGCTGGAGTCGAGCGAGATGTATCGGGAGATTTACGAGTCGCAGATGGGGGCGTAGGGAATTGTCAATGGTCAACGGTGAATTGCTAATTGTTAATGGCGTAACGTCGACGAACATGCAAGTTGCGCCGCCGCAGAGCCTGCCCCCCCGGAGGCAAGGGAATGACACTCGGCCTGGTCTCGAATACCTGTTGTCTTCTACGTCGACTGAAAACCATGTTTACTGGAGTCATCAATGAGTAAATCAACAGCACCACCGCTGCGGATCGGTATGTCCGGCGCGGGCGGTATGACGGGGGAAGAGGCGCAGGATAAACGCTCGACGGTGGGTCGGCTGCTTGGCTACTTGTCGCCGTACCGGCCGCAACTGCTGGTGGTGGCAGCCTTTGTGATCGTGACGACGCTGCTCAATCTGGCCGGGCCGATCCTGCTGGGCCGGGCCATCGACGAGTACGTGATCCCCGGCAACCTGAGCGGCTTGACGCAGCTGGCGCTGATTATGCTGGCGGTCTATGTGGTGGCGGGCGTCACGCAGATCGTGCAGGGCGTGCTGATGACCACCATCGGGCAGCGGCTGGTGGCGGACGTGCGCGGCCAGCTCTTCGACCACCTGCAGGGGCTGTCGATGGATTACCACGACCGCCACAGCACCGGCGACCTGATGAGCCGCGTCACCGGCGATACGGACGCCATCAGCCAGACGCTTTCCAACGGGCTGATCGACTTTGCGTCCAACATCCTGCTCTTTGGCGGGATTATGATCGCCATGTTCTTCCTCAACTGGCAGCTGGCGCTGGGCACGGTGACGGTGCTGCCCCTCATGCTCTGGATCACCACGCGCGTGACCGCGCTGAGCCGCGTGGCCTTCCGCGACGTGCAGCGCAACCTCGGTCGGCTCAACGGCGTGATGGAGGAGAACATCACCGGCGTGCGCACGGTGCAGGCCTTTGCGCGCGAAGAGGCGACCTTTGCGCAGTTCCAGGACGTGAGCCTAGATTACCGCAAGGTCGGCGTCAAGGCGGACATCATCACCGCGGCGCTGGGGCCGATGTTTACGACGATGATGACGATCACAATTGCAATTACCGCGCTGCTGGGCGGCTGGCTGGCGCTGCGCGGGCTGGTGGAGGTGGGCGTGATTGCGACCTTTGTGATCTACATCATGAATTTCTTTCGCCCCATGCGCTCAATTGCCATGCTCTACAACGGGCTGCAGGCGGCGCTGGCCGGGGCGGAGCGCATCTTTGCCGTCATCGACGCCCAGCCGACAGTTGAGGATGCGTCTTCTGCCGAGCCGCTGCCGCGGATTGCGGGCGAGGTGGAATTCGACAACGTCAGCTTTGCCTACGAGCCGGGGAAGCCGGTGCTGGTGGGTGTCTCGCTGCGCGCGCAGCCGGGCGAGACGATCGCGCTCGTCGGCCCAACGGGTGCGGGGAAGACGACGATCATCAGCCTGCTCAGCCGCTTTTACGACGTGACGGCGGGGTCGATCTGCATCGATGGGCGGGACATCCGCAACGTGGAGCAGACGTCGATCCGGCGGCAGCTGGGGATTGTGCTGCAGGATACCTTCCTCTTTGCGGACACGGTGCTGGAGAATATCCGCTACGGGCGGCTGGACGCCACGGACAAAGAAGTGATTGCCGCGGCGGAATTGGCCAACGCGGATCGCTTTATCCGCCTGCTGCCGGAGGGCTACCAGACGAAGGTTTCGGAGCAGGGGCACAATTTTAGCCAGGGGCAGCGACAGCTGTTGGCGATTGCGCGCGCGCTGCTGGCCGATCCGCGCATTCTGATTCTGGACGAAGCCACCAGCAGCGTGGACACGCGCACGGAGCTCCAGCTGCAGGAGGCGCTCCTGCGGCTGATGGAGGGGCGCACCTCGTTTGTGATCGCCCATCGCCTGAGCACGATCCGCAAGGCCGATCAGGTGCTGGTGGTCAACGACCACCGCATCATCGAGCGGGGAACGCACGATGAATTGCTGGCGCGGGGAGGCTTTTACTTCGACCTCTACCAGAGTCAGTATCGACGGAGCGAGGCACTGATGGCGGCGTGAGCAATGAGACGAGGCCTCCAGTTAGCTCCTCATCATAGGGTAATTTCGCCATCTGCGAGATGCAGCCGCGTGTAGCGCGTGTCGGGAAAGCTTGTCGCTGCGATTGCCCGCTTGTACATTTATTTCTTTGGAATGGCTCGGAACGATCCGGGAGTCGACCGCATTGGGGCAGTGTGGCAGCAGCGGGTGGATTGTGCACAGCGGCCAAAAGAAGAAGGCCAGCCGAACAGGCTGGCCTTCTTCTTTTGGCTAAAGCGTACTCGCGCGGGCCTACTGCGCCTGGGTCGCTTTCCACTCCTCATACTGCCGCTCAACCTCGGCAATGACTGTGTCCAAGCCGGCGGCCTCCAGCGCCTCGATATAGGTGGGCAGTTCGACTTCCGGGTCAACGTAGCCGGTCATCAGCGCGCGGCCCACGCCGTCCGAAACGGCCGAGAGCGCCGTGAGCTCGGCGGCAACGGGCTCGGTGCGGAAGCGGAAGCCCAAGGAGACGTGGTCGATTGAATCATCGGAGTATTCAATCAACATCCGATTCTTGTCGGGATTCTCGTTGTTGGAAACGGCCTGAATCAAGGTGTTGCCAAGCGTCCACGCGCCACCGTGTGCGCCGTACCAAGCGCTGTTGGTAATGTTCACGCGTCCATCATCCTCATACTCCCAGTGGGTGCCTTCAGCGCCAAAGAGCATCATGTTGAGCAGCTTGGGGTCGCTGTGCATCAGGTTGATAAACTTCATCGCTTCCACGGGATGCTCGGAGACGATGGGGATGGCGAGCATGGAGCCGCCGGAGTGCGTGGTGATATTGATCTTGGACTGATTGTAAATTTCACCCAACGCCAGATCAGGATTGCCAGAAGCGTTGACCAGCTCCTGCGCCTTAATGTTGCTGCCCTTCAAAGGCTGGGGTTCGATAAAGAACTTGCCTGCATTTCGCAGCTCGGTGGTGTTGAAGGTCGTCAAGCCAGCATCTGGATGAATCCAGCCCTTTTCGTACCACTCGCGCATGATCGCCGTGTGCTCTTGGGCCCAGTCCGTTTCCATGACGCTGACAACGCGCTCGTCAAAATTGCCGCTTGAATCGGGCTCAAACTTCATGCTAACCAGCATCGAGGAGATGCCGCTTGCAAAACCGGGAACCCAGGGCTGAAACGCGGCTGAACCATCCGTGAGATAGGGGTATTCGTCCGGGCGGGCCGCTTTGGCCATTTCCAGCCACGGCTCCAAATCCCGCAGGTTCTTGATCTGGGCGGCTTCTTCTTCGGTAAACCCAATCTCATTCGCCAGCGTGACGTTGTAGATAAAGCCTTCGGGAACCGTTAGCTCCTTGTTGGTGGGAACCGCAAAGTTGACGCCGTCAATCTGCGTGCCGGTAACAAAGGCCGGGTTCAGCCCGGCCAGGATGTCCTGACCATACTCATCGAGCAGGTTGCCATGCTCACCGCTGTCGTCATTCAGCGGGTAAAAGAGGCCTTGGGTGGCGAGCTGCATGTAGTTTCGCCAATCGGCGGTGAAGAAGATATCCATCTTCTCACCAGCCTGCAGGCCGGTAATGGCTTTGGTATCCCAATCGCCCCAGCCGATAATGTGGAAGACGACGTTGACGCCCATCAGGGGCCCGACGTACTCGTTGACGGCGGCTTCCACCTCGTCGCGCTGATCGGTATCCGCATTGCCGATCCAATAGTAGTCGAGCGTCACGATGTCGTCGGACGCGCCAGCGGCGGATTCTCCGTCAGCGGACGGCGCCGGGGCCGACGTGCAGGCGACTAGCGCCGCCAACAGGCCGACAAACAAAAGTAACGAGATGAACTTTCTTTGCATGGTTTACTCTCCTTTGAATAAGATTGATTGAACAACGTTGATTGAACAACGTTGACTGAACAACGTTGGCGAACAAGATTGATGGGATGGTTCGTTCACTTATACTTGCTATACTTGCCTCTGCCCGCCATAAGCATGTTTATAAGTACGGCTGCTGCCGCAGAAAATGCCCGTGGATGGCAACGCAAGTACATGCCAAAAATTGGTGGCCAGCGGCGACTTACCCGAATCTATCCCTTGATTGCCCCGATGGTTAACCCCTTGACGAAGTAGCGCTGGAAGAACGGATAGGCCAGGATGATCGGCCCCACCGTCACCACGGCCATGGCCATGCGAAACGTCTGCGAGGGGAGCTCGGAGATGTTGACCAGCCCCGCCATCTTGTCCGCATTTTCCAGCAGGAAGCGGATGTTGTTTAGCGTGGTATAGATGGTGAACTGGAGGCTGTAGAATTCGGCATTGTCCACCAGCAGCAGGCAGTTGAAGAAATTGTTCCAAATGCCAATCGCGCTAAAGAGCGCCACCGTCGCCAGCCCCGGAATGGAGAGCGGGACGACGATCTGGAGAAAGGTGCGCCACTCGCTGGCGCCATCGATGCGGGCGGCTTCGAGAATTTCGCCGGGCACGTTCATTTTGTAGAAGGTGCGCATCACAATCACCCAGAATGGGCTAAAGGCGGAGGGCAGAAAGAGCGCCCACAGCGTGTTTTGCAGCAGCAGCACCTGCCGCAGCACCATGTAGTAGGCGACCAGACCGCCGTTGAACAGCAGGGTGAAAAAGGCGAAAAAGGTGAAGAAGGTGCCAAATCTGAAGTTGGGCCTGGAGAGCGGATACGCATACAGCCCCACCATGATCACGGAGAGGACGGTTCCCGCCGTGGTGGCGATGATCGTGTTGCGGTAGGCCGTCATCACAATCGATCCCTGGTTGAATAGGAAGCGGTAGGCCGCGCCCGAAAATTCCGTGGGCCACAGCTGATACCCGTTCGCCGTCAGCGACGCTTCGGAGGTGAGCGAGGCGATGACAATCACGTAAACGGGAATCAGCGTCACAACGCAGAAGAGGATCAGCAGCAGGTTAAAACCGAGATTCGTCAGCGGCGAAATGGCGAGGACATCCCGCCGTTTGCGCCCGGCAAACAAGCGAACTCCCCGTCGCGGTTGAACCTCCACCGCCGTGCCCGATTCCATACTTATGTTCATAATTCCTCTTTGCAGCAAACGTTAGAACAGCGCCAATTCTGGCTTTGTCCTGCGCACGATCAAGTTGGTCACCAGAATTAGAATGAAGCCGAAAGCAGACTGCAGGAACGCGGCGGCGGCGGGGTAGCCCAGCGGCGTGGAACTCCGCAACATGCTGTAGACAAAGACATCCAGCGTATACGTTACATCCTTGACGAGCGCCGCGCCGTTGGGCAGCGTATAGAACATATCAAAATCCGAGCCGAGGATGCGGCCGACCGCCAGAATTTGCAGCAGCACAATTACGGGCATAATAGAGGGCAGCGTGATCGAGGTGAACTGCTTCCACTTGCTGGCCCCGTCCACGGCGGCGGCTTCGTACAGCTCGCGCGGGACGCCGGTGATGGTGGCGAGGTAGATAATGGAGCCGTTGCCGGTGTACTTCCAAATGTTGGCAATCAAGAAAATAAAGGGCCAGTACGCCTTTTCTTTGTACACCTCAATCGGCTCCAGCCCGAAGGAGGTAAACATCGTGTTGATAATCCCGTTGGAGCTCCCCAGCGCGTAGACCACGTAAGCCACCACAATCCACGAGATAAAGAAGGGCAGAAAGAGCACGGAGTGGTAGACTTTGGCCACGAACCGGTTGGTCAACTCGAAGATAATCACGGCCAACGCAACCGAGAGCACCAGACCCACTACCATGAAGAGCAGGTTGTATAAAACCGTGTTGCGAACGTACGCTATCGTGGCGTCGACGTTGGTGGGGAGAACCAAATATCGAAAATTATCCAGCCCCACCCAAGGGCTTTGGATGAGGCTGTAGATAAACTTGTTTTGAATCCAGGAATCCTGCGGGGGCCGGGCAAGCCGGTATTCTTTGAACGCCATCAAGATGCCGGGCATGGGCAGATAGGAAAACAAAAAGAGCCAAATCGCGCCCGGCAGCACCATCAAAAGATAGGATAGGTTGCTATAAACCTTATCCCTGCCCCAGCGCTTCTTTCTGGCTGGCAGCGGTCTTGCACTGTCTGAAAGCGTTTTCATAGAGGGTGCAACGTCAACTGACATGAAAAGATTTCCTACTGGTTTGATCGGGCAGGCTGATTTTTGTGTGCAACTGCGGAGTGTATCGAGGCAACCGACGACAGGCCTTCGCAACAGGGGAGCTGTTGCAGAAAAGATTAGGGAGCAGGGCCGGTCTGCGTATTTTACACCTAGTTGGATATTTGTCAACTCGGATTCCAGCTTAGCAGCACTCCGCCAGCCGTTCGACACACTCCAGCCGAATGCCGCTGGGATCGCGCCATTCGCACCAGCGGTAGTTGCGGTGCTCAAAGCCGCGAAATTCGCCCGCCGATTCTACTTTATCAGCGCCACTTTCTGTAGAATGGTTGAATCAACCCATACTTCTGATTCGCCGCGCAGCGTGATCGTTTCTACACCCTCCAGCGCAATCAGCGCCTCGTCGCCGCCCGGCGCGGCGGGCAGCCGTAGGACTTCCTCCCCCCGCTCGACAAGCAAATCACCGCCGCGATAGCGAATCCGCAGCGCGGCATCCGCTGGCGCGTGGCGCACGTGCAGCTGCGCCGGCGCTTCGGTGATGGCGCGAGCCTGCGTGCCGTCACCCGATGCAGTCAACGGCCCCCAGTTGAGTTCACCCAGCGTGACATAAGGCTCCGCCTCATCGACGGACTGCACGGCGTAGACCGTCAGCCGCTCGTCCTCGAAAGTTGGCGCTTGCCCCGCGAAAATCTTCCCCGCCAGCGATTCCGTATACTCGCGCTCCAGCCCGCCCGGCATCTTGTAGCGATCCAGCACCACCCAGCCCACATCGAGGTCGTTGAGCACCGTCCGCCCGACGGTCGCCGGGTCTGTATCGATGATGTCGGGGCCGAGGTGGCGAAAGTGCTGGAGCACGGGGGCGCGCTCGGTCAGCGTGCGCGGATCGTCACGCGAGATGTAGGCGACGGTGAGCGGCTGCTGGTGCACGGTCTGGTAGAGCAGGTAGCCGGGGCGGTCAAAATTCAGGGGCAGGTTGAGCACACCCGTCGCGCCGTTGGGGGCCGTTTGGCCGCGAAGTTCCGTATAAAAACTTGGCGTATCCGGCGGCGACATTGGATAGGGCGCGACCCAAAACTCGGCGAGCACAAAAAGAAGAAGGGAACCGCAGATAAACGCGGATAAACGCGGATTTCCCGTCACGCTTTCGCTCGATGTATCCCGATCCCCCTTTGCGCCTTTGCGCCTTTGCGTTAAAGCTGTTTGCAACCCCATCCCCGCCAGCACCGCCACCGCCAGCTGCACCATCAGCGCATAGCGGCTTACGCTGCGGCTGATGCGCATGAAGGGGATGAGTTCGTTGAGCACGGCAAAGGGCGTCCACGCGGCGAGGCCGTCTGGCGGATTGAGTGGGATATCGGCTTGCATGATAGTGAGCGGATTGATTTGCGGACCCAGCGCCATCAAAAAGAAAAACCCGGCGATGGCGGCCCACAGCGCCGTGCGTCGCCAGCCCGTGTGACGGTCGCGCCAGAGGGCGAGGGCGGCGAGGAGCAGCGGCACGTAGCCAATTGCAATCGTGCGCTCGCTAACGGGCGCGATTTGGTTGCCCAGCCAGGTAAAGCTCTGCGGGCGAAAGAGCGCGTGCAGCCGGTTGGGGATCACAAAGTCGGCGACGGTGGCGCTGAGGATGTACAAATCGCTCGACGGGCGCACCATGAAGCTAAACTGGGTGGCGGCGCGGATCATGGGCAGCAGGATGGGCGAGAGGACGAGGAGGAAGAGGAGGCCGGCTATCGCGCCGGGGAGCAGGGGGGCCAGGGCACGGGAGAGATTCGGCGCAGGGGGGTGGAGCTTGCCCTGCGCGGGATTAAAGGGGAGCCTGAGAGGCTGAGAGATTAGACGACTAGCAATTTGCCAGAGAACTGCCAGACCAGTAAACAGAAAGAGATAGAGCACGAAGTACCAATCGCACAATCCGGCTAAAATCAAGAAGAGCCCGGCCAGCAGCGCGCTGTGCCGCCACGGTCGGCCGCGCCGCTGCTGATCGAGCGCGCGCAGGAGGTAGAGCGCGTAGAAGGGAATCCACTGCAGGGCCATCACCTGCAGGTGGCCGAGTAGGTGGGCCATGTGGAAGGGCGAGAAGGTGAAGATGACGCCGGCGAGGAAGGGGGGGGAATGAAGAAGGATTAAAGAATGAAGATTGGGTAGTCGATCATTAGGGTGACTTGCCGCATTGTTGAGTAGGTTAGCGGTGTGGTCACTACCCAATCTTAAATCTTTATTCTTTGATCTTTCAATACTCCACCGCGTCAGCAAGTAAGTTCCGTAGCCTCCGAGTACCCAACTGATGAGAACGACGAAGTTGTACGCAACAATCAGCCCGCCCGTGAGTTGAATCGGCAGCGTGACCAAGCCGTTGAAGGGGTTGAGGGTGTGGAAGTAGAGGTCGACGCCGGTAGGGTGATAAAGCAAGTCCGTGGTGAATGGATTCTGCACCCGCTCCACCAGTGCGACTTTGACCCACCACAGGTTCCAGTAATTCTGCCAGCCGTCAAAGCCGTCGCCGGGAATGGCCGTCGTGAAGTTCGCGGCCAGCGGCCACGTCATCACGAGGGTAAGGGCCAGGTAGGCGAGGAGGACGAGGAGGTGAATTGGTAAGTGGTGAGGGGCGAGTGGTCGGTTCGATTGCTGCATAGCGTGCGACTGAATTTCATTTGTGAGCGGATTTGCTAAACCCACTTCGTCCACCAGCTTGGTTGGATCACGAGTGCAGCGCACGACGCGCTGCCCGACAGATGATGCAACCCCGCCTTGCGCCGTGCAATGCACTCGACCCTCTCGCCGTGAATACGCCGCACGGCGTCCGCCAAGCTGACGGACGAGCCATCACGGCGAGTGCGCTGCATGGCGTCCATCAAGGAGGCAAACAAACCATCGCCCACGCCGTGCATTGCACTCACAACCCAACCACCTCCACCAACGAGAGACTAGACATCGTCAACAGGCTTACGGCCAAGAGACGGCAGTTATGGTAAGCTAACAACCAGTGCGAAGCCCTGCACCGGGCACAACCCGCGCCGGTGAAACAGGCAAGCTGCCGCACCAACCCAATCCAAGCACTCAAACTCCACAGGAGGAACTCCCATGGCTTTTACCCTAGAACTCGGCGAGCAGGCCCCCAACTTCAAGCTGCCCGCCACCGACGGCGAAACTTACGCCCTCTCTGACTTTGACGCCGACACCCTCGTCGTCTTCTTTACCTGCAACCACTGCCCCTACGTCACCGGCTCGGACGAGGTGACGCGGCAGACGGTGGAGAAATTTGCGCCGCGCGGCGTGGACTTTGTCGGCATCAACTCCAACAGCGAGAACACCCACCCCGATGACGACTTCGACCACATGGTCTCGCGCATGAAGGAGCACAACTTCCCATGGATTTACCTGCGCGATGAGTCGCAGGACGTGGCGGAGGCGTACGGCGCGCTGCGCACGCCCCACTTCTACGTCTTCGACGCCGACCGCCGCCTGGTCTACACCGGCCGCGGCGTGGACAATCCGCGCGAGACGGAGAAGATGACGGTCAACGATCTCGAGCGCGTGCTCGAAGAGCAGACGAGCGGCAAGGCCATCAGCCAGCCGCTGACCAACCCCATCGGCTGCAACGTCAAGTGGGAGGGCAAGGACGCCCACTGGATGCCCGCCGAGGCGTGTGATCTGGTGCTGCCGCAGGCGGCGTAGGTTGTGATGGGGAGCAAGGGAGCGGAGGAGCAGGGGAGCAAGGGTGTATTGAAAGCTCCCCTGCTCCCCTGCTCCCCTGCTCCCCTGCTCCCCTGCTCCCCTGCTCCCTAACTCCCCTGCTCCGTCAGCGCCTTCAGCAAATTCCCCATCAACATCGCGTTCGTCACCGGCCCCGTGCCGCCGGGAACGGGCGTCAGCATTCCCGCTACTTCCGCCACGCTCGCCTGCTCACAATCTCCCTTGAGCCCCTCGTCCGTGTACGTCGTCCCAAAGTCGACCACCACCGCGCCGGGCTTCACCCACGCGCCCTTCACCATTTCCGGGCGACCCACCGCCACGCATAAAATATCCGCCTCGCGGCAGAGTGCGGGCAGGTTGACCGTGCGACTGTGCGCCATCGTCACCGTGCAGTGGCGGTGCAGCAGCAGCATGGCCATCGGCTTGCCCACAATCTCGCTGCGCCCGACGACCACGGCCCGTTTGCCCACAAAATCCACGCCTGCCGCCTCCAGCAGCGCCATGCCACCCGCGGGCGTGGCCGGCACAAAAAAGTCCAGCGGCGGTCGCTGCGCCGCCAGCCGACCGGCGTTGAGCGGATGCACGCCGTCGATGTCCTTGCGCGGGTCGAGCGCGTCGAGCAGCCGGTTGCCGTTGATTTGCAGCGGTAGCGGCTCCAGAATCATGATGCCGTGGACGCTGTCGTCGGCGTTGAGCGCGTGCAGGGCCTGCTCGGCCTGGTCGTGCGTCGCCTCGGCAGGCAGCTCAACGGCGTGAAAATTAGTCCCCGCGCTCCGGCAATTTTTGGCGATGGCGCGCGCGTAGCCCGCCGCCGATTCGTCGTCGCCCACGCGCAGCGCGGCCAGCGTTGGCGTAAGGCCGCTGTTCTTGGCCGAGGCAAAGGTCATTTTTAGCTCGGCCTTCATCTGTTTGGCCAGCGCGCGTCCGTCCAGCAGCTTTGCGCTCATAAGTCAATCTCCAGCGTTTGTTCACAGGCGGCTTTGGCGACTTTGTATGCTGCTTTGGCCTCGCTGAACAGTGCGTCGCGACGTTGACTCGCTGGCTGCACAAAAGCGTCGTCCCGAATAACTTTCAGATTGATGTTGACGTTGACAATGGCCGTATCAATGGCGGCGCGGGCAAGGTAGAGCGCCGCCGCCGCATCGCTGACGACGTTGCTGTTGCCCCGTGCGACCGTCTCGATCAACCTCAGCACCTCGACGCACTTTCGGGTCACAGTCAGCGGCACGTCGGTTGCCCCCTTCATCGCCTGCTGAATCGCGTTCGCGCGCGCGGACTTTTCGTCGTCCGTCGTTCTGGGCAAGCCGTAGGCCTCCATCACCGCGCCAAAGGCCTCGGCATCGCGGTCGACAAGGTGAAGCAGCTCGGCGCGCAGCGCTTCGCTCTGGGCGAGCGTCGCTTCCATGGCTTCCTGCACGTCCGCATACTTTTTGCGCCCCAGCGTAAAATTGGCGACCATGCTTACGAGCGCCGCCGCCTGGCTGCCCGTCAACGCTGCCGCACCGCCGCCGCCGGGCGTGGATTGTTTGGCCGCCAGCGCATCGAGAAAGCCGCCGAGGGTGGCCTGTTTGCTTGCCATGACTATCCGATTTCTAGGGTTCTAGATGTCGAGCGGATGCAGCGGATTGGGTGGATACAAGCGGATTTCTGATCCGTCTTCATCCGCTGCATCCGCCCAATCCGCTCGGCTCTTTGATTTTCTGTGCCAGTATAGCGAAATCACCCCACAATGGCTATTTCCTGCCAATCTAGTGCACGCTAAGGGGAGCGCTTACGGAAAGTCAAGATAAAAATTTGCATAATATAAGGAAAGATAGGACAATTCAGTATTTGAAGTTTTTAGTAAATTATTGTAGTAGAGGGTTTTGAGTACCGAATGAATTTTGAGTTAAGCCAAGACGACTGGCAGATGGACGAGTGGGATGATGCCGCCGAGGATGAGGTCATCTTTGAATCTGAAGAATTTGCCAATCCCCACGAATTTGAAGCCGCCGACGAGAACGAGCTCCTAGCGGACGACCTGCCGGTGCTGCCGCTGCGGGGCATTGTCGTTTACCCCATGATGTGGCTGCCCCTGCCGATTGGGCAGAACCGCAGCCTCAAGCTTGTCGAAGACAACCTCCCTGATAATCGTATTATCGCGCTGATTACCAGCAAGAACGAGGACGACGAAGAGCCGGGCGCGGACGACGTTTACCGCGTGGGCACGGCGGCGCAGGTGCACCGCGTGCTCAAAACGCCGGACGGCACGATTCGCCTGCTCGTGCAGGGCATGGAGCGCGTGCGCGTGATCGAGTACGTGCAGGAGGAGCCTTACCTGCGCGCGCGCGTGGAGTCGATCCCCGAATTCATTCCAGATGTGGTGCAGATCGATGACGGCAAAGAGGGCGACGGCACCGAGGATTTGGAGATGGAGGCGCTGGTGCGCGCCGTGCAGGAGCTCTTCCGCCAGCTGATCGAGCTGGAGCCGCAGATGCCGGACGAGCTGGCGGTGATGGCGATCAACGTCGAGGACGCGCGCCAGCTGGCCTACCTCGCGGCGTCTTCGATGCGGCTGGACGTGGACGAGGCGCAGAACATCCTCGAAATGGACAGCGTCGCCGACAAGCTCAAGCGGCTGATTGTGCTCCTCAAAAAGGAGAACGAAGTCCTGGAGCTGGGGCGCAAAATCCAGTCCGAAGCGCACGGCGAGATGGAGAAGATGCAGCGCGACTTCTTCCTGCGCGAGCAGATGAAGGCCATCCAGAAAGAGCTGGGCGAGGAAGACGAGCAGGCCGCCGAGATCGACGAGCTGGAGGAGCGCATCGGGGCCGCGGGCATGAGCGAGGAGGCGGAAAAGGAAGCCCGCCGCGAGCTGGGCCGCATGAAGCGGATGCCGATCCAGGCCGCCGAATACTCCGTGATCAAAACCTACCTGGACATGCTCGTCAGCCTGCCCTGGCAGGAGACGACCGAGGACAAGCTGGACATTGCGCACGCGCGCCAGGTGCTGGACGAAGACCACTACGGGCTGGGCGAGATCAAGGATCGCATTCTTGAATTTCTGGCCGTGCGCAAGCTGCGGGCCGAGCGCAAGGACGAAGCGCCGGAGGAATCGCTGCACGACGAGATTCGGCGCGAGCGCGAGGGCGTGGTGCTCTGCTTTGTGGGCCCGCCGGGCGTGGGCAAAACGAGCCTCGGCATCTCGATTGCGCGCGCCATGGGGCGCAAGTTTGTGCGCCTGGCCCTCGGCGGCGTGCGCGACGAAGCGGACATTCGCGGCTTTCGGCGCACCTACATCGGCTCCATGCCGGGCCGGGTGATCCAATCGCTGCGGCGCATTGAGACGAGGAATCCCGTCTTTATGCTGGACGAGGTGGACAAGCTGGGGCGGGACTTCCGCGGCGATCCCTCGTCCGCGCTGCTGGAGGTGCTGGACCCGGAGCAGAACCGCGAGTTCCGCGATCACTACCTCGACGTGCCCTTCGACCTGAGCCAGGTCTTCTTCATCACCACGGCCAACGTGCTGGATACGATTCCGGGGCCGCTGCTGGACCGCATGGAGATCATCCAGCTCAGCTCCTACACCGAGGACGAGAAAATCCACATTGCGCAGGGCTATCTCATCCCGCGGCAGATCAAGGAGAACGGGCTGCACTCGAGCGAGATCGAGTTCACCGAAGCGGCGCTGCGCGAGCTGGTGCAGGGCTACACGCGCGAGGCGGGCGTGCGCGGACTGGAGCGGCAGATCGGCAAAATTTGCCGCAAGGTGGCGGCGCAGGTCGCGGCGGGAACGGCGGCAGATTGCACCACCATCGACGAAGAGAACGTGGTGACGTACCTGAAGAAGCGTCAGTTCCACGGCGAGGAAGCCGAGGAGCGCACGTCATCACCGGGCGTGGCGATTGGGCTGGCCTGGACGATGACGGGCGGCGACACCATGTTTTTCGAGTGCACGCGCGCGCCGGGCGAAAAGGGCTTTATCGTGACCGGGCAGCTGGGTGACGTGATGAAGGAGAGCGCACAGGCGGCCTTGAGTTACGTGCGCAGCCGCGCGGTCGAGCTGGGGATTGACCCGGACATCTTTCGCCAGAGCGACATCCACATGCACATCCCCGCCGGCGCGATCCCCAAGGATGGCCCCAGCGCCGGCATCACCATGGCCACGGCGCTGGCCAGCCTGCTGACGGGCCGCCCCGTGCGCGCCAACGTGGGCATGACGGGCGAGATCACGCTGCGGGGCAAGGTGCTGCCGATTGGCGGGCTCAAGGAGAAGGTGCTGGCGGCGTCGCGGATTGGGCTGGACACGGTGATTTTCCCCAAGCGCAACGAGGCCGACCTGGACGACATTCCGGACAAGGTGCGCGAAAGCATGACCTTTATCCCGGTCGACACCGTGGATGAGGTGCTCGCCGCCGCGCTGGAGCCGGCGGATGATGCGCTGCCGGTGAACGGGGCGTCGCCCAACGCGGACGAGCGGGCGAAGAAGACGACACGTAAGAAAGAACAAGTTTAATTTTTGAGTAGCGCTTGGACAATTGCGTAGCTTGATTGGCTTGATTGGTAAGTTGTGAGCGGCGTCGAATTTATTCGACGCCTGAGTGGCGAAGTGCGCTTCAGCGCACTGTGTTTAACCCGCTTTAGCGGATTTCGCAAACCAGGCCGGCGTTTCAACGCTGGCCGGACGTTGCCAACAAAGCCTGGTGGCTCGGACCCCTATTTGTTTTTAACGAGCCACAGATACGCAATAAGCAACAAGCAATACTCTCCATCAGGAGAACAGACAGTCGTGAGTAGAAGACGAAAACCGAATACGAGCGGTCGCCAAACCAGTGAATCATCACGGGGCGACCAAAATGGAGGCGGCAAGCGCCAGTGGTATCGGGTGGATTTACACCTGCACACGCCCGGCTCCAACGATTATGAACAGCCGAAGGTGACGTATCTGGAATGGATGCGGCAAGCGGCGGAGAAGGATTTGGACATTGTCGCCATTACCGACCACAACACGGTGGCGGGCGTGGCGGCCATCCGCGAGGAAGTCGAGTGGCTGATGCGGCTCGAAGGGGCCAAGCGCTTGACCGACGAAGAAAAGGCCAAGCTGGCCGAGTGGCGCGAGCTGACCAACAAGGTGCTGGTGCTGCCGGGCTTTGAGTTTACCGCCACCTTTGGTTTCCATATTTTGGGCATTTTCCCACCCGAAACCGCGGTGCGCGAGCTGGAGCACGTGCTGCTGACCCTGAGCGTGCCGCCGGAGAAGCTGGACGTTGGCTCGACGGAGACGGGCGCGAGCGCAGACGTGCTGACGGCCTACAAAGTCATCCACGAAGCGGGCGGGCTGGCGATTGCGGCGCATGCCAACAGCACCCACGGCGTGGCCATGCGCAACTTCCCCTTTGGCGGGCAGACGAAGATCGCCTACACCCAGAACGAATATCTGGACGCACTCGAAGTTACGGATCACGATAAGCGCGGGCGCTCGACGGCGCGCTTTTTCAACGGCAGCAAGGCCGAATACCCGCGCAAGATGCACTGCATCCAGGGCAGCGACGCGCACCGGCTCGAAGTCGACGCCAAGAACGCCAAGCGGCTGGGCATTGGCGAGCGCCCCACCGAGCTGCGGCTGGCCGAGCCCTCGTTCGAGGCCATCCGCGAGCTGCTGCGCTCGGAGCGCTTTGAGGATACCCGCCCCGCCCGCGAAAAGAATAAGCCGTATGATGCCGTGGCGGCGGCGCGTGAAGAAGGCCCTTCGGCCACGCAGAGCTTCCACGAATCGGCGGCCAAGCGCGGCGGTCGGCTCACGGCCATTTTGTCCGATCTCTGCGCCTTTGCCAACACCAACGGCGGCAGCGTCTTCCTGGGTGCGGGTCAAAAGCAGACCAAGGCCAAGGGTATGAAGGATTTGCCCGAAGTGGAGAAGTCGATTCGCAGCGAGGCGGAAGAGCGCATCAAGCCGCCGCTCGACATCAAGTTTGACATGCTGGAGAGCGAAGGCACGACCGTACTGCGCGCAAAAGTGGAGAAAGGCAAATCGCGCCCCTATGCGCTGGACGATTCCAAATTCTACCTGCGCGACGACGACGACACCAACCTCGCCGTGCGCGACGAGATTGTAGCGCTCGTGCGCGAGGTGATCGAGGAAGAGGATGCGAACGATTCGTCCGGCGGCAGTCGCAGCCGCAGCCGACGGGGCGGTCGCAGCCGCAGCAGCGGCAGCGGCAGCGACGGCAGTAGTGGAGGCGGCAGCAACAATCGCAGCCAATCGTCCGGCGGCAGCAACGGCAGCGGCGGCAAGGCGCAGGCCAGCGAGGACGCAGCGCCCAAAGGCAGCGAAAAGAGCGTCCCCACTACACCTTCGACAAAGGTTGGTCCAGACGATGCCTTTTACCTCCCGCAGGACGGCGTCGAAGTGGTGGAATCGCAGAAGCGCAACGGCTATCGCGTCCACAGCCTGCGCGATTTGCGCAACGGGCGCGTGATCCACAACGTGAGCCGCAAAGGCGCGCGCAAGCTATGGGATTACGCCATTGGTCAGCACGAGGATGCGCCCGTTAAAGAGAAAGACGTCAAGTGGCAGGGCAACATCGGTGTTGTGCGCGAGGACAAGCGCGCGGGCAAGGTGCGCTATGACCTGGCGCTCAAGGAAAACGGCGATATGCGCGTCTTCTACGGCGTCACCGAAAACGGCATGGATGGTCGCTGGGCCATCTTCGCGGACGAGGAGTAGACCAAAGTGACCGTCACGGCCCAAGCGTCTCGGCTTTCTCCGTCGCGCTTGGGCCGTGATCGTCATCTTTCTCCGTCGTGGTCGGCTTCGGCTATGGTCGGCTAATGACACTTATCTTGGCCCTAAGTTATAACAATTTTATTTGCGGTAAGTTAGGTAAATTGCAACAAATGTCGCAGGGTTATCGTAGGGAATTTGACATTTTCCCTACTTGACAATTGGCCAAAGCGTGATATACTGCACCTCGCAACTACATTGACGCACTACACTGCTCCCGCGAGCATCCCCTTCCGATGACACCCAACCATCGCTGCCAGGGGGGTGCTCGTTTGCTTTTACGAAGAAAGCTACCCAGAAAGCCCGCTGCCGCACTTTGCAGCGGGCTTTCTTGTTTATGCCGATAGTTAACATCCCTTCCCGTTAGCAATTTCAAATTCGCCGATTGAACCGCAGATAGACGCAAATTCACGTGAATAACTACACAAGACTATGTAAAACACAGCCCAAAGCTGCGTTTATCTGCGTGCATCGGCGGTTCCCTTTTTCTATTTTGAATTGCCGCCTTCCCGCGGGGTGCGTTTGCATATCCATCCGTTGTGTGGCATAAATGAGCCAGTGCCCCGCTCGACCCAGCGACGCAGGGCCGCGGCCCCGAACTTCCCTAAGCATCTCCCCTCTGATATGCTTTGTCGTTGCGGCTGTAGTTGATCGTTTGGTTAAACCTAATCTGCTTCCCCCGTACCGGCTTTTGCGGCCTGGTACACAAATCATCAAGGAGAATTCTATGAAGGTAAATCGAAAGTGGCTGCTGGCACTCTTTCTGCTGCTGTCCATGGCGATGTCGGCCTGTGTGGCCGCCGAGCCCGCAGCCGATGCAGCGCAGAGCGCCGATACCGGCAGCGGCGACGCCGTTGAGCTGCGCATGACCTTTTACACCGACGGCAGCGAAGACGTAGTCATGCGCGATCTGCTCGACCGCTTTGAGGAAGAGAATCCCGACATCGACGTGGTGATGGACGTGGTGGCCTACCAGCAGATTCTCGAAAACCTGCCCATCCAGCTCGAAGCGGGCGAAGGTCCCGATATTGCCCGCGTTACCGACCTGGGTGGCCTAGCCGAGTATTTCCTCGACCTGCGCCCCTACGTCGAAGAGCCAGCCTACTGGGAGGAAAACTTTGGCCCCTTCCTGGATTGGATGCGCGTGGCGGACGACACCGAAGCTATCAACGGCATGATGACGCAGCTGACCGTCACCGGCCCCTACGTCAACATGACGCTCTTTGAGCAGGCGGGGGTGGAGATGCCCGGCGAGGGCGCGACGTGGGAGGATTGGGCCGCCGCGACGCGCGAAGTCGCCGAGGCCACGGGCACGGATTTTGCCATGGCGATGGATCGCACGGGCCACCGCTTTGCCGGCCCCGCGATTAGCGAAGGCGCCGTTTATTTTGACGCCGAGGGCAACCCGCTGCTCGAAGGCGACGAGGGCTTCCGCCGCATGAGCGAGCTGCTGGTCGGCTGGCACGACGACGGCACAATGCCGCTTGACGTGTGGGCTGGCTCGTCGGGCTATGCCCCAGCCAACGAGCTCTTCGTCAACGGGCAGATTGTGCTCTACATGTCCGGTTCCTGGCAGATCGGTCAGTTCAGCGAGACCATCGGCGACGCATTTGACTGGGTCGTTGTGCCCAACCCCTGCGGTGTGGGTACGGACTGCACGGGGATGCCTGGCGGCGCGGCGCTCGTCGGCATTGCCGATACAGAATACCCGGAAGAAGTTGGTCGCCTGATGGATTACCTGGCTAGTGAAGAGGTGCTGCGCGAATTCTCCGAGCGCACGCTCTTCATTCCCGGCCATCTTGGTTTGGCCGAGCAGGACCTCAATTTTGATACCGAGCTCGATCTTACCTCAAATGCCTTGGGCGTCTTTACCGCCCAGGTCGCCGAGCTGTCGCAGACGGCTTACGATCTGCAAGCCTACCCCTACAACCGCGTCATCTTCGACGCCACGCGTGACCGGCTGACGCAGGCCATCACGGGCGAGCTGACGCTGGACGAGGCCATCGCGCGCATCCAGGAGGATGTCGAAGCGCTGATTGCCGCGGAGCAGGGCGGGTAAATTCCAGCAGCGCAACCGCTTTTCAGAAAAATTGAGGTAACCGTACGGGCACGCCATGGCGTGCCCGTACGGTTACCTTCCTCCCACTATGAACGACTCCACCATCACCCCCCCTGCGACCCCAACCAGCGCTCCACCACGCTCCGCTTCAAATTCGCTGAGCGCGCTGCCCGGTCGCGCCGTCTTTGGCGGCTTTGGCCTGGTGATGAGCGTCTTCGAGCCGCTGATGGACTTTATTCAAAAGCGGATCGGCGTGCAGCGCATGGGCTACATTTTTGTGCTGCCCAATCTGCTGATTTTCGGCCTCTTTGTGCTCTTCCCGATGCTGCTCAATTTTTACTATGCCTTTACGGGCGGCACGGCGCTCTTTCCCCAGGAGCGACCCTTTGTCGGCACGCAAAATTTGGAACTGCTGCTCGACTGCGGCAACTACCTCGACCCCAACAGCTGCGGTGAGGATCTGTTTTGGCGCGCCATCTACAATACGCTCGTCTTTGTGGTCTTTCAGGTGGGCGGCATTATTCTCTTTTCGCTGATCACGGCGCTCGTGCTCAACCGACGCATTATCGGGCGCGCCTTTTTTCGCTCCGTCTTTTTCTACCCCGTGCTGCTCTCGCCCGTGGTCGTTGCGCTGATTTGGAAGTGGATTTTGCAGCGCGAAGGGCTGCTCAACGCGCTGGTCGTGGGGCTGGGCGGCACGACGATTCCCTTTCTGCTCGATTCCAATTGGGCCACGGCGTGGGTCATCATCGTCAGCATTTGGGCGCAGATGGGCTTTTACACGCTGATTTTGCTGGCCGGCCTGCAGGCGATCCCTGCGCAGCTCTACGAAGCTGGCTCGATCGACGGCACGAGCGACTGGCAATCCTTTCGCTTCATTACCCTGCCGCTGCTGATGCCGACCATGTTTGTCGTGCTCGTGCTCTCGCTGATCCGCGCCGTTCAGGTCTTCGACGAGGTCTTCGTGCTGACCAACGGCGGGCCCGGCACGGCCACGCAGTACATCGTGCAGTACATTTACAACACCGGCTTCTCCAACCAAATTCAGCGCTTTGGCCTCGCCGCCGCCGCCTCGCTGCTGCTGGCGATTGCGCTCTTTATTTTTACGATGATCCAATTGCGCATCGGTCGCCGGGCGGACGTGACTTGAGCAAGGGAGCAAGGGAGCAGGGGAGCAGGGGAGCAGGGGAGAGATTGCAGCATTTTCGCTCCTGCTTCTTCACCCCCTTGTCCCCCTGCCCCCCCGCTTCCCCGCTCCTCAAAGGATTTCCTGCCAATGTTTTCAACGATACTCACCGCCATCACCCAAACGCGCGGTCGCCGCGCGCCGGATATGAGCGACTGGCTCAGTTATCTCTACTTAACCGTGGGCACGGTGCTGATGTTTGGGCCGGTGCTCTGGCTCGTGCTCTCCTCGTTTAAGACGCAGTCCGCGCTGCTCGAATTCCCGCCGCAGCTGCTGCCGCTGAGCCAAGTTGAAATCGACGTTGAGGGCTACGAGGATCCGCTGCCCGTCTTCAACGTCACCTTCGACGACGGCTCGACGCGCGAGCTGGCGCAGGTGCGCCGCATCGGGCTGGAGGCGCAGATGGTCGATCCCGCTGTGCCGGGCGAGATTATCCCCGTGCCGATTGAGCAGCGCGAGGCGGTGCGTCGCGTGCGGCTGGCGTGGGAGAATTATTTGGATCCGCTGGGCCGCTTCAACTTCTTGACCTACCTGCGCAACAGCGTCATCGTCACGGTTGTGGCGACGATCATCACGCTGGTCATCAACAGCATGGCGGCCTTTGCGCTGAGCAAATACCACTTCCGCGGGCGCGACGTAATTTTCGTCGTGATCATCTCCACGCTGATGATTCCCGTCTCGGTCATTCTCGTGCCCGTCTTCCTCGTGATCACGCGGATTGGCTGGAACAACACGCTGTGGGGCGTCATCATCCCCGGCGCGGCCACGCCGACAGGCGTCTTCCTGCTGCGCCAGTACATGCTGACGATCCCGGACGAACTGATGGACTCGGCGCGCATCGACGGCGCAACGGAGTGGCGCATCTACTGGCAGATCGTGCTGCCGCTGGCCGCGCCCGCGCTGGCCGTGCTGACAATTTTCTCGGTGATGTGGCGCTGGAACGACTTCCTCTGGCCGCTGATCGTGCTCAGCCGCAGCGAATTGTTCACGCTCCAGGTCGGGCTCAACGCCTTCCAGGGCGAGCTCAACGTCCAGTGGCACTACGTCCTCGCGATGACCGTGCTGACGCTGCTGCCGATCACCGTGGTCTTTGCCTTCCTGCAGCGCTTTATCACGACGGGCATTGCGACGACGGGGCTGAAGTAATTTCATTAGTGGACAGCGCTCGGTGAATCGACTAGAATTTGGGCATTGAGATTTGTGAAATCAGGAGAGCTAACATGAGCGTTCAAATGACGATTGATTTACCCGAGCAGAGCATTGCAAACAGCATCTTGCACGCAGTCGAGGCATATAAGTATAGGCTGCGTGCCAGCATTCGTCACACGAAGCGGCAGTTGCAAAGGTTTGAACAACAGTACAACGTAACGACCGCGTACTTTCTTGATCAGATGGCTGCTGAAGATTTAGAAGGTGGCGACATGGAGTGGATTGAGTGGGCAGGCGAGGCAGACATGCTCGAAGGGCTAGAGAAAGAGTTGCAGATGCTGGAGGCGACTCATTATCAGCTCCCTTGACCACACACAACGCGTCGCTGACTTAATCCGCGACGTTGTTGAGTATGAGAAAGCGTCGCTGCTCAACTTTCTTGTGGACCAACGTTCGAATCAGCGAGCGTTCCTTACCGGTATTCTGAGATTTAGCGATGAGTCCGAATTACATTTTCGGAAGATGATTGACATTCTCAAATCGCCGTCAAAGGTCAAGTATGGCTATCATTATCAAGATTCACGAAAAGCGCTCATCTTTCGCTACGATAACGCCAACCATAAACCAGCCCTTTCACAACGTGAGCACAAACATGTCGGTAGCGACATTATCCTCACGCCTGCAGCTACCCTTCAGCAAGTGCTCGATGAAATTCTAACCGCTCATTTACAAAGTGTATGCTAGAAAAAGCCTCCCCATGTCCCTATCCAATCTCACCCACCTCTGGGTCGAAGTGCGCCCCTTTTCCGACCTCGCGGCGCTGCTGCCCGACCACGTGACCGTCTCCCACTGGGCGTCGCCGGACGACGACCCGGTCGAATCGGCCTTGCCCGCGCAGGCCATTCTCGCCTCGTCGCGCATCCAGTACGACGGCGACTTTCTGGATCGCCTGCCCAACCTGCGCATCATCGCCCGCACCGGCATCGGCTACGACAACGTCGATCTCGATGCGGCGACCCAGCGCAACGTCGTTGTCACCAACGCACCGGACGGGCCGACGCAGTCCACGGCGGAGCACACGGTCACGCTGCTGCTGGCGGTGGCGAAGCGGCTGAAGGAGGCGGATGCGAACCTGGCGCAGGGTAACTGGGGGCCGCGCAGCGACCTCACGAGCACCGAAGTCGCGGGGAAGACGCTGGGGCTGATTGGGCTGGGCCGCATTGGGCGCAAGGTGGCGCAGATGTGCAGCGCCGGGCTGGGGATGCGCGTCATCGCCCACGACCCGTTTGTTTCGGACGAGCAGGCGCGCGAACTGGGCGTCGCGCTCTGTGAACTGGATAGTCTGCTCGCCCAGTCCGATTTCGTCAGCGTCCACGTGCCGTCGACGCCGGAGACCTATCACCTGATGAACGCCGAGCGCATCGCCCACATGAAGGACGGCGCCCACCTGCTTAACCTCGCGCGCGGCCCCCTCGTCGACCCCGCCGCGCTGCTCGACGCTGTGGACAGCGGCAAGCTGGCCGGTGCGGGGCTGGACGTCTTCGAGCCGGAGCCGCCGCCCGCCGACTCGCCGCTGCGCCGCCACCCCCGCATCCTCGTCACCCCCCACACCGCCGCCATCACGGCGGACAGTCGCGTGCGGCTGGAGCGCATGGCCGTCGAGCGCGTGCTCCAGCTTTTCCGGGGCGAGCGGCCACAGGATGTGGTCAATCCGGCGGTGTTGGATTAGCTACTGCAGATCATCAAACGCTTTCGCTATGATCTTCTTCCCCTATGCCTTTGAAGCGCCCATCGAGTACTACGATTTCGGCACGATGGCCTACACCGTCGTCTACCTGCCGCGCGAGCTGGAGCGGGAGCTGCCGCTGGACGAGTATCCACGCCTGCGTATCAATGGCGAAGTCGCCGACCGACCCATCGAAGGCGCATGGCAACCCGGCGGCGAGCGCAGCGACGGGCGCTGGTATTTGATGGTTCCGCGTAAGTTTATGCAGCAGGCGAGCTTGTCCCTCGGCGACGAAGTCGAGGTGCGCTTTGAAATTGCCGACCAAGACCATGTCGACGTGCCGGCGGAGCTGCGGGCGGCGCTGGATCAAAACGATGCAGCCCGTGCAGCTTGGGCACAGCTGACGCCCGGCAAGCAGCGCGGCCTCGCCTACCGCGTCGATTCAGCCAAGCGGGCCGAGACGCGCGCCCGGCGAGTCGCCGAGGTGCTTGGTGAGCTTGAGCCGTGAATAGCGTGTAGTAACCTGCTCAATAAACACGGCGGGCTGAATGTGATAAAATAAGGGCCAGGTAAGGCAAGCAGGTTCAATGGAGGCAAGCATGGTTGACGTACCGGTACGAGATCGGGTAGCAGAGCGATTGCGAACAGAGGCACAAGCACGCGGTGTCGCTGTGCAAGAATTGATTGAGGAAGCGGTTACTCAATATCTTGCCACCCCCTCTGCCCAGCAGAAGCAAAACGGCCACCGGACTGCCGCGAATGATGAACAAGCAGAGCAATTACGGTGGGTGAACCGTCAACAGGCACTTTATGAATCACAACATGCTGCTTTGTACGAAAAGTACGCCGGGCAGTACATTGCCATGCGCGACGGAGACGTTCTCGATCACGACGTTGATCGAACTGCCTTACGCAAACGCATTGATCAGCGCTTTGCTGGGCAATCCGTTTTCGTGACCCCTGTCCTGCCAGCGCCTCGCCAAGTTATCCAAGTACACAGCACGCGCCTCGTGCGCTGACGAACGTGGCACACGCTTATCTCACCTCCTATTTTCCGCCGATACCCGTTATCGATATCTTGATTTCTGCGCCAAACTCGAATAGCTGGCAAGGTCCGTATGCGGCCATTGTCGATAGCGGGGCAGATTTTTCCATCGTGCCTCGGACGGATTTGGAGTCTCTCGGTGTCCCTGTATACAGAACCGCAACGCTTAGCAGTCAATGGCACGACAAGCGCGCCGTCAATATCTATGAAATTAGCTTGCAACTGGGTAATCTGATGTTGCTGTATGTCGAAGTTGCGGGTGATCCGCTGATAACAGAATGGGTATTGGGGCGCAACGTGCTCAATGAACTTGACCTGCGGCTGGATGGACCCAGCCTCAAACTGCACTTAGCGGGCAGCGAGTGAAGGATGGAACTGCAGAAGCATAGAGCTTGCCCTTTCGTGCCTCCGCGTTTATTTTTGAGTTTCAAGGAGAAACCATGGCAACTATCGCCCTGATCGGCGCGCTCGACACCAAGGGCGGCGACTTCGCCTTCGTTCGGCAGCAAATCGAGGCGCGCGGCCACGAGACGCTGCTCATCAACACGGGCGTCGTGGGCGAGCCGACCGTCGACCCCGATGTAGACGCTACAACCGTGGCGGACGAAGGCGGCACGTCGCTCGACGCGCTGCGTGAGGCGGGCGACCGCGGCCAGGCCATCGAGGTAATGGCGCGTGGGGCGGCGGCGGTGGCCAAACATCTGTATGACCACGGTCGCTTCGACGGCATCCTCGGCCTCGGCGGCTCGGCGGGAACAACAGTCGGTACGGCGGCGATGCGCGCGCTGCCCGTGGGCGTGCCCAAGCTGATGGTGAGCACCGTCGCGGCGGGCGACACGACGCCCTACGTCGGCACGGCAGACATCACGATGATGCCGTCGGTGGTCGATGTGGCGGGCGTGAATTCGATCAGCGCGCTGATTTACAGCAACGCGGCGGGGGCGATTGTCGGCATGGTCGAAACGGAGGTGCTAGATGCTGATCTCGATGTGGAGGAGAAGCCGCTGATTGCGGCCTCGATGTTTGGCAACACGACGGAGCTGGTTGGCAAATGCCAGAAGCAGCTCGAGGCGCAGGGCTACGAGGTGCTCGTCTTCCACGCCACGGGGACGGGCGGCAGGGTGATGGAGAGCCTGATCGACGAGAACTTCATCAGCGGCGTGCTCGATTTGACGACCACTGAATGGGCGGACGAGCTGGCGGGCGGCGTCTTCTCGGCGGGCAGCTCACGGCTGGACGCAGCGGCCAAGTCGGGCACGCCGCAGGTGATCGCGCCGGGCTGCCTGGACATGGTCAACTTTGGCGGGCGCGAAACCGTGCCCTCTAAGTACGACGAGCGCCAGTTCTACGTCTGGAATCCCAGCGTTACGCTGATGCGCACCACGCCGGAGGAGAACGCCGAGCTGGGGCGCATTCTGGCGGAGAAGGCCAACGCGTCGACGGCCCCCGTTGCCTTCTTCCTGCCGCTGAAGGGCGTCTCCATTCTCGATTCCCCCGGCGGCGAATTCTGGAATCCCGACGCCGACCAGGCTCTCTTCGACGCCATCAAGCGGCACGCGCGCGACGACATCCCCGTTTACGAAATCGACGCCAACATCAATGATGATGCGTTTGCGGAGGCGGTGACAGAGAAGCTGCTGAAGTTTATAAACGATGGAAACTAAAGATTGAAGATTAAAGATTAGGTATCTAATCTTTAATCTTCAATCTTTCCTTCTCCGGAGGACAGATGCCCCTCATCCCACGAGCCGACGCTTTACAGCGTCTGCAACAAAACATAAAAAATCATTCCCCCATCATCGGTGCAGGAGCCGGGACCGGCATCTCGGCCAAATTTGCCGAGCGCGGCGGCGTCGACTTGATCATCATCTACAACTCCGGGCGCTACCGCATGGCGGGGCGCGGCAGCCTGGCGGGGATGATGCCCTACGGCGACGCCAACGCCATCGTCGTCGAGATGGCGAGCGAGGTGTTGCCGGTGGTGCAGAACACGCCCGTGCTGGCGGGCGTCTGCGGCACGGATCCCTTTCGGCTGATGCCGGTCTTTCTGCGCCAGTTGAAAGAGATGGGCTTTGACGGCGTGCAGAATTTTCCCACGGTTGGCCTGATCGATGGAACCCTCCGCGAGAATTTGGAGGAGACGGGCATGGGCTACGTGCTCGAAGTCGAGATGATTCGGCAGGCGCACGAGCTGGATTTGCTGACCTGCCCCTACGTCTTCACGCCGGACGAGGCGCGCCAGATGGCCGAGGCGGGCGCGGACGTGCTCGTGCCGCACATGGGGCTGACGACCAAAGGCTCCATCGGCGCGGAGACGGCGCTGACGCTGGACGAGTCGGCGCGGCGTGTGCAGGCCATGCGCGACGCCGCTATCGAGGTCAACCCCGACATCATCGTGCTCTGCCACGGCGGGCCGATTGCCGAACCGGAGGACGCCCAGTATATCCTGGATCACACGGAGGGCATCAGCGGCTTCTTTGGCGCATCGAGCATCGAGCGCCTGCCGACGGAGCCAGCGATCGAGGGGCAGGCAAGGAAGTTTAAGGGGTTGCGGGTTGGTTAAAGCGTCTTTGTGGTGCGTGGCGCGTAGAGCGTGAACCAGTATTGATGCCTGGCTTCTTATCGAATAACAGTTGGAACAGGTAACAGTTCACGCACCACGCACCAATGGCGCATCAAGCGTAATTTGATGGGGCTCGTAGGCGCTGCTTCTAGCTGCGCAAGCATAAACCACCCCTTCGCTAGACCCATGCGAAGAGGTAGGTCACGACCGTGCGGTTGCAAACCGCACCTACAATTTTTATCACTTCGACCCTGACAAGACACCACGTACCACGCACCAAAATTTCCATAAGAAGGGAACCATCAATGAACGGTAAATTTGTGTCAGCATCGGATGTCAAGCACGATAAGCTCGACTGGGGCACGCTGGGCTGGCTCTGCCACCCGCCGAATACCGGGGCTACGCAGTTGACCGTGCTGGAGGTGGAGTTTGCGGCGGGCGGCGGCCACAATTTTCACCGCCACCCCAATTAGGAAGAGGTCATCTACGTGATGAGCGGTGAGATCGAGCAATGGCTGGAGCAGGAATCGCGCACGCTGCGCGCGGGCGACTCGCTCTTTATCGAGAGCGGCATCGTCCACGCCACGTTCAATAAATCGAGCGAGGGCGCGCGGCTAATCGCCATCCTCAGCCCATGCGTAGGCGAAAGCGGCTACGGCGTCGAGGAAGTCGGCGACGAGGAGCCGTGGGTGAATTTGCGCTGAATGGTTGCACCGGAAATGGGAATGGGACACGAATGCACACGGGCTACGCACGCGGATGAGGATGAAGAGCCGCCTCGCGGAGTGAGCACGCCCACGTGCGAGCGGGCCGACGCGAGAACGGTGCATTCCCAGCGACCTACAATCAACCGATGCTTGTCTACCTCGCCATCAAATATCACGCCGATCAGCGCAACCGATCCAAAATCGAGGCAATCTCGCGCGTACTGGCGCAGCAGGGCATCGAAACCGTCTGCGTCGCGCGCGATGTCGAGCAGTGGGGGGCGGTTAAGCTTGCGCCGGGCGACCTGATGCGCCGGTCATTCGACGCCGTCGACCGGGCCGATGCGCTGCTGATCGACTTAACCGAGAAGGGCGTCGGCCTGGGGATCGAAGCGGGCTACGCCTATGCGCGGGGTATTCCGATTGTAACGGTTGCCGAGATAGGTGCGGACATTTCGACAACGCTGCGCGGAATCTCATCGCGCGTAATAGTTTATCGAGATGTCGAGAAGCTGATTGTGATGGAGGAGGTGCTGCGTGCGCTAGCGGCTGAAGCCTGCCAGCTTGCTAAAGGGAAACCGGCTTGAAGCCGGTTGAGGTAAAAGCTTGGTGGTATCAATATTTATGGCTTGACCAAATTCGTAAACGGCACTGTTTTTCGCTCGTCACCGCTCGATTGTCACCGATTCTTGCTGGCGGCTGAAGCCAGACAGCTTATTGGTTTAAACCGGCTTGATGGAGCTGCAGAAAATAGTTGGGGAATAGCGCCGAGGAGCGCGCACGCCCTCGTGCGCACGGCACGTGCCCCGAAACAAGCGGAGTTTGAGGGTTGATCCGGCACGGGGCGTGCCTACTCCTCTATGACCAGATTATTTCCTGTGTCTTCATGAAGCCGGTTGTCCTGTTTAACTTTACTGCTCAATCTATCCACACCCAAGGAGACTCCCCATGCACCTGTCCATGCACAACTGGATGCGCGCCGAGCCCATCGAGACGACGATTCGCCGCCTGGCCCGGTACGGTTACGAGAGCATCGAAATCAGCGGCGAGCCGGAGAAGTACGACACCAAAGAGGTCAAGCGGCTGCTGGACGAGCACGGCCTGCGCTGCTGGGGTTCGGTGACGCTGATGTTCGAGGGGCGCGATCTGATCGACGCCGACGAGGCGGTGCGCGCCAGCAGCGTGCAGTACGTCAAGGATTGCATCACGATGGTGCAGGAGCTGGACGGCCACGAAATTACCGTTGTGCCCTCGACGGTGGGCAAAGTCGCGGCGATGGATACGCCGGAGCAGGAGTGGCAGTGGGCCGTCGAGGGGCTGCGCGAGATTTACCCCCACGCCGAAAGCGCGGGCGTGCTGATGGCGCTGGAGCCGCTCAATCGCTTTGAAACGAACTTTCTCAATCGCGCCGACCAAGGCGTGATGCTAGCCGAAGAAGTTGGCCCGAACTGCGGCGTCTGCCTCGATGCCTTCCACCTCAACATCGAAGAGGCCGACATGTACGAGGCCATCCGCGATACGGCCAGCGCCGGGCGGCTGGTCGACTTTCACGTGGCGGACAACAACCGCATGGCCTGCGGCATGGGCGCGCTCGACTGGGCAAAGATTGTGGGGACGCTCCAGGACGTGGGCTACGACGGCGCGCTGACGGTGGAGTTTGTTGCGCCGCTGGATCGTACGCCCGCCAACCCGTACAAAAATGCGGCGGCAGGCGCGGAGGCCGAGCTCACCGAAGAGCAGCTCAAGTTTATCGAAGACCACGGCAGCGGCGTGCTGAGCGATGAATTTTACAGCTGGCTCGTCGAGGAAACGGCGAAAACGCTGAAGCCGCTCATCTGATAGAACGCGGATTGGGTGGATTAGGCGGATAAAAGCGGATAAGAAAAATCCGCATAAATCAGCTCAATCCGCCCAATCCGCGTTCTATTCATATTCTGTACCAGAGATCACCATGATTATCCGCGACGTTTCTGCCCAGTGGCTCTCCTGCCCCATCCCCGTGGAGAAGCAGCACGTCTCCGATTTTGGCCGGATGACGAGCTTTGACATGACGCTCGTCACCATCACCACCGAGGAGGGGCTGACCGGCTACGGCGAGGCCAAGGCCTCGGTGGGGAGTGCGGGCGTTTGCGCCTCGCTGGTGGCCTGCGTGCAGCACGAATTGCGACCCTTGCTACTTGGGCAGGACGCGCGCCAAATCGGTCGGCTGTGGGAGAGGATGTACAACGGCCCGCGCGACCACTACGCGCTGGCCCGCGGGCGCGGCTTTCCCGTGCTGGGGCGACGGGGCCTCACCGTGGCGGCGATCAGCGGCGTGGACATGGCGCTGTGGGACCTGCTCGGCAAGTCGCTGGATGTGCCGGTCATGCAGCTGCTGGGCGGCCCCCTGCGCGACCGGATGCCCGCCTACGCCAGCGGCGGCTGGGCCAACGTCGACGGCATTGGCGCGCAGCTCGTGGGCTATGCGGCCCACGGCTTCCACGCCGTCAAAATGCGCGTCGGCGTCATGGACGGCGAGGTGGCGACGAGCGTGGCCCGCGTGCGCGCCGCCCGCGAAGCGCTGGGGCCGGATGTCGACCTCATGGTCGACGCGCACGGGACGTACAGCGTGCCCGAGGCCAAGCAGTTTTGTCGCGCGCTGGAGGATTGCAACCTGCGCTGGTTCGAGGAGCCTTGCAACAGCGATAATTACGCGGGCACGGCGGAGGTGCGCGCTTCGACCAGCATCCCCATCGCCGCGGGCGAAAGCGAATTCACCCGCTTCGACTTTCGCGACCTGCTCCAGCACCGCGCCGCCGACGTGCTCCAGCCCGACCTCGCCATCTGCGGCGGCCTCTCCGAGGGGCGACGGATTGCGGCGCTGGCCGCCGCGCACCAGGTCGAGCTGGCGCCGCACTGCTGGGGCTCGGCCTTTTCGTTTATGGCGGGCGTCAGCCTCGCCTTTGCCAGCCCCGCCGCCACCGTGATCGAGTTTTCGCTCGGCGGCAACCCCATGCTGCACGATTTGGTGCAGGAAGAAATTCGAGCGGAGGCGGGGGAGATTGTTGCGCCGGAGCGGGCGGGGTTGGGGGTGACGCCGGTGGAGGCGTTTGTGGAGGCGTATCGCGTGGCGTAGTTGGACAGCGCGCTGTCCAACTACGCCTCATTACACTGTGCGTGACACTTCCCATGCAAACCGAAATCAGCGAAGCATCAACGTGGGCCGGGCGCAATCTACAGGTTACGTGGCGTCCCTCAGCAGTCATGCCGCCCCGATACTTAATCAGGCAAGCGAGCGGTTTGTGTTTTACCGAGTACAACCAAATTGTGTTGGTGGCCGGAGCAGACGATCAGTGGCATCTACCGGGCGGCAAGCCGGAAGGCGATGAAACAATTGAGCAAACTTTGGTACGTGAGGTAAGAGAAGAAGCGTGTGCGGTGGTTCTGCAAACAGCCTATTTAGGCGCGCAGCAAGTAGATGACCCTCATAGCCCAGCGGGACTACACCGTTACTATCAAACGCGCTTTTGGGCACGTGTACAGCTTGATCCCTTTATCCCTCACTTTGAAACAACCCGCCGTCTGTTAATTCCGTCGTCCGCGCTATTGGCAACGCTCAATTGGAAGACAAAGAAGATAGCGCAAGCCATGCTGGATGCAGCTTTACAAATAACAGCCGACTAACAACGCTACCACACGATACTGCATTCGAGCCACAGGAGCATTATGCCCGAAGAACTGGTTCCCATCTTTCGCGTCACGGACGGTTACAAAACCGCCAAGTGGTACGCGCGACTCGGCTTCGAGATCGAGGGCGAGCATCGCTTCGCGCCCGACCTGCCGCTCTATCTCTTCCTGCGACGCGGCAACGTTCACCTGCATCTTTCCGAGCACCAAGGCGACGCGCGCCCCAACACGCTGGTCTACTTTTACGTGAACGATGTCGACCCCGTTGCCGCCGAATTCGGCGTCGAAATCACACAGCAGCCCTGGGGCCGCGAAGTGTCGCTGACCGATCCCGATGGAAATCGATTGCGGATTGGTGAACGGAATGCGTGAGTTGCGACATACAAATTTTTGCGTAAATGAAGAATGTGGTGCGTAGTGCGTGGTGCGTGTACCGGTTGATGATCTTGTCGTGTAAATGATTGTCTTCCAGTTCACGCACCACGCATCACGCACCATTTCAGGAGAATCCCCATGCCCCAAATCCTCGCCATCAACCACGTCACCCTGATCGCCGACGATCTCGACGAGACCTGCGCCTTCTACGAAAACGAGTTTGGCCTCGAAAAGCTGCCCGCCTACAATTTCGACTACCCGGCCCAGTTCTATCGCATCAACGAGACGCAGCAGCTGCACATCACCGAATTCCCGGATAAGCCTTCGTTTCGCGGCCACCTCTGCGTGCGCGTGGACGATTTTATGCGCACCTTCCAGCGTATGAAGGCGCTTGACGCCATCGACACCGCGCCCTGGGGGCGCGTGCGGCGGCTGCCCGACGGCGCGATGCAGATGTTTGTGCGCGACCCGTCGAATAACCTGGTCGAGATTTCGTGTGCGCCCGGCACGCCCATCGACCCGGCGCTCTTCGACGACGAGCTGGTCGAGCCGGACGGCAGCGTGTATGTGTCGGGCCGCAATGAGTCGCGGGGGACGCGGGCGGAGAATGCGACGCTGTATCATGAGTGAGGCAGTGAGCAACCTGAACTTGGAGAAAGAGTCGGACACGGATAAACACGGGCTACGCACACGGATTCTTGTTCAGACGTTTGAGGTGGGAAACCGTCCTTCCTCGGAAAATCCGAGTTCATCCGCGTCATCCGTGTTCAAATAAAATTTTGAATCGAGCGTGAAGATGTCGTTGCGTGGGTATGAGGTGGAACGGGATGGGCGAGCGGTCTTCGAGTTGTACCAAGCCTGTTTTGGGGAGACGTGGCCGTTACGGGCCGAGGCGTTTCACGCGATCATCAGCGAGTACAAGCACTACCGGGCCGGTGACCACGCTGTCGTGGAAAAAGATGGCGCAATTGTCGGGTTTGTTGCCGCGCAGCAGCGGCGCGACGACCACGGGACGGCGTCGACCGGCGGCATTGCCTTGCTGATGGTGCATCCGGCCTGGCGTAGACAGGGGATTGGGCGGCGTTTACACGACTGGGCATTGCGCCGGTTGTGCGAGGCGAATTTGCAGCGCGTTCAGCTTGCGAACGTGAGTGGACGTCGGCTTTGGCAGGGCGTGCCCGGTAATCTGCCTGCCGCACGCGCCTTCTTTGAGCGCTGCGGCTGGCGCGAAGTCGAGACGAGCGACGATTTGGTGGGCGATGTGTCTCAGCTGCGGACCTTCTCGCAGGCGATTGAGCAGCGTCCGTTGCCCAATCTCGAAATTCGTCTGGCAACGCCTGCGGATGCGTCCGCCCTGCTCGACTTTGAAGGGCGCGCGTTTCCCAACTGGCACTCTGCTTTTACGAAGCAGGTCGAGTTGGGCCAGTTCGAGAACATCCTCGTTGCCCGCACAAAAAATGGGAACGTAGTGGGCAGCTTGATTCTATCCGACTGGCAATCAGCGGCGAGCGCAATGGACTTTTTGTGGCAGATCAAGCTGGGCGAACGGCTGGGCGCGCTGGCTTGTGTGGGCGTCGTTGAACGCCAAAACAACCGCGGCATCGGCAGCGCGCTGTGCGCCCGCGGCGCGGACATTCTGCGCGACCGCGGCGTCGACCGCATCCACATTTCGTGGACGGGGCGGCCTCGCTTCTACGAGCGCCTGGGCTATAGGCTGTGGCAAACATCGCCACATGGCTCGTCAACCGTCGTCGTGAACGCGCCGTAACCCTGTGTTGCTTACGCCACACGCGGCTGCGCTGACGGATGCAACATGCCGCGAAATTTGCGTGCGTACGGCGCGCAACGTGCTGGCCGTGCTGCGGGGCGGGAAGCCAGGGGCAGCGTCAATCTGGCAAAAGTAGAGGGTTTGGCGTGTGTCGCGAGCTAACCCATGTGGCGGATGATGCTGACCACTTTGCCCTGAACGCGCACGTTATGGGCCTCGCAAATAATCGGCTCGTAAGAAGGATTGGCTGGCATGAGGCGCACGCGGTTGCCGTCCACATGGTAATGCTTAAGCGTCGTCGTCTCCTGATCTTCGAGCCAGGCAGCGACCATCTCACCGTTTTCCGCCCGCTCCTGCTGGCGCAGCACCACGATATCCCCATCCATCACGCTTGAATCGATCATCGAATCGCCCTGAACGCGCAGCGCAAAGAGCTGGCTACGGTTGGCGTAGTTGCCGCCCTCCGTCATGCTCTGCGTCAGCTCCAGCCAGTCATCCGCCTCGGTGGCGATGATTCCACCCTCCGGGATTTCGATGGGAATACCGGCGGCAATGAACCCAAGCATGGGCACGCGCAGCATATCGGCGCCGCTCCGGCGCTGCTGTGTTGATTCCGCGCCGTTTTCCTCTGCATAGGCGCGCGCAATGCTGGCCGTCTCCTCATCCAAATCCAGCTCGTCCAGCAAGCCCTGCTCGCCAATCGATTGCCAATCGATGGTGAGGCCGCGGCTCACGTTTTGCTCGCGCGCAATTAAGTCGCGCGCATCGAGCTGCTTGAGATTGTAGCTGACGACCGAGGTGCTGGGAATGTGGGCGGCCTCGCCGATTTCGCGAATCGAGGGCGGGTAGCCCCGCTGAATCTGCGTGCTGATAATGTGAGCGAGCATGTGCTGCTGGCGGGTAGAGAGCGGCTTTTTCATCGTAACCTCAGTAAAGTAGGTGGGAGTGGACGGTTAGGCAGCGATTTAGGATAACTGGTCGGATAAGCGAAACCAAACTTATCCCAAGTAGAACGTTTGTTTCCCAAGTTTCCCAAGTATATCCGAACATTTGTCCGTTGTCAATATCCAAACGCACGTCTGTTCTAAATCAACTGAGGCTAATAACTTGTTGTGAGAGGTAATCGACAAGGGATGCATCAACAAAGGACGCAAAGAAACGCAAAGCAGGCAGAGGAATTCGATCAACCTTCGCGCTCTTCGCGCCCTTCGTTGATCAAAATGTCTTTGGTATTCAGGCGGGGGCTTGTTCGTTCTGGAGGCGGCGCAAGAAGTGGATCGATTTAAGCTGGCGTTCGAGGACGACGAGCAGATAGCGATAGAGCAGCGTCTCGATGCGGCGCAGAATTTCGGGGCGCACGGTTAAGCGGCGCGCGTCAGACAACCCGCGGCTTTGCAGAAAGCGCAGCACCTTGAGCACGTCCGGCTCGATGGCCTCCGCCCGCGTGCCGACTTCGTGCTGCGCTTCGGCACAGGCGGCGCAGAGCACGCCGCCCTCCTCGATGCTGAGAAAATTGACCACCGGCTCCAGCGGCTGGCCGCAGCCGATGCAGGCAAAGAGCTGCGGCTGAAAGCCCGTCAGGCTGAGCAGGTGTAGCTCGAACCAGCGCGCCAGCAGCCGCAGCTTGGCCTCCACAGCACCATTCTGGACGGCAAAATCCGGCGCTGCGTAATCGGGCGAGCCGTCTGGCGGCGCTTCCAAAGCGCTCTGCGTGCGCTCGTCCAGCTCGCGCAGCACGCTCAGCAGCAGCTCCCACAGCGGCAGGTTTTCGTCGTCCGCTTCGGTAAACTGAACCACCAGCTCGCCAAAGTAGCTGGCATAGGAAATGCCCTCCAGATCGTCGCGCAGGTGGCGAAAACTCTCCACCGTTTCGGCTTCCGTAATAATGTCCCAGGTGCGCCCCTTGGCGACCAGCAGCGAGCCGTGGGCAAAGGTTTCGAGATGGCCCGCCTTGCGGCTTTTCGTCTTGCGCACCCCCTTGGCAATCAGCTCAAGCTTGCCGTGGCGCGGGGTAAAGACCGTGAGGATGCGGTCGGCGTCGCTGTAGTCACGGCGACGCAGCACGACGGCGTGCGTGCGGTAAACGCGGGAGCGGTTGGGCATGGTAGAGGAATTGAAGGTAAATCGTATCGGAAGCAGGTTGGGCCCACTGGAGCCGAAGGCCCTAAAACTTTGCGCGATAATGGGCTAGATCGAACCGTAAACGTAAAAATGGCCCCACAGTGTGGAGCCAAATTACAGATATTGGTGCGCCCCCAAGGGGATTCGAACCCCTGTTGCAGGCTTGAAAGGCCTGAGTCCTAGGCCTCTAGACGATGGGGGCACAATCAACAGACGAAAGTATAGCGGAGCGGGGAATGAAAGTCAAGTCTGGCAGCGGACAAAATCCGTTTTGGTTCGGGGTTTGCCTGTGGTACACTGCTGTTTTCTTGCTTGCCTCCCCGCGCGCGCAGCACGCGGCGCGGGGCGTGATGGAAACTGAGGAAACGCGTGGAACGGCTGGTTATTGCCTGTATGCAGCAGCAGATGAGGCTCTTCCCCACGGTGGAAGCCTACGGCGAGGAAACGCGCCGTTTTTTGAGTGCCGCCGCCAACAAGCGCGCGGGGCTGGTCGTCTTCCCCGAGTTGGCGGGCACGATGGCGACGCTGCCGCTGCTTCACGATTTTAGCGCCTCGCTGCTCAAGCTGGTCGATACGGGGCGGCGGCGCTCGGCTTCGCGCTGGCAGCGCACGGTTGGCTCGCTGGCCCACGGCGTGCTGGGCATGACGGGCGCCGACCTGCACAATGCGCTCGGCGCCCAGCTCGATGTGGCGGGCGACCAGATGTGGACGCGCTACGCCGAGCTCTTTAGCGGCCTCGCCCGCGATTTTGGCGTGACGATCGTGGCCCCCAGCGCCTATCTGCCGGACCCGCACGATCGCGTGGTGCGCAACCTTTCCGCCGTCTTTGGGCCGCGCGGGAACCTGCTGGGCACGCAGGCCAAAGTGATGCTCTCGCGCCGGGACGATTTGGTGAAGCCGGGCGAATCGTACACGGTGATTGCCACCGAAGTGGGCCAGCTCGGCGTGATCATCGGCGAGGATGTGATGTACCCCGAAGTCGGGCGCGCGCTGGCCTTCCAGGGCGCGGAGATGTTGATTGCGCAGAGCGCGGCGACGCACGTCGCCACCTACAACAAGCTGCGCACGGGGATGCTGGCGCGGATGCAGGATAACCAACTCTACGGCGCGGTCAGCTTTTTGGTGGGGGAGAACAAGCTCAGCGTTTACGGCGGCGAGACCTTTATGGGCCGTTCCGCCATCTTTGCCCCACAGGAGTTGACGCCGCGCTACAACGGCGTGCTGGTGGAGATGGGCAGCTACCGCGTCGAGGGCGTGCTGGCGGCGGAATGGGATTTTGCGGCGCTGCGCAAGCTGCGCGCGCAGAGCGATGCGCCCGTGCACAAGTCCATCGGCAACGAACAGGTGGGCCATATTCTGACGCGGCTCTACAATCGGCTGCAGCGGCTGGCTGGCCAAATCCGGCTGGACGAGCTGCCGGAGCCAAGCAGCGTGCACGAAGTGGATGCCGAAATCAACGGCCTGATCGCGCCTCCTGGCCGCCAGCGCGAGCGCCCGCTGGTAACGCTCAACCAGCTTTCCGCCGTGAGCTCCGTCGTGGCCGATTGGTCCCAAAACGGAGGCGCGCTCAAGAACATGGCCTCCTACTCCCCCGCCCCCACCCCCGCCTCCACCTACGCCTTTGAGCCCGATCCGGATAATCCCGCCAACAGCGACGATGAAACAGACGAAATGGACGCGCTGCCGGGGTCGTCGTTTTGACGGAGATGGGTGTCGTTTGTCAAGTTCAAGCGAGACAATTAGGGGTCTTCATCAAAAAATGTACCAACAGGTTTGTTCGTCGTGCGTGGTGCGTGTACCAGTACACGCACCACGCACGACGAATTGCCAAAAACTGTCTCAAGTACACTTTCACGCGAAGACCCACAATTAGTAATTGGAGAGTGTTCATTAGAAATTAGGCGAGCGTGCCGCATCTCTAATCTCTAATTACCAATCTCCAGATTTCAGCGCGGCGACCACGCGGCAAAGCGCCCGCCCGCCACGAGCACGGGCTCGTCGCGATCCAGCGTCTGCACCCAGATGCCGCCGACATCATCGATTTCGCCAGCGAAGACAAAGGCGCGGCTGTCCGGCGACCAGATCGTCATGCTTTGGGCGTACTGGTCAAAGAAGGTGAGGTATTGGTTGTAAAAGGTGTTGCTGGGGCGGCCGAGTGGGTAGTGCAGCGTTTGCGTGCCGTCCCACACGCTCCAGCGAAAGGCCAGCCCCTGCGCGCCGCGCTCCGCCGTGAGAAAGGCCAGCTTTTCGCCGTCGGGGCTCCAGAAAAAGGCGAGCGCCGGCTCGTCGCTGATCTGCTGCGTGCCCTGCAGGGCCAGATCGATGACGTAGAGCGGCCCAAACGTTGGCGCATTCACGGTCGGCTCGGTGACGACGTAGGCAAGCCGACTATCCGTGCTGTTGAGCAAAAAGGTGATGCGCCCATCAAAGCGCGTGATGTTCTCCACGCTGGAGCCATCCGGGCTGCTGGAAACAAGCAGGCGCGCTTCGTCCGCTTCCACGGCGAAAAAGAACGCTTCGCCGCTGGCCGACCACTGCGGTGCGGGAAAGCCCACCGAGGAATCCAGCAGCGGCTGCTGATCACCGCTCGTCGATTGGAGCACGAGACGCTCGTTCTCGATGTGCGCCAACATCGAATCCCCATCCGGCGACCACGAGAAGTAGAAGGGGTTGCCTTCGGCCAGCGTCTGCGCCGAGTTTTCCCCCTCGCCCAGCTCCACCAGCCGCAGCGCCATCGAAGGGCGACTGTTGCTCAACCAGTTGCTCAGGTAGGCGATGCGGTTGCCGCTTGGCTCCCAGTATATGTAAAAGGGCGCAAAAGGTACTTCGAGCCGCGTTTGCTCCTCGCCCGCAGCGCTGCCCGTTACAAAGAAATTGCGCGCGCTGCCGTCGGCCCGCCCCGTCTCTGCCCACGCCAGCAGGCTACCGTCCGGCGACCACGTAGGCTGGAGATAATCAAAGCCGGCCTCGTCGGTGGTAAGGCGCGTGCGATTGCCGCCGTTGGGGTCCATTGTGTACAGGTTGCCATCCTCGGCAATGATCACGAGCCGGTTGATTTCGCCCTCGATACCCAGATCAAGCCGGGCCGCGGGCAAACGGTCGTTGGCATCCACCAGCTCGATGGAGAAGGGCAGCGCGCTACAGCCGACAGCCATCAGCATCCACACCGATAGGAAAAGCAGCGTGCACAGCGGCGCGCGCCCGGACAAACGATTCATAGAAAACTCCTGGGAACAATTGAAGTACGTCCCGCCAATGTACCACAGCCACTAGACGCGCGCAATCCAAAAATAGGGGTCTTCATCAAAAAGTATACCAACAGGTTTGTTCGTAGCGCGTGGTGTGTGGTGCGTGTACCAGTACACGCACCACGCACCACCAAAGAACCGTCTCAGGTATACTTTTACGCGAAGATCCAAAAGTAGATGGGGCGCATGTCAGCTTGGGGGCGAACCCGCGTCGGCGGGGCATTCGACCTCTCCCCCTCGCTGTTGGTTCGTGGGTAACGAGATGGGTGAAGCCCCCTCTCCCCCTTTGACGAGCCTAGAGACCGGTGGAAAGGGGAGGGTCATGCGCCCTTCCCCCACGCATGGGGAAGGGGCCGGGGATGGGGGCGCGCTTGACTTAACCTTCAAGCCCGCTCAGCAACATATCGACGGAACCTATTCCTAGGGGTTGCCGCTGCCTCAACCCCAACCCCTAGTCGGAAATGGGGATAACTATTCAATTTGTGGGGAAAAGTGGGGTTGACTGGTGAAAACTTTACCAGAAAGCTTGACCTGCTATCAATCGATACATCTAATTCTGCACGAGGTAGAGCATGTCGTACGCAGTGGAGCTGTATTTTAATGAAGAGATGGAGGGGGCCGTGCGCCGCGTGTGGCGGGCGCTGGATGAAGCGGGGTTGCCGAGCCTGGCTGCGCTGGGCGATGAAAGCCGACCTCACCTCTCGCTGGCCGTGCATTCGGCACAGCTAGAGCTGGCCGATTTGCTGCCGCGGCTACAGGTCTTTGCCGTTTCGCAGCCGCTGGTCGAGGTGAGCCTGTCGTCGATTGCGACCTTTCCCACGGAGGAGGGCGTGCTCTTTCTCGCGCCGCCCGTTACCGCCGATCTGCTGACGATGCACACGGCCTACCACCACACCTTCCGCGATCTGCGCGATCTCACCAACGCCTACTACCATCCGGGCCAATGGTTGCCCCACTGCACGCTCGCCATCGATCTGCCGCGGGAAGCGGTGGGGCGGGCCGTGCAGCGTTGCCTGGAGGTAATGACGCAGCCGATCGAGGGCTGGGTGGAGCAGGTGGCCGTGCTGCGCATCGAGCGCGATGGGGCAAATCGGGTGCGCGGCGTAGAGCCGGTGGCGCAGATGGCGCTGGCGCTGTAGGGGGCTTATGTCGACTGGATGATCGGCAGTTCGGCCTCCTCGCTGGGCAGCTCGCCATCGAGCACCACGCCGCCGTCGATCTTCTCTGGTTCAGTCTGTACCGCCGGATCGAGCCAGACGTGGCGCATCACAACCTGCAAGGCCCCAAAAACGGGCAGGGCCAGCAGGGCGCCCAAGACGCCGCCCAGCGTGGAGCCCGCCACCAACGCCACCAGCACCAGCAGCGGGTTGATGCCCACGCTGTGCTCCATCAGCTTGGGCACGAGAATGTTGCCCTCCACCTGCTGCATCACCAAATACCAGCCCGTGATGAAGAGCCCGGTGGCCGGGTCCTGCGAGAAGGCAACCAGGAGGGCGGGCAGCGCGCCCAGAATCGGCCCCACCACGGGGATAAACTCAAAGAGCGCCGAGACGGTTGCCAGCGCCAGCGGGTAGCGGACATCGAAAATTACGAGTCCGATATAGGCCACGACGCCGATCACCAGCGAGAGCAGCGTCTGCGCGCGCACGTAGGAGCCGAGCGTGAATTCAACGTCGTTCCAGATGTTGCCCACGGTGTGTCGCCGCGTGGCGGGCGTAATCGCCAGCAGCAGCCCTAGAATTCGCTCGCGCGAAGTCAGCCAGTAAAAGCCCATGACCAGCGCCAGCAGCACTTGGCTCAGCACAAAGAGCGTATCCTGCGCCACGGGCAGCGCCTGCTCCACCATGGAGCCGTCCCCCTCCGCCACTTCTTCGAGGCTCGATTCGATGTTTTCGCCAATCGCTTGGGGAACCTCGACGTTAACGGGGGTTTCGGTTAGCCCAAAATCGACCAGCGTCTCCTCGGCATCGCGCAGAAAGCTGTTGATGCCGCTGACAACGCGACCGTTGCTCAAGTAGCCCGCATACTCGGTCGTCAGCTCGATCAGCGGCGGGATGGCCAGCGAGAGCAGGCCAAAGAGGCTGCCCAACACGGCAGCGTAGACAAGCAGAATCGCCACCACCCGCGGCACGTGAAAACGCGCGAGCCATTCCACCAGGGGGCGAATGGTGGAGGCAAACAAAATCGCGGCAAAGAGCACCACCACAATCGTGTTGAGCCGGTAGAGCAGATACGCACCGAAGAGCGTGGCGATGATGATGCACGTGTAGTAAAAAACGCGCCGCCCGCCCTGATCCTGAAGATAAGCCACAATTTCATTCCTTCTGTCTACTAACTGTCTACTAAATACCTTGCTCTTCTACCGAAGCACCATCCGTCGAGAGCACGTTCATGGTTTTGGGGACGGCCATGGCGTAGCGGGCCGGGCGAATGTGTGAGCCGTAGCGGTTGGCATACACCCAGGTGACTTCGGCCCCGTAGTACAAAATCTGTGCGGAGAAGTAAACCCACAGCAAAATAATCGCCAGGGCGGCAGCGCCGGCGTAGACTTGGCCAAAGCTGCTGTTGCCTAGAAACGTCCCAATCAGCTCTTCGCCAATCGTGAAAAGCACCGCCGTGACAAAGGAGCCGACCCACACATCGCGCCATTTGATTTTGGCATCCGGCAGATATTTGAAAATCAGCGCAAAGAGGACGGTAATGATCGCCAGCGATAGCAAAATGTTTGCTGCGCTCACAATAAAGGCCGTAGCCGCGCCAAGCTCACTTGGTAAGTCTGGCAAGAAGGTGCTGAGCAGCAGGCCGAGCAAGTTATTCGTATAGCCGATTAGCGGCTCCAGCACGAGGTCTAGCAGTAAATTGAGAACTAGCGCCACCAACAGCAAAAAGCTAACGACCAAAATCATGCCGAACGAAAGAATGCGGATCAGGATAAAGCGCAGCACGGTGTTGTCATCTGGCTTGGGGCGTATGCCCCAGACGTGGTTGAGCGAATCCTGCATCTGATGGAAGACGGCGGTCGCCGCAAAGAGCGCAAAGCCCAGGCCAATTAAGGCCGCAATTCTAGCGCTGCCGCCGCGAAAGTTGCTGCTGCTAACAAGCTCTTCAACCACGGCTGCCACGTCATCTTCCTCTTCCCCATTGGCCGAGCTTCCCGTCGCCTCGTCAATCTGCGCAAAAATCCCCTCAAAAAACTCAGTGTTACTTGCCCCGATCAAATCGGAGAACTGAGCAATAATATCGCTCCGCACACGCTCCGCTCCAAAAAAGAGACCGGCCACGCCAATCACAATCACCAGGATGGGAACCAGCGAAAAGAGCGTGTAAAACGCCAATGCCGCGGCCAGGCGTGGGCAACGATCCTGGAAGAATTGGATGAGTGCGTCCTTGAGCAAAATCAAAAAGCCTTTGAGGCTCACGGTATAATATCCTTTGGTTGGGTAAGCTGCTGTCGAACAGAACAAACGAAAGCGGCGAAGCAAGCGTGGTTGCACCGACTTATTATAGCAGCTTCTACCCATTAGTCTATATGCAGTCGTCCAAGCAAAAGATACAGCTCATGCAAAAGAAAGGCCAAACGTCATCCATGAATTCAGAAACGACAAGCCATCCCTCTAAATCGACGCTGGCCCAGCCCGAAGCCACCGCCTGGTTCGACGACCTGTACGCCCAAGCTCGCCGCGGCGAGCGCAACGTGCCCTGGGCCGAGCTGGCCCCGCGCCCCGCCTTTGCCAAATGGCTGCGGCGCGAACAGCCCCGCGGTCAGGGCCGCCCCGCCGTCGTCGTTGGCTGTGGGCTGGGCGATGATGCCGAAGCGCTGGCCGCCCACGGCTTCGACGTGACGGCCTTTGACGTGTCGCCCACCGCCGTGGCGTGGTGTCGCGAGCGCTTTCCCCAATCGAGCGTCGATTACCAGGTGGCGGACCTGTTCGCCCTGCCGGATGAATGGCGCGGCGCGTTCGACTTCGTGCTGGAAAGTCTCACCGTGCAGGCGCTGCCCATCGAACTGCGCAGCGAGGCCGTTGCGGGCGTCGCCAGCCTTGTCGCGCCGGGTGGCGCGCTGCTCGTGATCTGCCTCGGCACGAATCTTGATGCGGGCGAAGCGGACGGGCGCAGCGGCCCGCCGTGGCCGCTTACCCGCGAGGAGCTGGATCGCTTCCAGCAGCACGCCCTGCGCGAACAGCGCGTCGAGCAGCTTGCCTATGGCGACGGGCCCAGCGGTGAAGGAACTCTGCATCGCTGGCGGGTGGAATATATTAAGCAAGCCAGCTAGATGGGGAAGAAAAACGATCAACGAAGGGCGCGAAGGGGCATGAAGGAAGAGGATCGACCTTCTCTTCTTCGCGCTCTTCGCGCCCTTCGTTGATTAAACGCTGAAAACTTTTTTTACAACAACAGAGGGGTAGACCGATGCAGATTCAGATAGCAGAGCATGAAGAGGAGATTGGCCGCTGCTTCCCCGTGATGGTGCAGCTGCGACCACACCTGAGCGAGGCTCAGTTTATCGAACGCGTGCGGCTTCAGCAAAAAGAAGGGTATCGGCTTGCTTATTTAGTAGCGGAAGAGCAGGTTAAAGCGACGGCTGGTTTTCGCCTATTAACTATGCTGAGCCGGGGCAAGAGTTGTTACGTCGACGATCTCGTTACCGACGGCAACAGCCGTTCGCAAGGATTTGGCGACGCGCTGTTTGATTGGCTTGTAAGCTGGGCGCGGGGCGAAGGCTGCGAGCGCTTTCACCTCGATTCGGGGGTGACTCGCTATGAGGCGCACCGCTTTTACTTCCGCAAACGGATGGCGCTCTCGGCGCATCACTTCTCGCTGCCGCTGGAGTAAGTCGAGAAGAGTTTGGCCGTGAGTTGCGCAAATTGCGCACGAGAGGAACGTTGAGTTCAAGGCGTGAAATTCTGTCATGCTGAGCGGGTCGACGAAGCGACTGGATCGACAAAGCAAGCCCAGCGAAGAATCTTGACGGCGGCATCCACCAAACGTAGGTTCACCTTTGGGCTGCCGCGTGCTCGCCGATCAAGAAGACTCTTCGCTGATGTAAGTGGGCCAGTCGTCTCGTCTTGTTAGGTTCCGTTGACATTTGAGAATTGGCCCTCACCCCCGGCCCCTCTCCCAGGATGGGAGAGGGGAGGACGAGGCTCCCTTCTCCCACGCGTGGGGGAAGGGCTGGGGATGGGGGCGCGCTCGTCCTTCCCGCCAAGCTCGTTTGGCAAAATGTCAACGGAACCTAACCCGGCGTCGAAGCTACGCTACGCGAGCAGAATGACGGTGTCGATCTCTGCCCGTGTGCGTCCCAAAATTTTGGTTGTTCGACCCGACCCCCTCGATGTCGGTTCGCTATCAACGAGGCCTCGGAAGCCCCCTTCTCGCGCGGGGAGGGGGCTTGGGGGCGGAGTCGGATGTGCCACCCCTGCTGAGTTGCTTTACGCTGAAGCTTGCCAAAAATCTGGGACGCACCCTCTGCCCCGCTCAATTTGACAAGCCCACCGCCATCCGCTACACTCCCACGAAATCAACCGCACTACAGCGTCACCATGAACGTGCCCATTGGCCAACTGGCCACCATTAAGAAGCAGAGCAAGCAGGAACCGGACTAGCGTCTGGGCGTTTGTGTTTGCTTGAATTTTTAGAATTCAACAACCGGCCTCCAGATGGAGGCCGGTTTTTTATTGCCACCAATTTCCAACCCAAGGAGACCTTCTCATGGCCGTCCAAACCACCACCGGCACCGCCGAGTGCCCCGAATGCTTTGGCAACGTTGCGCTCGACGACGTGATGCAGCACGAAATTGTTCAGTGCCCAGACTGCGGCACCGACCTCGAAGTGACGAGCATCGAGCCGCTGACCGTCGAGCCTGCGCCGGAAGAAGAAGAGGACTGGGGCGAATAATCATGCACATGTTACCCCCCACAACAAGATCAACAGCTCCCAAAGTCGGCATCCTCTACAGCCGCGTGCGCGCCGAGGAAAAGCTGCTTTTCGCCGCCTTTCAGCAGCGCGGCGTGGACTTCGAGCTGATCGACGACCGCCAGCTGATCTTTGACCTGACCGCGGGCAACGACAGCGCGGGTCGCTATGCTCAGTACGACGTGATCCTGGAGCGCTGCCTCAACCACGGGCGCGCGTTGTACAGCCTGCGCATTCTCAACGACCGCGGCGTGCCGACCGTCAACACGGCGCAGGTCGCCGACACCTGTGGCAACAAGCTGCAAACGACCAGCGCCCTCGCCGCCGCGGGCGTGCCCTCGCCGCGCACGCTGATCGCCTTTACCGAAGAGAGCGCGCTCGACGCCATCGAGCGGCTCGGCTACCCCGTCGTGCTCAAGCCGGGCGTCGGCTCGTGGGGGCGGCTGCTCGCCAAAATCAACGACCGCGAGGCCGCCGAATCGATTCTGGAGCACAAGGCCGTGCTCGGCAACTACCAGCACAGCATCTTCTACATCCAGGAGTATATTGACAAGCCCCTGCGCGACATCCGCGCCTTTGTTGTCGGCGACGAAACCATCTGCGCCATCTACCGCGATTCCCAACACTGGATCACGAATACGGCGCGCGGTGGGCAATCGAGCAACTGCCCGGTCACGCCGGAGCTGAACGACTTGTGCGTGCGCGCGGCGCGAGCCGTGGGCGGCGGCGTGGTGGCGGTCGACGTGCTGGAGGATCCCGAACGGGGGCTGCTCGTCAACGAAGTCAACTACACGATGGAATTTCGCAACAGCATTGAGCCGACGGGCGTCGACATTCCGGCGCACATGGTCGACTTTGTGCTGCGCGTGGCGGGCGCTGGTTGGCCCAAAGGAGGCTGGTCCATCAACGGGGTGACGCATGGCGACTCAGCGAACGCGGCGGTAACGGTATGATTCGTGCCTCCATCGTTGGCGGCAGCGGCTACACGGGCGGCGAGCTGACGCGGCTGCTGCTCGATCACCCGCAGGTTGAGCTGGCCCAAATAACGAGCGAACGCAGCGCCGGTTCGTATATTCATTTTGCTCACCCCAACCTGCGCGGGCGTACGACGCTCCGATTCGTGTCGGTCGATGATCTCGAAGCCTGCGACCTGATCTTCCTCTGCCTGCCCCACGGCGAGGCCGCCAAGCGCATCGATGGCTTCGCGAAACTGGCGGATCGCATCATCGATCTCAGCGCCGACTTTCGCCTGCGCGACGCCGGGCTCTACGCGCGCTGGTACGGTCAATCGCATCCTAACCCGGCGTGGCTCAATCGCTTTGTTTACGGCCTGCCGGAGCTGTACCGCGACGAAATTCGCGTAGCCAACTACGTCAGCGGCATCGGCTGCAACGCCACGGCGACCAACCTGGCGCTGCTGCCGCTCTTCGTCACAAAGCTGAATGATGAAACTTTAGCGGATGTGGAGCGGGGCGTAATCTGCGAAGTCAAGGTGGGCAGCAGCGAGGGGGGCAACCGAGCGAGCGAGGCGACCCATCACCCGGAGCGCGCCCGCGCCGTACGCAGCTTTGCGCCGACAGGCCACCGCCACACGGCGGAAGTCGAGCGGGTATTGGGTCAATTTGTGCCAAATTCGCATAGCGAAAATGGTTTGAATGTCCATCTCAGCGCCACCGCCATTGACAACGTGCGCGGCGTGCTCGCCACGGCCCACGTCTTTGTCCGTGCGGGCGTCACCGAGCGCGACCTCTGGCGGGCATACCGCCAAACCTATCGTGATGAACCGTTTGTTCGGATAGTCAAAGAGAAGCGCGGCGTTTATCGCTACCCCGAACCAAAGATTCTGGCGGGCAGCAACTACGCCGATGTGGGCTTTGAGCTGGATGCGTCGACGGGTCGCGTCGTGGCCCTTTGCGCCATCGACAACCTGATGAAGGGCGCGGCGGGGACGGCGGTGCAGTGCCTGAATTTGATGTACGGATGCGATGAGGCGACGGGATTGGCGTTTAGCGGATTGCATCCCGCGTAACGCGAAGCGCTGCTTCGCGCTGTTGCGGCTTTCCTTCAGGTGAATTAATTATCAACCTTTGTAAGTGGAGAGGGTCGAAGCAGCGCTTCGACTTACACAAACATGATCATCATCAAAGTCGGCGGCGGCCAGGCCATCAACGTCGACGCCGTCGTCGCCGACGTTGCCCAGCTTTGGCACGCGGGCCAGCCGCTGCTGCTCGTTCACGGCGGCGCGGAAACGACCAACGAAGTCGCCACCGCGCTGGGCCACCCGCCCCAGTTTGTGACGAGCGAAAGCGGCATCGAGAGCCGCCGCACGGATCGGCGGACGCTCGAAATTTTCGAGATGGTCTACTGCGGCCAGCTCAACAAAATGTGGGTGGAGAAACTGCAGCGGGCGGGCGTCAACGCCCTGGGGCTGAGCGGGCTGGACGGGCGCATCTTTGAGGGGCGGCGCAAGGACAAGCTGCGCGTACGCGCCAACGGGCGACGCCTGGTTCTGCGCGACGACTGGACGGGCACGGTCGAGCGCGTCAACGTCGAGCTGCTGGAGCTGCTGCTGGACAACGGCTACCTGCCCGTGCTCACGCCGCCCGGTGCGTCCGATGCGGGCGAGGCTATCAACGTCGATGGCGACCGCGCCGCCGCCGCGGTCGCGGCGGCGTTCGAGGCCGAGACGCTGATCATGCTCAGCAACGTCCCCGGCCTCCTGCGCGATTTCCCCGATGAAGCGAGCCTGATTCAGCAGATTTCGCGTAATCAAATTGACGAGTTTATGCAGGTGGCGCAGGGACGCATGAAGAAGAAGGTGATGGGCGCGGCGGAGGCGCTGGCGGCGGGCGTGGGGCGCGTCGTCTTTGCGGACGGGCGGGTCGAGTCGCCGGTGTCGCGGGCGCTGAGTGGGGAGGGGACGCAGATTGGGTAAGTCGCATTCGTAGTGGCTGGGCGCGCCCAGCCACTACGAATGCAGATGCGTCAAAAATCTCGGTAAATATCCTTGCGGTGCCCAATCCGCAAAATTTGTATGAGCTGTTCTTCATCAAACAGCTCATAAATGATGCGGTAGTTGCCCACGCGAATCTTAAGTAAACTTTCGTGACCCTGAAGCTGACTGCTAACATCGGGACGCGGCTCAACCCGCAGCGCTTCGATGATGGGAAAGACGCGCTGTACAATCTGTTTGGGTAAGCGACGCAGGCTGCGCGTCGCCGATCGATGAAACTCGACTTGCCAGCCCTTATTATCCATCGAGCAAACCGTCCGCCACCAGCTGTGCTTTTACTTCGTCCAGCGACATCACAACATCACGGTCCGCTTTCATCTCGCGCGAGCGCTGCTGCGCCAGTAGTCCTTCTTCATAGTCCTCCAGCAGCTCAATGATTTCGTTGTAGCGAGCCGGATGCAGCAGCACACCTGCTGCCCGGCCACGATGAGTCAGCACAACAGGTGACTCATCCAGGGACAACAGAATCTCTGCTTGGCTGTTGCGTAAAGAACTAGCCGGAATCGTGCGCAGAACTTTGTCCATTAATTCCTCCTCAATCTTGATTCTAAATGACTATCGGCATAAATTGTACGGTTGTTGCCGTCATTGTATCTCGACTTAATTTATCTGTCCAACCGGCATCACAGGAGCACAACCTTGTCCCCTTCTCTCGCCACCCTCGAAGAAACCATCCTCGGCGGCACGACCACGCGCCGCGGCGACACCGTGATCACTCGCGGCGACGGCTGCTGGCTGATCGACGGCGACGGCCAGCGCTACCTCGACCTCAGCGCGGGGCAGGGCGTGGCCATGCTCGGCCACAGCCACCCGGCGCTGACGGCGGCGATTGCCGAGCAGGCGCAGACGCTCGTCGCCTGCCCCAACTTTTTCTACAGCGACATGCGCGCGCGCTTTGCCGGAAAGCTGGTGGAAATTTTGCCGCCCCATCTCGAACACGCCTTCCTCACCAACAGCGGCGCCGAAGCCATCGACGGCGCGATCAAGTTCGCGCGGCTGGCAACGGGGCGCACGGGCGTCGTCGCCGCCATGCAGTCGTTTCACGGGCGCACGGTTGGGGCCCTGTCGCTGACGTGGGAGAAGAAGTATCGCCAGCCCTTTGCCCCGCTGCTGCCGGATGTGTCGCACGTGCCCTACAATAATTTAGCGAGGCTCGACGACGCCGTCGACGAGTTAACCGCGGCCGTGGTGCTGGAAACCGTGCAGGGCGAGGGCGGCGTCAACCTGGGTGAGCGCGACTTTCTGGAAGGGGCGCAGGCGATTTGCCGCGAGCGGGGCGCGCTGCTTGTGATCGACGAAATCCAAACGGGCTTTGGCCGCACGGGTTGCTGGTTTGGCTTTCAGCACTTTGATTTGCAGCCGGACATTGTCTGCCTCGCCAAGGGCATTGGCGGCGGCTTCCCCATGGGCGCGATTGCGTATAGTCAGCCTGTGCGCGAATCGCTCTTTCCCGGCGCGCACGGCAGCACCTTTGGCGGCAATCCGCTGGCCTGCGCCGCTGGGCTGGCCGCGATTGAGGCGTACCAGCAGGAAGAGCTAATCGAGCGTTCGGCGACGCTGGGCGCGTGGCTGCTCGACCGGTTACAGGCAGAGCTGACCGACTGCACGCTCGTGCGCGAGGTGCGCGGTCGCGGGCTGATGATTGGGATCGATTTGCGGCAGAAGGTGGGGCGCTATCTCAAAGCGCTGATGGAGGCGCACAGCGTGATCGCGCTGCCCGCCGGGTCGACGGTGCTGCGGCTGCTGCCGCCGCTGATTTTGAGCGAGGCCGAGGCGGAAATTGGGATAAGGGCGATTGCCGCTGTGTTGCGCGAGGAGTGAGCACGCCTACGTGCGAACGGGTCGACGTTTGAATGAAGCCCATGTAGTGAAGCCCATGTGAAGAAGGACCATCAATGGAACGGATAGCCGCAGAATGCAGCCTTGCGATCGCCAGGCAACTGGTGGCCTACGACCACCACGTCGTCGAGATAAAGGGACGGCGCGGCGTGATGTTGGCCTACGCGTGGTTTCCGTTCGAGGAGCAAACGGAGCCGTTCGTGCTCGAAGTTGTCTTCGCCTACGCCAACCGACATCCAACTGCGCCGCCGTCGGTGCAAACGATTGTCGACGGGCTAAATTTTACGCCAGCTCCCGCTGCAGACGGAGCAGCGCCCGCAGCGCCCGATTGACGGCGTCGGAATCGGCGAAGTGGCGCGAAACGTCCGGGGCCAGCGTGACATTACGGTGCTTCGCTTGGCTGGCGTCGGCTGGCTCGCGTGGCAGTACGTGAGTCGAAGTAGTGCCGTCTTCGTGATGCACAGTAACTGTATCGGGCGCTGCCGGGTCATAGACAATACCCCGTTCTGCTAGAAACTCCCGACCAGGCCTCATACGCAGAAAATCCGCTTCGGTCAGCTCTGGAATGTCGGAGAAATCAATGTCTTCATCTCGAAGATTGTCCAGGCGCTCCCAATCCGTCTGTGATTCAAGTGAAAAATTTTTGCTGTTCATATTTACTTAATGGACGTACTGAAATAAGTCGAATGGTGTCTCCATCCGTTGTATGTGTGACAGCTACTGGTCTAGAATCTAGCCAGCCGATTGTTTGATATCGAGTTTCGTCGTAAGCGAAACGCGTGTCTTCTTGAACAAGAAAATCGCCCTTGAAGACGCGACGTGCATCCTTGAAGTCGATGCCGTGCTTCCGTAAATTCTGGAGACGTTTAGCCTCATCCCACTCGAATTTCACAGACCAAGTATAAAGGAAACCCTTACTTATGTCCACCCCGCGCCAACAGGCCGCCGACTGGCTCGACCAAGCCGCCGCCGAGTACGACCTCGCCGCGCAACACCTGCGCGTGGCCGCCCAGCACTTCCGCGCCAACCTCGTGCCGCGCGCGGGCGCCCACGCCTTTGCCGACAATGGACATTGCCGCCGTGCCGGTAATCTCGTCGCCCGCGCCGCTGACCTTCACGCCTCCCACGCCATCCGCCAAGCATGAGCATTTTATCTCTCTCCCAAGCCACCGCCGTCGACCTCCTGCGCGGCCTCGTCGTCATCCCCTCCCTGTCGCGCGATGAAGCCGCGGCGTCGACATGGCTCGTTGCACAAATGAAATCGCTCGGCTTTGAGCGCGCCTTTGTCGACGAGGCGGGCAACGCCGTCGGCGAATTGGGCGCGACGGATGCGGCGCGCACGGTCGTGCTGCTCGGCCACATCGACACCGTGCCGGGCGACATTCCCGTGCGCATCGAAAGCGTAGAGGGCGATGAAGTGCTCTACGGACGCGGCAGCGTCGACGCCAAGGGGCCGCTGGCAACCTTTGTGGCGGCGGCGGCGATGCTCGGCAGCGCCTGGGCGCGCGAGCAGGGCGTGCGGCTGGTCGTCGTCGGCGCGGTGCAGGAGGAGACGGCGACGAGCAAGGGCGCGCGCTTCCTCCTCCACCGCTTCGACGGCGCGACCGAGCCAATCCCCAACGCGTGCATCATCGGTGAGCCGAGCGGCTGGCAGCGGGTGACGCTGGGCTACAAAGGTCGCCTGCTAATTGAGCTGGAGGCGCGTCAACCTATGGCGCATACGGCGGGGCCGGATCGCGGCGTGGCGACGATGGCGACGGACTGGTGGCGGTGGCTCGCGGCGTATGCCGATCATTTTAACGAAGGAAAAGAGAAAGCGTTCGACCAACTGCTGCCCAGCCTGCGCGAAATCAACACCTTTACCGACGGCGCGATGAACGACGGCGTGCGCGCAACGGTGAGCATTCGGCTGCCGCTGGGGTTTGACGTGGAGGGGTTGGTGGCGGAGCTGGGGGCGTGGGCGGCGGCGCGGGGTGATGGAGTGATGGGGCGGGTGGGCGATGGGTGGAATGGTCAATGGTCAACGGTAGATGGTCAACTGTCAATGGGGGTGCGTGGGGTTGAGGCGGCGTTTCGTGGGGGGCGCAACAACGCGCTGGTGCGCGGCTTCCTCGGCGCGATCCGCGAAGTCGTGCCCGGCACGCGACCGAGCTTTGTCTCCAAAACCGGCACGAGCGACATGAACGTCGTTGGCCCGGCGTGGGGCTGCCCGATTGTGGCCTACGGGCCGGGCGATGCGGCGCTGGACCACACGCCGAATGAGCATCTGTCGTTGAGCGAGTACTGGCGCGCGGTGCAGGTGCTGGCAGCGGTGCTGCGGCGACTGTAAAGCGAAGCGCTGCTTCGCCGGGTGAAGTCACCCATTAGGATGGGCAACACGGGAACAGAGCGGGTCACGATGTAGTGAAGCGGCGCTTCGCGGTACGTCGTTTGACCGTGGTGCAAATCGTCAGGCTCTTGCACAATTGGCGGCATGAGCCACCACCGCATCTTCTATCGCCGCAACTTGCCTCATTATCAACCACCGGGCGCAACGTTATTCATCACCATGCGACTGGCTGGCTCGCTGCCCAAACAGGTAGTTGAGCAACTGATCGCTGAAGCAGAACAGCTTGCAACGCTGCGGTCCGCAATCGAACTCGAGGGTGATCAAGCGCGCCAAGCGTATTTGGATCAGCGACATTTGTTCACACGCTGGGACGCCGCGTTAGATGCCGCTGCATCTGGCCCCACATGGCTAAAAGATGCGAACGTAGCAGCCCTCGTTGCCGAGGCGCTTCACCATCGCGACGGTGGCGTGTTCCGGCTGTAGACTAGCAGACATCAAATGACGGATAGAGTTTGTGGAGTTTGATGCTGCATCCTCCACAGAGAAGCGCCAGAGCGCCTTTGCAGCAGCGTTGCGCGGTGTTTCCCAGGCGGCGACTCGCTCAACAAGTGCTTTCTGGTCAGGGATGCGCGCCTTGAGGGACTGACGCTGCAAGACGCTGAACTCAATTTCAGCCATGTTGAGCCAACTGCCGTGTTTGGGTGTATAGTGAATTTCGAGCTTTTCGATGAGGCGCCGCGCTTCTTCGGGCGGGAAGGCTTCGTAAAGCGAGGCAAGCTTATGGGTATTCAAGTTGTCCATGACCAGCACGATGCGCTCCGCCTGGGGGAAATGGACGTCGACCAGGTCGCGCATACAGTGCGCAAAGTCCACTTTGGTGCGGCGGTCGGTTACCTTGACGTGTCGCCAGCCCTCAAGCGGGGCGAAGAAGAGAAAGAGATTGCTCGTGCCGTTGCGCTCGTACTCATAATCGTACTTGGCCACCTCTCCCGCTCTAGCGGGTAAGGGCAGACGGGTCTCTTTGGTCAGTTGCTTGCTCGTTTCATCAAAGCAGACCAGCGGGCGCTGCGGGTCATGTGGTCGATGGTAGACCTCCAGCACATCTTCCATGGCACAGACGAAATCCGCGTTTTGCTCTGGCGGGATGCACCATTGTTCGTTCAGCCAGGGTTTGATCTCGTTTTTTTTAACGTCTGGCGCACAGTCTCGCCCGAAATGGTCTCGACCACTTCGAGTTCAATCAGCTTGTCTGCCAGCATCTGTAGCGTCCACGAGTCGCGACCATCTGGCGGTGCGCTACACGCTATCTGCACCAGTCGCGCTTCGCCTTCGCCATCCAGCACCTTGCTCCGCGTTTGGCGTGGATGCTTGTGGTTGATGGCCGCGTCAATGCCCTGTTCTACACACTTCTCCCGCGTGCGCTCGACCGTGCGTCTGGAGGTCTGCAAGGCGTTGATAATCTCTGCATCCTTGCTGCCGCCGCCCGCCTGCGCCTCATCGGCCATCAGCAGAATTCGTGCCCGTTTCAAGCGCCCGGCATTGCCGGTTCCTTTATTAACCAACGCCGTCAGACGGTCTCGTTCGGCGTTCTCTAATCGCACTCTGTATAGTTTGGCTGGCATCGCTTCCTCCTGAATCTATGCTTTCAGGTAAGCTTGCCTCTCTTTTGACTATCCGTCAATATCTTGCTGATGAACTACTAGAGGCGTTCAGTATCATGTTCAATCATCTTCATCTCGTCTGCAAACCGCTCGAGCGAGCGCCCGACCAATACGATCCGCTACACAGAACCTTACAGCAGTTCAAATCGTATACGGCGGTGCAGGCGAATCGCCTGCTCGGGCGCACCGGCGCATTCTGGCATCGTGAAAGCTACGACCACGCCCTCCGCGATGGGGGTGAACAGGGCCGCGCGATTCGCTACACGTTGAACAATCCAGTAAAAGCAGGCCTCGTTGCTCACTGGCGCGATTGGCCCTGGTCATACTGTCGAGAAGGGTGGCTTCACGCAGCGTTCCAACACAAGTAACGCGAAGCGCTGCTTCGCGCTCGCCTTACCCTTCCTGATTCGGAATCAATTATAAACTGGGTCACTTTATCCTGGGCGAAGCAGCGCTTCGCTTTACCTAAACGTGACGGCCCTGGACAAATTCGAAATTCAAAGAAATTCGATTGATGAGGAGTAACGTCGTGAAGCGGCCATCTGTTTTGCAACACTTTTTGCAACGCGGGTCTTTCCTTGAAATCTTTAATTATGCGAAAAAACTCTGGTAAAAAAGCGAGCCTTCAGTGACCAAGACGTTTTACACAAAAATGGCTTTATTCGCATAGCTAAAGTAAAGCCACACCGAAAATATGGCTGAACCGTTCAAAACAGCAGGAAAAACGTAAGCATTATACGTCGACAGTTGCCTGTTTTACCACTCAAAAATTCGCATAGCAACGCTCTGCCTCCCCCTACCTCCTCCCCGCTGATTTTCATTGCGAACCCTCCCACCAAAAAATCTGCAAGCGATTTTGCTATGAAACCCGCTGTTCGTATAGACAGCGATTCGTCTCCGCCCCCACCCTAAATTCCCTATTGACACGCCCCGTTTCCGCCCCTATGCTTTGCCTCGACAGCGCACTGGTTCACCCACCCCTCAGCTCGCAACCCCTCTGCGACTGAACAGACCTGACGAGTCAGGAGGCAATTATGAAAGGCGCACTTATTCGGCGCATTCGGCGGTTGTGTCTGGCAGTTTATTCGTTCGTGCAAAGGCGCGAATTGGCAAACGTAAAGCGAAGCGCCGCTTCGCTTCTTGGAAAAGCACGAGCATTCATCATCAATTTGCCCACGCGGCTAACGGCGTGGCGCGCAGCCGCGCTGCGCGGCTACGGTCGCTGGCGCAGGCTGCGACCGGCCCTGCGCGTGGCAAGCACGGCGCTGATGATTTTGGCGCTCGTTTTCAGCATGGTCGCCGCGTCGACCGTCGCGAATACGCTTGTGGCGTCCAACGTCAACGTGTTGGCGAACGGCGATTTTGAGGACGGATTTTACCACGCCGACGGCTGTGGCGCGGTCGGCAACGGCTGGCGCTGCTTTACCAACGGCGGGGCCGCTAACTATGGTTACTACGACGATGAGTGGGATTTGGTCGTCGCCAGCGGCGAGCATTCGCAGCTTATCGAAATTAACACCAAGGGCGTGAGCGCGCCCGACGCCGACCGCTATGCTGGTCTTCAGCAGACCGTTCATGTCGTCGAACACGCTCCCTACACACTCAATCTCCGCGGCCTGATCCGTACCACCGTGCTAGAGGGCGACCCGCAGCGCTACCGCGTGCAGGTCGGCTACAGCCACGGCGAGCACGCGGACTGGACGCAGGTCTCCAACTGGCAGGATGTGAATTGGAACACCTACTACCCTCGCACCGAGCCCGGCGCGTTTAGCGATTTTACAACGTCGCTAACGGCCACCTCTGGATACGTCACGATCTACGTGCGCGTCTGGAAAAAGTGGGGCGTGGCCGAGGAGGAGATTGACCTAAACTTGGATGCTATCGCGCTGGTCGGCCCTGCTGTTACTGGGTCCGCACCGGTTGTGATTTCATCATACGGCACCGGTGGCGTCTCTGGACAGTCCGAGGGGGACATGAACAGTAGCGCAACGTCAAGCGCCACCGGTGTTGTATCCCCCTCACAGCGTTGCACGGGCAACAACTTCATCCGCAACGGCGGCTTTGAAGAAGGCTTCGACTTCCACCCCCAGCTCGGCAGCACGCCCAGCGGCCCCGTCGGTGGGCACGTGGGCAAGCAGTGGGGCGGCTTCGAGAACGGCGGCGCGGCCAACTTTGGCTTTTACGATGACCAGTGGCCACCCGTCGTGGCTGAGGGGCACAGCTCGCAGCTCATCGAAATCAACACCAAGGGCATCTATCCGCCCGATGAAAATCGCTATGCCGGCATCTACCAGTACCTCACCGGTCTGCACCCCGGTGCGACCTACGAGCTCACGGTCAAGGGGATGCTGCGGGGCGTGGGCGGCGGCGATGATGACTTCCGCTTTGCGGCGCAGTACGGCCTGATCGGCGGCCACAATCCCGAATGGCGCGACGTGAGCGGCTGGGAGATTCTCGACCTCGGCCCGATCTACCCGCGCACCGAACCCGGCGCGATTGGCACGGCGCGCGTGCGCTTCGTTGCCCCCGCCCACGAGGCGACGCTCTTCCTGCGCGGCTGGAGCAAGTGGGCCGAGCCTGAGTACGAATTCGACCTCAACTTCGATCACGTCAGCGTGGTGAGCTGTACGACATTGGCTGTGGTACAACCAGTTGTGGTGCAGCCGACCGTCCAAGTGATTGACGCGGGGCAGTGCCTGCACATCGTGCAGCACGGCGAATACCTGAGCCACATTGCCGCCCGCTACGGCGTGACCGTGCACGACTTCGTGGCTGCCAACGGTTTGGCCAATCCGAATCACATCTACGTCGGCCAGAAGCTGCACATTCCCGGCTGCAAGCTGAGCCACCAGCCGGAACCGACGCCGACTCAGGTTGTCAAAGTCGTCGGCGGCTCGACGCCGACACCCACCGCTACGCCAGAGCCCGTCGTGCAGGTGATTTCATCGGGCGGCGTGGAGGAGACGGAGGATACGTCGGTCGTCGTTGTGACGGAACCGATGGTGGTGGAGACGCCCGTCGCCGACAAGCCACATCATGAAGTTTATGTTGTGCGCCACGGCGATTCGCTCGGCTACATCGCCCAGCGCTACGGCGTCTCGACGCACGAGCTGGCGCGGGTCAACGGAATTCATAATCCGAACTTTATCTACGTGGGCCAGGAGCTGGTGGTTCCATAAAGGGGAAGATGGCATCACTACTCGGTAAACAAACGGGGCGACATCGAAAGATGTCGCCCCGTTTGTTTACCGCTACTTTTACGTGTTGGCCGCGCCGCCGTTCTCGAAGCCGCCCCAGTGTCGACCGACGTGGCCGCCAACCGGACCGCTCGGCGTGCTGCCGAAATGAACACGTCTATCTGCGTTGATTCAACAACTGTCGTAGCAGCGTTTGTTGTTCAAGCAAAAGCTGCTGTTGTTCTTCGACCAAGATTTGTTGTTGGGCAAGCAATTGTTGATGCAGGGTCGCCAGGTCTTTGTAGCGAAGGAGCAACTGCTCCTGTTCAGCCCATTGACGTTTGTGAAGACGGTGGCGAATCAGCGGTAGCCGATTGAGGCGTAAGCGGTGGAGAGTGAATCGACCTATTTGAGTAAGGGGCAAAAGCGAACCGTCTTCTTGTTCGAGAAAGTGTGCAATAGGGGATTCAGCGCGAGGGTTCCAGAGTGGTAAATCGTCTGGTTTTTCTGGCCAGTAATTGCCTTTATAGGTATTGCAACGGACACAGCAGTAAACTAAGTTCGCCAGTTCATCTGTACCGCCTTTGCTCTTGGGGCGAAAGTGATCGATGGTTTGTTCACTGCCGACAGCCGCATCTTGAACAAGACAGTACTCGCAGGCAAAATTGGCGCGTACGCGAACCTGCTGGCGAACAACGTTGGACAGGCTCATACCGTGTCGGCAACCAAGCGCTGGGCGAGCTGCTGTTGAAAAATCTGATTTTCTTGACGAAGCTTGCCATTCTGTTCGATCAACGATTCGATTTGTGTCGTTGTCGCTTTAATCTGAGCGAGGAGCGTATCGATTTGACGCTGAACCGCCAAGGAAGCCGCCGGAGACCCCAATGATATATCGAAGCCCTCCAAATATGTTGTCTCTTCCTCATCCTGCGCCGCATACCACGCGTCCAAAATGCTCTGTTCCCGTTTGGTCAATGGCTCGCCCCGGGTCGTTTTGTCGTGCAGCGTGGGGCCGGTCTTCAGCGTATTCATAAGCTCCTCCACTATAAATTCCTGATCATAATCTGGTCATAATAATATAGCATACCGCCGTCCTTAGCTCAACATGTACTGTGGAGAATTGCTCGGCTACATCGCCCAGCGCTACGGCGCCTCGACGCACGAACTGGCGCGGGTTAACGGAATCGACAATCCGAACTTTATCTACGTGGGTCAGGAGCTGGTGATTCCGTAGATTGGACGACGGGACAATTGAATAGATAGCTAACGGGGCGACATCGAAAGATGTCGCCCCGTTCGACGTAGGTCACCTTTGCTTGGCAAGGTGACAAATGTGGGCTGCCCCATCGGCTTTGGAATTCCGCACCACATGGGAACGCCGATGAAGTCACGTAGCGGAGCATGCGTGACCTATGGTAGGTCGCTGACCCCTTATCAAGCAGACAGATCGATCTCGGTGAAAAGTCGGTTTATTGGTAGAATGGGAAAGATAGGAAGGGCCAAACGTTTTTTTACTTGCACCACCTTCACCCCATGCTTGCCAATCGACTTCGCAAACGGCAGCGCCACCTGCGCAAGTGGGCGCGGCGCAACGACATCACCTGCTACCGCCTCTACGAGCGCGACATTCCGGAGTTTCCGCTGATCGTGGACTGGTACGACGGCGAGGCGGTCGCCTGGCTCTACGATCGCAAGCGCGACGAAACGCCCGAGCAGGCGGATGCCCATCGCGAGCTGACGCTGAATGAAATTTGCGACGGGCTGGATTTGAGCCGCGACCAGCTCTTCGTCAAAGAGCGGGCGCGGCAGCGGGGCAGCGCGCAGTACGAGCGGCTGGAGCAGGCCCACCACGTGCGTCTGGTCGCCGAGCAGGGGCTGCGCTTCGAGGTCAACCTGAGCGATTACCTGGACACCGGCCTCTTTCTCGACCACCGCCAGACGCGCGCGCTCGTGCGCGAGCAGGCCGCCGGCAAGCGCGTGCTCAACCTCTTTGCCTACACCGGCTCCTTCACCTGCTACGCGCTCGATGGCGGCGCGCGCGCCACCACCACGGTCGACTTGAGCAAGACCTACTGCGAGTGGGCGCGTCGCAATGTCGAGCACAACGGCTTTGGCGACAAGCTTGGGGGGTCGACGCACCAAATTATCCAGGCGGACTGCCTCGACTTTCTGGCGGCGGAAATTGCGCGCGGCGTGGGCTATGACCTCATCGTCTGCGATCCGCCCACCTTTAGCAACTCCAAGCGCATGGCCAGCAGCTCGTTTGACGTGGTGCGCGATCACCCGGCGCTGATCGCGGATTGTGTCGAGCTGCTCAACGACGGTGGCACGCTCTACTTCAGCACCAACGCGCGCGGTTTTGCGCTGGCGGGGGCGCAGTTGCCCAGCAATCTCGCCATCGAAGAGCTGACGCCGCAGAGCATCCCCGAAGATTTCCGCAATCGGCGCATTCACCAGTGCTGGCGGCTGGTTAAACGATAATTGCGTCGCTGGCAGCGAGGCGCAACCGTAGGTCACCTTTGCTCCGCAAGGTGACGAAGGTGGTCTGCCTTATCGGGTTCGGAATTCCTCGTTGTCGGGGCCTACTAAGAACGTCACGTAGCGAAGCATACGTGACCTGCCGCTTTCCCCCACTCCCCCCACTTCCCCTCTCCCGCGAACACGCGATATGACCGACCCCCAAGTACACCATTTGGCGGATACCCTCTACCAGTAAACAGGGTACGCTATTCTGGATTCATTTGAGAATCTCATCGCAACCGTCATCGCAGCCCAATTCTAAATGATCCGCCACTCCCTTCTTCCCAACCGCTTTCTCTAAATTCTCGCCCAACCCAGCCAGGCAATGGTCCGGCTTGCGCTGTTGGCGACCGCGGATAGCCCGTCGAGCGGGCTTGCCGTCGGCTGCCGACGTTTGCGCAGGCGCAGCGCCCGCGCTCAATCACTGTTCCACACATCGCAGGAGAACTTATGCAATCGCACCCTTCTTCAACCCTCCCGCTGCGGCGGCTGCTGGTTAGCACCGTCCTTGCCCTGGCGCTGCTGACGGGGCTTTTGCCCAGCTCACGTCTTGCAGAAGCCGTGCCGATGGATACGCCCGCTGCTGCTCCGCTCGCCCAGGGCACGCCCAATCTGCTTATCGATAAGCAGGTGAGCAATTCCAATCCCGCGCCGGGCGAAACCTTTGCCTACACGATTCGCTACCGCTGCGCCAGCTTGACGGCGCACTGCTTCGACGCGCAGATCAGCGACACCGTCCCCGGCGGCCTGGAGATTGCGGGCTACAGCCAGCCGGGCGGCAACGTCTCGGCGGTAAACCAAAGCGGCAACACCATCACCTGGGAGTTGGAATCGGGAAACGTGCCGGGCCGCTTGGATGCTGGCTCGGCGGGGCTGATCCGCATTCGCGCGCGTTTCCCGGCCTGTGGCGTGCAAGCACCCGCGGCGGATTCGACGCTCTCCAACGTGGCGACCTTCTCCGAAGCATCGGCGGATTCGGTCTCTTCCGCGGCCAACGGAGCCGACGTCACCGTCCCCACCATTAACGCCTGCCCGCCGCCGCCATCGCCGCCGCCAGCAAATTTTAAGAAGATAACAAATCGTTCACTGGTGATGCCGGGATCGAACAATGTTGATTTTCAGATTATCCTACCCGCCAACCCAAGTTCCGATCAGCCGTACGTGGTGACGGATATTCTGCCCGATGGCATGACGATGAGATCCATCCTTACGGGTCATTTCGTAGATGGAGGGGGACGGGTCGATCTGCTCTGCGATGGCGTCTGGTATACAAACGGCGTCAGGTCAAATTTAATCTACCCCACACAATTGGTAGGAGATGCGGCTACCAACTGTACAACTGAGTTAGCGTTTGGAACGAACAACAACTGGCTCTTTCCCAACCTGGAAGGCATCCGATTTGTCATGCCGCCCGCAGGCCTGGCCCGAGGCATTCCTGCTGCCGTCGCGCTGGATGACGATTTACCTGTTGGCAGCGTGCTGCGCAACACGGCCGTGCTGCAAGAGCCGCCCGGCGTCGATATCAATGGCAACGGTACGCCCGGTGAAGGCATCCCCACCAGCCTGGATCAGAGGGTGGTGGATTCAACTCATGTGTTTGGTGTGATCAAATACCCCGTTGGTATCAAGCCCGGCTATGTAAGTAAGGACGATGTATCGATTTTGGATAGCAACGGGAATTTGCCTGCCACGATTCCCAACAGTAATCCCTACTTCACCGCTCTCGACTTGACCAACGTCTACCTGGCCGAGAACGATGCCGTCTGGTCTGTTCTGGCAACCAATGGAGCGACCACCGCACGGGGGGTCGATCTGGTCAATCCGGTGATTATTGAGGATTTGCCGCCTGAATTTGATTTCGTGCAGGATGCACAAACCGGGAACTTTGTGCAGATGGCCGTTGCGGATGAAGCTGCAATCCAAGATGAGTACAATCCCTTTAACAACCCGGCCTGTCGCAATCCGGATATCACCGTCATCGACAACTACAACGGCACGGGTCGCGATCGCGTCATTCTTGAATTCCCCGGCTGTACGCTCTACGGTGGCTTGGGCATCCAAGCGTCTCTGACCTTCTTTATCAGCGCGCGTCTCAAGCCAGAGACGGCAGCCGGAACCACGGTGACCAACACGGCTACGGTTAGCGGCTCCAATGGCGAGCAAATTCGCTGTACTGGAACAGAGAGCGTAGATGTCACGGTTGAAAGCTGTAGCGCAACAACTTCCTTCAACGTGCCCACGTTGAGCAGCATCGAATCTGCCAAGTACGCCCAGGGCGCGCTCGACACCCAGTTCCACCGCTTCCCCAGCTCCGGCTTCACCAACCTGGAGGGCGATGCGGTCTACGAGCTCTTCATCGACAACATTGGCAACGTCAACCAAACGAGCATCGACGTGGTCGACGTGCTGCCCTTCGTCGGCGACACGAGCCTGGTCGGCAGCAACGCGCGCGGCTCCGAATGGTCCGAAGAGCTGGCCGCGCCCCTCGAAATCGAGCGCTACAATCCCGATACCGATACGTGGAGCACCGTGCCCGCTGGCGATCTGCCGCTGGGCCCCTACTACTCCAGCTCGACCAACCCCTGTCGCTTGGACGCTTCGGGCTTCGAGCTTTATGTAAACGAAGCGCAGGCCGTTGGCCCATCTGGCTGTGACGCCAATCCGTGGACCGGCGCAGCCGCCACCGCGGCTGCGGGCGCACGCGCCTTTGGCTTCCGCTTTGCGCCCGCCACCCCCCTGGGCCCTGGCGAGCGGCTGCGCATGCGCGTGGCCGTGCGTCAGCTTACCGGCGAGGCCGATGCCCCCAGCGGCTCCATCGCCTGGAACTCCTTTGCCTACGGCGCCACCTACAACGATCCCGACACGGGTGGCGCAACCACGCTGCTCGCCACCGAGCCGCTCAAGGTCGGCGTGGAGATGATCCAAACCAATACGACCGCCGCGCTGGGTGACTACGTCTGGCTGGATGCCGACGGCAATGGCGCGCAGGGTTCTGGCGAGCCGCCCATTCCCGGCGTGCGCGTCAACCTGTACGCCGCTGATGGCGCGACGCCAATTCTGGACAATGCAGGTAATCCGCGCACGACCACCACCGACGAAAACGGTCTCTACATGTTCTGGGGCCTCGACCCCGACACCACCTACGTCGTGCGGCTCGACAAACCGGCCGACCACACGCCGACCGGCACGCTGGGTTCGCTCACGCTAACCAGAAAAGACGCGTCCGGCAACGATGCCACCGATTCCGACGCCTCGCTGGACGCCACGGATGGCTACCCAGAAATCACGGCCACCACGGGCGCGGCGGGCTCTGAGACGCGCACCTACGATTTTGGCTTTATCAACCCAGCCAGCGTGGGCGACTTTGTCTGGGATGACCTCAACCAAGATGGCGTACAGGATAGGGGTGAACCGGGCGTTCCCAGCGTTATCGTCCGCTTGCTCGATGCGGACGGCGCAGAGGTAGCGACCACCACCACCAACGACAACGGCAGGTATCTGTTTGACAATTTGCCCCCCGGCGTCTACAGCATCGAGTTTGATCCGGCGAGCCTGCCCGCCGACCGCACCTTTACCAAGGCTGGCACATCGGGCGATCCCAAGACAGATTCCAATGCCAACGGCAGCGGTCTGACCGTGCAGTTTGTGCTGGAGCCGGGCGAAAACGATTTCACGTGGGATGCGGGCCTCGTGCCGCCACCGGCCGACCCGGCAGCCATCACGGGCCGCGCCTGGGAGGACTTCAACGATGACGGTCAGGACAACAACGGCGAGCCGGGCGTGCCCGGCATGGAGGTGCAGCTGGTCGATGGCCAGGGCCTGCCGCTGGCTTCGACCACGACAGACAAGAATGGTGAATACCGTTTTGATAACCTCGCGCCGAATGAGCCTTACCGGGTGATCTTCAACCCAAACGACACACAGACCATCACCGCCAAGCAGAACGTGGGCGACGACGCCACGGACTCGGACGCCAACCCGAACTCGGGTGAAACGCAAGCGGTAACGCCCGGCCCCAACGAGACGATTCCCAATCTCGACGCGGGCATTATCTCCAAGCTTTCGCTGGGCAATCTCGTTTGGTTCGACGTCAACGACAACGGCATCGTCGATGGGGGCGAGTCCGGCCTCTCCGGCGTGACCGTGCGCCTGCTCGACGCGGGCCGGTGCAGAATTGGCGACCACAGTCACCGACGACGCGGGCCGCTACGTCTTCACCGGGTTGGATGCGGGCGGCTACCGCGTAGAGGTGGTTGTGCCAAACGGCTACGTCTCCTCCACCGACATCGCCTCCACGGGCACACCCAACGGGCTGGACAGCGACGACAACGGCGTTGATCCCACGGCGGCCACCGTGCGCAGCAGCGTCATCACGCTGGCGGCCAACGGCAGCAGCCCGGGCGAAGCCAGCCTTGGCGAAAGCGATCACGGCCAGCCCATCAACGGCGCCGTGGACGCAACACCCGATGCCAAGGCCTACTACACCGTCGACTTTGGCTTTTACCGCCCCGTCCACGTGGGCAACCGTATCTGGCTAGACGACAACGGCGACGATGTCGTCGACGCCACGGATGATAACGGCGTCTACGACCCGGCCGCGGGCGAGACGCCGATTGAGAACGTCGCCGTGCAGGCCTGGCGAGACAACGGAGACGGCGTCTTCAATCCCGCGACGGATGGGACCACAGCCGGTACGCCGGACGGCATGGACACGACCGACGCCAACGGTGAATACTACATCACCAACTTGGCTCCCGGTAGCTATTGGATCGTGGTGGCGGCCAGCAACTTCAATGATAATCAGCCGCTAGACAGACACCGCTCGTCCACCGGCGTGGGTAATCCCGACGACCCAGCGCTGGTCAACGACCAGCGGAATGACGGCAGCGACGTACCTATGGGCAATGCCGTCGTCTCCAACGGCATGGTCACGCTGACGTCGGCTGGCGAGCCAACCGGCGAGACGGCAGCGCTCAACGATCCAGCGCTGATCGACAGCGACGCCAACTGGCTCGTCGACTTTGGCTTCGTGCCGGTTCCGCCCGTCTACGACTGGGGCGATCTGCCGACCGCCAACGGCTACCCCACCGAGGAGGGCGACAACGGCGCGCGCCACGAAATCGACGGTGATATCTTTCTCGGCGACAGCGTCGACGACGAGGAGGACGGCCAGCCCAGCGCCAACGCCGATGGCGACGACACGGCGGGCGCGCCGGACGATGAGGATGGCATCACCTTTGGTGCGCCGATTCTACCCGGCACAATCGTGCCCGTCACTGTGGCCGCCGCGCTGGCCGACGGCACCGACGGCTTTGTGAGCCTGTGGCTCGATCTCAACGGCGACGGCACGCTGGCGGAAGGCGAGCGGCTGCTCAACGGCGCGGCCGTGGCGGATGGCGACAACGTCTTCAACCTAGTCATCCCCGCCGATGTCGAGGTGGCCGACGTGCTCTACGTTCGCGCGCGCCTCGCCAGCAACGCCGCCGAAATCGCTGCGCCCACGGGCGAGGCTTCCTCCGGCGAGGTAGAAGATTACGTGCTCATGAGCCTCGGCAACACCCTCTGGCTCGATGACGGCACGGGGGGCGGCACGCCCAACGACGGCATCCTTAACGGCGGCGAGCCCGGCCTGCCCAACGTGCCGGTCGAGCTTTACGCGCCGGGCGCCACGCCGGGCGTCGATGAGCCATTGGGCACAACCACAACCGACAATGGTGGCAGCTACCTCTTTACGGGCCTAACGCCCGGCAGCTACGTGGTGCATGTGCCAGCGGAAAACTTCGCGCGGGGCAAGCCGCTGGCTGGCTACCTCTCCAGCACCGGCGCGGAGGCGGACATCAACGCCGACGCCGATCAGGACGCGGGCGAAAACGGCATCGACCCTGCCGACCTGTCGGGCTACCTCGCGGGCGGCATCAGCAGCGCCCCGGTCGCGCTCGTGCTGGGCAGCGAGCCGACGAACGACGGCAACGGCCCCAACTCCAACCTCACGGTGGACTTTGGCTTTGTGCCGCAGTACGACTTCGGCGACCTGCCCGCTGGCTACCCGACCGCATCGGGCAGCGACGGCGCGAATCACCAAATCGTTCCCGGTGTCTATCTCGGCGCGGGCGTCGATGCGGAGGCCGATGGTCAGCCCACCGTCAACGCCGACGGCGACGACGCGGGCGCGGGCCAATCCTACCAAACAATTACCGATGATGAAGATGGCGTCACCTTTGGCGCGATTGCGCCCGGTCGCCCCTTCACCGTCACGGTTAGCGCGTCGACGGCGGGCTACCTCAACCTGTGGCTCGACTTCAACGGCAACGGCATGCTGGAGGCTGGCGAACGACTCGGCGGCGGCGATGTTGAACTGGCAGCGGGCGACAATCCCCTCTCCTTCACCGCGCCCACAGCCGTCACCCCCAACGCGCTCTACAGCCGCGCTCGTTTCACGCTCAACCCCGGCGTGGCGACCGCACCCACCGGCAGCGCACCCAGCGGCGAAGTTGAGGATTACGTGCTGCTGAGCCTCGGCGATACCGTCTGGTTCGATGACGGCGCGGGCGCCAACCGCAACAACGGCGTCTTCGACCCCGAGGAAGCGCCTGCTCAGGGCGTGCTTGTTGAACTCTATGCGCCGGGCGTAGCGCCGGGTGTCGATACGCCGCTGGGCAGCACGCGCACGGACGCCAACGGCAACTACTTCTTCACCGGCCTGCTGCCGGGCGACTACGTCGTGCATATCGCCGCCGAGAACTTTGGCGCGGGCGAACCGCTGGCGGGCTACTTCTCCAGCACCGGCGCGGGCGACCCTAACACGCCCAATGATCAGGATGTCGACGAAAATGGCGTTGACAACGACAGCCCGGCCACCAACGGCATTTCGTCGCAGCCGGTGACGCTGACGCCGGGCGCGGAGCCCAACGGCAACGGCTACAGCGACCTGACCCTCGACTTCGGCTTCCTGCCCCGCTACGACTACGGCGACCTGCCCGATCCCGCCGATGGACAGGGCACGGGCGACTACAAGACGCGCCTGGCCGATGGGGGCGCGCGCCACTTAATTCTCGATGGCGTCTACCTCGGCGCCAGTGTCGATGACGAGGAGGACGGCCAGCCCAATGTGACAGCTACCGGTGACGACAGCGAGGTCGCGCCCGACGACGAGGATGGCGTAATCTTCCTGACGCCGCTGGTTCCCGGCGAAGAGGCGCGCATTCTAATCACGGCCTCGGTGGCGGGCTACCTCAGCGGCTGGTTTGATTGGAACGAGGACGGTCGCCTCGGCCTCGAGGAACGCCTCTTCAACGACCGGCTGCTGGTCCCCGGCCCCAATGAATTGAGCTTTATGGTGCCGGTGGATGCCACCGCCCAGGCGCTCTACAGCCGCTTCCGCTTTGCGCTGGAGCCGGGCCAGGCCAATAAGTCCATCGGCACGGCCTTTAGCGGCGAAGTCGAAGATTATGTGCTGATGAGCCTGGGCGACACGATCTGGCTCGACGACGGCGCCAACGGCGGCGTCGCGGACAATGGCGTCCTCGATGGCGGTGAGCAGGGCGTGCCCGGCGTGCTGGTCGAGCTGCTGGACGAGGACGGCAACGTCCTCGCCACGGCCACGACCAACGGCGACGGCACCTACTTCTTCTACGGCCTGGCGCCGGAGAACTACACGGTGCGCGTGGCCGCCAGCAACTTCGCGCCCAACGCGCCGCTGGCTGGCTACCGCTCCAGCAGCGGCGACGAGGGCGACCCCAACGCCAACGCCGATCAGGACGCGGGCGAAAACGGCGTCGACCCGGCCAACCTCGCGGCCTACGTCAGCGACGGCGTGAGCAGCGGGCTGGTCGGCCTGGCGCTCGGTGAGGAGCCAGCCGTCAACGGCTTGTCCAACCCCACGGTCGACTTCGGCTTCGTGCCGGTCTTCGACTTTGGCGACCTGCCCAGCGAAAACGGCTACCCGACCACGCTGGCCGCTAACGGCGCGCGTCACCAGATCGTCTCCGGCATCTACCTCGGTGCGGGCGTCGATGCGGAAACGGACGGCCAGTCCACCATCAACGCCGACGGCGACGATGTGAACGACGGCGACGGCATCAACGATGTCGCCGATGACGAGGACGGCGTCGTCTTCCTCACGCCGCTGACGCCGGGCACGACGGCGCAGATTCAGGTCACGGCTTCGGTCGACGGCCTGCTCAACGGCTGGTTTGACTTCAACAACAACGGCCTCTTCGACGACGGCGAGAAGCCCTTTAGCGACACGCCGCTGACGGCGGGCGTCAACACGCTCGATGTAGTCGTGCCCGCTGGCGACACGCCCGCGGCGCTCTACAGCCGCTTCCGCTTCGGCACGCAGCCGGGCGAGGCCACGGCGCCCACCGGCGCGGCCTCCGACGGCGAAGTCGAGGATTACGTGCTGCTCAGCCTGGGCAACACCGTCTTCCTGGACAACGGCGCCAACAGCAACAACGGCATCCTCGATGACGATGAGGTCGGCGTGCGTGGCGTGCTGGTCGAGCTGCTGGACGATGGCGGCACGGTCATTGCCACGCGGACGACTGGCCCGAACGGCAACTACCTGTTCAGCGGCCTGACGCCCGGCGACTACAGCGTGCGCCTGGCCGCCAGCAACTTCGCGCCGGCAGGGCCGCTTGAAGGGCTGCGCTCCTCCACGGGCGCGGGCAACCCGAACGACGATCTGGACGAGGACGTGGACGAAAACGGCCTCGACGTGGACGACCCGACGCTGGCGGGCATCAGCTCCGCGCCGGTCACGCTTTCGCCGGGCGACGAGCCAGCCGTGAATGGCCTCTCCAACCCCACGATTGACTTCGGCCTGGTCGCCTTTGACCTGGCGCTGCGCAAGACGGTCGCCAGCGTCGACACCGGCGACGTAATCGTCGGCAGCCAGGTGACCTACGCCATTGAGGTCATCAACCAGGGCGACGTGGCCGCGACGGACGTGCAGGTCGTCGACTACGTGCCCGCGGGCATGACCTTTGACCCGGCGCTCAACCCCGGCTGGGACGGCACGAACCCGACCAACCCGACGATCACCATCGCCGGGCCGATTGCGCGGAGCAACCCGGCCACGGTCAACATCGTGCTCACGGTCAACGTGGGCACGGAGACGCAGACGCTGGCGAACTTCGCTGAAATCGCGGACGACAACCAGCCGCCGAACGCGGACGTCGATTCGACGCCGGACGGCAACAACGACGAGGAGCCGGTCAAGGACGACGTGATCGACGAGGACGCCAAGGGCAACCCCGACGGTGACCCCGGCGACCCCGAGGATCCGACGGACGACATCCTGCCCGACGACGAGGATGATCACGACGTGGCAACCGTCGCCGTGGAAATCTTCGACCTCGCACTGCAAAAGGTCGTGGTGCAGCCGCTGGCCGCGCCGCTGGTTCCCGGCGCGAGCGCGGTGACCTTCGAGATTCGCATCACCAACCAGGGTGGTTTCACCGCCGCCGCGGGCACGGTGCAAATCGTGGATTACGTGCAGCCCGGCTTCACCTTCGACCCGGCCAACAACGACGACGGCGACGACGATGACACCACGGGCTGGGCGGGCGACGCCGCCAACCCCACGCTGACCCTCAACGAGGCTATCGGCCCCGGCCAGAGCGTGACGCGCACGATTACGCTCAATCTGGCTGCGGGCACGGAGGGGCAGCCGCTCTCCAACGTGGCCGAAATCGCAGACGACGGTGACCCCGTCGACCGGGATTCAACGCCCGACAGCAACAACGACGATGCGCCCGTGAAGGACGACGTCACCGACGAGGATGCGCTGGCGAACCCCGGCGTGGATGACGAGGACGACCACGATATCGCACGCGTTACCATCGACCCGCTGAGCCTGGGCAACTACGTCTGGTTCGACGCCAACGGCGACGGCCAGCAAGGCCCGTCCGAAATGCCGCTGGCCGGCGCGACGGTCGAGCTCTTCCAGGGCGACGGCGCGACGCCGGCTGTGGACGTGGACGGCGCACCGATTACGCCGACCGTTACGATCACCGACGGTTTCTACAACTTTGGCAACCTGCCCGCTGGCGACTACGTCGTGCGCGTCACGCCACCGGCTGGCTACGTGGCGACCATTGGCGGCGCGGACGTGGATGACGACCCGTCCAACACCGACTCCAACGGTCTGCCGGTCGACGGCCAGCTCTATGTACAGAGCCTGCCGGTGACGCTGACCGCGGGCGACGAGCCGACGGTCGACGACGAGAGCGACCAGACCGATCCGACCGATACGCCGGACAGCAACAGCAACCTCACCGTGGACTTTGGCTTCTTCCGCCCCGTCAGCCTCGGCAGCGTGGTCTGGGAGGATCGCAACGTCGACGGCACGCTGGACGATGGCGAACCGCCCATCCCCGGCGCCACCGTCACGCTCTTGCAGGGCGACGGCGTCACCCCGGCTGTGGACGTGGACGGCGTCGCAGTGCCCGCCGCGACGACGGGCGACGACGGCGTCTACAACTTTAGCAACCTGCCGCCGGGCGACTACGTGGTGCAGGTCGCCACGCCGCCGGGCTACTTCCCGACCGGAACGCCGGACGACGTCGACGCGGACAGCAACTCGTCCAACGTTGATTCCAACGGCGTGCCCAACGACGACGGCAGCCTCGTACAGACGCCGCCGGTGACGCTCGTCTCCGGCACGGAGCCGACCACCGAGGGCGAAGCCGATCCGAGCGGCACACCCGACGCGGACGGCAATCTCACGCTCGACTTCGGCTTCTTCCAGCCGGTGAGCGTGGGCAACTACGTCTGGTTCGACCTCAACGTCAACGGCCTGCAGGACGACAACCTGGCGCTGGCGGGTGCGGTCGTGACGCTGCTGGACGGCGACGGCGACGCAGTAACGGACGTCAACGGCAACCCCGTTGTGCCCATTACCACAACGGCGGACGGCTTCTACAACTTCAGCAACCTGCTGCCCGGCGACTACCAGGTGCAGGTGCGGCCGCCGGCGGATTACGTGCCGACGCTGCTGCCCGAAGATGCCGACCCGGACAGCAACCCGGCCAACGACGATTCCAACGGCGTGCCCACGGGCAGCGGCGCCGTGCGCAGCCCCGTCTTCACGCTCGACGCCGGCACGGAGCCGACCGTCGACGACGAGAGCGACCAGGCCGATCCCAGCGCCACGCCGGACGCCAACTCCAATCTCACGATTGACTTTGGCTTCTTCCAGACCGTGAGCCTGGGCAACTACGTCTGGCTCGACGAAAATCTGGACGGCCAGCAGGACGCGGACGAGCCGGCCCTGCCCGGCGCAGTCGTCACGCTGCTGGACCCCGCGGGCAACCCCGTGACGGACGCCAGCGGCGAGCCGGTGGGCCCGGTCACCACGGGTGACGACGGCTTCTACAGCTTCGCCAACCTCCTGCCCGGCGACTACGTCGTGCAGGTGACGCCCCCCGGCGGCTACGTGCCCACGGTCGGCGGCGCGGATGCGGACGACGACCCGTCGAACACGGACAGCAACGGTGTGCCGACGGGTACGGGCAACATCGTGCGCAGCCCGGTCGTCACGCTTGTGCCGGGCGAGGAGCCGACGGTCGACGATGAGAGCGACGGCAGCGATCCGAGCGAAACGCCGGACGCCAACTCCAACCTCACCCTCGACTTTGGCTTCTTCGAGACCGTCAGCCTGGGCGACTTCGTCTGGCTGGACCGCGACGCGGATGGGCAGCAGGACCCGAACGAGCCCGGCATCCCCGGCGCAACGGTCGCGCTGCTGGATGCCGACGGCAACCCGGTCACGGACGCCAACGGCAGCCCGGTCGAGCCGGTGGTCACGGGCGACGACGGGCGCTACAACTTCCCGAACCTGCGCCCCGGTGACTACATCGTGCAGGTGTCGCCGCCGGCGGATTACGTGCCCTCGCCGACGGATGCCGACCCCGACCCGGACGGCAACGCCAGCAACAGCGATTCCAACGGCCTGCCCAGCGGCGACGGCAACGTCGTGCGCAGCCCGATCGTGACGCTCTCGCCGGGCGACGAGCCGACGGACAACGACGGCGACGATCCCAGCGGCACGCCGGACGCCAACGGCAACCTCACGGTGGACTTTGGCTTCTACCAGCTCGTCAGCCTGGGCAATCTCGTCTGGCGCGACAACAACAACAGCGGCACGGTCGACGAGGGCGAGCCGGGGCTCGAAGGCGTGCAGGTCGTGCTGTGGGAGGTGGACGTCAACGGCTCGCTGGTGACGCCCGTCTTCACCACCACGACGGACGTCGACGGCAACTACCTCTTCGAGAATCTCGTGCCGGGCGACTACCTGGTGCAGATTCCGCCGGGGAACTTCGCCGACGACGGGCCGCTGGACGGCCTGCGCGGCAGCGTGGGCAACGGCGTGCCCGCCCCCGACCCGGACGACGACGTTGACAACGACGACAACGGCGACCTGACGGACGAGCTGGGCGTGCTTAGCGCGCCGGTCACGCTCAGCGTCGGTGATGAGCCAACGGATGAAAGCGACGGTGCAGGCGACGCCAACGGCAACCTCACGGTTGACTTCGGCTTCTTTGAGGTGATGAGCCTGGGCAACCGCGTCTGGCTGGACACGGGCGCGGGCATGGGCCAGCTCAACAACGGCCTGATCGACGAAGGCGAAAACGGCATCGCGGGCGTCGTGCTCACCCTGCTCAACGCGGCGGGCGAGCCGCTGCTCAACGGCGCGGGCCAGCCGATCACGACGACGACGGACGCGGGCGGTTACTACCTGTTCGAGAATCTCGTGCCCGGCGACTACCGCGTGCGCATCGACGCCGAGAACTTCCAGCCTGGCGGCCCGCTGGCCGAGCTCCAGAGCAGCACGCCGACGGCCGCCGATCCCAACAACGATCTCGACAGCGACGACAACGGGATCGACGTGCCCAACCCCGCCGAGGTGGGCATCACCAGCGGCATCCTCACGCTGAGCTACGGCGATGAGCCGATGGACGAGACCGACCTTGGCCTGAAGGCCAGCGGCGACGCTTCGGACGACGACTCCAGCCTGACCGTGGACTTCGGCTTCTTCCAGGAGCGGCCGACATCGCTCAACCTGCAGTCGCTCTCGGCCAGCCTGCACGACGGCGCGCTGACCGTGCGTTGGCAGACGTCGCTGGAGACGGACACCTTCGGCTTCCACGTCCACGTGGGCAGTGAACGCTCCTTCGCCAGCGCCAGCCGCCTGACGAGCCAGCTTGTTACGGCTCGCGGTGCGGAAAGCGTTTACGAGACGACGCTCGCGCTGGACAGCGCCCTGCTCGACGGCCCGCTCTACGTGTGGCTGGTCGAGGTGGAGATGGACGGCAGCGAGAATCGCTACGGCCCCGTGCGCGTGTTGAGCCCGAGCCTCTTCCTGCCGCTCGTGGGGAATTGAGCTTGGCTGAAGGAAAGTAAGTAAGTCAAGAAGCGCCGGGCGGTTCACCGCCCGGCGCTTCTGTTGTAGGTGCGGCTTGCAGCCGCACGGAGATAGCCCACCCCGTCGGATCGCCCGGCGCGACGGGGTATTCGACGCTTGCGCAGCTGGAAGCAGCGCCTACGGTAGTCGAATCTTGTAGGTGCGGCTTGCAGCCGCACGGAGATAGCCCACCCCGTCGGATCATTCAGCGCGATGGGGTGATCAACGCTTGCGCAGCTGAAAGCAGCGCCTACGGTAGTCGAATCTTGTAGGTGCGGCTTGCAGCCGCACGAGAAAGCCCACCCCGTCGGATCATCCGGCGCGACGGGGCATTCAACGCTTGCGCAGCTAAAAGCAGCGCCTACCAAGAAGGACCAACCCATGAATGTTCGACGCTACTACGTCCCCAACGCCACTGTCTTCATCACACAGGTGGTGAAGTACCGCGAACCCATCTTTCAACACCAGACACACGCCGAGCTTTTGCTGACCACGCTGCATCAAGTCAAATTGCTCCACCCATTCTTGATGCTTGGTTACGTTATCCTGCTCGACCACCTGCACCTGCTCATCCGCCCAACGGGCCCAAGCACGTTCAGCGACATTATGCACTCGCTCAAGCCCAACTTTACCAAGCAGTACAAAGCGCAAATCGGCGTGAAGGGCAGCATGCACTTCTGGCAGAAAGGCTTTTGGGATCACGTCATCCGCGATGAGATCGACTTTCAGCGTCATCTTGACTATATTCATTTCAACCCGGTGCGTCATCAATTGGTTGATAAGCCGGAGGTGTGGCCGCACAGCAGCTTTCTGGCTTGGCAGCGCCGCAACGCCTACCCGCAAAAGTGGGGTTGGTCGCTGCCGAATTCCATCACCAACCATGATTGGAAAGAAGCCGAAGCAGACCGGGATTCGTAGGTGCGGTTTATAGCCGCACAGGATGGCCCACCTTCTCGGATAACTCAGCGCGATGGGGCATTCAACGCTTGCGCAGCTGGAAGCAGCGCCTACGGTAGTCGAAACTCGTAGGTGCGGCTTGCAGCCGCACGAGAAAGTCCACCCTGTCGCATCACCCGGCGCGACGGGGTATTCGACGCTTGCGCAGCTGGAAGCAGCGCCTACGGTAGTTGAAATTCGTAGGTGCGGCTTGCAGCCGCACGGGATAGCGCACCCCGTCGGATCGCCCGGCGCGACGGGGTATTCGACGCTTGCGCAGCTGGAAGCAGCGCCTACGGTAGTCGAATCTTGTAGGTGCGGCTTGCAGCCGCACGGAGATAGCCCACCCCGTCGCATCGCCCGGCGCGACGGGGCATTCAGCGATTGCGCAGCTGGAAGCAGCGCCTACAGTAGCCGCAACCAAAGCTACAGCATTTGCCCAATGTGATATCGACCTGCCCTGCTTATAATGACCACTGCACTTTTAGGTTTAGCCATTGAGAGAATTTGCGTGGAAATTTTGCAAAAGAGACAAAAAGTTTGGCAACCACGTTCCGCGTGGTGCATCGCCATCTGGGTGGCGTTGATGGTGGTCGGCTGTAGCCAACCGCTGGGCCCAAGCGATAGCGTGGTTCGCGTTCAGGTGGATCAGGCGCTGGCAACGCCGACGTTGACGGCATCCGACAGTTTGGCCGTGCAGGCTGGGCCAGCGCAGGAAGCGACAGCGATTCCCCTAGCAGCAACGCACGAAGCGCTGGTGCGGGAGGCGCTGGCGAGCGAGCCGCCTGTTCTCCTGTTAGATTCTACGGGGCTGACGGAGGCCGAACAGGTGGCTCAACAACTGGCACTGACGGACCCACAGTTTGTCCGCTTCGCCTATCAGGGGGCGGCGGCAGAGCCGTTGCTAAACGAAGTGATGGACATACGCCCCGCCCTGCCCAGCGACCTCGACGCCGTGCGTGCGGCAGCCTGTGTGCCGGACGCGTGCTACCGCGTCGAGCTGTACAACTATGCCTACAATCTCACCACCGTTGCCCTGGTGGATGTGGCGGACGGCGTGGTCTTAGATGTCTCGCCTTTCCCCGAAACACAGCCCGACATTTCCCCGCGTCTAACAGACCTCGCCGTTGAGATTGCCATCCATGCGCCCGAAGTCATCGAGGCGCTGGGCTACGCGCCGGGCACGTCCGAGGCGACCATGCCCAACATTAAGACGGCGCTCAACGACACGCGCTGCGAGCGCTCGCGCCACCTCTGCGTCGCGCCGACCTTTTTGGCGGGCGACCGCGCGCTGTGGGCCATTGTCGATTTGACGGAGCAGCGGCTGGTCGGCGTGCGCTGGACGGAGCTGGGGACGAATAGCGTCGCGCCGCTGGTGACGGAGGAGAGCCTGCAGAACGAAATTGTTGCCGCGCGTTACTGCGAACAGAGCAACGAGCTGTCGCGCGATGGCTGGACGCTGGACTACGTGCTCACCAGCTCGGACGGCCTGCGCATCAGCGACGTACAGTTCGAGGGCCAAGAAGTCATGCGCAGCGCCAAGCTGGTGGATTGGCACGTGAGCTATTCACGCAGCGAGGGCTTTGGCTACAGCGACGCCGTCGGCTGCCCCATCTTTAGCTCGGCGGCGGTGATTGCCTATAACGGGCCGCGCGTCGAGGAAATCGTCGAAGGCGGCGAGACGGTCGGCTTTGCGCTGGTGCAGGATTTTCTGGGCGACGGCTGGCCCGCGCCCTGCCACTATCGCTACGAGCAGCGCTACGAATTTTACCACGATGGTCGCTTTCGCGTCGGCGGGGCCAATCTGGGGCGCGGCTGCGGCACGGATGGCGTCTATCGCCCCGTGTTGCGCATCGACCTCACCGCGGGCGGCGATGGCGACGCCGATAGCATCGCCGAATGGACGAGCGACGGCTGGTCGGCGTGGGAGACGGAGCAGTGGGCGCTGCAGGACGAGGAGACGGTCTACACCGCTCAGGGCTACCAGTACCGCGTGCTGGGCGCAAACGGCGAGGGCTACTTTATCGAGCCGAGCCGTGGCCAGTTCGACGACGGCGGTCGCGGCGACAGCGCTTACCTCTACGCCACCCGTCGCCACGCCGAGCGCGACGAGGGCGAGGCCGACCTGATCACCATTGGCTCGTGCTGTAACAGCGATTATCAACAGGGGCCGGAGCAGTTTGCGCAGCCCGCCGAACCAATCGAGGAGAGCGACCTCGTGCTCTGGTACGTGGCACAGTTGCCCAACGACGACACGCCGGGCCAGGAGTACTGCTGGGCCGATGCGGTGATCGAAGACGGGGTGACGGTCAATCGGTCGTACCCCTGTTACTTCGGGCCGATGTTTGTGCCAATTGATGAAGATAAATCGTAGGCGCTGCTTCCAGCTGCGCAACCATCGACCTTCCCGTCGCGCCGATTATCCGAAGGGGCGTGCTGACATTGTGCGGCTGCAAGCCGCACCTACGGAGGGGGCAACCCGTAGGCGCTGCTTCCAGCTGCGCAAGTGTCGACCTTCTCGTCGCGCTGATTACCCGAAGGGATGCGCCACCGACGTGCGGCTGCAAGCCGCACCTACGGAGGGGGCAACCCGTAGGCGCTGCTTCCAGCTGCGCAAGTGTCGACCTTCTCGTCGCGCCGATTACCCGAAGGGACGTGCGCCACCGACGTGCGGCTGCAAGCCGCACCTACGGAGGGGGCAACCCGTAGGCGCTGCTTCCAGCTGCGCAAGTGTCGACCTTCTCATCGTGCCGATTACTCGAAGGGACGCGCCATCGACGTGCGGCTGCAAGCCGCACCTACAAAGCCGGAGCGAAGCTGTGGCCAAACCCAAAAAGCGCAAAGCCAAAAACCGACGTCCCCGCACGCGGCGCATTTCGACAGACCGGCACGCTCTACGTGGCCGGTCTCGCCGTGCTGGGCGTGCTGCTGCTCGTTGGCATTGGCGTGGCGATTGGCATGGGCCTGACAGGCGAACCGGACGCAGCGCAAGAAGTGGCGGCATCAACGGTCGGCACAACGATTGGCGGCGTGACAGAGTGCCAGCACAACCCCGACTTTAGCGAGGGGCTTGGACTTTGGCCGCGTCGCCATCGACACGAGCCGCAGCCGCGGCCAGGGGCTGGTGCTCTTTGACATCACCGCTACCGATACCTTTGCCGCCGCCAACATCTACCAGCATGAGACGTGGGACGATGCGGGCGACGTTGGCTCGTACACCCTCGACGGCGACGGCAATCTCTACGTCGCCCCTTTCCCCCACATCGATCTCTTGGAAAACCCGCCCGCCGCTCAGAACACCATCCACCGCATCGACACCGGGTCGAGCGAGATGGCGACGTTTGTCGAGCTACCCGCCGCGCAGCCCGCCTCGACGCAGAATCCCTTTGGCGTGGTGGGGCTGGCCTTTGACTGCGAGACGGAGAGCCTCTACGCCGCGTCGATTGCAGGCTCCACATCTGGGTCAGAACTGGGCCGCATCTATCAAATCGACGTGGCGAGCGGGGAAATCCTGTCGCAGCTGGAAGGCATCGATCCCTATGGCCTGGGCGTCTTCAACGGCGCGACCGGCAAGCGGCTCTACTTCGGTCACGGGCGCAGCAGCACCGTTTATTCGACTGCGCTGGAGGAGGATGGCCACTTTGTTGGGCAGCCGCGCGAAGAATTTTCACTGGCCGAATTTTACCAGGCCGACGCGCTAATCGCCCGCCGCCTCACCTTCCGCGAAACGGGGCTGACGGTCGACGGCTTTAAGTTTGCGTACAACCTCGTGCCGCTGGCCGAGCAGGGGCCGCGGCCCAGCTTTCGCTTTGTCTACGATGTGGCGGTGGATGCGTGGGAATTTGTGGAGGTGGAGCGGGCGGATAGGTAGCGCCCTCACTCCCGGCCCCTCTCCCATCCTGAGAGAGGGGAGAAGTAGACCCCTAAACTCTCTGGCCCCCTTCTCCCATCCTGGGAGAAGGGCTGGGGATGAGGGCCGTATCGTAAACCTAAACGCGAAAGAGAGACCTTGAGTGAAGAACAAACCCATCCGCGGCTCGCATGAGCTGCGCCAGCGGGCAAGAGAACTGCGACGGGAACCCACTCCTGCCGAGGCGAAGCTCTGGCATCACCTGCGTGGACGGCGGCTGGATGGCCTGAAATTTCGGCGTCAGCATCCTGTCGAACGCGTCATCGCAGATTTCTACTGTGCCGAGCACCGGCTGATTCTCGAAATCGACGGTGGAATTCACGACAACCAAGCCGAACATGACGAGCAGCGAACGGCGTGGCTTGAACAGCGAGGGTACCGCGTGTTGCGCTTTACGAACAAGCAAATCTTTCAGAGTACGGATGGCGTGATGCAGCAGATTGTGAATGCTTGTAAATAGCGCGCCCTCACCCCCGGCCCCTCTCCCACCTTGGGAGAGGGGAGTTATACTCCAACATAGCTTGGTAACCGATGAAGTTGTGCAATTTATTAAGGAATCAAAACCTACAGTCCCCCTCTCCCAGGATGGGAGAGGGGCTAGGGGTGAGGGCCACGCGGCGTAACTTTCGCCGCTGCCATCTCTCGCCCTCTCCCGTTTCCCCCACCCCTTCCCCGCCCCCCCCACGCAACCCCTCGCCAAACTTACGCCATTTGACCATTTCCTCTCGCCGTTTGCCCGATGTGAACGCTTCTCAACCTTTCTATACTGAAGGCCACGCGCCCATTCGCCACGACCGTTGACCCCCCGGCGGCGCAGAAATTTCCGTGAATGAATAGTACAGAGAAAGAGAACGATATGAGTATATTTTCCTTCCGCCGCACGGTGCGCACCCTGCGCGCCACGCTGCACGCTCTCATGCTGGCCGCGCTGCTGGCCGGCCTAATTCCGCCGCCGCTGGTAATCAGCGTGGCCGACTGGAGCGGCATCGAGCCGCTGGCCGAGCTGGCCGACGCGCTGCCCCAGCCGGCCGTCGCCCTGGCGGCGGGCACGATCAGCGGGACGACCTTCCGCGATTTTAACTACAACGGCCAGCTGGACGGCGGCGAACCGGGTATCGACGGCGTTGCCGTTGCTGTCTTCGACGGCAGCGGAGCCAGCTGCCCAGCGACCACGGCGGGGGGCGGAACGTACTCCGTTGATACCGCTACCTGTGGCAGCTTGACGGCTGGCCCCTATCGCGTTGAATTCACCCTGCCCGCAGATGGCAGCCTGGATTTCCTAGAGCCTGCCATAGCGGGCGCAACCACGGTGCAGTTTGTGGCCGACGGCGGGGCAACGGTCAACGCGGGCTTTCAAGACCCCGCGCGCTATGCACAGGCAAACCCGCGCGTTGCGATTGCTGAAAATAGAGCGGGCAGCAATGATAATCTTTACCAGCCCGCCGGCATCTTGTCTGAATCCTACGATGCGGCAAGCTTCGGCGGCCGCTCGGATGCGACGAATGTTGAGGTCGGCGCGACCTGGGGCTTGGGCTGGCAGCGCGGTAGTCAGCGGCTGTTTTCAAGCGCTTTGCTAAAGCGCTTCTCTGGATTTGGGCCGCAGGGAAGCGGTGGCGTTTACGTGCTCGACTACAGCGACCCAGCCAGCGCCACCCTAATCGACAGCTTCACCCTGCAGGGCGTTACCCCGGCCAACGGTGGGGCCGCTATTGATCTGGGCACGGTTGACCGCACGGTTGTAGCGGGTGCTATTGCGGCGGGCGCAGCGGGCGACAATCAGATTCCACAGGATAGCTCAAACGTCCAAGTTGATCTCGATGCGTTTGCCAAAATCGGCAAAGTTGCGTATGGCGATATTGATGTCGACCGCACGGACAACAGCCTTTGGCTGGTAAACCTCAACCAGCGCGCCCTGATTCAAGTGGATATCAGCGGCCCGGCTGGCTCATTTACCTCCGCTGTGAATCAATACCCGATTGTGGGGGCTGCTGGCGTGCCGACCTGCACCAACGGCGAGCTGCGACCATTTGGCCTGACCTTTCACGAGGGCAGAGGCTATCTCGGCACGGTCTGCGATGCAAGTGCTTCGCAGGATCGCAACGACCTGGCTGCTCACGTGCTTTCCTTCGACCCGGTAGACCCCAGCAGCGGCTACGCGGTCGAAGTTGCGATTCCGCTCCCCACCCAAATTCGCGAGGGGAGCGAGAGTGAAGAACTCAGTCCAACTGGTCAACCTGAAAGAAAAGATGCAAACTGGAAGCCGTGGGCGGACACGTGGGCGCAGGCTGGATTTGACCCAGATCAGGGAGGCCGGTTGAGCTATGCGCAGCCCATTCTCTCCGATATCGAATTTGCCGACGACGGCTCGATGATCGTGGGCTTTGCCAACCGCTTTGGAGACCAGAGCGGCTCTTCCAACGCCATTGCCGTTTCGGGCGTTCAGGATACGCTTTACAGCATCAACAACGCGGGCGACATCATCAAAATTTGCCGCGTCAATGATGCGTGGGTGCTGGAAAGCCTGCCCGGCTGCGCAGAGTTTGATACGGGTGCTGGCCCCGCCAATTTAGACACCGATGGCTTCAGCGGAACCGGCGAGTATTTCTGGGGAGATGGCGTTGCGCCTACAAACCCAGGTGGAACGCATCCCGAAACGGCCAACGGCGCGCTGGCGCTTTTGCCCAACAGCGGGCAGGTGCTTAGTACGGTAATGGATCCGATTGATGTATTTGCACAGGGCACGGTCTTCTTTGATCTCGCGGACGGCGATCGCGATAAATCCTGGCAGGTGGACAGTCAGGACCCGTTTAGCGCCGACCGCACGCGCTTTGGCAAGGGCAACGGCGTCGGCGATGTTGAGCTGCTGCTCGATCCCGCGCCCGTTGAAATTGGCAACCGCGTCTGGCAGGACGACGACGGCGACGGCGTGCAGGACCCCGGTGAGCCGACGATTGATGGCGTTCAAGTAACGCTGACCTGCGGCGCAGACAGCGCCACGGCCACTACGGCCAACGGCGGGCAGTACTACTTCACCAACGCCGACGGCGGCAATGCGACTTTCCTGGACAGCGGCGAAAGCTGCACCATTTCCGTGCCCACGACGGTCACGCCCGGCTCGGAGCCGCTCAACCTGACCACGCAAAATGCGGACGGCAGTGCCAACGGCGACCTGCGCGACAGCGACGTCAACCCCGCTGACGGCACGGTTACCTTTACGCTGGGCGGGCCGGGCCAGAACAACCACACCTTCGACATCGGCTACACGGCCCAGCCACCTGCACCCGTCTGCGACGTGGGCAACAACGACCTGGGCGGCACGGTCTTCCGCGACTTTGACAGCGATGGCACACAGGCTGGCACCGAGCCCGGCTTTGACGGCGGCGTGGACGGCCCGATTGTGGTCACGGCTTACGGCAACGACGATACCGTCGGCGTTTCGACCACGGTGCAGCCCGACGGCACCTACTACTTTCCCGGCCTCTTCACCGGTTTGACGGGTGATGACGCCCACTTTCGCCTGGAGTTTAGCAGCCTGCCGGACGGCTTCGAGCCGAGCTTCTCCAGTGATACGCCCGGCTCGGCGGTGATGACGCAGCGCCATGATGCTGCCAGTTGTGAGGCGGATTTCGCGGTCAACGATCCAGCCGAATACTGCGAGAACAATCCGCTGGTAGCCGCGAGCTGCTATGTCAACGGTGACCCCAATTCAACTCAGCCGCCAGATGATGTGCTGGTTGCGTGGCCCTTCGACCGCGACGGCGCGGATGTTGCTGCAGCCAGCTACGTGCCACCGACGCACCTGGCGAATAAAGGTGAAATTGGATCTGTCTGGGGCCTGGCGTTCGCCAGGGAGACGGGCACGATCTACACCGGCGCCTTCCTGAAGCGCCACGTGGGTCTAAAGGAGACGGACCCGCAGACGGGTGCGCCATTCAACAACCCGCTGGGCGTGATCTACGCCACCGATGTGGACACGGCGCAGAACAGCCTCTTCATCGACCTCAGCAGCGCTGGCATCGACCCCGGTACGATTGCCAACAATGCCGGGCGCGGCCTCGACGGTGTCGACCCGAATCAACCGTCGACCGACGCGTCGGCCTATCCGCTGGTCGGTAAGGTCGGGCTGGGCGACCTCGACCTCTCCGCCGACGGCAGCACGCTCTACGCGGTCAACCTCAACGACAAAGAGCTGGTGTCGGTTGGCGTCAACGGCGACGGCACGGCGGGTGCGGTCAGCGCACAGGCGATCCCAGACCCCGGCTGCCAGAATGGCGAGCATCGCCCCTTTGGCCTGAAGGTCTACCGCGGCGATGTCTACATCGGCGTTATCTGTGACGCGTCGGGCAGCCAGGACGCGGGCGATCTCAGCGCCACCGTCTATCGCTGGGCGGGCGGCACAGCCTTCACCGATGTGCTCACCTTCGACCTGGACTATTCCAAAGGGATTACGAACTCGGGTGCGTGTGCCACCTTTACGGGCTGGTATGCTTGGCTCGATAGTGGATTCCCTGCGCCCTGTTTCACAGATGTAAATAACCTCAACCTCTATTCTCACCCCCAACCGCTGCTCTCCGACATTGAGTTTGACCGCGATGGCTCGATGATTCTTGGCTTTACGGATCGGTCTGCCCATCAAATTGGCTACCTCAACGCCGATCTGATTGACCCGCCAGAAACCAACCACCGCGTTGTGGCGGTGGGGGGCGATCTGCTGCGCGCCCACAATGACAACGGCACCTACGTGCTGGAATCCAACGCCACGGCTGGCCCGCTTACAACGCTGGGAGCTAACAACGGTGCTGGGCCAGGTGGCGGTGAGTTCTACTATGGCGAGTTTGGCAGCGATCACAGCGAGACCAGCATGGGCGCGGTCGCGATGCACCTGGGTCGCCAGGAGTTGATGCCCACTTTAATTCGTCCCAATCAGACGACCCTTGCAGGCACTGGCGGCGTCTCGCGCTTTGAGAGCACGACCGGGGTGTTGCTGGGCGGCTATACGCTTTACCAGGGCGACAACGCAACAAACGGCACCTTTGGCAAGGGCAACGGCCTCGGCGATTTGGAACTGCTCTGTGCCGCTGCCCCGCTCGAAATCGGCAACTACGTGTGGCTGGATGACGATCGGGACGGCATCCAGGACCCCTGTGAAAATCCCATCGAAGGGGTCGTGGTGCGGCTGCTCGATGAGAACGGGCAAGAGGTCGCCACGGCCACCACGGGCCCCAACGGCGAGTACTACTTCAACAGCGTCGACGACGGCCTGCTGCCCAATACCAAGTACACCCTTAGCATCGACCTCACGCAGTCATCGCTGGCCGATCTCTCGCCCACGCTGGCCGACCAGGCCTCCGGCATTGGTGACGACAACGACGACGAGCGCGACTCGGACGGCGTGCAGGACGGCACCACGGTGATGGCGATGGTCATGACCGGCGGCCCCGGCCAGAACGATCACTCGTTCGACTTTGGCTTCACCGAAGTCGCGCCCGTCAGCCTGGGCGACAAGGTCTTCTACGATACGAACCAGGACGGCCTGCAGGATGTGGACGAGCCGGGCGTCAACGGCGTGACGGTCGAGCTCTTCGTCGGGCCGGTCTGCCTCGATCCGCCCGCCGAACCCTTTGCCACCACGACGACGGCCAACGGTGGCCCGATGGCGATGGACGGCTTCTACCAGTTCAGCGAGCTGACGCCGGGTACGTACTCGGTGCGCTTTCGCAACCTGCCCGCCAACACCACCCCCACGGCCCAGGGCGACGACACCAACGACGGCGCCGACAGCGACGCCAACGCCGACGGCTGCATCGAGAACATCGTGCTCACCGCCGACGACCCGGACGAGGACTTGGGCATCCTGGCCGTTGGCTCAATTGGCGACCAGCTCTGGTGCGAAGCCAGCGACCCGGCAAACAATACCTATGAAGCGGGCACGGACACGCCGCTGCCAGGCATTGGCGTCAGCCTCTACAGCGACCCCGACTGCGACGGCATCGGCAGCAGCGATGACGACGGCAGCACGCTCGTTTCTATCGATGGGCTAACCAACCCGGTCGACAGCAACGGCAGCGGCGTCTACGGCTTTACGAACTTAGCCGTGGCGCTGGCGGGCACGACGCCGCAAACCTGCTACGTCACCGAAGTCGACGCGACCGACGCCGACCTCAACGGCTGCGACCAGCCCGTCACGCCGACGGCGCAGCCGAGCACGCTAACCAACGAGACGCCGAACGACCCCAACCGCGACTTTGGCTTCATCCCCGCCCCGCCGACGCCGGTGAGCCTGGGCGACAAGGTCTTCTACGACACGGACGGCGACGGCGTGCAGGACGGTGACGAGCCGGGCGTTAACGACGTGACGGTGACGCTTTACGAAGGGGCAACCTGCACCGGCACGCCTGTCGGCGCGCCGCAGACAACGGTCAACGGCGGCACGCCCGCTGCCGATGGCTTCTACACCTTCCCGAACCTGCTGCCGGGCACGTACTCCGTGCGCTTTAGCGACCTGCCCGTCAACACGACGGTCACCGATGAGGGCCAGGGCATCGACGATTCGCTCGACAGCGACGCCCTCCCCGGTTCGACGCCTGGCACGGCCTGTATTGAAAACATCAACCTCACCGTGGACGATCCGGACGAGGATGTGGGCGTGCTGGCGCTCGGCTCCATCGGCGACCAGCTCTGGTGTGAGAGCGACACCAACGCCAACGCCACCTACGAGCCCGGCGACGGCGACGCGCCGCTGCCCAACGTCGGCGTGACGCTCTTCGCCGACATCGGCTGCGACGGCACGCCCGACGGCGCGCCGCTGGCCCTGGATGGCTTGACCAATCCAACGCAGAGCAGCGACCCGGACGGGCTGTACGGCTTCGCCAACCTGCCCGCCGCGCTGGCCGGCTCGCCGCAGGAGAGCTGCTACGTGACGCGGGTGGATGTCAACGACGCGGATCTCAACGGCTGCAACCAACCCGTCACGCCCGCGCAGCAAACGAGCGAGCTGACCAACGAAGCGCCCGACGACCCCGATCGCGACTTTGGCTTTAGCCAGCAGCCGACCTTCATCCTGGGCGATAAGGTCTTCTACGACACCAACCAGGACGGCGTGCAGGATGACGACGAGCCGGGCGTCGAGGACGTGACGGCTACGCTCTACAGCGACGCCGCCTGCACCACGCCCATGCCGCGCAACCCGGACACGACGGACGGCAACGGCAGCTATCTCTTCAGCGGTCTACTGGCGGGAACCTATTCGGTGCAGTTTAGCAACCTGCCCGCTGGCTTCCAGCCCACGCTGCGGGAAGCGGCTGCGGGCACGGAAGCCACGGACAGCGATGCCAATCCGGGCACGCTCTGCATCGAGAACATCAACCTCGCGGCTGATGATCTGGATGAGGATTTGGGCATCTTTGCCGTCGGCTCCATCGGCGACCAGGTTTGGTGCGAGGTGACCAATCCAGCGGACGGCACCTTCAACGCGGGCGCGGACACGCCGCTGGACGGCATCGGCGTCTCGATCTTCACCGATGCCAACTGCGACGATGTAGCCGACAGCGACACGCCGCTGGACAGCACCAGCACGGCGGGCGGCGGGCTCTACGGCTTCACCAATCTGCCCGTGGCGCTGGCCGGGTCGAGCCAGGCCACCTGCTACGTCACGCGCGTCAACACGGCGGATGCCGATCTGGGCGCGTGCAACCTGCCCGCTAGCCCCAGCGAGCGCATCCGCGAGCTGGACACCGATGCGCCGAACGACGATACCGTCGACTTCTACTTCGCCGAACCGATTCCCGGCACCTTTTCGCTGGGGGACACCGTCTTCTACGACACCAATCAGAACGGCATCCAGGAGCCGAACGAGCCCGGCGTGGCGGACATTAGCGCCGAGCTCTACAGCGGGCCAAACTGCACAGGTGATGCGCTGGGCGCACCGCTGACCACCGACGGCGACGGCTTCTACCAGTTCGTCAACCTGACAGCGGCCGCCTACAGCATCCGCTTTAGCGACCTGCCGAGCGGCTGGCGCATCAGTCCGGCTAATCAAGGCGGCGACGATGGGGCAGACAGTGACGCCAACGGCGATGGCTGCATCGAGAACATCAACCTGACGGACGACGACCCGACGCAGGACGTGGGCATCCACGCCGTTGGCTCGATTAGCGACCAGCTCTGGTGCGAAAGCCCCACCAACGCCAACGCCAGCTACGACCCCGGCGACGGTGACTTCGCGCTAGACGCCATCGGCGTTTCGCTCTTCGCCGACACCAACTGCGACGAATCGCCCGACGGTGCCGCCTTGCGCAGCGTGGACAGCAACGGCAGCGGCAACTATCTCTTCGACAACCTAGCCGTGGCGCTGGCGGGCTCCAGCCAGCAGACCTGCTACGTGACCGAGGTCGACGTCAATGACCCGGACCTGGACGGCTGCACGCTGCCCGTCACCAGCGCCCGCTTTGCCAATAACCTGACCACGGATGCGCCCGACCGCGACGACAACGACTTTGGCTTTACCCAGCCGCAGCCGGGCACCTTCACCCTGGGTAACAGCGTCTTCTACGACACTAACGGCAACGGCGTGCTAAATGCGCCGGAGCCGGGCGTGCCCAACATCCGCGTCGAGCTGCATGATTCGCCGAGCTGTAGCGACGTCGCGCCACTGGCGACGCTGACGACAGACGGCAACGGCTTCTACCAGTTTGTCAATCTAGTTGCTGGTGATTACAGCCTGCGCTTCGTAGGCATTCCCGCGGCCTGGCAGGTCAGCCCCGCCGATCAGGGCGACGACGCGCTGGACAGCGACGCCAACGCCGACGGCTGCATCGAAAACATTGATCTCGCGGGCAACGACCCCACGCGCGACATCGGCGTCTTCGTAACGGGTTCGGTCAGTTCACGCCTCTGGTGCGAAGCAGAGGCCGACGGCACGTACAACCCCGAAGAGGACGATGCGCTGGAGAGCGTCAGCATAGCGATCTTTGCCGACCCAACATGCGGCGGCACGCTCGCCAGCGTCGACGCCGATACGCGCATCGATGTCGAATCCGACGCAGAGGGCATCTACCGCTTTGACAATCTGGCCGCCGCGCTCGCGGCATCGAGCCAGCGCACCTGCTACGTGCTGCAAGTGGATGGCGACGACGGCGACCTCGATAGCTGCGCCGAGGTTCCCGACGAGGCGTTGGTGCAGGCGGTGGAGCTGTCTACGGCCCGGCGCTCTCTTAAGGCTGCAAATTTCGCGCTTGTCGACCCGACGCCGGAAGAGCCGAAGCCCGTGGTGCTGGTTCGCTTCAGCGCCGAGTGGCAGGGCGAGGTGGTCGAGGTAAAGTGGGAGACTTCGTCCGAAATCGACACGGTCGGTTTCCGCCTCTACCGCAGCCCCAGCGGCGACCGCGCCAGCGCCCAGCTCATTACGCAGCGCATCATCAGCAGCCAGGGATCGGAGGGTGGTCTGTATCGCTTTAGCGATCGCAACGTCGAGTTGGGGGTGACGTACAGCTACTGGCTGGCCGAGACGACGCTCAGCGGCAAGGTCATCGAATATGGCCCGGTGAATACGGAAGGGTTAACGACCGGCGGGCCGACGCAGATCGACAGCCGCACCTTCCTGCCGCTGATCAACAACCGCTAGAGACTGGAAAGCGATTTCATCTATGTAACAAGCGGGGCGAGCCAACCGGCTCGCCCCGCTTATTATGTCGTTGGTCGATGTGGGGCTGAAAACTTGTAGGTGCGGCTTGCAGCCGCACAGGGATAGCCCACCCCGTCGGTGAATCAAAACAAAGGGACATTCGATGCTTACGCAGCTGGAAGCAGCGCCTACGGTGGCCGGAATTTGTAGGTGCGGCTTGCAGCCGCACTGGGATAGCCCACCCCGTCGGATTGTCCGCTGTGAAGGGACATTCGACGCTTGCGCAGCTGGAAGCAGCGCCTACGCAAGCAGCGTTTGCTCGATTTCGGCAATCAAAAAGGGCAAGTTGGGCTCCGTAAAGCTCAAGCCCGGTGCGGGAATGCGGTTGTGCTTGATGTTGGGCGGGACATGCTTGTGGTGGGGGTGGTTGAGCGCTTAGGCCGTTCCACGAAAATAAACACCCCGTGAGATGCTCGCGGTGACTGTCACGGCCTTCCGATAGAAGGGGTTACCCACCAATTCCTGGCCGTGACCGTCACATCCGACGGGACGATTTAATGATTGGATTGGCCTAAGTCGGGGTTGGTGGGGTGGGGCTGCGAGTCGTACCAGTAGAGTTTTTCTTGGCTGCGCCAAGCTTCGTAGCCGTAGCGCCTGATCAAGAATTGACCGTCGGCGAAGTCGACTAGCTCGCTGATCGTCAGGCGGTATGCATTTTGGAATCGGACTTCGCCAGCAATTACCGCCTCTTTTGCCCCTCTGCGCACAACAACCAACGTAGAAGCGATGATTAAGTCGAAGCGGTTGGATAGAGCGTAGATGAAATCTTCGTAGCTACGCAGCGATGGGAAGGGGTTCACGGCGCACTGCCTTTTCTAGAACGTGAACAAGTGCCGTTTCGCGGCGCAGCGTATCCATTGCCTGCTGATACCGCTGCTTGCGATCCAGCCAAGTTTCGTATGTGCCTGCCCACATATTCCAATCGATCATCCACGCATCATCCGGTGGCTCATCGCCCTGCATGTAGGATTCGTAGAACGTTTCGGTCAGAATATTGTACTTGCGCTCATACATCAACACATCTTCCTGCAGCGCGTGAATGTCCTGTAAAATTTCAGATAGCGTCATCTCAAAACCTCCCTTCGACAAAACCTAATCTAGCCTGCGGAGAAGTATACCACCCCCACGCCATCCCACCCCGCCCCCATTCGCCATGCCGACCGACAACCGCCGTGCTCAATGCTGCTACCCTTCCCTATTTTCATCATTGCGCAGCATGGTTAGGCCACCGCAAATTCCGTGTACGGCCTCATGCTGGGGTGGTGGAAGGCGAGCACGATGTCTTCCTTGGGCACGCCCGCGTCGAGCAGCTCGGTGGCGATGCCCGCCTCGGTCCAGTCGATCTCAATCCAGAATTTGCCCTCGCGCAGGCGGACGTAGACGGTGGTGTTCCAGATGCGCTGGCGATTGGCCCAGCCCACTGTCTCCAGCATGTAGTGGCCTCGCTCATCATCAAAAATTGTCATCGATTCAACCCCTGGCTGCTCACTGCGGTTGAATAGGTCGAGGTACTTGGCCAATATCTGTTTGATAAGTGATTGGTACCGATCTAGTTTTGAATCCATTGGGTAATCTCTTCTGTTTCTAAATCAACAACAATCACGGGGACCTGATATTTACGTAGAACCAATTTGAAGCGCAGCACTGTCCTCAATGAGGCTGTATGCAATATCGCTTGTTGCAATATACAGTTTACGTCTGGTCTTCGTCTGCTCAAGAAAAGCAAAATACGTGAGGTATTGTCCTAACGCCTCCTGCAAATCTTTCATAATGGATGGAGAAAGAAAGCTCTTGATTTCGACCGCTATCTTTTCCTGCCGACGCTCTGCGGCCAACAGCAAACGGTTTGCGCCCAGATCGACGAGAACGTGCTTGTCCTGATACTTCAGCGTCAGCGGATCATCCGTAATCGTCCAGCCATCCTTTTCCAGCGCATTGCGCACCGCGTCGTGAATCAAATCTTTCGCCGACATCCCAACCGCCCTTTTCCTTGCAGATTTTCATTAAAACCAACCCAAGTATAACACACCGCTTCGACTGCGCTCAACGCCCGGCCAAATTTTCCCCTTTACACCATTCCACCCCGCCGACCCCCACCATCCGACCGACGACCGCCACCCCCGCTTCCGCTACCCTAACCCCAGCGCCCCACCGACCTCCCCACGCCGCCTGCCCACTGCGCGATCCGTCCCATCACCTTCACGCCCCCGCATCGATCCCCACGCCGCATCGCTCCGCAAAGGAATCCGCCATGCCCGCCCTCACCCGCGCCCTCGACAACCTGCTGCTCCACGGCCGCCTGACGCCGCCGCTTGTGCCTGGCGCATCCGCCATTCTGCCGCGACCACCGCTCCCTGCCTGCAACGATTGTCTTATGAATACCACGTGCAAATTACTACGATTAGACAGCACGCACTCACCGTTTGCCCAATGACTCATTCGTACCAAGGTTGTACCATTGTCCTCGGTAACCCCACCATAGCCTCACTGACGCGCCAAGTTGCCGCAAAATCTTTTTCCGCTTAGACAGCGGCCCGCTTCGCCAGGTGAAATCGCTCAACCGCCGTCCGTTTGTCTCACTAGAAGGATTCACTTGATGAACAGCTCATCCATTCTCGCTCCCGACCGGCCCCCGCGCCGCTCGGCCCACACAACTACTCGCTACGTGCGCACGCTTTTGCTCGCGCTGCTGCTGGCGCTGTGCCTGCTGCTGCCGACACTCGCGCCCGCGCAGCCGCTGCTGGCGCAGGGCAATGGTGACCCGCCGCCCTTCGCCTGCCAAGACGGCACAGCCTTCCTCTTTCAGAACGATCCGACCGATGTGTTTACGGTCGACCTTATTACCGGTGCAGCCAACGAGGTCGCCAGCGATATCACCCCGGGAAGCCTTACAATCAACGGCATTGGCTTCAATCAGACGGATGGCTACATCTGGGGCAGTGTTCAAACTTCGTCTGGCCGCATTGCGCGCATTGGTGCTGATTACGTGCCCCAGTATTTCGATATCCCCGGGTTGCCTAGAGATTACAACGCTGGCGACGTCAGCGCCGACGGCCTGCTCTACCTCTATACTGCTGCTGTTAACTCAACAGCGATCTATGTCGTTGATGTAGATCCGGCGTCTCCTACGTACTTGACGCTGCTCAGCACGCTGCCCGGCGCAAACCCCCCTGGGGCGCGTGTTTTCGACTTTGCCATTAGCCCCATCGACGGCAACATCTACGGCGTTAGTGACAAGACCAGCAGCGCCAATGCCAAGCTACAGCGATTCGACCCAACAACCGGTATTCGTTCCGAAGTGGGGGAGATCACGGGTGCAGATATTAACGCGACCGTCAGTCTCTTTGGCGCAGTCTACTTTTCCGCCGAAGGCGATCTGTATGCGAGCGCCAACACAACAGGCCGTATCTACCGCATTGGGCGTCCCGACCTGCTTACGGGCGGCGGCGTTACGGCTACCCTCTTCTCCCAAGGTCCAGCACCCAGCTTCAACGACGGCGCGCGCTGTAGCGCTGCCCCGTTGCCGAATGCCTTACCCACCGCCACCGACGATGACTTTACCACCATCGTTGGCACGCAGGTGACGGGCAACGTCATCACCGCCGACAACGGCAACGGCGTCGACAGCGATCCCGACACTGACCCGTTGACCGTGACCGAGGTCAACGGCACGGCCATCACCTCCGGCGGCACAATCACGCTGCCTTCGGGCGCAACGCTGGTAATGAACAGCGACGGCTCGTTCACCTACGACGACAACGGCGCGACCGGCCCAGATAGCTTCACCTACACCATCGACGACGGCAGCGGCGGCACTGATACCGCCACCGTGACCATCACGGTCGACCCGCCGCCCTTCACCTGCTCGGACGGCACAGCCTTTCTCTTCCAGCGCAATCCAACCGATGTGTTTACAGTCGACCTCATTACCGGGGCAGGCACCGAGGTTGCCAGCGATATCACCCCGGCAGGCTCTCCAATCAACGGCATTGGCTTCAATCAGACGGATGGCTACATCTGGGGCAGCGTGGAAAATCCATCTGGATCTGGCCGCATTGCGCGCGTTGGTGCTGATTACGTGCCTCAGTATTTCGATATCCCCGGATTGCCTGCAAGAAGTTACAATGCTGGTGACGTCAGCGCCGACGGCCTGCTCCACCTCTACAACGATGGTGTTGGGACAACGATCTATGTCATTGATGTCAATCCAAACAGACCGGCGACCTATCTAACGGTTACTACCCTGACGACCACGAAAGCAAATGGGGCTATCGTCGATTTGGCCTTTAGCCCAATCGACGGCAATATCTATGCCATTAGCTCGGCCACCAATACCTCCAATCTTCAGCTGCACCGCTTCGATTCGACGACTGGTGTGCGCACGAACCTGGGCGACGTCACGGGTGGCGATATTAACGCGACCCCCTCAAACTTTGGCGCGGTCTACTTTGCCGCCGACGGTAATTTTTACGTCAGCGCCAACGTAACAGGCCGTATCTACCGCATTGAGCGCCCCGACCTGCTCACGGGCGGCGGCGTCACGGCTACCTTCTTCGCCCCAGGGCCCCCATCCAACTTCAACGACGGCGCTCGCTGTAGCGTGGCCCCGTTGCAGAATGCCCCGCCGGTTGCCACCGACGACGACTTCACCACCACGGTGGGCACGCAGGTGACGGGCAACGTCATCAGCGGCGACAACGGCAACGGCGTCGACAGCGACCCCGACACCGACCCGTTGACCGTCACCGAGGTCAACGGCCAAGCCATCACCCCCGGCGGCACGATCAACTTGCCCTCGGGCGCGACGCTGGTGATGAACAGCGACGGCTCCTTTACCTACGACGACAACGGCGCGACCGCACTGGGCAGCCCGGACAGCTTCACCTACACCATCGACGACGGCAACGGCGGCACCGATACCGCCACCGTCGCCGTGACGGTCAACCCACCGGCCTTTGTCTGCTCGGACGGCACAGCCTTCCTCTTCCAGAGAGTTCCAACAGATGTCTTTGAACTGGACTTGCTCACAGGTAACGATACTCAGGTTGCCAGCGATATCACAAGTGCAAATAATCAAAACATCAACGCTATTGGCTTTAACCAGACGGATGGCTATATCTGGGGCAGCCTTAGCGGGTCAACTGGAACCATCGCTCGTGTTGGTGCTGATTACGTGCCCCAATATTTTGATATTACCGGACTGCCCTCAGCTTATAGCGCCGGTGATGTGAGCGCAGATGGTAAGCTTTACCTCTATAGTCCACTAGCTGGAACAGCAATCTACGTCGTTGACGTAGATCCGGCGTCTCCTACGTACTTGACGCTGCTCAGCACGCTGCCCAGCACAAGGCCCGCTGGGGCGGGTGTTTTTGACTTTGCCATTAGCCCCATCGACGGCAACATCTACGGCGTTAGTGAGAAGACCGACAGCACCAATGCCAAGCTGCAGCGATTCGACCCAGCAACCGGTGCTCGTTCCGAAGTGGGGGAGATCACGGGTGCAGATATTAACACGACCAACAGCCTCTTTGGCGCAGTCTACTTTTCCGCCGAAGGCGATCTGTATGCTAGCGCCAACACGGGGGGGCGCATCTATCGCATCGAGCGACCCGATCTGCTTACGAGTGGCGGTGTTACAACCACGCTCTTTTCCGTTGGCCCTGAATCTACGCAGAATGACGGCGCGCGCTGTAGCGCTGCCCCGCTGCCGAATGACCCGCCCGTTGCCGTGGACGACACGGAGACCACGCTAATCAACACGCCGGTCAACGTCGACGTGCGCGCCAACGACACCGATGGCGAGGACGCCAGCGGTCGACCCGAAGGCGCCATCACCATCACCACGCCGCCAGACCCTGCACAGGGCACGGCCACGGTCAACGATGGCGGTACGCCCGACGACCCCAGCGACGACACGGTCGACTTCACGCCCGCGCTGGGCTTCACGGGCGACGCGACCTTCCAATACACCATCAACGATGCCAACAGTGAAACCTCCAACGTCGCCACCGTTACGGTGACGGTCGACCCGCCGCTTAATACGACACCAGTGGCCGTGGACGATACGGAGAGCACGCCGCAGGATACGCCCGTCAACGTTGACGTGCGCGCCAACGACATCGATCTTGAGGACGCGAACCTCACGCCACAGGGCGCGATCACCATCAGCACGCCGCCGAATCCCGCACAGGGCACGGCGACGATCAACGACGGTGGCACACCGGGTGATCCCAGCGATGACACGATTGACTTCACACCCGCCGCTGGCTTCACCGGCCCGGCCACCTTCAGCTATCAAATCTGCGATGCGGGCACGCCGCCGCTTTGCGATACGGCTGATGTCACCGTGACCGTGCAGCCCGACACGGACGGCGACGGCATCCCCGACGACATCGACATCGACGACGACAACGACGGCATTCCCGACACGGTCGAGCTGGCGACGGCGCCGCCCAACGGCGACACCGACGGCGACGGCATCATCGATTCGCTTGATCTCGACAGCGACAACGACGGCATCTCCGACATCCAGGAGAGCGGCCTCACGCCCGACCAAATTGCCGCGCTGGATACCAACGGCGACGGCGTGATCGACGTGCCGGTTGGCGCCAACGGCCTGGCCGACGCCATCGAGAGCGACGATACGCCCGCGGCAACCATCACCTACAACGGCGGCGCGCCCGCGGACACCGACGGCGACGGCCAGCCCGACTTCCAGGATTTAGACGCCGACAACGACGGCATCAACGATCTGGTTGAGGGCGGCCTCGACCCCGCCGTGGTCGACACCGACCGCGACGGCGTGCTCGACGACCCGTTGAGCGACGACGACGGCGACGGCATTCCCAACATTGTCGACGACAACCCCGCTGCCTTTGGCGGCGAGCAGGCCCCGCTGCCCGATACGGACGGCGACGGCGTGCCGGACTGGCGCGATCTCGACAGCGACAACGACGGCATCAACGACATCATTGAGGGCGGCCTGGACGACCCCGACGGCGACGGCCTGGTCGGCGGCCCGGACACGGACGGCGACGGCATCCGGGACGCGGCGGACGAAGCGCCCACCGTCTACGGCGACGCCAACTCCGGCCCGCACCCCGATACCGATGGCGACGGCGTGCCCGACTATCTCGACCTGGACTCCGACAACGACGGCATCAACGACGTGATTGAGGGCAGCCCGACCGGCGCCAACCTCGACCCCGACGGCAACGGCGTGGTCGATGGCCCGGACGCGGACGGCGACGGCATCCAGGACCCGGTGGACAAAGCGCCCAACACCTTTGGCGATGCGGACGAGCCCGTGCCGCCAGACACCGATGGCGACACCGTACCTGACTTCCGCGACCTGGATTCGGACAACGACGGCGTGAATGACGTGGTTGAAGGCGGCTACGACGACCTGGACACGGACAACGATGGGCTGATCGACGGCCCGGACAGCGACGGCGACGGCATCAACGACCCGGTTGATGGGGACAACGGAACCTTTGGCGACGCCAACGACCCCACGCCGCCCAACAGTGACAATGACCCGGTTCCCGACTACCGCGATCTCGATTCGGACAACGACAACATCAACGACATCGAAGAGGCGGGCATTCCCGACCCCAACGGCAACGGTCTGGTCGACGGGCCGGATATGGACGGCGACGGCATCAAGGACGCGGTCGACGGCGACCCGGCCACCTTTGGCGACGCCAACGATCCCCTTGAGCCGGACAGCGACAACAACGGCACCCCCGACCGCCAGCAGCCGGACTTCCCCGCCAGCGGTGGCGACCCGGCGCTCGACGGCGACAACGACGGCGTGATCGACGACCCGACGGACGGCGACGGCGACGGCATTCCCGACGTAGTCGACGGCGGCCCCGGCGACTTCGGCGACCTGCCCGATAACGACGGCGACGGCATCCCCGACGATATCGACATCGACGACGACAACGACGGCATTCCCGACACCGTCGAGCTGGCGACGGCCCCAGCCAACGGCGACACCGACGGCGACGGCATCCCCGACCCGTTTGACCTGGACAGCGACGGCGATGGCATCTCCGATCTCGACGAGAGCGGACTGACGCCAGAGGAAATCGCCGCGCTCGACACCAACGGCGACGGCGTGATCGATCCCAACCAGCCCTTTGGCCCCAACGGCCTGGCGGACAACGTGGAGACCACGCCGGAATCCGGCCAGCCTGATTACAACAACGACGGCCAGCCCGATGCGCCACAGGATACGGACGGCGACGGCGTGCCCGACTTCCAGGATTTGGACAGCGACAACGACGGCATCAACGACCTGATTGAGGGTGGTCAAGACCCGGCGGTCGTCGACCCCGACGGCAACGGCGTAATCGAAGGGCCGGACAACGACGGCGACGGCATTCCCGACGTGGCCGACGCCAACGACACGCGTAACGGCGGCCTCAACGCCCCGCTGCCCGATACCGACGGCGACGGCGTGCCGGACTGGCGCGACCTCGATTCGGACAACGACGGCGTGAACGACATCATTGAGGGCGGCCTGGAGGATCCGAATGGTGACGGCCTGGTCGACGGCCCGGATACGGACGGCGACGGCATCAACGACGCGGCGGACGAGCAGCCCAACGGCTACGGCGACGCCAACTCCGGCCCCGCCCCCGATACGGACGACGACGGCACGCCCGACTACCAGGACCTGGACAGCGACAACGACGGCGTCAACGACGTGGACGAGGGCGGCAACGGCGACCTCGACACCAACGACGACGGCGTCATCGACGGCCCGGACGCCGACGGTGATGGTATCCAAGACTCGGTCGATGGCGCGCCAGACACCTTTGGCGACGCCAACGACCCGGTCGAGCCGGACACCGACGGCGACGGCGTACCGGATCGCCAAGACCTGGACAGCGACAACGACGGCGTTAATGACGTGGACGAAGGCGGCAACGGTGCATTCGACACGGACACCGACGGCGTGATCGACGGCCCGGACACGGATGGCGACGGCATCAACGACCCGGTCGACGGCGCACCGAATGACTTTGGCGACGCCAACGACCCCGATGAACCGGACACGGACGGCGACAACGTGCCGGATCGCCAGGACCTTGACAGCGACAACGACGGCGTCAACGACGTGGACGAAGGCGGCAATGGCGACCTCGACACGGATGATGACGGCGTGATCGACGGCCCGGACAGCGACGGTGACGGCATCCAAGATTCGGTCGATGGCGCACCGAACGACTTTGGCGACGCCAACGACCCCGATGAGCCGGACACGAACGGCAACGGCACGCCCGATCGCCAAGACCTGGATTCGGACGGCGACGACATTAACGACGTGGTTGAAGGCGGCAACGGCGACCTCGACGCCAACGGCGACGGCGTGGTCGACGGGCCGGACAGCGACGGCGACGGCATCATCGACGCGGTCGACGATGCACCGAGCCGCTTTGGCGACGCCAACGACCCGGACGAGCCCGACACCAACGGCAACGGCGTGCCCGATCGCTTGGAACCGCCGCAGACACGACCCGACGAGCCGGACGACCCCAAGCCGGTGGTGCTGGTCAGCTTCACGGCCGCTTGGCAGGGCGATGGGGTTGAGGTCGAGTGGTTGACCTCGGCGGAGATTGATACCGTCGGCTTCCACCTCTTCCGCAGCACCACGGGCGGCCGGGCCAGCGCCGAGCGCATGACGGAGCGCATCATCATCAGCCAGGGGCCAGACGGCGGTGTTTACCGCTTTAGCGATCGCAACGTCGAGCCGGGGATGACGTACATCTACTGGCTGGTCGAGACGACGCTGACGGGTGAAACCATCGAATACGGCCCGGTCAGCACCAGCGGCCCGGCCACGGGCGAGCCAAACCAGAACGGCAGCCGCACCTTCCTGCCGCTGATCAACAACCGCTAGCCAGTGGCGAAAGTTCAGTAAGCGGGTGGAGGCCACCGCGGCTTCCACCCGCAAACGCAATCAGATGTTTGTAGAAACGGGCCGAGCAGCACGCTCGGCCCGTTTCTCTATTCTAACTTTTAGCGTATCGGAACAAGTCATTCGTTCATGTTTTCTCGGCCCTAGATTTCGTCTTGTTTAAGTAGAGCTCAAACGTGTTGGGATAAAATTTTAGGAGTGATTTCTATGACCAAGCAATTTTGGAGATTAACTGTTGTTTTACTGGCTGGCTGCGGGTTGCTTTGGCTGGCACAGCTGCCAACTGTCCCCGTCGCGGCTGCCCAGACGCTGCCCGACCTGCCCAACCCGCAATATCGCGTCACCGAGACGGCGGAGGGCGTGCTGATCGAGTGGGAAGCGCTGGCGGGGGATGTGCTGGCGGCGGGTAATGTGTCGGCGGCGGGGGATGTGCTGGCAGCGGGCGATGTGTTGGCGGCGGACGATGTATCAGCGGCCATGGACGCTGTCCTGCAGGAGATGCCGATTGTCGAGTTCAACGGTTATCAGCTGCCCATGCAGCTGGTCACCATTGTGCTGCCGGGCGACGAGGCGCCGCGCGTGCGCACGCTCACGCAGGAGAGCACGCCCTGGCGCGGCACGCCCGCCGAGGTTGACCCGCTGGAGCCGCCGGTGCTAACCGAGGACGAGGCCACCGATCCGGAAGCGGAGGAAGCCGACGAGGTTATCGATGACGTGACAGACGACCTGATTGTTGTCGACGACGCGCTGCGCCCGCTCGATCCAACCGTGCCCTCCCTGCCAACAGCGCCGCTCTTTTTGCTGCGCGAGGGGCGGATGCGCGGCGTGCGCGTGGCCGTGGCCGCGCTCAGCCCGGTTTACGAACAGGGCGAGGTGATCCACGCGGCGCACAAGGTGAGCGCCCTGCTGGTCGACGCCAAGCTGCTCTCGGCCAGCGCCACGCTTTCAGTGGAGGAGGTGGTGCGAGCCGCTGGCGCCGAGGCGCCGAGCGCCCCCGTGGGTGAAGTCGCGCCGCCGAGCGAGATTGCGAGCAAAAGCGCCGTTAAGCTTTTCGTCGAGCAGCCGGGGATGCAGCGCGTCAGCGGCTCGGCGCTGCTGGCCGCTGGGTTGTCCACCGGGCAGCCGCTGGCCACCCTGCATCTGTGGCTCAACCAGCAGCCCGTTGCGCTGCAGGTAACGGATGGCGACGGGCGGCTCGATGCGGCGAGCGAACTGCGCTTCTATGCGTCGCCCTCCGCCGACAGCGCGGGCGTGGGCGATCGCTGGAACGCGACGCGCGTCTACTGGCTCACGACTGAACCCGTTGACGGCGAGCCGGGCGACGGGCCGCGCATGGCCACGCGCAGCGCCCTGCCCAGCATTGCGCCCGTGCGCAGCACGGCGGTCGAGCGCGGCATTTGGGAAGACAACCGCCTCTACGAATCGGCCGCGCCGGGTGTGGATGGCGACCACTGGTTCGCGCTCAAGCTCAACGCCGACGGCGGCTCGGTGGAGGATTACACGGCCACGCTGCCCGTTCAGCACAGGCTGTCGCCCGCGACCTCGCTGGCAGAGACGGCCACCTTCACGCTTACCGGCATAGCCCGCACCCTGTCAAGCCATCAGTTGCAGGTCACATCCGGCGGGGAAAGCTGGCTGGTGGAGTGGTCCAACAATAAGTTTTATGAAGCGTATCAACACACCATCACGTCGACGGTCTCGGTGCGGCAGCTGGATTTGGAGCTGCTGGCCAACGGGCGCGTCAGCGACATCCGCGTGGACAAACTTTACTGGCAGCAGCCCGTTTCGCTTAACTTTAGCGGGCAGGGGGCCACCTTTTCCGGCGTGGCGGGCGCGTGGAATTACGCGCTGCGCAACGTGCCCGCCGATTCTACGCTTTATGACGTGACCGATCCACTCATGCCGCAACTGCTGGAGACGTCGTCGCCGGTGCTCGACGGCTTCAACTTTAGCGAGGGGGAGGAAGCGCGAGATTACGCGCTGGTCGACGCCGCTACGCTGCAAACGCCAACGCTGAGCCGACACCAGCCGATCAGCTTTGGCCCCAATCAGGGCGCACATGCCCTCTACATCGCGCCCGTCAATTTCCACGATGAGCTGGCTCCGCTCGTGGCCCACCGCGAGGCGCAGGGCTACCGCACGCTGGTAATTGATGTGCAGGACGCCTACGATGCGTGGAGCGGCGGGCAGGTTGATCCGGAGGCGATCCGTTCGCTGCTGCGTTACGCCGTCGCCAACTGGAGCCCGGCCCCGATCTCCGCCGTGCTCGTCGGCGATTCGACGACCGATCCGCTCAACCATCTGGGCAGCCGCAACGGCACGGAGAACGCCAATATCGTGCCCGCCTACCTCGCCGAAGTCGACGACTACATTGGCGAGACGGCCTGCGAAAACTGCTATGCCCAGCTCGACGGCGATTCGCCGCTGGATGCGGAGGCCGATCCCGGTTTTTTGATTGACATCTGGGTGGGGCGCTTCTCCGTGCAGGACGAGGCGCAGGTCGCCACGGTGGTGGACAAGATTCTGCGCTACGAAACGGCGGAAACGAATCTCGATGACACGTGGCGGCAGACGAGCCTTTACGTGGCGGACAACACCATCCACGCCAACGGCGCGCTCGACGTGGCGGGCGACTTCACCGCCTCGTTCAACCGCGTGATCGAGGGTGATTCCGCGCGCGGCCTGCCGCCTATCCAAAATCCCAACGTCCGCAGCCGGCGCGTCTACTACGACCCCTCCCCCTCTAGCAACAAGCCACCCTGGCACGTGCCAGATGGCGTCACGACTCGCCTGCGTGTGATCGAAGCGATGAAGGCGGGCGCGGGCTTCATCGCCTACAACGGCCACGGCAACCATTTTCAGTGGGGAACTACGGATCGCACGCTGGAGAAGCCCTACCTCTTTGGCACCAACGACATCTTCGAGCTGCAAAACATCGACCGCCTGCCCATTATCGCCGAGCTGACCTGCTACACGGGGCAGTTTACCCGCGTCTCCGCCTCCGGCACCACCATCGACGAGCGCTTCCAGCGCCACCCCGACGGCGGCGCGGTGGCCGTCTGGGCTTCGGCGGGGCTAACGGTCGCCTACGGCCACGATGCGCTGCTGCAGGGCTTTCACCAGCGCCTGCGCCAGGCCCCACCCATGACGGCCCGGCTGGGCGAGTTGACCGAGGCTGGCTACCTGGAACTATTCACTCGCGGTCGCTGCTGCCAAAGCTCGCGCCGCGTCTACCTGCTCTTCGGCGATCCCCTAACGCCCGCCCGCCTGTTGGCCCCGGACCGCACCTTCCTGCCGCTGATTGGCGGCGGGACGGAGTAATTTCCACATGCAAAGAGCCCAGGGGTTTGGGAAACCCCCTGGGCTCTTTTTGCGAACCAATAAGCAAATCCCGTAGGCGCTGCTTCCAGCTGCGCAATCGTAATCTACCCCTTCATCTCGAAATGCCGAAACCGAGCAGCCCGCAAAGCCGCTTTCCTTCTCACGAGAGCAACCGACGGGATATATCAATCTCGTGCGGCTGCAAGCCGCACCTACACCGTGCTATCGCTTGGTTGTCACCCCCACCTGCGCACACATCTCGCGCACCGGGCACTCGCTGCAGCGCGGCGCTCTGGTGGTGCAGACGTGCTTGCCAAAGGGCACGAGCAGCCGGTTGATGTCGATCCAGTGACGGCGCGGCAGCTTTTCCTCCAGCGCCTTGAGCGTGGCGTTGGGCGAGTTTGTGTCGACGTAGCCCCAGCGGTTCGTGATTTTGTGAACGTGCGTGTCCACGCTGATCACCGCCTCTCCGCAGGATACGCCCAGCGCCAGGTTCGCACACTTGGGCCCCACGCCCTTGAAGCCCGTCAACACCTCGTATTCACAGGGCAGGTCATCGCCAAAGCGCTCGACCGTCTCCCGCGCGATGGTCTGAATCTGCGGCGCTTTGTTTTCGTGAAAGGTGCTCTGGTCGATCAGCGCATCAATCGCCTCGACGCTCAACGCGGCGATCTCGCCCGGCGTGCGCGCGCGCGCGAAGAGCCGCTGCGACTCCACGAGCGAGACTTCGTCCTTCGTGCGGATCGAGAGGATGCAGGAAATCAGCTGCTCGAAGACCGAAGTGTAGCCGAGATCGGCCAGCGCGAACATGGCCGCTTTGGGATAGGGCGCCACGGCCTCCTCGATGCGGGCGAGGGCGAGGTCGATGTCGAAAGGGATTTTGTTGGGCATGGAAAGACGTAAACTCGTCCCGACGCGGAGCGTCGGGATGCACTCTTCGACGCTCTGCGTCGCTGGGCTGCAAACGGGGTTATTAGACAATCAAAACAGGCCGTTGCTCGGCTTGCTCGTTCCCACGCTCTGCGTGGGAACGGCTATCGGGACGCTCCTGCGTCCCCCCTGGCACTCTACGAGGATTGGTCATGGCAAAGCTGCGACGACTGCTAGCGCGCGACGCGGAGCGTCGAAGAGTGCATTCCCACGCGGAGCGTGGGAACGAGCAATCACGGCAGGCTGATCTGCTGCCCCGGCTGCAAGACCGACGACTGCGTCAGCCCGTTGACGCGCAGCAGTTCGCCCCAGGGCACGTTGTACTGCACGGCAATGCTGATGATCGTGTCGCCGCTGGCAACGACGTGAACGCGGGTGGCCTGGGCGGCGGGGTCGGCGACGGGGGCGCTGGAGGAGCCGACAGCCTCGGTGATTTCGCTGGGCACGCTTAACACCTGGTCGATCTGCAGGAAGCCGTCGCCGCTGAGCCCATTGGCCGCGGCCAGCTCCTGCCAGGTGACGCCCAATTTGCCGGCAATGCTGAAGAGGGTGTCGCCCGCGCTTACGGTGTAGCTGGCGTCTGCTGCTTTCGATGAAGCGGCTGCTGAAACGGTGCTGGGAGAATCATTGCGGCTGGCGTCTGTACTGGAGGGCGCTTTGGCAATCGTGGGCTCGGTAGGCACCTGGATGAGCTGACCCATCTGCAGCAGGTCACCGTCCGTCATGTTGTTGAGCGCCAGCAGCATCTCCGGCGTGGTGCGATATTTGCCAGCAATTACCCACAGCGTTTCGCCCGCACCGACCATGTAGCTGCGCGTGGTCACGCCGTCGGTGGAGGGCAGGCTGACGCTGGGCGCAGCGGGCGCAGCGGCCACGGCCGGCGCAAGCGCCGCGGCGCTGACCACCGGTTCGGCAACGGGGGCCGCAATTGGCGCGGGGGCCGCTGCCGCCACGAGCGGCGCCTCGCCCGCGCGCCCCGTGGCAAAGACGAGCACAAAAATTGTGCGCCCGCTGGCGGGGTGAATCGCCCTGCCCACGCCAAATTCGCTCCAGTTGACGTTGAGAATGTTGTTGCGGTGGACGTAGCTGTTCATCCACCACTGCATCGCCTTTTCCGGCGTGCTGACGGAAACCCAGTTTTCGCTGCTCCAGCCGTCGACGGGGTAGCCGGTGCGCGTGACGCGCTGGCCAACGCTGGAGCCGTCCGTGCCCGTGTGGCTCCAGTTGCCGTGCAGCACCATGTCGTCGACGTGGCGCTGGGCGGCGGCGTTGAGCAGGGGGTGCAAATTGAGCGCGGGCAGGCCGTTTTGCGCGCGCACGCCGTTGACGGATTGGGCAATGCTTTGCGAAGACGCGGCCAGCTCGGCAAAAGCAACCGCGGCGGGCGGCGCTTCCTGAGCAAAAAGCGCCGTAGCGGGCGACAGCGTTAGCAGCGCGGTTAGCAGCAGCGGGCACGCCACGCGCGTGAGGATTTGGGTACGATGAGGGTGCAGTGTATTCATATGGAAGTTGTATGGCGTCTCACGAAGGTAGGAACAGCATCAATCATTCTTCGTTGGCCATGAACGGCATCGAATAAATTCGACACTTGAGATGCGAAACGCGTTGTAGCAGTTCAAGAATTTAATCAGGTAATCTCGTCGACCGGTTGCATCTGAGGATGCTCACGCCGCATACCCGGTTATTTGTTTAATCTGCTAGAACGTGCTGGAAGCGTTGAGGAGGCAGCAAGAATCAGGTAATAGGCTAACGCGCTTCGGCGCGTTTGGCAAACTAGACGCCGAGTCCATCAGCACCGATCACAGCCGACGCCGCGGGGTAGCTGTCTCTCCTAAATAAATTTTACTCGATCGGCGTCAACCACGTGACGCCGCCGCCGCCGTCCGCCGCCCAGCCTTCGATCGCGCCGTCGTCCGAGCGGATGCGCAGCCACGTGTAGCCGTTGCCCTCTTGCGGTCCGTCGACTACGTTGAACGTTGCACCCTCGCGCACGCGCGTAATCAGCGTCGATTCCGTGGAGGGCTGGGCGCGCACGCTCAGCTCGGCCACCGTCACGCGCACGCGCTCGCCGCTGCTAGCGCCGTCGTCGCTGTCGTCGCTATCGCTGTTGTTTGCGCCGCTGGTCGCAATGCCGCCCACCGGGCTGATCCACACCGTATCATCGTCGCGCTCCGCCGCCCAGCCAATATTGCCATCGCCGTCGTCGAGTCGCCACCACGTGTAGCCATCGGCCTCCTCCGGCCCGGCCAAAATGCTGACGCGCGCATCCGTATTCAGCCGCGTAACTTGTGCGCCGCTTATGGTCGGCTGGCCGCGCAGATTGAGGCCGTTGGGGGCGGAGATAAAGGCGGGTACGCCCACGGCCAGCCCGTCGGCGGTTTCGGTGACGGGCGCTTCTGTTGGTTCCGGCGTCGGGATCAGCGTCGCCGTGGGTTCGACGGCGGGCGCGGTCGGCTCCTCGACCACAACCGGCCCCTCTACCTCTGTCGGTGGCGTCTCCGTCGGCTCGGGCGTTGGCCGGGGCGCAAAGCTGCCACAGGCGAGGGCAGGCACGATCCAGAGCAGAGAAAAGGCAAGCAGCAGGCGCAGCCCGGTAGAATTTACGATTTTGGATTTTGGATTTACGAAGGCCAGGCCAACAATGCGAGTTCGTAAACCGTAGATCATAAATCGTAAAAGATGTTTCGTTATCATTTTATCTGCTTGCTTACAGCGCCACGGCCTTTGCCCAATCCACACCGGGAATGGTGCAGATATCGTTGAGCATTGCAGCCGCCACCGGTTCGTCGATGCCGAGCACCATGATAGCCCCTTCGCGCGGTGCGTAGCGACCGACGTGCATAAAGCTGATGTTGACGTCCGCCTCGCCCAGATGCATCCCCACGCGGCCAATAATCCCCGGCTGGTCGCGGTGCGACGTGAGCAGAAGATTACCATAAGCCGGGAATTCTACCCAAAGATCGTTGATCGCCACAATCTGCGGCTCGCCGTTTAGCACCGTGCCGCGCACCGTCCACACATCCGCACCCGCCTCGCCGGACGAAGCGCGCAGCGTCAACATGCTGTCGAAGCGGCCATTTTGCTGCTTCTTGCGCTCGATCACCCTGAGCCCGCGCTCCTCGGCAACGAGCCCCGCGTTGACGAGATTGATGCGTACCTCCACCGCATCCGCCAGCAGCCCCTGGATGATGCCTGCCTTGAGATAGTCCAAATCAAAATTTGCCAGCCGTCCGTGGGCGGTAATCTCGACGTTGCTGACGCCCTGCACGCCCAGCTGCTCGACAAAGCGCCCCATGCGCTCGGCCAAGTCGATATAGGGCGAGAGAAACTCCAGGTCGCGCGGCGGAATCATCGGCGCGTTGATCGCGTAGCGCGCCGGTCGATTGTTGAGCACGTCCACCACCTGCACCGCCACATCCACGGCGACTTGCTCCTGCGCCTCCACCGTGCTGCCGCCGAGATGGGGCGTCAGAATGATTTTGTCGCTGGTGCGCAGCGGATTCTCCGCGGGCAGCGGCTCCTGTGCAAAGACGTCGAGCGCCGCGCCGCCAATGTGGCCGCTCTCAATCGCCTCGACCAGCGCCGTCTCTTCGACGACGCCGCCGCGCGACACGTTGATCACAAATGCCCCATGCTTCATGGAGGCCAGCTCGTCGCGCCCGATCAGCCCGCGCGTGGATTCGGTGAGCGGCACGTGCAGCGTCAGAAAGTCGACTTCGCGCAGCAGCGTCGGCAGATCGGCCAGCCGCACGCCGCGCTGCGCTGCATAGTCCGCGGCCACGTAGGGGTCGTAGGCGACCACCGTCATGCCCAACCCCTGCGCCCGCTTGACCACCTCCTGCGCCACCCGGCCCAGCCCAACCGTGCCCAATACTTTGTCCCGCACCTCGACGCCGATAAACTGGCCGCGCTTCCACTGGCCGCTGCGCACGTGGGCATCGGCCTGCGCCACGTTGCGCGCCAGCGCCAGCAGCAGCGCCACCGTGTGCTCCGCCGCCGCCACCACGTTGCCCGTCGGCGCGTTGACGACGACCACGCCCGCCTGCGTCGCCGCCTCGATGTCGATGTTATCCACCCCCACGCCCGCGCGCCCAACCACGCGCAGCCGCGCTCCCGCCCGAATCACCGCGCCGGTGACGGTGGTCGCGCTGCGCACGAGCAGCGCGTCGTAGTTGGGGATGGCTTGGATCAGTTCGTCCGGCGAGAGGTCGGTGCGCACGTCGATCTCGATGTCGCCCGCCTGCCGCAGCGGGGCCAGCCCGCTCTCCGAAAGCTTGTCGCTCACGAGTACTTTATGGGTCATTTTATGAGAATTTTCTAGAGATTTTTATTTGGGTTACTGCTTTGTTTTGTAGAAATTTTTTACCACCAAGACACAAAGGCGCGAAGTAAGAAGCGCGATTCAACCTTTGCGTCTTCGTGTCTTAGTGGTTGAATCAAACACGATTTTACGCTGTTACTCAATATTTTGCTGAATCATCTTGGTTGCTTTGATTTTTAGCGTCGTCCCAATGTGATCGATGCGTAGACGCTCCTCGGCTTCCGTTCGCTCTGCCGCCGTTATTGCTCCCTCTCGATTTGCATCTGCCAAATATTCCAGACGCTCTTGCGCAGCTTGAGAAACATAAAAGTTGGCAACTTCGTTCGGCGACGGATTCGACAGTAAAAACTTTGTAATTTCATTGGCCGTTTCCCACGCCTGTGTTTGAAGGCGTAGCAAGTTCAGTTCAAGGATTGTCGGCATCCACGGCTTAAGCATCTGCACCTTTTTTGCTACTGCTTCTGGTAATTCCACCGTTATCGATGCCATGTTATCAGCCTCCTTGCTGCTTAAGTTAAGCTACAATACTCAGTCGTTCATGATTTATCATTCTGAGGCGCTGTTTGCCGAAGAATCTCGCCTGCCAGCAGGAGATTCTTCGCCAAACTGCCGCTCAGAATGACAGCTGAAGATCTGAATTTGTGAACTACAAATACTCAATTCGTCCGACCATTTCTTCAGCTGCCAGAACTTGGTAAATCAGCATCAGCCCGCGAATTATGTCGCCGGTTGACGCTCCCTGCGTGACGTATGCAATGCCAGCGTGTTCCGTGCCCGCTGCATGAAGCCGTAAGAAGTCGGCATCTTGCGTAAAAATTACACGCTGTTCCTGCCGCGCTCGCACAAGATGCTCCTCGTCCTTTGCACCGCACATGTCTGTGTCCACTACACCTACAATGTCGACACCACGCTGGCGCAAACCACGAATGACCGCATGAGAAACATGCTCATCCGCGTAAAAACGAACGCCGCTCATTGAGCGGATCGACGCAATTTTTCTTGAAGTGGAGAGGCTGTCTGCTTGCGCAGTGCAGCGGCAAACGCAGCATCGTCGTCGATCGCTTGGTCAATCTCCTGATGGTGGTCGAAATAATAAGCAAGCGCCGCGTGAACTTCCGCCAGCGACAAATCGTACTCCGCACAAATTTCGTCCGCAGATAGGCCTAGCCGCTCGTGCCAAATCGCAATGTTCTGCACGGTGATGCGTCGACCAGCAATGCGCGGCTTGCCACCCGCCACGTCGGACGTTATTTCAATATGTTTGTCGAGTACGCTGGCAATCATGCGGGCACCTCCACTACTTCCTCTTCCGTTTCCGCTTCCGATTCGCTGCGCATCTCCTCCGGCGCGCTGATGCCCAGAATACGCAGGCCGTTGGCAAGCACAATGCGGGCCGCGCGCGCCAGCCCCATACGCGCGCTGGCGATGGCCTGGGCCTCACCCAGGATGCGGCTGTCGCGGTAGAAGCCGTTGAACGCCGTCGCCACGTCACCCAGGTAGGTGACGAGCGTCTGCGGCTCCTTGCTCTGCGCCGTGTTGCGGATGATTTTCGGGAAGTCCAGCAGCCCCTTCATCAGCGCGACTTCGCCGGGCTGATCCAGCAGCAGCAGGTCGGGCTCCTCCGTGAATTCGACGCCGCGCGCCTCCGCCTTGCGCATGATTGAGCAGACGCGGGCGTGGGCATACTGCAGGTAGAAAACGGGATTCTTCTCGCTCGTCTCCTGCGCCAGATCGAGGTTGAACTCCAGGTGCGAATTGGGCGAGCGCATCAGAAAGAAGAAGCGCGTCACGTCCTCGCCGACTTCGTCCAGCAGCTCGTCGAGCGTCACGAAGTTGGCCCGCCGCGTCGACATTTTGACCGGCTTGCCGCCGCGCACCAGCGTCACGAACTGGTAGATGAGCACCTCGATTTTGCCCGCGTCAAAGCCCAGCAGCTCCGTCGCCTTGACGATGTCCGGATATTCGGCAATGTGGTCCGCGCCAAAGACATCGACGATTTTGTCAAAGCCGCGCTCGAATTTGTCGACGTGGTAAGCGATGTCCGGCAGCCGATAGGTCGGCTCGCCGCTGCTTTTGACGAGCACCTCGTCTTTGTCCTTGCCCAATTCGCTGGTGCGGAACCAGACCGCGCCGTCCGCATCGAAGACGTGGCCGCGCTCGCGCAAGTCGTGCAGCACCTCCCAAATTTTCTCGTTTTCGTAGAGCGAGTGCTCGTTAAAGGAGCTGTCCATTTGGACGCCGAGCCGCCCCATCGTGTGGTAGATGTCGGCTAGAATCGTATCTACCGCCGCTTCTTGAAAGGGCTGGACGCTTTCTGCCTCCAGCAGCGAAGCGCCGTGCTCCTCGATCAGCCCACGCGCCACGTCAAAAATGTACTCGCCCTGGTAGCCATCGTCCGGGAAGCTCGCGGGCACGGTTAGCAACTCGCCGCCGCCGAGGTCGAGCGTTTTGGTGCTGAAGCTGTCGCGGTGCTGCTGGAGCCGCGCTCGCTCTTCGTCACCCACATTGAGCTGCGAGACCATCTCCTCGTCCGCCAACAGCTCCTCGTAGCGGGCGCGCACGCTCTGCCCCAGCACGCGCATCTGGCGACCGGCATTGTTGAAGTAGTATTCGCGCGTCACCTCGTAGCCGAGCCAGTCGAGCAGGTTGGCAATCGTGTCGCCCAGCACGGCGTTGCGCCCGTGGCCGACGGTCAGCGGCCCGGTGGGGTTGGCGCTCACGTACTCGACGAGCGCGCGCTGGCCTGCGCCGAGGTCGCTGCGTCCGTAGCGGTCGCCCTGATCGAGAATCTTCTCGATTTCGTCCGCCACGAACGACTGCGCCAGCCGCAGGTTAATAAAGCCCGGCCCCGCAATCTCGACGCTGCTGAGGATGCCGTCCGTCGGCACGTGATCGGCCACGGCCTGCGCAATTTGGCGCGGATTTACTTTTTCGCCCGTCGCCTTGCGCAGCGCCGCCGCGGCCACGAGCGCCACGTTGGTGGCAAAGTCACCGTGCTCCACCTGCTTGGGCCGCGAAATTTCGACGGCGGGCGCGGCAAAGTCGGGCAGCGCGCCGTCGGCCTGGGCGGCGGCGAGGGCCTGCTCGATAATTTGTTGGATTTGGTTAACTAACATTATTACATCCAATCAGTAAAAGCTAAGATGTACTTGTTAAACATACTTCTCAAGCTCTTCCCTAAGATGGATCTCACCCTCATTCGGCTGAGTATTGTTTAAGTATACAGTCCACTTGATTTTTTCGTTATCGTCAATACTTTCACTAATTCTCCTGATTATTTCGTGATTAGTGATATGAAGTCGGTCTCTAGGATAAATATTGACTTTCATATAACTTGGCGACGATTGATCGTCATGAAAGCTTGATGACTTATCATCATCTTCCCAACCATCCTTACGCGCGAATACAAGTGATTTATCACCGTAAATTTCTTTTGGATAAAAATCTAGCACGGCTTTGAATTCTTTTATATTAATCTCTCCAACATTCTCAATGTATATATCTAACGGGCTTACATTCGACTCAACAATTTGTTGAACTGTTTCTGGAGACCACTCCGAGCGTGCTACCCCTTCATCTAAACTGCTCGCAACTCTTGCTTTACCCTGCTTCTCTTCTTTCATCCCAATGACAATTACTCCGCCCTCCGTATTTGCGAAGGCGGAAACCTCACGGGATAACTTTTCTGAAATTTTTTCTCGAGACTCGTCAAACAGCCTAGACTGCTTAAATTCTAGTCTTATCGATTCTGCCTGCCCAACTAAAATTTCTAAATCGTTCAAATTCCAGTTCCAAGGCTCATTCATAGTAAACCTCCCTACGCATCAAACCAGTTCGACCCCACGCCCACTTCCACCTTGAGCGGGACCTTCATCTTATACGCCGACTCCATCGTCTCGCACACGACTCGCTTCGTAGCCTCGATCTGCTCGACGGGCGCTTCGAGCACCAGCTCGTCATGCACCTGCAGCAACATGCGGCCGTCCAGCCCCTCGCTGCGCAGCCGCTCGTGAAGCTGCACCATCGCGATTTTCATGATGTCGGCATTCGTACCCTGAATGGGCGCATTGATCGCCGCGCGCTCGATCGACTGGCGCTGGTTGCCCGGCAGCCGACGCTGTAGCTCCGGGAAAAAGCGCTTGCGGCCAAACAACGTGTCGACGTAGCCCTTCTCGCGCGCCTGCTTGATGGTGTCGTCGATGTACTTCTGGATTAGCGGGTAATTCTCGAAGTAGCGGCGCAGAAATTCGCCCGCCTGCTTGGGCGAAAGCTCGGTGCGGTTGCTCAAGCCAAAGGCGCTGATGCCGTAAATCGTGGCAAAGTTGATCGTCTTGCCCAGCCCGCGCTGATCCTTGGTGACTTCCTCTAGAGGCACGTCGAAAAGCAGCGACGCCGTGGTGGCGTGAATATCCTGATCCTTAGAAAAGGCCTCGACCAGCTTTGGCTCGCCCGTGACGTGGGCCAAAATGCGCAGCTCAACCTGGCTGTAGTCGGCGGCGATCAGCTGCCAACCTTCGGGTGCGATAAAGCCGCGCCGAATCTCGCGGCCCATTTCGGTGCGGTTGGGGATATTTTGCAGGTTGGGGCTGTTGCTGCTCAGCCGACCCGTCACCGTACCGGTCTGGTTGTAGCTGGTGTGAACGCGTCCGTTGGCGTCCGCCAGCGTGGGCAGCGCGTCGATGTAGGTGCCGCGCAGCTTTTCGAGCTGGCGCTGCTCAAAAATCAGGTCGAGCACGCGCGCCTGTTCGTCGCTGAGGTCGGCCTCGCGCAGCTTCTCCAGCTCGCCCACCGCCGTGCTGTACTTGCCGGAGGCGTTGCGCTTGATGCCCTTGGTCGGAAAGTCCATGCGCTCGAAGAGCATCTCGGCCATCTGCTGCGTGGAGCGCAGGTTGAATTCGCCGCCCGTGAGGTGGAACAGTTCGTGCTGGATTTCGCCCAGCCGCTGCACCATCGTCACCGACATTTCCTGCAAATAAGGCAAATCCAACAGGACGCCGCGCTGCTCGATGTCTGCCAGCACGGGCAGCAGCGGCAGCTCGAACTGTTCGTAGACCTTCCACAAATCCTCGCCGTGCAGCTTGGGCACAAGCTTGTCGTAAATTTGAATCGTGGCGTCCACATCGGCGCAGCAGTAGGCCCCCGCCGCAAGCGCCGAGACGGCGTCCATCGTGATTTGGGCGCGTCTCTTGCCGATCAGATCGGTAATCTCCGTCATCTGCCAGCCCAATTCCTGGGCGGCCTGCGCCTTGAGACCGAGCGAGCGACTGGCCGGGTTGAGCAGCCACGCCATTGTCATCGTGTCGTGGATGTCGCCCACAATCTCCAGCCCGTGGCGGCGCGACACGATCAGATCGTACTTGGCGTTGTGCGCAATCTTCGGCAGCGCGGCGTCGGCAAAAACGGGCTGAATCGCGGCGACTACCTCGTCCCACGGCAATTGCTCGCCCCGCTCGTGCGCAACGGGCACGTAAGCCGCCTGCCCCGCCGCCCACGCAATGCCGTAGCCAACGAGCGCCGCCTCGTGCGGATTGGTGCTCGTCGTCTCCACGTCAAAGCAAATCCGCTCGGCCTCGCCCAGCCGCTCGACCAACCACGCCAGATCGTCTGCGTCCTTCACAATCCGATAGCCTTCCGGCAGGTTGACCGTAATCTCCTCGTGGGCGGGCGGCGCGCTGGCTTTGCCCTCGCTCACAATCTCAAAAAGCGGCATCTGGCCCGATGCGTCGACTGTCGCCACGCGGTGCGGATCAAAGACCTGGGGCACTTCGTCCAACAGCGAGCGAAATTCCAGCTCGGTGAAGAGCTGCGTCACGGCCTCGCGGTCGTAGCGGCCCAAGCGAAAGGCGTCCGGATCGTAGGGAATGTCGAGATCGGTGACGATGGTGACGAGCCGCTTGTTGCGCTCGACCTGCTCCTTGGCGTCGATCACGCTCTGGCGCGTTTTCGGCCCGCTGATTTTGTCGACGTGGGCGTACAGATTTTCCAGCGTGCCGTACTCGTTCAAAAACTTGGCCGCCGTCTTGTCCCCCACGCCGGGAATGCCGGGGATGTTGTCGGACGAATCGCCCGTCAGCGCCTTGAGATCGATAATCTGCGTCGGCTCCAGGTCAAAGCGCTCGCGCACCTCGGCCTCGCCGTAGAGCTTGGTCTGCGGGCGCGGCCCGCCGGAGGTGTAGAGCACCTGCACGCGCTCGTTGATCAGCTGGAACATGTCGCGGTCGCCGGTGAGGATCAGCACGCGCGTCTGCTGGTTGGTCGCCTTGGTGGCCAGCGTACCGAGTACGTCATCCGCTTCGTAGCCCTCGAAGGTAACGATGGGAATGTGCAGCGCCTCCAGCATTTGGCGGATGCGCCCCATCTGGCTCGCCATGTCGTCCGGCATCGCGTCGCGGGTGGCCTTGTACTCGGCAAACTCATCGTGCCGCCACGTCTCGCCCTTGTCAAAGGCGACGACGATGCCGTCCGGCTCGTATTCGCGCACGATGCTGAGCAGCTTGCGCGCAAAGCCAAAGACGGCGGTGGTGAGCTCGCCGTTGCTGGTGGCCAGCGGCGTCTTGACGCCAAAGTAGGCGCGGTAGGCCTGCGAGTGGCCGTCGATCAGGAGGAGAGTGGACATAAGGATGAGGTGGCGGGTGACGTGTAGCAGGTGGCAGGTGGCAGGTGGCGGACAGAGCGCGTCCGCGTGCCGCCACCGACATTGAATTTATTCAACGTCTAGTTTGCGAAACGCGTTGAAACGCGTTGGGCTCAACGCCTTCAGCGCGTTTTGCAAACTAGGCGGCGGTTTCAACCGCCGTCGCTGGTGGCGCGTCCCGAATCGCCGCTGCTACGCGCTGCGCTCAAATTCGACGTCCAGCGTGCCGTCGCTGATCAGCGATTGCACCTGTGGAATTTTGGTGATGGCGCTTGTTGTGCGCATGGAGCGGCCCGCATCCAGCCGGTAGCGGCCGCTGGGCAGCTCCAAAATAAAGTTCTGCTTCGTCCGGTTGACGAGCGTGATGAGGCTGTCCATGCCTTCTTGCCAGGTAAAGAGTTCTTTTGCCATAATAAATTTGTGGTAGGTAAAGCGGAGTGAGCGTTAGCTTCGTTGCCAATCGCCTAATTGTACAGCCGACGACGCCGTTTTGCCAAGATTACACCAGCCGACCGGCTGTGCAGCGCAGCGGCGCGGGCCTGCCACGCCTGCCACAGGCTAATGCCCACCACGCTGCCAAAGCCGCCGAGATAGAGCGCCAGCAGCGGCACGGCCCACCACGCGCCAGCCAGCACCGCGATGACGATGCCCGCTGAGGCATAGGCCAGCAGCACCAGCTCTCCCCAAAACGTTGGCGGCAGGGGCAGACGATAGCGGCTGCGCTGCCAGCGAGTCGTGTTGTTTGGACGGTTTTGGGTGATGCGGCTGGTCACGTCAAACTTTGGCGTGCGCAGAAAGGCCGCATCGCGCTGTCCAAAAGCGCGGGCGACGGCCAGCGCGTTGTTCCAGCAGAGCCCCGTGCCCAGCAGCATCAGCAGCGGCAGCCAGCGAAAGCGCCGCCACCAGCGCGAGCCGTGGAGTTTGTGCTGGGCCACGGCGTAAAGCAGCGGTGGTCCCACCGAAAGGAGGCTCAAGTAAACAAGCTGCCAGGCGGGTGCGGCGGACAAAATTACCAGCGGCGGGGTGATGAGCAGGAGGAGCAGCAACAGCGGGTGGATCAGGTAGCTGCCCAGGTGGGCAAGTGCAGCCAGACGTTTCCAGAGGGGGAGCTTGTTTTGGTCGACGAGCCACTTACGGTCGAGGAGGTCGGTTCGGGTGTCGTTCCCGCGAAGGCGGGAATCCATGTGCGATTGACGAGACGACGATGCTTTTCGTCCCAGCAGCGGCAATTTGAAACCAAAACTTTTTTCGGATGGATGATATGCTGGGACAGCGGATTCATGGATTCCTGCCTTCGCAGGAACGACAAATTCTGTTGACTCGTCTTCATACCGATCCATCGTTTGCCACATGCAAAACTCTTCCCTCCAAACCCGACCACCCAACTTTCGCAGCGTTTGAATGCTGCCCGTGGCCCAGCGCGCCTGCTGCCGCTTAAAGGCCGTCAGCTGCGGCGGCACTTCGGCGGGCGCTTCGACGTGACCGAGATAGAGCGGCTGCCAGCCCGCGAGCTGCGCCCGATAGCTCAAATCCAAATCCTCGCAGAGCGTATCCGCCTGCCAGCCGCCGACCGCGGCATCCTCCAGGCAGGCGCGTCGCCAAACGCCCGCCGTGCCGTTAAAGCCAAAGAGCGCCCCCACCGCCTGCCGCCCCGCCTGCTCGACGGCGAAGTGGCCATCAATCGCCAGCGCCTGGCTGTCGGTGAGCGGCGAACAGTTGGCGTTGAGGTGTGCCCAGCGCGCCTGCACGAAGGCGACGCGCTCGTGGCCCGCTGTCAAAAAGTGGGGCACGACTTCGCGTAGAAAATTTGGCGATGGTACAAAATCAGCATCGAAGAGTGCAATAAAGTCGCCGCTTGCATGGGGCAGCGCGTGGGCCAGCGCCCCCGCTTTGTAGCCGACCCGCTCGGCGCGCTCGATCACGGCGATGTCGACGCCCTCTGCCCGCCAGCGGTGGACGCAGCGCTGCACCAACGCGCGCGTCTCGTCCGTCGAATCGTCCAGCACGTGAATTTGCAGCCGCTCGCGCGGCCAGTCAAGCTGGGCGCAGGCGTCGAGCAGCCGCTCGACGACGTGGCGTTCGTTGTAGATTGGAAGTTGGACGGTGATGTGCGGCAGCTCGTCCAGCCGCAGTGGGGGCGGGGGGATGTTGTCGCCGCGCCGGGACAAAATCGCCAGGGCGAGCCAGAGGGCGTGCAGACCGTAGAGGGCGAGGCCGAGGGCGCAGAGGGCGTAAAGCGTTTGCAGAAGCAGGGCAAGGAGGGCGGAGAGGTTCGGCATGGATCAAAGGGACGGGACAGTCTGCGATCTTCCCAGCAGCCGGGAGGCTGCCGGGAAGATTTACCCCAAGGGTTTACGCGGCAAAAAAAGCGGTCGGCGCGAGGCCGACCGTTGGACAAGTGGCATGTATTATAGCGCAGGGCGGGGCGGGGGTAAAAACGGGGCGGGTGGGGTTGGCTGGCTGGGTGGGGTTGAGTGAGTTATGTTGAGTGAGTTGGGTTGGACCGTGAGTGCAGCGCACGGCGGGGACGATGGCTCGTCTGCTGGCTTGGCGGACGCCGTGCAATGCACTCGACCGCCTCGCTTCGAGTGCATTGCACGGCATCAGGCGTGGTAGCATAGCAATCAACGGCCATGCCGTGCGCTGCACTCACAATCCGACCAACAAAATTTAACCCAAGCTAATTCCTACTCCTCCTCATCGTGCCCCTGCTTCACGATGCCGTCCATCAGGTGGCTGGGCAGCGGATCGTAGCGCTCGAACTCCATGGTGTAGACGCCGCGGCCCTGCGTCATCGAGCGCAAATCCGTGCCGTAGCGCAGGATTTCTGAGAGCGGCACTTCGGCGTGGACGACGGTGCGATTGGTCTTCTGCTCCATCCCCTGCACGCGACCGCGCCGCGTGTTGAGATCGCCCATCACGTCGCCCATGTACTCCTCCGGCACGGTTACGTCCAGCGTGTAAATCGGCTCCAGCAGCACCGGCCCCGCGGCCTGTACCGCCTCGCGGAAGACCTGGCGACCCGCCGTCTGGAAGGCGATGTCTTTGGAATCGACCGGGTGCTCCTTGCCGTCGGTGACCACGGCTTTGACGTCAACCACGGGGTAGCCCGCGATCACGCCCTGCTCCATCACTTGGCGCACGCCCTTTTCGATGGAGGGCAGGTAGACGCCGCTGATCGCGCCGCCAAAGACTTCGCTGGCGTACGCAAAGCCCGCGCCGCGCTCCGTTGGCTCGACGCGCATGTGGACTTCGGCAAACTGGCCCGCGCCGCCGCTCTGCTTGCGGTGGCGATACTGTGCGCTCCCCTTGCGCGTGATGGTCTCGCGGTAGGGCACTTTGGGCACGGAGGATTCGACGTTGACACCGTACTTGCTGGCCAAGCGCCGCAGCGCCGTCTCGACGTGCGCGCTGCCCATGCCCTGCAGCACGGTCTGCTTGGTGGCCTCGATCTGGACGAGCCGCAGCGTCGGGTCTTCTTCGACGAGCGCATGCAGGCTTTGGCCGAGCTTGGCGCTGTCCGCCTTGGTGGCGGGGGCAACGGCCACGGAGAAGAGCGGGCGCGGGTAGCTGGCGCTGGGCACGGTGATGGGCTTGTCGGGCGCGCTGAGCGTGTCGCCCGTGATGACGTTGTCCAGCTTGGTCAGCACGCCGATGTCACCCGCGACGAGTTGATCGGTGGGCGTTAGCTCTTTGCCGCAGACCGTAAACAGATTGGCCGCGCGCAGCGACTCACCCGTGCGCGGGTTGGCAAGGGTCGCGTCGCGCTTGAGCGTGCCGGAGACGACGCGGACATAGTTTATGCGGCCCACGAAGCGGTCGATAACCGTCTTGAACACAGCGGCGGCGGTGGGGCCAGCGGGATCGCTCTCCAGCTCGATGCTGTTGCCATTTTGGGTGGCGAGCAGCGTGCGCTCGCCGGGCGCGGGCGTATAGCGGGCCACGGATTTCATCAGCCGCTCCATGCCAATCGCCCTGACGACGGAGCCGCAGTAAACGGGCGTGATCAGCCCGTTTTTGACGCCGAGAAAAATGCCGCGCCGCACCTCCTCCGGCGTCAGGTCTTCGCCATCGAAGTATTTGACGATCAGCTCGTCGTCCGCCTCCGCCGCCGCTTCGACCAGCGCCACGCGGGCCGCTTCGGCCTCCTCCCACATCTCTTGGGGGATGTCGGTTTCCGTGCCCTCCGAGCCCATGTACGCGCGCATGTTGGCCAGATTAACGATACCCCGAAAGTCTTCGGCCTCGCCGATGGGGAGCTGGAAAGGCAGGATATTTTCGTCGCCCAGCGTTTCCTGTAGATTCTGAACGGCGGCGCGGAAGTCGGCGTTCTCGCGATCCATTTTATTGACAAAGACAATGCGCGGCTTTTTGAGCCGCGTCAGCCGCTCCCACGCCAGCTCCGTGCCCACTTCGGCCCCCGCCACCGCATCGACCAGCAGCAGCCCGGATTCGGCCACCTGCAGCGCGCTGATCACCTCGCCCTGAAAGTCGAGGTAGCCGGGTGTGTCGATGAGATTGAGGCACTTTTTATCGATCTGCACCGGAATCACCGAGAGGTTCATGGAGATGCCGCGCCGATGCTCTTCCTCGTCCCAATCCGAAACCGTCGAGCCGTCCTCCACGCGCCCCTGCCGATTGGTGACGCCGGTGTAAAACAAAAGCGCCTCCATCAGCGAGCTCTTGCCCGTGCCGCCGTGGCCGAGCACGGCGACATTACGAACCTGGCTGGTGCGAACTTGGCTGGTGGGGGGGTGAGCGGTACCACTGGACATGACGGCCTCCTTGGAGCAAGCGATGGTCGAAAAGAAGATGATTAGGGAGAGTAGCTATTCGGTTGTCGAAACGGTTTGTGGTAGCAGACGAACGGCTGTATTGGCCATGCGTTCGCTCGTGGGCAAGGGGGAAGCGACGGGCGGCGCACAGCCGATATTGGAATGAATCAATCGGGGTGAAACGCAAGCGTTGCCGTGCTGGATTGGTTGTGGAACTGGGCGCAACGGGCAATGGACGCGATTGTACAGAAAAAGCGGGGGCTTGTCAACGGGGTGAAAAACGGGGTAATAAAGATGTCGCATTCTCTCGCACTCCCGTCGATTTGATGAGGCGTTGGCCGTCGAGTATGATAGCGGCTGGGCAGCGCTGGCCGCTGGCCAGAATGCGCTTTGTCGTGCTCAACGTCTGTGGAGTAACTGCCTTGCCCCAACACCCGTCCCAAGAGCTGCCCCAAAACCCAGCGGCTGCGCCCACCGATGCACGCGCGGTTGACCCGGTGCAGACCGAGCAGGTCGCGCCGCCCAAAGCTTCTTCCCCGAAGAGTGCCGGGGAGAGTGCCAGCGAGGCAACGCATCTGCTGCTCATTACCCACGGCGAGGCGATGCAGGCGCGCTACGCCGATTTTCGCGGAGCCAACAGCGGCCTGACGGCGCGCGGCTGGCAGCAGGCCGACGGTCTCGCCGAGTGGCTGCGCGCCCGCGATCTGGCTGGTATAGCCTGCACGGCCCAGCTGCCCGCTCGGCTGACGGCGCAGCACGTGGCGCAGCGGGTGGGTCTGTCGCTATCCGGGCAGCCGACGTTGGCCGCCGCACCCGCTTCATCGAGCCAAGGCTCCGCTGGTTTAGCAGCCAACGGGGTACAAGGCGACGGCGCTCGCTCGACCAAGATCGGCTCTGTCGACGAGCGCTTCACCGATGCGCTGCATAGCCTGCTGGCGCAGCATCGTGGACAAGCGTTTGCCTTGGTAAGCGATGCCAATACGGTGATGGCAACCGTGCGCCAGCTTTTCAAGGCACCGCAGCTCCGGCTTGAGCTAGATGCGGCGAGCGCCGTCGAGCTGGTGCAGCGGGGGGAGGTTTGGTCGCTGGCGGCGGTGAATCAGCAGTGGGCACAGCAGGTTACCGTCAATGCGCCAACGGCCACGGCCGAGCAGCCCGAGCCGTTCCACGACGAACATCTCGCGCTGATTGCCGCCACGTACAACCGCGTGGCCCAAAGCGTGACGGCAGAGGGCGAACGCGAGCGTCGCCGCCGCGTGCAGCACCTGCTGGATTTTGCAGGGCTGTCGCCCGACGAATCAACGGGTGAAGACATAGTGGGGCGAATGATTGATCTGGGCACGGGGAGCGGGCTGCTGGCGCTGGCCGCCAGCGAAGCCCTAGACGTAGAGGTGGTGGGCATCGACGTGAGCGCGGGAATGCTGGAGCGCGCCGAATTTTTGCGGCTCAGCGACGCGAACGCCAGCGCGCGACGGGTGCGCTACCAGCTGGCCGCGGCCCAAACCCTGCCCTTTCCCGACGAGCACTTCGCTGTCGCCATGCTGCGGCTGGTGCTGCACCACAATGCGCAGCCGGAGCGCATCGTGCGCGAGGCGGCGCGCGTGCTTGCAGCGGGTGGCCTGCTCCTGCTCGCCGATCTGCTCAGCGACGAGGACCCGGTCAAGCGCGCCACGCAGAACACCATCGAGACGCGGCGCAACCCCAGCCACGTCGCTGCTTTGAGCGCCAGCCAATATCGCCGGCTCCTCGTCGACAACGGCTTTGCGCTGCTGGACGAGCGCGAAGTCCACTTCGAGCGTGAACTGGACGACTGGCTCGACGATCTCGAAGTCGACGCCGCCCGCCGCGAAACGGTGCGGGACATGGTGATGGCGGGGATCGAGACGGACGCCGCGGGGCTGGGCGCGCGGCTGGTCAAGAAGAAGCTGGTCTTTGATCAGCGGCTCTTTTATGCGAAGGCGGTGAAGGGGAGGAAGTAGAGGAGCGGTGTGAAACCAACGCCGTTTGAGATTGGTAATTAGAGATTGGGCAGTCGCGCAGACCACCCAATCTCTAATTACCAATCACTATAGGAGTTACGCAGTTGGTCGAAATCTCCGTGTACGGGCACGCCATGGCGTGCCCGTACGCTCCCAAAGTGCGCAAGTCCTACACCAATTACTAACAACGGAAGCGTCGCGGGTGGCAAGCAGAAACGTCACCTTTTACCGGTATAACTCCCGCATAATAATCATCTTCTGAATCTGCGTCGTTCCCTCGTAAATCTGGTAAATCTTCGAATCCCGCATCAGCTTCTCGACGGGGTACTCCTTGCTGTAGCCGTTGCCGCCAAAGACCTGCACGGCGTCCGTCGAATTGAGCACCGCCGCTTCCGAGGCGTACGCTTTAGCCACCGCGGCCTCCATCGTGTTGCGCCTGCCCTGGTCGATGACGACCGCCGAACGGCGCGCCAGCATCTGCGCCGCGTCCGCCCGAATTTTCATATCGGCCAGCATAAAGCCGACGCCCTGGTGGCGCGCAATGGGCTGGCCCATGGTCGTGCGCTCGCCCGCGTACTGGACGGCTTCGTCCAGCGCGCGCCGCGCCACGCCCGTCGCTGCCGCCGCCACGCCCGGTCGGCTCTTGTCGAAAACCTTCATGCCGATTAGAAAGCCCTGGCCTTCCGCGCCCAGCAGGTTTTCGGCGGGCACTTCCACATCCTCAAAGAAGACCTGGCTCGTCTGCGCCGCGTGCTGGCCCATCTTGTCCAGCGGCTTGCTAACGCTCACGCCATCCCACTCGCGCTCGACGATAAAGCAGCTCATGCCCTTGTGGGCCGCGCCGGGATCTGTCTTGGCAAAAACGGTAAAGTAGTCGGCCACCGGCCCGTTGGTGATCCACGTCTTGCCGCCGTTGAGCACGTACTTGTCGCCCCGCCGCACCGCCGTCGTCTTGATGCCGGAGACGTCCGAGCCCGCGTCCGGCTCCGTCATGCAGTAGGCCATCAGCTTGCCGTCGACCATGTCGGGAAAGTACTGCGCCTGCTGCGCGTCGCTGCCCGCGATGAGGATCGGCAGCGCGGCCAGCTGGTTCAACATCAGCGCCGTCTCGATGCCGGAGCAGGCGTAGGCCAGCTCCTCCCCCACGATGCACTCCTCCAGCACGGAGGCGCCCAGGCCACCATATTCCTCCGGTAAATTTAGGTTGACCAGCCCCACCTGCAGCGCCTTCTGCCAGACGTCCCACGGCCAGTCGTGCGTCTGATCAAAGTGCTCGGCTTTGGGCATGATTTCAGTTTTACCAAAGTCGCGCGCCAGCTCCTGCAGCATCTTTAATTCGCCGGTCAGTTCGTATTGTAGCCCGCCCTGGGTCTGTTCCATCTGTAGCATAAGTTTGTCCTTTGCTGAAAAAGAGGGGATTCGTATTGAGTTGAGGATAGCAAGTGGGGATTCTGAACGTGTTGTGTCAGTGTTAAAGCGTAGAGGTGGTGCGTGGTGCATGATGCGTGAACCAGTACCTCACCTGAATAGTGATTTAGCCCACCGAGGTGAAGTAACAGTCCACGCACCACGCACTACAACTCAATCATCCGCGCGCGCGTGAGCTTTACCAATTGCCCCACCCCCAGCTCGACCTGCGCGCCGCGCTCGCCCGCGCTGATAGCAATCGTGTCCAATTGTTCGGCGCTGGCGTCAAGATACACATCAAAGCCTTTGTTGATCAGCGCCAGCGGGCTGATGCCGCCCGTCTGCAGGCCCGTTAGCGATTCGGCTTCGTCGTGGCTTGCCATCTTGGCCTTTTTGACGCCAACTTGCTTGGAAAAGGCGCGCAGGTCGAGCGTCTGCGATCCCGGAATCGCCACCAGCATTGGCTTGCGACGCGGCTCGTTGGGCAGCACGACCAGCGTCTTGAAGACCCGTTCGGGCGGCAGCCCAACGGCTGCCGCCACATCCATCGCCGAACTGGCGTCGGCATCGTATCTGTACTCGTGCACTTGGTAGTCGACATGCTGGCTGTCCAAAAAGCGCGTTGTATTATTTTTGAAAGGCATTTGAGTTCTCCAGTTTCGATACAGCGAGGTTATCCACACGTATGTCTGATTCCGCACTCATTTTCCTCCTCCCCCTGCTCGTCCTCGCGCTTGCCGGTGTTGCCACCAACGCCTTTTACAGCACGCGCCGTCGCCGGGCGCTGCTGCTGTCGCTGGGGGACGCCGCCCGCAGCGCGCCCGTTGTGCAGGGAGATTCGTCGACGCTGGATCAGTGGACCCACGTCGGCAGCTTTGTCGCCGACCTGCACCCTGCGCCCGATCCCTTCATCGTATTTACCCTCGCCTGCCGCGCCCCCGTCACGCTCAACCCGCTCGGCCTGCTCGCGCGCTGGCTCCTGCGCCGCGGCGGCACGTTGCGCATCACGGCCCGGCTGCCGCGTCGCCCGTCGGCGGAGCTGGTGTGGGCGCGCGGGCGCACGGCGGGCGTCGCCCTGGGCCGCGACGAAGCCGCGTCGCTCTGGGTGCAGCGTCGGCTGGACACGACGGGCAGCGAGTACGCCACGCGCGGCCCCAACCCACAGGCCATCGTCCGCGCCTTTCAGGATTTGCACGCCCGCTTTGGCCCGCTGCTGGATCGCGTCCTCGTCCAGGGTCGGCGCGATCCGAAGGGTAATCTGCTCGACATCGAAGTCACCCTGCACATCGGCAGCCTCAACGCCAGCGAGCTGCCCGCGCTGGTGGCAACGCTGCGGGCGCTTGGTCGCGCTGCGCTGCGCTGAAGCGCAAAATTTAAAACCAGATAGACGCAGGTAAACGCGGATGCAGAACTAGAATTAGAATCTGCGTCCATCCGCGTTCATCTGCGGTTCAATTTCTCTGTGTTATAATCCCTCAAAAGTCGATTCACCAAAAGTCCGGCTTCTCCGCGAGGCCGGACTTTTTCACGCGCTCCTGCACAATGACTGATTCCCAACCCACCTCCCCCTGGTTCGCCACCCGCCAAGCCCGCGCCCGCGACGGCGACTCGATCCTGCTCGTGACCAACGACAACAAGCGTTACCTGATCAAACTCAAGCCCGGCGGGCGGCTGCACACGCACAAGGGCATCTACGCGCACGAGCAGCTCGTCGGCGCGCGCTACGGCGATACCGTCGACAGCCAGCTCGGCCACCCGGCGCTGGTGCTGGAGCCGGGGCTGGGCGATTTGATGACCCACGTGCGCCGCGCCACGCAGATCATCTACCCCAAAGACGCGGCCTGGATTACCCACCGGCTCGGTCTGCGCGCGGGCAGCACCGTGATTGAAGCGGGCACGGGCAGCGGCAGCCTCACCACCGCGCTGGCCTGGGCCGTCGCGCCGACGGGCCGCGTTTACACCTACGAGGGGCGCGAGGAGATTTACGAGATCGCGCGGCGCAACCTGGACCGCGTCAACCTGCTGCCCTTTGTGGAGATGACGCAGCGCGTGATCGGCAGCGCAGCAGACACCGGCTTTACCCAAACCAACGTCGACGCGCTCTTTCTGGACGTGCGCGAGCCGTGGTATTTTCTGGATCACGTGCGCACGGCGCTGCGACCGGGCGGCTGCTTTGCCGCGCTGCTGCCCACGGCCAATCAGGTCAGCGAACTGCTGGCCGGGCTGGAGGCGGGCGGCTTTGTGGACATCGCCGTCGAGGAACTGCTGCTGCGCCCCTACAAGCCCGTCCCCGATCGCCTGCGCCCCGCCGACGAAATGACCGCTCACACCGGCTACCTCACCTTTGCGCGCCCGCTGCTCAACAAGGAGGACGCCACCCGCTGGCTCTCGCGCGATCGCAAACGCTACCGCGCCCGCGAAGAGGCCAAGCGTCGGCAGCGCAAGCGGGAGGCCGAGCGCGAGGAGGCGGGGGCGGCGGGGAAGAAGTATCCAAAATTGCCGCTGCCGTAGTATAATTTGACATCGAGATTTTGTGCGATCGGAGGAATCAATATGGTAAGAATAGAAGCAGCCAACTTGCAATTTGTGACGGATGAAGACGGTGAAAAACGTGCAGTTATTTTACCAATTGAGGAATTTCAGGAGCTGTTGGAAGACCTTGCCGACTTAGCCGTTGTCGCCGAACGGCGTGAAGAGCCGACAGTTTCTCACAAAGAATTCACTGCCGAACTTGAACGCGATGGCCTCCTATAAAGTTGAGTGGAAACGCTCGGCGCAGAAGGAACTGCGTAAGCTAGCGAAGCCAGTGAGCGCACGCGTGCTGGGTGCGGTTGAAGACCTCGCCGAAAACCCGCTGCCTGCTGGCGTTCGGAAACTGGTCGGCACAGAGCGAACCTATCGCCTTCGCGTCGGCGACTATCGAATCGTGTACTCGCTTTACGAGACGGAGCTTGTCGTAGAAGTTGTACGCGTTCGGCATCGAAGGGACGCCTACCGGTAGGCGAACTTTAATTTTCCAAAAAATTCCCCCATGAGCAGCAACCCCAACGCCGAAATCCACGCGACCGGCCTCGGCTGGTTTCTCGACAAATTTGTCTCCCCCTTTGTCGACGGCATCGCCGACCGGGCGCAGCGTGAAAAGTGGAAGCGCTTTGATTGGCCGAAAGCCGAGGCGCGCTACCGCGAGCGCATCAAGCAGCGCTGTGGAAGCCTGCTGATTCTGGGCCGCGGCGAGGCGAAGCTGACCGACGTCTTCACTGACGTCAACGTGCTCGACGAGCGCTCGGCGCTGCACGATTATGGCGAAGACCAACTGCTCGACACGGCCCGCGCCCGCCCCTTCTTTCGCCAGCCCGGCCAGCGCGTGCCCGGCATCGTCAAAGTCAAAAGCCGCGACAATCTCTACATCCTCGGCAAGCCCGGCGCGGGCAAGACGACCTTCCTCAAGTACGTCGCCACGCAGGCGGCGGACTACCGGCTCGTGGGCGAGCGGCTGCCGATTTTTGTCTCGCTGCACGAATGGTCGATTAGCCAGCACGGCAAGGGTAAGAATCCGGCGCTGCTGCCCTACATCGTCGACGAGTTCGCGCTGTGCGACTTTCCCGACGCCGCGCCCTTTGTGGAATACATGCTGGAGAAGGGCAAGGCCATCGTGCTCTTCGACGGGCTGGACGAGGTGCAGCAGGCCGACGAGCATCGGCAGGAGCTGACGCAGTTGCTCAAGAATTTTGCCTTCCAGTACGAAGAGACGCAGGTGCTCCTCACCTGCCGCATTGCCGCCGAGCGCTACCGCTTCGAGGGCTTCCAGTACGTGGAGGTGGCCGACTTCACGACCGAGCAGATCAAGGCCTACGCGCGCAAGTGGTTCGAGCGCGACGACCGCTCGCGCCAGCACCGGGGCGTAACTTATGAAACGTTTGAGGAGGAGTTGGAGAAAACCGACAACCAGAGCATTCTCGAATTGTGCAGCAACCCGCTGCTGCTCTCCATGCTCTGCTTTGACTTTGCGCGACAGGGCGAATTTGCCCGCACCCGCGCCGACCTCTACGACGGGGCGCTCAACGCGCTGCTCAGCGAGTGGTACGCCGAGCGCGGCATCCGCACGCGGGGTGACACGGGCATCGGCGAGGACGCCCAATTTTTCGACAAGCTGTCCGCGCGGCGTAAAAAGCAGATGTTTGCCGCCATTGCCTATGAAAGCTTCAACGAGGGCAAGCTCGTCTTCGAGCAGCACTGGGTGGAGCGGCGCTTGGCCCAGCGCATCGCCAAGCTGCGCGGCGACCGCGACGAGGCCGACATCGACGCCACCGCCGTGCTCAAGCGCATCGAATCGCAGACGGGCATTCTCGTCGAGCGGGCGCGGCGGCGCTACTCCTTCGCCCACCTGACCTTCCACGAATATTTTACAGCTTACTGGATCAACGAGGACAAGAAGGAGGGGCTGGTCGAGCAGATGGCGCGTGAGCACCTGCTCGATGACGAGTGGCGCGAAGTCTTTCTGCTGACGGCGAGTTTGTTGGAGGATGGGGATGAGCTGATTGCCGCCATGCGCAAGCGGACGGATGCCCTCGTACGCGACGATAAGGGGTTGATGCAACTGTTAACATGGGCCAGCGACAAAGCAGCGAATGTACCAGAAGCGCGGCGCCCCGCCGCGCTTCTGGCGTACCTCATTCGCGCGCTCTCTCGTGCCCTCTCTTACGTACGAGAGCTCAGTTTTTTACTCTTGAACACCAATGCACTTATGCACGCGTTTACGCTTGTCTGCGACTTCTCTCTCGCGCTTGAGAGTGCGCGGTCACTCGCACATTTCCAAGAGAAGGAACGCAACTATTTTTTCATGAATAGTCCCGGTCAAATATCTCATAGGCGCGATCTCGAACGCGCAAGAACTCGCTTTCATGACCTTGCTTACGTGCGAAAGAGCGCGCGAGACGTCGCGCGGGCTCAAGAGAGCTTGCGAGAAATTACTCGCGATGTCAATCAAAGCGTTGGTATCGATTTTGGTCTGCTTTATGCGTGGCAGCTCGCGGCCATTTACGGGCTGACAGATAATATGCGGCGTTATGCAACTGGCTACGCTAATTCTTTTCCAGAACTGATTGGAATAAGCAAGCGAGTCAAGCAGCCGTCGCTCACAGCGGCGCTGTCCGCGCTGCAACCACCGACCAGCGATGCGAGCACCACTGCTTGGCAGCACTTCGCCGATGCCCTGTTTGACATCATGCGCCGCGAGCGCGATCTCGTCCACGATTGGCAATTTAGCGAGGAGCAAATCGAGCGCCTCAACGACTGGTTCCGCGCCAACGAACTGCTGGTGCACTGCCTGGACGAGGCCAGCGTCACCGACAAGCAGGCGGTGCGCAGTCGGTTGCTCCAGCCGCCGTCAAGAGAGTCGAAGTGACCGTCACTGTCCAGGGCGTTGTCATTTGCCCAGTCGCGTTTGGACAGTGATTGTCACTTCTCTTCTCCTTGGATGGCAGCGAAGAGAAGTGACAATCACGGCCCAGGCGTGGTCGGGTATGTTTAGCGAATTTGGGCCGTGACGGTCACCTTGATTATCTTTAGGGGGGTTTTCTCATGCCACATGCTCGACGCAACACGATCACGTGGATGCAAGGTCACTACTACCATATTTTCAACCGAGGCGCGCGCCGCTTGACGATCTTTCCCGACGAGTCGAGCTACCACTTTGCCCTCAAGTTGATGAAGCGATACTGCCGCCAATTTTCGTTTGCGATGATTGCGTACTGCCTGATGCCCAATCATTACCATTTTCTCGTGCGACAGGATAGCAACGTCAACGCAGGGCAACTGCCGCAACGGGTGTTTAACGTTTACGCCAAAGCCTATAACCAGCGACACGAGCGCAGCGGCACCATTTTTGAGGGACGGTTCAAGGCGGTGCATGTCGGTAACGACCGCTACCTACGCTATCTTTGCCAATACATCCATGCCAATCCTGTCAAAGACAGCGTTGTCGGTCAGATTGATGCTTGGCCATTTTCCAACTACTTGGAGTGGGTTGGTCAACGCAAGGGAACGCTAATTGACCACGATTTTGTCGAGGATTATTTTCAGGGGCCAGCGTCGTACCAAGAACGCCTCGCTAAGTTTATCAGCCGCAAGGGCTATCTCGACGAGCCCCCAGCATCAAAGTGACCGTCACTGTCCAAACCATTGCCACTTACCCCATCAGGTGGCGGACGGTGATTGCCACTTTTCTTTCAGCAAGCGGAAAGTGACAATCACGGCCCAGGCGCGAATGGGTGCGCCCGGCTTGTCTTGGGCCGTGACGGTCACTGGGCGAGCTAGGCCGTTGCCGTCACCTCGCGGCGGCGCGACCGTGCCCCTTGCGAGCGCGAGAGTCCCTCCACCGAATAAATCAGCAGCGCCGTCCAAATCAGGCCGAAGCCAACCAAATCCGCGCGACCAAAGGGCTCCCGGTAGAGGAAGACGCCGAGCAGGAACTGAATGGTCGGCGCGAGATATTGAGTTAGGCCAAGGGTGGAGAGGCGGATGCGGTGGGCGGCGAGGCCGAAGAGCAGCAGCGGCACGGCGGTCGCCACGCCCGCGCCCAGTAGTAGCCCCATCGTAAGCGAGCCATTGCTGAGAAAAGAAGCTTCGCCGTTGGCCTGGAGCCAGAGCAGGTAGCCCAGCGCGGGCAGGAAAAGCAGCCCCGTCTCCATGGACAGCCCTTCGAGCGAGGGCAGCGGCGCTTGCTTGCGCAGCAGGCCATACAGAGCAAACGAACCGGCCAGCGTCAGCGCGATCCACGGCGGCGATCCGTACTGCCACGTCAGCCACGCCACACCCGCCGCGGCCACGCCCACGGCAAGCCACTGCCCTGTTCGCATCCGCTCGCTCAGAAAGACAACGCCCAGCACCACGCTGATCAGCGGATTGATAAAGTAGCCGAGGCTCGTCTCCACCACAAAGCCAGCGTTGACGGCCCAGATGTAGAGATACCAATTCCACGCCAGCACGGTTGCTGTCAGCAGGTAAAGTCCCGCCGTGCGCCAGCCCACGCGGCCCACCCACGTCCAGCGTCGCTGCACGGCCAGCACCGCCAGCAAAAAGACCAGTGACCAAACCATGCGGTGGGTCAGAATTTCCAGCGCGGGCACGTGGCCCAGCAGCTTCCAGTAAAGGGGGAAAAGTCCCCACAGTCCATACGCGCCCAGCGCGTAGAGTACGCCGCGGTTCATGGGTGTTCCTTTGATTTTAAGAAAAGTTAGACCCCAAGGGTTTCAAACCCTTGGGGTCTTTTGTTGCAGCATACCACAATTTTTCGCGGCGTGCGAGAGACATTGCGTCGGCAATTGGCCGTTCAATCCGAGCCGAGGATGTGACTTTCCTCATCAAAAAGTCAAGCCGCCGCGGTTTTTCAGCCAAGAAAAACCGTGACGGCTTGGACGACAGGGCAGGCGACTTTACCTGCCGGGCCTTTCCTACTGCTGAACGACCGGCAGGTAAAGCCACGCCGCTGGCATTTGAACGCTGAGGCTGGCTACGTCCCGAACGTCGCTGTTTGAGATTTCTTGCAGCCAGTAGGTGTACGTCTTGCCCCGTTCGGCGCTGACGTCCTGGAAGCGGTAGCTGGCGCCGCTGGTCGTGCTGCCCTGCGCCAGCATCAGCGACGGGGTGATCTGCACGGCCGCCTCGCGACCGCTGCCCGCCTGCGAATCGCCTTCGCTGCGCCAGAGGTAGAAGCCTTGGGTGTCCACCTCGAGCGCCGTTTCCCAGATCAGCGTAATGCCGTCCGGCTGCACGACCGCTTGAAATGCAGACAGCGTGAGCGCCGTGGGGATGGGTGGCTCGTTGCGGCGCGGCCCTTCCGTGGGTGACGGCGTTGCAGTGGGCGTTGCAGTGGGCGGCGCGGCGGTGGGCGTTTCCGTGGCAACGGGAGGCAAGGTCGCCGTGGGCGAAGCCACCGACGTGCGGACGGGCAGCACCGTGGCGGTGGCGCTGGGCGTGGCCGTTGGCGTGGCTGGCGCGGGAGCAGTGGCGGTTGCCGTAGCAGCTGTAGTTGCCGTCGCCGTCAGCGTCGCTGTAGACGGCGGGACGGGTGGCTCGGTTGGCAGCGGCGTTTCGGTTGGCGTCTCAACCGGTACTTGAGTCGGCGTCTCGGTCGGCAACGGCGTGCCGGCGGCGACGGGCGTCTCGCTCGGCACGGGCGTCTCGCTGGGCACGGCTGTTGGCGGCACGATGCAGGAATCTACGATGCCAATCGAATCCTTGGCGTAGAAGTACCACTCTGCCGTAAACGGCACGTCAAAGGTCAGCGTCTCGGCCATCTTCTGCTCTTCGATGATCTGGTAGGGCTGCAGCGGGTCATTGGCCGCAAACCAGTTGCGGCGCTCGTCCTGATCCTGCTCAAACCCATCGTCGTCGATCACAACGAGCTCGATGCGCGTCCCTTCCGCCAGTTGACCAAACGGCACTTCCTCACCAAAGGCGGCGGTCAGGTCGCAGTTACCGCGGCAGGCCCAGGCGCGTTGGTCGCCGGGTTGCGCGGTGTAGACGCGCTCGCCCTGCTGATTTTCGCCCGCTTCCTGGACAAAGCGAAAGGGCTTTACCCGCTTGATAATAAACGTTTCAAATCCATCCGGCAACGTATATTGCGACAAATCCTCGCCGAGGTACTCGACGGCGGGCAAGGGTTGCGCACAGCTTGTTTCAGCCGCGTGGGCTGCCCGCGCTTGCCAGCCCCAAACGCTCAGCACCAGCAGACTCATCGCGACAACGCAGGCCCCAGCCACTCGCCAACCGAGCAGTTGCGCGGACTGGCCCAATCCATTCCGTCTGTTCTTTAGAAAAATCATGGTAAGTTCCCCTTTGCTTTGCAACACAGTAATGATAACAATTCAATCAAATCGCGTGATGGGGGATCGATGCCAACTCTGCGCTGTCTATGTAAACACCCCGCACCTGCTTGCTCACCGGGATGGGCAGCTTGGGCAGGTGGGCAAAGCAAGACAAAGAAAAGTTGGTTGAGCAATACGCGAACGTAGAAAACCCATGTGCCTGTCGTAGGTTAGCCTACGCGCCCCGCGACAAATAGCGGATTGGCTCTCTGTATGACTTGACGTTTGCCGTACAAAAAAGATACGCAATCTGTTGGAAATTAGCGTAGAAATTTGCGGGTTCTTAAAGAATTGTCGCGCTGGAAGAGGAAGAGGGGAAGGCTTGGGGAGAAGCTTTGGGTGAGCAGAAGATTGTCTAGCTGACTTGCTCCATATAGAAGCGTTCCAGCTGAGCGGCGAGCTCGCTCCATCTGTAGCCGTTGCGCAGATGCTGCCGCCCGCTGGCGATCATGTCGCGCTGCGTCTCGGCATCGCCCAATAAATCCGCCACCGCCCGCGCAAACTCCGCGGGCGACGCCTCGGCGGGGACGAGCCGCGCCGCGCCGCGAGCCCCATAGTGCGCCTGCTCGCCCACCGCGCTGGCGATGACGGGCACGCCGTGCAGCAGCGTGGTCGCCAGCTTGACGGAACACTTGGCCTGGTTGAGCGGCACGGAAGCGGCGGGGTAAATGGCACAGGTCGCGCTGCCGTAAAGCTGGGTCAATTCGGCGGTTGGCACGTAGCCCCGCCACAAAATTTGCGAACCCTCTTCGTCGACCTCGCCGAGCGCGGCGCGAAAGGGCGCGTCCAGCCCCGGCTGCACCGGCGTCCCCGCGACGAGCAGCGTCGCGCTTGGCACGGCGTCGCGCAGCGCGCGCCAGCAGGACGGCCATCCACGCGGGCGAGATTTCGATAAAGCGCGTGAACCAGAGCACGGTTGGCTGCTGGCTGCTGGCTGCTGGCTGCTGGCTGCTGATTTGGTCGAAGGCGACGCCGTTGGGTAGGTAGCAGGTTGGGATGTGGGGCGCGTACGCGTGCACGCGCTCCTGCAGCCAGCGGCTGGCCGTGGTAATGCCGTCGGCGTGGCGCAGGCCCCACTCTTCCTGCCAGGCGAGAAATTTGGCAGCGGGCCACGGGTAGCGGTTGATCGGTGACCAGGCCTGCTCCCAGTCGTCGGCGTCGAGGAGAAGGAGGAACCCCCTCCCGGCCTCCCCCCAGCGGGGAGAGGGGCCAATCCCTCGTTTGCCCAGTCGCGACCCCCTCCCCCACCGGGGGAGGGCTGGGGAGGGGTTCTTCCCATGCCACAGCCACCACTGAACCAAGCCCGCGTGCGCCCGCGGCTTGACAATGTGCACGACCTCCGGCTGCCGCAGATCGATCTCGCGCAGCAGCCGCCGCACGCTTGGCAGCAGCCCCCCGCGCAGGGAAACGTTGACAATTTCAACGCCATCATCCACCCAAGCGCGCCCCGCATCTTGTGGCGTGTCCCACGGTGGAATGAGGATGGTAACGCGGTGACCGCGCGCGGCCAGCTCCTTGGCTAGCGGCAAGGTGCGCGCCCAGACGGTCGCTTTTTGGCCGAGGCCAAAGGGGGCGACGAAGGTGATGGTAGACATGGAAAGGTCGATTTAACAATGTGGATCGGCTCGTAAGTGCAATGCACGGCGTGATGGACAATTCGTTTGCCAACCTGGTGGACGCCGTGCAGCGCACTCGTGCTGGGGTGCTCGTTCTCAGCCAGTTGTGATATGCTGTGGCCAGCGAGGAAGCTGCTGCTGGACAAAGGCCAGCGTTTCCATCTCCAGCGATTTTGGATAGTCCAGAGAAAATTTTTCCACGAGCTGGGGCGCGTACCAGCGGTAAATTACCAGCAGGGCAACGGCCTGCCCCGTCCACGCCGACCGGCTTACAAAGGGGGCGGCGAGCGTTTTTTCGATGGCGGCGCGCTGATCGGCGCTAAGATAGTGGTTGAGCTGGGCGGTGTCGGCGGGGCGGGCGATGCCGTTGAGCGCCAACATCATTTCGAGCACGTGGCTGCGCATGGAGGCCGTGGCCTCGGCGGCCAGCAGATGCTCGTCGCGCGCCGCGCAATCGGCCACGCGGCGCAGCGCCCCCCACGCGGCGCGCAGCAGCCAGGCAACGCGCACCGGATCGGGCGCCGCGAGCGCATCCGGGTGCGGCGGGTGCAGCGGGGGATAAGTGGATTGGGTCATGGCGAGAGTATAGCACGGGATGCGTTTGTGCGGAGTGAGCGTTCCCCGATGTGTTGTCAGTTGCCACCAACAAACCAGCCAAAGGCTGAACTAAGTACCCTGACAAACAAAGTTTAATGGATACAGCGGCGACCGTACGGGCACGCCACGGCGTGCCCGTACCCGCTAAGGCTAATCCAAGATTATAAATATACCACGGCTGATTGTGATGGAGGTGCGTCGCACTTTCCCAAGTGCGACGCACCGTAGGCTGTGTTGGCCGCACCAGAGAGAGAGTCGACCGTGCGTCGCACCTTCTGAGGTGCGTTGCACATCCAACATGGCTTATCCTGGTATAGTTAATTTTCTGGAATAGCCTAACACAACATTGCCTAACTGCTAGCCACCTCAAATGTCGAAATAAGATGTCGAAATAAGATGTTGAAATATGCCGACATCAACGCGCTAGAGCCAACTAATGTTAACGCTACGTTAAAGCAACGGGCGCATGGTGAGTTACTCCACAGCGCGCCGTGCGGCAGTAAGCTACACTGTTGCCCACATCCGAGCCTGATTTCATGCGAATCTTTTGTCGATTTGGCAGTATAGCCTTTACCGATTGATCTACTGATTGAGCCACCGCGGTTTACCCACTGCGGCTTCACCCACTGAGGACCCCATGCGCGACAACGATCCCTTTTCCGAACTCATTCGTTCGATTGAAGAAAATCTCCAGGAGGGCGGCCTAGACCGCGGTGACCGCGGTGACCGCGACGATGACGACCGCGGCGGCGGCAACCGCGGCGGCGGCAACCGCGGCGGCTTCGAGGGGCCAGCCTTCAACTGGCGTCGGCTGCTGCCCTTCTTTATTGTGCTGTTGATTTTCCTCTCCTTTAACCGCATCATCGGCTTCTACACCGATTTTGCCTGGTACGACAGCCTCGACCTCTCCTCCGTCTTCTACACGCGTCTCTGGGCGCAGCTGGCGCTCTTTGCCGTGGGCGCAGTGCTTTTCTGGTTCTTTGTGGCGGTGAACATCATCGTCGGGCGGCGGCTGGAGCCGGACGGCCTGGCCGACACGCCGCTGCAGCAGGTAACGGACGCGCTCGGCCTGCGCATCGTGCCGATTGTGCTGCTGCTGGCTGCCTTCTTTGCCTTCTTTATGGGGCTCACCGTCTCCGCGCTGTGGGAGGAGGTGCTGCTCTACTTCAACCAGACCAACTTTGGCATCGTCGATCCCATCTTCCAGCGCGACGTGAGCTTCTTTGTCTTTACGCTGCCCATCTGGCAGGCCGCACGCACCTGGCTGATGACAACCGTGGTGCTGACGCTGATTGCGGTGGCGCTGCTGGCGGGCGTGGGCTGGCGCGGCTGGAACATCCGCCGCCCGGTGCTCATTCATCTCTCCGTGCTGGGCGCGCTGGCCCTGCTGCTGATCGCGTGGCAATATCGGCTCGACGCCTGGCAGCTCGTCTACAGCGAGCGCGGCGCCGTCTTTGGCGCGGGCTACACCGACGTCAACGCTCAATTGCCCGCGCTCAATATTCTGGCCGTGCTCACGCTGGTGGCCGCGGCGGTGCTGGTCGTGGTGGCGTGGCTGCAGCGCGGCTGGCGCGTGATCGTCGCCGTGCCGGTGGTTTGGCTGGCGGCCACAATTCTGGCGGGCAACGTCTACCCTGCCCTGGTCGAGCAGTTCCGCGTGACGCCCAACCAGCTGGTGCTGGAGAGCGAATACATCGAGAACAACATCGAGTACACGCGCGCAGCCTACGACCTGGAGGAGATCGCCGACCAGAGCTACGACGCCTCCACGGCGCTGACGCCGGACGCGCTGATTGCCGAGCCGGAGACGGTGCGCAACATTCGCCTGTGGGACTACCGCCCGCTGCTCGACACGTACAATCAGGTGCAGGCGCTGCGCCAGTACTACGAGTTCAACGACATCGACATCGACCGCTACACCGTCGACGGCGAGCGGCGACAGGTCATGCTCGCCGCCCGCGAGCTGGTGCCGGATCGGCTCAACGACACGGCGCAAACGTGGATCAACCGGCGGCTGATTTACACCCACGGCTACGGCGTCGCCGCCTCGCCCGTCGCCCAGGTGACGCGCGACGGCCTGCCCGAATTTCTGCTGCGCGATCTGCCGCCGGAGGGCGTGATCGACGTGACGCAGCCGCAAATTTACTTTGGCGAATTGACCAACGACTACGTGATTGCCGGTACCGAGCAGCTGGAGTTTGACTATCCGCGCGACAGCGTCGTGGGCGGCGAAGAGCTGGCGGAAGGAGAGGCAGTCAGCGATAGCGACAATGTTTTCACCTCCTTCGAGGCCGACACCGGCGTTGACATGGGGCTGTGGAATCGCCTGCTCTTTGCCGTGCGCTTTGCCGATGTCAATATGCTGCTCAACGGCGACATTACGCCCGATAGCCAGCTGCTCTGGCGGCGCAACATCGTCGAGCGCATCAACGAAGTCGCCCCCTTCCTGCTCTACGACTACGATCCCTACATCGTAATCGGCGATGACGGGCGGCTCTACTGGATTGTTGACGCCTACACCGTGAGCAATCGCTACCCCTACAGCGACCCCGCCGCCTTCCCGCCCGCGGGCCACCCGGATCGCCCGCCGCGCGTTCGGCTCAACTACGTGCGCAACCCGGTCAAAATTGTGATCAGCGCCTACGACGGCACGATGAACTTCTACCTGCGCGAGCCGGATGAACCGATCGTTGCCGCCTACGCCGACATCTTCCCCGATCTCTTTACGCCCTTCGAGGAGATGCCCGCCGATCTGCTGGACAACATCCGCTATCCCAATGACCTGTTTTCCGTGCAGGCGCAGGTCTTCCTCAACTATCACATGACGGACGTGCGCGAGTTTTACAACCGCGAGGACGAGTGGGCGTGGCCCAACGAGGAGTATCGTAACACGGGCGGAGGCGCGGCGACCAGCAGCGTACAGCCCGTGGACCCGTACTACGTGCTGATGCAGCTGCCGGGCAGCGAAGAGCTCGACTTTGTGCAAATCCTGCCCTTTACCCCCTCCAACCGCGACAACATGATCGCGTGGCTGGCGGCGCAGAACGATCCGGAGAATTACGGCGAGCGCATCGTCTATGATTTTGGACGCAGCTCGCTCGTCTTTGGCCCGGAGCAAATCGAGGCGCGCATCAATCAGGACCCGCTCATCAGCCAGCAGCTGAGCTTGTGGAACCAGCAGGGCAGCGAGGTGATTCGCGGTAACCTGCTCGTGTTGCCCATTGGCGAATCGCTGCTCTACGTGGAGCCGCTCTACCTCCAGGCCGAGAACGGCGAAATCCCCGAGCTGCGCCGCGTCATTCTCGCGACCAACGACCAAGTCGTGATGGAGCCCAACCTCGGCTTGGCGCTCACCGCACTCTTTGACCGCGACATCCTGGCCGAGGCTGGCCTCACCGAGCTGGCCGCCGGCCCGACCGACCCGAGCGGTGGCCCGCTCGAAACAACGGATGTGGGCGACGGCGCATCTGTCGACCAGGCCGCCGGTGAGCAGGCCGCGGGCGACGCCTCGCTCGACGAACTGATTCGGCGGGCCAACGACCAATATGGGCGCGCCCAGGACTTTCTCTCCACGGGTGATTTTGGCAGCTACGGCGACGAAATCGACGCGCTGGAGCAGACCTTGGCCCAGCTCGCAGAAATCGCCAACGTCGCGCCCAGCAGCAGCGACGCCATCACGCCGGGCAGCGTGATTACGCCGGGATCGGTGATTACAGACAGCGCCCCGGCGGAAGAGGCCGAGGCGAACGCCGGATCTTAACGGATTTTTTGTTGTCGTACGGGCACGCCACGGCGTGCCCGTACGACAACAAAAAAGATAAAAAACGCCGCGCCGCGTGTTAGAACACTCTCATGCTGAATTCAGATCGGCTTAACATCAAAACAGCACACTGCCCACTACTGGCGAGACATATTTGCCTCTCTACTTCGTTTGATTAGGATGATTAGGAGACCTTAAATGTACGACCCAAATTATCAGCTGACGCCGCAGCCGGCGCGGCGCACGCGGCGCTCCTCGCGCTGGCTGGTGGCAATGCTTGTGGTGGTGATGGTCGTGGCGGGGGCCGTGGCGGGGCCGCTGCTGCTGCCCAATGGAGAAGCGCTGGCCACGGAGCCGGCAACGGTGCAGACTGCCGGGCAGATCGATCTGCCGCGCGTCGATCCGGCGCAAATTGAAGAGAGCTCGCTCTTTGCCGATCAAGAAGCGCTAGCGAATTTGTACGAGCAGGTGTTGCCCTCGGTGGTAAGCATCGAGGTGCAGGTGCCGGGCCAGGAAAACCCCTTCTTTGGCACGCCCGACGGCGACAACCTGCAGGAAGGCTCCGGCTCCGGCTGGATTTACGACGTCGACGGTCACATCGTTACCAACAACCATGTGGTGGCGGATGCTGAACGGGTGGTTGTGCTCTTCTACAACGGCTTCTGGACGGAAGCCGAAGTGGTCGCCACGGATTCACAGGCCGATCTGGCCGTGCTCAAGGTGACGCCGCCCGAAGGCTTTGACTGGCGACCGCTGCCCTTGGCCAACTCGGATGAACTGCGCGTCGGCCACACCGTGGTCGCCATGGGCAGCCCCTTTGGCCTCGAAAGCACAATGACGCGCGGCATCGTCAGCGCGCTCGGCCGCGGCGTGCCGACGGACGACCGCTATGAACTGCCCGAAGTGATTCAGACCGATGCGGCAATCAATCCCGGCAATTCTGGCGGGCCGCTGGTTAACCTGCGCGGCGAAGTCGTGGGCGTGGACTTTGCGATTCGCTCGCAGGTGCGCAGCAACTCGGGCGTCGGCTTTGCCATTCCCATTTCGATTGTCGAACGCGTGGTGCCGGCGCTGATTGCAAACGGCGATTTTGAGTACCCGTTCCTCGGCGTTGGCTTTGGCGAAATCAGCATCGACACGGTGGAGGCGCTGGGTCTGCCCGAAAATCAGCTGGGCGTCTACGTCGACCGCGTGATCACCGGCAGCGGCGCTGAGGCGGCGGGTGTCCAGGGCGGCGACCGCAGCGCAAATCCGATCAGCGTGGGTTTTCAGGAGATTTATCCGGGCGGCGATGTCATTCTCGCCATCAACGGCGAGCGCACCGCGCGCTATCAGGATTTGACCGGCTATCTCGTTACGGAAACCTCTCCCGGCGACATCGTGACGCTGACGATTCTGCGCGACGGCGAGCAGCTCGAAGTGCCCGTGACGCTGACCTCGCGCGAGAACACGCTCATGCAGACCGACTTCACGCCCGACTCGGACGTGACCGCGCGCGAGGCCATTAACATCGCGCGTGAGTACGCGGGCGATGTGGGTCTGCTCGATGGCGAAATCACCAACACGCCGCAGGCCAGCCCCGACGAGTTTGAAGGTCTCCCCGTTTGGATCGTCGAGCTGAGCGACGGTGAGCAGACCGCCACCGTCACCATTGATCGCGCGACGGGCGAGGTGCTGGATTCGTTTGTGGAGTAGGAAAAATTCACCATAGAAAAGGCCCGGTTGCCATTTGGCAACCGGGCCTTTTCTGTTGGTATGCTCGTCCCCACGCTCTGCGTGGGGATGCCTGCCCGACGCTCCGCGTCGCTGCTTGACCAGCGAAGGAGGGGCAATCGTCTCCGACAATCAGCGCCAGCTCCAAAAGGGCATTACCCCCTCGGCGATGGGCCGCACGTCGCCCGCCAGCGGCACGACGCATACCTGCTCGCGCCCGTCCTGCACCTGGGCCAGCACCAGGGCATCGCCGGCGGGCGACCAGAGGCGGTGGCTGCGGCTGTACTGGTCAAAAAAGGGCAGGAACTGGTTGAGGAAAATTATGGTCGGCTGGAAGCGATGCAGCCGACGGCTCTCGCCGCTGGCGACGTGGATGACGTGCAGGGCGAGCAGCGGCTCCTGCTCTGCACTGGCGGCTGCGGCATTCGACACGGGCCCGCTGCCGTTTTGCGAGTAGCCGTTGGTGTAGAACTCATCGCCATCTAGCCCATCGCCGTCGGCCTCCAGCAGGTCGCGCTCCCGCGTCAGCGTCTCCGGCGCCAGCGTGAAGTAGGCGATGTGCTCCCCATCCGGCGACCAGAAAAAGGCCAGCGCCGCATCCTCCACCAGCAGCGTCGTGCGCTCGGTTGCGGCATCCCACAGCGAGAGGGGGCCGAAAAAATGCTGCGCTGCTTCGGGCGGCGACATAAAGGCCAACTGCTCGCGCGCTCCGCTGGAGTCCCCGCTGGGCGACCACGCCAGGACGGCCACGCCCTCGTGCTCGCCCACGGGCAACCGCTCCCGCTCGCTCTCCACCACCAGCTGTGAGCCACCGCCCAACTCTTCGTCGCGCTCGGCATAGGCCCAATAGTGGCCGCTGGGCGAAATGCTGGGCGTCTGAAAGTAGCCCGGCGCAAGCGAGCTGGCGCGCACCCGCGGCTCGATCTCCATCCCCTCGAAGCCCGGCGCGGCGACCCAGACCAGCCGCGCCCGCTCGCTGCCAAAGCCCACGTGCGCCAGCATCTCGCTGCCGTCCGCTCGCCAATCCCAGAAGAGCGGCGCGCCCACCAGCAGCGGCTCATCTTCCACGACCGGCGGCGAGAAGTTGTCGTCGCGCACGGGCAGCACGTGCAGCCCCAGCTCCGGCTCAATGTGCCCGGCTAGAAAGCTAATGGATCGCCCGTCCGGCGCCCAGTAGAGGTAGATCGGCGCTTCGTTGCGGCTCTGGTAGATCGGCGTCGGCTCGTGGATGGGCGTGCTGGTTGCGGGGTCCAAGACAAAGAGTCCGCCGTCATCACGCGCGCTGCCGATGGCGGCAAGGCGGTGGCCCGAAGGCGACCAGGCCGGGAACTGGAAAAAGCGCTCGCTGTCGGTCAGCTGCCGTGGGTCGCTGCCGTCCGGCGCAGTGGTGCAGAGTTGGCCGTCGAGGTTGATATAGGCAATGCGATTGAGGGTCGAATTGTTCATGGCGGCTATTGTAACACAAAAGTAACTATTCAGGCTCTGCCCCAGCCTCTCCGTCTCCGCGGAGAGCACGGCTTCCCTCTTCCACCCTGGGCTTAGCTTTATCCACAAGTCGCCGCCGAGGCTCAGCGTATCGCGGGCCAGGCAAAACCCCACCCCCAACCCCCTCCCCGCCAGCAAGGAGGGGGCTTCTGCTGACTCGTTAATTCTGCGACTGTTCTATGACATCGTCCGCTCGATAAACAAAGCGAGGCAATTACTTTGCGACCAGTTCATCAACCAGTCACCCTTCCCCTGATGTCGGGGGAAGGGCTGGGGATGGGGGTTCTTCTCTGCCCTCCCCGCTTTGCTGCTCCCTCCTCCTACTTGTGGGTAAAGGTAAGCACCCTGGGAGAGGGGCCGGGGGTGAGGGTTGAACAGTTACACACAAAACGAAAAGAGCCGAAGGGTTTTCCGAAACCCTTCGGCTCTGGTGCGGGGGAACCAAGCTGGTTGAATCGTGAGTGCAGTGCACGGCGGGGTTGACGGTTCATCTGCCGGCTTGACGGACGCCGTGCAATGCACTCGACCAGCTTGGCTTTATGATTTTCTTGCCAGCGGCTCGACCTTGGTCGAATTGGCCGCGCTCGGCACATTGACCCGGTGCGCAGCCAACATTTCCTCGTTGAGCTTGTGGCCCAGCCCCGGCCCGTCCGGCAGCACGAGGCAGCCGTCCTCGATGCGCTCCGGCGGGTCGAGCAGATCCGCGCGCCAGTCAGCTTCGCCCCAGGCGTGCTCCAGCTTGTAGAAATTGTCCAGCGTGCTGCAGACGTGGCCGCTGGCGGCCGTCGCCACGGGGCCGGCGGGCTGGTGCGGCGCAATCAGCAGTCTGTTGATTTGGCCCGCCGCGGCGATTTTCTTGGTTTCGAGCAGGCCGCCGTCGTGCTTCACGTCCGGCATCAGCACGTCGACGACGCGCTGGCGCACGAAGGGCGCGAACTCTTCCATGCCAAATAGGCTCTCCGCCGAAGCTGTCATCATGGGCACGGCCTGGGTGATGCGCGCCAGATCATCAACAAAGCGGTGGTGTACCGGCTCCTCGAACCAGAATAAATCCAGGGTGCGCAGCTCCTCGGCCACCAGCAGCGCTTCGCCCGCGTCGAAGCGGCTGTGGCAATCCACCGCCAGCTCGACGGCGTCGCCAATTTCCTCGCGCACGGCGCGCACGCGCTCGACGCCCGCCTGCCACGCCGCATTGAGCCCCGTGCGCACGCCGTCGGACGCGCGCACTTCGTCAAACGGTGCCATCTTGATGGCCGTAAAGCCCTCCGCCATGGCCTGCGAGGCAGCGCGGGCAAAGCCTTCGGGCGAGCGATCCCGGACGTGGCGGTTGATGTTGGCGTAGAGGCGCAGCCGATTGCGCAGCGCGCCGCCCAGCAGCGCGTGAATGGGCACGCCGAGCTGCTGGCCGAGAGCATCCCACAGCGCCTGCTCTATGGCGCTCAGGGCCGTGGCCCCAATGCGCCCGCCGAGCGTGGCCAAGCGGCGCATCTGCTGCACGCGCGCCTCGATGTTGCGGGCATCTTGCCCCGCCAGCCGCTCGCCCAGAGATTGTAGCATAGCGATCACGAGCCCGTCGTTGCCGCTGTGGCTCGCCTCGCCCAGGCCGACAATGCCCGCGTCCGTGTGCACGCGCACAAAAATCCAGTCGCCCCGGTGGTTGACGTGGACGATGATGGGTTCAAGATGGGTAATGTTCATGGTTTGGCTATTTAAGTAAGGTTGGATTGTTGTCCAGCGACTCACGCAGCGCTTCAATTTGTTCACGAAGCAAGGGTAGGCTCTCCTGCGTTACTTCCCAAACGGTTTCGAGATCAATGCGGAAGTATTGATGAGCAATGATGTTTCTCATACCAATCATCCCTGCCCAATTAATTTCATCGTATTGCTGTCGCAATTTGTCCGACAAATTGCGTGCGGCTTCACCAATGGCCAGTAACTCAAAACAACTGCATCCTGCCGCAGCTTGTCATGTAAAAATTCAACGCGCGCAACACCAGCAAGATGCTGTTCGATGTAGCTGATAGCGTCGTCGATATGTTGAAGATAAAGCTCGTCATTCCTCATAAATTACCACTAGCTCGTTCTGTACAAGCAGCAAAACGTAGGGATCAAGCTCCGTGCCCAGATCAACGGGTCGTCCCAGCGACTGCGCTAATTCGTTGGCGAAGCTGAACAATTTTAGCCCCAGGGCAGGGCGCTGCTCGCTTGGCTTGAGCGTGACGAGCAAATCAATGTCGCTCTCGTCCGTCTCCTCGCCGCGGGCGTAGGAGCCAAAGACGGCGATGCGCTGGGCATAGGGCCGCAGCAGCGGCACGGCGACGCGGCGCAGCTCGTCGAAGCGGTCGGGTGGGTGGATGGGGGTGGGCATGGTGAATTTCTGAAAAGATAAAGTGCGTTGCACGCTTGAGCCGGTCATGGTTGTTGGTCCGATTGCGAGTGCAACGCACGGCGTGGTCGATGCTTCGTCTGCCCGCTTTACGGACGCCATAGATCGCACTCGTGATTTTCATGGATTCTCGGACTCGTCTGCTTCTGAATTTGCTATTTGGGTTAGCATCTGAACAATTTGCGCTTGCAGAGTTGGCAAGTCATTCTGCACAATACTCCAGAGCGTTCGCATGTCAAGCCGTGCGTATTCATGCACGATCCGATTTCGCAACCCGATAATTGGGCCCCACGGGACTTGGGGATATTCTGCCGCAAAATCATCGGGAAGCTTTCTGGCTGCCTGGCCTAGAATCTGAAGTTGATGAGCAATTGCCGTATGCAAAACTTCATCCTCGTAAAATTCTTCAGCCTCAACCGCTTCTGTGTGTCGGCGTATAAACAGGATCGCGTCCCGCATCTCCTGCAGATAGATCAGCTTATTACTCGGCATAAAGCGTCACCAAATCTTGCTCGATGTAAGGGCGAACGTAGGGGCTGAGCCCCTGATCGCTCACCATTTCAACACGGCGCTTGAGCTGGCCGCTCAACTCCTCCTCGATACCAAACCATTGCAGGCCAAGCGCTGGCCGCTCTTCGTCGGGGCGCAAGACGAGCAGCAGATCAATATCGCTCTCGTCCGTCTCCTCGCCGCGGGCGTAGGAGCCAAAGACGGCGATGCGCTGGGCATAGGGCCGCAGCAGCGGCACGGCGACGCGGCGCAGCTCGTCGAAGCGGTCGGGTGGGTGGATGGGGGTGGGCATGGTGAATTTCTGAAAAGATAAAGTGCGTTGCACGCTTGATCCGGTCGAGTTTGTTGGTTGGACGATGAGTGCAGCGCACGGCGTGGGCGACGCTTCGTCTGCTGGCTTGGCGGACGCCGTGCAATGCACTCGACGAGCTTGGCCGTCGGGTTAGTTTACCACAAGATAGACCAAGCTAGCGCTCGACCTGCTCCGCCGTCATCGCATCGATAATGACCATCGTCTCGACGCTGACGGTGGTGACGCGGCGCAGCAGGTCGATAACCTGCTCTTTGTAGTCCACGAACTGGTACGTGTTGAACTTTTCGCGGATGGTCGGGTCGCGCGGGGTGCGCTCTTTGTAGCGATCGAGCACCCATTCGAGGGCGGAGCGGTTGCCGAGGCGGTAGCGCCAGGCGACAGGCGGCACGCCGTCGAGCGTGGTCAGCGTGTCGACTTCGATGGCGTCGTCCGCGGGCTGCGCCTTGAGCCGGGCTTTGTAGGCTTTGCGCACGCCATCGGGGTCGAGGTCGAAGCGGTCGAGCGGGTAGGGCGCGGCCTCTTCGTAGTTTAGATGCAGGTCCAGCAGCCGCTCGCCCCAGCGCGCCCACTGCCAGAAATCGGCGTAGAAGGGGATGCGCGGAAAGTCGCGCTTGAGGTTGAGTTTGTACGTTTCGCGGTAGACGGGATCGTGGAGCACGGCGTAGACGTAGTGGAAAATATCGGGGCGGTCGATTTTGGATTTCCGATTTCCGATTTCCGATTGGTCGTCGGCGTAGCGATTGCGGAACTGGGCGAGCGCCCAGTCGGTGATGTTGTCGCGGCGCGTGCCGTCGTCGTAGCGATAGAGGGGGAGGCATTGGAAACCGTCGGAGCTAGCACCAAAATGATACTCCGCAACTGTATCAACCACCAAGGAAGTGAACGACGCTCGAAAACCGGAATCACTGTAGAAAATAGCTAGATTTTCTACGCTGGGGTCAGGAAATACGTTTGGCATTTGATAGCGCATCTCGTTCAAATGCTCATCAAAGTATAAAAGTTTTTTTACGAAAGGTCGGTACGCGCTGTTGATGATTCTACTTCTATCGAATGAAAAACGTGTGCCGTTAGCTAAATGTTTTTTAGCGGCGCGAGTCCACTTTATCTCCTGGCTCAGGTTACCATCCACCAATTGAGTACCACGCTCTGACACTTGAGAGTTGTAAACGTCGATAAAAAATTGAGCTTTATATTGTAAATTTTCTTCGTTAAAATCATAAACCCATTCATCACGCGCTGTGACAACACCCAGCGAGTACAAATCGAAAATTGCATTGACTTCTCCTTGGCTCTTCGCAAACTTCGTCTGCTTCGACGCAACAGGAATTAGATCCTCCCAATCGTTCTCCGTAAGCTGAATCCAATAGTGCCGCTTGCTCGGTGCAATCGGTCGAAATTCTATATCCTCAAATTTATTCGTCGCCAGGAATCGCAGCTTCTCCTTGGCCTCCTCCATTTCGGGGCGACGGGCGTAGAAGATGCGGGCAGTCTTTGTCTCGTCGTCAACCGTGCGACGCGCGCTGTCGGCCTTGCGCACGAGAAAGAAAATCGCCACGCCCGTCTGGATCGCAAAGACGTTGTGTTTGGGGCCGCTGAGCTTGGGGTTGTCGCGCACGTCGCCGCCGAGATCGAGCACGTAGATGTAGTCAAATTCGTCGGCCACCACCTTGCGAAAGCCGTCGGTGTGGCGCTTGTTGATAAACGAGCGGTTGGTGATAAAGGCCACCACGCCCTCGTCGCCCACGCGGTCGCTGGCCCAGCGGATAAAGCGGGTGTACATATCGTAGAGCTTGGTCTTCTGCGCCGTGCTGTGCTTGATGTACGTCTGCTTGATGCGCTTATCGATGGCGGGATATTCGCGGTTTTTGTTGTTCTCGTTTTCGTTTTTCTGGTTGGCGTTGTACGGCGGGTTGCCGATGATCACCGTCATATCCAGCTCGTTTTGCGCGCGGATGCGCTCGGCGTTCTCCTCGGCCAGCCCAAAGAGGGTGAACTGCTTGCCCTCGTAGGTGAAGCCCGTGTTGTCGAGCGTGTCCACAAAGACGATGTTCTCGAAGGGGACGTACTCGCCCATCTTCTGCTTGTAGGTGTACTCGATGTTGAGGTTGGCGATGTAGTAGGGCAGAATTGCCACCTCGTTGCAGTGGATTTCGCGCTCGTACTTGCGGCGCAGCTGGTGCGCGGGCAGGTACTCGATCAGCTCGGTGATAAAGGTGCCGGTGCCCGTGGCCGGGTCCAGAATCTGCACGCCCTCGCTCGCCAGCCCGCGCCCAAAGTGTCGCCAGCAGAGGTGGTCGGTGGCTTCGATCATAAAGCGCACGATTTCGCCCGGCGTGTAGACGATGCCCAGCCGGTCGGCGGCTTTGGGGTTGTAGGCTTTGTAGAAGGTTTCGTAGAGCACCTTGAGAAACTTCTGCTTCTCGTGGTGGTTGACAATCTGCGCCGCGCGCGCGTTGATGGCCTGGTAGTAGGGCGCAATCCGGTCGTGGATGCGGCGGCGGGTCGCGCCGCTGTAGAAGCTGCCCACCACCTCGCCCAGCTTTTGGGCCACGTTGTTTTCGAGGTGAAACTGCGGCTCGTCAAAGACGGTGATAAAGATGTCCTGCGTCAGCACGTGCTGGATGATCATCTCGCGCACGTCGGCCATTTCCACGCTGGGGTTGATCGACTCGCGGCAGAGGTCGAGAAATTCGCCGGCGGCGCGGCGGAACTTCTCGTTTTTGACGTACTGCTCGCTGAGGATATCGCGCAGCTCGCCCGCCAGCTCGGGCACGTCCTCGGAAAAGTGCTCGATGGCCGTGCGAAAGTCGCGCACCTCGCGCCGCTCGTAGCGGACGAAGCGCGTCAGCAGCGCATCGAGCCCTTCGTCGTTCAGAAGCGCCGCGCGGCCCACTTCGTCGCCGCCCTGGTAGAGCACGGCGGTCGTCGTGTCCTCGAAGAGGATGTTGTTGCTGGGGTAGCCCCTGGCAAATTTCGCGGCGATCTCCGCGCTCAGATCGTCGCGCTCGTCCTTGCTCTCCCAGTAGCCCCAGTCCTGGCGCAGCGCATCCTTGAGCGTCCCGTCGGGGTAGACGAGCTGGCCGCCCGGCGTGCGGTACTCGAGCTCGGCGATCAGCTCCAGGTTGTGCCCCCGCGCGTAGTGCTCGAGCAGCCGCTGGAAGGCCGAGCGCAGGCTGGATTCGTTGGTCGAGCCGCCGTAGCGGCGCAGGGTGTCGACCTGGTTGTGGTACTGCTGGATGAGTTGAAGGGACATCTGGGATTGGTGATGAAACGCAAGCGGGCCTGACTCTTACTTTAATTATATCGTAAGGTGGGGGAAAATCCTTTACGGGGAAGTTGGTTGGATCGGGCGTGCAGCGCACGCGAAGCGAGATGGCCGAGTGCATTGCACGGCATCAGGCGTGATCGCCCAGCGACCAACAGATATGCCGTGCGCTGCACTCATGATCCGGTCGAGTTTGTTGGTTGGATTATGAGTGCAGCGCACGGCGTGGGCGACGCTTCGTTTGCCGGCTTGGCGGACGCCGTGCAATGCACTCGAAGCGAGACGGTCGAGTGCATTGCACGGCATCAGGCGTGATCGCCCAGCGACCAACAGATATGCCGTGCGCTGCACTCATGATCCGGTCGAGTTTGTTGGTTGGATTATGAGTGCAGCGCACGGCGGGGGCGACGCTTCGTCTGCCGGCTTGACGGACGCCGTGCAATGCACTCGACTGGCCTACAGCGAATCGATGTAGGCTTGGACGTAGGCGGCGTAATCCGCTGGCGCGGCGAAGCGGCGGCGGACAAAGTCGAGATCGACGAGCGTGCCGGGGCGCTGCTCTACCCATTCGAGGTAGTTGGAGTAGGGCCACAGCGCCACGTCCAGGGCGATGCCGTCCTTGACGGGATTGGCGTGGATGTAGCGGCAGAGGTGGAACAGGTAGCCTGGATTATTGACGAGGCGCACCTCGTGATCGCCCTCAAAAATCGTGCCGCTGTGCTGGTAGCGGTGGTTATACGATTTGCTATAGCTGTTGAAGACGCGCTGCGGCAGCAGACCCGCGCGCGCGTCGCCATCCTGCCGCACGAGGAAGTGGTAGTGGTTGGGCAGCAGGCAGTAGGCGAGGAGGGTAAGGCTGAGCGTTTGGGTGTAGTGCTTCAGCTTGTCCAGCACGCGCGCATAGTCGGCGTGATCGTGGAAGATGGTCAGCCGACTGCGACCGCGGTTGTAGAGGTGATAGACGTGGCCGGGGCGGTAGGGTGGACGCGACTTGGGCATAATGGGGGTGGGGCGGGTGATGTTGATTGGACTGTGAGTGCCGCACTCGAAGCGAGATGGCCGAGTGCATTGCACGGCATCAGGCGTGATTGGGTAGCGACCGACAGATATGCCGTGCGCTGCACTCATGATCCCGTCAAGTTAGTTGGTTGGATCGTGAGTGCAGCGCATGGCGGGGGCGACGCTTCGTTTGCCGGCTTGGCGGACGCCGTGCAATGCACTCGAAGCGAGATGGCCGAGTGCATTGCACGGCATCAGGCGCGATTGGGTAGCGACCGACAGATATGCCGTGCGCTGCACTCATGATCCCGTCAAGTTTGTTGGTTGGATCATGAGTGCAGCGCACGGCGGGGGCGACGCTTCGTTTGCCGGCTTGGCGGACGCCGTGCAATGCACTCGACTGGCTTATCTCCTACACCGCCCGTCGGATCGCCTCGACCGCCTCGACATCCTCTAGGCTGGTGACATCGCCCAGCTCCTCGTCCAAATAGGCCGCGCGGATCAGGCGACGCAGCACCTTGGCGTTGCGCGTTTTGGGCAGCGCCGACGTAAACTTGACGGCCTGCGGCTTGAGCGGCTTGCCCAATTCGTCGCTGACGCGCTGAAGCAGCGTCTCGCGCAAATCTTCGTTCGCCGCTTCGCCCTCGTTGAGCACCCCTTCGTTGAGCACCACGAAGGCAACCACCACCTGCCCCTTGACTGCGTGCGGCACGCCAATCGCCGCGGCCTCGCGCACCGCCGGATGCGCCGTCAAAATCGCCTCGACCTCCGCGGGGCCGAGCCGCTTGCCCGCCACCTTGATCGTGTCGTCCGAGCGGCCCAGGACGTACCAGAGGCCGTCGTCGTCGATGGCGGCAAAGTCGCCGTGCACCCACAAGTTTTCAAAGCGGCTCCAGTACGAATCGAGATAGCGCTGCTCGTCGCGCCAGAAGCCGCGCGTCATGCCGATCCAAGGCTGGCGGATCACCAGTTCGCCGACGGCCCCGCGCAGGGGTCGACCCGCGTCGTCGACCACGTCGACATCCATGCCGGGGACGGGGCCGCCAAAGGCGCAGGGCTTGAGCGGCTGGAAAAAGTTGCCGCTGAGGATGCCGCCGCTGATTTCCGTGCCGCCGGTGTAGTTGAGGATCGGCTTCTCGCCGTCCAGCACCGTCTCGAAGAGCCACCTCCACGATTCGGGGTCCCACGGGCTGCCCGTCGAGCCGACGGCGCGCAATTTTGTGAGATCGCGGTTGCGCACGGGCGCGTCACCGTGTGGCTGGAGCGCACGGATCAGCGTGGGCGAAATGCCGAGGTGGGTCACCTCGTGCTGCTCGACGAGCGCCCACAGCCGGTCGACGTCGGGGAAGTCCGGTGCGCCGTCGTAGAAGAGCATGGTCGCGCCGTTGAGCAGCGCGCCAAAGACGAGCCACGGCCCCATCATCCAGCCCATGTCGCTCATCCAGTAGAGCGTCTCGCCCGCATGCACGTCCATGACGTGGCGCACGTCCTGTGCGGCCTTGATCGGGAAGCCGCAGTGGGTGTGGACGGCCCCTTTGGGTCGCCCCGTGGTGCCGCTGGTGTAGATGATCATCAGCACCTCCTCCGCACTCACGGTTTCGCTTGCGGCGACTTCGCTCTGCTGCGGCACGAGATCGTCCCACCAGCGGTCGCGCCCGGGCGTGAGCGTCACGTCATCCAGCCCCAAGCGCCGTACGACAACCACGTGCTCGACCGTGGGCACGTTGTGCAGCGCTTCATCCAGCGTGGCCTTCATGGGCACGTGCTGGCCGCGCCGCCACGCGCCGTCGCTGGTGAAGACGGCCTTGGCGTCGGCGTCGTTGAGGCGGGTGGCAATCGCGCCGGGCCCGTAGCCGCTAAAGAGCGGCAGAATCACGCCGCCGATTTTGATGGTGGCGAGAAAGGCCACGAGCAGTTCGGGAATCATCGGCATGTAGAGGCCAACGGCGTCGCCCTGGCCCAGGCCGAGCGCGCGCAGGGCGTTGGCGCAGCGGTTGACTTCGTCGCTCAGCTCGCCGTAGGTTAGGGTAGCGATTGCGCCCTCTTCGCCTTCAAACTTGAGCGCTGGCTGGTCGCGCCTCTCGCCATCCAGCCACTTGTCGAGACAGCTTTCAACGATGTTCATCCTGCCATCGACGCACCAGCGCGGGAGCTGGATGCCGTCGCTGAGATCGACGACCTGCGAGTAGGGCGTCTCAAACTGAATGTCCAGGTCGTCGAAGACGGCGTCCCAGAACCAGGCGATGTCGTCGCTGGCGCGCTGGAGCAGGATGTCGTAGTCGGAGATCAGGTGCTCGTCCATAAAGGCGCGCAGGTTGCTCTCGGCGATCCACGCTTCGTTGGGCTGCCAGGCGATTGGCTGGTGGAAGGGGAAGGTGGTTGGGGAGGGAGTCATGGTGGATTTGGAAGAAATTGATCGTAGCGGCGTGGATTTTGCGGATGGCATTGGTTGGATCACGAGTGCAGCGCACGGCGTGGGCGACGCTTCGTCTGCTGGCTTGGCGGACGCCGTGCAATGCACTCGGCGATCTGGGTTCGATGGACGCCTTGCATCGCACTCGCGGCGGGGTGTCGAGTGCGTTGCACGGCATCAGGCGCGGTGATCTAGCGACCAATAGATATGCCGTGCGCTGCACTCACGATCCGACCAACTTTGTCTTCGTTGATGATGTTGGTTGGGTTGTGAGTACACGCACGGCGGAGGTGATGACTTGTCTGCCCGCTTGATGGACGCCGTGCATCGCACTCGACCATCTTGACTGGCTAAAGCTGCGCCCGCGCAAACTTCAGCTTCTCAATCTGCTGATAGCTCTTGCCGCCCTCGTGCTGATTAAAGGCCCAGACCTTGATCTCCTTGACCGGCTCCAGCAATTCACTCGCGTAGTAGTTAAAGGCCGCGAAGACGGTCGACGGCGGGCAGGTCTGATCCATCAGCGCCGTGGAGAAGAGGGCGGGCGCGGTGGCGCGGGCGGCGAAGTTCACGCCGTCAAAGTAGCTGAGCGTCTCGAAGAGCTGCTCGATCTTGTCCATGTGCGTCGCGCCAAAGCGCACGATTTCGTGGTAGGGGTCGTTGTTGGTCAGGATGGTGGCGCGGCGGAAGTGGCAGAGAAAGGGTACGTCCGGCATGGCAATTTGCACGGCGTCGCCCAGGTGCGCCGTCGCCAGCCCGGCCACGGCCAGCGTGATGCCGCCGCCCTGGCTGCCGCCGGTGAGCAGGATGCGCTGCCCGTCCACCGCCTCGTGAGACTGCGCGGCCTCGACGGCGCGCACGCCATCGGTGAAGACGCGGCGGTAGTAGTAGGTTTGCGGGTCGAGGATGCCGCGCGTCATAAAGCCGGGGGCGTGGGGGTTGCTGCCCGCCGGTTCGGGGTCCGGCGTGTCGCCGTTGCTCCAGACGCTGCCCTGGCCGCGCGTGTCCATCACCAGGTGCGCGTAGCCCGCGCTGGCCCACAGCAGCCTGTCGATGGGGAAGCCGCGCCCGCCGCCGTAGCCAATGTATTCGACGACGCAGGGCAAAGTTTCCTCGCGCTGCTTGGGCAGCAGCAGCCAGCCCTTGATGCGCTGGCCACCGTAACCGGAAAAGGTCACGTCAAAGGCGTCAACCGTTGTTAAGCCATAATCGACTGGCTCGAAGGTGGCGTCGAGATCGTGCTGGCGCGCGTCGGCGATGGTCTGCGCCCAAAAGGTGTCGAAGTCGGCGGGCTCTTCGCGTTCGGGGCGGTAAGTTTTGAGTTGGTCGAGGGGGAGATCAAAGAAGGCCATGGGGAGTATTCCTTAGTGCATATTGCTTATTGCTTGTCTCGTAAGTTACCACGGTTCCAACGAGTCCACCAATAAGAAATAAGCAGTAAGCAATACAGATTCACTTGCGACGTGAACTCAATGCCACCTACGCCGCTGACCCGTAGCCCAGCAGCAGCGGCTCGCCCCAAACGGCCCAGTTCCAGCGCGCGTCGCCGAGGCCGTCCGTCATCAGTTGCAGGACAATGTCCTGGCCGGAGAGGCTGGGCAGGTCAATCAGAAAGCGCTGCCACTGGTTTTGTTGGCCTTGATTATTTTGAATCGTGGTGCTCCAGATGCGCTGGCCGTTGACGAGCACGCGAAAGGCGCAGAGGTTGTCGCCCTCCATCAGCGCGCCGTCACGGATGCCGACGGCGAAGCGCAGCCGCAGCACGTCGACCTCCGCGGGCACGGCGATTTGGTACTCGCAGACGGCGCTGCCGATCACGGGCGGGTGCTGCCAGATCGCCATCTGCTGCACCATGCCGACCGTCGCCGGCGCCGTCTTGATTTCCATGAGATCGGGGGTGCGGGTGGCGGCCTGGCGCGCTTGGGCAAACGATTCGACCAAGTCATGCTGCCAGACGAGCGGGCGCTCGCCCAGGCTCTCTTCGTCGAGCAGGCTCTGCCACAGCTCTTCCTGCCATTTGAGGTAGCTGATGTACTGCGAAAGCTGCGTCAGCGAGTTCTCGCCGAGGTCGGCGATGCGGCGGCTGAGGGCGTCAAGGGTTTCCTGGCGGGAAGGGGAAGCGGAGTCAGTCATGCGGAGATTATAGCAGTGAACCGAGGGGAATTACCAGTTACCAACTCATGGTACGTAGCAAGAGGTGGCGTACGGCAGATTTGCGGGGCGCGAAAGGCGAGACGTTGCAAGAGAGTGGGCTTCGATGATCACCTGTTTCACGATTTCTGTAGTTTCGTCAGAGGGGTTGAGAATGCAAACGAAGCGCTGTTTTGAGTATTCGGGATGCGGCAGGAAGGTGTTCAGCATTGCGTAATCGGTTCTCGCCACCCAATTTTGAAGAGTTGTTAGATTTAGGCTGTAACAACGCTCCCCGCCCCCATCATCTGCTCCCAGCGGGCGGCAGCTATCGGGTTGCTCAACAACACGAGCGCGACGTAGTTGGGTTCAAAGGGGCGGCGACGCAGCGTCATCACGGCCTCATCCGGGGTGGACGAACCCTTTTTCTGATTGCACGGCTTGCAGGCTGCCACCAGATTCGTCCAGCCGTGGCCGCCGCCGCGGGAGCGCGGGATGACGTGATCGACGGTGAGTTGGCTGCGGCCGGGCGTGGCGCCGCAGTACTGGCACGTATTGGCGTCGCGCAGGAGCACGGCGCTGCGGGTGGCCGGCACCTGGCGATGGGGCAGGTTGACGTAGTGAACGAGCCGAATGACCAGCGGAATGGGGATTTCGTCGCTGGCGCTGCGCAACATGCGCTCGGTGGCCTCCACCAGTTCGGCCTTTTCGCGCAGCACGAGCACCACCGCGCGGCGCACGGAGACCAAACTCAGCGGTTCATAACTGGCGTTCAGCACCAACACCTGTTTGGACATGCTTCTCTCGCTTGCTCTAGCGCCCCCGTTGCGGCGCAATTACCGCGGGGCTCTGCGCTAATTTTAACAAAAAGCGCGGGCAAATTCAAACGGACGAACGGCTTATTGTGTCACTGACGGTACGGGATACAAGATGTAGTGGGTTGCGAGGCCAAGGGCCGTCATCTCCACATTACCTGAGTCAAATTACCCCGGCGGCACGGGCACGGAGAGCGCCACCGTCGACGCGCGCAGGGCGATGCCCCACAGGAAAATGCAGATCGCCGCCATGGCGACGGTCTTCACGCCTTCGTCTTCGAGCTGGCTAAAATAGGCGTACCCGCCCGGCAGCGACAGCACGGCGACAAGCGCGTAGAGGATGTGCAGCCAGGGGCGCGCCAGGCTGCCGCCGCCGACCTGTATGTAGAGCCAAACGCCCAGCGCAAATTCGACGAGAATCAGCACTTCGCCAATCACCGCCGCGCCGAGCCAGCTCCCGTCCAGCGGGCGATTGCGCACGCGCAGGAAAACGGCGTAAATCGCCAGCCCGGCGACGAAGAGGACGACGGTGTTGGCCAGGCGGGCGTGGATGTCGATGAGGATCATAGACGTAAGGAAATAAGAGGTGGGATCCGTATTTTGATCCACGAAGGGCGCGAAGAAGCACGAAGGAAGAGTGTACAGCAAATGTTCTCCGTGTTCCTTCGTGCGCTTCGTGAATTGCTTCTTCTGTTTTTCAGCTTTACAACTAATACCAATTGCTTGTGTGAACTGCGTGTTTGCATGGGCAAAGTGGCGGGGCATTCAGCCTCACCCCTCCACGCAGGTTCTACGCCAACGAGCCGGGTGAAGCCCCCTCTCCACATGTGGAGAGGGGGTTTGGGGGTGAGGCCGAACGTAGCTCATCTTTTCGTGCAGCTTCGCTGCACAATTGGTATAAATCGACTACGCCCGCGCGTGAACGCGAAGATATTGTTCGAGCACCGCCGCCGCCGGCCCTTGAATATCAAACGAGAGCCAGCGGCTGCTGGTGCCGAGGCCGAAGATGCAGCCGCCGAGCACGTAATCATCCTGCCGCATGGCTTCATCGTACCAGACAAGCTGCTCGATATACGCGCCCGGCCCCCACAGACCGTAGCCGTTTTCGCGCCAGTAATCTTGAAAATCCTGCCAGCCCAGCCCCGGCGGGCCCGGTCGATCCGTGACCTGCCCATCTACGCCTAGCTCGGTAAAGACAAGCGGTAGGGAGAGGCCGTTGGGAATTAAGTAGTCGCGGTAGACTTTGCGATAGCGCAGCGTCAAATAACCATCATCTGCCGGGGAAACGCCGGGATAGCGACCGCTTTCAAACTTTGTGCTGCCAAAATAGATGATCGGCGCGGAATATTCGTGTAGCCCCAGCCATCCATTTTGATTTTGCGCCTCGCGAATGGCATCAAAGAAGTGGGGCCACAGGCTCATCTCAGGGGGATTACCCGTGGCAAAGTTGCCGATGACGCTGCGAATTTGTCGCTCGCCGAGCAGGCGCGTTCGCTCGGCCTCGAATTCGGCCAGCCGCTGCATTTGTTCCGGCGAGGTGGGAACGGGTTCATTGAACGAAATCCAGCCGTCGACAAAATCACGGCGGCGCGGGTCGTCGGCAACCGGCAGCAGCTGCTCGACAAAGGCGCGCGCCGCGGCGGCGGGGTCGGTCATGCTGCCAAGCTGGGCATCGGGAATGTCAATACGACCGACAATCAGCGTGTCGGGCGATGTTTCTTTGATGCGCCGCAAGAAATTGGGGTCCAACTCCAACGTCGTCACCGCCGCGACGCCGCCGGTTTTGAGCAGATCGAAAATCTGCTCGATATTGCGCTCCACGTGCAGGCCGAGCTTGCTGGCCGGGCCGGGCGGGAAGGGCGTGGCGGGCGGCGGCGTGGGCGTGTGGGTGGGCGCGGGCGTAAAGGTTTCGGTCGGCGCGGGTTCGGGCGTCGGTGTCTCGGTCGGCAGCGGCGTGGCGGTGGCAGCGGCCTGCGCCACCGCTTCGCCGTCCGGGCCGCTGACGAGCGGCAGGTGGACGCGGCTGCCCGCCGGCGTGGGCGTGCCCAGCGGCGAACGCGGACGCAGCGGCGAGCGGGCGGCCGCCCCGCGCGTGGCCGTCGAGGTGGCGGTGGGCGTGGGCGTGGCGCGGTCGCGGCCACAGGCGGCGAGCAGGGCCACGGTTGCCCCGCCGGCTACGCCGCGCAGGAAGCGGCGCCGGCTCCAGCGCGGCTGGGGGGCATCGCCGGCGTCGTCTACTGGCGCCACGGCAGTTGGCGCCACGGCAGAGGGTGGGCTCGCGTCAGCTCTGGACCTCGTGCTGCTCGGTTTGTTTACGTTCGGAAATTGGTTGCTCTGGCATAAAATAACTATAGCACTCGAAAAGGGGTTGACCCAAAAACGTTTTTCCTCTACGATGTCTCTAGCGGGCGCTGTTCTGCGCTCGCTCAATCTTCCAGTTTCTTCTTGAAAGGAGAATTACAGATGCAAAAGTATGAGGTTAGCATCGAATACTGCGTGCAGTGAAACTACACGCCCAGAGCCGTCAGTTTGGCGGACGAACTGCTCACGAAGTACACGCCCTCCATCACCAAGCTCACGCTGATGCCCTCCGGCGGCGGCGTCTTTGAGGTGATTGTGGGCGACGAACTGGTCTTTAGCAAAAAGGCGCTCGGTCGCCACGCCGAAGCGGGCGAGGTGACCCAGCTCTTTGAGGACAAGACGGGCGCATCGCCCAGCGAAGAGTAGCCCGTGCCGGTTTGATAACGCATGAACGCAGAAAAAGGTTCGCCACGTGGCGAACCTTTTTCTGTTTAACGGTAGGCGTAGGAATTTCCCGGTGCCTTTACGAGCGTTCCCACAGCCAGTCCGCTACCGACCCGTCACCAGGGGCAGCTGGATGCGAAAGAGCTCCGGCACGGGCGGGTTGGCCGTCGTGGTGATCACGCTGCGGTCGCGGGTGAGCAGGTAGCTGTAGATTTCGTCCGAGGGGGCAACCCACACCTCGTTTGTGCCCTCCGGCCCGTACTCGCTGTAGACGTGCGCGGCAAAGGTGGCCAGCGCCGCCTCTTCGTTGCCGTGCGACAGCGTGTTGTACCAGAAGTGCTCGCCCGTCTGCGCGTGGCGCGCGGCCATCCAATCGATGGTGTCGAGCGCCTCTTGGGTGGCAAAGGCCAACTCCGTGCCGCGCCCCACGTTGCCGTCAAAATCGAAATCGTAAGCCAGGATGTCGTGCTCGCTGTCGCCGGTCACTGGGGCCCGCGCCGCCGCATCAACGATCATCGGCGTGACGTCGCCGCTTTCGTTAAACAAAATCGACGTCTCCTCCGCGTCGCGCTGGGCGAGGACGAGCGGGTGGTAAGAAGCGAGAAAGCAGGGCGCGGCAAATGAGATTACTCGGTGCGTGGGCACGGTCGACGTAGCGACAATTTGATTGAGCCGCGCGGCCGCGTCGATCATCTTTTGCACATCAATCGGCTCGCGGCAGCTGCCGTCCCAGTCGTGGCTGCCGATGGACCAGCCGTCCGCCAGCTTGCGCCGGACGTAGGGCACGTCCGCGATCCACTCCTCGTCGCGTGCATCATCTACCGTGCCAGCAATCAAAAAGAAGGTGCCGCGCCAGTCATATTGTTCGAGCACGGCCACCTGTGCGCGCAGGTAAACATTGTCGTCCATGCCGTGCGACCAGGCGAAGCCTTTGTCGTTGCGCAAGGCGGCTTTCTTGATCTCACCCACGCCGTAGGGGTTGCCCACGCCCGCCACCTGCACCTCGACCCGCGCCGCGCCGGTGGTCAGCATGATTTGCCCGGCGTCGGCGTCATGCACAAAGGAAACGGGCTCGCCATCGGCCCGCACGTCAATCGTCTGCGCGTCGTTAACCTGCACCCGCAGCGTGAGCTCGTTGTAGTAGAGATCGGGCACGTTCGTCCGGTCGATGTCGTAAGTGAGGAAGTAAGCCGTGGGGTGATCTTCATCCGACGGGGGCAGCGTGGCTGCGCCGGATTGCCCGCTGTGGCAGGCGCTAAATAAGAAAGACAGCACGGCTATGGCCAATGCTGCGTGCCGAACAAAGTACATGAATTGTCTACGCATTTCCGTCGATCCTCCGAATCTCAAGTGCTTCAATTAAATAGTATTGTAAAATTTATTACAATACCGTAGTGTAGCACGTCAGAGATTCGTAGGCAAATCGACGAATTCAAAATTAAGATCAAAGTGCTGCGCCAGATGTCGACCGAGCGCCTGCACGCCGACCGTTTCCGTGGCGTAGTGGCCGCCGTAGATTACGTTCATGCGCGCGCTTTGGGCGTCGTAGAAATTGGCGTGGCTGGTTTCGCCCGTGAGCAGCGTGTCGCAGCCGAGAGTGGCGGCTTCGTGCAGATAGCCGATGCCGGAGCCGCTGACGATGCCGATGCGGTTGACGCGGCGGGGACCGTGGGCCTGCACGAGCTTGGGCGTGCCCACGTTCTGTTCAAAGCGCCCCACGATGTCGTCCAGCGTCGTGCCCGTGGGTGCGTCGGCAACGAGGCCGATGGCCGTGCCCTTGACCTTGGCAAAGCGCTCGCTCGCTTCCCGGTCGATTTCCACGCCGAGCCGCCGCGCCAGCTCCGCGTTGTTGCCCACTTCGCGATGTCCATCCAGCGCGAGATGCGCCGCATAGAGATTGAGCCCCGCCTCCAGGTAAGTGCGCACCAGGTGGCCGTAGCCGCCGGTCAACGTCTGCGCGCCGCCCCAGAAGATGCCGTGGTGCACGAGCAGCAAGTCCGCGTCGCGCTGGATGGCGACCTGCGCACAGGGCAGCGCCGCATCCACCGTGCCCACGATGCGCGTGATGTCGTCGCGCCCCTCTATTTGCAGCCCCTGCGGTCCGTAGTCGGGCGTGGTGTGGATGTGGAGATAGTCGTCGAGGTAGGTGATGAGCTCGTCGCGGTGCATAAGCAGTAGTCAGTAACAGTGGTCGGCAAGCAATAAGCAATAGTCAATGGTCAGCAAGTTCGTTTCCCCGCGACACAAAGCGCTTCGCCCGCTGGGCAAATTTGCGGCGCGTCAGCATCACGCGGCGGTCGCACGTCTGGCAGCGCAGGCCAATGTCCGCCCCCACGCGCACGATCTCCCACGTGTCGCCGCCGCAGGGGTGGGGCTTGCGCGTCTGGACGACATCGCCGAGGTAGAGGGTTTCGGAGATTTCCATGGGCATGAAGCGACTGAAGATTGGTTATGAGCGATTGGGTATCGGGATACCCAACCAACGCAGTCAACCGCAATCTCCAATCTCTAATAACCAATCTCTAACTATTGGCAACTTTCCCCCGCTGGGACAAAATCAACCCGCCTAGGGCAAAGGCGAGGCTGAGCAGGTAGATCACCCGGTAGGTCAGCTCGCCGACGAAGGGGACGGCGGCGAGTACACGCCCCAGAAGCACAATCGCGATCACGCCGATCAGCAGCGTGGGCAGCGGATCGAGCGGGATGTGGGTAATCGCGGCCACGCGGCGGCCGACCCAGAGGCCGGTGATCAGCGGGCTGAGGAACCAGAGCAGCGCCAACAGGCCAAAGAGAAAGGCAAACATGGCGACGCCGCCGGGGAACCAGCCCCAGAAGGCCACCATCACGAAGACCAGCGCCACCGAGAGCGGCAGCGCCAGCGCGATCGCGCCCAAACCCCAGAGCGCCGTTTGCGCAGGCTGTTCATCGATGGCGCGGGCGGGGCGGCGAAGCAGGCCGGGCGCGAGCCGCAGCAACAGCCAGCCCGCCAGCGCCAGCCCAATCAGCGTGATCAGCAGGCGGGCCAGCCAGCCAAAGAAGCCGCGCACCGGCGTGCGCTCCGGCGCGTCAACGGCGTCCACGTCCACGAAGCGCGTGCCGTCGGTGAAGAACGAATTGCCGTAGCGAAGGTCGTTGACGGCAAGGTTCATGTCGCCAATAAAGGTTCCGTTGAGATCGGCCTGCCCGCCTGCCAGAAAGGATTCGCCCCCAATCGTCCCCCTTTCCGTGACGCGGAGGCCCTGGCGCACCGTGCGCCCGGCAATGGGGAAGGGAAAGAAGAAGCCGCCGCCGGCGGAGGCCACCAGGTTGTCCCCCACGTTGCCGTTGATGGTAACGCCCGCACCCGCCGCGCGCATATCGTCCACCACCACGCCGTTGTGCACAACTTCCGCGCCAGCCACCAGCGCATCCCCCTCCACGCGCCCGTTGATCTCCACGTAAGCGCCCGCCGCCACCAGATCGCCATCGACAATGCCGTCGATGTAGACTTCCGAAGCCGCAATTTGCAGATCGCCCTCGAAGATTTCGCCCTCTCCGAGGCGGTAGAGTTCGCCGCTCGCTGCTTGGGGCAGGCCGCTGGCGCCCCAGGCCGTGCCAAAGGCCAGCGCCACCATCACCAGCGCGCCCGCGATGGAGAGGACGCGCCGCTGAGATGGATAGGGTTGTCGTCGATTGCGCACTAAACGCCGCTGCCGCATGGATCGCCTCGCTTATGTTGGATGAGTTTGCGTTCGATAATTTGTCGAGATGAATTTGCTCAAAGGGTCTGCGCTGTCGGTGGCGTTAGTGTACTCGCTTGCGCGCGCAAGTGCAAACGGATCGGCGTTTGGGGAAGATAGACGATGGAGGATGGCTGTTGACTGTTGGCTGTTGGCTGTTGGCTGTCGGACGGCGGATGACGCTGTTGATGCTAAAGCGCTCTTTTCAGGATGATTTGGTAGGGACGGTACTTGCCATCGTTTATCGTCTAATGTCTACCGTCTAAGGCTCTTCCAAGAAAATAAATACCCCATGAGGTGGTCACGGTGACTGTCACGGCCCTCCGAGAGCCAAAATTACCAGCTAATTTATGGGCGTGACTGTCACCAACGTCGGGATGATTTAATGCTTGAAATGGCCTAACGTCTATCGTTTAACCTTTGTCCGCTTAGCGCAGCCCTACAAACAGGTCTGTCTCGCTCGCCGAGGTGGGCGCGGGAAAGGCGCGCGTAAAGGTGTCCCGCCCCTGCACGCGACGGCGCACGGGTGCGGGCAGCACGCGCAAAAAGCCGGGTCCGCCGCCGTACTGGCTGGCGTGTGCCTTGCTGGCCGCCTCCTTGCGCGGGAGGTAGCGCAGCACGTCCACCTCGGCGTGCACGGGCGTCTTCCAGCCGCTGATTTCCACGAGATTGATGTCCTTGTTGCGCCCGATCTCGCGCGGGTTCTGCTGCGAAAGCTGAAGGGCGTACATCGTCTGCATGGCGGAGACGATGATTTTGAGCCAGAATTTATCGAACGCGGTGTAGTACAGCTTTTGCGGCCCGGCGTAACCGCTGCTGCTGGGCCCCGACCCATTCGTGCCCGCCCCGTCTGCCCCAGTAGCTTGCGTGCGCGCCACGTAAAACGCCGCTGTCGTCGCCTCGCAGCAGCGGATGTGGTCGGGGTGGCCGTAGCCGCCGTAGGGGTCGTGGGTAAGAATGACGTCCGGCTGCAGCCGTTCAATGTAGCCGCCGATCTCCTGCGTCAACTGCTCAATGGGCTGCTGGATCAGCGCCAGCGGATCGTCGTTTTCTGGCGTATCCTTCATGCCGCTGTCGCGGTAGGGCAGCGACCAGACGCTGGTGACGCCCAGCGCCACCGCCGCGTTGGAAAGCTCTGCCGAGCGCACCTGTGCCAGCGTGCCGTGGCTCAGGTACGAATCGTCCTCCACCGAGCCAGCAATGCCGTCCGTCGCGATGACGACGTGCACGTCGATGCCCTCGGCGGCGTAGCGGGCCAGCGTCCCGCCCGGCCCAAAGCTCTCGTCATCCGGGTGGGCCAGCACGGCGAGCAGCGTTAGTTTCTTGTTCACGGGGTGCTCCTGTTGGGTAGATTGTTTAACGTCAATCTAACTCGAAAACCAGATGGTGATGCAGTGATGCTTCTCCATTTTCTGCGCGCTCCGTGGAACTTTGCCGTGGAAAAGGGGATTGATATACGGAGAACGCTACGCATTGATGGTATAATCAAGCGTATCACACAGGAGAATACTCATGCGCATCGGTCAACTCTTTCGACCGCTGGGGGCGGTGGTTTACGGCTTAATCGGGTGGGAACTGGGCGTGGCGCTGGCGGCGACGCGTGAATTAACGACCATTTCCGCGCCGATTATTCTGCCCTTCGCCATCGTCGGTTTGCTCTTTGGTTTTTTCTTTGCGCCGTGGATCATCACCGCGCCCGTTGTCGCTGCCCGCAACAGCCTGCGCCAAATCCCCATCCGCGATCTAATCGCGGGCACGGTGGGGTTGGCCGTGGGACTCTTTATTGCGGCCCTGCTCTCCATTCCCATTGCCAATCTGCCGCCGCCCTTTGGCTCGATTTTGCCGCTGGTGATGGTCATCGTCTTTGGCTACCTTGGCGCGGCCATTACCCTGCTGAGGCAGGAGGATATTTTTACGCTTTTTCAGCGCAGCACCGGCACGCCCGCCGTGGTAGACGACACCGCGCAGATGCAGGCCCCCCTGCTGCTGGACACCAGCGTCATCATCGACGGGCGCATTGCGGATGTAGCCGAGACGGGCTTCTTGATGGGGCGGCTGCTCGTGCCGCGCTTCGTACTCAACGAACTACAGTACATCGCCGATTCAAGCGACACGCTGCGCCGCAATCGCGGCCGCCGCGGGCTGGAGATGCTGGACCGTTTGCAGGCGGATGAGCATGTCGAGATCGAATTTATCGACCAGAACCCGCGCGACGCCCAGCAGGTCGACGACAAGCTGGTGAGTCTGGGCCGCGTGCTGGGCGCCGCCGTCGTCACCAACGACTACAACCTTAATCACGTCGCGCGCCTGCAGGGCGTCACCGTGCTCAACATCAATGAACTGGCCAACGCCGTCAAGGCTAAGCTGCTGCCCGGCGAGGAGCTGCCGCTCAAGATTATCCAGGAGGGCAAGGAAGTCGGCCAGGGCGTCGGCTACCTGGAGGACGGCACAATGGTCGTCGTCGAGGGCGGGCAGCGCTATTTGAACCAGGACGTGCTGGTTCAGGTAACGAAGGTCTTGCAGACGAATGCGGGCCGGCTGATTTTTGCGACGCCGGATGGATCATAAGTAGCAGGTAGCAGGTAGCAAGGGGCGTTGACTTACACCCTTGCTACCTGCTACCTGCCCCAATCTTTACAGAAACGACTATGCCTCTCCAAATCTACAACACCCTCACCCGCCAAAAACAACCCTTCCAGCCCATCGAAGAGGGCAAAGTGCGCATGTACGTCTGCGGGCCGACGGTCTACGCCGATGCACACATTGGCCACGCCATGAGCGCCATCGTCTTCGACCTGGTGCATCGCTATCTCGAATATCGCGGCTACGACGTGCGCTACGCCACCAACTTCACCGACGTGGACGACAAAATCATCAACCGCGCCAACGAGTCGGACCGCGATCCCTTTGAGCTGGCGAACCACTACGCGGACAAATATCTCAAGCACCTGGCCGATCTCAACGTCCTGCCCGCCGACGTCTACCCGCGCGTCTCCAGCGAAATCGAGAACATCGTGGGGCTGATCCAGGAGCTGGGCGAGCGCGACTACGCCTATCCCATCAACGGCGACGTCTACTTTCGCGTGCAGCGGGACAACGACTACGGCAAGCTCAGCCGCCGCAGGCTCGACGAGGCGGTGACGGGCACGCGCGTCGCCGAGGACGAACGCAAGGAGAACGTCGCTGACTTTGCGCTGTGGAAATCGGCCAAGCCGGGTGAACCCGCCTGGGAGAGCCCCTGGGGCGCGGGTCGGCCGGGCTGGCACATCGAGTGTTCGGCCATGTGCCTGGAGCACCTGGGCGAGACCATCGACATCCACGGCGGCGGCAACGACCTCGTCTTTCCGCACCACGAGAACGAAATCGCGCAGAGCGAGAGCGCCACGGGCAAGGCCTTTGCCAACGTCTGGATGCACAACGGGATGCTGCAGCTGGCTGGCGAAAAGATGAGCAAGTCGATTGGCAACCTGATCACCATCGACGAATTTTTGAAGGACCACACGCCGGACGCGCTGCGGCTGCTGATCTTCTCCGGCCACTATCGCAAACCCGTCGCCTTTACGAGCGAAACCATGGCGAGCGCGGAGCGCAGCCTGGCTCGCCTGCGCTCGGCCCTGCGCCCGGCCACCGGCTCGGATTCCACCGGCGAAGCCGCCGACACTTTACGCGAAGCCACCGAAAACGCCCGCGCCCGCTTTATCGAGGTGATGGACGACGACTTTAACACCAGCAGCGCGTTGGCCACTCTGTTTGAGCTGTCGCGCGCGATCAACAGCGCCCGCACCGCCGACGTTAGCGGCCCCTTCTACGACGCCGCGCAGGGGACGCTGCGCGAGCTAGGCGGCGTGCTCGGCCTCGTGCTCGAAGCGCCCGCGGGCAACGACGGCAGCAGCATGGCCGTGAAGCCGTTCATCGATTTGCTGGTGCAGGTGCGCAGCGACCTGCGCGGCAACAAGCAGTGGGCGCTCGCCGATCAGGTGCGCGACGGGCTAGGCGAGCTGAACGTGTCGCTGGAGGATACGCCGGACGGCACGGAATGGCACTTTGAAGAAGCGTGAGCTGCTCGTGTTTCAAGCAGGCATAAATTATGAGCGCAGCACACAAACGCGATACGCGGGAATTCCCTACGGCAGCTGGCATCTTTCTCGGCCTGGGCATCGGTGGCTTCTTTGATGGCATCATTCTGCATCAGATCCTGCAGTGGCACCACATGTTGACCAGCGCAGGCTATCCGCCAGATAGCGTTCGGAATCTCAAGATCAACACCCTTTGGGACGGCCTGTTTCATCTCTCCACCTACATTTTTGTAGGCATTGGCCTGACGCTCTTGTGGCGGGCGGCCCGTCGAATTCACGTGCGATGGTCGACGAAGATGTTGGTGGGTACGTTGTTGATGGGCTTTGGCCTGTTTAACGTGGTCGAGGGTTTAATCAACCACCAGATACTTGGCATTCACCACGTCAACGAAACCGTGCCGCAAGCGCAGTGGATTTATTGGGATATGGGATTTCTCATCTGGGGCGCGCTGATGTTGCTGGGGGGCTGGCTGCTGCTGCGAGCCGGACGGCGCGAAACGGCTGGGATTTCTCAAACAGAGACTTTCCAAACAGCGGTTTCCCAAAAAATGGACAACTAACCGCACATGAGCGAACTTCTTTACGGACGCCACGCCGTCCTCGAAACGCTGCGTGCCAAGCGGCGACACATTTACCGCCTCTGGCTGGAGGGCGAAAGCAAGCCTAAACGCGGCGACGTAATCGACGAGATCCGCGCCGCTGCCGAAGCCGCCAGCATTCCCATCCGCGCCATCGACGGCGGCCTGTTTGATAGGCTCAAGCAGGAGAACACCAACGCGCAGGGCGTGGCGCTGGAGGTGGACGACTACCCCTATGTTGATGTCGCCGCCTGTCTCGCCCGCGCTCAAGAGCGGGGTGAGCCGCCCTTCCTGCTCCTGCTCGACCACCTGCAGGACCCGCAAAATCTGGGCACGCTGCTGCGCACCGCCGAAACGCTCGGCACGCACGGCGTCGTGATCCCGGACCGGCGCGCGGCGCGCGTCACGCCCGCCGTCAGCAACGCCAGCAGCGGGGCCGTCGAGCACCTGCTGATTGCGCAGGAGACGAATCTCAACCGCACCATCGACTGGCTCAAACGCCAGAATGTCTGGGTGGCCGGGCTGGCGGGCGAGGCGGACGTGCCGCTGCTGGACGCTAAGCAGCTCGACGGCGCTATCGCCGTCGTCGTCGGCAACGAGGGCAGCGGCTTGAGCCGGCTGACGCGGGAGAAGTGCGATTTTCTGCTGCGGCTGCCGATGTTTGGGCAGGTCGAGAGCCTGAATGCGTCGGTGGCGGGGAGCATTGTGCTGTACGAAGCGCGCCGCGTGCGCGGGGAGAAATCGAAGTGACGATTACGATTGACGAACAAACTGCCTTTGAGCGATTGCTCCAGTCGCCGCGACTCAAATTCTACAGCCGCGACATCGAACGTGTACTCGACAAAGAGGCCACGCGACGACAGCAGTTTTATGAGCAGATGACTGAGGGCGAAAAAACCGAATTTATCAATGGAGAAGTGATTGTGCATTCGCCTGTAAAGAAGCGTCACAGCTCAGCTAGTGGAAAACTTTTCACGCTGCTGGACGCTTACGTGGCGGCAAACGATCTAGGCTTTGTCGGCCACGAAAAAATCTTGATTACCCTAACACGTAACGATTATGAACCCGATATCTGCTATTTCCGCCGCGAAGTTGCCGAGCGCTTTACCGAGGATCAGATGAAGTTTCCCGAACCGGATTTTGCCGTTGAAGTGCTTTCGCCCAGTACAGAAGAGTACGACCGCGATACGAAATTTTTGGATTACGCAGCCCATGATATTGCCGAATACTGGATTATCGATCCGGTCGCAAAGACAGTCGAGCAATATCAATTGCGTGCGGAGCGCTACGAATTGCTGCTGAAATCCGGCGCGGGCGAAATTCAAAGCATTGTCCTGCCCGACTTCGTAATTCCCGTGCGCGCCATTTTTGACGAAGCGCTCCAGGTGCAGACGCTGCGTGCCCTGCTAGCGACCGGCTAACCACTTGACCGCCTACCGCTTCTGCCCCCGCTGCGCCACCCCGCTCGACAGCGCCATCCGCGGCGGACGCGAGCGGCCCGTCTGCCCGCGCTGTGGCTTTGTCCACTACCGCAACCCCACGGTCGGCGTGGCCGTGGTGATTTGGCGGGACGGGCAAATTCTGCTGGGTCGGCGGGCCGTCGGTTCCTCGTATGCCGGGCGGTGGTGCATCCCCTGCGGCCACGTCGAGTGGGACGAAGACGTGCGCGCGGCAGCGGCGCGGGAATTTGCTGAGGAGACGGGGCTGCTCGTCGAAATCGGCGACGTGATCGCCGTGCACTCCAACACGCACAACCCCGCCCAACACACCGTTGGCATCTGGTTTCATGGCGCGGTCACAGGCGGCGCGCTACGGGCGGGCGATGATTTGGACGCCGTCGATTATTTCGAGCTGGAGAAGCCGCCGCCGCTTGCCTTTCCCACTGATCAGCTTGTGCTCAACCAGTTACTGAACGTTCACCGCGTCCCCGGCACGGGCTAAACGCGATTGGTGTGCCAATAATTTCTTAGCCCGTGCCGGGGACACTTCACCGACCCTCGACACACTCATGCCCACCCTCACCCTGCTCGACCCTGCCGCCCCCAGCTGGCCCAGCCAGATCGCCGATCTCCGCCGCGACCTCGGTGCGCCGCACAACCCCACGCTCTTTCCCCAGCACTTTCTGCAAATCACCCTGCCCAAGCTTGGCGGCTCGGCTTTTCGCCTCCACGAGGGCGATCAGCTCTGCGGCTACGCGCTGCTCTTTCCGCGCATCGATGGCCCAACGCAGCAAGCGCCCGCCTTTACGCTGCGCTACCACCCGCTGGACGCCGCCGCGACAGTCGACGGCGACGCGCTGCTTGCACGGGCGGCGCCGCACCTGCGCGAGCGGTGGGGCGAAGCAATTCATCTCGTCTTCTACAGCGCGGCAGATGACCACGCCTTCGCGCCGACGAGCGAGCGTGTCGCGGGTATCGATGTGGGGCGGCCCAGCGCGGCGGAGGCGACGGCAGCGCGCACGCTCCAGCGCACCGTCTGGGGCAGCGACGCGGATGCGCTCTACCCGGCGGATCTGTACAGCACGGACTTTGGCGCGGGCACGTCGCTCGTGGCGCGCATGGGGCAAAATCGGCTGGAGGAGGGGCACGGTGAGGGCGAGGTGGCGGCGTTTCTGTTTGGCTTCTGGCGCTTTGGCGGCTCGACCTTGCCGCGCGCTTGGCAAGTTGATTCGGCGCACGACCAGCGGCTCGAATCGCAGATCATGGCCGTGCTGCCGACTTACCGCGGCCATCGGCTAAGCTACCTGCTCAAGCGTACCCAGGGCGAGCACGCGCGGCGGCAGGGTGTGACGCTAGTAAACTGGACGGCCGATCCGCTCCAGTTTGCCAACGCCGCGCTCAACTTCGGCCTGCTGCGCGCCGTCGCCTTCGATTTTTACCCGAACTACTACCCCTTCCGCAACGAGCTCAACCGCGTGCCCGCCTCGCGGCTGGGGCTGACGTGGCTGCCCGCCTCGCAGCGCGTGCGCAACCTGCCGCTAATTGGCGCCCACTCGCGCATCGTCAACCTCGCCGCCCAGCCGGCCGTGCCCCGCCTCAACGACGGGCCGACGGCGCTCAGTAAATATGTTGATGAGCGCGTCGACGCCCCCGAACTCGCCATCGAAATCCCCGCCGACTGGACGAGCCTCCAGCGCGACGAGCCGGAGATCGCAAGTCGATGGCGGGCGACGACGGATGAACTATTTGTAAATTATCTGGGCGTCAACGATGGCGACTACGTTATTACTGGCGTGGGACGAGATGAGGAGCGAAGGTTTTTGGTGGCGGAGCGGGCGAGCGAATCGCTGTGGCGGGGGCTGGCGACATAGCGGCGGGGGGCCCAGCCACTACGCAATCCACTGCACCGCATCCCCCACCCGAATCTCCCCGCCGACCACCACCTCGCTAAAGGCGCCGCCGCGCCAGGCCGGGCGCATGGCGGCTTGCAGACCGGGCAGCGCTTCGTCCATGGCGCGGCAGGGCGCGGTTTGATTGTAAATATGAATTTGGGCGCGCTCGCCGATCTGCAGCGTGCGACCGTGCGAGCGCACGAGGTCGACGCCGTGCAGGAGAAGGTTGGCGCGGCGGGTGATGGGACCAAGATCGGCGTGGAGTTCAGCCATCATCTCCCACCAGACGGCTTCGTCCAGCAGCGTCACCTGTCGCCGACCGCCCTGGTCGGCGTTGCCCGCCAGCCCGCGACCGGCCACGAGCGTGGCCGAGCCAACGGCGTCCATCGGCCCACCTTTGAAGCGCTTGACCCAGATGGCAAGCAGCTGGGGCGAGTCGCTGGGAAGGGGGGCAGAGAAGCTGGCAGGGGAATCAGAAGGGGATGTCGCCCCATCTGCTGTCCCAGTCGCTGTCTTCGTGGAAGTCGCCATTGAAATGTTGGCCGCCGCTGTGGTTGAGGTCGCTAAATTCTTCGTCCCAGTTCTCGTCGCCGGGGTAAAATTCTTCGTAGATAAAGCGCATGTTCATCAAGCCCATGCGCATGTCGACCACCTCTTCGTTGAGCAACTCTTCAACAACAAACCGGTAGGCCTCGTCGACGGCCACCTCGTTGATGAAATCGATAAAGATGCGGTGCTTCGCCATCAGATCGAGAATTTTTTGTAGCTCCGCTTCCACCTGCGCGGGCTCCAGCGCAGAGAGCGGCTGCACGGTTGGATCGCCGATAAGCTGGCGCAGCGGGACGCAGGCGGCCTGCTCCATCGACTTCTCCCACTCCTCCATCTGCTCAAACATCTCCTCGGCGGCGCGCGCGGACTGAGCGGGCGTCAGCGGGTCCAGCTCAAAGAAATTGCCCGGCAGCAGCGGCGTCACAAGCGGCCACGCGCCGTCTCCGGCAGCGGCTTGGATCAGCAGTTCGTAGCTGTCTGGGCTGTCGACGTTGTCGGGATATTTGACGCTCACGGGGGACCTCCTGTGCTCAGTGGGTGAGGATGGTTAAGACATCGGCGAACGCATCATACGCCGCTTCACCAAAGAGCACAAACCGCACGCGGTCGAACGCCGCCCGACTTTTGTCGTATCCGCGCAGTTCGTCAATTACCGTACCTAGCGCAACCTGCGCCGCCTCGCGCAGCGGATAGCCGTAGACGCCGGTGCTGATGGCCGGAAACGCAACCGTTCGCAGATCGTTCTCGCGGGCCAGGCGCAGGCTGTTGCGGTGCGCACTGGCCAGCAGCTCCGCCTCACCGCTCGACCCGTCTCGGTAGACGGGCCCCACGGTGTGGATGACGTAGCGAGCCGGCAAATCAAAGCCCGGCGTGATGCGCGCCTCGCCCGTGGGGCAGCCGCCGATCTTGCGCGTGGCCTGGAGCAGCTGCGGCCCCGCCGCGCGGTGGATCGCCCCGTCGACGCCACCACCGCCCAGCAGCGACTCGTTTGCCGCATTGACGATGGCGTCCACCGCCTGCCGGGTGATGTCGCCCTGGATGAGCTCAAGCGCAGCGCCGTTGATTTGGGTGTTCATGGTTGCCTCTATATGTTGCCTTTATATTAAAGAGAAAGTGCGGCGAGCGTTGAGGAGCGTTCACGGCAGGCCCTCACCCCCGGCCCCTCTCCTACCGTGGGAGAGGGGCCGGGGGTGAGGGCCTGCTGCATTCTTTCTAATCGATTGTCCGAATTGGGAAAATTGCGCGCTCGCCCTCGATAGCCTCAAAGTCGCCGTTGAGCGAGCCGTAGGGCGGCGGCGCATCCAGCGTAAAGGTGTAGCGACCAGGCTCCAGGCAGTACAGCACCTCTTCACCCGCGGCAACCTGAAAATCCACGCCTTCGCTTACCGGCTGCAACGTCAGCGTAACGGTGGCCTGGACAAAAGACTGATTTTGAAAGAAGTAGCAGCCCAGCGTGGGCGCAAAAATGTTGGCTTGATCGAGCTGCGCGCTGGCGTTGGTCACGGGCACGGGCTCGGCCTCCGTCGATTCGTTGCTGCCCACCTCGATCGAGGCCGCTGTACCCGCGGGGGGGATGGCGCCGCAGCCGTTCGCGTAGCGAACGTAGATGCTCGCGCCCGAAATCCAGACCAGATCGCCGTCGAGCTGGCGCACCTGCAGCCAGCGGCAGTTGCCGGACTTTGCCAGCACCGGGTACTCTTCGTTGAAGAGCGCCGAATCAATAATGGGAAAGCCCACGCCCGGCCCGCTGCGCACCCGCAGCGACGGCACCAAAATGGTGACGGTCTCGGCGCCGCTGCTCACAAACTCTTCGGTGCGCGGCGGCTCGTCTTCGGCGCGGAAGGCGGGAACGGCGGCGCAGGGCGCAGAGAGCCGCACGTAGACCGACGCCCCCGAAATCCAGAGCACGTCGCCGTCGGGCTGCTCGATTTGCAGCCACGCACACTTTCCGGCCTGCGTCAGCACTGGGTAGCTTTCGCCCGCCAGCGCCGAATCGATAATCGGAAAGCCCGTGGCCGGCCCGGTGCGCACGCGCAGCGACGGCACCAAAATGGTGGCGGTGGCCGCGGCTTGTGTCGCGGGGGCGGCCACTACTGCCGCCGCGGAGTCGGCGCGGGGGTAGGCTCGGGCGACGGCGCTCGGCAGCGCAGCCGCGAACAGGGCGCAGAGCACGAGCAGCGGCAGGACGCGACGAAGAGCGGCCCGGCGCCCGGTGCGCTGGTGAGTGGGTGGTTGGGTGGTTGGGTGAGCGGCTGCGTAAACGTTTGCGTGGAAAGACATAAAGCTCCTTGTGGTAGAGAGGATCGATTGATGAGATTCCACCTGTTGGGCAATGGCGTTAAGTTAGGGCTTTCTTGTTCCACGCTCCGCGTGGAATGCGCTGCGGGAGGCTCCGCCTCCCCTCTGGAGGCAGAGCCTCCGGATTGAGTGCCCAGACTCTGTCTGGGCATCAGCTTGCTTAACTTAACGCCATTGACCTGTTGGGGCGAAGAGCCGATGAACGGATGTGAAAAGGACAGCGAGAGCAAACAGGCAAAAGCGACTACAAATTATGCACGCTCAAAATTATACGCATAGAGGCTTGCTTTGTGAAGCTGGCGAGGGGCGGATTGTCGCGTTGCTACAGGGGTTTGCGCAAAACGTTGATGAATTGTCAGCAAGATGTTATGATTTTGCCCCATGAATCTACTCACCATCACCGAAATTTCCAAGCAGTACAGCGAGCGCCAGCTCTTTGACGGCGCGAGCCTGCTGATCAACGAGGGCGACCGCATCGGGCTGATCGGCGTCAACGGCAGCGGCAAGTCCACGCTGCTGCGGATTGCCGCGGGGCTGGAAACGCCCGATGCGGGCACGGTTACGCGCTGGGGCCACGTGAGCGTGGAATATCTGGCGCAGGAGCCCGCGCTGGACGACGCGTGCAGCGTGCTCGACACCATTTTCCGCAGCGACTCGCCCCAGATGAGGCTGCTGCGCGACTACGAGCAGACCAGCTTGGCCCTCCAGCAAACGCCCCCCGGTTCCCCAGACTCTGCGACTCTGCAGCAGCGCTTTGATCAGCTCACCGGGGAGATGACCACGCTCGACGGCTGGGCCGCCGAGGCCAACGCCAAGGCCGTGCTCACCCGTCTCGGCATCACCGATTTTGACAGGCCCGTTGGCGCGCTGAGCGGTGGCCAGCGCAAGCGCGTCGCCCTGGCCCGCGCGCTGATCGACCGCGCCGACCTGCTGATTTTGGACGAGCCGACCAACCACATCGACGCCGAGACCGTCGCCTGGCTGGAGGAGTATCTTGCCAGCACGCCGGGCGCGCTGCTGATGGTGACCCACGATCGCTACTTCCTGGATCGCGTGGTCAACCGGATTGTGGAGCTGGACAGGCGGCAGCTGGTGAGCTACAGCGGCAACTACGGCGCTTATCTCGAAGGGCGGGCCGAGCGACACGAGCGGCTGGCGGCCACGGAGCAGAAGCAGCGCAAGCTGCTGGCGCGGGAGCTGGCCTGGCTGCGGCGCGCGCCCTCGGCCCGCGGCACCAAACAAAAGGCGCGCAGCCAGCGCGTTGAGGCGCTGCGGGAAATTCAGCACGACAGCGGCGATGAGCGCGTCGCTATGGCGCTGGCCGGGCGGCGGCTGGGCAAAACTGTCCTGGATGCACAGGGGTTGACCAAACGCTACGGCACGGGCGAGCAGCAGATCGTTGCGCTTGACGGCGTCGACTTTGCGCTGGCGCCCGGCGATCGCATCGGGCTGATGGGGCCAAATGGCGCGGGCAAATCCACGCTGCTCAACGCGCTGGCGGGCCAGGTCGCGCTGGATGGGGGCGCGGTGGAATGGGGCGAGACGGTCGAGTTGGGCTATTACGACCAGCAGGCCGCGGCGCTGGACGAATCGCAGCGGCTGATTGAGTTTATCCAAAATGAAGCGCCCATCATCCAAACCAAAGACGGCGATTTAATTGATGCGGCCAAAATGCTGGAATGGTTCCTTTTTTCTCGTTCAATGCAGTGGGGGCGCATAGGCAGCCTCAGCGGTGGCGAGCGGCGACGGCTTTACCTGCTGCGCACGCTCATCCATCGCCCCAACGTTCTGCTGCTGGACGAGCCCACCAACGACCTCGACATCCAGACGCTGACCGTGCTCGAGGAATTCTTGGATCAGTTTGAAGGCTGCCTCATCGTCGTGAGCCACGACCGCTACTTCCTGGACCGCACGGTGGACTACCTCGTGCCGCTGGAAGAGGGTCGGCTTGGCGCGCGCTACCCCACGCCCTACAGCAGCTATGTTCGCCTGCGGCAGGAGGCCCAAGCAGCGCAGCCAAGCAGCCGCGCTGTCGACGCCAACGGCAGCGGCCCCACCCGTGTAGACAGCAAGGCCAAACGGATGACGTCTCCCCCGACGTCCGCGAAGCCACCCCGTCTCACGTGGAAGCAGCGCCAAGAGCTGGAGGCGCTGGAGGCCGAGATCGAGGCGCTGGAGGCACAGCAGCAGACGTTGACGGCGGAAATGGTCAACGCCGGCAGCGATTACGCGCGGCTGCAAACGTTGGCCGCCCAGAATGAACGGGCGGCACGCGAATTGGAGCAGGCGATGGAGCGCTGGCTGGCGCTGGAGGAGCTGAAGGACAGCACATGATCCACTTGGGGAGAGCCGCGCTGCGCCGCTTGCAGCCGCGCCATTTCGATGAGCCGCAGACGCGCTACGATGAAAAGGCGCTGTACTACATCTTTATTTTTGGCGCAGTCGTCAGCCCGCTGCTCTCCTCGATTCTGCTGCTGCTGGACCCAAAGGCCACCGTTGGCATCCTCATCGGCTTTGTGATGTGTGCGGTGCTGCTTTACGGCGTTCTTCTAGTTCATCGCCGCCGCTACCAAATCGCCATCTCGCTGATGGTTGCCTCCTCGTTCACCGCAATTTTTACGGCAGTCTTTCTGGAAACCGGCATTCGCAGCCCCTCCATCCCCATCATTTTCGTCATCCTCATGCTCTCCAGCATGTACATGAGCACGCGGGCATCGACGTTTTTATCGGCAGCCACGGTGGCTGGCTTGATCCTGGGCTTTCTGTGGGAAGAGCTGGGGTTCCTGGCGCGCGTAGGCGGCTCTGCCCGCCCGGAGCAGCTCGATCTGCTCGTCGTCTACTGCGCCGCCGTCTTGATTGTGATGCTGCTGATGCGTATCTCCGTGGTGGAGCTGCAAAAGCGATCCGAGCAGACGGCGCGGCTCAACGAAGAGCTCAAGACCGAGATGGCCGAGCGCCAGCAGGCCGAAGCCGCGCTGCGCCAGCAGCAAAAGCTGGAAAGCATCGGCCTGCTGGCGGGCGGCGTGGCCCACGATTTCAACAACCTGCTCGCCAGCATTCTGACCCACGCCGAGATGGCGCAGATCAAAATCAGCACCGGCGACGGCGCCAACCAAAGCGCCAGCCAGGAGGTGCACGAACATCTTACCAAGCTGGCCAACACCTCTCGCCGCGCCGCCAACTTGACGCGGCAGCTGCTGGCCTACGCGGGCAAAAGCCAGTTTGACCTCAGTACCTTTTACCTAAACGAGCTGATTGTCGACAGCCGCGATCTGCTGCAAACGTCCGTCTGCCCGCAAGCGCGGCTGACGTGGCAGCTGACCCCCGATTTGCTCTCCATCCACGGCGATCGTGCCCAGCTGGGGCAGGTGCTGCTCAACCTCGTGCTCAACGCCGCCGAGTCCATCGACTGCGAGGCCGGTCACATCGTTGTCGCCACCAAAGCCGAAGTTATCTCCAGCAGCATGTTGGCAACGACTTTGGCCGAGGGAACCGTGACCACGAACGGCGGGGGCGTGAGCCGCACGGTGGCGGGCGCGGCGATGCAGGCGGGGCGCTACGCCTGCCTGAGCGTGAGCGACAACGGGCGCGGCATGACCGCCGACCTGCTCGAAAAGATTTTTGATCCCTTCTTTACCACCAAACCCGCCAGCCACGGCCTGGGCCTCTCCGCTATTTTGGGCATCGTGCGCGCCCACGGCGCAACCATTAGCGTGGAAAGCATGCCGGCGCGCGGCACGCAGATTTCCATCTGTTTGCCCACGCTTCCCCTCGCAAACGGACATTCGAGCGGCGTGCCGCTACCTGGGATACGGCCTCGGCAGCAGTCGCTTCCCCCCATCCCCACCGTCTAGTACACGCTGATGCAAGCGATTAGGCGGTTGCACAGGTGGTGACCGCCCAGCGCCAAAGCCGCTGGTCTAAAAAGCGCAAATCCGGTTCACCGGATTTGCGCCAGCAAGTTGGTGGGCTTTAGCCACCATCGGGCGCACACATAAACCGGCTGACTATTTACGACCCACCGTCTAAACCGAGCGCCAACAAGTATACCATCCCCCACTTCTTCGCGTCTTGGCCTTTTTGCGTTAAAATCCCAGCAACCATTCAACCCGTTCCGCTACAGATTGGAGCCATTTTGACACTCAGCTTCTCCCGCTACCTCAATATCCGCAGCGCCCATTCGCCCGTGCTCTCGCCGGACGGTCGCCGCCTGGCCTTTCTCAGCGACATCACCGGCAGCGTGCAGGCGTGGAGCGTGCGGGTCGACGAGCCCACCGCGCTGGACGGCAGCGCCAGCCAGCCCGACAAGCTTGCCTGGCCGCACCAGCTCACCTTCTTCGAGGACAAAGTCTGGGAGCTGCACGGCGCGGGCGTGGTGGACAAGCTCATCGCCGTCAGCGACGTGGGCGGCAACGAGCGCCAACAGCTCTATCTGATTGAGTTTGAGGGGCGCGCGCCAGACGAAGTCCACACCGTGCGCCGCCTCACCACCAACGATGACGCCATCCACCGCTTTGGCGCGTGGAGCCGCGACGGTCGCCGCGTGCTCTACACGAGCAACGCCCGCAACAACGTCGATTTTGACCTGTATCAGGTTGAGGTGGAGACGGGGAAAAGCCAACTGCTGCACGAAAGCCAGGGCAATCGCAGCGTCGCCGCGTGGTCGCCGGACGGGCGCTCCGTGCTGATGGCGGATTCGCGCGCCGCCGAGCAGACCGAGCTCTACCGCATCGATCTGGAGACGAGCTCAGGGGGAGGAACAGAGCACCACATCACCGCCGACCACCGCTCCGCGCGCTACGGCTCAATTCACTGGACGGACGTGGGCATCTTTCTGCTGACGGACCGCACCTGCAACACCGGCGCCGAATGCGTGCTCGACCCCGAAACGGGCGCGCTCGACGAAATCGTGCGCGCCGACGATCTGGTGCAGCGGCTCGCCGCCGAGGATGACAACGTTGCCGCCGATGCGCGGGGCGAGCTGGATGCGCTGATCGCCACGCCGGACGGTCGCCGCGTGGCGCTGACGCTCAACGTCGAGGGCTACAGCCACCTGATCTGGCTCGACCCGGCAACGGGCGTCATGCTGGCCGAGCTGCCGCGCGGCGTGATCGGCCACGGCAGCAGCGGCTCCGGCGGCTTGGCCTTTGGCGGCGGTGGCGACTACCTGCTCTTTGAGCTGGAGACACCCACCCAGCCCGTCGACATCTGGATGGTCAACGCCGCGGGTGGCTTTATGCGCCAGCTCACCTTTAGCGACCGCGCCGGTATTGACCCGGCTTCGTTTGTCGAGCCCGCCCTTGTCCGCTTCCCCACCTTCGACGGGCGCGAACTACCCGCGCATCTTTATCTACCGCTCGCGGCGTCGGCCCAAGCGGCGGCTGGCAAAACGGGCGGGCGCTTCCCCTGCATCCTCTACGTCCACGGCGGCCCCGCCTCGCAGCAGCGGCCGACTTTCGACGTGCGCTTCCAGTATTTCCTGCAGCAGGGCTACGCGCTGCTCGTGCCTAACGTGCGCGGCAGCACCGGCTACGGCCGCGACTACATGATGCTGGACGACGTGGAGAAGCGCGGCGACAGCGTCGCCGATTTACAGGCCGCCGTGCAGTGGCTGCACACCCGCCCCGAAATCGACCCCGACCGCATCGCCATCTACGGGCGCTCCTACGGCGGCTTCATGGTGCTCGCCGCGATGACGGAGTATCCGGAGCTCTTCGCGGCGGGCATCGACGTGGTCGGCATTGCGGATTGGGTGACCTTCCTGGAGCGCACCAGCCCCTGGCGCCGTGCCCACCGCGAGCGCGAGTACGGCAGCCTGACGGAGCACCGCGACGTGCTCGAACGCCTCTCGCCGATCCACAAGATCGAGCGCATCGCCGCGCCCTTGATGGTGGTTGCCGGGGACAACGATCCGCGCGTGCCGCTCTACGAGTCCGAGCAGGTCGTCGACAAGCTGCAGGCGGCGGGCGGCACGGTCGAATTTCTGCACTACGCGGACGAGGGGCACAAGATCAGCAAGCTAAAGAATCGGGTGGATAGCTTTACGAAGATGGCGGCGTTTTTGGAGAAGTATGTGTGAGGGGTAATGTGTGATGCGTGAGTATTTGAGACGTGAGCTTGACCTGAGCGGGAGCGAAGTGGTTTCTTGGCAACTAGCGACCGAATGAATTCGCTGCCTAGTTTGCGAAACGCGCTGAAGTGGGTTGGTCGAGTCGAGCATCAGTGTGCTTCAGCGCACTGCGCCAACAGGCATCGTCGGTCAAAACGCGCAGGTGTCGAACTTTGTCATTCTCGCCTCCACGGGAATGACATTTCGTCTCTGCTTCAAATCGTGAACTGCTGAAATTGTGGAGGTGCGCTGCCTTGTGGCGTTCACAGCCGTTCACGGCGGCTTACTTGGGCGGGTAGATACGCAGAATCACCAGCGTTTGATATTCCTCTTGCAGCTGCTCGACAAAGAGTTGGTGGCCCTCCACTTCCCAGAGGTAGATATTCTCCTCGAAGTGCTTTACGCGGCCCCGTTTTACCCCGTCTAGCCCGTTGAATCCAAGCTCTATGATAGCGAAGTATAGTGGCAGCACCAAAGACGCATTGTCCCTTACATAATTGGCCGCTTCGGGGGTGTATTGAACCGTCCACATCAGGCGGCAGCTTGTGGGGCCTGCGACAGGTCAACGCCCGCCGCCAACAACATTTCTTTTACTTCCTCACTACTGACGCGCGGCTCGCGCCGGGCCGCTTCCAGTTCCCTTTTCAACCACTGGTCATAACCCAGCACAACCGCAATCGGCTTGTTGTAGCGCTCGATCACAGTCGTTTCGCCAGCCAGTGCCTTATCCAGAACCGTGCGCAGTTCAATGCGTGCTGTTTCCGCACTGTAAGTTTCCATGCTTTGCCCTCGTTTCTGTAATCTGTAAGATTTGTAAAACAATTGTACTCCGGTTGATACTTCTCGTCAATCAGCAAATAATCGTGGGTGCGTTTCAGTTTGAGGGCGAGTTGTCATTTCGAGCGGGCCCACCCCAAGAGGGAGCAGACGAAACCGGAGTAGCGAGAAATCTTTTGATAGCCGTTGCAGTCGCTTAACAGAATCAGCAAGCTGAAGAACGGGGGGAATAGCTTTACGAAGACGGCGGACTTGGGGAGAAGTATGTCTGAGAACGCTCGTCACGACGCTCTGCGTCGTGATGCAGACCGGGCGCTCTGCGTCCAGAGATAATCAACAAACCGAGCGCGCGTGCCAGCAGGCGACGCAGAGCGTCGCGGCAGGCATTTCCACGCAGAGCGTGGGAACGAGTAATTCAGTGGGTTGAAGGGGTGGTGAGGGGTCGTGGTTTAGGGCGCGGAGGGGTCGGAGGAATCGTCCAGGTTGATGCGCTCGGCATCTGCGGGCGGGGTCAAGACGAAGAGGTCGTCGGGTAAATTGGGGTCGAAAAGTTTCGGTTCTCTGAGCTTTTATGGGGTAGACGCACAAGGCTCGACCGACGGTGCGTCGCACTTTCCGAAGTGCGTCGCACGTTTGGGGAAGTCCTGCCCATTCTGGGTAATAGACAAGCCAGATGTGCGACGCACCTCGGAAGGTGCAACGCACGCTGGGCCGCGTTGCTCGTTGCACCCCACAATCCCTCAGAGAACCAAAGTTTCACTGTAATTCCTCCTTGAGGGCAAGCAAAATGAGAACAACCGGATGTAGACGAAAATCCAGTTGTGACCACAAAGTGCTAGTTACTAAAAATGGGTTCCCGACTACATTAGCACAACTGGTCTCCTAAAAATATGTAAGCTTTATAACTATTTAGTTTGTAGCAGTACTTAATCCCTCCCCTTTTTGCTCCCCCGCCCCAAATACGCTATCGTTATCCCCATGACCAGCCAGATCGTCAATCAATCCGAGGCCAGCGCCTTCCGATCCCTGCCGCATGATGAACAGGTGGCGCGGCTGCGCGAGCGGATGGCGGGAACCTTTTCGGGCAGCGTCGGCGTGGAGCTGACCGAGCTGGGCGAGGGCTTTCTAGCCGTGGCGCTGAGCGTGCAGCCGCGGCACGTGGCGAGCAACGGCTTTTTACACGCGGGCGCGCTCGTCACGCTGGCGGATACGGCCTGCGGCTACGGCTGCTATGCCCACCTGCCCGCGGACGCAACCAACTTTGCGACCCTCGAACTCAAGACCAACTTTCTGCGCACGGTAACGAGCGGTCGCGTGCGGGCGGAGGCTTCACTCGTCCACCCCGGTCGGCGCACGCAGGTGTGGGATGCGCGGGTGGTGAGACGAGGCGGGGCGGCAGCTGGCGTTGTTTCGCTGTACGCAGATGATTTTGTATTGAATAAAAGATCTTAACGCGGAGGGCGAAGAGGAAGAGGCGCGGAGGGGCGCGGAGGGTGTTTCTCATTTCGACTAAAGAGAGAATTTTTCACTGTTGACGATAGAGGCTGGTCAAGCAAGGTATATCGAATTAACATAGTTGATTTGTTTACTGCAAACAGATTTCTTGAATTCGCTTGAAATGACAGCCTCGTCTTCTCTCTTCCTCTCTGCGGCCCTCCGCGCTCTCCGCGTTAAAAAATTTTGTATTAAGGAACCCCATGGAAATTGTGCAAACCATTAGCGAGCGCGTGTTGCAGAATGTACGCAAAGTAATTATCGGGAAGGACCGCGAGATTCGGCTGACGATCCTGGCGCTGCTCTGCGAGGGCCACCTGCTGATCGAGGACGTGCCGGGCGTGGGCAAAACGATGCTGGCGAGAGCCTTGTCGCGCAGCGTGGGCAGTGAATTCCGCCGCATCCAGTTTACGCCGGACATGCTCCCCAGCGACGTGACAGGCGTCAGCATCTTTAACCAAAAGACGATGGAGTTCGAGTTTCGCCCCGGCCCCGTGATCGCGCAAATTGTGCTGGCGGACGAAATCAACCGCGCCACGCCCAAAACGCAGTCCGCGCTGCTCGAAGCGATGGAGGAGCGCCAGATCACCGTTGACGGCACGACCTACGAGATGCCGCGCCCCTTCATGGTGCTGGCGACGCAGAACCCCATCGAATACGAAGGGACCTTCCCGCTGCCCGAAGCGCAGGTGGACCGCTTTATGCTGCGCATCCGCATCGGCTACCCGGCCAAGCCACAGGAGATCGACGTGCTCGGTCGACAGGCGGAGCGCCACCCGATCCAGGATTTGCAGCAGGTGCTCTCTGTGGACGAGCTGCGCGAGGCGCAGCGAGCCGTGCGCGAAATCTACGTCGACGATTTGGTCAAGGAATACATTGTCGACCTGGTGACGACGACGCGCGACCACCCCGACGTTTACCTCGGCGCCAGCCCGCGCGGCAGCCTGGCGCTTTTCTCCGTCGCCCGCGCCTGGGCCGCGCTCGATGGCCGCACCTACGTGCTGCCGGACGACGTCAAGCTCTTGGCCGAGCCCACCCTGGCCCACCGCCTGATCGTCAGCCCCTCGGCGCGCATCAAGAACATCTCGGCCAGCAACATCGTGGAAGATGCGCTGCGCCACACGCCGGTGCCGGGGACGAGAGTGCGAGCATAACAGTGGTTAGTGGAAAGTGATTAGTGTGTAGTTTCTGTCTACACTACCCGGTTTAACGTAACGTGACCGCTCGGTAAGCCAATCACTATCTACTACTCGCCGCTCACTAATTACCATGTCCTCCCGCCTCATTTTCCTCCTTGCCGCGCTGATCGCCTCGTGGATCGTCGCCTTTAACACCGGGCGCGATCTGGCGTTTAGCTTATCCTACCTGCTGCTGGCCCTGCTTTTTTTGAGCTACGCCTGGGCGTGGCTTAGCTTGCGCGCGCTCAACCTGCGGCGGCTGACGCGGGCGCGGCGCGGGCAGGTCGGTCAGTTTGTCGAAGAGCTCTTTGAAGTCACCAATCGCAGCCGCTTGCCCAAGCTCTGGCTCGAAGTGGAGGATTTTTCGACGCTGCCCTGGCACGACGCCAGCCGCGTCGTTTCCAGCCTGCGCGGACGCAACACCTACCGCTGGCAGGTCAAAACGCTCTGCACCCAGCGCGGTCGCTTCCGCTTTGGCCCGATGACGCTGCGCAGCGGCGACCCGCTCGGCATCTTTGAGCGCCGCCAGCGCCTGGAGTCCGTCGACCACATCGTGATCTTTCCCCTCACCGTCGACCTGACCTCGTTCCAGCCGTCAAGCTCCATTTTGGCGGGCGGCGATTCGCGTCGCCAGCGCACCTTTGACGTGACAACCAACGTCGCCACCGTGCGCGACTACGCCCCCGGCGACAGCCTCAACCGCATTCACTGGCCGACAACCGCCCGCGCCCGCCGCCTGATGACCAAGGAATTCGAGCTGGACCCCACGGCCAACGTCTGGGTCTACCTCGATTTATTTCGCGACGCGGCGACGGGCTTGCCCTGGCATCCCGAACAGCCGGAGCTGGGGCTCTTTGGCAACAAGCGCGCCAGCTACACCACGCTGCCGCCCATTACCACTGAATATGGGGTGACGCTGGCCGCGAGCCTGGCGCGCTACTTCCTCGTGCGCAACCGCGCCGTGGGCATGAGCGCCCAGGGTGGCCAGCGCTGGTTTTTGCAGACGGACCGCGGCGAGCGCCAGCTGGGCAAGATCATGGAGTCGCTGGCGGTGGTGGAGGCGGCGGGGCGCGTCCCCTTTGCCCAACTGATCGCCACCGACGGCATCCGCCTCAACCGCAACGACACCATCCTCGCCATCAGCGCCGACCCGGATGTGACGTGGATTCGCGCGCTGCGCACCATGCAGCGCCGCGGCGTCAACAGCGTCGCGATTATTTTGGACGGTACGACTTTCGGCGCGCCGAATCGAGACTACAGCGAGGTGTATGCCTCGTGTGAGGCGTCCAACATTCCGTACTACCAAGTCGCGCAGGGAGACGAGCTGGATTCGTCGCTGGCGCAGCCCGTCAACCCGACGGCGATGCGCTAAGCTAATTCTATACGTGTGGTTACGACCGTAGTGGCTGGGCGCGCCCAGCCACTACGGTCGTAACCACTTTCCTGTTCCCCCATGCACCAACTCCGCACCCTCACCGACCTTCACAACCGACGCTGGCTCAAGATCGCTGGCCTCACCCTCTCGCTTCTGATGTTTGCCGCCGCCACATTGACCCACGCGCGCGGCCAATCTACCCCGATTCCGCTTACCGACGGTCCACCTGAAGCCGTCGCCTTTCCCGCGACCAACCTCGGTGCGCTGGCCGAAATCGTACGCAACTTCGAGCGCGAGCCGCTGCTGGCGGAGGGCGGCGCCTTTGCCCTGCACGCGCCCAGCAACCCGGCGGCGCTCTCGCCCACGCTGCTGAATCAGCCGACAGATGCCAATGATTTGTGGGATGATCGCTTTGGCGCGCCGGGCATCACCTGCTGCGTGGGCTTTGATTTTGACGCCTTTACGGCGGAGTCCGCTCCGGATGGCGTCTACGTTGGCGGCTCGTTTGACCAGCTGGGCACGAAGCGCGGCACGGCGGCAATCGCGCGCTGGGACGGTCGCCGCTGGCACTCGCTCGACGGCGGGCTGTACGATGGAGACAGCGCGGGCGACGTTTACGACATTGCCGTCGACGGTGACAATGTCTACGCCGCGGGCAATTTCAACGAGGCCAGCGGCAAGCGCATGGCGGGCGTCGCGCGCTGGCACATTCCGTCGCAGGAGTGGTTCCCAGTCGGCACGGGCGATGGGCCGCGCGATGACGATGACGAACCAATTTCCGCGCGCTCGGTCGGTGTCGTCGACGGCGAGGTCTACATCGGCGGCTATTTCGAGAGCGTGGACGGCGTGGCCGCGCGGCGCATCGCTCGCTGGGACGGCACGGCGTGGTCGCCGCTGGCGGGCGGTTTGTACACGGAGGGCACGCTCGACAACGACGCGATTCCCACTGCTATTGCAGGATTGGGCGACTACATCTACGTCGGCGGCGCATTCGAGTACACCGTTGCTTCCGATGATACACTAGACCTCGAAGTTAACAACCTCGCCCGCTGGAATCATACCACCGAGCAGTGGGAATCGGTCGGCGGCGGCACCTCCGTCGGCGTGCGCGTGATGACGGTGTGGAATGACGCGCTCTATGCCGGTGGAGCGTTTGAGCAGGCGGGTGATCAGACGGTCTACGGCATCGCGCGCTGGCAGGATGAGAGGTGGTCGCCGCTGGGCACGGGCGTGGATGGCTACGTGGACGCGATCCAGGCTGGCCCGGATGGGCTGTACGTCTCCGGTGGCTTTTACAACGCGGGCGAAGTTGAAAATACCGATAGCCTGGCGCGCTGGGACGGGGCGCAGTGGCACTCGCTGGGAACCAACGAATTCTTAAGCGGCGCGGACGACGAATTTATCAGCGCGATGGGCGTGCTGCCCGACGGCGGCATCTTGGTTAGCGGTGACTTTGGCGAAGCGGGCACGCCGCTTAAGGATAAGACGGCCTTTTGGGACGGTACGCAGTGGCGGGGCACGGGGCTCGGCTTCGAGGACGACTACAGCGGCTTCGTCGGCGGCGATGGCTACGCCGTAGCCGTCGCGCCCAATGGCAACGTCTACGTCGGCGGCGATTTCCTGCACATTGGCGGCCTGCCCTACAGCCACCTCGCCATGTGGGACGGCAACGCGTGGCACAGCGTCGGCGGCGGCGTGGACGGCGACGTGTCGGCGCTGCTGATCCGCGGCGATGATTTGTACGTGGCGGGCGGCTTTGCCCAGGTGGGCGGCGAGGGAGATGAAAGTGTGCCAGCGGTGCGCGTCGCCAGGTGGAATACGGTGAGCGAGACGTGGTCGGCGGTGGGGAATGGGCTGCCCGGCGGCTATGTCAACGATTTAGCTTTTGTGGGCGAAACGCTCTACGCAGGCGGAGCGGGCTTTCCGTTTGAGACGGAGTGCTGTTTGTGGAAATTAGAGGGCGACAGCGACACCTGGGCGCCCTTTAGCGAACGCTTTATCAGCGACTACTTTATTGCGGGCATAGCTGGTCGCCCGCAGACGACGGTAATTACGCTGGCCTCGGATGGCGAGCAGCTGCTCGTGGGCGGGCGCTGGCTCGATATCGAGACGCGTGCAAATGAGCAGGAGGTGACCAAGGGCGATCTATTCCTTTACCACCCTGCGACGGATTCTGTTTATGGCTTTGGCGAAGGCTTTCAGGGTGAGTCCCTTGTCTTCATCCGCGACATTGAAATCACGCTCAGCGGCGTTTACGTGGGCGGCGAATTTAACAGCATCGACGGCGTCGCCGCGCTGGGGCTGGCGAAGCTCACGGCGGACGGCTGGTCGTCGCTCGGCGTCTCCGTGTTAAGCGACGATGATGCGTCGGTCAACGCCATCGTGAGCAACGGCAACGAACTGTACGTCGCGGGTGAGTTTGAGCAGGTCGGCGTGGAGGCGTACAACGTTGCCCGGCTCGACATCGCGAGCAACACGTGGTCGGCGCTGGGCTGCGGCATCACGCGCAACGGCGAGACGGTCAGCATCGAGCGCGTGGCGGATTTGGCCGTGCAGCCCGCGGGCGCGCCCAGCGCCGGGCTCTACGCCACGGGTGGCATTGTGGGCGCGGGCTGCGTGCCGTCGGTTGGCTTTGCCGCGTGGTACGGCGTCGGTGCAGGTGGCGGGGCCGAGGCGCGGCAGGCGCGCATTCCTGCGGGCGCGGCAGCGGTCACGCCGGAGGCGACGCCCGAAGCGACGTCGACGCCGCAGCCAGGCGAGACGCCGGTGGTCGCGCCGACGGCGACGCCAGTCGAGCCGCTGCACCCAGGAGATGCAAGCTCGAGCACGTTTTTGCCGCTGGTCAACCGCTAGAGCTGTTCTGGGAAAACAAGTGTAGAGGTCATGTTAATTCGCGTCCCCGGCACGCCTCACACGCCACCTCGACTTCCTGATTGGGCTTGGCGCGTGCCGGGGACGCTCGCCTGACGGAAGCGATAGATAAAATGATTTTTACTAGAGGTCGGTAATTTGGCGTTGTCGTATTACTCACCGCTCTCTTTCTGAAGAGATGAGATATTATCGCTTTTGAGGTGCAGGAGAATGAGCACCACCAAGGAACTGAGAAACAGAAACGTGTACGGCAAAGCGCTAATGTACGTAAGCTGTTGACTTCCCCTCAAAATAATTTTTTGCGTTTCTACCAAAATCACCAACGCGACAAAACTAACCGCGACGAAAAACAGATTCAGCATGGAGAACGTATATAGCTGTGCGGCTTTTGCCTGCGATTCGCTTGACTGGAGCAGCCTTAATATCAAGAGTACGAGGCAAGCACCAACGATGACCCCTGCTACCACACTCCCAACTATTAAGCTCTGCCCCGACATCGAATCGTACAAATGGAGCTGCCAGTCTGCAACATCTGGCAAGGGCAGATGATCATTCCAAGGTTGAATCGCGTTTAGTGTATTGACCGCAATCCACCAGAAGACGACGCTCGCTGTTGCAAACGCCGCAGCAGTACCAGCAGCGAGTCGAATCAATTGGAATCCTTTCTAGTAGCGTCGGGCATTTGCTTCGCGTGAAACGTGGCCGAGTCGATGCTGTGCCCAGAGTAGAGCGCCCAACAATGCAAGAAACAGCGTGAGCGGCAGCAGCATGTCAGTGTAGCTAGATGCTGTTTCGGCCTCGCGCCATAGAGCAGCGGACGAGTAGAGCAGGAAAAACAGCAAAAAAGAGCCGCCAATGAAAACAAGGTTAACCGCACTGAAGACAAAGAGTTGCTCAACGGCGCGGGCGTAGGTTGATGCACGGCGTACTTTCCGCAACAGCAGCCAAGCGCTTGTCCCTACAATAAGGAAGGCCGGAATTAAGTACACGACAAACGGCGCTTGCGAAAAGAAGCTGTGTAGCCGCATCTGCCACATGGGAACGGTTGGCGTTGGCATTGCGTCCCAGGGGACGAGAAAGCCGACGGTAAAAAACGCAATGTGCTGACCAAGCGCGAGCCAAGTTGCAAACAACAATAGTGCACCAAGACCGGCCAGAAGATGAAGCGCAGTTCGATAAACTTGACCTGTCCTAAGCTGCGCAATGCAGGTAATACAGAGCAAAATCACCGCAATGCCAGTGGCAGGGTTTAGAAACACGTCATGCGTATTGATAACAAGGGCTTGAAACATTTGAAGCATGATGTTCATCGGTTCTAAATTATCTGCGCTCTGCGGCTTCTGGCGGTGCAAAGTCGAATAGCTCGTCCGGCAGCGTAGGATCGTAATCTACAGTTTGGGCCACTTCCTGAATAACGGCGTCATCATCGCTGGTCACTTTGATGCCCAGAAGCGTGTAGTGTTCAGCATCGATCCATAGTTCCACGAGCGCTACGCCAGTGAATTCATCCTCGTCGGTCGAGGGTGTCCCCCGAAGGTGAAAGACGCGACGACCCACAAGATGCCGAGTGTCGCCAATCGCAAAATCAACATTCTCCTGCATCCTGCGCACGAGTGCAGAATACGCTTCCTCGCTCACTTCGTACTCGCTCACATAAAAGCCCGTATCGGCATAAACGTTGCTTTCCGCGTCGTAAAATTGGTAGTCCTCGCCGTTCGTTACGGCTATGCCGAGCAGTTCCCCCGCGACGCCGCGCGCTTCCAGGCGCGAACGCCCGGCTCCATCACGCCACCGCTCGACGATTGTCGTGTGCGTTTGGCCGTCGGCCAACGGTCGGCTCCATTCCTGCACGAGGTGAATGCGCGGCTCGCTGGTGAACGACTGCTGAACGCGATTTAGAATCTCATCGGCGGATGGCGGGGTGGCGCAGGCCGTGAGAGCAAAGGTCAGCAGCACGACCACCACGGCTGCAAGTTTATCGATCTGCTTCATGGAAAATGCACCAACTTTGTCTCCACAGTTGTTGCCGGTATGGGACAAATCGTAGTTTTCGTAACGAGAAATTGAGCGCAAGTGCAACATGAGCCAAAAGCAGCAAGCAGTAGCCGACGATCTGTACATAGCGGGTTGCAGCTTCACTCGTACTAATTTGAATCGGATTTGGAAAAAGGATCAGCGCACCAAAGGCGCTGTTTAGCGCAATGTGCCGTGCGACGCGTGAACCGAGGCTCTGCTGCGAAGCTCGACTTATGCTCCAAATAGGCACGATTAGGGCGAGCAGCAGATAGAGCACAGCCTGCATTAGCTCGTCTGAATTGAATAGCCGAAATCGGCTGTCAAATGAAAACAACCAAGCGGAAAAATAGTAAGAATTGGCTGCCCACATTGGCAGACTTGCCAGCTCGTCTGTGAGGCTGGGCAAGAGACCAAGCAACGTTTCCCAGGTTAACAACAGGTTGAAGAGCGCTAAAACAGCGGCTAACTAGGAGAGGAGCAGAAGCATTGCGATCAGAGCGTACTTGCTCAACCACAAAGCCTTCGATAATAGATTCATAATTGGAAAAGAAACAAATGTCAGGCCGAAGCGACCGCTGCGCGAGCAGAATGACAAGCGAAAGTCCTAATATCTTTGTCCTTTCTTGTGATGGTATCCCCGAACGCGCTCATATAATACCGCTGCGGGGCGCGCGGCGGCACCGTAGAATTGCCAGTCTTTGTTTGCGTAATTTACCAGGGTCAACCCTGGCAGATCTACCAGGGTCGCTGGCAAACAAAAAGGAGGCGGTCGATTGAACCCCTCCTGCATCGGCGTTTCTACAATCAACACTAAACGTCCAGCCACCCCTGCCGGATCGCCTCCACCACCGCCTCCGTGCGGTTGCTTGCGCTCAGCTTGTTGAGCAAATTTTCAATGTGATACGCAACCGTTCGCTCCGAAATGTGAAGCGCTCTGCCAATTTCCCCGTTGCTCATCCCATCGGCCAACAGTGAAAGCACATCTTGCTCACGAGCAGTCGGGGCGATAGTGCTTGCGTTGTCCTCATGCAGCAGCGTTGCGAGCTGAGCAGCCACCGAGGCGCTGAAGTAGGATTCGCCTTTGGCCACGGCGCGAACGGCGGCGATAATCGTTTCTGATGTTTCGTTTTTCAACAGGTAGCCTTTGGCGCCAGCGGCCACCATACTTTGGATGTATGCTTGGTTGTTAAAGGCACTCAGCGCCAAAATCTGAGTGGCTACCTCCAGCTTCACGATTTCTGCGGCCACATCTGCGCCGTGCATGTCGGGCAGCTCGCAGTCCAGCACGGTGACGGTGGGCACAAAGCGTTGAACCTGCGCCAGGGCCGCTGCGCCGTCGCTGGCTTCGCCAACTACCTCGATATCCTCGTTCTGCTCCAGCAGCGCGCGGATGCCTGCCCGCAGCGGCGGGTGATCGTCGACGAGTAAGATTTTGATGTGATTGTTCATAGATAACTCTTTAACGACACTCAAACAGCACTACTATACTCTCGGCAAAATGGTGAGAGGTTAAACGTAGGTGCGGTTTTCAACCGCACGAGCCAGACCTACCCCGTTGGTTCTCTTGAAACCGACGGGGTAGGTCATGATTGCGCAGCGTTGGCGTAGCCCTGCAGCGCCTACGCAACTGGTGATTAGGTCGGTCGTAGTGGCGCAGCGCGCTGCGCTACTACGACACTGTCAACAAATTGGTGAGCGGTTAACCGTAGGTGCGGTTTGCTTCGGCAGGCTCAGCAGACCTTCAACTGCACGAGCCAGACCTATCCCGTCGCTACTCTTGAAAACGACGGGGTGGGTCATGATTGCGCAGCTGAAAGCAGCGCCTACGTAACTCCTTAGCACTTTCCTGACGCCGTACTGCTTCGTTAGCAACCGGGTTATTAGCGACGGCAGATTGGTAGAGTAAAGATTGGCAAATTGCCGAACCAACCAATCTCCAATCTCCAATTACCAGTTACAAACCACCCAATCTTATCAAGAACCCTTCAATCTGCCCGTTCCGCCTCTCCCCGCAGCAGCGAATCAAATTCTTCGCTGGCGTCCTGCATCTTGCCAGGCTGCCGCGTGAGGCTAAAGGCATCCCACTGATCGTCGCCAGGCACCAGATCCAAAAACCAGCAGAGCGTTTGAATCTGTGGCTCGGCGTTGACCTCCGCCAGCGCGTTCGTCAACCAGCCGGCGGGGTAATTTTGCGCGGGCGGAACGCCCCGATCGGGCGTGAAGGTGTTGGTGGTGCTGATGTAGACGGGCAAGCCCCGCAGAACGGGCGAGCTGTTGATGACGAACAAAAAGTCCTGGTAGACGCGAAAGCCAAACTGTGCGCCGCCCTGATCGGCGCGCGCAAAGTCTGTCCGCGGCTCCTGCGCCGCGTCATCCTCAACCCCTGCGCCCGCCTCGACGCGGCCCGGTGCGTTGAGCGCAAAGCCATCCGGGGCGGCGCGCGGATTGCCCTGCAGCGCTTCCGCCGTGGCGCTTTCGGCCAGCAGCTCGACCAGCGTGTTCATGTACGAGAGCCAGGGCGCGTCGATTGCATACGGCGAGCGACCGCTCTGGTCGTCGCTCCAGGGGCGCAGCGGGCCGACGATCACGCGCACGGCTGGATTCTCGGCGCGCACGGTCTGCACGACGTTGTCCACGCGGGCAACCGGTTCGCCGTAGCCGTTAAAAACGCGGGCGTACCACTCCGGCGTCGTGGGCGTTTGCGGCGCAAGCGAGCTGCTGTCGATGGCGTTGTAGCCGCTGCCAATGATGTAGCCGTAAACGTCCCGCAGCCGCTCGTCGCGCGCCAGCCGCTGCACAAAGGCGAGATACTCGTCCAAAGCCAGCAGATCACCCGCCGGGGGCAGCGACTGCCCCTTGTCGTAGTCGACGCGCACCAGCACTTTTAGCCCTTTCTGCGTGGCCGCGTAAACGCGTTCGGCCAGTTCGTCGACGGTCCAATAGGTGTCCTCCTCGCTGTCGGCCCACTGCGCGTAGGTCAAGTCCACCACCCAGCCGCTGCGCCCGTGCCAATCGCGCGCCGGGTTGGCAAAGACGACGCACAGCTTTGTCGGATCGTACGCCTGCTCAGGTAGATCTTGAGCGGGCTGCGTCGAGGCGTTGGCCAACAGATAGCTGCGCCCGCGCTGTCGACAGCCCGTGTGGCAGTCGCTGTAGAAGGCCACCTCCAGCCGCGAGGAAAGCGTCTCCGGCAGCTGCATCGTCCACGTCCACGTCGTCATGGGCACGCCTGTCTGCGTCTCCCAGTCCACAAAGGTGGCCGCCTGGCCGTCCACCGTTAGCCGCACGTGCGCCCACGGCTGCTGGTCGGTGATGGAAAGGGTGACGGTGTCGCCCGGCTGCGGCCGCGCCGGCTGGGCAACGACGCGCGGCCAGGCTGCGGTCGAGGCTGCGCTGGCCGGGCTAACAATGACCTGGCCGGAGATGGGCGATAGCCAAACGATGAGGGTGGCGAGCGAGGCGAGGAGGAGCGCAGCGGCGGCAACAATAAATTTGTAGTTTAGATGGGTCATATTGCTATGTCGAGCGAACGGGCAACACAAAGCGCATGGTGGTGCCGGCGGGCTTTTCTGGCGTCGCCGCGCTTTCGCTGGTGCTTTCAATCCGCAGGCGGCTCTGGTGCTGCTGTAGAATTTCAGAAACGATGGCTAAGCCTAGCCCGGTGCTTTGCCCATTGATGGCGCTTTGCCCGCTGGAGGAGAGCACGCGGTAGAAGGGTTCGGTTAGATGGGGCAGATGTTTGGCGTCGATGCCGGGGCCGCTGTCGCTAACCGTGCAGAGGACGCCCGCTTCGTCCTGCTTTAGCGAAATCAACACCCGATCGCCACGTCGACCGTGGGCAAGGCTGTTGTTGAGCAAGTTGGTAAAAACCTGTTTCAGCTCTTCCGCGTTGCCCACCACGGGCGGCAGCGGTGCATCCGCCTGCACGCGCAACTCGATCTCTTTCTCCTCTGCCCGGCTCCTCCTCGCCCGCGCCACCTCTTCGACCAGCGTCGTCAGCTCCACCAGCTGCGTTTCGGTGTAAGAACTGTTTTCAAGCCGCACCAGTTCCAGCGCGCTGTTGGACAGGTGGATCATGCGCTGCGTTTCTTTTTTGGCATAAGCCAGCGACTGCTTTTTTTGCTCGTCCGAGGTGGCGGGCAGTTGAGCCACCTCCAGGTGGATGGCGATCGTCTCCAGGGGCGTGCGCAATTCGTGCGACAGGCGACCCAGCAGCAGGTTGAAGCGCTGCTCGATCTGCTGCTGCTTACTCTTGTCCACAAAGAAGGTCAACTCTGTGCCCGCCCAGCTGCTGAACCACCAGCGCATCCGTCGCTTTGCCCCATCGGACAAAAACTTCACGTCGGATTCAACGCCCAGGTAGTGCCCCGGCGCAGCTTGCGTGCGGCCATCGCTTGCGGGCTCACGCGCAAGCAAGGCGCGGCTTTCGGGCGCGAGCTCTTCCAGCGCCGCCCCCAGCGTGCGGCGCGTATAGGCGTTCAGGTAGGGGGCGTTCCGCCCGGGCAGGGAAGCCACCACGCCAAACGGCGCATTCTCCAGCAGGGGTCGGATCGCCTGGAGGGTGGATTGCGCGCGTCGTCGCTGGTCAATCCAGTAGACAATGCCCAGGGTTATCGCAACAGAGAGCAGGGGGAGCAGGAGAAGTAAGAGGAGCAGCCACTTTAATTCAATGATGAACATGTTGCTTTGGTCGAGCTTTGTTGATCAGCAGCAAGCGCGATAGTAAATGCTAACATGGCAGCGTTTCTCATGTCGAATTTTTATTGAGCCATCCTGGTGGATCTACCAGGGCAAGAACTGGCAAAACATGCAGTCCAAGACCGGCAGTTTAGCGGTGACGAAGGACCGCAAAATTGTGTATACTGCTTGCAAATGATGTTCTGAATGCCTGGAACATGGTAGCAAAGGAGAAGCCAGTGTCGCCCGAATCCTTCAAATCAAACCACGCCCTTTTGCCCAAATTAGCCGCAACGGCAGTCGCCGCCTTGCAGTTGCTGATGTACACGTCCCCTTTGATCACCAGAGAGGATATGACCACGCCGCAGCACTGGGTCATGCCGCTGCTGGCGATTGGGGCCGCGGCTGGACTGCTGTTGGGCTGGGTAAAGCTGCGGCTTGGCGGATGGGTTGCGCTGCTGTTAGCCGGGGCGTTGCTGCTGGCCAGCGCCTACTACAACCCGCCCGCCGCGCTTCTGTCCAGCGCTGTCGTCTTGTTTGCTCCCGTTGCCTTGCCAGCTATTTGGCTGCTGCGGGCGAGCCGACAAGAGCCAGATTCGAGATCGAGCGGGTGGCGATATGTCGTGGTACTGTTCGTGATTATTTTGAGCGCGGCAACGTTCTTTGCAGGCACTCAGGTAGATCAAACTCTTCGCTAGTACAGCGCGGTATAAGTTTTCAGGCAGTACACTGTCAGCGAAGTTGTGAGTGGTTAAATGTAGGTGCGGCTTGCAGCCGCACGAGCAAGACCTATCGCTTCGCTAAGCGTGAACCGACGGGGCACATCACGCTTGCGCAGCTGCAAGCAGCGCCTACGCAACCGATCAAAACTTGGCTGACGTTGTGCTACAGGCTGATCAGCGGCAGATACTGCCGCATCAAGCAGGCGGACGGGTCACGCGCGCGCAGAGCCTGGCAGATGGCAAAATAAGCGGGCTTGGGGCGGTAGTGTTCATCAAAGGGGAGCGCGGCATCCGGGCGACCGGTGTGTTCGGGGATCCACGAGTGGCGGTCGGTGAAGCCCCAGGTGGTGAAGGTGGAGCAGGCGGGCTCCGCAACGCAAGCGCCGGCAATGTTGCCAAACAGATCGGCCTGGGCATCGAGCGTTTCGGGCAGCGGCTGCGTGCTGTTCTGGATTTTGACGTCCATCTCCGTCACCGCCACCTGCAATCCCAAATCGCTAAACTGTGCGGCCACCGCCGCAAAGTCCTGGGCAAGCGGCGCATCCTCCACGGCCACATGCATCTGGAAGCCGACGCCGTGAACGGGCACGCCCTCGTCCAGCAGCCCGCTGATCAGCTCGTAGACGGCAGTCGCTTTGGAATTCAGCCTTTCCGCGCCAAAGTCGTTGTAGTAGAGCTTGGCATTGGGGTCGGCCTCGTGGGCCCACTGAAAGGCAAGGCGGATGTACTCCGGGCCAATGGTGCGCAGCCAGAGCGAATCGCGCAGCGAGCCGTTCGCTTCCACCGCCTCGTTGACCACGTCCCACTGGTGAATGCGTCCGCGATAGCGACCCACCGTAGTTAGGATATGCAGCCGCAGGATTGCCTTCATCTCGGCCCGTGTAAATTCCGTCTCGGAGAGCCAGCCCGGTAGCTGGCTGGGCGCAACCAGCACGTGGCCGCGCAGCTGCATGTCGTGCTGCTCGGCAAAATCCACGAGGAAGTCCGCATCCTCAAACGCAAAGTCACCCGGCTGCGGCTGGAGCGCATCAAATTTCATCACCTGCTCCGGGGTGATGATGTCGAACGTTTCGCGCAGAATCCGGGCGTAGGTTCCATCCTGCCGCAGCGGCTCGATGGCAACGGCAGTGCCCAGCAGCACGGGCGGCGCCGCGGGCTGGGCAAAGGTGGGGTAGCTGCCCGCCAGGGCCACCGCGGCGATGGCAACAACGGACAGCTTGAGAAGACAACGTGAAATTTGGAGAAGGGAAGCAATCATACGTGCATTTTACGCCGGGGCCGCCCGTTGCCCAAAACGTTTTGGCGCTTTGTCCAATCCAAGGAAATAAACAGACCGTCGGCCATCAACGCCTCACCTCCCCCAACCCCCTCCTCTCCACGCGTGGAGAGGAGGGGGCTACGCAGTCGCTTCGTTGATAAAGCGACTGCGAGGAGGTGGTGAGGCAGAGCGTGCCTCATCCGGTATACTTTACATCTTGGACAGACCCTGACTTACTCCCGCGATGACGCCCCCTCTTGTTGCTTTAGCGTCGATGAGGAGAGCGGCGACAGCAGGGAGAGCACCCGCGACAAAGGCTGCAAAATCGGTAGCTCGCTGGGGCGGACGCCGTAGAAGGCCGCGCGGCAAATCCCACCCAGCATGGCCGCGTAGAGCAGCACGATCAGCATGTTGGTCTGGACGTACCCGGGCGGAATCGGCCCGTAGCGCCGCAGCCCCAGCACAATGCTGCCCAGGCTCAGCAAAATCAGCAGGAATTGCCCCCACAGCACCCCACCGTGAAAGCCGCCGACGCGCGTCTTGCGCGTGACGACGTAGCGCGGCTTCTCTCGCCGCGAGCGCAGCGCCACCCAAAAGGCCTGCTGATAGGTCGGAATGTGGCCGACCCAGTACTGCCAGTGTCGCCAGGCGTAGGCAAAGCTGCCGCCGGAGAGGATGATGTAGTAGAGCGCGTTGGCGATGATCCAGGGGAAGAGCACGGCGCCTTCGATGCCGATAAACTGATCCAGCAGCAACGACAGCACGGGCACAAAGAGCGCCAGCGGAAAGATAAAGGCGGAGGTGATGTAGAACAGACCGAGTTCCAAATACTGGAAGCGCTGCGCCAGCGAAAGGCTGCCCCGCTTGGTCAGCGGGTTATTGTAGAGAAACATGCGCAGCGTATCCGCCGCCCACGTGCCGCGCTGCTTGAGAATGCCCAAAATGTCGTCCGGCGCGAGGCCGACGCTGAGCACCTCGTTGTGATATTCCGAGCGGTAGCCCAGGCTGTGCAGCTCGTAGGAGGTCGTCATATCCTCGACCATGTTCCAGGTGTTGAAGCCGCCCACGGCTTCCACCGCGCTGATGCGCCAGGCCACGCCGCTGCCGCAGGCAAAGGCCGCGTTGACGCCGTTGCGACCGAGCTGAATTGAGTCGTAAAAGATGCGGTCGCGGTTGCCAAAGGGATCACCACTGGGCACGATGCACTCCTTGGGCGTCTGCACAAAGGCCACCCGCTCATCGGTGAAATAGCCAACCGTTTTTTGCAAAAAGCTGGGGTCGATCACCTCGTCCGCATCCTGCGTAAGGATGATGTCGCAATCTGGCTGCGTTTGGTGGATGAGCGGCAGACAGCTGTTGAGGTTGCCCGCTTTGGCGTCCCGCTGCGCGCCGCGGTTGTAGTGGACGCCGTAGCGCTCGGCCAGCCGCGCCACTTCGGGCCGGTGGCCGTCGTCGCTGATGTATACGTGCAGCTTCTGCGCCGGGTACGCCAGGGCGCAGAGCGAGCGCAGCGTGGGCTCCAGCACGCGCAGGGGCTCGCCGTAGGTCGGAATCACGGCGGCGACGGCGGGCGCGGGATCGGGCAGCGGCGGCGGCGTGCTGCTGCGCGGTTGAAGCTGGTTGATGATGTTCAGCCCGATCATCAGCGAAATCCACGTGATGGCGAAGGCGTGCAGCGCCGCCACGGGCGAGGGCTGCTGCCACAGCATTTGGATGCTGTGCAGCACGTAGACCTGGCTGAGAAAGAGCAGCGCACAGCCGGCCACGCGCAGCTTGCGCAGGCGCGTCCAGCGGCCGCGCCGCTGGAGCCAGTGGATCAGCAGCACCGCGCCGAGAACAATTGAAATTGCAGGCTGCGGCCACAGATAGGGCCAGCGCTGCGGCGGGAACTGCCAGAGCAAGAAAATATCAAGGCCAACTATTAACAGGCTCAGTAAAATGCCTTTTAATGTGATTTTGACCGCGCCGAGCGGTTCGCCATTTTTGATTATTTGAAATTTCATAATGAGTTCAGTTCTTCTACGATGGTAACGATTCAGAGTAAGCAAGCGTTCGCCTCCCGCCTAAATCTTCCCTCCACGCATGGAGGGAGGACTTCACTCTCTTCGTCGCCAAAGCGATTTCGCTTTGGCGAAGTCGCTTGGTCGACGAAGAATCAGGCCCCCCTCTCCATTCATGGAGAGAGGCTGGGGGTGAGGCTAATAGTTACCTACGATGGAGAATCTTGCTCTGCCTTACTTGATGCGGCGTACACCCGGATCACAAACGTTGCCCCACCGGCAATCGTCTCGCTGTCGCTGTGGGCAACGCGGTAGCCCGCCGCCTGCGCCGCCGTTTCCAACTGATAGGTCAGATCGCGCGTGTAGTAGCTGTCGAAGACGAGGTAATCAAAAAATTGCTCGCGAATCGCCTGCTCCATGGCCGCTTCGCCCGCCTGCTCTTTGTAGGTAAAGAAGGTGCTCCACGTGTCGATAAACTGGACGTTGTCGCTCCAGTTCAGATAGAGATTGTAGGTGGGCGCGCCCTCGGCCAGGATAAAGCTCTCCTCATCCAGCGGCAGCGTCGCCAAAAAATCGACGGTCTCCTGTGCGTGCGGCCAGTTCTGCTCCATAGCGTCGGTTTGGTTCGCAAAGAGCTGTAGGCTGCCCGCTATACAGGCGATTGCCAGCCCCGTCGAAAAGGCCACGCGCCAGCGCGGGGGCAAACGTTGCTGCAGGGGCCAAAAGAGCCGGTGCAGCGCCCACCCCGCCAGCGGCGCGAGAAAGAGCAGCGCGTAAACCAGATGTTTGTCCATCGAGCGGATATTTTGCGAGTAGAGATGATAAGCGGGCAGCAGCGCCCCGCCCAGCAGACAAAGTCCCGCCACGGCCCTGTGCTCGGTCCCGCGCGAGAAGAGCAGCAGCACCACCCCCACCGCAGCTGCGCCCGCCGGCAGCAGGAGCACCTCTTGCAGACCCGCCCCAATCTCGGCCAGCGTTGAGGCCTGCGAAGCGTAGGTGCTGACGCCCACAAAGAGCAGCGCCAGCTTGTCCGCAAAGAGCACGCCGTAGGCAGCCAGGATGGCCGCGGCGGGCAGCACAAAAAATTTGAGCAACTGCATCAAGAGCCCGCAGCGTCGCTGCACGAGCAGCCCCAGCCCCAGCAGCAAAAATAGCGGCGCAAACACGGCGACGATGTACTTGCTCAAAAAGGAAAGCGCAATGCTAACCGACGCGTAGAAAAACAGATTGGCCTGCCGCCGCTCCTCCTCGCACTTGAGCCCGTGCACGAGCAGCGCCAGCGACGCCGCCAGCAGCGCAATCCCCAGCACGTCATACGTCGCCAGGCGGCCGACAAAGACGCTGGCCCCCGCAAAGCCAAAGACAACCGCCGCCAGCAGCGCCGCCCCGTGCTGGAGCAGCGGGCGCGTCGCCAGGTAGACGGCCAGGATCGCGCCTGTCGAGGCCAGGGCGCTCAACAGGCGAGCGCCCCACAGCTCGGCCCCCGTTACGTAGCCAAAGAGCGCCGCGACGACGGGGTAGAGGTACGAGCCAAACATGTAGTTGAGCGCGACAAAGCCCGACGTGCCCCGCAGCGCCTGCTGCCCGTTGACGATATAGATGGCCTCGTCCACAAAGGCCGTGTTGTAATGTAGATTCAACAGACGAATCAGCAGCGCAGCGGCCAGCACGAGGCTGACCGAGACGGCTTCGCCCGTGAGAAAGCGAATGTCGATGGAAACGGTTTGCGCTTGAACCGGTCGTTCTGGAAAAACGGCTGCCATAATTTATCTTTCTTGCGTGCTTGCTGATCGGTGTAACTAAACTCGGTAGTTTGTGATTTTAATTCTCTACGGAGCCCGGTAAACCTCCACCACGATTTCCCGATCCTGCAGGCCGCGCACGGTGGTGCGCTCGCTGTGAACGAGCGCGTAACCGCTCGCCTGGGCGGCGGTCGCCAGCTCCTGGCTCAGCGGGGGCGTAAAGTAGTAGTCGAGAATCAAGTATTGGAAGTAACCCTCCTCGACGGCGCGCAGCATGGCTGGCTCGCCGCGCTCGCCGCCGTACTCGAAGTGCAGGCCCCAGGTGTTGAGCAGCGGCTCCGCTTCGCCCCGCGCCAGATAGTAATCGTAGACCTGGCCGCCCTCGGCCAAAATTGGCGTCTCCGGCGTGATCGGCTCGGCGCGCAAAAAGTCGACCGTCTCGGCGACGCTGGGCCAGCCGTGCTGCAGCATCCACGTCTGATCCTGCCAGACGAGAATCGCCACCAGCAGGAAGGCGGCGAGGAACGCTTGCGCAACGAAGCGGCTGTGTTCTGCCGGTAACCCTGCATCGATGGCGTCGGCCAGCTTGATTAGGCCGACGCCGGCCAGCGGCGCGAGAAAGAGCAGCGCGTAGACCACGTGCTTGTCCATCGAGCGCATTCCGGAGGTGACGACGTGGTAGGCGAGCAGCGTCATCCCGGCCATCCACAAAATGGCCAGCGTCGAGCGCGTGACCATGCGACGACGCGCCGTCGGCTCGGCTTTATCACCGGTCAAGAGTATGCCAATACTGCCGACGGCAGCCAGCACCAGCGGGATGCGCAGCGTGTAAAAAATCTGCCCCCAAATCACCGAGCGCGGCATGTTTTGGCTTGTGAGACTGGTGAAGTTTGACCAGAACACGACCAGGTCACGCCAGTAGGCGATGGTGTAGGCCAGCAGCAGAAAGAGCAGCGGCAGCATAAAGCAGACGAAGAGCGCAAAGGCGCGCTGTCGTCGAATTTGCAGGCCATAGACCAGCAGCAGCAGCCCCGCCACCGGCAGAAAGGCCAGCGCAATGTACTTGCTCAAAAACGAGAGCGTAAAGAAGATCGAGGCGGCAAAGAGCAGCGTGCGCTGCATCTGCGGCCTCGATTCCGTGAGCCCGTAGGTCAGGCTCGCCGCGCCCACTGCCTGGGCGCAGATGCCCAGGCTGTCGTAGGTGGCAAATTGCCCTACGTAGACGCTGGCCCCGGCAAAGCCAAAGATAATCATCGCCATCAGCGCGGACATTTTGTCAAACAGGCGACGCGTCATCAGGTAGACGCTAAAGGCGGCAACGGTGCTAAAGAGGGCGCTGGCGACGCGCGCGCCCATGAGCCCCGAACGAAAAATCGAGCCCGCCACGGCGGCGGTAATCGGGTAGAGATATGAGCCCGTGACCCACTGCATGGCGTTGTCGCTAAAATTGGCCGTCAGGATGCGCTGGCCAATCGTGAGATAAATGGCTTCGTCCACAAACGCCGTGTTGTAATCCAGGTTGGTCAGGCGGATCAGCAGGATGATGGCGGTCGCGGCGGCCACCATTACGATATGCGTGTTGAGGCGCTGCGTGCCCGCGCGCGCCGCTTGTCCTTCGACTAGAACTGTCATGATGGCCTATACTCCATTCAACCGCAGCTTCCACACCATCAGCGCCGCTTCGGCCACGATACCCAGGGACATCTTCGATTCGCCCGCCTCGCGATCTGGAAAGACAATGGGGATTTCCTCGATGCGCAAGCCCGCTTTATAGCAGCGGTAGTTGAGCTCCACCTGAAAGGCGTAGCCGTCGGATTGGGTGGTGGCTAGGTCGATCCGGCGCAGGGCATCGGCGCGAAAGCACTTGAAGCCGCCGGTGCAGTCGCGGATCGGCAGCCCCAAAATGGTGCGCGCATAGAGGCTGCCGCCGCGGCTCAACAGCCTGCGCCCCAGCGACCAATTCTCCACGCGCCCCTGCGGCACGTTGCGCGAGCCGAGCACGACATCCGCGCCCTGTTCGGCTTTGGCCAACAGCTGGGGCAGGTAGCGGGGCTGGTGTGAAAAATCCGCGTCCATCTGGCAGATGTAGAGGTAACCCATCTGCAGGGCCCGCTCAAAGCCTTCGCAGTAGGCGCTGCCCAGCCCCTGCTTGCCCGCCCGCGCCAGCAGGTGGACGCGCGACGTTTCCGCCGCCAAGTTCGCCACCAGCTCGCCCGTGCCGTCGGGCGAATTGTCGTCGACAATCAGCAGATCGAACGCGGCGCCCTGCGCCAGCACGGCGGCGACTAGGTGCTGGATATTGGTGGCTTCGTTGTAGGTGGGAATAATGACGAGGCAGTGCGGAGGTGACGCATGTGGGCCGAGCGCGAGAACGTTCGTCGGGCGAGGCGCGTCACGCAGGGGAAAAGTCGGCGTCCGCTGACGACCGAGAGCGGATCGCTGGGTTTTGGGTCGAACAGGCGTTTGTACCTGCTCTGAATAATCAAGTTGACTACGCGTCGCAAAGCGAGCGTGCTGCAGAAAGCTCCGGGGGAAGAGCTGGCGCATGGCATTCTCCATTCTAATTTAGTAGATAAATCACAAAAGCGTCTTCTCGATCGCTATACCGCCTTGTAAAGAGACGCAGCAAACAGGTGCAGACGCTTCTAGCGTCTGCGAATGATGATAGCAAATCAGTTGGACAATGGAGGACAACGGCGGGGCACTGCTTGCGGTAAACAGGTTTCGACTTAGCCGGTGGAGGGGCCAGGCGATCCGAGTAAGGTTGTGGGCTTACGCGACAAATATATTACTTGTGGGGCGCTGCGTCAAGCTCTTTTGGCTTAGAATACCTTACAATTTAATGACATATTGTAGGATTTACAATATCTAGTGCGGAACCAAACTGTGGTGAAAAATGTTTGGCAGAACGGCAAAATTGTCTTGATGATTGGCTTGGATAAACAAGAATAGATGAATTCTACACGCTCGTCTAAGCCACGCCTTCACCTGCGGCCAAAACAAAAAGCCCACCCGCTTGCGGGTGGACTTGGTGTGGAGCTAAAGGGACTCGAACCCTTGACCTCTACAATGCCATTGTAGCGCTCTCCCAACTGAGCTATAGCCCCATATTTAGTTATCAGTGTTCAGTAAACAGTATTCAGTGATCAGTTTTCGAGCGAGACAGCAAAGAACTGGTGACTGATTACTGGCAACTGACGACTGAAAAGTGGAGCTGAGGAGACTCGAACTCCTGACCTCTACAGTGCGATTGTAGCGCTCTCCCAACTGAGCTACAGCCCCTCGCAGTCGTTTCGGACGCAGCAGCGCGTGCGAGGAGTTAGTATATCAAGCGGGGGGCCTGGCGTCAAATTTAGGGAACGTGAAACTGTATCCGGAGACAATTCGAAAATCGCCCAAACTGAAATAGCCTCGACCGCGCGAATCGTCTATAATTGCCCGAAATCATTTGCCATCTCTTTCTCACCATGTCCACCACTCCAACGCTCGACACGCCCATCTTCCAGCCCGCCGCCCGCGTGCGCGGCTTTGGCGAAACGGTCTTCTCCGAATTCACCGCGCTCGCCATCCAGCACGGCGCGATCAACCTGGGCCAGGGCTTTCCCAATTTCCCTGCGCCGGATTTTATCAAGCAGGCCGCGCTCGACGCCATCGGCAGCGACCTCAACCAGTACGCCCGCGGCGTCGGCCACCCGCGGCTCGTCAACGCCCTAGCGCAGGTCTACGGCCCGCTCTTTGGGCGCGAGCTCGATCCGATGCGCGAGATCGTCACCACCACGGGCGCCACCGAAGGCATCTTTGCCACGATCCAGGCGCTCGTCGACCCCGGCGACGAGGTCATCCTGATCGAGCCCTTTTACGACAGCTACCCGGCGGCCACAATCATGGCGGGGGGCACGCCCGTCTACGTGCCGCTGCGCCCCGCGCTGCCCAGCGACAACCAGGGCGGCGAAACGTCGGCCAACGACTGGGTGCTGGACCGGGATGAGCTGGCCGCCGCGTTTAACGAGCGCACGCGGCTCGTCGTCCTCAACACGCCGCAGAACGCGCTGGGCAAGGTCTTCCGCCGCGACGAGCTGGAATTGATTGCGGAATTGGTGCAGAAGCACGATGCCTACGTGCTCAGCGATGAGGTCTACGAGTGGATGTTTTACCCGGAGACTTCATCACAAAACGGCGCACAAAACGGCAGCGCCCCGCGCAAAGTCGAGCACGTGCGCATCGCCACGCTGCCCGGCATGTGGCCGCGCACCGTCACGCTCGGCAGCGCGGGCAAGACCTTCTCGGTGACGGGCTGGAAAATCGGCTGGGCGATTGCGCCGCCCGCGCTGGCCCACGCGATTTTTATGGCGCACCAGTGGATTCCCTTTTCCGTGGCGACGCCGCTGCAGGAGGCCGTCGCCGCGGCGCTGGAGCAGGTGGAGGCGCGCGGCTATTTTGAGGAACTGCGCGCGATGTACCACGGCAAGCGTGACCGGCTGCTGGCCGTCCTGCGCGAAGTGGGCCTCACGCCGATTGTGCCGGACGGCTCCTACTTCGCCCTCGTCGACACCAGCCGTCTGGACGTGCCCATCGACACGAGCGCACCGGACGCCCGCCGCGACGTGGCCGTCTGTCGCTGGCTCACGACCGAGATCGGCGTGGGCACCATCCCGCCCAGCCCCTTTTACGCCCCCATGGACCAGCACCTGACGGACAATCTCGCCCGCTTCTGCTTCTGCAAAACCGACGAGATGCTGGACGCGGCGGCGGAACGTTTGCGCGAGCGGCTGCCCGGTTACATTCGAGATTAGAGATTGGCGATTGGTTGGCACGGCGGCTCACCAATCTCCAATCTTCAATCCCTAACTACTGACGACCTACTTATCTGGACGGAGACTTGTCACCATGGACGCATCCATCATCGGCCCCGTGCTGCTCATCCTCTTGCTAATTGCGATTGGGGTGGAGCGGGCGGTGGAGATTATTTGGAATTACGTGGAGTGGGGGCTGCTCAACACGAGCGCCTGGCAGCCGAGCGACCTGAAGTCGCCGCGCTACCAGCAGTTTAAGAGCGGCACGAGCCTAGTGGTCGGCATCGTCTTTGGCCTGCTGATCGCCAACTTTACGGGGATGCGCCTCTTCGAGTATCTGCGCCCGCTCGCGCCCGAAGCGCTCGCCAGCCTGCCCGTCGTCTGGGACGTGCTGCTCACGGGGCTGATCCTCGGCGCGCTAACCAAGCCGCTGCACGACCTGCTCGGCATCATCGCCCAGACGCGCAACCTGCTTGCCAACTCGGCCATCCGCCAGCGCGAAGCCGCGGGCGCGGAGCTGGCTGAAAGCGTGCTCAAGCTCGCCCAAAGCGACGCCCAGATGATGTTGGATGTGCCGGGCGTTGGCCCGGCGCGCTTGTCGGCGGGGGAGAATGGTGAGGAGCCAGCGGAGACTCAGGTCGCGGCGGCGGAGCGCTATGCGGAGATGGTCAGGAATCGGATTGCGATGTAGGGTGGAGCGAAGTTGTACGATGTCGTCGGCAAACTGGCAACCTAATTCAAGCCGAGTTCAGCCCTAATTTATTGAATAAACAGTTAGGGTGACCGGATGCGATAGATACATCTACGAATACAAGTCGCTGCGTTTAAGCGCTCAATTAATATTCTGCTTCAAGAAGTCGCCCCGACCAACGTAAATAAAATAACAAATATGGATCAGGCATGTCCAGAACCAGCTTCTGCTCATCCCAGTCAATTACACGCTCCTTTGGGAATCTTTCTGCTGCCAGTTTTGACATTTGTAGGCAACTTCCAATTACGCTTGAACCGACTGGTTCATCATCTGTACATATTCCGCGGACTCTATTTTGGATTTCGTCGTATGGAAACGAGAGTTGTGGTGGATTCGACGAAACGGCTTTTAAAACACACCGGTATACATCACCTTTCGTTTGGTCCGAGAACTTATATTCCTTTCTTTCTGTTCCTCTTGTCTTTGGTCCGCTATCGAGTACATCTACCAGCGAACGGAAGTTAGTGGTGGATGCAGTACGTTCGAAAATTCTCTGTATGTCGTTTTGTGTCGGTGTGAGGTCTGATTGCTTATGATTAGTTTCACGAATTTCCAATTCGAAACACGCATTCAGACAAATTGCCTGCATCAGCTGCGGTGAACCTGCGGCTTCCTCTGCAAATTTGCTAGTTGCTGTGCCGTTCAACGTTCCGTTCAATAATTCAAACCCTTGAGAGGCAATAGCTCTCAGATTGCTTTCGTCCCAGTATTCCAGATCAATTGTCATTACTCGTCCGCGCAATTCTGGATTTGCTCGAACGACGTCATCTGATCGGTGTGAAACCGAAGTAGTTACAACCTTAACCCCTAATCGCACTACCTCCTTAATTTGTTTTGCTATTTCCTCTTGAGCTAATCGAGGCATGTAATGAAAATCATCTATTAGTACCACAAAATCGCTATTTGCAATTTCGGACACAACTTGGTTCATACCTCTTCGTTGATATACTTGACCTTTTCCGACTGACCCTTCGATTCCCAATTCACTGCCGCCGCTGACTTCTGCTCTCGCCAGAGGTGAAAACCCAGCTTCTCCTTTTGCTTCTCCACTCACACTGATACTCTCCCCGACTGTTCTAGATTTGGTGATCTCGACAGGCAATTCCATCCAGTCTAGAATTCGGTTCCATACATCGTTTGGGTCACTGATGCCAGCCCCAGTGATTGTGATGAGATTGTCTCTGCTGACTACCCGCTCGACCAAGACAGTCTTCCCTGATTTAGATGGCCCGGAAATAGAAATTACCTGGCCGGGAATTTCTAGTGCATCTCGAAGTCGCTCTTCGTATTTTCGATCAGTTCGCTCCACGTATGTATGAAGAGGAAATGCCCCTGGCGTAAAGATTTCTGTAGCTCGTAACTTTGTCATTGGAATCTCTCAAATAACTTGGATAAATTATCACATTGATAATTGACACTATTCCCCACCTCCTACTCCCCACTCCCCTTCCCCCACCCCTTGGACTGCAAATCCTCCTTCAGCGCCGCCAGCGTCCGAAAATAGAGCGACTTGATCGCGCTCTCACTCTTCTGCATCGTCTTGCCAATCTCCAAATTCGACAGCTTGCTTTGCAGCTTGTAGACCACCAGCTGCCGCCGCTCTTCCGGCAGCCGCGCGATGGCGTCCCACAGCGCATCCTCTGCCTCCGCCCGCTCGACAGCCTCCTGCGGCGATTCGTCCTCCAGTTCGGAAAGCCGATCCAGCAGCGACCACGAATGCTCCAGCGGCAGGGCGCGGCGCTTTTGATTGTCGCGGTGCCAGTTGGCTACCAAATTGTGGGCAATGCGATAGAGCCACGAGGCAAAGGGCAGGCCGCGATCCTCATACGAATCGAGCTTGGCGTAGGCGTTGGCAAAGGTGTTGGCCGTCAGGTCTTCGCTGTCCTGCTCGTTGCCCACGCGGCGGTCGATGTACGCTTGGATGCGCTCCTTGTAGCGCTCGTACAGCTCGCCAAAGGCCTGCGGATCAAAGCGCGCGCGCTCCACGAGCTGCGATTCGTCCGCAGCGGGCGGGGTCGGTTGATTTTCTGCTGGTTTGTTCTGGTTCCACATCGTCGATATTCATCTTTCTCAGGGTTTCCAACATTATACGCTTTGTCGAGAATCCGGCAAGCGGCTGGGGAGGAAAGGATGCAATTTGGTTGGGGAGCGAAACTGTCATTCTGAACGGGTCGACGAAGCCACCTGACAAACGAAGCTGGACCAGTGGAGAATCTTTACGCCAATTTCCCCTGAGCTGAAATGCATCTGAGCAGAAATTTGGTAAGACCACGCCAGAATTTTAACCGCGGATGGACGCGGATGAAGAAAGTTTGACGCGGAGGCGCGCAGGCGCAAAGAAGATGTGGGATTAAAAAAGCTCCCTCTCTGCGCCTTTGTGCCTCCGCGTTAAATTGATAGCTTTACCTGAATCTTTTACCGACAGAAATCTGCATTTATCCGCGTTTATCGGCGGTTCCCTTCCTTCAGCTTAATATAGCCAGGGCAGCTTTTCAAGATGGCAATTTGCTGTGCTATACTACGCTAATATTTCTCAACTTCGGCAATCCGAATTCCATCGCTTCATTTATCGCTCCCACCGCCACAGGAGGAACCCGTGCGCGTTAGCTGTTTTCAAGAAAATTTAGCCAAAGGGCTTTCCATCGTGGGCCGCGCGATTTCGACGCGCAGCACGCTGCCCATCCTCGGCAACATCCTGCTCGAAGCGCGCGACAACGGCCTGCGGCTCTCGGCGACCAATCTGGAGATTGGCGTCAACTGTTGGATCGACGCCAAGGTGGACGATGAAGGGGCCGTCACCGTGCCCGCGCGCCTGCTTACGGACTTTGTGAACGGCATGCCCGCCGAGCGCATGGATCTGGAGCACGTGGTGCGCACGCAGACGCTGCACCTGACCTGCGCCCGCTACCAGGCCAACATCAAGGGCATCGACGCGGCGGATTTCCCCATCATCCCCACGGCGGGCGATGGCTCGGAGGAGGATGGCGACCAGAGCGACGTGCTCGAGGGCACGCGGCTGGAGCTGGAAGTGGGGGGGCTGCGCAAGATGGTGGATCAGGTGGTCTTTGCCGCCTCCGGCGACGAGAGCCGGCCCACGCTGACGGGCGTCGAGGTCAAGTTTGAGCGCGAGCGGCTGGCCATGGCGGCCACGGATGGCTACCGCCTCAGCGTGCGCTCCGTCGCGCTGGACGAGCCGATCAGCGAGGAGATGACGGTGATCGTGCCGGCCAAGAGCCTGGGCGAGCTGGCCCGCATCAGCGCCGATGCCGCCGACGGCAGCACAATTTTGGTCGTGGTGACGCAGGCGCGCAACCAGGTTTTGTTCCGCGTACAGGGCAAGGGCGAGCGCGGCAGCTTCCGCCGCGTCGAGCTCGTCAGCCAGCTGATCGACGCCAACTTCCCCGACTACCGCGCCATTATTCCCACCAGCCACGACACGCGCACCGTCGTCGACACGGCGGCGCTGCTCAAGGCGGCGCGCGTCGCCTTCCTCTTCGCGCGGGACAACGCCAACATCATCCGCCTCGCCGTTGAGCCCAACGAGGAGGCCACGTCGACCAACGGCGCCAACGGCTACGTCCGCCTCACCGCCACCAGCGCGGAGATGGGCGATAACGTCAACGAGATCGAGGCGATGGTGGAGGGCGGCGAACTGGAGATTGCCTTCAACGCCAAGTACCTGATCGACGTGCTCAGCCAGATCGACGAGCCGCAGGTCGTGATCGAGACGACACAGGCCACCCGCCCCGGCACGCTGCGCCCGCTCGGCCTGGGCGAGGACGAATTCCTGCACGTCGTGATGCCGATGCACCCGCCGCGCTGAGGTTGCTCGTCCCGACGCTCTGCGTCGGGATGCAGTCTTCAACGCTCTGCGTCGCCGCTGAGCAGACAACCGAGTACGGTTGGTTACGAGAAGACGCAGGAGCGTCCAGCAAGGCATTCCCACGCGGAGCGTGGGAACGAGCCAGCTCTACTCCGGCACCACCAACTCCTGCCCCGCCCGCAGCGCTTCCGGCGACGCCAGCCGATCCCGATTCGCCTCCAATAAATCCGCCACGCGCGCCGGATCGCCGTAAAGATTGTACGCGATCAGCCAGAGCGTATCGCCCTGGCGCGCGGTGTATGTCTCCGGCAGCTTTAGCCGCAGCTCCACCAAATTGACATCGCTCACCTCCGGCACGGTCGCCGCCAGCTCGGCGAGCCGACGGCGCTGGGCATCCGTCTCCACGCTGCCCTGCAGGCGCAGCACGTTGTCGACCAAGCGCGCCGCCACGGGCAACTGCGCCAGCTCCGCCTCACCCTGCTCCAACAAAAAGGTCTGCCACTCAAAGGGCTGCGACGCCAAAATTTCGACGGCAACCTCCGTGGCGTTGGCGGCAAGCTGCGGCGCGGAGGTTGCCGTCGGTGACGGGGTGGCGCTGGGCAGAACGGCCCGCGCTTCGGTAGGCAATACATCTTCCGCTGATTCCGCTGTCGCCGCAACCTCATTATCAACCTCGCTGCTATTATCAACCTCGCCGCCATCGGCGGGTCGTTCCACCACGGCGGGCGCATCGCCCGTCGGCGACAGCAGCCGCCAGCCGCCCCATGCGCCCGCGCCCACCAGCAGCATCAGCAGCAGCGCTGCATAAGACGACCAGCGGCGCGACGGTGCGTCCGCGGCGGGCCCGCCGGTGCGCGGCCCGATGACGGCCTGCGCTGGCAAAAAGCGCTGCCCACGACCGACGCCCCCTGCCTGATCGCGCGATTGACCATTGCGCATTTTCGCCAGCTGGCGGCTGCTGCGGCGACCGGCCTGGTGCGAGCGCAGCAGCCACTCGGCCTCGCCGCGCAGCACGTCATCCAGCTCGATGTGGGCGACGTGGTGGCGCATGAGGTCGGGTTGATCGAGCTGCTGGGCCAGCATCGCCGCCAGCAGCCGCAGCGATGAATCGCCGCCCGTGCCGTTTATTTGCGTTTGGGCAAAGCCGCGCTCGGCCTCGGCCAGCGCCTCCGCCGTCTCCTGCTGGGCGGCCAAATTGGCCGCGCGATCGTAGAAATAGCGCACGGCGACCTCGCTGGGAATCATGTCGCGCAGATTTTGGCCGCAGCGGGCGCAGAGGGGCTGATCGGGGGTGATGTGCGCTGGGTGGCCGCAGTGGAAGCAGGTAGTCGAGAACATGGGAGTCGAGTTGCGCTGGTGGGCGCGCGGAGGCTGCGCGCGGTGGTCGGCAGTCTATCACGATGCGGGGGCGCTCGCAACAATGGAGAGCAATCCACGAGGGGCACGAAGGGGCACGAAGTAAATCCGCGTAAATCCGCGTCCAAATTTAGTTTCCTGAACGAAGATGCTATAATGGGCCACCTGCCTGGCGCGGAGGACTACGCGCTGACCGATCAATTTGCGACCACCATCGACCGCTCATGGAACTCCACGACTACCCCCGCCCTCAAAACGATACCGGCATCGGCATCCACTGGTGCGTGGGCTATGCGGCTTCGGTGGGGCTGAGCAAAATTCGCGAGGTGTGGCTGCCGGCGCTGCGGGCGCTGGGCGTCAAGTGGGTGAAGCTTTACAACCACGACGGCGCGCTCGATCTGGCCGAGCTGCTGCTGGCCGAAGAGATCATGCCCATTGTGCGGCTGTATCGACCCGCGCCCAACCCCGGTCGACTGGGGGTAAAGGAGGTGGTCTATCTCGATTCACTGGTGCGCGCGGGCGTGCGCTACTTTGAATTTAACAGCGAGCCGGACCAGGGCGCGGAGTGGAAGGGGGGCCTCGTGCCCGCCAACGGGCTGGAGATTGTCGCCGAGAATGCGATGGCGGATATGGAGACCATTTTGGCGCGCGGCGGTATGCCCGCCGTGCCCGCGCTGTCCAGCGGCTGCCGCTGGGACATCGTGGGCAAGATCGTCGAAAAGGGGCGGCGCGATCTCTTCGACGGCCCCGTCTGGCAGGCGATCCACAACTACCCCGGCAACCGCCCGCTCGATTACCCCTACGACATCGGCAACCAGGAGGGCGCGGCCTATACGCGGCGTTTTTTCGACGCGCTCCAGGTTGAGGATTGGGGGCAGGAGGCGTGGCGCGGGCGCTCGCTAGAGGAGATCAACCGGCTGCGGCTGGCCCACTGCACGCCCGGCGCTTCGCTGGACGAGGACAATCGCTGCTTTCTGGCCTACGAGTGGGCCGATGCGCTCAACCGTCGCCATCTCGGGCACAGCCTCCCCATCCTGTCGACGGAGTGCGGCTACCGCGTCGGCGAGGACAGCGACCCGCGCTACCCCGCCACCACGCCGGACCTGCACATGGCGCAAACGCTCGAAAGCGCGCGCATGATGATGGGCACGAGCCAGCGCTTTCAGCACGCGCCGGACTACTATTTTTGCACGGCCTACATGCTGCTCGCCAACGCGCAGCTTGGCAGTTCGAGCAGCTGGTGGGAGGCCTTTGCCTGGTACTCCAACAACTGGGCCGGCGGCTGGGTCGACGGCGCGCTGCCGATTGTGCAGGCTTTGCAGGCCGAGCCCAAAGTGCGCCGCCGCTGGCAGGATCACGCGCCGCAGGCGACGGTGACGCTTTACGGCACGGTGCAGCACCTGGACGCGCCGCGCCATCTGGTGATCGAGCGCGCGCAGGGCGGCGAAGCCATCGCCCGCGTGCTGCTCGAAGCCAATGGCGACTATCGCGTGCCGGATTTGCCGGTGGGGGACTACCAGCTTTTTGTCGAAGGCACGCGTTTGCAGCAGCCGCTGACGCTCTCGGCGCGCACGACGGCGGGCGACGACGAGGCGACCTGGCAGGTGGGCGCGCGACCCTCGCGCGAGGCGCTGCTCGATCTCGACTTGGCGAACCTGCTGCCCAGCGAGGAACCGCGCGACCTCGGACGTGGCGCGGATCGCCACGCCCCCAGCGCCAGCCTGCTCAGCGGCCACGTGCGCGGCGGCGGCGACGGCGCGACCGTCGTGCTCACCCGCTACAGCGCCTTTGGCGACCCCGACGAGTGGTCGACCGTGGCGCAGGCGGACGGTGCCTTTCGCTTTGTTAACCTGCCCGCGGGCGAGTATGGGCTGGCGGTCTACCCCAGCGGCAGCGTGGTGGAGCGGCTGCGGCTGGACGGGCGCGAGCGCGTGGAGAACGTCGGGCTGATCAAGGCGGGCTGGGGCCACACGATCCGCCTGGAAGAATCGACCACGGCGGACGCGGAGACGGAGAATGGCGTGGTGCGCTGTACCGTGCTCGATTTTGCATCCGATGAAGGGGGCGTGGGCGTCGGCAATCGCACGGTTTACGTGCGGCGGGGCGAGTGGCGCAGCCTGCCGATGGAGACGAGCGGCGAGGGCCGCTGCGACATTCGCGGGCTGGCGGCGGGCGTCTACACGCTGGTGATCGAGAACGAGCGCGGCGATGACGAGCGGCTGGAGGCACAGGTGCGGCTGAGCGGCCAGACCGTGCCCGCCGTCGAATTTACCCACTTCCCAGCGGACGCCACCCATGCCTACCTACCCGGCCAGCCCCCGCAACAAAATTTAACGCAAGCCGATGCCGACGCCGTTGCCAACGAAATCGAACGGGAGAGCGAGCAACAGACAACCACAAACGCGACGCCCACCGAGCCGGCGCCGGATGCGATGAGCAGCAGCGTGTTGGGCACGGCCCCCGGCGCGGCGGGCCGCATCGCGACGCTCACGAAAGAGGACGCGGCTGGCGAGGAGCAGGCCGAGTTCCAGCAGATCGTGATGCCGGGCGACCACTTTCGCTTTGACTATTTGCCGGCGGGCACGTACACCCTGCGCGCGCGCGGCGGCTTTGAGCAGGGCGAGATCACGCTGGACGGGCATAACGGGGTGGAGGTGATCTTTGCGCCGCTGCTGCCGACGTGGACGCCGGAGATCAGCACGGCGGGCTCGATGCCGGGCTTTAGCGTGGTGCGGGTGGAGGTGGAGAACAAGCGAAGCTGGCCCGTGCAGATTTGGCGCGAAGATTGGGCCGGCGTGCGCGCGCTGACGGGCAGCAAGCCGGAGTACGGCGACTTTGCGCTGGAGTTTGGCCCGCTGGAGCCCGGCCACTACATGGTCGAAGCCGAGGGGCTGGAGGCGTGGATCGATTTTGAGCTGACGGGGCTGGAGGCGCTGTGGATCAGCTTCCGGCAGCAGAACGTGCCGAGCGGCGAGAACATCATGCGCGCGCTGCCGGAGCCAGAGGGGGAGAGACAGTCCAAAAAGATTGAAGAGTACCTGTTTATTGCACCGAATTGGTTGTCTACATTGGAGATGGGCGGCAACAATTATGAAAAGATAGTTCTTCTCTTGCAGTATGTTGCCAAACATCAGCCTGTTATAGGCAACAATCTCAAAGAGGCGGCTCAAGCAAGGTCAACTGTTGTATTAGGTGAGCTTTCAAGTGAATTGGAAGCGTTACAGTCAGCAGAGGTAGAAGTAAAGGATTTGGAACAGGTTGTAAAAAGTGCATCAGGCAGTAATATGGAATAGTACAATCAGCGATATAACCCAAGCGGCCGCTGACGTTTCTCTACCTTCGGAGAGCCTCTCCATTCTCGCTCTAGGTCCAACCACTCGCCAATTCCAATTGGCCCTCGGGACTGTACAATACCTTCACTATTGATTAAACAGTAATAAGGGTGAACGTTTCGTGGATTATAGTCTTTTAGGAAATCTGAACTGCTGCGAGGTGCTACCAGAATAGGCAAATTGATTTCTGTATTGTCTTCCTGCCGAATCGTTTCAATCCACGTGAAAGTTTCAGCTGTGTTTTCGTTACTAACCACAACGAATTCTGTGCTTGATCTTGCTTTTGCAGCCATGCTAAGCTCGTTAAGCACAGGAAGTCTATCGCGGCAAATACCGCAATGCGGTGACATGAAGAAGAACACAACTGGTTTCTGAACGTATTGATTCAGCCTTATTGGCTGGCCGAGCAGCGTTTTGGCCTGAAACTCGGGTGCAGGAGAGCCAATAATGAGTTCAGGACGGTCTTCAACTTCTGCATATTGCTCCCTATTGGCTCTTACAGATTGTAACCAATTAACAATCCGTAGAGTTAGCCAAAGATTGAGAAGAACCACCGTCCATAGAATAATAAGACTGATATACCAAAATGTATTCATGATAATTCTTCGATTAGATAGCGGTAGTCAGGGATAACTCATTGCAGAAAAGTAACTTGAGCCATTTTTATTTTGAGATGCTCCACTCTTTGATTTCTTGTTCAGCCCGTATTGTTCCTCTATGAAACGCATTGAAGAAGCGATGCTGTCTAGATGTCGAAGTTAATCCATCATTCTGTTGAATAGAAGAGCTATCACGGAAGTGCTCCACAATTCGTTTAGAATAACTAATGCTCTCTGCCAATTTTAGGAGGTAATCTTCTTGTAAACGATTGCTCGGGATTAGGTGAGTTAATTTCAAAGACGTAAATATCCCTGTACCCAAACCAATATCACATGCCGTAAATGCTAAGTCTATGTCACCTCCGGAAATAAGTAATTCCCCTCTCCGATCCATGTTTCGACGTTTTGGATCCTGATTTGTTAGATTAGCATATACATCGGCAACCTCTCTGCGCACGCAAAGGCCCGCTCCAAATGGGACCGTTTGAAATTGGTTGACGAGATTTGACCAGGCATCCTTATCAAATTCTCTAATTGCTAACATCCACAGGTATCGCTTTGTCCACTCCGGCGGCTCTTGTTCGAATTCTGCCACCAATTGTCCTCCCCAAGCTCCAAGTTGAGGCCAATCTTGACTGATCTTATAAGCTGTTTCAAGATAGTCATCTTGCAGCACGTTATCATCATCTACGAATAGAAGAACATTACCTCTCGCTTCATTTATACCTCTAACGCGAGCAGATGTAAGACCTAAACTTGCTTCATAGACGTGCTGACTGTCTATATGCCAGCTCAAATCGAAATCATCAGCAAGAGATTTTTTGCTTGCATTGTCTATCAACAACAATTCCCAAAGCGATCTCGGCATCGTCTGCCTTTGTAAGGCCTTAAGGACTCGTGTCAAATACTCGCGCCGAGGATTGTGTGCACAAATAACGATACTTAACTGAAAGGCTTGAGACATAATTTTGCTTTGACAGGTTGATTTAATTTAAGAACACATCCACCGGTTGACGGAGGGTTGCAACTGTACCCGCTAAATTAGTAACGATTAGTGTGAAACTCACCGCCATTAGACCAACGACAATAGATTCCACACTGAACGAATATTGAAAGGATCGAACCACTGTCCAGATACCAAGCAAGCTACAAGCGATTAGTGCTATGTTTCGAGCGACATCATAAGGAGAAATGCGTTGTTCGGTCGCTCCAAAACAGTTGCAGATCAAAGCTTTTTTCCGCTGTAATGCGTTAAGGAGAGCATAGGAAAAAACGGCTAGTAGTGCAGCCGCTAGAAAAAATCCAATTAGCAGTCCGTTTCCTCCAAGAAGCATGAGACCCACTACAAGTATCTCCGCCCCTAAAAACAGCCACGCTGCCGCTTTATTCCACTTTGCGGGCAAAATCTGGAAATCGGAAACTGCCGCTTGAAAAGCGGCAACGTCTCGCAATTTACCAGTCGCCGAAAAGATAAACACCAATGCAATAACGATGCGGCAAAAGAGTAGAACGTATCCGGTCAACATAATATCTCCTCAATCAGTTTCCCAGGTGGTGTCTAGCATCCTACTCGGTCGCGATGTTCCACCAGATTGTGAATCATTGTGATCGCTTGAAGGCAAGTTTACCCAGCGGTGTACCTGTCGTGCTTGGAAATTGGTACTAGCAATTAAGGCATTTGTCCCTTCTTCTCCAGGTTGTTGGGTTGTTTGCTTTCGATATGTCTTGATAAGTTTCCAAAGTAAAGTTTCTTCTTCAGCAGAAGTAAAGCGTACCTGTAAACCAAGTTCACGTGCTTGGGTGCGTGAAAGCACGTAATCGTGTGAATAATATCCACCAACAAGCTGCTCAACAATCCGCTGGCGAACACTTTCCTCTGCACCAGGAATTTGATAAGTCAACAGTTCATTGGCTACTTCGTGAATGAGTTTGTCAAATCGATAGAATGAACTAAGCGAAGTGGGAAAGATACGTTGTGCCAGCAGCGCTAAAACCTGAAGCCGATCTTCCTCACGATCTACCCCGAACCAACTTTCTGCCATTTCACGAAACGTTCGGATATCCTCGGCTGAGATCATGCCCGGTGCATCGGGTGGTGGCGGGCCAATTGAGCTAACTTGAGTATCAATTGGCCCTAACTCTGCCAATGGCCCCAATACCAATTGATTGGCACTTAGGCATAACAAGGTTCCAGCAGACCTAGCTCTGAATGGTACAAGTATAGTTAAGTGCTGGGTGTACTCTCGCAGCAATAGCGCAATTTGGCGAGCTGTTATTACGCTACCCCCTCCTGTAGAGAGAACTAAATCTAGCCTTTCGTTTTTTCCTTGTTTGTGTAAACACTCGTACAAAACATCTATATTGTCTCCAATGCTGGCAGAGTAGAAGATTACTGGATTTCCGCGCAAGGCTTGCAGCTGAGAGAGTTGGGGAAGATTAATTGTTGCCATAAACTTGTTCAGCCTGTGCAGAAAAGCTACCATTGGCTGCTACACGTTGCACATTTGATGTATTGTTTTGATATTGAGACGCCTGTAAGTTATACATCTCCGCATACCGCTTGTTCTGTGAAATTAGCTCTTCATGTGTCCCCTGCTCAAGGATGTTGCCATTTTCCAATACCAAAATGCGATTAGCATGGCGTACCGTTGTGAAGCGGTGGGAAATAAAAATAATGGTCTGGACTTGTCCTGCCTCACGATTTTGAAGTAGGCGCTCAAAGAAACGGTTTTCCGTATAGATGTCAAGTGCAGCCGATGGTTCATCAAGAATTAGAATTGGGGATTGTCTCAGCAGAGCACGTGCTAAAGCAACTAGCTGACGCTGTCCCCCCGACAATTCGTGCCCATCTTGCCAGAAACGACCCAAAATAGTCTCATATCCATTAGGCAATTTGGCAATTACTTGGTCTAGGCCACTGTGATACGCAGCCTCTTCAATCTGCTCTAGTGAATGAAATCTCTCCGTCCGACCCACCCCAATATTGTCGCGTACTGAAAAATGGTAAATTGTGTAGTCCTGAAAGATAATGCTTAGATAGTCTCGCAAATCTTGACGGTTCAGAAGCTGAATATCAACACCATCCAAAAGAATCTTTCCTTCAGTAGGTTCATATAACCCAGATAATAATTTGATAAGCGTTGATTTACCTACACCATTTTCTCCAACTAATGCAATCGCTTCCCCAGGTTTGATTTCAAGATTAACGTTCTTTAATACTTTTGCGTTAGTACCAGGATAACCAAACGATACATTTTGAAATTCAATACGTGGCGCAGATGAAATTGCACCTACGCGCGAGGCCGAGCCTGCGCGTTTGGCCTCGACCTGGGGCTGTGTAGACAAAAAACCAAAGAGGCTTGCCGCAAATAAGTTGCTTTCATGCAAGCTGCTCAACGTAAATATCAATTGAGTAAGACCACCCTCTAACTGAGCAATAGATTGGGTGTAAAGGTTAAATTGACCAATGGATATGATGCCAGCTAGCGTCTGAAAGGCAGTAAAGGCAATAAGTGCTGGTTGAATTCCTGCTAAGAGTACACCCGCTGTGCCAGAGTAGCGAAGCTCACGAAATGCCAGTTGACGGTCCTGCTGATATACCGTTTGCTGAATTTTACGAAAGCGGCCCAGTAGTAAATCCTGTAAACCAAAGACGCGAATCTCTTTGGCCGCCTGCTCAGAAGTAAACAGCATGTTCAGATATTGCTTCTGGCGCTCTGTTTCTGCTCGATCTTTGATCAAGTTCACACGCGCTGTCCCAAAGCGCATTGACACACCCAGCGTAATGAGTGAAGTCACAATCAGAACGGGAACAATCCATGGCTGCCAAATGATTAGTATTGTGGCTAATGAGATAACCGTTACCAGCATTGAAGCTGTCTGCATTAGCTGATTAACAAACATCAAAGGTACATATGAGGCATCATTGGCAGCCGTGCGCATTTGATTATGAAATGTAGGATTCTCAAAGTGAGCAAGATCAATAGCAACCGCTTTCTCTGCAATTAACCGCTCTATATAGTTAATTACGTGGGTTTGGTGTAGATGCTGTACAACGCTACTCAACCGCTGCAATATCTGCGTAAGGAGACTCGCCCCCGCAAGAAGCACGAGCAAAAGAACAAAGTTTGTAGGTAAAAGCGAGTTTACATCGGTACGTCGAGTTGCCTGAACCAGTGCTTCTAACAAAGCAGAAGTAATAAAAATATTAGCAGTGGGCAACAGACCAATTAGAAGCGTCAAGCCGAAAGATACCACTAGGAAGCGTGGGCTTGCTTTCCATGCGAGACCGATCAGCGGCCGCACTGTGTTAAAGTAATCACGAAGCGTACCACCCTTGCTGCGAACGCCGCGAAGAAACTTGAAATTCATAATTAGCTGTTCGCACTGCGAGCCAAACAGGCAGCTAATGCCTCAGTCATTCGAAGTTCTGGCACCATCTGTTCAATGAAAATAAACTGCCCATTTGGATTGTTTTCGAGGAAGACATAGCGACCGTCGGGTGTAAGAATTAAGTCCATCGCACTGAAATTCAAGTTGTAGCTCTTGACAAACTCCAAACAGCGACTTGCTACTTCTGAGGGTAAGTTTGCCTTGCGATAGGGAATATCTACCTCATAATTTCGCCAGTCAATTCGTGTCTCTTCACGCTCTTGAGAGTGAATTTCTGCGGCGAATAGCTCATCACCAATAACGGCGATCCGTAGCTCAAGCTGTTTTGGAATGTATTCTTGGAACAGACAAGGAACGAGACTAACAGAATCAAGGAGCGGTAGCTCGTGCTCCGTAATAAATGTGGTTTGTGACTGAAATGGCTCCGTTTCCTCATCTGGGTATTTACTGATGATCTTTGGTGCGCCTAGAAACGGGTCGGTGAGCACTTTGAAGATAAGCTGTCCATTACATTCCTCATAAAAAGCGCGGGCCTTTTCTGGATTGGACGTGACGAGCGTATTGGGAACCTCAAAGCCCAAGCGAGCCGCACGCTGTAGCTGCTCAAGCTTCCAGCCTGCCTGTCGAATATGCTCTGGATAGCTGATCCAGTAACAGTCAAGGGAAGCCCACAAACCCCGCAGTGCATGGTCGATTTCATCCTGAGCAAATTCTCTCTCCTGTAGGGATAGGTCGGTTGGCAAAGCAAAAACATCTGGTCGTCGCCACCAGATTGATTTAATGCTGGTGGGATCGATTACGCGCTCATTGGTTAAGATATCTATTGAACCCTGCCAGTCGATGCCGCTGTCTTTAAGGTTAAAGGACATTCTTGCGTTTAAAGGAATGTCATCCGTGTTTAGTCGAACTGGTTCGTGTCCCATATCAGCAAGCTGAATGATAACGTCATCAGCATGAGCATCGTCCATATTTGTAACGATAACGATTTGCTTTTTAGCCATTGAATTTTTTTTCTCCTTACTCACGGGCGCGTGGCTTCCAGCACCATTGTTTCAAATCGATTCATCTCTTCATTTTCGATAAAATCACCGTGCTTTTCGAGGCCCTGAAGATGTAAATCTTCGCTTTCTCCTGGCGTGTGAAAGCACACATCAACAAACCCAGCGTTTTTTACTGCACTTTGAAGTGTTTTACGATCATATAGAAACTGGTGACCCCAACTGCGAAAAGCATTATTGATAACAAATACCGCGTTGTGAGGGTAAAAATCTGGCAAGAAATTTTTAGAAACGAACTCGATATACTGCTTCTGGCGGCTGTTCCGTTGAGCGGAGTAAAGACCAAGAAGTGTCTCCAAGCTGGGAGTAGCAATGCGTATCCGACCTCCAGATGCTAGAACCCGAAAACACTCCTTCAACATGAAGAGTCCTTCCTGATATGAAAGATGTTCTATATGATGCTCAGAAAAGATGTAGTGAAATGAGGAATTGGGGAGAGGAAAGGCTACAGTTGCATCTAGGAAACAAATATCTGATGATGAGAAGGTGATGTCAGTGTTTATCCATCCTTCTAATATGTTAGTGCCACTACCGAGTTGAAGCTTGCCAATAGAGTAAGCTTTAAAGTATGCTTTGACTACTTCCGAAAAAGTGCGAGAGCGCTTAAATTGCTCGTACAAGCTAACTTGTGCGGACATCGCCATAATCTCCAATGTAATTGATCAAAGAGGCTGTGCTAATCGAATTCCCTGTTGGCGTAAATAGCGTGCGGTTTCAATAATTGAAGGCCACCATTGAAGCACCTGCCCGAATTGACGAGTTAAAAGTTGGATCGTTTCCGTGCCTCCCTCGATTTCATATAACTCTTCCATAGGCGCACCTGCACTCTCGCGTAACTGCTTTATATAAGCCTTGGCATCTTGTACCCAGTACGCTGGTGGCCTTTCTTGCGAAAGTCGTTCTTCTAAATCTAGTATGGTTTGGCTCATATTAGAAAAAATAGTCGCGCGAAGGAAACCTTCAAAAGATGACTTAGATATAGTACCTATCTCTTCCAAGGATTTGCCTAACTTCCGGAGTCGCTCTGGCGGATTCGATGTAAAACCAAAGTCAAAAGAACTGATATAAGCAATCAGCCAAGAATTGGAGTTAACGGTAAACACGGGGCGCGTAAGAAATGTGCGCGCTTCAAGCGGAGCATGTGTTAGAACAAAGGGTAAATGAACAATAGAAGTATTTGGAAAGCAGTGGGTTAGAAGTGTACCAAAAATTACGTCCTCTGCACGACCAACTGAGGGGAAAGGGGGCAACAAATTTTTATTATCCAGTCCCATACACATTCCTACTACTGAGTCTGCTTGTTCAGTAATAATAGTTTGAGTAGTTGATTGCAGCATTTCCCTAGAAGTCCAGGCGGAGCGGTAGGATTCCTCAGACTGTACCAATCTTCGAAATGTATTTCCGTACTGAAAGAGGAAAAAGTGTATATCATCCCAGCTACAATCGCCTGCGCTACCATTCAATGTTAGTGCAACTCTACTTTTTTCAGAGGTAATACGGTATAACGCCTGTGGTCCTACACCCTCAAATTTCACATTAGTATAAGGATCAGTAGTGTCTTCTACACTCATCTTTGGACTACGGCCCAGCCACTTCTCATGTAGACTGATAATGTCAAGCTTGCTAGATGCAGTGAATTCAATAGCTTCCTCTCGATTTGAGAAAAACCAACGCTCAATGGGGTTGCCCGCAGATGCAAATACAATGCCTCTTTCACCGTTTGGGGCTTCACTTGCTTGCCAGATAATGTCGTCATCACTACTAAGTAAAGCTTCTCCCACTGTATGTAAAAGGAGAGAATTACGATTAGCACCAATCGTGGTAGAATTCAAATTCTTATTACCTAATAGAGCGAAGTTGATTACATCAATGGGGATATCTCCAACGCTCGCTAATTGCTTCGCAAATATAATTTTGTCTTCTACTCCCGCGTAGCTAATAGTACTGTTATATTTGCCTACTACAGAGTAAAGCCTTTTTTTATAATTGTAGATCGTCTCCTGATGTGTGGAGTCATCAACAATTACAAGACTAGGTTTTCTATTTCTACCCTTAACTGCCTCAATATAGCTAACAATGCAGCGATGTAATGTATCAACCCGATCACATGTGGGGAATCCAATTGTAGTTATATTAGATACTGAGGAGTATTCTGATGAATCCGTAGCTATTCTTACAAGCTCGTCATGTGATACCAGATAGCCTTTATCTGCTAAATTAACAAGCTTCTTATAAAAGGCACTCCTGACAACTGAATTTGATTGAAGCTTGTAGAAATAAGCACTAACATGCTCATCTAAAGTCTTGAATTCTTGACATTGTATTAATAGATTTGCAATCTTTACATCGACAACTTCATAAGTTGCGAAATTATTGGTGCTGATAAAGACAAAATTCTCGCCAGCAGGATGAAACTGAACCCCTGCTTGCTTATAATGAGGAAGAGATTTATTATTCATTGTAAATTTAGTGTGTAAGTGATATCAATACCTTCACCATCTTTGATGTTATGGTCGCACTCGCAAATTGGCAGGACAAGTCCCTTGTATTCAGCAATGAAATAAATGTGCATGCCCTAACATTTGCGCTTTTCGTTATTTTGAGAGCAGAGAAAAATACCTTTTGACAGAATAAATAGTACTACAACGAAACTTTAACGCGGAGACGCAGGGACACAGAGAGCATACCGTTGAAGAACAACGCTTTGTGCCCCTCTGCTTCCGCGTTAACTCTGCTCAATTTCTCGAAATCTCGTTATCGTAATAGAACGAGCAGATAGTATCCAGAGAACGTCGTCAAACGCATACGTACCAGCTAAAGTTATCTGGTTATCCACTCTATTCTTCTATTTAGTATCCCTCTCTGCTCTCAAATTTTCTTGCGCCATCGAACTGCATTGACTCAATCGCACTTGTACCCGACGACCGTTCCTGCCCCCTCAAGTTTGCAGCCGTATGCATACCCATATTGGTTTCGAAGGAGAGAACAGCGGTTGTACCCGCCCCAACCCCCAGTACAACTTGCATCTGCCAATGCAGTTGCTCCCCCCTGCCATATTGACATCTGAGTGTCTGGGTCGTAAATCACATGAAGCTCGCTGGTTGATTTTTCTACTGGTTTTGCCATTTGGAACGCAAAAAGTCGGCTGTTCATGTCGTCCTCCTATTGAGAAAATAAATCTGCTCGCATTCACATCTTAAGCTCATCTAGCCCACAATTCAACCTCTATTCAATGCAAATATAGTGTCAATTCAATGACAAACCTTTACGCAACCTGTACCCCACGCCGCGAACTGATACAATGTAGTCCAGCTGATCGGCGTCATTAACCAACTTGCGACGCAAGTGGCGTACTGTGCTAGTTACTAGCTTTGGATCCCCCGTGCCTGGTTCGTAATCCCATAAGTCCACTAACATCTGTTCGAAAGTCACGGCCTCTTCTGCTCGCCTCCGCAAGTAGAGAAGCAATTGAAACTCTGTAGGGCTAAGATTGATACGCTTACCTGCTCTGCTCACACGATGTGCTTTTGAATCGATTTCCAAATCGCCCGCATAGAGAATATGTTCCTGCCGATTTGCTAACAAATCATTTATCTTTTCGTATAACTCATTGCGGTCAGATGGCGAACGAAGCAAAGCAACAGTAAATTTGTCACTAGCTTCCGGAGCGACCATCAGCACTGGCAGAGTCACGCTTTGTTCTAACTGGCGGTAGAACGAGAGCGTCAAATCTGAGTGGCGGGTGTCAAGGATGAGCAGGTCTGCTTCGTCGCTTTCATTTATAAGCTGTTGTGGAGTAGCTGCGGTACGAGCGTACCAGCCATCCTGCTGCAGCGTTACACCGAGACCAACGCTGATTGGCCCCTCGAGCACAAGAATGCGTACGCGTTTTGACATGAGGTTCTTTCTTTACGGGAATGATTAGGTCAAAGGCGAGAGAACTCAAGAGATCCAGGACAGGGGAAAACGTAATACAATGGTAGCAACCGCGGGGTATTTGTTGCTCCATTCATATGAGGGTTGCTTATATATACCGCAAATCAAAAGATGCTTTCTGTACCCAAGCTCACGTTTTTGGAGAAACTATTGGAGATGCTTAGACATCTACAATTTTCTCTTGGAGCAAATTTCTGATTTGAAACCGACAGATTAGCCGTCTGCTCGTTTGACATCACGTAGTAAATGTGACATCATAGGCCTAAGTGTGAACTACAATCTGAACTGGCTTTGACAATTCGTCTTTCGTCTAAAGCCAGAGTGACTCCCCATTGAGATTGTCAGTTCTCCTTTACCTGCCACCCATCAAAATTCATATCACGATAAGGAGTCTATATGAGGCAAAAATTTTTGGCTTTGGTTAGTGCAATGCTGCTGGCTACCCTTGTGCTGTCCGCTTGTGAGGATGCAAGTGCTCCCAATACAAGCGAGGGCGACGTTGAACAGCCAGCAGATGCAGAAGCAGCAGAGGACGGCGCTACGGAGGATGGCGGTACGATTACCATCCTTGGTGCGCTTGTCGATCAAGATGCCGAGCGTTTTCAGGAGTCGATTGCGCCCTTTGAAGAAGAAACGGGCATTGACATTGTCTACGAAGGCTCCGGTGATTTCGAGCAGCTTGCCACATTGCGCATCGAAGGTGGCAACCCACCCGATGTGATCATGTTTCCCCAGCCGGGTCTGATGGCCGATCTCGCTCGCCAAGGCAATTTAGTCGATCTTTCCACAATGATTGACACCGAAACGCTTGAAGCAAACTACTCAGACACCTGGGTTGATTTGGGCACGGTTGACGATACGCTCTACGGCATCTGGTATCGTGCTTCGCTTAAGAGTCTCGTTTGGTATCCGGTTCCGGAGTTTGAGGAAGCTGGTTATGAGATTCCGCAGACCTGGGACGAGATGATTGCACTGTCTGACCAAATTGTGGCGGATGGTAGTACGCCTTGGTGCATTGGGATGGAAAGCGCTACTGCGACAGGCTGGGTCGGCACCGATTGGGTCGAGGACATCATGTTGCGCACGGCTGGTGCCGAAGCATATGATCAGTGGGTAGCTGGCGAACTTGACTTCAGCAGTGAAGAAGTAACTCGCGCCTTTGAGATGTTTGGCGACATCGTGATGAATCCCGATTACGTGTTGGGTGGCACAACTGCTGTTCTGACTACGCCATTTGGCGACGCACCAACACCTATGTTTGATGATCCGCCGGGCTGCTGGCTGCACCGTCAGGCAAGCTTCATTGCTGGTTTCTTCCCCGAAGATGTACAGGCCGATTTGGCAAACAACGTGAATGCCTTCTATCTGCCGCCGATCGATGAAGAAGATGGTTCGCCTGTGCTGGGCGCTGGCGATGTCTTAGCCGCCACGTCGGATCGGCAGGAAGTTGCCGACTTTATGAACTTCCTGATGATGCCGGAGGCTGCTGAATACTGGGCTAGCCAGGGTGGATTCCTTTCGCCTAACAGTAGCTTGTCGCTGGACGTATATCCAGACGAGATTACCCAGGTGCAGGCCGAGATTCTGACAGGCGCGGACGTATTTCGTTTCGACGCTTCTGATCTGATGCCGGGCGCAGTTGGCACGGGATCATTCTGGACGGCGATTGTCAACTGGATCAGCGGACAGGACTTGGACAGCTCGTTGAGTGCAATCGATGCATCCTGGCCCGCAGAGTAGCGTCTCTTCTGCTAGCAGGTTGACGATGAATTTCAAGTAGTTCGGCGTCGTATCCTCCACAAGAAGCCTGTTCCCATGAGTTCTTCGTGCTCAAGCGCGTTTGCTCTTCAATACGAACAGGCTTCTGTGCTTATTTTCCTGCCAATTACATCCAGACTCGAATGCTTCATGGAAAAGGGGCTGATATGCAAGGTCAAGTAGAATCAAGAAGAGCTGTAGAGCCAAAAAGAAATGGGCCGTTTGAGTGGCTTCTGGTTGGTCCCGTGCGCCTAGTCGCTTCGCTTGTGATTCCAGCTATTACGCTTGCTGTTCTTTATTACAGCTTCATTTTCCTACGCGATAGTGATGCATCCAAAGGGATTATTATCGTTGTCGCGCTGTTGGTCGGCGTTGGGGGGGTGTGGGCTCTATACTGGGCGACAGATAACCTTGTCAGTCGCTTTTCGGATCGGTGGCAGGCGCTCATCCGCCCCTTTGTTTTTGTGGGACCGGCGCTGGCGGTTCTGTTCCTTTATCTAGTCTATCCAGTGTTTCGTTCTCTCTATCTGAGTTTCTTTGATCGCACGGGCGAAAACTTTGTTGGGTTGGATAACTACGTATTTGTCTTTTCTGATCCTGCTATGCTGACCGCTGCGCGCAACAGTATTTTGTGGATGATTGTTGTGACCGCCTTAAGTCTTATCTTTGGCCTGATTGTGGCAGTACTGGCTGACCGTGTGCGTTTCGAAAATATTGTTAAGTCGGTCATTTTTCTGCCGATGGCAATCTCTTTTGTTGGTGCAAGTGTCATCTGGCGCTTTGTCTATGCTTTTCAACCGCCGGGTCGCCCTCAAATTGGCATAATGAACGCTTTGATCACCTCGGTAGGTTTTGAGCCAATTGGTTGGCTTGTTGAGCAGCCGTGGAACAATTTTATGCTGATGGTCGTACTTATCTGGCTGCAAACTGGTTTTTCGATGGTGCTTATCTCCGCCGCCATCAAAGCTGTACCCGGCCAGATTTTGGAAGCGGCACGTATGGATGGCGCCAACGAGATACGCGTGTTCTTCAACATTATCATCCCATACATTCGTCCTACACTTGTAACCGTGGCCACCACGGTGTTGATACTCACGCTGAAGGTTTTTGACATTGTGTGGGTAATGACTAACGGTAACTTTGGCACAGAAGTAGTGGCCAGTCGTCTAATTAAGGAGATCGCCCGATTCCGCAACTTTGGGACGGGTAGCGCCATTGCAGTGATTCTGCTGTTGGCAACGATTCCGATCATGATCTACAACATCCGCAGCTTTAGAAAGACCGAGGCAACCCGATGAGTAAAGACCTACAGAACAGATTATCAAGCGGGGCCGTGCGCATTGTGCTGATTGCGATTGGCTTTCTGTGGACACTGCCGAGCTTTGGGCTGCTTATCAGTTCGTTTCGCCCAGAAGACGATATTAAGCAGAACGGATGGTGGACGGTTTTTCAGAATCCAGCCGAGTTCACCCAACAACTTACGCTGGAAAATTACGAGCGCGTGCTGGGTGGTGAGGGCATGCTTGATGCGTTTCTGAACAGCTTGGCCGTCTCGATTCCAGCTACTGTCATTCCCATCACAATCGCTGCTTTTGCCGCGTATGCGTTTGCATGGATGGAATTCCCCGGACGCAAGTTTCTATTCGTGTTGGTTGTGGCTCTGCTGGTTGTACCGCTGCAGATGTCACTGATTCCGGTGCTGCGTATTTACACCGACTTGAACCTAAACGGAACCTATCTTGCGGTCTGGTTGGCGCACACCGGATTTGGTATGCCGCTGGCGGTCTATCTGCTTTTTAATTACATTAGCACACTTCCCAAAGAGCTTATGGAGTCCTCAGCGCTCGACGGCGCGTCGCACTTCACGGCTTTTGTTCGGTTGGTGTTGCCGCTTTCCGTCCCGGCAATTGCAGCGCTGGCAATTTTCCAATTCCTCTGGGTTTGGAACGATCTGTTGGTTGCACTTGTTTTCCTCGGTGGTACACCCGATGTAGCTGTGGTAACACAAAAGCTGCAAGAATTGGTTGGCTCGCGCGGACAGGATTGGCATCTGCTTACAGCGGGTGCGTTTATTACCATGACCCTGCCGCTAATCGTCTTCTTTTCACTTCAGCGCTACTTCGTGCGCGGTCTGCTAGCTGGTTCGGTAAAAGGCTAAAGAAGGCAGTCTAACTGCGCGCACGGTTCCCGTCGCCATCGCCACTTTCTCCGGCGCCTCCGAATTTGAAATTCCCTGGGGTGACATCATGGCCGCTGCCGTGGTTGTGACGATCCCGCTGGTGCTGATGGTGTTGTTCTTCCAGCGTCGCCTGGTCGAAGGCTTGACGGCTGGTGCGGTGAAGGGGTAAGTTCTTTTTTGCTGGAGCAGTATCTTGGTTGGGTGAAAGCGTACGGGCACGCCATGGCGTGCCCGTACGCTTTTTAACTTCGCTCGGTTAAAACCGCCCATACAAAACCCGGCAGCTTTACCATGCGCCGCCAGCGCCACGGCTCGCGCGCAAGCCGCCACAGCCACTCCAGCCCCAGCCGCTGCACCCAGCCCGGCGCGCGCCGCTGCACCCCCGCCACAAAATCAAAGGCCCCGCCCACGCCCATGGCCACGCGTACGCCCAATCGTGCCAAATCCGCACGATGCTGGTCGATCCACAAATCCTGGCGCGGGTGCCCAAAGGCCACGAACAAAAAATCGGGTCGGCTCTGTGCTAGCGCCTGCTCAATGGCCAACCAGTCTGCGTCGCGCGGGCTGCCGCTGTGCGTGCTCACGATTTGCAGGCCGGGCGATCTTTGCCGCAGCGCGTCCGCCGCGTGCTCGGCCACGTCCGGCGCGGCCCCCAGCAAAAAAATGTGCCAGCCCTCGCGCGCCGCCCGCTCCGCAATCCGGTAGATTCCATCCGAGCCCGTCACCCGCTCGCGCAGGAGCACGCCGCGCCGCCGCGCCGCCCACAGCACGCCGACGCCGTCTGGTACGCAAAGGTCGGCGCGGCGCAGCACGGCGGCGAAATGCGGGTCGCGGCGGGCATCGATGATGAATTCGGGGTTGACGGTGCAGATTTGGTGGAGGGGAAGAGGAAAGATCGAAGATTGAAGATTGGGTGGATGAGAATCTTCGTCAATCCATACGGCAATTTGGTGCAGCGTTTGGGCGAAGTCGACGCAGTCGATGCGCGTGCCCAGGATGTCGATGGTTTGCCAGCGCTTGTTCATGCGCAAAATTTAACGTGCTTCAGCGCGTTTTGCAAACCAGACGCCGAATTTATTCGGCGTCGATTGGGACTGGCGATGGCGCTCGACTAACCCGGTTGGATTATGAGTGCAGCGCACGGCATATCTGTTGGTCGCTAGGCCATCATGCCTGATGCCGTGCAATGCACTCGACCGCCTCGCTTCGAGTGCGATGCACGGCGTCCGCCACGCAAGCAAACGAGCCATCGCCGCGAGTGCATTGCACGGGGCAAACTCGCTTTGCACACGAACCATCGTGCGCGCCGTGCGCTGCACTCATGATCCAACCAACCTTGCCCTCACAACCCCCCTTGCGCCGCCCGCTCCAGCACGGCCAACGTCTCCCGCGCCGCCTTTTCCCACGAAAAGCGCTTGACGTTTTCATGCCCTTTGGCAATCAACTCCTCGCGCAGCGCCTCATCCTGGCTCAGCCGCAGCATGGCCTCGGCAATCGCCTCGACATCCATCGGGTCGACGAGCAGCGCCGCGTCGCCAGCGACTTCGGGAATGGCGGAGTTATTGGCCGTCATCACGGGGACTCCTTGCTGTTGCGCTTCGAGGATGGGCAAGCCAAAGCCCTCGAAAAGCGAAGGGTAGCAGAAACAGAATGCACCATTGTACAGCGCTGTCAAATCAGCATCCGGCACGTAGCCGAGCAAGCGCACGCGCTCGCCCAGCCCCAGCGCCTCGACCTGAGCGTGGAGCGCATCGCTCAACCAGCCGCGCCCGCCCGCCAGCACCAACTCCCAGGCAACGTCGTAAAGGTCACGTAACTTCGCATAGGCATCGATAAGCCGGGTCAGATTCTTGCGCGGCTGAATTGTGCTCACGTAAAGCGCATACGGACGGACAAGATCGTAACGCGCACGGATGGCCCGCGCTGCCGCAGCGTCAACCAGCGCTGGCGCGGCAAAGGGTGCTTCGTAGATGACGTTGATTTTGCTGGCGGGCGTGCCGTAGAACTGCCGCAAATCGCGCGCCGTCGATTCGCTCACGGCAATCACCTGCCGCGCGCGCCACGCGTTCCAGCGCGTGCTCAGCTCGAGGGTGAGCCGCTGCGTACGCGTGTGGCCTTCAGGCACATGGCGATAACCCAAATCGTGGACGGTGACGACGCTCGGCGGCAGCTTGAGGCGAAACGGCAGCACGTGCGCCGGCACAAAGAGCACGTCCGGTGGGCGACGCGCGACCTCGCGCGCCAGCGCGCGGTGCGTCCACATGCGCCGCGCCAGCAGCACGCGGAGTTCGACGTTGCCATTTGCCGGAAAAGCATCTTCTCCTGGAACAGCATCAACGTAAAGCCGCCAGCGATGGGCCGTCGGCAGCGCCAGCAGATGCCGGATAATCTCCAGCGAATAGCGCTCCGTCCCCGTCCGCCGCGAACGCAATGCCCGCGAGCCATCAATCCCAATTAACAATTGACCATTCACCGTTGACCATTCACCATTTCTTCAAGCTTGCCCCGAATCCATTCCGCCACCTGCGCCGCGCTCTCTGCGAGCGGTGTAGACGTAGTGTTCAACAAATCGATAGAGGGCTGCGTCTGGCTGGCGTTTTCGCGGAACCACCGGTTGAAACGCAACTGCTCCTCGATGAATTCCTCTTTACTACTCTCGCGCCAAGCTGGGCGCGACCGCAACCGTGCGGCTAGCACCTCCTCGTCACAGACCAGCGCCAGGTAATGCAGCGTGGAAAAATAGCGTCGCTCAATGCACGGCTCCATGTTGCTCGGCACGCCCGTTCCCGCACCAAAGAGCACAACCGGTCGGCCCGATTGCGATATGTTTTTACTCAGGCGCAGCCACGTTTCAAAGAACTTGCGATAGCCGTCGGTGGGCTGGTTGAATTCGGGTTGCCACAGAATGTCGGCATCAAGCAGCACGGCTTCCTCTACCCGGCCCAGCAGCAGATTGGCGATGGTGGACTTGCCCGTGCCGCTGGCTCCGGACACGAGCAGCAGCGGCAGGCGACGGAACGCATGGCGATGACCACATTCGGGGCAGATAGCGAACGGCCCGCTTGGGTCGATCGGCTTGTCGGCGCGGTAGATGCCGCACCGCTCGCAAACGTTAAACATGCTTTGACAGCACCTGCTTTATGGCGGCGTCTAGTGGACCGCTGCGCAAAATCCGCGCCGCCTCCTCCGATACCTCTACAATTGTGCTCGCCACCGCGCCCGGCGTCGGCCCGCCATCCAGCACCAGCGGCACGCACTCGCCCAGCTGCTCGATCACCTCCTGCGCCGTGGTGATATTGCCCGCGCCGCTGCGGTTGGCGCTGGTCACGGCCAGCGGCCCCGCTGTGCGCAGCAGGGCGCGCACCCCGTCGTGCTCGGGCAGGCGCACGGCGATGGTCGGCTGGCTGGCGGTGAGCACGCTCGGCAATCCGTCACGTGCGGGCAGCACCAGGGTGAGCGCGCCGGGCCAGAAGTGCGCCATCAGTTGCTGCGCCAGGATAGAAGGCGTCCCAGCCGTGAGCAAGTTTAGCTGCGCCACATCGGCGATGAGCACGGGGATGGCTTTGTCGCGCGGTCGCTGCTTGATGCGGTAAAGCTGCTCGATGGCGGCGGGATTGTCCACGCTGGCAAAGAGGCCGTAGACCGTATCCGTCGGCGCGGCGAGAACTTGACCGGCGGCCAGCGTCGCCAGCGCGGAGGGCAGGGCTTGAGGGTGGTTGAAGTCGAGAAGGTGCGTGGACATAGGAATTGGGCTGGTCGCGTCCCCGGCACGCGCCGGAGCCAATGGGGCACGCGAAGCGGCGCGTGCCGGGGACGCTTACCGCGTTCGGAAATCACGCCGGCACAGCAAAGCGCGACAGCCGAAAATCGTCGTGCCAAAACGGATTGTCGTGCGCCGCCGCGCCGCGCAGACTCAACTCCGCCAGCAGCTGGCCCGTCGCGATTGTCCACTTGAAGCCGCGCCCGCTAAAGCCGCCGCCAAAGACAATCTGCGGATGATCCGGGTGCTGGTCGATCACAAAGTCGCGGTTGGGCGTGTCCGTGTATTTGCACAGCTCCACGTCAACCGGCGTTGGGTCGATGGCAGCCATCTGCCGCGAGACGGCGTCGCACAGCTCGGCCATGGCGACCTGATCGATTTCGCGAGGCTGGTCCGGATCGTCAATGGGCGTGTAGAGCTCGCCGCCGATTTTGATGTGGCCCGGCTTTTCGTGAATCGGGAAGCCGTAGAAGTGTGGCTCGCTGCTAAACATATAGACTGGGCAGCGGGCGCGGTCGTAAAGCGCCGGATCGGTGACGCGAAAGTAGGCAACCTGCTGATGGGTCGGCTGCACGGGAACCGGGAAGGGCAGCAGCTCGTTAAAGAAGCGACCCACCCACGGCCCGGCGGCAATCACAACGCCGTCGGCGTGAAAAGTCTGCCCACCACTTGGCCCTTCGGTGTAAACGGCAACGCCCTCACCCGTGGGCTGTACGCTGGCGACGCGCGTCTGCTCTTGCAAGGTGGCTCCGTGGCGGGTGGCCTCCTGCGCCATCGTCCGCACGCAGGTGCTGGCCGCGAGAATGCCCGCGTTGGCCTGGTAAAGCACCACCCAATCATCCGGCACGGTGAACTGGGGAAACTCGCGGCGGCGTTCGTCGCCCGTTAGCACGCGATGGGGATAGCCGACCAGCGCCATCGTTTCGGTGGCGTCGCGCACAAAGGGGTCGTCCGCCGAGCCAACGTTGGCGCTGCCGGCGGGCGTCAGCAGCTTCGTGCCGGAATCGGCTTCGAGATGCCGCCACAGCGCAAAGGCGGCGGGGGCCATGCGCGCAAATTTGGGGTCGGCGTCGCTGTAGCGGATGATGCGGCTGCCGCCGTGGCTGCTGCCGCGCGCGTGGCCCAGGGTGAACTGCTCAAGCAGCAGCACGCGCTGGCCCGCTCGCGCCAGGTGATAAGCCGCCGCGCTGCCCACCCCCCCCGCGCCGATGACGATGCGGTCGAACGATTGCCTACCTGGGGGAGACGCTGCGTACGTCGCGCCGTTGCTCGCGAAAAAATTCAAGAGGTCGCTCCTGTGCGAATGCCGTGTGATCAGCCGTGTGATCAGCCGTGTGATCAACAATAATCGATAGGTGTAAGACCAACTGGCGGCAATTGCGCTACGCTTGCGTGCCAGATTCACCCCACTTGTTGCTACAACGTAGTGATAACGGTATACTATCAAGCAGCGGTTCAGCCGTCAACTTGCGTTTGAAGATAGCAAACGTTGTCCGTTTCCCCTTGCGTTAGCCGTTTAGCGCTGCGCGCGCTGACTAGGTGAACCGGCGAAGGCGGCGATCGAGGCCGCGTGGCTACACAGCCAAGTCATTTATTACGGAGAGAGCACAATGCAGAACGATCCACAGTCGAACGACCCGCGGCCCAACGATCCGCGCTATAATAATCCAGACAATCGCGATCCGAACTTTGGCGAGCGAAGCCACGGCGATCCAAATGCCGGTGAGGGCTACCCGCCCAATCCTGGTTACCCAGGAGAAGATCGCGGCGCCCGCGCTTACGGCGACTCGAATTACAGCGATCCAAGTTTTGGCAGGGCGAATTACGCAAGCGGTGGTCGGCAGGACCCGAACTTTGGTCAGCAATACTACAGCGACCCGGCCTACACCGGTGCCGATCGCGCCGACGCTGCCGACCGCGACGCGCGCGTGGAGAAAAACTGGGAGCTGACCGACGCCAGCGGCGAGCCTCTGCGCTGGATGCAGCTGGAGAACAATGGCGAAGATATCGCCAACCAGTGGCGGCTGGAATCGCCCAGCAGCGGGCCGCCCCCGGCAGATTGGCAGCCCGTGGAGTATCAAAATACTTACGAGACCGACACAAGCGGGCGGCGCAATTGGATGCTGCCCGCTTTTATTACAATTGCGTTGCTGGCCGTTTTGGGTTACATCGCCTTTCTGGGGCTCAGCCGCTTCCCGCTGGACGGCCTGCCCGCCATCGGCTTGCTGGGCGGTGACGGTTCAGAAATTGCCGCGGAGTCGCCCAGCGTCGACGACGGTGCGCCCACCGTCTCGCCAGCGCTAGATACCGTGACGTCGACGACGCCGGTTGCAAGCGGAGAGGTGGTTACCGAGGGCGTGGCGGAGGATTCTGCGGCGGACGCAGCCGAGCCAGCGGCCACCGAGCCGCCCGCTGGGGATGCGCCCACGCCGTCGCCCACCGCCGCGCCGCTGCCCGCCACGGTGGCGGTCGACGCGGCCACGGTGACGATGCAGTACGGCCTCAACGCCCGCAGCGAGCCGCGCGTCGACGAGTCGACGGTGCTCTACCTGCTGGATGACGGCACGCTCGGCTACGTGACGGACCAGCAGGGCGATGAGTGGATCGAGATGATCATCGTCGAGGGCGAACACACCGGCGACCGCGTGTGGGTCTCTGCCGATTTTGTTTCTATCACAGAAGAAGAGGTTGATCGCTCGATTGCTGAAGGGCTGGGCATTGTCGAGCCCGACACAAGCGCGGCCCAGGCGGCCGCCGAATCGGCGCTCGATAGCGCAACAGAGGCGGATGCCGACTCTGATACAGAGACGGACGCAGAGGAGACGGATGCAGGGGTGAGCACGACTGATGAAGCTGATGAAGAGGCAGATGAAACAACCGCCGAGCCCGCGGTGGTCGATACGGGGGTGACGGGTACGATTTTGGGCACGGCTGGCGTCAACGCGCGCAGCGCGCCGGAAATCAGTGCCGACAACATCGTCGAGCTGCTGCCCGCCGACTCTTCGCTGCCCGCCACGGCGCGCAGCGAAGATGGCGAGTGGGTGCAGCTGCAGCGCGAGGATGGCTCCTTGGTTTGGCTCTATGCCGAATTAGTGAGCCTGAGCGAGCCGCTGGAGACGCTGCCGCTGCCCGGTGAAGCGGCCCCGGCGGACGAGGAGGCTGCGGCCGAAAGTGTCGCGGAGGTGGAGGCTGCACCGGAAATCACGACAACGGAAACCGTAACCTCTGAAACGGAGCCAACAGATACAACGGAGACAGCGGAGGACGCCGCAGAGACGGACGAAGACGCCGGGGCCAGCAGCGGCAGCACGGGCGCTTCCCCCGGTCTGGGAACCATCACCACGACGCCGGGTGAGCCGGTGGGCGAGGTGGAGCCGGATGCGCCCTTCACCAACGTTGCACCCGATGGGCCAGCCGCGGTGGTGGCGTCGAGCTTGGGGGCCACGGTGCACGAGCAGCCCTCGGTGGCGGCGGATGTGATGACATCGCTGCCCAACGGCGCCGTGTTAGCCGCCGTCGCCCTGAGCGATGACGGCGAGTGGGTGCAGATCGAGCTGCCGGACGGTCGGCTGGGGTGGGCGTTGCGCCGTGCCTTACGCGTGACGCCAGACGTGCTGGAGCTTTCGGCAAGCGCAGGGGCGAGTGCGGGAAGCGTCCGCGGTGCGGCGAACGCCAACGCAGAGGAAGGAACCGGTGGACCCATTGAGGGCACGAACGTCACCGTGACCACCAACAGCCGGATCAGCACGGACGTTTACGCCGAACCGGTCGCCAACAATCGACCGCTGGCGCGCGTCCCCGCCAGCACCACGCTAACCGCCGTGGGCCGCACCGCCGCCCGCGATTGGGTGCTCGTGGAGCTGGAGGACGGCACGGAAGCGTGGATTTATCTAGCGCTGGTGGAAACGGATACGCAAGCGATTCGAGAGTTGCCCGTTGTGGAGTAGCGCGCTTTGACCTTGCCCGCGCCGAGCTAACCTTCCCTTCTGCCATGAACATTCACCGCACCAACACCTGGCTATGGTCGGCTGGCCTCATGGTCGGCGGCCTGGTTCTGCTGCTCTTCAACCTGAACGGGCTGGCGCGTTTTGAGCCGCTGGCCCAATATATTCTCGGCGGGCTGACGTTCGCGGGCGGGCTGGGCTTCTTTGCAGGCTTCATTGCCGCACCCACCCACTGGTGGCGGCTGATTCCAGGGTGGACGCTCCTCGCCCTCGCGCTCATGATCGTGGCGACGACGCTGCCCGCCGTTGGCCCGCAGCTGACGGCGGCGCTGCTCTTTGTCGGGCTGGCCGCGGCTTTCGCGCACATCTATCTGCTGCGGCGGCACGACAACTGGTGGGCCATTATTCCCAGCGGCTTTATGCTGGTGCTGGCCGCGGTGATCGTGCTCAGCAGCACGATTGCGCGGGTGGAAACGCTGGGGGCGATTCTCTTTTCCGGGCTGGGCGCGGTCTTTCTGGCGCTCTACCTGGTTACCGGCCGCAACACCCAGTGGTGGGCGTTGATTCCCGCCGCTGCCCTGCTCATTTTTGGCCTTTTCATCTTTACGCTCAGCGATGCCCTCGGCGGCGAGCGCAACGATCTGCTGCGCTGGTGGCCCGTGCTTTTGATTGCGCTGGGCATAGCCGTTGGCTGGTGGGCCGTCCGCACCCCCCCCGCCCGGCGCGACATCGAGATCAACCGCGCGTCCGCTCTGCGCGCACCCGCTGCGGAGGAGCCGCCAGAGAAATCTCCCCGCTCCCCCCTCGCCCGCTGGCGACGTGCACGGCAGCCGGCTTCAACAGCTCACGAGCGCCTCGGCGACTACTCGCGCCCCGCCCCCGGCAGCAGCGTCCAGGTCTTTTCCGATCCGGACGACGGCGCTGCCTGAATGTCCCCTCGCCTCTAGCGCACCACAATCTTCTCCCCCTCCATTCGCTCGATCACGGCCAGCGTCGCCACCGGCACGTCCAGGGGCGCAAGCAGTTCGCGTCCCTGCTCAAACTCCTTCTCGATCACGCAGCCGATGCCGCAGAGCGTGGCCCCGCTGGCCCCGATCAGTTCGGCCAACGCCAGAATCGTCTGCCCGCTGGCGAGAAAATCGTCGATCAGCAGCACGCGGTCGTTCGCCAGCAGATATTCGGGCGAAACGAGCAGGTCGACCACGCCGCCCTTGGTGTGGCTGGGCGCTTGGGCGTGCAGCACCGCGCCGCTTGCCGTCGTCGCCATGGTGACGGGGCGCTTCTTGCGCGCGTAAATCATCGGCACCTCCAGCGCCAGCGCCGTCGTCAACGCGGGGCCAATCCCGCTCACCTCCGCCGTCACGACTTTGGTGATGCCGGTGACGCCAGCTGCCGCAAAGCGCTTCACAAACTCATGCCCCATCTCCAGAGTCAGCGCCGGGTCAAGCTGGTGGTTGATAAAGCCATCCACCTTGAGAATGCCCCGCCCCAGGTTTTTCCCCTCTTGCCGAATCCGTTCAACCAGTGCCTGCATGAGTTCTCCCTGTTGATACTTGCTCGTCCCGGCGCGACGCTCGCCAGTGACTTTAGCTCTGCAAAAGTTTGGGGACTACGTACGGGCACGCCATGGCGTGCCCGTACGCAGTTCACTCCTCATCGACAAAGCGGCGACGCGGAGCGTCGAGGAGGCATCACAACGCAGAGCGTTGCGACGAGCAAACGCTTTCCAACAAATCCGCCGCGCGCGGAACGCCACCCAGCTTGGCAAACTCATCCCGCAAACCGTGCGCGTGCGCCCGTTGCGCCGACAGATCCGGCAGCAGCCTGAAGAGCAGCCGAGCGAGCTTATCGGGCGTCGTCTCCTGCGCGCGCAGGGCAAAGCCGACGCCGCAGCGGGCCACGCCCTGCGCTTGACCAAACTGATCGGCGGCGTGGGGCACGACAATCTGCGGCACGCCGTGGACGACGAGCGCGTGGGTCGTACCCGCGCCGCCGTGGTGAATGGCGGCGTCGACGTGGGGCAGAAGCGTGTCAAAGTCGGCGTGGTCGAGCACAGCGAGCGCGCCCCGCGTCTCCGTCCGCAGCCGCGCCACCAGCGGCTCGCGCGCCGCCGAGTCCACGCCGCCCAGCACGGCCAGCGTCACCCCACCGACGCGGCGCACGGCCCGCGAGGCGGCAATAAAAAAGTTGGGGTCGTCGGCAAAGCTCGTGCCCAGCGTCACCAGCACCCACGGCCCATCCTCTTCCTTGTTGCGTCCCGGCAGCGGCGGGTTGACCTGCTTGCTCGCGGCCATTCCCCCCACGTGTGCGGTTTGTGGCAGGACGGGCATGTCGCCGTACCAGCGTTCGCTCCAAAAAGTAAGATGGCGGTAGGGCGACAGCAGCGCAGGTGGACCCAGCGCGTTGTCTGAAACGCCCTCTCGCGGCAGACCGCTAAAGTTAAGCCCCGCGAGGCCAAACTCCCCCAGTAATTCGCGTAGCCGAGCACGGGCGATTTCGGCGACGGCCTGATTATGCGGTCGCGCCACCGGCTCCAGCGCGGGCCAGCCGACCACCGCCAGCGGCACGTCGACCAGCTCCGCGGTTAGCCCCGCGGCGCTGATAAAAAATTCGCTGACGATCAGTTCCGGCTGGAAATCACTCGCCGCCTCCACCAACGCGCGGGTCGCCGCACGTACGCGATCAACCTCCAGCCACTGATCCAGGGCGCGGACGGCGCGCTGTCGCTGAAGCGTTTCGGAGTTGACCTGCGGATCGGGGGGAAGCGGCGGCGGCGGGGGCCAGCGCCAGCCCGTTTCGTCGAGCGCGTGAAAGTCCACCCCCGCTGCCCCAACCTGCCCAGCCACGGCGTCACCGGTGGCCCAAAGCACCGCGTGATCGCGCCGCCGCAGTGCCGACGCCGTCTGCAAAAAGCCACCCCAGTCGAGGTGGCCCGGCAGCGGCGCGGAGGTGAAGAGGAAGCGCATGAGATGTACGGCGAAGCAGCGCTTCGCGTTACCCACACCCCGGCGTCACCCGATACAGCCCCCCCGTCCCCGATCCGAGCCAGAGCGCGCCGTCCGGGGCCGTCTCCACGGCGAGCAGCGGCCAGATGAGCATGACGCGTTCGGCCACGGTTCGGTTGCCCGCCTGGCCCAAGCGATACAAACCGGGGTTGCGGCCATACTGCCCAAAAAAGACCGTTCCAAAGGCCCAGGTGATGCCCGTGGGCGCAGCGGTGTTTTCGAGATCGACCACCGGGTACGAATACCAATCGGGCCGCATTCCGTTGAGCGTGAGCGGGAAGCCGTAGAAGGGCGTCCCCGATTCGTCACCCGTGGCCGCGACGCTGTTGACGTCGACCACGTTGACTTCGTCGCCGGCGCTCGTGCCTTCGGGCACGTTGGTCGCGCCGTTGTCCGTTACCCAGATGCGGCCCGCCGGGTCGGCGGCAATGCCGTAGGGGTTGCGAAAGCCCCTCGCCGCCGTCTGGAACGCGCCGATGGATTTTTCGCTCAGCAGCCGATCCACCGGCGCGCGCACCAGCCGCGAGGCGTAGCCGTTGCCCCCCGTGACCACGCTCAACGCTGCCGCCTCCGGCATCGGGTCGATCACGCCGTCGGAGAAGCCGTCGCGCACGCCGCCCGCCGAGACGTAGACCCAGCCGCCGCTGACTTCGATGCCGTTGTTGGCGTGGAAAAGCTGCCCCTGCACGGCAAAGCCCGCCGCCAGCCGCTCATAGCCGCCGCCGTCCGGAATGCGCCCCACCTCGCCCGCCCGGCTGACGAAGAGCGAGCCGTTCTCCCAATCTAGTCCAGTGATGCGGCTCGATTCGTCCAGAATCGTCTCCCAGCCGCTGTCCGCCGCGCTGTTGTAGACGACAATCGAGCGGCTGGGATGATAGGCATCGTAGAGCACGTTGCTGTCGATTTCACCAGTGGGCGAGCTGTCCAGCGCGAGAAAGAGGCGACCGTCCGGCGCAAAGGCCATGGCGGTGATGCTGCGCTCGTTTTGTGGTCGTCGCTGGTCGATGCAGAAGCCGCCCCTCGGCTGCACCCAGCCGTCGCTGTCCGACGGCGCGGGCAGCCCCAGCGCCGCCACCGACACATTGCCACCGCTAGCCACCGGCGCGGCCGCCGCCTCGACGACTTCAGCGGCGGCCTCTTCGTCGGCCTCGACCGTCTCACCCTCCACATCGACGTCGGTCTCCTCGTCCAGCGGGGTGGCCTCGCGCACCGTCGGCTCGCCCGGCGTCAGCTGGTTGGCGACAAGACCATACGACGCCTGAATCTGCGCCAGCTGCTCGTCGCCGGGCGCAACGCCGCAGCTGATCGGCTGAAAGAGCGACGCGCTCAAAAAGGTCAGCCCCTCATCCAGGCTCACTTCGCAGACGGGCGGCACTTCGTCCACGTCCTCCGGCTCCACGTGCAGCCACAGGTCGCTCAAGCTGCCCGTTCTTTCCGCCTGGCCTTGTGCCTCCTGGCTCTGGGTGACGCCGTTGGCTGCGGCGGCGGGCGCTTCGGGGCGGTACTGCGGCGCACCGGCTTCGATCCACTCGCGGATCAGCGTCTGCTCGTCGTCCGGCAGCGCGCCGGTCGGCGGCATCACGCCCGATTCGATCTGTGTCCACAGCTTCGAGGCCTCGGCGTCGCCCGGCACAACCACCGCGCCGTCCTCGCTGCCCGCCATCAGTTCGTCAAACTCAATGACGTTTAGCCCCTGAATGCGCGCGATTCCGTTGTGGCACGAACCGCACGAGCGCTGAAAAATCGGCTGCACGTCCTCCTCGTAGCCGGGGGTCGATGCTTCCGCTTGGGCCTGCCGGCTGGGTGAGAGATTGGCGGTCCGAATAATCACGTCTTCGGGCGAGAGCCAGCGATCCAGTTCGTTCACCTCTCCATTGATCAGCGCCCTGATCTCGCCCGGCTCGTGGGCCGAATCGATGCGCACCAGCGTCCCCCGCGGCACGCGCCCCACGCGGCAGCCGTTGACTTCCGGCTCGGTGCGGATGTTGGTGTTGCGCATCACCAGCCCGTAGACCGTGCGCCCCTCGGCCAGACAGCCCATCGCCTCGTCCAGCCCGCCCAGCAGCGCGACTTCGCCGCTCGTGCTGCCGCCCAGCGCACCGATGATGTTGGGGTTGCGCAGGGGCAGCGGCGGCTCGGTCGACACCGGCGGGCGCACGAAGTTGCAGCTTGCCAGCAGCAGCGAGGCGGTCAACAGCACGGCCAGGGTTGTGCCGGTGCGAATGGCGCGCGATGCGGCTCGCGCACGGACGTCGGTGGAGAAAAATGGGAACATAATTGCCTTTTGAAAATGAGAACAAACTGTGCGTACAGCGAACGGAAGTGACCGTCACGGCCCTAAAACGCGTGCAAAGCAAAAAGAGATCGTCTAGTGACTGTCACTGTCCACAGCCGGACAGCTTCCCCCAATTTGTTTGGACAGTGACTGTCACTAGCTCCTCAAACTCTTGTTCTCGACGTGATTTTACTTTCGATAAGAAAAGCAACTCGATTAGAGGGCGGGCCATGATTACCACTTATCGGTGGCTTCCTCAATTGGTAGCGGAACGTGACAATCACGGCCCAGGCGTGAAGGGGCAGGTAGCGTTTCTTGGGGCCGTGACGGTCACATTCGATTTTCTTGGGGCCGCAACGGTCACGTCCGACCAGCCGTCACGCTGGCGTGGCTTCAAAGACGGTGCGCGCCCGCTCAATATCTCGACCAATCTGTATCTTGAGCGCCTCTAGACTATCAAAGCGCTGCTCATTTCGCAAACGTTGGACAAAGTCGACGCAAAGCGTTTTGCCATACAAGTCAGTCGATTCGCCCGCAGTGGGGAAATCTAGCAGGTGCGCTTCGACGCGCTGCTCTCGACCGTTAACCGTCGGGCGCACGCCCACGTTGGTGACGCTGGCGTAACGCGACCCAAGCGGCTCGCCGTGCCCGTCCACGACCTGTGCCCACGTGGCGTAGACGCCGTTGGCGGGCAGCAGCTTGGGCGGCGGCGCGTGGACGTTGGCCGTGGGCACGCCAATGGTGCGCCCGCGCTCGTCGCCGTGCTGAACGGGGCCACAGACGCTGTATAACCGCCCCAGCAGCCCCGCCGCCCGCTCGACTTCGCCCTCGCGCAGGCGCTGCCGGATTTCGCTGCTGCGCGCCGGCACGCCGGACCAATCGATCGCCTCCATCACCTCGACCGCGTAGCCGAGTTCTGCGCCCAACTCCTGCAGCACCGCCAGCGTCCCCCCACGCCCGCGACCCAGCGCAAAATCCGGCCCCACCACAAGATGGGCCAGCCCCACCTTCTTCACCAGCAGCGCAACAAAGTCACGCGCGCTCAAGGCCGCCACCTCAGGCGTAAACGTCTGCCGAATACCGACGTCGACGCCAAGTGATGCGGCGAGATCGAGCCGTTCTTGGGGCGTAGTGAGAAGCTGGAGCGGGAGATCGGGGCGGAGCACGGCGAGCGGGTGCGGGTCGAAGGTGAGGAGGGCGCTGCGGGCATTGGGCATTGCTTGGGTGCTGGCGACAAGCCGGGCGAGCAGCGCCTGGTGGCCGCGGTGCACGCCGTCAAAGTTGCCGATGGTGAGGTGCAGCGGGCCGTCATGCTGGAAGGTGTCGCCGGGCTGGGGCTGGCGAATGTCGGTGAGAATCTGCATGTTGATGGACTGCTGTTTCACGCTGGTCGTAGGGGCACGCCATGGCGTGCCCCTACGACCAGCGCTACTGGCTAAACCACTTCTCGGCTTTCCACGTGTCGTCGCCCAGATAGCGCGCCACGCCCAAAAATTCGCCGCCGTCACCCACGGCCTGCGCCAGCGGATTGTCTGGGTCAAGCACGCCCCCGCTGGGCGGCTCCGCCGGCGTCACGCGCTTTCCCTGGCCCAGGTGGAGCGCGGCTTCGTCGCCCAGCCGCAGCGTGGGCAATCCCAAGCCGCGACCCGGCGGCAGCAGCAGGTCACCCAGGCGCTCGTCCGCCGCTGCCTGCTCGATGGTCGCCAGGCGATGGGCGTCATTTAGGCCAAACGCACCGGCCTGCTCGCGGCGCAGGGCGTCCAAAAAAGCGTGCGTGCCGAGCGCCTGGCCCAGGTCGTGGGCGAGGCTGCGGATATAGGTGCCGGCAGAGCAGACAATGCGCAAGTGTACTCGCGGTTGGGGCTGTGGCAAAAATTCGAGCAGCGTCAATTCGTGAACGGTTACCGGGCGCGGCGTCAGCTGGACCGCCTCGCCGCGGCGGGCCTTGCGGTGCACGCTTTCGCCGCCGCGCTTGATGGCGGAGAAAATAGGGGGGATTTGCTGGATGGGGCCGCGAAATGGGTCGAGGGCCCGCTCGATTTGCGCGGCGTCCAGCGGGGGCACGGCGCTCTCGGCGACGGTTTCGCCCATCGCGTCGTAGCTGTCCGTGGCGCGGCCGAGCACAACTTCGGCTCGGTACGTTTTGTCGTGGCCCTGGTAATACTCGACGAGCCGCGTTGCCTGGCCGAGGCAAAGGACGAGCACGCCGCTCGCCATCGGATCGAGCGTGCCCGTGTGGCCGATGCGCCGCTGCCCGCTCCAGCGCCGCGCCCGCTGCACGACATCGTGGCTCGTCAGGAAATCGCCGCGCCCGTTGCGCTCGTCGTCGAAGCGGCCGGGCTTGTCGACGATGAGCAAACCGTTGAAGTGATTTTGTCGTTTGGGCATGGAGATTATCGGTTAAGTATTGTCTATGAAGTTTAGAAGCAAAATGGAGAAGCTCAAAAATTACTCTACTTTTTGGAAGTACCTTCTTTGACTGCCGAAGACCAAAAACCCGTTGTCTGGATCAGTAAACAGATGATGTAATATCAAATTGCCCGACGAGTCTGTGCGAACTTGAAGCACTAATCTCCATCTCATTCGGACAAATTCCTCTTCAAACGGATCGTAAAACTCTAGATTGAGCGGTAACGGTGCTTGCGAAGCGTTGAATCTTCCTTGATGGAGGATAATCCGGGTGTTGCCGCTGTCCAAATGTTCAAGTTCCCAATAGTGCCATTCAGACTCTATTAATCTTTGCCCGCGCCGAAATACCTGTTTATACGTTCCGTCCGAGCGAATAACTAACTGGTCAACTTCTTCTGCAGAGTAACGGGCCTCCCAGACCCCGTCCAGCAAGTTTAACTGGAAATCTTTTGGCGGACCGGGGTGTGAAGTCTGACACCCAATCAGTAGTTGAACAAGAAATATCCATACAAACAGAACAGGTAGTAAATATAAACTTGTACTCGCTTTCATAAGCTAAAACGGGTATGTCTCGCCCTAAGCTACTCCGCCTGCTCGCGACGAGCCGCTTGCAGCGCCTCGACCACGCGACGGGTCACCGTCTCCAGCTCGCCCATCACCGTACAGCCCGCGGCGGGCGGGTGGCCGCCGCCGCCAAAGGCCAGCGCGACGCCGCTTACGTCAAAGCCGGGCTTGGCGCGGAAGCTGCATTCTACCGCCGCCTGGCCCGATTCGTCTACTTTCTCGACCATCGTCGCGCCGATGTCGGCCTCGTTGGCGCTGGCGAGAAAGCTGGCCAGCTGAACGTCCTCTTTGCTGCTCTGCGTCGCGTCGAGGTCAGCCTGGCGCACGGTACACCAGATGACGCGCTCCGCCAGCTGCACGTTGCCCAACACGCGGCCCCACAGCGCGATTTTGCGGTAGGGGTTGCTGCTCAACGCCAGCTCGGTCGTGCGCGCCAAATTGGCCCCGCCGCGCATCAAACGCGTGGCGACATCGAGCACCTCCGCCGTGGTGTTGCTCGTGCGAAAGCCCATCGTGTCAGTGACGAGGCCGGCGAGCAGACATTCCGCCAGCGCGCCCGCCAGCGGCACGTCGAGCATCTCGGCCAGGTAGACGAGCATCTGGCAGGTCGCCACACACTCCGGCGCGACCCAGTTGACCGAACCAAACTCGGTATTCGTCACGTGGTGGTCGATAACGAGCAGCGGTAGGTTGCCGTGCTTGGCCTCGCAGTAAACGCTTCCCATGCGATCCTTGGAAGAGGCGTCGAGGCAGATGATGGCATCGTAGCGGTCGGCAACCTGATCTCCGCCCACAATGTTGTCCACGCCCGGTAAAAAGTCGACGTTGTCCGGCACGGCGTCCTGCAGCGCCAGCGTCGCCGATTTGCCCAGCGCGCGCAGAATATGGCCCATGCCGGTCAGGCTGCCCACCGCGTCGCCATCCGGGCCGACGTGGCTGATGCAGAGGAAATTTTGCGCCGCGCGCAGTGCGTCAATCAGCGCGGTGGGCGGCGTCGAGGAAAAGGAAGAATTGGGCATAGACGGAGGATCCAAACGTTGCGGTAAACTCGGAGAAATTGAGCAAAGTAAACGCGGAGGGGCAAAGACACAAAGAGCTGTTGGTGAACAAACTTCTCTTTGGGCCTCCGCGCCTCCGCGTTAAATTTTCGTCGCGCGAAGCTATGTTATGGGAACGAGGTGTCGACGTCATCAGCGCCTTCGCGCTCGGCGGCGATCTGGCTCAGCAGCTCTTCGACGCGGGCGGCGCGTTCGGGCGAATCGTCGTAGTAGAAGAGCAGCTCCGGCACGGCGCGCAGGGCCGTGCGCACGGCCAGCTGGCTGCGCAAAAAGGGCTCGGCACGCCGCAGGCCGCTGAGCACCTGCTCGGGCGAGACTTCCTCGTTCTGGTGGTGAACGTAGATCTTGGCGTTGCGCAAATCGCGGCTAATGTTGACGTTGGTAACGGTGATGAGGCTGAGTCGGGGATTTTCCAGCTCGTTGCCGATCATGATGCTCAACTCTTCGTAGAGCATGTTGGCAACGCGTTCTTGTCGAATGGTGGCCATGATAAATCTTCAAAGAAAAAGAGCCGCCGAAGCACGCCATAATTTGCACCATGACGCGCCTCGACAGCCCGAATTACGTGAATCTAGCGGATGCGCTGAGATTCGTAAATCTCAATCACATCGTCCTCCTGCAGCTGACCATCGCCCTCCGAGATGTTGATGCCGCACTCGAAGCCGGTGCGCACCTCGTTGACATCTTCGGTAAAGCGACGCAGCGTCGTGATGCGCGATTCGGGCACGATTACCTCGCCGTTGCGCAGCACGCGCGCCCCCACGCCGCGCTTGACCAGGCCGTCCGTCACTTGACAGCCGGCAATGGTCGACTTGCGCACCGTAAACAGCTGCAGCACGCGCGCGTGGCCGATGGTTACATCCTCGTAGATCGGGTCCAGCATACCGACCATCGCGGCCTCGACCTCTTCCAGCAGCTTGTAGATGATGTTGTAGAGCCGAATCTCCACGCCGGAATTCTCGGCCCGCGCCTGGGCGGATTTGTCCACGTCCACGCTAAAGCCAATAATGACGGCGTCGCTCGCCTCGGCCAGCATCACGTCCGATTCGTTGATGTTGCCCACGGCGCTCTGCAGAATGTGGACGGTGATTTCGTCGTTGCTCAAATCGTTGAGGCTGGCGACCACCGGCTCCAGCGTGCCCTGCATGTCCGAGCGCACGATGAGGTTGAGCGTTTTGGTTTCGCCGCCCTCAAAGCGCGAGAAGAGATCCTCCAGCGTCATCTGGCCCGGTGTGGTGGTGGAGCGAGCCTCTTCGGCCTCCAGTTGACGCTCTTCGGCAATGCGCTGTGCTTCGCGGCTTTTGCTGGCGCGCTCAAAGATGCTGCCCGCGGGCGGCACGTCGTGCAGCCCCAGCACCACCACGGGTTCGCTCGGCCCCGCCTGTTTGACTTGGTTGCCTTCGTAGTCAAACATGGCCTTGATGCGGCCCCAGGTCTTGTCGACGTAGATCGAATCGCCGCGCTTGAGCGTCCCGTTCTGCACGAGCAGCGTCGCCGTAACGCCGCGCTGTTTGTCCAGCTCGGATTCAATCACCGTGCCGATGACCCGCCCCTTGGGGTTGGCCTTATACTCCTCCAGCTCGGCCACCACGAGCAGATTCTCCAGCAGCTCATCGATGCCCTCGCCGGTCATGGCGCTCACGGGCACGACGATGGTTTCGCCGCCGTACGTTTCGGGAATCAACCCCTCCTGCGAGAGCTGATCGAGCACCCGGCCCTGGTTGGCGTTGGCCTTATCGATTTTGTTGAGCGCCACCACCAGCTGCACGCCTGCGGCCCGGGCGTGGTTGATGGCTTCACGCGTCTGCGGCATGAGGCCGTCGTCCGCCGCCACCACCAGCACCACAATGTCCGTCACCTGGGCGCCGCGTGCGCGCATGTTGGTAAACGCCTCGTGGCCGGGCGTATCCAAGAAGGTGATCTTGCGCCCGTCGTACTCGGCCTGGTAAGCGCCCGTGCGCTGCGTGATGCCGCCCGCTTCGCCTTCGGCCACGCTCTCCTTGCGAATGTAGTCGAGCAGCGACGTTTTGCCGTGGTCCACGTGGCCCAACACGGCCACAACTGGGGAACGCGCAACGAGATTCCTCTCCTGCTCGCGCTCCAGCGCTTCGCTGATGCGCCCCTGCTGACCAATGCGCGCCTGCTCCTCCGCCGGTGATTCCAGCTCTTCTTCCTCGATCTCCTCCTCCGGCCACTCTACCAGCACGTCCAGCTCTTCGCCGATGATGACGGCCGTCTCGTGGTCGATGTTGTGGGTGATGGGCGCCATGATGCCAAACTGCATCAGCACCTTGATCAGATCAATGGGGCTGCGCTGCATCTTTTTGGCCAGATCGCGCACCGTGATGAAATCTTCCACCACGACGGAATCCGGTAGGCCACCGTGTCCGTTGGTATGGGCTTGGCCGTTGGAGCCGCTACCGTTGAGGCTGCTGCCGTTTGTTGCCGTTTGCGTGCTTTTTGTTTTCGTTTTTGTTGCCATAAAATCTCCTGTGCTCAAGCGGAGCTGCCCGTCCCGCCCGTGAATGAGTAGATATGAATCAGTATAAAGTACCTTGCAATTTTGCAATACATTGCCGCTCCTCTCGATGCGCGCAAAGAGCCGCACCGACAGAGGCCGAGCGTTGTCGATCAGTGTGAATAATAGGGAAAAGCCGTGTGGGAAATTGTGCCGCGGGAGAGGGGTAAGTGGGGCAGGAAGAAGAAGGTGGTGGGAGAAAAGAATGCTACATGAGCACGTCTCCTGCCGCTTCCGCCGCCGCCGCCGTCCGGGCCGCTGCACAATTTCCGTTAGTCGCTGTGTAGATGTTCATGATCTACAAGGGGCTGTACACGTCGGTCTGTATGAGATGCGTCATCTCGCTTTTCCTTTAAGAATAAGAACTGAGAATAAGAATTACGTAAAAATAAGAGCTAACGATTGGGCCCATCTGCCGGCAGCGCTTCGTAAAAGGCTTGAAGCTGCTGTCGCGTTTCGGCATCGATCTTTGTGCGCAGCGCGCGGGCGATCAGGTTGCCTTCCAGCGCACGGGCCCAGCAGGCGCGCTGCTCGTGTAGGTAAGCCCCGCGACCGGCCCGCTTGCCCGTGGCGTCAATCGCGACGCCTTCGGGCGTGCGCACGAGGCGCACCAAGCCACGCTTGCCCGCCACCTCGCGGCAGGCGATGCACGTGCGCTGCGGCACGTGCTTGCGCTTGAGTGGCTGCTCGCGCTTTGTCTCCTGCTTTGTTTGCTTCACCAGCGCGCCTCGCTTGGCGGGCTAACGCGATTTGTTGCGCTTGCCCTTGGCCTTCTTGCGCTCCTTGCGGCTGAGCGTCTCTTCTTCCTCGTCGTCCTGCTCGTCCTGCTGCTCGCCCTGATAATCGCTCAACTCCTCTGCGTTGAGCCCGGCCAACAGCTCCGCCGGCACTTCGATGTCGTCAAAGTCCTTTTTCGGCGTAACAGACCTGCCGCGATCCTTCGTGCGCGACCGCAGCATATCGGCGGTGATGATCTCCGGCAGATCGTTGACGAGCTGCATGCCTTCAAGTTCGTCCTCGGGCTCCGGCTCGGCAAACTCCTCGAAATCCTCCTCGATCATGGCCGGCATCTCGTCGATCTCGTCCAGCGACGGCCACTCAACGGGCGCTGGCTTTTCCTCCTCCGGCACGAGGAACTCGGACAGGTCGGGCAGCTCGCCCCCCCGCGATTGCCGTGCATCCGCGGGCGGTGCACCCAGCGGCGGCAGCTCGCCCCCAAACATCTCCATCGATTCCGGCGTCAGCGTGGACGGCATCTCCTGGATGGCCTCGGCGGCGCGCGTCAGCGCATCGTCCATGGTGGAACTGCTCTCCTGCTGCAGCAGGCGTTCGGCCATGCTGAGCAGATCGTCGTGCGAAGTTGCCATGCGCTCGGCCTGCTCGGCAATCTTGGCGTCCAGCCCCTCGGCAATCGCTTCGCTCTCGCTCTTGATATCGATGCGCCAGCCCGTTAGCTTGGCGGCGAGGCGGGCGTTCTGCCCCGCCTTGCCAATTGCCAGGCTAAGCTGTCTGTCCGGCACGATCACCGTCGCCGTCTTGATCGAGTTGTTCTCGTCCAGCAGCACGCTCTCCACCTTGGCCGGGCTGAGGGCGTTGGCAATATACTGGTAAAGATTCGTGCTCCACTCGACCACGTCAATCTTTTCGCCAACCAGCTCGTTGACAATGTTCTGGATGCGCATGCCGCGCGGCCCCACGCAGCTGCCGACCGGGTCCACGCCGGGTCGCGTCGCCACCACGGCGGCTTTGCTGCGCGCCCCCGGCTCGCGCGCCACGGCCTTGATCTCGACCGTGCCGTCCTTGACTTCGGGAATCTCCTGCTCCATCAGCCGCCGCAGCAGGTTGCGGTGCGTGCGGCTGATTTTGATCACCGGCCCGCGCGTGCTCTTTTTGACGTCCGCCACGTAAACCTTGATGTAGTCGCCGCGCCGCAGCCGCTCGTTGGGAATGCGGTCTTCGCGCATCATCAGGCACTCGGTCTTGTCGTCCAGCAGCACCGTCACCGCGCCGGATAGCTCGTCCACGTTGCGCACCTGCGCCGTGAGGATTTCGCCCAGCCGGTGGGCAAAGTTCTCGTAAACGGTGTCCCGCTCGGCCTCGCGAATGCGCTGGAGGATGACCTGCTTGGCCGTCTGCGCCGCGATGCGTCCAAAACTTTCCGGCGCGCTCTGCACGCTGATCACGTCCCCCATCTGGACGTCTGGCTCGAGCTTGAGCGCCTCTTCGTGCTCAATTTCCGTGCGCGGGTTCATCACGTCATCCACCACTTCGCGCTCGGCAAAGAGCTTCATCTCGCCCGAACCGCGGTCCACCTCCGCGCTGATGTTGGCAATTGACCCAAAGTTGCGCTTGTAGGCGGAGACCAGCGCCGCCTCGATCGCCTCAAAAATAACTTCGCGATCCAGCCCTTTATCCGTTGCCACCTGATTGATCCCGGCAATCAACGCCTTCGACATAATTTATCCTCAATCAAACTTATCCATCTCGCCACAGCAGCTCGCCGACAGCAAAAAGTCTCTATACAACAAGAAAAGTGGGGCTCTCCCCACTTCCACCGTCTGTATACACCGTGAACATCTAATAAAACCATCTTTACCGTAAATAAAGTATAGCACATTCTTTTCGTTTTTACAAATTTCTCGGAGAACAAACAATAAGACAATCAACGCAGCCGCGTGTGGTAGCGGCCCACAATGGCCTGCCCCCTGGGGCTGAGCACAAAGTCCACAAATTGGCGCACCGTCTCCGTGGGCTCGCCGCGCGTGAGCAGGTAGAGCGGCTGCGTGAGCGGGTAGCTCTGGTCGCGCAGGGTGCTATCGGCGGGCAGCAGCCCATCGAGGGCGACCAGGCGCACGTGCTCGCTGGGCTGTGCTTCCGCATCACCGGCGACAACGGTGGCGGCATCGGCATCCGCGCCGGCGGTCGGGCGTTGGAGATGGGCGGGCGACACATAGCCGATGGCGTTGGGCTGGCTCGCCACATACTCGACCACGTCTGCGCTCGTCGGCATGACAACCGCCGTTAGCGAAACCGGCGCGCCCCGCAGGATGCGCTCCTCAAACACGCTGCGCGAGCCGCTGCCGTCCTCGCGGCTCACCAGCAGAATGTCGTCGTCGCCTTGGGGCGGCGCGGCTTCCTCCGTGCCCGGTGTGCCCGGCTCGGAATTTTCTGTGGGGTCCACTTCTGCCGCCGCTTCACTTTCGACGGTGGACCAGTCGAGCACGTCGCCCGTAAATATATTCCGCACCTGCTCAACCGTCAACGTCTCCACGTCGCGCCGCGCATTGACGATGATCGCCACGCCGTCCAGCCCGATCGGCGTGCGCCGCGCGTTGTCGTCCGTCTCGCCGGGCAGCAGCGTGCTCGCCGCCAGATCGACCTGGCCGTCGCGAATCAGCGCCTCGCCCAATTCGCTGCCGCCGCCCCGCAGGCTAAAGACCACGTGCGGCTGCTGGCGCGTGAAGGCATCCGTCAGTTCGAGCAGCACGGGCTGCATCGCCGTCGACCCGGCGATGGAGAGAGTAATCGTTTCGCGCGGGGCCACGGTTGTCTGCTCACAACTGGTTAGGGTAAGCAGGCAGAGGCTGGCAAGACATAGCAAAATTAAGCGATGACGTAAACTCATGGGAGCATTGGAGGAACAGACGGCAAACGTCAAGCGGTTTCGATGTGGCGTTCGACCGTAGTGGCTGGGCGCGCCCAGCCACTACGGTCAAAATTGCACGACGCTACGGAATCAACGTCAGCCCAACGGCAAGCAGGCCCGCGACGAGGCAATACGCCGCAAAGATATAAAGATTGTGGTTGCGCAGGTAGCGCAGCAAAAAGCGAATAGCGGCAAAGCCCGTGATAGCGCTCACCAGAAAGCCGACGACCAGTGCGGGCGTTTGCGCAACGACTTCGCTGGCGTTGATGCTGAGTGCCTCCGTTAATTGGAGCAGCCCCGCGCCAAAGAAGGCGGGCGTGCCAAGCAGAAAGCTAAAGCGCGCCGCATCGTCGCGCCGCAGCCCGCGCACCAGCCCGGCGGCAATCGTGCTGCCGCTGCGGCTCACGCCCGGCGCCAGCGCCAGCGCCTGCGCCAAGCCGATCACGCCTGCGTCGGCAAAGGTCAGCCGATCCAGCCCCTCCCGCTGAAGATAGAAAACTGCACCACCTTTTACTTGCCGCCCGCGCTGGCGGGCCGTCAACCATTCGCTGCCGGCCAGCAAAGCCGCCGTCACCAGCAGAAAGAAGCCGGCGGCGCGCGGGCTGGCAAAGAGCCCTTCGAGAAAGTCCTCGAAGAAGAGGCCACCAATCGCTGCGGGCACGCTGCCGAGCACGATGGCCCAGGCCAGCCGCGCGCGCGGATCGGCCAGCGAGCGACGGGCCAGGCTTTGCAGCGCGGCCACGGCCATGCCCCAGAAGTCGCTCCAAAAAACGATCAGAATGGCGAGCAGCGTGCCCCAGTGCAGCACCGTATCAAAGAGCAGCGAACTAGGCGTCCAGCCCAGCAGCCAGGGCACGAGCACCAGGTGGCCGCTGCTGCTAACCGGGATAAACTCCGTTGCGCCCTGCACGAAGCCGAGCACGATGGCTTTGAAAATCTCGAACAAGAAAACGCCTTTCGTCGGCAGAGGCCGAAGGTTGAAAACCTCAGCTTCTTTGTTGGTTAACTACCTGTAGATAATGCGCTGCGTTGGTCAAGCGGCCCGCGCTTGTAAATCTACCAACCCTTCCTGAACTTCGGCCCGCGGCAGTCCTCGCATGGCGAGATCGCTGTCGGATTGTTCGAGCAACGACTGATAAAAGGCGATGCCCCGGTGCAGCAGCGCCGCATTACCCGGCTGCTCGTCCAGCCACGTAAAGAGCAGATTTTCCGCTTCAGCGTAATCACCCGCCGCTTGATAGTGAGCGAGCAGGGCAAGCTGCGTTTCCAGCGGCAGCACATAATCGTCCAGCTTGCTCAATGCGTATTCGACGCTTAGCAGATCATCGGGCCAATCGGGCTGAACGCTGCGCTCGTCCTCTTGCTCGGCCTTGTGTGTATCGGGGCTGCGACCGAGAAGCGCCAGGTGCAGCGCACGCAGGTGGAACGGGTAGGCCGCGTCGACATCTCGCCCATGGCGGCGAATATCGCCCTCCACTGCCAGCAGCGTTGCGACAACCAAGCAGCGCGCGCGCCAATCCTCATCCACGGAGAGAAGCTGCATCCGCGCCACAAGCTCTTGCTCGGTCGCTCGCAGCGCGGCATCGGAATCAAAGTGGATCAGTTCGTGCAGCGAGCGCTCAATTTCGGCGTGAGCCGCATCGTACTGCCCTCTGCTGGTGAGGTTGAAGACGCGGTGAATCACGCCAACAAATTCTTCGATAATGCGGAGGATGTAGTCGCGTCGAATCATGGTTGGTAATCCAGCAAGCCGCGGTGGTGCGGGCACGCCATTGTTGACAAACTCTACGCCGCCTTCGCCGCGGCGTAGTGCGCCCGCTGCTGGTGGCGCACCTTCTGATTGCTAATCGTGTAGCGAGACAAAAATCCCTCGCGGAATGCGTCAAATGTTCCGGCCTCGATGGCCGCGCGCACGTCGCGCATAAGCTGCTGCATAAAGCAGACGTTGTGGATGGTGCCCAGCCGCAGCGCGGTGATTTCGTTGGCTTTGTAAAGGTGGCGCAGGTAGGCACGCGAGAAGGTGCGGCAGGTGTAGCAGCCACAGTCTTCCTGCACGGGGCGCGCGTCCTCGGCGAACTGGGCGTTGCGCAAGTTGAGCCGACCCTCCGACGTGAAGAGCGCGCCGTTGCGGGCGATGCGCGTCGGCAGCACGCAATCAAAAAAATCAATGCCGCGATAGACAGCCTCCACAATGTCCTCCGGCGCACCGACGCCCATCAGGTAGCGCGGCTTGTCGCTCGGCAAGGCCGGGCAGGTAACGTCCAGCGTCTCGTACATTTGCTCTTTGGTTTCACCCACTGCCAGCCCGCCCACCGCATAGCCGGGAAAATCGAGCTCGCGCAAAAACTCGGCGCTCCGCACGCGCAAATCCGGGAAGACGCCGCCCTGGACAATGCCAAAGAGCGCCTGGTCGGCCCGCGTGTGCGCCGCGCGACAGCGCTCGGCCCAGCGGTGCGTGCGGTCGAGCGCTGTGATGTTGTAGTCGCGGTCCAGCGGCGCCGGGCACTCGTCGAGCACCATGGCAATATCCGGCCCCAAGGCCTGCTCGACCTCCATCACGCGCTCCGGCGTAAAACGGTGCTGGCTGCCGTCGATGTGGCTGCGAAAGGTAACGCCGTCGTCGTCGAGCTGACGCTGCTCGGCCAGGCTAAAGACCTGGAAGCCGCCGGAGTCGGTGAGGATGGGCTTGTCCCAGCCCATGAAGTGGTGCAGCCCGCCAAAGTCGCGGATCAGTTCGTGGCCAGGGCGCAGGTAGAGATGATACGTATTCGCCAGAATTAAGTCGCAGCCCGCCTCGTACAAATCACGTGGCTCCAGCGTTTTGACGTTGGCCAGCGTACCCACCGGCGCAAAGACGGGCGTGGCGATGGGTCCATGCGGCGTGTGGAAGGTGCCGCGGCGCGCCTCGCCGTCGCTGGCGTGGAGCTCGAAGGTGAAAGGTGCGGGTTTGGTCGGTGCTGTCATAGGGGAATGATAGCACGGTGGGGGGTATGGAGGGCAAAAAAGTAGCCAAGCGATTGAAAACCGCTCAGCTACAACAGAATGGAGTAAAAACAGGACGACCGTACGGGCACGCCATGGCGTGCCCGTACGTCGTCCTGTTCATTAGAAACTACGCCGCCTTCGCCACGGCATCCTCAGCGACCTCCTCTTCACTCGATTCGTCCGCTGCGTCGGCTGCGCTTTCGATCAGCTCGAAATTGACGGGTAGGCCAAAGAGGTCGCGCACCTTGGCATCGATTTCGGCGGCGTAGCGCGGGTTCTCGCCCAGGAACTGCTTAGCGTTCTCGCGCCCCTGCCCCAGCCGCTCGTCCCCGTAGTTGTAGAAGGAGCCGCGCTTGTCGATGATGTCGTGCTCCACGCCCAGGTCAATCAGGTCCCCCTCGGTCGAGATGCCCTCGTTGTACATGATGTCAAACTCGGCCACCTTGAAGGGCGGCGCCACCTTGTTCTTCTTGACGGTGACCTTGGTGCGGTTGCCAATCACCTCCGTCCCCTGCTTGATGCTTTGGATGCGCCGGATGTCCAAGCGCACCGACGCGTAGAACTTGAGCGCCATGCCGCCCGACGTCGTCTCCGGGTTGCCAAACATCACGCCGATCTTCTGGCGCAGCTGGTTGGTAAAAATCAAGCACGTCCCGCTCGACTTGACCACGCCCGTCAGCTTGCGCAGCGCCTGGCTCATCAGCCGCGCCTGCAGGCCCATGTGCGAGTCGCCCATCTCGCCCTCGATCTCGGCCCTGGGCACCAAAGCCGCCACCGAGTCCACCACCACCACGTCCATGGCGCCCGAACGCACCAGCGCCTCGGTGATCTCCAGCGCCTGCTCACCCGTGTCCGGCTGGCTGATGTACAAGTTGTCGACGTCGACGCCGATCTTGCGGGCGTAGGCCGGGTCGAGCGCGTGCTCGACGTCCACAAAGGCGCACAAGCTGCCCTGCTTCTGCGCTTCGGCGATGATGTGCTGGCAGACCGTGGTCTTGCCGCTCGACTCCGGGCCGTAGATTTCGACGATGCGCCCCCTGGGCACGCCGCCTACGCCGAGGGCGATGTCCAAGCTGAGCGAGCCGGTGGGAATCGACTCCACCTCCATCGCCCGCGCCTCCCCCAGCTTCATCACCACCCCATCGCCAAACTTTTTGTTCAGGTTGGAGAGGGTGGTCTCCAACGCTTTTAACTTGCCACTATCAACGTTGCTATTGCTCATAGTTTCCGCCTCCGGTGATTTGCTCGATTTCCGTCGCTTTGCCGCACACATGGGATGATGGCTCCTGTTTGAGTAAAGGCTATAAGTAGTACCTATAAATTCTGTTGCCATTGTAGAACATTTGAGCTACCCTGTCAAACAGCGATTGTCACAGGCGACATTTGCTAAATGTCTGAGATTTGGCACGTGCTCTTTTTGTGGGGAGTCTCCTCTCTGCGACAAATACACAAACTTTGGAATAGCAAGCGGACGGTTGAGGAGAACGGCAGCGGCGCTTTGTTGGTTGATTAGGTGCACTTCCTTTTTCAAGTTTGAGTTGCCGGGCTGCTATAATTCCATGGAGCAGACGCCAACCTTAACGTCAGAGCAGCTGGATGCGTCGGTTTGGCATTCTCTCGCTGTTCTCGCTTAATTATAATAGAATTGGAGCGCAAGTACATACAATGCACCGTCGAAAATTGACGCGAGCGTGGGAGATGTTGCGATCGCTCCCCATGCCGGCCATTGCGAGTGACCGCCTGGTTGACTTGCACAACGATTTGACGCATTACGATACCACCGTGGCTGAGCAGATGCGCGAATTTCTGCGTGGCTCCCACGTCAACCGCAGCCAGCTTCAGGTGGACGAAGAGCTGGAAGAGACATTGCGCACCTTCCGGGCCGAATCAAGCGCGGAGGTGGAGTGCCGCCGCGAGATGTTGCGCTACAAGCGCCGCGTCGATGACGTTATTCGCGAGCTACAGCACGCGGAGGCCGAGCGCGCAGACGCAAATACACGGTAGTGACGCAGTGACGCCAGAAGCGTGAAGCCGCAGTCGCCGGCTTACGAGGAGGTTAGACAAGTTAATCTGCAAACGAGGGCCAACGGAATTTTCGTTGGCCCTCGTCGTTTGGTTTTTAAGCCGCTTGAGTGGGTGGTCAGCCCGGCCAATTCTTATGCAGCGCCGTCAAATTCTCCACTTTAACGACATCAACGCCGCCCACGAGGCGATGGGCTTCACCGGGCGCACGGATTTGCCCGGATTTCACGTCTACACGCTCGAAGAAACTTACCCCTCGACGCGCCGCGCCATGCCGCCTTACACGCTGCGCTTTTACTGCGTCATGCTGCTGGAGCACGCCGACGATGCCATGCTCCAGCTAAACGCCGTTCGCCCAGACTTGCTCGACTGCACAATTTCGTTTCAGTCGCCGGGCCACGTCTCGTCTTGGGTGCGCGGCGAGGCGCAGCAAGGCTTTTTGCTCTACTTTCAGCCCGAATTTTTAAGCCACCACCCCACGCCCCTGCTGGACGACTTCCCCTTTTTCCGCGCCACCGAAGTCAACGTGCTGCCGCTGGTTGACGCCCAGCCAAGCAGCCTGCGCAGCCGCTTTGCGCATCTCCTCCAAACGTTTGACACCCCGCACCCCTACCGCGCGCCCATGTTGCGAAGCCTGCTGCTCACGCTGCTCTTTGACTGCAAGGGCGTCTACGAGCAGCACTGGTCGCCCCAGCAGGCCGCCGCGCGACCGACGCTGGCGGCGCGCTTTGTGCAGATGGTCGAGCAGCACTACCTGACGCGGCAGAGCGTGCAGGATTATGCCGAACTACTGCACGTCACGCCCAACCACTTGAGCGGAGCCGTGTCGAGCGCGCTGGGCCGAACGGCCAGCGAGATTATTGCCCGCCGCATTTTGCTGGCCGCCCAGCAATTTTTGCGACATTCCGATCTCCCCATCGCCGAAATCTCGGACGCCCTTGGCTTTAGCGAGCCAACGCACTTCAGCCGCTTCTTCAAACGCCATGCTGGGCAGACGCCCCGTCAGTTCCGAGGCGATCTGGTTACTCCCTCAATTTTGTGAGCTCAAGAAGTCGATCAACGAAGGGCGCGAAGATGCACGAAGGAAAGAATGCGTGCCCTCTCCCTTCGTGCTTTTCGCACTCTTCGTTGATCAATCTCTTTGTAGATGAATCTCTAAGAGCCGCGATCATGCCACTGGTCGTTTGGTGCGTGAATTGTAGAAACTGATCATTTTGTCAAACGGATGGGTTACCAAACTGGGTCACGGCAGGTGTATGATCAGGTTGGATCGGGAGTGCAATGCACGGCGTGCGACTTAGTTGGATAGTGGTGATTAAGAACGCCGTGCAGCGCACTCGCCATCCAATTCGGCAACTTAACCCAGGGAGTAAACAATATGGCAACCAATCAAGCGATCGCGCTGGTGACGGGCGCAAGCAAAAACATCGGCTTGGAGATTGTGCGGCAGCTGGCGCAAAAGGGCATGACGGTGATTCTAACGGCGCGCAGCCAAGACAAAGCGGCGGCGGCAGCGAAGCAGCTGGTGGACGAGGGCCTCGACGTCACGCCCAAAGCGCTGGACGTGACGGACGGCGAGAGCGTGCGGACGCTGGCGGACGATTTGAACGAAGAGTTTGGGCGGCTGGACCTGCTTGTCAACAACGCGGCGGCCTACAGCGACTGGATGGAAATGCCCTCGTCGGCAGACTTAGATGCGAGCCTGACCGTGATGCAGACCAATCTCTACGGCGCGTGGCGCACGATCCAGGGGCTGCTGCCGCTGCTGCGCCAGAGCGACCACGCGCGCATCGTCAACGTCGCCAGCGGTGCGGGCCTGCACAGCGACCCCAACTTTGGCCTCAGCGCCAACAATGGCGGCGCGGCGACCTACGGCATCTCCAAAGCGGCGCTGATCGCGCTCACCGTCAAGTTCGCCGCCGAACTGGCAAATAACGGCATTCGGGTCATTGCGGCCGGGCCGGGGCTGACGGCCACCGCGCCCGGCATGGCAGAGATGGGCGCGCGCCCAATTTCGGAGGGCGCGGCCAGCATCGTCTGGGCGGCAACGTCGGAGGAGGTCGAGACGGGTCGATTTTATCGGGATGGTGAAGTGTTGGGGTGGTAAATGGTAAAAGTTTATGGAGCTGTGGCAGACACGGGGCATTCCAGCAAGGCAGTAAGCGTTGGCTTTCCACTTGCAAACTCACATTCCAAGGCTCCATAATCGACGAGCTTGTCTTCGCCAAGAATGTCAAGCAAAAATTGGAATTCTTCAAATTGTTCATCACCATCTAGCTGAGTAGTCCAAGTATTCGGCCACACCCTGCCCGACTCAATTTCTAATCTAACACTTGTTTCGGTGTTCAAGTTATACAATTGGATGTAGGCGCCATCTGGACAGAGCGTGATAAACGGACAGGGTTCGGTATACGGCCATACGCCCTCAATCTTTGTGTCCGGCGGCAGCTGCACGCTTTCCTCGTTAATCAAATAAGGGATTGTGATACCTGCCATTTCGTCAAAAGGAAAGAGAATCAGCGCTCCATTTTCGTCAAACGGAGAGGTGAGCGGTTCTACCGGGAGCGCTTTCCTGCGTGCAACAGAGATGGGCGATTCGTGCGTGCCCACCGACATTTCGCTCGTGACTTCGCGCTCTAGGGCAACAACATCGACCAGTTTCTCCTTGCCTAGTGTATCGATCAGAAATTGAAACTCGGAAAGATACTCGTCGCCGTGTTCTCCTAACTCATTCGGAAACGGCCAAATTCGCCCCGATTCAATTTCAACCGCAATCGAGTAGTGGCTCTCCAGGTGAAAAAGCTGAATGAATGGGCCTTTTGGGCAGAGGTACAAATTCATACAGTGAGGGGCGGCGGGCCAAGCGCTATCCACGCGAACGTTGCCTGGCAGCAGCACGGTTTTGCCGTCGATTAAATAAGGGAGTACCTTCCCCTGTGTCTCGTCTAGCGGAAACATCAAAAATACGCCATCCTCATCGAAGGGCGACGCAAGTGGTGAGACAAAAAAATCTTCGGGCTGAAGAATTTGGGGTTTCGGAGCGTTCAACGGTGAAGATTGCAGTATCGCGCCAAAATCATTTATGCAGGCCGTTGCTACTAGCGTCATAAAAAGTACAATAATCAACACAGTCTGTCTTTTCATAACCGCCTCCTTTATTCTTGCAGCATTCTATCCCGCGCGACCAACTCCGCCAACGTCTCCCGCCGTTGAATCACCCGCGCTTGACCCTCTTTCAGCCACAGCACGGCGGGGCGACGGGCCCCGTTGTAGTTGCTTCCCATCGCCAGATGATACGCCCCGCTGGTGGGCACGGCCAGCAGCTCGCCCGGCTGCACATCGGGCAGCGGCAGCCCCTCGATCAGCACGTCGCCGCTTTCGCAGTAGGGCCCACCCAGCCACGCTTCGCCGGTTGGTTCGCGCTGCGGTTGATTCACTGGCAGCGCGGAATATCTGGAGCCGTAGAGCGCCGGGCGCGGGTTATCCGCCAGGCCGCCGTCGATCAGGAGCCAGCGACGACCGCCCGATTGCTTGACCGCGCCGACGCGGTAGAGCGCCACCCCCGCCTGCGCGATCAAGCTGCGCCCCGGCTCCAACTGTAGACGGGGCAGCGGCAAATTTCGTTCCCCACAGCCCTCAACCACCCGCTCCGCCACAAATTTTACGTATGCCTCAACCGACGGCTGCGGCAGATCGTCCTCGTGGTAGGCGACGCCCCAGCCGCCGCCGGGGCAGAGCACGCGCGGCGTCCAGCCCGTGCGATGGCGCAGCTCGGCGGCGAGGTCAAGCACGGTGGCGAGGGCGGGACCAATGGGCGCGGGGTCGTGAAAGTGGGAGCCCTGGTGGAAGTGGAGGCCCTCTAAATTTAGCCCCGCTTCTTTGGATAGTAAAACGGCGCGCGCGGCTTCGTCGGCACTCATGCCAAATTTGCTGGTCGATTGGCCCGTCTGTCGGTAGGCGTGGGTGTCGACGGCGACGTTGGGGCGAATGCGGAGCCAAATTGTTTTCCGTTTTCCGTTTTCCGTTTTTTGTTTTCTATTGACAATCCGCTGTAGCTCCGAGAAATTGTCAACAACGATGACGGAAGCATGGCGAAGGGCGGCGTCGAGGTCGGCGTCGCTTTTACTGACGCCGTGGACAAGGACGCGCTCGCGGGGGACGCCAGCGGTGGCGGCGACGTGGAGCTCGCCTTCGCCGGTGCAGTCCAGCCAGAGGTGTTGCTGCTGCGTCCACTGGGCAACGGCGAGGCAGAGGAAGGCTTTGCCCGCGTAGGTGATGGCGGCGTCGGCGGGGTAGTGTTTAGCGAGCGCGTCGCGGTAGGCGTCAACAGAGTGGTCGAGCGTGGCGCGGTCGAAGAGGTAGAGCGGCGTGCCGTGCTCGCTCGCTAGATTGGCGAGCGAGCAGCCGGCGATGGTGAGGCGATCGTCGACGAGGCGGGTGGTGATGGGGAAGAGAGGGAGGCGGGGCAGCAGGTTGTCAATCATCAGTTTTCCGTTTTGCTGGTTTGTGGATTTTGCGAACTGTACAAGGGTGTGCTGGTTCGAAGATTGACAATGAAAAACAGAAAACAGAAAACAGAAAACTAAAGCAGCACGAGCACGATCCCCGCTAGCGTGATCAGCGCCCCAATCAAGCTGGTGATGCTGGGCATCTCGTTGAGCAAGAGCATGCCCAGCACGACACCGACCGTGATTTCCTGCGTGGCGACGAGGTTGACGAGCGTGGCGCTGGTGCGGCGCAGGGCGGCGTTGTAGAGCGTGTGGCCGGTGGCGAGCGGGACGAGGCCGAGCGCGAGCACGCTGGCGACGGCGGCAACGGTATAGCCGCTGGGTGAGAAATTGGCGGCGGCGACGGGAGCCATCCACAGCCCGGCCACGAGGTAAACGCTGCCGGCGTAGGCAAAGAGCGGGTAGCGGTGGCGCTGGCTGCGCCCCGCGAGGCTGTAGAATGCGTAGGTAATCGCCGTGCCCAGAGCCAGCGCGTCGCCGACCAACATGCGGCGATCCAGCGTTGGCTCAAAGCCCGCCAGCACGGCCACGCCGACAATCGCCGTCGCCATGCCGAGCCACTGACGCGGCGACAGCCTCTCGCCCAAAAATATGCGTGAGAGCAGCGCGACGAAGACGGGCGAGGTGTAGGCAATCGCCAGCGCGTGGGCAATACTGGTGAATTCGAGCGAGGCGATATAGCAGAGGAAGTGCAGCGCAGCGATCAGGCCAAAGCCGAGGAAGCGCGGCAGATCGCGCACTTGCGGCAGCGACTGGCGATTGAGCACGGCCAACGTGACCACCAGCACGCCCGCCGACAGCAAGCGCCCGCCGGTAATTTCGTAGGCAGAAAGCGTCCGTGCCGCCCAGCGCACCAGCACGGGCGATGTGCCCATGCAGCACGCGGCCAGCGCCACCAGCAGCAGACCGCGCCGCTGGGCCGGGTCGCGCAGGGCGGCTTGGGCGGCGCGGCTGGGCGGTTGCTGGGGCGGGCGCACGCCGATGGGTTCAGCGCTCATGGGTGAATTGGTTTGTGGTGATTGGGTTCAAACAAGAAAGACCCGAAGGGTTTTGCAAAACCCTTCGGGTCTGGTGATCGCCCCGCGGTGGTTAGAAGCCCACGCCGCCACCCCCACCCGGCGTGAAGGCAAAGATAAAGGAGCTGAGCACCATGCTGACAATAATCAGGATCGCCAGCACAAAAAAGACCTTTTCGCTGAGTCGCATTCTGCGCCACGGTTTCATAAGTTGATCTCCATCTAAAAGAACTGAATTGCTTTGGGCAAAGTATAGCATACCCGACGGAGTTTGAATAGTTGCGGCAAGTTTAGCTCGCCGCTAAACTCTCGCCATTTGTTCTACTTGCGCTATAATCTCGGCCATGACGCACACGCAAGTGACCCGCTGGTCCATTATCGCCGGGCTGGTAGCCGCGGCGCTGACCGGCTACATCCTGTGGGGCATTTCGCCCTTTCTGAGCGGCGGCGAGATCAATCTCGCGGCCCTCGGCCTGCTGCTCGCTGCGCTGGCGACCTTTGCCGGGGCCGTCAGCAGCCTGCTGGCGCTGCAAATTCACGCGCGCTGGCCCAGCCTGGCGGGTGCGCGCCGCCACGCCGATCCCGCCGTCGCCGTGCGGCAGGGGCTGTGGGTGGCGATCTTCGTGCTGATCCTGGCGCTCTTGTCCTTTCTGCGCGTGCTGGACGTGGTCTTTATCCTAGTCGCGCTGCTGCTGATTGGTTTTGTGGAGGCGTTTATCCAGAGCCGTGAACGAGTGTAAAGAGTTGATCCACGAAGGGCACGAAGAAACACGAAGGAAGAGGGTCGACGGTCTTTGCTTCGTGCTCCTTCGTGCTCTTCGTGGATCGATCTTCTGCTTGGAAATTTATAAAAATCATGATTCCACCTATTGATCTTCCCCCCGCCGACATCTACATTTTCGGTCTCGGTCCCGGCCCCCTTTCCGGCGTGACGCTGGGGGCATGGCAGGCGATGACGCGGGCGGCGGACGGCGGCGCGATTTGGCTGCGCACCGGCGAGCACCCCTGCGTGCCGCAGCTGGCCAAGCATTTTGCGCTATCGACCTGTGATGATCTGTACGAGGCGCACGCTGACTTTGCGGACGTGTACGCGGCGATTGCGGAGCGCGTGCTGCAGGACGCCGTTGCGCGACGGACAACCGAGGGCAACGCGCCGGTGGTCTACGCCGTGCCGGGCCACCCGAACGTGGGGGAGCAGACGACCGCGCTAATCCGCGAGGGCGCGGCGTCGCAAAATTTGCGCATGGCAATTGTGGGCGCGGAGAGCTTTATCGAGCCGACCTTTGCCGCCGTGAAGGTGGACGCCATGGACGGCGCGCAGATCGTGGACGCAATGCTGCTGGCGCGGCAGCACTATCCCCACGTCGACGTGGGGACGCCGCTGCTGGTGGCGCAGCTCTTTTCGCGGGCCGTGGCCTCCGATGTGAAGCTGGTGCTGATGAGCGCTTACCCCGCCGAGCATTCCGTGACGCTGGTGCGGCGGGCGGGGACGGCGCAGCAGGAAACGCTGTCGCTGCCCCTAAACGAACTCGACCACCACGAGCACGACCACCTGACGAGCCTCTACGTGCCGCCGGTGACCGAGGGCGGCAGCCTCTTTGATTTGCTCGAAGTTGTCGCCCACCTGCGCGCGCCGGAAGGTTGCCCGTGGGATCGGGAGCAGACGCTGCACAGCCTGCGCGGCTCGCTGATCGACGAGGCGGCGGAGGTCGTGGAGGCGATTGACTTGGACACGGTTGACACGGTTGACGTTGGGAGACACGGCGTCGACAACAGCCGCCACATCGCCGAAGAGCTGGGCGACCTGCTGCTCAACGTGGCGATGTTGACGCAGATTGCGGCCGAGGAGGAGCGCTTCCAACTGGCCGACGTGACGCGCGGCATTACCCAGAAGCTGATTCGCCGGCACCCGCACGTTTTTGGCAGCGTGGAAATCGACGGTATCGACAAGCTGTACACCAACTGGGACGCCATCAAGGCGCAGGAGAAGGCCGAGCGCGGCGAAGTCGCGGGGCCGCTGGACGGGATTCCGGCGGCGCTGCCCGCGCTGGAAAAGGCGCGGAAATTGCAGTCCAAGGCGCGCAAGGCGGGGCTGCTGGACGTTGATGCACTGCTGGCGGAAGCGGCTTGGCTGGACGAGCGGCTGGCGGACGAAGACGATTTGGCGATGCTGCTGTGGCAGGCGGTGGTGGTGGCGAAGTCGCGCGGGTGGAATGCGGAGGATGCGCTGCGTGAACACATCGTGCGCTTTCAGTCGGAGACGGCGGACGTTGAAGCAGGAGTTTAGCAACGTTAATTGCTAAACGGCTGGTCTGGTCTAATGCGATAAATGGCAATGGCGCGCCCTTGATCTTCAATGGCGAAATAGACTCGGTGATTAAAAATGACCCAGACGTAGGTGTTTGGTTTTACCTGCGTGGCCTCAGCAGGCACGCCATGCGCAAGGCTTTCCATCGCAAAGTATAGATTGGAAAGTCGCTCGCCGAACTCAGCTAGGTAATCGGCGGCTTGTCCTCAATACTCAACCGACATTTGCCATCTTCCCTGCCGTTGTCCTTGTACTCTTCGCTAAAGGAGGAAGTTGGCTGATGTCTACGCCCTTCGCCGCCATGATTTCGCGCATTTCAGCGCTGCTTATGCGGCGCGCGTTGGGGTCTTGGCGAGTGCGCTCCACGTGCGCAAGATCGCGCTCTATCTCGAGCGCGCGACGTTCGTTGAGCGCATCGACAATATGTTGGGCAACGCTTTCGTTGATGGCCTCAGCCACGGGCTCGCCGCTTGGTGATAAAATCTGCAGACCATTTCGTTGAAATCTGGCGTTCATAATTTGTTTTCTCTTGCCCCACATAGCCTCGTTCGGTGGTTGCTGCTATAGCATACGCGAAGCGCATCAAGCTTGGCAAGCCTGCATTTTCGCGGCGCATACCATGTCGTCGTTCGTTTCGCGGTCGTCTGAAAGCCAACCTTCGTCGTCGGAGAAAGGCGGCGGGGACGAAGACCGGCAGGAAATTCAATCGACCCGCAAGTCGGTCAGGGTAAGTCAGTCAAGGTAAGTCGATGAGACGAAACGACTTCAAAAAGCCATCGACCTTATCAATACAGTCACAGTCATTTACATCGTGTGTGTAAGAAGCAATTCGATAAACTCGCTGGCCGACCAAGTACACCCGGGCTTGATAGCTGCCGTCGTATCCTGCACCGCGTAGCGCACTGAGTGCGGTAAAGTGTTTGCCTGATGCTTCATCAATTTCAACAGCATATTCTGTTTTAACACGCGAAGATCGAGAATCGACTAGCGCGGCATCGCGGGCTTCAACCAATATCTCCGATGGCGAATAGCTGTCTAGTGTTTTCGATGGATAGTTGTAATACTGAACAAGCCAGTAAGCGCTATTCGTCGGCATGAAGAGTGTATTAACCTCAACTTCTTGACCAAATTTCACCTCGTTCTTCGCGGATCCGCGAAAATCTACCGGCATGGGAACCGTCACCTCGTAGCCGCCAGCCTCAGAGCGAATTTGATACACCTGCTCTTCATCCTGCTGAACCACGCTGAATCCTTCAGGGTAGCCGCTCCAGCCCTCTCCTTCCGTGTAAAATGCTGTCGGCTGTTTCTCGAAATCCCACGGCGTTGCAACGGGCGGCGTGTAAATTGTTGCCTCATCGACGAGGGGGCGCGCGTAGACGCAGGCAGATAGAACCAGCATCATGCAGAGTGCGCAGATAGCAATTATATTGGTCATACTATTTCTCCAAGGGCGTTTCTAGACGATACACTCGTTGAACGCAGACCGTCTGCTATCTGTTCCACAGGTTATGCCTCTTGTACCAACCCCTTCTCCATATACAGCAGCCGCACAAATTTATCCCCCACCCGCAAGCGATTGGCCTCGCCCGTGAGCGCGAAGCCGAGCGACTGGAAAAATTGCAGCGCATCCGGGTTAAACTGCTCGACGCCGCAGCGGGCGGTGGCGATGTCGGCGCTGTCGCGCAGCCAGGGCTCGATCAGCCGCCACGCCTGCGTCGCGTAGCCCTGGCGCTGGAACCCCGCGGCGATCAGCACCATCCCCACGTAGGCGACGCCCTCGTTCGGCCAGTTCATCCGAAAATCCACTACGCCAATCAAGTCCGAGCGCAGGTTGTTGCCCTGGCCGCGCACCAGCACCACACCCATCAGCGTGCGACCGGCCTCCGCGGCGGCGGCGGCAAAATCGCGCTCGGCCTGATCGGCTGGCGCGCTCGGCAGGTTGTAAAGCTGCCAGTAGCCCGGCGTCTGCCGGTAGACGTTTTGCAGCGCGGCGTCGTGGTCGGCGGCGTTGAGCGGGGCGAGGGTGATGGTGGGTTGCATGGGTGGATTGGGTAAACTTTTGGAGATTAGTAAGATTTGTACGATAGGGGTTAGCGTCCCCGGCACGCGCCAGACTCGGCAGGGAGGACGAAGAGCCATGTGGCGCGTGCCGGGGACGCGGGTCGCGCGCTCCGATGCTACATGGCTCCACCCTACACAAAAAGTCGCATAAACGTCAGTAGTTCGATAAACTAACGGGTGGAATCGCAATGAGTTGGGGGTTGATGCAGAAAGACTGCCAACGGATTATTGAGAACGAATTGAACGGATTTGCAAGCTGGGCGACTGCTTCAGATGCGCATCCTGCCCTTTTTACCATCAGTAGACCGCAATAGTAGACCGCAATGGAATTGCTATCTTTTCGCGCTGACCCGTTCGCACGAGAGCGTGCTCACCCCTCGGTTGCGGTCTGCTGATTGTGCAAAACCAAATTGGAAGGCCTCAATCCGTTCAATCCGCTCCCGAAATCCGTTGACCGCTGCGCTCAACTTGCCCTACCCTGCCAGGAGCATACAACCACCATGACCACCGCCCAAACCGCTCGACCCGCGACCGCCCCGCCGACCCTGCCGCCCGGCCCCCAGGGCGACCCCATCATCGGCAACCTACGCCGCTTTGCTAACATGCAGCCGCAGATGTTTGTGGAATTGCGCGCCCAGTACGGCGACATCTACCACCTGCGCGTCGCCACGCGCGACGTAATCTTCGTAGGCCACCCCGACATGATCAAGCACGTGCTGGTGGACAACAATCGCAACTACCACAAGGGCTTTGCGTACACCAAAGTCGCCGCCTTTCTGGGGCGCGGGCTGCTGACCAGTGAAGGCGACTTTTGGCGACATCAGCGGCGGCTGGCGCAGCCCGCCTTTCACCAGCGCCGCATCGAGCACTTTGCCAGCACCATGGTCGAGAGCACGGCGTCGATGCTAGAGGACTGGGAGACGCTGCCCGCCAACGAGCCTTTTGACGTTTCCGAAGCGATGACGCGGCTGACGCTGGACATCGTCACGCGGACGCTCTTTTCCACCGCCGTCTCGCCGCAGGAGATGGACGCCGTCTACACAACTCTGCCCTGGCTGCTGAGCGAAACGGATCGCCGGGCCGATTCGCTAATGGGGCTGCGCGAGCGGCTGCCGCTGCCCGTCAACCGCCGCTACTGGCGCGAGATCGAGCGGCTCAACCAGATCATCTTCCGCATCATCGACGACCGCCGCCACAGCCATTCCGCCGACGGCACGCACATCGAGGACGACAACGATCTGCTCGGTCTGCTGATGCTGGCCGAGGACGAGGAGACGGGCGAGCGCATGAGCAACGAGCAATTGCGCGACGAGCTGATGACCATCGTGCTGGCGGGCCACGAAACCACGGCCAACCTGCTCACGTGGACGCACCGCCTGCTCTCCGAGCACCCGACTGCCCGCGAGCGGCTGCAGGCCGAGGTCGACGCGGTGCTGGGCGGGCGCACGCCGACGCTGGCCGACCTGCCCCAACTGGCCTACACGCGGCGCGTGCTGGACGAAGCGCTGCGGCTCTACCCACCGGCCTGGGCCATTTCGCGCAAGGCGATGGGCGATGACCAGATCGGCGGCTACCGCGTGCCCGCCGGGGCAGAAATTTTCCTCAGCCAGTGGGTGACGCATCGCCACCCCGACTTCTGGCAGAATCCGCTCGGCTTCGACCCGGACCGCTTCCTGCCAGAGCGCAGCGCCGATCGACCGCGCTTTGCCTACTGGCCCTTTGGCGGCGGCCCGCGCCAGTGCATCGGCAATACCTTTGCGCTGATGGAGGCCACGATCATCCTGGCGATGATCAGCCAGCGCTACGCCCTCGATCTCGTGCCCAGCCACGCCATCCAGGTCGAGCCCAGCATTACCCTGCGCCCGGCCAACGGCGTGCTGGTGACGCGGCGGGCGCGGCATTGATGCGCGCACCGATGGCGACAGCGGTGACGCATTCGCGCCGTCGCATTCGCCACAATTAGCGCCAGCCTTCTTCACTAAACGGCATGCCGCGCGCAACGTGTTCCAGACTTTGCCGCACGTAAGGGATGACGTTATTCGGCTCATCCACCACTAGCAATTCACCATTCATCATTTGCAATTTTCTCGCCCAACGTACAAAAAGTCATTTGCTTATCGTCGGCAAAATTGTGAGGAGTTAAATACCGAAGGGGTACGTCACGATTGCGCAGCTGGAAGCAGCGCCTACGCAACCCATCAGAACTTGCTTGACGCTGTACTGACGCTGCGGAGTGATCATTGCCTACGAACAGCCCTCCGCGCCTCCGCGTTAAATTTCTTGGTTTCCCAAAGCTGCTTTGTCATCACGCCAGCGCGCTCTCCTCGCCGCTGTCGCGGGTGAAGAGGCAGGAGGCGCCGGTCGTGTCGCGCAGGTACCACATAAAGCTGGCGTCGAGCCGCTCCGGCAGGGGGAAGATGTTGAGGTCGGCGCGCGGGGCATCCGGCGCATAGCGGCCAAAGTCGCCCTCGGCGACATGGACGGCGGTTTTGGCGGGCAGCCGCGCCAGATCGACCAAGCGCGCCAAAAACTGCTGTGCCCGCTCGCGATCCGCCCGCCGCTCGACGGCCTGGATCACGGTGAGCTCGCCGTCCCAGCTGTCCATCATGCGGTAGGCGAGCAGGATGGCGAGATCGAGATTCTCGAACTCCATCTGCAAATCCCACGCCGGCCCCTGATCGGGCAGCCAGAGGTTGACGCGCTTGCGCTGGCCCAGCCGCGCTTCGGGGTGCTCGACGATGATGGCAACGCCCAGCCGCTTGCGCGTGGCTTCGTCGACGAGGTCGTTTAGCTCATCGTGCAGCACTGGGTCGCCGGGCAGCTCGAGAAAGAGCAAATTGGGGCGAAAGAAGGAGCCGCTCAGCGCCTGCATCGCGGCCTCGATACCGTCCGGGAAGCTGTTGGACGAGAGCACGCTGGACGAGGCAAAGACGCCCTCCTCCTGCAGGGCAAACTGCGACTCCCTCAGCTCGGCCTCCATCTCCGGCGCGACAGCGCGCGGGGTGATGCCCAGCAGCTTGACCGAGCCGACGGGATAGGCCAGGTGGTAGACCAGCCGGAAGACGCCGCGCACTTTGGCCGCATCATCCGTGGGCAGCAGAATGTTGGGCTTCCACGCGCGTTCGGAGGTGGAGCGGGAGAGCTTGACGCGCTTGGCCGCCCACTCCGCCAGGGCGACAAAGAGCCCGCTGCGCACGTCGCCAAAGGGTGCGTCCAGCTTGCGGTTGACGAGCACAAAGTAGAGCCCCACCACCACCGCCGCCGCAATCACGCTGACGACGGGATTGATGATGACCATCACAAAGACGCAGCCCAGCAGCCCCAGCAGCGGCACGGCGCGCGGAATGCGCAGCAGCGGGCGGAAGCTCAGCAGCCCCAGGCTCTGCTCGATAAAGACGACGAGATTAACGGTAGCGTAGGTAATCAGGAAAATCATTGAAATCAGCGGGGCGATGGCGTTGAGGCTGCGCAACATCAGCCCGGCCAGCACGAGCACGGCGGTGATGATGGTGGCGTTGCGCGGCTCGTTGCGGTTGTCGCGCGCGGCGAACCAGTCGCCGGCGGGCAGGATGCTGTGCGCGCCCAGCGCCTGCAGGATGCGCGGCGCGCCCACGAACGAGGCCAGCGCCGAGGAGAAGGTCGCCGCCAGCAGGCCGGCCAGCACCGCCGGGCTCCAGAAGGCGCGGTCGATCATGATCGTGTAGTTGTTGAGCAGCTCGTCCGAGGTGGCCGAGCGCGCCAGCCAGTAGGCCAGCACCAGGTAGATAACCAGGCTGATGCCGATGGCCGACATCGTGCCGATGGGGATGCTGCGCCGCGGATTTTCCAAGTCGCCGGACATGTTGGCCCCGGCCATGATGCCCGTGGCCGCCGGGAAGAAGACGGCGAAGACGCCCCAGAAGCTGATGCCGGAGAAGTCTGGCGGCGCACCGGGGAATTCGCCCCACCACTGCACGGGATACTGCATCGAGCCGGTAAAAGCGGCGGCGGCAATCGAGACGAGCGAGAGGATAATGATGGCGAGGATAAAGTACTGCACGCGAAAGGCCAGCCCGGTGCTGATAAAGGCAATGCCGATGATCACGGCGAAGACGGCCAAGTCGACCAGCAGCGGCGGGTGGCCCGCGAAGAAGGGGATGGTGAGCCAGCCCGCGCGAAAGCCAAAGATGTACATCGTCACCGCCAGCGCCTGCGAAAAGTAGAGCGGCAGGCCAACGGCCCCGCCGACTTCGAGACCGAGCGACTGCGAGATCATCGAGAAGGCGCCGCCCGCGCCCACGCGAATGTTGGAGACGAGCGAGGACATCGACAGCCCGGTGCAGCCGGTAATCGTGAACGAGAGCAGGATGATTAGAAAGGCGCCGCCCAGCCCCGCGTTGCCCACGACCCAGCCTTCGCGCAGATACATGATCACGCCCAGGATCGTCAGCAGCGTGGGCGTAAAGACGCCGCCAAAGGTGCCAAATTTTTTGGGCTTGGCCGCCTCGTGCTCTTCGACCTGCTCCTGAATATCCTTTGGCTCCATATCCTGCTGGCCGGGCACACGCTGGGCATCGTCGGTGAGGTTGAACATCTGGAGTCTCCGTAAATTGATGGGTGAGGATGAAGGGCGAAAGTAACGTAGTGGAATTGTAACTATTCAGACTCCTGCCCAGATCTCTTTGTGACGACGAAGAGAACGGCTCCCCTCTCCCATCCTGGGAGAGGGGTTGGGGGTGAGGGCTGGCCAGTTACGTGGAATTATACTTGATTTATCGCGTTTTATAAACAACGCCCGCCGGATTCAATCCGGCAGGCGCTTGAGGTATCACGCAGGTCACCTTTGCTTCGCAAGGTGACGGAAATGCTCTGTCCAACCATCGCTTGGATTTTCCACGGTTTGGGGGAGTACAATGGTTGTCACCTAACGGAGCATGGGTGACCTACGGCTCAAGGCAAACAGCTTGCGCTACTCCGCCATGGCGTAGACCACCTGCACCACCACCGACACGTCCACCCGATCAGCGGAGTTCAGCCCCGGCCCGCCGATGCCAAAGGACGACTGGCGCGTGGCCGCCTCAATGGCCGCGCAGCCGCCGGTGGCGGAGGAGCCAAAGACCTCAATCGCCCCCGTCGGCCCTTCGCTGAGCGAGACGATTTCGCCCAGCTCGACGCCCGCTTCGGTGGCCATGCGTTCGGCGCGTGACCGCGCATCCTCCAGCGCCATCTGGATCGCTTCCGTCTCGGTAGCGGCGCAGTCGTCGATCAGGAAGATGGCCGCGCCAGCGCCGACCTGCGGGCCGCGGCTGCTCTCCATCTCGCTCTGATAGTCGCCCAGAAACTCGTTCAGGTTGCCCGGCTCGCCGTAAGTAAAGCTAACCTCGCCCGCGGGATAGCTGCCGTAGTTGCTGCGCGCAAAGCTGTCGGTGAAAATCGTGTTCTCATCCACGCCAGCCTCCACCAGCAGATCGACCATCGTCTGCATGTCGCGCTCGTCCATGGGCTCAAACTCCGGGCCGCTTGGCCCGTAGCTCGATTCGCCGCCGGTCGTCAGCCGCACGAAGACTTCGTCGGCGGGCGCGCTGGCGCTGCCGTAGCCGCTGACCGTAATCGTCGACGCTTGGGGCACGGTCTGCTGGGCAAGCGCCGCGCCGCTGGTCGCCGCCAACGTGCTCGAATTGCTAAAGCCAAACGCCGCTGCCGCCGCCACAGTCACCACCGCGACGGTCGCCACCAAGCCTGTTCGCCACAAATTTTTCTGCATTGTTTCCTCCTGGGAACAAATCATGGGATGCTCACAACCAACTTGTGAGCTACCGGCAGAACGTCTGGGTTGGGCGGATGGTTCCTTAATTTGGCGTGAGCACAAAAATTTGTGTGGGCGAATCGGCGTCAAAGGGGCGTAGATCCAGGCCACCGTATTTGTGCTCAACGGTGAAGCCGTTGTAGCGAAAGAGTGCGTCCAGCTCCCGCGGGAAGTACATGCGCATATTGAGGTCGCCCGTTAGCGCCTCATCTCGATTGGGCAACTGGTAGTAGAGCGTGATGTGGCGCATCTGCGTGGCCGCATCGTAACGCGCGGTCTGCGTGACGACCAGCTCATCGCTGCCATCGAGTGCAGCAATGTGGGCGAACGGCTGGCGGTCGTCGGGGACACGGCGCAGCACGTCGAGGTTGGGGACAAAAACTTCGACGATAAAATGCCCATCCGATTGTAGATGTCGATGCACGGCGGCCATGCACGCCTCGAAATCGGCCAGCGTGTAGAGGTGACAAAGCGTGTTGTTGGGCAAAATGACGAGCGAGAATCGGCGATTCAGCTCAAAGCCGCGCATGTCGCCCTGCACCCACGTCACGTCAATATCGGCGGCGACCGCCTTGCGCTGCGCCTCGGCCAGCATGGGCGGCGCGAGTTCGAGGCCCGTCACGTTAAAGCCACTTTGGGCCAGCGGGATGCTCACGCGCCCCGTGCCGCTGGCGAGTTCAAGGATGGGCCTGCCGTAGCGCGCTGCAAAATCCAGCCAGATTTGCCGCGAGTCCGTGCTGCCGGTGAGGAGGCGATCGTAGAGCGCGCCATCGAGGTAGAGTTGACCGGTCATTTTTGCTTTTAATTCCAATTTCCAATTGGGTACACCACGCGAAAGCGTTCGCAGACGAGCGGCATCGTCTCGCTAAACTTGCGGCCCATGGAAGCAAGCGAGCGGGTAAAAAACCGTTCGTGTGCTTGCCGCCAATAGGCGAGCGTGCGGTCACCTTCGCCTTCATCGCGGGCAAATTGCGCGTCGACTTTGTTGAAGGGGCGAACGGCGACTTCAGTTGTTTCAACCACGCAGAGCGGCTGGTCGGCGCCGTCCAGGATGATGCTCAACTCGCCAACCTGGGGCAGCGGCTCACCATCCGCATCATACGCCCAGAGCGCGCTACAGGTCGCCGTTTTGACGCCGCGCTGGACAAGGCTGCCCAGCGCGTTCGCCATCCGAGGGCTGTCGCCAAAGCTCCAGGCTTCGGGCGGCGCTGCGGGATCAAGGAGTGCGGAATCAGGCGGCATGGGCAACGTGTTGAGATAGGCTTGCCAGAAGCTTTGGGTGTCGGTCATAATGGTGTCCTTCGGAATTTCTTACAGTGGTACTACCCATGAACGCCAGCCAATCGCTCAGCTTTTCCACTGTCCAAGATTCGACGGACGCCGTGCGCGGGCGCGTCGTCTATCTCTTTACCGCCGCGCTCGCGCTCAACCTTGGCTATCCCATTTCGCTGATCAACGAGATGTGGGCCACAGTTTATTTGGCCGCCTACATCGTGCTGCTGGGCGCAGGCGTTTATGTGGCAAGCGTCACCCGCGCGCGCTTTTTGCTCTCGATCACGGTGATGCTGGCGACTTTGGCCGTCGGCATCCCTTGGGTGCGCGGCGTGGACTGGCCCTGGCTGGACGTGGCGACCTATGCCATGCTCACTCTCTTCGACATCATCCTCATTCTGATCCTGCTCGAATTCATCTTCGCCTGCGGTTCCGTCACCCGAGGCGCGCTCTACGCAGGCATCACCATCTATATCTTGATTGGCAACGCCTTTATTTCGGGGATGATGCTGCTGGAGGTGCTGCACCCCGGCTCGTTTCTCGACCCGGCCCAGCCCGACGGCGCGACCTTCACCTGGCAGCAGATGAGCTACTACAGCTTCGTCACCCTCGCCACCCTCGGCTACGGCGACATTCGCCCCGTGACGCCGTGGGCACGCGTGCTGGCGGCGACGGAGGCGAACATCGGCACGCTTTACGTCGCCGTGCTGATCGGGCGGCTGGTGGGGCTGCACAATCAGCGCGGAGAGTAGCTCACGTATGCTTTGCTGCGTGACATGCTGGACGTGTCCCACGATGTACCTAATTCTGCACAACGTCGGATACCGCCCTCTCTGTCACCTTGTGGAGCAAAGGTGACCTACCGCTTCCCCACCAAATCCTGATACTCTTCGTGTCGCTGAATATATGCCGCCACAAAGGGACACGCCGGCACAACGCGCAGCCCTTGCTCGCGGGCGTAGTCCAGCGCGCCGCGCACGAGCTTGGAGCCAATGCCCCGGCCCTCGAACTCAGGCGGGACTTCGGTGTGTGGGAAGACGATTTCGGGCGTGCCGTCTGCGGCTTCGCGCAGGTGATAGTCGGCCAGCGCGACTTTGCCGTCCAGCGCGATTTCGAAGCGGCGCTGTTCCTCGTTGCGCTCGACGGTTAAGCTTTCTACATTGACGTTCATTTCGGATTCCTTTCAGCGTTTTACAGGTTCACAGCCCGCTTTTTGAAAAGCGGGCTGCTTGCATGGTAACCGATTGGGTTATCGCGCGCGGTGCTGTGGTTTCCCGAATGAAAGCGTAGTGGGAGGGCGCGCCCTCCCACTACGCCTCTACAAACTTTAGGCAGACCGGCATCGGCACGCTGATTTCCTCCCCCGTTGCCGACAGCGTCCCCGTCTCTTTGTCCACCCGGTAGACGACCACGTTATCCGTATCCTGATTGGCCGCCAGCAGAAAGTCCCCGCTCGGCGACAGCGCAAAGTTACGCGGCGTGCGACCGCGCGTGGACTCGTGACCGCGCGCCTCTAGCTCGCCCGTTTCTTCATCGATGGCGAAAATGGCGATGCTGTCGTGGCCGCGGTTGGAGCCATAGAGGAAGCGGCCGTCCGGCGAGACGTGGACGTCGGCAGTGGTGCCGCCCTCAAAATCGTCCGGCAGCGTGGAGACGGTCTGGCGTGCGGTGAGCTTGCCCTGGGACGCGTCGTAGTCAAAAACGGTGACGGTGGAATCGAGTTCGTTGATCACGTAGGCGACGCGACCGTTGGGGTGAAAGGCAAAGTGGCGCGGCCCCGCACCGGGATGCAGCGCGACTTCATCGTGCAGCGAGAGTTTGCCCATCGACCAATCGACTTTGTAGACCATGATTTGGTCGATGCCCAAATCGCAGATGAAGGCGAAGCGCTCGTCGTCGCTGAGGGTGACGGAGTGGGCGTGGGCGCTCTGCTGCCGCTTCTCATTGGGGCCGCTGCCCTCGTGCTGCACAAAGTCCGACTGACTCTCAAAGCGGCCGTCCTCTGCAATTTTGACGACGTTGACGTTGCCGCTGCTGTAGTTGGCGCTGATCAGGCAGCGCCGCCCGCTGTCCACGGCGAGGTGGCAGGGGTGGCCGCCGCGCGTGGGCTGGCTGTTGAGGAGGGAGAGCTCGCGGGTCTGCGGGTCGATGGCAAAGGCGGCGACGCCGCCGCTGGGCACGTCTGGGTTGTCCAGGTCGCTGCCGACGAGCGCGTTTTCGCTGACGGCGTAGAGGCGCTCGTTGTTCTGGTCGATGGCGAGGAAGGAAGGATTTTCGATGCCGGTGGCTTTGCTGTGCGGCGAGAGCGCGCCGCTTTCGGGGTCGAAGGTATAGACGTAGATGCCTTCGCTGGTCGTCTTGGTGTAGGTGCCGATGTAGAGGAGGGTGGGCATGGGTAGTTCCTGTCTTAATTTAGAGTGGATGAGAGTTATCGTTTGTTCGGCTGCTGTTGAGAGCGACACCGGAGGGAAAAATCTGTATCTCGGCGGGGCGGTACGGGCACGCCATGGCGTGCCCGTACCGCGTGACAGTTGAGCTGCGATCCAAATGACAGCAGAATTTAATTCAGCGGTGAACTGAGCAGCGCCTCGCCACGCAGCCCCGCCATCAAGTTGTCGACGGTGCGCTGAGCCATGCCGCGGCGCGTCTGCACGGTGGCGCTGCCCAGGTGCGGCGCGATCACGACATTGTCGAGCGCCAGCAGCGGGTGATCCCTCGGCAGCGGCTCCGGCTCCGTCACGTCCAGCGCGGCGGCCCAGATCGCGCCGTCGCGCAGCGCCTCCACCAGCGCTTCGTGATCGACCACGCCGCCGCGGGCGAGGTTGACGAGCACGGCGGTCGGCTTCATCAGCGCCAGTTCATCGCGGCCAATCAGGTTGCGCGTCTCGGGCGTCATCGGCACGTTAAGCGTGACGAAGTCGGATTCGCGCAGCAAATCTTCGAGCGAGCGGTAATGTGCGCCCGTCTCGGCTTCGGCCAGGCCGTTGCGGCGTCGATTGTGATAGAGCACCGTCATATCAAAGCCAGCAGCCCGGCGGGCCACCTGCGTGCCAATGTTGCCCATGCCCACGATGCCAAGCGTCGCGCCGTGGACTTCCTGGCCGTGCAGGATGTTGGGATCGTAGTGATCAAATTCGGGGCTGCGCGCGTGGCGATCGCCGCGGATGACGTTGCGGGCGGCGGCCATTAGCAGCGCGAAGGTCATGTCCGCCGTCGCGTGGTCGACAAAGCCGGGCGTGTTGCCGACTTGAATACTGCGTTCGCGCGCCGCGTCGAGATCGATGTGGTCGACGCCGACGCCAAAGTTGCTGATCACGCGCAGGTTGGACAGCTTGTCCATCGCCTCGCCGTCGAGGTGGGGGTGGCCGTAGACGAGGAAGCCGGTGGCCTGCTCGTTGCGCTCGCCGTCCCAGATCGAGAGAGCAACCTGGTCGCCCAGGAATTCCTTTAGATTGGGCGAGAGTTCGCCGTTGGTTAGTACGGAGTCCATCGCTTCTCCTATGTTTGTTGGGACTCACGTTATCGGGTACTTGAGGCAGTTTTGCGTGGTGCGTAGTGCGTGTACCGGTACACGCACTACGCACCACGCAAAAACTTGTTGGTACACTTTGTCGCAAAGACCCATTTCTATTTGTCAGCTTCTTGTTGCACTTCTATCATACCCGCGTCAGGCACTTTCGCCAACGTTCGATATAATCGAGGCAACGCCGCACCCGAAGCGCTGCAACTGCGAGCCGCGTGCTGCGTAGAGATTAGCGGCGTCCAGTTCTAAACACTTCACAGGCACGAGGGGCCACTATGACGCGAACACGCGTAATTTTTCTGGCGATTATTGGATTGGCCGTGGCGATTGTGATCGCGGCCCAGTTTGTCAACTTTAATTTCAACTTTAACACGCAGCCGGTGACGGGGCTGAGCGGCTCGGAGAAAATTCCCTTCTTCGAGGACGAGCGCGTGCAGGCCGCCTTTCGCCGCAACGGCTTCGACGTGACGGTGCAGCGCGCTGGCTCGCGCGAAATTGCCACCAGCTACGATTTGGGCGAGTACGACTTCGCTTGGCCCGCAGGCGTGCCCGCGGCGGAGCAGATCGAAAACGACTTCGACACCACCCTCCGCGTCACGCCCTTCTTCTCGCCCATGGCCATCGCCACCTGGCGACCCGTGGCCGACGTGCTCGTCGACGCCGGGATTGCGACCAATGAGGGTGACTTCTATTACCTGCTGAACATGGATGCACTGCTCGACTCGGTTGGGGCGGAGCAGAGCTGGGAAGAGTTGGCCCAGCGTGATTTTGCCCTCGGCGGCACGGACGTGCTGATCAAATCCACCGACGTGCGCACCTCCAACTCAGCGGCAATGTACCTATCGCTGGCGAGCTATGTCGCCAACGGTGACGACATCGTTCAAAACACCAGCCAAGCGGACGCCATCCTGGAGCAAATGGGCGACCTGTTTCTGCGCCAGGGCTTTCAGGCCAGCAGCTCGCTGGAGCCCTTTCAGGATTATCTCGTCAAGGGCATGGGCCAATCGCCCATGGTGATGATCTACGAGGCGCAGTTCATCGCCGCCGCCGCGCAGGAGAACAGCCCCATCCGCGATGAAATGGTGCTAATGTACCCCGTGCCGACGGTCTTTTCCAACCACGTCTACCTCGGCCTCTCCGAAGCGGGCGCACAGTTGGGCGAGCTGCTCAACACGGATGACGAACTCAAACGGCTTGCCATCGAATACGGCTTCCGCAACGACAACTTGGACTACTTCCAGCAGTACACCGAACGCAACGATGTCAACTTGCCGAGCGGCTTTGGTGAAGTTGTCGAGCCGCCGAGCTATGAAGTGCTGGAGTACATGATTCAGCGAATTGAGGATCGCTATCGGCAGTAGGGGCCCCTCCCCAGCCCTCCCCCAGCGGGGAAGGGAGCCGATTCTTCATTAACGAAGCCGACTTGCCCCTTCCCCAAGTTGGGGGAGGCTGGGAGGGGGTTACAGGTAGACTTGACCCAACACAAAATTTACAGGGAACATGCAATGCTCAACAAACGCTTAATCGCACTAGCCCTCTTGCTCACCACCGCCCTTGTCGCCACGGGCTGCGGCCTCTTTGGCGGCGGGAGCCGCTCGACCACGTTGACCGTGCTTGCTGGCTCGGAATTAGAGGACGTCGAGCCGCTGTTTGACCAGATCGAGCGCAATACCGGTGTAACGCTGGAGATGGAGTATATTGGCACGCTCAACGGCGCGGAGCAGCTGTTGGCCGGGGCGGAGTACGATTTGGCGTGGTTCTCCCACGGCTCGTATCTCACGCTGCTGCAGGGGGGGCGCGGCCTGATCGTCGCGCAGGAGAACACCATGCTGTCGCCCGTGGTGATGGGCGTGAAGGAGAGCGTGGCGAGGAACTTTGGCTGGGTGGACAACCCCGACGTCACCTGGGCCGACATTGCCGCGCGCTCGGCGGCGGGCGATCTGCACTTTGCCATGACCAACCCGGCGGCCTCCAACTCCGGCTTCACCTCGCTGGTTGGCGTGGCCTCGGCGCTCAGCGGCAGCGGCGACGCGCTAGAGACCGACGAAATCAACGTGGCGGCCATGCAGGACTTTTTTACAGGGCTGACGCTTACCGCGGGCAGCTCCGGCTGGCTGGCCGAGAGCTACGTCGCCGAGCAGGATGAGGGCAACAGCGACCTCGACGCAATGATCAACTATGAATCGGTGCTGCTTTCGCTCAACGAGGGGCTCAACGACGGCGAGCGGCTGCGCGAGGAGCTGGTGCTGATCTACCCGCAGGAGGGCATCATCACCGCGGACTACCCGCTGATGCTGCTCAACGAAGGGGAGCGCGAGGCCTACGACCGGCTGCTCGAATACATTCGCGGCGAGGATTTCCAGGAAGATTTGATGCGCGAAACGCTGCGTCGACCCGTCGTGCCCGGCGTCGCGCTGGATCGGCGCATTCCGGACGTGCTGCTGGTGGAGCTGCCCTTTCCCAACTCGGTCGACGTGATCGACAGCCTGCTCTTTTCCTATCTGGACGAGCAGCGCATCCCCGCCCACTCGTTCTTTGTGTTGGACACCAGCGGCTCGATGGACGGCGACGGCATCCAGCGGCTCAAGGCCACGATGAGCGATCTGACGGGGCTGGACGATTCGCTGACGGGCCGCTTCGCCCGCTTTCGCGGCCGCGAGCAGGTCACGATCCTGCCCTTTAACCACGAACTCGTCACCACGCGCGATTTCCTGATTGGCGACACCGACGCCCAGGGCAGCGACATGCAGGAGGTGCGCAACTTTGTCAGCGGCCTCAACGCCGACGGCGGCACGGCTATCTACTCGACGTTGGCCGAGGCCTACCAGATGGCCGCGCGGGCGCAGCAGGCCGAGCCGGATCGCTACTACTCGATCGTGCTGATGAGCGACGGCGACAACACCGACGGCATCCGCCTGCGCGGCTTCCGCGATTTCTACGAGCGTCTGCCCGCCGAAGCCCAGGAAATCCGCACCTTCACCGTCCTCTTTGGCAACGCCAACGAAGAGGCCATGGAGGAAGTCAGCGAGCTGACGGGCGGGCGCACCTTTGACGGGCGCACGGAGTCGCTCAACGAAATTTTCAAGCAGATTCGCGCCTACCAGTAGGCGGTAGCGCTGTTTCACGCGATCGAAGCTAGGCTCTTTAAACAAACCTGGCTTCTTCGGTAATAATTCGTGGAACAGAAACAAACAAGTAGTTTTGTTAGCCGTGCGCTCACCGAGCGACCGTTGGCAAGAATACCCTGGAGGCAGAGAGCAGCCGCCGCTGGAAGAAATTAGCACTGCCGGGATGGGTGTACTCACCAATTGCTGCGTATTCGCTGATCAAGATGGTTTCGTTACCAATAGCAATCGATGTGCCGAACGCATTTGACCCCGAATCACTTGCAGTCAAGGTTTGCTGCCTTTGCCATGTTGCACCGCTGTAGCGAAACAGGTGAACCTCGCCATGGTGTACAAAACCCAAATCGACATAATCAGAGAAGCGGATGAGATGACTAACCAAGAGCGTTTCATCTTGCAGCGCTATCTGCTCACCGAAGCTCTCTATATAGGAAATTGATTCGTCTTGCCCGTTCTCGATTGCCAATTTCTGTGACTCTTGCCAGCTTGATTCGTCGTAGTTGAACATATAGACAGCGCCTGGGTTTTGCTCTCCCTCAACGTGCGCCGCTTCGGCGCTAATTGCGGCGGTGTTGCCATCCAGCGCTAGGTTGTACCCAAACCGGTGGTGGCTTTCTCCATCGCCGGGCTGAAGCTGCTGCTGCTCATGCCACGTTCCGTCGCGCTCCTCGTAGAAGAAGACTGTCCCCAACTCATTTCTGTCTGTATATTCATACCCGTAAGTGTAGGTTGGTTCGCCCACCAACGCTGTGCCACCGTCCAAAGCGACAGACCAGCCAAAAGCGCTTGTGATTCGATCTGGCGGCATCAACTTCTGCTGCTGCTCCCAGATTTCTCCATTCTTCTTGAACACATAGACCTCTCCCAATTGTCCAAGATATTCCCGATGGCTGTATTGGACTGTTCCCTCGGCCCCAACCAAAAGCGTATCTCCGTCTACTGCAATGGAGATACCCAGCGAAATCGTTGACAGTGGTGGCTCCACCGTCAACTTTTGCTGCTGTTGCCAGCGGTCGCCGCTGCGCGCGAAGATGTAGACTGCACCGTTGCCAGCATTCCCCTCTGAGGAGAAACCTGGGGCACTCACAAAAATGACGTCATCCTGGACGGCTACAGTATGTCCAAATCCTTCGTCCAGTTCGCTTTGACTCGTTCCATCGGCAACAAGCTTTTGCTGTTCGATCCAGCCGTTGGCGCTGCGCACAAAGATGTAAACCGCATTGGGCTCGCCGCTATCGCGTTCGTAGAGATAGCGGTATGAACCAACAACTGCTGTGTCACCATCCACCGCAACGTTGGAGCCAAAAAAATCGCTGGCAGAACCGTCGCTCGCTACAACGGTCTCCTGATGCACAAAGGCGCTGGGCGGATTGGCAACGGTTGGAATCATCGGGCCTGCCGGTTCTTGCTCAAGATACGTCTGCTCTTGAGCCGCAGCAGGGCTTTGCGCCGCCGATGCGAGGGCGACCTCGTATCTTTGCACAGACGTGTACAGGCAAAGAATCAAAACGACAATCAGTCCACAATTTCGTACGTTCATGAAAGTACTCCAATCACTGATGGATACGGGTTAGAGAGTTGGGCAGCAACCGGATAAATCCGGAACTCTCTACATTATGATTGGATATTTGATTTGTGACATGATTGCAGCACACAGCTCGGTTGTTAACTAGCGCACACCCACCAGTTAGCACAAGCCATCCGCCGCGCCCGTGACCTTGCCCGTCGCCGGGTCGATGTGCTGAGGACATGGATTGACCTAGCCGGTGCCAGTATACTTGTTTCTGAACAGACCCTGAGTCGAAACGCTGCTTTGCAGAGTCGAAGAACGTAACACCAAGGCCCGCAATGTGGATCAATCAGGCTTTTGCTGTTATCCTATGGGAAATTGTGCACCAGTGCAGCGCACGCAGAACAGTTCCCAATTGAATTATGAAAATCAAAACCAAGTTAAAATCGTTCGCAATCGGCCTAGCAGCGGCGACCGCAGCCTGCCTCTGCTTTACGACCTTGGCCTTTGCCCAAACCCCCACGACCGGCACGGTCAACCGGGGCGCGAATCTGCGGGCCGGACCGGGGACGAGCTACGCCGTCGTCGGCGGAGCACCAGCGGGGCAGCAGGTGGAGGTTGTGGGCAGCAATGCGGACGAAACGTGGCTGGAGTTGGCAAGCGACCAATGGATTGCGGCGTTTTTGGTAGACGTCGAGACGGGATCGGCAAGCGATGAATTCACGAGCGAGGAAGCGGCTGCATCCGCCCCGAACACCGCGTCGGCGGCTTCGTCCACCCCCAACGCGACCGCCCTGCGCGGGGCCAACCTGCGGGCGGGGCCGGGCACGGGTTACGCCGTCGTCGGCGGGGCGCGGGCTGGGCAGGCGCTAACCGTGCAGAGCCGCAACGCGGCGGGTACGTGGCTGCGGCTGCGCAGCGGCGAGTGGATCGCCGCCTTCCTCGTCGAGTCGTTGACGGCGCGGGCGCTGTCGACGCTGCCAACGGCTGCGCCCACGGCTTCATCCGCCGTGGCGGCGAACCCAACCGCTGCGCCCCAAGCCGACGCTTCATCCATCCCGGCGTCCACCGCAGCGCCGGAGCCAACACCCGAACCAACGCCGGAGCCAACGCCGGAGCCCGTGGGCAATCGCTACGTCGCCACGCAGAAGTGGCTGCTGGGGCCGGTGGAAAATGGCGGCTCGCTGGACGGGCCGTCGGTGCACTGCGGCCAGGGCCGGCGCTTGACGGTGAACGTGGTCGATGGCAACGGGGTGCGGATCAACGGCGTGCCGGTGCAGGCGGTCTACGGGGCCAAGGAGGTGATCGTCACCGGGGCGCAGGGCAAGGGCGACGGCGTGGCCGAGTTTGTGCTGGGCGCTGGGCAAGCGGTAACCGTGCTGCGCAACGCCGACGGCACGCCCGCCGAGAGCGAGACCATCTACGGCCTCTCCACCGACCCGCGCAACATCCCCTTTGAGACGTTGCTCGACAGCGGCTACTGCCAGGATGAAGAAAGCTGCCGACGCTATGCAGAGAGCCTGAGCTGCATCGGTCACTACAGCTGGGAAGTCACCTTCGAGCGGCGCTAGTGGCCTAGCAAGCAGACTTTGGCCGGTGAGCCGAGCGGCAGGTACGGGCACGCCATGGCGTGCCCGTACCCGCCAAAACAAGATTGTCAAACTACTAGTGTCGTGTCAAGCGTAATTTGATGACAATGATTCTGGAGTGAATTAGCTGTTTATCTCTGGTAGAAGCTCGCTGAAAGTCAAAATCATTCTCATCATTTTAGTTTTGACACGACACTAGTACACTGTCATTGAAGTTTTGATGGGTTAGGGTAAAAGCGGTTGAAGGTCTGGCGGGCCATTTCGGGTGTGAACTGCCAGCGAATAGGAACAGGGGTTCGATTGCGCGTTTCAACCCAAGCGAGGACTTCACGGCTCAATTCGACTTGACAGGCGATGCGCCGCTTCAGGCATTGCCGAGATAGAAGCGAGAGTTGGATTTCAGCCATATTGAGCCAACTGGCCTTTTTGGGCGTGTAGTGCATCTGAATTTGCTGCATCAAGGCGAAGGCCTTCGCCGGTTCAAAGGCGTTGTAAAATGAGGTGTAGGTGTGCGTGCTTAGGTTGTCCTGCACCAGTTGAATCTGACCACCGGGCGGACAGTGTTCCTCGACGAAGGCGTCCATGAACTCGGCGTAGTCCTGTCCGGTGCGTCGGTCTCGTACCTGCACAAAGCAATGTCCGGTGAGGGGCTGCACGGCCAGGAGAACGGAGCAGACGCCGTGGCGCTCGTACTCGTAGTTTTGTCGTTTTGGCTTGCCGGGTTCAACGGGCAAGGGGACGAGCGTGTCGCCAATCAGTTGACAGGGCCGCTCATCGAAACACCAGAGCGGGCGCAGCGGGTCAAAGGGACGGGCGTAGATGGCTAGCATATATTCCATTTGCGCCAGAAAGGTAGGCGTCAGTTTGCCCAGGCACCATTGGCGGACTAAGTGAGGCTTGACCGTGTTTTTTTCAGAATTTCGCCCACGGCGTTGTGGGAGATGTGCTCAACCAACTCGAGTTCCACCGCCTTGTCCGCCAACAGGCGCAAACTCCATTGGCTACGCCCCGCTGGCGGTTCTGAACAGGCCAACGCGGTGATTTTGGCCCGTTGCTCGCCGCTGATGGTGCGGGCGCGACCGCTTCTTGGCTTTTCACTAATCGCCGCCTCGAGCCCTTCTTGCACATAGCGACGCCGAATCCGGTCTATCGTCGACAGGCTCGTGTCGAGCTTCTCGGCAATCTCTTGGTCTGTTTTCTGCCCTTGATGATGATTTTCATCGCTCAACAGCAATATCTTTATCCGATTCAGTTTGCGTACACTCCTCACGCCGCCCAGGGTTAGCCGATTGAGGTAGCTACGTTCTTCGCCCGGCAATCTGACGTTATTTATATGCTTTTTGCGTCCCATGCAAACCTCCTTCTTTTGCTCCTTGCTTCGCGTTGGGACGTATTTTATCGCTTACCCTTATCTACTCATAATCTCGATTACACTGTACTAGTGCACCGTAGCGTAAGTAATTAGGCAGATTTAAGGCCATTCTACCTCTGGTGGAAGCTGCCCAGTTATTTAGACCGCGGTGCACTAGTGCACGGGGGCTGACAAGACATCGAATTTCCTGGAACGTCTCGGCATATTGGTTAGAGTGCTGGCCGAGCCCGCTGCCTAACCTGCTGCTGTGGCTGTGTCTAGAGCGCTTCTCGGTCCAGTCGAGAGCAAAGTTATAGGCGACAAATCGGTCAATGTCGACGTTCCACAACACGTGCTCAAAGTCCCAGTACGACCACGGCTCGCCCTGGTCCTCCCAGGTGATGGCGGTACGCGCAGGCACTTGGACACCGTTGACCGTCTGCCACGCCAGGAAGTTGGCGTGCCACGGAATTTTGCCGCTTTGCTCATCGCGGTAGCGCAGCGCCGTAATGCGTGTGACCAGGTGGCTCTCCGGATCGAAGTAGACCGTTAACTCATCTTCCTCATCACCATAAGGGAAAATAAGGCGGGCCGACGTGTCGTCAATCGGCTCCCAACGGATGCGCTCGTCGCTGATCCAGAGCGAAGGCATGAGTGGCGCTTCCGCCCACAGAATCAGGTTGGCTCCCTGATCGACCGCCGGGCCGGTGGCCTCATTGCCTATCGGTCCGGTCATGCCTTTGCCGTCGACGTAGCGATCCACTGCCTTGAGCACCTGCAGCCCAAACCAGGTCACCTCCATGTAGCGCTCAAAGGCGTGGCCGGGATTGTGAACCAGCCGGTAGCGCAGCGGCATCCAAATGCCAAAGTTGGCGCGGGCGCGACCGTAAACGGCCAGCGAGTTGATGCGCGGGGCCTCGTTGCCCAGCGCCACCTGATAGTAGCGCTGTACCGGCGCAGGCAAATTCTGCGGCACGTCGACCGTGCCCAGCTCCTGCGGCTCTTCGTTGGGCAGCGGTAAATTGGGCGGCGGTACTTGCAGCCCCAGCCAGCCAACGCCGACCAGCGCCGTCAGCCCGCCGACAAGACCCACGGTGATTTTGACAAAGCGCTTCATTTGTCACTCCTTTGCTTCCTTACGCATCGCGAAGCAGACACCGGGAAAGCGGTTTGCTTGCTCGCAACTCTTGTAAAACAGAACGTGCCGCAAGTTGATCCCTGCGGCACGTTCTGCTGCGCAGGCGGCTGCGCATGAGTTGACGAGGTCACGGCCATTTATGCGGGCGAAGGCGACATCGGTCTCTCCTCCCTGCTTCCTCTTGGCTCGCGCCAGGGCGTGCCCAGCCAGGCCAGCAGCCAGTAGTCCAGCCCGATGTAGCCCGCCACCTTCCAGGCCAGCATCAGCAGCACGGCCAGCGTAAAGAGCACGGCGTTGGTGCTGGCGGCCCCGGCCATGATGAAGTTCCAGTTCAGCATCGCCCCTGCAAAGGCGCTGATGCCCACAAATGCGCCCAGGATAAGCGCAATGCCAATCAGGATTTCGCCGTAAACGATCAGCGGTGCAAACCAGGTGTAGCTTTCGGTGTTGAGCAGGAATTCGATAAAGTTGCGATACCAGCCAAAGGCAATCGGCGGGCGACCTTCTGCGGGAACCTGAATCGCGCCCGTCCAAAAGCCCTTGAGCGCTTCGCCGCCGTCCAGCCAGGCAGGCGTCAGCTTGTGCCAGCCGGCCGTCAGCCACTCGTAGCCCAGATAGAGGCGGACGACCAGCCACAGCCAGGCGCTGCGCGTGTCGCTGAAGAAAAAGCGAGCGATGGGCGGGTCCTGAACCTCGCGGTGCGGTTTGGAAAAGATGCTCATGGGATTTGCTCCTTTTTTAAGAGGAGCGTGTTTTCGTTAACACGCTCGCTACACCCCAATTATGACGGAAATTACCCGGTTGCGCACCCCCTAGACGGATGGCTTGTGGACTGGCGCGAGGTCGGGCTGCGGGCCTGGCCACTGGGCTAGGCCCGCAGCCTGCTGCTAACCCGCCAGTGCCAGCACCGGCTCCTGCATCCGTTCCGCCACCGCCACGCTCTCCAGTCCAGCACCAGCAGATCGGGCTGGTGCTGAAGCACGGCCCCCAGCAGCTGATCTAGCTGGGTGATGTCGCCGACCACCTGGCCGCGCCCGCTTTGGGCCAGAAAGAGCCGCAGCGCCGAATGAATCTGCTCGCGGTCGTCGACCACAAGGACTTTGGGGCCGTTGATAAGAGGAATGGTGGGTGGGGGGGCTAACATGGTCTGAACCGCCGCCTCTTCCACTTTGGGGGAAGCGGCGGTTGCTTAAGCTGATCGCGGCGCGGGGCGCTGAATCAACACGGGAATTAGCACGCGGCGCAGCACCTCTTCCGCCACGCTGCCCATCAGCATCTTGCTCAAGCCGCGGCGGCCGTGGCTGATCATTGCCAGCACGTCGATATTGTGCTCTGCCACATACTGCACGATCTCATCGGCGGCGCTGCCCGTCTCCCCTGTTGGCAGGGCGATGTCAACCGCGTAGCCAGCACGGCGGAGATTTTCGGCCCGTGCGTCGAGCACCTCTCGCATGGCTTGGCAGTTCATCTCCCACTCCTGCTGCATGGTAGCCTCCAGCTTGGGGGAATGTACCATCACAACGTCCGGCGCAATATTAGCCGTCTCGTAGGGGCTTCGCGGCGGACCGACGACGTGCAGCAGCGTGAGTTGCGCCCGCTCCGGGTCAAACAGCTTTTGCACGGTAGGCAGAATTTGGGCGCTCGTCTCGGAGCCGTCCAGCGTTACCAACGCGTGAAACTTGGTCATCAGATAGCTCCTTGTTGGCTAGGTTGCCTGCACCTGCGCGCTTTGCTGGGCAATCCGTGGTTCGCTATTCGGCTGCAGGCGGCTGCTTTCGATAAAGGCGCGGAAGATGTCGGTTTCGGTGATGATGCCGACCAGCTCGTTGTGGTCGTCCACCACGGGCAGGCCGCCCACCTTCTTCTCCAACATTAGTTCCGCGGCGCGCTCCAGCTGATCGCCCGGCTGCACCACGAGCACCTGCTTGGTCATGATTTCGCTGACGTGCATCTTCATCACGAGGTAGTTCAGCTCCCAGATGCTCAGCGACGTGGCGGGCGACGGCGACACGTGTAGCAGATCGCGCTCGGAGACGATGCCCACGAGCAGGCCCGTGTTGTTGGTGACGGGCAGCCGACGAATCTTACGCTCGCGCATCAGCCGAAGCGCCTCTTCGACTTTGGTCGAAGGGTTGATTGTCAGCGTGGGCGAAGTCATGTAATCACGAACCAGCATGGGATTGCCTCCTTTGGATGCGTCTTTGTCTAACGGGGCGTTCGCGTCGAACGTCTCTGCTTCTAGCATAGCGCAGATTTGTACCGTCGCCCCCGATAAGGAGGACGGTCTTCCCCTAGACAGTTGACCAGGGCTCCTCGGCTATTCCGTGCCCAGGCTCGCCAAATAGTCCACCACCAGCGCCAGCTCCGCCTCGCTCCACGTCTCGGCAAACGAGGGCTGCATCACGCCCGCCACGCAAGGCGCGTTGGGGCACTCGGCCACGACGTAAGCATCGGGATTGACAATCGACTCGTGGATGTACTCCTCCGCTGTGTACCCTTCAATACGCTGCGCGGCCACCTCGCCCAGATTTACCAGGCTAGGCCCGGTGATGCCGACCGCGCCGGGCACGCCGGGGATCACGTGGCAGCCGCCACAGGTCGCATTGGTAAAGAGCTGCACCACCTCGTCCGGCGCTTCGACGGCAACGGCGGTGGCTTCACGCGTGGCGTGCTGCGCTACGTCCGCCGCGAGGGTGGGCGTGGACAGGGCAGCGATGGCGGCTGTTGTGGCGTTGGCTTTGGCGATTTCCGTTAGCCGCACGCGCGCTTCGCTCCACGTCATCTCCCCTTCGGTGGCGCTGAGCGCCGCCAGTTGGCTCTGCTCGCGGTTAAACTGCGAGACGCCGAAAAAGATCACCAGCGCCAGCAGCGCCACGCCCAGGATCGGGCCAACAATTTTGGCGGTGGCCTGTATGCGCTCGGTCATCTCCGGCTCGAATATGTCGTCCCACAAGTTGCCTTCATCGCTCACCACAAAGTGGGAAGCCTCCACGACTTCTTCGATTTGAGGATCGGCGGGTTCGATATGATTTGGGTTGAGGTACTCTTGTGTCATGCAAAAATTCTTTCTGTTGTAGCGCAAGCTGTTAGCTTGTGCCGGGGACAAGCTAACAGCTTGTTCTACGTTTGCTACCAAACCGTATAGCCCGGCGACCAGAGCGACAGGTTGACGATCAGGGTGTAGAGCATGGGCCCGTAGGCCAGCAGAATCAGCGCGACGGCGCCCACCAGCCACGGCGTCCAGCTGTCGAGCCAGCCGGGCGTGGTGTGCTTAACGAGCGGCCCGGCCACGGGCATTTCGACTGGCTGCTCCGGTTTTCTGCGCGAAATCACCGTTCCCAGCATCACCGTGAAGAAACAAAAAGCGCTTACGGTGAGCAGCGCAATCCCCAGCACGGATTCGACCAGGTAGGGCGTCCAAGCGGCCTCGCGGTAGGGCGCGGCGCCGAGCATCGAGCGTCGCGGCGCGCCCTCGTAAAGGCCGAGCGCGTGGAAGGCGTTGGAGAACAAAATCATGCCAAAGAACCACGTCCACGCCTGCATCCGCGCCAGGGCCGGGCGGAAGAGCCGGTGGCCCGTGAGCGCGGGCACGAGCCAGTAGCTGATGCCAAAGAAGGTCAGCGTCACCGCCGAGCCGACGGTCAGGTGGAAGTGGCCGGGGACCCAGGTGGTGTTGTGGACGGTCATGTTGACGTTGTAGGAGGCGTTGGCAATGCCGCCGATGCCGCCAAAGACAAAGAGAATCATGGCCAAATTTTGCGCCGCGTAGGAGGGATCGCCCCAGTTGAGGCGGCGAATCCAGCGCAGGTAGCCCCGCCCGCCGCGCACGCGCGCCCCCACCTCCAGCGAGGCCACCACGGTAAAGGCGGTGATCAGGCTGGGGAAGGCCACGCCATACGTCACCACGCTGTGGAAAAATTTCCAGCCGATGGGGATGCCGGGGTCGGTGAACTGGTGGTGAAAGCCCACGGGCGTGGAGAAGAGCAGGAAGAGCCAGAAGACGAGGCGCGACAGGTTTTCGCTAAACATTTTGCCGTCCGTCTGCGCGGGCAGCATGGCGTACCACGAGACGTAGGCGGGCAGCAGCCAGAAGTAGACGAGGGGATGGCCAAAGAACCAGAACAAGGTGCGTGCCATCAGCGGGTCCGTCCCCTCCACCAGGCCCAGCGACCAGGGCAGCAGCAGCGTCAAAATTTCGGCGGCCACGCCCAGCGTGCAGAGCTGCCACAGCACCATCGTGATCAAGATCATCAGCGCGATCACCGGCGTCGTCTGGCCCGGATTCTCTTTGCGCCAGGCGCCGTAGGTGAAGTAAAAGCCGTAGCCCACCGTCCACGAGCCAACCACGACCAGCGTCAGGCCGAGGTAGAAGGCCCAGTGCGCCTGCATCGGCGGGTAGAAGGTGTAGAGCACGGTGGCGTAATCCAGCAGCATGGGAATTGCCGCCATTACCAGCCCGACGATCATGATGACGAGCGCCAGCCGGTTGACCCAGGGGTAGCGCAGCGGGCGATCCAGGCTGCGCGGCAGGGCGTAGGTAAAAAAGCCCACAATGAAAAAAGTCGTCCACACCAGCGCGTTGAGCACGCCGTGCATGGTCAACCCCTGGTAGTAGCTGTGGACGAGCGGCGCGATATAGGGGTAAAGGTCCACGGTCGCGTGCTCCAGCCCCTGCAAAATACCGAGCAGCACGCCAATCGAGAGCGCGGCCATGGCAATCGTGATGTTCCAGCCCGTCAGCCGGTCGACCACGCGCAGGTCGTCGCGAGTCAGCGGCACGGGCGCGGGCGTTGAGCGAGCGGCGACGGGGGCAGTGAGAGTTTGTACGGACATAAAAGGTTCCTTAGAAGAAGTGTTCAGTGTTCGGTGCAGCTGCGTGGGTAAACCAACAGCTGACCACTGCTGACTGCTGACTGCTGACTGCTGACTGCTGACTGGCTACTCCACAATCAGCTGCGCATACATCGTGTGGTGGCCGATGCCGCAGTATTCGTGGCAGATCATGTTGTAGACGCCCGGCTCGTCAAAGCGGGCCGTGAGCTTGGAGATTTGGCCCGGCAGCACCATCATGTTGATGTTGGTGTCCTCAACGGTGAAGCCGTGCTGCACATCCTGGCTCGTGACGTAAAAGGTCAATTCCGAGCCGCGCGGGATGCGAATCTCGTTGGGAATAAAGGCCCACACCTGCGCCCGCATGTAGACTTCGTACTGGCCCGGCGCCAGCTCGCGCAGCTCTGGCGTGTAGAAGGGGTTGCTCTCGTCCGTCGTCAGCGTGTTGGGGTCGATGCGCCCGGCCACGCCGGGCACTTGGATGCCATAGGCAAAGCTCGAAATCGCAACCACGATAATAAAGAGACCCAGCATCAAGCCGCTAAAGCGCATCCAGGCGTTCTCGTAGCGATCCACGTGGATCGGCTCACCCATTGCCATGGGATCGGGCGAGGAGGGATTGGGCGCGTGCGCACTCATTGGGTCACTCCTCTAGAGAGCATGGTGAGATAGATGTTGGCAAAGAGCGCGATGTAAATCAGCCCAAAAAATAAAAGCAGGGCGACCGTGCCCAGCGGGGCTTTCGGTTCTTTCATGGGAAGGACTCCTTTACAAAATTGAAGAAGAAAACGATCAACGAAGGGCACGAAGACGGGCGTGTTTCAGTTCGGCAAAGTGTCATTTCGAGCGGGTCCGCGAATCCAGCGAGCAGACGAGGCCAGACCAGCGAGAAATCTTTCCGCTGTTTTCCTGCAAACGGAAACGCTTCCTGAACCCTTTGCTTCAGACCTGTCAGTTTGAGCTGGAGCGGAAGTAGCGTTCCTGCGAAGGCGAAGCCTCTTTGCGGGTGACGAAAAGATTTCTCTCTGTTCCGATTTCGTCTGCTGCGTTTTGGGGTAGACCCGCTCGAAATGACAGCTCGTTCCCAAACTGCAATGCATCCATGGTCGTGTCTCTGTATACCCCTTCGAGGATCGCTGCTTAACGCATCAACCGCTCCAAATCGGCGGCGATCTCCGCGCCCGAAACGCCGTAGGGAAAGACGGCCCGCAGGTAACCCTTGGGATCAACGACCACCACGGTGGCCGTGTGATCGATAAAGGGGCTGTCGGGCTGCTCGGCAAAGTAGACGCCGTATTGGGTGGCGACGTTGGTCAATTCGTCTACCGTCCCGCTTGTGCCCCGAAACGAAGAGTGAAAGTGCTGGGCATAGCGGTCGACCAGCGCCGGGTCGTCCCGCTCGGCGTCGACCGAGACAAAGAGCACCTGCACCCGCTCCGCGCGCGGCCCCAGCGCCTCCATCGCCTGCGACAGCTCACTCAGCGTCAGCGGGCAGACATCGGGACACGACGTGTAGCCAAAGTTGAGCAGCACATACTGGCCGCGAAAGTCGCCGAGCCGCACGGTCTCACCATCACCGCCGGTAAGCGCAAAATTATAGGCGTGCTCCGGCGCCTGCACGACGACGCCGTGCTGTAGCGGTGCGGGCACGAGCCGCCAGGCCAGCAGCGCCACGAGCGCGATAACGGCGAAGAGGCCGATTGCCCAGGCGAGCCAGCGCCGTCGCGCCCGCGGCGAGGGCAGCCCCGGCAGCAGGTTAGGGATAGCAGAGGAAGAGGTGTGCGGCTTCATAAGCGTAGCGGGTGGCTCCTTTGCTGTGCTCGGCTTCCTGTATGAGAAGATTGATGTCGCGCTGGAGAATGTCCAGCGGCGGCGCGGCAGTGCGGTAAACGGCACGCTGAATGCCCCAGCCGTCGACGAGCACAAAGACGGGGTCGAAGGTGAAGCTGTTGTCGGCCTCGCGGCTGTAGTAGGTGCGAAAGCCGCCGCCGATGATCTGCTTGAGCCGCCGAGCTTCGCCGTGCAGAAGGTGCCAGCGGCTCCCGCGCGCGCCCAGCGCGTCGGCGTAGCGGGCCAACGCAGCGGCATCGTCGCGCTCGTCGAACGAGATGGTGGTGATTTCTACGGGCGTCGGCATATCTGCGGCGAGGCCATCCAGCTGCGCTTGCAGCGTTTGCAGCGCCGCGTTGGATGGCTTGCAGCGCGCCGTGCAGCTGGCGTAGCTAAAGTGGTAGAGCACGATGTGGCCGCGCAAATCTTCGCTGGTTAGGAGATTGCCGTGCTGATCCGTGAGCGCAAAACCAGGCGCCAGCGCAATTCGCGGCAGCACGGTAATCGGCTGGACGACGACAAAGGCCAGCGCGGCCAGGGCCGGTAGAAAGAGCGTGGCAAACAGCAGGTAGCGCTTCATAAAGCGCCAGTTTAGCAGGGATTCTGCGGGGATGCGCCGGTCAGGTGGGGAAGGCTGGGTGGCGAGTATCTGCCCTGGTCAAGTGGGGAGGGAGGTGGCGGGACCAGTCAATACAGAAATTAAGACAGCGCGTAACTATTCAGGGTGGGCAAGCGTTCGCCTCCCTCCTAAGTCCTCCCTCCACGCGTGGAGGGAGGACTTCGATCTCTTCGTTGATGAAGCGATTTGGCCAAAGCCGAGTCGCTTCGTCAACGAGCAATCAAACTCCCCTCTCCATCGGTGGAGAGGGGCTGGGGGTGAGGCTGAATCGTTGCGACAGCGCTTACTCTTTGCCGAGCGGGGAGACGAGGCCGTGCTGCACGGCGACGGCGGCGGCCTCGGTGCGCGTGGCGACGTGGAGTTTGGAGAGGATGTTGCTCACGTGGAACTTAATGGTGGAGCGGCTGACAATGAGCTTGTCGGCGATTTCGACGTTGTTGAGGCCGCGCACCATCAGCGCCAGCACGTCGCGCTCGCGCTCCGTCAGGTCGTGGCCGGGCGTATCGATGGGCTTGCGCGTGGCCTGCTGGATCAGCACCTGGGTGGCTTCGGGGGCGAGCGTGGGTCGCCCGCCGTGGGCGGCGCGAATGGCCTGGGCCAGCTCCTCCGCCGAGACGTTCTTGAGCAGGTAGCCAATCGCGCCCGCCGCCAGCGCGCGCTGCACCAGATCGCCATCTTTGAAGCTAGTCAACGCCACCACCTGCACGTGGGGATGCTGTGCCCGAATGCGCTCGGTGGCCGTGGCCCCGTCGAGATTGGGCATCATCAAATCCATCAAAATCACGTCCGGGCGCAGCGATGAGCAGAGCGCAATCGCTTCGGCGCCGTCCCTGGCCTCGCCCACAAGCTTGAGATCGTCAAAGACGGAAAGAAAGGCCGCGAGGCCGCTACGCACCACGGGTTGGTCGTCGACAACCAGCACGCGAATTTCCGCATCGTTGGGGGTATCGTTCACGGCATCACTCATGGGCGGCTCCTTCTCCGCGCTGCCAGTCCAACCGAATCGTCGTGCCCACACCGGGCGCGCTCTCGATTGTCCAGCTTGCATCAATTTCCTCCGCGCGCTCGCGCATAATTTTGACGCCCAAGGAGTGGGGCGTGATGCGTTCCACCTCAAAGCCCACGCCATCATCCGAAATGGTAAGCGAGGCGCTGCGTTCGGCGCGCTCGGACGAAGTTGCCGCGAGCGGCTCCTCGTCATCAGCCCCGGCGCAGCATAGCACAATCTCCACCTGCGAGGCGTTGGCGTGCTTGGCTACGTTGTTGAGCGCCTCCTGCGCCACGTGGAAGAAGGCAATCTTGACGTCGGGCGGCAGTTCGCAGCTGCCCTCCACGCGCAGATTGAGGGCAACGCTCGCGCGCACCTGAATGCCTTCCCCCAACTGCGCCAGCAGATCGGGCAGCGGCATTTCGATCAGCGTCGTGGGGCGCAGCTCGAGCAGCAGCGTGCGCATTTCGGCCAGGGCGCCGCGCGCCAGATCGCGCAGCTGGTGCAGCCGTCGCTCGCCCTCATCACGGTTGCGCTGCCAGAGCAGCGGCAACACCTCGGCAATCAAGCTGGTGGAAAAGAGCGTCTGCGTAACGGAATCGTGCAGGTCGCGGGCAATGCGGTTGCGCTCGTTGGTGACGGCCGTATCCTGTGCAGCCAGCCGCAGCCGGGCGTTCTCCAGCGTAAGCGTGGCTTCGTCAGCAAAGAGGGCGGCGATCTGCATTTCCTCATCGCTAAACGTTCGGAGCTGGTCGTAATAAAGCAGCAGTTGGCCGTGCACCACCGGCCCGCTGCGGAACCGCAGGGCCAGCAGCGAGCGGTAGCCCTGCGCCAGCAGCCGTTGACCCACCGCTTGCCCCATCAGCGTCTGCTGCTCGAGATCGGCTACGGCGACAAGCTTCTGCGTGGCGTTCGGGGCTGTGCCGAGGGCTTCCGCCGCGGGCAAGCTCGCCTGCTCGTGCTGGGCCACGGGGAAATTGCTGCTGGCGCGCAGGCCCCAGCGACCGCTGCGCGACGGCAGGTGAAAGGTGCTGGCCGTCGCTGCCAAGAGGCGGCAGCCCTCCGCGGCAATGTAGTCGTAAACGCTCTCCACGGTTTGCTCGGCGTTGAGCAGGACGAGCATGTGGTTCAGCGCTTCCGCCACCTGCTGACGACGCCGGATGCCCTGCGTGCGCGCGGCCACCTGCCGCTCCAGCTCCTCGCTCGCCTGCTGCTGCACTGAAATATCGGTGATGGAGGTGATGACAATCAGCTCGCCGTTGATGTTGACGTAGTTTAGCCCGGCCTCGATGGGGAATTCGTGGCCGTCGGCGTGGCGCGCAACCAGATTCATGCCCAAGCCCATCCTGCGCACGTGGGGCGTCTGCGCGTAGTGTGCCCGATGCTGGGCGTGGCGCGCCCGCACGCGCGCCGGCATCAGCTGCTCGACGCTTTGGCCTAGCAGCGCTTGCTGCTCGTAGCCAAAGAGCCGCGCCAGCTCGGCGTTGGCGTAGACGATCTCGCCGCGCTCGTCCGCCGCCAGCACGGCAATGGGTGCCGCTTCGACAAGCAGCCCTAGCCAGTCGCTGTTGATTCTGTGGTGGGTCAAACCGCTGTTGTGGGCCAAGTGGGTATCCTATCAACGCCGGTAGTCAAAGTGCCGCTCCTTTTTAACATGCTATCACAGGAAAAAGCCACGTTGAAAAATAAGACGCGTTGTCTCAGCGCCGCCTCGCCCTACACCATCATCGCCATCCCCCCTGCCCCGCCATCCGCCGCGCCGGTGACCTTACCCGTCGCCGGATCAATGTGCAGGGCGTGGACGAGGGCGAAGCCGCCGTGGCTGAAGGGGATGTGGCGAATCGGGTGGCGCTGGCGCACCTCGTCCAGCACCGCCGTGGGAACGCGCAGGTGGCAGCGGATGTCGCTCAGCTGGCAGTCGATGCGCGGGGCGTCCACCGCTTCGGCGATGCTCATGCCAAAGTCGAGCACGTTGAGGATCACCTGCACGTTGGAGGTGATGATGCGCGATGCGCCGGGGGAGCCGAGGTTGAGCAGCGGCTGGTCGCCCTGCCCCTGAGCGGAGTCGCCATTATTTTTTGTGTAGACAATGGTGGGGGCCATGCCGGTGGTGCGCCCCTTGCGCGGCTCAATGGAGTTGGGGTGGCCTGTCAGCGGATAGAAGTTGATCATCGAGTTGTTGTACATAAAGCCCAGCCCCGGCGTGATCACGCCCGATGACATGCCGAGCGAGTGGGTTAGCGCCACGCAGTTGCCCGCGGCATCGACGACGCTGACGTGGGTCGTGTGCGGGCTTTCCGTCGGGTTGGCGACGGCGGGGATGTCTTCGCCGCGCTCGATGCGCTCGCGCCACCAGGCCGCGCGCTCCTTCGAGAGCATCTGCGCCGTGGGCACGTCGACAAAATCGGGATCGGCCATGGTTTCATTGCGGTCGGCAAAGGCGGCCTTCATCGCCAGCCCCAGGCGGTAAATGTACTCCGGCGAATTGTGGCCCAGCGCCGCCAAATCCCACCCTTCCACAATATTGAGAATGGCAATCAGTGTCGCCCCACCCTGCGGCGGCCCGCTGCTCACCACGCGGTGGCCGCGGTACGTGCCCTCGACCAGCACATCTTCCCGCGTTTTATACTGCTCAAAATCCTCGCGCGTGACGTAGCTGCCGTTGGCGGCGAGGTCGCTCGTCATGCGCTCAAATAGCTCGCCGTGGTAGAAATCTTCCGGCCCCGCCTGCCCCAAATTGCGCAGCGTGGCGGCCAGGTCTGGGTTGCGAAAGCTCTCGCCCATGCTTGGCAGCTCGCCCGCTTCGTTGAGGTAAACGCGCGATGCCTCCGGGTTGCGACGAATCATCTCGCCCAGCGAAACATCCTCCGGATAGGTGGTGAGGCGGCGCACGCGATTGTGCGCAATGTCGGTCACGAGAAAGCCCGCTTCGGCAATTTCGGCGGCTGGCTCCGTGGCGTCGCGCCAGCTCAGCGTGCCCCAGCGTTCGAGCATGGTCGACAGCAGCTTGACCGTGCCCGGCGTGCAGATCGAGCTGTAGCCCGCCGTGTTGACGTGGCCCTCCAGGAAAAAGCCCCAGCCGTCGGGGTTGGGGCGCAGGAGTGCATCCTGCCACATGTCGGGCGATGTTTTGGCGCCGGCCAGCGCCGGGGCGTCGATGCCGACGCGCGTGCCATCAGCCAAGTGCAGCGTGAGCAGTGCGTAGCCGCCCAGCCCGCACATCTGCGGATCGAGCACGCCCTGCACCAGCGCGCAGACCACCGCCGCGTCGATGGCGTTGCCGCCCTGGGCAAGGATTTTTGCACCGGCTTCCACGGCCTGCGGCTGGGGAGCGACGATAGCGTTTTGCATGGGGAGTCCTTTTGTGATGCGTGAATTAGGTGATGGAAAGTCATGCGCAGCGGAAGTGACAGTCACCGTCCGCTGGCTGGTCGGGTGGCTAGTCGGGCGGGCACGTTGTCGTGGACGGTGACGGTCACCTTGAGCCACCGCGAGGGAAGTCGACCGTCTCGCCGACCAGCGAACCGGTTGTGCACAAGCCGAGCCGGTCGCAGTGACCGTCACAGCCCGGCGAAAGCTAAGTTTACCCCGCCGCTGTCGGGCCGTGATTGTCACTTTTCTTCAGACGCTGGCCGACTACTGCGTCACCAACCGACCCAGCAAGACCCGCGCCAGCGCGGACGCCCGCGCCCGGTGGCTGATCAGCTTCTTCTCGTGCGGCGCCAGCTCGGCCAGGGTGACGCCGAGGTCGGGCACATAAAAGAGCGGGTCGTAGCCGAAGCCGTGCTGACCGCGCGGCTGATCGAGGATCAGGCCGTCCAGCGTGCCGGCGACGGTGTGCATCGACGCGAGCTGCTGCTCGAAATTCTGCGGCGACACGTCTGGCGAGGGCGCAGCGTCAACGGGGATGGCGAGGGCGACGGTGCAGTGGAAGCGGGCCGTGCGCGGGGCGTTAGGAATGTCGGCCAGGGCGCGCAGCAGCTTGCGGTTGTTGTCGGCGTAGGTGACGTTTGCGCCGACTTCGTCCATCGCGTAGCGGGCGGAGTAGACGCCGGGCGCACTGCCCAGCACGTCGACGCTGAGGCCGCTGTCGTCCGCCCACGTCCACAGACCGCTCAGCGTGGCGTACTGGCCTGCCTTGAGCCGGGCGTTCTCCTCAAAGGTCGTGCCCGTTTCGTCCACGTCAAAGGCAATGCCTTCGTCTGCCAGCGAGGTGAGATTGAGCGGCAGGTCGGCGAGCAGGGCGCGATATTCGGTTAGCTTATCTTGATTGTGGGTAGCGACGAGCAGTTTTTTCATGCGAGGTAGAGATTGGAGATTACGTTGAAAATTACGTAGGGAATTTGTGGTCGAATCGTGCCGTGGCAAACCGGGCCCCCACGGGCTTTGACCACGTTTTCATGCTATCATATAATTTCGTGGAGCAAAATCACGGCTCGCCAACCATTTGTATAAAATTTGCCAAGAGCATGCTTCCCCATGGCTGAATCCTACCACCCGCTGCGCGTCTTTTGCGGTTCGGCACACCCAGCGCTGGCCGCTGAAATTGCGGACATTCTGGGCGTGGCGCTGGGCAAGACGACCACGAGCCGCCTGCCGGACAGCGAAACCTTTGTCACCATCGACGAGGTGGTGCGCGACCAGGATATTTTCCTGATCCAACCCTGCCCCGCGCCCGTGAACGACCACCTCGTCGAGCTGCTGCTGCTGCTGGATGCGCTGCGGCGGGCCAGCGCCCACAGCGTCAGCGTGGTGATGCCCTATTTCCCCTACGCGCGCCAGGAACGCATGGCGCGCGGTCGCGAATCGATTAGCGCCCGCGTGGTGGCGGATATGCTGGAGAACCAGGGCGCCAACCGCATCATTTTTGTCGATATTCACGCGCAGGCGATTCAAGGCTTCTTCCGCGTGCCAGTCGATCCGCTGAGCGCGGTGGGACTGCTGGCGGACTACTTCCGCAAGCCCCAGTTTGAGAACGCGGCCATCGTCAGCCCGGACGTGGGGCGGGCGTCGATGGCGGGCAAGTATGCCGAGTTGCTCAACCTGCCGCTCGTAATTATGCAGAAACGGCGCACCAGCTTTTCCAGCACCGAAACCACCCACATCGTCGGCGATATCGAGGGGCGGCAGCCCATCATCATCGATGACATCATGGCGGGCGGCAGCGTGCTCAAGCAGGTCGATGCGCTTTATGACAGCGGCGCCACGGGCAAGGCTTACTTTGCCGTTACCCATCCCGTGCTGCTGCCCACGGCGCTGCAGCGGCTGGCGGAGGACGAGCGCATCGAGAAGCTGGTCGTCACCAACACGCTGCCCGTGCCCGCAGACAAGCGCAGCGAGAAGATCGAGGTGCTCTCCGTGGCCCCGCTGCTGGCTGGCATCATCCGCAGCATCTACAGCGGCGAGAGCATTTCGTCGCGGCTGATTTTGTCGTAGGGTCGCAACGTCAACCAAGAAAAGGAACTGCGGATAAACGCGGATCCAAAGCGCATGATTTCCAGGAATCTGCGTTTATCTGCGTCCATCTGCGGTTAAAGTTTGCAAGCCTGAAATCGTTTGTCTGGGGTTTCTGCTTTGCGTCTTTGCGCCTTTGCATTAAGCTTGTTGCCTACGAGCGTTGATAATCCCGATGTAGCCGAAAAAGGAGAATGGTATGTTCAGTCGATTTCAGCGACCAGAGCCCGACGTGATCGAGGTGGTGATCGGCCCGCGCGCGACCTTTAGCGGCCACGTTCGCTGCGAAACGAGCGTGCGCATCGATGGCTCGGTCGAGAGCGGCTACATCGAGACGCCCGCCAACGTGATCCTCACCGAGACGGCGCGCGTGCAGTGCGACATCACGGCCAAGACGGTCAGCATTCGCGGCACGTACAAGGGCATCATCCGCGCCGATCGCGCCGAGCTGCTGGAGGGGAGCCACGTCTACGGGACGCTGCACGTCAACAGCTTTCACATGGACGAAGGCGTGCTCTTGCAGGCCGAGCTGAACATGCGCGGCGCGCCGCCCCAGGAAATTCTCGTCGCGCCGCAGCCGGATCGGGGTGCCTCGATTCCCGTCATCAGCCCGCGCAGCCTGACGGAGGAGGACCAGACCGACGAATTTAACAGCGATGAGTACCGTGGCGGTGAGTACAATCGGGGTGACTACAATGGACGGGGCGATTACGGCCAGCCCGACGACGCCAGCTACAAGCGCGGCTACGGCACGGGCATTGCGCCGGCCGGTTGATTTTTACCTTCAACGCATTTAGGAATTAGAAACGGCGATTAAATAACTTGAGCAAATGGGTGTTCGCGGGCGACGGAGTCAGCTTTAAGGGGCGGCGCAGCCTTCACCCCCTCCCAGCCTCCCCCATCATGGGGAAGGAGCCGATCCTTCGTCTGCCCGGTCGCGGCTCCCTCCCCAGCATGGGGAGGGCCGGGGAGGGGTTAGAACGCCGCCTCTCCGCTCAAGTTAATTAATTGCCATTTTTTACAAAATCATCCAGAGTGACACAGAGGCAAAATTATGAGTCTCTGTGTCACTTTGTGATCTGTAACCAAAAATTAGGAGAAACCATGAGCGACCGAACCGTTACCCTTAAAGAAAATACCTTTCACCTGCAGGGCACGCCCCGCGCCGTGGGCGACCGTGCCCCCGAAGTCACCCTCGCCGATGGCTTTGTGACGACCACCACGCTGCTGGAGAGCACGCAGGGCAAGACGCGCCTGGTCAGCGTCGTACCGAGCATCGACACCGGCATCTGCGATGCGCAGACCAAGCGCATGAACGAGGAATCCGGCAAGCTGGGCGACGATGTTGTCGTGCTGACGGTGAGCGCGGATTTGCCGATGGCGCAGGCGCGCTGGTGCGGCGCGGCGGGCGTCGACAACGTGAAGATGCTCTCCGACCACCTGGACATGAACTTTGGCAAGGCCTACGGTACGCACGTGGACGAACTGCGCGTCGATCAGCGCGCCATCTTTGTCATCGATGGCGACGACGTGATCCGCTACGTCGAATACGTGCCGGAGATCGCGCAGCACCCGGACTACGACGCGGCGCTGGCGGCGCTGAAGGAAATTGCGTAGTGCGTCGTGCGTGAACTGGTGAAGTCACTGGTTTCGCGTTCTTTACGCCACCTGGCCAACTAGCAGTTCACGCATCACGCATCACTTATGATCTGGCTCTTCCCCCTTCTCGCCGCCCTCCTCGGCTACGTCCTTGGCGCAGTGCCCGTCGGCGTCGTCGTCTGTCGGCTCTATGGCGTGGATATTCGCGCCGTGGGCAGCGGGCGCACGGGCACGACCAACGCCTGGCGGGCGGTGGGGCTCAAGGCGGCGATCCCCACGCTGCTGGGCGATTCGCTCAAGGGTGTGGCCGCCGTCGCGCTCGTGCGCTGGCTCTTTTTTGTGATTCTGCCCGAACCAGCCGCCATGTCCGTGGTGGAGGCCGTGCAGCGGCAGACGGTGCTCAACCTGGCGGCGGCGCTGGCGGGCGGCCTGGCCGTGGTCGGCCACAACTGGTCGATCTTCCTCGGCTTCCGCGGCGGTGCGGGCGGCATCACCGCCGCGGCAACGGCGATGGCGCTGTCGCCGCTGGCGGGCGGCATCGTCTGGCTGGTCGGCGCGTTTCTGCTCTGGTGGACGCGCATGGCCTCGGTCGCCACCTTCTCGGTGGGGATCACCGCCTTTGCCAGCTTCCTCATTCTCGCCGTCAACCAGGAAGCGCCGTGGCCCTTTGTCGTTTACGGAATCACTGCGCTTTTCTCGGTCTTTACAGCCCTGCGCGTCAATCGCGAGCGGTTGCGCAAGGGAGAGGAGCGCATCATTACGCTCTGGTAGTGCTCTGCAATCGAATTTACGCCACTAAAATTTTGTCGTCCCACCGCAGTCAAATTCAAGTTTGCTACGAAACCACAAACAGGAGATCGTGCAATGAAGAATTTCCCCCAAGCGCTGCTGGCCGAATTTATCGGCACCTTTGCGCTGATTTTTCTCGGCGCGGGCGCGGGCGTGCTGGCGAGCCTCGGCGTTGGCTCGCTGATCACGGTCGCGCTGGCCCACGGCTTGACGATTATGCTCTTTGCCTACGCTTACGGCCACATCAGCGGCGTACACATCAATCCCGCCGTCTCGATTGGCCTGGCCGTGGCGGGCGAGTTCCCGGCGTGGAAAGTTGTGCCTTATATTTTGGTGCAGCTGGTGGGCGCGGTGATTGCTGGACTCACGCTGCGCGGCGTCTTCGGTGGCCCGGAAGGCGCGCTGGGTGCAACGGTTGTTAACTACGAGCTGACCAACCTCGGCGGCGCATTTCTGCTGGAGTTCATCGGCGCCTTTTTTCTCGTCAACACCGTGCTCAATGCCGCCATTTCAGGCAAGGCCGGTCTGTTGGCTCCCCTTGCCATCGGCATGACGGTCTCCGCCTGCATCATGTTCTTTGGCCCGCTCACCGGCGCCAGCCTCAACCCCGCGCGCACGATTGGCCCCGCCGTCGCCGCCCTTGAATTCAGTGATATCTGGCTCTACCTGCTGGCCACGCCGCTGGGCGCCCTCCTCGCCGCGGTTCTGTGGCGCGGTGGGTTCAAGGCCGCCGCCGCGCCCGAAGAGGCCGTTTTGCCGAGCGAGCTCTTTCGGCAGTAATTTAGGCTTCGACAAGTAAAGACAAAATTTGGGGCGCAGCTAGCTGCGCCCTTAAACTTTGGGGGCTGGAAGACGCGCTTTCCCTGCCCTGAACATCTCGCCCATGCCGATTCTCGACCTGCGCTGGACGCTCTTTGTCGTGCTGATGCTGCCCGTGGCGGCGGCGCTGCTGACCGCGGCCACCCTTTACCTGCGTGAACGGCAGCAGCGCACCCAGCGACGGATCAACGCCCTGCGCCCCCTGCTCGACCGTGCGCCCACCGGCGTGCTCCTCCTCGATCAGGCCAAGCCGGGTCGCGAGCGCCTTCGCTACGCCAACGCCCAAGCCCGCCACCTGCTCGACCTTGCGAACGCGCCACCCACCTCGAAATTCTCAGCCTGCCCGCCGCCACAGAGGGTGAGGCAGATGGCGCAACCAACGGCGTAACCGACGGCGTGCGATCCGCTTTATCTCCCAACCGCTCCGGTCAACCGGCTTTCGAGTGAAGCGGCCCTCAGCAACGTAAACGCGCCAGATGCCCCGCCGCTCAACGACGCGGCGCGTGACGGCGTGCCCGCGCAAAATTATCCCAGCGGCTGGCTGACGAGCGCGCTGGAGGTGGTGAACGGCGAGCCGCAAATCCAGACGCTCTGCTGGTTCCTGGATTTAATTCCCGGCGACACACGCTGGGACGATTTTAGCCTCGCCCGCGAGCGCGGCCGCATGGTTGAGGCGGCGGCGGAGTTTGATGCGCTGCTGCGGAATTAAAGAATAATCTGTAACTGGCGATTGGTAATTGAGTTACCTAATCTTGCCCGTTACGAACCAAACAATCTCCAATTACTAATTACCAATGACCAATCCCTACCCACCCATCACCGTCCTCCTCACCGACGACCACCTGCCCTTCCGCATTGGGATGCGCGTGCTGCTGGATCACCACGACGACATCCGCGTGGTGGGCGAAGCCGAAGATGGCGCGTCGGCGCTGGCGCTGCACGATGCGCTGCGGCCCGACGTGATGGTGCTCGACTGCCAACTCCCCGATCAGGAGGGGCCGAGCGTGGCCGAGGCGCTGCGGGCGCGCGGGAGCGAGTCGCGGGTGCTGGCGCTGAGCGCCTACAGCGATGAGCAGTACGTGCGCGGCATGTTGGCCGCGGGCGCAACCGGCTACATGCTCAAGAGCGAGGCCGCGGAGACGATTGTCGCCGCCGTGCGCGCCACGGCCGAGGGGCGCGCCTTCTTCAGCGCCTCGATTGCGGCGCAGCTCGCTTCGTTGGCGCGCTCGACTGGCGGCAGGTCGACGCTGCCGGATGATGTGCAGCAGCCGACGGCGAGGGAGATGGAGGTCTTGCAGCAGCTGGCGACGGGGCGCACCAATCTGCAAATTGCGCGCGAATTGGGCATTGCCGAGCGCACGGTGCGCTTCCACGTGGAAAATCTGTTTGGCCGGCTCAACGTCGATAACCGGGTGGAGGCCGTGGTGAAGGCAATGAAGCTGGGGTGGCTGGCGGTCGAATAAGGCTAATCCAAGATTATAAACATACCACGGCTGATTGTGATGGAGGTGCGTCGCACTTGGGAAAGTGCAACGCACCGTAGGCTGTGTTGGCCGCACCAGAGAGACAGTCGACCGTGCGTCGCACCTTCGAGGTACGTCGCACATCCAACATGGCTTATCCCGGTATAGCCTGGAATTGCCTAACCGAAATGGTTACCGGAGTGACCGTCAAGGCCCGCTGATTAAACGTTTGACCCGTTGCGTTTGGGCCGTGATTGTCACTTTTCGTTTAGCCAACAAGAAGTGACAATCACGGCCTGAACGACTTCTGGTACTTTTTCTGACAAAGGGCCGTGACGGTCACTCTGATTCGCAATTCACGAATTTCTTATGAACCAACCCCACATCCTCCCTCATATTCTTCTTGTAGACGACGAGGCCGCCATCACCGACAATCTCGCGCCCTTCCTCGAACGGTCGGGCTGCCGCGTTTCGGTAGCGCGCGACGGCGTGGCCGCGCTGGAGCAGATCGCCGCCGACCCGCCCGACCTCGTCGTGCTGGACGTGCTGATGCCGAGGCTGGACGGGCGCTCGCTGCTGCGGCAGCTGCGCCAGGAGCAGCGCAATCTGCCCGTGATTTTGCTGACGCAGGTCGGCGAATCCGTCGAGCGGGCGATGGCGCTGGAGGAGGGGGCGGACGATTACCTCAACAAGCCGTTTGACCCGCACGAGCTCGTCGCGCGAATACGGGCCGTGCTGCGGCGGGTGCAGCCCAGCGGCCAGCCGCTCGCCACAGCGCAGCGATTGCACAGCGGCTCGCTCACGCTGGATCGCACGGCGCAGCGGGCGTTTTTGGCCAATCAATCGGGCAGCGACGAAGAGCTGTCGCTCACGCCCAAGGCCACGGCGCTCTTGGCCTACTTCATGACGCACCCGGACGAACTTATGTCGCGCGAGCGGCTGCTCGACGCCGTGTGGGGCTGGGACTATCCGACGGGCACGCGCACCGTGGACACGCGCATCGCCGAGCTGCGGCGCGCGCTGAACGACGATGCGAGCAACCCGCGCTTCATCGAGACCGTGCCAAGCCAGGGCTATCGCTTTATTGCCGAGGTGACGGCCTCCGGAGGCGGGCGATGAGGCGCGGCTGGTTTGGGCCAATGCTGGTGGTGGCCACGCCCGTGCTGCTGGGGGTAGTTGTGCTGGTTGCGCTGCGCTACGGGCCGTTGGACAACCAGCGTTTTTCGCTGCGCGTTGGGGCGCTGCTCAGCGACTGGCTGCTGCTGCTCGGCGTGGTAATTTCGCTGGGGCTCGGCGCGGGTCTGTTGATCTGGCGCTGGCGCGACCGCGTGAATGCACGGCGGCTCTCCGCACAGCGCGAGCAGAGCGCTACGGAACGCCGACGTTTTTTACAGCGGCTCGACCACGAGCTCAAAAATCCCCTCACGGCCATGCGCGCCGGGCTGGCCAACCTCTCTTCCTCTCCCCTCGATGACGGGCAGACGACCACCCTGCAAAGCATTGACGCACAGGCGATTCGGCTGAGCCGCCTCACCGCCGACCTGCGCAAGATCGCCGATCTCGAAACGCGCCCGCTGGATCGACGCCCCGTCGACCTGGCCGCGCTGCTCGACGAAGCGGTGGAGCTGGTGCGCGAACAGCCGGGCGCCACCGAGCGTCGCGTCACCCTGAGCACGCCGCAGGCTCCTTGGCCGCTGCCCGCCGTGGACGCCGATTGGGACCTGGTTTTCCTCGCCGTCTACAACCTGCTCGACAACGCCCTCAAATTCACCCGCGCGGGCGACGCCGTGGAAATTCGCGCTCGCGAGGAGGGCGACCGCGTTGTCGTCGAAATTGCCGATACGGGGCCGGGCATTGCCGTCGCCGAGCAAGCACACGTGTGGGCCGAACTTTATCGCGCCGAGCAGACGCGCGGCATCGCTGGCAGCGGTCTCGGTTTGGCGCTCGTGCGCGCGATTGTCGAACGGCACGGCGGCGAGGTTGCGCTGGCAAGCCGCGAGGGCCAGGGCACGTCTGTGACCATCGTCTTGCCCGCCGCGCCTGTTACCAATCGGTAACAGCCTGTTACGAAACTGATTCTCGCCCGCCACACCGCCGTTGTATCCGTTTGATAAGCTAATAGTGTCTGGCACGAATTGGACGGTAATCAGGTTCTCTGAGCTTTTATGGGGTGGAGGGCAAGGCTCACCAACGGTGCGTCGCACTTTCCGAGATTCTCTCATGAAAGTCAAGGGGGAGAAGCTTAAAGATTTGGGTCAGCGCGAGCCAGTCGCCGCGCGGGCCGGGTCAAAATCTTGTTCGGAAGAAAAGACGGCCCAGGCCCAGTGCAAAATCTTGCGCGCGGCAGCAACCAGTGCTTTTTTCTTGGGTTTACCGCGCGAAACGAGGCGTTGGTAGAAATCGCGCAAGGCGTTGTGGCCGCGCACGCCGCCGAGGGCACACAGATAAAGACGCGCCCTAAGTTGACCATCGCCTTTCTTGGAGATGGCTGGGTCGCCGCGCACCGAGCTGCCGCTTTGTCGAATCTGCGAATCGAGACCGACAAAGGCAGTCAGCTTCTTCTTGTTGCCCTGCCCGTTGGTCAGCGCCTCAAAGCGGTAGAGCAGCACGAGCAGCGGCAGGACGGTCTTGGGGCCGATGCCGTGGATGGCCAGCAATTGGCGCTTGCGCTTCTTCAAGTCGGGATGGCGTCGCACGTGCGCGTTGACCTGCTTTTCGAGCGCCGCGCGCTGGTCTTGCAAAAGGTTGATAGTCTGCTCGATGTCGGCGACCACCAGCGGCGACATGTCGGGCTTGTCCTGGGCGATGTCGAGGCGATTCTCCTCCATGCGGATGAGCTTGTCCAGCTCGTCCAACCGCCGTAGCAGGTAGTCCAGTTCGCGCACTTCTTCGGCGAGTAAGGCTTGGGCGGGTGGTTGCATGCGGGCGCCGTACTCGGCCAACATGCGCGCATCCACGGGGTCGGTCTTGACCCGGTAGCCCGCCCCCTTGGCCCACTGATGTAGCTTCCACGGGTCGGGCTTGCTCACCAGCCAGCCCTGGGCGTAGGCGTAAAGCGCCAGCCCCAACTCGTAGCCACTGGTCGGCTCGAGCACCAAGTGGACTTGCTCGGCCCCTTGCTCGGCGCGTTGCCTCTCAACGGCCTGGCCGAAGGCTTCGTATCCTTCAGCTTGATTGGGGTACTTGCCCAGATTGAGGCTGCGGTCAGCCCAATACGCACCGTCAAAGCTGCTTTTGGCGATGTCGGCGGCTACATACAAAATTCGCATAGCCCTCTTCCTTTCTAGGCAGACGCCTCTTGGCTGAACCTGAGGGCACTTAACTCACTAGTATGCGGGCTCTTGGCCCTTAATTCTCTTCGTCATCTCAGGCTGGGGCTTCTGCCCCACTTGGACCTGTCTCAATCCGAACGCTTGTTCTGCTGCGATGTCGGTCTCTTGGGCGTCTCGTCCCGCTCGCGCTTTATTCTACCAAATGGAGGCAAGGACGGCGACCTATCTCAGAATCGGGCTTTTCGCCACTTGTGCGACGTCAGTCTCTCGTCCTTGCCCCCTTCTCATGATACTAGTGCGACGCACGTTTGCAGTGAGTTCTTCCCCTTAACCCCTCGGAGAGCCGATAATCAAAGCAATACGTCACAGAAAAGTACAAGAACCGTGTTAGAAATTACAAGAACCATGACTTTTGCGTCGAGTTAACGTCATGATTAGCAAGATAATTTCAATTTAGAGGAAGGAAACTATGCAGTTTCAAAAAAACTTCAGGAAAATTTTGTTCACCTTGCTGCTGGCGCTGAGCGCAGGCAGCCTGACCGTGCCGCTCTCAACGGCGCAGGCCCAAAGCGCAACACAGGAGACGACGACCTATACCGTGCAGCGCGGCGACACGCTGAGCCGGATCGCCCGCCGTTTTGATACAACCGTTGCCGTTATTCGAGACGCCAACGGCATCGCCAACACGGACCGCATCTATGTCGGCCAGGAGTTGTTGGTTCCACCCAGGGACTGGCCGGGCCACGCTCCGATTGACCCTGATGCTGTGACGCCGGCGCCGCAGTATGATGGGGCCGAGCGCGTGCAGTTTGCGCCCGGCGAAACGAGGCAAACGCTGCGCAACAGCGTGGTTGAGGGCGAGCTTTACGCCTACGTGCTGCGTGCGCGGGCGGGCCAGGAGATGTTCGTGACGCTCGCTTCCGAAGAGGACAACGCCATCTTCATTGTGCGCACGCCTCTTGGTGAAACCTTGGTTGGCTTCGACGAGAAGGCTACCAGCTTTGTCGGCACGCTGCCCGCCACCGGCGACTACGTTGTGGCCGTTCGCGGCACTGTCGGCAGCGTCAGCGCCAGCTATACGCTGGACATCGACATTTTGTCGGCGGACGATGAGCAGGACGCCACGACGGGAACAACCTACACCGTGCAGCGCGGCGACACGCTGAGCCGGATTGCGCGCCGCTTTGACACAACCGTCGCCGCCATTCGCGACGCCAACGGTATCGCCAACGCCGACCGCATCTTTGTCGGCCAGGTGTTGACGATTCCGGGCACGGATTCGTCGGGCGAGACGCCGGAACACGGCGAGGTCCTGCCGGAGCTGGTCTCCGTGCCGGACGACGCGCAGCGCATCCAGTTTGCATCGGGCGCGACCCGTCAGGCCGTCGAAGGCGCCGTGGCCGAGGGCGAGCGCGATAGCTACCTGCTGCGCGCGCAGGCCTATCAGGAGATTTACGTGACGCTCGTGGCAGACGACGAGAACGCAAACTTTACGCTCGTCGACCCCAACGGCAACCTGCTGACCAACCGCACGACGTGCTGCGTTCTTGTCGGCACGCTGCCCGCTAGTGGCGACTACCTGATCACCGTGCGCAGCACCGGCGGCGAGGCGGACTACACGCTGGATGTGGATGTGCTTCCGGCGGAATCCCGCGCCAATGAACGCATTATCGACGCCACAACCGTGACTGGCGACGCGTCGGCAACGCGCAACCGCACCGTTGCCCAGGGCGTGGAGGATCGCTTCAGCCTGCGTGCCGAAGCAGGCCAGCGAGTCAACGTGACGCTCTCTTCGGAGAATCCCAACGCTGGCTTCACGCTAATCGCCCGCGACGGCAGTACGCTGACCCGACCAAACGAGCGGGTCACGGATTTCAGCGGCACACTCTCCACCAGCGGTGAATACTTTATCACCATCACCAGCAGCGACGGTGCTGCTGCCTATTCGCTGGTGGTGGAAATTCTTTCGACGGACGAAGATGATTCGGACGATTCATCCGTGCGCGAAAATGCCGAGCGCATTCAGTTTGCCGCCGGCACAAGTTCTGCAACGGTTTCTAAGCAAATTGCCGGGGGCGAGCGAGACCCCTACGTGCTGCGCGCGAGCGAGGGCCAGCAGATGAACGTGACCGTCACGTCGGAGGAACTCATCACTGGCTTCATGCTTACCGATCCCAACGGCAACACGCTGACCCGACCGGACGTTGCGGCCACCGAGTGGATCGGCACGCTGCCCGCCACGGGCGACTACCTGATCACGGTGGTCGGCAGCGGCAGCGACACCTACACGCTGGAGGTGGCGGTTCAATAGCGGACTGATGCTTTGTAGCGAAACAGTCGTTCTCTACGCTGGCTTCGGTCAACGGCTTGGGCAGCGCCAACCGCATCTACGTCGGCCAGCGCCTCTGCATTCCATAATGCCGCGAGATGACGGTCACCGTCTTCTAGTCGAGCGCCTGTAAAGCGTCCAAAGCGGTTAGAGGTAGCGGTGACTGTTATCGAGGAATCAAGCCGGAAGGCCAACAGAAGCCGATGCGAACCAGACGAGGAACTATGACAAGGCAGTTGAGATATTTGTTGGGTCTATGCGTGATTCTCTCGCTGCTGCCTGCCTGCGGCTCTTTTAATGTCTCCTTTGGCAACGAATCACAGCCGGAGGCAGCGGTGGCGGCTACGGCTGTAGGAGCAACAACCGCTGTTGCGCCCGCAACCGTACCGACGGCTGTCCAGTCGACGGCATTCCCACCGCCTGCACAGCCGTCGCCCGAATATGTCATTGTGGAGCGGCTGCGATTCACGTCGGGTACAACTCGCCTCGCGGTCGAAGGGACAGCAAGCCAGGAGCTCTCGCCACGTTACGTACTTGGCGCCCAAACTGGGCAAATTGCACAAATCACCCTCACCTCGACCAACGATGCCGCCAACTACGCAATCACTGGCCCCAACGGTCGGCTCATCAAGCGGCTGGAGAGCGAAGCGCGCTCGATAGAATTCGAGATTCCTACAACCGGTGATTACATCATCAGCATCGGCGCGGCGGACGACGACATCACCTATGTGCTCACGGTCGAAATCCCGACCATCGCAAGTCAATCCGCCACGGGTCCGTCCGCTGAAAGCCCGCCCGCCGAATCGACTGCGGAGCGCATTCGGTTTGAGGTGGGGGCCACATCGGCCACAGTCGAGGGCACGGTGAACGAGAGTGCCTCAACACGCTATGTGTTTTGGGCACTGGCGGATCAAACGGCAAACATTCGTCTTGCCTCCACGAATGACGCAGCCCGCTACTCAGTAACCGATCCCGGTGGACAGATCATTAAGCAGATGGAGAGCGAAACGCGGTCGCGCGGATTTGAAATTTCCGCTAGAGGAGATTACACAATCGATATCAGCGCGCCAGCCGATAGCGTTCAATATACGCTGACGCTTGAAATCGAATGATGTAGCAAAAGTTGGCAAACCAAACAGCAGCAAAGGACGCCGGTACACCTGTCGGCGTCCTTTTGCGTTCCTGGCGCATCCGCCAGCCCCGCAACCGGCAGAAGCGCCGTTGAAACCGCAGCCGCCTTTCAGCATACTGTGGACATGAGCAACACGGTCGAATTCCCCTCAGCGCGGCTGCTGCGACAGCACGGCTGGCAAGCCGCCAAAATCATCCTGGCGCTCGCGATCCTGGGCGCGATGTGGTTGGTGTTTTACTACTGGTTCTTGGGATTTACCGAAGGCCACCTCGCACCGTGGGACCTTGTGCCGCAGGACGCCGTGGACGAGCGACCGCCCGTCGGCAGCGTATCGCAGATTGTTAACGATTTTTTCGAGTCCGGGCCGGGGATGTGGCTGCCGTCGACGATTTTGCTGGCGGGCAGCGTGCTGGCCTTTGCGTGGCGACTGTGGCAACGTGCGCCGCTGGTCGACACGGCGCTAAGTTTTGCCGCCTCGCTTTTAATCTTTTTCAACGCGCACTTGCTTCTCCTGCTGTCCACGGTTCCGCTCTACGATGGCCTGCTGCGCGAGCACGTCCACGAGGGCATCAGCTTCTACCACTCCATCCCCGGCCTGGTGGTGACGGCGCTGCTGCTGGTGGGCTTGTTTCGGGTGCAGTGGCTGGGCAGGCCATACCGGGCGCTTCTATATCTTGATCGGAGAAAAGGTAACGATTCAGGCGTTGCAGCGGAAAAGCTGCCAGCGGATTTTTAGAACAGATTGAGCGGATTAAGAGCCGACTAATCGGTTCGACAGATAAATTCGCCAGACTTGGCAAAGCGATAGCGGATTTGTCATCCTGAATCCGTTCAATCTGCTCCCCAAATCCGCTGACAGCTGGATAGTTACGAGAAAAGAAGCGTGAACCCACATCCGCTACGCCGCACGATCTTGCGAGCCATCGCCGTCTACTTCATCGCTTTGGCCATGCTCGGCGCGATGTTCCTATTGGCGCGGCCCGCGCCGGATGCGCGCGTTGTGCAGCAGGTGGGCGTTGGCCTGCGCGCGTCAACCAGTGGCCGCGCTTCTGGATGTCGCACAGCGTTTTGTTTACGGGGCGGCGGTTGACCTGCATCGAGGTAAGGGCGACTCAAGTCGACGCCAACCTCCCCGCCTTGGTCGAGTGCACGATGCGGCTTGCCGGTGAGCCGTTGGTCATTCGAGCACGCCCGCAGCCGCCGGACGATCCGATTCAGTTTGGTGGTCGATGTGAAGTTTTCTATGGAGGCGAGCAGAAAAGCTGCTCCGTGACGCATGGCATTTACCGCACGGTTCACATTGCCAGCAATTTCTTGACGCCGCGACAGTTGATCCTGCTGCGGCTGCGTCACCCCATCGAGAACTTGCGAGAAAATGTTGTTTTCAGCGGCGTCTTCGTCGTGAGCATTCTGACGACGCTGCTTGCCACTACGGCCTTTATTGTTTGGCTGTGGCCGCAGGGAAATCGCTGGCTCTTTTTCTTGGCCGTCCCGCTGCCTGCCGCGCTTATTTTTGTCGTCACCTTTATTGCGTCGCTCTTTGTAACAGGCCCCTTTTGGGACTAATTTTGATAGGAATCAACCATGTCCGAAAACGCAGAAACGCTCCGACCCAGCCGTCCGCCACTTGACCTCGACCGCGCCAACCGCATGCTCGAACGCCTCTTCAAGCTCTCCCTCACCGTGCTGACGGCGCTCGTCGTGCTCGCGATTGTCGTGACCGTGGCCCGCTCTGCCGTCTACAAAATTCACCAGTACGAGCGCGGGCTGCACCTGCGCGGCGGTCGCTTTGTCCAGGTGCAGGCCCCCGGCTGGCACGTCCAAATGCCGCTGGTGGACACGGTCATCGTCGTGCGCGTGAGCGAGCGGCTGGGCTACGTCGAGCGCATCTCCACCATGACGAGCGACAACGTCACCATGAACGTCTCGCTCCAGTACACCTACCGCGTGACGGAGCCGGCGCAGTACGCGCTGGAGGTGGACGACCCGGAGCGCATTGTCTTCGAGTTTGTGCAGGGTAAGCTGCGCGACGTCGTCAACACCAAGAGCATGAACGAGGTGATGAACGAGCGCGCGACCTTTAACACCGAAGTGATGGCGGCGCTGCAGGAGAAGGAGGAAGCCTACGGCGTCGACTTTATCACCGTGCAGCTCCAGTCGGCCTCGCCGCCGGAGGAGGTGTTGGGCGCGATCAAGGATCGCATGGTTGCCGGGCAGCGGCTGGAGCAGGCCGAAGCCGAAGCCGCCCAGCGCCGCACCGTCGCCGATTCCGAACGCTACGCCGCCCAAACCCGCGCCGACGCCCGCGCCTACGAAATCACCACCACGGCGGAAGCCGAGGCCCAGCAGATCACGCTGACCACCGAGGCCGAGCAGCTTGCCGTGCGCGCGATTTTGGGCGAGCTGGAGGGCAGCGAGCTGGGGCCGGAATTTATCGACTATCTTGTGGCGCAGGAGCTGAAGGAGAACAGCAAGTGGATTCTGGGGGCGGGCGGCACGCCGATTATCGACATGCGCGTGGATGAGGACGTACCGGTCGCTAGGACGGTAGAGGGTGAGTAGCCGCAACAGCCAAATGAGAAACATGGTGAGGAAACCACTTCGTCTGCTTACTTGGCTCGCGCTGGGCCTCGGCCTGCTGCTCGCCACGCTGCTCGTCGCCCCCGCCGTCCGCGCCCTCGATCGCAGCCTCACCCCCCGCGCCCACGGCGATCTCGCGGAGACGCGCGTCCACGCCTACCGCGGCTGGCAAGGCCTGGGCGTGCAGCTCCACGAGGGCGATCTCGTGCAGATCGAGGCCGGGGGCGAGTGGCTCTACACGCCCGGCGAATACCACGGCCCGGCGGGTCACGCTCGCTTTAGCGCGCCGGAGTTTTACCCGCTGCCCGGCGTCGCTGGCGGCGCGCTGATCGGGCGCGTTGGCGAAACGGGTGCGCCGTTCCTCGTTGGCGAGCGTTGGTCGCGTGTGGTGGACCGCGAGGGGATGCTCTACCTGCGCATCAACGATGATTTGCTGGGGGATAATGATGGATACGTGCTGGTCGATGTAGAGATTGCTGAAACAGAGGAGGATTAGTTAGCGATGTTGCGAAAACGCACAATTGTTTTGCTGGTTGGCACTGCGCTATTGGGGGCGAGCCTTTACTTTACGTCAGAATGGCGCGCCGAATGTTGGTCGCCTCGCGTTTTGGGTTGGTTTGACTCACCGCAGGCAGAAATCGAGGCCTACATCGAGCAAAAAGGCGGGCTGCCCAAACGACGGGTCGATCTCGGCCAACACGCCGATAGCGTGACCATTTACCCCATTCGCGAAATCAAACCCGCGGCCCAACCGATGCGCGTGTGGCGCAGTCGCTCGCTCTTGCAGGAGCTGTGGGACGACGATCCAACTTACGCCATCGATGCCATGTTTGACGTTGTCTACGAAGATGGCGTCACCGCCTCGATATACTGGTCAAGCTGGCGGTATGGCGTCGTTTTTTGTCCGGTCGTGTGGAGCCGCGGCGACGGCCCGCCGGGGCACATCCGGTTGACTTCGGCAAAACAGCCACAGTAGTTGGTCGTCTACCATTTACGGTAGCCAAAATTAGGTCATCTGTTGTAGCTCAGTACGACTTTACATGCGCGATTAACCTAACCAAATCGTTCATAATCAACAGAGCCTGACAAACGTACTCATTGTTCATCGAAGTTCACCATTCATCAAAGTTCATCAAAGTTCATCAAAGTTCATCGAAGGAGGCGGAGCATGCGTGAAGATAAAGCGCGCACGTGGCTGCCCAGTTCACCGCTAGTTTGGGGCGTGCCCTGGTTTCTGCTGGCGCTGTGGATTGTGCAAAATCTCACGTCATAACAAAAAGTCCGGCTGATTGATCAGCCGGACTTTTTGCGCGGTGCAACCATGGTTAGAATCGAGCAACGAAGGACGCGAAGAAACACGAAGGCAGAGTATTGATTCTTCTTCGCGCTCTTCGCGTCCTTCGTTGATTATCTCTTTACCTTCGGCGCTCGCCTAGAATTCGTCGACCAGCCCATCTTCCTCGCCGATCACGCGAAAGCTGCGCGCCTCGACGACATCGTCCTCAAAGCGGCTCGGCGCGTTCAGCATCTGCGGCGGGTAGTGGCCCGCCATCGGCTGGCCGTAGCCTTGCGGATAGCCCGGCTGCTGCATCGGCCCGCCCGCCAGCACGATCACCGGTGGCTGCTGCTGCGGCGGCGGGTAGCCATAGCCCGGCGGCAACATTGCCTGTTGCTGTTGTCGACTGCGACCGTTGCGGCTGTTTGACTCCATTGGCTCCTCGCGCCGCCGATTGGAGGCCAGCACCAGCAGCGCCGTTGGCAGCCCGGCCAGCACGCCAAAAAGGATGCCGACGCCCATGCTCAGCGCATCCGAACTGAGTCGGCTCCCCACGCTCCACGCCGAAACGCCCACGAAGACCAGCAGTGAGAGGACAATTAACTTTTTCATGTTGGATTCCTTGAAACAATCTGTCATGTCGCTCGCGTAGCCGCGCGAGCGACATCAAACGCGAGAAATCTGTTCGTGCTTGACGAATCTTCGCTCCGCGTACCGACCGTAAAGTTTAACCGTTTTTACCACTCCACCCAGCGGCTCAGCTGCGACAGCGCCCCGCCTTGTCTAGCGTTCTGGCGCGTTCGGGCAGGCGCCGGGCGACGCTGCGGCGCGCGCCGCGATGCTGGTTGGGCGGACGCGCGCCGTCGCGGATCGGCGGCAGGCGTACCGCTTCTGGCCGGGGGCAGCAAAGATGGCTGCGGGCGTAATGTGGCTGCGGCCCCCGCCCCATTGAGCTTGCCCAGCACCGTCTCCAACCCTTCTGGGCCAAGCCACGCCGCCTGGAAGCGCACGCATTCGCCCTTGACGACCAGCAGAAAGTCGCCCTTGCCCTCCAACTTTTCCGCGCCGCTCTCGCTGACGCCCGTGGCGTAGCGCGCTTCGTCCTTGCTCGCTACCGAGCCGACCAGCCGCACCGGAAAATTCGCCACCATGCCTCCGCCAATAATGCCTGCCGTCGGCTTCTGGGTGCAGGCCACGAGGTGAATGCCCGCCTCGCGCCCGCGTTGGGCCAGCCGCGTCAACATTGCGCCCACGGCCTTGCCGCCCGTTTGCAGCAAATCCGCCAGCTCGTCCACCGCCACGACGAGCGCCGGGTGCTTGATCTGCTCGTGGTCGCGCCGCTCCATCTCGCCCACCAGCCAGCGCAATCGCGCCACCGCCTCCTCATTCGAGCGCACCACCTCGCCCATCACGTGGGGCAGCTTGCGCAACGGGCCAAAGCCGCGCCCCTTGGGATCGATCAGCAGCAGCTGGACTTCGTTGGGCTGGTTGTACATCACCAGCGACGTCAGCAGCGTGCGCGCCAGCGCCGTCTTGCCGGAGCCCGTCGTGCCCGCCACGAGCACGTGCGCCACGTCCGGCGCGCTCAGGCGCAGGAGCAGCGGCGTGCCGTTCTCCTCCACGCCGAGCACGGCCGTCTGCGGCGGCACAAAGGCCAGCCGTTCGCAGAGCGGCAGCAGCCGCACCGGCTCCGGCTCCTCGCGCGGCACTTCGACGTTGATCTCCTTGCCGCTGCGGTAGATGCGCGCCTCGCGCGTGCCCAGCTCCAGCGCAATTTCTTCGGAGAGGGACTGCACCTTGCGCACCTTGGTGCCCGCGCTGGGCTTGACTTGAAACTGGATAAAGCGAGGGGTCACGGTCCCCCCTTGGACGCGCCCGGCGGCCTTGTGCCGCTGCAGGACGCGCTCGATGCCGTCCGCCTGGAGATTGAGGGTGCGCTGGGTGTAGCGTTTGCTTCGTTGGGCCATGATCACCTCCGAATTGGGGAAGGCGCTTTACGGCAGAAGGGCGAAAAGCGTTCCAGAAATTCGTTGTGCGGCCAGGCAATTCTATAGGCTCGCATTCGGCTAAAAGGCACGGGTACAAGCCTGGACGGCACAGCTATTACCAAATTTCCCAATTGGGTATTTGGGAAAAACTTTGGATATTTGGGATAGTTGGTTTATTGGGATAAATTGGCAAATAATTGGGTTAATTTGGGTTATATCCCTAGAAATGCAAACGCTGCTGGCGGAAAGCAGCAGCGGAACGCATGTTCTATTTTTCTGTGTTTAGTTATAGCACGCTTGTTCTGGCTTGTCAACCCCCGAATTTTTGTGGAAATTGGCGACCAGGCAGCGTAGCCTGAGCCCGTCGAAGGCGAAGCGGGACAGACCAGGTGGGAGCGGCTTCGACAGGCTCAGCCTCCGTTGGTGATGATGGATATGAAAAGTTGATTTTGCCGCTCGACCCGTGATATACTTCTCGCAAGCCAAACCCCTGTAGCTCAGTGGATTAGAGCATCTGACTTCGGATCAGAGGGTCGTGGGTTCGAATCCTACCGGGGGTGCCAGACAGCCGCTGCTCAACGAGCAGCGGCTTTTGCTTTTGCCCGCCCCCTCTAAAGCCAGCAACACCAAGCCGACAACCTACTCATGCAAACATCGCTGAAATAGCCCTTGCCCTACCCTAACCGACATGGCCGAGCAGCTGCTCGCGTTGAGCAATAACGGCCTCCAATCCACCGATGATCCGTACCAGATTGAGCGCTACGAGAAAATTCTCAAACTCTCCGCCCGGCTGCTGTCGCTGGTAGATACACGCCCGCTGCCCGAAATTGAGCGTATTCTGTTTGACGATATCGACATGAAGACGCCGCTGGCTGTGGCGGACACCGGCGTCTTCGATGATGACGGTCGACTGCTGCTGATGAGCGGGCGGGCGACGAAAATTGGGCGCTGCCCGGCGGCGCGTGCGACGTTGGTGAATCGCCAGCAGCGGGGTCAGGAAAGTGTGGGAGGAGAGCGGCTACCTGGTGCGCATGATCGCGCTCGTCGGCGTCTTTGATAGCCGCCACTGCGGCACGCGCAGCAGCCGTCAGCTCTACCACTTTCTCTTTGCGGGCACGGTCCAAAGCGGCGAGGCCACCACCAGCCGCGAGACGCCAGCCGTGTGCTGGTTTGCCGTGGACGAAATCTCGTGGCGGCGGCTCAACCCCGGCCACGACGTGCGCATCCGTCACTTGCTCGCGCGGCGGGCGACGCCCTCGCTGTCCCCTTTCTTTGATGACGAAGGCTGGCCACCGCACACCCGCGAAACCAGCGATAACCTGGTGTAACACCACCGCGCTGTCGCTCAATCGTCGCTTGCCAATAGCACTTAAGTTGACGTATGCTGTTCTTGTAAACATTGGCACGAGCACATCAGAATGTGAGAAGCGGGCATTAAACGATGAACCAACGATTTCAACGCAACGGTCGGCAGGTTATGACGCCGGGTGGCGAGACGATGGCTGAGGCTATTACCGAAGAGGCGGCGCAGTATATTGTCAATGCGCTCAACATTGAGCGCGCACTTGACATTGAGCGCACATTGACGCGCATTGAGCGCACTCGGCAAGACCCCCACTGGCGCCAAAAGATGGTCAGCGGGGCTGAAATGCGCCGCCGCATGGCGGCAAAGGGTGTGGACGTGAGTCAGCTGCCGCCCCTTCCAGAGAGCACGCCTGAAACGGTTGGAGAACTGGTTAATGTGGGTTGAGTATTGGCACGAAGCCGCCGACTATCTGGATGAAAATAGTGATAGGCTTTCTGATTTGTACTTCGCGATGGAAAGCCTTACCGACGGCGTGCCCGCTGAAGCCGAGCAGGTGAGAGAGACCAAATAGATACCTTTGGCAGGTCTTCAGCCATCGCGTTTACTTTACCATCGAAGATCAGGGTCGCGTGGTTGCCGTATTGGAGATTGAACCTGTTGGTTAATCCGATTGAGGTTCACCATCTGTTGGCTCTGTTCAAATCCACTGCTAGAAAAGCGCGTCATCGACGCGCTTTTTATTTCTTGTCGGGCTTCACACGTGGATGGCTTTCGCCATGCTGCCCAGAAACTGTTCCACCTGCTCGCGCGTCGGCGCGCCCAAAATTCCCCGAGGGCTGGCGACCACCAGAGCCGCCGTCGCGCTGCCAAAGCGCAACGCCTCCGCCAGCGACCATCCCTGCTGCACCCCGTACAAAAAGCCGCTGTTAAACGAATCGCCCGCACCCGCCGTAAAGTTGGCCGCGACGGGAAAAGCGGGCGTGTCGATCCGCCGCACGTCGCCCTCGACCGCCCCATCGCCCGCCCCATCGCCCGCTGCGTAAAGCGTCGACCCGCGTGCGCCGCGCTTGACGAGCACGTGGCGTGCGCCCGCCCGCAGCAGGTGGCCCGCGCTCGCAGCGGCGTCGCCCAAAGCTGTGCAGGCGGCCAGCTCGTGCTCGTTGGCAATTAGAAAATCGACGTGGGGCAGCAGCGGCACGAGTTCGCGTAGCAAGACGGGATCGCCGATAGCGGGGCCGACGTCGAGGGCGGTGAGGGCGCTGTGGCCCTGCGCAGCCTGGAGGGCATGTGCGAAGCCGTCTGGACGCAGGCTGGGAAGAATAGGGTAGCTGCTGAGGAGGAGAACGCTCGCCTGTTGCAGGAGTGCTTCCGGCAGGCGGGCGGGCAAATCCTGATTGGCGCCGCCGTGGTGGAAGACGATTTGTTCGTGGGCGTCGGTGGCGACAATCGTGGAGGTGGAGGTGGCGTGGGTGGAGCTAACGTGGAGGGCGTTCAGGTTGACGCTATATTCGCGTAGCCATCGTTGCATCTGCTCGCCCAGCGCATCGTCGCCGACGCCGGAGAAGAGCACCGCCTCGGCGCCAAGCGCACCAAGCGCGTAGGCGCTGCAGCCGGCGTTGCCACCGAGCAGCATCGCGAGCGGCTCGCGGGTGAAGACGAGGTTGCTGGCGCGGAAGCCGTCGTCGCCCACGTGGGGGAGGCGGTCCATGCCGCGCACGAAGAGATCAACGGTGGCGGTGCCGACGATGACAAATTTTCCCCGACCGACTGACATCGCTGATCAAATCTCCCAGGTTGAAGAATAAGTTCGACCCTTTAGCAGGGTCGTCAATTCCATGGCCACGCGCAGGCTCTTTTGCAGCCGCTGCACGGCTCGATCTACTAGCGCATCGTCGACCCAGTGCTGCCCGTGAACGTAGATGTGGTACGGGTTGATGATGCATTTAAAGTCCATCATCATGGACATGGCCAGCGCGTTGAAGGCCATGTAGCTGTGGGGCAGCCCCGCCGCATTGACAAAAGTCACAATTTTGTCGAAGAACGCGCCGTGGTGGGTGCCATCCGGCGGCGTGGAGCCGATTAGTTCGATATACTTTTTGAGTTCCGCCGAGCCGCCCCAGTTGTAGACGGGGCTTGCCAGCACCAGCCCATCGGCTTCCAGCGTGGCTGTGTGAAGCGCTTGGTAGGCCGCGGATTGGTAGATGCTGTCGTTGTCAAAGCCGGCCAGCCGATAATCCTTGAGCGATACCAACTCGACCTGAGCGCTCTGCGCACGTAATTCGCTTGCACAGAGCGCTGCAAGCCGCTCGCTTCTGCTCTGCGGATCCAGGCTGCTGGAAACGACCAAAAATTTTGCTGGCGTCATGCCTCTTTGGACCACAGGCTTCATGAACGAATTCCCTCGGCGATGTGGGCAAAGCGCTCGAAGCGCTCGCCGCTAATTTCCACGTCGAACACGAGGCTGATGACGGACGACCAGCCCAGCAAAAAATAATCCCACCCGTCCACTACCGTCAGCGACTGCGCGTTCTGCTGTGCTTTGGCCTGCTGCAAAAAGTTCAGCTCCCCGCGATAGTTCAATTCCCACGCAAAGCCATTTTGCGGAAAGCGCGCCGCATTCGAGATGGGCGAACCGGGGCGATCCTTGCCCATGCCCGTGGCGTTGACTACAAGCGAGCCGGGCGGTAGCGTCGCCAGCAGCGCATTGTTTTGCTCGGTGATTTTGTGGTGCAGCAGGTCGACGGTGGTTCCGCTGAACGGCAGTTCGCTGAGCACGCCGCGCAGGTGGTCGAGCGCATCGGGATTGTGATCCACCGCCACGATGCGCGATGGGCGCTCATCCGCACGAGCGAGCCAGTGGACAATCATCGCCGTGGCCGCGCCGCCCGCGCCGAGCAGGAGGGCGTGTCGCTCGTGCTGCCAGTGATTGGCGGGCAGGAATTTTTGCATGGCGCGCGCCGCATTCGTCGGATCGACGGCGTGGCCGCACAGTTTTCCATCCCGTTTGTAAATTGCGCCGACTTCGCCGCAGAGCTGCGCGTCATCGCTCAACTCGTCGAACAGGTCGCGGCTGGCGCGGAGCAGGTTGAGCTTGTGCGTGGTCACGAGCGCGCCGCGCAGGTGCGGCGCGCTTTTGATGCGCTCGACCACCTCGCGATACTGATCGGGCGCGGCATCCAGCGGCAAATCGATGCCGACCAGACGCGCATCGCCCAGGCCGAGCACCTCCGCCCAGCCGGGAAAGGCGCGCAGGCTGGAGGATTGGCCGGTGGTGACGCCGATGAAGAGCATGGTTGGGTTCATGGCGGTTAGCTGTTGGCTGTTGGCTGTTGGCCGCCATAGATCCGCGGCAGCCGCGACCGATATTCATCATAGGCTGCATCAAACAAGCGCGCCGACTCCTCGGCGCCGACCAGCGAGCCGCTGGTGATGACGGGCGGCATGGCGTCGCGCGCGATGAGGCGCTGGGCCACCTCGACCTTGATAGCATTCGTAATCGCCGCGCCGCCGATGGTCGAGCCGGGGCCGACAGGTGTTTCGAGGCCGTCGAGCGTCACCAGCGCGTCGCCGACGGGGCAGCAGTTGTCGATGACGACGTCGGCCACGTCGAGCAGGCGCTGGCCGCTGCTGTGGCCCGGCGTGCCCGCCAGGCTGTGGGCGCGCGAGGTGACGGCGATCACGGGTAGGCCCTGTCGCCTGGCCTCCAGCGCCACGTCGATCACGGTGGCGTTGACGCCGCTGTTGGAGAAGATGAGGAAGCTGTCCGGTGGGCGCAGCGTGAAGTTGCGCAAAATCACCTGCCCCAAGCCCTCGACGCGCTCGAGGAAAATCGCCTGCCGCTGCCCGTTCGCGCCCACGACCTGCGTGTGGTTCGTCAATGAAAGCTCGACGACGGGATGAAAGCCGGGGAAGCTGCCGTAGCGCGGAAACATCTCCTCGACAAAGATGCGCGAGTGGCCGGTGGCAAAGAGATGCACCAGCCCATCGCCCGCAATAGAATTGGCGCAAATATCGGCGGCCTGGCGGATGGCGTCCAGCTGCGTGTCGCGGATTTGGGCGAGAATAGCTTGTGCGGCGTCGAAATACGAGGCGGCGGCGTCCATAAACTAACTCCAATGGGACTTGAGAAGTGATCTTGAACAAACATAAATTTTAACGCGGAGGCGCAAAGACGCAAAGGAGTTAGTTCGTTGATTGTGCTGTTTCCATGGATTGTCGTGCGCAGCGCTGACAATCATCGTGCAATCAAGAAAATCCACAAGACTCTCCCTTGCGCTTTGGCGTCTCCGCGTTAATTTCTTTGTTGCACACTTTTCGTGCGTGATGTAGCATTGGCCTGTACAACTTCCCCCAGATTACTCATCGACCAGAAAGGATGCAAATTATGCAACGTCTCACAAGACGATCTTTGACCTTGTTTTTGACGCTGGCCCTGCTGTTGCTCGTGGTCGCCTGCACCGCCGCACCCGCGCCGGCTGGCGACGACGCTGGCGAGACGACCAGCGAATCGGGCGACGCCGCGGCCGCGGGTGCGCCCTTTACCATCGGCGTCTCCAACGGCTTTGTCGGCAGCGAGTGGCGCACGCAGATGATCGCCAACCTGGAGGAGGCCAACGCCGAACTAATGGAGCAGGGGTTGACCGAGGAGCTGGTCATCGAAAGCGCCGATGTCGACGTGCAGGGGCAGATTCAGCAGATTCAGAATCTGATCAACCGCGGCGTCGATGCAATCATCGTCAACCCCAACTCGCAGGATGGGCTGAACGCCGTGATGGAAGAGGCCGTGGACGAGGGCATCGTCGTCATCGCCGTCGATCAGGAGGTTAGCGCCGAGGGCGTGATCAACGTGACCATCGACCAGAAGGAATGGGCCAAAATCAGCGCGCGCTGGCTGGCGGAGCAGCTCGGCGGCGAGGGGGACATTCTGCTGATCGAGGGCTTTGTGGGCCACCCGGCCAACGAGGCGCGCATGGAGGGTGTGCAGGAGGTGCTCGACGAGTACCCGGACCTCAACGTCGTGGGACGCGATTCGGGCATGTGGGACCAAGCTACCGGGCAGCAGGTCGCTTCGGATTTGCTGGCCTCCGTGCCCAACGTCGATGGCGTCTGGACGCAGGACGGCATGGCGACGGGCGTGCTCAACGCGCTGATCACCGCTGACCTCGATCCCTTCCCCGTTTCCAGCGGCGAGGCGCGCAAGAGCTATCTGGAGCTGTGGGACGAAACGAGCAGCGAGAATGAGAACTTCACCTCAATTGGCGTCGTCAACCCGCCGGGCGTGGGCGTGAGCGGGCTGCGCGTCGCCGTGAAGATTTTGCAGGGTGGTACGCCGGATGCGTCGCAATTTGCCGGCCCCTTTGAAAACACCTTCTACGTGCCCATCCCCTTCGAGGTCACGCAGGAGACGCTGGACGAAAATCTCGAAGAGTATGCGGACGAGCCGGCTTCGTACACGCTGGACGGCATGATTTCACAGGAGGAAGCGGCGGCGTTTATGGAGTAGGGCGTGATGCGTGATGCGTGAACTGGTAGTTGGGCAGGTTGGTCTTACCGGATATTGCAGGGTGACACCAATCGGGCAGAGTTACGGTTCATGCATCACGCATCACGGGCTAACCAAAATTCTTCGTTAACCACCTAAATTATTCCCTTCATGCCTTCTATCGCCATCGTCGGAACCGGCTTTATCGGCCCCGTCCACGCCGAAGCGCTGCGGCGGCTCGGCCTCCACGTGCGCGGCATTCTCGGCTCCAGCGCGACAAAGAGCGAGCGGGCGGCGCAGCAGCTGGGGCTGGCCGTCGGCTACCCCGATTTCGACGCCGTGCTGAGCGACGACGCGGTCGACGCCGTGCACATCACAACGCCCAACCAATTTCATCATGAGATGGCGAAGCGCGCTTTGCTGGCGGGCAAGCACGTGATCTGCGAGAAGCCGCTGGCCATGAATTTGACCGAAACGGCTGACTTGGTCGAGGTGGCGCAGAGCAAGCCGCACCTCGTTAGCGCCGTCAACTACAACATTCGCTTCTACCCCGTTCTGCTCCACGCGCGCGACCTGATCCAGCAGGGCGACATCGGCGACATCTACCACATTCGCGGGGCCTACCAGCAGGATTGGCTGCTCTACGATACGGACTGGAACTGGCGCCTGCTGCCCGACGCGGGCGGTGAGCTGCGCGCCATCGGCGACATCGGCACCCACTGGATGGACCTGATTGGCTTTCTGACCGGGCTGCGCGTCGAGTCGCTGCTGGCGGATTTATCCACCTTTGTCTCGCCGCGCAAGCAGCCGCGCCAAGCGGTCGCCACCTTTTCCGGCAAGGGGCAGGAGGGGCCGATTGAATATGACGAAGTCGAGATTACGACGGACGACTACGGCGCGGTGATTTTTCACTACGCGGGCGGCGCGAGGGGCACGATGAACGTCTCGCAGGTACACGCCGGCAAGAAGAACGAGTTGAGCTTTGAAATCGCCGGGTCGGGGGCGTCGCTGGCGTGGAACGGCGAGCGGCCCAACGAACTCGTCATCGGCCACCGCGATCGGCCCAACGAGCTGCTGATCAAGGACCCGTCGCTGCTGAGCGAGCGCGCGGCCCGTCACGCCGATTATCCCGGCGGACACGCCGAAGGCTTCCCGGACACCTTTAAGCAGCTCTACAAAGCCATCTACGCCTACCTCGACGCGGGCGATTTCGACCAGCCCAAGCCCTTCCCCACATTCGAGGACGGCCATCACGAGGTCGTCCTGAGCGAGGCGATCTTGCGGAGCCATCGTGAGCGGCGGTGGATCGAGGTAAAACAAGAATAGAACGCGGATTGAGCGGATGAGGCGGATTTGAGCGGATAAAAAATCCGTCTTCATCCGCCCAATCCGCCTCATCCGCGTTCTATTTTGGTAACATTCGAATCATCAAAGGAGAATCCCACATGCAACTCGGCTTCGTCAGCGCCATCGTCCCCGACCTCTCGCTGGAGGAGACGCTGGCCCTCGCCAAAGAAAGTGGCTACGACTGCGTCGAAGTCATGTGCTGGCCGCCGGGCAAGGCGGAGCGGCGCTACGCGGGCGTGACCCACATCGACGTCACCGATTTTGACGCCGGCGAAATCAACGGGCTGGTGCAGCAGCACGGCGTCACCATTTCCTCGCTGGGCTACTACCCCAACCCGCTCGTCGGCGACGCGGAGGAGCGCCGCACCTACAGCGAGCACCTCCAGCGCGTGATCGACGCCTCCGCCGCGCTCGGCATCCACGTGATGACGACCTTTATCGGGCGCGACCACACGCTCTCGATTGACGACAACTGGGCGCGCTTCGAGGAAGTCTGGCCGCCGCTAATCGAGTACGCGGAGTCGAAGGGGGTGAAGGTCGGCATCGAGAATTGCCCGATGCTCTTTACGGGCGACGAGTGGCCGGGCGGCAAAAATCTCGCGATCTCCCCGGCCGTCTGGCGGCGCATGTTTGAGCGCATCCCCAGCGATCACTTCGGGCTGAACTACGACCCATCGCACCTCGTCTGGCAGCAGATCGACCCCTATGCGCCGCTCTGGGAGTTCGCGGACCGCCTCGTCCACGTCCACGCCAAGGATGCGAGAGTGGATCGCCGCCGCCTCAACGAAGTCGGCATCCTCGCCACGCCGCTCGAATACCACACGCCCAAGCTCCCCGGCCTCGGCGACGTCGACTGGGGGCGCTACTTCTCGATTCTGAGCGACGTGGGCTACACGGGACCGGTCTGTGTCGAGGTGGAGGATCGGACGTACGAGGGGTCGCTGGCGGACAGGAAGCGGGCGCTGGCGCAGTCGAGCCGCTATTTGCGGCACTTTGTGTAAAACTCATGGAACTCCGTAGCATAACGCTCGACGACCTCCCTCTCTATGAAAGCCTCCGCAGCGACCCGCAAATGATGGCGGAGTTGGGCGGCCCCGCACCCAAGGAGAACTTGCCAGAAAAAGTTAGGCGCGATGTTGAGTCGGTCAAGGACGGCACTGCCTGGATTTTTAACGTCGTTCCAAATCCAGAGTCCGGCGAGGCGGCCGGTCAAGTTTGTATTTGGGAGAGCGAATTTCAAGGTGTTCCCATCAATGAGATTGGGTGGATGATTCTGCCCGCTTTTCAGGGACAAGGTTTGGCAACCAAAGCGGTGCGTGCGCTCCTTACCAAAGCTCGCGCAGAGAAGCGCTGGGATGTTATTCACGCATTCCCCGCTGTGACAAACGGCGCTTCCAATGCGCTTTGTCGGAAGTTGGGATTTTCAAATGCCGGAGTATGTGAACTCGAATATGCCGGAGACATGCTTCACTGCAACCACTGGCGATTGGAGCTATCATGAAAGCCTTGATGAAACTCGCCCCCGGCGTCGGCCACGTCGGCGTCGGCGACATTGACGAGCCGCAGCCCGCCGCCGGGCAGGTAAAGATTCGCGTGCGCGCGGCGGGCATCTGCGGCACGGATTGGCACATCTACCAGGACGAATTCAAGACGCAGCCGCCGGTGGTGATGGGCCACGAGGTGGCGGGCGAGGTGGCGGCGGTGGGCGCGGGCGTGGTCGACGTGACGCCCGGCGCGCGCGTGACGACCGAGACCTACTTCTCCACCTGCGGCGACTGTCGCTACTGCCGCGACGGGCGCGAGAATTTGTGCCTGCAGCGGCGCTCGATTGGCTCGGCGGTCCACGGCGGCTTCACCGAGTACGTGGTCGTGCCCGCGCAGAACGTGCATCCGCTGCCCGACAACGTCGACTTCGAGGCGGGCGCGCTGACCGAGCCGCTGGCCTGCGTCGTCCACGGCGTGCTCGACGCGCGCGCCGTGCAGCCGGGCGACGTGGCCGTGATCGCCGGGCCGGGCGCGATTGGCCTGCTCACGCTACAGGTCGCCAAAGCCGCGGGCGCGACGGTTGTCGTGCTGGGCACGGACGCGGACGAGCACCGCCTCCAGCTCGCAAGTGAACTCGGCGCGGATCACACGCTCAACGTGCAGCAGGACAATGCCGCCAAGCTGGTCGCCGAGCTGAGCGACGAGGGCCTCGGTGCGGACGTGGTGCTCGAATGCTCCGGCGCGGGGCCAGCGGCCCAGCAGCTGCTCGACCTCGTGCGGAGAGGCGGTCGCTACGTGCAGATTGGGCTCTTTGGGAAACCCGTGGCCTGGGATTTAGATCAGGTCTGCTACAAGGAGTTGACCGTCACCGGCAGCAACGCCAGCGTGCCCTCGGCCTGGCGCCGCGCCCTGCGCCTGCTCGCGGATGGCACGGTGCAGACCAAGCCGCTGATCACCCACCGCTTTGATATTACTGAGTGGGAAGATGCCTTTGCGGTGTTCGAGGAAAAGCGCGGAGTCAAGACGCTGCTGACGCCGGCTGAATAAGGCGGGACACAGAGCGCACAGAGAAAGCACAGAGCTCCACAGAGAGTTAATTGAGGAGTGAGCACGCCCACGTGCGAACGGGCCGACGAAGACAGCAAGTCTAGCCGGAATTGTGTATGTGTAATTTGGCTGAACTAAAACAAATCGCCGAAAAGGTCGGTCCGCTGGAGGGCTGGGATTTTTCACGCGTGCGTGAAGGACGTGGGCCTTTGCTCTGGAGCTACATGGAAGTCGTGCGCCAATACCTCCAGCCGACGGATCGCGTGCTGGATTTGGGCACGGGCGGTGGCGAGATATTTCTGTCGCTGGCTCGCTATTTTAGCGAAGGCGTCGGCATCGACCACAGCGCCAAGATGATTGAAACGGCCCGACGCAATTTGGCCGACAGCGCGGTCACGAATGTCTTGCTGCGGCAGATGGACAACAGTACGCTGGACTTTGGAGACACAGAATTCAATGTGGTGTTGAATCGACATTCAAAGGTCAATCCCAGCGAAGTTGTCCGCGTGCTGCGATCGGGTGGCTACTTCATCTCGCAGCAGATCGGCCAGCGCAGTTCGCTCAATTTTCTCCACGCCTTTGGCTGGACGCCCGCCAGCTTTGGGCCGGACTGGTGGCAACCCGTAGATGAATTGGCCGACGAGTTTCGACGGCACGGCTGTCACATCCTCGCCCAGGCGGAGAACGACGTGCCGTACTGGTTTCTGGATGTCGAGTCGTTCTTGTTCTGGATGCTGTCCGTGCCTTGGCCGGAGAAAATCGAGTTGGAAAACCACTGGCAGTACATCAACAAAATTTTGGAAACGGCGCGAACCGAGCGCGGCATCGAGACGAACGAGCATCGCGGGCTGTTGATTGTGCAAAAACGATGAACGACGCAGAACAATACCCCCCGCTCACCGACGACCTCCTCGGCATCCTCGGCTTCCTGCGCGAAGCCGAGCGGCTGAAAACCGTCCTGCGCACGTCGTGGACATCGGCTGGCGAGCGGGAGAGCACGGCGTCGCACACGTGGCGGCTTTGTTTGATGGCGTTGGTGCTGGCCGATCACTTCCCCAACGTGAATGCGCATCGGCTGCTCAAGCTTTGCCTTGTCCACGATCTGGGCGAGGCCATCGGCGGCGACATCCCGGCGATTCACCAAGATGCCAACGCACCCAAGGCCGAGCAGGAGCGTCGCGATTTGCTGACGCTGCTGGCCCCGCTGCCGGATGCGCTTCGGGATGACATCGTCGCGCTGTGGAATGAGTACGAGGCGGCGGCGTCGCCGGAGGCGCAGGTCGCTAAGGCGCTGGATAAGCTGGAGACGCTGATGCAGCACAACCAGGGCGATAATCCGCCGGAGTTTGATTACGCGTTTAATTTGGAGTACGGCAAGAAATTTACGGACGCCGTGCCGCTCGTCGCCGCACTTCGGATGATTGTGGATGCGGAGACGCAGCGGAATGCGGAACAAAGCTGATCTGTCGCTTTGACAAGATGGGAAAAAATCTGGTTGCCGTTGACGAAACAAGCTGAATCCAGAGAAAGAATTGGACACGGATAAACACGGGCTGCGCACACGGATTCCTATTCACGATGACGAAATCACTGTCATTTTTGTTCGAAAATCCGTGTTTATCCGTGTCATCCGTGTCCAAAAATTAAAACCCGAACTGAGGCAAACGTGATGGATGAATACGGAGTCGGTTGGTCTGCCGCCGAAAGATTTCTTCCTTCGCTCGAAATGACGGCTCAACCGACCGCGCCACTCGGCCTTCTTCATGAGTAATATCTCCCTCTCCGCCCAGAATATCGAAAAACACTACGGCGGTGTCACGGCGCTGGTCGACGGCGACCTGGACGTGCGTGGGGGGGAAGTCGTGGCGCTGCTGGGGGCCAACGGCAGCGGCAAGAGCACGCTGGGCAAAATCATCACCGGCGTGGTCGCGCCGGATGGGGGGAGGCTGCACGTGGACGGCGCGACCGTCGACTTTCGTTCGCCGCTGGAGGCGCGGCGGCTGGGCATCACGGCGGTCTACCAGGAGTTGAGCCTTATGCCGGATATGACGGTGGCGGAGAACGTCTGGCTGGGTCACGAGCCGCTGCGACTGGGCCGCGTCGACACGCGGCGGACGCGCTCGGAAACGCAGGCGCTGCTCGACCTCTTTGCGGGCACAGTGCAATCCTCGCTCACGCCGGATGCGCTCGTGGCAGACCTGCCGCCGGATGAACGGCAAATCGTGGAAATTATTAAGGCCATCAGCCGCCAGCCGCGGCTGGTGATTTTGGACGAGGCGACGGCCAGCCTCGATTCGCAGCAGGTGGATCGCTTGTTTGACCTCGTGGGGCGCTGGAAAGACGACGGCCTGGCGATTGTCTTCGTCTCGCACCGCATGGAGGAAATTTTCCGCGTCGCCGACCGCGCCAGCGTTTTGCGCAGCGGACGCACCGTCGCCAGCGTGGATGTGGACGAGACGAGCGAGGCGGAGCTGGTGCGGCAGATGATCGGCGAGGCGTCGCCGACAGAGCTGGCGGCGGGATCACCCGGAACGTCGACCAGCGACTCGGTGGCGGAGGCCCCGCCGCCGCAATCCGGTGCGCTCGCGGTGGCCGATGAGACGACAGCGTCACCCTTGCGTCTGCACGTGCAAAGTTTGCGGGCGGGGCTGCTGGACGGCGTGGACTTGACGCTGCGGGATGGAGAGCTGCTTGGCCTGGGCGGGCTACGCGGGCAGGGGCAGGAGGAATTATTGCTGGCGCTCTTTGGCGCGATTGCGTCCGAGGGCGAGATCAAACTGGCGGGCGAGGCTGTGAAATTTTCGCACCCGCGCGCGGCGATGCGGGCGAGCGTGGCCTACGTGCCCGGTGACCGCGCGTCGCAGGGGCTGTTGCTGTCGCGCTCGATTCTGGAGAATTTGCACCTGCCGTCGTGGTCGCGCTTTGGATTGCCGCTGCGAATAGGCCGCGCGCGGGACGAGGCGAATCGCGTGGTTGCGGATTTGCAGTTGGTGATGGGCGGGCTGCACCTGCCCGTAAGCAGCCTCAGCGGCGGCAACGCGCAGAAGGTGGTGCTCGGCAAGTGGCTGCTGCGCGATCCCAAGCTGCTCCTGCTCGACGACCCGACGAAAGGGGTCGACGTGGGTGCGAAGGCTGAGTTCTACCGGCTGCTGGTTGAGCTGCGGGCGGCGGGCACGGCGGTGTTGTTTTACAGCAGCGACGACGATGAGTTGTTGCAGTTGTGTGACCGCGTGCTCGTGCTGCACGACGGTCGCGTGCGGGCGGAGCTGCGCGGCGAGTCGCTGACAAAGGGGAACTTGGTCGCGGCGAGCGTGGGGGCGGGGGCGTAGGACAGAATGAAGGGGAAGGCTGCGTTTAACCCCCCCCCAGCCCTCCCCAGTTTGGGGAGGGGGCCGCGATTGGACGGGTGAAGAATCGGGTTGTTTGCCGAGAAATGTCTTTGCCGTCTCACCGGACAAAGCGATAAGAGAGCCGACGAAGCATCAGTCCCTCCCCCAGCATGGGGGAGGCTAGGAGGGGGTGAATCTTTGCCCTCCCCACAACAAAATTTCTACCACAAACCTGCATGACCACCCTTTCCCTCCAACCGCGCCGACTGGCTTTGCGCCATCCCTATCTCTTTGCGCTGCTGCTGCTCGTCGCCGCCGTCGGCATTAACTTTGCGCTCCAGCCCAATCTCTTCGAGCTGCGCGTGCTCAACGGCAACCTGCGCCTCTTCCTGCCGCTGATGATTCTGGCGGCGGGGCAGGCCATCGTGATCATCGGCGGGGGCATCGACCTCTCGCTGGGCGCAGTCGTCTCGCTGATCAATGCCGTCGTCATTGTCTACCTCGGCGACGAGCCGACGGCGCTGCGCATTGCCGCCGCGGTCGGCCTTGCGCTGGCGACGGGGGCGGGCGCGGGCGTGGTCAACGGGCTCTGCGTGGCGCTGCTGCGCCTGCAACCCATTGTGACCACCTACGCCACCAGCTTTGTCTTCAGCGGCCTGGCGCTCTACGTTCTGCCGCGACCGGGCGGCAGCGTGCCGTCGGAACTGTCGCGCTTCTACCGCAGCACGCCGCTGGGCGTGCCGCTGGCGCTGTGGCTGGCGCTGGCCCTGGTCGGCCTGTGGATTTTGCTGCGGGGGACGCGCTACGGGCGCTTTCTCTACGCCGTAGGCGGCAGCGCGCAATCGGCCTACGCGACGGGCGTGCCCGTGGGCCGGGTGCGCTGGAGCAGCTACGTGCTGGCGGGCCTGCTGGCCGCAGTGGCCGCGCTGGCGCTCACCCTCAGCGTCGGCACGGGCGATCCGCGGCTCGGCGGCGAAGGGATGACGCTCGATTCGATTGTGGCCGTGGTGCTCGGCGGCACGCGGCTCAGCGGCGGCCAGGGCGGCGTTGCGGGCGCGGTGATTGGGGCGGCGATTCTGGGCTTTATCCGCAACATCATCTCCTTTGCCAACGTGCCGACGTGGTGGCAGACGCTGGTCGATGCGCTGATTATCATTGTCGCGCTGGCGGGGCCGGGGCTGGTGCGCTTGCTGCGGCGGTGATTGGTGGGTATGATGAAGCGAAAGTAGATTGAGTTCAAACGAGGAACATCATGGCGATGAAGACTATTAGCGTAAAATTACCCGAAGCAACTTATGGGAAGTTAAAGCGCGCAGCGGAATTGACGGAACGCTCTGTCGACGAGGTGTTAAGCAGCACGCTAGACGCGGTGCTCGTTGCACAGCCAGATTTGCCACGGGACCTTCTGGATGAGCTAGCCGCGATGAACGTTATGAGCGACAGTGCCCTGTTTTTGGCCCTAAGTCCAAGTTTGACCGCGTCAGAATATGGAAGGCTTCAACATCTCAACGACGAAGCGCACGATCGCCAGCTAACTCAAGCCGAAGAGCAGGAGCAAGATCGCTTGCTGGAATCGTACCAGCATTCGATGCTACGTCGTGCGCAGGCAATGGCAATTCTGCATCAACGCGGGCACGAGTTATCGCGCGAGGTGTTGAAAAACACAATGTTGAAGGCAGCATGACGATCTCGGCAGCAACGCGCGAGCTTGTGCGCGAGCGGGCAGAATTTCTCTGCGAATATTGTCAAACGGCAGAGGAAACGAGCGGCTTCGCGCTCGAAATCGACCACATCGTTCCGCGGGCGCATGGCGGTTCGGACGAGGCGCAGAATTTGTGTCTGGCTTGCTCCGCATGCAACCGTTACAAGCAAGCAAAGGTTGAAGCCAGCGATCCCGTGTCCAAGCGGATGACATCGTTGTTTAATCCGCGAACGCAGCAGTGGGCAGATCATTTTGTATGGAGCGACGATGGTCTGCGCGTTGAGGGCTTAACAGAGTGTGGTCGCGGGACCGTGCAAGCGCTACGCATGAACAATCGACTAATTGTTTCCGCACGGGCAATCTGGCAGCAGGCTGGCCGCCATCCGCCGTGATTGTTTTAAGAAAATGCTCCCTTACCAATTAACAATCCGCGTACTTCCGCGTAGCTCCGCGTCCAAAAATTCTACATGACTCGCTTCCCCCGCCCCAGCCCACCCCTGCTTGCCCTGCTGCTGGCCGTAGCGCTCTTCTTCCTCGGCGACCTGCTGCGACCGGGCTTTGCCAACCCGGCGCAGGCCATCAACATTATCCGGCTGGCCGCCTTCCTCGGCATCATCAGCGCGGGGCAGACGCTGGTCATCATCAGCGGCGGCGAGGGCATCGACCTCTCGGTTGGCGCGGTGGCGACGCTGGGGGCGATTCTGGCCTTTCGGCTGATCGACGGGCAGAACGCGATGGTGCTGGTGGGGCTGGGCGTGGCGCTGGGGGCGGGGACGCTGGTCGGGCTGGTCAACGGCGTCGGCATCAGCGCCGTCGGCATCCCGCCGCTGGTGATGACGCTGGGCATGACGGGCGTCGTGCAGGGCGCAATCCTGGTGGTGACGCAGGGACAATTGGAGGGCGGGGCCGCGCCAATCATGCGCGATTTGATCTCCGACCCGATTCTGCTGGGCATCCCCGGCGTGGTGATTTTCTGGCTGCTGCTGGCCGCGGCGCTCTGGCTGCTGCTTGATCGCACGGTCTACGGCAAGCACTTGTTCGCCATCGGCGTCAACCGCACCACGGCGCGGCTCTCCGGCGTGCGCGTGCCGAGAGTCGTCGTCGCCACCTACGCGCTGAGCGGGCTGCTGGCTGGGCTGGGCGGCTTTATGCTGCTTGGCTTTACGCAGACGGTTTTTCTGAACTTGGGCACGCGCTACGTCTTCCCCTCGGTCGCCGCCGTTGTCGTGGGCGGGACGGTGCTGGCGGGCGGGCAGGGCAGCTACTTCGGCACCATGGCCGGCGCGCTCGTATTGACTTTGCTGACCAGTTTGCTGACCGCTGTGCAGCTCCCCGAAGCGCTCCAGCAAATCGTGCTGGGCGCGACGCTGCTGGTGCTGATTTCAATTTATGGGCGGCAGGGTCGGCTGCGGCAGTAGGATTTGCGATTTACGAGCGCTGCGGGTGTTGCGTAATCGAAAATCCGAAATCGAGATTGAAATCTTTCCCCACTGAGCGTATAATGGCCCCATCGACCTTTATCGCCTGGCATCGCATCCTGGGTACGGCGCTGGCCCAAGAATTTGCCGGTTCGCCCTTTGCCGTCGATACCGAGCTCGACCTGTCCTTCCGCCAGCAGCGGCTCGACATCCTGATCATTCGCAAGCTGCCCGGCGAGTATCGGGGCCGGCTGCCGGATGGGCTGGAGGGGTTGGTCGACCACAACCTGATCACGTACAAGTCGCTGCACGAGCCGTTGGATGCATGGGCGCTGGACGAGCTGCTGGGTCACTACGTCAACTATCGCAAGCAGGTCGCGCTGCCAGATGATAAACTGTCGCCGCCGGCATCGTTTCAGCTCTATGGCATCTGCACCCGCTTTCCGCAGAACTTAGCTGAACAGGTAACGCTGGTGCAGCGGCGGACGGGCGTCTACGATGTGCCGTGGGGTGCGCGACCGATCCGCGTCATTGTGCTCAGCGAGATTCCGACCGAGCCGCACAACGCTATCTGGGCGCTCTTCAGCGCTTCCGCCGACAAGGTTGTCTACGGTGCGGAGCAGATGCGCGACCGCATGGAGCAGATGAGCACGGTGCTCAACTCGTTGCTTGAGAATTACGAAGTGGAGGGAATTCCCATGTCCTACACGGTAGAAGATTTTGAACGCGAGGTGGCGACCAAGCAGCTCCAACGCATGAAGCCGAGCGAGGTGCTGCAATACTACGATGCCGACGACCTGCTGCGCGAGCTGGGGCCGGAGGGCATTGCGGAACTACTCGGCGGATGATTTGCTGCGCGAGCTGGGGCCGGAGGGCATTTTGCGGAACTACTCGGCGGACGACTTGCTGCGCGAGTTGGGGCCGGAGGGCATCTTGCGGAACTACTCGGCGGATGATTTGCTGCGCGAAATGCTGCGCGGCGAATTCATCCGCAACGTGCCCGTCGAAGAGCTGGAAGCCTACTTGGCCCGGCACAAGCGCAAGCAGCAGGAGAAGCCCAGCGATCAAGAGTCGCTGTGACCGTTCAGTAAATAACGTTACCGCTGCCCGAGGCGCTTTCCGCACGTCTTGATCGGGCCGCACACGCGATGCAGCAGCCGCTGACAGAAGTTGTTCTGCGGGCGGTTGAGAACGGTAGCCTGCCTCCTTCCTACGCGTTGATGCAGAGCGGCAGATGATCCGTAAGGCACAGGCTGCGGCGCTGTTGCGCTGGCGAGGTTACCAGCTACCGCCAATTGAACAGCTCTCGTAGATGAGCACTTATCTGCCGGTGCGTGTTGATGCGCGTAGCCGCTGGGTAAGTGTTGGCTGGCATCCACCCTGGTAAATCGAAAATCCAAAGTCCCCAATCCAAAATCGAAGGAGTTCCCCATGTACAAAGTCACCATGCTCGGCAGCGGGCTGATCGGCATGTTCTACACCATGGCCCTGCACGGTCAGCGCAGCCGCGACCGGGTGCAGACCGTCTACTCGCGCACGGAGGAGCGCGCCAAAGCCTTCGCTGCCGAGTGGGACATCCCCACCTGGACGACGGACCTGGCCGAGGCGATCAACGATCCGGAGACGGACGCCGTGGTGATCGGCCTGCCCAACCACCTGCACGAGGAGGCCGTGCGCTTGACGTGCGAGGCGGGCAAGGCCGTGCTCTGCACCAAGCCGCTGGCGCGTACCGCCGCCGAGGCCAAACGCATTCTCGACATGGTTGAGGAGGCGGGCGTCTTTCACGGCTATCTGGAGGATTTGGTCTACACGCCGAAGACGCTCAAATCGGTGCAGGCCGTGCAGAACGGCGCGCTGGGCAAGGTGCTCTGGGCCCGCTCGAGGGAGACGCACCCCGGCCCCCACAGCGACTGGTTCTGGGACAAGGAGCAGTCCGGCGGCGGCGCAATCATCGATTTGGCCTGCCACTGCATCGAAATCAGCCGCAACTACATTGGCAAAGAGGTGCGCCCGGTGGAGGTGATGTGCTGGGGCGACACACAGGTGCATCCAATTGAGGCCGAGGACAGCGCGATTGGGCTGGTCAAGTACGCGACGGGTGCGCATTGGGTCAGTTCGAGGTCGCCTGGACCTTCCGCGGCGGCATGGACCTGCGCGACGAAGTCTCCGGCACCGAGGGCACAATCTGGACGAACCACTTCCTGCGCACGGGCTTCGAGATGTTCACGGCGGTGGGCCAGGGCGGCTACGTGGCGGAGAAGGCCGAGGGCGAAACCGGCTGGCTCTTCCCCGTCGGCGACGAGGTGGCCGAGCTGGGCTACGTCGACATGTTCACCGACATGTTCAATTCGATGGACAAGGGCAGCGCGCCGATGGAGTCGTTCTACGACGGCTACGTCGTCAACGCGATCATGGACGCCTGCTACAGGTCGATGGAGACGCGGCAGTGGGAGCCGGTGAAGATCGAGGACTGGCGCGGCTCGGAGGAAGCCGAGGTCGCGGAGGCCATGCGCGAGTATGACGACGAGCACCTGCTCGTCAAGACGGAGCGGATGCCGAATGGCTCCGTCAAGTTGATTCTCAAAGAGAAGGAGAGCGGCAAGGTGATTCAGCGGGTGGAGCCAGTCGTTTAGGGGCAAATTAAGCGGATCAACGCAAAGGCGTAGAGACGCAAGGAGAAATTCCGAAAAACTATCTGCCCAGAAGCGGCAGTTGCGAACTGGCAAACGCTGACCTATTCCAGCGATGTGATCAACAAGCCGACCTTTGCGTCTTTGCGTTAAAATTTCAACGGTAACCCTTGATCATGGCTCAAACAGACCAACCCAACATCCTCCTCATCGTCTGCGACCAGTTGATCGCCGCGCTCACCGGCGCCTACGGTCATCGCGTGGTGAGCACGCCCAACCTGGATCGGCTGGCCGAGCAGGGCGTGCGCTTCGACGCGGCCTACACGCCCTTTCCCGTCTGCTCGCCCGCGCGCGCCTGCCTAATGACCGGTCGCCACGCCTCGGCGATTGGCGCGTGGGACAACGGCGCGCTGCTCCCCGCCGACCAGCCGACCTTTGCCGACTACCTGGTCAACGCGGGCTATGACACGGTGCTGTCGGGCAAGATGCACTTTATCGGCCCGGAGCAGCAGCACGGCTTCCGCTTTCGCATGAACACGGACATCTACTCCTCGGATTTTACCTGGGTGCGCCCGGAGTGGATCGCGATTAAGGAGGCGCAGGGTCGCGATCCGGAAGCGGTGATGAGCGAGCGGCCCAGCTACAATGCGACGCACTACGTCGGCGACGGCGTCCACATCGACCGCTGGCACAACGCGTTGAGCCATGATGAAGAGACGCACTTTCGCGCGCTGGAATATCTGCGTGCGCGCGGCAACCGATCCAGCAGCAAAGTCGACGGCCCCTTTTTGCTTTGCGCCTCCTATCACCATCCCCACGAACCCTTCTGGCCGCCACAGGAGTATTGGGACATGTATGAGGGCGCCGACATCGAGCTGCCCGAATTCCCGGATAACCTCGATAAAACTTACTCGATTCTAGACCGCAACCTCAACGCCTACCACGGCACGCGCCGCTTCGACCTGCGCGACCCCGACAGCCTCTATCGCGTGCGCCGCGCCTACTACGCGCTGGTGACCTACCTCGACGATAAAGTCGGCGAGCTGCTCGACGAGCTGGAGCGCAACGGGCTGGCAGAGAACACGGTCGTCGTCTTCACCAGCGACCACGGCGACATGCTGGGCGAAAAGGCGATGGTGCAGAAGCGCTGCTTCTACGAGTGGTCGTGCCGCGTGCCGCTGATCGTGCGCTTCCCCGACGGCTGGCAGGCAGGCACGACCCACGCCCAGCCCGTCTCGCTGATCGACCTGCTGCCAACCTTTTGTGAGCTGGCGGGCGTCGATGACTTGCTGCCGCACGACGGCGAAAGTTTGATCACACAGCTTCAGCAGCCGGACGATGATCGCATTGTTTATGCGCAAGCGCACGAGGCAGTCGGCGTGCCGTGCATTATGGCGCGGCAGGGCACGTACAAGTACAACTACTTCCACGGCCACCCGCCGCAGCTTTTTGACCTGGGGACCGATCCGGGTGAGTGGCAGAATCTGGCCGACGATCCGGCGCACGCCGAGCGAGCCGAGGTAATGCGCACGCAGATTCTCAGCGATTTTGATCCGGAGGCCATGGCCACCGCCAACCTCGCCAGCCTGCACCGCCGCGCGCTCATCCGCGACGTCATGCTCAAACACGGTCGCACGTGGCGGCACGCGCCGCAGTACGACCAGCGTCGCGGGGCGATGGCGCAGTATTTGCCGTAGGCCGCGTGCGTTCGACCAACCGTAGGCGCTGCTTTCAGCTGCGCAATCATCGCCCTTCCCATCAGACAGCCCGGTGAGGAGTGCCGTCGATGTGCGGCTGCAAGCCGCACCTACTTTTTGCCAATTACACAATCACCATGCAACCCATCCCCCTGCGCACCACCGTCATCGGCTCCTATCCCTTCCCCTCGTGGCTCGAATTCTCCGCCCAGCATCTCGACCAGTTCGGCAGCGATGAAATCGCCGAAATGCAGGACGACGCCGTGGTCGCCGCCGTCCACGACCAGACCGCCGCCGGCCTGGACGTGATCACCGACGGCGAGCAGACGCGCTTCGACTTCAACCTCTCGTTTTACGGCTACCTCGACGGCCTCGGCGCGCCAGAGCCGACGCGGCGCCACTTTGGCCCGCCCGCCCACGACCAGCGCGGCAAGACCCCCATCGTCGGCGACCTCGCTGCGCCGAACGGACTCGGCGCGGTGGAAGAATTTCAGCGCCTCCAGCGCCTGGCCCCGTCGACCGCCGACACGCCGGATGGCCCCACGCTTAAAGCCAGCGTCCCCGGCCCGTACACGCTGAGCGGGCGGCTGATTCCAAACGCGCAATACCCCAACCGCTACGCCATCACCGAAGCGCTGGTGCCGATTGTGCGCGCCGAACTCGAAGCGCTCGTCGAAGCCGGCTGCACCGAGCTGACGGTCGACGAGCCGTCGATGAGCTGCTACGCGTACAGGGAGGACACGGCGCGCTTTGTCGACATCTTTAATCGCACCGTCGAGCCGGTCGTGGGCAAGTGTCGGCTCTCGACCCACCTCTGTTTTGGCAACTACAGGGGCCACGCCGTCAGCCTGCGCCGCTACGCGCCCATGTTTCCCGACTTTCTCGACATGCAGCTCGACGAAATCCACGTCGAGATGGCGAGTCGCGAATTCAGCGAAATCGAAATCATTGGCGAAATTGCGCAGCGGCGCGACGTGGCCGTTGGCATTGTCGACGTGAAGAGTTACTTCATCGAGCCGGTGGAGGAGATTGCGCGGCGCGTGCGGCTTTGCCTGGAGCACGCGACAGCCGAGCGGCTTTCGTTTGCGCCGGACTGCGGCCTGAGCCAGACGGCGCGCTGGGCGGCCAGGCAGAAGCTGGTCAACATGGTCGAGGGCGTGAAGGTCGTGCGCGGGGAGTTGGGGGTGGGAAAATGATTCAACCCCTGCTCACCAACGACGCCCTGCTCGCCGACATCCGCGCCGCCGCCAGCAACGACCCCGACGCCCTCCACCTCTGGTGGCTGGGTCAAAGTGGCTACCTCGTGCAGTATCGACAAAGCCACCTGCTGCTCGACCCCTACCTCTCGGACTCGCTCACGCGCAAGTACGCCGACACCGGAAAACCTCACATCCGCATGACGGCCATCCCCGTTGCGCCCGAACGGCTCGACTTTATCGACTTGGTCACTTCGACCCACAACCACACCGACCACCTCGACGGCGAAACGCTGCTGCCGCTGCTGCGCATCAACCCCGCGCTGACGGTCGTTGTGCCCGAGGCCAACCGCGACTTCGCCGCCCACCGTCTAAACGTGACGCCAAATGAACTGACGGGTATCACCGTTCACCAGCCAGTCACCGTCGACGATATCACCCTGCGCGCCGTGCCCGCCGCCCACGAAGCGCTGGAGACGGACGAGTTTGGTCGCCACCAATTTGTTGGGTACGTGATTCAGCTTGGCCCGTTCACCCTCTACCACAGCGGCGACACGCTGCTCTACGACGGTCTGGTCGAGCGGCTGCGCACGCTGGCGGAGACGATTGGCGGCATCGATCTGGCACTGCTTCCCATCAACGGACGCGACCCAGCACGCGGCGTCGCGGGCAACCTCTCTGGCAAAGAGGCCGCCACGCTGGCGCACGAGATCGGTGCGCGCATGGTGCTGCCCTGCCACTACGACATGTTCACCTTTAACACCGCCTCACCGGACGAGTTTGTCGAGACGGCCCAGCGGCTGGGCCAGCCCCACGCCGTGCTTCAATGCGGCGAGCGCTACCGACTGGCGGCGGCGTAATTAAGTAGACTTTGAAGAAGTTTGGCCGCGGATTGCGCGAATTACGCGAAATTTTTTTAGAATGCTTCACAAGCGCTTTTATTCACGATAAATCCGTGTGCGCAGCCCGTGTTCATCCGTGTCCAAATTTTCTTCTGGTATAATCTATGATGAACTACCCCACCACGCCGGACGGCCGCTACTTTGTCGTCGACGGGCGGCTGTGGCGCTGCACCGATCCCTCGCTGCCCGAAGACGAGCGCGAGCGGCTCGTGCGCGAGCTGATGCAAGCCCGCCGCGCCGTCCGCGATGCGAAGTCGGGCAACGATGAAGCGGCGCTCAAGCAAGCCCGTTCGCGCGTCCACGCGGCCAAAGTCGCGCTCGGCGAACGTGGCCCCGTCTGGTGGGAAGATGATGCGCCGGATTACAATCGATACTTGGTCAAGAACACGCCGTATCAAACGTGGTATAAAAACGAAGTTATCGCGTAAAGTAGAAAAATCGATCCACGAAGAACACGAAGTTTCACGAAGGCAGAGAGTAGACGTTCTTCCTTCGTGCTCTTCGTGTCCTTCGTGGATCAAAAATGGAGAGACCCATGCACTCATTTGCCACCGACGACAGCAAAGCTCCGCCGCACATCAAGCCGCAGGGACTCAGCGACTACTTCGAGATTATCACGCGCTCGGCCTTTAACGCCGGGCTGTCCCACCAGGGCGTGGAGACGCTGTGGCCCGCCATGGCCGAGGCGCTGGACGACTTTGATCCGCGCGCGATTGCCGCCTACGGCGAGGACAAGATCAACGAGCTGATGGAGAACGAGGCGATTATTCAATCCCGCCGCAAAATCACGGCGACGGTCGAGAACGCGCGCACCTTTCTGGATTTGGTCGACGCGCACAACGGCTTTGCCGACTGGCTCCACTCGTTTGATAGCTTTGAGCAAACGTCGAAAGCGCTGCAGAAGTACTTTAAGTACGTCGGCAATTTTGGTGCGTACTGGATTCTGCACGTTCTTGACGAGCCGCGGCCTGATTATGAAGAGTGGGCAGCGGCGAATCAGCACTGAGTGCGAAACGCAGCTTTTTCAACGCGGAGGGCGCGGAGAAGGCGCGGAGGGCCGCGGAGAAAAGAAGGGGCGTCACTTCGCGCGAACTTCCAGAGATAGCCTTTTTAATTGGTGTAATTTGTGCAATTCGCGGTTGCCTTTTTTGACGGCCAGCCGTGCACCCAATCTGGTGAGCCGCCCTCCTGTTTTTGTGCTTGACAAGTCCACAGGAATGAGCGACACTTGACGCAAGGATGTTGCCAACGCTGCCCACCCATCATCAAACCCCCGCACATCCACACCCCCTGCGCTATTTTGCCGTAAACTTTACGCTGTTTTTGCGATTCACCACGTAATGTAAGCGCTATGTCTCTTATCGCCTTCTGCCCCGACAGCAATTTTCGCATCGACGCCGAACGCAGCCCGCTGCGCTGCCCCTACACCAACGGCCCGCTCGAGTACACCGACCTGCCCGCTTTTGACCCCGCCCTCATCGACTCCGCCCAGCCCGGCCACTGGCGCTACGCCGCCATGCTTCCCGTTACGTGCAACGGCGAACCGCCCATTACGCTGGGCGAGGGCTGGACGCCGCTGATCGAGGACAAGTGGCGCGGCGTACCGCTGCGCTGGAAGCTGGAAACGCTGATGCCCACCGGCAGCTACAAAGATCGCGGCGTCAGCGTGATGGTCAACTGGCTGCTGCGGCGCGACGCCGAAGTCTTCGTCGACGATTCGAGCGGCAACGCGGGCGCGAGCCTGGCCTGCTACGGCGCGCGGGCCAAGATGCCCGTTTCGATCTATGTGCCGGAGAGCGCGCCCGAACCCAAGAAGGTGCAGATCGCCGTCTATGGGGCGGAGCTGGTGGAAGTATCCGGCTCGCGGGCGGATACGCGCGACGCCGCCTTCAACGCCACGCGCTACCAGCCCAACGTGGCCTATGCCTCCCACGCCTGGCACCCCGCCTTTCTGCTGGGGCAGATGACGCTCGCCTGGGAAATTTGGGAGCAGTTGGGCAAACGTGTACCGGCCTGGCTGGTTGCGCCCGTGGGCAACGGCGGGCTGCTGCTTGGCGCTTGGCGTGGCTTCGAGCACCTGCACCGCTGCGGCTTCACCCAGTCGCTGCCTCGCCTCGTCGCCGTGCAGGCCGCGCCCTACACGCCCCTGGTCGAAGCGCTGGAGCGGGGCCAGCGCGAAGCCGCCCCCAACGGCCACAGCGCCCACATCAGCGCCGACGGCATTGCGATTGCCGAGCCGGTGCGCGGGCGTGCGCTCCTGCGCGCGCTCTATCAGTCCGAAGGAACCGCCATTGCCGTGGACGAGAGCAGCATTCTCAAAGCGCGTGACCAGCTGGCGCGCCGCGGTCTCTTCGTCGAGCCAACGAGCGCCACCGTAGCGGCGGCCATCCCCAAGCTCCAGCCCCTGCTGGCCGAGGGCGACGAGGTGGTCGCGCTGCTCACGGGCCACGGGCTGAAAAAGTTGCCCCAGCTTGAGTAAACCTCTACAATTTGACGCAGAGAATGCTAAGCTCCGTTGACATTTGGCAAGTGGCCCTCACCCCCGACTCCTCTCTCACCGTGGGAGAGGGGAAGATTGGCTCCCTTCTCCCAGGATGGGAGAAGGGTTGGGGATGAGGGCGCGCTCGACTAACCTTTCAAGCCCGCTCAGCAAAATGTCAACGGAACCTAGAGTAGAGAAATACGAGTAAAGCAGTCAGATTTAACGCAAAGGCGCAAGGGAAAAGCGTTGCTAACCAAACTGCTCCCTGCGTCTCCGTGTCTCCGCGTCTCCGCGTCAATTTTTGTCCACACCTATGACTCCACCCGATCCCACCGAGTTCGCTCAAGCGCAGCAGCTTGACTTTCAGAATGGTGACCTGCTCCAGCGCGCCTTTGTCCACCGCAGCTACCTCAACGAGATGCCGGAGAGCGGCCTGGCGGACAACGAGCGGCTGGAATTCCTGGGCGACGCCGTGCTTGAGTGGATCGTCAGCGAACTGCTCTTTCTCCGCTTTCCCCGCTACGCCGAGGGCGACCTAACCAACCTGCGCGCTGCCCTCGTGCGGCGCGAAACGCTGGCGCGCCTGGCCCGGCGCTTGCGACTCGGCGATTACCTGCTGCTCGGCCACGGTGAGGAGGAGAGCGGCGGTCGCCAGCGCCCGGCCACGCTTTGCGCCACCTTCGAGGCCGTGGTGGGCGCACTTTATTTGGACGGCGGCAGCGACGCCGCACGTGAGTTTGTGCTGCGTCTGCTGGAGCCGGAAGTCGAGCGGCTCCAGCAGCGCGCCCTGGCCAAAGACCCGAAGAGCCGCCTGCAGGAGTGGGTGCAGAGCACCTTTGGCCAAACGCCGCGCTACAAAACGGTGGCGATGCAGGGGCCGGATCACGACCGCACCTTTGTGATTCAAGTCTCGCTGGATAAGCAGCCCGTGGGCGTGGGCACGGGGCGCAGCAAGCAGGCCGCCGCCCAGCAGGCCGCCGCCCAAGCGCTGCACCGCCACGGCCTCCCCGCGCCGGAGTGGGAGCCAAATGAAGCGCTGATGAAGAAGTGGACGCTGGCGGAGGTCTCGGACGTTTTGTAGGTGCGGCTTGCAGCCGCACGAGATAGTCGACCCCTCCGTGTATCAATTCCGTGAAGGCGCAAACATCGATTGCACAGCTGAAGTTCTGCTGAGCCCGTCAAAGCGCGCAGCGCCTAGGCGGACCGCCGCATCTCGCGCACCCGCGGCTCCCCGTCCACCATTTCGCCCACCAGCACCACATCGGCCACGCCGACAAAGAGCCCGTTGGCCAGCGCACCCGGAATGTTGTTTAGCGTCTGCTCCAGCGCCGCGGCATCGTCGATGCCGTTGAATTTTACGTCGAGCACCATGTTGCCCTGATCGGTGATGACCGGGCCATCCTTGGCCGAAGCCAGGCGCAGCGTCGGCGTGCCGCCCAGCCGCTCGACGGCGCGCATCACCGGCGCGACGGCCAGCGGCAGCACCTCCACCGGCACGGGCTGCGCTGTGCCCAAGCGCTGCACGAGCTTTTGCTCATCCACCACCACCACAAATTCCGCTGCCAGCGCGTCGACGATCTTCTCGCGCAGGTGCGCCGCCCCGCGCCCCTTGATCAGCGACAGATCGGGCGCGACCTCGTCCGCGCCGTCAATTGCCACGTCGATTCTGCCGCTGGCTTCACCAAACACATCGTCGAGCGTCGTCAGCGGGATGCCGTGCTGGCGGGCCAACGCGGCCGCCGCGTAGGAGGTGGGCACGCCGCGGATGTTGCGCAAGCTGCCGCTGCGCAGGCGCTCGCCGAGGCGCGCCAGGGCAAAGGTTGTGGTCGATCCCGTGCCGAGGCCCAGCGTCATGCCGCTCTGCACGCGGGCCGCCGCCGCTTCCCCCACGCTGCGCTTCATCTCGGTGATTGGGTCGGCTTGCGTGCCGCTGTTGGGTGGGTTGGCGCTCACGAGTGCTCCGTTTCCGTGGTGCGGTAGACGTTGTCGATCAAGCCGGTTGGTTCCTCAAACTCATCACCATGCCGCTTGACTTCTTCAATATCTTTGGGATCGGTCAAAATTAGCTCCAGCAGCACCGGCGCGCCGACAATCGTCAGCAGCAGGGTAAAAAAGTAGACGGGCCGAAAATCGCCCGCGAGCCAGGCCAGCACCAGCACGCCCAGCGCGCTGGCCCACTGCGCGAGGTCGAGCAGCTGGAAGGTGCGCTGCTCGTCTTCGGGAAAGTCAAAGGTCCATTCGATAATGGCCATTGAAAAAAGCGTGGCCGCGATGCCGCCGCAGAGCAGCCAGCGGATCGGGTCGGCCAGCGGCTCGCCACCCGTGTTGTAGGCGCTGAGCATCGCCGCACCAATGGCGGTGATGCCCATCGTCAGCGGCAGGTGCAGATAGCCCCACACAAAGCGCGCCGAGACGCGCTCGCGCAGGGGCTGCTCGGAGACCTGGTCAAAATAGATCCACCACAGCAGCAGCGCCAGCAGAAAACCGAGCGTGGCGTCGACGGCAAGCGGCAGCGTCAGGCCGCTTTCGACTTCGCCCAGGCTTTCGAGCACGCCCGCAATTGGCTCGCGCAGCACGAGGATGGTAAAGATGCCAAAGCGTTCGGGCAGGTGCGTGCGGCTCAGCGGCGGCAGGTGGGACTGCGCGTGCATCGTCGCCAGCGCGCCGCCCAATTCCAGCGCGAGCGCCGCGACCCACAGCGTAAAGCGCACCGAGAGCGGCATAAAAATCGAGATGGTCCACAGCGCTGCCGATAGGCTAAAGGTGATGACGAAGATGTTCGTCATCGGGCGCGCTTCGGGGTTGTAGTGGCCGCCCCACCACCAGAGAAAGGTGATGACCACGCGGCAGAGAATGTACGAGAGCGCAAAGCCGACCGACGTTTCGCCCATGCCGTGGTGGGCGTAGAAGCCCATGCCCGCCACGCCCAGCATCAGCACAAAGTGGAAGACGCGGTCGCTGATGTCGTTGGTCTCGAAGCGGTCGTTGTAGTAGGTGCTGCCGATCCACGTCCACCAGAGGGGAATAAAGAGCAGGATAAATTGGAAGACGCCCGCACGGGTGGGGTTGCCGCCCAGCGTGTGCGCCATTTCGGCGACTACGACGACGAAGATCAGGTCAAAAAAAAGCTCGAGCCAGGTGGCGCGTCGCTCTTCGCGCTCCTCCTCCTCACGCCGCAGAATCGGCGTTTGCCACCAGTTGCGAATCGCCATAAAGAACTCCAAGTAATGTCAAGTACTGTGTGATAGAGTGAGACGCGGTTAAGAAACAGAAGACAAAGCACCGAAAGCATCCGCGTCGCGTGCTAAAGTGAAAACGCTGGATAAGCGTCCCCCATGCTACGCAGTTTACCACGATTTTATTTCACCGCGCGTACCCGTCCCCCAAAATTCATTGAAGACGCTGCATAAAAGGAGAAGCTGTATGACGATTGCATTAAACGGATACACCGCCGCCGACTCCGGCACGGTCACCCTCGGCGATTTGACGGTCTACCGGCTCGGCTACGGCGCGATGCGCGTTACCGGCGAGGGCGTGTGGGGCGATCCGCCCGACCGCGAGGCGGCCAAGGCGGTGCTGCGCCGCGTCGTCGATCTCGGCATCAACTTTATTGATACGGCGGACGCCTACGGCCCCGACGTCTCCGAGGAACTGATTGCCGAGGCGCTGCATCCCTACCCCAGCGATCTCGTCATTGGCACCAAGGGCGGCTCGACGCGCTCCGGCCCCGGCCAGTGGGGAGCGGACGGTCGCCCCGATCACCTGCGCGAAGCCGCGGAAGGCTCGCTGCGCCGTCTCCAGCTGGAGGCCATTCCGCTCTACCAGCTGCACCGCCCCGATCCCGATGTGCCCTTTGAAGAAACGGTTGGCGCGCTGGCCGATCTGCGCCGCGAGGGCAAGATTCAGCACGTCGGCCTCAGCAACGTAACGGTGGAGCAGCTGCGGACGGCCCAGGAGATTGTGCCGATTGTCTCGGTGCAAAATCGCTACAACCTCGCCGACCGCAGCGCCGAGGCGGTGCTTGACGAATGCACGGCACAGGGCATCGCCTTTTTGCCCTGGTTCCCGCTTGCGACCGGCGATCTGGCCGAGGATGACGGCCCGCTGGCCGACGCCTCGCAGCGCCACGACAGCGCCTCGCCGGGTCAGCTCGCGCTGGCGTGGCTGCTTCATCGCTCGCCTCTCATGCTGCCAATTCCCGGCACATCGTCGATTGCGCACCTGGAAGAAAATGTGGCCGCAGCGAGCATCGAGCTGACGGATGCGGAGTTTGAGGCGCTGTCCGAGGCGGCGTAGGGATTGCTTGGTGCGTACTGAGTATTGCTTACTGCTTCGTACTCAAACCATCTTCAGGTTAAGAGAGTGTCAGCAGGCCCTCATCCCCAACCCTTCTCCCAAAATGGGAGAAGGGAGTCCGCCTCTCCCCTCTCCCATTTTGGGAGAGGGGCTGGGGGTGAGGGTGCTACCTTGATCGCTCTTCAAGGCGCGCCGCAATTTCTTTACATGAGCCAATACCTCTAAATTACCCCTAACCGTTGCCCTACTGTCACCAGTAAGCAATAAACAACAAGCAGTAAGCACCATCCAAAAGGAGAATCCATGGCCACGCCAATCGCCTGCACTCACACCGGCCAAATCAGCGACAGTCTCGTGCCGAGCGCGCAGGGCTGTGAGGATTGCCTAAAAATGGGCGACACGTGGGTGCACCTGCGTCTCTGCCTCGTCTGCGGCCACGTTGGCTGCTGCGATTCGAGCAAGAACAAGCACGCCACCGCCCACTACCGCGAGACCGAGCACCCCTTGATTCAATCATTTGAGCCCAGTGAAAAATGGGTCTGGTGCTACGTCGACGAGGTCACCATGCAGGCGGACGAGAAGCTGTACTAACCCAAGCAACACGCAACAAGCAGTACGCAACAAGCAATTTTCCTATGGCCGTCCCCGTCCGCGCCGGAACCAAAAGCAGCGCGACCCTGCCGTCGAGCGGGTCGTTTGCGCTGCCTGCCTGGCTAAAGTCGACGCTCTACTTTTTGTTGATTGTGCTCGTGCTGGCGGGGGTGTGGGAGAGCTACAAGCTGCTCGCCGCGCCCGGCGGCCTCTACCTGCGCGGGACGGGGCCGGTGCGCGAGGGGGAGCCGCTGCCCGCGCTCTGCGCCAACCTGCGCCTCTGCGAAATCGAGCTGCCCATCCGCGCCGACGACCGTTCGATGCCGCCCGTTCGCGAGATCGTCGGCACGATCTTCGAGCCGCCCCGCCGCGGCAGCGACGTGCTGCTGCTTAACATTCTCTTTCGCGCCTCGCTCTTCACCCTGCGCGAGGCCTTCGCGGGCTTTGTGATCGGCGGCCTGCTGGGCTTTGGGCTCGGCGTGCTCTTTGCTCACTTTGGGCTGCTCGAACGCGGGCTGCTGCCCTACATCGTCGCCTCGCAGACGGTGCCGATGATTGCGATTGCGCCCATGGTCGTGATCTGGATGGGCGGCAGCTGGCTCTCGGTGGCGGTGATCGCCGCCTACCTCACCTTCTTCCCCGTCACCATCAACACGCTGCGCGGCCTGCGCTCGCCCGATCCAACCGCCGTCGAGCTGATGCGCTCGTACGCGGCCTCGCCGTGGGCCATTCTGTGGAAGCTGCGCGTGCCCGCCGCGCTGCCCTACATCTTTACCGCCCTCAAAATTTCGGCGACGGCCAGCATCGTCGGCGCAATCATCGGCGAGCTGCCCTCCGGCATCGCCGACGGGCTGGGGCGCATCATTCTCAACTTTAACCAGTACTACGCCACCGGGCCGGAAAAGCTGTGGGCGTCGATTTTGTTTGCGTCGATGACGGGAATGGTCTTCTTCCTGGCGGTGGTGTTGGTGGAGAAGGTGGTGCTGCGCCATCGGCAGGCGGTGGAGGGGTAGAGCCGTCATTCTGAGCGAGTCGACGGAGCGGCTTGGCAGACGAAGCGACGCCAGCGAGAATCTGGACAATCGGCGAAGACAGCTTGTGGATTACCGAGATTCTTCGCTGGCGCAGCCTCGTCTGCTGGTTTGTTCGCGGACCCGCTCAGAATGACAGATTGTCCCAATTCCTTTTTTCATCTCTTTCTTTCTGTGCTACAATTCTGTTCCACGGCACAACCTCTGACCACTCCACCAGCCACCAACGGCGTTGGCATCCCAGAACCGCTTGATGACTCAACCAGCCGCCAATCGATCAGCCGCCAACCAATCAGCCATCGCCATCGCCATCGACAACGTCAACCAAATTTTTGGCGCGGGCACGAAGAACCAGGTCCACGCCCTCCGGGATATCGACCTCGCGATTGCGTCGGGCGAATTTGTTTCGCTGATTGGCCCTTCCGGCTGCGGCAAGTCGACGCTGCTGCGGACGGTGGCGGATTTGATCCAGCCAACAAGCGGCTCGGTCACCGTGAACGGCAAGAGTGCGCACCGGGCGCGGCTCGACCAGGACTACGGCATGGTCTTCCAGGCGGCGACGCTCTATGAGTGGCGCACCGTTGCCAAGAACGTGCAGCTGCCGCTGGAGCTAATGGGCTACAGCCGGGCGGATAAAGCGCGGCGCACGCGTGAAATGCTGGAGTTGGTCGAGCTGGGGGAGTTTGCCAGGCACTATCCGTGGCAGCTTTCGGGCGGGATGCAGCAGCGCGTGGCGATTGCACGCGCCCTGGCCTTTTCGCCCTCGATCCTGCTGATGGACGAACCCTTTGGCGCGCTCGACGAAATGACGCGCGAGCGGCTCAACCTGGAGCTGCTCGACATCTGGCGGCAGACCCAAACCACCGTGCTCTTCGTCACCCACAGCATCACCGAAGCCGTCTTTCTCTCCACCCGCGTCGTCGTCATGTCCGCGCGACCGGGCCGCCTCGTGCAGGACATCACCATCGATTTGCCCCAGCCGCGCGACACGTCGACGCGCGAAAACGTGCGCTTTTTCGAGCTGGAAACGCAGGTGCGCGAGGCGTTGCGCGGGGCGGAAGGGGAATCGATATAATGAGGAGTGAGCACGCCTACGTGCGAACGGGCTGGACGAAAGCCGACAATCTGCCAGAGGAGACTCGGCACGAGGCGTGCCTACCCCGCTTTGATCTGACTACCTTTTTTACCTGTAAAAATTTGGCTCGCCTGCAATGAGCGAACGCACCCAGCGCTACGTCGCCCCTCTTCTGATCGCCATTCTTATTCTGACTCTTTGGGAAGGGCTGGTGCGTGCTCTCGACGTGCAGCAATTCCTGCTGCCCAAACCATCGGCGATCGCGGCCAATCTCGTTCAGCTTTCATCCGAAGCGCCCGCGCCGGAAGCAGCGGGCGGCTTCGCCATCCCGCTGGGCAACCGCTGGCTCGTGCGCGGCCCTAATCTGACGCCGATTCTGAACGCGGCGTGGTTTACGCTCAAGGAGGCGCTGGGCGGCCTCGCCATCGGCGCGAGCGGCGGCGTGTTCGTCGCGCTGGCGACGGCGCGCTGGACGGCGACGCGCGAGGCGCTGCTGCCCTTTGCGATTGCCGCCAACTCGATGCCGATCATCGCCTTTGCGCCGATTATGAACAACTGGTTTGGCATCGACAACCCCTTCTCGAAAATGGCGATTGTCGCCATCATGGTCTTCTTCCCCATCATGATCAACACCGTGCGCGGCCTCACGTCGGTCGACGCGCGTGCGCTGGAGTTGATGCGCTCCTATGCGGCGGGTGAATTCGCCGTGTTGCGCAAGCTGCGCGTGCCCAACGCACTGCCCTATCTGTTCAACGGGCTCAAAGTCGCCACCGCGCTCAGCATGATTGGCGCCATCGTGGGCGAATACTTTGGCGGGCCGCGCATCTCGCTCGGCGTCTTCATCACGCAGGAGGCCGCGCTCTTTCGCTTTGCTTCCGCCTGGGCCGCGATTCTGGTGGCCTGCGTGATCGGCATCGCCCTCTACGCCATCGTGATCGTGGCCGAGCGGCTGATCATGCCCTGGTACGTGGACTTTCGGAAGGGGTGAGGGTTCGCGTCCCCGGCACGCTCGCTGCCAATCGATGTTTATTGCAGGTAAATCATCCATTTCTACTTCAGGAGAACTCTCATGCACAACCGATTTTATCGACTCGCCCTTTGCCTCGTCGCGCTGCTGCTGCTGGCGGCCTGCTCCCCCGCACCAGCTGCTGATGAGGGCGCTGCCGCCAGCGACGACAACGCCGAAACCGCCGGAGATGCCGCCACCGACGGGGGCGGCGAAGACAACCAAGAGCCCATCAGCCAGCCCGAAGACCCCGTCAGCGAGCCGGACGAAGCCGCCAGCGACTGCGAAGAGCTAACCCCGGTGAGCCTTCAGCTCCAGTGGGTGGCCCAGTCGCAGTTTGCGGGCTACTACGCGGCCAAAGACCAGGGCTTCTATGAAGCGCACTGTCTGGACGTGACGATTCTGGAGGGCGCGGTGGACATTGTGCCGCAGCAGGTCGTCGCTTCGGGGCAGGCGGAGTTTGGGATTGCCTGGGTGCCGAAGGTGCTGGCCTCGCGCGCCGAAGGGGCGGATTTGGTCAACATCGGCCAGGTTTTTCAGCGCAGCGGCACGCTCGAAGTCTCGTGGGCGGATGATTCCGTGCCCACGGTGGCCGACATGGCGGGCAAGCGCGTGGGCACGTGGGGCTTTGGCAACGAGCACGAGCTTTTTGCCGCCATGCGCCTGGAGGATATCGACCCCAACGACCCCGCCGACGTGGAGATTATCCAGCAAAATTTTGACATGGTCGCCTTCCTCAACCGCGAGCTCGACGCGGCGCAGGCCATGATTTACAACGAGTACGCCATGGTGCTGGAGAGCGTAGACCCGGAGACGGGCGAGCTCTACCAGCCGGACGACATGGTCGTGATCGACTTCAACGACGTGGGCACGGCGATGCTGCAGGACCACATCTTCGCGCGCGAGGAGTGGCTGGCCGAGGAGGGCAGCGAGGACGTGGCCACGCGTTTCCTCGCCGCCTCTTACCAGGGCTGGCAGTTCTGCCGCGACGAGTTCGACGCCTGTGTCGATATCGTGCTGGACAACGGCCCCACGCTCGGCCAGAGCCACATGAGCTGGATGCTCAACGAGATCAACCAGCTGATTTGGCCCTCGCCCGCGGGTATTGGCCTGATGGATGAAGCGCTCTGGCAGCAGACGGTCGACGTCTCCGTGGATGGCGAGGTGATCCCCGAAGCGCCGGGCGACGACGCCTACCGCACCGATCTCACCGAAGCAGCCCACGAACTGCTGGAAGGGGACGTGACGGGCGAAGAGTACGAGCCAATCGAGGTCGAGCTGGTGGAGGGTGGTGAATAAAGGCACGGTTGGGCGTGGCGGCCCGGCGCGCCGGGCCGCCACGCCCAAGGCTACTGCGCCATCCTCCCCTCTCCCGCACCAATTTCGTGTACCAAACCGACCAGCGCTCGTGGCCCGCTCTCTCGGTTAGCCGCCCCGCCGCCGAGCTGCTCCAGCAGGCTCCGCTCTCCCTGCGCGTAGTCAGCGTTCACCGGCACGCCTGCAATCTCCGCACCGACCAGCAGCAGCTCCTCGCGCTGGTCTCCCCCGGGCTAGGCAATGGCCCCTTCCATATTATTGTTTCTCCGCTTCTGCTAAACCGCTTTACCGTGGGCGATCAGGTAGTTGGTCGTGCCGATGCGCTGTGCTGGGCCGGCGGCAGCCTCTTATTGCGCCACGGGCGGGCATGGGAACCGCGCGTCCGCTGGCCACAGGTGGATAGCGCCACCGCCGAGCAGCTGCGTCGCGCCGCCGCCCAATCGGCCAACGGCTCTATCTTTGCCGACGCCAGCCCGTCACCGGGGCGGGCGCGTGCGCGGCGGGGGGCGGCGCAGATTCAAGAGGGACTTTCTACCAACAGCGTCAACGCGGTGGCGGGCGGTGCGCGGCGATTGGCTGGCTTGGGGCCGGGTTTAACGCCAGCTGGCGATGACTTTCTGCTTGGTGTGATGGCGGGAATCTGGATGAGCCGCAATAGTTGGGAGGCCGAGCGCCTCTGTGCCCAGGTGGCGACCGTCGCTGCGCCGCGCACGACGTCGCTCAGTGCGGCTTGGCTACAGCACGCTGCCCGCGGCGAATTTAGCGAGCCGTGGCATCGGCTGTGCCGGGCGCTGGGCGCGCGTGGCGATGGGAAAGCGCTGGAGGTGGCCGCTGCGGGGATTGCAGCGGTCGGCGCCTCATCTGGTCGCGATGCGCTGGCTGGCTTGCGATGCGCGCTTGAGGCGTTTCCTCCCTCACGTGGTTGAGCAGCCCGCGGCGAAATAGCAAATTCAATTGCTCATCTGCTATAATCGCCCCTTACCGCAACTTCTGCCCGCTCCCCGTGTTTTGTTTAACAGCCGCGATTGAGGCTGGTGGAAAGCGCGAAACCGCAGCGGCAACGCAGTCAAAACGCGGGCGCGCTAGCGTAATAACCATTGATCACAAAATAAAATTCACCGCAAACCGCACGTTATAAACGGCAGGAAATAGAAACAATGGAGCGCATTGTTATCACCGGCATGGGCGCGATTACGCCCATCGGTAACGACGTACCAACCTTCTGGCAAAATCTTCAGGCTGGCCAATCGGGCGCGGCTCGCATTGAGCAATTTGATGTTGAAGAGATGCCCTACAACATGGCCTGCGAAGTCAAAAACTTTGACCCGCTGGACTACATGGATCGCAAGGTGGCGCGGCGGCTGGCGCGGGTGACGCAATTTGCCATTGCGGCCAGCCGCCAGGCGCTGGACGACGCGGGCATCACCGTTGATGAGCGCAACCGCGATGAGGTGGGCGTGCTGATGGCCACGGGCGGCGGCGGCATCGGCGAAATCGAGGCCGCCTCCAAGACGATGACCGAGCGCGGCTGGAAATCGGTGGGGCCCTTTGTCGTGCCCGCGGCCATGGCCAACGCCACGAGCTGTCTCGTCTCCATCGAGACGGGCGCGCGCGGCCCGATTATGACGAGCACCGCGGCCTGCGCCAGCGGTCACTACTCGATCATCGAAGGTTACCACTTCCTCCAGCGCGGCGAGGCGGATGTGATCATCGCGGGCGGCACGGAATCCGCCATTTCGATGTTGACGATGTCGGCCTTTGGGCGCATGGGCCCGCTTTCTACCCGCACGGACGACCCCGAACACGCCAGCCGCCCGTTTTCAGTGGATCGCGACGGCTTTGTCTGCGGCGAGGGGGCTTGCGCGCTGATTCTGGAGCGCGAAGGCGACGCCCGCGAGCGGGGCGCGACGATTTACGGCGAAGTCCTCGGCGGGCGGCTGACGGGCGACGCGTACCACATCACCGCGCCCGACCCGGAAGCGAGCGGCGCGGTGCGGGCGCTGCGCGGCGCGCTAAAGAGCGCCGATTTGGAGACAAAGGATGTGGGCGTCGTCTTTGCCCACGGCACGGGCACCGAACTCAACGACGGCAGCGAAACCAAAGCGCTCAAGGAAGTCTTTGGCGAGCACATCTACGACGTTCAGGTCACCAGCATCAAAAGCATGGTGGGCCACGCGCTGGGCGCGGCGGGGGCGCAGTCCGCCGTGGCGGCTATTCTCTCCCTGCGGGACGGCGTCGTGCCGCCGACCATTAACTACACGCCCGACCCCGAAATTGATATACCCATTGTTGGCAACGTGGCCCAGCCAACGAACGCCCGCTACGCGCTGGTCAATGCCTTTGGCTTTGGCGGGCAAAACGTGGTGGCTGCCTTTGGCAAGCTAAACGGCGCGGGGTAAGCCGTGCCGCCAAGTGGCGCATCCTAATCACCGACAAAAGTCCGGCTTCTACCTGGAAGCCGGACTTTTTGTTTGCACGCGCGCTAAAGCGGTGCATACTATTTGTCGAAAGAACCTGCAACCTTTGTTCTTGCTTTTGAACGATAGCGCACTCACAACGTAGAGATATATCCATTTGTGTACCTTTAATTTATGCAGGGGACGAAGACAAATGGAAAGGTAAACCGTATGCTGTGGACAAAACCTGGCGCTGAACAAAGCTGCTCATTGATTATTGCTGCAAGCAGTTGACAGCGCCGCTGCTCATTCAACCCACTACTTAAGGATTTAGCATATGCTTACCCAATCGCTTCGCGCAACGGAACAGCAAATCGGCAGCGCAGACAACATTACCGCGACCTTTAGCGCCCTGCGCCACGAAGATCCAGCGTTTGACCGCGCGCTCAACGTGCAGCGCTTTAAGCGCAACGATACGGTGGCCACGCCAGACGGTCTGCTGGACAACATGTATCTGCTGATGGAGGGGGAGATCAACCTGATCTGTCAGAATCGCCAAAATCGCCGCCTCGTGATCACGACGCTGCGGCCGGGCGCAGTCTTTGGCCAGGGCGTGCTGCACGAGCCGGGCGATGTCAACACGTACGTGGAAGCCGCCAACAACGTGACGGTCTGGCAGATGCCCGCCGTCGACGCGCGCAACATGGTCATGCAGCACCCGATTTTGAGCTGGGGGCTGCTCCAGACGTACGGCGAGCGCTTGGCGCAGGTGGAGAGCGGCCTCGAGGATATTGCCTACAAGAAGCTGCCGGCCCGCTTGGCCGCGCTGCTGCTGGAGTTGAGCAATTTTGAGGAGGGCGCGGTGCGCGGCTTTAGCCACCAGGCTCTGGCAGATTACCTCGGCACCTATCGCGAGACGGTGAGCGCGGCCCTGCGCGAATTCAAGCGGCAGCACTTTGTCGAGTTGGGCTACCGCTACCTGCGCATTGTCAACGCCCAGGCTCTGAAGGACATTGCGGGCATCTGGTAAGGTCTATCGGCTGTTGGCCAGGCTTTGAGCGAGCAAGCGCAAAGACCAACTTGCGTTGATTCATAAAGACTGTCACAAGTGCCACGGTGTATGCCGCGGCACTTGTGTTATTTTGGCCGGGGTTGATTCAACAATTAGGCTATTCTGGGTAACTATTCAGGATGGCTCGTTCCGACGCTCCGCGTCGGAATGCAGGGAGCGACGCTCTGCGTCGCCTGGTAATAGGCAAAGACGCTTCGTTTGCCAGGTTGCGACGCAGGAGCGTCGCGCAAGGCATTCCCACGCGGGAGCGTGGGAACGAGTAAGTAGCCTGAATAGTTACTATTCTGGAATGAATTATATCAGGGCGGTCTCGGTTCCGCCTTGCCACCCCGCTTGCTGTCGCTTGATTAACGAGGCGACGGGATAGCCCCTCCTCCCCACGCGTGGAGAGGAGGGGTTTGGGGGAGGTGAGGCGCTGACCCCAACTGGTACGTTTATTTCCTTTGGATTGGCCTTACTTGGGACAGGAATTTTATGGCAACACAGCTGATCCAGGATGAGCGCATCCAACATCTAAACGACCTGGCCGCGCGCGACCGTGCCAAGTGCGTGCTCTACTGGATGCAGGCCTCGCAGCGCGCGGAGACGAACCACGCGCTGGAGTACGCAATCCAGGAGGCAAACGACCGGGCGCTGCCGCTCTTCGTCGCCTTTGGGCTGATGGACGGCTACCCGGAGGCCAACCTGCGACACTACCACTTCATGGTGCAGGGCCTGCAGGAGACGCGGCAAGCCCTGGCGCGACGCGGCGTGCGCATGGAAGTCTTTCACGGCGAGCCAGACGAGGTGGCGCTGCGCTGCGGTCGACACGCGGCGCTGATCGTGACTGACCGCGGCTATCTGCGCCCGCAAAAGGCGTGGCGCGCGCGCGTGGCGCAGGAGGCGGAGTGCGCCGTGGTGCAGATCGAGGACAATGTGGTTGTGCCGGTGGAGACGGCCTCGGACAAGCGCGAGTACGCCGCGCGTACGCTGCGCCCCAAAATCCAAAAGCGCTTGCACAACTTCCTCATCGAGCTGACCACCACACCCCTCGATCACCACTCCCTCGACGCCAGCGATGCCGAGCTGGGGCTGGACAAGATTGACCTCGCGCCGCTTAAGCTCGGCGAAACACCCGACGATTTGAACGCCGTGCTAAACGGTCTCGACGTCGACCGCAGCGTGGAGCCCGTGCCGCAGCACTTTGTCGGCGGCACGCGCGAGGCGAGAACCATTCTGCGCAACTTTATCCAGCATAAATTTAGCACGTACAGCGAGAATCGCAATCAGCCGCAGACGAACGATGTCTCACACATGAGCAAGTATCTGCACTTTGGGCAAGTTTCGCCGATTTACGTGGCGCTGCAAATTCGCGGGGCCGACGTCGCCCAGGAGGAGAGGAATGCGTACATTGAAGAGTTGATTGTGCGGCGCGAGCTGCCGATGAACTTTGTCCACTACACGCCGGACAATTACGATTCGTACAAATGCCTGCCCGACTGGGCCCACAACACCCTGGCCGAACACCGCGACGACGAGCGCCCCCACCGCTATACGCGCAGCGAAATGGAAAGCGCCGACACCCACGATGACTACTGGAATGCGGCCATGAATGAGATGCGCTACACGGGCTACATGCACAACTACATGCGCATGTACTGGGGTAAGAAAATTCTGGAGTGGTGCAACACGCCGGAATACGCCCACGAAACAGTTGTCTATCTCAACAACAAGTATTTCCTGGACGGGCGCGATCCCAACTCGTTCTCCAATAACGCCTGGGTCTTTGGCCTGCACGACAGGCCCTGGCAGGAGCGCCCCATCTTTGGCAAGGTGCGCTACATGAACGCCAACGGTCTACGGCGCAAGGCGGACATGCCCGCTTACATTGAAAAGGTGCGGGGGCTAAAGCAAAAGTAAACCCGGCGCGATTTACTCGCGCCGGGTTGGGTTCCGTTGACATTTGACAATTAGGCCCTCACCCCCAGCCCCTCTCCCAGGATGGGAGAGGGGAGAAGAAGGCTTCTTACCCCGTCCTGGGAGAGGGGCTGAGCGTCGCCTTGAGCTTGTTGAAGGGGACGGGGGATACTCGCCAAATTCTAAGTCGGTAAAGCTACTGCTGCGGGTCCGTGTACACATCCTGCTGGCTCATGTCCGCCCAAACCTTGGCGACCACGGCTGCAATTAGCGCCGCTGCACCAAGCCAAAGCCAAACGCCACGATTCTGCTGCTTGCGCCCCGTTAGCGTATTGTACTGATCCTGAAGCTGGCTGTACTGATCCTGCGCCATATCCGTGAGCGCGCCGCGGCCTTCCTCGTACCGGTTGAGGTAGCGCTGCAGCTCGCGTGAGGCAGCACCGCGCGTGTGGCCGTAGCGCTCCTGGAAAATGCCGACCATCTTGTCGATTTCACCGTCGAGGCGGCGCATATCGTCGTCCGTCAGCTTGCCCCACTCTTTCTTGATTTCGCCGCGCACTTGGCGAAGCTTGCCCTTCATTTGCGTGCGATTCATAAACAGTTCCTTTCCAAACTTGATTTCGATATTTGATTCTGGCTGGTTCAATTTCGATCAATCATACAAAAAACGTGGACAAAACTCTGTGAGTTCAGATACAGGCGTTGGATCAGCGATGGTCAATCGTCAACCGATTCCCGCAGCGCGCTGGCCGGAACGCCATCCTGTGGACCGGCTGCGGGTAAGAATTTGAGCGACGGAGATGCTTGATCGAGAAGGGCGCGTGGGTCGCTCTGCTCTGTTTGAGAGCTGTGGTGAAGAATATCAAAGAAGGATTTGGCTTCCTGGCGATTGGCCGCCCCCAGCTTCTTCAGAATGCGATGAACGTGGTTTTTAATTGTACCCACTTCGACGGTCAACTGCTCGGCAATCTCGCGGTTGGACAATTCTTGAGCAATTAGCGATAAAATTTCTTGTTCCCGCGGCGTTAGCGAGTAAAATGCATCTTTGCCGGAGCGACGATCAGCGAGCCGTTGGGTCAAATCGGCCAGCCGTTTAATCAGCAGCGCCGCCATTTTTGGCTCAAGCAGAGCTTCATTGCGGTGAGCGGCGCGAATGGTAGACAGCAGCTGATTGAAGGTAATGTCGCTGCGCAAATAACCCGAAACACCGAGTTCCAAGTAGCGCATCACCGCTGTATCTGTATTATGGATGCCCAAAACAATAATTTTTACTCTGGGATGCTCGATCCGCATGGTTCGGATCAGGGCAACGCCGCCGTCATCGGCTAGATTACCGTGAAGCAGGGCGACGTCAAACGGCTGATTGGCTAACTGATCCAGAACGCTTTGTACATCGGTCACCGCTACGACGCTGCGAATGTCGGCTTCATCGCGCAAGGCAGCCGCCATAATCTCGCTGACGAGAGAAACTTGTTCAGCAACTAATACATCCATGAAGTAAACAACCTTTGGCTAGTTCACGTCGGCATTTTCTCTCTGTGTTAAACGCCTCGGTAAACTAATGGTGAAGCTTCCAACTAATGTGCAATCTTTGTTCACGCTCTATCTGTAATCTGTAATATATGTTACGGTAAAAAATAGAGCTTGTCAAAAGGCTCGGTAACTCAACTGAGAAAGGACAAAATTCTGTGGCGGGAAGAAAACTGCAGGGGCAGGTTGCTGTTGTAACGGGGGCCAGCCGGGGCATTGGCGCGGCAGCGGCGAGGCGGCTGGCGCAGGCGGGCGCGTCGCTCGTGCTGATGGCGCGTGGCGAAGCGGAAGTGGAGGCCGTGGCCGCCCAGATTCGCGATGGTGGGGCACGGGCAATTGCCGTGCCTGCTGACGTAAGCGATAGCGAGCAGATTGAAGAAGTCATCGAAGCCGCGGTCGAGCAGTTTGGCCGCGTGGACATTTTGGTCAACAACGCCGCCGTGGTGTGGCCGGTGGACGAAGTCGCCGAGGCCGATGCGGAGGAGTGGGCCTACGCCATCCACATCAACTTGATTGGGCCGTTTTACATGGTGCGCAACGTGCTGCCGCTGATGCAGGCACAGGGTTATGGCCGCATCCTCAACCTCAGCAGCGGCGCGGCGACCACGCCGATCGCGGGCATGAGCGCCTACTGCGCGGCCAAAGCGGGGCTGGACATGTTTACGCGCACGCTCGCGCTGGAGCTGACCAACACGGCGCAGGCGGGCATCACGGTCAACACGCTCTACCCCGGGCACGTCGATACCGAGATGCAGGCGGACATTCGCAGCGTGGATACGGACGAGAGCACGCTCGATTTTTCGCGCTGGCACGAATGGCATGAACAGGGCCAGCTCGACAACCCGGCCCAGGTGGCCGAGCTGATCTACTGGCTGGTTGGCCCGTGGAGTCGGGATCACAGCGGGGAAATTTTTCGCAGCAGCGATGAGGCGTGGCGCGAGCGGGTCGCGCGGGATTTGGAATGAGATAGAACGTGGATTGGGCGGATTGGGCGGATGTAGAGGAATCAGAGCTCTGAAAATCCGCAAAAATTAGCCCAATCCGCGCTCCATTCTGTTTCTTATTTCCTCGCTGGAAAATGGACGGTTCGAGTGCATTTTGGTACACTTGGACGGATAATTTGCCGGCGTCCAACCATGCGCCCCCGAAAAGCTACAGCATTATCACCTTTATCAAAATTCTAATACAGGAGCGCCAATCATGGCTTTCGACAAAATTCAAGTGCCCAGCGAGGGCGAAAAAATTACGCTGCGGGACGGCGAGCTCAACGTGCCGGATAATCCCATCGTGGCCTTTATCGAGGGCGACGGCACGGGGCCGGACATTTGGAACGCCAGCCAGCCCGTGCTGGACGCCGCGGTGGAAAAGGCCTACGGCGGCTCGAAGAAAATCGCGTGGATGGAAGTCTACGCCGGCGACAAGGCCAACGACGTCTATGGCGAAGTGATCTGGCTGCCGGACGAGACCATCGACGCCATCGACGAGTATCTCGTCGCCATCAAGGGGCCGCTGACCACGCCCGTGGGCGGCGGCATTCGCTCGATCAACGTCGCCCTGCGCCAGCGGCTGGACCTGTACGCCTGCGTGCGCCCGGTGCAGTACTTCAGCGGCGTGCCCAGCCCTGTCAAGCAGCCAGAGCTGGTGGACATGGTGATCTTCCGCGAGAACACCGAGGACATCTACGCAGGCATCGAATTTGAGGACGGCACGCAGGAGGTGGACAAGTTCAAGCAGCTCCTGCAGGAGAGTTTCCCCGAAAGCTACGAGAAAATTCGCTTCCCCGAAACGAGCGGCATCGGCATCAAGCCCGTGAGCCGCGAGGGCACGGCGCGCATCGTGCGCGCCGCCATCAACTACGCCATCGAGAACGGCAGCCAGAGCGTCACCCTCGTGCACAAGGGCAACATCATGAAGTTCACCGAAGGCGCCTTCCGCGACTGGGGCTACGAGATCGCTGCCGAGGAGTACGGCGCGGAGCCGTGGGACGGCGGCCCGTGGCACAAGCTCGCGGTCGACGGTCGCGAGATCATTATCAAAGATGTGATTGCGGACGCCATGCTCCAGCAGATTCTGCTGCGCCCGGCGGAGTACGACGTGCTGGCGACGATGAATCTCAACGGCGACTACATCTCCGATGCGCTGGCCGCGCAGGTCGGCGGCATCGGCATTGCGCCGGGGGCCAACATCAACTACAACACCGGCCGCGCCATCTTCGAGGCCACCCACGGCACCGCCCCCAAGTACACCGGCCAGGACAAAGTCAACCCCTCGTCCGTCATTCTCAGCGGCGAGATGATGCTGCGCCACATGGGCTGGAATGAAGCCGCGGACTTGATCATTCAGTCGATGGAGAAGACCATCGGCCAAAAGACCGTCACCTACGACTTCGAGCGGCTGATGGACAACGCCACGCTCGTCTCGTGCAGCGGCTTTGGGCAGGCGCTGATTGAGAATATGTAACAAATCTAGGTGACCGTTACTGCCCGCGACCAACTGGCCCAACCGATTTGGTCCGGGCAGTGATTGTCACCGGGTACAATCGGGCTGGAGAGAGACGACCCTTCTAGCCGTACCCGGTGACAATCACTGCCTGCCCGTTTAATGGTAAGTTGAGAATCGGTTAGTCAGTAACGGTCACCTCTCGCGCTGGAATAATACATTTGGAAACCATCATGTCACTTGATGAAATTTTACAGAGCATTCACGCGGCGGAAGATTATGTGCGCAAGTTTGAACGCAAGTACAACGTCCGCTCGCAAACATTTTATGATTCGTATATGAACGGCGATGAGCCGCCTGACTGGGCGTCGATTGGCGATTGGGCGCTTTGGGCTGGCGCGTATGAGACGTTGCTAGAGCGACAGCAGCAGTATACGCAAGGTTTACGGTTGATGCAGCAACAGACGCCACTTTCCGTCATCATTGAGAAGGCAGCGCGCCGTGAACCCATTCAACTCGCTGCATGACTATGAGACGTTTGTCTACTCGATACCGCAGCACTTTACTCTAATACGACAGTCGACACTTGTCATTGCGCAATTCGGGCCAGAGCTCGCTGATCTGACGGGCGAGCTAACGTTTCGGAACGATTACCGCCTGATAGTTAGCGAATCGCTCGTCTTCCCGATTGCTACAGTTAAGATTCGTCGATACGGGTATGAATGCTGGTCGGGCAGCGTCAAGCTTTACTGGTACGATTCGCAGCCCCATCCTCACGTTCCAGAATTGGCCTCAACTGAGCCACATCACAAGCACGTGCCGCCCAATATCAAGCGTAACCGAATCCCTGCGCCGGAGTTGAGCTTCAATCGCCCCAACTTGCCCTTTCTCATCTCAGAGATTGAGCAACTGCTTTCCCCCACCCCATGACCATCCAACTCAACGGCCAGTCCTTCGACCTGCGCGGCGGCGCGCACGTCGACCTCGCCGCGCCCGGCAGCGTCACCTTTGTGATGTACGCGCCACACAAACCCTACGTCAGCCTCGTGGGTGATTTTAACGAATGGAACGCCCGCGCCCACCCGATGGAGACGGACGGCGACGGCACGTGGCGGACGACCATTCCGCATCCCGGCGCCACCTGCTACGGCTTCTACGTCGCCATCGACCAGCAGGCGCACGCCTGGATCGCCGATCCGTACGGCACGCAGATCCGCTGGCTGGAGCGCGGCCCGCGCGCCTACCTCCCTGCACCGAATGCGCAGCCCTACCAGTGGCAAACCCAAAATTGGCAGACGCCCACCCTGCGCGATCTCGTGATCTACGAGCTCTGCGTTCGCGACTTTGCCGGGCGCTGGCAGGGGCGCAACGCGCGCTACGGCGACTTTGCCGAGATGCACGGCTACATTGACTACCTCGCCGAGACGGGCGTCAACGCCGTGGAGGTGATGCCGATCCAGGAATTCCCGGGCGAATCGAGCTGGGGCTACAATCCCGTCTTTTATTTTGCGCTTGAATCTAGCTACGGGCAGCCAGACGACTTCAAGCGCTTCGTGGACGGCTGCCACGCCCGCGACATTGCCGTGATAGTCGACGTTGCCTTTAACCACGCCTGGGGCGATCACCCGTACTACCAAATCTACCCGCCGCTTTACGGGCCGCGCGGCGAGTGGCTGGCCGACTACAATCCCTTTTTCCACCAGACGCCGCAGGCTATCAACATGTGGGGCGGGCTGGATTGGGACCACTTTACGCCGGAGACGACGCGCCACTTCCAGGACGTGGTGCGCTTCTGGCTGGAGGAGTACCGCATTGATGGCTTTCGCTTTGACTGGGTCGGCGGCGTGGACTACGACAGCCGCGAGCCGCTGCGCTCCGGCTTCGATCCGTATCACGGCATCAGCGCGATCTGCTGGGCCGCGCGGCAGGCCAAGTCGGACTGTCTGCTGATCGCCGAGTATTGGAACCTGGAGGGCACGCACCCGGACAAGTCCGAGGCCAAGCTGGTGGCCGAAACCGAAATCGACGCCGACTGGAACGGAACTTTTCACCACACGCTGGACGAGGTGCTCAACCAGCGCTGGGAATGGGAAAAGCTGGATATTTTTCGCGCGCTGGGCGGCTACCGCGACGAGGGCTTCTCGACGGCGACGCAGGTGGTCAACTATTCGTGTAGCCATGATGAAGTGCGGCCCGAACACGAGGTGCGCCTCTACTCCTCGCCCAATATCGAACGGCCCGACGGCATGAGCGTGCGCGAGCTGGCCGCGCAAAAGGGCAAGCTGGGCCTGATTGCGCTCTTTGCCGCACCCGGCGTGCCCATGATCTGGATGGGCCAGGAGTTTGGCGAGGACACGCCGCGCACGATTGATTTTCTGCCGCTCAACTGGCACAAGCTGCAGCTGCCCCTGCACGCCGAGCACTACGCGCTGGCCCAGCGGCTGATCCGCGCCCGTCGCCAGCATCCGGCGCTGCGCAGCGACAACGTTGCCTTTGCCGCCGATAATTTTGCAGCGGACAATCTCGTGCGCTTCCAGCGCTGGACGGATGGGGAGACGATGGAGACGGCGGACGACGTCGCCGTGGTGGCGCTAAATTTTAGCGGCAAGCCGCGCCGCGCAAACCTGCACTTCCCCACGCTCGGTACGTGGTATGACATTGTGCGCGACAAGGTGCGCAGCATCGACAAGCAGAACAGGTTGATTGCGCTGGAGCCCTGGGGCGGCGCCATCCTGGTTCCCCAGCACGGGCGCAAGCGGCCCAGCAAGCGCTTGTGAAAGTTGTTACAACCGCTTTGACAGAACGGGAAATCTAGGGTAAAATTTCACACTGTTCCTGCTGTGCGTACAACGTTTGTTAAGTGTTGATGTGGGTTCGCTCCGAACGACAGCAGGCTTTTACTGTTCTCCTACGCCGACAAAACCCAGCGAGTTGTCGCGCATTTGTAACTCAGCTGTGGCTCATTTGTTTTAGAGTGGCGTGGCTTCCTTCACCCGCAATTTTTTATTCAAGGAGTTCATTATGAGCGTCCGCACGTTCGGCCTCGAAATGCCGAGCATTTTTATGATCTACCGTTCATCCATCGGCAAGAAGATCATTATGGCCGTGACGGGCTTTTTGCTGATCGGCTTTGTCTTTTTCCACATGTACGGCAACCTCAAGGTGTTTTCTGGCGAGTACTACTTCAACACCTACGCGGAAGGCTTGCGCACCTATGGCGCGCCCATTTTTGGGCACACGCACCTGTTGTGGCTTGCCCGCATCGGCCTGATCGGCGCATTTAGCCTGCACATTTGGGCCGCCGTGGCGCTTGCCCGTCAAGCGCGCCGCGCCCGCCCACAAAGCTATGCGCAAAAGCAAATCCAGAAGGCCAACTACGCTTCGCTAACGATTCGTTGGGGTGGGCTGGTCATCTTTCTCTTTTTGCTCTTCCACCTGGCGCACTTCACCTGGGGCGTGCAGGCCATCAACAGCGGCAATTTCGTCGTTGGCGATCCTTACCACAACGTGACGGCCGCCTTTCGCTCCCCGCTGGTTGCACTCTTTTACCTGCTGGCGCTAACGGCGTTGGGCCTTCACCTCTACCACGGCACGTGGAGCATGCTGCAGACGCTGGGGCTAAACGGTCGCCACTACAACAAGCTCACGCGCGGCATTGGCCTGGCGTTGGCGCTCGTCGTCTCCCTGGGCTTTGCCTCGGTTCCGATTGCCGCCCTGCTGCGCTTTATCTAGTCCCGGTTTTTAGACGCTGTATTTTAGGAGATTGCTTTTCATGGCAACAACCACCACCATGCCCGATGTGAAGGTGATGCCGACCTTTACCGAGGCGACGCTCGATTCCGGCATTCCCGACGGTCCGCTTTCCGAAAAGTGGACGAACCACAAGTTTGAGATGAAGCTGGTCAACCCGGCCAACAAGCGCAAGTTCCGCATTATCGTGGTCGGCTCCGGCCTGGCGGGCGCTTCGGCCTCGGCTTCGTTTGGCGAGCTGGGCTACAACGTTGACTGCTTCTGCTACCAGGATAGCGCGCGTCGCGCCCACAGCGTCGCAGCGCAGGGCGGCATCAACGGCACGAAGAACTACCAGAATGATGGCGACAGCACCTACCGCCTCTTTTACGACACCGTCAAGGGCGGCGACTACCGCTCGCGCGAGGCGAACGTCTACAGGCTGGCGGAGAATTCGGCCAACATTATCGATCAGTGCGTGGCGCAGGGCGTGCCCTTTGCGCGCGAGTACGGCGGCCTGCTGGCGAATCGCTCGTTTGGCGGTGCCCAGGTGTCGCGCACCTTCTATGCCCGCGGGCAGACGGGTCAGCAGCTCTTGCTGGGTGCGTACCAAGCGCTGCAGCGCCAAATTGCCCGTGGCAAAGTCCGCATGCACACCCGCACCGAGATGCTCGATCTCGTGGTCGTCGACGGCCACGCGCGCGGCATCGTCACCCGCAACATGCTAACCGGCGAAGTGGAATCCCATCTGGCCGATGCCGTGGTGCTGGCGACGGGCGGTTACGCGAATGTCTACCACCTTTCCACCAACGCCAAGGGCTGCAACGCCTCGGCCTCGTGGCGGGCGCACAAGCGGGGCGCGCTCTTTGCCAACCCCTGCTTTACGCAGATTCACCCCACCTGCATTCCCGTCTCCGGCGACAACCAGTCCAAGCTTACGCTGATGAGCGAATCGCTGCGCAACGACGGGCGCATCTGGGTGCCGCGCAACCCCAACGACACGCGCAAGGCCAAGGAGATTCCCGAAGCCGAACGCTGGTACTACCTCGAAGAGCGCTACCCCGCTTTTGGTAATCTCGTTCCGCGTGACGTTGCCTCCCGCGCGGCCAAGGGCGTGGTCGATGATGGCCACGGCGTGGGCCCGCTGCAAAACGGCGTCTTCCTGGACTTTGCGGACGCCATCAACCGCATGGGCGAGGCCACCGTGCGCGACCGCTACGGCAACCTGTTCGACATGTACGCCAACATCACCGGCGAAAATCCCTACCAGGTGCCGATGCGCATCTACCCCGCGCTGCACTACACCATGGGCGGCCTCTGGGTGGATTACAACTTGATGACCAACATTCCCGGTCTCTTTGCCATTGGCGAGGCCAACTTCTCCGACCACGGCGCGAATCGCCTGGGCGCGAGCGCGCTGATGCAGGGGCTTTCCGACGGCTACTTTATCATTCCCTACACGATTGGCAACTACCTGGCACAGGTCGATCTCAAGCCGACGGATGTGGCTGCCGACGAGTTCCGCGAGGTCGAGCAGGAGGTGACGGGCCGCGTGGAGAAGCTGGTCGATTCCAAGGGCAAGCGCACGGTCGATTCGATTCACCGCGAGCTGGGCCAGATTATGTGGGACAACTGCGGCATGGCCCGCAACGCAGAGGGGTTGCAGAAGGCGCTCGAAAAACTTTCCGCCCTGCGCGAAGAGTTTTGGGAGAACGTCACCGTGCCGGGCAGCAGTCAGAATCTGAATCAGGAGCTGGAGAAGGCCGGTCGCGTGGCGGATTTCCTGGAACTGGGCGAGCTGCTTGCCATCGACGCGCTGGATCGCGACGAATCCTGCGGCGCCCACTTCCGCGAAGAGCACGTGACCGAGGATGGTGAGGCCGAGCGCAACGACGAGGAGTACATGTACGTCGCTGCCTGGCAATATACGGGCGACACGTCCAATCCCATTCTGCACAAGGAGCCGCTGGAGTTTGAGTACGCCCAGCCCACGCAGCGCAGTTATAAGTAGAGAGATTGTTGTTGGTCGGGCGCTGTTAGAGAGTGGGGATTAGTTATTGGGGATTGGGCTGGCTGCAAGGCTTTTCAAGCTCTAATTACCAATCTCCAGTCCCCACACAGGCCAGCGCGATGCGTCGAGCCTATCTGTATTTGGAGACCATAATGAATTTGAAAATAAAGGTGTGGCGTCAAGAAAAGCCCCAGAGCAAAGGCGCTTTTGTCGACTACGCCCTCGAGGAAGTCAGCCCCGAATCCTCCTTTCTGGAGATGATGGATCAACTCAACGAGCAGCTGATTATCGGTGGCGAAGAGCCCGTGGCGTTTGACCACGACTGTCGCGAAGGCATCTGCGGCTCCTGCGGCATGATGATCAACGGCGTGGCGCACGGCCCCAAGAAAGCCGTTACCGCCTGCCAACTCCACATGCGCTCGTTTAAGGACGGCGACACCGTCGTCATCGAGCCGTGGCGTGCAACCGCATTTCCAGTGATCAAGGATTTGGTGGTGGACCGCTCGGCGTTTGACCGCGTCATTCAGTCCGGCGGCTACGTCTCGATCAATACCGGCAGCGCACCGGACGGCAACACGATTCCCATCAGCAAGGAAATGGCCGATCGCTCGATGGATGCCGCGGCCTGCATTGGCTGCGGCGCGTGTGTGGCCGCTTGCCCCAATTCGTCCGCCATGCTCTTTGCCGGCGCCAAGGCCACGCACCTCGCGCTGCTGCCGCAGGGCCAGCCGGAGCGCTACGACCGCGCCGTGCTCATGGTCGAGCAGCACGATGCCGAAGGCTTTGGCGGCTGCACCAATCATGCCGAATGCGAAGCGGCCTGTCCCAAGGAGATCAAGCTGGACGTGATTGGCCAGCTCAACAAGGACCTGTTGCGGGGTACGATCACCGGCGCGGGCCACCGGTTGACGGCCCAGAAGTCGACGTAGACATACCTGCTGGGGTAGAAAAGAGCGACGGGGCCTGGAATGCCAGGCCCCGTCGCTCTTTTCTACCCCGCTTTTACTGCTGTTTACCGCCAGTGCAGCAGACGCTGGAAAAAACCACGCGGCTCCGGTGGCTCAACAAGCTGTACCCGATCCAGTGCCTCCGCCACGTCCGTGCCCGTCTGATAGCGATCCGTCGGGTTCTTCGCCAGCACCTTGAGAATCACAGCTTCCAGCTCCGGCGAGACGTGCGCCACGCTCGACGGCGGCGGCGGTGGCTCCTGATTGTGCGCTTGGAATACCTGCTCGCGCGAACCGTAAAAAGGTTTGCGTCCCGTAACCATGCGGTAGAGCACAACGCCCAGCGAATAGAGATCGGCTCGGCCATCAACGGCGGCTTCAGCCTGCGTCTGCTCCGGCGCGAGGTAGCCGGGCGTACCAAAAACGGCGTCTGCCTCATCCATCGGCTTGCCCGACTTGTGTAAATCTAACGAAACGCCAAAATCAAGCAGCTTAACCTGTCCTTCAGTCGTGATCATCAAGTTGGCGGGCTTTACATCACGGTGAACAATGCCCCGCTCGTGGATATGGGCAAGCGCCCGAGCCGTCTGTTGCGCGATGTCAACCGCGATGGATTCCGCTAATTTCTCTTCCACGGCGAGCTGCTTGTCTAGCGTTCGCCCCCAGATAAACTCCATGGCGGTAAAGGGTCTCCCCTGAATTTCACCCGCATCAAACAGCTGTACCACGTTGGGATGATCGACGCGTGAAAGGGCGTGTCGCTCTCGCTCGAAGCTGGCGCGAAGCTCGGGGTGCAGCTTACCCGCCTGGCCAAGCACTTTGAGCGCCACGCGTGGCTTGCGGCTGACCTGCGGAATATCCACTGTCGGAATCTCAACGAGCTGGCCATCCATCTGCCGCGTGATGGGTGATTCAACGCCCGCCCGATAAACGGCCGCTGCCGCACCCTGCCCCAAAAGAGATTCGATTACGTATGGCCCCAGTTGACCAACGGTTTTGGCTGGCGCTAAATTAGCGGAGCGAGGCGTTGCGCTAGACATCACGTGGGGCGGCGGATGTTGAACGGTTAAAACGGCCATGGTTACTCCTCGTTGAATAAACGATGCCGATGAGCATGGTGAGAAAAATTGTGCAAACTGTACAAGAACGTCAGCCCGCTATTTGTCTAAATTGTACAGCAAAACCGGCGCTTTGTAAAGCAGTACGAGATGAAAGCAGTTATCCTCAGTTTGGCGCAGATATACTTGGGCAGCAAAAAAGGGGCGGAAGCCCGCCCCTTTTGGTATTCTATTTGATTGTTCGGCTAAGCATCACGCTCAGTCGCCGCTGGGGACGCCCAAGGGTGTGCCGTAAGCACCGACGCCGTGCTCAGTAATGTCCAAGCCCAGCTCTTCTTCTTCGGGCGAAACGCGCAGGATGCCGATGCCCTTGAGAATGGTAAAGAGCAGCAGCGCCGAAAAGAAGGCCCAGGCCGGAATCACCAGCGAGCCGAGGATTTGCACGCCGAGGTTGTAGCCGCCAAAGATGCCCGTGGCCACGCCGCCCCAGATGCCGCACAGACCGTGCACGGGCCATGCGCCCACCGGGTCGTCGATGCGTAGGCGCTCGAGCAGCAGCATTCCCAGCACGACCAGCACGCCACCGATTGCGCCAATAACCAGGGCTTCAACGTTGGTAACGGAGTCGCAGTTGGCCGTGATGCTAACCAGGCCCGCTAGCGCGCCGTTGAGCATGTAGCCCAAATCGGGTTTACCGTTCAACACCCACGACAACACCATGGCGGCAACCGCGCCAAAGGCCGCTGCCAGCGTTGTATTAACGGCAATCAGCATCACCACATCCGTATTGGCCGCGCCCGCGAAGGCCAATTGGCTACCGGGGTTAAAGCCATACCAACCGATCCAGAGGATAAAGACGCCCAGCGTTGCCAGCGTAAAGTTGTGCGGCGGCAGCGTATTCTCCCCGTTTTTGCCAAAGCGGCCGAGGCGCGGCCCCAGTACAATCGCGCCCGCGAGGCCAGCAAAGCCACCTACTGCGTGCACCACCAGCGAACCGGCAAAGTCATAAAAACCCAACGCATCGAGCCAGCCGCCGCCCCACTTCCAGTAGCCGCTAATGGGATAGATAAAGGCGGTAATAACGATGCTGTAGACCAGATAGGCCTCGATCTTGATACGACCAGCCACCGCGCCCGACACGATGGTGGCGGCGGTGGCGGCAAAGGCCACCTGGAAGAGCCAATCTACCTGCGGATTTAGATTGCCCGCAACGGCCTCCGGCGCGACTGAGCTAATGCCAAGACCCGCAAAGCCAAACCAGCCGCCGATTACCGGCGCACCATACATGAGGCTGTAGCCCACCAGCCAGAACATTAGCACGCCAGCGCTAATGTCCATAAAGTTTTTGAACATGATGTTCACGGCATTTTTGGCCGAATTAAAGCCGGACTCGACCAGCGCAAACCCCGCCTGCATAAAGAGCACGAGCACGGCGGAAATGAACAGGATAATGTTGTCGATGGCGTAGGCCAATTCACTGAGCGAAATGTCGCCCTCCTGTGCAAAGACGGTTGAGGCGGCGAGCACCGTCATCAAGATCGCCAGGGGGAGGGCGCGTAAAACTTTAAGCAGCATAAAAAGAATCTCCTTCGACAAGTAGTTTATGAATGGTAGTGGGAATTGAGTGGATTTTTGGATGAATTCACAGCTCGATAGTATTGTAAGTTGTTGCCTATTTGCTCGCAATAGACAATTTGCACAAACTATTTTTGGGTTTCTTACAAAATGTGCACGGCAAGATTACAATTCGTCTGAAGAAACGAAGGACAGTTGGTTAATATGATGAGCAATTTAGTTGGAGAAGGGGGCGACCTTGCACTTGGCACCTCTTCGTGGAATTTCGACGACTGGCGCGGTGTCTTCTACCCAGAAAAGATGGCGCGCGGCGACTACTTGGCCTTCTATGTGCAGCAGATGAATAGCGTGGAGGTAAACAGCAGCTTTTACGCGCTACCTGCTGCTAAAATAATAGTCAGCTGGGTCGAAACGGCCCCGGCAGGCTTTAGCCTGGCGCTCAAATGTCCGCGCGTCATCACCCACGATCGGCTGCTGACTAACGTCGAAGGAGAGATGCTGACCTATCTAGACGTGCTGCGTTCGCTGGGGGACGCCGCTGCGCCGGGTCTGATTCAGCTGCCGCCCAAGCTGTCGAGGCGGGCATACGGCCGGGCGCTGGCTGATTTTGTGGAGTGGCTGGCTCAGCAGCGCGGGGATTTGCGTTTGGCTGTGGAAGTGCGCGCGCGAGATTTGATGAGCGAGTCGTTTATCGACTTTCTGGCGGGGAAGGGGCTGGCCTTTGTGCTGGTCGACCGCGAAGGGACGCCCGACCTGTTCGATGCTTGGTGGGCACGTGTGGAGCAGGGAAACGCACCCGACTTCGCCTACATCCGCTGGATCGGCGACGATCGCCACAAGCCGCCCGACAATCGCGAGCTACGTACCCCGCGCGATGGGCGGCTGGATGAGTGGGCCAGACGCATTGCGTCGCTGATGCAAAACGGCATCGACGTTTTTGGCTACATGCACAATCCATACGAAGGGCATTCGCCCGCCAGCGTGCAGCGGCTGCGTGAGCGAGTCGACCGGCACGTGGCGCTGCCTGCGTGGAAGCCCGTCGCGCCGGAGCCGTTTGAGGAGGAGGATGGGGAAGGGGGTGAGGGGCAGCTTTCGCTGTTTACGTAGGGCGAAGCGCCGCTTCGCCCTACGTAAACAGCGAAAGAGCACGCTAAGTAAGTGTCCCGAACTAGTTCCCGTCCGTAAGGGCACGCCATGGCGTGCCCTTACGGACGGAACGGAACGTTAGATTACGACGGAAGATTATGACGGGTGGTAGGTGACGCGGGGCGAAGCAGCGCTTCGCTTTACATTATGCCGCGACCAGCTCGCGCTCCGGCGCAAAGCGGGCCGTCTGCTCTGCGCGTAGCCAGTCGCATAGGCGACCTTCCGGTACTTTGACATCATCGTAGGTCAGCGCCTGATCCTTGGGCACATCGCGCTTGAGGGTGCAGCCTTCGGCCAAAGCCATGGGCAGCAGATTTTCGGCTTGGGCAACATCCGAATTTTCACACTCGCCATAGGTCATGTACCAGCCGATGCCGTCGAGCGTTTGGCCCGCTTTTAAGTCAATTTTCGCCGTGGCGACCACGTCGACGCAGGGGCCACCGAGCGGTGCAAGTGCGGCATCGTCGAAGAGCACGGCGCGGGCGATGGTGTTGTGCACCTCGAAGTGGCAGAGGTGGTAGGGCGTGTAAAAGCAGTAGAGCGGCCCCTCGCCCAGCTTGTAAAGATTGAGGTAGTGCTGCTGCTGAGGGTGATCGTGTGTCCCCAGCACAAAAACGCCCGGCCCCGGTGCCGCGCCAACCACGTAGTCGACAATGCCCGGCCCCTCCAGCAGCGCCTCCAGCGGATACCAGTCCACGGCCTGCTCAATCGGCGTGCCGCGCTCGACTTCCGGCCCGAACATGCCGCGCTGTCCCACGCGCATCCCCGTCGCGTTGGCGACGATGGCCTGCTCAAATGAAATTTTGGAACCATCGGCAAAGGAGGTCACCATGTGGGGCTTTTGGCCCCACTGCTTGGCAAAGGCCTCCTGTGTCGTGGGGTTGCGATATGGGTCTTGCAGCCCCTTGATGTTGCCGCAGAGCACGGGCCGCACGCCAATGCCTTTGACAAAGCGATACAAATTCATGATAACGCCCGGCTGATCGCCATCGGTGTTGGTCCAGATAACGCCAGCTTCGCGGGCGCGCGCATTGAGGATCGGCCCCAGCGCACTGTCCAGTTCGGCGTTCATGGCGATGATGTGCTTGCCGTGCTCGATCGCCTCCAGCGCGACGTGCGCGCCAAACTCCACCGCGCCCGTTACCTCCAACACGGCGTCGATGCCCTCCGCGCGGCAGAGCAGGAGCGCGTCGTCCGTAATGGCCGGCCGGCCCGCGGCGATGGCGTCCTCAAGCTGCGCGACCGTTTCCACCTCGACAATGTCGCCGTTGTCCACAGCGGCTTCGGTGTAGGCGCGGCGCGCGCCTTCAATGTTGCGGTTGGAGATGGCGACCAGCTCCATGCCCGGCACGACGTTGCAAATTTGCAGCGCCACGCCGCGCGCCATAAAGCCTGCCCCCACCATGCCGACGCGAATGGGATTGTCGGCGGCTTCGCGCTTCTCCAGCGCGCTGTCAATTAAAATCATAGTTGTTCCTCGGTTACACCTTAATCGGCGAAGCGCCCATCAACTGTTTCATGCCAAGAAAGAGGGTGACCACAAACTCGACATTTTTTCTTCATCATGTTAATTGTGCCGCGCAACGGTGCTGTTGCTACGCGCCCAGGAGATGCAATCATCCGCTTTAAGCTAGACTCTGTACATCTTTTGCAGTCTCTACAGTGACTCTTCGCCATCTTGAACTCCTTACAGTTAAATATAAATAGTTAATGATTTACTGCTCAGTAAAATCGTCCCAATTCCGATCCTTCTCGGAGATCACGACCGGCTCCAGCGGCCACTTGATGCCGATGGCCGGATCGTTCCAGCGCAGGCCGCGCTCAGAGCCCGGCGTGTAAAATTCCGTCACGAGGTAGTATGCTTCGGTATCGTCCACCAGCGTGACAAAGCCGTGGCCAAAATTTTCGGGCACGTAGAGCATCCGGTAGTTGTCGGCAGTCAGCTCCACGCCAACCCACTCTTTGTAGGTGGGCGAATCGGGCCGCAGGTCGATAATCGCGTCGTAGAGCGCGCCCTTTGTGCAGCGCACAATTTTGACTTCACCATGTGGCGGCACTTGGTAGTGCATCCCGCGCAGCGTGCCCCTTTTGTCGTTGACGGAGATGTTGGCCTGCGCAATGCGACTGACCAGGCCGTGCTCGGCCAATTCGTTAGCGCACCAGCCGCGCGCAAAGAAGCCGCGCTCATCGCGGTGCGGTTCAATGTCGATAATATATGCGCCCTTGAGCGCTGTTTCGGTGAATTTCATTGGGAAATTTACTCGCTTGGTTGAAGTTGCTTCTGCCTCTTAAAAAGGCTCGGCGATTTTTGCTTGTCTGTTTTCGCCACGTCTGTTTTCGTTACGTCGCGCCGCTGGCGTCGCTTGAAACCAAATCGTTTGTCCCGTAATCCAACCCTTCTGCATAGGCAAGGATTTGACGTTGCGTAAGCGCTTGGACCAGAGCAGGATTGGGCTGTTCGGCTTGATAATACCCTTTGTACCATTCGACAATTTGCTCGATGGTCTGCTCAAAGGTCCACTGCGGTTGCCACCCCAGCGTGTGGTAAGCTTTGTCAATTGTTAAGTTTAGTTTGCTCGCTTCATGTTTGGCATCGGTTTCCGTCAAATCTTCCCAATCACCCGACCAGTGTTTGAGCAGCTCCTCCACCAGCTCTTTCACCGTCCTGTTGGAAGCGAGACGAGGCCCAAAGTTAAAGGGCGAGCAAAGCTCTGTGAGCCGCTCTTGATTTTGCGCCGCCAGCGCCTGGTAAATTTCAGAACCCAGGTGGAGGTAGCCGCTTAACAACTCCAAAACGTGCTGCCAGGGGCGCGTGGCGTGTCGGTTGCGTACCGGTATGCTCTCATTGCCTGCCAGACTTCTGATGCTGTCCGGAACGATGCGGTCTTTGGCCCAATCGCCGCCGCCAATTACGTTGCCTCCACGTACGCTGGCGATAGCGATCGCGGGGGAATCGGGAGCAATTTGGCAGTCGTTAAAGAAAGAGCGCTGGTAGGACGAAATAAGAATCTCCGCACAGACTTTGCTTGCGCTGTAGGGATCGTGACCACCCAACGTATCGTTCTCTCGATAGGCGTGTACCCACTCGACATTCTCATAGACTTTGTCCGTCGTAATCATAATGACAATGCAGTCTTGATTGCGACGACGCACGGCTTCCAAAATGTTCAGGCTGCCCACGACATTTGTTTCCACTGTGTAGCAAGGTTCGTCAAAGGCGCGCCTGACAAGCGGTTGCGCGGCTAGATGAAAGATAAAGTCGGGGTCATGCTCATCGAGGGCTGTCTGCAGCGTGTCCAGGTGGCGCACGTCGCCTCGAATATCGGCCTTTAGTCGGTCGCCAAGCTGAAGCGCAGCAAAATGGGAGGGCTCTGTGGGAGCATCCAGTGAATAACCAACCACCTCTGCCCCCATAAAAAGCAACCATTCACACAGCCACGACCCTTTAAATCCGGTGTGCCCGGTAATAAAAACCGTTTTGCCCTCATATACTTTGCCAAAGCTCATTGTTTGTTTCCTTTTCTATTCTCCTAAAAAGTCATGGAGTAATTTGTATTGAATTTAGCAGATCAGACAGATTAGAGCGGGTTAGCATTGTTACATGTTAGAGCAGGTTAGCGTTGTTACATGCTGGTAATCCTTTTTGATTCGCGCGATCTGCCGCATCTGCTGGCTAAAATTGCTGACGCGCAGGTGTGTTTGCCCAGCCGCACAATCTGTTCCGTTAATTCGTCCAAAACAGTTCGTCGTTTAGCTGATGCGTGCCGATCAGATGTTGGAGCTGCTTGAGACGGGTGTAGGGGCGGGCGTTGAAGAGCTCATCGTTCATGTCGATGTTGCCGAAGATGCGGCAGAGCTGCTCCGCGCCGTCGCGGGCGGTGAATTTGGGCGCGAAGCCGGGCAGCTGCTCGGCGATTTTGTCGAAGCGCACGCGATAGCTGCGGTTGTCGCCGCCGCTGTCGCCGAGGCTCATCTCGCAGTTGGGAAAGGTCTGCGCCACGATTTCGGCGATCTCGCGCACGCGGTAGTTTTCGCTGGTGTGGCCGACGTTAAAAATTTGGTTGTGTACGATGCCGCGCGGGGCTTCCAGCGAGCAGGCGACGGCCTGGCAGATGTCCAGCAGGTGAACTAGCGGTCGCCACGGCGTGCCGTCGCTGAGCATGCGGATTGCACCAAGCGTCCAGGCCAGGCCAGCAAGGTTGTTGAGCACGATGTCAAAGCGCATGCGCGGCGAAGGGCCGTAGGCCGTGGCGTTGCGCAAAAAGGTGGGTGAAAAGCTGTCGTCCGCCAGCTTGGTCACGTCGCGCTCGACCATGACTTTGCACTCGGCGTAGGCCGTCTGCGGATTGAGTTCGGATGCCTCCGTCTTCCAATCGTCCGTGCCCACGCCGTAGACGCTGCACGAGGAGGTGTAGACAAAGCGCTCGATGCCCACCCGCTTGCACAACTTGGCCAGGTGAACGCTGCCTTCGTGGTTGATTTTGTAGGTGATGGTCGGATTGAGCTGCCCCAGCGGGTCGTTGGAGAGCTCGGCGAGATGCGCCACGGCGTCGAAGCCTTCGAGATCGGTTTCGGTGATGTGGCGGATGTCCTTGTTGATGGTGGTGGGAAAGCGGCTGAGGTTGCCCCGTGCGCCGTTGTCGCGCGCACCGTTGTAGAGCCACCCCTCGCGGTAAAATCCCGTATCCAGCCCGACGACTTCGTGGCCCCTGTCCATCAAGTATGGCCCCAGCATCGTGCCGATGTAGCCGCTCGTTCCCGTTACCAATACGCGCATAGTATTTCCTCTTTATAAATTCAGTTCGGCGGTAAAGCCAGGTAACGAGCCCCAGCTTGCCGTGCGACTCGTCCTGCGCCAAACGTCTTGCGCCAAACGTCCTGCGCCAAATAACGCACAAGTAAGCCGTCCAACTCGTTTTCGCGGCAGATCGTTACGCGTCAGTTATATCACAGTTTGGGCGGGTTGCAGGTTACAATCTCCTTTCAAAATACATTTTCTTAAACTACGTAGCCAAACAAAATTATGGTACAATAGCAGAACAGAACCGTCCCCGACAGAAAGCGAGTGCCCCATGGATCGGACAATGCCGATTGCACAAAGCGAAGAGATCGAGCTGTACATCCGCACCTACTACTCGCTTTTGCGCAGTAGCGGCCCCATCCGCGTGCGCAGCCTGGAGGATACCCACGCCGCCATGAATTCGTCGCTCCACCACGGGGCCGATCACATCGAACTGGACGTTACGGCACTAACGTACAGCGCACTGCGCCTGCCCGAAGAAATTGCCCAAACGTCATTTGTGATCATGGGACAAATGGAGGATGTCTTTGCGCGCGAGGGCTACCCCGTGCGCGAGTGGGCGCGCGTGCGGGCGCGGGCGCGACGGCGCAAATTTTACTTTGACGCCGAGGAGGGGCACCTCGCCGCCTACATCGCCAGCGTCAGCGATATCGACGACCTCATCCCTATCCTGACGGCCTTTCAAATTGAGTGGAACAAGCTGCATCGCAAGCTGCTGCAAAGCAACTTGCCCACGCGCCTGCATCGCTTTGAGGCCAAAGACGGCTTTATGCAGATGGAGCTGCTGGAAGTTGTGCGCGAGACGCTGGGGCTGGATACGGTAGATTTTACGCGGCTGGCCCAGCTTTGGCCCGGCGAGCGGCTGACGCAGAAGCTGCAGCAGGCCGCCCAGCAGCGGTTGGACCTACACGTGACGGTGCTCGGCTCCGGGTTGAGCGACTATCGCCGCTCCGTGCAGACGTGGTGGCGCAAGGTGGAGACGGTGGGCAATCGCGAGAGCGATTTGGCCAAGCGGCCCATCTACTTTGTCAGCAGCAATACGCACAGCCTGATCAACGCCCTCATGCCCTTTGATGAGGCGCTGCAGCAGCAGGTCATCGACTTTGTGCAGCGCGAGAACCCGGAAGATTTGTGGCGCGAATATCAAAATCTCAGCGAGGAGAACGTCGGCCTGCGCCGAAATTTTTTGTACTATGCGCTGGGGGTGTACCTCCAACATCCGTCCTGCCCAAACGAGATCAGCCAGGGAATTGAAAAACTGGAGCGCGAGGCTGGCATCGTGCGCATCAGCGATTCGCACTCGATCGACGTGGAGGCGCAGCTGATTGACTTGAGCCGGCTTGATTACGAGGAGATCGACCCGCGGCTGCTGGGCATGAACGATGAGGAAATAAAGCTGCTGCGGGAAAGCAACGCGCTGATCTTTAACATCGACTACCCGCTGGGTATGGCGGCTTACCACCTCTTTAGCCAGGTGAGCACCGCGGCCAACCGCATTTTGGGCGTTTACATTTTGGGCAAAGCCGCCACGCTCAACGGCCGCGTGGGGGATGTGATGATCCCCAACGTGGTCTACGACGAGCACTCGCGCAATTCCTATCTCTTTCGCAACTGTTTCACGGCGCAGGATGTCGCGCCGCTGCTGAGCTTTGGCACAGTCTTTGACAATCAAAAGGCGGTGACGGTGCGCGGGACGCTGCTGCAAAATCGCGAGTTTATGCACGTCTTTTATGAAGAAGGCTATACAGATATCGAGATGGAAGCCGGGCCGTATTTAAGCGGTCTTTACGAGGACATCTACCCGCGACGTTACCCCATCGATGAGATCGTTAACCTCTTTATCAACGCGCCCTACGACATTGGCCTGATTCACTACGCCAGCGACACGCCCATCAGTCGTCGCCAATCGCTGCTGAGCAAAAGCCTGAGCTACTTTGGCGTCGATGCAACCTACGCGACTTCGGTTGCCGTGCTGCGGCGAATTTTTCAGCAGGAAGTCGAGCGGCGGCAGCGGTCGCCCTCGCGCTTTGGGCAGAACGGTACGGCCCAGCGGGGCGACTTGCGCGCGGTGGAGCGCGAGGCCGAGCTGGCCGACGTGGTGCAGGAGATACAGCCGGCGCTGCGTGAACAGATTGGCGATCTGGAAGATCAAGCGGCCGGGCGCGGGCAGGTTGCCGGTAATCTGGGTGGAGTGCCCGCCGATAGCGCTTCCGCTGATGGTCGCAGGCCTCGCGGAGAGGAGCCGGACGAGGACGAGCTTGCCCAGAAAGTTCGTCGCATCCATTAAACTCTGCATATATTATAACGTCTCAGCAACGCTTTGGATAACGTCTCCCATGAGGTTCTCCCCACCCCCCCATTCAACAACCGCCTATCGCTGGGCGCACCGCCTGCTGTCCGTGCTCATTCCCATGCTCTGTCGCCTGCGTGTCGAAGGGCGCGAGCACGTGCCGCTGGAGGGCGGCTGCGTGGTCGCCTGCAACCACTCTTTGGGCTTTGATTTTTTCTTTTTGGGCTACTGTGCACCGCGCCAGATTTTTTTTATGGCCAAGGCCGAGGCCTTTGAGGGAAATCAGTGGTTGGCTCGCTTTCTCAAATCATCCGGCGTTTTCCCCATTCAGCGTGGCCAGCGCGACCATGCAGCGCTGGATGCTGCCGTGTCGCTAGCCCAATCCGAGCACGCCGTGGGCATGTTTCCAGAGGGGACGCGCAGCCGTACAGGCGTGCTGATGCGCGGTCGATCCGGTGCGGTGCGGATTGCGCGGCAGGCGGGCGTGCCCATTGTGCCCGCCGCCATCCACAACGCTGCGGCGATCCTGAATGCGTGGTGGAACCCCTTTCAGCGCCCGGTTGTAACGGTGCGGTTTGGCCCTCCCCTAACCGTTGCTTCCCCAGAAACCCCTGCCCAGATCACGGACGATGTCGCTCGCGTCATGTACGGGATTGCCGCCCTGCTGCCCGCTGAACTGCGCGGTGAGTATGCGGAACCGCCCGCGTGATTGAGAGTGCGTTCCGCTCCCCTGCGTCCCCCAGCTAGTCAATCTCTGCCCCTCCCCAATTCACGCTTTCTACTTGTTCATATATCAGAAAAGTTGCAGCCGCTCTGAGCACTGAGCGGCTGCGCTTCGTCGCTCGCCGTGGCTGCTGAGCATGTTGCACGAGCAAACTGCTTGACAATTTGCTGCCGCCGCACGTGGATAATTGACTTGCCTACCCTACAACAACCAGACGAAAACTAGTTGTCAACAAATTGTAATGAATCACGAGGGATTCCCGTGTTATTCTTGCGACCACAAGTTTGTCGGATACATTTGACGTAGCTGCAAAGCGAACTTGTGCTTTAAATGTTGCTTGAGTGCTCTCATCGATCCACCATCCCTCCCTCTTCTCTTGCACAGAGATTCAAGTCAGTGCCACACGCTGATGAGTTTTGCAGTACTGCAAAGGATTTTTCTTCGCGCTGCGATAAATTATTTATTGCCAAGCACGGCGAGCTGCTAGGTTAATTGTAACAGCATTTATTCAGATAGTTCGTCTAAATTTTGTACTACTCACGAACTGCTTCACATCAATTTTTTGAGAACCTGTATTATTTATTCATCTATACACACTGTTTTTGTGTATCAATTCTTCGGTAGATTGCAAGTGCCGAACAAGCACGAACACGCGTAAGCGGTTAGAGCAAGTGAACGTGTCCTAATATGGGTCTGCTACCCTTTGGAGGAGAGACAAAATGGAATCTGTGATCAATGGATCGTCATCGGCTTCGGGCCAGGGAATCAACCAATCAGCACACTGGCATCGCCAGGATTTTGCCGCTTCCACTGCGCCGACGGTCAGCGTGGTGGTTCCAGCGATGAACGAAGAGGAAAATTTGCCCCATGTGCTGCCGCGCATCCAGCCCTGGGTGCACGAAGTTATCTTGGTGGATGGCAATTCCACTGATCGTACGGTGGAGATTGCGCGGGAGCTGATGCCGAACATTCGCATTGTGCCGCAGATTGGCCGGGGTAAGGGGGCAGCGTTGCGCACGGGCTTTGCCGCCGCTACGGGCGATGTGATCGTGATGATCGACGCCGATGGCTCGATGGACCCAGCGGAGATTCCCAACTACGTGGGGGCGCTGGTGGCGGGCGCGGACTTTGTCAAGGGGTCGCGCTTTTTGCAGGGCGGCGGCACGGATGACATGGAGTTCTACCGCATGTTTGGCAACTGGTGCTTTGTGGTGATGGCGCGCGTGCTCTTTGGCTGTAAGTACAGCGATCTCTGCTACGGCTACAATGCTTTCTGGCGACGCGTCGTCCCGCAGCTTGAGCTCAACGGCGACGGATTTGAAATCGAGACGATGATGAACCTGCGCGCACTGCGAACGGGGCTGCGCGTAGCGGAAGTGCCGAGCTTTGAATTTCCGCGCATTCACGGCAAGAGCAATTTGCGCACCATCCCCGACGGCTGGCGCGTGCTCCAAACCATTTTCCGCGAGCGCTTCCTGCCCAACTGCACCAGCAAACTGCTTTCGCAGGCGGGCGTGCGCGGCGTGAACGTTCGCTCCATTTAGCCAAATCGTTCCATTTACGCTCATGTCTCAACTGTCACCCAACGGCGCTGTGCCTGAACGCGCCACCCGCTGCCTTCCGGGTAGCGATTCACATCGTGTATCGGTGATCGTCTGCGCCTACACGGAAGAACGCTGGGCGGATTTGCGCGCTGCCGTGCAGTCGCTGTACGACCAGACGCATCGGCCGCACGAAGTGGTTATTGTCATTGACCACAACGAAGCGTTGCTGCATCGCGTACGCCACGAGTTAAACGTTGCGCCGCCCGCGGGTGTCGTGCTAAAGGTTGTGGCAAACTGGCAAGAGCAAGGTCTCTCCGGCGCGCGCAACAGCGGCATGGCCGAGGCCACGGGTGATATTCTCGCCTTTATGGATGAGGATGCCGTGGCTGCGCCCAACTGGCTGGCGCTTCTGATAGCGCACTACACATGCGAAAACGTGCTGGGTGTGGGCGGTGCGATTGTGCCCAACTGGCTTAACGAACGCCCCGCTTGGTTTCCCAAAGAGTTTGATTGGGTAGTGGGCTGCACCTATCGCGGCATGCCCAGCGACGTGGGCCCCGTGCGGAACCTGATTGGCTGCAACATGTCGTTTCGCCGCATCGTGGCCGAGGAGATTGGCGGCTTTCGCAGCGGAATTGGTCGGGTGGGCGCGCTGCCCGTTGGCTGTGAAGAAACGGAGTACTGCATTCGCGCCGGCGAACGCTGGCCGCAGGCGAAGTTTTTGTACGAACCAGAAGCGTGCGTCTTGCACAACGTGCCGAGCACGCGGGGGACGTGGGCCTACTTCCGCTCACGCTGCTACCACGAAGGGCGTTCCAAAGCAGCAGTCACCCAGATGTCCAGCGTAAGCAAGGGGCTGGCGGCGGAAAGCAGCTACACCCTGCGCACGCTGCCGCTCGGCGTGCTGCGCGGCCTGGCCGATGCGCTGCGCACGCGCCGCATAGCTGGTTTGCAGCGGGCCGCCGCCATTGTCACGGGGTTGTTGATCACCGCATTTGGTTACCTTCGCGGTCGCGCTGCCCTTTCTCGCAAAATGCCGATGCGCGTGGAAAGCCCGGTGCAGCCCCTAACTTCCACGTAGGCCCTGATGGGGCGAGCTCTGGTGCTCGTCAACAGGTGAACAAGTGACCAGCACTTTGCGGTAGGTTTTGTCGAACAACCGTTGCCAAGTGAATGGTCACTTGTTTTTGCCAGCCACTTGGCCTGTGATTTGCTTTGAAACGTAGTCCTTATGTCGCTCGTCGTGGCTAGTAAATCGTGGGAAAATTGGGCTGAAACATTTACCGCGGTAGCCCTCAATCATTCATGCAAAAGTTACAAACTGTCGTGGGTTCCTTCTCCGTGGCAAGCTCGGTGGCCAAAGCTCTGGAACACGTGCGGACGCCGCTCTATCGCAACGCCTATGCGTGGATGTTTAGCACCGGGCTCTCTTCGGGGTTAGGGATTGTCTACTGGCTTGTCGCGGCGCGGCTCTACCCCGACGAGGTGGTAGGGGTAAACGCTGCGTTGGTCAACAGCATGATGTTTTTGGCCAGCGTCTCGCTGCTGGATTTGATGAGTGCAATGGTACGCTTTATTCCCAACGCGGGCCAAAATACGCGGCGGCTGGTGCTCAGCGCTTACGGCGCAAGCTTGGGCATGGCGACGCTCGTGGGCGCGCTGCTCTTTATCGCCGTGGCCGCATTCGGTGCCGAACGTTGGAACGCGCTGAACCTCTTTCCCTTCGACGTGCGCCTGGGTCTGTGGTTTGTGCTCTCCATGGGCATCTGGTGTGTGTTTACCTTGCAGGACAGCGTGCTCACGGGGCTGCGCGACGCCGTGTGGGTTCCCGTGGAAAACACGATTTACGCCATCGCTAAGCTGATTTTGCTTGTGATATTGGCGAAGGTGACGCCGCAGTACGGTATCTACATTTCGTGGATGTTGCCCGTGGCCGTGTTGATTCTGCCCATGAACTGGCTCATTTTCCGACGCGTGATCCCGCGCCACGTGCAGGAAGCCGCTGCCCACGAAAAACCCTTTCAACTGCGCGAGATTGTGCGCTACATCATTGGCAACTACGTGGGCTGGCTCTTTTCGCTCTCCTCCACGCGACTGCTGCCGGTGTTGGTGGCCTTTTGGGCGGGGGCGAGCGCCAACGCCTACTTCAATTTGGCCTGGCAGATTGCCAATTCGCTCAAGCTCATCTTCACCCACATGATCATGTCGTTAACCGTAGAGGGCGCGCGTAGCGAAGAGGACTTTGGCACGCGCATAGTACAGTTTCTACGCACGCTGCTGCTGCTGGCCGCTCCCGCCGTATTGGTGGGGGTTGTTGGGTCGCCGTTGGTGTTGCGGCTCTCCGGCAGCAATTATGTGGAGAGCGGCAGCGCCGTGCTGCGCCTGATGTTGATTGCCGTGATTCCGGCGATGATTACGCTTGTCTATATCGGCGTGGCGCGCGTGAAGCGCCGCGTTGGTGGCATCGCGCTGGTGCAGGGAATTCTCAGCGCGCTCGTGCTAGTGTTAAGCTATGTGCTAATTCCCCGTGCGGGCATTGCTGGCGTCGGCTTGGCGCTGCTGATCAGCGAGACGCTGGTTGCTGCTGGTATTCTCATTACCTGGGCCACTGCGCGCGCTCGGCTGGCGCCACCGCAGTTTGGAGAAGAGACAGCCGTTTAAGAATTTTTGTATCTACCATGGCACTTCATCACCCTCAATATCGTTCCCTAGGGGATCGACTTGAAGCTCACCCCAAAATCTCACAATACACAACGGACGCGCCCAGCTACGCCTCATCGTCGATTTCGCTCGCCAATGGGGGCCGACGCGTCGCGCAGTGGTTTGTCCACTATAGCGGGCCGCTGCTGTCGCTGGCCGCGCTGCTGCTTTGGCTACAGTCGCTCAGTAATATCCAGCTCGAAACCATAAACGATTTGGGCTTGATCTCGGTCTTCCCGCCCGCCGCATTTGTGGCGCTCGCTATCCTGTGTTTCAGTTTTTTTACGCTGCTCTACCAACAGCACTTCGAGCCGGCGACGCTAGCGCTGCACTTCGCCGTACTCATCTTTATGCTCTATGGAGTGACGGCTCTCATTCAAGAAATGCCGCGCTTCCACGTCTCGTGGCGACACATTGGCATTGCCGATTACATCCTACGCCACGGTGATGTGGACCCAATGATCAACGCATACTTCAACTGGCCCGGCTTTTTTGTGCTAACGGCTTTTCTGGTAGAAGTAACTGGCGTGAAGGACCCTACCGCCCTAACTGCCTACGCGCCCTTGTTCTTCAGCCTGCTCTACCTGGGCCCGCTTCACATGATTTTCAGCGCTACCTCGCGCGATCCACGGCTGGTGTGGCTGGCTTTGTGGTTCTTTTTTATCACGAACTGGGTCTTCCAGGATTACTTCTCGCCCCAAGCGCTCAACTACTTTTTCTACCTGGTTATTTTGGGTGTTCTGCTACGTTGGTTCCGCGCCACGGATGTGCGCCTAAACTACGTGCCGCAACGCTGGCAAGCTGTGCGCCCGCTGCAAAATCTCGTCGAGTGGGTTGGCTGGCGCTTTCGCATTGATCGACCCGCTACCGTGGAGAGCGTTGTTGCTAGCGAGGCGATTTCGCCGGACGAACAGCGACGAACGCAGCGGCAGCGCATGGGACTACTGATTGTGCTGCTTGTCGTCTTCGCCAGCATCGTCCCCAGCCATCAGCTGACACCCTTCTTCACCATCATGGCCGTGGTAAGCCTAGTGCTGCTCAACCGCTGTACAACGCGCGATTTGCCCGTGCTGATGAGCGTGCTTACCGCATTGTGGATCGTCTTTATGACGACAGCTTACCTCGCTGGTCACATCGGTGGGCTGATAAGCGACGTCGGCAACGTGGACGCCAACGTGAGCGTCAACCTAACCGAGCGCTTCCAGGGGAGCGCGCAGCATCTCTTCGTGGTGCGCGTGCGCTTGATTATGACCGTGGCCATCTATATCATTGGTGCCTTGGGCGCGCTGCGTCGCTTGCGCCGGGGTAACCTCGACTTGATTTATGCCGTGCTGGCGCTGGCACCCTTTGCGCTTGTGGTTGTGCAACCCTACGGCGGCGAGATGATTCTGCGGGCCTACTTATTTGCGCTGCCAGCGACGGCCTTTCTTGCCGCTGCCTTTTTCTACCCGGAGGCCAGCGGTTACAATCCGTGGCAACCCATTGTGGGCGTAGTGGCGGTGACGCTGCTGCTGGGCGCGGGCTTCCTTTTTGCACGCTATGGCAACGAGCGCATGGATTACTACACGCCTGCCGAAGTCGCGGCGGTAGACGCAGTGTATGACATGGCAACACCTGGTTCGCTCTTTGTAACAAGCTCCGATAACCTGCCGTGGAAACACCGAGATTTAGAGCTGCACCGCTACCGCACCGCCACGCCCGCCACCCAACGCCGCGACACCGACCGCATTATCGAGATTATGACGGAACGTCAGTACGCGGAGGCATACTACATTTCGACACGTGCCCAGTATGCCTACAGCGAATTGTTCTTGGGCGAACCGCCCGGTACATGGGCAGCGTTTGTGCAGATGTTGCTAAAGACGGGGCGCTTTGAGCAGGTCTACCAGAACGAAGACGCCACGGTCTTGCGTTTTCTATCGGAAAGTAAAGCCACGGCCAAACCAGTTAGCCAGCCAATTAATCCGCCAACTGAGCAGGTAGAGTTGGGCGTACAGACCCATTTGCTATCGCCTGCCCAAGCAGGGCATTGACATGAGTACCCATTCCATGCAAAAAGAGCTTTACGTCGTGGGCGGCCAGCAGCGGGTGGATCGCTCCGTGCTCGATCACGATCAGCAGTGGTACGACTACAAACAGGGCATGATCCTGCGCGTCAACGTGGAGCAGGGGACGGCGACGACCTGTGTTGAGTACGCGTCGCCGCCCGCGGAGGCCGCCCACGCAGAATCCGATGAGTTGGCGACGAACGCAGACGACGTACCCGTGCTGTTTAAAGCAGCAACGCTGGCAGGCGATCGGCTCTACGCCTGCACGCAGACCGAGATTATCATCTACAGTTTGCCAAAATTTGTGCCGCTGCACCACCTGTCGCTGCCCTGCTTCAACGACGTTCACCACGTGCGCCCCAGGCTGCATTCCAGCGGGCGCGAGACGCTGCTCGTTGCCAACACCGGGCTGGATATGGTGCTCGAACTGACGCTGGCGGGCGAGATTGTCTCCGTCTGGAACACGCTGGGCGAGCCGCCGTGGGCGCACTTTTCGCGCGAAGTTGACTATCGCCTAGTCAGCACCAAGCCCCATCGTTCACACCCCAACTACGTCTTTACGGTTGGTGACGACGTGTGGGCCACACGCTTCGAGCAGAAAGATGCGATCTGCCTGACGCAGCCCAATCGTCGCATTGAGATTGGCATGGAGCGCGTGCATGACGGCGTGCTCCACAACGCTCGAATCTACTTTACCACCGTGGATGGTTATCTGGTGATCGCCAACCCAGAAACGTTGGCGGTGGAAGAGACGCTTGATCTCAACGCACTCCATGAAGAAGATGCGGTGCTGGGCTGGTGTCGTTCGCTGTGGATCGAGGGCGATTACGCCTGGGTGGGCTTTTCGCGCATTCGGCCCACCAAATTCCGCGGTGCTCTAAGTTGGGTGCGCACCGGTTTTCAGCGCTCGCTGCCAACGCGAATTGCACTGTATAACTTGAAGGAAAAGCGACACGTGTGCGATATAAATACGGAGGGCTTTGGTCTAAATGCTGTTTTTAGCATTTTGCCTGCAGCGACAAAAATTGCAATTCGTTGAAGATTGACGTAACTTGTGTGGGGAATGTGATGTGCTGCGCCCCACGACAATGTTGGTATTTACAGGAGAACCAACTGAGCCGTAAAGGCCTGCTTGAGTCTGTAATCGAAGATTAACTGTTTGGTAGTCCTGAACGGGTTAGTGGTGGCTTCGGGGTTGAAACAGCACCATTTCACTCGCCATGCGGGACTACCACTATTTTTTTAATTAAACTAACCATGAAGCTATACCGCTATTTATTTGTTTTAACGTTTATCACGATTAATCTTTTTCTGCTCTCGTTCTCAAGTGCTCAACATCCCGCACAGGCTGCGGCAGCACAGGCAGGCCCCACCCTCAGTCTGGTTGCACCCGAACGTGTATATGCCGGTCAGCCATTTACGCTGAATGTTCAGATGGATGGAGCAGCCGATCTGGCGGGCTATGAAGCCGTGCTTCTTTTCGACGACAGTGCGGCTGAATTTGTAGGGTTAACCCAGCGCCAGAACGATTTGAGCCAGAGAGGGCGCACCGTATCGCCGCTGGAGGGGATGGCGGTCGAGGGGGGCGTGGCCTTTGGTTTCTTCTCCTGTCCGGCAGAAAGTTGCCTTGCGCTCACGGGCGAAACGCGCCGCGGCGGCGACGGTGCGCTACAGCTCAGCAAATTCCACTTCCTGGCGCAGCAAGCCGGCCAGATTGAATTTCGCCTGGCCGCTGCCAAAGTGGTGAACAGCAGCGGCGAAGCACAGCTGGTGACCCTGCCCGCTCAGCCTACTGCCGTAGGGGTGGATAGCGCACCGGCGGGCGACAGTCCGTCGGTCTATCGGCCCGCTGCACCGTCCGCACCCTGGGTGCTCGGCGAGAGCGCAACCGATCCGTCGGGTCCGTTTGATGTCACCGGCGATGCGCTGGTCAACTACGGCGATGTGGCCGAGGTGGCGCTGACGTGGCAGGCGTCGCGCCGGGCGGGTGCGCCCTGTCGCCTCGGCGATGCGGCGCTGGATGTTGACCACAGCGGCTGCGTGGACGTGGCTGATGTGCAGCACATGGTGGTCGCTTACAACAGCGAGGCCGCCGACCCGCCCGTGCGCGCGGCGGCTGAACCCATGGCCTTTGTCGTGAACTCCACAGGTGACGAGCCGGACGTGAATCAAGCTGACGGGATGTGCCTGACTGCTGAAAGCACCTGTACACTGCGCGCAGCCATGGAGGCAGCCAATGCAAATTCAGGGCCGGACGCCATCTACTTTGCGATTGAGGGCAGCGGCGTACACACCATTCAGCTAACCAACAAGCTGCCCGCCATCAACGATATGAATGGCGGCGTTTTCATCGACGGCTATACACAGCCCGGGGCGGTTGAGAATACGGACCCGTTGATCAGCAATGCACAGTTGATGATTGAAGTGCGCGGTCTCGGCACGGTAGAGCCGGACGATAGCCCAGTGAGTTACGACGCGTTCACGGTGCTCAGCGCCAACAATACGATTCGTGGCCTTGCCATGTACAATTCTGTGCGCGAGCTGATGATCGACAATGTTGGCGCACAAAATAATCGCATTGTCGGCAATTTTATTGGCACGAATGCGGCGGGTATATTTGGCGCACTTGAACTAAACGAACCGGGCCAGGCGTATGGTATTCAGATTACAAATGGGTCAAGCAACAATCGGATCGGATCGCCTGAAGTCGCCGATCGCAACGTGATTTCGGGTAATGCCCTGAGCGGTGTCGCCCTTTTTCATGAAGGCACCAGCGGCAACGCCATTTACAATAACCTGGTGGGCCTTACCCCTGACGGCAGCAATCGGTTGCGTAATCAGCGTCACGGCTTAGACATGAATTTTGGCGCGATTGACACGCAGATGGGCGGACGCAACCCCGGCGAGCGCAACGTGGTTTCCGGCAACGGCAACGCGGGTATCGATATTTCGCACGACCAGTTTACGAGAACGCGCTTCAATCGCGTGGAGGGCAATTATATTGGCACCGACGTCAACGGTCAGTGCGGTAACGGTCAGCCACGTGACTACAACTTTACGAGCAACCGCTACGGCATGATTATCAAGGATGGGGTCACCAACAATGAGGTTACCTACAATGTGATCGGCTGCAACCGCCGGGAAGGTATTTATACGCGGGACAACTATACGCCCATTAACACGATTGCCAACAACTGGATCGGCGCTGCGCCCGACGGCGCTGATATTGGCAACGGCGGCTACGGCATCTATCTAAAGGGGCACGATCACGTGATCGCCAACAACGTGATTGCCAACAACGGAGGAAACGGCATTTTCCTGGTTGATCGGGACATGGATGAGCAGCCCGATCTGATCTACGAAAATTATGGGAACGTTGTGTCGCAGAACTCCATGTACAATAACGGCGTCGATAATCCTTCTGAAGAGACCAGATTGGGGATTGATATTGAAATAGAGACTGAACCGCGCAAGTCAAGACCCGTTATCGGCGTCAACCCCAACGACGAGGGAGATGGGGACAGCGGGCCCAATACGGCGCTCAACTTTCCCGAATTGACGGTAGCCACGACCTATGCGGTTGCAGGCACGGCCTGCGCCAGTTGTGTTGTGGAAATTTTTGTGGCCGATAGCGAAGGGGGCGCGTATGGCGAAGGGGAAATCTTTATTGGAGATGGGATAACGGGAGACGACGGGCAATTCTGTATTGACATTGCGGCGGAGGCTGGTGCTGCACTAACTGCCACGGCACGTGACGTCAATGGTAATACCTCGGAGTTCTCGCAGAATATCCTAGCGGCGGCCGAGGACATTTTGCCAATGCCCTGCCCGGCCCCCACTCAAACTGTGGAACCAACGACGCCAACCCCGACGCTAACTCCGTCGCCGACCAGCACGGCAACCGCAACGCGCCTTCCCACGGCAACCGCAACCGCAACCGCTGTACCCAGTGCAACGGCAACGGCAACCGCTGCACCCAGCGCCACGCCCAGCGCGACATTACCTGGGAATTCAACGGCGACGGCAACGGCTACACCAAGTGTGATGCCCAGCGCAACAGTCCCTGGAAGTGCAACGGCTACGCCAGATGGCTCGTCTACAATTCTACCAACGCCTCCGTTGACTGGTACGCCAACCCCTGCCGGCATGAACTACCGAGTGTACTTCTCGCTTGTGATGAAGGATTAGCGGAAGCATCGACGGTAGCGCGAAACAACTTGCATGAGGTAGCGTTCCAAAACCGTAGGGGCGCAGCGCGCTGCGCCCCTACGGTTAAGTATAAATTGTCACGGGGTAAACCGGCTTTGGGGAGAAGGCCATTGGCAGGTTAGAGGGCTTTGAACCTCACATCGATTTCAAACAGAGAAACTAATATGAGTCAAGTGTCTACATACAGGACAAGTCCTTCTACTCAACTCGAAACTCAGCCGAGCGCTGCTGGAAAAGCGGTCAATGTTTTGTACATTGGCGGCTACAGCCGCAGTGGCAGCACGTTGCTCTCGACTTTGCTCAATGAAATTGAAGGCGTTACGGCCGTTGGCGAGTTGTGGGACATTTGGGATAGAAGCTTTATTCAGAATCAGCTAACGGGCGGCGGCGAGCCGTTCCGCGAAAGTCCATTTTGGCAGGCCGTGGTTGAAGAAGCTTACGGCAGCTTTAGCGAGCTCGATCCGCGGGGTGTACACGCCTTGCGCGGGGCTGTACGCGACAATCAACACTTGCCCATGTTGCTCTTGCCCCATCTGCGTACGCCTGCTTATAAAGCGCGGCTTCACGAGTACACCGAAATCCTGGGCAGGCTCTTTACGGGCATTCAGCACGTGGCGGGCAGCGCGGTAATCGTTGACTCCTCGAAGGTGCCGACACACGCGGCGCTGTTGAGCAACGTTCGCAATCTTAATTTGTCCGTTCTCCATCTCGTGCGGGACAGCCGCGCCGTGGCCTATTCTTGGCAGCGTAAAAAGAAGCGTCCCGAAATTCACTGGACCACTCAATACATGAACCGCTACAGCCCGTTCCGCTCCGCCATGGAGTGGAACGTAATGAATGGTCTCTTTCATGCGATTCCGTTTCGAGACGCTCAGTACATGCGCATCCGCTACGAAGATTTGGTGCGCCAGCCCCAGGGCACGCTGCAGGCCGCGGTGAACAATTTTTACAATTTTCCGCTCTCCGTGCCCAGCACAATCAATCATTCATTTGAGCCAAAGCCAAATTGGATGGTCTCCGGCAATCCGGACCGTTTCAAGCAGGGACCAATTGATATTCGCCCGGATGAGGAATGGCAAGAAAAGATGAGCACCCGGCAGCGGCGACTCGTCACCTTGCTTACTCGTCCCCTTCTGAATCGTTATGGTTATTCCAAATAAATCAGGCCTTGCTACACAGATCGCCAGGTCACACACTTATATGAACGCCCAAGTTGCTAAACATGGAGAGCGGGCTTTGCGTATTTTGTTGGTTAGTGCGCGCTATCTACCGTATATAGGCGGCACGGAAATTCATACGTACGAGGTGGCTCGTCGACTGGCGACGGACGGCCACGACGTGACGGTATTGACGACTGACACATCGGGCCAGCTACCGCCGCGGCAGGAGATGGAAGGCGTGCATGTTCGACGTGTGCGTGCGTGGCCCAAGGATAGCGACTATTACTTTGCGCCCGGCCTGTACCGTGAAATTGTTGGCGCCCAGTGGGATTTAATTCACTGCCAGGGTTGGCACACGTTCGTTGCGCCAATTGCGATGCTGGCCGCGCGACACAGCAATACTCCCTACTTTGTGACATTTCACAGCGGTGGTCACTCGTCACGCTGGCGCACTATTATCCGGCCACTGCAGCGAGTACTTTTACGCCCGCTGCTGGCCCATGCGAGTAAACTGATCGGCGTTTCGGCGTGGGAAGAAGAATTTTTCCGCAGTAAACTGAATTTGCCAAAGGAAAAGTTTGCCGTGATTCCCAACGGTGCTTATCTACCGGAACCCAGGCGGGCGATTCAAAAGCGTAGCGATCAAACGCTTATCTTGTCCATCGGTCGCCTGGAACGCTACAAGGGGCATCACCGCGTAATTGAGGCGTTTGCCAAAATTGCCTCCCATTATCCCAACGCGCAGTTGAGAATCATTGGCTCGGGGCCGCGCCAGCACGCATTTCAACAGTTGGCCGAGCGCCTCGGCGTCGCTGCCCAGATTCATATTGGAGCGATAGAGGGAGCAGATCGAGAGCAAATGGCTTCCGTTCTGGCCGGCGCCGATCTGTTTATTCTAATGAGCGATTACGAATCCCAGGGCATTTCTGTCATGGAGGCGCTTTCGCTGGGGAGGCCCGTGTTGGTTGCGGATAATACAGCGCTGAAAGAAGTGGTTGCCAAAGGGCTGGCGCGGGCCGTCCCGCCAGCCATCAATGCCGACGATTTGGCCAAGGCAATTAGCGAGCAGCTGCAGCGACCGCTGATTCCCTCCCCAGTTGATTTGCCCACGTGGGAGGCGTGCTACGATCAGCTGCTGGCGCTGTACCACAAAGCGGTACAGGAACAAGCGGCCGCCCATCCTGTCAACGCAGTGAAAACCATGTAGGGCAGTAGATACCCGATGCGTATTTTAATGGTAACGGATTTCTACTGGCCATTTCTAGGTGGAGTGGAGCAGCACGTCCGTAGCTTAAGCACCGAGTTGTCCGCTCGCGGTCACGAAGTCTCGGTGGCAACGCTCTGGCAGGAGGGGTTAGCGGAAAGCGAGTGGGATGGGGATGTACACGTGCGGCGGCTGCGCAGCACAACACAAAATTTTCCTGCTTTATTTAAACACCCTGGTCGACCATGGGCGCCGCCCATAGCCGATCCGGGCGTGACACGAGCGCTTTGGTCAATAATACAGGCGGTGCGCCCACAAATTGTTCACGGGCACGATTGGCTGGCGCGCTCGTTTTTGCCGCTAAAGCGTGCCGGCCATGCCAAGTTGGCAATGAGCCTGCACTACTATACGCTCACCTGTGCCAAGAAAAGCCTGATGTATCAGGAGAAGCCCTGTACCGGCCCGGCTTTTCTAAAGTGCGTGCGCTGCGCCGCCGACCATTACGGCGCACTCAAAGGGCTGCCGGTGGCGCTCTCCGTTTGGGCCATGCGTCATGCTGAACAAAAAGCAGTCGACATCTTTCTGCCCGTGAGCTATACTACGGCAGAGGGCAACGGCCTGATTGATTCCGGTCTGCCGTTTGAGATTGTCCCCAACTTTATTCCAGCGCGGCAGCATGTCGACAAAGATTTGGACAGTTATCTGGCCCAGCTCCCTGTGGTTCCCTGTTTTATGTTCGTCGGCGATTTTCGGCGACACAAAGGATTAAACGTTTTGCTTGCCGCCTATAGCAGGCTGCGCCAGCTATGTGTAGAGGCCCATATTGATCTGCCGCCACTGGTTTTAATTGGCAAGGTCTGGGACGAAACGCCCGCCTCTTTTCCCCCCGGCGTTGTGGTTTTGCACAATTGGCCCAATTACGCCGTCATGGCTGCGTGGGAACGCTGTTTGGCCGGAATTGTGCCTTCAATTTGGCCCGAACCCTTTGGCATCGTCGTCATCGAAGCGATGATGGCTGGGCGGCCCGTCATTGGCACAAACATCGGCGGCATTGCCGATATTGTGCTCGACGGCGAGACGGGGCTGCTCGTGCCGCCGGAAGATGTGGATGCCCTGTCGGCTGCCATGTTCGAGATGGTTGCGAACCGCAAAAAGCGCGAGCGAATGGGTGAAGCCAGCCGGCAGCGCGCCCGGCTCTACCACGCCGACAGCGTCGTGCCGCGTTTTGAAGAAATTTATCAACAGCTGTTGTCCCCGCGGACGAAGCGGTCCGCATAAGGATGGTCGCATGGACGCCCTGGTTAGCATCATTATTAATAACTATAATTACAGCCGCTTTCTGGGAGATGCGATTGAGAGCGCACTTGCTCAAAGCCACGCCCATGTAGAAGTTATCGTGGTGGACGATGGGTCGACCGACGGCTCCCGCGAGATTATCGAGCGCTACGCGATGCACTACCCAGAGCGGCTGCAACCGCTCTTCAAGTCCAATGGGGGTCAGGCTTCTGCGCTCAATGCGGGCTTTGCGCAAAGCCGTGGCAACGTCGTCATGTTTCTCGATGCCGACGATCTACTTTTACCGGAGACGGCGGCGCGCGTTGTCGAGAAATTTGCCGCCGGGCAATTTACGGCCGCAGGCGCGCCAACGAGTAGCCCGGGGCAGCGCGATGCTCGGCTGCCTCTGGCCAAGGTACAGTTTCCGCTCGAAACCATTGATGAGCGTGGTCGGGTAACCGGCCGTTATCGCCCGCCCAGCGAAGAGCTATCCACCGGCGATCTGCGGCGGGAAGCGCTGACATTTCCCGACGATTTGCGCTGGCAACCCACAAGCGGCATCGCCTTTGCGCGCTGGGTGCTGGCGCGGATTCTGCCTATGCCCGAAGTACCCTATCGTCTCTGTGCCGATTTTTACCTGTCGAACATCCCGCCGCTGTTGGGCGCTGTGGAGCGGCTGGAGACGGTCGGCGCCCGCTATCGGGTGCATGCCAAGAACGGTCACAACCGCCTCGGTATCGACGTGAAGCAATCCCGAGAGATTGTTGAGCGCACAATTCGCCTACACCAGGACATGCATCGCTTTGCCCACGAACAGGGGCTGAACTTTCCCGCTGACCCGCTAGCTGTGCCCTCCGTCACCTTTATCGCTCAACGACTGATCTCGCTTTCGCTGGCGCCGGCGCTGCACCCGATTGCTGCCGATACGCATGCGGGCTTGCTGCGCCAGGGCATTCGAGCGGCAGCCGGGCGCTTTGACGTGGGGTGGCCCCAGCGAATTCAATATATCGCATGGTTCTGCTTATTTTACCTGTCTACACTCTACCCCAGCAGGAGCCGAGTGAGTGAGCATTTGGCCGAACTCTTCTTCTTTCCGCATCAACGTGCGCAGCTTTTGCGTCAGCTTTTGCTGCCGGCGGCGAAGCGCAGCGCCCACAGGATGGCCGACCGGCAGTCCGGCAGCAGCTTCGCTAGCGTCGTAAAACGTTGGCACAGCAAAGCGTAAAAAACTAGATGGTTCCAGACGTTGGAGCCTTTCTGGAAGCTTCGAAGCCTCCAGAAAGGCTCTACATCGACAGTTTTGAACAAGGTGATTGGGACTGCTGCTTAGAACCGTCTAATTCCCTTCATGCTGCATACCCGTCATTTTAAGACGAGCGGCAGCAGTACTTTCTGCATCTGTTCCATGCCGTTATCTGCTTCCGGCAGATCATCCGGCAAGGCTTCCTCTCGCCCTTCGTCGTCCGTGGGAGTCTCGGTGTCGGACACTTTTTCTTGAAGCGTTTTGGCCAAATCAATATCTTCCTGCGGGATGACTCCATTACCGCTAATGGATGCGTTTGCACCGGCCCACTCGAACGCACCAATGTCGGCACGGCCATTGTAGGGCACGTTGCTACCATTGATGTCCGTTGATTCACGGGTGGCGTCCGCTGCATCAATGGCTGGGCTGTTGGCCTGCAAATTAAACTGACGTGTGGATGGATTGATAAAGCGCGGGTTGGTGATCATAGAGGAACCGTTCATGTTGAACCCCAGGAATTGGATAAAGGGGTCACCGCTGCTGTTCCAGTATATATTCTTGCGCTCGGTAAAGGCGCCGTCGGCAAAGACAGCCTTTTCTTCAGCCCAGAAGATGTTGTCCACAGCGGTCAGGATGTTGCCGCTGCAGCCGCTGTGGCAGACGACGGCTTGGCTTTCGTGCCCGGTAAAGTACACCGTGTTATGATACAACGTGGTGTCATAAGTTGGCCCGTAAGGATTGCCACCACCGCGCACAATCACGAAGCGTGCATCCTTAACGGGCGAGATCACGAGATTGTAGGCAAAGCGGTTGCCGCTTGCGCGCCGCTGAGATGAGCCGCCCAGTTCGGAAAAGTGACGGTCGTGGTACGCTGTGTTGTGGTGAATGTTGTTGTTGCGCCCTTCGTAGATTTCGATGGAGTTGCCCTGCGGTGGCGTGTCGTAGGTACACCACGAATTATTGTGAGCGAAGTAATTGTGGGCAACCTCGTTGTTGTCGCCACGCAGCAAAATGCCCCACGCGCCGATGTCGTCGCTGGTGTGCTGAGATTTAGGCGTGAGCACATGCATCACGTGGTTGGCGCGAAACGAACTGTACTCGACGCGATTATTGTTGGCGTTGCGGTTAATGTGCACGCCTGCCGTATGCTTAAGCGCCTCCACGTGGCGCAAGATGTTGTATGAACCGCCATTGCCCTGACTGTCGGGGTTGCGAAAGAGAAAGCCCACGTAAAAGCCCACGGGATTGTTGCCGCAACCAGCTTCAACCGGTGGGTTGTGAATGTAGGTAGTAAAGTGCTCAATAATCTGGTAGGAGCCGCTGATAAGGACGTTGGCGTGATACCGATTGTTCAAGTCCTGCGGGCGATTGTGGATGGTGGGCTTGTTGCCGGAGCCGTAGGCGCCAATTAAGATCGGCTGGCTGGACGTGCCGCGCCAGTTGGCCTTCAGCGTGCCCGTCCACTTGCAGCCGCGCTTGAATAGGAGCGAATCGCCCGGCTGCAGCGGCGCTTGATTAGCCTTGTTAAGCGAGCGCCATGCACTGCCCGGCGAGCGGCCATTGTTGGCATCATTCCCATTCTGGCAGTCCACGTGGTAGACTGTCGCTGCGGCGGAGACAGCGCCGGAGCCAGCAAGAACTTTACTTGCGGCCGCAACAGAGACCGATGCGACGCTTGCTTGGGCCAGTAAAGCAACAACGCCGATAGCGACGAAAAGAAGTGCGCCGGTTCGCGCTTTACCGACGACAAACGTGTGTTCAGTAGAGAGTGTGCGTGACTTAGACATAAAGAAAAATTTCTGATTTTTGATAGGACAACGAAGATTTGATGCAAAAGTGTAGCGGTACGAGAAGCAACAGCAGATGCCTTCGTGCACTGCTACATTTATGCTGCTTGACGCTGAGAATTTCGTTGTCGGACTAAAGCGTAGTGGTCAAGCTCGCGACAATTTAGCACGACGGCAACCAAAAAACAACGTCCATCGCTCTACGCTTGCTGCATGGCTGCTCTGTGCACGACAATGATGTAAACATCGCCTTTTCCTTCTGCTTTTCTACTGAGTACAGCACGCCATTCAACGATTAGGTAACGAAATAGCTATGGAAAATTTCTTTAACGTGCAGAGCGAGCACGCTGCAATTGTCGTGGTCAGCTACAATACGCGCGAGCACTTAAACGCCTGCCTCTCAACGTTGAACGAGCAGGGAGCCGATGAAATCATTGTCGTTGACAACGCCTCTAGCGACGGCAGCGCCGAGATGGTGCGCCGAGAATTTCCTGCCGTGCACCTGATCGACAACTCAGTCAACGTTGGCTACGGCGCAGCGGTGAATCAGGCTGTGGTGCAAAGCAGTGCCGGCTGGATTTTTCTGCTCAACAGCGATACGCGGCTTGCACCGGGCACGCTTGCCCGCCTGCGGCAGCACGGAGCGGACCATCCACGCGCCGCCGTCATCGGCCCGCGAATCGTCCACAGCGACGGCTCGCTTCAGCCTTCCTGCTACGCTTTTCCCACGCTGCTTCACGTATTTCTGGAAGAAAGCACGCTGGGGCGACTCCTGCGCCACGTGCCCTTCCTTCGCCAGCGCTACCTGCGCACGTGGTCGCACGATGAGGTGCGCAGCGTGCCGTGGGTGTTGGGCGCCGCGCTCCTGCTGCGACGCAGCGCTTTTGACGCGGTTCAGGGCTTTGACCCGGACTTTTTTCTCTATGCCGAGGAGATTGATCTTGCCTACCGGCTGCGTCGGGCTGGCTGGACAACGGACTTTACGCCCGCTGTTACAATCACACACGAGGGTGGCGCCACCACGCGACAGTATCGCACGGCGATGGCCGTCCAGTTTTTTGCCAGCCTGCAAAAGTTCTACGCCAAGCACTACACCCACCGGCAGCTCCTGCTGCTAAACGCCCTGGTGCGCCTGATTGTGGCCCTGCGTCTCGTGCGCGATTGCGTGCTGTGGCCGCTCGCGCAAAATTCTGCGCGACGCCGCGAACTGCGCGACCGCGTCGCCGCCTGGCGCCAAATTCTGCGCCACTTCACGTCTTCATCAGCAGTGACCGTTTCCCCTACGCCCGCTGCCGCTTCGCGGATTGAAACGGCTTAGTCACCTTGAGTACGAACCTTCCTACAGCCCCAGGACGCAGCGACTGGATGCTGCTGCTGCCGCCTGTCGCTCGCGCTGCTCCGCAGCAGGAACGTCGGCTGCTGCTGCTGGGCGGGGACGCATCCGTGGTGGCGCGGCTCCAAGCGCTGGGCCTGGCTGATTCCGTGGTGCGCTGTGCCGATGCCGAGTGGGTGCATATTCCGCCTCAATCCTTTGACGCGCTCGTCGTTTTACACAACGCCCCCAAGGAAAGCCTCTTTCCTGACCCAAAAACGGCGCTGCTGCAGCTGCTCGAAAAGCTGAGGCCGAGTGCCGTCCTCTTTGTCGAAATCAACCGTCGGCAGCATCGCTGCTGGCGGTTGACGCCTACGCGTCTACACCGGTTGCTAAAGCGCCAAAGGTTTGACGCCGTTGCCCAGCACTGGGTGGCCCCCAATTTTGAGAACAGCCGCCGCTACCTGCCGTTGGATGTGCCGCAGATTTTCCGCTGGTATTTCGACAACCTCTACGTCGCCGCCACGCCGCTGCAGCGTGCTGCGCAACTGGCTGGCCGCGTAGCGGGGCGCTGGCTTGGACGAGAAAATCGACGCTTGGCAGCGCTGCTGCCCTGTTACTGTTTGACGGCTGTCGGCCCGCTGTGGGCCGAAGCCATGGACTCGAAGGGGGACGGGCACGCCCCCGCGCTCCTCGAACAAGCCGTGCGCACGATCCGGCCCGTCGACCCTAATGGCCGCTTTACTTCCGCACGCCACACGGCCCTGCTCACCAGCGGCTTTGACGCCGGTAGTCGCTCCGTCCTGCTGCCCTTTGCGCCTGCCCCTGCGGCGGGGCAAACGCCCAATCCCCAAGCGGTGGTCAAAGTGGCGACGCGGGCCGAGCTTGGCCCCAACACCGTGCGCGAACAGCAGCGGCTCGTCGCGCTGCGAGGCAAGCTGTCGCCCACCCTGCGCTCAACGCTGCCGGAGCCGCTCGGCCACTTTGGCTGGACGCCGCCCGCTTCATTCGTCAGGCCCGCTGCCTCCTTAGAAGACAACACCATTCACGTAAGCGTCGAGCGCTACGCGCCCGGCCCTTCACTCTTTGCAACGCTGCGACAGTGGCCGCCGCGCCCCCAAGCACACGACCGCCACCTGCGTGAGGTAACGCAGTGGCTCGTGCACTTCCAACAGCAGACGCAGCCCCGGTGCATCCCGTGGGACGAGAGCGCCGTCGCGCGCTGGGTGGAGGAGGCGCTGGACGAGTACGAGAACACGTTTGGCGCAACGCCGCCGGAGCGGCGTCTGTTCGAAGCGGTGCGACAGCGCGGTCGCGTGCTGATCGGTGGCGAACTGCCGCTCGTTTGGGCGCACTACGATCTCGCCCCCTGGAACATCCACCACGATGGTCACCAGCTCACGGTGATCGACTGGGAGTTTGGGCGGCGGACAGATGACCAGCGTGGATTGCCGCTGTGTGATCTGCTCTATTTTGCGCTTTATTTTCAAGTCAGCGCCCTTCGCCTGGACGGAGCGGAAGGCGAATTGGCTGCGCTACGCAGCCTGTACTGCTCGGTTCCGCCACAGGCTGCCGCTGGTCGGGCCGTGCAGGAGGCGTTCGCCAGTTACGAAGGGGCATTTGCCCTGGATCAGCGCTTTCGTCCGCTGCTGCTGACGCTGCTTTGGGTGGAGCAGGCGCTGCATCAAGCCGCTCGCCAGCAGCTGATTCACATCGGTGAAGCCAACGGGGATACGTCGCCCTCGCTCGACGACAAAGCTGATGACAGGCCAAAAGACCAGGCGGTGCGTCAGCAAAATGTAAGGAATTCGAGTAGAGGAATGTCCAATCAAGCTTCGATAAATTTAGTGCGCCAGCGCAGCCGCGCCGTGGCTTATCTAGCCGCGCTTGCTCGTGACGTTGAAGAATTGTTCGGCTGAGGCTATGCAAAAAAGTACAAACGAAGCCATTCGTCGACGCGTGCTGGTCGGCGCGTTGAGCAACTATGCGGGCCAAATCGTTGCCTTTGCCACGCTCTTCTTTTTGACGCCCTTCATCCTGCGCGAGCTGGGGCCGACGGCCTATGGGCTGTGGGTGCTGGTCGGCTCGCTGATGAGCTATGGGGCGCTCTTGGACTTTGGCGTTTGGGGGGCGCTGATCAAGTACGTGGCGGAGTTTGAGGCGCGCGGACAATCCGAACTGGCTCGTTCGCTGCTGGTGACGGCGCTTTGGCTTTACGTGGGGCTGGCCATTCTGCTGGTGCTGTTTAGCATTGGGCTGGCGGCTACCTTTTCGCGCTGGTTTACGCTGGCGCCCGAGCTGCGCCGCGTTGCCCCAATGCTGGTGGTGTTGATGGGCGTTGGCGCGGGCATTGCCATGCCAGCCATGTCGCCGATGGCGATTTTGCGCGGTCTTCAGCGCTACGATATTGTAAACTTGGTCGAAGTCGCCGGTACGCTCTTCACCGCTGGCCTAACCGTGCTCGCATTGAGCCTGGGGGGCGGCCTGCTCGCGCTGGTCGCCGTCAACATCGGCGGCACGCTCTTTGTGATGGCGCTTGCCGTTTACTGGATTCGTCGGCTTGCGCCCGAATTGCGCATCCCGTGGCGACAGTTTGGCTGGCACAACGTGGAGGGGCAGGTCGCGCGGCGCATTATCGCCTACAGCTGGCCCCTGTTTGTAAGCGACATTTCCTATCGGCTACAAAGCAAAACCGACGAGATTGTCATCGGCTTTTTTCTGCTGATTCGAAGCGTCACGCCCTACAACCTAGCCAAAAAGCTAAGCGATGTTACCCAGATTTTAACCAAGCAGTTCATGAAGGTCTTTCTGCCGCTGGCTTCGGAGCTAAGCGCCGACGAGGATCACGGGCGTCTGCGCGCGCTGTACGCCACGGGGCTGCGGCTCACGGTCGCCATTGCGCTTTTGTTCAGCGCCATTTTTATCCTCTTTGCGCGCCCCATTTTGACGCTGTGGGTGGGTGAAGAGTATGCTACCGCCAGCAATATCGTCGTCATTCTCACGCTGGCCGGTTTGATGAGCGCTATTCAGGGGCCAGCCGTTGTCGTCCTGCGCGGCATGTCCCGCCACCGACCGCTGGCGGCGATTGCGCTGGCGTCCGGCATAGCCAATTTGATTTTGTCGATTGTGCTGGCGCGGCGCTGGCAAATCGAGGGCGTCGCCATGGGCACGCTAATTCCCAGCGTGGTCGAGCTGATAATTGTGCTCGCTTACGTCACCCACGTGCTGGCGCAAGATCGTCGGCAGCTGCTGTTCCGGGCGTTTGCGCCCGCTCTGCTGGCACTGCTGCCCATGGTCCTGGTCACGCTGTCGCTTAGCCAACTTTGGTCGCTCGCGGCCTTTTTTCCGCTCGCGGTGACGGTGTCAGCAGCGGGAATGGCCTACGTGGGCGTCTACTGGTTGATTGGCTTAAACGGGCGGGAGCGGCAGAGCTATCTACATTCGGTTCAAGAGCTACTGGCTTCTGTTGGTACGCGACTGCAGCGCGCGCGAGCCTGACTCTAAAATTTCTGTCCACTGTATTTCTATGTACTCAACTTCGCAACGGGATACTGGGCCCGATCGGTTTCTTTGGCCAGTCCTCATTGTTAGCTCGGCGCTTGCCGCCGTGGCGGTTAGCTTACTCAATGCGCCGCCGATTGTGCGCGCGCCGCTTGTCGCGTGGTTTTTGCTCGTTTGCCCCGGCATGGCGTTTGTCCGCCTGCTCCGCATCCAAAACGGGTTGGCGCTGTGGACGCTTGCCATCGCGTTGAGCTTTGCGCTAAGTATCCTCGTGCCCACGCTAATGCTGTACACGAACTACTGGTCGCCAAACGGAACCTTGGTGATTTTAGCCGCCGCTAGTATGGTCGGCGTGCTGCTGGACGTAGTGGGCCTGCACTCCAGCACGAAATAAAAGGCGTCTCGTTGTTAAACGTCCCGCTGTCAAAAGAGAGCCCTCCATGGACATTCTGCTCAATTCTCTACCGCTCGGCGAACTTTCGGCCCGTTCGAGCGGCTACACCACGGCGCTGGCAGCCATGGCTTTACTTGTGCTCGTGCTCGTGGAAAAAGAGCTGCTGCGCGCCATCGACGACAAGCGCTTTGCCGCCTGGATCAGCGTGCTGGACGTTGCCGTCGTGCCGCTGCTCTTTGTTTTTACGGCGGTTGTCCTAACGCGGCTGCTGGCGCTTGTCTAGCGCAGCTGACTATTCCAAACGCCCATGTACGCAGAAACAACCCTGCACCCGAACGCACCATCGCGCTCGATTGCCGTTCACGTGACGGTGATACTCTACGCGGCGGCGATCATCGCTGCTGAACTCCTGGCATGGCTCGGGTGGCGGAGCGCCAATGAGCTGCTGTACGTGGGGTTGCTGGCTGGGCTGCTCCACTATTACGGGTTGGCGAGCGAACCGGTCCGTCGCGTGTTGCCCGCGCTGGCGTTGGCCCCGCTGCTAAAAATTCTAAGCAGCACCATGGTTTCTCCAGAAATTCCCGTTGGGCTGGTTCCCGTGCTGATTGGCTTGCCCCTGCTGGTCGCCGCTGGAACGGCGCTTTACGCACAGGGCTACACGCTCTCCTTCGCTAATTTGACCTTGACCTCTCCACCGGTTCAGGTGCTGCTTAACGTTGCCGCTATTCCCCTCGGAATCCTTTTGTTCTACGTGGTCGCGCTCCCCGGCGATCAAGTCAACGCGCTGCTTTGGCCGGGCTTGTGGAGCGTGCCGCTGCTGTTTTTCCTGGCCACGGTGGAGGAGTTTGTCTTTCGGGGCGTCCTGCACAACGCGCTGTGGGAGACAACTGGCGCGGCATCAGTGGTGTACGGTGCGCTGATTTACGCGCTGCTTGGCAGCAGTGTCTTCTTGGCTGCGAGCGGTTCGCTCTATCAGCTTGGGCTCAACGTCGGGTCGCTGCTGCTCGTGGGGCTGGTTTTTTCTGCTTGCCGCGCACGCGGGGCGTCCCTGCTGGCGCTCGTGATGGCACACGGCTTGGTGTTGACAACGTGGCTCATTATTTGGCCACTCGTTGTGGCGTAGCATGTGTGAATCTGGATTTGCCGTTTGTATCTTGAATCCGCCAATGAACAAAAAAGCGCGGTCGCCATTTGGCAACCGCGCTTTTTTGTTCAAGCTTGTCCATCAAACCACTACATCTCTGCCATCAACTTGTCCAGCTGCTGGCGGCTGGGGCGCAGACGCTCGGCGGGCAGGGCGGCCAGCGGCTCATCGACAATGTTGAGCAGCTCGACCATGTCCGGCTGCTCTTCGTTGATGTAAAAGAGCCCCGTCAACATTTGCTGCTTCTGGTGTGCTTCTTCCAGCACTTGATAAGCTGCCATCTTGCTCGTTGGATCGTAATCCTTCTCCAGCTTCTTGAGCGTGATCCACGAACCGTCGTGCAGCTGCACCTCGGTTGTGTCATCGTACTCATCGATTTCGATCTCTTCGGCTTCGGGAACGTAGCCCAACTCCTGCAGCGAAATCTGGTGCTCCTTGCCAAAGCCATAGCTCTTGGTGGAGGAATCGTGGTTGTTAAAGGTCACGCAGGGGCTGATGATATCCAGCAGGGCAATGCCGCGGTGGCTAATCGCCGCCTTCAGCAGCGCTTCGACCTGCTTGGCATCCCCCGCGAAGCTGCGGGCGACGAAGGTGGCGTTGGCGGTCAGCGCTTCCAGGCACAAATCCAGCGGTGGCAGATCGTTGACGCCCTGGTATTTGAGCTGCTGCCCTTCGTCCGCCGTGGCGCTAAACTGACCCTTGGTCAGCCCGTAAACGCCGTTGTTCTCGACGATGTAGACAAGCGGCAGGTTGCGGCGCATGGCGTGCTTAAATTGGCCGATGCCGATGCTGGCCGAATCGCCGTCGCCGCTGACGCCGATGGCGGTGAGTGAGCGATTGGCGGTCACGGCGCCGGTCGTCACGGAGGGCATGCGGCCGTGGACGGAGTTGAAGCCGTGGCTGTTGCCCAGGAAGTAAGCGGGCGTCTTGCTCGAGCATCCAATGCCGCTCATCTTGATCACGCGGTGGTGGGGCAGGCCCATCTCCCACACCGTGCTGATGATGCGCTGGCTGATGCTGTCGTGGCCGCAGCCTTTGCAGAGCGTGGAGGGACGGCCCTTGTAATCATTCTTTTCCAGGCCGATGGCGTTGGTTTTTGGTGCGCGCGCAGCCTTCTTGTTTTTGGCCGCGGCCTGTGCCCGGGCCTTTGCCTTTTCTACAGCAGATGAAGCCATTTGAATTTATCCTTTCATAGAAGATAGCGGTAAACCGTTCAGATTCTGATCGCCATCCGGTGTTTCTATTACGACAACTGCTCTCGCATCGCTTCGGTGACCCAGCGCGCCGAAATCGGCAGACCGTCACACTTTGTCAGCGACACAAGCTTGGTGGCGGACGCTGGCTCCTCCGTCTGCAAAATGCTGTGGAGCTGACCGTCCGTGTTGGCCTCCACCACAAACACCTGCTCGTGATCGTGGATAAAGTCCCGCACTTCTTGGCCGATGGGCAGCGCACGCAAGCGCAGGTAATCCGTCTCAACATCTTCCGCATCGAGGCGGTCGCGCGCCTCCAGAATGGCGGGGTGGTTGCTGCCGAGGCTGATGATGCCGATGCGCGTATTCGACTCGCTCTCGAACATCTCCGGCTTGGGCATAAGCGTGCGCGCCGTCTCGAACTTGCGCTGCAGACGCGCCATGTTCTGCTCCCAATCGTCCGGGCGTTCGGAGTAAATGGCGTATTCGTTGTGGCCCGTGCCGCGCGTGAAGTAGGCGCTGAGCTTGTGCTCGTTGCCCGGCAGCGTGCGGTAGCCAATCCCGTCGCCGTCGACATCCTTGTAGCGCCCCCAGTTGCCGCCCAGCTCCTTCAAATCCTCGGCGCTCAGCACCTTGCCGCGGTCCATCTCGCCTTCGGGATAGTCAAACTTATCCGTAATCCAGGCGTTCATTCCAATATCAAGATCGCTCAGGACAAAGACGGGCGTTTGCAGCCGCTCGGCCAGATCAAAGGCCGTGCCCGCAAATTCAAAGCACTCCTTCGGATCGTCCGGGAAGAGCAGTACGTGGCGCGTGTCGCCGTGGCTCAGGTAGTACGTCGAGAGAATGTCGACCTGGCCGGTGCGCGTGGGCAGCCCCGTGCTCGGCCCCATGCGCTGGATGTTCCACACAACGGAGGGAATCTCGGCAAAGTAGGCCAGGCCAATAAACTCGGACATCAGGCTAATGCCGGGTCCACTGGTCGCCGTCATCGCGCGCGCGCCGGCCCAGCCCGCGCCCACCACCATGCCAATGGCGGCCAGCTCGTCCTCGGCCTGGATCACCGCGTAGGTTGCCTTGCCCGTATCCGGATCAACGCGCAGCTTGGGGCCGCGCTTGCTGATGCCTTCGGCCAGGCTGGACGAGGGCGTAATCGGGTACCAGCTCACAAAGGAAACGCCGTTAAAGAGCGCTCCCAGCGCGGCAGCGTCGTTGCCGTCCACCAAAATCTTATCCTCGACAAAGCCTTCCATCGGCTCGACGCGATAGGGATGGTTCCGCTCCAAATTCTCCGCGGCCCAGTCGTAAGCCGACTTCGCCATATCGAAGTTGAGCTTGACGGGCTTCTCCTTGCCGCCAAAGTTCCACAGCAGCGCGTCGTGGATGGCCTCCATGTCGATGTCCAACAGATAGGCCAGCACGCCGACGTAGACAAAGTTAGCCACGTAGCTCTTGAGCGCAAAGGGCAGATCGGCCTCCTTCACAAGCTCCTTGACGGGCATGGCGTAATAGGTGACCTCGTCGCGGCGGTTGGCGATGGGCAGCGAATCGTCGTAGAGGATGATGCCACCGGGCAGCGCCGTCTCCATATCCTCGGCCACGGTTGCGCCGTTCATGCAAATCGTGATTTCGATGCCGTCGCGCCGGGCAAGGTAGCCCTCGTTGCTGAGGCGAATCTGAAACCACGTGGGTAGCCCCTGAATGTTGCTGGGGAAAAAGTTTTTGCCCGTTACGGGAATGCCGAGCTTGAAGAGCGAGCGGATGATGACGTTGTTGCTCGTTTGGCTGCCCGTGCCGTTAGCGGTGGCGATGTTGATGTTAAAGTCGTTGACCACCACCTCGCGGCCAGCAGCTTCTTGATCGGTCGATGCGGTTTGGGGTACATCTTTCAGTAAGACACCCATAGAATTCCTCCGGTTTTTAAAGAATTTAAGCGTGTTTTGTTAAGTCACAATTGATTAAAACGCGGCTTGCTGTGGCTCGGCCACAGCGGCGCGGCGACCGTTGCGGTAAGCGACGGGCTGATTGCCCATAGAATCCGGCGGACTGCCAGCGGGCTCTTGAGAAGCTAGATAGGGCGCTTCAATCGAAACGCCTTGGTTGCTGAGCAAATCCATGTGCTCGCGCAGCAGCACCTTGCCGCGCTCGACTTCGCCCGCGTCGATGGCGCAGACGATCTGCTCGTGGTAGCGCCACACCGCCTGCAAATAGGCATAATCTGCATAGGCGTTGAGCTCCACCGCCTCGTAAGCGTCCCAGTAGGCTTCGAGCAGACCCAGCACAAATGGATTTTGCAGACGGCTAAAGATGGTGAGGTGCAGATCGCGATGTTCGATGTGGGGGATGCGCACGCGCGGCGGGGCCAGCTTTTCCTGCGCCCGGGCCACCAGCTCGCGCAGATGCTTGCGATCATCCTCGTTCAGGAGAGGAACGGCTTCGTCCCAATACGCCATCTCCAGGTGGACGCGCAAGCTGCTAAAGGCTTGGAAGTGGCGTCGATCAATTGCCAGCGCGGCCAGCAGGCTCAAGCGAACGGGCGGCAGGAAGTTGTACGCCGTGCGCGTGATCCCGCGGCGCGGGCTGGCCTCGACCAGCCCCAGGATGCGCGCTGCCTCCATCTGCTCGCGCAGCTTGCCCACGCTTACGCCAATTTCACCGCTCAGTGCATTGAGCGACGGCAGCCTGTCGCCGGGGCGCAGGCCGTTGTCGAGCAGATAGGAAAGAAATTCAGAGCGCAGAGTAGGAGCCATGGGAAGCGGCGGGTTCAACTAAATAATCCGATTAATACTAACAACTTGATTATACGACGGCTGGAGCAGTTTGTCAACTTCACTGGTTCAAGATTTGCTGAAGATTCTTCGCTCGTGGTTCAAAAGCAAAGTTTGACGAACAGAAGTCAGGCGGTACGGGCACGCCATGGCGTGCCCGTACCCGCCAAAACGAGATTGTTGAACTACTTGCTTAGATTTGCCCAGCCACTTATCTCGTCGACCCGGCGTCGAAGCGACCGCTACGCGAGCAGAATAACAATTTTGAAAAGTGTCCGGTAGTAAAACAATTACTCGCTCCGCGGCTGTGTCAAATGTTAGATGATTAACTGGAAAGATGGTGGTAGAATCACAGGACTTTGGGAAGTTTACTTCGATTTGGAGAACTTGCATGTCTGTTTTTTATCGTCCGCCCAACAAAATTACGCTGAACTGGCCGCGGCTGGCTCGACGGTTGCTTGGGGTGGCGCTGCTGCTGCTCGTGCTTCAGCCAGCTCTAGCGACGTCGTTTTGGCAGGTTCAGACTACATCGCCCGCCACAGCGTACGCCGCCGCCCAAGAGGTGCAGACGCTTCCCCCCGCCGAAAAAATTCGCTTTGCGGACGAGCCGAGTGCCGTGGCACTTTGGAACGAAGTCGCGCTGGCGGCCGTGCGCAACAGCGGCGCACGCCCCACCGTCACGGCGCGCTCGCTTTTTCTGCTGCACCTCGCCATGTACGATGCCTGGGCCGTCTACGATGATGCGGCCAATCCCGTTGTTACTCAGTTTGAAGCGCGCCGCCCCGTGGCCGAGCGCACCGAGGTCAAGAAAACCGCCGCCGTGAGCCAGGCTGCCTACCATATGTTGATGCGGCTCTATCCCGATTACGCGCTTGATACCAACGCCTACCTGCAAATGATGGGCGTGTTGGGGCAGGAGGCGCTGCCCTTCTCGTCTACACCCGATCTCGCGACGCCAGCTGGAATCGGTCTCTACGCAGCGCAGCAGGTCACGTTGGCGCGCGCGGACGACGGCGCCAACGCCGACAACAACTACGCCGACGTGACGTCCGATGTCTATCCAACTTTATACAAACCGGTGAACAGCGCGGACCCAGCGACCGGTCGGACGCCGGGCGGCGCGAATTTTGATCCCAACCGCTGGCAGCCGCTGCGCGTGCCCACGGGCAAGCTCACCGATGAAAATGGCCAGCCCATCTACAGCGACGACCCATTCACCTATATCGAGCAGAAATTTTTAACGCCGCAGTGGGGTGCGGTGAAGCCCTTTGCGCTGAGTGCGGGCGATCAGTTTCGGCCCCCGCCGCCGCCAATGGCAGGCTCGGATGCACCGTATACCGACGGTTTGGGGCAGGTTATGACCAATGACGAGGCGTACCGGCAGCAAGTCGATGCGCTCGTTCAGATCAGCGCGAATCTGAGCAACTACGAAAAGGTGTTGGCCGAGTTCTGGGCGGACGGCCCCCGCACCGAATCGCCGCCTGGCCACTGGAACCAGCTGGCTCAGGACGTTGCCTACCGCGACGACCACGGCCTCGATGAGGATGTCAAGATGTTCTTCGCCCTCAACGGCGCACTTTTCGATACAAGCATCGCCGTGTGGGAGGCCAAGCGCCATTACGACTTCGTGCGCCCGCAGTCCGCCATTCGCCACCGATATTTTGGCCAAACCATTGTGGCCTGGGGCGGACCCAACCAGGGCGCGCAGCAGATTCCCGGCGAACTGTGGCGACCTTATCAGGCGCTGACCTTTGTCACGCCGCCCTTTGCCGAGTACGTCTCCGGCCACAGCAGCTTTAGCTTTGCCAGTGCCGACGTGTTAACGCGCTTTACCGGCTCACCCCAATTTTACGATGATACCATCGTCCTGCCCCACGACCTCGACCGCGACGGCGTGCCGGATCGCGTGGGGCAATTTGTAGCCGTGGTCGGCAGCACCGGCTTCGAGGTGGGCCCCACGGAGATTGTCGCGCTGCGCTGGCCCACGTTTCAGGACGCGGCCAGGGAGGCCGCGCTGTCGCGCCGCTACGGAGGCATCCACATTCAGGATGGCGATCTGCGCGGGCGCGAAGTCGGCCAGCAGGTGGGTGAGTTGGCTTATGCCACGGCGGAAGCCTACTGGACGGGGGAACGGGGCCTCGTGCTGGATGCACCCGTGAAGGAGAAGACGGCCAAGCTTTTTCTGCCGCTGCTGGGGCGGTAGACTGCTGAAGCTGCTGGGTCATTTATGCAGCAAGCGGTCCAAATTTGGCATCGCTGCAAACTTCCGAAAGTGCTTGACAGCGCGCATCGAATTCGTTATACTGTTCGCAGATACTCCAACAACGTAGCACCGGAGGAGTACCCGTGTGCAGGGTCGTTTAGTCAAAAGACGAACGGCATCTGATGCGTCTGTTAGTCAAAGGACGCGTGGGCAAGTCCTAGAGAGATGAGGCCATCGGCTGCGAGCCTCGTTGACGACGCCGCGGGGAAAGTCGCCGGGAAGGTTGGCGAAGTGAAAGATAATGGTCAATAGTCAACGGTAAGTTGTCAATTGTCAATGAAGGGTGGCTGGTTATCTGGCCATTAACCATTGACAATTCACCATTGAGTAGCTTCGTCCGGCTCACGCCCGTTACAGCGTTTGAGAGGGCAGGCGCGCTGCGTCTGTCAATCAAGGTGGTACCGCGAGTCACTTCGTCCTTGGGATGAGGTGGCTTTTTTGTTTGTAGGTCACATATGCTCCGCTATGTGATATCGGTCCATCTGAATCTTTGTCAAAATCAATGTGGACAGGTATGCCATCAGGTTGTTGATAAAGAGTCATCTCTATCTGCGCGACTGGGGTGCGGAGAACGTCACGTAGCGGAGCATACATGACCTACGGTATACACAGCGCTCTACCAAAATTTCAAATTGTTACGAAACCAGAAAATCAACCGAGCACTAAGCAATACGCACTAAGCACTACCAAACCTGGAGCCAATTCATGTCCACCCCAATAAAATCGACCATGCCCAAAGCCTACGACTCCTCGCAAACCGAGGAAAAACTTTATGCGTGGTGGGAATCGCAGGGCTATTTCAAGCCGGAAACGCAAATCAAAAAAGGGCAGGTCGACGCCGACGCCCAGCCCTTTGTGATCTCGATGCCGCCGCCCAACGTCACCGGCGCGCTGCACCTGGGCCACGCGATTACCAGCGCCGTCGAAGACATGCTGATTCGCTACCACCGCATGAAGGGGCGACCGACGCTCTGGGTCCCCGGCTCCGACCACGCGGGCATCGCCACGCAGATGGTGGTGGAGCGCCACCTGCAGGAGGCGGGCACGAGCCGCGAGGAGCTGGGGCGCGAGCGCTTTGTGAGCGAAGTCTGGGATTGGAAGGATGAATATCACGGGCGCATCACCGCACAGCAGCGGCGGATGGGCATCTCGTGCGACTGGGAGCGCGAGCGCTTCACCCTCGACGATGGCCTGAGCGACGCCGTGATCGAGGCCTTTCTAAGGCTGTACAACGACGGCCTCATCTACCGCGGTACCTACCTCGTGAACTGGTCGCCGGGGCTGCAAACGGCCGTCGCCGATCTCGAAGTCGAGTATTTTGAGGAGCCGGGCACGCTCTACTTCTTCAAGTACATGCTGGCCGACAATTCGGGCGACTTTCTGCCCGTGGCCACCACGCGCCCGGAGACGATTCTGGGCGACACTGCCGTGGCCGTGCATCCGGAGGACGAGCGCTTCCAGAAGTTTATTGGCCAAAAGGTGCTGGTGCCGATGATCGGGCGCAAGATTCCCGTGATCGCGGACGAGTACGTCGACCGCGCGTTTGGCACGGGCGCGCTCAAGATCACGCCGGGCCACGATCCGAACGACTACGAAATCGGCCAGCGCCACGACCTGCCGATCATAAACATTATGAACAAAGACGCCACGCTGGACGAGGAGGCCGGGCCGTACCTGGGGCTGGATCGCTTCGAGGCGCGCAAGCAAATTTGGGCGGACATGGAGGATGCGGGGCTGACAATTAAAACGCAGCCGCACACCATGCGCGTGCCGCGTGCCCAGCGCGGCGGTGAAGTTATCGAGCCGTTGATCAGCACGCAGTGGTTTGTCAAGATGGAGCCGCTGGCCAAGCCCGCCCGCGCCGCCGTGCGGAGCGGGCGCATCCAAATTGTGCCGGAGCGCTTTGAGAAAACGTACTTCCACTGGCTCGAAAATATCCGCGACTGGTGCATCAGCCGCCAGCTCTGGTGGGGCCACCGCATCCCGATCTGGTACGGGCCGGATGGTCACCCCTTTGCCGCGCGCAACCAGTCACACGCGCTGGAGCAGGCGACGGAATACTACGGCGAGACCGTACATCTCAACCAAGACCCGGACGTGCTCGACACGTGGTTTTCGTCTGGGCTGTGGCCCTTCTCGACGCTCGGCTGGCCGGAGCAGACCGACGATTTGGCGAAATACTACCCAACCAACGTCATGGAGACGGGCTACGACATCCTCTTTTTCTGGGTTGCGCGCATGATTATGCTGGGGCTGCGCTTCACCGGCGAAGTGCCCTTTGAGACGGTCTACCTGCACGGGCTGGTCCGCGCCGAAGATGGCCGCAAGATGAGCAAGTCGCTCGGCAACGTGCTCGATCCGCTCGACCTCGTGCGCGACTACGGGCTGGACGCCATGCGCTTCTCGCTGCTCACCGGCGGCACGCCCGGCAACGACATGAAGCTGAGCCTTACGCGCATCGAGAGCAACCGCAACTTCGCCAACAAAATCTGGAACGCGGCCCGCTTCGTGATCATGAATTTGGAGGATGCCACCCTGCCCATTGAGGGCGAGAGCTTCCACGCCCGCTACAAGCTGCCCCCGCATGAATCGATGGCGCTGGCGGACCGCTGGATTCTGAGCCGACTCAGCACGCTCGAGGGCGAAGTCGAGCGGCTGGTGGAGAGCTTCCAGCTGGGCGAAGCCGGTCGGCAGCTCTACGACTTTCTGTGGAACGAGTACTGCGACTGGTACATTGAGGCGTCGAAGCCGCGGCTGTACGATGGCGACGATAAGGAATCTCAAGCCACCCGTCAGGTTTTGGCCTACGTGCTCGAACGCAGCCTGCGCCTGCTGCACCCGTTCATGCCCTTTGTCACCGAGGCCATCTGGCAAAATCTGCCCGGCATCGGCGACGCCGCGCAAGCGCTGATTATCGCCCGCTACCCAACGGCGCAAAATCGCGCTGCCGAAGCGGGGGTCGACGACGAGGCCGTGGAAAACTTTGGCCGCGTGCAGGAGACGGTGCGCGCCATTCGCAACGCCCGCGCCGAGTACGACGTCGAGCCCAGCCGCCGCATCGCGGCGCTGATCAGCGCCGACGGCTACACCGAGACCCTGCGCGAGAGCCTGCCGGCGTTGGCCTCGCTCGCCCGGCTGGACGCTGAGCAGACCATCGTCGGCGACGCGCTCGACGCGCCCGAAAAGGCCGTCACGCTCACGGCGGGCGGCATCACGACCTACCTGCCGCTGGCAGGTTTGGTTGACCTTGACGCCGAGCGGGCGCGTTTGGAGAAGGAGATGGCGAATGTGGAGCAGCAGCTTCAGCGCGTCAACGGCATGTTGGCGAACGAGAAGTTCACCAGCAAAGCGCCCGCCGAAGTCGTCGAGCGCGAGCGCAGTCGCAAGGCGGAGCTGAAGGGGCAGCAGGGTCAGCTGAAGGAGCGGCTGGCGGAGTTGGGGTAGAAATTTTCAACGCGGAGGCCGCAGAGGGGGTCGCGGAGAGCCGCGGAGAGGAGAGAGGATGTTAACTTGAGCAAAGGGGAGAAATCTCAACGCCGTTGACGGACAAAGCTTGTCGAATTCGTCGATGGCTCGTCGACTACGTTCAGATTTCTCGCCTCCGCTCGAAATGACAGCTACGCCCGCACCGAAATTCGAAGCGCGAGCAAAGCGAAAAATTTTGGGGCTACAATGGTTAAGCACGGGTAAAAGAATGCGCGTTTATCAAGGTGATCCAGCGAAGCTTGCTGGGGCTAGCCCAACTCTGTCGGATGAGCTTTTGCAGCTCGTTTCGAGCCGCTACGGTATTCAGAGTCAAAATGCAGTTCAGCTAGGTGGTAGCTGGAACCTGAATGTACGATTGAATGAGTATGTGGTGCGTGTCTACGGGCCTTGGGTTGTGGCAGAGAGATTGCAAGAGATGCAGCGGGTGCGACAGGAGTTGAGAGCCAAAGGGGTTCCAATCCCGGAGTTGAAAGCAGCGCATGATGGTTCGTACAGCTGTATTTTTGAGGATTGTCTAGTTGAGGTAGAACAGTTCATCGACGGCACACCCATGGCGACGTGGCAACAGCTGCAAGCCGGATTTCATGCGCTTGGCGAGTTGCATAGCTTTATGGCTACACTGAGTGTTGGTGTACCCCCACCAGTTGCGAATCATCTTCCAGTAGAGCTTGCTTTGGCGGCGACGGAAGATGTGCTCTTTGCGATTCGGCAGTGGAACCTAACCGAGGAAGAGGAGAGATATGCAGAGACGATTGCAGAACTCGTATCCATGCTGCCGAACATGAACTTGCCAGTTCAGTTGGTTCACGGAGATTTTAAGGACAACAATCTGGTCTTTCACCAAGACGAGCTGATGGCGGTCCTGGATTTTGATTTCATGGGCGTGCGGCCGCGGATTGATGACCTCGCCTTGCCGCTACATACCATGCTTCAGCATGGAATAGAGTTGAGCAAAGTGCGTAAATTACTCGACTGCTATGATTCGGGGTGCGAGATTCGATTGTCGAACGAGGAACGCCAGGCTTTGCCATACGCGATGGCGCGCATGGCGCTTTCGTATCTCCAGTATTTGATGATACCTGGCGATGAGGCCTATAGGGCTAGATGTCGTCGGGAATTCAGAACGAGCCGTGGTCCGGCCTGCGAATGGTGGCTGAGAATGCTAAGAAATGATAATTTTCGAGAACGTGGGTTCGTGCTCAAAAACTCGTCGTAACCAGCCTTCACGCTACATCGGCTGCGCATAGCTCGGCGTATTTACAAAGCGCCGCATCCCCAACCGCAGCGTCAGCGACCGCGCTGGCGGCAGCTCCACTTCCACGTGTTGCCCCTTCACTGATAACTGATTACTGCCTTCTGATGACTGCTCCTCCACCGTCGTGAAGTCGTGCTCGCCAAACGCCCCCGCCTGCACAAGCAGCCGCCGCCCGTGCGACGGATTCGTGTTGACCAATTCCACCGTCGTGCTCTCCGCGTCCAATCCCGTGACCAGCGCGCCCACGTCCGCGGGCAACCCCGGTCGCCGCTCGACGGCGTCGAAATAGCGCAGCCGCGTATGAAGCAGACCGCCGTGGTAGATGATCTGCGGGCCACCCAACGTTAGCTGGATCAGCGCTTCGGTGTGGACGGGGTTGCGGTCCTGCCAGTGGTGGACGTCCCACGTCTCCGGGTCGCCGTCGTCGCTGCGGATCAGCGCCATGCGGCGGACGACTTCAGCATACTGCTCCTCCAGAATGCGGCGCGGGTAGTCGGGGTTGCGCCCGTCCAGGTAGGTGTACCAGGGGCCAAAGTGCAGGTCGTCCCCCTTGGCGCGTCCGGGGACGACGTCGAGCCAGGTAGTCTTTGTTTCGGGCAGATTGTCCAGCCGCTCGCGGTCGCGCTCGTCCTGCGATAGGTACCAGATTTGCGAGGCATGCTTCGGAATCAGCGGCTGGTAGGAGGTCCAGCCGTCGTCGGTGTGGCGGTAGGGAACGAGCCACTGACCCGTCTGCTCGCCCGTCCCTTCGCGACCGAGCTCGAGGATGCGGTCGAGCTGACTGCGCGGGATGTCGAGCCAGCTCAGGTCGCCCGTGAGCAGGACGGCGTTCATGGCGGCGACGGTTAATGGCTCGATGATGCTGGTGAAGCCGTGGGGCCAGCGCCAGCCGTAGTAGCCGCCCCACCACTTGCCGCCCATCAACTCGCCAATCTCGCCGCTCGGCCCCACGTTGTCCGGGCAGAGGCCGTCGTTGGCCGCGATCCGGTCGGCCCACGCGCTCAGGTAGTCGACGACCCAGGTGCGGTACTTTTCGTCGCCGGTGTAGAGGAAGGCGTTGGTGATGAGGCTGGTGCTGGTCAGGTTCATCGGCACGTCGCCCCGCATCATGCGCCGGTTCATGGCGTCCAAGATTTCACTAAAAATTTCGTCATCGTTCCAATTGGCCTTCTGCACCAGCTCGCCGCCGCGCCACGCCTCCGTCCGCGTGGGGATGTCCAAGTCCTCGTAGGGCACTGGATACTGATTGAGCACCCAGCGATGGGTGCACCAATCCTCCGCCGTGTTGACAAACTTGGGCCCGCGGCTGCCGTTGATGGGCGAGCGCATCATCTTGCGCTCGGCATCCCAGTTACCGGGGATTTGGGCCTGTGCGTGGGCCAGCTCCGGGTGATCGACCGCCAGCGCCTCGTTCATATACATCCCGGCAAAGCGCAGCGCGCGCGCGCGATCGGGCTCGCGCGTGGGGTCCGCGAGGCCAAAGTAGTAGAAGTAGATGCTCGATTCGCCGTGGTGCATCCAATCATAGCCCGCGTCGAACTCGCGGTACACCTGGCCGTACTCGGTAAACTGGCGCGTGATGGCGTTCCACAAGAAGCGGCTGCGCTCGTGCAGATCGCTGCTGCCGCCGAGCGCATAAAAGAGCGGCCAGTTGTGGTAGCTCTCATAGGCGTCGTCTGAGCCGTCCATGCCGGGCCATTCGTCACGCCAGATAAAGCTGCCGTCGGCGCGGGTGTAGCGCGCTTGATAGAGCGGCGCGGCCTCGTTTATCACGCCGATCAGGTGGCGCTGGCGCAGGGCCCAGTTGGGCAGGTGGGTGGTGTGGGTGGCGGTGAGAGTGGGGTGAGTCATAGGAAGTTTTTATTGGTAGGTTTTGATGGTCATTTTGGGGTCGGTGCCGAAGCCTCACCTCCCCCAGCCCCTCCTCTCCACGCGTGGAGAGGAGGGGAGTTGGTTGTCGTGTACTTGCGAAGTTGGTCTCAATGTCCAAAGATAGTCGTCGACCTTCTTTCCACGGGCTCAAACTTCGAGTACGAATAAAGTAAATCAAGTGGAGAGGACGGAAGTTGGTTGTCATGTACGTACGAAGTTGGTCTCAATGTCCAAAGATAGTCGTCGACCCTCTTTCCACGGGCTCAAACTTCGAGTGCGAATAAAGTAAATCAAGTGGAGAGGGAGCCAGGGGGTGAGGCTACACCGCTCGACAAACCGCCAAAATCTCCCCCAGTACGGCCTGCGTCTCCCGCAAAATTCGCTCGTTCCGCAACCGCAGCACCCGATACCCCCGCGCCTGCAAGTCCCGCGAGCGCACTGCATCTCGCTCCTGCTGTTCATCGTGAACCCCGCCGTCCAACTCTAGAATGAGCCGAACTTCGGCACAGTAGAAATCCGCAACGAACCGACCAACGGGGTGCTGTCGTCGAAACTTGAACCCACCCAGCCGCCGATTGCGAATGTGTTCCCAGAGCCAGCGTTCGGCGGGTGTCATTTCCTGGCGCAGTTCTTTAGCCCGCTGGCGGATTTGCGGGGAAGAAGCGTCGCGGCGAGGCATGGTGGGTTTCTCGTGGTTTGTTTTCGGGGTGAGGCCCTCTCCGCCTCACCTCCCCCAGCCCCTCCTCTCCACGCGTGGAGAGGAGGGGAGTTTGTTGTCGTGTACGTACGAAGTTGGTCTCAACGTCCAAAGATAGTCGTCGACCCCCTCTCCACGGCCTCAAACTTCGAGTACGAATAAAGTAAATCAAGTGGAGAGGGGGCCAGGGGGTGAGGCGATCGCAGCCATTATACCACGTCCCGTCGTGACAACCACCCCCCAATCGTAAGCCCTCAACCCGCATCCTGCCCTCCCGCGCGTTACCCTAGCCGAAAAAGGAGCAACCCATGAACTTCACCCTCTTCGGCGCAACGGGCGGCACCGGGCGCGAACTCACCCAGCAGGGGCTGGCTCAGGGCCACACTATCACCGCCCTCGTTCGCGATCCGGCCAAGCTCGGCCTCGAACACCCCAACCTGCACGTCATTCCCGGCAACGTGCTCGACCGCGACGATGTCGCTGGCGCGGTGGCGGGCAGCGAGGCGGTGGTTGTCTCGCTGGGCAACACCAAGAATAACCCGAACGACGTCGTCTCCCAGGGCACGCGCCACGTGGTCGACGCCATGCAGCAGCACGGCGTGCAGCGGCTCATCATCATCTCCTCGCTCGGCGTGGGCGACAGCAAAGACCAAGTGCCGCTCTACTTCAAGCTCATCGCCAAAACCGTGTTGCGCAAAGCCATGCAGGATAAGGAACGCCAGGAGGAAATCGTGCGCAAGAGCGGGCTGGACTGGACGATTGTGCGTCCCGGCGGCCTGCGCGACGGCGGCCCCACCGGTGACTACCATGTCTCCACGGATGGCTCGCTCAAAGCCGGGATGATCCAGCGCGGCGACGTGGCGGACTTTGTGCTCAAGCAGTTGGATAGTACCGAGTACGTCGGTCGGGCACCCGCGGTGACGTGAACAAAGCGTAGGCGCTGCTTCCAACTGCGCAATCACTACCTGTCGCTTCGGCTTGACTTAGGCAACTCCAGGAAATTAACTATACCGGCATAAGCCATGTTGGATGTGCGACGCACCTCAGAAGGTGCGACGCACGGTCGACTCTCTCTCTTGTGCGGCCAACACAGCCTACGGTGCGTTGCACTTTCCTAAGTGCGACGCATCTCCATCACAATCAGCCGTGGTATATTTATAACCTTGGATTAGCCTTGGCCGAAGCGACGGATCATCTTCGTGCGGCTGCAAGCCGCACCTACCACATTCCATGCCCCCGCTCTTTCCCCGATTCGGCTTCGCCCTGCCCACCTACCGCCGCGCGCTGATCGGGCGGCTGCTCAACCTGCCGCCGCCGCGCTATGCCGTCCGCGTGGAGCGCGGGATCCGCGTGCCCATGGAAGACGGCATTGATCTGCTAACCGATCGCTACGCTCCCCAATCGCGCGGCGATGCACCCGGCGAACCCTTCCCCACCCTGCTGATTCGCACCCCTTACGGCCGCCGCGACGAGACACGCTTTGGCACGGGCTTCACCCTGGCCGAGCTGCCCGCCCAGCGTTTTGCCGAGCGTGGCTACTGCGTGCTTGTTCAGAGCGTACGCGGCTGTTTTGCTTCCGGCGGCGATTTTGTGCCCCACGTGCACGAAGCCGACGACGGCGCGGCAACGGTGGCGTGGCTTGGGCGACAGCCCTGGTTCGACGGTCGACTCGCCATGTGGGGGCCGAGCTATCTCGGCTACTGCCAGTGGGCCACGGCGACGCGCGCAGCGGGTGCGCTCTCGGCGATGATGCCGATGATCACCAGCGCCGAAAATTTTTCCGTCACCCACCCCAACGGCGCCTTTGGGCTGGAGACGCGGCTGCGCTGGACGCAGGGCATGGTCGCCCTGAAGCGGTTGTACAGGCAAAACTGGCGCGGGCGGCTGGGCCAAGCCACGGCGCGCGCCGCCCGCCAGCTGCAACGCGCCTACCATCACCTGCCGCTGCTCAACGCCGACGAGGTTGCCACGGGCGAAGCCGTCTCCTTCCACCGCAACCTGCTCACCCACGCTGATCCGGATTCGCCCTACTGGCAAGCGCGCGACCGCCGCTCCGCCGTCGATCAAGTCGCCGCGCAGAACGTGCCCGCTCACTTCATCGGCGGCTGGTACGACTACTACCTCCCCGGCCTCCTGCGCGACTACCGCAGCCTGTGCGCCGCCGGTCGCCAGCCTTATTTGACCATCGGCCCCTGGGCGCACGCGCAGCCCGGCCCGCTGCTGGCTGGGCTGCGCGAAGGCGTGCGCTGGTTCGATTATCACCTGCGCGGCGAGGGGGAACTGCGCCAGAAGCCCGTGCGCCTGTTCGTAATGGGTGCAAATCAATGGCGCGAATTCGACGAATTCCCGCCGCCGTCGACGGAGCGCCTCTATTTTCTCCACGAGCACGCTCGTTTGCTCGACGACCCCTCCACCAACGTTCCACCCAGCCGCTACACCTACGACCCCGCCGACCCCACGCCGTCCGTCGGCGGTGCGCTGCTGGCCTTCAGCGGCGCGGGCGCGCAGGACAATCGAGCGCTTGAAGCGCGACCGGATGTGTTGACCTTTACCACGCCACCACTGCACGAAGCCGTCGAAGTCATCGGCACGGCGCGCGTCATTCTCTCCGTGCAGTCGACGCTGGCCCACACGGATTTCTTCGCGCGCGTGTGCGATGTGTCACCGCGGGCTCATTCGCTGAACGTGTGTGATGGATTGGTGCGGGTAACGCCGTCGGGCGTGGCGGGCGATGGGGGCGAAAATAAAGTTGAGCGGGGGGAAGGGGGGATGCTGCGGATCGAAATCACGCTACACGCCACGGCGCACCGCTTCCAACGTGGTCACTGCATTCGGCTACAAATTTCCAGCGGCGCCCACCCGCGCTGGAGCCGCAACCTCGGCACGGGCGAGCCGCTCGCCACGGGCACGGCCATGCGAGTGGCGGAGCAGCAAATTTTTCACGATGCAGCGCGGCGGTCAAGGGTGGTGCTGCCGGTGGTGGGGTGATGTCGTTCACATTTGCTCTGCAATGTGACGCAGGCAGTCAACAAATTAGGTAAATCTCACCGAGGCGCGGGCCCTACCGGTGTCACGTAGCGGAGCATACGTGACCTACTGATTGCGCCGAAACGTCTGCACCTGCCCATACGTCAGCGAGCGCCAGAGCCACTCCAGCGGGCCGTAGCGAAAATATTTAAGCCACTGCACGGCGAAGACAATCAGCACAGCGTTGATCACCAGTGCCAGCAACACCGCCTGCAGCGGCGGCACGTCCAGCACCAGGCCAAAACCGTAGCCGTAAAAGAGCAGCGCGCAAATCGCCGACTGCGACAGGTAGACCGTTAGCGCCATGCGACCATAGGCAGCGAGCGGCTGGAGCCGATTGGCCCAGCTGCCGTGGCGAACCAGCAGCACCAGCGCGGCGGCGTAGCCAAAAGCCAGCAGCGGCCCGGCCAGCACCTGGTTGAAGGCCAGCGACGTGAGCGCCGCGAAGGGGCGCAGTTCGCTGTAGGCCAGCGTCACCAGCAGGCCGGTGATCAAGCCGCCCACCAGGCCCCACGTGCGCGCGCGCCGCAGCAATGGCAGGTACTCCTCCACGTTTTGCAAAATGTTGCGCTTGCCCACGTAAAAACCGAATAAAAACATCGCCAGCACGGGCGGCACGCGCGTGAGCAGCAGCGCCGTGTTTTGCAAATAGGCCAAGGTGCGCTGGAGGATAGTGTAGCCGACGTCGGCGCTGGCGTAGCGGCGGATGACTTCGTTGCGCGCCAGGCTAAATTCCGCGACAAATTGAATCTCGCCCGCACGCAGCAGCGCCGCGCTGGCCGCATCTAGCCGCGCCAGCGCCAGCCCCGCGAAGGCCAGCGCATAAAAAATCAGCGGAATGATCAGCAGCCCCAGCGCCCAGCGCAGCAGCTTGCGATCGGGCGCATCCCGAAACGGAATCAACAGCAGGCCGACCACAGCGTAGAGCAGCAGAATGTCGCCCTCCCACAGGAAGATGATGTGGACTGTGCCAAAGAGGCCGAGAAAGAAGAGGCGGCGGCGGAAGAGGGGGACGAAGGGGCGCTTTTTGACCTGCGCCCGCTGCCACTGCAGGGCAAAGCCCACGCCAAAAAGCGCGGAAAAGAGGCTGAAAAACTTGCCCTCGACTAGCCAAATCAGCGCATACAGAACCAGCTCGCTATAAAATGTGCCGTCAAAATTCATGTTGGTGAAGTTCAACCCCGGCGGTGCGCCTGGCCGCGCAAAGATGGGCACGTGGATCAGCAAAATCCCACACAGCGCAAAGCCCCGCAGCACGTCGATCACGACGATGCGGTCGTGGCGGGCGGTGGGGGCGACCTGTACGGGCTGGGTAATCTCCTTACCGGGAACAGTGGTCGTGCTCATGGTGCACAGTGTAGCGCAGCGGAGTCGATCGGGCCGTAGGGGGCTGTCCGGTTGGCTACGCTGTTTGGCAGCAACACGCTACAGCCGCGGGTCGACTGGCTCGCTCTCCAGCGCCAGCACGCTAAACACACACTCGTGCACGCGACGCAGCGGCTCGCCGCGCACAAAGCGCTCCAGCGCCTCCACGCCCAACGCAAATTCGCGCAGGGCCAGCGAGCGCTTGGCCGAGAGCCCACGCTGTCGCAGCCGCTCGAGATTTTCCGGCGCGGTATACTCCGGCCCGTAAATCAGACGCAAATACTCGCGCCCGCGACACTTGATCGCTGGCTGCACCACGCCCCGTTTCCCCATCGCCACAAACTCCCGCGGCTTGACCACCATGCCCTCGCCGCCGTTCGCCGTCAGCTCCAGCCACCACTGCTCCGCCGCGGCACGACTCGCCTCGTCCGCCAAGTCCACCATGTGGTGGGCGGTGACGTGCAGGCAGTCGTTGGCGTTGACGGTGGCGAAGTGCTCAATCGTCTGCATGTGCCACGCGTGCGGCTGATCGACGTGGGCCTTGCCCTCCGTCGCCAGCACGTGAAAGGGCGCGAGCTTGAGGTCGCCGATGCCCTGGACGGGCCAGCAGTAGGGGCGGTAAGCCGCGGCGTAGCGCTCGACCATCGCCTGCCGCTCCGCGTACCGTCCCAGCAGTTCATCGACGGCGACGCCGTTGTTGGCAGCCTGCTTCAGCGCATTTACAGTGACTTGCAGGTGAGTACGCGCCGCAGCGCCAACCGCCGCGTACTGCTGCCGAATCAATTCCTGTGCCTTTACCGACCACGGCATCAGCTCCCCGTCCAGGCAGACCCAGTCGGTCTCGTGTGTTTCCCAAAACTCTGACTGCGTGAGCGCGTCCCGCACCTGCTGCAGAAAGGTCGACTCCAGCGCGGCGTCGTTGAAGAAGCGTCGCCCCGTGCGCGTGTAGCACGTTCCCAGCGCGCCGTCGGTTACGCCGAAGCGCCGCGTCGCCGCCGCTTCGGCGCGGCAGACAACCACGACGGCGCGCGACCCCATGTGCTTCTCCTCGCAGATTACCTGCTCGATGCCCTGCTTGCGGTAAAAATCAAAGGCCTGCTGCGGATATTCGAGCCAGGCGGCGTGCTCGCTGCCGGCGGGCACGGTCTCCGAGGGCGACATGGTCGGCGGTAGGTAGATGAGCCAGCGCGGGTCGACGGCAAAGCGGCTCATCACCTCCAGCGCCGCGGCGTTATTCTCGGCGCGAATGGTCAGGGTGGGCCGCAGCCGCGTGTGGACGATGCGCTTGCCCAGCACGTCGCCGAGGTCGAGCACGTCGTCGTCGAGCTGCTGCGCCGAAAGCGCGGATGGCTCAGCAGCTGCCAGCGGACGCACCGGCTCGGCGTAGACGCGCGCCGCCTCGACCGACACGAATTCGCGCTCCGGGTAGCGCAGCGCCGTCAGCGTGCCGCCAAAGACCGCGCCGGTGTCGACGTTGATCGTGCGGTTGAGCCACTGCGCTTCGGGCACGGGCGTGTGGCCGTAGACGACCATCGCCTCGCCGCGGTAGTCGGAGGCCCAGGGGTAGCGGATCGGCAGGCCAAACTCGTCGGTCTCCCCAGTCGTCTCGCCGTAGAGCGCAAAGTCGCGCACCTTGGCCGACGCCCGCCCCTGCATCGCCTCCTTCAGCCCCGCGTGCGCCACCACCAGCCTGCCGTCGTCCAGCACGTAGTGGCTGATGAGCTTGTCCAGGAATTCGCGAATCTCGTCGGCGAGCGGCTGGCGCACGTCAGGCGGCAGCGCCTTCAGCTCGGCCAGCGTCTGCGCCAGCCCGTGGCTCACGTTAACCTTGCGACCGCGCAGGTGGCGCACCAGCTTTACGTCGTGGTTGCCGGGCACGCAGAGCGCGGAACCCGCTCGCACCATGTGGCGCACCAGCTGCACCGCGTCCAAAATGCGCGGCCCACGGTCGACTAAATCACCCAAAAATATGGCCTGGCGACCCTGCGGATGGCTGTAAACGCGATGGTAGGTGCTCGCTTCGCTATCGGGCGCGCTGTGCCATTCGTAGCCGAGCTGGTCTAGCAGTTGCTCCAGTTCGCTCGCGCAGCCGTGCACGTCGCCGATGATGTCGAAGGGGCCGTGCAGGTCGCGCCGGTCGGTCCACAGCTTGCGCCGCTCGATTTGCACCGCCGCAATTTCTTCCACCGACTCCAAAATCGTTACGTGGCGAAAGCCTTCGCGCTTGAGCCCGCGCAGCGAGCGACGCAGCTGGCTGGCCTGGTTACGAATCACGTGGGGGCCGAAGTCGCGGTCGGCGCGGCCAGCGTTGCGGGCGCGGCAGACGGATTCCGGCGGCTTGAGCACAATCGCCACCGGCAGCACGTGGTGCTCTCTCGCCAGCTTTACCAGCGACCTGCGCGCCTCCGGCTGCACGTTGGTCGCGTCGATCACAGTGAGCCGCCCGCGGGCGAGCCGCTTGGCCGCAATGTAGTGCAGCACATCAAAGGCGTCCTGGGTGGCGCTCTGATCGTTGTCATCGTCCGAGACGAGCGCGCGGCATATATCCGATGAGAGAATTTCCGTCGGGAGAAAGTGCTGTCGGGCAAAGGTCGACTTGCCGGAGCCGGAGACGCCGACAAGGACGACGAGCGAGAGGTTGGGAATGGAGATGGTCATGGCATTGTTGCGCAAGCTGTTAGCCTGCGGCTGGGGACAAGCTAAGGCTAAGCCAAGATTATAAATATACCACGGCTGATTCTGATGGAGGTGCGTTGCACTTTCCCAAGTGCGACGCACCGTAGGCTGTGTTGGCCGCACCAGAGAGAGAGTCGACCGTGCGTCGCACCTTCTGAGATTCTCTCATGAAAGTCAAGGGGGAGAAGCTTAAAGATTTGGGTCAGCGCGAGCCAGTCGCCGCGCGGGCCGGGTCAAAATCTTGTTCGGAAGAAAAGACGGCCCAGGCCCAGTGCAAAATCTTGCGCGCGGCAGCAACCAGTGCTTTTTTCTTGGGTTTACCGCGCGAAACGAGGCGTTGGTAGAAATCGCGCAAGGCGTTGTGGCCGCGCACGCCGCCGAGGGCACACAGATAAAGACGCGCCCTAAGTTGACCATCGCCTTTCTTGGAGATGGCTGGGTCGCCGCGCACCGAGCTGCCGCTTTGTCGAATCTGCGAATCGAGACCGACAAAGGCAGTCAGCTTCTTCTTGTTGCCCTGCCCGTTGGTCAGCGCCTCAAAGCGGTAGAGCAGCACGAGCAGCGGCAGGACGGTCTTGGGGCCGATGCCGTGGATGGCCAGCAATTGGCGCTTGCGCTTCTTCAAGTCGGGATGGCGTCGCACGTGCGCGTTGACCTGCTTTTCGAGCGCCGCGCGCTGGTCTTGCAAAAGGTTGATAGTCTGCTCGATGTCGGCGACCACCAGCGGCGACATGTCGGGCTTGTCCTGGGCGATGTCGAGGCGATTCTCCTCCATGCGGATGAGCTTGTCCAGCTCGTCCAACCGCCGTAGCAGGTAGTCCAGTTCGCGCACTTCTTCGGCGAGTAAGGCTTGGGCGGGTGGTTGCATGCGGGCGCCGTACTCGGCCAACATGCGCGCATCCACGGGGTCGGTCTTGACCCGGTAGCCCGCCCCCTTGGCCCACTGATGTAGCTTCCACGGGTCGGGCTTGCTCACCAGCCAGCCCTGGGCGTAGGCGTAAAGCGCCAGCCCCAACTCGTAGCCACTGGTCGGCTCGAGCACCAAGTGGACTTGCTCGGCCCCTTGCTCGGCGCGTTGCCTCTCAACGGCCTGGCCGAAGGCTTCGTATCCTTCAGCTTGATTGGGGTACTTGCCCAGATTGAGGCTGCGGTCAGCCCAATACGCACCGTCAAAGCTGCTTTTGGCGATGTCGGCGGCTACATACAAAATTCGCATAGCCCTCTTCCTTTCTAGGCAGACGCCTCTTGGCTGAACCTGAGGGCACTTAACTCACTAGTATGCGGGCTCTTGGCCCTTAATTCTCTTCGTCATCTCAGGCTGGGGCTTCTGCCCCACTTGGACCTGTCTCAATCCGAACGCTTGTTCTGCTGCGATGTCGGTCTCTTGGGCGTCTCGTCCCGCTCGCGCTTTATTCTACCAAATGGAGGCAAGGACGGCGACCTATCTCAGAATCGGGCTTTTCGCCACTTGTGCGACGTCAGTCTCTCGTCCTTGCCCCCTTCTCATGATACTAGGTGCGTCGCACATCCAACATGGCTTATCCCGGTATAGTTAATTTCCTGGAATTGCCTAACAGCTTGCCCTACTTCTGAAACACCGCCATCTGCGACGGCGACCCCGCCCCGGCGACCTCCTCGCCCAGCGGATGCAGGTCCATGCTGTAGCCAAATTCTTCGGCCACGCGCTCGGCCCAGGCGGCAAATTCGGCGCGCGTCCACTCGAAGCGGTGGTCGCGGTGGCGCAGCGAGCCGGCGGCAAGGGCGGGCCATTGCCCGTTGTACTCGCGGTTGGGCGTGGTGAGGACAACGGTGCGGGGCTGGGCAAATTCAAAGACGACGCGCTCGAAGGCGGGCAGCCGCTCCGGCTCCAGGTGCTCGATCACCTCGACCAGCGCCGCCGCATCGTAGCCGGCAAGCCGCCGGTCGCGATAGAGCAGCGAGCCCTGCAGCAAACGGATGCGCGCCCGCTGCGCTTCCGCCAGCCGATCTAGGTGCAGCCGCTGCTCTGCCCGCGCCAGCGACGTGCTCGACACATCCAGGCCAACAATTTCGGTAAACTGGCGCTCTTCCAGCAGCAGCCGCAGCAGTTGGCCCTCGCCGCAGCCCAGGTCGAGCACGCGCGCAGCGCCTGTCGATTTGAGCGTCTGCAGCACGGCCGCCAGCCGCTGCTGGTGCAGGCTGAAGGGCCGCTCGATCTGCGCTTCCACCTGCTTCTCTTCCTCGTCCTGCAGCATGTCGACATCGGCTGGATCGGTGACCGCGTTCTCGGCTAAGCGGGCCAGCGCCGACTGCGTCAACCCGCGCTGGCGTGCCAGATAGCCGTGTGCGATCTGCTCGCGCAGCGGGTGCGTCGCCAGCCAGCCCTCGCCGTGTCGCAGCAGCTTCTCGATCTCGTCCTCGTCCACCCAATAGTGTTTGTCCTCGTCCAGCACCGGAGCCAAAACGTAAATGTGCGACAGCAGCGCCTGCAGCGTCACCGTGCCGCGCAGCTCCAGCGTGAAGTAGGCGCTATCTCCCCACGCTGGAAAATTCTTGTCCAGCTTGTGTCGCTCTGCCTGCACTGCATAGCCCAGCGGCTCAAAAAGTTGGTGCAGCAGCGTCTCCCCGCCGCGACAGGGCACGGCGGCCAGTTTCGCCACCAGCGGAATCGGCGCGTCGACCAAGCCGGGCCGCTCTTTGCAGCGGCCAGCCAGCGCCGTGCCGTAAACGTTCGAGATGGCAACGCTCAAGAACGAGGAGGCCACGTAGGGCCGGTCGTTGACGTAGGGCTGGAGCGCAAACGAACTGCGCCTATCCGTGGGCCGCGTGAGCTTTACCGGATCGACATCCACCAGCAGGGTAGCGGTGCAGCGCTGCTCGGTCGCTTCGGGGTAGAAGACGTGGGCTTGGCCGAAACTGAGGGGAAAGGTTTGCACGCGCGCCGGGTGCTTGTAGAGCAGGTAGCCGAGATCGGTGGCGGTGGCGTGCGTGGTGGTGAGGCTAAGGTACATCGATTATCCGCTCACATCCAGCTCCGGCTGCCGCGGCCCCTCGACCCACACCTGACCGTCCGCCCAATTTTCCTGCTTCCAAATCGGCACGATGGCCTTGAGCCGCTCGATGGCGTACGAGCAGGCGTCGAAACAGCCGTCGCCGCGGTGGGGCGTGGCCACGGCGATCACGACCGTCGGCTCGCCGATTTCGCAGCGGCCAATCCGGTGCAGAATGCTGACGGCGCGCACGGTGGGCCAGCGCTGCTGGATTTCGTCGCCGATCTGGGCCAGCTTCTTTTCAGCCATCGGGACGTAAGCTTCATAAACCAGAAAGTCCGTGTCGCGCTCGCCGCCGTCGGTTTTGGTTTCGCCGCGCACCGTACCCGCAAAGGCGACGACCGCGCCGCAGTCCGGGCGCGTTACGCGCGCGGCGGCGTCGTCGAGCGAGAGGGGTTGGTCGGTAATTTCAAAGAGTTTGGTGCTCATGATTTAAGGTAAAGTCAAGAAGGATTTTTGGACGCGGCACTATGCGGAGAAACGTGGATCAGAATCGAAAACCCGCGTAGTTGCGCGTTCTTCCGCATCCAAAACGCTGCGGTTTCCACCCGACACCGGCGGGAAAAAGGCCACGTCGTCGCCGTCGGCCAGGGGCTGATCGGGCTGGCCGTATTCTTCGTTGACGGCGGCGTAGACGATGCGGCTGTAGAGATCGAGCGATGGGTTTTCCTCGCTCAAGCGCGCCATCAGCGTGGAGAGCGTCGCGCCGTCCGGCAGCTCGATTTGCTGTTTGGACCAGCCCGCGCGCTGGCGCAGCGTAGCGAAGAGTTTGACGTTGATGTTCATAATGTAACGCGAAGCGCTGCTTCGCGGGGGACGAAGCAGCGCTTCGTCTTACGTTGTGTAATCTCCGGACTTGCCGCCGCGCTTCTCGACCAGCCGCACGTCGCCGATGACCATGGTTTTCTCCAGCACCTTGGCCATGTCGTAAATCGTCAGCGCCGCCGCGCTCACCGCCGTCAGCGCCTCCATCTCCACGCCCGTCTGCCCCCTGCAGCGCACCGTCGCCGTGATGACAACGCGGCTCTCGGCCTCGTCGATCTCGAATTCGACGGCCACCTTGGTCAACAGCAGCGTGTGGCAGAGCGGGATGATCTCCGGCGTGCGCTTGGCCGCCAAGATGCCCGCAATGCGCGCCGTCGCCAGCACGTCGCCCTTGGGCACGTCGCCGTCGCGGATGGCGGCGAGCGTGGCGGGCTGCATCCGCACTTCGCCGCGCGCCACGGCCTCGCGGCTGGTCACGGCCTTGTCGCCGACGTCGACCATGGTCGCGTGGCCGCGCGCGTCGAGGTGGGTGAGTTGATTGGTCACAATAGTGGAGGCTTAATGGATACAACCGCGAGATCGGTTGTACGGAAGATTGGCTTGGTGGGCGATTCCGACGTGACCAGCTCATCAGCACCGACCTGCTTGGCCGCCGCGACGTGTAGCGCATCCAGCGCAGCGGCGCCAATCGTGATCGCCTCGCGATAGGCCGCAATCAACAGCTCATCGTTTACTCGTGCCCACACGGAGACGTGCCGGAAAAACTCTCGATAAAACGCTGCTTCATCAGCGCGTTGAAAATAAAGCGGCTTGGGCAGTAGCTCCAAGCGGACAAACGGGCTGGACGCAAAGGTGCGGGCCGAATCGGTCAGGATCGACGCGGCGCGCGTCTGCATGTCGCCCGTGCCGCGCAGGGCAGCGATGAGGACGCCCGTATCAACAAAGGTTAAAGTCACTGTTTGTCGCCGTGCTGATTTGCGTTAATTTTCAAAGTAGCTGCCGCGTCGCTCGGCCACTTCCTGCTCTAGCTCCTGCCACGAGTGAATCAACGGCGTGCCGTTTTCCAAAATGCGCGCGCGCGCATCGGTGAGCGCCGCGGCCAAGCTCTTGGGCTGCGGGCCTTCCATCACGTCCAAGAATTCGGCGAGCAGATCCTGCACAAATTCATCGATGTTCTCGCCGCGCTGGTTGGCCGCGCTCGCCAGCCGTCTGTGTAGTGGAGTGGGAAGCTGAATTGTATTCATTTGAAAAATCCCTCGCATCAAAAATGCCGCTTGTCTTTATACATTAAATATGCCCGATCAGCAGCGCATCGACAACTTCGCCCGCCGCCAATTCGCCTTCTCGCATGGGTAGTTCCAACAGCGCATTGGCGGACGTCATGCTGAGCAGGCGGCTGCTGGCCTGGCTGCCGGTGCTGGTGGCGACAAAGCCGCCGGTGTTGCCAGCGAGGCCGTTGTTGAGCCCAGTGTCCCAGCGCAGCGTGGCGCGGTGAAATTCGGGGCGCTGTGGGTCGAGCGGCAGGGGCTGGGCGAGCTGTGCCTGCACGCGCGTCAGGTGTGGATCGCGCCAGCCGGCCAGCTTGCGCAGCGCGGGCACGGCCACCAGGTAAAAGGTGACCAGGCTGCTGACGGGGTTGCCCGGCAGCGCAAAGACTAATTTTTGTCGACCGTCCACCTCGACCGTCACAAAGGTGAGCGGCTTGCCCGGCTTCATGCGCAGGCGACCAAAGTGCACCGTGCCGCGCGCTTCGAGCAGCGGCTTGAGCAGGTCCAGCTCGCCCATCGACACGCCGCCGGAGGTGAGCAGCACGTCTGCCCCGCGCAGCCCGCGCTCAACCTGTTCTTCGAGCGCGCCCGGCGTGTCGGCAGCGATGCCGAGATCGATGGGAACGCAGCCGTTGGCAAGGATGGCGGCGCGCAGAGTGGGGCGGTTGCTGTCGCGAATTTGGCCGGGGCCGGGCGATTCTGCGGCCTCGACGAGTTCATCGCCGGTGGAGAGAATGGCGACTTTCGGGCGCGGGTACACCTCGACGCGCGCCGCGCCGACCGTCGCCAACAGGCCAATTTCAGCCGCCCCCAAGCGCGTGCCCGCCGTCAGCACCGTCTGCCCCGCGGTCACGTCGACGCCCACCGGTCGCACATCGTCGCCCGGCTCCACCGTCGCCCGCAGGCGCACGCGCTGCAATCCGTCCTCGCCCGGCAAGCGCTCGCTCTCCTCGACCATCACCACCGCGTCGGCTCCCGGCGGCAGCGGCGCGCCGGTGGTGATGTAGGCTACCGTGCCCGGCTCGACTTGAAAATCGGCCAGCCGTCCGGCCGTCACCGTGCCCATGATGGGGTAGTCGCCGGGACCGTCGCTGGCAACAACCGCATAGCCATCCTTAACCGAGGCGGGGAAGGGCGGCAGCGAATCGTGTGCGACCACGTCCTGCGCGAGGATGTGGCCGTGCACGTCCGCGAGGTCGATGGACTGGGGCGGCAGCGGCTGAGCCTGAGTGAGAACCGTGTCCAGCGCCTCGGCGACGGGCAGCATGGGATAGGGGGAGTTGGTGAGCATGGAAGAAGTTGATGGCGGAACGTGACAATCGCTGCCCAACCGGTTAAGGTTAGGCTAATCCAGGAAAAACAAGCGTACGGAGTGGGAGTGTCCACGTCCCCGGCACGCGCCGGAACCATGCGCAAAGACGAAGTAGCGTGTGGCGCGTGCCGGGAACGTTCACCCCATTTGATTTAGTCGGCGCTGCGATTTAGCCAGCGCTGTGGTAGACGCCGTTGGGCGAGGGGGGCGGCAGCACGGGCAGCGGCGCGATGCCGGCCTCAAACCGCTCGGCGGGCGAGACATCGAGCACGCCGGGCGCGTCGCAGAGGTGGGCGGCAACTTCGCGCGTGCAGTCGGCAAAGAGCAGGCCAAAGGCGTTGGGCTCGCTCAGCCGGTGCACGTCGCCGATCCAGCCGCGTTCGGCAATCCAGAGAACGAGCATCTCTCGGTGCTGGGCGGCGCTGCGCGCAAGCACCTCGTACTTCTCGCCGCGATTGCGCCCGCGCAGCTCCTCCGGCTGGGGATGCTCCATCTGAATGACCACGGAGACGACCTCCTTGTCCTCGGCGCGCGCGGCTGCCTGCGCCGTCTGTGGCTGCTTATCGCCCTTGCTTTTCACTAAATCATCTTCCGCCTCCGGCACGGGATTCCCCGCTGATTCATGCGTTGAGTTGTCGATGTTGAGCAACATGATGTCTATTCCCTTCGGTCGTTGCGTACGGCAGTCGTGCGTCTTTTGATGTTTATCCCACTCAATTACCCGGCTTGTTCCCTCTTCCCTTTGCACCGCGCTTGCACCGCGCTATTTCCACCCGGCTATTCCACCGCGTCCGGCACGAAGCGGGCCAGCCCCGCGCCCACCCGCTCCGCCGGGGCATCAAGCGGCAGCGCCGTGTCGAGCAGCATTTGGCGCAGCGCCTGCCCCTGCAGCGAGGGATCGGCGGCGGCGTAGAGCGCGGCGATGCCGGTGACGTAGGGCGCGGCCATGCTGGTTCCGCTCATCTCCTCGTAAAGGCTGCGCTGATCGCTGCGGCGCTTGAGGCTGGAAAGAACGTTGACGCCGGGGCCGACGATATCCGGCTCGGTTTTGTTGATAAATGTCGATTGACCGCTGCCGCTAAACCAGGCGGGCTGAAGCATTTCGTTGACTGCCCCCACGGAAAGCGTTTCGGGAAAGAGGCCCGGCGCGCGCATCTGCCCCGGCCCGTCGTTGCCAATTGCCACAATCGGCAGCACATCGAGCGCAACCAGCACGCCTAGGATACGCCGAATGCCGTCCAGGATCGTCTGCCGCGCCGGGTTGCCGCGCACCTCTTCGGGCCGCACGCCGAGCGAGAGGTTGACGATCATGGGTTTGCTGCGGTGCTCTTCCGTTTGAAAATGCGAGAGCATCCAGTTGAGCGCCACGACAATGCGCTCCAGCGTGGTTTCCAGCGTTTCGCTCTCCAAAATCGAGGCCACCATCAGCTCCACGCCCGGCGCAATCCCCACGTTTTCGCCCGCGATGATACCGCTGACGTGTGTGCCGTGGCCGTCCAAATCAAAGCCAAAGGAGGCGTGGGGCTCGGCATTCGTGGTATCGCGCGGGACGTAGCGAAAGTCGATGATCTTGTCGCGCAGCTCGATGTGGCCCGCATCCACGCCCGTATCCAGCACGCCGACGAGCACGCCCTGGCCCAGGATGCCCCGCTCGTGGGCCAGGGCCACGCCGCTGAGCTCGGGCCAGTAGCTGCGCGAGGGGCGTCGCTGGTAGAGCCGCTCGGCAATCGGCGGCGACTGCGTCAAGCTGAGATTGGGCAGCAGGTAGTAATCCTCCGCCAGCGAGGCCTGGAGGGCGCGCATTTTGCGCCCGCGCGGCGCTTCAACAACGTAAGCGTCCAGGTAGTCCAGCCGCCGGTAGCTGTTGGGCGGCAGCTGCTCCACGCCGTCGGCCACCGGACTAATATCGCCGCGTTCGAGCCGCTCATCTCCAGGCGTGTCGCGCAGTTGGGCAAGGGCCTGTTCACGTCGCACCGCCGTGCTGGCGGCTTGGCCAAGGGCAAGGGGCAGACGCGGCTGCTTGCGCACGGCGATCAGTTTACTCATAAAAGGTTGTCGGTAAAGATAGTCGAACAGGTGCTGTGCGCCTGGGCGACGAATCAGGACGGCGATTAGGTTCCGTTGACATTTGGCTGAGAGGGCTGGGGATGAGGGCCACTTTCCCACGGTCAACGGAACCTAGGACGCTGATTGGGATTCTACAAATCTTGTTGGGATAATCATGCCCGAAGTTGGGAAAAAATTCAAGGGGTAATTACTGCATTTAGCTGTTTCAAATTTGAAAGAATTTTTAGTGGATTTCAAATTGCTTCTACCAACACCAGCAATTCCAAATTTGGACCGCTTGCTGCCTAGTACAGTGTAATCGAGATTATGAGTAGATAAGGGTAAGCGATAAAATACGTCCCAACGCGAAGCAAGGAGCAAAAGAAGGAGGTTTGCATGGGACGCAAAAAGCATATAGATAACGTCAGATTGCCGGGCGAAGAACGTAGCTACCTCAATCGGCTAACCCTGGGCGGCGTGAGGAGTGTACGCAAACTGAATCGGATAAAGATATTGCTGTTGAGCGATGAAAATCATCATCAAGGGCAGAAAACAGACCAAGAGATTGCCGAGAAGCTCGACACGAGCCTGTCGACGATAGACCGGATTCGGCGTCGCTATGTGCAAGAAGGGCTCGAGGCGGCGATTAGTGAAAAGCCAAGAAGCGGTCGCGCCCGCACCATCAGCGGCGAGCAACGGGCCAAAATCACCGCGTTGGCCTGTTCAGAACCGCCAGCGGGGCGTAGCCAATGGAGTTTGCGCCTGTTGGCGGACAAGGCGGTGGAACTCGAGTTGGTTGAGCACATCTCCCACAACGCCGTGGGCGAAATTCTGAAAAAAACACGGTCAAGCCTCACTTAGTCCGCCAATGGTGCCTGGGCAAACTGACGCCTACCTTTCTGGCGCAAATGGAATATATGCTAGCCATCTACGCCCGTCCCTTTGACCCGCTGCGCCCGCTCTGGTGTTTCGATGAGCGGCCCTGTCAACTGATTGGCGACACGCTCGTCCCCTTGCCCGTTGAACCCGGCAAGCCAAAACGACAAAACTACGAGTACGAGCGCCACGGCGTCTGCTCCGTTCTCCTGGCCGTGCAGCCCCTCACCGGACATTGCTTTGTGCAGGTACGAGACCGACGCACCGGACAGGACTACGCCGAGTTCATGGACGCCTTCGTCGAGGAACACTGTCCGCCCGGTGGTCAGATTCAACTGGTGCAGGACAACCTAAGCACGCACACCTACACCTCATTTTACAACGCCTTTGAACCGGCGAAGGCCTTCGCCTTGATGCAGCAAATTCAGATGCACTACACGCCCAAAAAGGCCAGTTGGCTCAACATGGCTGAAATCCAACTCTCGCTTCTATCTCGGCAATGCCTGAAGCGGCGCATCGCCTGTCAAGTCGAATTGAGCCGTGAAGTCCTCGCTTGGGTTGAAACGCGCAATCGAACCCCTGTTCCTATTCGCTGGCAGTTCACACCCGAAATGGCCCGCCAGACCTTCAACCGCTTTTACCCTAACCCATCAAAACTTCAATGACAGTGTACTAGTTGAAGAGAGTTTCGCTACGGATTGTGCGGATTACGCGGATTTTTGTCTCTGACTCCGCGCAAATCTGCGCAATCCGCGGCGAAAAGTTCGTCTGGTAAGTTAAATTTGGAATTGCTGTACCAACACCGCAAAACTTGATTGCAATTGTGTTTTGTCTTATAATTCGAGTTCGTTTTACGCGATGAGTTCATTAACAGACATAGAAGGTGGACGGGGGTAGCCGTCGCTGCTCGCGGTGAATTTGCTTTGGCAAATTGGCCGCAAGTAGAGGAACTTCCCGACTCCCGCCCGGCGTGGCCATGGCTTCGGCGATGGTTGTGTCGGGAGCGTTGCCTCACGAAACCGCAAGTGAGGGTCGTCATCTGGTAACGGGTGGCGAACTACAACCGCAACAGAGAGCAGACCCGCCGTGTTGGACGTTTGCGTCCCAAGCGCTAGCTTGCGGTAGGTAAACCAGAACAGGGTAAGGGGTGAAAGGGTGGGGTAAGAGCCCACCAGCGAATGCAGAGATGTGTTCGGCTAGGCGAGCGTGCAGCGGGGAGCAAGGCGAGTGGGTTTGGCTGGCTGCTTTTCCGAAAGGAGAAGCTGCCGTGCGAAATCTCGTCGCAGCGAGGCGGGCGAGGCCGGGTAACGCCCGGCAGACCACAAATCGCCACGCGGCGGTGCGTTTGACGACCGCCGCTGAGACAGATGACGGCAGGTTGGTGACGCTTAACGGCGCTGCCAATTCACAGAATCGGGGGTATGATCCCCGTCCACCGCTTGACTTTGACCCAAGTTGTTGGATCAAGTTGAATGCATCATGTAGGTGGGCGCAAGATCACCATGATTTTGGGTGACAAAAATTTGCGCAATGCGGCTCAGTGCGCTATACTGATTGTGCGTTGGCCGACGTGGCGGAATTGGTAGACGCGATAGACTTAGGATCTATTGCCCGCAAGGGTGTAGAGGTTCGAGTCCTCTCGTCGGCACTGGATTGGCCAGCTTGGCTCGGTAGGTGAAGGATGTATCGAGCACGGGGGCCCGTGGCCTAGCGGGAAGGCGTCTCCTTTGCAAGGAGAAGATCGTCGGTTCGAATCCGACCGGGTCCACTTCCTCGCTTGGTGGGTAATCCAGATTCAGCGGCTTTGCTGAAGCAGGTAGCGGGGTCAAATAGTACATGCGGGCGTAGCTCAGTGGTAGAGCATCTCCTTGCCAAGGAGAAGGTCGTGAGTTCGAATCTCATCGCCCGCTCTCAAGGGCCGACTGGCTAACCGGTCGGCCCTTTGCTCGAAATACAGCGGTATCCGCTGCCAAATCGAGCGTCAATACTTGCCGAGGTAGCTCAGTCGGTAGAGCACAGCACTGAAAATGCTGGTGTCCCCAGTTCAAGTCTGGGCCTCGGCATTCGGCTTTCACCAGCCGATTTGCCAAAGTGATGTTGTCAAAGCGGTAGATGCGGCCAACATCGCTGGCAATCCGGTGGGGGATCGTCTAATGGCAGGACTACGGTCTTTGGAACCGTCAATCGGGGTTCGAATCCCTGTCCCCCAGCTTAGCCGGGGTAGCGTTTTCGCTCCGGTTGCCCACGCGCTGCAGCGTGATAATCGAATATGGCGCTTGTAGCTCAATGGTAGAGCACTTGATTGTGGTTCAAGATGTTGTGGGTTCGAGTCCCATCAAGCGCCCAGGCCGCCGCTTTCCAACGGAAAGCGGCGGTTTTTTTGTCGCAGCCACTCTGCTTCTGGATTTTTAGAAAATGGTCAAAGTGGGAGAAAAAGAAGAAATTCTGACACGTTTTTTACGACGACATCTGCTGAATTGAGCCAGATTTTTGTAAAATGTAGGAATCACGACGCCTTCTCGTTTTTGACATTCCCAGCGAATTCCGTAAAATGCGCCGTTCTGCCTTCGGGCAGCCGTGAAATTTTCGCAGAGCCTTACCCAACTATCAGCTCTGCGGGTTAGATACGGATTAGCAAAGGACTGTACTATGTCTGTTCTATTTGGAACATTGATGACGGCAGCCGTGATGGTTGCCCCCGTGGCGGACGTTGTAACGCTCGATGCTGTGCTAAGCTTTGCCACCGCCGCCCAGCAAAAAGCGGACGGCAGCGAAGACGATGGTGGAGAAGAGGGTGATGACCCACACTGTACCAGCTTGGTTTGCGTGGACGTGGTGGCTGCCGATAGCCTCAGCTTTAGCGCCCCAACCACCAACGCCGACCTACCTGCTGCCAGCGAGCCGGATTTTCTCTCCCCAGAATCTGCACAGCTGAACGCTTCTCCACCTGTTGAAGTGCTCCCCCCTTCCGCCCCGCCTGTTGAAACAACTGCGACTGAGCCAGCACCGACTGAGCCAGCACCGGTTGCGCCGGTTGCACCCGCCCCCAGCGGATCGGCCGCAGCCGAGCCCGCCGCGGCCCCTACGCTTTCGACGCAGACCAACGCCCAGGGACTTAACCCCTCCTACAGCGATGCGACGCCGCTGCCCGTGAGCGGCAAGGTCATGTACTATGCACCAGGCGTGATGGACCGCGTCATCAACTACCGCACGCGGGAGAACAGTATCGATGCCTGCGCCGAATGCGTGGGCCACGTGGCGCTGCTGCGCGTGGGGGATATTAATCGCAAAGTGTGGATTTTGCTGGAGGACGGCACGCTCGAAGGCCCATTCCTCGTTGTGGATGTGGCCCACCCCAACCACATCGATGCGCTGCTGGCCCGCGACTGGGTTGTCGATGTCGATTGGGAGACGGCGCAGCGCTGGTCGATGAAGGGGCCGATTGCCGGCACGGTGTTGGATGCGCCGCCGACCAACTGAGTTTGATGCGCTAAAGAAAATTGAATAGAAAGGAAGAGGCCCCTGCCATGACGGCAGGGGCCTCTTCGGTGGGTGCGCCCGGTAGCGCTGTTATCGGAGGAAGGCCTAGGAAAGAACTTCCGTCGAAGGTGACGCTACCGGGCGGCTGTTTGTACTACAGTCCATTAGCATCACCTCCTTTATATATAGGATAGCGATTTAGGCTGGGCAGACTCGTCTATACTGGTGCTACGTATCCAACCGGGAACATCCGTTCCCCTGCCTAGCTGGGCGTAGTATCTCACAGGTGAAAACGTTTGTCAAGCCCGTAATTGTTAACGTTTGATTAAACGTATCCCGCCCGCTATTCGTCACTTTCCTCCTCGCTGCCCACCACCACCTGCGCGTGCTTTACCGCCGCCGCAAGCGTGGCTCCGCCAATGATGTTGCCCAGCAGCGTGGGCACAAGAATCAGATGACAACGGTTGCGCGATCAGGATATCCGGCTTGCGTAGATGCAGTAGCGGGTTGTTTCTACGGCAACGGTGGGCGGGCCGATATGCTCGGCCAGCAGCGTTCCATAGGGCAAAAAGCGGTTGGCGACAAGAACCAACTGCCCGTCACGCGCGAGGTGGCGATCGGCACCTCGCAGAAACTCTTCCACGGCGTGATAGTCCGTTTGCACGCCGCTGTGAAAAGGGGGGTTGGAGAGAATGTGTGTGTAGCCCTCGGTGGGTGCGTTGGCAACGTCTTCGAAGGCAAAGACATCGGCTGCCGAAAGCTGAACATCTTCGCTAGCCAAATCGTTGGCCGCCAGCGTGCGCTGCGTCGCCGCCAGCGCCAGCGCATTTGCATCCACCAGCGTGACGTGCGCGCTTGTCCACCAGCGCTTGACCGCCGCGCCGATCACGCCCGCACCGCAGCCAAAGTCAAGCACGCGCGCCTCGGTGGGAACAGGCAGATCGTGCAGGTAATCAAGCAGCAGCGCCGTGCCGTCGTCCAGCTTTTTGCGGCTGAAGACGCCCGGCAGCGTCGTAATTTCAACGGGCGTGATTTCGTCGGGAGCGGGGGCAGGAGCGCTGGGGGCTGGCTTGGCTGTGGGTGACTCGGCGGCTTGGGCAAACTTTGGCGGCAGCTTGTAGCGCAACGCCCAATCGTCGAGCACAAAGGGCGGCACGCTTTGCTGCGGGCTTTCTTCCACGCGCGCCAGCAGGAGCACGCTGTGGTTGCCCGACCGCTGGCGCAGCAGCGGGCCAACGGCGCGCGTCAGCGGCTTGCGGGCCGAGCCAATGCCCGCGCGCTTCTCCCCCGCCAGCGCGACGAGGGCGCCTGCGTGCAGCGTCAGGCGCACCATCGCCAGCGTCATTTCCAGCAGGTCGCGGCTTTGGGGCAGGAAAATTAGCGCGGCGTCGTAGGGAACGCTCGGCGGAGGGAGGGTGGCCCCGAAATGGTGATCGACCGACGCGGCCTGTGACAGCGCGTGGCGGTGTGCTGGGTAGCTCCACGTAAAGGCCGTCAGTCCGGTGGGAAACGCGTCGGCCAACGAGTCGACAAAATCATCTGCCGGATAGCCGACAATGAGCACGCGCGGCGGATGGCTTTGTGCGGAAATTGCAATCTCCTCGGCGATTTCGCCGAGGTGGCGCAGGAGAAGCTGGCTGGGTGGGGTGAGCAAAGCGGTGATTTGCGACGTGTTTCGTCCGTAGTTGGAGGGCGCGCCCTCCAACTACGGACACGATTACCAATTTAGCGGCTCGACAAAGACTTCAATATTCCCGCCACAGGCCAATCCGACGTTGATCGCCAACTCGTCCGCGATTCCGTACTCGACGAGCCGAGCGCGACCCGTCGCCAGCGCATCCAGCGCCTCCTCGACGACGGCCCCCTCCACGCAGCCGCCGCTGACCGAGCCGCTCATCTCGCCGGATTGCGAGACGGCCAGCTTCGCACCCAGCGGTCGCGGGGCGGAGCCGTAGACTTTGACGACGGTGGCCAGGGCGACGGCTTTGCCTTCGGACTGCCAGCGCTGGATATCGGGGAGGACTTCTTGCATGGGATTTGCCTCGGAAAGATAAGCAGTAAGCGTGGAGAAGATTTTAACGCAAAGGCGCAAAGACGTAAAGGGCGGTCTCGTCGAGAACATTGGCTTGAGAATGACGATCTGCGAGTGGAGCCAATCATTGACCTAGAATTAACATTTGACGAACCAACCCCCTGGCGCCTTTGCACCTTCGCGTTAATTTGCTGGACGTACCCCAATTCAGAGCCGTTTCGCCAAGAGCGTTGCCAACTGTTCCAAACTCGCTAAATTGTGGACGGGCAAGAAATCGTCCACATGCGGCAGGGCGGCCTGGATGCCGCGGACGAGCGGCTGATATTCCGCATTGCCCAGCAGCGGGTTGAGCCAAATGAGCCGGTGGCAGGAGCGGTGAAGCCGGTCCATCTCGCGGCCCAGCAGGTCAATATCGCCGCGGTCCCAGCCGTCGCTGATGATGAGGACGACTGCGCCCTGACCCAGCACGCGGCGCGACCAGTCGAAATTGAACGTCCGAATCGCCTCGCCGATGCGCGTGCCGCCCGCCCAGTCGTTGATTGCGCGCGACGCGTCGTCCAGCGCCCGGTCGACGTGGCGGCTGGCAAGCTGCCGCGTAATGCGCGTGAGCCGCGTGCTAAAGACAAAGGCCTCGACGCGATCCAGCTCGCTGCTGATGGCGTAGATAAACTGGAGCAGCACGCGCGAGTAGCGCTCCATCGAGCCGCTGATATCGCAGATCACGACGAGTGGGCGGCGCTTGTGTTTGCGCTCGCGCCGCGCCAGCCGCAGCGGTTCGCCGCCGTAGCGCAGGTTGTCGCGCAGCGTGCGGCGCAGGTCGAGGTAGCTACCCTTGCGGTCGGGCGCGAGGCGGCGGGTGCGGCGCTCGTCGAGCCGCCACGGCGTCTGCTGCATCAGCCGCTGGAGCTGGGCGAGTTCGCTGTCGTCCAGCTCGCCAAAGTCCTTCTGGCGCAGAATTTCCTGGCTGCTGTAGGTGAAGACGCGCTCGATCTCCGTTTCCGCTTCCTCCAGCGAATCGTTCTCTTTGTCCTCGCGCGGCGGCCCGCTCTGGGTGGGTTGCGGCTCCGGCTTCGGCTTGTCGCGCCGCTGGAGCAGCCGACCCATGTCCAGGTCCTCGATATCGTCCTCGTTGCGCGCCTGCCAGAAGAGCTCGAAGGCCTCGTCGAAGAGCGGCAGGTGCTGGCGACGGTTGACGAGCACGGCCTGGGCGCTGTACTTGAAGTCGCGCTTGTTGCCGATGTCGACGTGCGCCAGGCTGTCCACAAGGTCGACGAGCTGGGTGGGCGTCACGTCCACGCCGAGGCCGCGCAGGAGGCGGGCGAAGAGAACGCAGTGGCGAAGAAGGTTTCCTGTGGGCATAAGAAATTTAACGCGGAGAGCGCGGAGAAGGCGCGGAGGGCCGCGGAGAGAAGAGAGACCGTCAATTCAAGTGATGCGAGGAATTCCAAATTTGGACCGCTTGCTGCATAGTTGAAGAGAGTTTCGCCGCGGATTGCGCGGATTACGCAGATTTTTGTCTCTGACTCTGCGCAAATCGGCGCAATCCGCGGCGAAAAATTCTTCTGGTAAGTTAAATTTGGAATTGCTGAAGTGGATGCGAGAAATTTGCATTAAAATTAATCGTTCAAGTTTGATAAGTTTGACGCTGGCCCATCTGCCGTGAAAAGATTTCTTTCTTGGCTCGAAATGACGTAACTGTTCAGCCCTCACCCCCAACCCCTCTCCCATCCTGGGAGAGGGGAGCCGTTCTTTTCGTAGTCATACAGAGATTTGGGCAGGAGCCTGAATAGTTACGAAATGACAACCTCACCACCCCTCCGCGGCTCTCCGCGCCTCCGCCTCTGCGCTCTCCGCGTTGAGCTTCCTGCTTTTCTTCAAGTCGTCTTCGCCCGGTTCAGCATTCCCTCGACCCCCGCCTGCTGCACGTGCTGGATGTCGTCGCGGTACTTGAGCAGCGCCCCCAGCGTATCGTGGACAATCTGCTCGCTCAACTCCTGCTTGTCCAGCGAGATCAGCGCGTTGAGCCAATCCAGCGTTTCGGCGACGCCGGGCAGCTTGTACAAATCTTCGTTGCGCAGCTCCTGCACAAAGGAGACGACCTGCCGCGCGAGCTGCTCCGGCGCGCCCGGCACTTTGGCGAGCACGATGCCGTACTCCTTTTGAAAGTCGGGGTAGTCGATCCAGTGGTAGAGGCAGCGGCGCTTGAGCGCGTCGTGGATTTCGCGCGTGCGGTTGGAGGTGATGATCACGATGGGCGGCTGCGGCGCGCGGATCGTGCCGATTTCGGGGATGGAAATCTGGAAGTCGCTGAGGACTTCGAGCAGGAAGGCCTCGAACTCCTCATCGGCGCGATCCAGCTCGTCGATTAGCAGCACCGGCGGCGTGCCCTCAAAGTCGACGGCCTGCAGCAGCGGGCGCTTGAGCAAAAAGTCCGGGCTAAACAATTCCGCGCGCGCCGTCTGCATGTTCAGCTCGCCGCTGACGCTGCCCGCCGCCTCCATCAGCCGAATCTGCATGATCTGCTCAGTGTAGTTCCACTCGTAGACGGCCGTGCTCACGTCCAGCCCCTCGTAGCACTGCAGGCGAATCAGCGAGCGCCCCAGCATGGAGGCCAGCACCTTGGCGACCTCCGTCTTGCCCACGCCCGCCTCGCCTTCGAGAAAGAGCGGTCGCTGCAGCCGCAGCGCGAGAAAGATCGCGGTGGCGAGGCTGCGGTCGCTGACGTAGTGCTGGTCGGCCAGCGTGCGCTGGAGGTCGTCGATGGAGTGGGGGGCGTGGTTGTGATCGGACAAGAGAGGTGGCTCCGCGAGATTGACAAGTGATACTAAATAAGATACTATTTTGACGTGTCTAAACGAGAGAAGCGGCTAGAGAAAATTCGACAAAATCTCAAAAATGTCCGCTTCGACGATTCAGATCGCGTGCTGCAAGATCAGGGATTTGAGCGGACACAGCCGCGCGGTGGGTCGAGCCATTATGTCTATGTACATGGTGAGCAGGTAATCACTGTGCCGTATAAGCGACCGTTTGTAAAGACGGTTTATGTAAAAGAAGCGCTGAAGCTACTCGATGAAAACGATGAATAAAAACTTAGATTACTATCTGAACCTACCTTATACAGTCGAAGTCATCCACGATACGTCGGACCCAGCCGACCCTGTCTGGTTTGCCAAAGTAAAAGAGCTGCCCGGCTGCATGACGGAGGCCGACAGCTTCGAGGAAGCGGGCCAGCTAATTCAGGATGCGTTGGTTAGCTGGCTAGAAGTTGCGCTGGCGCGAGACATTCCGATTCCAGAGCCGATGACTGAATCAGAATTCAGCGGCAAGTTCCTCGTGCGCATTCCCAAATCCCTGCACCGTGATTTGGTGGACGCAGCAAGCCGCGAGGGCACGAGCCTCAATCAATTTGTCGGCGTCGCCTTGGGGCGTGCTGTTGGCCAGCGAATGTAAATCGTCGAAGCAGTCGAAGCAATTGTCAACGCGCTTGAGCGCGTTTTGCAAACGAGACGCCGCTCGCGCAGCGGTCGCTTCGACCATTCATTCGACGTCGGTCGCGGCCATGCGATCAAATTGGGCAGCCAGCGGCTCGTAATGCTCTTTGTGATGGCCGAGCGTTCCGCTCAGCACGTCGGCGAGCGAGTAGCCTTCGAGCCAGGGGTAGCGCTCGGCGTCCGTGAGCTTGTCTTCCGGAAGGGCCTCGCCCAGCGCCAGAATGCGCTGAAAGGTTTCGCGCCACGCCCGATTGACCTCAGCCCACGGCTGATCGCGGTGCTTTTCGTCAATCGCGGCGTTGATCTCGTCCGGCTCTTCGTTGGGATCTTCGGTGGCTAGATAGGCGAGCCAGTTGGAAAGGTCGAGTGATTCATCGTTGAGGCCGGCCTTGAGTCGGGCTGCGGAAAGCTGTTGCCATTCCATCAAGTGCGCCATCGTCTCTTTGATCGACATGTCGTCCGGCCGGGGCGCCGTGATGGCATCCTCGCCCAGGCTACCCAGCAATTTATCCCAGCGTTCAAATTCTGCTCTGCCCTGTGCAAGCATCTGCTGTTTGTCATTCATATGGTTATGGTGCAGAAATCTGCTTTGGAAAATCTGGTACGAGTCGCGACGACGCCATCTCACCGTCGGCATCAAAAAAGCTTATCTGACCTTCTCTATCACAAATCCAAACCTCTCGCGCTTTTTGCTCAAAATAAAGCTTCCGCTTTGTCTCCATCTCTGCCCGCGTGTTGCTGTCCGACAGCACCTCCACGCATATCTCTGGTGCAATGGAGGCGTCGTAGTCATCCTGTACAATTAACCAACGCTCGTTAGAAAACCACGCTACATCCGCGACCTTGGTGCCTGCACTGGTTTGGATGGCGCATTCCGTAACTACTACGCCGTGGCCTTCTAGTTGACGATCGAGCAGAGTACCAATCTTGCTCTGGAAACTTCCGTGTCTGATCTTCGTCGGCGTCATAATTAGCTGACCCTGCGCATTTGTCTCGATCTTGTAGGGCAAGTTTTGCAGCGTCGGATTTTCGACAATTTCTTTCCACGTCACGGCACACCTCTCAAGCGGTAAATTTGCTACTTCCTCTTTGACCCGTTTGCATCTGAGAATGCTCACTCCGCGACAGTATACCACGCCCCACAAAAAAGATTGGGCAGATTGACCCCATCAGCCAATCCACCCAATCTTCCATCTTCAATCTTTCTTCTTCTAACTCGCCCGCTCCATCGCCTTGCGCACCGCCTCCGCCACATACGCCGGCGCCACCGATCTTCGATACTCCGCGCTCGCGTGCATGTCGCCCATGACCTCGTCGCCCAAGTCGTCGACGATGCGACCGGCGGCGCCGTCAATCGTCGCGTCGTCCAGCGCCTGGCCCACGAGCGCCTGCTCGACCGACGGCGCGCGCCGCGCGGTCGGCGTTATGCCGCCGATGGCGACGCGGGCGTCGGTGCACTGGCCGTTCTTCATTTTGACCTTCGCCGCCACGCCGACAATGGCGTAGCGCGAGGCCGGGTTGAAGAGCTTCGCGTAGGCAGAGCCAGCGCCGTCCATCGGCACGTCGACTGCCGTAATAATCTCGCCGTCTTGCAGGTCGGTCATAAAAAGGTCGAGGAAGAAATCATCGACTTTGACCGTGCGCTCGCCGTTGGGGCTGCGCAGGTGGAGCGTGGCGTCCAGCGCGACGAGCACCGTCGGCAGGTCCGAGGCTGGGTCGGCGTGGGCGATATTGCCGCCGACCGTGCCGCGGTTGCGCACCATCGGGTCGGCGATCCAGCCCGCCGCTTCGGGCAGCGCGTGGGGCAGGTCGCTGGAATGCTCGACCATCGCGTGCGTTGTCAGCGCGCCGATGCGGGCCGTTCCGTTGTCGCGTGAAATGCCGCGCAATTCCTCCAGCCGACCGATGTCGATCAGCGTGCCGGGGTCGGAGAGGCGCAGCTTCATCGCGGGAATTAAGCTGTGGCCGCCCGCCAGGAATTTCGCGCCGCTGTGCTCGCTCATCAACGAGAAAGCTTCGTCGAGCGAAGACGCTCTGTAATAATCAAATTTAGGTGGGTACATAGTTTTCTCCAGAGTGGAAAGACTCAAGATTGAAGATTGAGTACCCAACCTTTTCGGGTATACCTGCGTTGGTGTGGTACTCAATCTTTAATCTTCAATCTTTTTCTTTCTATTCGCCGCTAAAATGCTGTTCCTTCTCCGTCATACCGGTCGAGCCATTCGCATGGCCATTCGTCCCGTTCGTCTGCCCCTTGTTAATCGCGCGCCAAAGCTTTTCCGCCGTGAGCGGCAGCTCCAGGTGGCGCACGCCGAGCGGAGCCAGCGCGTCCATCACGGCGTTGGCAACCGTCACCGTCGACGTGATCGTGCCCATTTCGCCCGCGCCCTTGACGCCAAGCGGGTTGGCGGGCGACGGCGTTTCGGTGCGGCTGATCTCCATGGCCGGGAAGCCGTCGGCGCGCGGCATGGCATAGTCCATAAACGAGCCGGTGGTGAGCTGGCCACCCGAATCGTAGACGGCGTTTTCCCACAGCGCTTGACCCACGCCCTGCGCAATGCCGCCCTGAATCTGCCCCTCGACGAGCATCGGGTTGATCACGTTGCCCACGTCGTCCACCGACACGTACTTCGTTAGCTTCACCTCGCCCGTGTCGCGGCTGATTTCGACCTGCGCCAGGTGGGCGCTGTTGGGGAAGGTGAAGTTGGAGGGATCGTAGAACGAGGTTTCTTCGAGACCCGGCTCGATGTCCTCCGGGATGTTGTGGGCGGTGTAGGCGGCGAAGGAAATCTCGCCAAAGGCCATCGCCTGATCGGGCGAGCCTTTCACATGCACCGTGCCCGACGACTGGTCGTAGACCATATCCTCTTCCGCGGCCTCTAACTGGTGCGCCGCAATTTTGATCATCTTCTTGCGCACCTTCTCCGCCCCCTTGACAATGGCCGAGCCGCCGACCGAAGCCGAGCGCGAACCATAGGAGCCCATGCCAAAGGGAATCTCGCCCGTATCGCCGTGGATAATGTCGACATCCTCCATCGGCACGCCAAGCTGGTCGGCCACAATCTGTGCAAAGGCCGTTTCGTGACCCTGCCCGTGCGAGTGCGAGCCGGTAAAGAGCGAGACCTTGCCGGTGGGATGGACGCGCACCTTTGCGCTTTCCCAAAAGCCGACCGCGGAACCGAGCGCCCCCGCCACCTTTGACGGCGCGGGACCCGACGCCTCGATGCAGCCTGCAATCCCGATGCCGACCAGGCGACCCTCGTCGCGCGCGGCCTGCTGCTGCTGGCGGAGCTGCTGGTAGCCCGATGTTTCCTCGAGTTTGTCAAAGAGCCCCTGATAGTTGCCCGAATCGTAGGACATGGCGAGCGGCGTTTGGTAGGGAAATTCCTCTTCGGCAATGAAATTTTTGCGCCGGAACTCAATCGGGTCCATTCCCACTTCGCGCGCGGCCAAATCGGCCAGCCGCTCGATCACGTAAGCTGCCTCCGGGCGACCGGCGCCCCGATAGGCGTCGACGGGCACGGTGTTGGTCAGCGTGCCCCACATTTCGCCGTAGATGCCCGGCACTTTGTACAGGCCGGAGAGCAGGCAGATGTAAAAGGCGGTGGGAATCAGCGGCGCAAAGGTCGAGAGATAGGCGCCCTGGTCGGCCCACGTTTGAACGTGAATGCCGGTGATTGTGCCGTCGCTCTTGACGGCCATGCGCGCGTCGGTGACGTGGTCGCGCCCCTGCGAATCGGTGATAAAGGACTCCGAGCGTGTGGCCACCCACTTGACCGGGCGCTTGATGTCGCGCGAGATAAAGGGGGTGATGACCTCTTCGGGGTAGTGGAAAATCTTGCTGCCAAAGCCGCCGCCCACGTCCGGCGAAATCACGCGCAGCTTGTGCTCCGGAATGCCCAGCGTAAAGGCCGAGAGCAGCAGCCGAATCGGGTGGGGATTTTGGCTCGTCGTCCAGAGCGTCATCTCTTCGCGCGAGTCGTCCCACTGGGCAACGGCGGCGCGCGGCTCCATGGCGTTGGGAATCAAGCGCTGGTTGATCAGCCCGTTGAGTTCGACAACGTGATCGGCCTCGGCAAAGCCCTGCTCCATCGCCTCTTGATCGCCGAGCGCCCAGGTGTAGCTCGTGTTGCCGTCGATTTCTTCGTGGATCAGCGTCTCGTTCTCGGTCGTCGCCTTGGCCCCCACAACGGCGGGCAGCGGCTCATAATTCACGCGAATCGCCTCTAGCGCATCCTCGGCAATATAGGGCGATTCCGCCACCACCGCGGCCACGCTGTCCCCCACGTGGCGCACCTTGTCCGTCACCAGCACCTTGCGTTCGGGCACCTTGATGTCCGGCACGAGCCAGCCACAGGGCAGTGGCCCCACGCCGCCCGCATCCAAATCCGCTCCGGTGTAGACTTTGATCACGCCCTCCATCGCCTCGGCGGCGGAGGTGTCGATGCTTTTAATGCGCGCGTGCGCGTAGGGGCTGCGCAGCACCGAAATATACGCCATGTTGGGCAAATCGATATTGGCGACGTAGCGCCCCTTGCCCTGAATAAAGCGTGGGTCTTCGACGCGCTTCACGGATGTTCCGACGAGTTGAGTCATGGGTGGTAGTCTCCCTTAAGGGTAGATACTAACGAAATGGGGGTTGTATTGCTTATTGCGTATTTCTTATTGCTTCGTCGACAACGAGATAGGGTTACTCCATCGAACCAAGAAAGTCAACCAGACAGCAATAAGCAATAAGCACTACGCACTACTATGCCTTCGCCGCCTGCGCCACCGCCGCCACAATGTTGTGATAGCCCGTGCAGCGACACATGTTGCCTTCCAGCCCGTGGCGAATTTCGGCTTCGCTGATGTTGGGGTTGTTCTCGACGAGCTTGGCCGCGGACATGATCATGCCGGGGGTGCAGTAGCCGCACTGCAGGCCGTGCTGATCCCAAAAGGCCTGCTGCATGGGGTGCAGCGCGCCGTTGGCTAAGCCTTCGATGGTGGTCACGGTCGAGCCGTCGGCCTGCACGGCGAGCACGGTGCAGGACTTGACGGCCAGGTCGTCCATGTGGATGGTGCACGAGCCGCACTGGCTGGTGTCGCACGCGATGTTGGTGCCGGTGAGGCCGAGCACGTTGCGCACAAAGTCGACCAGCAGCAGGCGCGGCTCGACGTCACGCGTGACGGACTGGCCGTTGACGGTAAGTGAAATAGTCGTCATAAGCGTCTCCTAGAGTGGATGCGAATAGAAAAACTTAAAGGGTTGCGAATTGACCGCCGCGCGCAATTGAGGGAGCTGACGCGCAGCCCGGCTGGTTGGGAAGCAGCCAGCGTGAACAAATATGGAGTTATTGGGCGGGACAAAGGTGAAAGTTGGTCTGCATTGTACCGGTCTTGCAGGAGGCTGTCAAAGTGGGTAAGGGGTTCTGTATTGGAGCCAGCGAAAAGTTGAATCTGCACTTTGCAGACCAAATTCCTACGTATAAGTTAAACAATTACCTTACGCAAGACAATCGTCGTGATCCAATACCTTCGGCGTTGATTAACTCACTCAAAAGTATGATAAGTTTACGGGGCCATATACGTAATTTTGCGTATATCATTGCCCCACAAGGAGACTCCCATGCAAAATAACCAGACGATGAACATTAACCAGTTCAGCACCCTGCTCAAGAGTGAAGAGAAGAACGAGACGGTTGCGAAATTGCAGCAGATGGTGGAGCGGGTGAATGCGGTGGAGCTACGCTCGATGCACAAGCGACTGCGGAAAACGATCAATCGTTGGGGTTGGTGTTAGATTACGTAGTTCCTACAAATCAATGGTGCTAGTCGGTAACCTGTTGCAGCAGTTCTGCAAAACAACATGTTACATATAGGTTTGTTGAGGAGCCTTCTGGAAACTTTGCGTTAAGAACCGCCACTGATTCTACATGTAGTGCTTTTTCTGTGTTTAACCGCCGCATGTAGCGGCCTTAATTTAGCACCAGTGGTGACAAACATTGATGCTAGTTTTGAATGCGTATGGGATTTTACTCCCATACGCATTTTTAATAGAGAAAAATAAATTAAGCTAATGAGCCCAGTATACTTGGAAATTCAGCGTCTTTTTGTGAATATGCCTTGGCCTGAAATTTTCAGCGTGTTCGATGAGTCTAATTCTTCGCGAGATTGGAAACTTATTGAGCTTGCCAATCTCTCATTTCAAGGTAACCACACAAGCGTTCTACCTGCTATGGCGAGTATTTTGTGTCTCCAAAAAAGCATTATTTTGGTCGATGACATACTCGACGATGATCCCACGGGCAGGCACATCACCATGGGCAGCGGACGGTCGGCCAACCTCGCACTGGCGTTGCAAGCGGCATCGATCAAACTTATCGAGCAGTGTGATGTATCAGCAGAACGGCGCCGCGCCGCTCTGCTGGCTTTGAACCAAATGGCACTGGACACGGCTGTCGGTCAAGAGTTGGACGTGCAGAATTTAACGGGTGAGGAGAATTATTGGCGCGTGATTCGTGCAAAAAGTACGCCGTTTTATGGAACTGCGCTGATGATTGGCGCGCTGCTCGCCGGGGTGAGCCAGGACAAAGCGCGAACTATTTATGGAATTGGCGTGCTCTTTGGGGAAAACATCCAGATTTACGATGACCTGGAAGATGCGTTTCAAGTGCCCGCCAATCCCGATTGGCTGCAGGGGCGCAACAATCTACTGCTGCTCTACGGTTCCACGGCCAACTACGACGAGCGCGACCGATTTGCCGAGTTGCGTTCACGGGCGCATGAGCCAGATTGTCTGCACGAAGCCCAGGAGATTTTGGTGCGCTCGGGTGCGGTAGCGTACTGCTTCTACCAAATTTTAGCGCGCGAACGACAAGCGCGTCAGCTGCTGGATCAGCTTGACGTGCCGGAGCCGCAGCACATCTGGCAAATTTTCGTGGAGCAGCGTCAACTTCTGGAAGAACTGGCGGCGCAGACGGGGGTGAAGATTGGGGAATAGCGCGTCAAGATGGTCAACCTGTTCGAGCACAGAGGGAGCGCGTAGAAATCTAGATTTCTACGCGCTCCCTCTGTGCTCTTTAGCATCAGCGTGGTTTTGTTGTCTAGCTAGTTGTACAGCTTCGCGGCACGGACGAATTCACCGGGATAAGGAACCGTTTAGCATTTGCCGCACCGTATCGACTAGTGTGTCCAGATCATACGGCTTTTGCAGCAGGCCAACCGTTCCCTCGCGAAATAAATGGCCCAACGTTTGCTCACCATTGTAGCCCGTGGACATCAGTACTTTGAGATTGGCGTCGATGGACTGCAAAACATTCAGCGTCTCCTCGCCGTCCATGCCCGGCATGTTCATGTCCAGAATCGTCAAATCAACTTCTCCCCGGTGTTGACGATAGCATTCCACGCCCTCATCCCCTTCCCGCGCGGCAAGTACCCGGTAATCAAAGAGCTCTAAAATCTCTACGATGGACTCGCGCACAACTTCTTCATCATCAATCACGAGCACGACCGGCATCTCTTTGTCGATTTGGGGCGTCGAGGCGAATAACTCCTGCTTGGTTTCTAAAATCTGAATATCCTCCAGTGGGAAGATGACCTCAAACTCCGTCCCCTTTCCTTCCTCACTTTGCAGGGCAATTGCCCCTTCGTGGGCTTGCACAACGCCCAGCGTGGCCGCTAGGCCTAGACCGGTTCCCGATTTTTTGGTTGTAAAGAAGGGATCAAAGATGTGATCGCGCACTGCTGGGCTGATGCCTTCGCCCGTGTCGCGCACGATTAGCGAGGCATACCGGCCCGGCGTCGGCTGCCGGCGACTAATAAAGCGCGCAATGTCAAGCGGGTCGTTCAGCACAGTTTGAGAGGTGGAAACCGTTACCTCCCCCGCTGACTGCATAGCCTGGCCCGCGTTGACGACGAGATTCAAAATCACCTGCTGAATCTGGCTGCTGTCCGCCATAATTGTCAGCGGCGAATCAGCTTTGTGAAAGCTCAAGCGGACGTGCGGCGGCAGCGAATCTTTTACCAAAGAGAGCGTGTGCTCCACAATCTGATTAAGGTCTAGCGTTTGCTTTTCAAACTCGCCCTTGCCCGCGTAAACAAGCAGCTGCCGCGCAAGGTCGGATGCGCTCCGCACCGATTCAATCGCTTTCTCCATGTGGATATGTAGTCCATTATCACGGGGCAATTTTGACTGTGCAAGAGAGACCTGTGCAGAGATGGCCGCGAGCATGTTGTTGAAATCATGTGCAATCCCGCCCGCCATGACGCCGATGCTGTCCAGGCGCTGTGCGCGCAGCAGCGCTTCCTGTATGCGGTTGCGCTCCGTTACGTCTCGCACGGCGAGCATGTGAAGTCGCTCGCTGTCTTGAGAATGCTCATTGATGATAACTTCAAGTTCAATATAATCACCATTTCGCCGTAACCCTGTTGTTTCCACAAACGGCGTCTCTCCAAGGTATGCATCTGTGTTTACATCAGGAGAAGACAAATTGAGATCCGGCATAAAAAGTAAGAGGGATTTTTTTTCAACTTGGTTGTCGTCATAACCAAAGATGCGCGGGAATCCTGGATTCACGCTAATAATTTGGCCGTTGCGAACGAGTGCGATCCCCTCAAATACGGTTTCAGATAATGTTTTATAGCGTTCTTCGCTTTCAACTAACGTTCGGCGTCGATCGCGTTCTAAGGTGTCACGGTGCTCCACAGAAATGATAAGAATTATAGCGAGAAAGATGTAAAACTGAATAACGTTTCCGTTTACACTTAGCTGAGGATACTGTGGATTAAGCGAATTTAGAACCACGAACAATATCACCAAATTGCCAACAGTAAAAAGAGTCGTAATTCGCAAACCGCCAAAGATACTAAGAATCATCACGGGAACCAACAGATAAGGAAGCAGGAAAAAACTATCAAGACCAGGTCTGCTAATCTGCAGCCAGAAGATGATTGCGCTGAAGGCGAATATAAAAAGCAAAGCACCTAGCCGAAAATAGCGAGTTCGAGCAAGTAAATATGCAAGGGCGGCAAACCCTATGGTGATAAAGCTGGAGGTAGTTATAGTATTGGGATCATAGAAACTAGAGTTGATCACCTCACCCCCAAAGAACGGCTCTAGCACGAACTCCACCACAAACCCAAATATGAAGACAAACAGCATCATTGCCGCGATGAAGCGGGCGTGGCGACGCTGATCCGGCGCGGTGACGGAAGGGGGGGGATCGAGGAAGAGGCGGCGAAAGGTATGGAGGATGGAGAAAAGGGTGTTCAATTTGAGACTGTCCAATTTGAAGAGACGAAACATGGTTGCTGTACAGCTTCGCTACGCAAGCAACTATGTCTTTAGCTAGGCCGGTCTATATCGTTTCTATCTCTACCTTACTATATCGCACAAGAATGAGCAGTGCAACTCTTTCCAAAAGAAAGGGATAGCCACCAAGCGCTCGGCTACGCCGGTGGCAGCCGACTATGTTGCCTGAGACAAGCCGAATAGAAGCGGTGTTTCAATAACGGAAAGCGCACCTGCTTTTCATGCGGCGCTCAATCCCCGACCGCCATACTATGGGCTGGCTGGGTCGGCGATCATCGCCACCCGGCGTGCCGAGCAAAACGTTGCCCCACTGGCCGGGCGGCCGCCGCGCCGCTACTGCGCGACCAGCGGTAGGTAGAGGCGACGATCACCGACCCACGGCGCGCGGGGCTCCCCGGTCTCGGCCAGGGCCGTGGGGAGCCGGTTGATTTCGCCATCGGCGGAAACAAAGACCGTGGCCTCGGCGACTGCCTGAACAGATAAATCCTGCCCAAGCGTCGCCCCGTCCATTAACGATGGCTCGTCCACCAGCGCCGTCCAGGTGGCGACGTTGGTGGTGGTCACGTCCAGCGTAGCGGTGATCGTCAGCCCCAGATCGACGGTCGAGACGCGGGCGCCGGGGGCGAGTGGGTAGTCGATTTCGCGCAGCAGCTCGCCCAGCTGGTCGTCGATGAGCGAGTGCACGGTGAGCGTAAATGCGCCTGTGTTTTCAACGGTGTAGCAGTAGGCCACCGCCGTGCCCGGCTGCACGTCGACGGCGCTGCTGGCGGCGCTGCTGGCGGCGCAGGGGCTTGTCTGTGGCTTGCCCGCCGGGGCCGTGCCCGCCACGCCCACCGTCTTGCGCAGCGCCAGCCCCACGTCGCGCACGGCGACTTCCGCTCCATCCCGCGCCGTTATCTCCGGCCCAACCGGTGGCCTGCCGGTGACGATAACGGTGTTGGTGATAACGCTGCCGCGCTGCGCCTCGTCGACGGTGAGGGAGAGCGTGCCCGTGGTGAGGCCGCCCGGCCGCAGCAGCGTTTGGCTCAGCGGAACCGTGCCCAGCGGATCGTCCACGGCCTCGACGCTGGCGAGCGTGACGTCGCCCGTGTTTTGCACCAGGTAGGTGTAGGTCACCGTTTCACCCGCGTTGACCAGCGGCGCGCTGGCTATTTTGGTGATGGCGATTCCCGGTGCAAAGAGTACGTCCACCAAAGCAAAGGCCGTGTCCGTAACGACTTCGCCCACCGGCGGCGTCCCCGTGACCACGACGGTGTTGGTAATCGGCCCCGGCAGCAGCGCTTCATCGACCAGCAGCGACAGCACGCCCTCGGCGCTTTGGCCCGGCGTGAGCGTTTCCGTCGAGAGCGCGACCGGGCCCAGCACATCGTCGCGCGCCGCAACGTCGCGCAGGGTGACGTTGCCGCCGTTGGTGAGGCGATAAACGTAGTCCACCCGCTCGCCGATGCGAGCGCTGGCGGCGCTGGCGGTTTTCTCCACAACCAGCGCCGGGCTTGCATTCAGCGCGACCGTCGCCGTGGCCGCCGCCGTTACCGCTTCGCCCACGAACGGCGTGCCCGTGACCAGGACGGTGTTGGTGAGGGGGCCGGGCAGGTCGGCCTCGCTCGTGGCGTAATTTAGCACCAGCTCGACGCTTTCGCCGGGTGCAAGCGTCGCGCCCACGGCGGGCAGCGGGCCAAGCAGATCATCGACCGCCGCAATTTCGCGTAGCGTGACGTTGCCCGTGTTGGTAAAGCGGTAGGTGTAGCGCACGCTGTCGCCCACGTCGACCGTCTCCACGGCCTGCTTGCTGACGGCGAGGCCTGGGCTGCTGACCAGCGTGACCGCGGCGTCGTCCCGCGCGCTGAGTTCGGCGGTGGGCGAGGTAGCGCTGACGAAGACAGTGTTGGTGAGGGGGCCGGGCAGGTCGGCTTCGCTGATGCGGGCGCTCAGCGTGCCGGTGACGGATGCGCCCGCGTTGAGCGACGTGACGGGCAGCGGCACGTTGCCCAGGCGGTCGTCCACCGCGCGCAGGTTGCTCAGCGGAACGCCGCTGCCGTTGATGAGGCGATACGTGTACGTGACCAAGTCGCCCGGCGCGGCGACCGAAGGGCTGGCGGATTTAATGACGTTGATTTCGCCGCGCTCGCTGTTGGTAAAGACGCAGCGCACCGTCTCGCCGGGGTCGATCTGGAAGGTGGCCGTGCGGGCGGCTACGTCGACGGCGCTGGGGGTGGCGCTGGCGCCATCGTCGCAGGCGATCTCCGTGAGAAAGTAGCCCGGTGCAGGGTCGGCTTCGCTGATTGTGTAAGCCGCGGGCGGCAAATTGTCGACGATGAGTTCGCCGTTGTCGACCAGCGTTGGCGCGCCGTCCAGCCCGTCGCCGCTGAAGGTGAATCGGGTGGGGTCACCGTTGGTCGACGTCTGCTTTTCGAGGATGAGCGTGCCGCGCTGCACGTTGCGAAAGGTGCAGGTGGCGCTGTCGTTAAAGCCCAGCGCCAGGGCAACGCCGTCCGGCTGCGCTTGCCCTCGGCTATCGCTGCACTGAACGTCGGTCAGCGCCCAGCCGCCGGGCAGCGTCTCCGCAATGGCGTAGTCGCCCGGCTCCAGATTCTTGAAGGTGAGGCGGTCCGCAAAATCATCGCCGTCATCCACATCACCGTCATCCACATCACCGTCATCCACATCACCGTCATCCACATCACCGTCATCCACATCACCGTCATCCACATCACCGTCATCACCGTCGTCCAACATGAAGGGGCCGAGCGGGCCGCTGCCGCTGAAGGTAAAGTCCGTGCCGTCGGCGGGCCGTGCGGCCTTGATGATGGTCAAGCGGCTGCAGTCGGCGCGCGGGGCGGCGCTGGCAGAAACGGCTCTGTCGAGCAGAAGCTGGCGCGTACCCGTTGGCTGGCCGCTGGCCAGCAGGGCCGGGTTGGGGCCGGGCTGGGCCGTGGCGGATTGGGTGGCCGACTGGGTGGCCGAATCACCCTCGATGCGCCAGGCAAACGTGACCGGATACGCATTGGGATTCAGCACGTCGAACGCGCCGCTGGGGCACTGCGCCGCGGGAACGAGGGGTTGAAAGTCATACTCGTTCGCAAAGGTGCAGGTCACCGTCGCGCCAGCGCGCAGGCCGACGCTGTCGACGGGGCTTTCGTTGTCGCAGGTGGCGCTGCTCTGCGAGACGCGTGGCCCAGCGGCGTCGACAATCGTTTCGGCAAGGCGGTACGTGCCCGGCGGCAGCGTAAACGTTTGCGACGCGTCGGCCCCCAGCACAAACGTTTCGGCGACGGTTGCGTCGTCCGTCAGCGTGAAGGCAAAGCCCAAGGCGGCGGGCGGGGCGGCGGAATCGGCGGCGATCGTGAGCTGCTTGCGCACGATCAGCGTACTCGGCTGCTGCCGATTGACGACCGTGCAAGTGGCCGCCTGGCTGTTGTCCAGCGTGACGCGAAAGCGCGCGCCCTCGACCTGCGCCGCCGCGCCCTCGCAGCTGATGCTCTCCACGGCCCAGCCGGAGGGCGGCGACTCGGTGACCGTGTAGGTTCCGCCAAAGAGCGCGCCAAATCTGCGCTCGCGGCCAAAGCCGTCGCCGTCGTCCCCCGGCTGGCTGGCGTTGGTGAGGCCGCTCGCGTCGTCCAGCGTGAAGGCGGCGGGAAGCGGGTTGTTTTCGCTGGCGCGCAGGGGCGTGCTCTCGGTGCTGAACGGGAAATCCGTGCCGTCGGCGGGCGTGGCGCGCTTAATCACCGTAAGCGCGTTGCAATTTTTGCGCGTGGCCTTGACGTCGTTCTGCGTGCCCGCCACAAAGAGCCGCGCCGTCGCCACCAGTCGACCGGTGTCAAAGGCGGCGGCGTTGTCGCCGGGCTGGGCCGTGCCGCTGCCGCCTGCACCGCTGTCTACACCGCCGCCCGCAATGTCCCACGTGTAGTTGACCGGGTAGCTGTTGTCGTTGCGCACGCGAAAGAGGCCGGACGGGCACTCGCTGGTGAGGCGCAGCCGCTGAAAATTGTATTCGTTGACAAAGGTGCAGGTCACCGTTTCGCCGCCGGCAAGCGTCAGCGCATTCGGTGACTGTCCACCATCGCAGGTGGCGCCGAGGGGCGACCAGCGCGCAGCCGCGCCGGGCACGAGGGGGTCGTTGACGTTTTCGCCGAGCGCGTAGTTGCCGGGGTCGAGGACGAGGGTGGTGCGCTCACCGGCCTGCAGTGCAAAGCTTTGCGCAGTGGCCCCCGATAGAGCAAAGTCAAACAAAAAGCCGGTGGGCGAATTCTGCGAGCCCCCGGCTTGAACCACCTGCTTTTCGACGATCAGCGTGCTGCTGGCTGGCTGCTGAAAGGAGTAGCTTTGTGCCGGAAAGGGCACGCTGGCCCCGGCGTTGGTCGCTTCGCCATCGAGCGCGTTGGAGCCGCTAACCGTCCAGTGGTCGAGCGTGAACGCGGCGCCGTCGGGGCCGGTGTCGGCGCGGCGGTAGGCCCAGCCATCCTGGTACGCCCAGGGCTGCCCCGTGCCGTCGACGCCGAGCTCGCCGTAGCGGTCGATCACCGCGCCGTCGCGGAAGAGCTGCACGACGTCATCGCCGTTGATGTTCATGGCGATGTAGGTAAAGGTCGGCGGGAAGCCAAAAAACTGCGCAAAGGCGTCGGCATCGAGCGAAACGTAAAGGTGCGAGCCCGCGGCGACGGCAACGGCGGGAAAAACGTAATCCTGCGTACTCGCAGGATCGCCGTTGTTGGCAACACCAAAGCCATAGCGGCTCAAGTCCGCGATGTCGTGGATGGCGTAAAGCTCCACCGCTTTGGGCCGACCCTGCGGCAGCGGCCCATCGATGACGCCCGTGAGCACGAGGTCGGCGCTTTGGGCGCGGGCGGTCGCAGCGGAGGAGGAGCTCGGGGAGCGGTTAACAAAGCCTAGATCGATCAAGCTAAGCAGGAGTATGCACAACCCCGCCGCGGCGAGCCAAAGATGCTGCTTCCTCCTCCGCTGTTTTTCTCTCCGCAAAATATGAAGGCGTTGGGGCAGCGGTGGGTGGCGGAGCATGGAGCGGCCTTTCTGGTGAGAATTGGTATTTAAGCAAACGAGGTTTTTGTATGTTGGGTAAGAGAATTGCTAATGGTAAATGGTGAATTGCTAATGGTGAATGAAAAGAGGCCGACTCTCGTAACGGTGATTTTTTCTTTCCCTTGCCCAAAATCTCCGGATGACGATGAAGAGAACGGCTCCCCTCTCCCAGGATGGGAGAGGGGTTGGGGGTGAGGGCTGAACAGTTGCCATGAACCAAACACACAACGCCTCCGCGCCTCCGCGTTGGTTGAGGCCAACCTGCAAATTCTGATCATCGCTCACAAACAAATATTCTTTACCAGAAACACAAAAAGCAACAGCGACGGCTGCGTCGCTGCTGCTGCATCATTTGATGTATTTTTAGAGGGAACTTAGCCGTTTGCCGCCGACTAGAGCCTGAAGGTGGAGCCGCTCTCGAAGACGACAGCGTCGTTTGCCGTGGACGAATTGGGATCGTACAGCGTCGCCCCGCCCGCGCCATAGACGCGCCACGCCCCGGCCTCGCCGTCGTTGATCACGCCCGTGCGCTCGTCGATGCCGAGCACCGTTATGTCGGGTGCGTCGCGCCGGATGCGCGCCAGCCAGTCGCCGGCGCGGTTGTGGTGGGGAATCACGCAGAGGTTGGGCAGCAGGCCAAAGCCCTCGACCACGCGCCCGCTGTGTGGATCAAAAAAGTGGCTGCCCAGCACCATGGCCCCCGCGCTGCTGCCGCCCAGCACGGCGCCCGCGCGGTAGGCCGCGAGCATGGCGCGCAGGCTGCCGCTCTCGCGCAGCGCTTTGGCCAAATAGCTGGGATCACCGCCCAGCAGGTAGATGAGCCGCGACTTAAGCAGCCAATCCGCCACGGCCACATCGCCCGCCGAGGCGCGGTCTACGATGGGCTGCACGTGAACGTTTGTCGCGCCCAGCGAGGCAAACCAGCGCCGCCCGTTGTTGCCCGCGCGCTCGTGGTTGTTGTCGACGGCCGCCGCCGTGGGGATGATGTCCACGCGTGCGTTGGGCCCGCCTGCCAAGTCCAAAGCGCGTCGATCCGGCGCTTCCATGTCGCCGCCAAATTCGCGGCCCCCTTCGAGCAAAAGATAGCCTGCCATAAACGTTTCCTTTCGAATAAAGAGTGCTACAGAATTTGTTGGGAAGTTGTAATAGATGACGGGCCAATCGTCTGCTACAATTGTCGTGCTGCCCCGATGCCGCTGAGTGGGAGAAGCTCGATGGCGTTTGGGCCAAGCAGAAATTCACTGATAGACCAGTGCACAGGCTATGGCACAAATCGGTTGACTCGCCGGTACGTTGGCTCAATCCGAGAGCGACAGCCGATTTTCAGTGCCTTAGAAATTTGGTTATCTAGCATCCTATGCGCATAATAGGCGGCATCCCGGTAAGCGACAAAAGCAGAGTACCCCCTCGTTTATTTGTCGCGGTTGGGAACCGTTGCGTCCGTTACACAGAGAACACAGCAAGGGCCAAATCCAATTCTGGTGGAGCAGGAACTTATGAATCACATCGAAGCAAACTTGACGGAACCACAGGGCAACAAACAGGACAACAGATGGAGTAGATGGCGCTCACCGAGGGGGTGGGCGGCGCTGGGGCTGCTGCTCGCCGCCGCCGTTGGCGTGCTGTGGGCCGGTCGCTATGTGCAGACGGTCTACGCCCAGGAGACGCAGCCGCCGCCCTACACGCGCGTGCAGTTTCGGATGACCGCGCCCAACCTTACAGCAAACGAACAGTTTGGCTACGCATTAGCCATGGAGCGCTCTGGCGGGCGGGATTATGCGCTCGTCGGCTCCAGCGGTGGGGCCGCAGCCGGCACGGCTTACGTTTGGGAACTGCAGGGCAACGGGCGCGATTGGGCGCAGACAGCCAATCTGCAAGGCGCGGACACCGCGGCGGGTGACCTGTTTGGTCGCTCGGTAGAGTTGAGCCGCAATTTTGCCGTTGTGGGTGCGCCGGGGCAAAATGCCGGCGCCGCCTATCTCTTCAACCGGCTCGGCGCCACGCCGTGGGAGCAAGTCAACAAGCTCACAGCCGATCCGGTGGCTGGCGACAACTTTGGCAGCAGCGTAGACGTTTGGGGCGATCCATTTGATCCAAACAATCTCGCGGGCCGCGTCATCGTGGGTGCGCCGAACAAGGATGGTGACACCGGCGCGGCTTACGTCGCGGACGCCACGGCTGGCGCAACGCCAACGCGTCTGCAGCCGACCAATCCGGCCTCCGCTGCGGGCGATCTGTTTGGCAGTGCCGTTGCTATTTACAGCAATCGGGCATTTGCGGCTGCGCGCGGGGCAAATGGTGGTCAGGGTGCGGTCTTTGTGTTCGATGCAAACACGGGTGGCCAGCTTGGCGTAGGCCTGGTCGCACCCGATGGAGTGGCCGGTGACCAGTTTGGCTGGCGGATTGACGTTTCGGAAGATGGAAATACGCTCGCCGTTGCGGCCAACAGTGCCGATCTGGAAGGCGCACCCAATGCCGGTGCCGTTTATATTTTCAGTTTCGTTGGTGGGGCTTATCAATTCTCGCAGAAGTTGACGGCTCCCAATCCAACCGAGAACGGCCAGTTTGGCTACAGCGTCGCTTTGGGCCGCGGTAATCCCTTTGCGCGCAACGGCCTTGCCGTGGGTGCACCGGATATCAGCAGCGGCAGTGCTTCCGCTTATTACTTCCGGCGCGGCGGCGATACGTGGACGGCCTTTCGCGAACTGATGCCGCTAAACCTGCAGGCGAACAGCCTCTACGGGCAAGCGGTGGGCTTTGTGCGCGGTCGGATCGGCGTGGGTGCGCCGGGGGTTGATGTTACCATCAACAATCAAGACGGCACTAGCGAAACCGTGGAAGATGTTGGCAACGCCTTCGTCCACTTCATCGAGACCGGCGTGCTGCAGGTCGTCAAGAATGTTGAGCCCGATGCCCCTGACACCAACTGGAATATTGTCATCAACGGGCCCTCGCCCTCCAGCGCAACGCTGACCGGCGACGATTCCACCGATCCAAGTGCGGTCATCAACGGGCCGTACATTATTAGCGAGAGCCCCGGCGAAGGGACAAATGGCGATCTCTACTCCACCAGCTACTCGTGCACGGTCACTGAGCGTGGCCAAGAGCCTATCACCTTTACCTCCGAATCGATTGCGGACGGGGACCCAAGCGATTTGAGGGTTCAAGTAAACGCCGACGCCAACGTTGTCTGCACCTTTACGAACACATCAAATGCAACCACGCCCGCCAGCCTGCGCGTGGTGAAGGACGTGCAGCCGGACAATAGCAGCACCAACTGGGACATCACCGTCAGCGACTCGATGTCGCCCACGAATGTGATCTCGACGACGACGCTGAACGGCGACGGTGGCGAGACGTTTGACAACGTGACGCCGGGCAGCTACACCATCAGCGAAGCAGCCGGTGCCGAGACAAACGCCGACCTCTACGATTCGCAATACATCTGTACCGCGGACGGTAATGAGTTGGTCAGCGACACGGGCCGCACGCTGGACGTGACCGTGGCGGAGAACCAAAACGTCGTCTGTACCTTTACCAATGTGCGCAAGCCCACGCTGCAAATCATCAAGGATGTCGTGCCCAATGGGGATACGAGCAGCTGGCTCTTTACCGTCGACGGCCCAACGCCCCTCACCAGCACGCTCGTCGACGACGGCGATACGGGTAAGCAGATCGTGGCGGCTGGCGACTACCGCATTACCGAAGCAGCTGATCCGAACTCCGGTACGGATGCCAGCCAGTACACGAGCCGCTACGTCTGTACGGCGGGTGGCGAACAGATTGCCACGGGCGAGTCGAGAGAAGCAACCATCTCCATCGCTCAGAGCCAGGATGTGATCTGCCGCTTTACAAACACAAGCGTTAACGCGACGGTCGGCACGCTGGTCATTGAGAAGAACGTGGTGCCGGATGATGACGACTCCACGTGGACCTTCTCGGTCAGCGACCCGGCGAACAGCGTGGTAACGCTGCAGGGTGACGGCGACAGCCAGTCCCTGGAGCTTGCCGCTGGCGTTTACACCGTTATCGAAACCGACGGTGGTGATGCCAACCTGGATGACTACGAGACGGAATACGGCTGCTCCACCGGTGAAGAAGGCATCGGACGCGAGGTTGCGGTTACGGTGAACGCCGGTGACGTGGTGACCTGTGTCTTCACCAACGTGAACGCCGCGGTGATGCCGACGGCCACGCCCGATCCGTCAGTGCCGCCAACGGCAACGCCCGTGCCGCCGACGGCGACGCCGGTGACACCGACGGCGATGCCAACGGCAACGCCGACGCTGCGCCCGGGCGAAACGCCGCAGCCGACAGCCACACCGACGCTGCGGCCGGGTGAGACCCCAGCGCCAACGGCGACGCCGATGCCAAGTGGAGATGGCAACATCTATCTGCCGCTGGTCTCGAAGCAGCCGTAGGGCAAGCAACGGCTTAAGCTGACATAGCAAAGGAGGGCGACTCGTACGAGTCGCCCTCCTTTTGTTTCCACTGCCTATCTTCGCCGCGTACCGAGCGCTGCCTAAATCGCCACCCGCTCCGGCCAGCCATCATTCTCCGCCGAACGCGCCGCGGCCTCCAGCACGGCGACGACGCGCGCCGAGTCGCGCGCGGGGGCCTCAAGCGGTTCCCCCAGCAGCAGGTGATCCGCCAGATTGCGGTGGAAGGCGTAGCGTTCGGGCGCGGGCAGCGGCAGCGACTGCTGTACAACTTGACCGTCGCTGGCTGGATGTGAATGGGACACGCGCTGGTGCAGCGTCAACTGTGGCGGCATCTCCGTAGTGGGAATCTCGTGCGCATCGAAGTAGTGCAGCGGGTCGATGGCGTAGCTGGTGACTTCGCGCCAGTGGCCGACGATCGCGCCGCGCGTGCCCAGCAGATACCACTTCGGCTTGCGCGCCGCCGCGATGTCCGAGTGGATAAACTCCATCTCCTGTCCGCCCGCAAAGCGCAGCCCAATCCGCTCCTGGTCGGCATTTGTCACGTCGTGCCAGACGCGCTTGTGGCGCGTGCCCGTCACCTGCGTCACCGTTTCCGGCAGCAGCGTCAGCAGCCAGTCGAGATAGTGCGCGCCCCAGTCGAAAGTCGTGCCGCCGGAGATGGCGTCGTGCGAGTGCCAGTAGCCGCAGGGGTGATCAAAGCTGCCGACAAAGGTTTCGACGTGAAAGAGCTCGCCAATTTGCCCGGCGTCCACGGCCCGTTTGATGGCGCGATAGTCCACGTCCCAGCGTCGATTCTGGTGACAGCTCACGTGTCGACCCGCTCGCTCTGCCGCCGCCAGCATCGTGTCGACTTCCGCCTGCGTCAGCGCCATCGGCTTCTCCACGATCACGTGCTTGCCCGCGGTCAGCATCTGCACGGCCAGCTTGGCGTGCGTGCTCGGCGGCGTCGTCACGATCACGAGGTCGACGTTATCGTCCGCCGCCAGCGCCTCTGCCGATTCGTGGATTTGTACTTGGGCAAACTGGTGCTGCGCTTCGCGCCGGCGCGCCGGGTTGAGATCGCAGGCGGCGCGCAGGGCGAGGCCCGGCGTGGCGCTCGCGCCCTTGCCGTGGAGCTGGCCGACGGCGGGCGAATAGCCCAGCAGGCCAACGCCCAGCGTCGTCGAATCATCCAGCATAAAGTCGCGCTGATAAGGCTCACCGCTGAGCCAGCTTAGCGCGCGAAATAAAACGCGCGAGAACAAGTTATTCGTGTAGTCATCTAGAGTGGTACAGGCGGCGAGACCGGCTCCGTGCTGCATGAGGGTAAAAACCGAACTGTGGGTGTAGCGCCAATCGGCGTAGAGCAGCGTTTTGACCTCGTCGCGCGTTGGCTCCAGCGGCTGGTGAACTGAGCTGACGTAGAACGCGTCGGGCAGGCGCGCGCTGATGGGGTGATCCGGCTGCTCGAAGAGCACGCGCAGATCGCCGCGCGGGGCGCAGCTTGTGCGGCGCACGCCAAAGAGGGTGGGAATCGCCTGCGTCTCTTCGTCGACAAAGCCAAGGCAGCCGCCGCCGTGTTGAACGAAGGCGGCCAGCCGCTCCTGCTCCGCGTCGGCCAGCGGCGTCGCGAGGTCGACGGCAATGGTGGCAAAGTCGTTGAGGTTTTGGGGCAGGTTCTCGCTGCTTGTCAGCGCGAGGCCGGGGACAGTGCGCAGGAAATTTTGCAGCGGGTCGAGGTTGGGTCGGCTGCTGATGAAGAGCAAAGGTAGACGCGGTTGAGGATACACAATAGCTTTCGTGGAATTCAGTAGCATACTGTCAGCGAAATGGTGAGGAGTGTGACGTAGGTGCGGCTTGCAGCCGCACGGTTGTGGTCTACCCCTTCGCTGCTCTTGAAACTGAAGGGGTAGGTCACGCTTGCGCAGCTGAAAGCAGCGCCTACGGAATCCATCAAAACTTGGCTGATGCTGTATCAGGCGGCTACTCGTACTTTTTTGCCACCATGCCCACCGCTTCGGACAGCGTGGGGTAGGGAAAAATTAGGTCGCCGAGCGCCGACGCCTTCATCCCTGCGCGCATGGCGACGAGCACCGGCGCGAGCAATTCGCCCGCGCTGTGGCCCAGCACGTGCGCGCCGAGGATTTCGCCATCGTCGCCCACCAGCAGTTTGATCTGGCCGTCGGTTTGGCCCTCCGCCTGGGCGCGGGGCACGCTGCTAAATGGGTGGCTCAATTCTACATACGAGAGGCCGTCATCATCGAGCTGCTGCTTGGTTTGGCCCAGGTGCGCCAGCTCCGGCGAGGTGTAGGTGGCCCAGACGATGGCGGTGAAGTCGAAGGGCTGCACGTCGCCCAGCATATTTTTGGCGGCGCGCTCGCCGTGTTTTTCGGCGATGTGGGTAAATTTATAGGGCGTCGTCACGTCGCCCGCCGCCCAGATGTGCGACACGTTGGTGCGCAGGGTGTCGTCGGTAGGAATGCCCTTTTCTTCGTCGCAGTCGACGCCCGCCGCCTCCAGGTTGAGCTGGTCGATGTTGGGCGTGCGCCCGGCGGAGAGCAAAATTTCGTCCACGTCGACGTGCTGCTCCGCGCCGTCGTCGCCCTCGAAAACGATGCGCTTGCCATCTTTGGGTTTTTCTACGCGCTGAATTGTGCCACCGAGATGAAAGGCAATGCCCTCGGCCTCGAGCAATTCCTGCAGCGCGTCGGACAGCTCGTCGTCGTCCTTGGACAAAATCGTGTCCGACTGTTCAAAGGCCGTGATCTGCGTGCCAAAGCGGTTGAACATCTGCGCAAACTCCACGCCGAGCGGCCCGCAGCCGAGAATGCCCAAGCGCTTGGGTGGGGCGGAAAGCTGGACGGCCTCGCGGTTGGTGATGAAGCCCGTCTCGGCCAAGCCGTCGATGGGCGGACATTCGGTGCGCACGCCCGTCGCCAGCAGAAACTGGTCGGCGCTGATTTGCTGGGATTCGCCATCGCGGGTGACTTCGACCGTGTGCGGGTCGACAAAGCTCGCCTCGCCGATCACCAGGTCGATGCCGCGCTCGCGCATGGCCTGGCGCGCTTCCTCGCGCGTGCCGCCGCGCATGTTGCGCTGCACCTCGGCAATGCGCGCCAGCAGCCCTTCCCAGTTCAGCGTGACGTTGTCGACGTGGACGCCGTAGCTGGGCGCGTGGTGCTCGGCGTCCCACAGCAGCTTGGCGGCGTGGAGCATGGTCTTGGTCGGGTCGCAGCCGTAGTTGAGGCAGGTGCCGCCCAGGTCGTCGCGCTCGATCAGCGCCACACGTTTGCCTGCCTCATTGAGCAGGCTCACGGCGCTGCTCCCCGCCGCCCCCGCGCCGATGATGATGGCGTCGTAGTGGTTGTGGTTTAGATGGTTGATGGTCATAAAGCTAGTGATTGAAGATTTAACAAATAAAGATTGAAGATTAAAGATTGCGTAATCAACGCAATTTTTAACCTTCAATCTTTATTCTCCAGCGGCTCGACCTCCGCGCCGTCCGCCGTGTCCTTCACCTGCCAACCCAGCGCGGCGATCTCGTCGCGCAATTCGTCGGAGCGGGCGTACTCTTTTGCGGCACGGGCCGCCTGCCGCTGCTCGACCAAGGCCAGCACTTCTTTCGGCATTTCAACGGGGCGCTCGCGCTCGGCCTCGGCCTCCGCAATGCCCTTGCGCGTGCGCTGCCAGACATCGTCGCAGATGTGGGCGTCGCCTTCGGGCAGGCGGAAGTCGCCCAGCTCGCCGGTGGCAAAGGTGTCGCCGTTGGGGAAGTGTTTTTCGCTGCCGCCGCGCACGATGGTCACGCCGCCCGGCCCCATCACGCGGCACTGAGCCGCCGCGGGGTCGACGATGAGCGCCGTGTTTTCATCGATGCCGACAACGGTGTGCTCGCGGTGATCGTCGCCGTGGGCGTCGCCGCGCAGCCGGGCAAAATCGCCGGTGATGTGCTCGCCCTCCAGCATGGCCATCAGCCCGTTGTAGCGATCCGTGCCCACGTAGCAGTGGCTGGTGTCAAGCGCGTCGCCGCCGTCGTTGTTGTTCCAGTGCGGGATGAAAATTAGCGAGAGGCCAAAGTCAGCAAAAAAGTTGAGGCCGTTCTGCCAGTGCAGCTCCTCGCCGACCTTATAGATTTCGTAGACCGGCAGCGCGTGGACGCTCGACGCAATCGTGGTGGCGCTGGCAAAGACGACCGACGCGCCCAGCCGGTGGCACGCCCGCAGCGTATCCCAGGCGACGCTGCCGCGAAGCTGGCGCGCGGCATAGGTGGGGCTGCCCGGCCCCATCAGAATGAGGTTGGCGTTGTACATCGGCGTAAGCAGGCTGGGATCGTCCGGGCTGAAGTCGCTGCCCCGCTTGCGCACGGGGACGAGCTCGACCTGCGGCTCGTAATTTTGCAGCCGCTTTTGCAAATAGACGCGAATCTGGTCGGCCACGGCTTCGGAGTTGGGCTCGAAGCCGGCGGGCGTTTCGAGAATCGCGGCGCGGATGGCGTCGTCGCGCTCGTGGATTTGCTCAAAGAGCCAGTTGTAGACTTTGCGAATGCTGGGCGACGTTTCGCCGGAGCCCAGCAGAACAATTAGGCCGGGGGCGGGGGTGGTGGACATAACGTAGGGTTAATTGAAATTGGTGGTTCGATGGTGATGCGTGGTAACTATTCAGCTGTCAACGGATTCGGGGAACGGATTGAACGGATTAGCAAGCAACGTTATCCGTTCCTAGCCAAAACAGGCACGATGACTAAATCAGAACGGATTGAACACGCTCTAATCCGCTGAATTCGTTCTGGAAATCCGTTGACAGCTTTTCTACTGCCATCCCTAAACAGTTACGATGCGTGAGTATTTGATGCGTGAGCAAAGGTTGGGTACGTTGGTTGTGAATAACTATCCTCCATCGTCGCCAATCCTCAAATAATCACGCATCACGCCTCTTGCCAAATGCCTTCTCTCAACTCGCCCAACATCAGCTCCACCAGCGCGACGGGGCGCTGGACGTGGATGTCGTGGTCGGAATCCTCGAACCAGACGACTTTGCTGTGGGGCAAGCCCATCTGTGCCGCGTCGACCTGCGCCTGCTTGGAGGCCGTCCACTCCGGATTTTTGGCGTCGCGCGCGGGGCAGATCAGCACCGGCACGTCGACCTGCGGATAGAGCTCGGCGGGGCGCTGCGACCAGAGCGCGTGCAAGATTTGCAGGTGACGCTCGACGGTCAACCAGGGGCGCACCGTCTCGTCCGGCATTACCTCAAAATTGGCGAGCACGCCCTCAACGCCTTCGTCCGACCAGTCCGGGTGAAATTCCTGAAGACGCTGGCGCATCAGCTCCAGCAGCGTCCCCGCCAGCGGCGGCGGGCGCAGATCGACCTGCGTGCGCTCCCACGTCATATCGGGGCGCGACTGAATGTCCAAGAAGCCGCCGTCCACAAAGCAGAGGCCGCGCGCGAGCGTCGGGTGGTGCACGCCAAAGGCCAGCGCCACGTTGCCGCCCCACGATTGACCTGCCACGATGGGCCGCTCTAGCTCCATTGCGTCCAGCAGCCGAACCAAGTCGCCCGCGACGGTCGCAAAGTCATAGCCCTCGTCCGGCTTGTCGCTCAGGCCGTGGCCGCGCAGGTCCACGGCAACGGCGCGGTGGCCGGACGCGGCAAGTCGCGCGCCGACGCCGTCCCAGAGGCGGGCGTTGCTGGCCAGCCCGTGCACGAGCAAGAAGGGGGTACGCGCCGAATTGCCCACCCATTCACGGACGTGCAGACGCGGGTTGATGTCAATAAATTTGTCCTGCGCGAGGTCGGGGGAGTGAGAAGCTGTCGGGTTCATATGCATAAAAATGTATCAGTAAAGATTGACATTGACTGTGACTATGATAGGATTCTGCGCATAGAAGTACCACTTGCAAATCAGTTGCAACTAGGAGGGCGTGCAGGTGGGCGGAATTGATAGCAACAAAAGGAGTTTGAAATGGCTCAACGAAAGTTAGTGGACGAAATCAAAGAGCGCGGTATGCGCATCACGCCGCAGCGGGCGATTATTTTGGAGGCCATCGAGGAGATGCCCGGCCACGTGACGGCAGAGGAAGTGTACACGCGCGTGCAGCAGGTCAACGCCTACATTAGCCTGACGACCATCTACCGCACGCTCGATCTGCTCTCGGAGCTGGGGCTAATTACCCAAACCAACATGGGCACGGCGACCACGCACTACGCGCTGCACACCCACGCCACCCACCACCACGCGCTCTGTCGCAGCTGTGGCCGCACCTTCGAGCTGCCCGACGATCTCTTTGCGCCCGTTGTCGACGTGCTGCACTGCGAGCACCAGTTCGAGGCGGACATTGACCACCTCGTCGTCTTTGGCCGCTGCCAGGATTGTCAGCCGTGATCGCTGTTTCTCACGTAATTATTCAGCCTCACCCCCAGCCCCTCTCCATCAATGGAGAGGGGCGTTTGATTCTTCGTTGACGAAGGGACTCGGCTTTGGCAAAACGCTTTGTCAACAAAGAGACTAAACCCCTCTCTCCACGCGTGGAGAGAGGGGTTAGGCGGGAGGCGAACGCTTGCCTACCCTGAATGGTTACTTTCTTACTTTGAATTTTTCATTTAGAAAGAGGCGCGGATTGGAACAAAAGTGCGCATTTGTAGGACGCTTCACTTTCCCCCGGGCAAAATCGTGCCATACTGCTGCACTATTGCAAACGTTTGCAAATGTAATTAAATGCAGTTAAACAGGTTTTTACAAAAAGGAGAATCCGTTGCGCTCTTTATTATTGACCGCCGCGCTCGTCTTATCGCTGCTGCTGGTTGCTTGCGAAACCGCACCTGCCCAGGAAAACACCGCCCAAGAAAACACTGCCTCGGAAAATGAGGTAGCCGCTGAGTCAGACGGTACGGGGACGCTGGAGATTGTCGCCAACGGTGAAGATTTTGTGCGGCAGGGCTTTGTCAGCAAGGATGGCTGGGCCATCGATTTTGACAACGTTTTCGTGACGCTTGCCAACGTCGCCGCTTACCAAACCGACCCGCCCTACGACGCCCAAAGCGGCGACGCACTTGAGGGCACGCAGGTCAGCGTGGAGGGGCCGTTGACGTTGGACCTGGCCGAAGGGGAAGCCGATGCTGCGCCGATCTTGATTGGCGCGGTGGAGGATGCGCCCGCCGGGCAGTACAATGCGCTCAGTCTGGAGATGGTCCCGAACGAAGAGGGCTACACGCTTGTCCTCGACGGCACGGCACAGAAAGATGGGGAAACGGTTGATTTTGTCCTGAGCGTCGAGGATGATTACACCTACACCTGCGGCGAATACGTGGGCGACGAGCGCCTGGGCATCCTTCAGCCCGGCGAAACCGCTACCGCGGAGGCCACATTCCACTTCGACCACATCTTCGGCGACGCCGATACGCCGCTGGATGACAGCCTCAACACCGGCGCGCTGGGCTTTGATCCGCTGGCCGCGCTGGCGACGAATGGCGAGCTCGTTGCCACGATGAGCGATTTGGAAGCGCAGCTGAGCGTCGAGGATTTTGCCACGCTGCAGGAGACGCTGGCCACGCTCGGCCACGTGGGCGAGGGTCACTGCTACGAGGCCGAGGGCGGCTACACGGGTCACTCGGAGTAAAGATGATTTTGGATATGTCAGCCATGTTTAACGCAAAGGCGCAAAGATGCAAAGGGAATCGCCTGGGGCCAATCCACAGATGTTTGTGCTTTGCGAGTCTGCTTGTGTTGAGCGCGCTGCTTTCCACGCCGCAGTCGGCTTTCGCCCACGGCACCGAAATCGACACCGGCACCACCACCGGCGTGCAAATCTACGCCCGCTTCGACGACGGCACGCCCATGACCAATGCCCAAGTGCTCGTCTATGCGCCGGACGATCCGGAGACGCCCTGGCTGCGCGGCGAAGCGGATGAGGAAGGCTACTTTGCCTTTGTCCCCGATGCCGCGCTGTCCGGGCGCTGGGATGTGAATGTGCGCACCGCTGGTCACGGCGACTGGGTCTATCTAACGCTAGAAGATGGCGGCGCAACCGAAGTGGTCAGCAGCAGCGGCTTCACCACGCCGCAGATTGTGTTGATGAGCGCGGCGATTGTCTGGGGCTTTATTGGCACGGCCCTCTACTTCCGCCGCGAGCAACGCCCAACCGAGTCGACAGCGACCGTCACGGCCCCAAGCTAGAAAGCCAGCCCAGCCACGTCCGGGCCGTGATGGTCACGGTCCGCCGTCAGCATGGCTGTCACTCATCTTTTGCTATACCAATTGTCCGCGTAAGCTGCGTGAACCTGCCCGACGGGGCATCCGACCTCTCCCTTTCGTGTGACAGGCAGGCTAACGAGACGGGTAAAGTCCCTCTCCCAGCGGCCCCTTCGGCAGGGTTCAGGAACCCAGAGGGGGCTTTGGGGGAGAGGTCTCGCGTGGCCTACACTGGTAGACTATCCCATCTCCGTTCCCGAAGTTTGCAGGCGCAGTTGAAGTTACTCGACTGTCTGACGGAGAACCGTGACAATCACGACCCGCAGCCTGCTGGTCAGATTGTCTGAATTTGGACCGTGACGGTCACGGTTACCGGCTTTTCGGCGGTGACGGTCACATTTACTAACTGGAGATTTCTCATGCACATTGCCGATGGCATTTTGCCCATCGCCGTCGCCGCCGGTGGCTACGCTGTCACGGGCGCCACCACGTGGTATTCGCTGCGCAAAATTCGCCAGCAGCCCGATCACCGCGCCGAAATTCCCAAAGCGGCGCTGCTGACCGCGGCCTTCTTTGTCGCTTCGTGGATTCACATTCCCGTGCCGCCCACGAGCGTGCATCTCGTGCTCAACGGGCTGCTGGGCGTGCTGCTTGGCTGGTTTGCCTTCCCCGCCATTTTGATTGGCCTCGTCTTCCAGGCCGTCATGTTTGGTCACGGCGGGCTGACGACGCTGGGAGTCAACGCCGCAATGATGGGGATTCCGGCGCTGCTCGCTTTTGGCATCTTCCGGGCGCGCACCCGCTTTGGCGCAGCAGATAATGCGCGTCTTGCCGCCACGTTTGGTGCGCTCGGCAGCGCCACGGCCACGGCGGTCAGCGTGCTGATTTTCTACACGCTGCTCGTTACCACCATTTCCACCAACATCGACGCAGCGACCGAACAGACGATGATCGCCATCACTTCGTTCTCGCACCTGCCCGTGCTGCTGATCGAGGCAGCGCTCACGGCCATGCTCGTCGTCTACCTGCTGCGCGTCAAGCCGGCGCTGCTGCAGGGCGTGGGCACGACGGTGCGCCAACCCACCCCTGTGCAAGCCGCAGCGACAACATCAGCACCCGCAACAACATCCGCAGCAGTGGGGGAGCCCAGTGAGGCAGCTCGGGCTTGACGCCTACGCGACGCTCGATTCGCCGCTCCATCGCTGGGACGTGCGCGCCAAGCTCGTCGGCTTGCTCGTGCTCATCTTCGCCTTCGCCGCCGTGCGCGACGTGCGTCTGCTGCCCGCCATGCTGCTGGTCACGGCGATGCTCTTCGCGCTGTCGCGGCTGCCGCTGAGTTACCTGCTCACGCGGCTGCGGCTGCCCGGCCTCTTCATCGCTTTCCTCGTGATTTTGCTGCCCTTTATTGCTGGCGAAACGGTGCTTGCCCGTCTGGGGCCGTTGACGTTGCGCCAGGAAGGGCTGGCGGACGCGGTGGCGATTGCCGCTCGCTTCGTCTGCATTATCACGCTGACGCTGGTGCTCTTTGGCACGGCTCCCTTCCTGCGCTCGATCAAGGCGCTGCGCTCGCTTGGCCTGCCGGACATTCTCGCCGATATGGTGCTGCTGACCTACCGCTACCTCTTCGAGATGGCGGAGACGCTCGGCACCATGCGCACCGCCATTCGCCTGCGCGGCTTTCGCGGCGACAAGCTCAATCGCCGCAACCTGAGCACCCTGGCGGCGCTGATCGGCAGCCTGCTCGTGCGCAGCTATGAGCAGGCCGAGCAAGTTTACAACGCGATGATCCTGCGCGGTTACGGCGCAAACGCCGCCACGCTCAACGAATTTCACACGACTCGCCGCGATGTCGCGCTGAGCGTGCTTTGCGTTGTGGTTGCGCTGGCGTTTGTCGCCGGGCAGTGGTGGCTGAGCCGCGCCGGAGCTTAGGTTCCGTTGACATTTTGCTAAACGAGCTTGGCGGGGAGGTCGAGCGCGCCCCCATCCCCAGCCTTTCCCCCACGCGTGGGGGAAGGGAGCCTCTTCCTCCCCTCTCCCAGAATGGGAGAGGGGCTGGGGGTGAGGGCCGATTCTCAAATGTCAACGGAGCTTAACTCTCTGGGCAACGCGCCCTTTGCCTCCACTCCCTATTCCAGCTTCATTTTCTACTCCACTCACTTTCTACTCCACAATGACAACCCCCGCTCTCGATCTCCGCAACCTCCATTTTGCCTACCCCGGCGATCCCAACAGCGGCTCAATCACCGTCCTCCAAGGCATCGATTTACGCGTTGAACCGGGAGCCCGCTTGGGGCTGATCGGGCCTAACGGCGCGGGTAAGACGACGCTCTTTCTCACCATCTGTGGCGTGCTCACGCCCAGCCAGGGCAGCGTTCATCTCTTTGGTCAACCCGTTCAGCCCGGCCAATTCCACCCCGACGTTGGCCTCGTCTTCCAATACCCCAGCGATCAGCTCTTTTCGCCCTCGGTGCGCGACGACGTGGCTTTTGGCCCGCTCAACATGGGGCTGCCCGCAGACGAAGTCAACGGCCGCGTGGATCGCGTGCTGGCGAGCACCGGTTTGGCCGATTTGAGCGAGCGCGCTCCGCATCACCTCTCCGGTGGGCAAAAGCGCATGGTCGCCATCGCGGGCGTACAAGCTATGGAGCCGCGGCTGATCATCTATGACGAACCCAGCGCCAACCTCGACATTCGCAGCCGTCGCCGCCTGATCCAGTTCATGCGCGAATCGACCGAAACGCTGATCGTCGCCTCCCACGATTTGGAGCTCGTGCTCGAAGTCTGCACCGAGGTGATGCTGCTCGACGAGGGCCGGATTATCGACAGCGGCCCCACGCCGGAGATCATGAGCGACAGCGCGCTGATGGAGGCCCACGGCCTCGAACGCCCCCACTCGCTAGCCTTCCACTCGGACGGCCACCACCCCTAAAATTTCCTCCTACCTCTAGTCAATCCCATCGCTTCTGGTTAACATCTGGTCAACTACCGGTCAACTCGCCGGCGGTTTTTGCGTTACGCTGGCTGCAACGCCGCGCGACCAATGCGTTGGCTGTCACCCAATTGTTAATCTGAAAAATTTGATCGGAGAAAGCATGGAAATTCTAGCCGCATTCAACTGTCTATCCACGCTCGGCCTTGCCGCGCTCTTTACGATTCTTCTCCTCAAGGCCCGCAACAACATCCATAAGCTGCGCGAGCGCCTGCAAGCGCTGGAGCAGACCGTCCACGACTGTCGCCCGCCCGCCGTCGACGCCGCGCCGGTTGCCCAGTCAACCACTGCCAAATCCGCTACGAGTAAGCCGCTGGTCGATACACAACCAGTCGACACGCAATCAGCAGCCCAACCGTTGCCCACGCCGCGCCCCGTTGGCCGTCTCGCCGAGCGCCTCAATAAGCCGACCCGCATCGCGCCCGCTGCCAGCCTGGTGCCCGCCGCCTTTGCGCCTGAGCGGACCCAATCAACGCCTAAAGCCCGCGCGCTCAGTCCGCTGCTGAGCTGGTTTACCCACATGCACATCATGGTGCAAATCGGCGTGATCGTGCTCTTCTTTGGCGTGGGCTTTCTCGTGCAGTACGCCGTGGTCCAGGGCTGGTTCCCGCTGGAAGCGCGGCTGATCAGCGCCGCGGGGCTGGGCGTGGTACTGGCCGCCGTTGGCTGGGCTGTGCGCGGTCGGCGGCGCGAATTTGGGCTGGCGCTGCAGGGGGGCGGCATCGGCATTATCTACCTCACCACCTTTGGCGCGTTTGCCCTCTACGGCCTCATCGGTGCGCCGCTGGCCTTTGCCATTTTTGTGATATTGGGGTCGGCGCTGGCGGCGCTGGCCGTGCTCAACAACGCGCGCATCTTAGCCCTGCTGGCGATTGTCGGCGCCTTCCTCGCACCCGTGCTCGCCCCCAGCGGCGGCGGCAGCCACGTCGCTTTATTTAGCTACTTCGCCGTCGTCAACGCCGCGATCCTGGCGATTGCGTGGTTCAAGGCGTGGCGCAGCCTCAACCTCGTCGGCTTCTTCTTCACTGTCGGCCTGTCGACGTGGTGGGGGCTAACGCGCTACGAGCCGCAGATGTTCGCCTCGGTCGAGGGCTTTCTCTGGCTCTTCTTTGGCTTCTACCTCGCCATCGCCGTGCTCTACGCCCGTCGACGCGCCGTCGAAGCTGGCCCTGCCCGCGCCATCGATCTCACGCTGATTTTCGGCAATGCCATTGCTGCCTTCTCGCTCCAATTTCTGCTGACCGAAGCGCGCGGCGATTGGACGCTGCTGGGTCGCACAGTCGACCCGCTGGCGCTGACCGCACTGGCGGTCGGCCTGCTCTACGTCGCCGTCTTCGCCGGGCTGCGCGGCACGCGGGCGCGCTTGGCGGGGGAATGCTTCCTCTTCCTGGGCACGCTCTTTCTCGCGCTGGCCGTCCCCTTTGCCTTTGGCGCGCAACTCACCGCTGCGCTGTGGGCCGTGCAGGGCGCGCTCTATGTGGTGGTGAGCGTGCGCCGATCGAGCGGCTGGATGCAGGCGTGGGGCATCCTGGTGCAGACGGGCGCGGCCGCCTTCTTCACGGGCGCGCTCCTCGACGGCACGTTGGGTCAACAGCCGCCTTTGGTCAACGACCTCTTTGTCGGCAGCGCGCTGATTGCACTGGCCGCGCTGGCATCTGGCTATATGCTCCACCGCCAGTTGCGGGCTGAAGCTGGCACAAAGCAGGAGACCACGCCGGGCAAACTTTGGACGGCGTGGGGCCTGCTCTGGTGGTTTGGCACGGGGCTGTGGCAAATCACCGCCGCGCCGCTGGATGGGTACACGGCCACGACCGCGATTCTTTTCCTCGCGCTCTCCGGCGTGCTCGGCGAGTGGCTGGGGCGACGCACGCGCTGGGCCATCCTCCGCGCCCCGCTCCACCTACTGCTGCCCGTGCTGCCGCTGCTCGCGCTCTGGCAAACGGTCGACGCCGCGCAGCCGCTGGCTGGCGGCGGCTGGTACGCCTGGCCGCTCGCCCTCGCCGCCCATCTCTGGCTCCTCCACCGGCGCGACCGCTCGTTCAGCGTGCCCACCCCGCTGCAAAGTCGCTGGACGGCCCTGCAGCACGCGGGCACGCTCTGGCTAATTGCTGCTTTGGTCTCGTGGGAAGCGATTTGGCTCACACAACGGCTGGCTGGCGATTGGGTGCGTCTGTTTGCGGTAAGCAGCGGCTGGTTCTACGCCGCCCTCCTGCTTGTGCCCACGCTGCTTTTGGTGATTTTGCTGACTGCTGGGCGACGGATCGGGTGGCCCCTGGCGCGGCACTGGCAAAGCTACCGAGGACTCGGCGCTGGCGGCTTGGCCCTCTGGCTCCTCGCCGCGGCGACCGTCGCCAACGTCGCCAGCGCGGGCGACAGCGCGCCCTTTTCGTACCTGCCCCTGCTCAACCCGCTCGACCTGGCGCAAATTGCGGCCTTTGGTGCGCTGGCGCTCTGGCTCGCGCGCGTGGTGCAGCCGGGCGGCGTGCGACGCGCGCTGGGCTGGCTGCTCTTCGCCGCCGGCTTCTTTGCCTTCAACGCGCTGCTGGCGCGCGGCGTGCACCAAACAACCGGCGCGTCGTTCACGCTGGATAGCCTCTACAGCTCGGCGCTGCTGCAAACGCTCTACGCCATTACCTGGAGCGCCCTGGCCCTGCTGCTCATGTTCTGGGCCAATCGCCGCGCCCTGCGCCTGGACTTCGCCCGCTCGCTGTGGACGGCGGGCGCGCTGCTGCTCGGCACAACGGTGCTCAAGCTCTTCGTCGTCGATCTCGCCAACGCCGACACCGTCGCTCGCATCGTCTCCTTCATCGGCGTCGGCCTGCTGATCATCGCCATCGCCTACTTCGCCCCCGCACCCAAGCGGGACGAGGTGCCGGGCGGCGGGGTCGAGCCGGTGGAGCAGATGGCAGTTAAGTAGCACACAAGAGAGATTGCGCCACTGCACTGTCACAAAATTCATCTTCTGGCAATATACGGGTAGAAGCTCGCTTCAAAAATTGTCCTTTTACCCAACCAGGAGACCCCACCATGATCACTCGCCAACATCAATCTCTCAACGTTCGCAACATTGCCGCCGAGCTGGCCTACGCCCGGCCCTATGCCAAACACACCAGCAACGGCGAGGAGTACCGCTACCGACACGGCGGGGTGGGCCAGGGCAAGCCCACTTTCCTTGCCACCTTTACCAAAGGGCTGCCCCACGATGAGCACGGCTTCCTCTTCGACTCCGACCACTACGAGCTCTTCGTGCTCGGCATCCAATCCGGCGACGTGCGCGACTTCGAGCGCACGCCCCTCGGCCCGCCCGACACCATCGGCGCCAGCCCCCAATGGCACTCCAAGCTGGCCACCGCTGCCAACGCCAAGGTGCGCGGCTGGGAGAGCAGCGGCGCCGGCCACACTTTCGATCTGCAGGGCCCGGACGCGCAGTCGAACACGATGCCGCCCGCGCCGCGGCTGGACAGCGACGAGCTGATCGCCGAGATGGCCGAAGTTTACCTGATGGCGCTGCTGCGCGACGTGCCCTTCTCGCAGCTGCGCGACGGGGCGCCCGCCCACGCCGAAGACCACAAAGTCGATGATGCGCTACAGACGCTCAACGGGCTGGCCTGGTTTGGCAACGGGCTGCTGCCGCGCCTCGGCGACAAAGAGCGGCTGCGCCGGCGCGGTCAGCTCACCCGGCAGACGCTCTTTCGCGGCCTCGCGCCGGGCGACAACGAGGGGCCGCACCTGTCGCAGTTCCTGCTGCTGGGCAATCGCGGCATCAACGGCCGCGACAGCGCCCAGCCGGTGACGAAGGGCCACATCAGCTACGGCGCGATCCGCATCGACCAGCGCGTGCGCGTTGCCACGCCGGGCAAGGATTACATGACCACTTTTGAGCAGTGGCTGGACGTGCAGAACGGCGCCGACCTGCGCGGCAGGGAGAGCTACCTGCCCAACGTGCAGATCGAGCACGGGCCGGAGACGGGCTACCGCTTCATAACGACGCCGCGCGACTTGGCGACCTACGTCCACTACGACGCGCTCTACGAGGCCTACCTCAACGCCTGCCTCATGCTGCTGGCAATTGGCGCACCCTTTGATCCCGGCGTTCCCTTTGGCGCATCGGATCACCTGGACAAGCAGCAGGGCTTTGCCCAGTTCGGTGGCCCGCACATTCTCTCGCTCGTCACCGAAGTGGCGACGCGGGCGCTCAAGGCCGTGCGCTACCAGAAGTTCAACGTCCATCGCCGCGCCCGCCCCGAAGCCATCGGCGGCTTGGTCAACCTGTATAAGCAGAAGGGGAACGGCGATTTGCGCCTCGCGCCCGTGCAGCCACTCTTCGAGGCGCTCGACAGCGCCATCTTCGGCGGCGGCTCGCTGCTCGATGCCGTAATGGCGCACAACGCAGTGCAAAATCTGGAGGCCGATCGCCACCACGACGCCAGCGCGGATCAGCCGTCCTGCCTGCTGCCGATGGCCTTCCCGGAGGGGTCGCCCATGCACCCGTCCTACGGAGCCGGTCACGCCACGGTCGCCGGCGCCTGCGTCACGATTCTCAAGGCCTTCTTTGATCACGGTTACCCGATCTCGGACGCGCTCGGCGGCGTCTGGGAAGCGGCGCAGGATGGTAGCTCGCTGTTAGAAGTGGCCGACGCGCCGACGCTGACCGTGGAGGGCGAGCTCAACAAGCTGGCCGCCAACATCGCCATTGGCCGCGACTGGGCGGGCGTCCACTACTACACGGACTACATCGAATCGCTGCGCCTGGGCGAGCAGATCGCGCTCGGCGTGCTGGAGGAGCAGCGGCTGACCTACAGCGAAAACTTTAGCATGACCGTGCCGCTCTTTGATGGGGGGACGATTCGGATTTAGGGTGGTCGCCGACAATTGAAGGGGTAAAAAACGGGCGGCGTAGAGGCATGGAATTCCATGCCTCTACGCCGCCCGTGCATTTCGGTTCTCTTTGCGTACTTTTGCGATTCCGCTTATGATACGGTCACGCTCAAGAAGAAAGGAATTCGCCATGACCAGTCTGCTGGAACAGTCGCTAAACACGATTGCGTACGCACCTAATTCACACATTCGCTACCACTCGCTTACCACAAAAGATGTTGAGCGCATGGTGGAGACGGGCGTGTTGGATGAAGATGACCGCATTGAGCTAATCAATGGAAAGTTGGTTGAGATGAGCCCGCCGGGTAGAAAACATATTGCTTACACCAACAGAATGCAGCACCTGCTTACCCGTGCTATCGAGACAGGACTAATTATCAGCGTCCAAAACCCGGTTCAACTAAGCCCCAATCTCCAGCCAGAACCCGATCTCGCTCTATTGAAATGGCGCAATGATTTCTACGTAACAAATATGGCGACGCCGGAAGATATTGTGCTGTTAATTGAAGTTTCGGACTCGTCGCTAATCTATGATCAGGAAGTCAAAGTGCCGCTCTACGGCACGACCGGCGTGTCGGAGAGCTGGATAATCAGCGTCGAGCACGGGCATATCGATGTCTACCGCGATCCCTCACCCGAAGGGTACACCTCGCGACAGCGCTACACGGCAGGCGAATCGCTGACCGTGCCGGGTGTTGAGGGGGCGTCACTGGAGATAGATCAGGTGTTCAGCCTCGGTCCGTGAGACTTTGCTATTTGATGATGCTCTTCTCACCCCAGCCCAATCTCCACAATCCACCCGCTCGTCGCGTCGCAGTAGAGCAGATTGTCGCCAAAAAGCGCCAACCCGTGCGGCTCCGGGTGTGGCGACGGCACGTCGATACGCGCCAGTTCCTCCCCGCTTTCCACATCCAGCTTCACAATCACGCGATCCGCCGTGTGCACGACCCACACACCGTCAGACACGCGCACCACGCCGTGGGCTCGTCCGTAGGGCAGCGCAATCGTCTGCTGCACCGACCAATCGGCGATGCGCACGCGCGTCAGCGTCTGCGCTTTGAGCGTGGTCAGCCAGAGGCTGCCGCCGTCCACCGGATCATAGTCCAGGCCGTGCGTGCCGCCGCCGCCGGGCAGCGGATGGCGGGCCAGCGTCGCGCCCGTTGCGGGATCGACCTTGAGGATTTCACCTCCCTGCGCGTCCGTGTCGCGGGCCGGTCGCCAGATGGCGGCGGAGCCGTTGGCCGCCAGCCAGAGCGCGCCGTCGCCCCAGGTCAAGCCGCTGGTGTTGGACGCTTCGGTGGCGATTTCACGCCGCAGCAGCGTCGTGCCGTACATCGACGGCTCGGCGATTTCGACCAGCGCCACGCGATCCGTGAATTGGTCGACCACCCACAGCCCTTCATCCGTAACTTGGAGGCCGTTGGGGACTCCGTAGAGCGTGCGAAAGCGTTTGGTGATGGTATGTACGGCTGTCACGGTTGGGCCTCCTGGAGGAATACACCACGTCGAAAGTTGGAAGAATTTCTAGCAGATACAGCGGATCAGGTGGATGACAACGAATTTTAGAAATATCGATAGCTCAAATCTGCTTCAACCCGCTCAATCCGCTCGCTAAATTTGAACGGCTGGCACGGATACGTTGAGTTCGTCAGCCGTCTGCACCAGCTCCTGCCACGTCGATTCGGCCATCGGGATGCCGTTGGCCTCGCGCTCGGCGCGCGTCTCCGCCTCGATTTCGCCGGGCAGGTAGATGCGCTCCACCCCCGGCTGCGTCGGCGACGAGCGCACCCAGTCGATCAGCCGCCCAATCTCCTGCTTGTACTCCTCAATGTCGATAAAGCTCTCGATTTTAATTGCCAGCGCCAGGTAGCCGCTGCCGCCCCGCGTCGGCTCCTCGCTGCTGCACCCCGCCCACGAAAGCCCGCCTGCAATCGCGTCGATCATCATGGCCAGCCCATAGCCCTTGTAGCCGACAGGGCCGCCCATCGGCAGCATGGCCGCATCGCCGTTGCGAAAGGCCAGCGGATCAAGCACGGTCTTGCCTTCGATGTCGACGAGCCAACCTTCGGGCACCTGGCGACCTTGCGAACCGAGCACGTCGACCTTGCCGCCGGCGGCCATGCTCGTCGTCATGTCGAGCATGAGCGGCGGGCCGTCCGGCGTGGGCACGCTGATCGCAATGGGATTGGGCGGCAGGCGGCGGCCCGTACCGCCAAAGGGAGCCGTAAAGCGCGCGCCGCCGTTGAGCAGCACCACGCCGATGCAGTCATTTTGTGCGGCCAGCGGCGGATACGCGCCGAGCCGCCCAATGTGGCTGGAGCGATGGACGGCCACCGCGCCAAAGGTGTGCTGCTGCGCCCGCTCAATCGCCATCTGCATCGCCTTGTAAGTGAGCACGATGCCAAAGTTTTTCTCGGCATTCAGCACCAGCGAAGCGGGCGTCTCGCGCACCACCTGGTAGCTGCCGACGGGCACGATGTTGCCGGAGAGCAGGCTCCGCACATAGGCCGGTAGCCGCATAATGCCGTGCGAATCGTGCCCCATTAGGTTAGATTCGACGAGGTGATCGGTGGCAATTTGGGCTTGATCAGCGGGCACGCCCGCGCCCTCGAAGATGGATTGGCCAAGCGTGCGCAGGGTGGTGTGGGGGATGGTTGGCATAAGAAAAATCTGTCCTTTGCTGATGATTGCGACGTCTGAATTCCGGGAGACCCTACCACGAATACCCGTCAACGCCAAGCAGGTGAAAATGCCAAGAACTCAAGGGTCTAGCCCACCAGCCAGCAAAGGGTGCGTTTGAGATCAGATTTAATGGTTAGAAAAGTCAGGCGAGGTCGACGCTGGGCGATGGCTAACCCAGTGAGGGTCGAGTGGGTTCAATGAGCGCTATCGTCTAGCCCTTTAAGCCGCTCATCACAATGCCCTTGATAAAATAGCGTTGGGCGGCAAAGAACAGAATGATGGCCGGTAGGGTAAAGGTAACGGAAGCGGCCATCAGCAGATGATCGCGCGGTGCGCCCTGCTCCATCGGTATCACGCGAAACCAGGTCAACCCCAACGGCAGCGTGAAGTTCTCCGCCGTATTGAGATAAATGAGCGGCTCAATAAAGTTGTTCCAGCTTGCCAGGAAGCTAAAAATGGCGACGGTGGTGAGGGCGGGCAAGGAGAGCGGCAGCAGGATGCGCCAAAAAATCGTAAACGAATTGGCGCCGTCCACATAGGCGGCTTCATCAAAATCGCGCGGGATGGACATGAAAAATTGGCGCAAGAGGAAGATGTTAAAGGCACCGCCGCCAAAAAAAGCGGGGACGATGAGCGGCGCCAGCGTGTTGAGCCAACCCAGATTCTTAAAAATCAAAAAACGTGGGATGATGGTGACGTAAATAGGCAGCATGAGGGTGCTCAACAGTACAACAAAGAGTACGTTGCGGCCGAAAAACTGGAAGCGTGAAAAGCCATAGGCCACCGCTGCGGCTGCCAATACCTCAGCGACGATATTCAAGGACGCAACGATTGTGCTATTGAGCGTCCATCGAGCAAAGGGGACTACCTGCCAGATAACCACGAAATTTTCAGGTTGCCACTGCATCGGTAACCAGCGTGGTGGGAAGATGTACAGCTCCGGCACGGGCTTAAATGCGCTGGAAACCGTCCAAAAGAAGGGCAGCATGAAGAGCACGGCCAGTACAATGGTCAACAGATACATGGCCGTGCGCCCAAGATATTTCCAATAGATAGGGTCACGCTGTACCACTCTTTGGCCGACGGGCGCAGTCATTGCGTTCTCTACATTGCTCATAATTTGCGCTTTCAACTGAATCAAACTTTGCTTTAAGCCTCTCCCGCGAGTGTTTAACCACCAGCATAGAAGACCCATCGATCTGAAAGGCGTAATTGAATAAGGGTAAAGATCAAGAGAATCAAAAAGAGGAGAATTGCCAGGGCGGAAGCATAGCCCATGTCAAAGTATTCAAACGCATTGGTATAGATGTGGAGGGCAAAAAACCAGGTGGCTCGCCCCGGCCCACCTCTGGTGGTGATAAAGGCCGTGGTAAAAACCTGCAGCGCACCAATAATCCCCAGGATCAGGTTGAAAAAGAGCGCTGGGGAAATCATGGGCAGCGTGACCCTGCGAAATTTTGCCCACGACCCTGCGCCATCGATTTCAGCCGCTTCGTACAGCTCCTGGGGCACGCCCTGCAAACCGGCCAGAAAAATGATCATTCTGCCGCCGCCAATACTCGTCCACAGCGTGATCAGAATAATCGAAGGCAACGCCCAGCGGGTGGAACCCAGCCAGGCTGGCCCCGATACACCCATCAGGGAAAGCAGATAGTTGACCAGGCCAACCTGGGGATGCAGGATCCAAATCCACAGAATGGCGGCAGCGGCTAAGGGCGTCAGCGAAGGCAGGAAGAAAAGGGTGCGAAAGATTGTTTCCCCACGCAGGCGTATGTTTAGGAGCATCGCCAACAGCAGCGAGCCAAACAACCCCAGCGGCACGCTCACCAGCACAAAGTAAAAGGTTTTGCCGAGCGAGGGCCAGAAGAGGTCGTCCTCCACCAGCGCATAGATGTAGTTGTCTAGACCAATCCACCGTGCATCGTTGATGATGCGATAGTTGGTAAAACTAAAGCCAAGCGACGCCACCATGGGCCCCAGCGTGAAAAAGAGGAAGCCCAACAGCCACGGCGATATCCACAGATACCCCAGGACATTTTGGCGAATCGTCGCTTTTGAAAGTTTACGGCGTGGGGCGGACCCTGTCGTCATGCAAAGCTCCTTGCCAACCCTGGCGTAGCCGACCCCAAAGAGCGATCAACTCTTTGGGGTCGCCATACTGCTGCTTCACTTGATCCAAGCATCAGGACTTGCTTGCCCTAGATTACTCGGCAGGTTTGTCCAAGAACTCTTGAAAGGTGGCAGACGCCTGCGCAAAGAAGGCATCGTCCGGCTCTTCATCTCCAATCCAAAGCGGAGCAAAGATCGCCTGAATCGTGGTTTGGAGCTCTTGTTTGCGCAGGTTGGCCGGATTGATATGTTCAGCCGCCTCGCTGGTCGCCTGGCCCAGCATGACCAGATGGGGATTGCTGGCGATGAGCTCATCTGCGTAGACATCCGGACGCGCCGCCATGCCCGTCTGGAGTGCAATGCCGATGCCCGCTTCCTTGTCGGTGAGATACTTACAAAATTCGTACGCCAGCTCTGGGTTTTCTGATTGGCTGGTGACCGCCTCGGCATCGACATGAAGATGCCCGCCGCGTACCCCAGCTGGGCCTTTGGGCATCAGCACCATATCCCAGGTGAACTGATCCTCAACCACATTGTCAATGGAGAGACCCCAGCCACCGCTCTGATAGGAAATCAACTGTTCGGCCAGGAACATCTGGTCAGTGCCGCCACCTGTGCCCTGCAAATCCTGTGGCTTGGGCGCGACGCTGTCGGTGTAAAAGAGATCGTAGACCCACCGCAGCCCCTCTTTGACGCCCTCTGTTTCCAGCAATGAGGTAGTGCCGTCTTCCGACATCAACTCGCCCCCGTACGGCAGCGTTTGATTGCGCGTGTTGCTGTAGTCGCCCGTGGCGGGCAGGAAGCCAAATTGCTGCTCATCGGTCATGTTGCGCGCTATTTCGACTAAATCGGTGTGCGTCCACTCGTTGGTTGGCGGCTCCAACCCCGCCGCCTCAATGGCATCGCGGTTAAAGAACAGGCAGGTCTGCACGCCATGCGCCAATTCCGGCAGCCCCCACAGCCTATCCCCTTCCATTCGCAGAGAGCTAACCGTGCGCGGGAAATACTCATCCAGCGTGAAGCCTGATGAATCGCCCTCCACGAAATCATCCAGTGCCGCCAAGCCGTTGTTTTGGACCAGGAACTGGTAGGAGCCGCTGCCAATTGCCGTCCACGCAACATCACCTACAGTACCCGCGGCCACCAATGAGACAATCTTCGGGCCGTACTCGGCTGACCCGGCCGGAAATTCTTCCACGCTTACCGTCACACCGGGATTGTCCGCCTCAAAGGCTTCAATTCGGAGTGGGTAGATGGGCCGTCCACCCAATCGGTGATGCCAACGCAGCACGGTTGCTTCCTGGTCCACCCCCACACCCTCGCCAGATTGACCGGGCGTTGGTGCGGCACAGCCAGCCAAGGCCGACAGGGTAAGACCCGTGGCTGATAGGGTAGCCCCCTTCAGGAAAGTGCGTCTACTAAATCGTTTCGATTGCATCTGGCTCCTCCTGGGATGTGATAGAGTACCTAGACCAACGCAACTTCATAAACGGCACGCCAATTTCACGATTGCTACTCGATGATAGGGCGTAGCTATGGAATGAACTGGCGGGTTGCCGTGACAAACTGGATGTTGGGGAAATATCCTGACCGACGCTCTTTTAGTGAAAATCGCTGTTTGTTCCCTACCGACTTGTCAATAGACTTGTAGTAAGCAACCGGTCAAATTTTGTGCAAAAGTGGAATGCTTACAATTATAACAACATGATTTTGATGTGTCAAACGCCTTTTTTTTGCCCCAGGTATGCCCCAGATTTTGTAGGGGGAATCACTGTCGCAATTTTAGAATCAGTAGACTGCAGCGGAACTGCCAAGTTTCCGTGTTGGCCCATCTGCACGTAGGTGTGCGAACTCCGCGATTGAGGTCTACTGAGAATGTGAAAACCAAGAGGGCAGTGCCGGTTGATAGTTTGGGTTGGATCATGAGTGCAGCGCACGGCGCGCGGCCCGACCGGCACACAACCACGCTTGGCGCCGTGCAATGCACTCAGCTCTTCGTCGTGAGGGCGCTGCACGGCGTTGACCAGGCAAGCAGACGAACCATCACCGCGAGTGCGCCGCACGGCGTCCGTCAGGTAGGCAAACGAGCTAATGTCCACGCCGTGCGTTGCACTAGTTCAACCAACATGAGGTCTTGCTCGACTGGCTAACCCGTCCAGGCCGTGCGCTGCACTCACGATCCAATCAACATGGGGTCTTGCTCGACTGGCTGACCCGCTTTTCCTACGCCACCACCGGCGGCACAGACGCCTCGCGCACGAGGTCGTTGAACGCCGCCACATCGTCGCCGACCAGCCCGTCCAGCCGGGCAAGCTGCTCGTCGATCTGCGTGGATAGATGCGCGTAGACATCGTGGGCCTGCTGTGGCGGGGCGGCGTCGGCGCTGGCGACGACGGAGATCAGCCCGGCCAGCTTGGTGTTGAGGCGGCTCTGCAAGCGCAGCCGGTCACCCGGCGTGCGCGAGCCGGTCTGGATCAGCTCGCTCTCAATGGTGTTCAGCTTTTCGCGCAGGGCCGATGCGCTGGATTGGATTTCCTCGCGGCGCGCGTCGCCCAAGTCACCGTTGGTGGCGGCGATGCGTTCGGCCCAGCCGTTCACCTGCGAGCGCAGCGAGCGCAGCCGATTGATGGCGGCGTGCGTTTCGGAAACTTTGTCGTTAATTTGCTTCCACAAGTCAAACTGCGCCTGCATCGCGTCGGCGTCGGCCTCCACGCGTGGGTCGATCACGATCTCGAAATCCTGCTCAAACTTCTCGTCGCCCACCGACAGTTCGGCGCGGTACGTGCCCGGCGCGGCCAACGGCCCGGTGACGGCATCCCCCATGATATCATCCGTTACCTTTTCGGCGTTGGGATAGCGCATGTTCCAGACGAAGCGGTTTAGCCCGGGCTCAGCGGGCAGGAAGGACTCGGTCGGATCGATGGCCTGCTTGGCCGCTTGGGGGACGCCGTTGGCCGGGCTGCTCTCTTCGTCGACATCGTCCGGCTTGGGGCGGAAGCGTTTGATTTCGTTGCCCTCGCCATCAAAGATGGTAAGTGACAGCGGCCCGTGCTCGTCGGCATCGAAATTTTCCGGCAGCGTGTAGTACACAATCACGCCCTGCGGCGGATTTTCGCCCGCGTCCAGCATCCGGCGCAATTGCTCGCCAGCGGGCGTTTTGTCCTCGGTGTAGGTGGCGGGGACGCCGAGTGAGGTCGAGTAGTTTTTGCCGGGGCCGCGGAAGAGGCCAACGCTCCAGCCAAGCCAGCGGCGCACGGTCGGTCGCGGCGCAAAGAGCTGGGTAAAGTGGCCGACCCGCTCCTGCGCTCGATCGCGATCCTGCAATTCCGCGGCCATCTGGCGCAGCGGCGTGATGTCGTCCAGCACCCAGAACGAGCGCCCGTGGGTGCCAATGACGAGGTCGTCGTCCTTAATCACCAAATCGTAGACGGGCACGACGGGCAGGTCATTAGACGCTTGGAGATTTTGCAGCCGATTCCACTCTTCGCCGTGATCGAGCGAGACGTAAATCCCCGTCTCCGTGCCGACGAAGAGCAGGCCTCTCTGCGTTGGGTCTTCGCGCACGGCGCGGGTGATCTCGTGGGCCGGAAAGTCGAGCTGCGTCCAGCTTTCGCCGTAGTCGCGCGTCACAAATAAGTACGGGTTGTAGTCGTCGAGCTTGTAGCGGGTGGCGGCGAGCCAGGCCGTGCCCGGCTCGTGGGGCGAGGCCTCGATCATGGAGATGAGCGCCCGCTCGGGCAGATTCGGCGGCGTGATCTCACTCCACGAATCGCCGCCGTCGCGCGAAATGTGGACGAGGCCATCATCCGTCCCCGCCCAGAGCACGCCCGCCTCGTGGGGCGATTCGACAAAGGCGTAGACGGTGGCGTAGTGCTCTGCGCCGCTGGTGTCAAGGGTGATGGGGCCGCCGGCGGGGCCGAGCGTTTCGGGATCGGCGCGGCTGAGATCTGTCGAGATCGCCTGCCAGGAGGAGCCTGCATCGGTCGAGCGGAAGACGTGGTTGCCGGTGGTGTAGAGCACGGTTGGATCGTGGGGCGAGAAGGCGATGGGGAAGGTCCAGGCAAAGCGGTATTTGAGATCGCCAGCGCCCCAGCCGGTGTACTGCTCCGGCCAGACGGTGACCAGGCGAATCTGCTTCGTCCGGTGATCGTAGCGCTGGAGCGCGCCGCCGCCGCCCGGCGAGGAGCCGACCGCGCCGACGTAGACCACGTCGTCATCTTTGGGATCGACTTTGATGTAGCCGGATTCGCCCGTGCCCGCCGGGTAGCAGTCGCTCCATGGAATCGCGCCCTTCTCCGTTGCGCTGGGCACGGCGATGCTCGAATTGTCCTGCTGCGTGCCGTAGACGGTGTAGGGAAAACGGTTGTGGTCGGTGGTGACGTGGTAGAACTGGGCCGTCATCTGGTTGTAGATGCTCGACCACGTCTGTCCGCCGTTGAAGGAGACGCACGCACCGCCGTCGTTGCCCTCGATCATGCGTTGCGGATTGGTGGGATCGATCCACAGATCGTGGTTGTCGCCGTGCGGCGTGGTGATTTCGTCGAAGTTGCGGCCCCCGTCGGTCGATTTCCACATTTTGAGATTCGTCACATAAACCGTGTCGGCGTCCTGTGGATCGGCGAAGACGTGGCAGTAGTACCAGGGGCGGTGGATCAGATCGCGGTTGTTGGAGACGAGCTTCCACGAATCGCCGTTGTTGTCCGAGCGGTAAAGCCCCGCCTTGTCGCCCTCGGCCTCGACAATGGCCCAGACGCGGCTCGGATTGGCGTGCGAGATGGTGACGCCAATTTTGCCCTTCAAGCCCTTGGGCAGCCCCGGCTTGTCGGACAAGTCCTCCCACGTGTCGCCGCCGTCGGTCGAGCGCCAGAGACCGCTGTCCGGGCCGCCGCTGCTGAGATTCCAGAAGGTGCGGTAGGTTTCGTAGATGCTGGCGAAGAGAATGCGCGGATTGGTCGCATCCATTGCCAAGTCGACCGCGCCCGCCTTGTCGCTGACGAAGAGTACCTTTTCCCAGCTCTCGCCGCCATCTTTTGTGCGGAAGATGCCGCGCTCTTCGTTTGGCCCAAAGGCGTGGCCCAGCGCGGCGACGTAGACCAGGTCGGGGTTGGTTGGGTGGATGCGAATTTCGCCGATGTGGTGCGTGTCCGTGGAGGCCGACGTTGCGCCACGAGCGCCCGCCGTCGGTCGATTTGTAGACGCCATCGCCCCAGCTCACGTCGATGCGGATGGTCGCTTCGCCCATGCCGGCGTAGAGCACGTTGGGGTCGGATTGCGAGACGGCCAGCGCGCCGACGGCGGCGCTGCCCAGGTCGCCGTCGGAGATGTTTTCCCAGTAGGTGCCGCCGTCGGTCGTCTTCCAGAGGCCGCCCGCGCAGGCGCCAAAGTAGAAGGTCATCGCGTCGGTGGGGTGGCCGTGGACGGCGAGCACGCGCCCGCCGCGGGGCGGCCCAATGCAGCGAAATTTGAGGCCGCGCAGCAGGGCCGGGTCGAGCTGCTGGGTGATGGGGGCGGAGGCATTGGTGGGCATAGGTGGGGTTGGCTCCTATTCGATTGGTTTGGTAAGAAGTTGAGACGCAGCGGTACGCGGAGTTTGTTCTGGGCCGCACCGAAGGATTACACGAAATTTTGCTGGTTGTGTTGCATCTACACTCAAAATCTGTGCATTTCTGCGTCCGGGTTGTCTTGGAAATTCGCGTGTGTCGTGGACGACTTTGTCTACGAGTTTTCATTCGAGGTTGAGCCAAGTCTATCACGCTCGCTCGAATGATTCAACTCGGCTGAAATTCTGGTGATAAATGGCAGTTGATGAAAAACGGAAAATCGAGCATAATAAGCGGCAGATAATGCAACGGCTCCTGTTCTGTTTAAGGAAACATTTATGGCTACCCTAACCGCCCCGCCCGCTGCCCCGCCCGCCAAGCCGCCCGTCGATCTCTACGCGCCCTACAAGAAGCGCGTGCAGCGCTCGCTCAACGACGCGCATCTCAAAGTCGCGCTGGACCGCTCGACGGGCAAGATGAGCGACGCGAGAGTGGCCGCGCTGGCCGCCGTCTCCGGCCAGCAGCTGCGCGACCAGACGCGCCAGATGAAGGAGTACGTGCTGCGCCACCTGCCCGACCTGCTGGAGCAGCTCGAGCAGCGCATCACCGAAAACGGCGGGGTCGTCCACTGGGCGAGCGATGGCGCGGAGGCGTGCGCCATCATCAACCGCATCGCGCGCGAGAACGGCGTGCAGAAAGTGGTCAAGTCCAAATCGATGGCGACGGAGGAGATTCACCTCAACCACGCGCTGGAGGAAGCCGGGCTGAAGGTGGTGGAGACGGACCTGGGCGAGTACATCATCCAGCTTGACAACGAGCCGCCGAGCCACATTGTCGCGCCGGTGATTCACAAGCGGCTGGAGGACATCAGCGAAATTTTCCAGCGCGAGTTGGACATGCCGCCGACCTACGACCCGGAAGTGATGTGCGCGGTGGCGCGTCACGAGCTGCGCAAGGAATTCCTGAGCGCCGAAATGGGCATCAGCGGCTGCAACTTTGCGATTGCCGAGACGGGCACGGTCTGCATCGTCACCAACGAGGGCAACGGCCGCATGACGACCTCGATGCCGCCGATCCACGTGGCGGTGATGGGCATCGAAAAGCTCGTGCCGACAGTGGAGGACGCCTTTTTACAGTACCAGAATCTCTGCCGCAGCGCGACGGGCCAAAACTGCACCGTCTACCTCTCGATGACGAGCGGGCCGCGTCGCCCCGATGACGTGGACGGGCCGGAGCAGTTCCACGTGATCCTGATGGACAACGGGCGCAGCGATATGCTGGCCAAGGGCTACGGCGAGGCGCTGCTGTGCATCCGCTGCGGCGCCTGCCTCAACGTCTGCCCCGTCTACCGCGAGATCGGTGGCCACGCCTACGGCAGCACCTACAGCGGCCCCATCGGCGCGGTGATCTCGCCGCTGATGCCCAACCCCGTCACCGAGCCGGAAAAATTGCCCCACGCCAGCACGCTCTGCGGCGCCTGCCGCGACGCCTGCCCCGTCAAGATCGATCTGCCGCGCCTGCTGCTCGACCTGCGCAGCGACGGCGTCGAGGAGAGCAACGACACCATGTTTGAGCGCGGCTCGATCAAGGGCTTTGTGCAGACGATGAAGAGCCGTCGCGCCTACGAGAGCGCGGGCAAGCTGGCGAGTTTGGGCAGCAACGTGCTGAGCGGGCTGAACGGCGGCAACATTCAGTTTATGCCGCCACCGCTCAACGGCTGGACGCAGAGCCGCGACTTCCCGACCTTTGCCAAGAAGAGCTTTCGGGATCAGTGGCGGGAGAGGAAGAAGAAAGATTGATGAATGAAGATTGGGGAGGTTGCCGTGCCTTTTGCGATTGAGATGAGCGGGAAGATGATGGGCGGTGGATTGTGGAGATTGTGGATTTGCCGGGCGTGTTGACGTATGGCGAGACGCGGGAGGACGCGGTTGCGGCTGCTGAGGCGCTGGCGCTGTGTGTATTGGCGGATCGAATCGAGCACGGTGCATTTTAGAGATAAGGATAATTTTTATGGAACGTGCGCATCAAGTTGTTGGTGACGACGGCCTGCAAATTCCGCTGCCGCTCATGCAGCAGTATGGTTTGCAACCGGGCGCTCACGTGACGCTTGAATTTGATAGCGACATGATTCGTATTGTGCCGCAAGTGTTGTCCCGTGCAGAAATTGAAAAGCGGGCGCTTCGTATTGCGTTGAGATACATTGGAGACGCTGCGATTTTATCGGTGCCGCCGTTTCCGACAGAGGCGGGTATTTGGCGAGTTGCTGTGCGCAGGGCCGGTGTTGAAGAACCGCTTGGTTATTTGAATTTCCGCCTGAATGGCGAGTTAACAGGCAATTTGTCAGAAATTCTGGCAGAAATACGAGAGTCAGCACAACAGCTCGCAGCAGTTCGCTAATGCTTAATGTTCCCTATTTCCGTCAAGAACACGCAGACGTGCCTGCCTGCTTGTGTGCGGATGATACTTGCTTATCGAGACAAACATCACACAGAACGGGAACTGGCTGAACGATTCGGCACAATTTCGTTTCTTGGTACATCGCCGCAAAATGCAAGAGATAGTTTGGAGGAAATGGGCTACGACGCATTGTGGTTTGAGTATGCCAGTTTGGAGCGGTTGCAGAATTTACTGGCAAACAGTTGGCCTGTGATCATCTTTTTGCCTGCTGCTCAATTGCCGCATGGCTCAGCGGGGCATCATGCGGTCGTATTGGTTGAAGTTGGAGAAAGTCACGTTACCTGTCTTGACCCGACTCTGGAAGAACCGTTGACCTTGCCGCTGGCTGTTTTTCTGGAAGCTTGGTCGATGCTTGATTTTCAAGGCATGGTTGTTTGAGTATAACTTTCGACAATGGGGATTTCTGAACTTGTAAACTACCGCAGCGGCTACTCCATCGGCGTGGGTGGCGTCGTCCTCTGCGGTGACAAAGCCTTGCTCGTGCGCGCGGCGACGGGGCGCAGGCGCGGCGAGTGGATGATTCCGGGCGGCTTTGTCGAGCCGGGGGAGACGATTGACGTGGCGGTGCGGCGCGAGGTGCGGGAGGAGACGGGCGTTGAGGCCGAGATTGAGGGCATCGTCGCCGTGCGCAATCGGCTTAGCGACGGCGAAAACAGCGCCTACTTTATCTTCCAACTGCGCGCCAGCAGCGAAGCGGCGCGCCCAGACGAGGTCGAAGTCGACCGGGCACGTTATTTCACGCTGGCGGAAATGGAGCGTCTGCCCCGCTTGAATGCGTTGAGCAAGCTGGTCGTTGCACAGGCGCTGCAGGGCGACACAACCATACTCAATCTTCACCCACATCCTACCATTCCCGCTGATGAATACACCCTCTATCTATAAGCCGACTGGCAAAGTACCCAATCTTCAGTCTTTAATCTTTCTTACGAATTCATGCGCGGCGCATACTGCTCGTACATGCGGTACGGGTAGAGCTCCGGCAGCGCGCTGACTTCGTCGAGCCGCGATAGTTCATCCCGCGTCAGATCAATCTCCGCTGCGCCGAGATTGTCCTCCAACTGGGACAGGGTGCGCACACCAAGGAGCACGCTGGCGACGGCCGGCTGGGCACGTAGCCAAGCCAGCGCAACTTGTGGATGGGTTGCGCCGCGCGCGTCGGCGATTTCGCCCACGGCGTCGACGATGCGCCAGTTGTGCTCGGTGTTGCGCCGCGCCCACGCCTCTTCGATATCCTCCCCCGCGTTGGCGATGCGACCGTTCTCCGAATCGCTGGGGCGCTCGCCGCGTTTGTACTTGCCGCTCAGAAAGCCGCCGCCAAGCGGCCCCCATGCCGTCAGCCCCACGCCTTCGCTCAAGCAGAGATCGCTGAATTCGTACTCGATGTCGCGCTTGACCAGGCTGTACTGGTACTGCGCCGCGACGGGGCGCACCCACCCGTGGGCGTCGCTCACGGCCAGCGTCTTCATCAACTGCCACGCCTTGAAGTTGGAGATGGCGATGTAGCGCACCTTGCCCGCGCGCACGAGATCATCCATCGCCCGCAGCGATTCCTCGATGGGCGCCAGCACGTCCCACGTGTGCATGTAGTAGAGGTCGATGTGGTCGGTAGCGAGGCGGCGCAGGCTGGCCTCGACGGCCCGCAAAATGTGGTGGCGCGACAGCCCCTCCTCGTTGACGCCGTCGCCCGTGGGCACGCGCACCTTCGTCGCCAGCACCACCTCGTCGCGCCGGTCGCGGATGGCCTGGCCGACGATCTCCTCCGAGCGCCCGCCCGTGTAGACGTTCGCCGTGTCGATGTGATTGCCGCCCGCGTCGAGAAAGCGGTGGATGAGGCGCACGGCTTCGTCCGGCGGCGTGCCGCGTTCGTCGTCGCCAAAGATCATCGTGCCAAGACATAGGTCTGAGACGAGTAAGCCAGTGTTGCCGAGTCGATTGTGTTTCACTTATGGTCCTTCCGCTTTGATTTGTCTGTAATTATCGATTTTGTAGCGCACCACGTCCAGGCAGGCCTCCAGTTCCGCCAGTTTGGCGAGCATCAACCGCTCGTGCGCTTCGAGGATTTCGCGCCGCTGATTACCCGTTGGGTCGCTGCCCTTCTGCAGGTCGGCATACTGCTTCATCTGCTGGATCGACATGCCGGTGGCGCGCAGCCGCATCAGCAGCTCGATCCAGCCGAGGTCGTCGTCGCTGTAGAGCCGCCGCCCCGCGTCGTCGCGCGTGATGGGGCCGATGAGGTCGATGCGCTCGTAATAGCGCAGCGTGTGCGCCGTCAAGCCGGTCTGCTCGGCGGCCTGCTGAATAGAAAGTATCTTTGCCATGAGGGGAGTGTAGCGGTTAGAGTGCGCTCTAAGTCAAGTAGGGGAGGTTCCATTGCGCTGATGGGCCGTGCCAACTGCACGAGGGCGCCCCGGATTTGGAAAGTCGAATTCGAGCCGAGACAATCTGTTATGCCCGCCTCGCGCAAGGGCGTTAAGTTAAGGGTTACTCGTTCCACGCTCCGCGTGGAATGCGCTGCTGGAGGCTCTGCCTCCCCTCTAGAGGCAGAGCCTCTAGAGCAAGTTCCCACGCGGAGCGTGGGAACCAGCTTGCTTAACTTTACGCCATTCCGCCTACGCGGGCATGACAAAATTTGACAATTCCGCTGACCTACATGGTCTCGTTAATTTCAAAAGCACCTGCATTTATTTTAACTGAGAACTTCCCCAATCCGGATCGCACCCAATTTGCCCAACGCGTTTGCACACACTGGAAAATTAGTATATTCTCCACAGCTAGACCTACCCAATCTTTATTCATTAGTCTTTCTGCCATGTCCCGTGAAACTATCCTAAGCAGCCTTCGTCATACGCTGTCCCGCCCCGATCTCCGCTTCCCGCCCGCCGACCCGCCGCCGCTGACGCGCGACGAGCGCATGACGGTGACGCAGGCCGAGGGTAACGCGTGGGAGCTGGCGCTGCGCTTTGGCGCGGAGCTGGAAAAGCTGCACGGCAGCTTTGACGTAGTCGAGACGCCGGCGGAGGCGCGGCTGGCGCTGATTGCGCGGCTGCAAAGCTGGATCGACGAGGAGCTGGCCGAGCGTCGCGGCATTGCCCTCGACACGGGGCAGGAGCGCACCGTGCTCGCTTGGTCGCCCGACCAGCTGCCCCTCCCCGATCTCGACCGCGTGCTCGATGATCTCGACCTGAACCTGGTCTACCCAGATGACCTCCACGTGCTGGAGCGGCGCGACGACGTGCGCCACATCCGCCTGGGCCTGACGGGCGTCGAGGCAGCCTTCGCCAGCACCGGCTCGATGATGATGGCCTCGCGCGGGCCGCGCAGCCGCTCGGCCTCGCTGCTGCCCCTGCGCCACGTCGCGCTGATTTCCTTTCGCCAGCTCTATCCGACCATTGAATCGTGGCTCGCCACCCACCGCGATCACGTGGACGGCGATTCGCTGATCGATCTGGTGCGTGGCACGGCCAACCTTTCGATGATTACCGGGCCCAGCAAGTCGGCAGACATCGAGGGGAAGTTGACGCTGGGCGTGCATGGGCCGCGCTTTGTGCACGTGATTCTGTTTGATGATGAGGCGTGAAATTTGCGTGGTGCGTAGTGCGTGGTGCGTGTACCAGTATGTTTGCCTTGGTTCTATGTAGATTGCCTTTCGCGTGAGGTTCCAGTTCACGCACCACGCACTACGCATCATCTCTTCCAACCAATTTTAACCTTTCCACGACTAGAAAGTCTCCCCTCCCATGACCAAACCCCACCACCGCGTCGCGATTATCGGCGCGGGCTTTATTGTGAGCCGCGGGCACGTGCCCTCCTTCCAGGCTATCGAGAACGTGACCGTCGAGGCCGTTTGCGATCTCAACGAGGCGCGCGCCCAGGCGGTGGCCGCTGAATTTGGCGTGCCGGGCGTCTACAGCGACTGGCAAAAGATGATCGACGAGGTGCAGCCCAGCATCACCGTGATCGCTACGCCCAACAAGTTCCACTACGAAATGGGCATGTATGCGCTGAATGCCGGCTCGCATCTGCTTTGTGAAAAGCCGCTGGCATTAACTATCGAACACGCCGAGGAGATGCTCAACACGGCGGCGCAGAAAAATCTCGTGCTCAACGTGGGCACACACTTCCGCTGGATGGAGCCGACGCAGATTGCCAAGCGCCACGTCGACGGCGGCTTCTTCGGCGACATCTACGCCGCGCGCACCGTCTACCAGCGGCGCGCGGGCATTCCGGGCTACGGCAGCTGGTTTACCAACAAGGAGCTGTCCGGCGGCGGCGCGCTGCTTGACATCGGCATCCACGCGCTGGATCGCGCGCTCTACCTCATGGGCTACCCCAACCCCGTCACCGTCACCGAGACGACCTTCTCCAAGCTGGGGCCGCGCGGCATCGGCTTGGGCTTCTGGGGCTCGGATCACTACGATCCGGAAAAAAGCCGCTTCGACGTGGACGATTTTGCCTGGGCCTTTATCCGCTTCGACAGCGGGGCCTCGCTGATTTTGCAGGTCTCGTGGGCGCAGCACTTTCCAGAGGGATTTTACACGGAAATTTACGGCACTGAGGGCGGCGCCTACGTGAGCAACAAGGACGGCGTCGATCTATATGCTATCATGAATGGGGAGCGCGTCACCGTACAGAACGAGCTGCCGAGCAAGCCCGTCAACTCACACAATCGCCTGATCGAAAACTTTGTGCGCCACCTGGACGGCGATCCCGATGCGGTGATTATCACCCCGCACGAATCGCTGACCGTGGTGAAAATCGTGGACGCCATCCAGCGCTCCGCCGCGAGCGGGCGGGAGGTGGCGTTTGACTGACGCAGCGAATCAGTAATCGGAGATTAGAGATTGGGTTGGCTCTACAACCAACCTCTAATCTCCGACCTCCAACCTTCCACTCCATCCAATAAAGGAGACTACTCTTGAACATCAAAGCCACCCACCACGTCGCCATTTTCACGCCCAACTTTGCCGAGATGGAGCGTTTCTACACCGAGACGCTCGGCCTAACGGTCACTCGCCGCTGGGACGACAAGGGCATCATCTTCATCGACGTCGGCAGCACGACCATCGAACTGATCGACCGCCCCGTCGAGCCCAAGCCGGAGGAGGCACGGCTGGCCGGCTACTTCGATCACCTCGCCCTGCACGTCGACGACATCGACGAGGTCTACGCCGAGCTGGAGGGCAAGGGCGTGCGCATGAAGTCCGCGCCCACGGATTTTCAAACGGTGCGCATCGCCTTCTTCTACGATCCGGACGGCAATTCGCTTGAGCTGGTCGAGGATCCGCGGCAGGAGCGGTAGAAGTTTGGACGCGGATTTACGCGGATCAGAGAGGTGGCCGACTGTCATTCTCGAGAAGGCGTAATGGCGTTAAGTGAAGCAAGCTGGTTCCCAGACAGGGTCTGGGAACTCAATTCGGAGGCTCTGCCTCCCGCAGCGCATTCCACGTGGAGCGTGGAACGAGAAAGCCCTAACTTAACGCCATTGCGCACCCAGGGAGTACCCGGCGGGAATGACAATACTCTGCTGTCCCGTACATCTAATGCAACACACCTACCCCATCCATATCCACCACCTCTACCTCTCGCCCCAGCACAACTACTGGGGCCGCGACGTGGGCCAGCCTGGCCGCGCCCCGACGCGGGACGTGGCCGAAGCCGAGTTCGTCGCGGGCAAGGGTTTGGTCGGCGACCGCTTCTTCGACACCAGCCGCCCCGACAGCGCCGTCACCTTCTTCGCCCACGAAGTCGTGCAGGCGCTGACCGCCGAGCTCGACCTGCCGCTGCTCGACCCCGTCGTGCTGCGGCGCAACATCGTCGTCGAGGGCGTTGATCTCAACGCGTTGCGTGGACAAGAATTCGAGATTGAGACGGGCAACGCCACCGTGCGCTTTCGCGGCGCGGGCGAGAGCTACCCCTGCCGCTGGATGAACGAAGCCGTCGCGCCGGGGGCCATGGGCTGGCTCAAGGGGCGCGGCGGGCTGCGCTGTCGCGTGCTGAGCGACGGCGTGCTGCGTCGCGGGGCGGCGGTGCTGCGGACGGAGGTTGAGATGGATTTGTCGAAGGCGGCGGAGGCGATAGGTCGGCCCGCATTGCCGTGATTAGTAAGCTCGCAACTGAGGAGTGAGCACGCCCTCGTGCGAACGGCGCCGTTGGGGTAGGGCCATTATGCACAAAGATATTTTCCTCCACCAAAAGGGACAACTGCTCGGCCACCACGGTTACGTGCCCGATCCCGACTCGGTAGAGCAAACGACATCGTCCTTCGTATTTTACCACCTTACGTACAAAGAGCGGTTGGACAAGGTGCTGGAAGAGGGGTTATTTGCCCGCATCCCTTCCTTGGCAAACGACTTAACGCCGGAATTCGAAGGCTGTCACATGGTGGAAGGGTTCCTGTCGCCGCTGCCATTTTGGCTGAGTGAAAGTCCCTATTTTGGCAACTTGGGATACAAAATGGTGCGCAACGCGTTGGGCAATGTTCTGCTGAGAGTCGAGGTGCCGAAAGCATGGAATAGCTTATACATATCGGATTGGGCCCATCAGATGGAGTGTAAATACTATCGAGAGAAGGGAACGGCCCCCTTGAACTTGGGCTATGACTGCCGTACTGGGCACAACAGCGTCAGAGCATACGCCAATTCATTTGTCAAAGCGGAAGCGTATCAAGGCGGGCACGTTGCGCCCATTGCACACGTCTTGCGACGAGGCCAGGGCATTGCCGTACCGAGCGAGCACATCCAAGTGGCCTCCGTGCAGCCGCTGCAGGAATAAGACGCGGCGCTTCTGTGCTCAGATTTATTTAATGAATGTTATACAGTTGCCTGGGTTGTCCGAAAAAGGGCTAGGTTCTTGTGCGGGGCCAACGAGACCCCATCCCCAAACCCCTTTCCCGCACGCGGGGAAGGGGCTTCACCCGCCTTGTTGGTGGCGAATTAGCGTGAAGGGGATGGGGTCGAACGCCCCAATACGCCATTTTTTACCGCAGCACATAAAATCAGTCATTTAGCGAAGCGAGAAACAAAATGCCCAAACGCATCCTGCTGCGCTCCTCGTGGCAAACCGTCAACATCGGCGACATTGCGCATACGCCAGGCGTGCTGCGCCTGCTGGAGCGCTACGTGCCGGAGGCCGAAATCTACCTTTGGCCCAGCAAGCTGGACAACGGCGTTGACCATTTGCTGCGCTCGCACTTTCCCCAACTTCGGATTGTCGACAACGAGGAGAGATTGAGCCAGGCCTTCCAGGCGTGCGACTTTTTGCTGCACGGTTCGGGCGCTTCGCTGGTGGCGGAGAGGGACGTGGTGCGCTGGGCCGAGGAAACCGGCAAGCCCTACGGCGTCTACGGCATCACGCTGCCGCCAAAAAAGTCGCACGCAACCGAGGTTACGGCCCAGACAGATCTCGCCAAGACAATTGATATTCTGAGCGGTGCCTCCTTTGTTTTCTTCCGCGATTCCCAATCGCTGGCCTTTGCCCAAGCAAAGGGCTGCACCTGCCCGGTCATGGAATTTGGCCCCGACGGCGCCTTCGCGTGCGACCTGCGCGATGAGACCAAAGTCGAAGCTTTTCTGGCCGAACACGATTTGGAACCGGGCAACTTTCTCTGCTGCATCCCGCGCCTGCGCTACACGCCCTACTGGACGGTTCCCTCCAAACAGCGCGCATTCAATCCCATCATGCACGCGCGCAACGAGGAGATGAAGGAGCACGATCACGCGCCGCTGCGCGAGGCCATCGTCCAAATTGTGCGACAGACCGACATGAAAGTCCTGCTCTGCCCGGAGGACGAAACGCAGATGCAGGTCAACAGAGAATTGTTGCTTGACCCGCTGCCAGACGACGTGCGCCAACGCGTGGTCTGGCGACCGAACTACTGGCTCACTGGCGAGGCGATCAGCACCTACGTGCGCAGCGCCGGGCTCTTTGGCAACGAGATGCACTCGCCCATCATGTGCGTGGGCCACGGCGTGCCGGCCATCGTCTGCCGCTGGGCCGAGCAGACGACCAAAGGCTACATGTGGGCAGATATCGGCCTGGGCGAGTGGCTCTTCGATCTCGATGACGAGGCGCAGGTGATGCGCGTTGTGCCAACGGTGCTGGCCATGGCGCGCGATCCAGAAGGTAGCCGTGCCAAAGCGGCGAAGGCCCGTCAATTCGTCCAGCAGCGACAGCGCGAGACGATGGCGCACGTGGCGCGGGTGTTGTCCTAACATCGTCCGTGATATTGCTGCGCGCAGCGAAGGGAGAGGGGAAGTCACGATGACTGAAAATGCACTTGATCAAGAATTGCTGAAGCGAACCATGAAGGAGGCTGTTGCGAAAACGCTGCGCGAGGAGCGCGATCTGCTCTACGAAGTCATCAGCCAGGTGCTTGAAGATTTTGCACTATCTGAAGCGATTTGTGAAGGACGAGGGACGGAGTTCGTGGATAAACAAGAAATTTTAATTTGTTGGTGGCATGAAAATCTGCTTCCGGACTTCCCCTGACCTTGCCATATCACCAGCCACCAGCCACCAGCCACCAGCCACTTCCTTCCCATGAACTTTATCCTCTTCAACCCCGACGAACTGCGCGCCGAAAGCGTCGGCAGCTACGGCCACCCGCTGGCGCCCACGCCAAACATGGACGCGCTGGCCGCTGAAGGCACGCGCTTCGACCAGTGCCACGTGCAGCACCCCGTCTGCACCCCCTCGCGCTGCTCGTTTATGACGGGCTGGTATCCCCACGTGCGCGGTCACCGCACGCTCTGGCATCTGCTGCGACCGGACGAGCCCAACCTGCTGCGCTATCTCAAGCGGGCGGGCTACAGCGTCCACTGGTACGGCAAAAATGATCTGCTTGCGCCGGAAAGCTTTGCCAGCAGCGTCGACGTGGCCGAATCGCGCGGGGGCGCAAAATTTGGCTCCAATCCGTTTGACTTTGACGACCCGCGCTACCACAGCTTTCTCTACGCACCGTTTGACCAGCCCGTCGAGCAGCACGGCGACGTCGCCAACGTGCAGGCGGGCGTCGACTTCCTGCACTCGCACGCCAACACGCCGAACGCGTCGCCCTTCCTGCTCTACCTGCCGCTCACCTTTCCCCACTGCCCCTACTCCGCCCCGCAACCCTGGCACGATCTCATCGACCCCGATGGCCTGCCCGATTTGCGCCCGCACGACTTAGAAAATCGCCCAGATTTTCACGCGCTCATTCGCCAATATCGCCGCCTCGATCAGCTAGACGCGCACGCGCACGACGCGCTGCTGCGCAAAATTCAGGCCGTCTACCTCGGCATGACGGGCTTTGTCGACAGCCTGCTCGGTCGGCTATTGGAGACGCTGGAGGAGACGGGGCTGGCGGAGAACACGACCGTGATCGTCTTCTCCGACCACGGCGATTACGCGGGCGATTACGGCCTCGTCGAAAAGTGGCCGAGCGCCATGGAGGATGTGATCACGCGCGTGCCGCTGATCGTGCGCACGCCCGGCGGTGCGGTGGGGCACACGGTCGAGGAACCGGTGGAGCTGTTCGACATCATGGCAACAACGCTGGACTTGGCCGACGTTCCAGCAAAGCACACCCACTTTGCGCGCTCGCTCGTGCCGCAGCTTTACGGCGCGGCGGGCGACACGGACCGCGCCGTCTTCTGCGAAGGCGGCTACGCGCGCCACGAACCGCACTGCTTCGAGGGCATGTCCAACCGCGACCAGTTTGCGCGCAGCGAGCGCCACATCTACTACCCCAAGGGCCTGCAGCAGCAGAAGCACCCCGACAGCGTCGGTCGCGCCACCATGATTCGCACGGCCACGCACAAGCTCGTCCATCGACCAACCGGCGTCGGCGAGCTGTACGATCTGGTCGACGACCCGCGCGAATTGCGCAATCGATTCGGCGATACGGCGCTGGCTGAGGTGCAGCAAAATCTAACGCAGCGCCTGCTCGATTGGTTCATCCAGACCAGCGACGTGACGCCCTTTGCTCAAGACCCGCGCGGCTTCAGCTAGATTGCTCGTCCCGACGCTCCGCGTCGGATGCATTCTTCGACGCTCCGCGTCGCTGGGTAGTCTGCGATGAAAGGTAGCTGCTGTGAGATCGTGTAGGTTACGCGGCGACGCAGAGCGTCGCGCAAGGCATTCCGACGCAGAGCGTCGGAACGAGAAAGTCAACGGCTCGTCCCGACGCTCCGCGTCGCTGGGTAGTCTGCGATGAAAGGTAGCTGCTGTGAGATCGTGTAGGTTATGCGGCGACGCAGAGCGTCGCGCAAGGCATTCCGACGCGGAGCGTCGGAACGAGGAAATCATGAACATCACCAAAATTGAAACTGCCATCCACGACGAGATTATGCCGGGGCTGCTGCTCCTGCGCATCCACACCGATGCGGGGCTGCTCGGCTGCGGCGAGACCTACTACGCGCCGCACGCCGTCGCCGCCATGATCCACGACTGGATGGCGCGTCGATTGCTCGGCGCGGACGCGCTGGCGATTGAGGCGCACTGGCGCTTTCTCTACGAGCGCACGGCCAACTTTGGCGCGCGCGGCACGGAGCTGCGCGCCATCTCCGCTATCGATCTCGCCCTGTGGGACATCTTTGGGCAAGCCACCGAGCAGCCGATCTGGCAGCTGCTGGGCGGGCGCACGCAGCAGGCAATCCCCGTCTACAACAGCAGCGGCGGCCCCTCCTACGGCGGCCCGCGCACGGATGGCTCGCAGGGCTGGCCGGGCTACGGCGAGGTGGGTAACGAGGGGCCGTACAACGACTACTGGTCGCTGGTCAATCGCCCCGTGGAGTACGCGCGGGAGATGCTCGATCTCGGCTACCGCGCGCTCAAAACGTGGACGCTCGACTTTGCCGCCCACAAGCCGCGCGGCGGCCTCTACATCTCCCACGCCGATCTCGACGAGGCGCTGCGTCCCCTGCACGCGATCCGTGATGCGCTCGGCAACGAAGTCGAGCTGATGCTGGATGGACACGGCTTTTTCCAGCTTGCGCCCGCGCTGCGCATCGCCAAGGCCCTGCGCGAGATCGACCCGCTCTGGGTCGAGGATATTATCCGCCCGGACAGCATCGACACGATTGCCGACTTCCGCGACAAGGCGGGCATCCCCGTCGCCGTCAGCGAGATGATGATCGGGCCGGACGACTACCGGCTGGTGCTCGAAAAGCGCGCCGCCGACTACATCATGATCGACCCCACGTGGGTCGGCGGCATCTCGCAGACGCAGCGCATCGCCCAAGCCGCCCAGCTCTACAACCTGCCCGTCGTCATGCACGACTGCACCGGCCCGCTGACCATGCTGGCGGGCGTGCAGGTCGCCACCGCCACGGCCAACGTCGCTTGGCAGGAGACGGTGCGGGCGCACTTTCATTTGCTCTACCCGCAGCTGCTCGACGAGGAGATTGCGATCGAGGATGGCTTCATCACGCCGCCGTCGCGGTCCGGCATTGGGCGCGCGTGGTTGTCGTCGCTGTTTGAGGCGGGCGGTGAGGTGCGTGCGACGAGCGTGTAATGCTCGTCGCCACGCTCTGCGTGGTGATGCAGACCGGGCGCTCTGCGCCCCCGCGTAGCCTACACAATCTCACAGCAGCTACCTTTAATCGCAGACTACCCAGCGACGCGGAGCGTCGAAGACTGCATCCCGACGCAGAGCGTCGGGACGAGCAAAACACCCATTGAGTGTATCACGGCTTGAAATGGGCGACCAACAGGATTGATGTATGGAATGAGCAAAAGGCCGATTGACATTCCCGCCATTTTGGTTATGATTACCGCACCCAAACCAACTGCATTGAACCCCAAAGGAGTTTCCCCATGAACAAGCAACGAGGATTGAACCGACGAGAATTTTTGCGCTGGAGCGCCATGGGTACGGGCGCGGCGCTGCTTGCCGCCTGTGCGCCCGCGTCGACGACCGAGCCCGCCGCCAGTGAACCCGATGCGGACGCCAGCGCGATGAACGTCGGCGATTCGGGCGCGGAATTGCCCAGCGAAGACGTTAGCTTCCGCTGGGTGGACAGCGGCGACCAGAAGGCCGTCTTCTGGAACGAGTATTTTGCGGCCTACGAGCAGGCCCACCCCAATATCAGCGTCGAGTACGACGCGTTGCCCTGGAACGAGATCGCACAGGTCGTACCGCTGGGCGTGCGCAACGGCACGGCGCACGACATCTTCCAGATTCCGCTCTCGTACACGCCCGCCCAGGCCGTTTCCGAGGGTTGGGTCGCACCCGTGAACGACCTGATTCCCAACTTTGAGGAGTGGAAGGCGGGCTTTCCCGAAGGCGTGTGGACGCCCGGCATCACCGACTTTGATGGGCTGACTTATTCCGTGCCCATCACTTCCAACAAGCGCTACGGCTCCCACCTGCTCTACAACGTCGACTACATGCAGGAGGCCGGCTTTGATCCGCGCGAGGCGCCGCTCTCCTGGGAGCAATTCCGCGAGGCCGCGCGCATCATCACCGAAAATGGCGCTGGGCAATACTACGGCTTTATCCTCGGCGGCAACCAAGTCAACCGCTGGGGCGACATCGTGTCCGCCTTCGCGCGCATGGCTGGCGCGTCCAGCAGCGACCAATGGAACAGCGGCTACGGCGTCGACTACCGCACGGGCGAATTTCCCTACACCAACGAGCTCTACGTGCAGGCCATCGAGCTGCTCTTCGCCCTGCGCGACGACGGCAGCGTCTTCCCCGGCTCGCTCTCGATCAACGCGCCGGAAGCGCGCGCCCGGATGCCCCAAGGCGCGGCGGGCATGATTTTGCAGGGGCCGTGGAATATCCCGATCTGGCAGGCCGAAAATCCCGACTTTAACTTCAACGTCTCCAGCCAGCCGCTGCTGAACGGGCAGATGACGCCGCTGATGGTCGGGCCGGGCGGCTCCAACCAGCTCTACGTCTACGCCGACGCCCCGGACGCGCACAAAGCGGTGGCGGGCGACATCCTCCACTACATGGGCACGCTCGAAGGGCAGACGGCCTGGGCCTCGGTGGTGGGCGCGGCGGATGGCCCCATCTTCCCCGATGCGCTGGAGGATGTGGAATTGAGCGAGGTGGCGCTCAATGCGCTGCAGATGTTTGTCGAGCAGGTGCGGGTGGGCCCCAGCCCGCTGGTGCGCAACCCCGACTTTACGCAGGTGACGCTGGAATTGCAGCCGATCACACCCAACCTGGCTGAGACCATTCAGGGGCTCTACACCGAGCAGATCAACATGAGCATCGAAGAGGCGCTACAGGATCTGCAGGATCGCTCAAACGCCGAGCTGGATCGCGCCATCGAAGCCGCGCGGGCCGATGGGGCCGACGTTTCGCGCGACGACCTCGTCTTCCCCAACTGGGAGCCGACGCAGGATTACGCGACGGCAGATTACGAGGCGCTGTAGGAACCGACGTCCATAGGGGCACGCTATAGTGTGCCCCTGCGGAACGCTGTGCTCAAGGAGAAATCATGGCCGTTCAAACCGCGCCCGATGTCGGGCAAATTGCGCGCGTTGCCAGCCAGAACACGCGCCGCAAGTCGCTGTGGCAGGAGATGAAGGATGCGCGCTGGTGCTACCTGTTTATGGTTCCGTCGCTGATTCTGACGGGGATGTTTACCTTCTGGCCGATCTTTGCCTCCTGGTACTTTTCGCTGTTGAATTGGTCGGGCTTTACGGCGGGGGCGGAGTTTGTCGGGCTACAAAATTACCGCGAGGTGATCGGCGACGGCTACTTCTGGAACGCCTTTACGCGCTCCTTTCTCTTCATGTTCGCCAGCGTGCCCGTCAAGCTCACGCTGGCGCTCTTTATCGCCATCATCCTCAACGACGCCGCGCTGCGGCTCGCCCCCGTTTTTCGCACGCTCTTCTTCATCCCCGTCGTCACCACCACCGCCATCATCGGCATTGTGATGACCTTTGTGCTCAGCCCCTTTAACGGCCCCATCAACATGGCAATGCTGGCGCTGGGCGTCGTCGAGCGGCCGATTGACTTTCTGGGCGACCCAGACACGGCGCTCTGGTCGGTGGTGGGGGTGGAGGTTTGGAAGTGGCTGGGCCAGCCGATGATTTACTGGCTGGCGGCGCTGCAGACCGTGCCCGTGGTGCTCTATGAAGCGGCGCGCGTCGACGGCGCGAACTGGTGGCGACAGTTCCGCCACATCACCGCGCCGCTGATCGTACCCTTTGGCGTGGTGATCGTGCTGATCACGGCGGTGGGCACGCTGCGCGTCTTTGCCCTGGTGCAGACGATGACGGGCGGCGGGCCGTTTTTTGCGACGGAAGTGATGGAGGTTTACATCTACCGCACGGCCTTTGGCGCATCGAACAGCCAGACGCTGCCGCGGCTGGGCTACGCATCGGGCGCGGCCGTCTTCTTTGGCGTGTCGGTGATGTTGATTGCGTCGCTGCAGTACTTTGCGGCGCGGCGGTTGAATCGCGGTGGTGGGGCCACTCAATAATCTTGTAGGTGCGGCTTGCAGCCGCACGATGATGGCACACCGCATTGATACGATCCGAAGGAAAGGGCTATGGATGTGCGGCTGCAAGCCGCACCTACTGAGAACCTCATATGGCAACCACTCGACAATTCCCCGCCGCGGCGGTAACGAAACGCGTGCCTGTACGGCGACGTCGCCTGAGCGCAAATCGCGTGCGCGAGCTGATCACGACCGTGATTCTCACGCCGCTGGCCCTGCTTTGGATTTACCCCTTCCTGTGGATGGTAAGCGCCTCGCTCAAGACCAACAACGAAATTTTTGGCAGCGGCCTCAGCCTCTATCCCCAATCTTGGCAGTGGGAAAACTACCAGCGCGCGTGGGTCACGGCGCGCATCGGCCAGTATTTCTTCAATACCGTGATCATCGCCATCGGCTCCGTCGCCATCGTGCTGGTGACGACCGCCATGATGGGCTACGTGCTCGGTCGCTACCGCTTCCCCGGCAAGAATATCATCCTCGGCTTCTTTGTCGCCACGGTCTTTTTGCCAGCGGGCTACACGATTATCCCGGTCTTCGACTTGATCACCCGGCTCGGCCTCAACGGCTCGCTGCTGGGCGTGATTCTGGCGCAGGCTGGCGGCGCCCACGTGATTTTCATCCTGCTCTTTATGGGCTACTTCAACCAATTGCCCAAGGAGCTGGAGGAGGCCGCCATCATGGACGGCGCGGGCTTTCTGCGCGTCTTTGCGCAGATTATGCTGCCGCTCTCCAAGCCTGTCGTCGCCACGGTGATCATCATGCAGTTTATCTCCAGCTGGAATGATTTTCTGCTGCCGCTCGTGCTCACCCTGCCGCGCCCCGACCTGCGCACCCTCTCCGTCGGCATGTACGCCTTCCGCGGCGAATACTTCACCGACTGGAGCGGCATGGCCGCTGCGGCCACGATTGGCATCGTGCCGGTGATTGTGGTCTTTTTGTTCCTGCAGCGATACTTTATCGAGGGGCTGGCGGGGGCGGTCAAGCAGTGATCTGCATCGCCGCATGGATAACGAGTCGGCGGAGCGATTAAGAAGGTAGATTGAGCGAGGACGCGGAGCGTCTAGTCTGCATCACCACGCAAAGCGTGGCGACGAGAAATCCTGAATCACAGCGTCGGGATGAGAAAGAGCTTTTGACATGAGTATTGACATTTTCACAGACATCATTGACGTTGTAGATGATGGACTAATTTGGATTCGTGCAAGAGTCGAAGTCTTATCTACGCAAGATGGGGGTCGAAGTGGCCCGTTCACGAATAGATATCGTCCAAATCATAATTTTGGTGATTCTGAAAACAGAGTGTATTACATGGGCGAAGTCGTACTTGAAGATGATGAATGGATATACCCTGGCGAAACCCGCGAAACATTAATCCGATTCGTCAATGCTAGAGGTTTGAAGAAACTGCTCGATGTAGGATGTTCATGGCGAATTCAGGAAGGCGGCAAGCTCGTTGCCAATGCAACGGTTTTAGCACAAGTTGACCCCTCTATCGACAGCGAGTGACGCGGAGCGTCCAGTCTGCATCACCACGCAGAGCGTGGCGACGAGACAATAATAGATGGTGAATTCGGCTAATCTGGTTTGATAACCGTTACGTACAGCTCATCCTCGTGGCGCACGTAGATAACCAAATGATAAATGGTGTACCAAATTCGATGACCATCGATCTCGGTAGCCCCCTCTGGCGGAAGGCCGCTGTCCGTATACTTCAACATGCGCAGCCCCTGCAGTACGTCCGCCGCATAGATGCCTGCATCTTCAAAGTAATTCAACACTTCGAGGCTGTAGTTAAGTCGCCACTTTGGCACGGGCCTTCTCCGCTAGTTCTTCAATGTCGGGTGATTGAAACGATCCGCGTCTCATGCGCTCTTCGCTAAGCGCTACCAGCTCCTGGATTTCCGCACTGCCTGGCTCGTTGCGCGAGCGCATCTCGGTTAGCGCATCCACCTGGGTTCGGTGATCCGCCTGCCGTCGCTGAAATTCATTGTGAAGATATTCATCGACGGCACGACGCACCAGCTCGGCAGTCGTTAAACCGGTGTACTCTGATAAAATTTTCAGGCGCTCTATCTGGAGTTCCGTATAGTTGAAATTTGTTCTAATCATGTGATTTGTACCTTTTAAGTGCATGAACCTGTGCATGATTATACCGTCGATTGATTTGTTCGCCAAAGGGAAAATTCGTGGCTCGACCCAACATCCTCTGGATTTACTGCGATGAACTGCGCACCGACGCGCTCGGCTGCTACGGCAATCCCTACGCCGAAATGCAGACGCCGCACGTCGATGCGCTGGCCCAAAGCGGCGTGCGCTTCGACAACTGCTTTTGCAATTCGCCCGTCTGCGTGGCCTCGCGCACGTCAGTGCTGACCGGGCTATATCCGGAGCAGACCGGCGTCTACCACAACGAAGCCGTTTGGCCCCACTACCGATTCGGCGAGCAGTTTGACGAGCCGCCGCTCACCTTCCCCGCGCTCTTCGCCCAACATGGCTATCGCACCGCCAACTTTGGCAAAGTCCACGTGCCAGCTTCGCTCGACGTCTGGCAGCACTCGGATACGGGCGGCGCCGGCATGGGAGAATTTTATGAGGAAGTGGATGCCGCCTCGCTCCAGATCATTCGCCCGCCAGGGGTTCCGACCGCAGTCGGTGGAACCTATCCCGGCGACCGGCCTTATCCACCCGCGAGGGTTGCGGACAACGCCCTGCGCTGGCTGTCCAAGATAGAGGGAGCAGACAAACCCTTTCTGGCGCGCGTCTCGCTGCTGCAGCCGCACACACCCGTCTTTCCGCCGCCGCCCTTCGACGCGCTCTATCGCCATGCGCCTTTTCCGGACAGCGTGGAGCGCCCCCGTGCGCTCAGCCAATTTGAGGCGCGCTTTGCCGAGATCATCCGCGCGGACGAAATGTCGGCGGAGGAGATTTTCCTCGCCCACGTCTACTACTACGGCCTCGTGGCCTGGATCGACAGCCAGGTCGGGCGGCTGCTTGATTTCTTGCGCACGCGCGGCCAGCTCGAACAGACCATCGTAATCTTTGACGCCGATCACGGCGCATCGCTCGGCGAGTGTGGTCGCTTTCAAAAGCAGACCTTTGCCCCCGAAAGCCAGCGCGTGCCGCGCATCATCAGCTGGCCGGGCACGCTGCCCTCCGCCCAAGCGCGCGCCGACATTTGCGAAAGCCTCGACTTGGCACGCACGCTCTGCGCGCTGGCCGACGTGCCGGTGGACGCGCAATTTGAGGGCCGCGATCTCTTCCACGATCCGCCGCCCGCCGCCGTTTATTCAACCATCGGCTATGGCTTTGCAAGCAGTCGCGCTTTCCCCAACCTGGGCGTCGGCGAATATACGAACGGTCGTGGCTGGCCCCGTCGCGCCTGTATCCGCACGGAAAGGTATCGGCTTGATAAAAACGTGCGCATCGACGGCGCGCCGGTCGCCGCTGCGGAGGAGGATATTTTCCTGGCGGATGTCCGCGTCGATCCAGCCGAAAAGAGGAACATCGCAGACGATGCTGCCCATGCAAACGTCTTGGCGCGCCTTTCGTCGATGCTTGATCACCACGGAGCCAGTGCGGTGGAAGTACCGCAGGCGTGGACTCGCCGCGACGAGACGCCAACCTAAATCAACGGCCAATTCCAGATGAACAACCCACCCAACATCCTCTTCCTCCTCAGCGACGAACACTCCTTCCGCGGCATGGGTCACGTCGACCAAGCCAACGGCGGTGAGCCCGTCCACACGCCCGCCTTTGACCAGCTGGCCGCCCAGGCCACGCGCTTCAGCGACGCCTACTGTCAGATGGCGCTCTGCACGCCCTCGCGCATGTGTCTGCTCACGGGGCGCGAGGCGCGCAACTGTGGCGCATGGAACAACAATTCCGTGCTCGACCCCGCCATCCCCACCCTGCCCCAAACGTTGGCCGACGCGGGCTACGCGACGGCGCTGATCGGCAAGATGCACTTTGGCGGCAATCTGCAATTTCACGGCTTCCAGCACCGCCCCTACGGCGACCTCACCGGGCGCACCGGCCACCAGTGGGAGCCACTCCATGCGGACGACCGCAGCGGCATGGCTGTGCGCACGCGCGAGGCGGGTCTCACTGAAATCCCGGAAAGCAAGCTGCAGGATGTGGTGGTCGCCCAGGAAACCGTCGCCTGGCTGCGTGAGCAGACCCATGCGAATCCCGACCAGCCCTGGTTCGCCTGCGCCTCCTTCAGCCGACCGCACTTCCCGCTCACCGCCCCCCGCCGCCACCTGGATCGCTACTGGCCCGACGGCGTCACCGAGCCGCGCGTCCCGCCCGGCGGCGACGCCTTCAACCACCCCATGAGCGTCGGCATGAGGGAGGGCTTTCAGAGCGGGCGCATCGACTACGACGAGATGATGCGCGCCCGCGCGGCCTACTTTGCCTGCATCAGCTACCTCGATGAGGTGCTCGGCGACCTGCTGATGCGGCTCGGCGCGGACGGACTGCTTGACAACACGATCATCGTCTACACGAGCGACCACGGCGAGCTGGCGGGCGAGCACGGCGTCTGGTGGAAAAACGGCTGGTACGAAGCGTGTACGCGCGTGCCGCTGTTGGTGTCGCTGCCGGAACAGCGTCGGGGTGACCATCCAGCGCGCACGGTCGACGTGCCCGTCTCGCTGATCGACCTCTTTCCCACGCTCTGCGCCTTTGCCGACGTGACAGCGCCCGACGGGCTGGATGGGGTCGACCTCTCCGCCGCCGTGCGCGGCGACGCGAACGCACCCGACCGCCCCATCGTCTGCGATAACCTGATTCCGCGCTGGGGCGAGGGCACGGAGTTTCGCATGGTGCGGCAGGGGCTGTACAAGTACGTCCGCTTCCGCGACTGCGAGCCGCTCTTCTTTGATTTGGCCGCCGATCCGGGCGAACAGCAGAATTTGGTGGGTCGCGCCGAGGGGGAGGCGGCGACGGCGCTGGCAGCGCTGCGGAACTTTGCCGAGGGGTCGATGGACTTCGAGGCCGCCGCCCGTGAACGAGAAGAAAGCGAGACGCGTCTTCAGCAGCAGTACGCGCTCGACGCGCCGCCCAGCTTTGGCAATCAGTACCTTATGCCGTCGGGTCGGCTGGTCGAGGCGGACGATACGCTCTATGATCCGATGGTGATTGCGGAGGAGCCCGCCGCCCTCTTTGCCGATTGGCCAGGCAGCGCGTAGAGGCGCAGCGCGCTGCGCCTCTACGCGCTCGTCCCGGCGCTCTGCGTCGGGATGCCTGCTCGACGCTCTGCGTCGCCGCGCGGCCGTCGAGTCGTATTTGATTATCAAAATTCGTGTGCCAATCGAGGACGCGGAGCGTCCGGGCTGGGTCACCACGCTCTGCGTGGTGACGAGAAACTTATGAACCACCCCCTCATCAGCAACGGCTACACGCTCGACCCCTCGCCCGCCCGCCTGGGCTGGCTGGAGCCGACCGATCCCACCGGGCCGCTGGAAATGCTGCGCACGCGGCTGGCCGATTACGGCTATCTCTGGCTCAAAGGCGTGCTCAACCGCAAAGCAGTGCTGGCCTTTCGATGCCGCTTCTTTGCGGCCTTTGCGGAAGCGGGCACGCTCGCACCGGGCAGCGACCCAGTCGATGGGATTTACAGCGGCGACGAGGACAAGACCATCGCCGCGCGATTGCGCAGCGAGACGGCGCAGTGGGCGGCCTACGAAGCCTTCTGCCTGATGCCGGAAATCTGGCACTTCTACGAGCGGCTACTCGACGGCCCCGTTTACCTCCACAACCGCAAAATCATCCGCCACACCAAGCCTTTCGCCGAAACCAGCACCCCCGCCCACTACGATCTCACCTACCTGCGCGCGGGCACGGATCGCGTCTACACCAGCTGGATTCCGATTGGCGACACGCCGGTGGCGATGGGCGGGCTGATTTACCTCGAAGGCTCGCACGCTTACGGGCGCGAGGCCGAAGCGGAGTTTAGCCGCAAAAATGCCGAGCTGCCGCCAGCGGAGCGCATCAGCGCCTACAACCGCAACATGGCGGAAGGCGGCTGGCTGAGCAAAGATTTGCCCAGCCTCGCCAATCGGCTCGACACGCGCTGGCTGATGGCGAACTACGAAGCGGGCGACATGGTCGTCCACAGCCCCTACATGATCCACGCCGCCACGCGCAACGAAAGCGCCGAGGGCCGGATGCGCCTTTCGACCGACATCCGCTACCAGCTCGTGCGCGACGAGATCGACCCACGCTGGCGCAGTCGCTGGTCGAGCGATGACGGGCTGTAGTTCGTCGCGTGCTCGTCCCGACGCTCTGCGTCGTTGTGGGGCCATCGAGCCGTGTTTAATCATCAATGTTCGTGTGCCAACCGAGGACGCGGAGCGTCCGGTCTGCATCACCACGCAGAGCGTGGCGACGAGATAAACGCCATTGCTCGTCCCGACGCTCTGCGTCGGGATGCCGATTCGACGCTCTGCGTCGCTGTGGGGCCGTCGAGCCGTGTTTAATCATCAATGTTCGTGTGCCAACCGAGGACGCGGAGCGTCCGGGCTGCATCACCACGCGGAGCGTAGCGACGAGCAAGTTACATCTCATGGCAAACAGTCGCTATAAAATCCTGAATCCGCAGCAGCCGCATTTTCTCACAATGACGGTGGTCAATTGGTTACCGGTTTTTGCCACTCAGCCCATTGCGCAAATCTTACTGGATTCGCTACAGTTTCTGCAGGACCAAAAACCGGCTGACGCTCTATGCCTATGTGATTTTAGAGAACCATGCGCATCTGGTTGCCCAATCTGATGATCTCTCAAAGGAGATTGGTGACTTCAAATCCTACACGGCGCGTTCGATTATCGACTATCTTCACGCGAAGAAGGCCGGACGTGTGCTGAAGCAGCTGGGCTATTATAAATTGCAACACAAAACGAACCGGCGCTATCAGCTCTGGCAGGAAGGCTCGCACCCCCAGCAGATTCAAGGCGAGGAGATGATGCGACAGAAAATTGAGTATATTCACAATAACCCAGTGAAGCGCGGTTACGTTGATCTGCCGGTTCACTGGCGCTACTCCAGTGCCCGTAACTATTTGGGCCTGGACGGACTAATTAACGTGACGACCACGTGGTAGCTTGCTCGTCCCGACGCTCCGCGTCGGGATGCCGATTCGACGCTCTGCGTCGCCGCGTGGCCGTCGAGCGGTGATCGATTATCAAAATTCGTGTGCCAACCGAGGACGCGGAGCGTCCGGGCTGCATCCCGACGCGGAGCGTCGGGACGAGGAAACCATGATCCAACCCAACATCCTCCTCATCACCAGCGACCAGCAGCACTTTTCTATGCTGGGCGCAACCAACCCGCAGCTGCAAACGCCCGCGCTCGATCGGCTGGCGCGGGAGGGCACGCGCTTTGAGCGCGCCTACTGCAACAACCCCGTCTGCTCCCCCTCGCGCTCGACGATTATCACCGGCCTCTACCCGTCTCAGCACGGCTGCTGGACGATTGGCGTCAAGCTGGCCGAGGATGTGCCGACCGTGGGCGACATCTTCCAGCGCCACGGCTACGACACGACGCTGGTGGGCAAGGCGCACCTGCAGCCGCTCGCCTCGACGCCGGAGCAGACCTCGCTCGAGGCGCAGCCAACCCTGCGCGACCTCAACTTCTGGCGCAACTTTCACGGCCCGTGGTACGGCTTCGGCCACGTCGAAGTCGCGCGCAACCACACGGACGAGAGCCATGCCGGGCAGCACTATGCGCTGTGGATGGAGGAGCAGGGGCTGACCAACTGGCGCGACTACTTCGAGGCTTGGCCCAAAGACCCAGACGCCCCGAAACGCGAGCACAAGTGGGATTTGCCCGCCGAGTATCACTACACCACCTGGACGGCGGAGCGCACCATCGCCAACATCGAGCGCAGCGTCGAGGCCGACAAGCCGTTTTTTCTGTGGAGCAGCTTCCACGACCCGCACCCGTCGTATCTCGTGCCGGAGCCGTGGGCCTCGATGTACGATCCGGAGGAGGTCGAGCCGGGGCGTTACCTGCCGGGCGAAATGGACGACATGCCGCCGCCGCACCAGAAGACGCGCGAGACCCACCCCGATTTCTCGATGTACCGCGAAACCGAACACGGCAACCACGGCTACCACAGCCACCTGCAGGACGAGGCCGACCTGCGCCGCGACATCGCCATCTACTACGGTATGACCAGCTTCATGGACGAGCAGATCGGCCGCATCTTGGACAGGCTGAACGAGCTCGGCATTGCCGAGAACACCATCGTCGTCTTCACCAGCGACCACGGCCACTTCATCGGCCAGCACGGGCTAATTCGCAAGGGGCCGTTTCACTACGAAGATATGCTGCGACTGCCCTTCCTCGTGCGCTGGCCCGAGCGCGTGCCCGCCGGGGCCACGAGCGACGCGCTGCAGGGGCTGGTCGATCTCGCGCCGAGCTTCCTCAGCGCCGCGGGCATCGACGTGCCGGGGCTGATGCAGGGCGTGGACCAGACGGCGGTTTGGCAGGGTGACGAAGAGCGAGCGCGCGACCACGTGATCGTCGAAAATCGCCACCAGCCCAGCGCCGTCCACCTGCGCACCTACATCGACGCGCGCTACAAGCTCACGATTTATCGCAACCAGGACTACGGTGAACTGTTCGACCTCGTCGCCGACCCGGAGGAACGTCATAACCGCTGGGCCGATGCGGCGTATGCCGACATCAAGGCGCAGTTGATGCACGACTTTCTCAACGCCGAACTGTCGCGCGAGCCGACGCGCTTCGAGCGCATCGCGGGCGCGTGAGCGCGAGGGTAGAGGCGCAGCGCGCTGCGCCTCTACCCTCGCCAACCTCCGCCTAATCCCACTCTCCTAAATGTAAGAAAATTTCCATACGCACAGTGTTATCTTGCGTTAAAATTAGAACACGTGTTCTGTCGTTCCTGGCACGCTCAATCAAACTCCATTCACAAAGGAGCGCAAGATGCAAGAGGTGACGAAGTACCCCAACGCCACGTTTGGCTGGATCGATTTGTCGACGAACGATATCGAGGGCTCCAAGCGCTTCTACACGGAGCTATTTGGCTGGAAAGCCGACGACACCCACACCCCGGATGGTGACTACATCTACACGATGTTGCGGATGAACGGCAAGAGCGTCGCCGGGCTGGGGCCGCTGCCGCAGGACGCAGGGGAAGGCCACCCACCCTACTGGTCGTCCTACCTGATTGTGGATGATCTGGAGCACGGCGTCGAGCAGGCACAGGCCGCTGGCGCAACGGTCACCGTGCCGCCGATGGAGGTGATGGAGGAGGGGCGCATGGCCATTCTGCGCGACCCGACCGAGGCCTTCTTTGGCATGTGGCAACCCGGCAACCACAAGGGCGCGCAGCTGGTCAACATCCCCGGTACGCTCTGCTGGAATGAGCTCAACACGCGCGATTCGCAGCGCGCGCGGGCCTTTTACGAAGAGGCGCTGGGCTGGAATGGACAGGTCGACGACACGGGCTACATCTACTTCCGCAACAATGGGCGCATGGCCGCTGGCCTGATGCAGATGGACGAAAAGATGGAGGGCGTGCCGCCTCACTGGGCCGTCTATTTCGCTGTGGAGAACTGCGAGGAGACGGTCGCCCAAGCAAAAGAGCTGGGTGCGGGCATCATCGTCGATCCCATGCAGGTGCCGGAGCTGGGTACCTTTGCCCTGCTGACTGATCCACAGGGCGGCTCCTTCTACGTGGTCGCCATGCTGGAGGCCGACCCAATGCCGTAGCGTCAATTTTCTGCAAGCTGGCTCATAAACACCAAACGAGCGTTCCGCTATGATAGCAGAACGCTCGTTTGAGCTTTAAGTGTTGCGCAAGCTGTTAGCTTATAGCTGGACAAGCTAATAGCAGATTAAGGAATTAACCAGGTAGTCTCGTCGGGCCGTTCGCATCTGAGGATGCTCACTCCGCGTTACCCGTTTGTTTGTTTAATCTGCTAAAAGCTTATCCTACAAAACCGGAGTACTCCATGTATAAACTCGTCAGCTTCAACCTCTGCCCCTACGTCCAGCGCGCGGTCACCGTGCTTAATGAGAAGGGCGTCGACTACGATATCCAGTACATCGACCTTGCTCACAAGCCCGACTGGTTCCTCGACATCTCGCCCACGGGCAAAGTCCCCGTGCTCCAGCTCGACGCCGACAATGCGGGCAGCCCCGTTCTCTTCGAGAGCGGCGTGATCTGCGAATTCCTGGACGAATCGCACGCGCCCCCGCTTTTGCCGACCGAGCCGCTGCCTCGCGCCCGCGACCGCATGTGGGCCGAGTACATGGGCAATCTCTACGGCTACGTCTACCGGATGCAGATGTCGCCGGACGAGAAGACGGTGTGCAAGGCGCTGGCGGAAGTGCGCACGCAGCTGGCGCGCGTCGAGAACGAAATCGACGGGCCACTTTTCCACGGCGACGCACTCGCCATGACGGATGTCTACGCTGCCTCCGCACTGATGCGGCTGACGTGGATGGAGCGGCTGGCCGGGCTGGATGCGTTTGAGGGGCTGCCGAAAATTGCGGCGTGGCGCAATGCGCTGCTGGCGCGCGAGAGCGTGCAGAACGCCGTACTGCCGGAGATTTACGAGATTTTTGTCGAGAGCGCGGAAGGTCACGGGGCGTGGATTGCGCGGGCGCAGGAGGAGAATTAACCGCGGATGGACGCAGATGCACGCGGATATTTGGAAACAAATCCGCATGCATCTGCATGCATCTGCGGTTCCAATTAGTCTTCGCTTTGCAACGCCTGCCCCGTCGGGCACAAATCGAGCACGGCGCACTGCCTGCACTTCGGCTTGCGGTAGTGGCAGACGTTCTGGCCGTGCAGCATCAGCACCTCGTGATTATCGTAAACCTGCTGGGCCGACCAATCGGCGGGCAGCTGCGCCTCCAGCAGCTTGTGCGCCGGGCCGGGGCCGACCTTCTCCGGGATCAGCCCCAGCCGCTGGGCGACGCGGTGGTGGTGGCTGTCCACGGGCAGGGCGGGCATGCGTAGATTGCTAAAGAGCAGCGTGGCCGCGCTGGTTTTGGGGCCAATGCCCGTCAGCGATTCGAGCCAGTCGCGCGCCTCGCGCACGGGCAGCTCGGCCAGAAAGTCGAGCGACAGGTCGCCGCCGCGCCGCTCGCTGATGGTGCGCAAAATCTCCTGGATGCGCGGAGCCTTCTGCTCTGGCCAGCGCACGCCCTGAATCGCCGCCTCGACCTCCTCCGTCGGCGCATCGCGCACCTCCGCCCACGTCTCGTACTTTTTCCGCAGCGCCTTGAAGGCGTTGCCCGAATCGCGATTGCGCGTGCGGTGGGACAACATCGAGCTGACCAATTCGCTCAACGGATCGTAATGGTGGAAGAAGTCGATGGGGCACTCGTACTCGGCGCAGAGCCGCTCGTGGACGAGCAGGGCTTTTGCGTGGAGGTCGAGGTCGGGCGTGGCTTTGGGGGCGGGGGGATCATCGGTGTAGAGCGAGGGTTGGGTGGACATGAGTGCTTAGCTTTCAGGCTGAACGACATTGCTGTTGTAACGATGGACGTGTGGATTGAGCGAACGTCGGGGGCAAAGAAAAGGCCCAGCCGTTGATGGCTAGGCCTTCAGTCTAGCGACGGAGAGAAAGGGCTTCCGCAAGAGTGATCGCTAAATTTTCGTAGTGGAGGTAGTCGCTCTTTACTGCTTCAGGTTGGGGTCTGACGTAACGCCCGGTGGCGCAAAAGTCTGCATGACAGCGTTGGCCTCGTCGCCCTCGCGCCAGGCACGGACTTCGTAGATCGCCTTGGCGGGCAGTGAATTGAGCAGTTCGCTGTCGTCGAACGGCGTCATGATTTCCCACTGGCTGCCCTGAACGGGCGCACATTCCCGCTGTGGCCACCAGTCGACCAAATCTCCATCGACGCGCAGTTCGGTGAAAATGCAGGTGCCATCGGGCAGCTCCGTTCTGCCAGCAAAGGCGAGGTGACGATGGTCGCTGAGCGCCGGATAGTAGTAATACTCGACGAGCGTAAATGGCGGCCTGCTGTCGCAATCGATGCACCAGGTGTATTGACCAAATCGATGTTTGTAATTGAGAGTTGCCGCGCCCACCAAATTGACGCTCACGTACCAATCGCCCGCCTGCAAGCGATTGGGTTCCACGTCGAAGCGGACTGTCGTTGTGTCTTGCATCTGCTCTAATGGAACCACATCGAGCAACTCCATTTCATCAAAGCCAAGCCACGTTGCAGCTTGACCATCGTCCAAATAGCGAGAGGGATCAACAGGCTTCAGCTCAACAAAGAGCATGGCATTGTCAACGAGCTCCGTCTGCGAGTAGGAAAGCTTGACCTCGATTTGAATCGTTTCGGTAATGGCCGTAGCGCGCTCGGGTGTTGTCGAAAGAATTTCCAGCACAACCGGCGCTTCGATACGTCCGATTGAGACCGTGCCGCCGTGGTAGGAGGGAATCAGCATAGTCTGAATATGTCGTTCAACTGCGCTGGCCGGCTCGCCTTCCGGCCACACTTGAGCCGAAAGATTAAGCTCCACATCTTGCTCGAACACCTCTGGGTCGATGAAATACTGGCTGGTGGGGACAGTCGTTTTCCAGCGACCGCGTTCCACGACCACGCAGCGCGTGCTGGGCCAATCGGCAATGGCCTTACCGTTGATCAGCAGCTGCGTGTTCAAGCAGGTTCCATCGGGCAGCGTGCTGCTGCCCTGGACGACCACGCGCATCACGCCCTGGGGCTGCTGCGTGTAGTCGATAGCAATCTGCGCTTCCTGCTCAACCACCTCCGCCAGCGTCGCCGACACATCGCGGCTCGCTGCCTCCTCGCGCTCCCCTTCCAGCCACGCTTCGGCCACATACGTCACATCGGTTGGCAGCGGCTGGGGCACATCGTCCCCGTACAGCGGCACGTTCAGCCGCCAGCGCCCGTCCTTCGTGGTGGAGGCACATCTGTTGGTGGGCCACCAGTCGGCGGGCGCGTCGTCAACCAACAGTTGTGTTTGAATGCATGTGCCAGAGATTGCTATGGTGCTGCCTTGCAACACGAGCTGCTGACGCGCTGCGCTACCCGTCAGGTTGCTGTCTAAGATGGCAACGGTCTCTCCCTCCGGCAAGCAGTTGATGCACCACATGGGCGTGAAGCGTTCGGCGGTGGGCAGTAACGCATTGCGGAGCATCTCCGTGCCGATTAAGACCGACAACTGCCAGCTACCGATTTCAGCGCTGACCGGATTTAGAACAAAATCAAAATCAACCGTGCCGCTACGTGTCGCAAGCGGCTGCGACTGGGAAAAGCTACCGGGCATCGTCCAACTGCCATCACTCACCGGATGCAGTTCGAGAATAAGGCGCAAGCCCTCCACCGGCTCGTCAAAATTATATCCCACCGCGACCTGCACATTTGTCGTTTCGGTAATAATCGCTCCCGGTTCGGGCGAGACGGATTCAATCCAAACGTCCTCGCTTTGTAAAGTCGTCAATAGATTCCGCAGCGCTTGCTCCTGCTCGCCGGAGGCTGCTTCCGCGGTCGCCGTTGGCTCGACCGTGACCGCCTGCCCCGTCTGCACGGCCCCGCCCGTCGGCACGCCGCCCACGACCAGCACCAACAGCACCACCGCCGCTGCCGCCGCGCCCGCTGCCGCCCAGCCCGCCGCCGGTCGCCAGAGCCAGCTCAGCGGCGAGCGCTGGCGCGCGTGTTGACGGGCGAGCCGCGTGCGCAGCGACTCGCGAAATTCGATGTCGGGCGCTGTTGACGCCGTGCGGGCGTCGCGCAAGCCGGCGGCCAGCGTGAGCAGCGGCTCGTCGCCCAGCTGATTCGTTTCCAGCACGTCGATCCACTCAGGCGTTGGACGTTCGTTGTTTCCACTCATAAGGTTCCTCCGTTGATTCTGCCGTCTGCTCCTCGGCAAAGTCAGCCAGCGCCTCGTAGCGCTGCTTGAGCCGCTGGAGCGCGCGGTGCAGCCGCACGTAGACGTTGTCCACCGAGCAGCTCGAGCACGGCGGCCGTTTCCTCGCTTGTCAACTCCTCGAAAAAGCGCAGCAGCAGCACGTCCTGGTCGCGCGCGGGCAGGGTGGCGAGGGCGGCGCGCAGCTGCTCGCCCCGCTCGTTCTGCTGCACCAGCCACTCCACGTCCACGGCGTCCGGCTGCGCCAGCGACAGCGTCACCCGCACCCGCTGCCACACGGCCTGTCGACGGCGTCGGCTGGTGATTTCGTTGTGGGCAATGCGGTAGAGCCACGCGCCAAAGCCCACGCCCTGCCAGCGATAGCGCGGCAGGTGGCGCAGCGCCCGCTCAAAGGTCGCCGCCGTGATGTCCTCGGCGCTTTGCACGTCGCTCGTGCGCCGGTAGGCGTAGCCGTGGATGCGCTCGACGTAGCGGTCGTAGAGCGCGGCAAAGGCCTCGGCGTCCGCCTGCGCAGCTTCGACCAGCTCGCGTTCGTTGGCTAATTCGTCCTCGTCGAATTTCATCAAATTTCCCTTGCGTGCACACGGTTTCACCCATGATAACGCGCGAGTCGCCAAAATCTTTCAACCAAATGTAGGTCGAAGCGCTGCTTCGCCTCGCGCAACTAACGATACATCGAAAGAGACCACCGAGACGTGTACTTGGCCAGGGTCGAAGCAGCGCTTCGACTTACGTGTGTAAGAACCGTCGCAGCGAGCGATGGGTTTTGGATTTACAAAAAGAGCAGTCAATGTCATACTGACAGCATCTCTGATTTTTCTGCAATTCGTGCTATTCATGCAGTTCGTGGCGAAAAAATTTACCGTGAACAATCATCAACCCCGCGCCACCATCAACCGCGTCGCCATCATAGACGGCGCGCGCACGCCCTTTGCCAAGGCGGGCACGGCCTTCCGCCAGCACAGCGCGCTCGACCTCGCTATTCACGCCGTCAACGGTCTGCTGCACAAGCTTGATCTTGACCCGGCAGCGGTCGAGGAGCTGGCCTACGGCGTCGTAATCGTCGACCCGCGGCTCTCGCACCTGGCGCGGGAAGTGGTGCTCGCCAGCCAGCTTGGGCCGACGACGCGGGCGCAGACCGTCACCGATAACTGCATCAGCAGCGCGACGGCGGCGGTAGCGATTGCCGATTCCATCCGCAGCGGACGCGCCGAAATTGGGATCGCGGGCGGCGTCGAATCAATGTCCAACCCGACGCTGATGTTCAACCGGCGGGCGACGCGCGTCTTCCTGGACGCGCGCTCGGCCCAGTCGATGCCGGCGCGGGTGCGGGGAATGCTGAAGCTGCGGCCCGGCGATTTTGCCCCCGCCGCGCCCAGCGTCAAGGAGCCGTCGACGGGGCTGTCGATGGGCGAGCACTGCGAGCTGATGGTGAAAGAGTGGGGGATTTCGCGTGAGGCACAGGACGAGATTGCCTTGCGCAGCCACCAGCGGGCGCACGCGGCGACTGTCGATGGGCGATTGGCAAACGAGATTGTGGAACTCGACGGCATCAACCATGATTTGACGGTGAGACCAAACACCTCGCTGGAAAAACTTTCGTCGCTGCCGTCCGTCTTCGACCGCAGCCCGACCGGCACGATCACCGCGGGCAACGCCAGCCCGCTGACGGACGGCGCGTCGGCGCTGCTGCTGATGAGCGAGGCGTGGGCTAATCGCGAAGGCGTTGAGCCGCTGGCATTTCTGCGCGCCGTCGAATACGCGGGCGTCGACCCGTGCGACGGGCTGCTGATGGCGCCGGCGCTGGCCGTGCCGCGGCTGCTGCGAAAAACGGGCGTGTCGCTGGATGAGATCGGGATTGTCGAGATGCACGAGGCCTTTGCGGGGCAGGTGGCGTGCAACCTCAAGGCGTGGCGCGAGGGCTGGCGGGAGCCCGCCGTGGGCGAGGTCGACCCGGCGCGGCTCAACCCGCTGGGGAGCTCGCTGGCCGTGGGCCACCCCTTTGGCGCAACCGGGGCGCGCATTTTGACGACGCTGGCCCATGAAATGGCGCGACGGGAGGTGCGCTACGGCTTGGTCAGCATTTGCGGGGCGGGGGCGACGGGGGTGGCGATGTTGTTGGAGCGAGATTGAAGAGTTTTAACGCCGAGAGCGCAGAGAAGGCGCGGAGGGCCGCGGAGAGGAAGAGAGAGGATGGAGAAAAAGGACACGGATGGACACGGGCTGCGCACACGGATTTTGAAAGATGAATGACTACATCAACCTGCGCAAACGCGGAATCGACGAGGCAGCTGCGGCTGAGCTTCGCGCTCGGTTAGCCACTTTTGACGACGATTGGAATGATCCTGATATGGATGAATATGACAACTACGAAGCTGAAATCGTTCAGCTAAAAGCTGAGGCCGGTGCGTTCGATAATTCGGATGTGCACGATGGCAGGGCTAGAACAAAAATCGATTAAGCCGTGTGCAAAGCCCGTGTTCATCCGTGTCCCAAACTTACTTGAGGAGTAAAAGCTACCATGAAGTCCGAAAACTTAACCATCAAGAATCCCGACGGCCAAAAGCTGTCCGCGCGGCTCGACCTGCCGGTGGATGGCGAGCCGCGTGCCTGTGCGCTCTTTGCGCACTGCTTTACCTGCACGAAAAACTTGCGCGCGGTGGGCAACATTTCACGGGCGCTGACGGCGCAGGGGATTGGCGTGCTGCGCTTTGATTTTACGGGGCTGGGTGAGAGCGAGGGCGATTTTGCGGAGACAAATTTTTCCACGAGCGTGGCCGATCTGTTGGCCGCGGCGGATTATCTCGAGCACCACCACGCCGCGCCCGCCTTGCTGATCGGCCACTCGTTTGGCGGCACGGCGCTGCTCCAGGCGGCTTCTGACATTCCCTCCGCCAAGGCGATTGCGACGATTGGCGCGCCTTTTAGCCCAGAGCACGTGACCAAACTCTTCAGCCGCCAGCTCGACGAAATCGAAGAGTTTGGCGAGGCCGAGGTGCAGCTGCAGGGGAGACCCTTTACCATTCGCAAACAGCTCCTGCGCGACATCCGCGAGGCCAAGATGAAGGAGGCCATCCGCACGCTGGACCGGGCGCTGCTGGTGCTCCACTCGCCGGTGGACGAGTTGGTGAAAATTGACAACGCTTCGGAAATCTTTCTGACCGCGCGCCACCCCAAGAGCTTCGTCTCGCTCGACGATGCGGACCATCTGCTCACCGACAGCGCCGATTCGCTCTACGCGGGCGACGTGATCGCGGCGTGGGCGCGGCGCTACGTCGACCTGCCGCTGGCTGGGGAGGCCCAACCGCGCGGGGCGCAGGAGGCGATGAGCGCCGCTGCGACCAACGGCGTCACCCAAAACATAAATGGCAGCACACCCAACCTGACGGAGCGCAACCAGGCGCTGGCGCAGACGGGCGAGGGCTACTACACGCAGATTGCCATGCACGGCGGCATGTACTTCGCGGACGAGCCGGAGAAGCTCGGCGGCACGGACCAGGGGCCGACGCCCTACGAGTATCTGTCGGCGGCGCTGGGGGCGTGCACGAGCATCACCGTGCGCATGTATGCCGACCGCAAGGGCTGGCCGCTGGAAAACATCAGCGTGGGCGTGACCTGGCAGAAGGTGAAGGTGGATTCGCTGCCGGCGGACGAGCAGGTCGAGGGCGATCAGCGGGGCAACGTGGATTTGTTCGAGAAGTCGATCCGCATGGAGGGGCCGCTCTCCGGCGAGCAGAAGGAGCGCATGATGGAGATTGCGGAGAAGTGCCCGGTGAACCGCACGCTGCATTCCAACGTGGTGACGCGGCAGGCGCTTGAGGATTAGGAAAATTAACGCAAGGCGCGGAGGCGCAAAGGGATTGGTTCGTGGAGGCGTGTCGGGGTGTCATTTCGACCGGAGGGAGAAATCTTTTCGCGGTTGACGAAGCTGCACTGCATTAGCGCACTCGTTCCGCTTGCCGCCAACAGATTTCTCGCATTCGCTCGAAATGACAACTTCCCGACGCTTCGCGCCATGCCTCCTTGCGTTAAAATTAGCAATTTACAGGAGACAACATTGATGAACGACCTACAGCCCATTCGCCAGCGCCACATTGCGCTGATGCAAAAAACGCTGGATATTTTGACCAATATGCTGCGCGACGTCGACCAGTCGACGGCGACGACGCTGCGCGATCTCTCCGACGGCGACAAGGGGTGGACGACATTGGAGGTGCTCTGCCACCTGCGCGATTTCGACGGCTACTTTCGCGGCCGCGCCGTGATGATGGCGATGCAGGAGCATCCGGATTTACCTGCTTATGACCACGAGGCGCTTGCCATTGAAGGGCGCTACAACGAGCAAAATTTGCAGCTCGTGCTGGACGAGCTGGTGGCGTCGCGGCGCGAGACAATCGATTTCTTCGAGGAGTTGAGCGGCGCGCAGTGGGAACGCACGGGCGTGCACCCGGAGCGCGGCGACTTTGCGATGACCGATGCGGTGATGCAGGTGGGGCTGCACGATGTGGTGCATATCGAGCAGATTGTGCGGATTTTGGGGCAGGTGAAAGAAGAAGATTTTTAACGCGGAGAGCGCTGAGGAGACGCGGAGGGCCGCGGAGGAAGAGAGACAACAGGTGTTTCAAATTCGAGATGTGCAGATCGATGACGCAGCAGGAATTCTCGACGTCTTTAACCCCATTATTGAGTCGGGCCGCTACACTGTGTTTGAAGACTCGTTCTCGCTGGAAGCCGAACGAGAGTTTATTCAGCAGTTTGATCCAAACGGCGTCTTTCACGTGGCTCTTCAGCAGGCGGACCAACGAATTGTGGGCTTTCAAAACGTAGAGCGTTTTTCCCAGTACTCGCGGGCGTTTGACCACGTGGGTGTCATCGGCACTTACGTTGATTTAGCGCGGCGTCGGCAGGGCATTGCTGCACGCCTTTTCGCCGCGACGTTTGATGCTGCCAAACGCAAGGGTTACGAAAAGCTCTTTGCCTACGTTCGCGCCGACAACCCTGCGGCCCTGGCCACCTACGTGAGCCAAGGCTTTCGCATCATCGGCACGGCGCAGCGGCAGGCAAAGATTCGTGGTAAGTATATCGATGAAATTTTGATTGAGCGGTTTTTGTAAACGGTTGGAGCAGTAGAGCCATGCAGCTACAAATTCCACCCGAAGAGATTTCACCGCTGGACTGGCTGAACGGGGTGCGCCGTGATGGCGAGCCCTCGATAGCAATGCTTCGTCGGGGTCTCATTCTGCGCTTTATCTGGTTCGAGCCGTTTCAAACGGTGCAAGGGCTGGTTCATCGGCCCTTCCCAAACTAGGGGAGGGAACTGCTCCCCTAGCCCAAGCTGGGAGAGGAGTCGAGGGTGAGGGCTGAATCGTTACACTTGCACACAAATTTAACTGCTTGAACATTCCCCCCACCGTGCGCTATACTCTCCCCATCCTACCCCGACGGCAACCGGTTTCCCATTCTCGTATCAAAGGAGCAGCCATGAGCACCCCCAATGGACAAAGTGCATTTTCCGACCCAAGCGACGTGACGTCGCCCATCGAGCACGATCCCGATCATTACAAAAAGAATGGCAAGCTCAAGAAGTCGTTTTATGAGGACGAGCTGGAGCGCTTGCAGGCGGAGCTGGTTAAGCTGCAATACTGGGTGCGGCAGGAGGGGCTGAAGGTGCTGATCATTTTCGAGGGGCGGGGCAGCGCTGGCAAGGGCGGCGTGATCAAGCGCATTACCGAGCGCACCAGCCCGCGCGTGGTGCGCGTCGTCGCGCTGCCCGCGCCGACGGAGCGCGAGCAGTCGCAGTGGTACTTTCAGCGCTACGTGCCCATCCTGCCCGCCGCCGGTGAAATTGTCCTCTTTGATCGCTCCTGGTACAACCGCAGCAACGTCGAGCGCGTGATGGACTTTGCCACGGAACGTCAGGTGCAGGAGTTTTTGCGCTCGTGCCCGCAGTTTGAGCGGATGCTGGTGCGCTCCGGCATCATCCTGCTCAAGTACTGGTTCTCCGTCAGCTACGAAGAGCAGCGCAAACGCTTTGAGGCGCAACGAGGAGCCCGTCAAGCGCTGGAAGCTGAGCGACATGGACTTGGCCGAGCACAAGTACTACATTCAATACTCCAAGGCCAAAGATATTACCTTCGAGCATACCGACATCAAGCAGGCTCCCTGGTACGTCGTCCCTTCGGACGACAAGAAGAAGGCGCGCCTCAACTGTATCAGCCACATCCTGAGCCAGATTCCCTACGAGGATGTCGTCCCCGATCCCGTCGAGCTGCCGGAGATGCAGGAGGAATCATACATTCGCCCGCCGATGGATGAGCAGACCTTTGTGCCACAGCTTTACTAGCCCACATTTACCGGGGTTGGTTTAGGAATAGGCCGGTGACAAAGACGCAGCGGCCGCTGCGTCTTTGTCCCCGCTATTTAATTAGCGCTTGACCAAACTTTGCTCGCTGTCCTTGTTTACCCCTGGCCAAAATAATTATCAAAAATCTCATAATAATTGACACTCTCCCTCTGCCGTGCTATAGTTTTGCCGAACTTTTTAACTTGCGCGATCTAACAGGGAGAACCCCACGTGTCGATTTCCATGCCTTCCATCTCTTTTCCGTGGCAAACCAAGAAAAGCTCCAACATCCTCTGGATCGACATGGGCGATCTCGGCGATCTCGTCCACCCCGACGGCCCACACGAGCAGTGGCAGGATCACGGCCTGGGGCTGCTGCGCACGATCATGCACAGCGAGGGGCTGACGACGGACATCGTCTCCACGCGCGCCATCACCAAGTGGGAGCAGCTCTATAAAAAGGTGCAGGGCTACGAGATGGCGATCATGAACGTGCGCTCCTACACTTATCCCGTTGCGCTCAAGGCGGCGCAAATTTTCAAGGAAGTCAACCCCAACGGGCTGGTGCTGGCGGGCGGGATGCACGCCACCGTTTCGCCGGATGAGATGCTGGCCGTCGATGCGTTTGACCACGTGGTGCAGGGCCCCGGCGAGCGCACGATTCCCGATTTGGTGCGCAACCCCGGCGACTTTCCGCGCATGGTGCAGGGGCAGGGCGCGCGCTCGATGAACGAGTGGCCGATCATGGATCGCACGCTGTGGCCCAAGCCCGCCTCGCGCCGCACGCGACGCCAATTCAACTGGCCGCTGGAGCCGGCGTGCGGCTGGGGGCCGCCGCCCGTCGCCACGATTATCACCAGCCGCGTCTGCCCCTGGCAGTGTGTCTTTTGCAACGAAAATTCGTACATCCCCAACATGGGCCGCCGCTCGGTCGACTCGGTGATCGAGGAGCTCAATTATCTGGACGACACCTATGGCGTCGGCTCGGTGGTGATCCACGATTCGATGTTTTTCCAGAATCCGCGCTGGCTCAAGGAGTGGATCGAGAAGTACCCGCGCAACGCCAACAAAGTCTGGCCCTACTGGGCCGCCGGTCGCGCGGACACGGTGCGCCAATGGCCCGATCTCTTCGAGGCGCTGATCATGGAGACCAACTGGCAGACGATCTCCATTGGCTTTGAGTCCGGCAGCGACCGCATCCTCAAGCTGCTCAACAAGGAGTGTACCGAAGAGGACAACTTCTTCGCCATCGATCTGCTCAACGACTTGGGTGATCGCCTCGAAGCGCAGGGCAAGGAGCCGCCCAAATTCTGGAGCAACATCATGCTCGGTATCCCCGGCGAAGCGCCCGAGGACGCCTTCAAGACGATGCGCATGTTGAAGCGCATGAAGCGCGTCTTCCCCTCGATTTCCTACTACGCCCCCTACCCCGGCTCCGCGCTCGGCAACCAGCTGATCGCCGAGGGCAAGAGCCTGATGAGCAAGGAGAACTATCACCGCTACCCGGACGACGAGAAGGTCAAGGGCGTGGATTACGGCTTCTATCGCGAGCTGCTGGCGGGCAAGTATGACGAGGAGATCAATCGCGGGCTGGGTCGCGTGGAGCGGGGATCGGAATTGTATGAGGGGTCGTTGATTAAGGCGTAGAGATAATCGGCAATGAGCGGCGGAGTGCTGGTAGATTTGTAAAGGACTTTAATACGATGAACGCTGTGACTCTTCGGCAAGCGGAACAGAACCTGGAATCGCTGATTGCGCAAGTTGTCTCCAATGCCGAACCCACGATTGTCAGCACCGATAGCGGCGCAAGCGTGGTTCTGCTTGACCTCGACGAATACAATGCTTGGCAGGAAACGACTTATCTACTCGCTAATCCAGCCAATGCCGCCCATCTCCGCCGCTCCATGCAAGAGGCCGATGCAGGCCAAATTGCCGAGCATGAGTTGATTGAATCATGAGGTTGGTCTTCACCAATTCAGCTTGGGATGATTACCTCTGGTTTCAAAACAAAGACCGCAAGCTGCTCAAGCGGCTCAATCAGCTGATCCAAGCTGCTTTACGCGCTCCCTACGAAGGCATTGGCAAGCCAGAACAGTTGAGAGGCGACTTGACGGGGCACTGGTCGCGCCGCATCAACAGCGAACATCGTCTGGTTTACCGAGTTACGGACGCGGATCTGATTATCATCTCTTGCCGCTATCACTATCGGCCGTAACTCTTTTTTGCCGCGAGCTGCTGGCGGGCAAATATGACGAGGAGATCAATCGGGGGCTGGGTCGCGTGGAGCGCGGGTCGGAGCTGTACGAGGGGTCGTTGATTAAGGCGTAAACTGGAGTGATGACGTTGTCTGAATTCGATTGCAACAGATAGATACACAAGATAGATACATAGGATGCCTTTATGTCATTAAGTCGATTTCAGGAATCCTTGCTAGTTCTTGGAGCTTTGAAAAATAATATTCAGAACGATCTAAGGGTTATCAAGCGTTATAGTTTCGATGAAGACCTCAAATTTTCTCTGACAAATAAAATGCTCATTGACATCGCCTCTTTTCTGGATGAATGGAAAAGGTTTAACACTTATGCTAAAGAGAGCGATGAGATCAAAGAGACCATGAGAATTACCTCGCCTGCAGTTAGAAGGTTGAAGCAGTGGAGAGGAATCAAAGGCATGAGAAATACTATGCTTGCTCATGGTTTCCGTGACGACAATGCGGAAGGACGAGTCACAGATATCGTCAAAAGATACTTCGATGCGGATGTGCCGACCACATATGCAGAGATAATGCTGTTATCGGAATTCGTTGTTTATACAATTTCAACCGCGATTTGTAGACATGAAAGCGAATACGAGAAGGCTTTGGTTTCTGTGCCTCAGTACGATCAAGGAGTTCAAAGGGGGATTCAGACAATGGAAGAATTAGACATTATATCGTTTTGATTTTCGCTCTCTGGTGGGAGATTTTGACGCCTCAGAGAGAATTATTTAATCGGTATAATGTCTATTTTATCAAGAAATAGATTCTCTACAAAAATTTATTTTTAAGAGAGACCCCTCTCTGAAAGAATGTTTTGGCGTGTGAGTAGAATTGAGGAATTGAAACACGTTTGTTTCGGTGAGTATTTGGAGCAAAATGAAACCAGAGCTCTACAAACGAATCTATCTAGTGCGAGACGTGCCCGAAGAAAATCTCCAGCGTGGCGACATCGCCTATGTGATTGACTACCTGCCCCACCAGCAGGGCGGCGAAGAGGGCGCGATCCTCGAAATCTTCAACGCTCTTGGCAAACACCAAGGCATTGCGACCGTGCCCGTTTCGGCCATCGCTGCGCTGAATGAGAATCAGCGCATGGCGGTGCGTCCGCTGGCGCAGGCGGCGTGATGAGGAAGCCCGAACTTTACCAAGAAATCTACCTGACAAGAGATATTCCTGAATACAATCTCAAGCAAGGCGATGTCGCCATGCTTGTTGACTACGCGTCGAACGTTCAGGGGGGCGAAGAAGGGGCTGTTTTAGAAGTTTTCGACGTGCTCGGCGAATCTATTGACGTGGTTCCCGTCCCTATTTCGGCCATCGCGACGCTGAAGGCCAACGACCGTCCAGCCGTGCGCGTGCTGGCGCAGGCGGCGCAAAAGTCGCAACGGCTGAAGTGACGGGAAAGAAGCGTACCCATGGCTTCTTTTGAAGAGACCCTCTTTCAAATCTGCGAGCACGAGCTGCCGCTCGGCGAAGTCGAACAGTGGGTATATGATTCGGTGGAGTTGGAGGAACGAGTGGGGCGCTGGGATTACATCGACTTGCTAGCGCTCGACTATCGGCAGGAGTCGAGTCTGCATAAGGTTAGCGACATCCTATCCAAGTACATCGACGAGGGGCAGTATCACACTTGGCGTCTCATTCGGATTCTTCGTCGTATCAGCAACAGAGAACCCGATGTAGTGATGGCTATCCGAGAAACATATAAACTGTACATGCGCGGCTACTCTTTCCTTCGCAAATTGGGCATGGGCTACGGGCTGTCGCTCATCGTGCCGCCTGATGAGTACGCAGTAGACAGGTGGGCCGAATTAAGCCAGCAAGAGCGAGCCTCTATTCTTGATTCGATGTACCCCAATGTCATCCAGGAAGCAAAATCCGTGCTGACACAGCTGGAGCGTGGCGAGATTGTTCTCACCGGCAAGCGAGACAAGTTTGGACAGTTTGAATTTTTAGAGAGAGCAGCGTCTTAAAAGACATGGCTGCAGGCGCCTTGGTTTACAAATCAGTATTGCGCGGCGCAATCGCAAATCCAAATTCGCAGATCCAAAATTAAAATGAGCAGCTTCTCCAACCCCCACTACATGTACCTCTTCGACCTGCGCGACGATAGCGGTCGGGAGAGCGGCAAGAAAAAGCTGGCCTACGGCGAATCGCCGCAGGACGCGCTGGACATTTTGCGCATCCGCCTCTCGGACGAGGAGATGGCGCAGATCGACGAGGAGTCGTATACGAAAGTTAACCAGCGGCAGATGCAGCAGTACGTGCACCTGCTGGGGTAATTTATCGTGGGTTTTCGCATGAAAGTGTACGTGAGGCAGTTTTTGATAATTCGTCGTGCGTGGTGCGTGTGCCGGTACACGCACCACGCACAACGAACAAACCTGTTGGTACACTTTTTGATGAAGACCCCAAATTGTCCAGCCAAAGCGCCTGGGATGTTCGCTTATTCTCCAACTTGAAGCACAAAAGCGCGTGCAGTAGGCAATACGCAGTAAATAATCCTCTACAGCCACTCCGCCAGCTCCGTTACGTGCTCCACAATCAAATCCGCATCCGTAAAATCGTCGCGCTCGCCGAGGCCGTGAAGCACGCCGACCGTGATCATCCCCGATGCGCGGCCGGCGCGCAGGTTGCTGTCCGTATCGCTGACGACCAGGATGCTCTCCAGCGGCAGACCAAGCCGCTCGGCCAGGGCCTGCACGGGCTCGTTGTAGGGCAACAGGTTGCGCACGTCCTCGCGCGCAACGATGCTCTCAAAGAGCGGGGGCGCAGCGGCTGGGTCGGGGAACGCCGCGTCATCGGGGGCAGCCGACGCCTGCGCGCCGTCATTTTGGCTGTTGACCGAGCCACTGGTTAGGCCATCAACTGGGCCATCAACTGTCCCACTGGCAGCGCCGCGGGCGAGGCCCTGCTCTTCGGCAGCTTGGGCTACGAGCAGCGAAAGCGGCATCTCCCCACGCGACATCTTCTCCTTCGGCATCTCCTCCCTCGGCTTCCTGTTCAGCGTGGCCCCGTGCGGGGTGACGTTGCTCCCGGCAGGGGCCGCTGCTTCAACGAGCGCAGATCCGGCGTGCGGCGAACCGGCGTGCTGCAAATCGGCTCGCTGCAAAAAAGCCTCCACGCTTGTTTGGCGGCGGGAGGAGACAAGGGCTAGCCGGTAGTCGCGCGCCAGGGCGTGCAGCAGCTCGCTTGCGCCGGCCACGGGCCGCAGCGCCTCGGCTGTGGGGTAGGCGCGCAGCCGGTTGAGCCAGGGCGTGATCTGCTCCAGCCGCCTGTCCATCCCCCAGCGCTGCATCTGCCCCACCATGATGTTGATCGGCCCCTCGATCAGCACCATAAAGCGGCGCACGAGCACGCGCCGCTGCGTTTGGGGCACGAGCCGCTCCAGCCACGCCGTCTGCCGCACCACGCGCTCGGCCCACGCCCAATCCAGCTCGGCCAGCGTGCCATCGAGATCAAAGACCACGGCCCGCACCTTGCGCCCGGCAATGAGCCCCCGAATGCGCACGCTGGATTGGGCGGCGGTGCGCGTCTCGAACGGCTCCAGATCGAGCAGGCGGCGGTAGATGTAGCCCAGCAGCACGCGCACGCTGGCGATGACGGGCGTCGCCAGCAGCACGCCGAGCAGCCCAAAGGTGATCGCGCCGCTAACCACGCCCACAAAGGTAACGGCGGGGTGCAGCCGGACGCGTCGCCCCACCAGGCGCGGGATCAGGTAGATGCTCTCGGTCTGCGCGATGACGGCATAGATGACGAAGACGATCAGCGCGAAGACGAGGGAGTTGACGGGGAGCCACGTCGAGCCAAGGAAAAAGGCGGCGGCGATGCCGATGGTGCCGCTGAGGCCGGGGCCAATGGTGGGCAGAAACTCCATCAGCCCGGCAAAGAGCGCAAAGCCGCCCGCGCTGGGCATGCCCACAACGGCCAGCGGAATCCACGTCACCAGGCCGACGACGATGGCGAGCACGAGCTGGCCGCGCAAAAAAGCCGACCAAATCGTGCCGAGTTCGCGGCCCAGCCGCCGCACGTCTTCCTGGTAGGCGTTGGGAATTTGCTCGAAGACAAAGCGCTGCAGCTTGCGCAAATCCTTGAGCAGCCAGAAGGTCAACACCAGCACGTAGATCACGGTGAGCAGGCCGGTGGCAAAGCCGCGCACGATGAGCAGGGGGCTGGTGGTGAGCAGGGGCAGGAAATTTTGCAGCGCATCGCCCGCGCCCCGCAGCAGCTGCTCGGTGGGCAGGCTGATGGGGCCGGTGGGCAGCGGCACGCTCAGCGACGCCGTCTGCAGGCCCACAACGAGCTCTTCAAGCGTCGTCTGCAGTTCGCCCCAGATGGTCACGACGCGCGGCGCAATAAAGACGGGCGTCAGCGCCAGCAGGCCGACGAGCAGCAGGTAGAGGAGAGCCGTCGAGCCCCCGCGTGACCAGCCGGTGCGGCGCTGTATCCAGTTGACGGGGTAGCCGAGAATAAAGGCGAGGAGAAAGGCAACGATGGTGGGCGGAATCATCGCCCGGAAGACGATGAGCAGCACGATGGCCAGCACGACGAGCGCGCCGATCACAATCGATTTGGTGAGGCTGCTCCAGCGCCGAGTGGACATATTCAGTAATCAGTAGTCAGTCATCAGTAAACAGGACAGTATCGACTACTTACAAACTTGCAGCTGACTACTGATCACTGATTACTGTTGTCAGGGGAATTGCCCAAGCGCCGGCAGCGGCCAGTAGCGCAGCCAGACGCGCCCGATGATCGATTCGCGGTGGACGGAGCCAAAGGCGCGGCTGTCGTTGCTGTTGCTCCGGTTGTCGCCGAGCACGTAATACTGGAGCGGGCCCAGGCGCGTGGGCAACATCGTCTGGTGGGAGACGACGTGGGGAAAGTCCTCGGCCAGCGGTTCGCCATCGATGTACACGAAGCCGTCCTGAATTGCGACCGTCTCGCCCGGCAGCCCCACAATGCGCTTGACGAGCTTCTCTTCCATCTCTGGCAAATCCAGCACCACAATGTCCCCGCGGGCGGGCACGCGCAGCCGGTAGCTAATTTTATCGATGATCAGCCGCTCGCGTTCGTGCAGGCTCGGCTCCATGCTCTGGCCGTAGACAACCGTGGCTTGGGCAAAGAAGCCGTGAATCAGCGCGGCCAGCAGCAGCGCGGGGATCAGCACCTGCGCGCCCTCGTGCAGCGCCATGCCCAACAGCCGCAGCGGATTGGGCGCAGTTGGCGCTGCGCCGGCGGGCTCGGCCAGCGCGGGATCGAGCGGCGGCTGGTAGTAGCCGGAGGCCGAGTGCTTCACCTGAATGGGCGAGGGCGGCGTCCAGTCGCCGCCCTCGCTCGCCGCGGGCGGGACGCGCACCCAGCGCTCGCCTACCCAGTGTTCGTCCGCTCGCTGCGGCTCGGCGCGTGCACGGCGGGGAGGCGAAGGCCGGCGCCAGCCGGGCGGTGGAGTAGATGGCTGTTGGTACATCGACAGTTTAGGTAGGAAAAGTTGGACGAAGCGCTCGTCGGCTACGTCAATTGCACGAAGTCGCCGTTCATTTGGGCGAGCAATTGACCAAGCCAAAACGCCAGTATAGCGCTACGTTTGCGGATTGCCAAATGGGTTAAACTCGGCACGGTCGTTTCAAATTCAAACCCGTTAAACTTCCACCGACTGGTGCAGCCGCGGCACGACGACCTCGACCTGCCCGTCGCTCAGCTTGCCCGCCAGCGTTTGCGCGGCGTCCTCCTCGCCGTGGACGAGGAAAATTTGCTGGAGACGACCGTCGTCAAAGTGGCGCGCCCAGTTGAGCAGCCCTTCCTGATCGGCGTGGGCGCTGTAGCCGTCGATGGCCTCGACTTGGGCGCGCACGTTGTATTCCTCGCCAAAGATGCGCACGGGCGAGACACCGTCGCGCAGCTTGCGGCCCAGCGTGTGCTGCGCCTGATAGCTGACGATCAGCACCGTGTTGCGCTCGTCCTCGATGTTGTTCTTGAGGTGGTGCAGGATGCGCCCGTTCTCGGCCATGCCGCTGGCGCTGATGATGATCGCCGGCTCGCGCAGCCCATTCAGCTCCTTGCTGCGCGACACCGCCCGCACGTACTCCACCTGCTCGTAATCGACCGGGCTGCGCCGTCGACCCTCCTCCAGAAAGTCCTGCACCTCCTCGTTCCACTCCTCCGGGTGCAGCCGAAAAACATCCGTGGCGTTGACGGCCAGCGGGCTGTCCACAAAGACGGGCACGCTGGGAATGTCGCCCGCCTCGTCCAGCCGATTGAGCGCATAGACCAATTCCTGCGTGCGCCCCACGGCAAAGGCGGGGATGATAATTTTGCCGCTGCGGCTGCACGTCTGGTTGACAATCGTTTCCAGCCTGTCGCGCGCGGCTTCGTAGGGGCCGTGCAGCCGGTCGCCGTAGGTGCTCTCCATGAGGACAATGTCGGCCTCGCGGATGGGCTCCGGCTTGTGCAGAATTGCGCTCTCGTCGCGCCCCAGATCGCCGCTAAAGACGACGCGGTGCGTTTGCGCCGCTCCCCCGTTGCGCCGTTCGCGCACGTCCACCTGCACGGAAGCCGCGCCCAAAATGTGGCCCGCTTCATGGAAGGTGATCTCGATGCCGTCGGCCACGGGAAAGGTGCGGTGCAGGCCCACGCTGATAAAGCTGTCCAGCGCGCGGCGGGCATCTTCGCGCGTGTAGATCGGCTCGATCTTGGGCTCATCCGGCCCGCGCTTCTTGTTGAGATACTCGGCGTCCTTCTCCTGGATGTAGCCGCCGTCCATCAGCATGTAGGTGCAGAGGTTGCGCGTCGCTGCCGTGCACCAGACGTTGCCGCTAAAGCCCTGCTTGACCAAGTTGGGGATGTTGCCGGAGTGGTCGATGTGGGCATGGCTGAGTACGAGCGCGTCGATGCTGGCGGGGTCGAAGGGGAAGTTGAGGTTGCGCTCGTAGGTGTCCGCCCGCCGACCCTGGTAGAGGCCGCAATCGAGCAGCACGCGCTGCCCGTTGGCCTCGATCAGGTGCATCGAACCCGTCACCTCGCGCGCCGCGCCGTGGAACGAAATTTGCATGGAGTTCTCCGTGTTGAGGGATTTTGCCGTTGTGGGGGCATTGTCCCGCCGCGCGGGCGCTTCGTCAAGTTGAGCGAGCGACGTTGAAATGGGTGCGTCCTAAAATGTTGGCGGGCTCGGCCTCACCCCCTCAACATGAGTTCGCTGCCAGCGAGACGGGTGAAGCCCCCTCTCCACGCGTGGAGAGGGGGTTTGGGGGTGAGGCGGGGTCTAGCCGCCCTGGTCGATGGTCTCCGACCGAAGCTGCCAAAAATCTGGGACGCACCCCGTTGAAATTAAGCGGTGGCTCAAAATTCCCTTGTATTATAAAATAAGGGCGTATCCCAACTTTCAACAGCTAGGAGCAGCTTTGTGAAAATTGTTATCGGCGCCAACCCCATGGGCTTGGAAAACGCCATCCCCGACCTTCAGCAGCAATATCCCGACATCGACTTCGTCCACTGTATGGACCGCGGCGAAACGGCCACGTACATCGCCGACGCCGACGTCTACATGGGCTGGCTCAGCCGCGACGACTTCCTCGGCGCGCAGCGGCTCAAGTGGATTCAGTCGCCCAGTTCGGGCATCAACTACTATATTGCCATCCCGGAGCTGGTGGCGAGCGACGTGCTGCTGACGAGCGCGCGCGGCACGCATGCGGGCTGCCTCGCCGAAAGCACCTTCGGCCTGATCTTCGCCGTCACGCGCGGCATTCGGGCCAGCATTCTGGATCAGCAGCAGCGACGCTGGGCCCCGCGCGAGATTCGCCCCGCCATGCAGGAGATGCGCGGCAGCACCATGGGCATCATCGGCTTTGGGGCCTTTGGCCGAGCGCTGGCCGCCCGCGCCCACGCCTTTGACATGCGCGTGGTGGCCGTGGATGTTTTTCCCCATAACCCGCCCGACTCCGTCGACGCGCTGTGGCCCATCGAGCGGCTGCCCGACCTGCTGCGCGAGTCCGATTACGTGGTCGTCACTGTGCCCTACACGCCGCAGACGGCCAACATGATCGGCGCGGCGGAGCTGGCGCAGATGAAATCGACGGCCATGCTGCTGGGCATGTCGCGCGGCGGGATCATCGATCAGGAGGCGCTGGTCGATGCGCTGCGGGAGAAGCAAATCGCCGCGGCGGGGCTGGACGTGTTCCAGCCGGAGCCGCTGCCGGAAGATAGCCCGCTGTGGGCGCTCGACAATCTCATCATCACGCCTCACATTGCGGGCGGCACGCAGTATGAGGGGCAGTACGTGCTGGAAATTTTTCAGGAGAACCTGAAACGCTTTCTCAACGATGAGCTGCCGCTGCGCAACCAGATCAATAAGCAGCAGGGATTTTAGCGGCAAATAAAAGTTTTAACGCGGAGGCGCAAAGACGCAAGGGGGAACGTGGGCAAGTGTTTTGATTGGTCAGAAATTATTCATCGGCATCGGTGAATTCTGTCCAACCGGAACGTCGTACAAGCTTCTCCTTCGCCCCCGCGTCTCCGCGCTAAGATTTGACTGCAATCAAACTAATAGAGGAGATTTATGATGAACGGCCAAGCAATGAGAAAAGCGCTGCACAACGGCGAGCGCGTCTACGGCACGATGGTGACCGCGATTTCGCCAAACTGGCCCAACGTGGTCAAGGCGATTGGGCTGGACTGGGCCTTTATCGATACCGAGCACATCGCCCAGGATCGCGCACAGCTTTCGTGGATGTGCAAGCTTTACGCGGCGGTCGGCGTCGTGCCGATTGTGCGCATCCCCAGCCCCGATCCCTATCAGGCGGCCATGGCGCTGGACGGCGGCGCGCAGGGCGTGATCGCGCCCTACGTGGAGACGGTCGAGCAGGTGCGGGCGCTGGTGGGGGCCGTCAAGCTGCGCCCGCTCAAGGGCGACAAGCTCTACGGCGCGCTGTCGGGCGAGCGAGCGCTGGAGCCGGACGTGTCTGCGTTTTTGCAGGAGCGCAACCAGGGCAGCGTGGCGATTGTCAACATCGAGAGCGTCGCCGCCATGGAGGCGCTGGACGACATGCTGGACGTCGAGGGGCTGGATGCGGTGCTGATTGGCCCCAACGACTTGAGCTGCAATTTGGGCATCCCCAACCAGTACTACCACCCCAAATTTGTAGACGCCGTGGACACAATTATCAGCAAGGCGCGCGCCAAAAACATCGGCGCGGGCATCCACATGGTCTACGGCGACAGCACTGAAGGTAGCCATACGGGCAGCGCCTTCGAGCAGGAGGTGCGCTGGGCGCAGATGGGCGCGAATCTCATTGCCCATTCGATTGACATCGTCGCCTTTCGCAACGGCCTGCGCCGCGAATTTGACGAAATCAAGGGGGCACTGCGCGAGGGCGAGGGCGCGCCGGAGATGGAGGCGATTGAGCTTTAAGGGCGAGCGCAGATAAAAGCGGCCGCATCTGCTATCATTTCGAGCGGAGGCGAGAAATCTGTTGGCGGTCTACGCGTAAGCCATCGCTACTTCGCGGTCGCCCACGGCTGACTCGTTTACGCCCATCAAATGAACGCGTCGGTTGGTCGATGTGTTGAGGATCTGACGCTTTTGGCCGAAGCAGGAAATTTCAGTAGTTCACAATTTCGGCGGAGTGAGCATCCTCAGATGCGAACGAACCAGCGAGAGAGCGGCATCTGAGAATGCCTACTCCGCCGAAATTGTGAACTACTGAATATAGCGCTGGCGGCGAAAAGTAGCCGTTCACGAACTGATTCGTTTTGCAAGAAAAAGGCGGAAGCGTTCACGATTCCGCCTTTTTTTATGCATTGAGCGGCTAAAATTCTGCTCTCCTAAGCACTACGGCAGATCAATATCCTGCATGGCATCGCCCGTGGACGGAACGACGTTCACCGTTTGCGATTCCACGCTAATGGTGACTGGTAAATAATTCTCCGTCCCGTCGCTCAAATCACCAAGCGTGGTGGCGGTGTAGCGACCGTCGCGCGCGAAGACCGTTTGCGCCAGCCCACCGCCAATGGAGACGGTGACTTCTGTCCCATCCGGCACGGGTTACCCATTCTGCTGAACCATACCGGAAATGGTGCCGAACAGAACCTCATGTTCAGCCACGTTAGCTTCGGGCACAACCAGCGCTTGCGACAGTTCAATATTCAAGTCGAGCATGGTCTCAGTGGGTTCGATGTACTCACGCCAGTCGCCAACGGTCAACTGGAAGCCAACAAACTCCACGTCATTGCCACAGCGCCGGACGATGAGCGGGGCCGTAAACTCGTCGTTCTGAATGCGCACGGCTTGAATTGCCCCGCCGTCGTAGATGAAAGTCGCCAAGGCGCCATTAATCGATTGCTCCTGAAAGCGTGCCGTGCCCGTTACTGTGCCCGCGTTGCTCAGAATGCACTCTCGGGATTGGCGGTCACCGCTGCCAGCAGTTGAGCCATCCGGTACTTGTGGTTCCATCCCGGATACGATGCGGATGCTGTTGTAAACATCGAGCAAGACGCCAAGCTGTGAGTGCGCTGGATTCTCAGTTGGAGGGAACTTGATTTCTACCGCATCTTGCAATCTGGAAAAACTCGTAAAAAAGGTTGTTCCTTGCCTACTAACGCTTTGGTCACGAATCGAATCGCTGTAGTACCAGGAGCCGATAACGCTCCCTTCGGGCTTGTACTCTTCTTGGAAATCGGGCACGCGCGCCCGCAGGTTGAACGCTTCGCCCAATTCGCTCAGCGGAATATCCATGCCCACCATGACCGTGCCCTGGTTGTACCAGTCGGTGAGCTGCCTGCGCCCTATCTGCTCCAGCGCGCCTTCTTCGATGTAGACAAGCTCTAATTCCTCTGTCGCCTCCAAGGCGGAGAGATCGCCGTTATCGACAAACACCACCTGAACGCCATTCTGTTCCGCCTGCTGACGAAATTCTAGCTGCGCTTCCGAAATTTCTGTAGGCGCGCCATAAGCGAGATAGAGGGCGTTGGGTTGCTCTGTGGGCATCGCCAGTGGCTGTGTCGTACAGGCCGATGAGACAAGCAGGAACACCAGCCAAGTTGTAAAAAAGGTGTATTTTACCATCGTTTTCTTTTGTATATCATACTGGTTTAGCTGACAAGCTATTCCTTACCTTCACCCAAATCACGCAACAGCCGACCCAGCGCCTGCTCGACTATATTTTCATTATCGGTCACAATTACTTGCCAAACCCAGTAAAAGTAAAAAGCTTTTTTGGGATTGTGTATCCGATAAATTTTTGATACAATAGCTGAGTTGCATTTTATAGAAAGTATGTTGAGAAATTTTTATGTCCCAGATGTATTTGTTAGGTACAGACAAAGAATCAATATACATGAACCAGCCTATTGAACATCTAGACCTTCCAAGACGCTCTTACAATTCGCTTAAGCGAATAGGCATCCATACCGTCGAGCAAGTCCTTCAAATGGGAGAAGAAGAATTTGCAAGTAAGAAAAACGTTGGCCCAAAGAAGGTTGACGAGGTATTTGATAGAGTTACTAATTTCTTGGGTTTGTCGCGAGGAGAACTGATTCAGTTTGTGCAGAATGGAACACAGTTAGGAGAAATTTTATCTTCTGCTGACAGTTCAAGTTCGGCGGGGCAGACTGAAGTTCATCCAGAAATCGTGAATTTCCCAGTCGAAGTTCTGGACATTCCATCAAGGGCGTTAGGAGCTTTGAAGCGTGCTAATGTCCACACGATTGCCGACCTTTTGCTTAAGCGAAAATCTAACTATCGCACGGTTCGTGGACTTGGTGAGAAGTTAATCGCTTCAGTAGAAGCATCCCTGTTGAGTTTCATTGAACAAACAAAGGAGATTGACGAGCAACAGATAAAAGTTCATTTAGAAAAATTGTCATCTCCCAATTACTCACCTGCATCTAGTGAGCCGCTGATAGACATCGGTGGTTTAGGAGACCCCATAAATTTAGTGGCAATTGTCAGTTCCCTCGCCAAAATCATATTTACAGTTAAAAATCAGCCTCGCCTGCTTCAGGTGCTCTCTTACCGCTATGGTTTAGAAGGCTCAGAAGTGTATACGCTTCAAGATATTGGTGATGCTTACGGTATCACGCGAGAAAGAGTTCGTCAGCTACAAGAAAAAGCTTTGGCGCAAATTCATAACTTGTTGTCTGGCAAAAAACAAGTTGAAAATTATGTAGTGCCTAAACCTATTGTTCAAGAGTTCAACAACGTTATTGAGTTAATCCAACAAAAAGAAACAGTGGTGACTATGCCAGAACTTCTTGATATTTTTGAGAGCAGATATAGCACAGATTCAACTAATAGTGACAAAGAGATTCGATTACTAATGGCAGTGATAGGTTACAAAATCATTGGTAGACCAAGCGGTTACTCTAACGACGTTCACGAAACATGGATTATTACAAAAAGTGCTGCTACAAGGCAAATTTGGGCGGCACTACAGGCGTCTATTTCCGCGCTTGACGAATCAGTACATCCACTATCAATGTTTGAAATTCAAATCAAAGTTAATCGGAAGCGAAAGAAAAAATTTAAAAAAGAAGACTTAGAGAACTCTTTCCGAATGTCGAAAGAAGTTGAGAAGGTGGGCACAGATTTCTATCAGGTCAAGCTAGAAAATTTGCCCTCTCTTGCAGATCAGGCGTATCGCATATTGCACCAGAAAAACAGTCCAATGCATTACAGGGACATCGCGCGAGAAATTAGTCATGCTTTAGCCTTAGTCAGTAAACCAGCAGATGTGCAAGCTAGAAGTCTGGTTTCTCAATTAGTTGCTGATGACAGATTTGCTGCAATTGGTAGTAGTGGAAAGTGGTGTTTGGCAAATTGGAACTCATACTCAACAGCAACTACAGTAGAAATCATGAAAGAGTTTTTTCATGTCAAAAAATCCAGCGCGACCGTTAAGGAAATATATGAATATGTCATAACCAAACGACCACAAGTCCCCAAAACTTCAATTCATGCATATCTATATGATAAAGATGAGTTTGTTCGGGTTTCTCGAACAGAATATGAGCTTGCCGCCTGGGGAACAAAACCATATCTTGTACCCAAGAAACAAGATTGGAACACGTTGCTGACGCCTATACTACAGGAAATGTACTATAAGTCTGAAAAAGATGCTCTGCCTTTGAGACAAGTTGCCCTCACTTTCTTAGAGCACTTATCTGCTCACAAAACTAGCGTTTCAGAGGGAAACATTTATGCTTGGTTAAAAAAAAACCCGGCTATAAGCACGTTTGCAGATCCGCAAAATCCCCAGAGAAAGATAGCAAAGTTTAATCCTAAGATCGCATACGATTCTCAAAGCCGGAAGCTGACTATGAATGAGTTGGTTCATGAAGTCGTTTATGAATACTTGAGTAAGCAAAATAACAAACGTTCTTCTGTCTCTGATGTAGCAGCGTTCGTGATGAGTCAAACAGGTTGCCATAAACAAACATTTTATGCCTATCTCAACAATATGAATTCGGTGAAGAAGGAGAAAGTAGGAAATATCCTTTATTGCTACATTGCGGAATCTAAGGCTGCTAAACACTTACATTTTGAACAAGTAGATGAGATAGAAAATGTGCATCTGAAAAATAATATATCACGTGCTCTCTTGCTTCTAAATGAGCAGGCAGTAGATGTGAGTCTTTTTCAGTTGGGTAAAATATTTGAGAATGAGTTGAAAAAGTTTCTCACCCAGGCACGTACTTCAGGAGTTTATGCAATCAAAGCCAAAGATGTTGGAAGGCTTTACGATATGATTGAGTGCATATCAGACCTCGGCATCGTTAAGAATAAGCATCATTTAACGTTCTTACGCCAAGAAAGAAACGAAAGGGCACACGGAAATATTCCAAGCGCGGAGGAGCGTGAGCAAATGATGCGTCATGCCCCCTTTTTGGCGGAACTGTACTTGGACTACATACTGCTGTTTTATAAGGAGTATGAAAAGTTAGTTAAAATGTCGGGAGACTCCAACTAGCCGCTCCGTCAACCCCGTAAACCGCTCCCCCACCTTCGCATTCCTCACCGCAATCGCCAGCGCCTTGGGCTGGCCGACGAGCACCACCAGCCGCTTCACCCGTGTTCACCTCAGCGATTGCGCAATCGTCCTCATTGGAAGATAGAGCCTGTTGTTTTGGCTCGGCATCGGCAGAAAGCCGTAGTGTTGATAGAACTGGCTGGCGCTATCGTTTAGCGCATCGACCACGACCACCGCGATGGCCAGCGCTTGGCTTTGCTCCAGGCTGCGCAGCAGGGCGTGCCGGAGGAGCCGTGCGCCCAGGCCCTGGCCCTTGTGCCGCTCATCGACCGCCAGCCTGCCAATTAAGCTCGCGGGCACGTCGGGATAGCGAGCAAGTTTCTTCTGCGTCTCTTGCGGGATGTCGCTTAGCTTTACGCTTGTCGCCGAAAGGGTGTAGTATCCCAGAATACGACTGGTTTCCTCGCGCTCCGTTACGACATAGACAACGGCAGCGCGGCGCTTCAAATCCTGCGAGGCTTGCCGCTGTAGATAAGCGTCCAGGGACGGCTCGCCACAAGAAAACGCTGCCCGATCATGTTTGGCCGTGTCGAGCAGCGTAATAACGAAGCTTTCAGATTCAGTAGACATCTGCTAATGCCCCAAAGTTGTGTTGTCGCCCTGCATTAGCTTGCGCAGGGCTTCGTTGGGTGCAGGCGGATTGAGCAAAGTTTCCACAAACTGAACGCTCTCTTCCCGATTCAGACGGATCGCCTCACGCTCCTGAATCGTCTTGACCGCTTCGCGGTGCGCAATTGTCGCCAGAAAATCCGAGACGCTGACGCCCTGGAGCTTGGCCGCATCCTCAATCAGCGCTTTCTGCTCGCGGGGAACGCGAAACTCAAGCCGCGCATCTTTTTTAGTAGCTAGTGCCATGATGATTTCCTCACAGTTGGTTAGTAAACTCGATGGGATTGTACGGTAATTCACCGTATAAGTCAAACAGTATCACCAAGATGAATCGAAATTTGACGACCTGCTGTTGTCATTCCCCACCAACCGCTCCGTCAGCCCCGTAAACCGCTCCCCCACCTTCGCATTCCTTACCGCAATCGCCAGCGCCTTGGGCTGGCCGACCAGCACCACCAGCCGCTTGGCGCGCGTGACGGCCGTGTAGAGCAGGTTGCGCTGAAGCATCATGTAGTGCGTCGTCAACACGGGAATCACGACGGCGGAGTATTCGCTGCCCTGCGATTTATGCACGCTGACGGCCCAGGCGTGGGTCAGTTCGTCCAGCTCCAGAAAGTCGTAGCCCACGGCGCGCCCCTCGAAGTCGACCGTCACGCTCTGCAGCTCCAAATCGATGGCCGTGATGCGGCCCATGTCGCCGTTGTAGACCTCTTTGTCGTAGTTGTTGCGAATCTGCATCACCCGGTCGCCCGGTCGATAAATGCGATTGCCGACGGCGCGCTGCGGCTTGCCCGGCGCGGGCGGGTTGAGCGCCGCCTGCAGGGCCCCGTTGAGCGCGCCCACGCCGACCACGCCCCGGTGCATCGGGCAGAGCAGCTGAATGTCCTCGCTCGGAATCGCAAAGCGGCGCGGGATGCGCGTCTGCACCAGCTCCACGCACAGCTGCGCCGCCCGCTCCGGATCGTCCGTCTTGAACAGAAAGAAATCCTCGGCCCTCGCGTTGTCAATCGTCGGCATCTGCCCGCTGTTGATGCGGTGCGCGTTGGTGATGATGTAGCTGCCGGACGCCTGGCGGAAAATTACGTCCAACTTGACGACTTTGGCTTGCTTCGTAATTTGGGATTGAGAGGTTGGGAGATTGGGAGACTTTGTGGCCTCCTCAATCTCCCGATCTCCCAATCTTCCAATCTCTCCATTGACCGCCCCAATCACATCCTTCAACACATTCCCCGCCCCCACGCTCGGCAGCTGGTCCACGTCCCCCACCAGCAGCAGGTGCATGCCCGGTGGGATAGCGCGCAGGAGGTGGTTGGTGAGGACGAGGTCGAGCATCGAGGCTTCGTCGACGATCAGGAGGTCGGCGTCGAGGGGAGATTGCTCGTTGCGCTTAAAGCTCATGCCTTCGGTCGGCTGGAATTCGAGCAGGCGGTGGATCGTCTTGGCCTCTTGACCGGTCGTCTCGCTCAGTCGCTTGGCCGCGCGACCGGTGGGCGCGGCGAGCAGGACACGCGCGCCCACGCCCTGGCAGAGCTGTAGGACGGCACGCACGGTCGTCGTCTTGCCCGTGCCGGGGCCGCCGGTGAGCACGGTGAGACGGTGGGTGAGGGCTGCGCGCACGGCCTCGCGCTGCTGGGCGGCCAGCGTAAAGCCAAGCGTCAGTTCGAGCTGGCGAAAGGTGGTCGACCAGTCGACGCCTGGGCCGGAAAATTCCTGGAGTGCGCTCGGCCCGCTCAACAGCCGCTGCAGGCGGTTGGAGACGCCGACCTCGCTGTAAAACATCGGCGTTAGGTAGACGACGGGATTTTCGCGCAGCAGATTCTGCACCTGGTCGACCGTGGCCGTGCTGTAGAGCTGCCCCTGCTCGGCGATGATCTGCGGCGTGTTTTCACCGACAATCAGCGGCGAATCGAGCGGCAATTCCTCCGCGCCCGCCGACGCCGCCAGCTTGACCTGGTCGCTGCCCTGCAGCTGCAGCACGCCAACGCCGACCTGCGACGGGGCCACGTCAAGCAGCTCCGCGGCCTGCCGGATCAGCTCAGCCACGGGCAGGAAAACGTGGCCTTCGTCCGTGGCCTGGCTCAGCACGTAAGCGGCCCCGGCGGCGACGCGCTGCGGCGCATCCGGCGCCATGCCGAGCGACTGGGCAATTTTGTCCGCCGTGAGAAAGCCGATGCCAAAGATGTCCCTCGCCAGCCGGTAGGGGTCCTCGCGCACCACGTCAATCGACTCGTCGCCGTAGGTTTTGTAGATTTTGGTGGCGAGGCTGGTCGAGACGCCGTGGCTCTGCAGGAAGATCATCACCTCCTTGATCGCCCTCTGCTCGGCCCACGCCGTGCGAATCATCGCGACTCGCTTGCGCCCCACCCCCGCCACCTCGATCAGCCGACCGGAGTCGTTGTCGATTACGTTGAGCGTCTCCACGCCAAAGTGTTTGACAATGCGCTTGGCGGTGACTTTGCCCACGCCCTTGATCAGCCCGCTGCCGAGATACTTTTCAATCCCCGCCACCGTCGCGGGCAGCACCGTCCGCATCGTCTGCACCACGAACTGCTTGCCGTACTCCTGGTGAATCGTCCAGCGCCCCGTCAGCTCCACGCTCTCGCCGACGTTGATGCCCGCCATGTTGCCGATGATGGCGACTTCATTCATCGCGCCAAAGCCGTAGCCGCCGCCGTCGCTGCGTCGCTCGGGCGCGAGCTTGGCGACGGTGTAGCCGTTCTCTTCGTTGTGAAAGGTAATGCGCTCGACGACGCCGCGCAGGGTGCTGAGTCGGCTGTTTTCAGAAGGGGTCATGGGCTGAATGGCACGGAAAGGATCGGTGGGGGGATGATAAACTGGACGGGGAGCCGATGCAAACAATGGTTGCATGGAAGAGGAAGAGGTGATCCACGAAGGGCACGAAGGGACACGAAGGAAGAATGTTGACCCTCTTCCTTCGTGCTCTTCGTGCCCTTCGTGGATTGATTTCTTAAACGTCTAACCCTTCTCTGCTCTTTGTTGAATGGTTGGGGATTACTTTAACAATACTCGTTTGATGTTAAACTAATTTTGCTGTTCAATTTACAAATCGAAAGGGAAATCCAAATGGCCGTCAATTTTGCCGTGATTTACTACAGCTCGACCGGTACAACCTACCAGCTCGCTCGCGCCGCCGCCGATGGCGCAAAGGAGGCGGGCGCGGAGGTGCGCTTTCTCAAGGTTAAGGAGATTGCGCCGCAGAGCGCGATCCAGAGCAACGACGCGTGGCAGCAGCACGTAAACGCCACGAGCGACGTGCCCGAAGCCAGCATGGACGATCTCGAATGGGCGGACGCCTTTATGCTCGGCACGCCGACGCGCTTTGGGCAGGCCTCGTCGCAGCTCAAGCAGTACATGGATCAGGCGGGTCCGCTCTGGCAGCGCGGGGCGTTGACGAACAAAGTGGCCTCCTCCTTTACCAGCGTGGCCACGGCCCACGGCGGCCACGAGTCGACGCTGCTCTCGATCAATAACACCTTCTACCACTGGGGCTGCATCATCGTGCCGCCGGGCTATGCGGACCAGATTCAGTTCCAGTCCGGCACGCCCTACGGCACGTCATTTATCAGCAACAACGGCGAGCTCGATCCGGACGAGACGGCGCTGGAAGCGGCGAAGTTCCAGGCGCGCCACATGGTGGACATCGCGGGGCGTATTAAGGCTGGGGCGTAGAAATGGGAAAGTGAGCTGCCGGCGGATTCTTGAGAGGGATTGAACGGATTGAACGGATTTCTGCACGGGAGTCCGTTCAATCCGTTCCCTAGGCCAACCCAAGGAAATAAATATACCGGTTGGGGTCAACGCCTCACCTCCCCCAACCCCCTCCTCTCCACGCGTGGAGAGGAGGGGGCTATCCCGTCGCCTCGTTGACCAGGCGACAGCGAGGGGGTGGTGAGGCGGAACCGTGGCCGCCCTGGTATAGTTTATTCCTTGGAATAGCCCTAAATCCGTTGACAGCTCCACACGGCATACGCTTCAACTCGCTCGCGCTACCGCTGTCGCCAGGCGCGGGCGTAGAGCGCGAGCACGGGCGAGAGCAGCGCGCCGATTAGGACGAAGAGGGCGCGCAGGCCAAAGCGCGCGGCAAAGGCGCCAACGGGCGGCCCGGCCACGGTTTGGCCGATGGCGTCCATCTGGCCAAAGGTGGAGAGCACGGTGGCGCGCACCCGCGGATCGATGCCGCGGTTGATCCAGGCCATGAAGATGGGCCGGCTCGTGCTGCGGGCCACGGCCACCGCACCATACATCGCTACGGCCACGGCCCAGTTTCCCGCCAGCCCAAAGCCCACCAGCCCAACAATCATCACCGCGTTGAAGGCCACCATCAGCCGGATGGCCTGCCGGTGGTTCATCGATTCGACATTGCGGTGGACGGCGCGGCGGATGGTTTCCGTGGCCAGCAGCGTCAACAGCAGCACGCCGCCGTTGATGAGCGCAAACCAGTAGATGGGATCGAGCGGGCCAAGTGCATTGAAGGCGGGCAGCGACAGCGGCGGCAGCGCAAAATTGGCGAGCAGATGTGCCTCCCACAGCCGATCCAGCCCCTCGCTGTAGAGCCCGTAAATCAGCGTAATGCCGAGAATCGTCAGCAGCAGCGGGCGGGCGCGGATCGAGCGCAGACCGCTGCCGAGCGTGTCGCCCAGGGCTTGCCAACTGCTGTGGTCGCCCCCGTTGGTTGACTTGCGCGGTGCGGGCGTGAAGTTGGTTTCGGGCAAAATCAGCGCCAGCGCGACCATGCCGCCGCCCGCCACAAAAAAGGGCAGGTTGAGCCGCACGCTGGCCAACGCCGTGCCCGCGAAAATACCGAGAAAGCCCGCCACCTGCCCAACTTGCGCGCCGCGCAGATACGTCTGCGGCAGCCGCGCCTCGCCCAGTTCGTCGGCCAGCCACGCATCGCTCGCCCCGCTGATAAAGGTAATGCCCAGCCCCCAAACGGCCTGCGCCAGCAAAATCGTGGCGAAGAGCGGCAGCGCGCCCTCCAGCAAAAAGCCCGCGCCGATCAGCGCGTAGCCGACGATGACCGAGAGCCGCCGGCTCACGCGATCGGCGACGATACCGGTGGGGATTTCGCAAAGAAAGACCGTCGCCTCCAGCACCGTGCCGACGAGCACCAGCTGCAGCGGATTTAGCCCCGCCGCCTCGAAGCGGTAGATGCTGCTGGTGGTGAAGTTGGTGGCGAGCAAAAAGCCCGTTGCCCCGGCGGTGAGCAGGTAGACAACATAGGCGCTGCTGGTGCATGGTAGACCCTTGGTTGGAAATGAATCGTTGGAAATGGGTGAGCGGCAACGGCTTGAGCGGATTGGCCGTAAAGCAAATTCTCTAAAGTAGAGTCAAGATGGAAACAGGGATTTGAGCTAGACCCAAGTGAACAGGGGGAAACGCCGTTTCACCCCCTCCCAGCCTCCCCCATCATGGGGGAGGAGCTGCGGCTGGACAGACGACGGATCGGCTCCCTCCCCATGATGGGGAGGGCTGGGGAGGGGTCGACCGCTTGAGTACGCGGAGAGAGGCCGGTAAAAATTCCTGTTTCCAATTTGAGCTCACTTTAATTCGCTAAAATCCGCCCAATCTGCGTTCCATTCCGCATTCTACTCCGCCCGGATTGCCAAGCCAATTCCCAGCGAGTATCATATCGGCATGATGTCGCTCTCCCCTTGGCCGCCCCCGCCCGCCGCTCCCCAGCTCGCCGCCCACGAAGTTCACGTTTGGCGCGTGCGACTCGACGGCTCCACCGACCAACTTGCCCGCGACGAGGCCTTGCTCGCGCCGGACGAGCGGGCGCGGATGCAGGCGGCGCGTTCGGTGCGCGGGCGTCGCCATTTTGCGGGAACGCGGGCCACGCTGCGCCGCATTTTATCCCAGTATCTAGGGCTGCCCCCCGCTCAAATTTTGCTGGAAACAACGCCGCTGGGCAAGCCGCAGGTCGCCCCCGTGCAAAATCCACGTGATCTGCACTTCAACGTGGCCCACTCCGGCGCTGTCGCACTCTACGCGGTGGCGTGCGGGCGACGCGTGGGGGTGGATGTGGAGCGGGTACGCGCGAACGTGCCCGTTGAGCGGGTGGCGGGGCGTTATTTTGCGCCGGGCGAAGTCGCGGCGCTGCTGGCGCTGCCGGTGGCGCAGCGCCGGGCCGGCTTCTTTAGCGGCTGGACGCGCAAAGAGGCCTACTGCAAAGCGCGCGGGCGGGGTTTGTCCCAGGGGTTGGGGTCGTTCGAGGTATCGATGTCGCCGGGGGAAACGTTGGGCGGGCAATCGAGCGGACAAGCGGGCGACCGGCTGTTGCACAGCGACCTCGGCGCGGCGGAAGTGGCGCGCTGGTTGCTCTGTGAATTGGATGTGGAGGGAGGCTACAGGGCCGCCCTGGCCGTGGAAATTTGGGGGGAACTACCCACGCTGCAGAAATGGCAGATTGACAAACAAACGGTTCGCGACTTTGAAGAGTAAGTTGACCAGTCAAAGCATTTAAGCCATTCCAAGAGTCAAATTATACCGGCGGAAGTGACGGTCACGGCCATAGATTTGCTGGTAACCCCGACGCTCGGCGGGCCATGACAGTCATACGACTACCTCGTGGGGTTATTATTTTCCGGGAAGAGCTTCACTCCACAAAAATCTCCACGCGATGGCCCTCCGCCTCGTCCACCACATCGATAATGCGACCGCGCGCGTCGTGGCTAATTGCCCGCTGCACCTGGGCCGTGTCGATGCCCGCGACGTTCGGCACAAAGCGCAGCGCAAAGTTGAGCAGGCTAATCGGCAGGTTGACGTTGACCTGCTGCTTGCCCGTGTAGGTGTCCGTCACGCGGATGCGCAGGTTGCGCGCTGTCGGGCCGGATGGAGCCGCGCCGTTCTCCGGCGTCAGCGCTGCCAGCAGCTTCGCGCCCTGCTCGGCAGAAATTTTGCCGCTGTTGACCAGCTCTAGAATTTTTAAGCGTTCTTCTTTGGTTGCCATGGGTATACCAACTGTTTCTCTGTTATCCATCAATCTGTGTGGTGCGTGGTGCGTGGTGCGTGGTGCGTGGTGCGTGTGCTGTAATCTGTACCGAGCGCGTAGGGAATGATCTGTCGGGTTAAGTACCAGTTCACGCATCACGCATTATCAATACTGCCCCAGCGATCCCTTGCGCTGCGCAAAATACTCACACACCCGAAACACCAGCAGCCCGCCCACAAAGTAAAGCGCCGAATTCATCATCAGCGCGACCAGACTCCCATCCGCCCACGCCGCGCCCAGCGATTGCCCCTCCAGCAGCACGTTGCGCAGCACGATGATGCCCTGCGTGCTGGGCAGCGCGCGCGTAAAGCTTTCCAGCCAGCCGGGAAACTGGTCGACGGCGAGCAGCGTGCCGTTCATAAAGAGCAGGATGTTCTGCATCAGATTGGCCAGCGCCTCCACCTGCTTGAAGAGCAGCGTCGCGCCGCCGATCATAAAGCCAAAGCCGTAGAGCCCCGCTACCGTGAGCAGAAAAACGGGCAGCCCCGCCGCGCGCAGCGGAATTTGCGCGCCCAGCCAAATCGTCAGCGGCAGCACCAGCAGGGCGACCATAATCGTGGTGATGATCAGCGAAGCCAGCGTGCGCCCGATCAGCAGCACGCCGATGGGCGCGGGGCTCATATACATCTGCTCCAGCGTACCGGTTTGCATCTCCTCGCGCAGATTCCAGCTCATGTTGGAGATGGCCAGCAGCGCGTAAAACCAGACGATGTAGCCAACCAGCGTCCACGTTACCTGCTCCGACTCCAAGCTGCCGCCGCCCGTCAAAAAGGTGATGCCCAGAAAAATTGCGCCCAGGGAGACCACCTCCATCACCAGGTTAAAGCGGTAGCTCCAGCGGATGATCAGCCCCTTATACGTTTCGTTGAGCAGCGCGGGCAGCGTCAATGAAAATGTTGTTGCCATAAAATCCTCTTTATCCGTGTCCCAATCTTTCTGGCTCGCCTTCCCCCACCTGATCGTCCATCAGTTCTACAAAAATTTCCTCCAAATCCGGCTCGACCTCCTGCACGCTCAGCAGCGGCAGGCCCGTCTGCTGCACGATATCGAGCAGCGCGTAAAGCGCTGCCTGTTCGCCAATCGCCACCGTCAGCAGCGTATGGCCATTCTCTTCGAGTAGAGTCAGCTCCGGCAGCAGCGTCTCCAGCCGGTAAAGATGTTCTCCCTCCAGTACACCGCGCAAACGGATTTGGTAGTAGTCGCGCCGGAAGAGGTTGAGCAGTTCACTAATGGGCTGGTCGGCGATCAGCTCGCCCTGCCGCATAATGGCGATGCGGTTGCAGACCTGCTGGGCCAGGCTGAGCTGATGCGTCGTCAACACCACGGTTTTGCCGCGCTCCCTCGCCAGCCGCTGCACCCAGTCGCGCACGGTGCGCGCCGCCTGCACGTCCAGCCCCAGCGTCGGCTCATCCAGCAGCACAATTGGCGGATCGGCCACCAGCGCACAGGCAATGGCGACCTTCTGCTGCATCCCGCGCGAGAAGTCGCGCACGGGATCGTGGCGCCGCGCCCACAGGTCGAGGTCGCGCAAAAGCTGCTCCGCCGTCGCCTGCAGCCGTCGCCCCGTCACGCCTTTGAGCCGCCCAAAATAAAACAGATTTTGCCAGGCCGAAAGCCGCCAGTAGACGTTGCGCGTCCCCTCCAGCACGGCCCCAACCTGGCGCATGGCGTCGCCGCGATTGCGCCGCACGGGGTGGCCGTTGAGCAGCACCTCGCCCGCCGTCGGCACAACGAGGCCGCACACCATTTTGATCGTCGTCGTCTTGCCCGCGCCGTTGGCTCCCAGCAGGCCGATAACCTGACCGCTGGGCACGCGCAGATCGAGATCGCGCACGGCGTGGACAGGCTCCTTGCCGCGCTTGGCGTAGCTTTTGCTTAGCCCGCGGATGTCGATGGCGGGGGTGGTGTTCGTGGTCATAGGAGAAGCTGCTCCGGTTTTTATCTGCGTTTATCTGCGTCCATCTGCGGTTCCAATTCTTCTCCTAATCCAGCCCAATCACCACCAGCTCGCGCTTGCTCCCCTTCTCCTCCTCCACGCGAATCAGCTCCAGCCCCATCTCATCACGCCCCCGCTCGCGGCTCAGCTGATCGCCAAAGAGCGTCGCCACCAGCGGCAGCGGAATTGGCAGCCGCAGGTTGACCACCGAGGATTTCTGCCCCGCCTTCTCCTCGCAGACGTAGATGCGCAGCCAGCAAAAGAGCAGCCGCCGCACGGTGGACGGCGCCACCCGCGACGCGGGTCGCCGCGGCTCTAGCGCGCGCGATTCTGCCAGATCGATCCGGATGGGCGCAGTCTTAGTCTGCACCGGCAATTGGTGTTTACGGACGATGGGGTTGGACATGTTGGTCTCCTTTAGATTAAACGTGTGTATTCAGCTGTCAGCGGATTCGGGGAGCGGATTGAACGGATTCGCTCGTCTTCATTGATTCCGTGCTGAATTAGGGCCGATTTGATGGTTGAAAAGCGAGAAGATGGCCTTGACCTCCGCTCAATCCGCTCTTTTGAATCCGTTGACAGCTTATTTTGTCAACACCTGAATCGTTACGACTAAACGTAATAGTAGATATTACGCAGCTGTCACCCCATATGTTTCCAGCGCATCCGGCAGCTCCGCCTCCAGCCGACGCACGCGTGGATCAAGCAAGCCATAGACGCCGAGCAGCGCCGTCATCGTCCCCGTAAAGAGAAATACGACGGCCATGCCGCGCCCAGCGCCCGCACCGACGAGCGGCGTGAGAATTGGCTGCAGCGCCCCGCCCGTTTCCATAGCGGGCTGTAAGACGCGATCCACAATTAGCCCAATCGACAGCGTGCCCAGCGGCTCCAAAATCGTGCCAAGGAAGTTCATCATGGCAAAGACGCGCCCTTGAACGTCGGCCGCCACCTTGGTTTGAATAATCGGCGCGATCTGCGGTGCAACCAAGGCGAAGGTGAGGAAGTTGACAAAGAAAGCCGCCGTCACCCAGACGAGTGACGCGTGCAGCCCCGCCGAAAAAATCGTCACGCCTTCAATGATCAGCCCGACCAGCAAAAAGCGCATTCGCCGCTGTGGGCCACCCCACACGCTCATCGTCAGCGAGCCGATGACCAGCGCGCCGCTGATGACCGACATTGCCGTGCCTACGCCCGCTTCGCTGGTCAACAGCAGCAGCAGCGGCACAATCAGCGCCGTCGCCAGGTTGACGAAGAGATTGCGCAAGGAGTTGATCCAGACGTAGAGAAACAGCCCCGTACGCTCGCGCAAATAGCGCCAGCCGACAACTACGTCTCGCCACACGGTCGAGCGCGCGTTCAACTGTGGAGGCGGATTGGGAATATGCACCAGCAGCAGCGCGCCCACAGCCACCAAAAAGGTCACCAAGTCGACCAGCACAATGCCCGCCAGTCCAATCGGCACGAGCAGCGCGCCCGCCAGCGCCGGGGCCGCCACGCGACCCAGCGATTGATTGAGCCGCCCCAGGGCCGCCACGCGGCCCAGCTGTGTTTTCGGCACAAGCAGCGGAATTGACGCGCCCCAGGCCGGGCCTTGAAACGCCCGCGCCGCCGTCGCCGCGATGATGGCAGCGTAGATGTGCCATACCTGTAGCGCGTCGAAGTAGAGCAGCCCGCCAATCGCCAGCGTTGACGCCGCCTGTACTGTGTCGGCCACAATCATGATCGTGCGACGGTTCCGTCGATCCACCACCGCTCCGGCCAGCGGTGAGACGAGCGCCAGCGGCAGCAACGTCAGCGCCAGCGTCACTGTGTAGAGCGCAACGGAGCCCGTCTCGCGGAAAATCCACAGGCCGATGGCAAAGGTCGTCGTGGCGGAGCCGAGCGTCGAAATCAACTGGCCGAACCAGACGGTATAGAACGTTTTCACGACGCCGATTTGTTGAGCGCCGCTAGCAGTCGAGCCGCTTCCTCTTTTGTGATTTTGCCCTCCTGAGCCATCTCCATCACCAGCCGACGCTCTTCATCGCTGACCGGCTCGGTGGTTGGGCGCGACGGCGAGGGCGGCGTTGGTGGGATGGACGGCGTGGGCGGCGTGGGCGGCTGGCGATAGCGCCGATCGTGGCCGGACGCACGGCGTGCGGCACGTTCGGCCCGCGCTTCGGCTTTGCGCATCGCCTCATCCATCTTCTGCTCCGAGCGACCGAGCGCCTCGCGCACCCGCTGCTGGACTTCGCGCGAAATTTTGTCGCCGAGGTTGCCAAAGTCGGTAAAGTCAAAGCCGCCGCTGCGCATGAAGTTTCTGTCGCCCCAGTCGAAATCAAAGGTAAAGTTGACGTTCTTGTCGCCGGTGACGGTTACGTTGCCGCCCGCCGTTAGCTCGATGCGCGCGGAGCCGTCGCCCACGGTAAAGCTGTGCGGCTCATCAATGGTGACGCCGCTGCCGTTGGGCAGGCCCGATACCGTGGTTGCGCCGCCGCTTTGCAGCACAAACTCAGCGTCGTCGGTATTGATGTGGGCGTTGATGTTGCCGCCCGCCTGCACGTGGATTTGCTGGCTATGCTGAATATCCAGCGTCAACGTCGCGCTGCCACCAACGGCTGCCTCCACGGCGCCATTTACATCCGCCAACTCCAGATTGCCGCCGACGCGCTCCAGCTTGCAAAAGCCGTCGATATCGGCCACGCGTGCGCTGCCCTGGACGGTGGCCTCCACCATACCGTCCACGTCGGCAAGCTGAAGGTTGCCGCCCACGCGCTCCAGCTTGCAGTGGCCGCTGATGTCGTTGACCTTGGCGCCGCCGTGCACTGTTGCCAGCACGTGGCCGTCGACGTCGGTCAGCTTGAGGTTGCCGCCCACGCCGCCCAGCTCGCAGTGCCCGGCCACATCGCCAAGCGTGACGTTGCCGCCCACCTTCTCCAATCGGCACGCGCCCTCGACGTCGCTGATGCGCGCGCTGCCACCCACCTTGCCCACGCGCAAATCGCCGCCCACATCGTTGGCGTTCAGGTTGCCGTGTATCGTTTCCGCCGTAAACGCAGCCGCAAAATCGTTCAGCCGCGCATTGCCGTTGATGCTGCTCGCCGTGACGGCGGCGCCGAGATCGCTCACCTCCAAATTGCCGCCGACGCGCTCAATGCGCACGCGCGCATCCGCTGGCACTTCCACAATGAGCCTGGCCTCGCCCGACCAATTGTTGGGTGTTTGGTGGCGAACGCGGACGATACCGTCCCGCTCTTCCATCAACAGTTCACCTTCGCCTTCGACTCGCGCGGCAATGCCATCGTCATCGCTTTCGACAAGCACAAGATTGCCGTCTGCACGCTCGATCAGCACGTCGCGCGCGTCGCCTGTGTAAGCGCTTTGTTGGTTGGACATGAGATTCTCCTAACTGGTTTGCAAAATCTGCATTGCTTGATCAAACTCAATCTCGCCGCGCTCCAGCTGGGCGAGCACCTCCGATCGCTCGTTCTCCGATAGCGTCGCCGTCGATTCGGCCTCCTCATTCGCATCCGGCTCGTAGCCGAGTGCGCGGATCACCTCGCGCAGGCGGTTGCGGATGGTGGGGTAGCTCAGGCTCAGCTCCTCCTCCACGCGGTTGATCTTGCCCTCGCAGCGCACAAAGGTCTCGACAAAGTCGAGCTGCTCGGCGTTCAGCCCAGCAAAAGGCTGCTCGACCGCAAAGCGCCCCTCCAGCGTCACGTCGCAGCTGGGGCAGTAGACGCGCGTCACGACGATTTCGCCGCCGTCGATCGGGCATTGGGTGGGTAGGGGAATCATGGGGTCTCCTTACGTAAGGCGAAGCGCTGCTTCGCCCCGCTGAATCAATAAAAGTTTATTGGTAGAAGCAAACGCTACAGCCGCATCGAAGCCGACGCGACGAACTCAACCTGAACCTCGCGGCGCAGCCGCTCGCCCGCCGCGATTAGCCGATTGCCCAGCGCCCAGCGTAGCCGTGTCGCCGCGGATGGGCACTGGGGGCGCACCATCTGCGGTAACCGCGCCCGTTCAGCTTCCGCCAAACACTGTTCTCGCCGTACCTGCGCCGCCCGCATCATTTCACCGTGATGTGTAAACATTTGCCCCTCCTTTGAACAATTTGATTAACTATTTCAAATATATCATTGAAATTATTGAATGTCAACATCCAATTTTTAAAAAATTTAATAAAAACATTTGATTCTAGACAAGTCGGATAGTCTATACTTGATTTTCTTGAGCCTGTCTATAATTTTTCAAAGCCGCGTCGTCCGCGACATAATGTGCTGTATGAAAATTTCCCCCCGCTTTCTCACCCTCGCGCTGATTCTGCTGCTGGCCGCCGCGCTGCGCTTCCACGCGCTCGACGCCAGCAGCCTGTGGAGCGATGAGGGCAACAGCTCGGCGCTGATGGCGCGCTCCTACAGCCAAATTGCGCGCGACGCCGCGGCGGACATTCACCCGCCGGGCTACTACTGGCTGCTCAAAGGGTGGACGAGTTTGGTCGGCGCGAGCGCGTGGGGGCTGCGCAGCCTGTCGGCACTGCTGGGGGTGGCGCTGGTGGCGGTGACGTTTGCCATTGGAAATCAGGTGAAGCGCAGCCAGCGCTCGGTCGTCGGTCGTCGGTCGTCGGCCTTTGACTTGCTACCCCTCGTCGCTGCCACCGTCGCCGCGCTCCATCCCTTCCAAATTTACTACAGCCAGGAAGCGCGGATGTATGCGCTGCTGGCGCTGGAGAGCGCGGGCTTGCTGTGGGCGCTGCTGGGGTTGATAGATGAGGGAGCAGGGGAGCAGGGGAGCAGGGGAGCGGGGGGACGGGGGCGATTTTGGCCGTCGGCGATTTTTGTGATTTGCGGCGTCGCCGGGCTGTGGACGCACTACAGCTTTCCCCTCGTGCTCCTTGCGGCGGCGGCGGCCTTCGTCATCAACGCAATAAGCAATACACAATACGCAGTGCGCCGTTTTGTTTTCCTCAACGCCCTTATCCTGCTCGCCTTCCTCCCCTGGCTCCCCACCGCCGTCGAGCGCGTGCTCAACTGGCCGACGGCGGAGAGCAACATCCCCCTGCTGGACGGGCTGCGCTTGACGGCGCAGACGCTGCTCGTTGGCCCGCTGCGCAACGTGCCCACACTCGGCTGGCCGCTGCTGGCCGCAACGGTCGCGCTGCCCGTGCTTGGCCTGCTCGCGCTGCGTCGACACCCCACCGCGACAGCCCTGGCGCTGTGGGTGACGTTGCCGGTCGCGCTGACGATTGGGCTGGGCTTTTCCGAGGCGTTTCTGAAATTGCTGCTGGTGATGTCGCCGGCATGGTGTGTCCTGGTGGCGGGGAGTGCAGAGATTTTTCAACGCGGAGACGCGGAGGAGGCGCGGAGAAAGCGCGGAGAAAGGAAAGAGAAGAGAGAGAAAGAAACACCTGCGTTCATCCGCGTTTATCCGCGGTTCATTTTTTCTTCGTTCATTGCCCTTGCCGCGCTTGTGCTGACCGCGTGGTCGCTGCCGGGCTACTACGCCGACGCGACGGCGCGCGACAACTATGCGGGCGTGGCGCGCTACGTGGCCGCGCTCGGCGAGCCGATGCGCGATCTCGTGCTGCTCAACGCGCCGGGGCAGGCCGAGGTGTGGAGTTATTACGCCGAGCGGCTGCCCATCGAGCTGCCGGTGCTGCCCCTGCCGCAGCAGCGTCCGCCCGATGTCGAGCGGACGGAGCAGGAGTTGGCCGACGCCGTTCAGGGAAAGCGGCAAATTTTCGCACTCTTCTGGGCCGAGGCGCAATCCGATCCGGAGCGGATCGTCGAGACGTGGCTGAATGGGCACGCCTTCAAGGGGCTGGAAACGTGGCAGGGCAACGTCCGCTTCGTGACGTACAGCCTGGCAGATGAGCTGCGCTGCCAGCCGCTCGACCCCGCGCCCATTTTTGGCGAGCTGATCGCCCTGAACGAGCAGTGTCAGCCCACGCAGCCGCAGGTCACGCCGAACCAGATTGTGCCGAGCGGCGGGGTTCTGCTGCTGCGGCTGGGCTGGCGCGCTCTGGCCGACATCGACACGCGCTACACCGTCACCGTACAGCTGCTCGACGCGCGCGACAACGTCATCGCCCAGCGCGACGCCGAGCCGGTCGGCGGCTCGCGGCTCACCGACGCGTGGACTGCGGGTGAAACGGTCGAGGACAACCACGGCGTCGCCATTCCGCTGGGCACGCCGCCGGGTGACTATCGGCTGCGCGTCGCCTTGTATGACCCGCTGACGGGCGCGCGCCTGACCACGGCGGATGGCGCGGATCACGTCGCGCTGGGCACGGTCAAAATTACCCGGCCCGCACGGGAATTGTCCACGCAGACGCTCGTCGAGCTCGCGCTGAGCGATGACGTGGCAACGCGGCTCGATGCTCGCTTGGGCCCGGTTACGCTGGCGGGCTACAGCCAATACAGACGCGGCTTTGCCCACGCCCCCGAAACGCCGCTTCAGGCCGGCGACGCGCTGCACGTGTCGCTCTACTGGCTCGCGCCCGATCCGCTGCCGGACGACTGGCCGGACGACCTCTCGATGACGCTGGAGCTGGGCGAGCAGTCGCTTGTCGCGCCGCTGGCGGGCGGGGCCTACCCAACCGGCGCGTGGTTGCCGGGCGAACTGGTGCGGGCGGAGTTTGATGTGCCGTTTGATGGATCGGGGCGAGGGTTGAGCGTGGAGGTGGTAGGCGAGCAGGTGCGGCTGGGTCGTGTGCCGTGAGGGATTGCAGATACCGTAGGTGCGGCTTGCAGCCGCATGAGGTCGACGCGTCCCTTCGCTCAGGTAAGGCGAGGGGGCGCTCAACCATTGCGCAGTTAAGCGACCAAAAACGAGGCGTTAAGCACACGCCAAGAAACGGGCTCGGCTTTTGCGCCTTCCGTTCAAGCCAGTCACGTTGCAGACGGAATGACAAACTACCTCGTCTCCAAGCTACCGTTTCTTGGCGTTTGCTTAACGAGACTTTTCACGATGAACAATGCGACGGGGCAAGTTGCGATTGCGCAGCTGGAAGCAGCGCCTACGCTGATGGAGACACTTGTGAAACCCATCACGAATGGCTAAGAATTCAGCAATCTAGCCAAAGTAGGGCATAATAGACGCAACAATTTTCACGCCGCGCCCGCCATCACCATGAGCATCCACCAACGCAAGGCCGACCACATCCGCATCAACCTCGAAGAGGAGGTGGGCTTTGACCAATTGACCACGGGGCTGGAGCGCTATCGTTTTGTCCACCAGGCGCTGCCGGAGCTGGACTTGGCGGCGGTGGACACAACGCTGTCGCTCTTTGGCAGGGCCGTGGCCGCGCCGATTCTGGTCAGCTCGATGACGGGCGGCACGTACGAGGCGCAGCGCATCAACCGCAACCTGGCGGAGGCGACACAGGCCTGTGGCCTGGCGATGGGCGTGGGCAGCCAGCGCGCGAGCTTGAGCGGCGATGCAAACGCCGAGCGCAACGACGGCTTCGACGTGCGCCAGGCCGCGCCGGATGTGCTGCTGCTGGCGAACATTGGGGCGGTGCAGCTCAACTACGGCTACGGCGTGGACGAGTGTCGGCGCGCGGTGGAGATGATCGGGGCGGACGCGCTAATTTTTCATCTCAATCCGCTGCAGGAAGTGTTTCAACCCGAAGGCGACACCAACTGGAGCGGCCTGCTGGCAAAGATCGAGCAAGTCTGTGCGGCGCTGGACGTGCCCGTCGTCGCTAAGGAAGTCGGCTGGGGCATCAGCGAGGGGACGGCGCGGCAGCTGATCGATGCGGGCGTTGCCGCGATTGACGTGGCGGGCGCGGGCGGTACGTCGTGGAGCCAGGTGGAGATGCACCGCGCGCCGGACGCGCGCCGCCGTCGCCTGGGCGCGACCTTCCGCGACTGGGGCATTCCCACCGTGGAAAGCATCAAGCTGGTGGATCGCGCGCGCCGGGAAGAAATCGGAGAGCCAAGTCGCCCTGCTGTGGAAATTTTTGCCAGCGGCGGCGTCCGCAGCGGGCTGGACGTGGCTAAGTGCGTTGCCTTGGGCGCAACGCTGGTCGGGCTGGCGGGGCCCTTTTTGAAGGCCGCTGCTCAATCGACCGAAGCCGTGATCGAGGAGATGACGCTGCTGCGCGAGGAGCTGACAATCGCCATGTTTTGCAGCGGGGCGGGGGAGTTGGCGGCGCTGCGGGAGGCGGGCCGGCTGAGGGAGGTTGAGTGATCGGGCAGTCACCCAAGCCGGCTCGTCGGTAGCGACCGGCCGGCAGTGAATTGCCAGCCTACACTGCGAAACGCGCTTCAGCGCGTTGAACGAACTGCCGCCAGTGCGCTTGAGCGCACTTTGCAAGTTAGGTGACGAATTCATTCGTCGCCGATTGGAGCCTGTTCATGACGAAATTGGAGACAACATGAGTTCAAATATCGGCGAGAGCCGCGCCCCCGCCACCCGCGTAGATGACGTGGCGGAAGGGTACATCAATTCAGCGGCGGGCTTAAGCGGCTTTCTGGGCACGTGGCTGCCCAAGCTGGAGGCGGAGATGCGCGATGTGCTGCGCTTTGGCGACGCTGACCCATCTAACAGCGACTTGCCCACCCACTACGGCATGATGCACTACCACATGGGCTGGGCGGACGAGAATTTTGCGCCGCAAACCCTGCCCAGCGGCAAGCGGCTGCGCCCCATGCTCTGTTTGCTGACCTGTGCCGAGGTCGGCGGCAACGCGGAGAATGCGCTGCCCGCCGCCGCAGCCATCGAAATTCTGCACAACTTCTCGCTCGTGCACGACGACATCGAGGACGGGGACACGACGCGCCGCCACCGCCCCACGATGTGGAAAGTGTGGGGCGTGCCGCAGGCCATCAATGCGGGCGATTCGATGTACACGCTGGCCTACGTCGCCATGAGCCGTCTCTCCTCGCGCGGCCTGCCCGCGGTGACCACGCTGGCCGCGCTCGACATCTTCATGCAAACCTGTATCGAGCTCACCGAGGGGCAGCACCTCGACATGCGCTTTGAGCAGGAATCGGGCGTGACGGTGGACGAGTACATGCGCATGATCAGCGGCAAGACGGCGTCGCTGATTGGCTGTGCGACGACGATTGGCGCCAAAATCGGTCGCGCCACGGCCCAGCAGCAGGACGCGCTTGGTCGCTTTGGCCGCGCGATTGGGCTGGCCTTCCAAATCCAGGATGACATCCTCGGCATCTGGGGCGATCCGTCCGTGACGGGCAAGGCCGCGGGCAACGACATCCTGCGCCGCAAAAAGAGCCTGCCCCTGCTCTACGCCCTCCACCACGATGGGGTCGGCGAAGCGCTGCAGCACCTCTGGTCGCAGCAGCTGACGGAAGAGAAGCTGCCGCAGGTGATGGAGATTCTGGAGCGGGCCGAGACTCGCGAATTTGCCGAATCAAAGCTGCTGGAACAGCACGAAATCGGCATTGCGGCGCTGCGCGAGGCGCTGGGTCAACGCGCGCCGCGGTCGGGCCTGTGGACGCTGACGCAGAGTCTGCTAAATCGGGAGAAGTAGGGGCATGAAGGGAAACTTCAAGCTGCTAGATGTCGTTGCATTGAGCGTTGACGACTTACCTGAATACAATTTGCAACGAGGTCAGGTGGGCACGATTGTCGACGTTTTAGCAGGTGGTGACGCCTTCGAGGTTGAGTTCAGCGGCCGCAGCGGGCGTACGTACGAATCGATTGGCTTGCGGCCCGGCCAACTGTTGGCGCTTTACTTTGAGCCGGTGAGCAACGGCGGGGCGGCGTTGCTTGAAAGGGCGCTGTAATCGTCCCGACCCCGCTTCGCCCTTCACGCCGGTAATTAACTGAGTTGCTGCCTCCGAAGTTGGTCAACCCACCAGTCTTATCTCGCCCCCAACTGCACATGAATCACAGGCGCTTTCTCTTTTTGACGCTTCTGCTGGCTGTCGTCAGCTTTGCGCTGCTCATGCCGTATATCCGCGGCGTCTATGGCGTTTCGCTCGACGACGCCTACATCTTCTTTGTCTATGCGCGCAATTTGGCAGCGGGCGACGGCTGGGCCTTTAACCCGGGCGTAACGAGCTTCGGCGCATCCAGCGTGCTGTGGACGCTGATGCTGGCCGTGCCCGCGCGGCTGCAGCTCGATCTGGTGCAGGCGTCGCGCGTGATGTCGGCTGCGCTGTTTGGCCTTTCCACCCTGCTGCTCGTTCTCACCATTCATCGGCTGACGCATGATCGCGTGATCGCGCTGCTGGTGGGCGCCATCTTTGCGGTAACGCAGCAAATTACGCTGATCACGCTGACGGGCATGGACGTGATCAACCACATCGCGCTGCTGCTGGGTGTTGCCTATTTACTCTCGCGCTGGCAGATGCGCCGCCCCTTCTGGCTGGGCGTTCTGGCTGGTCTCGCTTTCCTCAGCCGGCCCGATGCGCTAATCGTGCTGCCGATTCTGTTGGGCAGTTGGCTGCTGCTGGAGCTGGCGACGGCGCGCCCCGCTGCCGAGCGGGGACGAAGGCTGCTGCGCGTCTGGGCGCGGGCGGTGGCGGGGTGGGCGCTGCCGGTTTTGCCCTGGTTAACATTTCTCTACTCGCGCACGGGCGCGCTGGTGCCGCTTTCCTACCGCGCCAAGCTGCTTTCCATGCCGGGTGCGCCGGAAACCATGTACTACGCCCCGCTAGAACGGCTGCGCGTAGCCATCGACTACGCGACAAATGGAGTGGTCGACCTCTTTGATTTTCCCGGTCTCCTGCAATTTTGGCTGATTGCCACGCTGGCTGGGGCCGCTACGCTGGGGCTGGTGATTTCGCTGCTGCCCTTGTTTAGGCAAGGCACGGAGCAGGATAAGGCGCAGGACGCAGCGCGCGAACGGCTGCTGCCGCTGCTCTTTCTTTGGGGAGTGGTGGTGCTGCTGCCGCTGGAATACGGCTGGAAAGATTCGTGGTGGTATGGCGGCTATCTGCTGCGCTACGTGCTGCCCGTGCTGCCGCTGTCAATTGTGCTCGCCGCGGTGGGCCTGCACCAAACGTTAGCGTGGCTGCGCGCTGGCCTCGCCGCGGCTTTATCAGATTCCAGGCTGAGCGTTTTCGCCGTTCGCATACTCAGCCTGGCCGTGTATGGCCTGCTCGCCGCGGGCGTTTTCTTCCACGCGCGCACCTATTGGCAAGCACACGACTGGCGCATGAACCACTATGCCACGGCGGTTGCTCAAAACGAGGATTACCGCCGCGAAGTTGCTGCTTGGCTGCGCGACAACACGGAAGAGGACGCGCGCATCGCGGACAGCTTTCTGGGGGTTGGCGCCATTGGGTATTATGCCCAGCGCTACACCGTGGACGGGGGCGGCCTGGCCGATTCGCGCCTGCTCGATTACTGGGCCCAAGATGGCAATCCCGTTGCCAGCTTTACCGAGACGCTCGCTTTCTTTGAGGATGAAGGCGTTTCCTACATCGTGGGCGGCACGGCCATGCAGGAGTGGCTCGGCGAGCGCGGCGAGCCCGTGGCGACGATCACCAACCGAGGAGCAGAGATGAACTGGGCGGAAACTGACTTTGATACAACGATTATCTATCGGCTGCGCTAACCCCCCATTTTCTCGCGGACAGCCTCTGAGCCAGATTGGCCAAGCACAGGTCCTCTTGGGGAGAAGCAGCAAAAGAACTCGCGGTGAACCGCTGCTTTCTGAGACGTGGGGCGTGGGGCGTGATGCGTGAACTGTAAGTCACAGTTCACGCATCACGCCCCACGCCCCACCTCCGCAAGATTGGACAAGCACAACCGCCTCGTTCGTGCTACACTCACCCCGTGAACGCGTCCACAACCAAAACGACAACCGAATACCAAGAGCGGATCGGCGCCGTGCTGCGCTACATCGCCGCCCATCTGGACGAGCCGCTGTCGCTCGACGTGCTGGCGGAGGTGGCGGGTTTTTCGCCCTACCACTTCCACCGCATCTTTGCCGCCATGGTCGGCGAGCCGGTGGGCAGCTACGTGCGGCGGCTGCGGCTGGACGGCGCTGCCCGCCAGCTGCTTATGCACTCGGCGCGTCCGGTGACGGAGATCGCGCTGGATGTGGGTTACGAAACGCCCTCGGCCTTTGCCAAAGCCTTTCGCCAGCACTATGGCATCAGCCCGTCGCGCTTTCGCCAGAGCCGGGGCCGCAGCGCCCGGCCCGCGTGGCAGCCAGTCCCGCTGACCGCTCGCTACACCGCGAGGAGATTTGTTATGCAATCTGAGATTAGAACGACCACCGATCGCCGCGTGCTCTATGCGCGCCGGTGCGGGATGAAAGATGGCAACATGAGCGAGGCCGCCCAAGATGCTTTTGGCACGCTGATGCAGTTTGCCCACCAGCGCGGCATCGGCGATAAATGGACGGAATGCCTCGCCATTTACCCCGATGATCCACAGTCCGTTGCGCCCGATCAGGTGCGCATTGATGCGGGGCTGGTGCTGCCCCAGCCCGTTGAGGTGCAGACCAACGGCGACGTGGGCTTGCAAACGCTGCCGGGTGGTCGCGTCGCCGTTTTCCTGCACACGGGCCCCTACAGCAAGCTGGGCAAAACGTGGGACGCCATCTACCGCGACTGGCTCCCCAGCAGCGGCGAGACTCCGCGCGACGTGCCGCCCTACGAGCTCTACGTCGACGACCCGGAGCACACGCCCGAGGCCGAGCTGCGCACGGAAATTCACGTGCCGATTGAGTAGACAGCAGGGCGTACGGGCACGCCATGGCGTGCCCGTACGCCCTGCTGAGCCAAGTTATGACCAAAGAATCCTTCGAGACTATGCTAACGGGCGGCCACCCCAACTCGCTGGGCCGCACCGTCGAGGTCGTCGACATTGTATTGGCGAACCCGGTGCGGCTGGACGATTTGTACCAGTGCTACTTCAGCGACGACGAAGTCGTGCGGCTGCGCACGTCGAACGCGATACGGCGCGTGTCGAACGAGCATGAAGAGTGGCTCGTGCCCTACATCGACCGCTTTCTCACCGAGATCGCCGCCATCGACCAAGCCTCCACGCAGTGGACGCTCGCCAAGCTCTTCCAAACGCTCGAACACAACATGAGCGCCGAGCAAAAGGCGCGCGCCCAGCAGATTATGCGGCGCAATCTGGCCGAGCACGAAGATTGGATCGTGCTCAACAATACGATGGAGACGCTAACCGAGTGGGCTGAAGAGGATGAGGCACTGTGCGAGTGGCTTGTGCCGCAGCTGGAGCGGCGCACGGGCGATCAGCGGAAGTCCGTTGCGGCGAGGGCGCGAAAGTATTTGGCGCGGCTGACGTAGTGCGTCGCCGTCATTTCGACCGAATGGGAGAAATCTTCTGTCGGTCGAGGAAACCGCTTTCTCATTGACCAACCGATATGGCGCCCATTGTTGATGTAGACCGACCAACGTTGAATCACGATCGAAGATTCGCAGACGGCGAAAAGATTTCTCCCTCCGGTCGAAATGACAATTCACGGCAACACCGCACAGCGCTCCACCGCCGCCATCACCTCCTGGATGACCGGCTTGCGCGTAAACATCAGCACCTCGCCCGGCACGTCGGCCCACGTTTCGTCGGTCGTGTTGGCGCTGCGGTAGGCGACGACGATCAGGTCGCGCCGACCGGCCTGGCGCAGCTTCCACGCCTTGCGCTGCAAATAGTCCGGATGCCAGAAGCCGGCGATCTCCACCAGCGCGCGTCGACCATCTTGAACGTGGGTAAATGAAAAATCGGGAATCATCACCGTGTCGCCCACGGAGACGATTTCGTCCTCGCGCGCCAGCGTCCACCGGCGCTTGGCCCCGCCAAACTTCTCCTCAAACTCCTGTGCAAAGTCCGCCTCGAGTCGGCTGTCATACTCCGCGCTGGCTTTGTAGTGGCTGCGCAATTTGTTGCTGCCGCTGTCCAGCCGATAGCGCAGCGGCTGGGCGACGCCGCTGGCCGATTGAGTAGCTGGGCGGCTGCTGCGGCGCGGCGAATGAATATCTGCCTCCATGGCCCAAGCGGGGCAGAGCATGAGCCCCGGCAGAAATTTTGCCATCTGCCGACCGTAGCGCAACGTGGCGTTGACAAAGGGCGAAATGGGGCCGTCGAGCGTAACGTGATAGCCTTGGGTCAAGTCGGCGGGGTCGAGCGGGCGGATGGTGTGCATCAGCTTGAAGAGCTTGATGTACTTGAACAAATCCTGGTAGCCGCCGCGCACCGTCAACCGAAGTTCGCTCGCCCAGTAAAGCAGGCCACGCGCGAGTTCGAGATTGTAGCGCGCAATGAGTGCGTCGGGCGTCCACTCGTCGCAGTCGAGCAGAATTTGCTCCTCCAGCAGGTCGGCGTAGAGGCTCTGCTCAACCGTCGCGGTAGAAATGCCAAAGCGCGCGGCGACCTCCGCCACCACGTCGGCTCGCCGTGCTGGGTGCAGCAAATCCGGCTGCTGCGCGACGGGGCCACGCTCTGCCGCCAGGGCAAAAAGCGCCGTCCGCAACTCGACGGGGTCGACGGGCGGCTCGTTGGCAAAGGTCGCGCCGTCGCTGAGCACTTTCGCCAGCCCGCGAATGATGGCGTAGTCGACGCGCACCCCTTCGTACTCCGCCAGCGCCTCGTCCAGCACGCGCCGCGGCTCGTCCACGTGGGCCAGGAAGAGCGTGATCAGCTCTGCGGCGGTTTGGCGATTCGTAGCGTTGCGCTTGAGCGGTCGCGTGCGGATTTCGCCCTGGCGGGTGTAGAGGCGGGGGCGGATGAGGTCGGCGGTTAACATGATAAAGCCAAGAAGAGAAATAGCCACGAATTGCACGAATTACACGAATTTTTGCCTCGCAAACTTTCATTCGTGTAATTCGTGCAATTCGTGGCGATAAATGTCAATCAGTTCGATACGCTACAGACCGCCGCCGACGCTGCGACTGGTTCACCTCAATCGTCGTATTCGTCACCACCTCGTAGAGCAGCGCCGTCTGGTTGTCGCGCTGGCGCAGGATGCGGCCGAGCCGCTGGGTGTACTCGCGTGCGCTCGACGAGCCGCCCAGGATCACGGCGACCTTGGCTTCGGGCACGTCGATGCCCTCGTTGAGCACGCGGCTGGTGGCGATGGCGCGGTGGCGGCCCGCGCGGAAGCCGTCGAGGATGGCGCGGCGCTCGCGGGCCACGGTCTGGTAGGTGATGGCGGGGATCAGGTGGCGGCGCGAGATGGTGTAGACCAGCTCGTTCTGTTCGGTGAAGATGAGGACGCGCTCGCCAGCGTGCTCCTTGAGCAGGTTGTCGAGCACGACGAGCTTGTTGTGCGCGGTGGCGACAATGCGCCGCAGCCGCCGCTCGGCGACTTTGGCCGTGCGCGCCTCAGCGTTAAAGGCGCTGCGTCGCGTGTACTCGCGCCACCAGCCGCCGCCGTAGCGCTCGCGCAGGTTGGCCTCTCGCGCATAGCCGACATACTGCGCATAGCAATCGTCGTAAGCGCGCTGCTCCGCCTCCGTAAGGTCGACGCGGATGTGGAGGGTGCGGTATTCGGCCAACTCGTGGCCGCTCAGCTCATCTACATTTTTGACATAGACCAGGGGGCCGATCAGCTGGTCGAGCGGGTAGCGAGCGTCGCCAGGGGAGGCGTTGCCGGCTTCCGGGTAGGTGGCGGTGAGGCCGAGCCGGTGGGGGGCGGCGCTCATCAGCGCAATTTCCTGCCAGGCGGGGCCGGGCAGGTGGTGCACCTCGTCGAAGACGAGCAGCTTGAAGCGGTTGCCCCACTCGCCCATAAAAATCGAGGCGCTGTGGTAAGTCGTGACGGTGATCTCGCGCAGCTCCTTTTCGCCGCCGTAGTAGACGCCGATCTCCTGCGCCGGGAAGGCCGTGCAGAGGCGGGCATACCACTGGTGCAGCAGGTCGATGGTCGGCACGACGACGAGCGTGCTGCATCCCATGCGCGCAATCGCGTGCAGCGCCAGCAGCGTCTTGCCCGCGCCCGTCGGCAGCACCACGCCGCCGCGGCTGTCGGCGCTGAGCCAGGCGGCCAGCGCCTCGTTCTGGTAGGCGTAGGGCTGGCGCGCATCGTCCAAATGCAGGTCTAGCGTCTGCCAGCGAGGAACGCCGTTGCGCCCGTTAGTCTGCTGGAGCCAGTCGCGCACCTGCGGGTAGTGGTAGGCCGGGCAGCGCGGCTTGCCCTTGACCCAGTCAAAGATGGGGGGCAGTTCGGTATCAGAGGCGTCTTCCAGCACAAGCGTGCCGCCGTGGTAGCGAAGATACATGCAGGATAGGTTGGGTTCAAATGGTCATCGTCAGCTTTCTATTATAGCGCACTGCACTTCTCATTTCGCAACTGCGGACGGAGCCAGATACATTTCGGTTGGAAAGGCGAGGCGCCGTTTCTTTGGGAATGAGTGGAAAGCGTGCCCGCGCGTACCCGTAGCCAACAGGTGAACCCTCAAAGCAAAAGGGGACGCTCGCGCGAGCGTCCCCTTTTGTTACCAACAACTTCTTCTATCCCTACTGCGGTGAGGCTATGGTTTTGTGCCCGCCCGACCGCGCACGAAGAGGCCACCCACGACGAGCAGCGCCGCCACCAGCGCGCCAATCAGGTAGAGCAGGGGGGTGGGCAGGCCCGCGCCGGTGTCGGGCGAATCGGGAATCGTGCCGTTGTCGTCGTCACCGTTATTATCGTCGCCGTTGTCGTCGTCATCCCCGTTCCCGTCGCCGTCATCTGCGGGCGGCATGAGCACGCCATCGATGGCGAACACAACGCCGTTTGAGGCATCGCCAACTGCAAACAACTCGATGTCGTTGACGAAGAATACGGCCTCTTCGCCCTCGCCAACCAGGCGGAAGGTCAAGGTCGAGCCCTGCAAAGTTTCGAGCTCAACTGGCTCGCCAGCAAATAGAGCGTCGGCCTCGCTCTCCGTCAGATCGCGGGCGACCACGTGGTAGCGAAGAATGTCGGCCAGCTCCCCTTCGGGATCGGCCAGCAGCGTCTCCAGCGTCCCTTCCGGCAGACTGCCAAACGCGAAATCGTCGGGCGCAAAGACAATCAGGGGGCCGTCTCCCTGCAGTGCATCGACGAGGCCCGCCTCAGTCAGGGCTGTGAGCAGAGTGCTAAAGCTAAAGCCCACACCGCCAGTCTGCAGCCATTCAACAATGCTGGGCAACTCCTCTACCTGTGCGGCCGCGACATCGCTGAACAAGACCTCCACCGCGGCGACGTCAACCGTGCTTGTCATAATAGCCGTGTCGGTTGCTGTCCCCGTCGCTGCCTCCGTCTCGGCCACATCGGCGGCCGCGTCGGTCAGCGTCTCCGTTACGGTTGCCGCTGCGACGTTTGACACCACGGCCGTCTCGGTGATCACCGTCACGTCGGTTGTGTCGCCCGTCTCGGTGATTTCGAGCACCTGCGTCACCTCGACGCCGGTCGTGACCTCGGCAATGCCGGTGATCTCCACACCTTGGGTGAGGGCGTCGGTACCCGTGATCGGATCGTCCTGGGCCAGGGTGGGCAGCGCCAGCGCCAGCAGCAGGCCCACGCTCAGCAGGGCAACAAAGAATTTTCGCAACATAATATGCTCCTTGGGATGGCGACAGATTGGCAACGAGCAGCCGCCCCGCGCACGAGAATGAAACGGGAAAGAAATGGGTGGTTAGCTTGTGGTTGAACGATTGCGGACAAAGAGCCCGCCGGTGACCAGCAGCGTCGCCGCCAGCGCGCCCAGCAGGTAGAGCAGCGGCGTGGGCAGGCCCGCGCCGGTGTCGGGCGAATCGGGCAGCGTGCCGTTGCCGCCGCCGCCGGGCGGCAGGGGGGAGTCCGGCTGGACGGCTGGCGCCGCTGCTTCATCCGCCGCGGGCTGCGCGTCGGCTTCCTCGACATCTGGTTCGCTAATCTGAATCACATCCTCGGCGTTGACTTCGGCGTCGGTTGCGTCAGCCTCCGCTGCGTCAGCCTCCGCCTCGGCGGCGGGTTCCTCGGCGGCGGGCTCTTCGGCAGCGGCTTCCTCGGCGGCGGGCTCTTCGGCAGCGGCTTCCTCGGCAGCGGCTTCCTCGGCGGCGGGCTCCTCGGCGGCGGGTTCCTCGGCGGCAGCACCATCCGCACCGGCGACGTTTTCACCAGCGGGGACAGCGGCTGGCTCGGCGGCGGGGTCAGCCGCGGGGTCAGCGGGCTCGCCCTCCTGGGCGGCAGGGTCCGCCTCGGTCGCTGCTTCGGTATCCGCTTCGGTAGCCGCGGCGTCGCGTGCTTCGTCAACGGCTTCCTCGGCGGCTTCTTCGAGCGTGGTGTCGGGGGTGGCGTCTCCATCGCCTTGCGCCAGCACGGGCAGCGCCATCGACAACACGAGACTGGTTACAAATAAAGTAACAAATAATTTCCGCAGCATGAATGGCTCCTTTTTAGTGGCTTGTGCGCGAAGGGTCAAGAAACGTAAGATCAGACAAATTGGCGCTCGTTACTGTGGCTGGCTGGCCGTTTCTTCGGTCGCTTCCTTGGCCAGCGGCTCGGCCACGACGAGAACGCGGTCGGTGCTGTTCCAGTAGGGCCAGCACGACTGCAGCGTCACGCGCTCGCTGCTGCCGGGGCGAAAGTAGCGCTGGATAATGCGCTCGCCCTCTTCGCGATCGGCCCGGTAGGTGACAAAGCGCTTTTCGACCACTTCATAGCGGTGCGCCGCCAGCGCCGTGTGCAGCGTTAACACATCGCCCACTTCCACTTCGGGCAGCCGGCGAAAGACTTGGCCACGCATGTTGTTGTGGCCGGCGAGCACGATGTTGCGGCCAGCGCCGGGCCGCCCGCTGGTGCTGAGCTGGCCGACGGCGTAGTCGGCCACGGGCCATTCCCAGCGCTCCTCGCCCTGCCACGTCGTGTAGCTCACCGGCTCCGTCTCGACAATGGGGCTATCGAGATCGATGCTGGGCACTTCGAGGCGCACGGCGAGCGGGCGCAGCGGCACGGGCGTTGGCGCGGGCATCGGCGGGGCAGCAGCCGTTGGCTGCGCGCCGGTCGCGAGCGGGCGGGCAATCGGCTGCGACTGCGGCAGCTGCGGCCACGATTCCACTTCGGCGGTGGCGGCAGCCGCTGCGGCATCGGCAACCGTCGCCTCGACCACGGCGATTTCGACGGCGCGCGCCTGCACCACATCGGCCCAAATCTGTACGCAGAGGGCAACGCCGAGCAGCACGCCGCTGAGCGTCAGCAGCGTGCCGAGCAGGCGGTATGCACGCGTACGCGCGAAGCGTTGCCGCTTCGTGTTATCGGTCGATTCAGTTGTCATGGTTGACACGCTGGTGTTCGGGGCGAGCGCACGTTGGGTCGCTCAATGCGTGGAGTATACACGAAGTTGCGTGGGGGGGCAAGTTGGATAAATCATGGGAAACTCTGGGGGTAAGTAGGGATAAGTTTCCAGTGTGTTCGGAGTCACCGGCTGTCGTGGGAGGGCGCGCCCTCCCACGACAGCCGGTGACTAGCTATCGCGCCGGCGACAAATACTGCCCGTCGATGACTGCGCGCTCCTGGCCCGGAATAATCCAGGCGACGCTCAAATTATCCTTGCCGTCCGCCTCTTTGCTGATGGCTTCGATGTAGTAGCGCTGGCCCGCTTCAAGCTGCACCGTACCGCTGGTTTGCGATGGATACTTGTCCCACTGGAGCGCGCCCGTCCATTCGCCTGCTTCGGCGATGACGATGGCGTTGGCGGGGTTGTCGTCGGTGCTCAGGCGGAGGAGGCCGACATCGTCGGCGGCGATCCAGAACTGGTAGGGGCCGCTGGTCGGCGGGTGGAGGTAGCCGCTGAGGCGCTGGCCGTAGTCGTCGGCGAAGGGACGCGGGGCGTCGAAGCTGGACAAGAGCTCAGTTTCGCTGGGGCTGTCCGGGTAGATTGACTTGTTGCCCGTGAGGTCTTCGAGACGGTTGCCGTTGAGATCGAGCCAGACTTCGCGCAGGAGAAAGCCGGTGCCGCCCGCGGCGACGGTTGAGCTGTCGGTCGGGCCGTCAGCGGATTCGGGAGCGGATTGAACGGAGGGAGCGGATTCTTCGTCGACGGGCGCGACGGTGATGGTCGAGGGGACGCTGCCCGCTACCTCAATGGTCGACGTGCTGACTGCTGAGGAGCTCGCCTGGGACACGCTGGGCGCGGAGGGAACGTCGGCCCCGCTTTCGCCCACTTCTCCCTCAACCGCCTCGACCTCGCCCGGATCGGTAATCGTGCCGGAGCCGGGGCTGGTTTCGAGGGCGCTCAGGGCGCGGGCGGTGCCGGTGTAGACAGCGGTGAGCGTCTGCGGCTCGTCGCCGATGGTGATGGCCTGCGAGCGCGAACTGGTTGTTAACGACGGGGCGTTGGACCACCTGGAGAAGGTCACCCCGGTGGCGGGCGCGCGGGGGGCGGCGAGCTGGCGCGAGCTGCCGACCTGGGTGGCGACGGTGAAGGGGGTGATGTAGCGCGTGCCGTTGTAGAGCAGGGCCAAGCCGCTCGGCTCGGAATCAAAGGTGTACTCGACTTCGGCGGGGCGCAGGTCGACGCAGTCGCGCCCGCTGAGGCCGGCGGCGTTGGTGGCGGTGAGGCAGAGCTCCAAATAGGTGTCGTCGCCGTGGTCGAGATATTCAAACTCGCCGCTTGTGCCCGTGCCGTCGAAGAAGTCGTAGTGGACGTGCTGGTTGTGGTGCAGGAAGGCCTCCCAAACGAGCGAGTCGCCGGAGAGCTCCCCGCCTTCGGGGTCCGTGCCCGTGCCGCTAAACTCGATGGTGTCGCCGACCTGGAAGCGGGTGTCCGGCGCGGGCGAGGTGATCTGCGCGGTTGGCGCGTCGACCCCCACCAGAATTTCCAGCGAGGTGGACTGCACCGCGCCGCGCGAATCGTAGACGCTGAGCGTGGCTTGGTAGGTGCCGGGCTGCTCGTACGTGTGCGTCGCCTCGGCTTGGCCGCTCTCGTTCTGCTCCTCGTCGACATTGTCGTCGCCAAAGTCCCACAGAAAATCGAGCGCGTCGCCGTCCACGTCGAACGAGTTCTCGGCGGAAAAATTCACCGCGAGCGGCTCGCGACCGCTGATGGCGTCGGCTTCGGCGACGGCGGTGGGCGGCGTGTTGCCGCCGGAGACGTAGCGGATGCGGTAGATCGAGCCGGTGATGATCGAGAGCACGTAGAGCGAGCCGTCCGGCGCGGACTTGATCTGCACGGGGCCGAGCACGGCGCTGGCAAAGTCGTTGACGCGGGCCGTACTGGTTCCATCAGAGCCGGCTCCCTGCGTGATGTACTGGATCGTGCCCGCGTTGAAATCGGCGAAGAAGTAGGCGTTGCGGTAGAAGGCGGGATACTCGCTGCCGCGGTAGAAATCGCCGCCGATGGCCGCGCCGTAGCCGCGCTCGTGGGGCCAGGCGTGGACGGCCTGCATGGTGGGCACGACGCCGTCCAGCACGGGCTGGCAGATGGGGTCGAAGGCGTTGGGCTGGGGGCCTTCAAAGCAGGGCCAGCCGTAGTTCGCGCCCGCGCCGCCGCGGTTGATCTCCTCCCACGTGTTGTTGCCCACGTCGCCCACCCAGACCTCGCCGGTGGTGGGATGCAGGGCAAAGCGGAAGGGGTTGCGCATCCCCATGTTCCAGACCTTGGAGGCGTTGCTGTTGGGGTCGCCGTTAAAGAAGGGGTTGCTGGCGTAGCCCGCGCCCGTGCTGGGGTTGATGCGCAAAATCTTGCCCGCCAGCGAGTTGACCTCCTGGGCGCGCAGCGAGCCGGGGCCGTAGTTGATGCCGTCGCCGTTGGCGACGTAGAGCGCGCCGTCCGCGCCAAACTGCATGAAATCGAGCGTGTGCGCCGTGCCTTCGAGCGGCAGACAGTCGTCGACGTACGCGCCAGATTCGGTCTCGCAGGAGAAGGGTCGGCGGTCGGGCCGCGAGGGGTCGCCGATGTTCTCAAAGGTGCTGTTTTGCCCCAGGATCACCACGCCGCTGTTGGGCTCGTGAACGCTCGTGTTGCCCGCGCTGGCGTTGAGCCGCAGCACGCGAGCGACGCGCGCCCCCTCGTCCGGGAAGCCCTTGGCCTCCAGCGGCTCGTAGGCGTAGCCGAGGTAGACCCAGGGCGTGCTCGGAAAGTTGGGGTGCAGCGCCACGGCCATCAGCCCGCGGTCCGCCGTCTGGTTGACCTCGTAGGAGAGGTCGATAAAGTTTTCAGGCAAGAGCACGCCGTCCTGCGCCACGCGCACCGTGCCCGCCTTCTGCGTCACAAAGATGCGCCCATCCGCCGCGATGTCAAAGCTCGTCGGCCCGTCCAGCCCGCTGACGACGCGCTCCTGCACAAAGCCCGGCGGCAGAAACATCGCCATCGGGTCGCCCTGGGCCTGGGCGAGCGGGGCCGCGGGCGCGAGGGTCGCGAGGAGGGCGAGGAGGAGGGCGAGGCGGGGGAGGGTGTTGAGTCGATTGTGTTTGGTCATTTGGGTGAGATTTCTGGTAAAGGTCGGTACGTCGCGGGGGGTATGGTAGCAGATGGTGGGGGTTGTGGGGAAGTTGGGGATGGGGAAATTATCAATTGTGAATTCAGACAATCTACGCTAGATTGATGCACGATCTGTTTACGGCAAATCGTGGAATTTGTTGTGCCTTGGTATCTATTCAGCTATCAACGGATTCGGGGAACAGATTGAACGGATTCATTCGCACTCATCGATTCCATGCTGAATACAGCAATTTGGTGAGTCACGGCACGGATAGTTGGCCCCGCCATCCGCTCAATCCGTTCTGATAAATCCGTTGACAGCTTACTTTGATAACGCACTGAATAGTTACGTGCTTTGATCCCATCAGAATTTTTATCCAGGGGCGGAATCAGATATGACAGACTTTTCCTTCGCTTGGGCGGTATTGCTCACAAACCTTCTGAAAATGGGCATTGCGTTTCTGCTCGCCGTGCCCATTGCGTGGCAGCGTGAACGCTCGACGCGCATCATGGGGCTGCGCACCTTTCCCCTCACCGCCGTTGCCTGCTGTGGGTACGTGCTCGTTGCCATCGAGATCCTCGGCCCGACGGCCGAGCCGCAGGCCCGCATTATCCAAGGACTGATGAGTGGCCTGGGCTTTCTCGGCGCTGGCGCGATCCTGAAGGATGGCAGCACCGTGCAGGGTACGGCCACGGCAGCCAGCGTCTGGACGACCGGCGCGCTCGCCGCCGCCGTTGCGTATGGACACTACGAAATTGCCGTGCTGTTGAGCCTCATCACCTTTCTGACCCTATTTTTTCTCACCTCCTCGGCGGCAGAACAGGTCGAGGCCGATAAAGAGCGCACCTAACTGGTGATGATCCCCATCTGGCAGCAAAGCGGCAAGGGGAAGCCTTACCTGCCCGCCCCACCCGCCTTCTCCATCACAAGATGCGCCCGTCCGGGGCGATGTCAAAGCTCGTCGGCCCATCCAGCCCGCTGACGACGCGCTCCTGGACGAAGCCGGGGGGAGGAACATCGCCATCGGGTCGCCCTGGGCGCGGGCGGGCTGGGCCGCGGGCGCGAGGGTGATGAGGAGGGCGAGAATTAAACTAAGTCGAATGATGGAATTTCGTCGGTTGGTTGCGTTCATTTGGATGAGAGTTCTGGTAAATGTCGATACGTCGCGGGGTATGGTAGTAGAGGTTGGGGGTGGGGGGAAGCGGAGCCATCAGCAAAACATCAGTTGCGCATAGATGCAGTTTCGATTATATTGCTACAACAATTTTATGATTCAGCAGGCGGTTATGTATGGAAACTCAGAATCAGGAACAGACTTTACGGATTTCTCAGCTTCTTGTAGACGTGCAAAACCCAAGGTTGCCAAGTGTTAAGGAAAGCCAACAAGAAGCGATACGTTCTATGGTGCATGTGCAAGGCGATAAAATAATTGCATTGGCAAAACATCTGGTAGAAAACGGACCTAATCCATCAAGTTTGCCTATTGTTATGCCGAATAACAATTCCGAAGGAATGTTTGATGTACTTGATGGTAATCGACGAGTCACTGCGTTAAAACTTTTAGAATCTCCATCAATTGTCGAAGACATTCTCGCTGGAAAAGCTTACCAGAGTCTAAAGCAGCTGTGTAAAAGCTTTGAGCAGAATCCAATCAATCAGTTAAATTGTTTTATTGTCGCAAGTCGCGACGATGCTGACACGTGGATACAGCTGATTCATCGAGGGCAAAATGAAGGGGCTGGACTTGTAGAATGGGATGGACAAGTAGCAGCACGCTATGATGCAAGGGTCGGCAGTAAGCCCTTTGCTCTGCATGTGCTAGACTTTGTGAAGGATAACGCTGAACTATCTGAAGAAACACAACGACGTATAGATGAAGGCAAATTTCCAATCACAAATCTTGAGCGACTCGTTAATACACCTTATGTGCGAGAGAAGCTTGGAATTGAAAAAGTTGATGGAGAAGCACTGACTACCTATCCAGAGCAGGAGGTGCTCAAAGGCTTAACCCAAATTGTCGAAGATATTGGAACGAAGAAAATCACTGTCAGTGACATAAAAAGTCAGACCCAACGTATTGATTATATCAATGCCTTTAACGAGACCGATTTACCCGCGCCAAGTAGCAAAGCAGAAGAGTCAAGGTCATTAGGCGAAGAATCCGAAGGGGGTGATGAATCGAAAACTACCGATGCAGCAGAATTAGGAACTTCCTTAACTCGACCAAGAGCACAGAGTGCAAACCGCAGATATCTTATTCCAAGTAGCTGTGTGCTAAGGATTGACCAACCTCGGATTAACCGAGTATATCGTGAACTCAAGCAATTAAATGTCCACAAATTTCCCAACGCTGTTGGAGTGATGTTACGCGTTTTTATTGAGTTGAGTTTGGATTACTATCTCGAGAACATGCTTAACTGGAACGAGCAGAGAATCGACAATGCCAAACTTGCCAATAAACTAGATGCTGCGAGAGATTACATGCAGACGAGTAATATCATGACCCGACAGCAGTTAGATCCTATCAAAAAGGCAGCAAGTGGTCAGACTATTCTTGTCGCTTCTGTAAAAACACTGCACAGCTACGTCCACAACCAGCATTTCAACCCAATCCCATCAGAATTAAATATCGCATGGGACGACTTGCAGCCATTTATCGAAAATATTTGGCCAAGGTAGATGCCTCAAAACATGCCATTTCATTCACCCTTGCGTTACCCAGGCGGCAAACGAAAACTAGCGAACTTTCTGAAGCTGGTTTACATCAATAACAATCTTCTCGACGGCGAGTATGTGGAACCTTACGCTGGCGGGGCCAGTGTAGCTTTATCACTGCTATTTGACGAATACGCAAGACGCGTCCACATAAATGACATCAATCGATCTGTTTATGCTTTTTGGCATTCTGTATTGTTTGAAACAGATTCGCTATGCCAGCTTATTACAGATACTCCGGTTACAATGGATATCTGGCATGAGCAAAAAGAAGTTCAGCAAAATTCAGATGCTTCGCTTCTGACACTAGGTTTTTCTACATTTTTCCTAAATCGCACCAATCGTTCGGGAATTCTTACGGGAGGCGTAGTCGGAGGGAAGAATCAGGCAGGTAAATGGAAAATCGATGCGAGGTATAATAAAGAGGACTTGATAAAGCGAATAGAAAAAATAGCTAGATACAAAGAACGCATCGTACTTTACAATCTAGATGCAGAAGAACTATTAAAGAAATTAGAGCCAAATTTGACTCGAAAATCTCTTGTCTATTTGGATCCGCCTTACTACGTCAAAGGTAGACAGCTACTGTATACAAATTTTTACAATCCGCACGATCATCAAGGAATTGCTCAAACAGTCTCCAGTTCGAAACGGCATTGGGTAGTTTCATATGATAATGTTCCTGAAATTCGCCTTCTGTATCAGGATTTTCGTTATCAAGAGTATGACTTGCACTATAGCGCACAAGCGCGATATCAAGGCGCGGAAGTCATGTTCTTTTCGGATTCGGTCTCGATTCCCTCCGTCTCTAATCCAGCTAAAGTAAAAAGTAAAGAATTAACTCAATTCCTGCTATAAATCGCCAACGCCGCCTGCACTATCCCGCATCATACGCAATCACCTCGAGCAGCGACTTGGCCGCGCTGTCGGGCTGGTCGCGCCTAGTCGTGGACGGGGCCAAGCGTGAGGGAAAAGAAGTCGGCGAACGGCGGCTACGTCCGGTGGCGTCGACGGCGCGGGGGTGCGCGTCGGGCGCCGGCGGCTTGACGGGGTGGGGGGCGGTCGCTACAATGTGGGGGCGAGTGTAACGTAAAAGCAGGAGAAGGCAGCATGGACATCCACGAGTTGGTCATCGAAATCAAGCAGATTGAGCGACGCTTGACGCTGTACGAGGAAAAATACGGCATCCTCAGCGAAGATTTTTACGGTGCGCTGATGGCCGGTCAGCTTGAGCGGTTTGACGAGATGGATGAAAGTCGCGCCGACTTTAGCCGCTGGAAGGGCATTTACGAGACGTGGCAGCGCCGTCGCCAGAAGTACGGTCGGCTGCTGGAAGGGCGCGATGTCGCGCAGGCGATGCGGCTGCAGCCGGCGTACTAACCGATGGACGGGAATCCGCTGTCGTCGCTTGCTGCGTACAGTCAGTTCGTCGCCGGATTGCTGTCGCGTCCGTCGGTGGTGCGCTCGACGGTTAGCGTTTGGTCGGCCAGTCCGTACACGGGCACGGCGGAGGGCGAGATTTTCTTGCAGGACAGTCTGCGGCTTCGCCTCCGCGAAGAGCTAGATTTCGATGAGCAACTCATCACCGCCTATGGCTACGAAGCGTATCGCGGTCAAGAGAAGCTGTACTGGTACGACGATTTTCCTCATCCACACATTCCTTCGTTGGCCTCGACACATCCCCATCACAAACACATTCCACCCAACATCAAACGCAACCGCGTCCCCGCGCCGGGCCTGAGTTTTGAGCAGCCCAATCTATCCCAAATTGTTTCAGAAATTGAAGAGCTAATTGCCTCCGGCTTGTAGCCGCGGACGGTGTCCCGGCGAGGGGGTCGGCGAACGGCGGCTGCGTCCGGTGGCGTCGACGGCGCGGGGGCGCGCGTCGGGCGCGGTCGGCTTGACGGGGTGGGGGGCGGTCGCTACAATGCGGGGGCCAATGTCGCTTGTAGAACGAGGTCAACCAATTATGAACTTTGCTCCACAAATCGAAGCCCCGCCCATCCGCCGCGACGAGTCCGGCGCGTGGCGCGTCGGCGAGTCGCGCGTATTGCTCGAGCTGGTGATTCGCGCGTTTCAGGACGGCGCGACGCCGGAGTCGATTGTGCAGCGCTATCCGACGGCGTCGCTGTCGGATATTTATGGTGTGGTCGCCTACTACCTGCGCCACCAGGAAGAAGTTGAGGCGTATCTGGTCGAGCGAGAGCGGCGCGCGGCAGCGGCGCGGCAGCGCGTTGAACAGCAGCAACCGGACGTGGCAGGCCTGCGCGAGCGGTTGCTCAGTCGGCGAGCGGCTGTGGCCGCATAGCTCATGTTGCAACTGCTGACCGACGAGAATTTTAATGGCGACATCATCCGTGGTTTGCTGCTGCGTCGCCCCTCGCTCGACTCGGTGCGCGTGCAGGACGTTGGCTTGCTGGAAGCCGACGACCCGACAATCTTGGCGTGGGCCGCAACCAACAACCGCATCCTCCTCACGCACGACCGGGCGACCATGCCCGACTTTGCTTATGAACGCATCGTCGCGGGGCAACCCCTGCCCGGCCTCTTCGTTGTCAACGACCGCTTGTCGATCCAGCAATCGCTCGACGAACTTTTGCTGATGGACGAATGTAGCGAGCAGGTTGAATGGGTCAATCGAGTTGTTTACCTGCCACTGTATACATCACGTCTTTAGCGCTGCCCGCACCGTTTCCGCATCATACGCAATCACCTTAAGCAGCGCTTTGGCCGCGCTGTCGGGCTGGTTGCGGCCCTGCTCCCAATCGCGGACGGTGCCGAGGGCGAGGTGGAAGGTATCGGCGAAGTGCTACTGCGTTAGGTTGAGTTGGCGGCGCGCTGCCGCAATCATTTCCCAAACTCAAGTATCTTCTGCTTGACTGCCCTACAAAATGTAGCTACAATTCTATGAGATTCGAGTGGGACGCGACCAAGCGTCGAACCAATCTGCACAAGCACGGCTTTGATTTCAACGATGCGGAGTCGGTCTTCGATGGCGACATCGTGACGGTTGAAGATGACCGCGATGACTACGGCGAGACGCGATTTGTCACGCTTGGCTTGCTATGGGGACGAACTGTCGTCACTGTCCACACAGAATCGGATGAAGAGATTCGGGTTATTTCTATGCGCAGGGCAACTAAACATGAAGAACGAAGCTACTTCCAACAAATCGGAAACTGATTGGGCGCGCATTGACGCCATGCGCGACGAGGATATTGATCTGTCGGACAGCCCGGAAGTCACGCCGGAGATGTTTGCGCGCGCGGTGGTGCGTCGCGGGCTGAAGCCTGCGCCCAAGAAGGTGCAGTTGACGCTGCGCGTGGATAACGATGTGGTCGATTGGTTCCGTGAGCAGGGACGGGGTTATCAGACGCAGATCAACGCGCTGCTGCGTGCTTATATGGAAGCGAAACAGACTGAAGATCGCCACGCTGCCTGAACAATTGGTTCGCATTTGAGAATGCTCACTCCACCACCTACGTCTCCAGCGCCTCCCGCACTACCTCCGCATCATATGCAATCACCTTGAGCAGCGCTTTGGCAGCGCTGTCGGGCTGGTTGCGGCCTTGTTCCCAATCGCGGACGGTGCCGAGGGCGAGGTGGAAGGTGTCAGCGAACTGGGCCTGCGTCAAGTTGAGTCGACGGCGCAGGGCGCGCACGTTGGGCACGCGCTGGGCGCGGGCAAGCTGGGCCTCGGTCGCGGGCTGGGCGTCCGGGTCGGCGAGGGCGGCGGCGTGGCGCTCGGCGTCGGTTAGCGCGTCGAAGGCGGCCCAATCCGTGGTGGGTGGATTGGCTGGGTCGAGATCAAAGTAGACTGTGGTATGTTCTTCGCTCATGGAATTGATCTCTACGCGTCACTACGCTGCTCCGCTTCGCGCAGGGCGACGTAAGCGTCAAGCAGGTCGCTGATGCGAGTCTGGTAGCCGCGGCCCTGCTGGCGGAAGTAGGCAAGCGTGCGCGGATTGAGGCGGATACTAATCGGCTCCTTTTTTGGCGGATAGACGGCGTCGTCGCTTGTCCAGAAGTCATCGTTGGGTTCGGGCAGGTCGGCGTAGTAGGCGTCGCCGCCCTGCTCGGCGCGCTCGTCGATGCGCTGCCATTCTTCGGCGCTAGGTTGGTAGAGGGTTTCGTCGGTTAAGGTGTAATAAACTGTTTTACCCATTAGTTCTGCTCCTCCTGCCACTGCGCAAATTTGCGCTGCTCTCTGGAATTTGCCTTGCGCGCAGAAAGTATTCTCGTTCGCTCTTCGCGTAGCGTATGACCAACAACCAACAAGCGCCCGTCTACTTCTCCGTAAGTCAAGTAGCGCAACTCGCCATAGTCCCGCCGCTTATCCGGCTTTGTGACTCGCTTGTTACCACGAAAGACGCGCAGATAGGATAAATGGCAGGTCGCGCTCAAGACTGTTGCGCTCATTTTTCTCCTCGTCCCATTCAAATTCCATTACTCTATGTAAAAGTGATACAATTCGCTTAGCTGATCGTGGAAGCCCCAGCCGATGCCCGACGTATCGCGCACAATTTGGTACGCACGTTCGCGGAAGCGATCCGGCAGCACCGGGTCGCCGCTTTCGTGTATAGTTCCCAGCGCGCTTTCATACATCGACTCCATGCTGTTGTAGAAGGACTCGTACAGGTCACCGTAGCGGTTGGTGCATGCGACACCCTGCTCCACATAAAATAGCATCACGTCGACCACCGCCGCTGGTTCATCGCACGCCTTCCGAAAATCAGTGACGGCTTTGCGCGCCGTGCGCAGGCTCAACGTTGGCTCGCCGCGCGCCGGGTTGAGCTGAGCCCGGATGATTTGGCGGTAGGGCTCGGCCAACTCGCTGGGGTCGAGCGTGCTGAGGCGCGAGGTGAGAAAGACCTTGTTGTCGGGGTTGAGCTTGTAGAGCTGCTGAATCAAATCGAGCAGCTCCGGCTTGTCCAAGTTGGTTAAGGTTCGCCGCAGCTGCGACCAAGTCGGTTTCTGGCTGGCCATCATTTTCTCCTATTGAAGGTACATGGCCGACGCCTCAAAGGCATCTTCGGGCTTGCCGAAAAAGCTGCCGTCGTCATACATCGAGAGCTTGTAGCTCATGCTGGCGTAGCTGTAAAAGGCGAAGCCCCACGAATCGTTGCCAAAGTAGCGCAGCCGACACAAATGCGTCGGCGTGTTGCGCAAGCGCTCAATATGCTCCTCGCGCGTTTCGGGCCAATCCTCCGGCGGCCAGCCCTCCGCCACCGTCGGCTCCGTGTAGGCATCGATGTAGCAAAACTGCCCCCGAAAGCGCACGTCCAGCCGCGTGTACTGGCCCGCGTAGTGTTCGGCGGCATAGCGCTCAATGCGCCCCGTCACCTCGCGCTTCACCGCCTCGGGAATCTTTTTGCCGCCCGAATCTGGGTCGCTCATCCATCTGCTTTGTGGCATAATGGTCTCCTTGTCGGAATCAGTGCTGCGAAATAAAGCTGTGAATAGTTTACCGAATCTGCTGCAAGCTGCAACAATGGCCCTTGCCAAATTGCTTCCCTCGACGCCCGCCCAGCGCGCCCTGCTGCGTGCGCTCCTCAACGGCGCCACCCTCAAAGCCCACCGCTACCTCGACGGCACAAAAGCCCACCGTCTCCACGCGCTTGAGGGCAACACGCGTGACGTATCCGAATCGCTGGTCGACGGGCTGAAGCGACGGCGGCTGATCGAGAGCAACAAAAAGTTTCCCGCCGCGACTTACCTGCTCACCGAACGCGGTCGCATCGTCGCCGAGCGTTTATCCACATCGACGACGCAGCCGCTGGGGCCGAAGCAGTTTGGGGAGTAATCGCGAAGATGCTGTGCAGAAGAAGGTGATCCACGAAGGAGACGAAGAAACACGAAGGATTGCTCGTTGGCGCTCTTCCTTCGTGTCCTTCGTGGATCAATTTTTAGTTCAGTTGACGAGGCCTTCGATATTTATCAAAAATTTGATAATAATTGACACCCCGCCCTCGCTGTGGTATATTTCCAGATAAGCTTCCAGAGAAATCGTCTCGCCGAAGCAGAACGCAAGGACGACACCCATGCACGCCGTGCGCAAGCAGATTTTGGATATTCTAAACGAAGCGGGCGGCGCGACGGTGGCCGAGCTGGCGGCGCAGGTTGAGATGGCGCCGGTTTCCGTGCGCCATCACCTCGACTTGCTCCAGGGCGATGACTTGATTCGTGTGGATCGCGTGAAGCGCAAGGGCAGCGTGGGGCGGCCGCGACAGGTTTACGTTCTGACGCAGAACGCCGACGCCCACTTCCCGGACAATTTCGCAGCGCTGGCGACGGGCTTGATGCGGCAGATGAAGGCCGTGCTGCCCACCGAGCACGTGTCGCGCGCGCTGCGGACGATGGCGCACGAGATGGCCGGTGAATTTGACGGCAGCAGCGACGATGCGCCCGACAAGCAGATGCCGCAGATTGCCGGCTTTCTCAGCGAGCGGGGCTACCAGGCGCGCGTCGAGCCGACGGAAGGCGGCTATCTCGTGCACAAGCACAACTGCCCCTACCGCGGCGTTTCGGCGGAGCATCGGGAGCTGTGCCAGATGGACGGGATGCTGATAAACCAGCTCACCGGGCAGAGCTGTGAGCACACCCAGTCCATGGTGGATGGCGCGGCCTGCTGCACTTATTTTGTGCCGCTTGATAGCGAAAGCGGCTTTGACGCGAGCCAAGTCGATGACGATTTGGTTATGGAATTGACGGCAACCCATGCGTAACCCAATCGACAGCACGCCCTACGGCAAGATCACCATTGCACCCTTGCCCGGCGAACAAACCAGCGAGATGCACGACAGCTACGGGCGGCGCATCAACTACCTGCGCATCAGCCTGACGGACGTGTGCAACCTGCGCTGCGTCTACTGCATGCCCGAAGACATGACCTTTCGACCGCGCGCCGAGCTGATGAGCGATGACGAAATTATGACGCTGGTGCGCGTGGGCGCGAGCCTGGGCGTGAACAAAATTCGGCTGACGGGCGGCGAGCCGACAATTCGCCCCGGCGTGGTCGATCTCGTGCGCGAGATTGCCCAAGTGCCCGGCATTCGTGACCTGGCGCTGACGACCAACGGGCTGCTGCTCGACAAGATGGCGGGGCCGCTGGCGGAGGCGGGGCTCAAGCGCGTCAATATCAGCATCGACACCATCAACGCGGCCAAGTTTCACCAGATCACGCGCTGGGGGCACATCGAGGACGTGTGGCGCGGCATCGACGCATCGCGCGAGGCCGGGCTGACGCCGGTCAAGCTCAACTGCGTGGTTGTGCGCAACTTCAACGATGGCGAGGATATGCTCGATCTGGTGCGGCTGACGCTGCACGACGACGTCGAGGTGCGCTTTATCGAGATGATGCCCTTTGGCGAAATCAGCGACTTCCAGCAGACCAACGTCGTCACCTTTCGCGAAATGCGCGAGAAGGTGGAGTCCGTCTTTGGCGAGCTGGAGGAGACGCGCTACGACTTTGTCGACCCCAGCCGGCCCTTCCGCGTTCCCGGCGCCAAGGGCACGCTCGGCTTTATCAGCAGCGTGACGGAGCCCTTCTGCTCCGGCTGCGGCCGCGTGCGGCTCACGGCGGACGGCAAGCTGCGGCTCTGTCTGCTGCGCGACGACGAGGTCGACCTGCTGACGCCGCTGCGCGAGGGCGCGAGCTTTGCGGAGCTGCGGGTGCTGATGCGCGAGGGCGCCTTCCACAAACCGTGGGGCCACGGCCTGGCGGAGGGGACGTTTGCGGCCAATCGCGCAATGAATCAAATTGGCGGGTAAGCGTATTGCGTATTGCTTACTGCTTATTTTCCGTTGGTTCGTGATTCAACGTCCATCACTTAATCAACGAACGCAATAAGCAATAAGTAATACGCACTAATATCGTTTTCAATTTTCTATTCTCTACGAGGATACACACATGATCACACTAACCGAAAATGCGGCCCAAAAGCTGGGCGGCGTGATGAGCGAGAAGGGCGTGTTGGACACCCACAGCCTGCGCGTCTTTGTCAAGGGTGGCGGCTGCGGCGGGATGCAGTACGGCATGACCTTTGACGACAACCAGCACGAGGGCGACCAGCAGTGGGAGCAGCACGGCGTGCGCGTCGTGACGGACGCCACGAGCTTGTTCTACGTCGACGGCGCGAGCATCGACTATGTCGACAGCCTGATGGGCGGCGGCTTCCACATCGAGAACCCGAACGCCACCAGCTCCTGCGGCTGCGGCAGCAGCTTCCGCGTGGGCAAGAGCCACACGGGCGAAGAGATGCCCGATAACTGCACGCACTAAGTAAGATTTGCACGACGATGAAGTCGGGTCTGCGCAAGGCCCGACTTCTTGCTGTTTGGAGGTTGCCATGTCGACGCCAACAACTGTCTTTGAGCCAGCTATTAATATGCCAGATAATCTTCCGCTATGGAAGATGAGCGTAGAAAAATATCACGAGGCAATTGATGCTGGAATTTTGGCTAGTGAACCCATTGAACTTTTGGAGGGATGGCTTGTTTGCAAAATGAGTAAAAATGCTCCGCACACTACCGCCTCCCGATACATTCGTGCCGCCTTGGCAAAATTACTCACCAGCAATGTTTTCATGGACGATGAAGACCCGATTACGCTAGAAGAGAGTGAGCCAGAGCCAGACATTTTTGTCGTTCGTGGACAAGCACAAGACTATGCGATTCATCATCCGCTTGCAGAAGATGTCTTGCTAGTCGTTGAAATTTCTGATTCCACACTACAGCAAGATCGCACTACGAAGAAGCGGATCTATGCCCGTGCTGGTCTTCCAATTTATTGGCTCGTCAACTTAGTCGACAACCAAGTCGAAGTCTACAGCGACCCCTCCGGCCCAACGCAGCTTCCCGATTACCACCAGCGGCGCGACTACCAAATCGGCGACGTGCTGCCCGTCGTCATCGACGGCGACGAAATTGGCTCGTTGGCCGTACGTGACCTGCTGCCGTAACCCTGTGACCAAGTAAAGTTTATGACCACCAACCCAACGCTTGAAACGCGCATCCAAACCGTCCTCGATGGCTATCGCCCCACGCTCTACATGGACGGAGGCGACGTCGAACTGCTAAAAGTGGACGCGCAGGGCGTGGCCCACGTGAAGATGATGGGCGCGTGCATCGACTGCCCGATCAGCCTGCTGACGATGAAGCTGGGCATTCAGCGGCTGCTCAAGGAAAACTTTAGCGAAATCACCGGCATCCACGCCATTACGGATATTGACATTTCTGCGCTTTACAACCGCACCGCGCCGACAGTTTAACTTTCTATGTTTGACCCCATCCCACTGCACACCACCGTGGCGCTGCTCGAAGAAGTCGAGGCGGATGGCGTGCGGCTTCAGCGCGGCGAAGTTGGTCGCGTGATCGAGGAGCGCGCGCCGCTGATCTACGAATTGGAGGTGCGCGACGAGCAGGGTCTCGGCTACGCCTTTGCCACGGTTCATGTGAGCCAGGTGCTGGTGCTGCATCACGAGAACGCGTCGGAGTGGTCGCGGGAGCGGTACGAGGTGTTGGTACGGGCCAAGCGGCAGGGCGTGGATTTGTCGATGCTGCGGGAGCGGCTCAAGATGACACCGATGGAGCGCATTCAGCGCAATCAGGCAGCGCTTGAGATGGTGGAAAAGTTTAAAGCAGCACGAAAGGCAGCATAGATGGTTCACTTGCGTGAGCTGATTCAACTTCTTCTTAATGGCGACGTTGAATTTGTTGTCATCGGAGGTATGTCCGCTGTCCTACACGGCTCTTCTTATGTTACCGCTGATTTGGATATATGCTATAGGCGAAGCTCGGACAATTTTGAAAAGTTAGCTTCTGCGTTGCAGCCGATTGCGCCGTCGGTGCGCCTGATGGTTTGCCTTTTGTGTTTGATGCAACCACGCTACAGCTGGGGTTAAACTTCACGCTGTCCACAAATGTAGGCGATATTGATTTATTGGGAGAGGTGGCTGGCGTCGGTCAGTTTGAACAGGCGATTAAAAACGCTGTTCAAGTTGGTTTTAGTGATGGGGCGGTTTGGACATTGTCTCTGCGTGATCTGATTGCAGCAAAAGAAGCAGCGGGGCGCGAAAAAGATTTACAATTATTACCCGAACTACGCGCTCTGCAGGCGTTACAAACTGGAAACGAAGAATAATCCTATGCCCAACCCCTTTGGCGCACCGGAAGTGACGGTGCAAGAGGTGGCCGCCAAGCGCGAGGCCAACGAAGACTTTGTCCTGCTCGACATCCGCGAGCCAGAAGAGCACGAGGTCGCGCGGATCGAGGGCGCAGACTTTGTCCCCATGAGTAAGCTGGCGGCGGAGCAGACCAGCGCGCTACCCGAAGCGGCGCAGGAGAAAGATGCTGAAATTGTCACCTTCTGCCACCACGGAATGCGCAGCGCCCAAGTCACCGCCTGGCTGCGGCAGCAGGGGTGGACGAACGTGAGCAGCATGGATGGCGGCATCGATGCTTGGTCGCAGCAGGTGGATTCTTCCGTGCCGACGTATTAACGAAGGCTAAAAATTTTAGCGCGGAGGCGCAAAGAGGCAAAGGGTAAATTCCGCTGATTGTCTTGGTTCCGTCGAGACTAGCTTGGGAAAATTTTGCCCATGGAGATGGCGCAATCTGCGAACCGATCCCCTGCGCCTTCGCGTCTTTGCGTTAATTTGTTTACCAGCGAGGGAATGTAGCCTTTTTCGCAGGCGTTGGAATTTTTATCAAAAGTTTTAGACTTATTTTGCGTGGCAGAGCAGGCGTGTTAGAATGCGCCGCATTGGACAAATAGCGTAAAGAACCCAAGTTGCTACCTTGAAAAGTTGCGTATAGTGGTAGAAAAAGTTGAAGAATCCATGAGGTTTCCGTACGATTTACAGGCGACCAAACCGATAAATCAAACAGGAGAACCTCATGGACACGCAAATTATACTCGTCTACTGCCTGTGCGCCGATTTGCTCGACGCGTTGGATCACCGTGAAGACAAGCAATGCCAAGTCAGCGACGCCGAAATCATGACCATCGGCATCGTGGCCGCGCTCAAATTTGGCGGCAACTACAACTCAGCGCGTTTGATGCTCAAGGAACAGGGCTACATTCCGGGCATGTTGGGCAAAAGTCGCTTCAGTCGGCGACTGCATCGGGTCAAGCCCTACTTTCTGACACTCTTCAGCGTGCTGGGCGAATGCTGGAAAGCCGAAAGCGAGGAAAACATCTATGTCGTGGATACCTATCCCATCCCGGTTTGCGACAACATCCGCATTTCGCGCTGCCGCTTGTACCAGGATGAAGCCTATCGCGGCTACAAATCCAGCAAACGGCGCTACTTTTACGGTCTGAAAATCCACATGCTCGTCAGCGAAACGGGGCGACCCGTTGAATTTTTCCTCACCTGCGGCAGCTTCAGCGACACCACGGGACTGGAACTCTTCGATTTCGACCTGCCGTCGGGCTCCATGGTCCTCGGCGATAAAGCCTACAACCACTATGTCATCGAGGATATCCTGGAGGATAACGAGATTCACCTCTATCCGATTCGCAAGAAAAACTCGAAGCGCCCGCTCGCTGGCTGGATTCACTTTTTTCAGCATCACTACCGCCAGGCCGTGGAAACGGCGGGCAGCATGATTGAGCGTTTGTTGCCCAAGTCCATCCATGCCACCTCGACGGCTGGTTTCGAGTTGAAAGTCGTGCTCTTTTGCCTCGCCTCCAGCATCGCTTGGTTGCAACCTGCCTAGCCATCCGCTGTCTATGCGCAAAATCTACAGGTAGCAACTTGGGTTAAATATAAATATCGCCGGGTTAAGGTGACAACCACTGTCCACTACCCGATTGGGCAAGCCACAACAATTTGGACAGTGACGGTCACCTCGACCAGTTCGATTCGATTCCAGTTTACCAGGAGGGACAGCCCGTGCGTGTAGCACTCATCAACCCCAAATTTCGCCTGCCCATTGACACGCGAACGACGCCGCACCTCGGCCTGGCCTACCTGGCCGCCGTCAGCGAGAAGCGCGGCGACGAAGTCGTGATCTTTGATGCGGATGTGGAGAAGCAGTCCGTGGCGGATTTTGTGCAGGAATTTCGCCCGCACATTGTCGGCATCACCGCCAACACGCCGCAGGTCAAGCAGGCGTGGCGCGCGGCGCAGTCGATCAAGGAAGTCTACGACTGCCCGATTGTGCTCGGCGGGCCGCACGTGAGCGTGCTGCCGGAGGAGAGCTGCGAAAAGCCCTACGTGGACATCGTCGTGCGCGGCGAGGGCGAGGATGGCTGGGTCGACATCTGCAACCGGCTCGAAGCGTATTTGAAGGAGCAGCCGGACTATCACACCGATGCGTTTATGCATCCGGAGAATGAAGTCTTTAAGGATTGCCAGGGCATTACCTACAAGACGAGCGACGGTCACATTCACAACACACTCGACCGCACGCCGATTGCCGATCTCGATTCGCTGCCCTGGCCCGCCTATCACCTGTTCAAGATGCAGCACTACACCAATCTGCAGCCCGCCACCGATCACGTCGACGGCGCACGCTCGTTTAGCATCATGACATCGCGCGGCTGCCCTTATCGCTGTACCTTCTGCTCGCAGAGCATTATGCCGATCAAGTGGCGCAGCCGCAGCCCGGAGAGCGTGCTGGCCGAGTGGCGACACCTGGTGGAGGATTTTGGCGCACAGGAGATCGGCATTCTGGACGACAGCGCGAACATTCGCGTCAAGCGGCTGGAGTCGCTGGCCCATCTGCTAATCGAGAACAAGCTCAATCACGTGCCCTGGATTTTTGTCAACGGGATCCGCGCCAACCTGGCGTCGAAGGAGTTGCTGTCGCTGCTCAAGCAGGCGGGGCTCAAGCGCACGGCCTTTGGCGTGGAGACGGGCGACGAGGAGATTCTCAAGACGATCGACAAGAAGGTCACCCACGACCAGATTCGCGCGGCCTTTAAGAACGCCAAGGAGGTGGGGCTGGAGACGATTGCCTTTATGATCATCGGCCTGCCCGGCGAGACGCGCGAATCGATGCAAAAGACGATTGATTTTGCGATTGAGCTCGATCCCATTATCGCCAACTTCTCGATGATGACGCCCTATCCGGGCACAAAGGTCTACGAAATCGTGAAGCGGCAGGGGCGCTTTTTGATCAACGACTGGGAGGATTACGTCTTCTTCCAGCAGCAGGCGCGCTACGAAATGGGCGAGATGACGGCGGAGCTGGTCGAGGAGATGTATCGCAAGGCCTACCGCCAATTTTACCTGCGCCCTTCGCCGATCATCCGCCGCGCCAAGACCAAGGATTTCTGGCTCAACCTGCCGCGCAACGTGCGCATCGCCATGAACACCTTCCTGCCCAAGAAGGAAAAGACGGGTCTGCGCAAGCAAATGGAGGCCGAGGGGGCGATTTAGAGAAAATGCCGACGACCCGCATCGGCGGCTTTATGTGCTATTTTGTTTCGTATGACTGCATTGAGCCGCCACGCATTCATCTGGCCAAAGGCAAGGAACGTCGAGCACCAAGCGTAAAGTTTTGGCTCGAACCAATAGAACTGGAACGAAGCCGTGGGCTAAATTTGAGTGAGTTGCGCAATGCGCGTCGTATTGTCGAGCAGAACCGAGCGCAATTTCTGGAGATGTGGAATGAGCATTGCAACGATTGACGTTCAGCCACGAGTTAAAAACATTAGTTTTAATGGTAATGAGGTATCTGTCGCAATGGAAGATGGACGCTCTGTCTCTATCCCTATCGCTTGGTATCCTCGTCTTCTGCACGCTAGTGACTCAGAACGAAGCGACTGGTGCATCTTTGAAGATGAGAGCGAGCGAGACATTATCTTTTGGGAAGCGCTAGATGAGTTGATTCCAGTGGTTGCACTACTCACCGGCACGCCTAGCCGTGAATCGCGGTCCTCTCTTGAGCGCTGGCTATCCGCTAGGCAAAGCTGTTCGGCAAACCAATGAGCGAATGCATCTTCTGTCAAATTTTAGCGGGCCAAGGTGAAGTCAGTTTTGTTTACCGCGACGAGCAGTGTGCGGCGTTTATGGACATTCAGCCGGTCAACGCAGGTCACGTGCTGGTGATACCCAACCGCCACGCCACTTATCTCGCCGATTTAGCGTCCGAAGATGGCGCGCACCTGATGCGCATTGGGCAAAAGATTGCGTCGGCGATTCGACACAGCGAGGTTCGCTGCGAGGGCGTTAATTTGTTCCTAGCCGACGGCGAAGCGGCGGGGCAGGAAGTTTTTCACGTTCATCTACACGTCATCCCGCGTTACCGTAGCGACGGCTTCGGTTTCACCTTTCCTGAACGCTATTTTCATTCCCCCCCGGCGCGTGATAAGCTAAATTCAATTGCCCAAAACATCAGCACGCAGGTAGACAAGTAAAGATTGCTGCGTGGAGATAACTCCACGACCCAATCTTTAATCTTTATTCTTTTGAGGTTTTCATGCGAATTATTCTAGCCAGCCCCGAAGCCAAAGTCTGGAGCGCCCGCAAACATATCCCGCTGGGCCTGGGCTACCTTGCCGGCGTGCTGCGCGAAGGCGGCCACGAAACGATGATCTTTGACGCCGCCGTTGAAGATGTGGGCGTCGATTACTACCTGGACCAAGCGGAAAGCGAGGGGCGACCCTACCAGATGATCGGCGTGACGGCGACAACGCCGCTGATGCCCGAGGCGTGGGAGATGGCCGAGCTGTGCAAGGCGCGCGGGCTGATCACCGTGCTCGGCGGGCCGCACCTGACGATTATGCCGATGGAGTCGCTCGAAGCACCGCACGACGCCTACGTCGACTACGTCTTCAAGGGGGAGGCGGAGTATTCGTTCCTGGAGCTGATCAACACGCTGGAGGCGGGCCAGGAGCCGGGCGTGATTCCGGGCATTCACTTCAAGCGCGTGGTCGACGGCCGCGAGGAAATCGTCGCCAGCCCCGAAAGCCCGATGATTCCCGATTTGGACGCGCTGCCCTTCCCGGCGCATGATTTGTTCAAGATCGAGCGCTACACCAATTTACAGCCGCTGACCGACGGGCTCGACGTGAACGCGCGCAGCTTTACCATTTTGACTTCGCGCGGCTGCCCGTACAAATGCACCTTCTGCTCCAAGCCCGTCACCGGCGACACTTGGCGCGCGCGCTCCGTCGAGAGCATTGTGCAGGAGTGGCGCTGGCTCGTCCACGGCCTGGGTGCGACGGAAATCGGCATGACCGACGACATCTGGAACCTTAAGCTGCCGCGCGCCAAGGAGCTCTGCCGCCGCTTGATTGCGGAGGGGCTCAACACTGTGCCCTGGGTAACGGTTCACGGCATGAAGGTCAACCACACCGACTTGGAACTCTTTCAGCTTATGAAGGCCGCGGGCTGCAAGCGCGTGGGCTTTGGCGTGGAGAATGGCGATCCGGACATGTTGCGCAACGTGATCCGCAAGGGGCAGACGCTCGATCAGGTGCGCGAGGCCTTTGCCAACGCCAAGGCGGCGGGGCTGCAGACGATGGGTTTCTTTATCTACGGCATGCCCGGCGACACCGAAGAGACCATGGAGAAGACGACGCAGCTCGCGCTCGAACTCGACCCCAAGCTGGCCAACTTCCTGCTGGCCGCGCCCTTCCCCGGCACGACGATGTACGACGTGATCATGGAGGGCGGCGAGGTCTTTGCCGACAACTGGACGGATTTTGCCATCCACGAGCAAAAGTCGCGCTTCACCATGCACGATGGCCAGTACGATCCCGATCTCGTGCTCAAAAAGTGGCGCGATGCCTACCGCCGCTTCTACCTCTACCGCCCCGAGCGCGTCTGGGAAAAGATGACCTTTAAGGAAAACTGGACCAACCTGCCCAACACGATTGCGCAGGCCAAGCGCTTCTTTATCGGCAGCCAAGATCAGTCCGAGGTGGTGGATGCGGTTGGCGGGTCGCGGGAGCGGGTGGCGGCGTAGGTTGTGACGTGTTCAATCTGTGGTGAGCCCATAGATAGCAACGGTATGGCAACACAAATTTTTCGTCGTGGAGGTGTTGTCGTAACGGTGATTGGTGTACCTGCTGCTCTGTGCGGCAACTGCGGCAACGCTGTTCTGGGCTGGGATGTAGCACAGCAAGTTGAGGATTTGGTACAGCCCGCTTTTCAATGGTCAGAGACGCATCCGCTGCCCAAACCCGTCGTTAGCATCACGTTTCCGAAATTGGCGATGGCGGCATAAGAAATTTTGAAGGCAAAGATGGCTGTTCTAACTGTCGAAGTACCCGATGAGTTAATCACAAAAATTGAAGGCACGGGTCGCCCGGTCGCTGAAGTGGTGACGCAAGCACTCGAGCGGGAGTTGGATAACGTGTTTTTATCTGCGAAGGCTGTGGCCGCAGAGCCGTCGCGCGAGGAGATTCTTCGTCGGTTAAAGGCGGCAAACTTGATTGAATCAGCAAGCGTCTGGGAAAGACCAGGCAAAGAACGCTGGGAAGATTTAACCGAGGAAGAAAAGCAGCAGCACCTCGACGAACGAAACTCCTTTTACTTTCCCGATTCTGAAGTATCACGTTTAATCAGCGAGAACCGCCGATGAGCGCGTATTTCTTGGACAGCAGTGCTCTCGTCAAGTACTATGTCTTGGAACCAGGTAGTATCGGCGTTCGCCAAATCGTGGACGATGCAGAATCAATACTTATCGTTGCAAATATCTCTCTTGCTGAAGTCGCTGCCGCGCTTTCACAGATGCAGCGTGATGGGCCATTTGGCAAGACATTTGTAAGAAAAACGATTCTTGAATTGGAGAGCGCTCTTCGTCAGCAGAAATTTGTTAGCCATCAGGTTGATGCCGAAACAATTGAGCTTGCTGTGAAGTTGGTTCAACGTCAACCACTCAAAGGATACGATGCGATCCAAGCGGCGTCGGCGATGTTAACCCAACGGAAAGCAGAAGTGAATATCACGTTTGTTTCAGGAGATCGACAATTGCTGCGTGCTGTAGCAGCGGAAGGAATCGAAATCAGCAACCCAGGGTAGCCTAGCCCTCTTGAAACAAAGTTGTCGTATCCAGCAAAATCCTGATTTAGTCGACTCAGCCCGTCTCCTCAAGAGGCGGGCTGTTCTTTGACCAATGAACACACTCTCCACCATTGCTTGGGCCAGCGTGCTTTCCGCCGCGGCCACGCTCTTCTTCATCATGGACCCTCTGGGCAACGTGCCCATCTTCCAGTCGATCCTTCAGCCCTTTCCCACGCGACAGCGCACGCGCATCATTGCGCGCGAGTTGATCTTCGCGCTGGCGATTCTACTGGTCTTTTTGCTGGCGGGGAATCGAATTCTGAATTTTCTGGGGCTGGGGCAGCCGTCGTTGAGCATTTCGGGCGGGGTGCTGCTCTTTATCATCGCGCTGCGCATGGTCTTTCCGGGGCGACGCGGTGGCTCGGATGAAGAAGTCGAGAGCGACCCATTTATCGTGCCGCTGGCGATTCCGCTGATCGCCGGGCCGTCGACGATTGCGCTGCTGCTGCTGCTGGGCTCGTCGCAGCCGGGGCTGCTGCTCGAATGGGTGCTGGCGCTGCTGCTGGCGTGGAGCCTGGCGACGATCATTCTCGTCGCCTCGCCCTACATCACGCGCTTTGTGGGGCCGCGGGGGCTGCGCGCCGTCGAGCGGCTAATGGGGATGCTGCTGATCCTGGTCGCGGTGCAGATGCTGCTGGATGGTATTGCGATCTACGTGCGCAATTTGGCTGGCTAGCGCGCCGTCAATTCCGTGGCCCAAGCAGCCTGATCTTCAACAAGCGGCGGAATCGCCTCGCGGCTGTAGTTGACGATCAGGTCGTAGCCGCCCTCATCATACACGTCGTGCAGAATCTGGTTGAGCGGTAGCACCGGTTCCGGCTCGTTGCGCCGCAGCGGAATGTAGAAATCAGGAATTGCTTCACGCAGGTCAAATAGATAAAATGCAGCGTAGGGGCGCTGCCAGCTTCGACTAACAATGACGCGATAGTCCGTCTGCCGCGAGGCGTACATCGGCATCGGCATCGGCTCGCCCGCACGCAGCAGATCGATTTCGACAAGACTGTTCTGGCTAGACAACACCTTCTCGCGCTTGTTGAGGTATTTTTGGCGTCCATCCGCGTAAACTTTGTTGGTGGGCGATAAAATCTCAATCACCGTCACGACCTCGCGCGTCTCCGTCAGCCGCACTTCCAAGTAGCGCTCTCTGACTTCCTCCAGCGCGGGCAGCGTGCCAATCTCGGTGGGTTCTGCAACAGCCGTACCCGCAGCAAGGGGAGCCATCGCCGCTTCGTCGATGATTAGCGCGTCGGGCAGTCCGACAAGCTGGGCATCGGGCGGCAGCAGTGTCAGATAGATGCGCTGCTCGATTGTAACGTGATAAGTAGGGCGCAGCATCGGCACCAGGCGTCTTCTAATATCGACAATTAGATCAGAATGAACTTGATTCCAAACGCCCGGCTGTTCCAAATAGGGATCCATCCCTGGAAACGGTGTCGGCATATCGCTCACCTCTGCTTTCCTCAGTGCGAATCGTTAACCTCATTATATCGCAATTTTCAAAATCATGCTGTATAATTTTTATGAAATTATTTTGAAAAATTCGCGTTCACCGGAAATTTTATGCTCGGACTCATCCCCAAATTGCCAACCTACTGGGCCTTTCGCCGCTTTGGCTGGCCGCAGGTCAAGCCCTTTTCCATCGTCATCAGCATCAGCTTTCGCTGCAACAGCAAGTGCCGCACCTGCGACGTGTGGCGCAAGCCCAATGACGATCTCTCGGTCGATGAGTGGTCGCGCATCTTTGCCAGCCTGGGCAAATCGCCCTTTTACATGACCTTCACCGGCGGCGAGCCCTTCCTGCGCAAGGATTTGGACGATCTAGTGATCGAAGGCTATAAGCAGTGCCAGCCCGAAGTCATCACGATTCCCACCAACGGCATGTTGACCGAGCGCGTGCTCGCCATGACCGAGCGCATGTGCCGCGAGTGCCCGAAGTCGAGCATCGGCATTAACCTCAGCCTGGACGGCATCGGCGACGAGCACGACGATATCCGCGGCGTCGAGGGCAACTGGGACCTGTCGATGGAGACGTGGCGGCGGCTCAAGGAATTGCAAAAGCAGCACAAAAATCTGGTGCTGACCGTGCACACGGTCATCAGCCGCTTTAACGCGCACCGCTTCCGCGAAATTCAGGAGGGGCTCAAATTTCTGAAGCCGGACAGCTACATCACCGAGGTGGCCGAGGAGCGGGTGGAGTTGGACACCGTCGGCTGGGGGATTACGCCGAGACCGGAGGATTACGACCCGATTGCGGACTTTCTAAGCCAGCAGGCGCGACAGGCCCCGGCCCAGGGCATCGCCCGCTTCACGCAGGCCTTCCGCGCCCAGTACTACCAGCTCGCCAAGCGCGTCCTCCATGAGCGCGACCAGGTCATCCCCTGCTACGCGGGCTGGGCCAGCGCACACATCGCGCCCAACGGCGACCTGTGGAGCTGCTGCATCCGCGCCGAATCCGCGGGCAACATCCGCGATCACGACTACGACTTCATGCAGGTCTGGCGCGGGCAGGCCATGGAGCAGCTGCGCGGCAGCATCCGCCGCAAAGAGTGCGCCTGCCCCATGGCGAACGCGAACTACGCCAACATGCTGCTGCACCCGCCAACGGTGGCCAAGGTGATGACCGATGTGCTGAGGTGAATCTATATAAAAGGGAAATGTTGCGATAACCCTGACCGAAGTCGGTCAGGGTTTTTTTGGACGCGATGCAGTTAAATGCGCGCTTGACGGAGATGGATCGACTGGGCAAGGTCATGCTCTGTAGGTCAAACTACACCGTGCTTGATGGCTATCACCGCGGCCTGCGTGCGATCGGAGACGTCGAGCTTGGCCAGGATGGCGCTGATGTGGTTGCGCACCGTCCCCTCGGAGAGGTGCAGCACTTCGGCAATAGTGGCGTTGTTGAGGCCGCGGGCCAGCACGCGCAGCACGTCGATCTCGCGGGCGGTAAGTTTATCCGTAACCAACGTGGCCTGCTGCGGCTGTTGACCGGCGACGGCGCGGATCAGCTTCTCCGTAACCGATGGATCCGTATAGGCTCCGCCAGCGACCGTCCCCTTCACCGCCGCTACGACCTCGGCGTGGGGCGTGTCCTTCAGCAGATAGCCCGCCGCGCCTGCGCGAATGGCGTCGAAAATCCACTCGTCATCGTCGTAAGTCGTCAAAACAAGCACCTTTATCTGTGGATACCTGGCGCGGATGCGGCGGGTGGCTTCGATGCCGTTTACGCCGGGCATCTTTAAATCCATCAGCACCAAATCTGGTGCTTCCTGCTCCACCAGCTCGATGGCTTCCAGGCCATCCTGGGCCAGACCCACCACTTCGATCTTCCGATCCAGCTTGAGCAGCATGGCCAGCCCGTCGCGCACAATCGCTTGGTCATCACAAATGACGATTTTCATCTGGTCGTCTCCGGTATAAAGAGCTGGATCACGGTGCCGCGGCCCGGCGCGCTCTCGATCGACAAGCAGCCGCCCACCAGCTGCGCCCGTTCGTGCATCCCCGCCACGCCCCAGTGATTGGGGTATTCCTCACTTGGCTCAAAGCCGATTCCATCGTCCGCCACCCGCAGCCGAATCCCCCGCCCGCCACGCTCAGTGCTTGCGTGCTCTATATCTGCGTGCTCGATGTTTACGTGCTCTGCGCTCACGGACAGATGCCTGGCATCGGCGTGATAAATCACGTTTGCCATGGCCTCTTGCGCCACCCGGTAGAGACAGTGGCTGACTTCTGGCGCAACGTGCGGCAGCGGCTCGGCAATCGAAAGCGCCAGCGACAGATTGGCCCGCGCCGCCGCGGCTTCTGCCAGCTGTTGAATCGCCAGCGATAGCCCCAAATCCGCCAGGGGGGTGGCGCGGAGCGATTTAAGCGCGCGGCGAGTTTCCTGCAGCCCGCTGCGCGTGGCCGAAAGCGCCACATCCAACATCTCCTGCGATATGTCCGGCTCGATGGCCCAATAGGCTTTGACCGTTTGCAGCTGCACGGTCAGCCCGCTCAGCGTGTGGGCCAGCGTGTCGTGGAGTTCGCGCGCCATGCGGTTGCGCTCGCGGCTAATGGTCAGCTCGACTTGGGTGCTGGCCTGATCGCGCAGCTGGGCGTTTGCCTCCTCCAGCGAGCGCTGCTGCCTCCGCAGTCGGCCTATCAACTCGCTTGTCATGTAGCCGACCATCAACAGGCTGATTGTTTGGATTCCCGTGATGAGCACGGCTTCAGAGTGAAGAGCAGCAGCAATACCGTTGACGCCAGGCAGCGCGAATATACCCGCCAAATTGAGCGCAGCGACGCCCAGGCTGAAGAGCACCACAGCAGGCCAGCGATAGTGCCTAGCCGTCAACAGCAGCCCAATCAGCAGGATGGGCGTCAGGCGCAGCGTCATGCCATCGGGTGAGCGCAGTGGCTCGCTGAATGCGATCCGCAGCATAACGTGAACGGTCATCGTCGGTAAGATGGCCATCAACGCCAGCACGACGGGCAACATCGCTTTCTCTTGCCAGAAGCGCCCCTAGGGTAGCAGCGTCAACCCAAGTATGAGCAGGCTATTCACAATCTGAACAGCGTAATAGAAGAGCACGTCTGCATCGCGATCTGCAAGCCACCAATCGACGAGCGCGAGCACACCGAAATAGGCTACCCACAAAATAAGGGCCACCCGCAGCAATTGATCTGTATGAAAAGAAAAGGCTCTCTGGCTCATTTTTCCATTGTAGCTGAACTTCTTAAAACGTGCCCGTGGCCGCTGCCATGGTTTTGTCGAGCAAACGATGACATCTGTCATGAGCATCCGCGTCCTGAACGTTGAAATCTACACATTATTGTCACAATCTGCCGACAATTTAGCCACAATTGTTTGCTATCCTTGAATCAATCCCGGCTGAATATGGGATTCGTAAGAGAGCAATATTCTTGTAGTTAATCAACAAGTACGTAGTTCAAGGAGACCAGAACAATGAAACAGAACAATTTGAAAAAGTGGGTTGTCGGTGGAGCCGCAGCGCTCATGCTGACCGCAGGTGTTGCATGGACGGCGGATAGCACCTATGCGTCGTCGCTTGTGCAAGAGGTGACACAAGAGACGCAGACCCAGGCTGCATCCACGTTGCGCTTTGTGCAGCAGGGTGCGGGGGTCGTCTAGCAGGCTTGGCGGCGTGGACAGTGACGAGCTGCTCGCTGCTGCCCTGAACGTCAGCGTCGAAGAGCTGGAGGCAGCAGAAGCCGCTGCGCACAGTGCGGCCATCGATCAGGCGGTCGCAGAAGGGCTGATCAGGCAAGAGCGGGCCGACGAACTGCGGGCCCGCAGCGAAGAGTCTGGCCGGATCGGCCGCGTCCGCAGCGACACAATCGACTACGACACGCTGATGGCCGATGCGCTCGGCATCAGCGTGGAACAGCTGAAGGCCGCAGAAGAGACCGCCTTGGTGAACGGGCTCGATCAGGCCGTGGCTGAGGGAACCATCACCCAGGAGCAGGCCGACCTGAAGCTGGCGCAACGGACGCTCAAAGCGTATCTGAGCGACAGCACGGCCAGCACCCGCGAAGAGGCTGTGCAACAGGCAGTTCAGGATGGCGTCGTTACCTAGGAGCAGGCCGAACAGCTCTTGAGCAGCGGGCGCGGCTTCGGCGGTCGCGGGTCGCGGGGCCGTGGTTTTGATGGCCCCAACGGCAACGGAACCAATGGCGCACGCTTTCAGGCACCGGCCAACACTGTTGACGCTGCCAGTAACCTGTAAGGGATAAGCTGGAACTGCTGACCGGCAGTTCGCACGGAGGGCGCAGTCCGAGCTGCGCTCTCTGTGCTTTTGCGAAAGGAATGACCATGAAAAGAAGCATCCACCAGCGCCTATTCGCGCTGCTCCTGTTTGCCTTGATCCTGGCGGGCTGTGGCGCATCTATACCCGTGTTGGACAGCGCTGGCACACAGACAACCACTAATGCAGACGATGTTGCAGCAATCGTGCAGGCCGAGGTTGAGACGCAACTAGCCGCGCAGGGGCAGATTGTGCCGGTAGCGAATAATCTGCAAGCCGGGCTTGGCCTGGAGGAAGTCGTGGGCGTCAATTCGGCCATTGCTTCGACCACGCGGACGGGCAGCGGCGTCGGCTTCTCGGTTCCGGTGGCTGCCGTGCAGCAGATTGTGCCCAGCCTAATCGCCAGCGGCACGTATGACTATGCCTATATCGGCGCAAGTTTTGATAGTGAAGTCTCTCTGAACGAACAATCGATTTACGGCCTGCCACAGAATCAGGGCGCTTACGTGGTCAACGTGACGCCGGAGAGTCCGGCCGCCGAGGCTGGGCTGATTGCCGCCAACCAGAACAGCGGGCGCGGTGGCGATCTAATCATTGCCATTAACGGCCAAGCGATTGCCGATTTTGCCGACCTGAATAGCTACCTGGTTTTCCATACGCAGGTCGGGCAGACCATCCAGCTAACGGTTTTACGCGATGGCACCACAATCACCCTGCCGTTGACGCTGGGACAGCGCCTGTAGACGTTGCCAGCGTACCCGTCCTCTCCACAATAAATAGAACTTCGCCACCCATGACAATCATCATGGGTGGCGGTTTATATCGGCACCGTTTATCGACCAAGCCAGTGATTGATAACACTGTTAGCGTGTCTATGAATTTGATAAGCTGGGGGTCGGACCTGGAAACCGACAACACGGTTTTGTACCACGTGACAATTGCTGCACCCTAGCACGCTTGTCTTTCCGTCGGCGGCAGACCTGTCCTTTTCTTTCATGAGTAACACACCATTATGACACAGACCATTTTGATTGCAGATGACGAAAAAGAAATTCGGTCGATGGTTGAGAAATATCTGACTGGGGAGAGGTTTCGGGTCGTCGGGGCGAGCCACGGCCGCGATGCGCTTTATGTTGCCCGCCATGAGAAGCCAGACCTCATTCTGCTTGACGTGATGATGCCTGAGATGACGGGGTACGATTTCATACGCGTTCATGGTCGCGAAGCAGAGACGCCTATCATCATGTTGACCGCCAAGCTGGAAGAAAACGATAAGGTGCTGGGCCTGGAATTGGGTGCGGACGATTACGTGACCAAGCCGTTTAGCATGCGCGAATTGACGGCGCGCGTGCGTGCGCTGCTGCGTCGAACGCAAAAAGGAGCGCAGGCTGGCGACGTCTTGCGCGTGGCCGACCTTGTGCTGGACAGCGCCGCGCGTCGCGTGACCGTTTGTGAGGAGGTGGTTGACCTGACGCCGTCGGAATTTACCATCTTACACACGCTGATGCGAACGCCCGACCGCGTTTTTTCGCGCCTGGAGCTCATCGACGAGAAGGACGTTGGCTTCGATGGCTACGAGCGCAGCGTTGACACGCATATTCGCCGTCTGCGTCGTAAGATTGAACCGGATCCCAAAAACCCGCGCTACATCGAAACGGTCTATGGCTTTGGCTATCGGCTGGCGCGGCCAAAGGAGGATTGAGTCATCATGCGCTCGCTGAACACAAAGCTCACGCTCTCGTTTGTCGGTGTAGCCGTCGTTGCGACGATTCTAACGCTGACCATCGTTACCTACAGCACCTTTAACGGGTTTGACCAGTTTATTGATGAACTGATCGAGGCGACTGCTGGGGCGGTTCTGCCACCACCGGCGCAGTTGTCACCGGCCAGAGCGCAAGACATAGGGCGCAAAGCGGATCGACCGCCCAGGCGCTTTGAGCCCAACACGCCAGCAGGCAATTTTGAAGATTCCGTTTACAGAGGCGTTGCAACGGGGCTCGGCATTGGCGTGCTGTTGGCGCTGGGCGTTGGGCTTGTGTTGGCGCGGCAGTTGATTCGACCGCTGCGCACCTTAACCACGGCGACGCAGACGTTGGCGGATGGGCAGCTTGGCCACCAGGTGCCGGTCACCACGCAGGATGAAATCGGCGAATTGACCCACGCCTTTAATCAAATGAGCCACGACCTAGCCCATGCCGAGCAGCTGCGCCAGCAGATGACGGCCGATATTGCCCACGATCTGCGCACGCCGCTGACCGTGCTCGCTGGCTACACAGAAGGATTGAGCGAGGACAAAATTCAGCAGTCACCACAGACTTATCAGGTGATGAACCAGCAGGTGCAGCTGCTCCAACATCTGCTGGACGACCTGCGCACGCTGTCGCTTTCCGACGCGGGCAAGCTGTCGCTGAACCGGCGACCCACCGATCCGCGTGCGCTGCTCGAACGCACGGCCGTTGCCTACTTGCCCCAGGCCGAAGCGCAGGGCGTCGCGCTTTCCGTTGTGGGCGATACCGATTTGCCGCTGGTGGCGGTGGATGTTGCACGGATGGTGCAGGTGCTCAATAATTTGGTGAGCAATGCGCTGCGTTTCACTGCGGCTGGCGAGCAAATTGCGTTGCGGGCGGCGGCTGAAAATCAACACGTCCTCTTGCAAATTCGCGATAGTGGCCGCGGCATCCCAGCTCAGGATTTGCCCCACGTTTTTGAGCGCTTCTACCGCGCGGACAGCGCCCGCGCCCGCACCGACCCCAAAACATCTGGCCTCGGCTTAGCCATTGCCAAGGCGATTGTCGAGGGACACGGCGGCACAATCTCCGTTTCTTCCACCGTTGGCGCAGGCACGACTTTTTCCATCAACCTGCCGCTTTAGGCACCCGCTTGGTTAACCACATTTACCATATACAGGAGACAAAAATGAACATTGCACTTTGGATTTTACAAGGATTGCTCGCCGCGCTCTTTCTGATGGCCGGCGTGATGAAAGCAACCAGATCAAAAGAGGAGATAAAGGGGAGTGACGGCGAGCGCATGGCCTGGGTTGATGATGTTTCAGCCACCAACATCAAGCTGATTGGCGTGCTGGAAATTTTGGCAGCTATCGGCTTGATTCTGCCGCAGCTCACGGGGATTTTGCCCTGGTTAACGCCTCTGGCAGCCGTGGGGTTGGTTCTGACGATGATTGGTGCAATCGTGCTTCACGTGCGAAGAGGCGATGGGACACAGGCACTGGTGAGCAATGCCGTTCTGCTGCTGCTAGCCGCGTTTGTGGCGTACGGTCGCTTTATGATTGTATGATTGTGTCTGCGGACGCTATTCGATAGACCCCACCGAGTCTATCAAATAGCGTCTGTCAAGGCTCAAAACGTCAGTAAGTTAGACCTCCGGGAGATGACGATGAAATGCCCATCAGCATAGTGCCCAGCAGCGGCAAGATGGAGAGCAGCAGGGCCGGAATCGTCGACCCCGTGTGGACCAAAATCGCGGATTGAGCTGTTCAACCTGCCGAACTGTATAGACTATCCGCGCTGGCACAGATTATTGTGTCGCCCAGCCCTTTTCCATCTCGCCAATAACCTCTTCATCCACGTAACAATAGACCCACCTTTCATGCTCCTCAAACGACTGCATGATGGGGTGGCCCGTTTCGTGGTAGTGAGCCGTCGCGTGCCGACCGGGCGAGGAGTCGCAGCAGCCGACGTGCCCACAAATGCGACAGATGCGCAAATGAACCCACCACTGCCCCGCCGCCAGGCACGCTTCGCAGACGTCACTGCTTGGGGTAACTTCCCGAATTTCGTTTCGATGAGCACATGCGACAGCGTCCGCCTCGCCATTGGCAGGCACGTCAACAAAGGAAAGCTGCTCGTACACGGGCTCCACGAATAGAAGCTCCAGCAGAACCGGCACGGCAACAAAGAGCAGCAATAACGCAAAGAATGACATGGGCGACAGACTGGGCGCGACCCAAGCCAGGGCGAGCACGGCGATGGCAGAAATCCAGCGTGCCATATCGACTAACCAGAACTTCTCTTTTTCATCGTGCGACAGGTCGATGGTCCACTCGATGAGCGCGCTGGCAATGAGGAAGAGACCAACACCGCCGCTGATCAACCAATAGACGGGCGCGGGCAGCGGCGCGCGACCCACTTCGTATGCATGCAGCAGCCCGGCACCAATCGCGGTGATGCTAAAGATCAGCGGCATGTGGAGGTAGCCCCAGGCGAAGCGCGCCCAGATCGACGCACGAATCCGCTCATTTGCGACTTGGTCAAAGTAGATCCACCAGAGCAGAAAGGCGAGCAGCAGCCCTAGGAAGCCATCGACGGCGAGTTGGAGCGTCAGGTGGTGACTCGCGGCAGATGTCCCTTCGATGACGGCCGCGATGGGCTCGCGCAGGACCAGAATCACGAAGACGCCAAAGCGTTCGGGCAGGTGGCTGGTGGTCAGTGCGGGGAGCTTTGCCTGCGCACGCAGCGTAGTGAAGGGAGTGATAATATCAAACGCAAGCCCCGCCGCCCAGAAGGCAAAGCGCAGCGGCGGCGGTAGAAAGATCGAGATTGTCCACAAAATGGCGGAAATGGAAAAGCCAATCACAAAGCGATTGGTCATCGTGCGGGCGGGAGGGTTGTGTTTACCAGCCCGCCACCAGAGGTAGATATTGATCACCCGCGCAAAGACATACGAGAGCGCAAAGCCAACCGTGCCTTCGTTCAGCCCGCCGTGGACGTAGAAGCCCATGGACGCAACGCCGACCATGAGCAAAAAGGTAAAGACGCGGTGGGCCAAATCGTCGGTTTCATAGCGGTCGTTGTAGTAGGTGCTGCCGATCCAAACCCACCACATCGCCAGAAACATCAGCACAAAGCCCCCAACGGCAGACCACGATGGGTCGCCGCCGAGCGAGTGGGCAAGTTCGGCAACAAAAACCACGAAGACCAGATCGAAAAAGAGCTCAAGCCACGTCGCCTTGCGCTCTTTTTCCAACTCCTCATCGGCGCGCATCCGCGGCACGCGCCACCACTGATTGAATCGATTTAACCTGAGCATGTGTGCGTAATTAGCTCCCTATTCGTCTCGTGGTGTAAAGCGTCTACAACTCTAGGCTATTGCTTTCGTTCAGCCAAAACTCCCTCGATGGTACGCACAATCTCGTCGCATTTCCTCCGATCAAGCGCATCGGGATGGGGCGAAGAAAATTGCCTCCTGTCGTTGTCAAAGTACTGGCCGGACGCAGTCGCAAATTCGTCAGACAGCGCCGCGCGAACCAAAATTTTCGCGCCGATATTTACATCTTTGCCCGCCGCACCAAAGGCCTCTTTCACCATCTTGGTGCCAAGCATTGATCCGGGATTGACCGCGATGATAGCCGGGCCACTATCCCCAAGCGAAAGGGCCAGCGCACGCGACCACATGGTCAGCGCCAGCTTGCTCTGCGCATAGGCCGCGCCGTCGGACAGGCGGCCCTGCCCGGCCAGCGCCTGCGTATCGACCGGAGACTGCGCCGCGGAGGAGAGGTTGATCACTCGGCCCGACGCGTCCATCAACGGCAAGAGTCGCTGCGTCAGCAGGTAGGGGGCGATTGTGTTGACGGCAAAGCGCACGTCAAGCCCGTCCGGCGTGACTGGATTGGACGTGTTGTAGACGCCCGCATTGTTGATCAGCACGTCGAGTTTGTCGTGCTTTTCGGCTACCGCCATGGCCAACGCCTCGACCTCGGCCATGTTCGACAAATCCGTCACATAGCTTTCAACCTCGCCGTCCCCCGATAGTGCCGAAAGTTCTTTTTCCACATCTGCCAACTTCGACGGATTGCGCCCATGCAGCAACACGTGGTGACCCGCCGAGAGCAGCATCTTCGCCGTTTCCAATCCGATGCCGTCAGTCGAACCGGTAATGAGAATGGTTTTTGCCATTGTGTTGTCTCCTTTATTCCGTAAAGTCTGGCAATACTTCACCGGCCAGGCGCTTTAGCGTTGTCTCAATATCTGCTTGGTTAAAGCGCAGGTTTAGCGCCACGTGGTTCACGCCGATCTCTTCCAACGATTTTAGATAAGCCAGAAGGCTGCGCGTACCCGATCTAAACCCCAAATGAATCGGTTGCGGTCGAGCATCCGGATCACCGACCAGATCGACGTAGAGCGGCTGCATGACAGGCTGGGCGAGCCTCCCCGCAGCCGCGACCCGCGCCCGCCAATCGCGGATAATTTGCGCCTGCGCGCCGACGTTGCGCGGGTAGAGCATCCAGCCGTCGCCGTTCTGCGCAATCCAATCGGGGTCTTGCTGGCTGCCGCCCGTAATGAGCAGCGGGAGCTTCCCGGACGCCGGTTTGGCAGCATATCCATACCGCCATTGGGGCTGCCATAGCTGTTTTCAAACGCCGGTGCATCCTCGCCCATGCGCCTGATATAGTCAAAGCTCGCGCGGAAGCGTGCGCCTCGCTCGCTGAAAGGTTGGTTGAGCGCTGGATATTCCTCTGGCCGGTCACCCGAGGCGACACCCAGAAGCAGCCGCCCACCCGACAGCACATCCGCAGTGGCCGCGGCCTTGGCGACGTGTGCCGGATGGCGCAGCGGCAGAATGATGCTGGCGACGCCAAGGGCGATCCGCTCGGTCTGGCCCGCCAACAGACCCAGATAGACGAACGGGTCGTAAGTTTGACCAGCATCGCCAAATGAGGGCACGTTGAACGGTACGTCGCGCAGCCAGACGGCGGAGTATCCGAGCTCTTCGGCCAGCTGGACGCGTTCCACATGTCGGGTCATGGCTGGCACTGGGCCTGTTGGATAGCTCTCCAGCGGCACCACCAGCCCGAGGCTCAATCGGTTCGGGCGGAAGACGGCGTTATATCCCCGGTTGATGGGTTGGAACTCTCTATCATCGACTTTTGTAAGCATATTGAATACCGTCCAGTATTAACAATTCATGGCTTTCGCCCGCATGGACATTCTTTTGAATGTAGAACCTGAGTCCATTATAATCATAAACAAATATAAAACAATGGGCCTACGAGAAGAATCAGTTTTTAGTTTTTGTTGATAATTCACGATGAATATTGAATATCTAAAACTCTTTGTCCGGCTGGCCACAACCAATAACATCAGTAGGGCGGGGCGCGAACTAAGCTTATCGCCCGCAGTGGCAAGCTCGTACGTCAAGAAGCTGGAGGCGGAGCTTGGCGTTCGACTGGTCCACCGCACCACGCGCAAAGTGTCATTGACAGAGGAGGGAGTCGCTTTCCTTCCTCACGCAGAAGAAGTGCTTTCTAGCATTGAAGCCGCACGTGCGTCCGTTGGCGCGGGGGACACCTCGCCCAAAGGAACGTTGCGGGTTACGGCCCCGGCGTCATTTGGCCGCATGCATTTGATGCCCGAATTGAAGCGCTTTTTAGCACGCTATCCCGACCTGACTCTGGATTTTCGGTTTACGGATACAATCGTCGATTTAGTCGAAGGTGGATTTGATATCGCCATTCGTAATGCAGAGCTACCTGATTCAACCCTGGTTGCGCGCAAGCTGGCACCGGACAAGCGTATTATCTGCGCATCGCCCCACTACCTGGAACAATTTGGCGAGCCAAGTTCACCGGATGATTTGCAGAATCATCAATGCGTCAACTTAATCGGTCTTGAGAATTGGGTGTTTGATACACCCGATGGTCGTCTGAGTATCAAGACAACGGGACCTTTTCGGACTGATAATGGGGAGGCGATGCGCGATGCCTGTGCTGCTGGCTTAGGCATCGCGCTGAATTCTACGTGGAGTGTCTATCAACACTTGAAGCGGGGAGAGCTGGTTCAGATACTGCAAGAGTACCCGTTAATTTCCGATACCGCGATCTGGGCTGTCTATCCCAGTTCAAGGCTGCTGGCGCCTAAAGTTAGGACATTTATTGACTATTTTGTTGGTTGTTACGGCAGTCCGCCCTACTGGGATCAGGATGACGCAACATACTGTGGTGATACCCCGGCGCGTTCATCTTTTCGTGAAACAGGCCGCGTTGATTAATCACACGATCAGCCCCTCTTTACGCTGTTCCAGCGACTAATCCTACATTGTCAACGCCGATGGCGAAACGCCAAAATGGCGTTTGAACTCGCGGCTGAACTGGGCCGGACTGTTGTAGCCGACTAGATGGCCGGCCTCGCTTGCATTTTTCCCTTCATGCAGATAGGTCTGCGCGTGAAAGAGCTTGATCGATTTGGCATATTGCAGTGGTGACGAGTGCATGACTTCCTTGAAGCTCTTGTGAAAGCCCGAGCTGCTCATGTTGACCAAGCTGGCTAACTTTTCCACCGAGACTTGCTCATCCAGATTCTGGTGAATGTATTCTACCGCGCGCGCCACGCGCTGAATTTGCCCCCGCTGCTGCAACAGATAGGTGAGCGAACCTCCCTGCTCATCGCAAAGGATGCGATAGTAGATCTCGTCCACAATGGCATCACCCAGTAGTGTAGCATCGGTCGGCTGGCCCAGCACCTTCAGCAGGCGAATGGCTGGGTCAAGCAGATTCTCGTGCAGCGGCGCAGAGAAGATACCGGATGGCTTCACGGGTGCGGGTTTTGGTGGCTGGTTGGCGACGCGGTCAATCTTCAACGCCAGCGCGGCCATGCGCTGCAAATCAACCCGAATATAAGTTGCCAGAAAGGGCTTGTCCGGCGTTGCTTCCATCAGCTCTACCTCGATCGGCATGGGCAGCAGCACCGCCAGAAAGTTGCCCGCGCTGTACGTGTAGCGTTGCCCGTTCAGCGTGCCCTGCTTCTGGCCCTGTCCCCCCAATACAATCATCGGTTCGTAAACCATCTTCTTGCACTGCTCTGGCGCGGACGCGCGATAGGTGATGACAGTGTCCAGCGCGGTGCGATTCATGCCCTCATCGGTTGCGTGCTGCGCCAATAGGGCAACGTAGTCGGCCGTTTTTGCTTGTCTTATGGTCATTGCATACCTCTTGATAAAGCTGCCGTCTGAAACTGTTCGATAATCACGGCTATCCGAAGTATAACAACCTTTGGCGCAAAGTCAACCAAATCTCCCGACACGTAGAGGATTGTGCAAGCATCGTGGAGTTTTATGTATTCATTTTTACAGTGGCTCATACTATACTGGCTCATGCTACATGGCGGGCAACCGCGCCAATCTACAGAGCATCAGACAAGATAATCAGGAGAACTGAAGATGAGCCAGAAATGGACAGCAAACGATATCCCCGATCTGACCGACAGAGTCGTTGTCATCACCGGCGCCAATAGCGGATTGGGGCTGGAATCGACGAAGCGCATTGCCGCGCAGGGCGCAACCGTGGTAATGGCGTGCCGCAACATGAGCAAGGCAGAAGCGGCCAGGGCTGAGGTGTTGGCCGCCGTGCCAGATGCACAGCTTGACTTAATGGAACTGGACAACGCCAGCCTCGCTTCGGTGCGTGCGTTTGCCGATGCCTTCAAGGCGAAATATGATCGGCTCGACCTCCTGCTCAACAACGCAGGCGTGATGGCGATTCCGCGCGCCGAAACTGAAGACGGCTTCGAGATGCAGCTTGGCGTCAACCATCTGGCGCACTTTGCGCTGACCGGGCTTCTGCTCGACGTGGTCACCAGTACACCCGGTTCACGTATCCACAGCACGTCCAGTAGCGCCGCCTTTCGGGGTGAAATCAGCTTTGATGATCTGATGGGAAAAGAGAAATATGGCCGCTGGGACGCCTACGGTCAGAGTAAGCTGGCGAACGCCGTTTTTGCGACAGAGTTGGACAGGCGACTCAAGGCCGCCGGACACGATACCATTGCCAATTCGTCGCACCCCGGTCTGGTGATGACCAACCTGCAGGCCAACAGCCTTGATCAGTCGGGCGCACCGCTGATGGAGCGCTTGCTCTATTCGACGTTTGGTTCGCTCATCGCGCAGGATGTGGAGATGGGCGTGCTGCCGCAGCTTTATGCCTCGACCGCACCAGAGGCAAAAGGTGGCGTCTTTTATGGGCCGAAGACGTTTCGCATCCGTGGCTATCCTGCCAAGCAGAAGGTGAATGATGCGGTGAATGACGGTGCGCTGCGCACGCGCTTCTGGGAGCGGTCAGAGGAGTTGACGGGCGTTTCATACCTTTAGGCTATTGCTTCTTACTAACAAGTCAAATATGTCCACAAAGAACACGAAGTTGCGCGAAGACTTTGTGCGCTTCGTGAATACATCATGGGAGATTCTGCATGAGCAACAAAACCGTTTTAATCACTGGATGCAGTTCTGGCTTTGGCAAACTTGCCGCCAAAAAATTCCAATACGAAGGGTGGAACGTGGTGGCGACGATGCGCTCACCGGAGAAGGAGACCGAACTCATCGAGTTGGAGAATGTTCTCGTCACCAAGCTGGACGTGACCGATCAGGGGAGCGTTGACGCCGCAGTTGCCCAAAGCATGGCCGACTTTGGCACGATTGACGTGCTGGTCAACAACGCAGGCTATGGCGGGCGCGCGCTCTTTGAGCAATTTACCGAGGAGAGCATCTATGCGATGTACGAGACCAATGTCTTTGGCTTGATGCGGGTGACGCGGGCCGTGCTGCCCATCATGCGGCAGCAAAAGGGTGGCACTATTATCAACGTCACATCCATGGCGGGCATCTTTGGTTTGGCTCTCACATCGGTCTACTCCTCGACCAAATTTGCAGTGGAGGGGCTTTCTGAGGCGATGGCCTTTGAATACAAACCGCTGAACATTCACGTCAAGACCATTGCACCGGGCGCGTTTGGCACCAACTTCTCGGCCAACACAGACAACAATCTGGAGAATGGCGATACCGACGTACAGGGCCATGCGCGGAAGCTATCCGATCATTTGGATGCGGTGGCAGCTCAAATGCGTCAACAGAGTGGCCAAGAAGCCAACCCGCAGGATGTGGCTGACCTGATTTACGCCACTGCCACCACCGAGACGCCGACTCACCAAGTTGCCGGGGCCGATGCGCAGATGCTGATGGGGATGAAGAACTCAATGTCGCAGCAGGAGTTCCTGGATCAGATTGGTGCGATGACCATACCGCAATAAGCTGAAATGAACAGCGGAGGATACCTTCCGCGACCCCAATCCCTCTTCTTCTGTTAAAATATTGCCCCTCCTCGCTACAATTCTGTCACAACATCACGCTATCCTGCGGGTGACATTGGGCATACCGCCCGTGTCACTCGCCTACTGTCACTGCAAGCCGTTGCGCACGGCACAAATTCGGCGTATGTCCAGAGGGGAAGGGTCATCGATGGTATTGATGCCGATGATTTGACAGAGCTGTATATGATCTTTCGGCAGGGGTTAAAGGTTCAATCGAGAAACAGTCAGCCAAATGTGGTGCTAGATCGAGCGATCAAAGCGTTTTTAATGTTAATTAGGTCCATAGAAATTGGAGAATGATCTGCTAAATTGGACGAATGTTGCTTGATGCTGTCGTTATGCATCTGATTCAACGCTTGCAAAGTAGGTCGGCCAGCTTACATGATTCCTCCCAGCTGCCTCGTGATAGTGGCTGGGATTATCCGCCTTCCCTTCTCGAATGCCCTGATAAATTCCGGCGATCACGGTGCCCATGAATTCCCCCAATTCGGCGATGCGCTCTTTGCGATATTCCTCTACCGTCACAGGGGTATAGCTCAAATTTGTACCAAACGCACTGTTGAGATAGTCCGCAAGTTGGTATTGGGTGATCGCTTCGCCGTGCAAATTGTAGGTGTGGCCATTGTGCTTCTCTTGGGTGAGCATACGCGCGTAGGCATACCCTAGCTCCGGGCGCGTGGTGTAGCCGCATCGGCCATCACCAGCGCAATTCGAGATTTCACCAACTTTTTTATACTCTTCGATGTACTCAACATCTGGCTCGATATAAATCCCATTGCGCCCGATCACCCATTCCAACCCGCTGCGGCGAACATCCTCTTCCGTCTGTCGATTGCTTTGGACGACGGGCGAAAAGGCAGTCTCTTCTTCCGCCCCCTGAACGCTGGTGTAGACGATCTTTCTGACGCCAGCGTTCTGCGCTGCCTCGATTACGTTGCGGTGCTGCTCAATGCGCTTTTCCGGCGCATCCACCCCGGAGACCAACAGGAGCGTCTCCACAGATTGCAACGATTTTTCTAGCACGTCTTTGGCATTGTAGTCGCCAGGGCGGACTTCAATCCCCAGATGCTGCGCTTTCTCTGGCGTCCGCGCCAATCCGATCACATTTTCTCTTGGGCGCAAAGCGAGAGTTGCCTTGACGATCTCTGTGCCCAACTGCCCGCTTGCAGCAGTGATTGCTATGTTCATCTATTTCTCCTGTACTCTTCTCGTTCTCTAAAACAATTTCCAGATTTACCACCCCTCTGCTGACACAATACAATCCAACAGGCAGTTTAGCGCGTTGATCACTCCTTCAACAACTTCAGATGTAGTTCGAGGTTGTACAAAACCCTGAATAATCAGCGCTTTGCCAAAATATCTACATCTCCTCGCCACAATTGTGTCACAACTGCGCGCTACCCTATCGACGACGTGGGTCGTACGTTCCACGTCACTCGACTACTGGAAGCATGGGTGTTGCACGCGTCTATACGTTGGCCGCGACACACGCAACACTCGTCTAGCAAAGGACAAAGTGATGAAACAGAGATGGAAACACCTAATCATGGTCGGCATTGTGCTGACCGGTGCTGTCGGGTCAATTGCAGCAGCCAATCCGCAGCAGGGGCGCAACCGGGGCGCCTATCGCCTCTTCCTGCGCGACCGCACGCTGGACGGCAGCAATAACAACTTGCTAAACCCACAGCAAGGGATGGCCGGAACCGCCTTCACGCGCGTCGCCGAGGCCGCGTATGCTGATGAATTCGATGCGATGGAGAGCGGCCCCAGCCCTCGCTTTATCAGCAACCGGATTTACAACGACAACGCGGAGAATATCTTCTCCGAAAACGGGGTAACGCACTGGGGCTTTGTGTGGGGCCAGTTTATCGACCACACCTTTAGCCTGCGCCAGGAGGGCGACGAGCCGGTGGTGATTCCGTTTGATACGACGGATCCGCTGGAGCAGTTTGAAAACGACACGGGCGTGATCGCCTCTACGCGTTCGGCGGCTGCGCCCGACACGGGGGTCACCTCGCCGCGCGAGCAGATCAACACCAGCAGCTCGTACATCGATGGGTTTGCGGTCTACGGCGGTACGGACGAGCGGCTCGACTGGCTGCGGGTGGGCCCGCTGGACGGCGACCCAAGCAACAACGCGGCCGCGCTGCTCACCACAGAAGACGGCTACCTGCCCACCCTCTTCGCCCGTGGCGATGCCAGCCTAGCCCCCGCCATGGACCTGTTTGGTACGCAGCGGCTCGATCCCACCGCAGCCGTCGTCGCTGGCGACCAGCGCGCCAACGAAAATCTCGGCCTCACCGCGGTGCAGACGCTCTTTGTGCGCGAGCACAATCGCATCGTGTCGCTGCTGCCGGACGACATGCCCGAAGAGGTTGAGTTTGCGATTGCCCGCCGCGTTGTGGGGGCAACCCAGCAGTACATCACCTACGAGGAATTCCTCCCCGCCTTTGGCATTGAGCTAGAGGCCTACAGCGGCTACGACCCGACCGTCGACGCCAGCGTGACCAACGAGTTCGCCACCGTCGGCTATCGCGCCCATTCGATGATTCACGGCGAGTTCGAGATGGCGGCCGCGCTCTCCGACTACACCGACACGGAGCTGACCGAGTTGCAGGCAAAGGGCGTTGAAGTCGCCATCGAGGGCGACGAGGTGGAGTTTGCGATTCCGCTCAACATCGCGTTTGGTCAGCCAGAGCTGCTCAAGCAAATTGGCCTCGACGCCGTGCTGCTCGGCCTGGCCTCCGAAGCGCAATACGCCAACGAAGAAACAATCGACGATCAGCTGCGCAGCGTGCTCTTCCAAGTCCCCTCGCCCGATGCGGAAAATCCCGCGGCCTGCCTGGATGGCGTAGATCTGCCCGACTGCTTCAGCGTGGTCAACGACCTGGGCGCGCTGGACCTGATGCGCGTGTATGATCACGGAATTCCGAATTACAACGATCTGCGCGTTGCCTACGGCTTGCCGCCGCTCAGCACCTTCACCGAAATCACTGGCGAAGCGACCGACTCCTTCCCCGATGATCCGGCCATCGACACGGCGGATCCGCTCAACGACCCCGCGATTCTGGACGTCATGGCCTTCTACGATGTGGACGGCAACGTGCTGACGCAAGCCCAAGTCGATGCGGGGGCGCTGCCCGTGCGGATGGAGCGGCGGACAACCCTGGCGGCGCGGCTCCAGGCGATTTACGGTTCGGTCGATGCGCTCGATCCGTTTACGGGCATGATGGCGGAAGCGCACGTGGACGGCACGGAGTTTGGCGAATTGCAGCTGGCGATGTGGGAAACGCAGTTCAGCGCACTGCGCGACGGCGACCGCTACTTTTACCTAAACGACCCGGTGTTGACGACCATTCAGCGCCGCTACGACATCGACTATCGGCAGACCCTGGCCGAGGTGATTGTCAACAACGGTGACTTTGCGCCAGAGGAGGTACCAGCCAACGTCTTCATCGTGCAGGAGTGACCATTCGATAAGCTAGCAGGCTGTCGGATAGAACGGTTCCAAGGGGTAAACACCCCCTAAACGGCCTTGTTTTATGCCCGAAATGGGCCAAAACAGCCCGAATTGAGGCTGTAATCGGGCTGAAAATTTTTACCCCGACAAACTGCTAGATGGGATGACGGTCGCGCTGCCCGCAAAGCGGCAGCGACCGTCACCTGCAATCAGTGAGCTATTGAATCGCCATTCTTTGAGGAACCTATTGATGACACAACTACAACACACGCGCGCTTCCTATCGACTGCCGCTCTGGGCATATTTGGAAGCCGAATTGCTCAAGGCAAACGCCTTTCTACTGCCGCTGCGCCTGTTCATCGGGCTGGGCTGGCTGCGCGCGGGCGTCGAAAAAGCGATTGATCCGCTGTGGAGAACGGGCGGGGAATTAGCAGCCTTTTTCCAGATGCAGTTGGCTGTCGATGCCGTCTATTTCCCCTTTTACGAGACGCTGATCACCCAACTCTTTGAGCCCAACGCGTTCATCCTCAGCTGGATTGTGTTGATTGGCGAACTGCTGGCTGGCGCGGCCATTCTAACGGGCACGTTGACGAATTTGGGTCTGTTGGGCGGCCTCTTCATGAATCTGAACTTTGTGCTGGCTGGCGTGGTGAACCCATCGGCCTTCTATATTGTGATTCAGGGTGCGCTGCTCTCCGCCAACGCTGGTGACACCTTGAGCGGAGACGGCTTCCTCGCTCGCTATACCCGCTCGTTCTCAACTGCCGCCCCCTCTGCGCCGACGCGTGGAAGCAGAGCGTGGAGAAAATGGATCCTGCTGCTGAGCGGCGTTCTGTGCAGTGTAACAGCTATGCTCGTTGTGCCGTACATCCGCGATTTTGGCCCACACGGCGTCGACGATCCGGCCATGCTGCTCTTCATCCTGCTGATGCTGGGCGCTATGCTGATGGGCATTCACTTTGTGCGTGTGGCGACAGAGCAATCCAAATTATGAACTGACGTTACGCACTCAACCAGCCGTTCTCGGCTGGTTGAGTGCGTAACGTCAGTTATGAAGATGGCTCCTTTGGGCAACTCTGAGCGTCACGAAATCTGGTTCTTCACCCAAGGATATCTCAAAAGGCCCCAAATTAGTTGTATCGTTCTGATTTGCTGTGTTGAGCAGGGTGTGTGGCGGCTTCTGTGGCCAGCTCGGGTTGGGGAGATTGAAGAACCAACGAAGTTGTTCAGCCGTCAGATCGGCCCGGAAGGAGAGCTCAAGACCAGGTGGAAGCTGAGGGGGATTGCCGTCTGATCCAAATAAATTATCGATGAGTGGCTTGAGGCGGGCGTGCATGGCAATGAACACGTGGTCATCTGGCCGAATGATTGTCGTGCCACGCGGCATGACCACGTTGCCCCCACGCACGATCAGCGTTACCAAGACTCCACCAGGTAGCGCCAAATCGCGAATCATCTGACCGGCTGCACGTGCTGTGGGAGAGACGGTATAGTCCACAATCTCTCCATCCACGTGACGAAGCGAATTGATCTCAATGGAGAGCGGCGACGGGTTCGCTGGTTGACCCAACCCAAGCCAGTGAGCCACAGCGGGGAGCGTCCATCCCTGCGTGATGGCCAAAACCAGCACCACAAAGAAAACGGCATTAAAGATACGCTCGCTTTCCGGTATACCCGCCATGAGTGGAAAGGTGGCGAGCGTAATGGGGACAGCGCCTTTTAAGCCGACCCACGATAGAAAGACCAGCTCACGGAGACGAAATCGAAACCACATAACAGAGAGCATAACGGCTAACGGGCGAGCCACGAGGATCAACACAATCGCAATCAAAAAGCCGCTATCGGCAATCGCCCAAAGGCGACTTGGGAAGCTCAACAATCCCAACATGATGAACAGGATGATTTGATTCAGCCAGGCCACTGCATCGTGAAAGCGAAAGATTCCACGCTTAAAGACAATCGAGCTATTGCCAAGCACGATACCCGCAATGTACACGGCAAGAAAACCGCTTCCCCCCAACACGGCCGCCAGCCCAAAGGTGAGCAAGCCAAAAGACATCACCAAAATCGGATACAGGCCAGCGTGATCGAGGTTGATCCGGTTCACCGCCCAAACCGCTATAGTCCCCACCCCAACGCCGGCCACCGCGCCAACGCCAAATTGGAGAACAAAAAGCAGCAGGAGCGCCCCGACCGACGCACCATCCCCCGTAATGACGCCAATTAAGCCAAGTGTAAGAAAAATCGCCATCGGGTCGTTTGACCCACTTTCCACTTCCAGAGTGGCCGCCAATCGTTCGGGCAGCTTCAGACCACTGCTGCGGAGTACAGAGAAGACCGCGGCCGCGTCGGTCGAGCCGACGATGCCGCCCAACAGCATTCCGTGGAGGATTGGCACATTTAGGATCCACGCTGCGGCAAGGCCCGTCAGCGCGGTGGTCAGCAAGACCCCCACAGTTGCAAGCGACAGAGCGGGTCGCCACGCTCTCTTGACAGCACGCAACGACGTGCGTAGACCACCATCGAAGAGAATCATGGCAAGGGCAATGGAGCCAACACTATTTGCCGCTGCATAATTCTCAAAAGCGATCCGACCCAGCCCTTCCGAGCCAGCCAACATCCCGATGCCGAGGAAGAGCACAAGGACGGGCATTCCTATGCGGGACGAGAACTTGCTCGACGCAATACCAAGCAAGAGAAATAGACCTACCAGTAACATCACGGTGTTGATGGAAATCATCGTGTCGCCTTTCTTTCGTGAAGTCGGTAGGGACTAGTAGACTAGCAGACATCAAATGACGGATAGAGTTTGTGGAGTTTGATGCGTGCATCCTCCACAGAGAAGCGCCAGAGCGCCTTTGTTTCAGCAGCGTTGCGCGGTGTTTCCCAGGCGGCGACTCGCTCAACAAGTGCTTTCTGGTCAGGGATGCGCGCCTTGAGGGACTGACGCTGCAAGACGCTGAACTCAATTTCAGCCATGTTGAGCCAACTGCCGTGTTTGGGTGTATAGTGAATTTCGAGCTTTTCGATGAGGCGCCGCGCTTCTTCGGGCGGGAAGGCTTCGTAAAGCGAGGCAAGCTTATGGGTATTCAAGTTGTCCATGACCAGCACGATGCGCTCCGCCTGGGGGAAATGGACGTCGACCAGGTCGCGCATACAGTGCGCAAAGTCCACTTTGGTGCGGCGGTCGGTTACCTTGACGTGTCGCCAGCCCTCAAGCGGGGCGAAGAAGAGAAAGAGATTGCTCGTGCCGTTGCGCTCGTACTCATAATCGTACTTGGCCACCTCTCCCGCTCTAGCGGGTAAGGGCAGACGGGTCTCTTTGGTCAGTTGCTTGCTCGTTTCATCAAAGCAGACCAGCGGGCGCTGCGGGTCATGTGGTCGATGGTAGACCTCCAGCACATCTTCCATGGCACAGACGAAATCCGCGTTTTGCTCTGGCGGGATGCACCATTGTTCGTTCAGCCAGGGTTTGATCTCGTTTTTTTTAACGTCTGGCGCACAGTCTCGCCCGAAATGGTCTCGACCACTTCGAGTTCAATCAGCTTGTCTGCCAGCATCTGTAGCGTCCACGAGTCGCGACCATCTGGCGGTGCGCTACACGCTATCTGCACCAGTCGCGCTTCGCCTTCGCCATCCAGCACCTTGCTCCGCGTTTGGCGTGGATGCTTGTGGTTGATGGCCGCGTCAATGCCCTGTTCTACACACTTCTCCCGCGTGCGCTCGACCGTGCGTCTGGAGGTCTGCAAGGCGTTGATAATCTCTGCATCCTTGCTGCCGCCGCCCGCCTGCGCCTCATCGGCCATCAGCAGAATTCGTGCCCGTTTCAAGCGCCCGGCATTGCCGGTTCCTTTATTAACCAACGCCGTCAGACGGTCTCGTTCGGCGTTCTCTAATCGCACTCTGTATAGTTTGGCTGGCATCGCTTCCTCCTGAATCTATGCTTTCAGGTAAGCTTGCCTCTCTTTTGACTATCCGTCAATATCTTGCTGATGAACTACTAGCGGCCCTTTGTATGCTCCGCCTTAGCTGCTGCCATGCCATCCGTCTAGCGACCAGCGCAATCAACAGCCGAGAGCCGAGCGGTAGATTTCATCGCAGAAATCTACTTGAAGATTGACCTGTCCTCTGATTATAGCAATATCTTTCAAGATACTGCCCGTGACCGCTGCCACGATTTTGCCTACCTGCCCATGACATCTGTCACAGGCGTTTGTGTGGTGCGTCACGCATGAACCGCTTGAATCATTATCGTTGACACTATCTCATCAGCGGCAAAAGAACCTAGAATGACAGCCACTATCGCTGACCAAATTCTTGTAGGCGCAGCAAGTCGCCGAGGGAATTTGGTCATATCTTTACAGAAAGGAAAAGAACATGAGAGGACCTGGAGGAGGTGGTCACGGTCACGGTGGACGCGGTAGGCGCGGAGGACGTGGGAGAATGGGACCCGGGCCCGGATTTGGCCCTGGGCCTCGACCGACCCCGTGGCGTCCGGGGCCGTTGGCCGACTGGCTGTGGATGGGTTCCACCATGCTGCTGCTCTTCGGTGACCGGGCTGCGTACAAGCTCAACGAGCGCGACATCCGAAGGGTCGAATCCACCACGGGCAAAAGCGCAAGCGACCTAACCGAAGCAGAGCTGCTGGCCGCCATGCGCAAGTTGGGCATTCAAAAGCTGGAGTTGAACGATGAGGAGCGGCGTGTCGTGGAAAAATCCAGCGCTCAACCTGCCTCAACTACCTCCACGCGAGACGCATCCGAGGCGCTGCACGAGTTGATGCAGCTCCACTACAGCGGTCTGATTACGGAAGAAGAGTTCGAGCAGAAGAAAGCCGAGATATTGGCGCGACTTTGAGTCGCAATACCCTTCATTCAACAGGAGAATCTATCAAATGTATCGCTACGTAACCATCACCTTGATCATTGCCGTCAGCTTTGCGATGGCAGCCTGTGGAAGCAGCTCAGAAGAAACGACTGCGACCGCTGAAACAGAAGCCGAAGCCACCGAAGTTGAAGCCACAGAAGCCGAGGCTACCGAAGCCGAAGCCACCGAAATTGAAGCCGCTGAAGTCGAGTCTGTAGACGATGCAGCGGAAGACGAGCAGGTCGACGCATCGGCTACGGTAATCGATGTGGCCTATTTTGACAGCGCCGGTCTCGTCAGCGACCCCCAAATTGTGGACTGCACCCTGCAAAATGGTGACGCCTCGCAGTGCGCCGAATTTGTCACTAAATATCTGCCGGACAATCTCGAAATTGGCCCCTTCTGTCCGGAGACCATCTATGAAGAAGGCGGCATCTGGGAGTGGGACGGCGACGAGCCGGGTCTCTATCGGCTCAACGAAGAATTCTTCACCATGCTCACCGAGCAGGGATACGAATTCTATGATGCAGAGGGCAACGTCTACATCGGCGACCCGGCTGGGGAGCTTGTGGCTGGGGTGAACAACTGTCTTTCCGCCACAGCCGACGAGACGGTCGAGATGACCGTGTGCATTCCGCTGCAGCCGGTGATGGCCGAGACGCCGACGGACTTGGGCACGGTGGCCCAGGTGGGTTTGGCGATTGATGCGGTGCCCATCTTTGCCGACGCCCCCTCCGTTTTGCAGACGGGCCACTTACCGGCGCTGGATATTTGTGGCGGTCACATCGACCCCGGCGGCTGGTATCACTGGCACGCAACCGCCACCGACATCGAGTCGAGCTTTGCGCACGAGGGGCTGGACGCAGCGTGCCACCTCGACCAATCCGCCGCCACGCTCTTTGGTTTTGCCTTCGATGGCTACCCGATCTACGGCAGTGCAGACCAGGACGGCACGATCCCGGACGATTTGGATGCGTGCAGCGGGCACACGGGCGCAACCGCCGACTATCCCGACGGCGTCTACCACTATCACGCTGGCCTGGAATTCCCCAACTTGCCGGAGTGCCTGGTCGGCGTCTCGGCTGAGAGTGCGTTTTCGACCACGGCCAGCGCTGGCATTGGCGCGGGCGGCAGCGGTGGCCTAGGTGGCGGCGGTGGGGAACGAGGCGACGCGCCTGATTTTGCGACGGCGGCTGCGGCGTTGGGTGTGAGTGAAGATGCCTTACGCGATGCGTTGGGCGGCCCGCCTCCAGACATCGAGGCAGCGGCGGAAACGCTTGGCATTACGCTGGAAGAATTAGAGGCTGCGCTTGAGGAGGCAGGCGTTCAAGTAGAACAACCGTAAACGCTACACGTTGATCACCGCGAAAGGATAACTACGAAAGGAACAACCATGAAAAAATTATCGCTCTTGCTCATGTTGATGTTGTTGCTGGCTGCGTGCAGCAACGAGACGACCGCCTCATCCACTGACGAATCCACGGCTGGAGCAACGGCCGTAACGGCGGAGACACCGGCGGAAGAAGCGGAATCCGTTGACGACACCGAAGAAACCGCTGATTCAGATGACGACCATGAACACGGTGACGACACGCACACGCACGCGAATGAGGTTGACATTAGCCTCTTCTACGATGGTGCGTTGGCAGAAGATGTCACGATGGTCGATTGCACGCTCTCGGACGGGACGGAGACGACCTGCTATGAGATTACGATTGCGGGTTATCCAGCGGACTACGACGCGGGCCCGTTCTGCCCAGAGACGACAGCGGCCACTGCGGAGGAGGGCGGCATCTGGCTTGATGGCGATGCGGTCTACGACATTGACGGCGAGTTTATTCTGAACCTGGCCGAGCTTTACAACGACGACAACTGGCAGCTATACGACGACGACGGCAACGTCAACATCACCGACACGCAGGAAGAATTTGAACTGGCGGCCCAGCCCAATGTGGATCCTTCGCTATACAACCACTGTGTCGAGGGGCGCATCGAGTGGCTGGACAATGGTGAACCGGTTCCCACCACGGTCACAATTCCGACGACGCCGGTGGTGGCTGACAGCGCCTCAGCGGGTGGCAACTGGGGCGTGACGCTCAATGGCGTCGTCATCGCCGCGTCGGCCCCCGTCGATGCCATCTTGAGCGCGTACACGATTGCGGCCTTTGACGACTGCGGCGGCCACATCAACCCCGTGGACGGCTACCATCTGCATGGTGCAGTCGGCTGCTCCGAAGTCGGCGAAGCGGAAGAGGGCGAAACCCCCATCTTTGCCTACGCGTTGGACGGCTACCCCATCCACAGCCCGCTCGATGCAGAGGCGGAGGCAGCCGCCGATCTCGACGAGTGCAACGGCCACACCACCGAGGCGGATGGCTACCACTACCACGCCAATCCTGCCGAGGAGAATGGGGTGCTCACTTGCTTCACGGGCGTGACGGTTTCAGGCAACGGTGACGGCCCAGGTGGCGGCGGTGATCGACCTGAAGGCGGTCAGGCGGGCGGTGCGCCTGACTTTGCGGCGGCGGCCGAAACCCTGGGCGTGACGGAAGAAGCGCTGCAGGACGCGCTTGGCGATCCACCGCCAGACTTTGCGGCAGCGGCTGAGACGCTCGGCGTTAGCGAGGAAGAATTACAAGAGGCGTTGAATGTTGGAACTAAATAGCGAGCGCTGAACTAGCGACAACACGAACACCCAGGCTGACTGTCATGGGTGTTCGTGTTGTCTGTCACCGTCGATTGGCCAAGTTGATGACCGATGCCACTATCGACCGGCGTGCAGATTCGCTATGCTGACTCTTGATAGACATTGAGTCAACCATTGGACAATTCACAGGGGAAACTCATGACCAAGAGAACAACCATGATGTTGATTTTCACGCTGCTCGCCATTGGCATTGTGGCCTGTGGCAGCGGTGAATCAGCAGCCGTACCAACCGCCGAGCCAGCTGCGGAAAGCGCTGGCGCAAGTTCCGCTGACGCGGAAGCCACAACGGAACCGCAAGAGGAGGTTGCTGACGCGGACGAGGCGGATACGGAAGAAGCGGCCGCACCAGTGGAGAATACTGAGATGACGGGTGAGACCACATCCGAGCCGGATACAGCGACCTTTCAGCTTGAAGCGTGGGCAGACAACTGGTTTACGGCCTATTTGGGCGAGGAACTGATCGTGGAAGATTCGGTGTCGATTACAACCGAACGCTCCTTCAATGCCGAAACGGCCACCTTTGAGGCGAGCTATCCGCTCAACCTCAACTTCATCCTGATGGATTTCAAGGAGAACGACACCGGGCTAGAATATATCGGCGAGCGCAATCAGCAGATGGGTGATGGCGGCTTCATCATGCAGTTGACTGACACAAGCACGGGAGAGGTGGTGGCAGTCTCTGACGACAGCTTTATGTGTACCGTGATTCACACCGCCCCGCTTGACAAATCATGCGAGAGCGAGAGCAACCCCGTTGCAGGAGTCGCCCCCTGTACATTTGAAGATTTGGGCGAGCCCGATGGGTGGATGTCGGCTGATTTTGACGACAGCGCGTGGACGGCCACCACCATTCACACCGCAGCCGCCGTTGACCCGAAGCAGGGGTACGATGATATTTCCTGGGACAGTTCGGCCCAGTTTATCTGGGGGCTAGACCTTGAAACAAACAATACGCTGCTGTGCCGCGTCACAATTTCAGAGGAATAAGAGACAATGAACATTTCACGTTTATTATTGCTGCTCGCCTTCTTTCTGGTGGCCTGTGGTGGGACGGAGGAGGCTGCGACCACCGCTGTTGCAGAAAGCGAGGCAGAGCCAACTGCGGTTAGCGAAGAGGTGGAGGAAACCGAGTCAGCAACGGTTCCAGCGGCAACAACCGCAGTAGCTACCCAAGAAGTCTCCGAAGAAGCGCTGCAAACGGTCGACGGTGAAGCCACCGTTCTCAACCTGAATGCGTTCGACAGCGCCGGTCTGGTGCAAGAGCCGACAGTCATCGACTGCACCTTGACGGACGGCACCGCAACCGAGTGCGCTCAACTGGTCGTCAAGTATCTGCCGGACGACTTTGAGACGGGCCCCTTCTGCCCCGAAACCCTGGCGGATGAGGGCGGCATCTGGAATTGGGACGGCGACAACCCCGGCTTGTATCGCCTCAACGAGGCTTTCTGGACGATGGTCGCCGAGGAAGGCTTTCTTTTCTACGACGAGGAAGGCAACATCAACATCGAAGACCCCGGCCCAGCAGGCCCAACCGCTATTCTGGAGGGCAATAACTGCATCGAGATCGCTGAAGATGAGACGGCTGAGGTAACGGTGCTCATTCCCCTGAATCCCGTCACGGCGGAGAACCCGACGCAGCTCGGTGTGGTGTCGCAGGTCGGCCTGTCGCTGAGCAGCATTCCCATCTTTTCTGATGCGCCCTCGGTCTTCATGACAAATAACCTGCCCGCGCTTGATCCCTGCGGCGGACATGTGGACCCCGGCGGCTGGTATCACTGGCACGCGACCGCCACCGATATCGAGTCGAGCTTTGAACACGAAGGGGTAGAGGCGGAGTGCCACCTGGCGCAATCGGCGAGCGAGCTGTTCGGCTACGCGTTTGACGGCTACCCCATTTACGACAGTGCTGATGCCGACGGCACCGTGCCCACGGATTTGGACGAGTGTAACGGACACACGGGGGCCACGACCGATTACCCCGATGGCATCTACCACTACCACGCCACACTGGAGTTTCCCAATCTGCCGACCTGCCTGACGGGCAGCCGTGCCGAGAATGCGTTGAGTACCAATGGGGATGGGGATGCTGGCGTACCCGGCGGCGAACCCGGTGACGGTGGCCCCGGCGGCCAAGGTGGCCCGCCTGATTTTGCTGCGGTGGCCGAAATACTCGGCATCACCGAGCAGGCGTTTATGGATGCACTCGGTGCGCCACCCCAAGAGCTCGAAGCAACGGCAGAAACGCTTGGCATTACGCTCGAAGAATTGAAGACTGCGCTTGAGGAGGCAGGTGTTCAGTTGGGACGGCCGTAGTGGAGCTGAGTTTAACAAAGCCGTAGCTGTTCAGGGTAGCGAACGGTGGTTGAATAGCTCCGGCTTTTTTGGAGCGTATCGAAACCATAGTGAGTGGGCAAACCCGTTTGGTTTCGATACGCCTCAAACAGCCGAGGCTACTCAACCGGCACTACCCTGAATAGTTACACAAAGCAAAGTAAAAGGGCGGATTTAACATGAAACATATTTGGTTCTTGATGCTGACATTGTGGCTCGCTTTGGGCCAAATCAACGTCGCCTCCGCGCACGGTCTCGAAGCGGGGCAGTTGAGCGTCCTGCTCGACAACGTCAATGCAGCGATCATCGCTGCACCGTATACCTCCGCATTCCCCTTTGCGGATGAGAACGGGAATGGCCTGCTCTCCGCTGATGAATTGAGTCAACTTGAGGAGGCGATTTACGCCTTTTCCGTTTTCATCAAAGCGAAAGAAATCCATCGTAACGTATTCATCCCCGCCCGGCCAGATTTGGTGCGTGTGCAAGGCTACCAAACTCCCTACTCAACCTGGCTAATGACCCGACCCGGGCTGGTAAACGAAAGTCCACGAGTGTAGACACTCAACATCAGCGTCTCGACGATGGGTTCGTATACCGGTTCCTCCGCAACCCATTCGACAATAAAGTTGGTGCCCACGCCGCTGCCCTGATCGCCTTCTTCTACGAAAAAATCGGCCGAGGCCAACGGCCCCAGGCTCAGAGGCTCGGGCAAATACTCGCGCACCAATTCCCCCTGGGTATTGTAATAACGCACAGAGGTTAGAATAATCGCATTGGTGAAATCGGTATTGTGTACGCTCAGCGTGACGGCCAAGTCCGTCGTTCGCCCATTGGCGGCATAGCGAACTTCCGAATAAGCCGGCACAAAGATTGTCTGACCAGTCGCAATGTCCAAATCCTGAATCGCAATGGTTTCATCTGCTATCGACTGCGAAGCTTGTGCAGCTGATTGCTCCTCGCCTTGCGTAGCACAACCCGCTAGCAGCAGGATGATTATGGCAAGTAGTAGCCAAAAATTTCGGTGTCGTTGCATCGGATTACTACTGCCTCCGTTTTTACTTGCAGTTGCTGCCCTGTCTGGCCCAAATGCGAGCACGACACAGCGCTCGCACTTGGGCTTGCGGTGGTGGCAGACGTTCTGCTTGTGTAGCATTGGCATTTCATAATTGTTATACACCGCTGGGCCGCCGTCCGGTAGCTGCGCTTCGAGCAGCTTGTGCGTCGGGCCGAGGCCGACTTTCTCCGGGATCAGGCCGAGCCGCTGGGCGATACGGTGGTGGTGGCTGTCGACGGGGAGGGGGGCATGCGCCGTATTTACTTCTTTCCCAGCTGAACGTTTGGTATTTCCAGAACAGAAGTGATTATAAATGAACTTTCCAAAAACGCACTTATGGCCGCTGCCATAATTTTGCCCACCATTCCATGACATCTGTCACGGGCTCCTGCGTGGTTCGTCATGCATGAACCGCTTGAATTACTATCTTGGACACTAGCCCATCGGCGGCAAAAAGACTTATTTGGCCCTGGGCCGCGACCGCCCCTCTGGCGTCCGGGGCCGTTGGCCAACTGGCTGTGGATGGGTTTCACCATGCTGCTGCTCTTCGGCAATCGGGCTGCGTACAAGCTCAACGAGCGCGACATCCGAAGGGTTGAATCCGCCACGCGCAAAAGCGCGAGTGACCTAACCGAAGCAGAGCTGCTGTCCGCCATGCGCAAGCTGGGCATTCAAAAGCTGGAGTTAAACGATGAGGATCGGCGTGCCGTAGAAAAATCCAGCGCTCGACCTGTAGACGACAGCACGAAATCAGCAACGCCCACTCGAGACGCATCCGAGGCGCTGCACGAGTTGATGCGGCTCCACTACAGCGGTCTGATTACGGAAGAAGAGTTCGAGAAGAAGAAAGCCGAGATATTGGCGCGGCTTTAGGTTCCGTTGACATTTCGCTGGCTGGCATTTCAATGCCAGCCTAGCACAGCGCAAAACCCGCTGAAGCAGGTTGGAACCCAGTGCGCTTACAGCGCACTTCGCTCGGTAGGCCCCGACTTCAGCTGGGGCTAACCTTTACTCAAAAGGAGAATCTGTCAGATGTGTCGCTACGTAATCATCATCTTGATCATCGCCGTCGGCTTTGTAATGGCCGTCTGTGGAAACAACGCCGCAGAAACGACTGCGACCGCTGAAACAGAAGTCGAAGCCACAGAAGCCGAGGCTACCGAAGCCGAAGCCACCGAAGCCGAGTCTGCGGACGATGCGGCAGCGCAAGGTTGCGCTCTATGCAGACTTAGTCGAACGAACGATTGCCCCCGTGGGCAAGCGCTGGCAAGCAGCCATGGCGGCAGTCCACCTGCGCGATGCTGAGCAGCAGTCAGAGCGCGTCGCCGATGTGCTGGACTGGTGGGAGCAATTGCTCAATCGCTAACGGGCCTGCGCTGGTGCAAAGAGCCATCAATACAAAGAAAAAGGGTCGGTGATCGTCGACAGATCACGGACCCTTAATGATCGTCTGCTTCACCCCGCTCTTGATCAATAGCTGTTGGGCTTGGCCAATTCAGCGTCGAGGGGTTGGCCCAACTGCGTGCGCAATTCGAGCACCTCGTTCAGCAAGTTTGCCATGTAGGGAAAGTCCAACGTGTCGCTAACTCTCCTGTTTCTTCTGAAATTAGCAATGTTATACTGCTTCTTATACGCCACCAGCGTGACAAGCGCTCTATCGGACGTGCCGAAGCCACTGAGTGCCTTTTCGTAGTTTTCCAAAGCGGCTTCGAGTTGGCCCCGTTGCTTGTGAGCAAACGCCATGTTCATATATGTAACGCCTGATGGCCCAATTTCCAATGCCCGCTTTGTGTCGGCAAAGTACAAATCAGATTCTCCGAGACCCACGTATGCTCCACTTCTGCCGATGTAAGGGTCAGCATACTCAGCGTCGGCTTCAATGGCGCGGGTGAAATACTCCACGGCGCTTTGGTAAAATTGCTCCTTCTTTTCCCCAAAAGCTCTATCCCCATGCTCCAATTCGACAAGCCCCAGTTCGTAAATCTCCTGCAGGCCCAAGCCCTCCGTGCTCACAGTCTGTGGGGATGCAACCAGCTGGACGTAAGCCCTGTTTACACCTCGCCATGCGAGAAAGAACATCAAGGGGAGCGCGCAGACAACTGCTAGCGCTGCTGCCCACTTCAGTGCGATCTTCAATCGTTCCAGATGATGCATAGATGTTTAACTCCTTCCGGCTTCAGGCGTTGGCTTTTGAGCCAGCCGGTGCAAATCCGTACCCGTGGCATTTTTAGAGGATGTGACTTGGGTTGTGCAGCTTGGGTTGGTTACTAGGGCGTAGTGGCGCAGCGCGCTGCGCTACATCGACTTCTCCCTTTGTGTCTTCGTGTCTTCGTGGTTTCTACCTCTGCCGCGAAATCTGCTGCCGCAGCTTCTCCACCATCGACTTGGATTCGGCACGCGCGTCCTTCAATACCTGCACCGTCGGCTTTCCCTTGCGCAGCGCCTTCAAAATGACTTCCTCTGCCGCCACAAAGTCATCACCGATGTCGGCCATTTCCGATGCAATCTCGGTCGGGATGGTCGTCACGCCGTTGACGTCGCCGTGGAGCAGGTCGTTGGGGTGGATGAAGACGCCGCCCACGTGGACGGGCACGCCGACCTGCGGGATGTGGTTGTAGCCGTGCGAGCAGATCGTGCCGTTGGTGAACACCGGAAAATCGATGGCGCGCACCTGATCCAGATCGCGCCCCGCGCCGCTGGTGATGAGGCCGATGGCGCCAAAGGCTTTGTAGGTCGTACACATCACCTCGCCAAAGGTGGCGGCGATCACGGGATCGTCCACGTCTTGGAAGACGACGATGGGCGGGCCGTCGAGTTCGGCAAAGTGCTCGACCTGCGTCGCCATGGCGTCGTAGCCGAGCGCCTCGCGCGGGGCAAAGGCCGAGCGAAAAGTCGCCGTGGCCGCGTAGCCGACCACGGGCGGCATCTCCGGGAAGGCGGCCTGGATGCGGCTATCCATGTAGCCGCGGTTGCGCGGGCGCACGTCGAAGAGCTCGATCAGGTTGCAGATGGTGGGGGTGTCGAAGGTGGCGAGTTTGTCGAGGGTGGATTGGTCAAGCATGGGAGTCTCCTTGAGAATTTTAACGCGGAGAGCGCTGAGATAAAGAGATTTTAACGCGGAGGCGCAAAGACGCAAAGGAGTCGCTTCGTCAACAAAAATTTCTCCTTGCGCCTCCGCACCTCCGCGTTAAATTTGTTGCACTTACTCAAACTTTCTATTTTCCGTTTGTGTTCTCAGCGCTCTCTGCGTTGAGTTTGTTGTTTTACCCGTGCAGCCCTTTGGTCTGCTCAAATTCGCCCAGCTCCTCCAGCGGCTCCGTCTCGTTGACGGCGACTTTCTGTGAGTAGGGGTAGGGCACGCCCGCGGGCGCGGCCCAAGCCACGGCGTTGGCGATGACCTGCTGCACCTCCGGCTGAAAATAGATGGGGTAGACTTCGTGGCCGGGGCGGAAGTAGAAGACTTTGCCCGCGCCCCGATGCCAGCAGCAGCCGCTGCGAAAGACGTTGCCCCCCTTGAACCAGCTGACGAAGACCAGCTCGTCCGGCTGCGGCACGTCGAAAAACTCGCCGTACATTTCGGCTTTGGGAATGTCGATGTAGTCGCCCAGCCCCTGCGCAATCGGGTGGCCGGGGCGCACGACCCAGATGCGCTCATTCTCGTCGGCCTCGCGCCAGCGTAGGCCGCCGGTTGTGCCCATTAGCCGCGTAAAAATTTTGGACATGTGGGCCGAGTGCAGCACGATCAGGCCCATGCCGGCCAGCACGCGCTTCTGCACCCTCGTCACGATCTCGTCGCTGACCTCGCGGTGCGCCATGTGGCCCCACCAGATCAGCACGTCCGTCTGCGCCAGCACGTCGTCCGTCAAGCCATGCTCCGGCTCATCCAGCGTCGCCGTGCCCGCCGTAAAGCCGCGCTCGTTGAGCATGTCCGCAATTGCCACGTGAATGCCGTCTGGATAAACTTTGCGCACGGCCTCGACCTTGCGCTCGTGTCGAAATTCATTCCACACCGTCACGCGGAGGGGAGAAGGGTTTGCCATATTGGTTCGCTCCATCTGAGTTGGTAATTAACGAAAGAGAAGGGAGATAGAGATTGGGTAATAATTGAGCCTTCGGCTCTCTATCCAACCTAATCTCTATCTCCCATCTCTACCCTTCTATTCTATCACGCCTCCACCCGAACCGGCATTCCCCTTTGCTTCGCCGACGCCTGAATCGCATCCCACAATCTTGCCATGCGCAGGCCGACTTCGGGCGGGCAGGGGTTGTCCCGCAGGCCGCGGCGCACCTGTACAAACTGCTCCCACTGGCCGAGCGACTTGGGCACGCGCGTCGGCATCAGCTTGACTTGACCCGGTCGCTGCACCTGGAGCCGCTCGCCCCAAATGCCGGTGCGCAGCGAACCCTCCGTGCAGTAGACGCGCACGTCCGACGACATGCCCGGCGTGCTGCCGCTGCCGCTCATGGTCACCAGCGCGCCGGAGGCCAGCCGCCCCATCACCGAGGCGAGAATGTCCACCTGCGAACCGCGATTGTCCAGCCACGCCGCCACTTCGACAAAATCTTGCCCCGCCAAATCGGTGACGGTGTTGAGCATGTGCGCGCCCGTGTCAAAGAGGAAGCCGCCGCCCGCAATATCGGGAACCTGCCGCCACTGGCCAGCCGTTGCTCTCTGCCAATTTTGGGCCGCAACGGCGTGAATGTTGAGCAGTTCACCCAGCTCGCCCGCGCGCAAAATTTCTTTTGCCCGGCGCACCTGCGGCGAAAGCGAGCCGTTAAAGGCCACCACCAGCAGACGCCCCGTGCGGTCGCGTGCATCGATTAAGCTCTGCGCCTCCTCGGCGTTCATCACCATTGGCTTTTCCAGCAGCACGTCCAGCCCAGCCTCCAGGCAGGCCACGGCTTGGTCGTGGTGAAATTTGTGGGGAGTGATGATGAAGACGGCGTCGAGTTCGTCGGCGTGGCGCTGGAGCAGCGTGTCGAGATTCGGCACGTTGGGCGGCGGCGCGAGGCCCATCTCGTCAAACAGCTCGCACATGGTTTCATACGTGTCGCCCGATGGCTCGCAGACGAAGGGGATGCTGGTCGTCTCCTCCTGCTGCAAAATTTTGCGAACGTGGTGGCGGGCCATGTTGCCGCAGCCGATCATCGCCAGCCGCACGCGCGTCGGCGTGCCGTTGGTGTACGCGCCATTGGTTTGAATACCGGTGTGCACAGCAGCGTGCAAACCGTCGTGTGGCGCAGCTGAATGCGTGCCGTTGCTCGCGACGCGCGGCAAATGCGCCTGCACCGGAACCTGCGCTGCGGGTGAAGTCAAAGCGCCATTGCTTTGCATAGATAAATTGCCTCCTGCCCAGTGGGCTGTGTAGAATTGGGGAACTTGGTAGGAAATTTGAAAAAGTATATCACAAAACTAGCCGTTGCCAACTTGCAGTTTGCTGACAGGTGAGCGGGTGTTGCGTACTGCTTATTTCTTATTGTTTCGCCAACTCTGTCGCAAGGAATTTTATCTATATGATGTCACACGAACCAACCACCAATAAGCAGTGCGCAGTACGCAATACTCATCTTATCCTCGCCTCCGGCAGCCCGCGGCGGCAACACTTTTTGCGCGCCCTAGGCTTGCCGTTCGAGATCATCATCGCCGACATCGACGAGTCGCCGCGCGAGGGCGAACGTCCGGCGGATTTGGCTTACCGCTTGGCTCAGGACAAGGCACAAACGGTGGCCGCGCGCTTAAGCAAGTCAACAGAGGGAGAAGCCTTGCGCGAACGCGTGCTGATTCTCGCGGCGGATACGGTGGTGGGCTTGGGCAAGCGGCAGTTGGGCAAGCCCACAACTGGGGACGAGGCGCGGGCCATGCTGAGCGACTTGCGGGGACGCACCCATCAGGTTCACACGGCGATCAGCGTGTTGGAATGGGCAACGGGCGCGCAGCAGACGCACGTCCAGTCCACGGACGTGCTGATGCGGAGCTACAGCGACGCCGAAATCGAGGCGTACATCGCGACGGGCGACCCGATGGACAAGGCCGGGGCGTATGCGATTCAGCACCCGCTCTTTCAACCCGTGGTGTGGATTGGCGATGAGTTGGGCGGCTGTTTTGCCAGCGTGGTTGGCTTGCCGCTGGCGAAGTTGGGCGAGATGCTGGGCGAATTCGGCGTTGGTGTCAAGGCATCGCTGCCGCCGATTTGCGAGGCGTTGGGAAATTTTGCGTGTTGTCGGCGGGGTGGATTCGCGGGGCAAGCATCCTCGGATGCGCCGTCGTTAATCGAGTCGTCGGAAGGGTTCGTTTGTGTCGAAGAGGTGACGCCCCAAATGTGAACGCCCTGATGGCGCTCCTCCAAGCTTAGACTATACTTGCTTGAGCAATTCCACTGCTTTAGCCACAATTTCGCGCTCGCCCTTAAATGTCATCACCTCCAGCGCCTGGGCAAAGGTAAACCAGCCGACGCCGTCGACCTCCCAGCTTTCGTCGCTGAGCGCGCCGCCCGTGGTGCGCAGCAGGTGAAAATCCACCCGCTTGTGGACGCGCTGCGGGTTGTTGCCCCGGCGATAGGTATCCCAGTACCAGTAGTGGATCGTCTCGATAAACGCCTCGTGCTGAGTTTCCAGCCCCGTCTCCTCCTCGACTTCGCGCAGCGCTGCCTCTACCGACGTTTCCTCGGCCTCCACTGTGCCCTTGGGTAGCTGCCAGCGCGTGCCCTCGCGCGTGGCAATCAGCGCGATTTCCCAGCGCGTACCGTCCGGCAGCGCGTGAGCGAGCGAGCGGTAGGCGATGCCACCGGAGGAGTAATCCTCGCGCGTGGTTGGCTGGCTGGGGGTGGGGTTGGTGAGCGTGCTCATGATAAACTCCAGTGTCGATTTTGCGGCTGGCCCTTTAGGGGACCATCGGCCACGGCAGCAGCCAGCGCGGCGGCGACCTGCGCCCAGCCGTCGTTGCCGCTGGCCGAATGGCCCAGGGCGGCGGGCAGGAAAGCCGGCGTGGTAAAGCTCAACGCGCCGCTCAATTCGACGGGGGACCAAACGGCGCGCGCTCGCGCAATCACGACAAAGGTCTCCACGTAGCGATCCAGCAGCACGAGCCAAGCGGCCAGATCGCGCGCCGTGTCGCTCTGGCTAAGCGCGCGCGGCGGGCGATTGGCCTCGAGACGGAAGGCCAGATCGACCGCGTCGTCGGCCGAGGGGCTCCACCAAATACGCGGGGGAGCCAGCGTGCCCGGTGAGAAGCCCGCTTGGCCCCAGGCGCGAAATGCTTCGTGTAGAAAACCAACCTGGGGCGGCAACAGCAGCGGAATCTGCTCGGCAAAGGGCCGCGTACTGGCTGGCGGTCGAGCGCTGGGGGAGAGGTGGCCGTTGATAATTAAGTAGTACATGGGGTATTGCTTATTGCTTATTGCTTTTCGTTAATTGTGTTGTCTGCATTGAATTTCGGACTCCGTAAGCGTTGGTGGGTTCAAACCGGAGCACAGCGCAGCGGTGGCTGAGCATATCAAAGCCAAAGTGGGCTTACCTTATAATCCTCGGAGCCGAATTTCATTGAATTTAATTGGTGCTAATTTAATAGCCTCTGGGCAAGTAAGCTGCCGGCGTGCTGTATCCTTTACCCATCCAAATCCGCATAGTCCCAGCAGTAAGCAGGAAGCAGCAAGCAATACCCCTACAGCCAACCGCGGCGGCGGAAGAAGTAGAGTTGCCCAATGGCAATGACAAAAAAGCTCAGCCACAGCAGCGGGTAGGCCCAGCGGTCGTCTAGTTCGGGCATCCACTCAAAGTTCATGCCGTAGACGCCCGCCAGAAAGCTCAGCGGAATAAAAATGCTGGACATGATCGTCAGCACCTTCATCACCTCGTTCATGCGATTATTGACGAGCGCGAGGTGGGTGTCGATGGTGCTGTCGGCGAGATCGCGCGTGCTCTCGGCCAGATCGGCCAGCCGCACGAGGTGATCGTGCACGTCGCGGAAGTAGATGCCGTTGCCATCGGGGATGGCCGCGTAGTCGTTGCGCGTTAAGCGCAGCACCAGATCGCGCTGGGGCACGAGGATGCGGCGCAGGCGCAGGGCGCTGCCCTTGGCCGTGAGCAATTCGTCGAGCATGTTGCCGCGGGCGCTCGGTTGATCCTCGCCCTCAAAGAGGCGCTCGTGGCGGAAAATCTGGTCGCCGAGCAGATCCAACCGCCGCTCAAAGCGATCCAGCATCGGCGTGTAGCGATCCACCTGCCGATCAAGCAGCAGGTAGAGCAGATAGGCCGCGCCGTGCGTCATTCCCTCCTGCATCCGCGCCTCCTCGCCCCACAGCCAGTCAACGGAGTTGAGTTCCTGTTCGTGAACGGTCACCAAAAAGTTGCGCCCCAGAAAGACATCCATCTCCTTGGTCTGAATCTCCATCTTCTCCAGCCCCATGTCGACGGAGTGAAAAACCAGGAAAAGGTATTCCTCGTAATTGTCGAGCTTGGGGATGTGCGTGTCGCTCAGCACATCTTCAACGGCCAGCGGGTGAAAATTAAAGGCCTGTTGGAGAACGAGTTGACTTTCCTCTGCCGTGGGCGCAGAAAGATCGATCCAGAGGCAGGCGCGGGTGTCTTTGGCTGCGGCCAGCATTTGGTCTTTGGACAAATCGCGCAGCACGGTTCCGCTACGGTGGCGATAGATGGAGCGAATCATGGGCGTATCATATCACAACTGGTGGGGATGAGAAGTGGATTCACCCCAGATTGTGCTACAATTTACGCCTGTTGAAAAATTATTGCCAAGACAGCAAGGATTTGTCAATCAACGAGAAGACAATAATCAACGAAGGAGCACGAAGAAGCGTTCGTCGACGTTCTTGCTTTGCGTTCCTTCGTGCCCTTCGTTGGTTACCTCCTGACCCGTGATTTTCAGGTATTCGTAAACAATAGAGTTGTTCCTAAATAATACCAGTTGTGCAGCGAAGCTGCGCGAAAAGTGGGGCACGCCCCGCCTCACCCCCAAACCCCCTCTCCACGCGTGGAGAGGGGGCTTCACCTGGCTCGTTGGCGTAGAACCCGCGCGGAGGGGGTGAGGCCGAATGTCCCCATCGCTTCACGTATGTGAACACGCAGCTTGGACAGACAATTGGTGTAACATCTAATCAGGGAGCGGATTGTTCGCTCACTCTGGCAAAAACTTAATTGGGAACAACTCCAATTACAAAGGATGATTATGACGATTTGTGTGGTAACGGGGGCGGCGGGCTTTGTGGGGTCGCACTTGTGCGAGCGGCTGATCGGGGACGGGCACGAGGTCATCGGCCTCGATGCGTTTATGCCCTACTACCCACGTGCGCGCAAGGAGCAAAATTTGGCTGCGCTGCGAGGAAAGTCACGCTTCCGCTTTCACGAGATCGACCTGCGCATGGGCGACATCGCCCCGCTGCTGCCCGTCGACGCGACCGTGTTCCACCTCGCCGCCCAAGCGGGCCTCCTGCGCAGCTGGAGCGAATTCGATTCGTACATGACCTGCAACGTGCAGGCCACGCAGCGGCTGCTGGCGGCGGCGGTTCAGGCGCGGGTGGGCCATTTTATCAACGTGTCGACGTCGTCGGTCTACGGGCGCGTTGCCACGGGGGACGAAACGTCGCCGCTGGAGCCGGTCTCGCCTTATGGAATCACGAAGCTGGCCGCGGAAAATCTCTGTCGCGCCTATGCGATGAAGGACGATTTGCCGCTGACGGTGCTGCGCCTCTTCTCCGTCTACGGCCCGCGCCAGCGACCGGACATGGGCTACCACATCTTCATCCGCTCGATTTTGCAGTCTGAGACGATCACCATCTTTGGCGATGGCAGCGACAGCCGCAGCAACACCTACGTGGCCGATTGCGTACAGGGCTTGGTGTTGGCGATGGCGCAGCCCGAGCGGAGCGTGGGCGAAACCTTTAATATCGGCGGCGGCGAGGAGGTGACGGTGCACGAGGTGTTGGGGATGCTGGAGGAGCTCTCCGGCATCGCGCCGCAGACCGTGCCCGGCCCCAAGCGGCCGGGCGATCAGAAGCGCACGAGTGCGGATATTGGCAAAGCACAGCGACTGCTGGGCTACGAGCCGACGACGCGGATTATCGATGGCTTAAATACTCAACTCCAGTGGCAGCGGGAAACGTCGGTGGGTTGAGGGCGTCTATTGTTTAACGCGGGGGGCGCAGAGTAAACGCGGAGGGCCGCGGAGAGAGAACGGAGCAGGGTCGTGACAATCTCCTCAGCCATCTCACGGACCATTACTTTCTTGAAAACGCTCTAGATTTTTCGCGCTCGACGTCACAAAATAATCGTTGCGCGAGCGAAATGATGAAATGTGTTTCTCCGCGGCTCTCCGCGCCTCTGCCTCTGCGCCCTCCGCGTTGAAAATTATTGAGTTTACCAATGTATGCTTGAACAATTCGATCAGCTAATTGTCGTCGTCGTTCTTCTCGTCGCGCTCGTTCTCTTTATCACCGAGCGCATCCGCTACGACATTGTGGCGCTGCTGGCGCTGCTGACGCTGGTGATCGTCGGCATTTTGCCCGGCGATGAGGCGTTTTCCGGCTTTGGCCACCCGGCGGTGATCACCGTGGCAGGAGTGCTGGTGATCAGTCAGGCGCTGATCAACTCCGGCGTGGTGGACATCGTCGCGCGGCAGATGTTGCGCGTGGGGGGTGGGCCGGCGCTTCAGATTGCCGCGCTCACGGGGCTGACGGCCATCTGCTCGGCGCTCATGAACAACGTGGCCGCCGTCGCGCTGTTGATGCCCGTCGCCATTCAGATGGCGCGCAAACACGGCAACTCGCCTTCGCTGCTGCTAATGCCGCTGGCCTACGGCTCGCTGCTCGGCGGCATGATGACGCTGATCGGCACGCCGCCCAACATCATCATCTCCACCTATCGCCAGGAGGCGCTGGGCGAGCCCTTCCGCATGTTTGATTTTCTGCCGGCGGGGGCGGGCGTGGCGCTGGCGGGCATTCTCTACATGGCGCTGATTGGCTGGCGCTTGATTCCGCAGCGCACGGGCCAATCCTCGCGCGAGGAGCTCTTTCGCATCAACGCCTACAGCACCGAATTGCGCGTGCCGGACGATTCCCGTTTCCTGGGCCGCTTCCTGCGCGACCTGCCCGCAATCAACCAGAACGATATCGTGATTGCCGGGCTGGTGCGCAACGAGCGCCGCCTGCTGATCCCCTCCAGCATCACCGTCGTGCGCGCGGGGGACGTGCTGATCGTGCAGGCGGATCCGCAAAGCCTCCAGGAGCTGATCGACGCCACCGAGTTCGAACTGGTGGACGAGGCCATCACCGAGGCGATGCTGCGCTCGGAGGAGGTGAACCTGGTGGAGGCCGTGGTGATCGCCAATTCGCCGCTGATCGGGCAGACGGTGCGCAGCTTCGATCTGCGCGGTCGCTACAACGTCAACCTGCTGGCCGTGGCGCGCGCGGGCGAGCGCCTGCGTGCGCGGCTGGCCGACGTGCAATTTTATCGCGGCGACGTGCTGCTGCTCCAGATGCGCCGCGAGGCCGTGGCGGATGTGCTCGGGTTGCTGGGCTGCCTGCCGCTGGCCGAGCGCGGCTTGCGGCTGGGCCAGCGCCGGCGCATGATTCTGGTGGTCGGCATCTTTGCCGCCGCCATTACCATCGCCACCATGGGGCTGCTGCCGATTCAGATTCCGATTGTGGCGGCGGCGGTGCTGATGGTGCTGGTCGGCGCGATTACGCTGCGCGACGCCTACCAGAGCATCGAATGGCCGATTTTGGTGCTGCTGGGCGCTATGCTGCCCGTGGCGGATGCGCTGGAGCGCACCGGCGGCACGGACTGGCTGGCGGCGCAGTTCGTGGCCGTTGCCGGCCAATCCTCGCCCGCCCTCGCGCTCACCATCATCCTGATAGGCGCTATGATTCTGACGCCGCTGATCAACAACGCCGCCGCCGCCGTGCTCATGGCCCCCATCGCCATCAGCGTCGCCAACGGCCTCGGCGCCTCGCCCGACCCCTTCCTGCTCGCCACCGCCATCGGCGTCTCCTGCGACTTTCTCACGCCCATTGGCCACCAGTCCAATACGCTCGTCATGGGCCCCGGCGGCTACAAATTTGGCGACTACTGGCGCATGGGCCTCGCCATCGAAGTGCTGGTGGTGATCACGGCCGTGCCGCTGCTGCTGATCTTCTGGCCGCTGTAAGAAACATGCGATCCACGAAGGACACGAAGAGCACGAAGGTTTGTTCGTTGACGTTCTTTCTTCGTGCTCTTCGTGTCCTTCGTGGATTAATGTCCGAAAGTTTGTTATGAATTCTTCATCGATCACCCGCGCCCTCGTGGATTGGCACGCCGACCACGCGCGCGACCTGCCCTGGCGCGACCAGCCCGCCGGTCAGCGCGATGCCTACCGCGTCTGGGTCAGCGAAATTATGGCGCAGCAGACGCGGCTGGAGACGGTCGTCGGCTACTTTGTGCGCTGGCTGGCGGCCTTTCCGACGGTCGAGGCGCTGGCCGCTGCCGACCAGCAGGCGGTGCTCAAGCTGTGGGAGGGGATGGGCTACTACGCCCGCGCGCGCAACCTGCACCGCGCCGCGCAAATTGTCGTCGCGCAGCACGGCGGGGTGATTCCATCCGAGCGCAAGGCGCTGCTGGCGCTGCCCGGCATCGGCGAGTATACCGTCGGCGCGATTTTGAGCATGGCCTTTGGGCAGGCCGAGCCGATTCTGGACGGCAACGTGAAGCGGGTGCTGAGCCGCGTGGCGGACATTGCCGAACCCATCGACGAGCGGGCAACGCTGAAGGCGCTGTGGTCGCTGGCGAGGGAGCTGGTCGAGGCTGCACCGGAAGGGGAAGCGGGCGCGTTCAACGAGGCGCTGATGGAGTTGGGCAACCGCCTCTGTACGCCGACCAACCCGCGCTGTCTGATCTGCCCGATCAACGAGCGCTGCCTCGCCGCCAGCCGCGGCACGCAGCACGAGCGCCCCGTGCTGCCGCCCAAAAAATCGACGCCCCACTACGACGTCGTCGCCGGCGTGATCTGGCGGGGCGAGCCCTTTGCGTCGCCGCTGCTGGTGGCGCAGCGCCCGCAGGACAAGATGCTCGGTGGCCTGTGGGAGTTCCCCGGCGGCAAAGTCGAGCCGGGCGATGCGAGCCACGCCGAGGCACTGCGGCGGGAAATCGGGGAGGAGTTGGGAATTGAGATCGAGGTGGTGAATTCGCTGCAGTTAAACGGAAAACCGCTGGCGATTGCCCACGCCTACACCCACTTCCGCATCACGCTGCATCCGCTGCACGCGCGCTGGCTTGGCGGCGAGCCCCAGGCCATTGGCTGCGCAGACTGGCGTTGGCTGGGGCTGGATGAGTTGGATGCGCTACCGTTTCCAAAGACGGATTGGCAGATTATTCGTGCGCTACGGGGAAAGGCAAAATCGCAGTAAGTGCAAAGGGGCGAGCTGCTGGCTCGCCCCTTTGCACTTACTGCGTCCGTCTACTTTCCTACACGCCCTGCAAGAAGCGCAAGTTCGCGGCGGCGACGCTAAACGGGTCGTCGAAGCGGTTGATGTTGGGGAAGATGATCTCCATCGAGTTGCTGTCCACGCCAAACCACTTGGCCATGACCGCGGAATACTGATCGACCGAGGTCGACGGAATCCAGCGACCGCGCTCGCGCTGGGCGTCGATCGATTCGGGGTGGTCGCCCGTCTTGAGCGAGGGGAAATGGCCATAGAGATTGCCGCCCTTGACCGGCCCACCCAGCACCATCGCGTGCCCGCCCCAGGCGTGGTCCGTGCCCGCATCGGCGTCGGCGCCGTTGGCGGTGAGGGTGCGGCTGAAATCCGAGGCGGTGTAGGCCACCACCTTGTCCCAGTCGCCCGCGGCCACCAGCGCATCGCGGAAGGCCGTCAGCACGGTGGAGAGCTCGTTCATCAACATGGCGTGCGAGGCCATGTGGCTGCGGTGGATGTCGTAGCCCGCTACGTTGACAAAGAAAATCTGGCGGCTGTTGCCCAGCGCCTCGCGCCCCACAATCAGCTGCGCGACCATCTTCATCTGGTCGGCCAGCAGGTTGCCGCCGCCGTCCTCGTCCACGGTTCCCGCAAAAATTTGGTCAAAATTTACCCCCGTGCTCACCGCCGCCGCCACCGCGGCATCGACGGACTCGCTCACGCCGCGCGCGCTGACAATTTTGCTGGCGTGGGCGTCTTCGAGCAGATTCTCGCTGGTCAGCTTTACAAGCTGTTCCAGCGCTTTGAGCCGGTGACCCTCGCGCCTGTCCTGGTAGTTCGGCTCGTCAAAGCTGGCGCCGGGGTGGTACGCTTTGCCGTAGGGATCGGTTGGCGAGCCAAAGCCGGAGAGCGGGACGGTTCCGGATGAGCCGATCGCAAATGCGTTCGTCTCCGGATTGAGCCCCCGCTGAAAGGTGTTGACGCCCGATAGCGAAATCGACATCGAGACTTTGGAGCCGTCGCCGTTGTAGCCCGCATCCAGCAGATCGGCCACGCGCCCGCCCCAGCCGGTGTTGGACAAGTTGTCGGGAACGGAGGTCTGCCACTGCGTCTGCTGATCCGAGTGGGAAAAGAGGTCCAGCGGCACGGGGACTCGTCCTTCGAGCAAATCCAGCCGCGTGGGGATGGGATAGGCCAGCGTGCCCACGTTGCAGACAAAGGCCAAGTCGCCGCTGTTAAAGAGGTTGGCAATGCCGGGCGCATCTGGGTGAACGCCCAGCGGCGATGATGAGCCGCCGTAGTGTTTCTTAAACGCATTGCTGGCGCTGGGCGGCAGCGTCAGCCCGTGCAGCGTATCGTTGCCGAGCGCCAGCACATCGCGGCCGGTTTCGTAATCGGCGCGCAGGGAATTGCCACCCCCTGCGCCCATCGGCACGAGCAGGTTGTTCGAGTCGTTGCCGCCGTTTAGAAAGATGCAGACGAGCGCCTTGTAGTCGCCGAGGTTGCTGCCCTGGGCAATCGCCGCCGAGGTGAGCCGCAGCGCCGCCAGCGTGTTGACCATAGCCGTCGCGCCCAGCGCGGCACAGGCCGCCTGGCGCAAGAAATTCCGTCGCGTGATATTGTTGTCTGACATAATTTTGCTCCTCTAAAGATAACCAAGGGACGATAGCCAACCGGCTTCAGCCGGTTTTCGCCCGCACAGCTGGCGGGCTTCAGCCGTCAGCGGTGGCGGCACTGTGTGGGGCATTTTGCGCCCAAGCTGTCAACGGATTTTTGAGAGCGGATTGAACGGATGGTTTAGTCAACCAATCCGCTTCAAATCCACAGGACTATTCAGCAAATTACAGAACGGACTGATAGCCCTAAATCCGTTCAATCCGTTCCTGAATCCGTTGATAGCCCAACAAATACCCAACTGGCTTCAGCCGGTTTCCCCAAGCATGCTGATGGGTTTCAGCCACCAGCGGTGAACGTCCACGAGCCTTGAGTGATTAACGACCACCGTTCCTTATTCCGTAAACGAACACTGCGGGGCGGACGCCACCAGGAAGAGCGTCTCCTGCAGGCGCGCATCCCGCGCCTGAACCGCGTACTCCGGCGAGCCGCCGTCCCAGTTCGCCACGGAATCCACCACCCCCGTGATAATGATCTCGCGCGGGTCGCTCTCCGCGTTGCCCGTGGCCCCAGCCTGGAGCCGACCAGCGCACAGGTAATCATCCGCCCGATCGACCAGCGCGGCGCTGGCGGCGCGCACCTGGGCGGCGTCGGCATAGCTGGCGTCGTCCGGCGTCAGTTGACCATCCTTGTTCGAGTCCATCACCGCCAAGTAAGCATCCAGCAGCCACGTCGGCTGTGCGTAAAGGATGCGCGTCTGCGGCTCGTCTTGCCGGTAGCGGATGCCGCGCAGCCCCTTGTTCGACAGCACAAACTCGTAGATGGCGTTGTAGCGTCCAATCGTGTTGCTCTCATCCGTTAGCTGAAGCTCCGGCCCCACAAGCCCGGCATCGGCGACGGGGCCGGCTGGGGCATACGTGGGCAGGAACCAGTTGAAGACCGTCGGCGCACCGAGCGGCGGCTGGTCGATGCCGTAGTCGCAGCGCGGCAGGCAGCCCGTCAGGTAGAGCAGCGAGGCATCGGATTCCAGGCGCTGCACGTCGGCGGGCGTGTAGCCGTAGGTCTGGAGCGCCGCCAAATCGTAGGGCGGCGGCGCGTCGGATTGCGCCCTCAGCAGCCGCATCAGCGCCACCATCTGGATCACCGGCTCTTTGACTTTGCCGTTCCCCAGCTGCGAGGCGGCGCTTGGATTGCGCGCTTCCGGGTCCAACAGAATGGCCTTGACGACCGCGCCTAAATTGCCGTTGCTCTCCTCAAAGACGCTGGCCGTGCGGTAGATGTAGCCGGGCGACGGATTGGACATCACAAAGCGCTGGATCAGCCGATAGCTGATAAAGGGCGCGGTATTGGGGTGCTCGCTCAGCACGCGCATCACCTGCGCCATCTCCTGCTCGGCCGTCTGCCCGGCGGGGATGGTTTGGCCCAGCCACTGCTTCTCGCCGTTGTCGTGGTAGCGCTCGTAGTTGCGGTCATTCTGCGGCAGGCCGTTGTCCTCAAAGCCCTTGAGCGGCTCCGCCAGCGACGGCTGGAGATACTTTCGCGGTTGGTCGCGAATGCGCCCGGGCCGGTAGAAGAAATCGTCGTTTTCGACGGTCTCCAGCGTGTCGCCCTCCCTTTGCACGCTGTAGGACCAACCGGTGAAGGCACGCGCCAGCTCGGTGATGTCCTCCTGGTCGTAGGTGCGCAGGGGCAGGCCGTCCGCGCCGATGATAAACGAACCATCTCGGTGCTGCATCACCAAGCCAATCGAGAAGAGCTGCATCACCTCGCGCGCGTAGTTTTCGTCCGGCGAGGAAATGACCTCTCCCGCTGCGTCCCGCTGTTCGGCTTGATTCTTGAGGTGCGAAAGATACCAGCCCATGGCCGGGTGTGTAGAGACGTCCGTCAGCAGCGTCTCATAGGGCGCAAAGGCGTTCTCCTTGAGCATGTCGTAGTAGCCCGCCGTGGCCCAGGGGTTCTCGAAGAGATACGGATCATTGTGGGAGACGACAAAGATTTCGCTCAGGGCAAAGGCCGTGCGCTCCCGCAGCTGCGCCTTGGCGTAGACGGCCTGTGTGTACCAGGCCGGGTAGAAGCTCCACGAGGAGCGCGTCGCCAGCGGCGCGAGGTCGCCGTTGGTGTTGACCAGCTGAAGCTGCAAATTGGCGTCCATAAACTGTGCAATCGAGGGCCCCTGCATCGCCATCTGCTCGTCGATCCACTCGGCATAAGCCTTGACGTGATCGCCGCTGTGGCGCTCGACGCGCGCCTGCATATCGGCCACGCTTTCGACGGTGGGGCCAAAGGTGGCCTGCTGCAGGAAGAGGGCGATGTCGCGCTCCAGCGCATCGCCCGTCAGCGGCTCGATGGGATCGGGCGGGGGCGGGGGTTGTGTGTCGGGCGTGCCCTGGGCAAGACGCAGCGTGCCGTAGAGTTCGCCATCTGGGTGCTCAGCGGACGCCACGTTGACGTAAAGCTTGCCGCCCAAGAGCGAATCCAGCATGGCCTGGTCTGTCACGCTTGGTCCGGCCGCGGCAATCTCCCACATCTGATCCGCCAGCTGCCCGCCGCGAAAGCTGTAGACAATCGAGCCAGAAATCGGGTCTCCAGCAAAAAAGTGGCCGGAGGTCTGAAGGCTGCTGAGTCCACTGAAGTTGATGCCAAAGAGCCCGTAGCTGTTGTCGTTGGAAAGCTGTACGGTAGCCAGCCCCGTTGCCCCGGAATCCGTCCCCGGCGCGGCCGTCATCTGCGCGACGAAGAGCCGGCTGCCCGTGGTGACGCCAGCTTCGCCGTCGCTTAGCAGGACGGTCGTCTCGCCGACGTTGGGCAGGACGGTAAAGCCCGGCCCCGCCTGAAGCTGGATGCGCAGCGCTTCGGGAACCTCGATCCGCTCGTCGGCCACGGCTTCCACGGTGAGCGTCTGCACGGATTCGCCAGCGGCAAAGGCCAGCCGTCCGTCGATGATCTCGTCGTCCCCGTTGCGGATAATATAGTCATCCGCAGATGCTGAGCCTTTGTTTGGATTCTCCGCGCCCAATAGCGCGAAGTTTACCGTGGCCGCCTGGCCGCTCGTCGAGCGGCGAATTCTGATTTGGGCACGGTCACCCTCTGTTTCCTCACCACCCGTTTCATAGACGTTGCGAACGCGCCGCGCATCCATGATCTGAAGCGTCGCCTCCTCCGGGTTGGCAACGGGCGTGGGGGTCGGATTGGGCTGATTGGTCGGCGTGGCCACGGGCGTGATCGTGGGCGGCAGCGTGGGCGTGGGCGGCGGCGGCGTCACCGTGGGGGCCGCGCCGACCGTGCGCCCGACCACCAGATAGCCCACCACTTCTGTCGTGTGCGAGATTTCATCGTCGAGCGACTGCTCCTCTTCGACAAAGACCTCCACCCCGCTCTCCCCAAAGTTGTTGTAGCGCAGCCCCGCCGGATTGCCGCCGTCCGCCGTCTGCATCGCCGCGAGGAAGGCCGCACCTTGGTAGGCGGCGCTAAAGGTGATGGGATACCAGCGGTGGGTGACGCGGTCGGGCGTCATCCCCACGTCTAGAATTTGTCCGTCGAAGTTGAACTGCCCCGGCGTCACCGCGATGTAGCCCACGCTTTCAATCTCGTGTGGGCGATCGCTGGCCTCGGCTTCGGAGAGGCGCAGCTCAAATTGACCAGCCGTAACGCCGCGCTGGCGCGTCGTCGCTGGCTCTTCATCGCGCACGCTCTCGATCTGCGAAAAGACGACGGGCGGGTTGGCAAAGGGTTCCGCAAAATCAACCGTCGTAAAGCGGTGGTCGATGCGCGCCGTGCCCGCTTGAATGACTCCGCTCCCACCCGGCAGCGCGTGGCTTCCTGCCTCCACCGCCAGATAGTGGATCGTCTCATCCGTGTGCCAGCCGTCCAGGTAGGGCCACTCGTCAATCTTAAAGTCAAAGCTGTCGCTCGTTACGTTGCGCACTCGAATCGTAACGGGATGGCGACCGCGCGACGACAGCGGCTGCATAACGATAACGGGGCGAGTATACGTTTGCTGCAGCGCCACCGTGTGCCACTCGTCGCGGCTGGGCTGGTTGACGGCGATGGTGTTGGCCTCGGCAAAATCGCTCAAAACGGTGACGGCAGAGAGGGAGAGCAGATTTTCCGTGGGCAGCTCGCCGTCGGATTGATTGCTGTAGGCAAGCGCCTCGCTGCGCCACCACAGCCCCTCGATGCCCTCGCCGTTGGCGTCGCCCGCCTTGAGATCGCCGGCGTAGCGGTAGAGCGGCCAGCCCGCGTAGGTAACCTGGAGCGTGCCGTCCTCGCGCTGTACGGTTCCCAGCGCGGCGGAGAGTTCCGTCGCGCCGATCAGCGCCTCCGCCGAGGAGACGGTCAGCGGGGGCCACGCGGTGGTGCATTCCGCGGTGCAGAGGCTCTTCGACGTGCTTTCATCGTCGTTGGCATAGGTGTACAGCGCCAGCCCTGGGTAGCCGCTCCTGGCCCCCGCGACGAGATAGCGCTGCTCGCCCACCTGCCGCACGCCAACGGTGACGTTATCGAGCGTCGGCTCTTGGGGGCCGGGTGCGCCCGGCGTTTGGGGCGCTGCCGGCGTCTGCGGGGCGGGGCTGTCGCCCTCGCCGCTGCTGCTCACAAGCGGCAGAAAGACGTTGCCGTCGCCATCTTCCTGCGCCAGAATCGTGCGTTGAAAGAGAACGCTGGCCGCGGCGAGAATCAGGCACAGCAGGAGGATGATGCCGCCCCGCCGTCGGGTCACCGGCCCAATCCAGCGAAAACGACCTGTCTGTTGAAACTTCATGGATGTTGCTCCTCACGTGTCGGTCATCCCAGAGCAGGACGATCCGGTTGAACACACTCAGGGTAAAAAGGGCAGCCCGCGACAGGGCGCGCGTCAAGGCACGGATGCGAGATTGCACCGCGTAAGCATTGACAAGCGCCCGGTAAAGCCGAGACGCCAGCCAACAGGGATGGGGGACTTTGTAATCTCTGTTTACGGTGAAAGGTCGAAGGAGAGCGGTGGAGGTGCAGCGAGGACCTGCTGTGCGACGGCGTAGAGATTTACGCCGAGTATAGGTCAGTAGGGTTAAACGTGCTGGGCTGCGGCGCTACGGATTTTTGGTGAGAAGGGTACGACAGGCATACAAACCTTTTTTGTTGTTTGCTCAAAGGTTACAACGTATGGAGAGGAAAGGTTTTTGGAGATGGCGTTAAGCAAAAGGGGGCCAGCATCCAAAGACGCCAGCCCCCTTATTGACTGTGGTTTTCTGAGGAATTGTGGAGTGCAACGAGCAAGTTCGCCAGCACTATCTTCGGAAAGTGCGACGCACCGTCGGTCGAGCCTTGCCTTCCCACTCCACAAAAGCTCAGAGAACCTTAATGTAAATGAACCGCTGCCGGCCTAAATCTCGTTCACCGAGCGTTCGATCAGGCTGCGCGCGACGGATTGTGTGCCCGTGTGGGTGTAGTAGTCGGTGGTCATGTCGAAGAACGCGCCCAGGTAGTCGAGCCGATCATCGGAGACGTCCACAAAGCGACGCACGTTTTGGAGCGCCTTCTCCGCCGTCAGGTCGTGCTTGTCGACAAAGCCGCTGATCCAGCCCTGCGTCTCGCCCAGGCTCTCCTGGATAAAGTTGAGCCGTTCCTGGTCGGTGCTGCCGGGGATTTCGTCGCGGATGCTGGTGTAAGTCTGGTTCTTGTTTAGCTCGTCGGGCGATGTTTTATCCAGCGCGTCCAGCGCCAAGCGAGCCACATCTGGCCCCAGCGGGATGATGCCGTCCAGCGTGACGAGCGCCGCCATGCGCATCCCCGCGTCGTCGGTATAGGCGTTGAGCGCGCGCACAAAATCCTTGATGCTGTCGCCGGGGATGCCGTTGACGGCGCAGAAAGCCAGCAGCTCCACGACCAGCTTCAGGCTGAAGTCGATGGTCTGCGCGCGGTCGGCCTTAGGCGTGAGGCGCTGTAGAAACGAGAGAAAGCCGATGCGCTCGCCGACTTTGTTGGCCAGGGCAGCCGTCGCCAGCGCCTTATCCGTTCGGTCAACGGTGCGGTAGAGCATCATCGCCCGCTGGTAGCGCTGGCCGCGCTCGCTGTACAGCTCCTCGGCGCGCTTCGTCACCGACGCAATCAGCGCGGCGTCGGTCTCCCGCGTGACGCTTTGCACCATCGTATCCCAGTCCGTAATGTTTTCCCACTTGCCGGGCGCGAACGTATCGAGCGAGTTGAGCACGCGCACGGTGACGTTGCGTTCGGGCAGGTCGTTGATCTCCTGGACGATTGATTTACTCATAATAGTTCCTTACGCGCACGGAGCGCGGTGAAGTTTGGTAGGTAGAGATGGCCCAAGGGTTCTACACAGTGTAGTCGTGTGACCCAGAAGTTGGTCTTCTTCACAAAGGGTCAGAAATCACTTTGATGATGCGAGAAGGCGCAACTTGTCATTCCTGCGAAGGCAAGAATCCATGCTTGGTACAACCATCAACGATGAAAATTAGCCGAGAACTCGGATACCTGATTCACGGATTCCCGCCTGCGCGCAATGGCGTTAAGTTAAGCAATCAGGTTGCCACGCGGAGCATGAAACGAGAACGCCCTAACTTAGGCTAATCCAAGATTGTAAATATACCACGGCTGATTGTGATGGAGGTGCGTCGCACTTGGGAAAGTGCAACGCACCGTAGGCTGTGTTGGCCGCACCAGAGAGAGAGTCGACCGTGCGTCGCACCTTCTGAGGTGCGTCGCACATCCAACATGGCTTACCCCGGTATAGTTAATTTCCTGGAATTGCCTTGACGCCATTGCGCACCCAGGGAGTACCCGGCGAGAATGACATATTCCGCCGTCTCGTGTTACCAAAATAATTTCTGCGGCTTCATAAAAAGCTGGCTTCTGCCGGGTTGCCGTTTCTACCGCAAGCCCGCAATGCCTGCGAGATCAAAGCGGCTGAGCCACTCGCTGCGGTCGTCCTCGGTAAACGAATCGACGCGCGAGCGCACCTGAATCTGGAAGCGATTGTCGATCAGAATCGCCGTGCCCTGGCTGCCGACTGCCGCTGCCGGATAGCCAGCGATTTCGATGTCGCTGCCGTCGAATTTGTCGCGGGCGCTGGGGTTGGTATTCGTATCCGAAACGGAAAGCGTGGCGACTTCCTCGCCGTCGTCGCTTAGCTCGGCCTGGGCGAAGCCTTCCCGCTCTTGGGTGTAGACCAAATCGAGCGGGGCGGCGACTTGGGGAAAGAGTGCGTTGAACTCGCCACCCGCCACGGGTGATTGATCAACATCGCTCGCCGTATCGTCTTCAATGGTGACCGCTTCGACAGCTTCTTCGGCTGATTCTTCAGTTGGCTCTTCGGTCGCCTCTTCAGTGGGCTGTTCGTTCGACCTCTCGGCGTTGTCCGCATCCGCCTCGACACCGCTGGCCTCGACGGTCTGTCGAACCGCTTCTTCGATCAGCGTGGCGTTGACCGTGGCCTGCACGGCCGCCTGCACCGTCGCGTCGACATCGCTGGTGACGACTTCGGCGTCGGCTGCGTCCGAGGTTGCCGGCAGTCCACAGCCCGCCAGCGCCAGCGCTACGCTCAGCGCCGTGGCCATCAGCAGGCGCGACAAAAATGTTTGCATACAAAGCTCCTTGGGGGTGAGCGCGTCGGATTCTCCGCTTCGCGCATGGCTCAAGTATCATCCCGCACGATGGCGAATCGCGCAAGAATTTGGCCTGTCAATCATTCCGTCCCCGCCACATACGCCTTCACCTTGGACAGCGGCAGCTGCCAAACCACATGCACCTTGTAATCGCGAAAGCCCATCTCGTGGTTGATCTTCAGCATCCCCTCGTTGGACTGCGCATTGCCCGTGCGGATAAACTCGACCTCCGGCTTGTCCGCCAGCAGCTGCTCGGCCATGCGCCCCTTGAGCCAGCGACCCAGCCCGCGCCGTCGGTAGCTGGGCACGACGGCCGTATCACCCTGGTGCGCGAGGTGCGGCTCGCCCGGCTGCCAGTAAACGTCGCTGTAGCCAGCGTATTCGCCGGTCTCGGCACTGCGCACCCAGGTCGTCCAGCGCCTGTTGCCGCGCTTGGTCAGCATCTCATCGATTTGCCGCAGTCGCTCCGGCGTGACTTTCTCGTCCTCGACCTCCAACGCCTCAAACGGCTGCGTGTTCATCGTCTCCTTGAGCGCGGCAATGGCTGCCAACTCCGCCTCCGGGTAAGCCCCATCCCACAGCCCAAACTCCAGCCCCTCGCCGTCGACCTGCCCCTGCCACTGCTGCATCAACTCGCGATCAATCTCCGCCGCCGCTACCTGGCTGGTGCGGAAGGTGAGGCCACGCTGCGCGCCCAGCCGCTGCATAAATTGCTCGCCCGACGGCACGTGATCAAACGTGTCGACAATGAACGAGTCACGCTGATGCTGCTCGGCCTGCGCCACGATGAGCGGCAGCAGCGCCCGCGCAATGCCCTTGCGTCGCCACTCGTCGACGACGTACGCGTTGAACTCCATCAAATTTTGATTGCTCTCCGTGTGGACAATTTGCGTGTTCACGCTCGCCACCGCCTCCGGCTCGGATTCGTAGATGGGTCGCCAGATGAGCCAGAGGTCGTAATCGACAAAAGCGGGAATGGTGCGCAGATTTTGCTGTAAGTGCTCCAGGGGGTAGGGTGGATCGTCCGGCGAGAACTCAGCGCGGCGGCGGTCGCGCAGCGCCTGCAGCGCCACCCAATCGTCGTCGCTCGCGTGTTCGATGTCAAAGCGGCGCACCTCCAGCCCCAGCTTCTTCAGCGTTTGGTTTGCCTGCTGCAAAGCGTTGTCGACCTCATTCATGGCGTTGACCTCCTCCGGTGGATAGATTACAATCTGCTTGTGCGCAGCATAAAAAGATTTCGGTCACCTGTCAATTAAAGAATAGAACGCGGATTGGGCGGATTAGGTAGATGAAGATGGATAAAAATCCGCAAAAATCCGCCCGATCCGCCCAATCCGCGTTCCATCATCCGAGTGATCCCATGCCACCCAACATTCTCTACCTCAACTCGCACGACACCGGCCGCTACGTCCAGCCCTCACGGCCACGCCGTCGAGACGCCCAACCTTCAGCGCTTCGCCGAATCCGGCGTCCTCTTTCGGCGCGCCTTTTGCGCCGCACCCACCTGCTCGCCCTCGCGCGCCGCGTTGCTCACCGGCCAGGCCGCCCACAGCGCGGGCATGACGGGGCTGGCCCACCGCGGCTGGTCGCTCAACAATTATGACCAGCACCTTGCTAACGTGCTCAAGCGCACGGGCTATCACACGGCACAGGCCGGCATTCAACATGTGGCGAAGGAGGCGAGCACGGTCGGCTACAGCGAGGTGCTCGACACGGAGAGCCGACGCGCCGAACACATCGCGCCCGCGGCGGCGCAGTGGCTCGCCAGTTACGCCAGTCAACACGATGGCGACGCACCCTTCTACCTCGAAGCGGGCTTTTTCGAGACGCACCGCGAATTCCCCGAACCGAGCGCCGCCGAGGACGCGCGCTACATCCTCCCGCCCGCGCCCCTGCCGGACACGCCCGCCGTCCGCCGCGACATGGCCGCCTACCACGCCATGGCCCGTCAGCTTGACGACGGCATCGGCCTCATTCTCCACGCGCTCGGCGAAGCCGGGCTGGCCGAAAATACCATCGTGCTGATTACAACCGATCACGGGCTGGCCTTTCCGGGGATGAAGTGCAGCCTCACCGATCACGGCATCGGCGTAATGCTGATGCTGCGCGGGCCGGGATTGGAAGCAGGGCAGGTGGTGGATGGAATGGTCTCGCAGATCGATGTGCTGCCGACGCTGTGCGAGCTGGTGGGGGTGGCGCGCCCGGCGTGGGCGCAGGGCCAATCGACGATGCCGCTGCTGCGGGGGGAGGCGGAGGAGATCAACGACGCGATTTTTGCGGAGGTGACGTATCATGCCGCGTATGAGCCCAAGCGGGCGGTGCGCACGCAGCGCTGGAAGTACATCCGCCGCTGGCCTAATCTTGACGGGAGCGAGCGCGACGGCCCCGTGCTGCCCAACTGCGACGACAGCCCCAGCAAGCAGCTGTGGCTTGACCACGGCTGGCGGCAGCGCAAGCCCGACACGGAGCAGCTCTACGACCTCGTCTTCGATCCCAACGAATCGAACAATCTGGCGGTTGACTCCGATTACGCTGAAGTGCTGGCCGACCTGCGCGCGCGCCTCGAAGCGTGGATGCGAGAGACGGATGACCCGCTGCTGGCGGGTCGTGTGCCTGCGCCGGAGGGGGCGCGGGTGAACGATGCGGATGGGTCGTCGCCAAAGGAGCCGGTGCGGAAGGCTGCTTGAAAAAGTGGTCGTGGGGCTGTCTTGATTGGGTTATGAGTGCAGCGCACGGCGTGGGCAGTGATTCGTCTGTAGTCTTGGTGGACGCCGTGCAATGCACTCGCGGCGAGCTGGTCGAGTGCGCTGCACGGCGTCCGAATAGATTGCATCCCAGCCAACGCCCACGCCGTGCATTGCACTCTCGATCCAACCAACATCACATATCCTACCCCGACGCCCCCGCCGACTGCCGGCTGCGGTTCGACGGTCGCCGCCGTCGACGCTGGCCGCCGGACGGGCGCGAGCCATTGCGCGACCCGCCGCGTGATCCATTGCGACGTGAAGGCGACGACCCATTGCGGTTGCCGCCGCTGCCGTTCTGACTCGACTTCTGTACAAACTGTGATTCGGGGTTAAACCCATCGTAGTCAAAGCCGGCCAGCTCGCGCCGCTCGATCTGCATCTTGAGCGTGCGCTCGATGTCGCGCACCATGTCGGCGTCGCCGGGCACAACCAGCGTAAAGGCTTCGCCCGTCTGCTTGGCGCGGCCGGTGCGGCCAATGCGGTGGGTGTAGGCGTCGACCGTGTCCGGGATGTCGAAGTTGATCACGTGCGAGATCTCCGAAACGTCGATGCCGCGCGCGGCGATGTCCGTCGCCACCAGCACGTCGTAACGCCCGTCGCGGAAGCCATCGATGGCGCGCTGGCGAGCATTTTGGGACATATTGCCCTGCAGCGCCGTCGCCCGGTAGTTCTGCTTCTCCAAATCGCGAGCCAGATTGCGCGCGCGATGTTTGGTGCGCGTAAAGACGAGCATCCGCTCGCCCTCTTCCTGCTCGCGGCTAATTTTGCCCATCAGCGACATGAGCAGCGACTTCTTCTTGGCGTCCGGCACGGGATAAAAGGCGTGCGACACCGTCTTGGCGGGCGCGATCATGCCGATCTGCACCGTCTCGGGGTTGTCCAGAATTTCGCTCGAGAGCGTGCGAATGTCGTCCGGCATCGTGGCCGAAAAGAAAAGCGTCTGCCGCTCCTTGGGCAGGTGCTTGAGGATGCGGCGAATGTCGGGCAGAAAGCCCATGTCGCACATGCGGTCCGCCTCGTCCAGCACCAGCACCTCGACGTGGCGCAGGTCGATGCTGCCCTCGTTGAGGTGGTCAAGCAGCCGACCGGGGCAGGCGACGATGATTTCCGTGCCGCGGCGCATGGCGCTAATCTGCGGCCCCTTGCCAACGCCGCCGTAGATCGTGGCGCTGCGCACCTTGAGGCGCGTGCTAAAATCGAGGGCGGCCTGATGCGTCTGCTCGGCCAGCTCGCGCGTCGGCGCGATGATCAGGGCGCGTGTTTGGCGCGTCGGCCCCTTGCTGAGGCGCTGCAAAATCGGCAGCAGAAAGGCCGCCGTCTTGCCCGTGCCCGTTTGTGCCAGCCCCAGCACGTCGCGCCCGCTAAGCACGAGGGGGATGGCCTGTTCCTGAATCGGCGTCGGCGTTTGATAGCCCGCCTTCTCGACGGCAGTTAAAATGCGCGGGTCGAGGTTAAGATCGTTAAAAGTCAAAAGAGTTACTCCTCTATATTTGTTATTTATTCGTGGGCGGTATCTATTCAGCTGTCAGCGGATTGGGGGAGCGGATTGAGCGGATTCGCTCGTATTCATGGATTCCGTTCTGAATCGGGCCGATTCGATGATCGAAAAGCGGAAAGATAGCCTTGTCATCCGTTCAATCCACTCTTTTGAATCCGTTGACCGCTTATTTCGTCAACACCCTGAATAGTTACCGTGGGCGAAGAATTTAACGCGGAGACGCAGAGACACAAGGGAGGCACATCGCCAATCGTTCTGGTTGGGCAAGGACTATCACTGTCCCGGAACAAAATCTTGCCCCAGCAACATAGCCCACAAACCAACCCCTTTGCGCCTCCGCGTCTCCGCGTTAAATTGTCTACGCCTTCTCAATATCCACGCTCTGGCGGCGAATCTGGTAGTTATCCGCAATCGCCATCACCTGTTCAACATACTGCTCGGGCACGTCGACCGCCGTTTCCTTGGCCTGGATGCGAATTTTGCCCAGCGTCTTGCCGGGGATGTCCGCCTGCTGCGCCAGCGTGCCGACGATATCCGCCACGCGCACGCCGTCGGCCTTGCCCGCGCTCAGCATCAGCCGCACCATGCCCTCCTCGTGCGAGCTGCTGCCGTTGGATGAGCCGTTGCGCCCGCTGCTGCGGCCATTGCTGCTGCGCCCGTTGCGGCTCTGCTGGTTGCGCCGCCCCGCACTGCGCCCCTTGCCCCGCCGCTCCTCGACATCGCCCACGTGCATGACCGGGCGCTGCTTCTCCTCGGCGCGCGCCATCTTGAGCGCAATCGCCGCAATCTCCAGCGGCTCGTGGCCCGCCTCCACCAGGTCGTTGACGAGCTCGCGTTCGCGCTGGCAGCGGCCACGTCGCAGCCACACTTCCATGCGATCCAGCAGCTTCTGCTCGCGGTGCTCGTGGATTTCCTCCGGCGTGGGCAGCGCGGCCCGCGGAATCTGCTGCTTGATCAACCCCTCGATGCGGCCCAGCCGCCACAGCTCGCTCGGCGTCACCAGCGTGAGCGCCGTGCCGCTGGCGCCCGCCCGCCCCGTGCGCCCAATCCGGTGAACGTAGACTTCGGGGTCCTGCGGCAAATCGTAGTTGAAGACGTGTGACACGCCGTCGATGTCCAGCCCGCGCGCGGCCACGTCCGTGCCGACGAGCACCTGGAGCTGATCGTTGCGGAAGCGGCGCAGCACGTCCTCTCTCGCGCCCTGGCTCATGTCGCCGTTGAGCGCCTCGGCGGGGAAGCCGCGGTTGGTTAGCTCGGCGGCCAGCTCGCCTGTGCGGCGACGCGTGGCCGCAAAGACAATCGAGCGCGTCACCGGCTCGACTTCAAAGAGACGCGTCAGCGCTGCCGTTTTGTCGCGCTGGTTGACGAGATAGTGTCGCTGCTCAATCGCCTGCACCGTGAGCTGCTGCCGCTCGATGGCGACAGACTGGGGATCGCTCATGTACTTGTCGGCCAGGCGACGAATCGGCGACGGCAATGTGGCCGAAAAGAGCGCCATCTGGCGCCCGCTGGGGATGGCATCGAGGATGGCCTCGATGTCCTCGATAAAGCCCATGCTCAACATCTCGTCCGCCTCGTCCAGCACCAGCGTCTGCACGTGGCTCAGGTCCAGGTGGCGCTGCCGAATCAGGTCCAGCAGGCGGCCGGGCGTGCCGATCACCACGTCGACGCCCTTGCGCAGGCGGCGAATTTGCCGCTCGTAGGGCTGCCCGCCGTAGACGGCCAACACGCGCGCGTTGACGCCGCGCCCGTACTCAAACATGGCGCTGGAGACCTGCGTCGCCAGCTCGCGCGTCGGCGCGACGACGAGCGCCTGCACGTGGCCCGCGCCCGGTTCGAGGTTGTTCAAAATGGGCAGCGAAAAGGCCGCCGTCTTGCCCGTGCCCGTCTGCGCCTGGCCCAGCACGTCCTGCCCGGCCAGCAGCAGCGGGATCGTCGCCGCCTGGATTGGCGTCGGCGTTTCGTAGCCGAGATCGGCCACCGTCTGCGCAATTTCAGCGCGCAGACCCAGTTGTGAAAATTGAGTGGTCATCATGCTCCTACAGAATGAACGGTCCCGGATGGGCATCCCCTCGCGGGCGATGTCCTTTCTTGCTTACCAACAGCAGACCCGTTCTCTTTGTAAGAACTCGCACCTAGAGTCTATCTGTCGCAACAAAAAACCCGGCTCGATTTGGCCGGGCAACCATTTGGATAAAAATAATTTGCCGCACCACGCACCTGCGCGGCACAGCTTGTTCATTATATCACAAGTCTGTGAAAAGTCTACTCTTGTTATGTTACAGTTTTGTATCAATTTCTCCGGAAAGAAACGCTGTCGTGGATGCAGCAAATTACCGCCTCCCACCAATCTATCGTAAACTTCCCTCAAACAACATCAACTCCGTCCATTCACCATTCACCATTCCCGTGACCTTTCGCCCCGCCACCCCCGCCGACGCCCCCGCCATTGCCGATCTCTATCTCGCCTCGCGCAAAACATTCTTACCCTACGCGCCGATTGCCCACCCGGACGATACTGTGTATCCATGGGTGTGGGACGCGATGCTCCCCCACACGCGGATCACGGTTGCCGAGCGAGACGGCGAAGTCGTCGGCTTTATGGCGCTGATGGAACAAGTCGACAGCGAAACGGGCGAGCGCACCGGCTGGCTCGACCAGCTCTACCTGCTGCCGAGCGCCGTCGGCCAGGGCCTCGGCTCGGCGCTGGTTGCGCGGGCAAAGACCGAGCTGGGGTCGCCAATTCGGCTCTACACCTTCCAGGAAAATCACGGCGCGCGCCGCTTCTACGAACGCCACGGCTTCCAAGCCATTCGCTTCGGCGACGGTTCCAGTAACGAGGAGGGCTGCCCCGATGTGCTCTACGAATGGTGGGACGCGTCGGTGGCGAAGTGACCCCCCTCCCGAAAGATAGCCGAGTGCGCTGCACGGTCACAGGCGTGATGGCACGCCCCGCCGGGCAGCCGACCGTGCATTGCACTCATGATCCGACCAACTGAGCCGGTTGGATCGCGAATGCACCACACGGCGCAGGCGATAGCTTGTTTGCCGCCTGGCTTCGCGCCGTGCAATGCACTCGACCGGCTCGGCTCGTTGATACAAAGTCTCCGATAGGGCTTCCAGCAAACATCCATGCCCAGCCTCAAAATGCACGCCGACGAAGTCGACACCGACCCGTCGCTCGTGCGCCGCTTGCTCGCGGCGCAATTTCCGCAGTGGGGCGAGCTTCCCCTGCAACCCGTCAACTCCGCTGGCACCGACAACGCCATCTACCGCCTCGGCGACGAGCTGAGCGTGCGGCTGCCGCGCATCCACTGGGCCGTCGACCAGGTCGAGAAAGAGCACAGATGGATGCCGCGGCTGGCGCCCCACCTGCCGCTCACCATTCCCCAGCCCCTTGCCCTGGGTGACCCTGCTCATGGCTACCCCTACCGCTGGTCGATCTACCGCTGGCTGAGCGGCCAAAACCGCACGCTCGACCAAATCACCGATCCGCGACGGGCCGCGCTCGATCTGGCTCACTTTCTCCTCGCCCTCCAGCAAATCGACACCACCGGCGGGCCGCTCGCCGCGGAACACGGCCTGCGCGGCGTCCCCCTCGCCCCGCGCGATGACGCCGTACGCGAAAACATCGCCGCCCTGCGCAACCTGAATTTGCTCGACGACCGCGAAGTCGGCACCGCGCTCGCCGCTTGGGAAAACGCCCTAGCCGCACCGGATTGGAATCACGCGCCCATCTGGTTCCACGGCGACCTGCTGCCCGGCAATCTGCTCTTTGAACAGGATCGCCTGAGTGCCGTCATCGACTTCGGCGGTCTCGGCGTCGGCGATCCCGCCCCGGACTTGATGATTGCGTGGGCGCTGTTCGCAGGCGAAAGCCGCGCCGCCTTTCGCGAAACACTGGGCGTGGACGACGCCACGTGGGCGCGCGGTCGTGGCCACGCGCTGGCGCAGGCGGTGATTTTTATTCCATACTACGTGGAGACGAATCCGGTCGGCGTGGGGTACGCGAGAAGGTCGCTGGCGGCGGTGCTGGGGGATTTTCGAGCCGCGGAGTGAGCACGCCCTCGTGCGGACGATTGTCGAGAATTTTGATATAGTAACCTGAAAACGAGGAGGGATAATGGATTGGGTACGTGAATTCTACGAAAAACAGAATGAGTGGGGAGACTTTCTAGAAGACGAAGTGACCGACGCCCACCGTGAAAAGGCCTCGCTGATTGAGGAATTTGTGGGCCCTGGCGCCAAACGGGTGCTGGAGCTTGGGGCGGGCGCAGGGCACGTCGCGGCGGCAACGGCTGAGTTGGGCCATACCGTCGTGGCGGTGGAGCTTGTGCCGACGCTTGCCGCTCGTGCGCAGGAATTTGCCTCATCTCAAGCGTCACAAAGAATGACGGTGCGCAACGAAGATTTTTACACCGTCGCGCTGGACGGTCAATTTGATGTCGTCTGCTACTGGGATGGCTTTGGGATTGGCTCGGATGAAGGCCAGCGCCGTCTCTTTCGTCGCATTGTCGATTGGCTCACGCCCACCGGCAGCGCGCTGTTGGATGTTGGGACACCGTGGTACGCTGCGTCCGTGGATGGTCGCGGTTGGGCGGTAGGGGAGGCCGAGCGGCGGTATAGCTTTGACGCCGACGGCTGCCGCTGGGAGGACACGTGGTGGCCGAAGGGAAAGCCAGAGGAGTCTGTCAAACAGTCGACGCGCTGTTATTCGCCAGCCGATTTACGCATGTTGCTGGAAGGCACAGGCTTACAGCTGAAGCGCGTCAAGCCAGGCGGCACAATGGATTGGGAGGCTGGGAAATGGCTACCGTCGGTGCCCTTAAGGCGGTCGATGTTTTATACCGTACAGTTGGGGTTTTGAATCACTGAACAAGAAGATGAGTGAGCACGGGTGCGTCCCAGATTTTTGGCAGGCTTCAGCGACAGGCGACTTACCAAGGGTGACACACCCGACCCCACCCCCAAACCCCCTCCCCGCGCGCGGGGAGGGGGCTTCCAAAGCCTCGTGGCCTACGAACCGACGTCGAGGGGGTGGGGTCGAACGCCCCAAAATTTTGGGACGCACCCAGTGAGCACGCCCTCGTGCGAGCGGTTTGCCACTACCGCAGCGCATTTGAGGATACTTGCTCCATTCACGCATCACGCCCCCACCAACCCCAGCCACACCCGCTCCGGCGTGAGCGGCAGTTCATCGTACCAGATACCAACCGCATCATGCAGCGCCGCCGCAATCGCCGGGGCCGTGGGGATCATCGGCATTTCGGCCATGCCGCGCGCGCCGAGCGGGCCCTGCGGATCGGGGTGTTCGAGGATTACGGGCTCGATGGCCTCGTTGATGTCGAGCACGCCGGGAATGAGGTAGCTGCTGAGGTGGGGCGTGCGGATGTGGCCGTCGCGCTGGACGAGATTCTCCATGAGCGCCCAGCCCAGCGACTGCGCCGCGCCGCCCTCGATCTGCCCCTCCACCAGCTGCGTGTTGACCGCCTTGCCCACGTCGTTCACGCTCACCAGCCGCGTCACCGCTACGTGGCCCGTCTCCAAATCGACCTCCACCTCGGCGACCTGGGCGCAGTAGCCAAAAGTGATGTGCGGGTCGGCTTCGCCCGTGTCGGGGGCGTAGTCGGTCGTCTTGCGCGGCACGTACATAAACTCGCCGCTCGCCGGTCGCTCTTCGTCCTGCCACTCACGCAGCGCCTTTTCCACCGCGCCTTGAATCGCGTTCCCCGCCATAAAGGTCATGCGGCTGGCCGACGCGCTGCCGCTCGACCCCACCACCTCCGTGTCCTCCGCGCGCACGCTGACTTTGTCCACGGGCAAATTCAACATCTCCGCGGCCATCTGTCGAAAGGCCTGATGCGCCCCCTGCCCCACGTCCGCCCCCACGCAGGCGACCGTCGCCCGCTCAACCTCAACGCCGCCCTCCAGCTCAATGCGCGCCCAGCAGTGTTCGGGGAAGCCTAGGCTGAAGCCGACATTTTTGAGGCTTACCGCAATGCCTTTGCCCCGTGCGGTGCGCGAGCGCGACGCATCAAGCGAGGTTGAGATGGGGAGCAGGGGGGCAGGGGTGCTAGGGTGAGGGCCGGTTCCATTGCTCCCCTGCTCCTCTGCTCCCCTGCTCCCCTGCCAAACTCCATCGACCCTCGTCCATCCCCCTTTATTCGCCGCCGCCTCCAACACCTCCAAAGCTGTACAGCCCGCGGGCACCACGGAATTTGTCGACAGCAGGTCGCCGTCCCGCAGGACGTTGCGCGCGCGCAGCTCGACTGGGTCCATGCCCAGCGCGTCCGCTAGCTTGGTCATCTGCATTTCGGCGGCGAAGTGGCCCTGTGGCCCGCCAAAGCCGCGGAAGGCGCCGCCGGGGCAGTTGTTGGTGTAGACGGTGCGCGCGTCGATGTAGACGTTGGGGATGAAGTAGGGGCCGAGGCAGGCCATCAGCGCGTTGCCGAGCACCTTGGCGCTGGTGTAGGCGTAGCCGCCCGCGTCGCTCGTCACCTCGACCTGAGCGGCAACGAGCTTGCCAGCGCGCGTTGCGCCCCACTTGGCGCGGAAGTGGAAGGGGTGGCGCTTGTGGTGGCCGATGATGCTCTGCTCGCGGCTCCACGTGGTCTTCACGGGGCGACCCGTCCTGCGCGCGGCCAGGGCCAGCACAATCTGGATCGACATATCCTCGCGGCCCCCAAAGGCGCCGCCGATGGCCGGGTAGCGCACGACGACGTCCTCCTCGGGCACGTCGAGCGCGTGGGCGATCTGCTGCCGGTCCTCGTGCATCCACTGCCCGGCGACGATGACTTCGACGCGCCCGTCGTCGCGCACGAAAGCCAAACCGGATTCCGGCTGGAGGTAGGCGTGCTCCTGGGCGTGCGTGCGATATTCGCCCTCGACCACCACGTCCGCGTCGGCCAACCCGGCCTCAACGTCACCAAAGCGCAATTCCTGACGGTGCAAGACGTTGTGTCCATAAGGCGACGGCTCGTGTGGATGCAGCAGCGGCGCGTCCGGCTGCTGCGCGGCGAGCGGATCGGTGACGACGGACAGCTCTTCGTAGGTGATGTCGAGCAGCTCCGCGGCGGCCTTGGCCTGCGCCTCCGTCTCGGCGACGACGACGGCCACGCAGTCCGCCTCCCAGCGCACCGTGCGCGCGGCCTCGGTGCTACCCAGCCCGCAAATGACCGGCTGGTCGAACGTCACCAGTCCGTACTCGTTGACGGGCACGTCCGCCGCCGTCAGCACGTCGAGCACGCCCGGCGCCGCTTTGGCCCGCGAGGCGTCGAAGTCGACAATGCGCGCGTGGGGCACGCCCGCAAAGATCACGTGCAGCCACGCCTGCCCCGGCAAATCAATGTCGTCGGGGTAGGGGGCCGTGCCGCGGACCTTGTCGGCGGCATCGAAGCGGGGGAGGGAGGAGTTGGTGGCGCGGGGGGTGGGTTGCATGAGTGAGATGATTGAGAATTAGGGGTTTGTAGTGCTTACTGCTGTTGAGTCTCATTAAGTTGTGTCACAGATTCGTCTCATAAAGTCGTGCGCAATTGTTTACATAATCAATTCAAGAGCCTTTCTTCGGCCATCTGCGCAATCAAAATTGCCCAAAATCGCTAGCGATGTGCTTTTACAGACCTGTACTCTGAGTGTGTGGACTCGATTTGGAGGCTAATTGATCTAGCCACCGGTATTTCTCTGAGGAACGCGCACGACTTTATGAGACTCTTTTCGTACACAACTTAATGAGATCCGACACTGCTTATTGCTTATTGATTGGCTCGCGGGTTTCGTCGCTGGGGCTTGACCAACGGGCTAACCAGCAATAAGCACTAAGCACTAAGCACTAAGCACTACTTTGCCAGCATCGGCCCCAGCGCCCGCCCGCCCAGCAGATGCATGTGCAAATGATAGACTCTCCTGCCCCGCATCGTCGCGGCAGTTGATGAGCAGGCGGTAGCCGCTTTCGGCAACGCCCTCGTCACGCGCGAGCTTGGCGGCGACGGTGAACATTCGGCCCAACATGGCTTCGTCTTCGGGGGTGACATCGTCGACGGTGGGGATTTGGATGTTGGGCACAATCAGGATGTGGACGGGGGCCTGCGCGTTGATATCGCGAAAGGCGGTGACGAGTTCGTCCTTGTAAAGCACGTCGGCGTCGACTTCGCCGCGGATGATTTTGCTAAAGATAGTTTCTTCGGCCATGAAGGTTCCTTGGAGTAAATTTAGTGCGTAGTTGAGCAATTTTAACGCAAAGGCGCGGAGGCGCAAAGAGAGACACAGCTGTCATTTCGAGCGAGTCGACGAGGCGAGCAGACGAGATCAGGCCAGCGAGAAATCTGCCACGCGGCAGATAAAGTGTCGATGTGCTCCCTCCGTATTATTTGTTAGCAACATCGAGATTCCTCCCTTCGACAGGCTCAGGGCAGGAGCATTCGCTCAATGACAGACTTCGTCCCCTCCGCGGCCCTCCGCGCCTCCTCTGCGCTCTCCGCGTTGAAAAATCTTTGAAAACTCTTCTGCGTCATCGGCAAAAACTGCGCCGCGAGCGACTCCGCCCACGCCCGATTGGCGTCGATCGTGCGCCCCGCGTTGTGCGGCGTGTGCACCACGTTGGATCGCCCCAGCAGCGGATCGTCCAGCGGCAGCGGCTCGACGTCCCACACGTCGGCAGCCAGGGAGAGCTCATCCGCCAGCACGCGGCGGCGCAGCGTGGGCATGTCGACGATGGCGGCGCGCGTCGCCAGCACGACGAGGCAGCCGCGGGGCAGCACGTCCAGGTGCGCGGCGGTGACGAGGCCGCGCGTCGAATCGGTGAGGGGGAGCATGGGGGCGAAGATGTCGGCATCGCGCACGAGCTGATCGAGATGCCATTCCTTGCGGGAGCCTGCGCGGTGGAAGCTCGGCTCCGGCGCAAAGGGGTCCCAAGTCGCCACGTCCGCACCGAGCATGTGGCAGAAGCTGGCGTAGCGGCTGCCGATGTTGCCCGCGCCGACGATGCGCACCCGCTTGCCCGCCAGCGTGCCGTTGACAAAATTTGGGTCGTCGCCAAACTGCTGGCCGCGTGCGCCTGGCTGGCCGACGCCGCCCGGCGGCTCGTACGCCCACGGCTGCTGGCTTGATAGAATTTCGTGGTGCAATTGGGGAATGCGGCGCAGGCTACAGAGCGTCAACGCCAGCGCAAATTCGGCCACGGATTGGCCCCAAAAGCCCTCGCTCGGCTGCGTGTAGAGGCGCACGCCACGCGCCGTCAGCGCTTGGGTGATTTTGTCCGTGGGCGCGGGAAAGAAGGCCGCTTCTTGCAGCGCTTCGAGTTGCTCGGCGCTCTTTGCGTCGAGCGGCACGCCAAGCGCAACCAGCCGCGTGACGGTTTGCGGCTGGTCGAGAATTTCAGTGAGTGAGCGCGACTCGTCTGGATCAAGCCGCGTGAAGTCGACATCGCCCCGCTGCTGCCAGAGCTGATGCAGGTGGTCGGCGGCGAAGGGCCAGGTGGCGTCGAAGCGGGGGTGAACGATGAGGGTGCTGGACATATTTTTGATTATTCTCCTCTCACCCCATTCTTCGCCTCTTCAATCAGTTGCTGCTTCAACGCCCACAGCTTCTCCGTCAGCGACACGTGGTAAATATGCGGGTTGATCAAGCGCCGCGTGCCCACATCCAGCCGACGCACGTCGGCCAGCCGCGTCTTGCGCAGCGCCTCGATGTCCGGAAAGTCATAGACCAGCTCGCCCTCGCGCAGGATATCCACGTGCAGCGGCTCGACTTCGCTGATCTGCGCCGCTTGCAGCGTGCGATACTGCGTGCGATCCATCGGGTGGCGCAGCCGCAGCGGCTCCTCCGCCGAGATCGTCTCCTCCTCCAGTGCCAGCAGGTCCGCCGTGGCGTTGCCGCGTGTGTCGTAGATGCGCAACGCCTGCTTTTGGCCGGGGTTGGGCGTCTTGGCCGGGTTTTCAGAAATCTTGATGGCCGATCTCCACGCGTCCCCCTCGCCATCTTTTACCGCCACCAGCTTGTAGACGCCACCCAGCGCCCCTTCCCCCTTGGAGGTGATCAGCCGCGTGCCCACGCCGTAGGTCAACCGGTTCACCAGCGCCGTCGGGTCCACGCCGTAGCGCTCGGCCTCGTGCTCAACCTGCGTGATGATCTGCCAAATTACCAGTTCATCCAAATCGCCGGAGAGCACGATGGGCACATCCGGGAAGCCCGCGTCGTTGAGCTGCTTGGCGGCCTGGATGCTCAGGTAGGCCAGGTCGCCGGAATCGAGGCGCACGCCCGCCGGTTGGTAACCTTTGCGCTTGAGCTGCTCGAAGACGCGAATTGCGTTGGGGATGCCGCTCTCCAGCGTGTTGATCGTGTCCACGAGCAAGAGGCAGTTGTCGGGATAAACGTCGGCGTAGGCCTCGAAAGCGGCCAATTCGCCCTCGCCCAGCGCCATGTAAAGTTGTACCATGCTGTGCGCGTGCGTCCCTTTTGGCGCCAGGCCCACCTGTCTGGACACAGCCGTGTTGGAGGTAAAGACAGCGCCGCCGATCAGCGCCGCTCTCGCGCCTGCGTTGCCGCCAAAACCCTGCGCCCGCCGCAGACCAAATTCAAGCACCGGTCGCCGCCTGGCGCTTTCGACGATGCGCGAGGCCTTGGTTGCGATCAGCGTCGGGTAGTTGAGGTGGTTGAGCAGCGACGTTTCCAGAATCTGCGCCATCGCCAGCGGCCCCGTCACCTCCGTCAGCGGCACGTTGGGATGCACGACGCGCCCTTCTGGAATCGCCTTGAGCGTGAGGCCGCCAAAGTGGCCGTGCTCGCTCAGCCACGCCAGGAAGTCGTCGTCAAAGCTGCGGTCGCCGTTGCCGTCGCGCAGGCCGCGCAGGTAGTCGACATCGCCCGATGTAAAGCGCGTCTCCCGCATCCAGTCGGTCAGCCACTCCAGCCCCGCCGTCACGCAGTAGCCCGCGCTGTGGCTGCCGTAGTCCGGGTAGCGGCGAAAGAAGTGGTCAAACTGCACGGGCGTTTCGTGCAGCCCGGCGCGAAAGTAGAGCTGCGCCATGGTGAGCTGGTAGTGGTCGGTAAAGAGGATGCCCTGCATGGCGGGGTGGTCGATTTTCGGAGAGCGGATCATGGGGGTTGCCTGTTGCGCAAGCTGTTAGCTTGCACCCTGGGGACAAGCTGTTAGGGCTAATCCAAGATTACAAATATACCACGGCTGATTGTGATGGAGGTGCGTCGCACTTGGGAAAGTGCAACGCACTGTAGGCTGTGTTGGCCGCACCAGAGAGAGTCGACCGTGCGACGCACCTTCTGTCGACCGTGCGACGCACCTTCTGAGGTGCGTCGCACATCCAACATGGCCTATCCCGGTATAGTTAATTTCCTGGAATTGCCTTAGCTTGTCCCACGTGGGTTCGTGTCAAAAATACAATATCTGCGAGTATAGCAGAGGTTGGGGCAACCTCCAAATTCGTTTCATGGATGAAGTGTCATTCTGAGCAGGTCGATGAGGAGATGTAGCCAACGAGATTAAACTAGCGAAGAATCTTTTCGAGACTTTCCCCGTACATTGGTCAGATGGACGCCTCGCTGCATACGCTGTATAATGCCTACCACTCGATTGGTGATTTGTTTTGGAGAAAATATGCTAAATGCCAAATCTATCACTCGTCCGATTCGTGTGCCCAACCCATATGCCCTCGGCGCGCTTGTCATTGGCGGCCTGTTCTTTTTGCCACACGTCTTACTGCAGCTGTTTGCACCGGTGCAGTGGTGGCTGATTGACGTTGCGCCAGGCGTAGCGACGGTCACGAGTGCGTGGGACATGCTCACGTCCCTTTTCGTGCTGGGCTATTTCTGGCCCTACATGCTCATCTGTATCAGCGTGCTGCTGCTGACGGCGCTGGCTCTTTGGCGACGCCCGCTTTCGCGTTGGATGGCGGTCGTGCTGATGCTAATCCTGGCTTCGATGGCTTGGTTTGCCTTCGCGCCCTACACCCCAGCGTTGAGCGCTGCCCCCGGTTACGAAATGGTTGTGCCAACCCTGCCGTCGCCGCTGCTGAGCGGGTTGAAAAACACGCAGGCGCGTGGCGAAGTCAAGCCGTGTGCGTATGAACTGCTCGGCTGGCAGGGCGAGACCTTTTTTTACAGCGCGACCTGTGGCCGCGGCGAGCCAATGATGTGGTTCGTCGTGCCGGACGCCGCGGCGCAACCCGTCGCCGCCGAGACGTTGCCCGACGATTTAGAAAATTCCATAACCGGCCACCAATTCGTAAGCGAGCAGTTTGCCCTGCCGCGCGTTTCGCCACCCGAAGCTGCCGCCTCCGTGCGTGATCTTTACATTCGCGGCCACGCCATGATCTCGCCCAGCGGCACGTGGACGGCAATTGTGGCGAGTTACCTCTACGGTGCGGAAGATGTGGTGCTGGTGAAGAAAACGGAGTAGCCGCGTGCGTAGTGGGAGGGCGCGCCCTCCCACTACGCACGCAATCATGCAATTTTAATGAGCAATCATCTTAACTCCCCTACCGCCCGCGTCATCTTTCAACCCAACGGGCGGCAGGGCGACATCGACACCGGCACGACGCTGCTCGACGCGGCGCGCGCGCTGGGCGTAGAAATTGAATCGATTTGCGGCGGCTACCAGACGTGCGGCAAGTGCAAGGTCGTGGTCGAGCGCGGCGACTTTGCCAAGTTTGGCGTGCGCTCCACGCCCGACCACCTGACGCCGCCGGGTGCGCGCGAAGTCGAGTACGCCACTCGGCGCGGCTTTGCGGCGGACGAGCGGCTGAGCTGCGCCGCCTGCGTCACGGGCGACGTGGTGATCCGCGTGCCGGAGGAGAGCCAGACGCGCAAGCAGGTGGTGCGCAAGGCGGCGGGCGTGGCGAGGGAAATTCGCGTCGACGCGGCGATGCGGCTCTACTACGTCGAGCTGACGGCGGCCACGCTTAAGGATCACCGCGGCGACGCCGAGCGTCTGCGCGACGCCCTGCGCGAAGTCCACGGGCTGGAAGATTTGCACGTCGATCCGGTTATCCTGCGCACGCTGCAATCCACGCTGGCGGAAGGAAAGCGGGCGGTGACGGTCACCGTTTGGAACGGGCACGAGATTGTGCGCGTGCAGCCCGGCTTCGTGGATGACCTCTACGGCATGGCGATCGACGTGGGCACGACGACGGTGGCCGGTCACCTCTGTCATTTACGCACGGGCGCGGTGCTGGCAACGGCCAGCCGCATGAACCCGCAGGTTCCCTTTGGCGAAGATTTGATGAGCCGCGTCTCCTACGCGATGATGCACCCCGGTGATTCAGAGAGCGCGGAGAACAACGGCACGCAGCGGATGCACGCCGCCATCATCGAGGGTCTCAACGGCCTCATCGCCGATGCGTGCGCGCAGGCAGGGCTGTCGACGAGCGACTTGGTCGAACTCGTGATTGTCGGCAACACGACGATGCACCACCTGCTGCTGGGCATCGACCCGCGCGAGCTGGGCGGCGCGCCCTTTAGCCTCGTCACCCACAACGCCGTCGACATCAAGGCGCGCGACCTCGGTTTGCACGTTGCGCCGGGCGGCAACGTCCACGTGCCGCCGTGTGAGGCGGGCCACGTGGGTGCGGACAACGTGGCCGTGCTGGTCGCCGAAGCGCCCTACGCGCAGGACGAGCAGGCGCTGATCATCGACATTGGTACCAACGGCGAAATTTTGCTCGGCAACCGCGAGCGGGTGCTCAGCGCCTCCAGCCCCACCGGCCCCGCCTTCGAGGGCGCGCAAATCGTCCACGGCATGAGGGCCGCGCCGGGGGCGATGGAAAGAATAAGGATTGATCCAAAAACTTTGGCGGTGAAGTACAAAATTATCGGCGAGGAGCGTTGGCTCGAGAGCGAGCGGGGGAGCGGGGGAGCAAATCTCACTCTAAGCAAGGTCGAAGACAAGCCTGGATTGAGTACCAGTTCACGCATCACGCATCACGCGTCACGCGTCAACGGCCAATCCAAACGGGATCGCATCCTCAAGCCGCCCCTCCGCCCCTCCGGCATCTGCGGCTCCGGCATCATCGAGGCGATTGCCGAGCTGTTCAAAGCTGGGGTGATTGCGGCGAACGGGCGCTTTGTGGAGATCGAGCACGAGCGGCTGCGCACGGGGCTGGGCGACGGCGGCGGCAGGGCAGAGTTTGTGCTGGCCTGGCCGCACGAGACGAGCAGCGGCCGCGCCATCACCGTGCATTCGGACGACGTGCGCGCGATTCAGCTGGGCAAGGCGGCGCTCTACGCGGGGACGAAGCTGCTGATGGGGCGCATGAATTTGTCCACCGTGGATCGCGTTGTGCTGGCGGGTGGCTTTGGCTCCTACATCGATCCGACCCACGCCATGATCCTGGGCCTGATCCCAGACTGTGCGCTGGACAACGTCAGCGCCGTCGGCAACGCGGCGGGCGACGGCGCGCGTATGATCCTGCTGGATCGGACCAAGCGCGCCGAGGCCATCGCGCGCGCGCGATGGGTCACCTACATTGAAACGGCCGTTGAGCCGAGCTTTCAGCAGGAGTTCGTCGGCGCTATCAACATCCCGCACGCCAGCGATGAGTTCCCGCACTTGGAAGCGATGCTGGCCGAGGCGCGCGCGCAGTGGCCGCCGGCGCGCCGCGCGGCGGTCGAGGCGATGAGCAGCGGGGGCAGTGGCGAGCGGGGCAGTCGCGCGGATCGGGCAGCGCGGCGGGCGGCGCGGTCGAGGCGAAAGGCAACGTCATCATGAAATTTGTGTCCACACTTGTACTTTCATTTATGCTGTTCATTGTTGCCTGCTCGCCATCTACCATAGCGCAACCAGAATCGCCGCTGTTTGCCTCCAGCATACCACCAGACACTCCTGAGTATCACGATTGGATTCAAAATGAGGGTGAGCTTTGCATTGTGCCGACGTTTATTACAAATGAGGCGTCCTACGAGTTTATCGCAATCAGCGAAATCGCTTTTGAAATTTCTCCCGGTTGCTTTAGCTCATCCTGTACAACAATTTTGAATGAATTTGGCAGCGTCCAATTTAATCCTGAAGATTTATCGTTTCTCATTCAATCGGTGTTTTACCTGCAACGTCCCGCTGCTGTTGACATTGCCTGTACGGATGATTGCGGTGGTGGCGGGGTTCTTCGCGCGCAAAAATTCCGCTTGGATGAAGGCCGCTATACCATTCGATGGGGCGATGAACAGGTTGGAGAATTTGTCGTCCCATCAAGTGGGCGTCCCGACAACTTTTGTTTTAAACGCTAACCGGAAAGATAAGTTATGGCCCAATATCAAATCACCTACTGGCAAGAAATCCCTACGCTGGTGACGGCGCGCGAGGGGCGGCGCGACCGCACGAGCGCCGAGCTGCCGCAGCGCTTCCAATCCGCTATCGACGAAGCAGCCATGCGCCAGGGCATGATCGGCGGCGACGACTACATGGAACAGTACCGCCGCAGCGAGTGGCAGGAGCGCGACGGCACGCCAGAGCAGGTCGCCGAGCAGCTGGTGGCGGAGCTAAACAGCGAATACTCGCCCGCCCGTATCCGGCAGATTGTCGCGCAGTTTGGCGAACGGAAGATTTAGTAGTGCTTACTGCTTATTGCTTATTGCTGATCGGTTCGTCAAGTACCGAGATGATGGCAAACGAAGCAATAAGTAATACGCAGTAACGAAGGATTACCCATGAAAACTAATCTCTACACCCGACTCAACTCTGGTCACCCCCTTCTCTCCGACGGGGCAATGGGCACGATGCTGCAGGAGGCGGGCTTGACCGACGGCGGCGCGCCGGAGCTGTGGAACGTAAAGCAGCCGGAGAAGGTGCGCGCAATTTATCAGGGCTACGTCGACGCGGGCTGCGACACGATTACGACCAACACCTTTGGCGGCACCTCGGCGCGGCTCAAGTTTCACGACATCGGCGACCGCGTCTACGAGCTCAACCACGCGGGCGCCAAGCTGGCCGCGGAGGTGGCGCACCCGGCGGGCGTGCTGGTGGCGGGCAGCATGGGGCCGAGCGGCGAGCTGATCGAGCCCGTCGGCCCGCTGACGATGGCCGAGGCCGAAGCCATGTTTGCCGAACAGGCGCGCGCGCTGGTCGACGGCGGCGTGGACTACCTGCTGATCGAGACGATGAGCCACGTCAACGAAGTTGAAGCCGCGGTGAAGGGCATCCGCCGCGTTGCCCCGGACGTGCCGATTGCCGCGACGCTGAGCTTTGACACGAATTACCACACGATGATGGGCGTCTCCCCGCGCGATGCAGTGCAGACGCTGGCGGGCTGGGGCGTGCGGCTGATTGGAGCCAACTGCGGCAACGGCCCGCAGGAAATCGAGACGGTGATGACGCAGATGACCCAGCACCGGCCCGACGGCGTCTGGCTGATGGCGCAGAGCAACGCGGGGCTGCCCGAATACGTTGACGGCGCGATCCAATACGACGGCACGCCCGCCGTCATGGCCGACTATGCGCGCAGCGTGCGCAATCTCGGCGTCGACATGATCGGCGGCTGCTGCGGCTCCACGCCGGTGCATCTCGCCGCCATGCGCGAACGCCTCGACGCGCTGCAAAACGAGCCTGTCGCTGGCCCACCCCCCATTGAGGCGAAGACGGCGATTGAAAGTGCGGAGAGTCGCGCGTCGCGGGCGGCGTCTAGGCGAAGGGCGCGTCGCGAGCGGGTGGCGGAGTAGAAAAGAGGAGGAATCATGGAGCGTTTGAACGAGCTAAGCGTGATGAAGTGTAATCCTGAAATCTTTAGCGGTGCGCCGGTTTTTGCAGGAACGCGCGTGCCCGTGAAAGCCTTGTTCGAGAACCTGCGGGACGGTGCATCCGTCGATGAATTTTTGGAGTGGTTTCCAGGTGTGAAGCGTTCGCAGATAAAAATTGTGCTTGGAACTATGCACTCCTGAACAAGATATGCTGCTATTTTATTCCGAGGAACTTGAGATGTTTAACAAAAGAACGCTTGAACCTTCAGATGTGTTTGTGCCAGGAAAATTTCCAATTAGGGAAAACAATGCATTTGCTGACCGGGGTAATCCACAGCGTGATCTGCAAACCGCTCTTCGTCGAGGCTTCGTTCCACTAATTTTTGGCTCTTATGGAGTGGGGAAATCAAGCCTGGCGATGTATTGTGCAAAGCAAATAACAAACGCCAACTTGATACATATCGAAAGTGTATACGGTTTATCGTTGTCCAACATCTTCGAAAGAGTGCTTGAACATCTTGGATATGAAATACTAACTGAAAGAGGCAGTTCATCAAAGGGATCTGTTGCGATCAATATTGAGGCGGGCTCCGATGCCAATATTTTTACAATGATCAAGGCTCGTCTTGTTGGTGGCCTGTCCGGTAGTGGTGAGAGAAGCCAGAATCGCGTATATGAGCTAGCGGTTAAATCGCCTAGTGATGCGCGTATTATTGATTTGTGTGAAGAAAAAAATGTGACTCTTGTTATCGATGAACTACATAGGGCTACACCAAAGTTAAGTGAAGATTTATCAGCTTTTATCAAAGCAGTGGCAAATCGTAATGGGGAAAATTTTCGAATCTGCCTTCTAGGTACAGAAAACGATGCCAGTCGTCTTGTGATTAGTGACCCGGGCATTGATCGATCTTTGCAGGAAATTCAACTTGATCCAATTACGGAAGAAGAGGCCCGAAACATTATTGTTCCCGGAATGAATAAACTCGGTTTAAGTGTGCCCGATAATATACTTGAAAAAGCTATTCGCTCCTCTGTTGGTTCACCATTCATTGTACAATATTTATGCCTTGAAATGGCAGAGAAGGCGCGAGAACAGGATGCAGATGTACTTTCGGAGGATATCTATAAAGAGGCATTACAATCTTACGTAAGCAGACAAGCACAACGTCAAATTAGGATATACAGAGCAGCAATTGAAACCGTTGGTAATAAGAGATATAGAAAACAAATTCTTCACGCTATGGCAAAAAGTGATAATGAGTATGTCACCATGGAATTTCTTGTTCAACAAGTTTCTAGACAGTTAGGTGAAGAAATCTCCAGCAACGCGCTCTCTGGACCATTGCGCGACTTGAAAAATGAGCGACACGGGCAAATATTGAGAGACGTCGATAGCCCATCCGGATCAGGACGAATCTTAAATTACTCTGGGTTTTCTGATCCTGCGATGAAGTCAATCGTAAGGTTGGTTGAATCTGTCGAAGTTGATGAATTGCTAGAACAAGATTGAATTACGTTTGCCCTATGAAAATCGGCATCATCGCCTGTGGGGCCATCGTGCGCGAGCTGATCGCCGTCGCCCGTCAGCTCGGCTGGGACTACGAGCTGACGGCCATCCCCGCACAGCTCCACAACACGCCGCAGGACATCGCCCCCGCTGTGGCGAAAAAACTCGACGCCTGGGCCACGCGCTTCGACCGCATCCTGATCGGCTACGGCGACTGCGGCACGCGCGGCGCGCTCGACGCGCTGATTGCCCGCTACGACCACGTGTCGCGCATCGAGGGGCCGCACTGCTACGAATTCTACGGCGGCGACGCCTTCACCCAGCAGGCGGACGCCCACCCCGGTACGTTTTACCTCACCGACTTCCTCGCGCGCCACTTTGACGCGCTCGTCTGGCGCGGCCTCGGCCTGGATCGCCACCCCGAATTGCGCGACCTCTACTTTGGGAATTACACCCACCTGCTCTATCTCAAACAGCTTCCCGCCCATGACGAATCCGCGCGCGCCCGCGAGGCGGCGAGTCGGCTGGGGCTGGCGTATGTGGAGGTGGAGACGGGGGTGGCGGTGCTGGCGAAGCGAGCGCTCCGTGCGGGACAGGTCGGCAACTCCGCGAGCACAACCTCCGCGTAGGATTATCTTCTGCAACGAAAATTGAAAGAGGCACGTACTGTAAATGGCAGCGAACCCTGTCGCGTTTACACTTGTTTCGATTTCTAAACTGAGAGGATAACAAAAATGGTTGGTGATTTAGCCACCCTGTTGGAACTGCGCCGCCCCGCGGCCAAGACGGTGCGCGCGGGCAGCCCCACGAGCACCCTCGCCTTTGATGCGCTCTACGCCTTTCTCTCGCTCTTGGTGGTGATCGGCATCTTTATCGACGTCTGGTCGCACAACGCCTTTGGCCCGGATCAGTCGGTGTTGAGCGCCTATCACTTTCTCTTTTACACATCGATGGCGGTGATTGGCGGTCTGCTGCTTTATGTGCACACGCAGAATTTGCGGGCGGGCTACCGCTGGGCCAGCGCACTGCCGGTGGGCTATGGGCTCTCCTTTTTTGGCGTGCTCTTTTTTGGTGTCTCCGGCGTGTTCGATCTGGCGGGTCACGCCCTGCTGGGCTTCGAGACGGGGCTGGAAGCCATTCTTAGCCCCACCCACAACGCCCTCTTTCTGGCGCTCTTCCTCGTGGGGCTGGGGCCAGCCCGCGCCATCTTGGCCCGCCACACGCCGGGCGAGCTGCTGTCGACGCGCGAAACGTTGACCATCGTGGTCGCCGCGCTGGCGCTGCTTAGCCCGCTGACCTTTGCGCTGCTGGCCTTTACGCCCCTGTCTGACATGTCTTTGGCCGTTCAAGCGGAACGCTTCTCTTCGGCGGGCACGGCCTTCCAGCTAGAGTTGAGCGGCATCTTTATCCAGACGCTTGTAATTATGAGCGTGCTGCTCTGGTTTGCCTCGCGCGTGCGGCTGCCGCTGGGTGGGATCACGCTGCTCTTCGCCGTCTACGGGCTGCTGCTTTCCATTATCTCCATCTACCCCGTCGCGATTGCCGTGACGGCGCTGGCCGGCCTCGGCGTCGAAATCGTCTACCACCTCACGCGGCCGACGCTCGACAACCCGCTGCGCTTTCGGCTTTTCGGCTTCTTGGCGCCCATGGCGATTTGGGCAACGTTCTACGGCTTCTACGCCGCAACGGGCATCGGTGGCGGCATCTGGTTTTCCAACTACATCTGGTCGGGCGCGATTGTGCAGTCCGGTCTCTTTGGCTTTGGGCTGGCCTTTTTTGCCACCATGAGTGGCACGCCGACCCCGACCTCCAGCACCATGCCAGGCACGAATGAACTACGCGCGCTTGGCGCACAGGAGCGGTAACTATGTCACGCGTTAAACTCTTTGCCAGCGCCCCGCTGACCACCCTGCTGCTGATTGCCCTGCTGTTGGCGACGCCCCAACCCGTTGTGGCCCAAGGCATTCCCGGCGTCAACGATCTGCTCAATCGCATCTCCTCCACCGAGGAGAAAATCGCCAACCGGCTGCCCGTCGGCCCCTACTACGTCACCGTCGAGGGCGAGCGCTTTGTGGACAGCGGCTTCTTCCGCCTCGACGTGATCTCGCCGCAGGGGCTGCCCACGGACCAGCTCGACGTGTCGGTCGCGCTCACGCCCACCGGCGACGAGGACGAGGCGTCGCTGGCGGAGGCCGTCGAGGCCGACGCTGCCTTTGCCGATGGTGCGGACGCCGCGCCGGAGCCGCTGGCACAGACCTTCGAGGCCCCCTACGAGAACGGCGAGTACTTTGTCGGAGCGCTGCCCTTTGATGAATCCGAGCGCTGGCTCGTCGAAATCCAAATTGCCGACGGTGATGGCCTTTACCGCGGCGAATTTACGACGTGGATTTGGCCGCGCAGCCCCGAGCCGCCTTTGCTCTTTGTAATCGGCAGCATTGCCGTGCCGATTCTGCTGGTGGTGGGTGCAATTGCCTTCTTTGCCGCCCGTGGCGTGCGCCTAATGGAGCCGCGGCGTCAGGAAGCAGCGAATAGCTAAGATGAACATCCCTCCTTATTTCGCCCACGGTGTCTTCGGCGTCTGGGACGAAGTCGCGCTGTTGACAATTCCGCTGGTCGCGCTGGGCGTGCTCTTTGCCACTTGGTATCAAAGCCGCCAGATGGAGTGGCCGGACGAGCCGTACAATCAGCCGTACAATCAGCGAGTTGACGACATTGCAGATGACTTTGTAGACCGCGAAGGCAAACCACATGAAGATTAACTTTACAGTGCTTCTCGCCGCTGTTCTGGCTGCGCTGCTGGTTGGCTGCGGCGTGGCGCGCAACGACAGTTCAACCGGCGGCAACCTCGACATTGCGCTCAACTACCCAGAGCCAGCGGCCGTTGGCGAGACGACGCTGCTCGTCACCCTGATCGACGCCAGTGGTGAGCCCGTCTCCGACGCCACGGTCAACGTGCGCAGCGACATGACGCACGCCGGGATGCAGCCTGAATTTGGCGAAGTCAGCGAGAGCGCCGACGGCGTCTACGCCGTGCCCTTCGCGTGGACGATGGGCGGCGATTGGGTGGTGACCGTCGAAGCCGAGACGGCGGATGGCGAGTCGGCGGAGGAGACGTTTGAGCTGACCGTCGACGGGCCGATGGAGATGGGGAACTGAGGAGCGAAGTCGTGCGTGGTGCGTGATGCGTGAACTGCAACTCGACCCGATAGGTTATTTACAGCGAACCGAGCCAGACATACCAGTTCACTCACCACGCATTACGCACCACGTATTCAATATGCTCAACCAAACCACCAACCACACCTCGCGGCTGGACATCCTGCGCCTGCCCGTACTCGGTCGGCTCTTGCGCTGGCGCTGGGGGCGGTTGACGCTGCAGCTGCCGCTGGCCGCCGTTGCGCTGCTGCTCATCATCGATGGGCTTTACGGCAGCCAGATTGCCTCGCGCAACACGGCGACGATTGGTGCGTGGGTGCATTATCGCGGGCTGGTGGTGCTGGCCTTGCTGCTGGCGGGCAATCTCTTTTGCATGGCCTGCCCCTTCACGCTGCCGCGCACGCTCGCCAAGCGCTGGGCGGGCACGGGTCGCCGCTGGCCGCGGGCGTTGCGCAACAAATGGCTGGCGATTGGTGCGCTCTTCGCCATCTTCTTCCTCTACGAATGGCTCGATCTGTGGGCCAGCCCCTGGCTCACCGCGTGGGTGATTGTGGCCTACTTTGCGGCCTCGTTTACGCTGGAGCTGATTTTCACCGAGAGCGCCTTCTGTAAATACGTCTGCCCGCTGGGAACCTTCAACTTCGTCTACGCCACCGCCTCGCCCACCCAAATTGGCGTCCGCGACCGCGACGTCTGCGCGAGCTGCGTGGGCAAAGAGTGCCTCCGCGGCAGCTACAGCCCACAGCCAATCACGCTGATCGACGCCGTTGACGCGGCGGGCCAGCCAACCGCGTCGCACGAGCACAACGCGCGCGGCACGCTCGGCTGCGGCACGCTGCTCTTCCCGCCGCAGCTCCAATCCAACCTCGACTGCGTCTTCTGTCTGGACTGCGCCCGCGCCTGCCCGCACGGCAACGTCGGCCTCTTTGTGCGCACGCCGGGTCGCGAGCTCGCCAACCCTGACGCGTGGCGCAAGCGCTGGGATCTGTCGCTGCTGGTGATTGTGCTGGCCTTCATGGGCATCACCAACGCCTTTGGCATGGTTCCGCCCGTCTACCGGCTGATCGACGGGCTGGCCGAGCCGCTGCGTCCGCTGCTGGCGCTGGGGCTTTCGGCGGACGCCGTCGAGGGGGTGGTCTTGCTGCTGATTTTTGGCGTGGGGAATTTGCTGCTGCCGGCGGGTGTGGCGCTGGGGGCCGGGTGGCTCACGCAGCGGCTCGCAGGCAGCGGCGGCAAGCCGTCGCTGCGCGAAATTGTCGCCGCTTACGCACCCGCCTTTGTGCCGCTCGGCCTCGGCATCTGGACGGCGCACTACCTCTTCCACTTCCTCACCGGCGCGTGGACGATTGTGCCCGCCTTCCAGGAATTTTTTGGCTTTGCGCCCAACTACGCGCTGGTGGGCGTGCCGCTGGACTCACCATGGTTGAGCTTTGTCGAAGTCGCGGCGCTCGTGGGCGGCTTTTTGGCCAGCGCCGTGCTCGCCCAGCGCACCTCGCTGCGTCTCTTCGGGCGACGAGGTACGGCGGCGCTCGCCGTCTGGCTGCTCGTCTTTGTGATGATGTTGATGGGATCGCTGTGGCTAATGGGGCAGCCGATGGAGATGCGGGGGGTGGAGCTGTTTGGGTAAGGTGCGTAGTGCGTGAACGATAACTTAGACTGGTTGGTGATCAGCAGCCAGTTTAGGCAGACTTATCAGTTCACGCACCACGCATCACGCACCACGCCTAGTCCGACCCGCTCAGCCGCGGATCCAGCACGTCCCGCAGCCCATCGCCCAGCAGGTTAAACGCCAGCACCGTCAGCGTAATGGCGATGCCGGGGAAAATCACCAAGTGGGGGGCGCTAAAAAGCTGGTTGCGCTCGCTGCCGAGCATCGCGCCCCACTCGGGCTCGGGCGGCTGTGCGCCGAGGCCGAGGAAGGAAAGCGCCGCCGCATCGATGATCGCCGCGCCGACGCCGAGCGTACCCAGCACGATCAGCGGGGCGATGACGTTGGGCAAAATTTGGATAAACAGAATGCGCGCGTGGGTGGCGCCCGTGGCGCGCGAGGCCTGGACGTAGTCGTTTTCACGCGCGCTGAGCACTGTCGAGCGCACGACGCGGGCGTAGGCGGGGATGCTCACGATGGCAATGGCGAGCATGGCGTTGAGCAAGCCCGGCCCCAGCACAAAGGTAATCGCAATCGCCAGCAGCAGCGAAGGAAAGGCCAGCAGCACGTCCATGCCGCGCATCACCACGTTGTCCAGCCAGCCGCCCGCATAGCCGGAGACCGCGCCCAGCAGCGTCCCCACCAGCGCCGCCACACCCACCACGACAATCCCCACGCGCAGCGAAATCCGCGCCGCAAAGAGTACGCGGCTGTAGACGTCGCGCACGTTGCCGTCCACGCCCATAATGTGCTGCGGCAGCGCCTCGTCGCAGCCGAGCGCGTGGATGCAGGGCGCTTCGCGGCGGCCCACCTCCTCGTGGCCCGGCGCGCCGATCAGCACGTCGGTGGGGCCGTAGGTCGTCAGCAGCGGCGCGGCAATCGCCGCCAGCACAATAAAGCTCAGCAGCACCATGCCCGTGATGGCCGAGCGCTGCCGAAAGAGCCGCCGCACGTTGTTGCGCCAGGGCACGCGCACCTTGCGCCGCGAGAGGTCGAGCGACTCGCTGTCGGCCTCTTCCCTGACTTTTTTGGTGTGCGTGGGGCGCGCTTCAAAGCCGGCGCGCGCCTCGCTTTCGGTGAGGGCGGGCTGGGAGGATTCGCTTTCGAGGCGGGTGTCGAGGGACATGGCAAGATAGTGCGTGATACGTAATGCGTGAACTTAGGACGAAGAATCAGGGCGTTCCCACCATCCGGCGTCGGCGTAGCGGAAGTCGTGCATGGTTTCTTCTAGGTCGGCGAGAAAGAGGGGGTCTTTAGCGGCGAGCCGCATAAGTTTAACGTTTTCTACCTCTATTTGAGAAGTGCTGGGGTCAGCTTCCTCTTTCGATGTGCCGTTGGTGTCTATATATTCTTCCATAAAAATGAGGTTATAAAACAATCTGGAGAATGTAGGGCGACAAGCGTTCCGAGCAGTAGTATCTGCCTCTACTATGCTGGTACAAGTTTGGCTTCATCCTGAGAAAGAAAAGCAAAGACAATTTTGTCTTCTGGAATGCCTTCCTCCCTCAAATCTTCAAAAATACCATGTTCAACTCCATCGTATTCTATGTACACTCGATTACTTTGCAAAGTCACATAAATCAAATTGCCGCGCACGCGAATACCCCGATCCCAACCGACTTGCATTAAAGCATAGCGGTCTCGTTGTTCGTCAAAGACAACGTCGAGCCGAATGTCCCCATGTGAAGGTCTCAGTTGCGCATACTTTTCAATCACGTTTTTGATGGCTGCCCGTGCGGTGTTGGTATCCATTGCTCAACTTCCTCGCTTTCGATATTCACAACTAACACTTGAAGCGGTAACTCCCTAATTACCAGTTCGCCAATCGGTTCACTGAACAGTTCCCGAAAGGTGCGGCTGGGTACGGCCAAATAAACGGTGCGGTTGGGGTCAACCCGATTTAGCAGTAGCTGATAGAGCATGTATTGCCCAATGGCTTGTTCTAACTCAGCAATTGCCGAACGCCCACGAAGCCCTTTGATTTCTATGGCAAGTTGTATGTTAGCACGCTCTGCACCGATAAATCCATTCGTTCTTACTTGCTCTTGCGCTGCCAAATTTACGAACAAGAATCGCTCGCCGTAGGCGATCACATAAGGATCATCTGTGATTTGCCAATCATCCTTCACGAGTGCGCGCTTAACGGCGTCGTGAATCGAATCTCGCTGCGGCATCTATTGATTCCATGGAGGTTGAGAATAATGAGAAATCTTATTCACTCCAGCCGCACCCGCGGGTCCAAATATGCGTAGCTCAAATCGACCAGCAGATTGGCCAGCACGTAGATAAAGGCAATCACAATCGTAAAGCCCTGTATCACCGGAAAATCGCGCGAAGTGATGGCCTCGAACAGGCTGCGACCGACGCCGGAGAGGCCGAAAATTGTCTCGGTCAACACCGCGCCGCCGAGGATTGCGCCCGCCTGCAGGCCGACAATCGTGACCACGGGCAACAGGGCGCTGCGCAGCGCGTGGCGGGTGATGATCGAGCCCTGCCGGATGCCCTTGGCGCGGGCGGTGCGAATGTAGTCCTGGCCCAGCACTTCGAGCATGGAGGAGCGGGTGATGCGCGCGATGATTGAGAGCGGGATGGTGCTGAGCGCCAGGGCGGGCAGCAGCAGGTGCTTGATCGCATCGCCGAGGACTTCCCAATCAAAGGTGAGAATCGAGTTGAGGATCAGCAGGTTGGCGAAAAAATCGGCGGCGTAGAAGCCGCGCGTGCCGCGCTCGACCTCCCAGCCCCACGCTTCGTAAAAGGGCGTGGCCGAGACGCCCGCCGAGAGCCGACCCGACGGCGGCAGCGCCAGCGGCGTGTCGCGCAGGACGACGGCGAAGAAGTAAATCAGCAGCAGGCCCAGCACGAAGACGGGCACGGAAACGCCGAGGTTGGCGCCGACCATGGTTGTCACGTCCACGGCGGAATTGCGGCGCAGGGCGGAAATCAGCCCGGCAGGAACGCCAACCAGCACGGCGAGAATCAGTGCAGAAACGCCCAGCTCAATCGTCACGGGCATGCGCTCGGCCAGCATCAGCACAATTGGGCGACCAAAGCGAATCGAATCGCCTAAATCACCGCGCAAGACGTTGCCGATATAAAGCAGAAACTGCTGGGGAATGGGTTCGTCCAGCCCAAAGCGCTGGTTAAAGGCGGCACACGATTCCTGCGTTGCCTTTTCACCCAGCATGGCGGTGCAGGGATCGCCGGGAATCAGCCGCGCCAGGGTAAAGGTGACCACGAGGATGGCAAAGAGAACGGGGATGGTGTAGAGGACGCGGCGGAGGATGTATTGGGACATGGTTGGAGTCAGAAAGGAGATAGAGATAGAGAAGCGACTGGGATTGACCCAAAATCTCTCTATCTCTACCTCCCCTCTCTATCTTCTTACTCCTCGCTTGCCGGGGCGTTGATCAGGCCATCCCAGAGGTAGCTGAAGTAATCGAAACCACCCGTGTTGCCGACGTGGTAGGGGTTCTCGGCGTCAATGCCGACGGCCCACGAGGCGACCACGTCCGTCGCATCAAATTCGGAGCCATCGTGGAAGGTGACGCCCTCGCGCAGGTTACACGTCCACACCGTGCCATCTTCGTTGCCGCTGCACTCCGTCGCCAGCGCGGGCAGCGTTTCGCCCGAATCATCGGCGTAGGTCAGCAGCGGCTCGACAACCTGCGTGCAGGGGAAGAGCGACTCACCGTCCGTCTCGTCCGCACAGTAGAGGCTAATTGGCTCGTTGTTCTGCATAAAGACCAGCACATCGCGGTCGCCCGGCGTCAGCTTGACGAACTTGGTCGCACCAAAGGGCGGGTTGTAGGCGCCGACCACATCGGCGAGCGCGGCGTTGGCAGATGCGCCGTGGGCAATCGGCACCATTGGCACCAGCTCGCGGATAGCGTTGTTGGCTTCCTCATAGAGCGGCGCGGCTTCATCTAGAGCAGCGATGGAAGAGGCTTCCTGCAGCGGTTCGTAGATTTCGGGGAAGGGATCGCCAAACTGCGGGTTGCCCGCGCCAAAGTGGAAGTCCAGGAAGTTGGTGACGTGCGGGTAGTCCGCGCCCCAGCCGAGCAGGTAGAGGCCGTCCAGGTTGCCGTCCGTCGATTCGGCGATGAATTCGCCCGACTCCATGGGGCTGACTTCGGCGGTGATGCCGAGATTTTCCTCGAGCTGCGTCTGGAATTCCACGGCCACAAGGCTGGGTTCGGGCAGGTAGGTGCGAAAGACGTCACGGTAGAAGATGGACGTCTCGAAGCCGTCGGGGTAGCCCGCTTCGGCCAGCAGCTCGCGCGCGGCTTCCGGATCAAACTCGTACCACGCTTCGCCCTCGCAGCCGCCGGGAATCGAACAGGGGGTGAAGTAATCCGCCACGATGGAGCCTTCCGGGTAGAAGTTGTCGACAATGCGCTGGCGATCGATGCCCATGGCAATTGCCTGGCGCACCAGCGGGTTATCAAACGGCTCAAAGGTGTTAGTCATGGCGAGGTAGAGCACGTTGGGGCCGTCGCCCGGCAGCAGCTGAAGATTGTCGTCGTTCTCGACAGTCTCAAAATCGTCCGGGCTGACGGCGGTGATCACGTCGACCGTGCCGGATTGCAGCTCGAGCAGGCGGGCCGCGCCCTCCTGATTCCAGCGCAGAACGGCCGTCGGCACCGGGGCGGCGTCGCCCCAGTAGTCATCGAAGCGGCTGTAGGTGATCTGGCTGCCGCGATCCCAGCTATCGACTTGGTAAGGGCCGGTGCCGATGGGCTGCTCGAGCAGCTCGCCCGTGCCGCCGGTTTCGGCCAGCCATTCAGCGGGCTGAATGCCAAAGGGGATAAAGGCAATTTTGGCGAGGAAGGCCGGATCGGGATCGCAGAGGTTGAACTCCACCGTCAAATCGTCCACGGCGACGATGGATTCGATCTTGCCGCCGTAGTCGCAGCTTTCGGCGCGGACTTCGGTGGGCGCGTAGGCCTCCGCATCCGCAGCAGCGTCGCCGCTGTCGGCGGCGGGCTCGGCCTCGGCGTCGGCAGCGGTCTCCGCGTCGGCGGCGGGCTCGCTCGCCTCCGGTGCGACACAGGCCGCCAGCAGCCCCAACATCAGGGTAAGGGCGAGCAGGGTAACAAACAACTTGGATTTCATAAAAAGGCTCCTTTGTGTGGCAAGCGCGCAGGTAGAGGTTGAGAATCTTGCGGCTCGCGTAAAATTGAGGATGGTCTTATTGTGCCCGCAAGTGAGTTAGTTGTCAAGCGAATTTCGATTGTCGATTTCGATTGTCGATAAAGAAAGAATGGAACGCGGATTGGGCGGATTAGGCGGATTTGAAGAGGGATCCGCAAAGAGCCCCCCATCCGCCCAATCCGCGTTCTATCCCAGCAGCACCTCCAGCAGCGACATGACCGTCTCGCGGCTGCGCTCGGCGTCGGGTAGACTGGGGTTCCAAGTGGAAACGGAAACGGCGGCCACGTCCGTCTCCTGCGCGAGGCGCTCGAAAAGCTGCTTGGTCTCGTCCGCTCGCGGGCCGCCCGTTGCCGGGTAGCTCACGGCGGGCACGTCATCAAGATGCAGGATGTCCACATCAAAATGGACGTAAAGCGGCCCGCTCGTCAGCGATGTGGGCAGATCGCCCGTGAGCAGCTCGCCCACGCGGGGCACGTGCTGCACGGCGCTCTGCTGCACCAGCGCGCGCTCGCCGGGGTCGAGGTCGCGCGCGTCCGCGAGCACAACGCGCTCCGCAGGCAGCGGCAATAGCGCCAGCGCCTCCACCATCGTCTGGTCACCCAGGCCGACGAGCATGGCCAGCGGCATGCCGCCCAGGAAATCGCTGGGCGACGTTTCCCAGGTGTTGAAGTCGCCGTGCGCATCGAGCCAAAGCAGCGCCGGCTGCATACCCGCCTGCTGCAACCCGGCCACCACGCCCAGCGTCGCACAGCAGTCGCCCGCCACGCTGACGGGTCGCGCGCCTGCATCCACCGCTTCCGCCACCGCCTGTGCCAATCCTGCATGGATCAGCGACATCCGCCGCTGCCGCGTGCGCTGCTGCGGATCGTCTGGCTGGGTCATCGGCAGCAGGTCGGGCGCGTTGCGCTGCCAACTGTCGTCCGCCAGCGCGTCGAGCCGGGGCAGCCGGTCGTCGAGGAAAAAGGGGGTGAGGAGGAAGTGGTCGGACATGGAAGAAAGATTGAAGATTAAAGATTGGGTTAGGTGACGTTGTTTGTGGAATCGCGCGCTGGTTTGTTAGCGGTCGGGAAAATTATCAACGAAGGGCACGAAGGGCGCGAAGGCAGATTGGTTGATATCACCCCCATCCCCAGCCCTTCCCCCACGGATGGAGGAAGGGAGCCTTCTGCTCCCCTCTCCCATTCTGGGCTTAGCTTTACCCACAAGTAGGGAGAGGGGTCGGGGAAAGGAGGCCAAAGATGAGGGCCAACGAACTGGGCAGTCGATGCGCGGCTGGACTGGCAAATATCAACGAAGGGCGCGAAGAGCACGAAGACGCAGATCGGTCGACCCTCTTCCCTTCGTGTCCCTTCGTGTCCTTTGGCGGTCACGCTGGACGGTCTGCCGCTGGGCGTGCTGAGCCAGCAGCTGTGGGCTCGCAACGAGGCGGCGCGCCAGTTGACGCCCGATGAGCGACGGCAGCTGCCCATCGCAGAGAAAGAGAGCAACAAGTGGCTGGTTGGCCTGCGCCAAAGCGAAGCGGACAAGCCAGACGGGACACAGTTGATTCACGTGGGCGACAGCGAGGCCGACGTCTTCGAGCTCTTTGCCGAAGCCAAGCAGCTGAAAACCGACCTGCTGGTGCGCGCTGCGCAGAACCGCGCGCTGGCTGAACCGGAGGTGGGGCTGCTCTGGGAGGTGCTGCGCAACCAACCCGCCGCGGGCGAGCTCCAGGTGCAGGTGCGCGCCCGCCCCGGTCGCGCCGCCCGCGAGGCCACGGTGGCCGTGCGCTTCACCTCGCTCTCGCTCAAGCCGCCCAAGCGCCTGCGCGCCACCCACAAGCCGCTGGCGCTCTACGGCCTTCTGGTCGAGGAGGTCGACCCCCCCGCCGACGCCGACCCGCTCGGCTGGCTCCTGCTTACCACCGTGCCCGTCTGCGACTTTGACCAGGCCGTCGAGCGCATCCGCTGGTATGGCCTGCGCTGGCGCATCGAAATCCTGCACAAAATCCTCAAGTCCGGCTGCCGCATTGAGCACGCTCAACTGGCCAAAGCGGAGCGGCTCCAGCCCTTGATTGCGCTTTACACCATCATTGCCTGGCATCTCTTCTGGCTCACCCATCTCGCCCGCACCGACCCCGACGCCCCGGCCACCGCCTGCCTGGCCGAGCACGAGCTCCAGGCCCTTTACCACTTTGTCCACCAGCGACCCCTTCCGCCAGACCACTGCCCCACTGTCCAGGAAGCCGTGAACTGGATTGCTCAACTCGGCGGCTTTCTGGCTCGCAAGCACGATGGCCAGCCTGGCCCCACCGTCCTCTGGCGCGGCTGGCAGCGCCTCCAGGACATTGCCCAAGCCTATCTCGCTTTTCACCCCCCTGATACTTATGGGTAAAGCTAAGCATTCTGGGAGAGGGGTCGGGGATGAGGGCCAACTTATCAAATATCAACGAAGGGCGCGAAGAGCACGAAGGCAGATCGGTCGACCCTCTTCCCTTCGTGTCCCTTCGTGTCCTTCGTTGATCGCGTTCTCCAATCTAATTTGACGATCTTTCCACGAGGGGCAGAAACAAGCTCACGCCCGGTGGGACGTAGTCAACCACAAGCACGGGGCGCACCGCTTCATTTGGATTCTCGCGCGAATCAAAGCGTTTGGCGCTCTGGGCTTCCTCTTCGTTGCCCACCAGCACCCAGCCAAAGTTGACGCTCGGATCGTCCACCCACGCCTGCACATCGGCGACCATCCCCGCGCTCGACCATTCGTACTCCCCCACGTCGCCGACGCTTGCCGTGGCGCTGGGCGCGGCGACAAAATCGCCGCCGGGCGTGGCCCACAGCAGCGCGCTGGCCGCGTCCTCCTCGTAGAAGCGGTGAATCCACGTGGCGTCGCCGCTTTGGGCCAGCGTGCCGTTGCCGCCCGCGCCCCCCGCGTTGGAAGCGCCCTCGCCCCAATCGGCGATCAGGCGATGCAGCGCAAACTCATAGGCGCCCTGCGCCGGCGGAATTTTCGAGACGTGCAGCCGCAGCGAGACGCCGGTGATCAGTGCCCCTTCGGGCAGCGTGTTTACGTCAAAAGCGAGCACGGCGCGGCGCGTGCCCGCATTTTGCGTTTCGCCCGCAAAAAGGTAGGGGCCAGCGCCGTTGCTCAGCGTGCCTTCAGCGTCTTCGTAAAGCGTGTTGTCGCGCTCGGCGGCGAGGGTGGTGCGTTCGGGCGGCAGCGTGCCGTTGGGCAGCGTGGCCTGCTGGGCAGCGGTGGGCGGCGCGTGCAGCAGCGCCAGCGCGGCCAGCAGCGTCAAGCTAAGCAGGACGCTGCCCAAGACGTTGCCCAGGGGTTTAGCGTTCATCACGTTTCCTTTTGTCGGCAGTGGTGGAATGTCGGCAATGGTGGAGCAAAAACTAGGCCGGAACCTGCGGTAGGAACATGCACTGACCCAGGGTCATCGAGAGGAAGACCACGGCCAGCACGACCCACATCCACAGCGGCAGGCCAGCGATCACGCGGCGGTTGCGCGTCTTTTTTTCTTTGGGCTTGGGTAGTTCGGCGCTGCAGCGCCAGCAAAAATCACGGTCGGGCGGGTTGGTCGCGCCGCAGTTGGGGCAGTCCATGAAGATTCTCCTTTGAGTTGAGTGAGGAGAATCGTAGCACAACTGTAGAAGAATAAAAAAGATTTCAACGCGGAGACGCAGAGAAATGAAGACTCGGCAAGAGGGACATGGGGAGGTGGGGGTTAGGGACGGGTACTTCACCGCGTCCTTACCGGGTGCGTCCCAAACTTTTGGGGCGTTCGACCCCACCCCCCTCGCTGTCGGTTCGTAGGCCACGAAGCCTCGAAAGCCCCCTCCCCGCGCACGGGGAGGGGGCTTGGGGGGGGGCAGGCGTGCTTACTCTGAGTCGATCCCCTTGTGCCTCATCTCACCAAAAATCTGGACGCATCCGTTCCTTACCTCTCATATTGAACTCAACCAACAAACGTATTATAATTCACTAATGAACACGACAACTACTCCCCTTGCCCAACTGCAAACGCCCGAATTTCAAGCGCTGCTGGACGGCTGCATCCACTGCGGCCTCTGCCTGACGACTTGCCCGACCTACAACGTCTTCCACACCGAGATGGACGGCCCGCGCGGGCGCATTGCGCTGATGCGCGCCGCCTCGCAGGAGCGCATTGACCTTACCAACAGCGGCTTTGAAACGCACATCGACCGCTGCCTCGGCTGCCGCGCCTGCGAAACGGCCTGCCCTTCCGGCGTACAGTATGGCCACCTCTTCGAGACGACACGCGCCGCCGTTGCCAAGCAGCGCCGCGACACGGGCGAGATGGGCCGCGTCGAAAAGAGTTTGCGGGCGCTGTCGCTGCGTCATCTCCTGCCCCACCGCGGGCGACTGCGCGGGCTGGCGCGGCTGACCCGGCTCTATCAGCGCCTCGGCGGCCCGCAGATTTTGCGCCGGTTGACGGCGCTGCCGGACGGGTTGCGCAACGCCGAAGCGATTGTGCCGCCGCTGCAAATAAACTTTGCGGACTACCGTGAACCGGCGCTTGCCATTGGAGAACGGCGCGGCGCGGTCGCCTTTTTGCACGGCTGCGTCCAGGACGCATTTCTTGGCGACGTCAACGCGGCGACGGTGCGCGTGCTTCAGCGCAATGGCTTTGACGTGCACTTTCCCCGCGCGCAGACGTGCTGCGGCGCGGCGGGTCTCCACATTGGCGAAGACGAAGTTTCGCGCGATTTGGCCCGCCGCAACATCGATGCCTTTGCGCAAAAGCACGGCGTCGTGGAATACGACGCCATCCTCAACAACGCGGGCGGCTGCGGGGCGACGCTCAAAGAGTACGGCCACCTCCTGCGAGACGATCCCGCCTACGCCGAGCGCGCCGCGGATTTCGCCCACAAAGTCCGCGACATCACCGAATTTCTCGCCGAGCATTTGCACGTGCCGCCCACGGGCAGCGTGGATGCCCGCGTCACCTACCTCGATTCGTGCCACCTGCGCCACGCCCAGCGCGTCGCCAGCCAGCCGCGTTTGCTGCTTCAAGCCATCCCCGACGCGACGCTCGTCGAGCTGGCGCAGCCGGACCAGTGCTGCGGCAGCGCCGGTGTCTACAATCTGATGCAGCCCCAAATTGCTGGCGAGATTCTGAACGCCAAGCTGGCCGATGTCTCGCAGACGGGCGCGCAGATTGTCGCCGTCACCAATACGGGCTGTCACATGCAGATGTTGGCTGGGGCGCGGCAGGCGGGGCTGGACGTGGAGGTGCTGCACGTCGTGCAGCTGCTGGAGCGGTCGTATGCTCGATCGAATGCCCAGTAGAGGGGCGGCGAAAGTTGCGTGGCTAAGGCCATTCCAAGAATTAAATTGTATCGGCGGAAGTGACGGTCACGGCCATAAATTGGCTGGTGACCCTATCTCTCGGAGGCCGTGACAGTCACCGCGACCACCTCACGGGGTATTTATTTTCTTGGAAGAGCCTAAACCGGTTATAGTCGCCGGGGAGAAGGTGTGAGCACTCGTGTGCTCACGCCAGCGCCGTGTCGATCCTGCCGGTTGCTTACTCCCAGCGCCCCTGAATGGCTTCGAAATCGGGATGATCGGGGAAGGGGTAGACGACGAGCGGGCGGTCGACCAGCGTTTGCAGCTTGGTGTAGAACATGGGGTGGATGACGCAGGTGTCGGTGCTGCGCAGGGGCAGCCTGTCCTTGAGCGCGTATTCAAAATCGGCGGCGACGATGCCGCTCGCCGCATCCAGCTGGCGCACGCGACCGACAATGCCCAGCTCGGCCACGAGCCGACGGAAGTTGGCGGGCGAGTATTCGCCGCTGGGCCAGGCAAAGGCCGTGGTCGGCGCAATGCGATCCAAATAGCTGCCGGAGAACATCATGGGCGACGTGCGCAGCGCATCCACAATTTCGGCCACCTTGGGGTAGATGCGCGCGTAGGAGTTGAGCACCTCGTCCGAGAGGTCGCGCAGGCTTTGGGCGAGCACGTCCGCAATCGGCAGCTCTTTGAAGCAGGGAAAGAGCGCTTCCTGCTTGGCGCGGCGCGCAATTTCGTTGCAGAGCACCACGAGCTGGCGCGGTCGCATCTGCGTGTGGCGCAGGATGTAGGGGAAGCTGTGCTCGCGCACGCCGCTCGTTTTGTTATAGATTTCGCGGCCAAAAAAGGGATACCACAGCTTGTTGAGCACATCGCCAAAGTTGCTCCAGTCGACCTCGCTGGGCAGCGTGGGCAGTGCGCCCGCCACCTCGCGGTAGAAATCCAGATAGCGGTGGAAGCGCCAGCAGATCAGGTGGATCAGGTCCTTGGGCCGCCAGTGAAGGTGAGTGGGCTGCCGAATAAACTTGGTCGTGTTGGAGATGGCCGATTCCTTGATGTGCGGGAAAATCTCTTCGGCAATAAAAATTTTGACGTGCAGACCGCGTGGTGCGTAGGCGATGTTGAAATTGCTGGCTCTCTGGATCAGCGCCGCCGTCATCTGCATCATCAGCGCGTCGCTCTTCGCATAGCGTTCCATTGTGTCGATGGCGATGATGGCTGGCGTGCGGCGGGCAATCTCCAAAACGCGTTGGCGGGCGCCGCGCACCTCCGCGCTTGCCAGCCAGCCTTCAATCAGCTCGGCCAGCGCGTCGCCGCCGCTGTCGGCGCGGGTGAGCAGCGTGCGCAGGCTGCTGGCAATGGTCTGCGCCGCGCTGAGCGGCGTGGAATCGGCTGCACTGGGGCAGGCGCTGCGGCAGGCGGCATCGATCTGCGGATCGTCGTAGCGGTAAGCGCTGAAGACGAGCAGCCAGAGCAGGTAATCCCACAGCTTCACGATACGAGACATGGGCACGTCCATCGAGGCGCCGGTATCGCCGTTGAGGAAGGGGGCATAGGCCGTGGGCAGCTCGGAACTGATGGCCTGCCGCAGGATAATCTGCTTGAAAATATCGTCGTAAACTTCCGGCTCGTCCACGTCGATAATGCGGGCATTGCGCAGCGTAGATTGGAACTCGAAGGATTTGGCCAGCGACGTTTTGCCCGCCCCGCGCCGTCCAACAATCAGATACGTACCGGGGTGCAGCGCTTCGCGATTAAAGCGGCCGCGATCATAGTAAAACTGATGGTACTGATCCTGCAGAACCTCCAACTCGTGTTCGCACGATTCTTCGCCGAACGGGTTCTTGAAACCTTGCCAAGAACGGGTAAGCATAGTTGACTCCCTACGGTTAATCTTGCAGCGGCGCTAGCGGCGTGGGGCAGTGGCTGTGGCGCACAAAAGGTTTACCCTTGTGCGGGGGAGCCAAGTTACCAGAAAAAGTCAACGATGAAAGCACGAGTAAAGCAAGCATCGGTCGTTGCGATGGATGGGTTCGGGGAATGAGCAAAATCTGTTGCCGCTAGCGCCAGTTCTGCAAGGGATGCGTACTTGCTCGCTCTTTTTATCGTCAAGAAATTGCGTATCCTTTTTACGGTTATGTAACGTAGAGAGAACGGCTACCTGAGCACCAAAGGCTGTATGGGCTCAATTCTACAAATGTCCGGCGACGGTCTGAATCCGGTCCGAAACGGCAAAGTAAATTGCGACGCTTCGTTTTGTGTAAAATGCTGTACGGGCGTTGGCACCGCGTCCGCCGTTTCCTAGCCCATTTGATGGATAGGGCCAGAATATCGTAGATTGGCAAGCTTTTCCTCCATCATTTGTCCCAAAGTCCTTATCATTTGTTGGAGAAATCTGTAGCAAATGAAAGGCATTCGTCCGTTTCGGTGGTGAACGGCTTGCTAGAAATGCCACATCCACATCGTGCCAAATGATACTGCTTGCTTGCCAATCCTGGTTGAACGGACTCCGCTGGCTGAGGGACAACTCTGTTTGCGCCGTGTGGCAAGCGGCGGTGAGGCGGCCGGTTGGCAACAAAAAGGGGCGAGCCACGGCTCGCCCCTTTTTGTTGCCAAACCTGCAGCGGTTACTTACCCATCAGCTGTTTGCCATCCTCGACCCACAGCGGCTCCCCGTCCTCGTTGCGCACCACCACCGCGCCGACTACGCCCACGCCCTCGCCAAAGCGCACGTCGCCATCTACGGTAAACGATCGGCAGTGCAGCAGCGACGGTGCGCCGTTGGGGAAGCGCAGCCGCAGGTCGTCGATCAGCTTGTAGTAACGTTCGTCGAGGTCGATCAGCGGCAGGGTCGATTCCTCGCGGGCGGGGTTGACGTGCAGCGTCGCGTCGTCGCCCACCTCGTAGACATCCGAGCGCAGCAGCAGCAGATCGTTGTTCTTCTTCACCGGCACAAAGCGGCTGCGTGGCACGACCACGGCCTGCGCCCCCTCGAAAACGCCAATCGCCGACCCCATCGCCGTTTCTAGCTGATATACTTGGGGCGAGCTTTTGTCCGTGGGGTCCACGGTCTTCTCATTGCGGATGAGCGGCAGACCGAGGATGCCGCCCCGCTCGTCCAGCACCTGCCGCAGCGAGTGCAGGTTGAGCCAGAGGTTGTTGGTGTTGAAGAAGCGATAGGTCGCTACGTCCTGAAATTGGTCGATCTCGTGGGGCGGGCACTGCGCCACCTCGCGCAAGATCAGCTGCCCGTCCGGCGTCTGCGCCAGGTGGCCGCCCTTGCTGTCCGCCTGCGTCCGCTTGGCGACTTCCATCACGAAGGGCAGATTTTCCTGGGCAAAGTAGCCGAGAATCGCCGTGTCCATCGTCGCGCCGAGATTGTCCGAATTGCTGACAAAGACGTATTCGTAGCCCGCAGCCAGCAGCTGATCCAGCAGGCCGCTCGTTTGCAGCGCGGCATAAATATCGCCGTGGCCGGGCGGGCACCACTCGAGATCGGGATCGTCCGGCCACGCCACCGGCCCCATCGTCGACTGCTCGACCTTGGGCTCCTTGTGCTGCACAAAGCCGACCGGCACATCCTGTGCAAAATCGCTGTATTCGGCCAGCGCCGCTTCGGTCTCGCTGCGCGTGTTAAAGCTGTTCATCAGCACCAGCGGCAGGCGCGCGCCCGTCGACTGGCGCAGGTGCTGCACCTGGCGCACGATGATGTCGAGAAAGGTCAGCCCGTCCTTCACGGGCAGCAGCGACTTGGGTCCGCGCATCCCCATGGACGTACCCAGCCCGCCGTTGAGCTTGAGCACCACCGCCTTGGACAGCGCCTCACGCCCGGCGGCCTCGTATTTGTCGAGGTCGTCGGCGTGGGGCAAGTCCTCCACCGGCAGCGCCTCGTCGCAGGCAATAAAGCCCGTCTCCCCTTCAGTGAGCTGCGCGTAGTAATGCTTAAAGGTGTCGATCATCAGCTGCGGCAGCTCTTCGTCGCGCATTTTTTTGGCAAAGGGGGCGAATTGGTTGTCGAGATCGTCGCCAGTCAATTTCGTGCTCGGTTCAATTGTCACCGTAGACATAGATTCTCCGTTGAATACTCGGCTGTTTGCTGTATGGATTGACCATTATAGCAGCAAGTCCTCGGTGGCTTGTTGACAGATGGTTTACAATTTAGGACGATTTTAGGTACAGGTGTGGGGTATTGCGTCACCCTAAATCCAAGGCCCAGCGCTCGCGCCGTCGGTGCACGGAAATAATGGGACACGGATGAACACGGGCTGCGCACACGGATTTTTGCTGATTCTTGTCGAACCATGCCAACGATAATTTCTGAAATCCGTATCCATCCGTGTCCATCCGTGTCCCAAAAATAATTTCCCGCCGCGGCTTCTACCACCCAACCGCACAACCATCCTTGCGCGGGTCGCTGCCGCCGGTCAGCACGCCCGTCGCCGGGTCGCGGGTGATGATTTGGCCGCCGCCAAAGCCCGTGCGCCCAAAGCCATCCACGGGCAGGAGCCGGTGGCCGCGCCGCGCCAACTCGGCCAGCGTCTCGAACGACCAGCCCACCTCCATCGAGACGAGGCCACCCGCCTGCTGCGCGCCCGTGCCGCCCTCCGGGTGGCCGAGCTGCCAGCGCGGCACGTCCAGCGCCTGCTGCGGCGACATCTCTGAATCCAGCATATTCACGAGCATCTGCAGGTGGCCCTGCGGCTGCATGTAGCCGCCCATCACGCCAAAGCTGGCGTGCAGTTCGCCATCTCGCGTCGTCATGGCGGGGATGATGGTGTGGTAGGGGCGCTTGCCCGGCGCGAGGGCGTTGGGGTGGGCGGGATCGAGCGAGAAGAGGGCGGCGCGATTTTGCAGCGAGACGCCCGTCCCCGGCACGACCAAGCCGCTGCCCGTGCCCATGTAGAGGCTGTTGATAAAGCTGCACGCGTTGCCATCGCCGTCGATCACGCTGAGGTAGACCGTGTCCGACCCTGCCTGTGGCTCGCCGTGGGGCACGTCCTGCGCCGCCCGCGCCGGATCGATGTCGCGGCGTCGACTGTCGGCGTAGCCCGCGCTGGTCAGTTCATCCAGCGGCAGATCAACCTTGCGCGGATCGGCGACCCACTGCTGGGCGTCGGCAAAGCCAATGCGCATGCACTCGATCAGCGTGTGCAGCCGGTCAGCTTCGCACATCGCCGCCAGGTCGAAGCCGTTGGCGAGATTGACGGCCACAATCGCGGCCAGCCCCTGGCCGTTGGGCGGGCACTCGTAGAGCGTCACGTCGCGAAACTGGGCCGTGATGGGCTCGTCCCAGTCGCTCGCGTGCGCGGCCATGTCGTCCGGCGTAATCCAGCCGCCGTAGCGCTGCACGTGCTCGCTCAGCTTGCGCGCAAAGTCGCCCCGGTAGATGTAGCTTGGCCCTTCCTCGGCAATGCCGCGCATGGTTTCGCCCAGCGTGGGGATACGCATGATCTCGCCCGGTTGCGGCGCGCGTCCGTCGATCAGCAGCTCGTGGCCGCTGGGCTGTTCGGGCCCGTTGTCGAGGTCGCCGCTGGCCCAGTCGGCATCGCGCCGCAGCTTGGCCTCCTGCGAGCGCCAGCCCGTCGCGATGATTTCGCTGACGGGGTAGCCGTGCTCCGCCGTCCAAATTGCCGCCTGCAGCACCTCCGCCAGCGTCAGCGACCCGTGCCGTTCCAGCAAATCGGCCCAGCCCGCCACCGTTCCCGGTACGCTGACGCTATGGCCCGTGAAGGTCGGCATTTTCGCGTAGCCAAAAGAACGCACGTCGTCAATCGCTGACGCAGACGCCGCGCGACCGGAGCCGTTGAGCGCGGTGACTTCTTTCGTCTGCGCGTCCCAGTAGAGCGCGAAGCAGTCGCCGCCGATGCCGGTTGAGGTCGGCTCGACGACGTTGAGCATGGCGGCGGTGGCGATGGCTGCGTCCGCCGCATTGCCGCCGCCGCGCAGAATTTGCAGCCCGGCCTCGGCGGCCAGCGGCTGGCTGGTGGCGACGATGCCGCGCGTCGCCATTACGTTGCTCCGCCTGGAGCGGAAGACGGCGTCGATATTCATGGGTGGGTTTCCTGTTGAGGTGGTGATTGATGGTGGAGGGTGTGGAACTGCTTATTGCATAAAGCGCGCGGAAAGGCTAATGGCACCAAGTGTTAGCGCATAGGACCATTTTTTGTAACTTGTAGGGTGAGGTTTTTGGGTTCGGGAGGCGGGCAATAGAACACATCGACGAAGATTGGATGCTTGTGATGGCTTGTGCAAATCGCTCACATCGTCTTGATGATCCGTTCATATTCATCATGAGGGCCAATCCAAAACCAGTAGATGGTATCGCCATCAAGCAGACCCAATGCTCGGTAAGCATCCGTAACGCGTACTGAATAGACCGGGCGACGGTTACCAACTCGCTTGAATTGCAACCCGGGAGAGCGAGGATGTGCGCGCCAGATTTGATACGCTTTGACTGCCCGTCGGCGAATCTCTTTGGGGAGCTTGGAATATAATTCCCAAAACTGTGGGAGCGTTTGTGAATTCACTGCGGCGAAAGCTCGCCATCTTCGGTAAAAATCATGGGGCGGGCGTTTCCTGCCCGAATTTCTGCCAGTGCCTCATCCGCAAGTTTGTCCAGGGCAAGTTGCCCCTCTTCGGAGGCCAAGAGCTCATTCCAACGGGCATCGGCCTCAGTGTAATCCGCTTCAAAGTCTGCCTCTTCCAGGAAATCCAGATCAGTCGTCCGAAAGGTCTCGAAGGCTAGAAATCGAGCAAAGGCAAGAATCTGTGCCTTGCGCTCCGTGGGCAATCTGTGGACAATTGCCATAATTTTTTGTTCTTCGCTGGCAATAAGCGTGGTCATGTGATCTCCTTTTCGTCTTTCTCGCTGATCTGAAAAAGATTAACGGTCAACGACAAAACCGCTGGCTGCTCATCTCCGCTGTGATTATACCACACCAACATTTACAAAGTGGCTGTCTGGACATGACCAGTAGGGAATTCAGAACACTCCCGTTTTTACCTGGCTGGCAAAGGTTTCGGCGGCTTCGACAATCGCCTGCCCCAGGTAGGCGTACTGGCGCGAGAAGGGGGGCCATTGGCTGCCCAGGCCTACGAGATCGTTGATCACCAGCACCTGCCCGTCGCAGGCGGAGCCAGCACCGATGCCGATCGTCGGGATGTCGACGGTGCGCGTAATGTGCTCGGCTAGCGCATCCGGAATGTGCTCCAGCACAAGCAAGAATGCGCCCGATTTCGCAATGTCGACGGCCTCCCGCAGAACGCGCTCGGCGTCCTCCGCCTGGCGACCTACCTGCTTGAAATTTGTTGCCGTCTGCGGCGTCAACCCGGTATGCCCGACCACGTCGACGCCGTTGGCGACGAGGTGGCGAATGATTTCGACCTTTGGCCCTTCCAGCTTGACGCTGTCGGCCCCGGCGTCGAGCAGCAGCTTGGCATTGCGCAGCGCCGTACCGGGGTCGCGGTCGCTGTTGTAGGGCAAATCACCCACGATATGCGTGTGGGGCGCGCCGCGCCGCACGGCCCCCACGTGATACTGCATGTGCGCCATCGTCACGTCGCGCGTGCTGTCGAAGCCCATCTCGACCATGCCCACCGTGTCGCCGACGAGGATCACGGGGATGTTGGCCTGCTCCAGGCTCTGCGCCACCGGCGTCGTGTAGGCGGTGAGCATGGGGATGGGCGTGGTCGATTTCATTTGGCGCAGCGACGCAGCGCTCTGTTTGGTCGTGGACATCTTGGGCGTACCTATGGCTCGTCTCTATGGTGGTTCCGTGGCCGAATTTGAAGGAAAATTGGTTCTTTGAGGGATTGTGGAGTGCAACGAGCGATGCGGCACACCGTGCGTTGCACCTTCCGAGGTGCATCGCACATCCGGCTTGTCGATTACCCAAATATGGGCAGGACTTGCTGCAAACGTGCGACGCACTTCGGAAAGTGCGACGCACCGTCGGTCGAGCCTTGCCCTTCTACCCCACAATCCCTCAGAGAACCGAAAATTTTTGGATGCGGATCGGTAAATAACCGGGCGGCGATATCCTCTGCCCAATTGGCAAAATCCGCGTATCTCCGCGCAAATCCGCGTCCAAATTCTTGACGCCCGAACTGGGTTGCACGCGGCTACGCCGGCCCGCCAAATTCATTGTTGGCCGCCTGCACCAGCGCGCGCATATAGGCAATCGAATAGGCAATGCCCACGCGCCGCCCGCCCAGCATGTTGGGAATGTGATCGGGGATGATGCAGCCGTCGAATTCGACTGCGCGCAGCGCCTTCATCACTTCGTACATGTCCTGGTAGCCGTTGTCAATCAGCGTCTCCACCCACGGCTCCGGCATGGGGTTGGTGACGTTGCGAAAGTGAACCTTGAAGAGCTGATTCTGCGCTGCAAAGTGCTTGATGGCGTCGACCGGGCTGTTGCCCATGCCCGCCACGCCCCCCTCCAGCCAGCAGCCCACGCAGAGGCAGACGCCAACGTTGGGGCTGTCGGCAATCTCCATGGCTTTTTTATAGCCCTCGAAATTGCCAAACATGCAGCGCGGAATGCCGCCCATGGGGTAGACGGGCGGATCGTCGGGGTGGATGCCGATGCGCACGCCCGCCTCCTCCGCCACCGGCACAATTTCGCGCATCAGGTGGGCGTAGTTGTCCCACAGCTCCTCCTCCGTGTACTCGCGGCCGTGCGTCAGCGGGCCCTCGTAGACGTCGCCCGCCCAGTAGCCCTTTGCGTCGTTGATGTCGAGCCGCTTGGCGTCCATGCCGCCGCGCCCCTCGGCCCGCCCGGAATTCCAGATGCCGTTAGCCATGTGCGCGTAGGTGTTGTAGTAGATGCCCGCCGCGCCCAGGTTGCGGATAAACTGCTTAAACTCCTCCACCTTCTCGTCTCGACCGGGCAGGTTGAGCGTGATCTCCGGCACGTTGTGGACGCCCAGGTTGGTAATTCGATAAATCTTGAGGCCCCGCTCGCCAAAGCGCTTGACCAGCCGCTTGTAAAAATCCAGCGAGTGCTGCTCCGGCTCGCGAATGCCGACCATCGCCCACTCGACGCCCAGCTGCTGAAAAAACTGCAAATCCTCATCGCTGGCGTTCGCATCCGTCTGGATGGCAATCTGGATGCCCGGCGTGCTCGAATAGTAGCCGGGCACGGCGCGCATGGGAATGGAGTTGGATTGGGTGCTCATTTTGTTCCTCCGGGGTGATCGGTTGGTAATGGGGATATGGTACTGCGAATTGCGGATTGCGTAAAGCGGGCTTACTTGTTGTTAGACGCAACTGCTTTACAGGCAACAAAAAACCGGGCGATTGCCCGGTTTGGAAGCGTTGATGTTACCTGCTCACTTGTAAATAGTTCTAGCGCCAACCATTTTTTGACCAGTTCCTGCACTTTTTCTGGCTTTACGCTGTATTGCAAAAAATTTGTTGGAACCCGTGTCAAGCTCCCCAACACCTGCTTCAGCCGCGCTTTGCGTCGGCTGCAAGCGATGTTGGGCTGTACTACAGCGATGTCCACGGACAGCCACAATCCCGGCGTGAGGCGGGCTCGCCAGCGGCCCAGGGCTGCGACGGAACAAAAGGAGACTTTTGGTTTCCCTAGAGCGGGGATTGTTGAAGTTGATCAAAAAACTGGGCCGTCCGTCTCGTCGTTCCCGCGGGTAGTTGCTTGGAGTGGCTCCACTGTCTGGGAGACTGCCCGTACATGCGTTTGAACTCTCGGCTGAATTGAGAGGAACTCACGTAGCCCACTTCCATAGCCGCTTCGTTCACATTCATTCCTCCGGCAATGTTCATGGCGGCGCTGTTCAGCCGCATAGACTTCACAAATTGGATGGGCGACATCGTGGTGGCCTGCTTGAATTTGCGGTGGAACACGGCCCGGCTCATCCCCACCTGTGCGGCCAACTCTTCGATGGTGACCGCTTCGTCCAGGCGGGAAGACAAATACTCAATTGCCCGGGCGATTTCATTGCCCACGCCAAATGCGCGCCTTGCGGAATCCCCCGCATCCCCCTTCAATACGGCGTAGTACACCTCCCGAAGCCGACCGTCCCCAAGCACTGCCGTATCCGCCGGGCTATCCCCCAATTGCAGCAGCCACAACAGCGCTTCGGTGAATGCGTCATCCCAGCGGGCGAGTGCAAACCCCTGCGGGAGCGGGCCGCCCTTGGGCTTGCGGATGGCACCAGCGGCGCTTTCCATCTCAATGGCCAGTTCGGTCATCACTCTCGTATCCAAGGAGATATACAATCCAAGGAGGGGATTGTCCGGCGAAGCAGTGGGTGTTCCCGCCTCCACCGGCATCGACATGGCGCAACACATGTATTGACTGCTGTCGAATACATATCTCTCACCATCCAATATAGCTTCCTTGGCTCCGTTCACGATGGCCGTCACGTTGGGTTCGTACACCGCAGGGGCGCAGCGAAGCGACTCGGTAATCCGGAAGAGATGCACCCCCTTCACCCCGCTTTCCACCATGCCATCCTCGCTGACCCTGTTTTCAATGAGTTGTTTTATTTGTTGTTTGCTCATGCTTCCAATGTAGCACTACAAAACGCACAATGCAACCAGGGTGATACAATTAGGCATGTTTTTGCGACTATTTCGCCTAGATATACCCAGCCTTAAGAGTTATAGTTATTTCAGGCGGGGAAATAACCTGTCGCACAAACAACCGTCGCTGGCAGGAGCATTCAAGTGGAAAACAAAAATTTTTCCAGCAGCACTCTAACTAAGCAAGAAAAGGAGCTTATACAGTGAGTAACGAAAACAGATTCGGAAGAAAAGGCTGGACACCGGAGCGCATCGGCTCTCTCAAAGGTAAGACATACCTCATCACCGGTGCTAACAGCGGCACGGGGTTTGAGGCATCGAAGATACTGCTGTCCAAGGGGGCAAACGTTGTGATGCTGAACCGCAACCCCAAAAAATCAGCAGACGCCATCGCGGCATTGAAACAAGAGCTTGGTAACAATGCGGATGTGTCATTCATACGGTTGGACCTGGCGGAACAGGCTTCTGTGCGAAAAGCGGCAGAAGAGGTACTTGAGACGGTACCTCGCATCGATGCGCTCATCTGTAACGCCGCCATCGCCCAAGTGCCCACCCAGCAGTTCACCGTGGACGGCTTCGAAAGCCAGCTTGGCACAAACCATTATGGCCATTTCGTCCTGTGCGGAATGCTCTTCGACCGCATCGAAGCGTCCAAGGGCCGGATCGTGGTCGTTGCAAGCCTTGGCTACAAGATGGGGCTGAGGACGATCCAGTTCGACGACATGAACTGGAACAAGAACTACAGCGCCAATCCCGCTTACAGCCAAAGCAAGCTGGCGCAAATGATGTTTGCCTACGAACTGCAAGACCGGGTCAAGGCAGCAAACAAGAACGTCGAAGTTTATGTCTGCCACCCGGGGTCGTCCGCAACATCGCTGATCAGCACCAGCGGTGGTCTCGGAACACGGCTCGTGTTCCGGCTCATGTCGCTGTCTCCCATGGTTCAGTCGGCCGAAAAGGGCTCCTACCCGGAAGTCATGTGCGCAACTCAGGATGGTCTGGAGCAGCGGGCTCTTTACGGCCCCACGGGCCGCATGGAATGGACCGGTCCGGTCGGCAAAGGCACGCTTGAACCCTATGCCTACGACAAGGCCGTCATGACGAAACTCTGGGAGCGGTCAGAGAAGGAAACCAGTTTCCAGTGGAACATTTGACAAAACAAGACGAATGGGAGAACGTCACTTAGTGCAAGTAGCAGTGTAATAACGTTATCAACTGGTTCTACCACACTGAGACACTGCCATCCCGGCGCATCACGCACGAATTTGTTGCAGGATACGGCCAGCCTCCCCGTGAAGCTCCTCTGGAGCGTGATGTCTCATTTCATCGCACAATTGGCCGAAAAAGGATCGTGGCCCAAAGTGATGTGTGCAACGGAAGAGGGGCTAAAGTCCGAGGCACTTTATGGCCCTACAAGAAGAGGCGAGACGGTCGGCCCCATCGGTGAGTGTCCGCTAGAGGATTTCGTCTTGAACCGGGAAGAGGCAGCCAAACTCTGGACGCTCTCCGAGCAGAAGACATCCCTGAGCTAGTCGCCGTAGTTTGATTAGAAAAGAAAGGAATGAGACGATGTCTGTGAATATCGATCCTTTGGAGGAACAGAGGGTCAGACCCTAACTCGGTCGGCACCCACTCATTCTGCCAACCATCGTCCGTGGTGTAGTCAGAGTTTTCAACGGCCCAACGACCACAATAAGCTGGCGGCAGGAGTTGTGGCAATGAGTTGTCCCCCGTTCGCTCGCTCCAGAACGGCAAACCTACTCGCAAAACAAGTAATCACCTGCGGTCAGCTTTATTGAATGTTGGCTGTGAACTCCGACTGTAGAAATTTCTCATACTTGGCGTCATATATCCTCTGGGATGTGGCAATTACAAGATAACAGCTTTATTGCTTCTCTTGTACGATCCAAAAACTCGCGTCTGATGGAAGCATAACTGACGCGAGTTTTACAATACAATTTGCTCCGTAACCGCCAATGCGAGGTTCTGCTTTATCTTTCCCCTAGCATCACAAACCGTGTAGGTATAGGCTGAGTTACTGTCCGAATGTTACTGAATTCGGCAGCTTGCAGTAAATCTCCAAGTTGCCCCTGAGTGATCATGCCACAGCCCACCAGAGCTTCGTGGAGTTGAACACCGGCAAGAATCTTATAAACCATTGAATCTCTATAGGCTTTGGGTGAATCTGGATAAGGTAACTCAGAAACAACAACCGTACCATTCTGTTTCAAAGCTTTCTTGCTACGCTTCAGTACATTTAGGTACTGCTCAGCACCCCCTGTTTCATGAAGCGCAATATTCATGGTAATGAGGTCATATTTATCACGGTCTTCAAGTTGATTAGCATCTCCGTGAATAATTTCAGCATTTGAAACACCAGCTTCATCCAGTGTCTTTTGAGCTAGATGAACGCTCGGCTTATCATATTCCAAGCCAACTACCTGTGACTTGGGAAACCGCTTGGCATAATGAACGACATGTGAACCTCCACCTGCACCAATGTCCAAGATAGCACCCCCTTCTTCTAATTTGGCAAGGGTTGCTTCGGCTTGGGGTAAAACATGATCGGTTATCACAACGCAATCCGCCGAAGTTAACCTCTTCAATGCTTCAATCAAAAAGGGGTCATGCTCACTACGTGGCCAAATCTCACCTGATTCAAGATATTCGGGAAAAGCTAGATAATCTTCATAGAGGGCAGCAAAGAACTGAACACGACCGCCTAAAAACTGTGGGTCTGTTGGGTCTAGTAACAGAGAATCAAGATGGGGTGCAAGCGTATAGCCACTAACGTCATCCCAATCAAGAATTTCAAAGGCATAAGCACCACGACACCAAACCTGCACGTAGCGCTCTTTGAACCCAAACTTCTCAGCCAGTTCAGCCTCGTGAACGCCCCCCTCTGCTTCGTGGATAGCTTTAAACAACCCTGTTTTTAACCCGATATTTGTGAACCAAGTTGCTTGATCTCCCATGATGTAACCAAAGATTTTTTGCCATTGACTTTGTTTATCCATTATCTCCATCCCTCTTTTGGCAAATCAAGTATTTACTGCCTCAATGCCTGATTTATTGTCGACGTGTGCTGAAGCTGCCTCAGCGGGAGGTTGAGCGTGATTTCGTTGGACTACGATGCTCGGTTTTCAAGCACACGAGCAAGCCAACATAGTATTAGATGGAACTTTGTCCATCTAACACACCCCTGCTGCATCTTATCCGCCAATCTGTCCGGATAACACTTCATATTTCATCGGGACAATTGTCCCGATAAGATACCACATTTACCTCTATACTACCCTTATGATTGCCGTTACACACTTTGTACTCTATCACACTATCACACCTATGTCAATCGGATTTTTGGCAAGAGAAACCCCACAAACTACGATGCCGGAACAGCCGCCTAAACGTCTCTTGGATCAGGTGCGCGATGCCATTCGCCGCAAACACTATGTGGTTCGGACAGAGAAAACCTATGTTCACTGGGTCAAGCGCTATGTTGTGTCCCACAACAAGCGCCACAATGATCTACACACACGTGACGAACAAAGGCCCCCTCGGCGTGCGCAGCCCGCTCGACACGTGAGCGCCACGTTCCTCCTCCGCTTCCCCGCCCTGCCACCACGCGCCCCAACCAGCGACCCCCCAAATTTCTTGCACAAACCCGTCCCGCTGAGTAGACTACCCGCACAACTTTTTGGTGCCCGTTTGCTCTTTTCATTGCGAACGGGAGAACTGTCCAGCCTTCCACCTCCCTCATCCACACCAACCACCCATGATCCCCAAAGCACGCATCGCCGTAATCGGCACGGGCTGGTGAGCCACGGAAGCGCACATTCCCGCGCTGCTGGCCCACCCCGATGCGGAATTGGTTGCCCTCGGCGACAGCGCCGCCGAGCGCTTCGACACGGCGGCCGCGGACTTTTTCTACCGCTGCGACTCGCAACAATCGCAAAGCCGCCATGAATTTGCCCAGCTATGTACAGTGGCGTAGCGGGGCGGAATGGCGCAACCCGCTACCTTGCGCTAAAATAGCCTCGATCAACTTCTCATCCATCCCAAAGGAGACCTCCCCCATGCCGACCCAAGCGCGCGGCGCGATTGCCCGCATCCCCGACGCCCCCGTGGAAATCGAGAATTTTACGCTGGACGACCCCGGCGCGCACGATGTCGTCGTGCGCATCCTGGCCTCCGGCGTCTGCCACACCGATTTAGGCATCAAAACCGGCACCTACGGCACAGACGGCTTCCCCTTTCTGCTGGGCCACGAAGGCGCGGGCGTGGTCGAGCAGGTGGGTGACCGGGTCACGCGCGTGGCCCCCGGCGACCACGTGATGCTCAACTGGCGCGCGCCCTGTGGCGAGTGTCGCTTTTGCCTGCGCGGCGAGCCCAACTACTGCGCCGACAGCTGCAAGGCAGAAAACGAGATGCGCGACGCCAACGGCGACGTGCTCAACCCGGCGCTGGGGCTGGGCACCTTCTGCGACTACACGCTCGTCCACGAGCGACAGTGCGTGCCCTACGACGCCGGCCTGCCCGCCGAGCCGATGTCGCTGATCGGCTGCGGCGTGATGACGGGCGTGGGCGCGGCGCTCTACTCCGCCAAGGTGCGCGAGGGCAGCAGCGTCGCCGTCTTTGGCTGCGGCGGCGTGGGCGACAGCGTGATCCAGGGCGCGAAAATCGCGGGCGCGACGACCATTATCGCCGTCGACCTCGACCCGCAGAAGCTGGAGTGGGCCAAAGAATTTGGCGCGACGCACACCGTCAACGCCAGCGACGGCGATCCGGTGGCCGCAATCAAAGAGATTACGGGCGGCAATGGGGTTAACTACTCGTTTGAGGCCGTGGGCATCCCGCAGACGCTGGAGCAGGCGCTGCTCTGCCGTGACTTGGCGGGCACGTGCGTCCTGATTGGCGTGCCCGGCCCCGGCCCGCGGCTGGACATGGACATCCAGCAGCTCTTTGATCTCGGCGGCAGCCTGACCGTCTCCTGGTACGGCAACTGCGTCCCCGCTCGCGACTTCCCGATTCTGGCCGACTGGTACAAGCAGGGCAAGCTCGATTTGGACAGCCTGGTCAGTCGCAAAATCAGCCTGGAGGAGACGGAAGCGGCGTTTGATGCGATGAAGCGTGGCGAGACGTTGCGATCCGTCATCGTATTCGACTAAAATCTAACCACAAAGACGCGAAGACACAAAGGCAGAAGAAGCGGCAGTATTCACGTGCCCGTCTTCGTGCCTTTGTGTCTTCGTGGTTAAAAATTTATGTTTCCCCTCATCAAAGAACTAACCGAACTTTCCGGCCCCGTTGGGCAGGAGCAAATCGTGCTCGACCGGGTGACGGAGCTGTGGGAGGGGCACGGGGCGACGGTCGAGCGCGATGCGCTGGGGAATTTGACGGCACACGTCGGCGGCGCGGGCAAGCGAACCCTGCTGGTGGCGCATGCGGATGAGCTCTGCTATCTCGTGCGCGCGATCCACCCGGACGGCTTTCTCTGGCTCGCCAACGGACAGGGCTGGAGCCGCACCCTCAGCTTCCGCGACGCCTTCACTCTCGGCCAGCGCGTGCGCGTGCTCGCCCGCCACGACACCGTCCCCGGCGTCATCAGCAGCGTGACGGGCCATCTGGCGACGATTGCGCTGCCCGAACCGAGCGAGCTCACCTGGAACGACATCTGGGTGGACACGGGCCTTTCGCGTGAAGAGCTTGTCAAGCGCGGCGTGACGCCCGGCACGCGCATCGTTTGGGAGGCAGAGACCAAGCAGTGGGGCAATGTCGTGGTGGGCAAAGCGCTGGACGATCGCGTGCCCGTAGCCGTGTTGACCGAGCTGCTGCGGCGCGTGTCGCTGGAGCGATTGAGCTGCGACCTAACGCTGGCCTGCACCGTGCAGGAGGAGATTGGCGTGGTGGGCGCAACGGCGCTGGCGACCTCGATCGCGCCGGAGGAGCGTTTTGATGCCGTGGTGGCGCTCGAAGTGGGCATGGGGGGGGACGTGCCGGGCGTGCCCGATCACGCCGTGCCGCTCAAGCTGGGCAAAGGCCCGGCGCTTGTGCACAAGGATTCGCTAGTCCATTACGATCACGCGCTCACCAAGCGGCTGGAGCAGGTCGCCTGCGAGGCCAACATCGCCATTCAGCACGCCGTCTTTGGCTCCTTCGGCAGCGACGGCGCGGCCTTTATGCGCGCCGGGATGCCCAGCGCGCTGGTCGCCTTTCCCACCCGCTACACCCACACGCCCTTCGAGATGGGCCACCTGCGCGACATCGAGCGGCTGGTCGACTGGCTGGTGGCGTTTGTGAGCAGTAATCAGTGAGCAGTAATCAGTGAACAGTGAGCACTGATCTAGCTACCTGACACTTTTACGTGAGGTAGGTTGTAGAGAGAGAAAGGAAGACCAAACCGGATATGTTAAGCTATAGGTGACAAACCAAAAAGCGAAACAGAAACGGAGAGGTCTTCCCGATGAAACTGTACCATAGATGGTTAGATGAGTTGCAAATGTTGTGGCCGGATGAGCACGCGTCGCGGCTAAAAAGCTTCGCGAAGTTGTTGGTTGGCCTCTACCTGGAGGGAAGTGTTCACCTCAAAAAGGTAGCGCGCAAAGTGCCGGGTTGGGCTCAGCAGACGAGCAAAGAGCGCGGGTTGCTGCGGATACTCAACAATCGGTCTGTAAACGTGCGGCTTTGGTATAAACCGGTGGCGCGCAGGCTGCTGGAGCAGGCGGCGAAAAGCGGGCTGCCGCTGCGGCTTATTATCGACGGGAGCCAGGTGGGCAACGGTCATCAATTATTGATGGTTGCTTTAGCCTTTCGGCGACGAGCGTTGCCCTTGATTTGGACATGGCGCAAAGGCACGCGCGGCCACTCGTCGGCGCGTCATCAAATTGCGCTGCTGCGACTGCTCAAGCCGCTCATTCCGGCCCACGCCTCTGTGGTCGTGCTGGGTGACAGCGAGTTTGGCAGCGTCAAGTTGATCCGCAAACTCGAGCACTGGCGGTGGACCTATGTGCTGCGTCAGAAGGGCTCCCACCTTTGGTCACAGCCGGGAACAGAACAGTGGCAACCCTGCGCACAGCTCGTTGCCCAGCCCGGCGACCGCTGCTGGCTGCCCAAGGTACTGCTAACCAAAACGCATGGTCACTTCTGCAATCTGTTCGCCTGCTGGCAGACTGGCTACAAGGAGCCTTGGCTGCTCGCCACGAATTTGACTGACCCGCGTCTCGTTCGCCTGCACTACAGCCGTCGCATGTGGATTGAAGAGCTCTTTGGCGACTGTAAACGCAATGGCTTCGACTTGGAAGCAACTCGCTTGCAGGCAGCTCATCGCCTCTCGCGACTCGTCCTGGCCGTGGCCCTGCTCATCGTTTGGCTTCTGGCCTTTGGCTCGGCTGTCGTCAAGCGCGGTCAGCGCTTCCTGGTCGACCGCACTGACCGCCGCGACCTCAGTCTTTTTCGCATTGGTTGGGACATGGTTCAACGTCTTTTATCCAACTCTGACCCTGTCCCTTTGCGCCTCATCCCCTATTTCTAAAATGTGTCAGGTAGCTAGAGCACTGATTACTCAAAGTCCATACCGCAACAATATTGAACCCCTTATCTAAATTCCCTATGGCCAACACTTCTTCCCTCACTGGCGTGCTCGTCGGCTGTGGCGGCATCAGCCGCTCGTGGCTCCGTGCGCTGGTCGCTCATCCAACGCTGCAGCTCGTCGGCCTCGTTGATCTCGACCCGGCGCAAATTCAAGCGCGCCAAGCCGAGTTCGAGCTCGGCGACCTGGCCACCGGCGCTGACCTCGACGCGATGCTCGCCGAGCTCCAGCCCGACATCGTCTTCGACTGCACCGTGCCGCCCGCCCACACGCCTGTTACGCTGACCGCGCTGTCGCACGGCTGCCACGTGCTGGGCGAGAAGCCGCTGGCTGTTTCAATGGAGAAGGCGCAGCAGATGGTCGACGCGGCAGAGGCCAGCGGGAAGACGTATGCCGTCATGCAGAATCGTCGCTACCTTGACGGCATTCGTCGCCTGCGCGAATTTCTACGCAGCGGCCAAATCGGCCCGCTGACCACGCTCAACGCCGACTTCTACATTGGCGCCCACTTTGGCGGCTTCCGCGAGGAGATGGCCCACGTGCTCATCCTCGATATGGCCATTCACACCTTCGACCAGGCTCGCTTCCTCACCGACGCCGACCCGGTTTCCGTCTACTGCCACGAATGGAATCCACAGAACTCGTGGTATCAGCAGGACGCCTCGGCGGTGGCAATTTTCGAGATGAGCAACGGAATTGTCTTTACCTACCGCGGCAGCTGGTGCGCGGAAGGATTACGCACCACGTGGGAGTGCGACTGGCGCGCGATTGGCACGCGGGGCAGCGTGACTTGGGACGGCGGGGAGAATTTTGCGGCGGAGGTGGTCAGCGGCGAGGAGGGCTTTTTGCGCGAGACGGAGTCGGTGTCGGTGCCGGCATTGCCGCCGCTAGTGCAGACGGGACACGCCGGGTGCATCTATGATGTGCTGGATGCCATTGGGACGGGGCGCACGCCGCTGACGGTCTGCACGGACAACATCAAGAGCCTGGCCATGGTGCACGGGGCGATTGAGAGTGCGGGATCGGGGCGGAAGATTGCGCTGTAGGGTCGGTGGCGTCCGCCGGTGGCTAAAGCCCACCGGCTTGCTGAATGGAAACCCGGTAAACCGGGTTTGTTACGTGGGTGGATGTTGCGCAACGGTGGGCGGATCGTTGTCGCTGTCCCAGCGCTCAAAGAGGGGAATCACCTCGTTCTCTTCATGGTGTCGTTTCTGATTGCGCACATAGTTGATGGTTCCCTGAAGCTGTTTGCCGCTTATTGAGTGGACGCCGTAGCCGCCCTGAAAGTAGAGCGAACGCCCGTTTGGACGAAAGAGTTTGTTGATGTAGTGAGAAGTCGAGCCCTTGATGCGGTGCACAAAATCCGAGGGCGCGACTTTGGGGTGCACGGAAGCGACAACGTGGAGATGCTCCAGGTAGCCGCCAACCGCATAGACCGTGGCCTCTTTATAAGCGGCTTTACCGCAGAGGTAGCCGTACATGATCTGCTCAATATCGGGCGTGATGAGCGGCTCGCGGTTCTTGGTTGCCCAAACGAAGTGGTAGAAGAGTCGCCAGTGTGCCATAGGGATATCCTTGTGGTGTGGTGAGTGGGGATCGCTTGGCGCTAAAGCCGCCAAGCTTGTAAACGAAAGCCCGCTAAAAGCGGGCTGTGTCCAACCCGGTTTACCGGGTTTGCGCGCACCAGCTGGTGGGCTTTAGCCACCAGCGACCATTGTATCACCCTCAAACGCAGTCCACATCCGACATCTATCCCACTTCGGTTCTGTTATCTCAATCATTTGGCAGAACACCAACCCGGTTCACCGGGTTTCCGCTGGTAAGCTGGCGGGCTTTAGCCGCCAGCGGACGCCACCCATGCGCTCACCCCGACGCCACCCGCGCCCGCTGGCTCGCCCACGCCCGCAGCCCCTCTATTTCCTCGCTCATCATCCGGCTCAGCGGAACCGTTTCCTGCAGCACGCCCAGCAAATCCTCCATCGACAGCGCCCGCTGCTGGTCGAACGCCTCGTATAACCCGGCGATCACCGCCTGCTCAATCTCCGCGCCGGAAAGCCCGTCCGACGCCATGGCCAGCGTGTGCAGATCGAACTCGTTTGGATCGCGGCTGCGCTGGGCGAGGTGAATTTGCCAGATGGCAGCGCGCTCGGCGGCGGTGGGCAGATCGACAAAGAAGATCTCATCGAAGCGGCCCTTGCGCACCAGCTCCGGCGGCAGCTGGTCGACCGAGTTGGCCGTGGCGATCACAAAGACGGGTGACTGCTTCTCCTGCAGCCAGGTGATAAACGAGCCGAAAACCCGCGCCGCCGTGCCCGCGTCGCTGACGTTGCTGGAGCCGACACCCGAAAAGCCCTTCTCGATCTCATCCACCCACAGCACCACCGGCGCAATGCTCTCCGCCGTGCGAATGGCGCTGCGCAAATTCTCCTCGCTCGATCCCACCAGCGACGAAAACAAGCGCCCCACGTCCAGCCGCAGCAGCGGCAGCCGCCACGAATTCGCCACCGACTTTGCCACCAGCGATTTGCCACAGCCCTGCACGCCGACCAGCAAAATCCCCTTGGGCTCTGGCAGCCCAAAGGCGCGCGCCTCGTCTGAAAAGGCGCGCACCCGCTTGCGCAGCCACTCCTTCAGCGTCGCCAGCCCGCCGACGCTCGCCAGCCGCGCGTCGCTGGCGTAAAATTCGAGCAGCCCGCTCTTGCGGATGATCTGCTGCTTCTCCGCCGTCACCGCCTCGATTGCGTCCCCATCCAGCCGACCGCCCAGCTGCACGACGGCCTTGGCCACGGCGTTGCTCGCCTCCGTCGCCGTGAGGCCCATGCAGGCCTGCACCAGCCGCGACTGCTGCCGCCTATCCAGCGCCACCTCGATCTGCCCGCTGCGCTCCAGGCTGCCGACAATGCCGTCCAGCTGCCCGCGCATCTCCTCAACGGTCGGCAGCTCAAAGTCGACCACCGTAATTTCCTTTTCCAGCTCGCGCGGAATTTTGAGCACGGGCCCCAGCAGCACAATCGTCTGGTTGCTGGCCTCCAGCGCAAAGGCCGCCTCACGCAGCCGACGCACGATGTTGGCATCCTTGAGAAAGGGATGAAAATCACGCAGCACCCAGATGCACGATTCACCGGCCTGGCCCAGCGTGCTTTCGGTGGCCTGGTCGATGATGGTTTTGAGCAGCAGCAGCGGGTCGCGCTTGGCCGCGTCGACGCGGTCGGGCACGGCGGGGTTGATGAGGCCGACGGTGGCGCTCCACAGCAGCAGTCGCTTGCGCTGAGCTTTTGCCAGCGCCTCGATCTCGATCAGCGCCCGCCGCTCCTCCGGCGTCACCACCCAAAGCAGCGGGTAGCGCGCGCGGATGTAGATATCGAGTTCGGTTTTCATAATCTCAAATGTAGTACGGGCACGCCATGGCGTGCCCGTACCGTTGCCTCACGGGGTGGGAACGCAGAAAGGCCCGATCCGCCCACTGATTGTTCGAGAGCGGCTTCAACCGCCCGGCACGATAAAATCAGCGTAGTCGCTCGGGCGGTAATTGCTTAGGTAGAAAGTCTCGGCAGCGTGCCAGCGATCCAGCCAGGCCCGCGTTGCATCGGCCCGCTCGCGCTGGCGACGGTCGCGCTCATCGACGGAAATATCTATCAGTACGACAATCGCGTAGTAATGACTCAATTCAGGCCGCCCCGCATAGCAACCTTCGATGATAACGTAGTCGCTCGGCTCAACCGCTTGCCACTCGCCAAGCCGATTTTCGTGCCAGTCGTAGCGTTGAAAGCGTGCACATTTTCTCGAAGCAAGTGGCTTTAGCACGTCGTGTTCCAAACGTTGCCAATCGTAGTAGCGCTGGTAACCGCCTTCGGCGTCGAGCGCAAATCGGTCCTCCTCCTCCATGGGCCGGTAAAAATCGTCGGTGTGGACGATTTGCGCATTGGGCAGCGACTGTGCCAGCTTGCCTGCAAACGTTGACTTCCCCGCGGCGCTGTGGCCGTCGATGGCTATCAATAACGGGAAATCAGTGCGTTGCTGCTGGGCGAAGGCGACAATTTGCGGAATGGCCTCCGCCATGTGTGCCGAGTGGAAAGGTGGCATCTTGTGTGCAATCAGCCGTAGAGGCGCAACGCGCTGCGCCTCTACGGCTGCGCCAACGTCTCTAGCGAATCTTCCAACTCCGTCAGCAGCGCACTCGCATCCGCGCCGCCCAGCGCCAAATTCTTGAGCGAGAGGGCCACGTCCGCCCACTGCTCGCTTTGCTTGCGGAAGCGGGCGTCGCGCTCCAGCAGTTCGGTGATCACCTGACGCTCCAGCTGCGGACGGCTAAAGCCCGCCTCGGCCTCGATCTCAAATTCGGTGGCGCGGGCCAGGTTGCGCACCTGTACGTGCAGCGGGTCGAAAGCCTCGCGGATCATCGAATCGAGCTCGCCGAGGTCGAGCGCGGTGCGGTCAAAGGCGAGCGTGCCGTCCAGCCGCAGGTCAACGACGGGCTGGCTGGGCGCAGGCGATTTCTTGGCGGCCTTACGCGGGGCAAGGTCGCGTGCCTTGCGCTGAATGTATTCGCGGCTAAAGTCGTAGAGCGCTTCGGGCGTGGTGTGCAGGTCGACCTTGACGCTGAGGCGGTGGAACGGTCGCCGTGGATTGGGGTGGAGAGTGGCGCTGTGCTTGGGGTCGTCCGACTCCGCATTTGCCCGCGATGTATCAACGTCGACCAAGTAGTAGCCGCGATCCGTCCACTGCGCCTCCATCGTCGAGCAGGTTTCGGCGCTGCCGGGGTTGTAAATCCAATTATCAAACTCAAAGGGCTTGTGAACGTGGCCGAGCGCGAGGTAATCGACGTGTGGCTGCAAGACCGACCATTCACGCGTGCTCAAACCGCCGGACTGCCCCGCGATCACGCCCTCGACGCCGGCATGGGTGATGAAGACCGTGTAGTCGACGGCGTCGCGGTCCGGCTGGGCGGCAATCGCTTCGGCATAGCTGGCAACGGCCTTGGCCGTGCCCGCGCCAAAGTATTTCAAGCCGTAGACGCGCAGCCCCGGCACGGGATCGATGTACGCGCCGCGGCGCTTTTGATAGGGGGTGAGCTGCGGCACGCCCTCTTCGAAGGGCGCGTCGAGCAGCACGATCAGCTCGCGCTGCGCCAAAAAGGTCATCCAGCCGACCTGATCCTGGTAGTAGGGCTTTTCGTGGTTGCCCTCGACGGCGAGGCAGGGAATGCCCGCCTTGTGCAGCCGCTCCAGCCCGGCAATGGCCTGGTTGAGCGTGCGCGCGTTGACGGTGCGCTTCTGAAACAGATCGCCCGCCAGGATCGCAAAATCAACCTGCTCGGCAATCGCCGCGTCGATAATCGCGAGGAAGGCGCGGGCAAAGTCGTTGTAGCGGGCAGTGCTGTTGTATTGCTGGTAGCCGAGGTGCGAATCGGCGAGGTGGAGGAATTTGGCCTGCATGGAGGATTGGTGATTGGTAACTGATAGGTAGTTTGTAGGCGCTGCTTCCATCTGCGCAATCGTCACCCACCCCTTCGCTTTATCTAACCGAAGGGGCGAGCCATCTTTGTGCGGCTGCAAGCCGCGCCTACGAACGCCGCCGCTGCCGCTGCCGTCGCCGCCGATCTTCCGCGTCCGGCAGGAAGATGCTCAACACAAAGCTGACGACGCCAATGACAATGCCGCCGAGCAGCGCGGCCCAAAAGCCGTTGATAGCCAGGTATTCGTTGCCGGAGACGGCAAAGTCCGTCACAAAGCCCGTCAGCAGCAGCATCAGCGCGTTGATGACGAGCGAGATCAGCCCCAGCGTGAAGAAGTAGAAGGGGCAGGTCAGCGCCTGCACGATGGGTTTGATCACGGCGTTGACCACGCCAAAGATCAGCGCGACGACTAGAATACCGACGATGTCGTCCGTCAGGAAGATGCCGGGGACAATGGCCGCCGCCACCCAGAGCGCGACGGCGTTGATGCCGAGGCGGATCAGTAAATTTAGCATGTACTTTTATTCCGTAATCTGTTCAAAAAGGAAGCTCTTACGCCGCTTGCAGCAGAGCAAGCCCCTGCTGATCGACTTCCATACGCACGGTCGCCAGCCCTTCCTGCTGTAGGGCAGGCAACACCATCTGAGCGCCGCGTCGAAAGAGGAGGATTCAACCGTGCAATTGACAGTAGAGGTTCCCGCTTGCCGCATGAGCGTAAAGTCTTGAACGCCTGTCGGTGCAGCCCCATTCACGCCAAAGTAGAGGTAAAGTCGATCCGTCGCGTCTAAATTGGGATTGGCATCAAGCACCAGTGAAAATTCATAGGTTTGCCTCATCTTCATCCTTTGTGTCTCTACGATTTCCTACAGCTCGCGCCGCATCGTCAGCAGCGTGTGCTGCTCCTCGAAGCCAAAGCGCTCAAAGACACGAATTGCCGTTTTATGCTCGGTATCCAGCTTGACGACCACGGGCCAGCGCGGGTAACCTTCGAGCTTCGCCATGATCCACTGCACGAGCGGCTCCTCCAGCTCGCCCTGGCCGCTGGGGCGCACCCAGAGCTGAATCTCGTGGACGCCGCGCCAGCGGTAGGCGGTGAGCACCGTGGCCGCCTCGAAGCGGTTGGTGCTGCCGATGCGCCGTCGCCAGACGTTGCGCCGACCGAGCACCTGCCAGAAGAGCTCGCTCATGCGTTGCTCAAAAGTTACCTGAAAGTCCACCCGCCGCAGCGGTCGCCACCAGCGGGCGCGATCCCCCTGCTGGCTGGTCGCCAGATCGTAGAGCCGCTGCCACTGGCTGGCAAAAAACGGACGCACAACGGCCTGCGTGGGCACAGCATCAAACAGCGCATTGAGCCGCTCTGCCTTGGGAATGCGGGTGATGCTCATTTCGGTACGCCCCCCCAATGTTTCAAAGCCAAGCCCCTCGTAGAGCCGGCGCGCAACCGCATTGCCCGCCTCGACCTGCAGCACGGCGTGGTTGCCGCCGTGGTCTTGGATATACCCCAGCGCCCGCTGCACCAGCCGTCGCCCAATGCCGCGCCCGCGAAATTCTGGCGCCACGGCAACGTTGGCAATCTGCCAGCGGTTGCCGTAGCTGTCCCCCCGCTGCACGGTCACGTTGCCCACCACGACGCTGCTGCCCGTCTCATTTTGCTCCACCCAGACAAAGCCGCCAAAGACGTTGCTAAACTCGCCCGTGCTGCGGTTGAGCACCTTGAGCAGCCCGCCAACGTGGCTCATGGCGTGCATCTCGCGCAGCGCCGCCGAGCCGCGCGGGTCCAGTTCGCTGGCAAAGGCCTCGCCGATCAGGTTGGCCACGGGGCGCAGATCGCGGCCAATATCAAACGGGCGAATGCCCGATTGAGCATCGCGCCCGGTGGAGAGGGAGCTGGCGGCGGAAAAGGTGGTCATAGTTGGGGATAGAGAGGAGGTAAAGAGATGTTTGTCACGCAGCTTTCTCGCTGTCTCTATCTCTCTCTTGTTTAGGCCGCCACGCGCACCAGCGCCGGGCGCAGCACGCGCCCCTTTTGCTTGTAGCCCGTGCGCAGCGTGGCAATGATGTGGTGGCTCTCGACTTCATCCGTTGGCTCGCTGGAGATGGCTTCGTGGAAATCCGGGTTAAATTCCCCCGTTGTCTCAATGACGGTGACGCCCTCGTCCGCCAGCAACGTTTGCAGCTTCTGCTGAATTTGGCTAAAGCCGTTGAGCCACGCCGTTTGCTGCTCGCTCAGATCGCTTGGCACGTTTTGAAAGGCCAGCTCCAGATCATCCAGGATGGGCAGCAGCTTGACGACCGTGCGCTGGCTGGCGCGCGCGATGCTGTCCGACAGCTGCATCTCCTGTCGACGACGCGCATTCTGAAATTCTGCCGTTACGCGCTGGAGCTTCTCGTAGTACTCGTCGGCCCGATCTTGGGCTGCCTCCAGCTCGGCCTGCAGCATAACGGGATCGGGCGCCGGGCCGTCCTCTTCCACGCTTGGTTCGACGCTCGGCTCGGCGCTCACCGCCTCGCTCTCGGCCAACATGTCATCTACGGACGCTGCCCCATCGACCAAAGGCGCTTGTTCTTCGTTGATTTCTGCTGATTGGAGTTCGTTTTGTTCGCTCATAACTTCCTGACGCCGTCCTCTAAAAAAGTTCGCAATGATTAAACTTGCTTCAAATTACACCCAAATTTTACCACAGGTTACTGCTGTCTCCGTAAGAAATTTGTGATAATTTGCATGAGACGTGATGCGTGATGTGTGACGTCTCGTTGTCAGCGAAGATTCCACTTCTCAACGTTGTCTCGCCAACTGCAAAAAAATCCACGCATCAAACATTCACGCATCACGCATTGCGCCCTCTCCCCGACGGCAGCCGACGTTCAAAGCCATACACGTCCTCGATCAGCTCGCTCATCAGCGCGGCGACAAAGCGCACGGCGCCGATGCTGCGCCCGTACGGCATCCGCAGCGGACCCACAACGCCGAGCAGACCCGTGGCCTGCTCGGCCACGCCGTAGCGGCTGAGGATCAGGCTCACGTCCGCCAGCTCGGCCATGTGGCCGTCGCCCGCGATCAGCACGTGAACATCGGCGGCGGCGTCCGGGTCGTTGAGCCGCTCGGCGTAGCGGTTGATGATCTCCTCCAGCAGCGAACGCTCCTCGACGACGCGCACAATGCGGCGCGCGTGCTCGCCCCCCTTTTGGTCGGCATAAAATTCGGGCGAGCCCAGCACCTGCGCCAGCCCGTCGCGGAAGACTTGGCCGCCCACGCGATTGTCCAGCCGCTGCATCGTCTCGACCACCAGCAGGGCCACCTGCTGCGCAAAAGGCGAGAGCGACGCCAGCCGCGCTTCGATCTCGTCGCTGGTGGCGCGGTTGAGCTTATCGTTGAGCTCGTTGCTCGTGCGGCTCAGCTCCATCTGCGCCATCGCTTCGTCCAAATCCAAAATCTGCTGCTTGATCGCGCCCTCCTGCAGCACCAGCACCAGCAGCACCTTTGTACCGTGGATGGCGACCAGCTCCATGTGCTTGAATGCGCCCTGGGTCGCTCGCGGCGCCGTCGCCAGCGCCGCCGACAGCGACGTGCGCGCCAGCACCGCCGTGCTCAAGCGCAGCCACTGCTCCAGCTCCTGGGGCGCTTGCTGAAACTCACCGCGGATCGTTAACTGCTCGCTCTGCGAGAGGCTCGTATCGGCCAGATTGGAGTCGGCCAGCAGGTTGTGGACAAAAAAGCGGTAGCCCGCATCCGTCGGCACGCGCCCGGCGCTGGTGTGCGGGTGCGTCAGCAAGCCTTCGGCCTCCAGCGCGGCCAAATCGTTGCGCACCGTCGCCGCGCTCACGCCCAGATTATAGCGTTCGGCAATGTTTTTGCTGCTCACCGGCGTCGCCGTCTGCACGTACTCCTGCACGACAATGGCGAGGATGCGGTGGCGGCGGTCGGTCACGGAGGAGAAGGTCATGGGAAGATAGTGCTTATTGCTTACTGCTTATTGCTGGTTGGCTCGTTGATTTTCACTCTTTGTTTACGCATTGATTTGGTCTAGATGCCGAATCAAAATTTATCCGACCAACCAATAAGCAATAAGCAGTAAGCAATACTAAACACTCAATACGCATTCTGATTCGTGTTCAACACCCACTGCACCAGCGTCCGCAGCAAAATCTTAAAGTCCAGCGCCAGCGACCAGTTTTCAATATACCACAGATCGTACTTCGTCCGCTCCAGGATCGACGTGTCCCCGCGCAGGCCGTTGACCTGGGCCCAGCCGGTGAGCCCGGCCTTTTCGCGGTGGCGATCCATGTAGCGCGGGATGCTCTGGCGAAATTGCTCGACGTAGACCGGGCGCTCCGGGCGCGGGCCAACGAGGCTCATGTCGCCGACGAGGACGTTGACGAGCTGCGGCAGTTCGTCGATGTTAAAGCGGCGCAGCAGCGAGCCAAGCTTGGTCTTGCGCGGATCGTCGGGCGTGGTCCAGCCGGGGCCGGAGACTTCGGAATCCAGCCGCATCGAGCGAAATTTGAGGATGTGGAAGGGGCGCGCATCCAAGCCCATGCGCTCCTGCGTGTAGAAGACGGGGCCGGGCGAATCGAGCTTGATCAGGATCGCCGTCAGCAGCAGGAAGGGGCTGGCGAGCACCAGGCCAATCGCGCTCAACACCAAATCCATGCCGCGCTTGAGCGTGAGCTTCCAGCCCTGCAGCGCCACGTCGCGCACGGTCAGCAGCGGCAGGCCACCCAAATCGCCGATGCTAACTTCGCTGGCCATAATCTGGAAGACATCCGGAAAGATGCGGATGCCGACCTTCTCGCGCTCGCAGAGGCTGATGATGTTGACCAGCTCGCTGTGGCTGCTCTCCGGCAGGCCGACGATCACCTCGTCCACCTCCTGCGCCTCGATGATGCGCGGAATGTCGGCAAAGGTGCCCAGCAGCGGCACGCCCAGCGCGCTGGCGTTGCGCCGACCCGCCTCCACCAAGGCCGCACCGTTGACCAAGCCGCCCGTCGCCCCGCGCCCGTTGACGTAGCCGTCCGACTTGTCCACCACGCCCACTACCTGATAGCCGAGCCGCGGATTGAGGCGCAGCTTCTGCACCAGCATCTCGCCGACTTCGCCCGCACCGACGACCAGCACCCGGTCGTCACCCACGCCGTGTGCCTGGGCTTGCCACTGCACCTGGGCGTGCAGCGCGTGCGCCACCGTCAGCAGCAGCACGTCCAGCGCCCAGGCGTAGGCGAGCAGGCGGCGCGTGTCAAACGACTGGGTGGCAAAGGCAATCAGCGCCACGCTCATGAGCGCGGCAAAGAGGCTGAGGTAAAAGATTTTGCCGAGCTCGTCGAGGTGACTGAGGGGGCGGCGGCGCTGGTACATGCGCCGGCTAAAAAAGGTAAGGATGAGTACGCCGCTAAAGACGACGGGCAGCGTGAGCAAATCGACGAAAGGCGGGAAGGTCGGGTCGCCGCGCTGGATAAACCAGTGGGCGCCGTAAAAGGCGAGCCAGGTGCAGCCGACATCAAGCAGCAGCAGCGCGAGCACAAAGAGCCACTGCGCGCGCTTCATCAGCATCGGTCGCTGGGCGCGGCGCGCGCGGTAGGCGCTGGGGCGGAGATCGCTCAGCGGGCCGACATCGGCGCTCGTTGCCGCGTCGCCCCGCGATTCTGTCTCCGGCTGCCAAATGGTCATGGTCATACAAATGTTATCGATGAAAGCGCCCTCACCCCCGGCCCCTCTCCCAATTTGGGAGAGGGGAGAAAGGCGCTGCCTTCGGGATAGGAAAGGCAAAGGTGTGGGCCAGCCGTTGCGGTTACCGACAGAAGCGCCACAAGTACCGCATCAAATCGAGGCCGCCTTTGACCGCAATGCCTGCCGCGATCAACTTCTCCAGGAGCCACGGCGTCTCGCGGCGGTAGTGTTTGCGGTAGAAGAGCCACATCGCCTCGTAAAAGGCCACGCGGGCCTGCCCGCTCTGGCGGCTCGCCGCCTCCTTCACGTGCGTCATTTCGACCTGCCCATTGTACCACACCGACCAGCCCGCGTCCCGAATCCGCTTGGCCCAGTCCAAATCCTCGCCGTACATAAAGAATTGCTCGTCAAGCAAGCCCGCGTCCAAAATCGCCTCGCTCCGCACTAACATAAAGGCCCCCACCACCGCGTCGACCTCGTGGACGGCGTCCTCCGGCAGATATTCAAGATTGTACGCGTTAAAGCGCCGCGACCCCGGAAACAAGCGGCTCAGCCCCAGCATCCGGTAGAAGCTGACCTGCGGCGTGGGAAACGAGCGGCGGCAGGCGCGGTCCAGCGAGCCGTCCAGCCTGCGCACGCGGGGGCCGGCTGCGCCTGCGTTGGGGTGCGCCGCCAGAAAGGCCAGCATCTCGGCCAGCGTCGTCGGCGGCACCAGCGTGTCCGGGTTGAGCAGCAGCACGTAGCGCGGTAAATCATCGTGTTGCTGCATCACAATGTGCCTGGCGTTCAACCTCTCCCCCTCGCTGTTGGTTCGTCGTCTACGAGTCGGGTGAAGCCCCCTCTCCTCCAAGGAGAGGGGGTTTGGGGGAGAGGTCTGCTGGGTCGACCCTGTCGCATCGTCAAAGCCCAGCCAGCGCAGCGCGACATTGTTGCCCGCGCTAAAGCCGCTGTTGACGCGATTCTCGATCAGGTGAAAGCGCTCTTGGTCGAGGGCCGACACAAACTCCTCGCGCACCATGTCGACGCTTCCGTCCCGGCTCGCGTTGTCGACCACGACAACTTGCCACGAGAAGTCGCCCCGCGTGTTCAGCAGCGAGCGCAGGCAGTCGCGCAGCAGGTCGCGCGTGTTGTAGTTGAGGATGACGATGGCGAGGTCGAGCGGGGGGGCGGGCCGTGGCGGATCGAGCGGCGGGGCGTCGATTGTTGGGAAATCGGTTGGGGGGGGAGCAGTCATTGGGATGGTGTGCATGGCGCGTCCTCTGTGCGGATTGTAGCACAGGGGCGTGCGGAGTGGAAATTGGGCGGAGAATTTCGTTGCGTAGTGGGAGGGCGCGCCCTCCCACTACGCACAAGCCAGCGCCTCCTCCACCACCTGCCCCGCCGTCAACCCCGGCAGCCGCAACCTCCGCGCCGCCTCCTCTAAGTCGACCGACGGCAGCGCCGCTCCCGGAATCAGCCCAATCAGCTCGCTGTGATCCACCGCCGTCTCGTGCAACACCGCCTGCACGGCAACGGCCTCCACCACATCGACCAGCGCCGTCCGCTCAAAATCGACCAAGTTCACGCTCACCTGCGCCCGCCCATGCACCAGCATCCCCAGCGCGCGCACGCCGGGCAGGCCGCCGTCGCGCTCGCGGATCGCGCGGGCGATGCGGCGGGCAATGCGCACGTCGTCCGTTTGTAGGTAAACGTTGAACGCAATCAGGAAGTTTCGCGCGCCGACAATGGTCGCGCCCGCCGGGCCGACAATCGTCGGGCCAAAGTCGGGCTGGCGATGGGGCTCACCGATTTCGCGCACGAGCGCTTCGTACTCGCCGCGGCGCACGTCGGCCAGCAGGCGGCGCGACGGTCGCGCGGCGGCGGCTTCGTAGAGGTAGACGGGCAAGCCGAGTTCATCGCCAATGCGCGCGCCCAGCCGACGTGCCCACGCGACGCACTCGTCGAGCGCGATGCCCGCCAGCGGAACCAGCGGCGCAACGTCGAGCGCGCCCAGCCGCGGGTGCGTGCCCCGCTGGGTTCCCACGTGGGTGCGCAGGTCGATGCGCTCAGCGGCAACGGTCGCCGCACGGAAAACGCCTTCAACCACATCGCCCGGTGCACCGGCCACGGTGATGACGCTGCGGTTGTGGTCGGCGTCGGCGCTCCAGTCCAGCAACGTCACGCCCGGCGCTTGAACGGCCTCGACCAGCGCGTCGAGCACGTCGGCGCGTCGGCCCTCGGAGAAGTTGGGGACGGCTTCGATCAAGGGGGTGGGCATTGGAAGTCTCGAATGTGAAGAAATTTTAACGCGGAGAGCGCAGAGAAGGCGCGGAGGGCCGCGGAGGGAAGAATGAGCGTCATTTCTTCTCCGCGGCCCTCCGCGCCTCTGCCTCCGCGTCCTCCGCGTTGAAAAAGCTTTGGCTGCTTGCGTTTGGCCTGTGCTATCATAACAGCATGGTTGCTATTTATGAATCCCCCAAATTTCCCCGCACGCCCGCCGCCAGCGATTGGGACGCCTTTGTCGCCGCTCAGCCGGGCGCGCACGTTTTGCAGACGAGCGGCTGGGGCGCGCTCAAGTCCCGCTTTGGCTGGGCGAGCGAGACGGTGCGCACGCAGGATGGCGGCGTCCAAAGCGGGGCGCTGGTGCTCTTTCGCCGCATCCCTACCCGCGGACCAATTGGATTGACGCTGGCCTACGTGCCGCGCGGCCCGCTGGTGGACTGGCAGGATCGCGGCGCGGTCGAGCGCGTGTTAACGGCCGTTACCGAGTGCGCGCGGATGCGCGGCGCGTCGGTGCTCAAGATCGAGCCGGAGCTGGCCGACACGCTGGCCCACCGTCGCTTGCTCTACGCAATGGGCTTCCGCCCCTCCCCGCAGACGGTGCAGCCCCGCAGCAGCGTCACGCTCGATATTGCCGACGACGAGGAGGCGATTTTGCAGCGCATGAAGAGCAAGTGGCGCTACAACGTGCGGTTGGCTGGGCGCAAAGGCGTGACGGTGCGCGAAATGGCGCGAGCCGATTTGCCCGCGCTGCACGAGATGATGCAAACCACGGGCGAGCGCGACGGCTTTACCGTCCACAGCCCCGCCTACTACGAAGCCGCCTTCGAGCTGCTTGCGCCGCGGCACGCCGCCTTTCTGCTGGCCGAGCACGAGGGGCAGCCGCTGGCGTCGATTGTTGTTTGTGCCGTGGGCAACACGGCGTGGTATCTGTGGGGCGCGAGCAGCAACCGCGAGCGCAACCGGATGCCCAACCACGCGCTCCAGTGGGCGGGCATTCAGTGGGCGCGTACACAAGGCGCATCGACCTACGACTTTTGGGGCGTGCCCGACGAAATCGGCCAAATTGCCATCGGCTTGCAGCGGGGCAACGGCGCACCGACAGTGGAGGCGCTGGACGTGCCCGTCGATACGGGAGCGCTGCCGGAGGGCGAGCTGTGGGGTGTGTGGCGCTTTAAGCAGGGCTTTGGCGGGCAGGTGGTGCGCACGGTGGGCGCGTGGGATAAGGCGATTGAGCCGGTGGGGGCGACGCTCTATAGGATTGGATACGAGGCGCGCGAAAAAATTAACAATTGGCAATTGACAATTGACCATCGACAATTAGACACCATCAAGCAGGTAGGTCGAGCCCTTGGGAATGGTCAATGGTCAACGGTGAATAGTCAATTGTCAATGGGGGATCGGGGGGATGGTGTTGGTTCCGTTGAGACGATTTCACGGGAGGACGAATGGCAGCGACTTCTGCGCGACTTACCCGCCTCGCACGTGCTTCAATCGTGGACGTGGGGCAACGTGAAGGCGCAAACCGGTTGGCACGCGGAGCGGCTCGCGTTGGGCGACGCTGCGACTCCGCAGGCGGCGTTTCAATTTTTGTGGCGCGAGCCGCTGCGGATTCCCCTTCTGGGCGACCTTATGACGCGGGTGCTTCCGCTGCGGATCGGGTACGTGCCCAAGGGGCCGCTGCTTGATTGGTCGGACGAGGCGGCGGTGGCGGCGACCTTGGCGGCCGTCGAGCAGCACGCGCGGCGGCGCGGCTGTCTCTTCGTCAAGATTGATCCGGACGTGCGCGAGGATGGCGAGGTGGGGCGGGCGCTGGTGCGTCAGCTGCGCGCGCGCGGCTGGCAGTTTAGCGGCGACCAAATTCAGTTTAAGAACACGGCGATCACCGATCTGTCGCCGAGCGAGGAGGATTTGCTGGCGGCGATGAAGAGCAAGTGGCGCTACAACATCCGCCTGGCCACCAAGCGCGGCGTAGCCGTGCGCGAAATCACCCGGCCGCAAAATAGCACCGACGAACTGCGCGCCTTTTACACGCTCTACGCCGAGACGGGCGCGCGCGACGGCTTTCTGATTCGTCCCTTCGCGTATTACGAAACGGTATGGAACGCGTTTCTAACGGAGCAAGCAAAGGCCGAAAACCACACGGGCGGGGCGCTGCTGCTGGCCGAGCACGCGGAGGAGGACGCGCCGCTGGCGGGTCTGTTTTTGATGCGACACCTCGACACGGCGTGGTATTTCTACGGCGCAAGCAGCGAGCGGCGGCGGCGCGATATGCCGAACTATCTGCTCCAGTGGGAGGCGATGCGCTGGGCCAAGGCGCAGGGCTGCACGCGCTACGACTGGTGGGGCGCGCCCACGAACATCGACGACGAAGAGGACGCCATGCAGGGCGTGTGGCGCTTCAAGCAGGGCTTTGGCGCGGAATTTGCGCCGCACGTGGGCGCTTGGGATTTTGCGACATCGCCGCTGCTCTATCGGCTGTACACCCAAGCCGCGCCGCGCGCGTTGGCGCTGCTCAAATCGCTCCGCTAGGGTAGAATAAAGCGCCGCTTCGTTCCCGATAACCCATCCTACTTCGCTATGGCACGGCCTCGCAAACTTCCCCAATCAACCGGCACGGGCAAAGGCACACAAGCCGCCGACGGCTCCTCCGTCGACTTCTATCGCCTGCTCCAGCCCCACGGTGAACCCGAAGTTGTTGCCGGCGTGCTACAGCCGGGCGCGTCGGTTCTGGAGCTGGGCTGCGGCGTCGGGCGCATTACGCATCCGCTGGTGCAGAAGGGCTTTTGCATCGTGGCGGTGGATAACTCGGTGGAGATGCTCGCCCACGTGCGCGGCGCGCAAACCCTGTGTGCTGAAATTGAGACGCTGCGGCTCGATGAGCGCTTCGATGGCGTGCTGCTGATGAGCCACTTTATCAACACGCCGGATGAAGCGGCGAGGCAGGCGCTGCTGGCAACGTGTCGGTATCATCTAGCGCCAAAGGGGGTCGTCATTATCCAGCGCCACGATCCCGCTTGGCTGCGACGGGTACAGCCGGGATTCATAAACGATACGGATGGGATAAAAAGCTACGTCGACCGCGTTGCCCAGTCGGGTAGGCTGGTGGAGATGACGATGCGGTGGGCAATGGAGGATGACAGTTGGACACAGACCTTTACGACGGAGCCGCTGGACGACAACCAAACCGAATCCGTACTGAATGCGGCAGGCCTGCGCCAGCTAACTTGGCTGGACGAGCGCCGTACGTGGCTCGCCGTCAGCGCTGCGTGATCATCCGGAAACGTTGCCCTCGCTTGTCTCCGTTTCGGCCCCCGTTCAAAAACGCTCAATTCGATCCGAAAGACAAACTCTATGGCTAGCTCGACCGACGCGCGCTCCGCCGAGCGTGCGAAAAATCAGCGCGCTGAGCGCCCTGCTCCCCAACAAAAGCTACCGCAAAATACAGTGCCCGCCACGCGCCACGAACAAAACGTAACGCAGTGGTGGGTTGTCGTCGTGGCAGCGATTGCGCTGCTGGCTGGGCTGCGGGCGGCGGCATCCGTGCTGGTTCCCTTTGTCTTTGCTATCTTTTTCATCGCTGTGTTTTGGCCGCTGCAGAGCCGTTTGGAGCGGCGGATGCCAAGGGTGGCGGCTATGTCGATTACGCTGCTGGCGTTCTTAGCCGTAGCCGCTGCCCTCGCCGGGGCGCTCTACTACAGCGGCTACCAAGTTGTGCAGCAGTGGCCACAGTATCGGGAGCAGTTCAGCGGGTACTACCGGCAGCTCCAAAGCTGGGGGCAGCAGTTTGGCGTCGGCGTGCCCAATCTAAGTGGCTCTGGCGGCGAAGCAACATCCACCGGATCGTCCGGCGCACCCGGCGGCGCACAGAGCTTGATCCTTTCGGGTGGGCAGCAGACGGCCGCCTTTATCTCGGCCGCCGTGCTGGTGGTGGCGTTTTTTCTGCTGGGGCTGCTCGAAGTGGATAGCTTTGGCACAAAGCTGCGCAACATCTTCGCCCGGCGCAATCCGGACGAGCGCCGCGCCGACTGGTGGGGCAGTATTCGCCAGATTGCCAAAGAGTTTCAGCGCTACGTCGCGGTCGATGCCTTTTTGGGCGTGGTAACGGGCGTGCTGGTCTACGCCGGATCGCTGCTGGTGGGGCTGGAGCTGGCATTTGTGTGGGCGCTGGCCAACTTTGTGCTCAACTTTATTCCCACGCTCGGCTCGATTGTCGCCGTCGTGCCGCCCGTGCTCTTTGCCCTGGTGCAGTTTCAGAGCTGGACAATGGCGCTGCTCGTGCTGCTCGTGATCGGCGGCGTGCAGGTTGTGATGGGCATGGTGGTGGGGCCGCTGCTGCAGGGGAAATATCTCGAGCTCTCGGCGACGGTGGTGCTGCTCTCCGTGATTTTTTGGGGCTGGCTGTGGGGCATCGTCGGCGCGCTGATTGCCGTGCCGTTGATGATTTTGATCGTTATCGTGTGCAGCCAGTTCGAGCGCACGCAGTGGGTCGCGCGGCTGCTGCTGGCCGAGGGGCGGCTGGGCAAGCTGCAGGAGGAAGTCGCCGGCGCGGAGGGGTAGCCGCCGGTAGCGCGTAGAAAGCGAGCAGATCACTGCGGAGGCGCAAAGAGTGGTCGGCTGCGAACGATGCTTTGCGTCTCCGCGTTAAATTTTGTTGTCTACCGCTTAGGCTTTTCTAAATAGATACCCCGTGAGGTGATCGCGGTGACTGTCACGGCCCTCAGGGAGCCAGGGCTACCAGCCAATCTATGGCCGTGACCGTCACTTTTCGCCGGTATAATTTAACTTCTAGAATGGCCTTGGGTTAGCGCTGTTGAGACAGCCTGACCGTTAAAACGGACTGGCATTCCAAACGTTGGTTGTCACACACGCTTCGGGCACGGGCGCCACGAGCTTGTCGTCGTCGGGCAGCGAAATCTCGCTGCCGCCAAAGCCGACCGTCTCGCCCACCGTGGCAACAACCTCGTTGTACTCGTCCACCACCACAATCTCCCCCCCACGCTCGACGGGAAAATGGCCGGGTTGCCACGCAATCAGCAGACGGCCGCGCCCGTTCTCAGCTTTAGCAAACAGACAGCCGTCCTCCAACACCAACTGCGCCTCCAGCAGCGCCTGATTAAACATCATGGCCGGATAACGCCACGTCGCCAGATAGACATCCGGCGCCACGGTCACGCCCGCGGGCGGCTCGGTCGGGATGCTGTCGTAGGCGAAGTTGACCACTACGCTCGGCGGCACGTCGACGTTGTTCTCCTCAATGAACTGCTGCCACAGCTCCTCCGTGGGCACGTCGATGTGGACGCGATTCCCACTGGTGTAAGATGACCAACCCCAGGGCGCGGCAGCCAGCGTGGTCTCAATTGCCTGCCGATCAGCATCCAGCTCGGCCTGCGAATACTCGACCGTCTCCACCTTTACGTACTGCGCCAGCTTGCTGTCGGGGTCGAGATATTGGGCCAGCGTGGCCTCGCCATCTTCCGTAAACGAAAGCACCACGCGATAGCTCGGCTCCCACTCAGCTCGCAGCCCCGTGTAGGTCTCCGCTTCGTTGCGGCGCAGACGCGCATCCAATTCGATAACTGCGCTCTCTAGCTCCTCACTCAGCAGTGCATCTTCTATTGGTAAGCCCGCCAGCGCTGCATCCTGCATCAGAGCTTCCTCCTCGCTCTGCAGCGTGCCCTCTGCTGGAGTACCGTCCGCTGATGATGCAGTCGTCGGCTGTATAGCCCCTTGTTCCAGCCACTCATTGCCGCTTATCACGACATACTCACAGTGCATCCCTTCGTCGTGTTGCAAGAAGAGATGCCAGCGCATGTAGTCGTAATCCGGCAGCGTAAACGTTGTGCTGGCGGCTCCATATTCATTGGCGACAGCTTGCTGAGTCAGTACATCTCCCGTTTCGTCCGCCACGGCCCAAATCGAGGAGGTGCTCGCTGCCGCAACGTTGTAAGCCGCAATATCAATCGTGCCGTCCGGCTGCGAAAAGATGCCCAGCGACGCGTCGCCGTCGAAGGTGCAGTCGGCGAGGGTGGGCACATCGCTGGCGATCGAAGCCAGCGGCGTGGCTTCGATCGCCGTCCCGCTGCTCGTAACCCGTGGGGAACAGGCCAGCAGCAGGAGAGCCAGCCCGGCAAGGGCGTGCACGCGTAGGTGCGTTGTAAAGCGAGCGGTTGGTCTAGGAATCATGCGTATCCTTTCTGCGTTGTTTTCACCCAGCGTGCCACGAATTCGCTAAATGTTTATCTACTTGGTAGACCTGTTTCAATTGCTACCGATTGGACGAGTGCGCGCGCCTATTTGTTCCACCATACAGATGTTTTACCAGGCAAAAGAGAATTGGTGAGACAAGGCAAACGCAGTAGCGGGCAGCAACCGAAGACGTGGTAAACTACCCGATTTGCAATCCAAAATCTGAACCCCATAATCTCCATGCCCTCCCCCTACCCCCGCAGCTACTACGGCTGGCGCATCGCCTGGGCGCTGGCCGCCACGCAGACGATTGGCTACGGCGTGCTTTACTACGCCTTTAGCGTGATGATCGGGCCGATGGAGGCCGAGCTGGGCTGGTCACGCGGGGAGATATCGGGGGCCTTTTCGCTGGCGCTGCTGCTCTCCGGCGTAGCGACCATCCCCATTGGCCGCTGGGTCGATCAGCGCGGCGCACGCGGGTTGATGACGCTCGGCTCGGCGCTCGGCGTGGCGCTGGTGCTGGCGTGGTCTACAGTCGAAAGCCTGCCCGCCTTTTACGTGATCCAAGCGGCGATCGGCGTGGTGATGTCGATGACCTTCTACGACGTGGCCTTTACCGTGATCGCCGTCTGGTTTAGCCGCCAGCGCACCCAGGCCATGCTGCTGGTGACGATGCTAGCTGGGCTGTCCAGCACGATTTTTATTCCCCTCGCCACCTTCTTGGTCGAAACGATGGACTGGCGCGACGGGCTGCGCTGGCTGGCGCTGGTGCTCGCGCTGGCGGTCCCGCTCCACGGCCTCGTCCTGCGGCACCGGCCCACGTCGCTGCTCAATCACCAGCCGCCAAATCAGCAGCCGCCGGGCGACGAAGAGCTGGCAGCATTGCCCAGCGCCAAAGCGGACGTCAGCGCGCGGGAAGCGCTGCGGCTGCCGTCGTTCTGGTGGTGCACCGCCGCCTTTGCGCTGGATCGCATGGTGATCGTGGCCGTGGCGGCGCACAGCGTGCCCCTGCTGGGCGAGCGCGGCTTTAGCGCAGCAACCGTTGCGGCGGCGGCGGGCGGCATTGGCCTGGCGCAGGTAGCCGGGCGCTTGCTCTTTAGCTTCGTCCAGCACGTCCCCCTGGTGAGGCTCGCCGCCGCGACGTATGGCTTCCACGCCGCGGCGCTGATCGTGCTGCTGCCCAATCTGGGGCTGGACGTGTTGTGGGATGGCGTGCCCGTGCTCTGGCTCTTTGCCCTCTTCTTTGGCCTGGGCAACGGCGCGAGCACGCTGGCCCGCGCCGCCCTCGTCGCCGAGCTCTATGGCGCGCGCGCCTACGGCAGCATCACCGGCCTCATGGCCACGCCGATCGCCGTTATGCAGACCGTCGCCCCGCTGGCCGCTGGCCTGCTCCACGACGCAACGGGAAATTACGACATTGTGCTGTGGGGCTTGATCGGCGTGGCGCTGCTGGCGTCGATCAGCGTGAGCCGGGTACGGGTAACGTAACGTGAAACGCTGCTTCGCGCCGCGGCTTGACATCCCACCCACTTTCCCCAACAATATCCTCCCATGGCCCAACTCCCCCTCCGCTACGGCGACAAACACCCGCTCGGCGCGGCCTACCCCGTCGAGCAGCCGGCGTTCGCTGGCCCGCTCGATCTGCTGCTGAGCCTGATCGAGCGTCAGCAGCTCGACATCAGCGAGATCAGCCTCGTCGCGGTGACGGATTCGTATTTGGCGACGATTGACCAAATGGCCAATCTCGCCCCCGCGGCGCTGGCGGACTTTTTAACGGTGGCCTCGCGCTTAATCTACATCAAGTCGCGGGCGCTGCTGCCTAAGCCGCAGCCGCCGCTGGAGGAGGGCGAAGACGAGGACGCGGGCGACGCGCTGGTGCGCCAGCTGCTCGAATATCGCCAGTTCAAGCAGATCGCCGAAGCGCTGCGCACGCGCGAGGAGGCCGGGCTGCGCGTCTACCCGCGCACGACGCCCGCCCTCGATTCGACGACGCTGGAGCGGCGGCTCGACCTGAGCAACGTCGATCTCGCTCGACTGCAAAAGGCCCTGCAGCGCGTGCTGCGCCGGATGCCCAGCGAGCCGCCGCTGCCGCGCGTCCGCACCTATACGGTCACGGTCGCCGAGCAGATCGAGCACGTGCGGCAGCTGGTGCGCGCGCGGCTGTCGGCATCAAATGGCGAGAGGCGCAACGGTAATGCGCAGCCGGTGATCTTCACCGAGCTGCTCAGCGAGCAGCCCTCGCGCATTGACGTGGTCGTCACCTTTTTGGCCGTGCTGGAGCTGATCAAGCAGCGGGAGATCGAGGCGCGGCAGGCGGGCGTCTTTGGGGAAATTGTGCTGGTGGTTGCGCAAACAACAGTTGGGCAGAGAGCAGCTTGACAATAAAAATGGACTCAACCAAAGCTTTTACGGGGTTAATGGGTATCCGTAGGGGCACGCCATGGCGTGCCCCTACGGATACCCAGCAATTTCTGAAGAGCCTGAAAGTGTTCGCAAACAAACCAAGAATTGACTGCAAAAGGAGAGCAACCCGATGAATAATTCATCTGTCGCAACCGTTGAATGGGCTACGCTGACGGGTGAGCGCCCCCGTGCGGCAGGGTGCAATGCTCGGCTTGGCGTGCATGGCCGGAGCGTACAGGTGCCAATCGTCCGCATCACGACAACGGATGGCGCAGCAGGCTTTGGCCTGGGCCGCGTTGACGAAGAGCAAGCGACCCAGCTAATCGGCCATTCGCTGGATGCGCTGTGGACGCGCCAAAAAGGCGTTGCCCCACAGGCCCAGCCCTTTGAATTTGCCCTCTGGGATTTGGCCGGGCAGCTTGCCGACAAGCCCGTTTACCAACTCCTTGCCGAGCGAGGAGGGCACACAGCAGATATTCCGCTGCGCGTGCCCTGCTACGACACCTCCCTCTACATCGATGATCTGCATCTTGATTCGGATCAGGAGGCCGCCGGGCTGATTGCCGATGAAGCGCGCTTTGGCTATGAAAGTGGCCATCGCTCGTTCAAAATCAAGGTCGGGCGCGGCGCGCGTCACATGCCCGTTGTGCAGGGGACGCAGCGCGACATCGCGGTCATCCGCGCGGTGCGCAGTGCCGTTGGCCCCCAGGCCACCCTCATGATCGACGCCAACAACGGCTACACGCTAAATTTGACCAAACAAGTACTGCGGGAGAGCCGTGATTGTAATCTCTTCTGGCTGGAGGAAGCCTTTCACGAAGACCGCGTGCTCTATGAAGATTTGCGGATGTGGATGGGCGATGAGGGGCTGAGCGTGCTAATCGCCGACGGCGAGGGGCAGGCGTCGCCATCGCTGATGCAGTGGGCCAGGGAGGGCGTTGTGGATGTCGTGCAGTATGACATCTTTGGCCACGGATTTGGCGCTTGGCTAGAAACGGGAAAGCAGCTTGATGCGTGGGGCGTGAATTCTGCTCCCCATCACTACGGTCGACACTACGGCAACTACGTCGCGGGCCATCTGGCTGGAGCAATTGCGAATCTGCCCTTTGTTGAATGGGATCAGGCGAGTACGGCGGGGCTGGACGATTCGGCTTATGCGATCGAGGAGGGATACGTTATTCTGCCGGATGCGCCCGGCTTTGGCTTGCAGCTTGATGAAGCAATTTACGAGCAGGCCGTGCGTGAAAATGGATTTGCGGTGGCCTTGTAAAGATATGGGACTTGCGCACTTTAGGGGCGGTAGAGGCACGCCACGGCGTGCCCCTCCACAGAGGATTTCGGTCAACTGCGTAAGCGCCAAAAGGTCAATAACAAACCATCTCTGCCAGTTAAACAACCGCTTTTGCCGCTTGCACAAACGCCCGCACCTTCACATGATCCTTGCGCCCCGGCTCAATTTCCACCCCGCTGCTCACGTCGACGCCCCACGGTTGCACCCGCTGCACCGCCTCGGCGACATTCTGCGCCGTTAACCCACCCGCTAACATCACGCCCGAATGCGCTGCGGCCACCGCCCGCGCCGTCGACGAATCCGCGCGCTGGCCCGTGCCGCCGTACTCGTCGGGATCGTAGGCGTCAATGAGCAAGCGTGGCCCGCTGCCGGCTGCAAGCGGCGCAAAGCGGGCAGCATCGCGCACGGCCTCGCCGTGGTCGCGCGGGCGCAGGGCCTTGAAGGCGCGACCGGCAAGCGCGGCGAAATCCGCGGGCGATTCATCGCCGTGGAGCTGCGCAAGGTCAAGCGAGGTGGAATCCAAAATTTCTGCTACGTGCGAGGCGGGTTTGTTGACGAAGACACCCACGCAGGAGAGGGGAAAGAACGATGAATGATGATTGTGTACCCATTCTTTATTCTTCAATCTTTCCTCCTTCGCAAACGCGGCAATCTCCTTCACCCGTTCCGGCTCCACGTAGCGCGGCGACTTCGGGTAAAGAATAAAGCCCAGCATATCCGCGCCCGCCTGAACGGCAACGCGCGCGTCGTCGATGTTGGTGATGCCGCAGATTTTAACGCGTACGCTATTCATCTGCGGCTCCGTTTACGTGTGGCAGCAGCTCAGTTAATGCCTGCAGGCGGACAAAATCCTCGCGCCCGTGCGAATCGTCGACAAAGCGACCGTCGCGGTCGATCAGAAAGGCGCGCAGGCCAGCGGCGTGTGCCCCTTCACAGTCGTCATCAATGCGATCGCCGACGAAGAGGGCGCGCTCGGCCCGGCTGCCCAGCAGGGCCAGCGCGGCCTGGAAGGGGCCAGCCGTCGGCTTGCGCCCGTGGCCGTCGTCGCCGCAGATGATGGCGTCGAAGCGCTCCAGCAGATGGTGCCCGCGCAGGAATTTGGTTGCGCCTTCGCGGCCACGCTGGGTGATGACGCCGAGGCGCAGGTCGCCGTTCAGCGCATCGAGCGTGGAGAGCGTGTCGTCGAAGAGCGGCGGCAGGGGCTGCGATGCGAAGTAGTCGTAGAGATGCTGGGCGCGCGTGTCGTCGGCATCGGGAATGTCGAGATCGACGAGCAGCCGACGCTGGTATTCAAAGTAGACGTCGTCGTAGAGCGCGCCGCCTTCGAGCGCCGTCTGTTGGTAGACCCAGTCGATCTGTCGGTGAACAGCGTCATCCACCACGGCCGGATCGCGCGGGAAGCCCCACTGGGACAGAATCGGCGGCATCAGCGTGTGGCCGTGCTGGACGAGCGTGCCGTCGAGGTCGAAGAGAATCGCGTTGATTGTCATAAACGGTAAGACACAATAAAATTCAACGCGGAGCGCGTAGAGTAGGCGCGGAGAACCGCGGAGAATTAAAGGCAGATTGGTCATTCTAGGCAGGTAAACGGAAAGTGTAGCCCACGAATTCGGGTTAGGCCTTTTCAAGATTATAAATATACCACGGCTGATTGTGATGGAGGTGCGTTGCACTTTCCCAAGTGCGACGCACCGTAGGCTGTGTTGGCCGCACAAGAGAGAGAGTCGACCGTGCGTCGCACCTTCTGAGGTGCGTCGCACATCCAACATGACTTATCCCGGTATAGTTAATTTCCTGGAATAGCCTTAGACCTTTTCAAGAAAAAAGTGCCCAACCAAATTCATCAAGGTGACTGTCACGGCCCGGAGCTAGACAAAAGAACCGACTAACGGTTGGGCCGTAACCGTCACTTCTCGGATCGTTAATTCTTTGAAACGGCCCTGGCAAAGAATCTTCGCGACCAACCAAAATTTCCTTACAGGGCAGGCTTTCGCCAAACAGTGGCTCAGAACGACAGATTAACTTTCCTCCGCGGCTCTCTGCGCCTCTTCCTCGGCGCTCTCCGCGTTAAAATTTAGCTAATCTATTCTCCTTCTTCCCGTTTCAGGACCCACTTCGCGTTCCCCTGCCTCCACGAAATCCCGCACCTTTGCCCCACGCTGATTCTGCGGCAGCCTGCAAAAGGTTTCCCCCACCAGGATTGCGTCGCAGCCCATCTCGGCCATCTGGCGCACATCGTCCGCCGTGCGAATCCCGCTTTCGCCAACGACGACTTTGTCGGCGGGGATTTGCGCCCGCAGCCGGGCCGTGTTTTCAATGTCGACTTCGAACGTCCTAAGGTTGCGATTGTTGACGCCAATCACCCGCGCGTCAACGGCCAGGGCGCGGGCCAGCTCGGCCTCGTCGTGCACCTCGACGAGCGCCTGCATACCCAAGCGGCGCGTCAACGCCAGCAGCTCGCGCAGTTCGCGGTCGCTCAATACGGCGACGATCAGCAGCAGCGCATCGGCCCCCGCCATGCGCGCTTCGTAGACCTGGTACTCGTGGTAGATGAAGTCCTTGCGCAGCACGGGCACGGGTTCGTCGATGTCGCGCAGCAGCTCCTTGATCGAGGTCAGATATTCCAAGCGGCCCTGAAAGAAGCGGATGTCCGTTAGACATGAGATCGCCGCCGCGCCGTTGAGCGCATACGTCTTGGCGATCTCCTCCGGCTCCCAGTCGCGCGCGATCAGCCCCTTGGAGGGCGAGGCGCGCTTGACCTCGGCAATCAGGCTCGCGCCGGGCTGCGCCGTCAGCGCCGCGGCGAAGTCCAGCGCTGGCGCGGCCAGCTGCGCAAAGGCCTTGACCTGCGCCAGCGGCACCAGCTCCATCTGCCGCGGCACTTCCTGCCGCTTGGCCGCCATAATTTCGTCGAGCACGCGGCCCTTGTGCTTGGCGATGTCGAGTTTGGAGTGTTTCATGCTTGCTCGTACGCTTTCAAAAATTCGCCCCGTGAGATGTCGGATTGGGTTTAGGACTCTGCGCAACGTAGAACCTTTAATGCGGCGATGGTTGGCAATGTCGGCGGCGTTCGCGAACCATCTTTGTTCGAGCGAGACATAGCAATTTGACTGCCCTCGCGGACAATTTCAAAGCCAAAAGTCTCAAGCGCACGCATTACCTTTTGCAGCGGTGCGTCAACCGGAAATCTCGCCATCAAACTGCCACACCCGTTTCGGCGACAAAAGCCTCTATGACAGCTTCTTCGTTGAGTACACCTGCGCCGAACGTTTCAACATGGAACTGAATAGCGGACTTTACGTCGGCTAATGCCTCCTCATAGGAATCGCCCTCGCCGACAACAACGCCTTCAATTCCGAGCGGGTATGCGACATACCCATCGCTGTGCTTTTCCACTACAATTTTAATTTGTCGAGTCATTAGAGTCTCCTAATTATCAAAGCTTTGTGTCTTCTCGGTAAACAGCTTCAATACCCTTCGCGCCGCGCCGCTGTCCAAACTCTCCCGCGCCGCATCCAGCCCCTCCTCAATTTTACCACTTTTGGTCGAAATCGCCGCTGCGGCATTCAGCAGCACGACATCGCGCTTGGGCCCCTGCTCTTCGCCGCTGAGAATGGCGCGGGCAATGGCGGCGTTGGTTGCCGCGTCGCCGCCCTGCATGTCGGCGAGCGTGGCGCGCGCAAAGCCTAGGTCGGCGGCGTCAAAATCAACCGTGGTGATTTCGCCGCCGCGCAGGTGCGACACGCGACACGGCCCCGTCGTCGTCAGCTCGTCCAGCCCGCGGCCGTCCGCCTCGTACAGCCCGTGCACGACAAAGGCTGCGCGGCTGCCCGCCTCGGCCAGGGCGCGCGCCATGGGCTCGGTCAGAGCCGCGTCGTAAACGCCCAGCAGCTGATTCGTCGTCGGCGCGGGGTTGGTGAGCGGGCCGAGGATGTTGTAGACGGTGCGCGTGGCCAGCTCGCGGCGCGGGCCGATGGCGTGGCGCATGGCTGGGTGGTAAGCGGGCGCAAAGAGAAAGGCAATGCCGACCTCCTCGATACATTTGGCGGCCTGCTCCGGCGTTGTTTGCAGCGTCGCGCCCAGCGCTTCGAGCAGGTCGGCGCTGCCCGCGCGCCGGTTCGAGCGGTTGCCGTGCTTGGCGACTTTGGCGCCCGTGCCCGCCACCACAAAGGCCGCAATCGTGCTGATGTTAAATTTCTGCGTGCCGTCCCCGCCCGTGCCAACGATGTCGAGCAGCGGCTCGTCGCCGATGGCGGGCCGCACTTGGACGGCCACGCGGCGCATGGCATTCGCGCAGCCGGTGATTTCGTCCGCGGTCTCGCCCTTGGCCCGCAGCGCCGCCAGGAACGCGCCAATCTGTGCATCCGTCGCCTCGCCGGACATAATTTGCGTCATGGTCGCATCGGCGTCGGCGGTGGAGAGGTCGGCGTGGTCGAGGAGTTGTTGGATGGAAGTTTGAATCGGGGTCATAAGAAAGAATGATGAGTGAAGATTGGGTAGTTGAGATTGTTGGGTCTTGAGTGCAACGCACGGCATAGACGTTGGTCGCAATGCAATCTTTTTTGATGCCGTGCAGCGCACTCGCGTGCTGGTGGTTGAATAAGTGATTGGGCAAAGCGTCCTGCTCGCGCACGAGGTGCGCCGGTCGCGTGCATTGCACGGCGCAAACTTGGATTGCCTTCAAGCCGTCGCGCGCGCCGTGCGCTGCACGCATGATCCAATCAGCTGGCGAACAACAGATTGACTTCCGCTTCCAATTTGCCGGCCACGCCCGCCCCCAACACCTCCGCCGCCTGCTCCAGCGTGGCGACCAGCGTTTCGCGTAGAAAATCTGCCGTCTCCGCGTCCAGCGTTTCATCTGGTTGACTTTGCAGCGTGCGTAGACCATCCAGCAGGTAGAGCACCGCGCGCAGAGGCAAAATCCGCTGGTAGACGCCGACGCGCGCCGTAAAATTTGGCTGCTCGACGCGCGATAGATAAGCATCCAGCCACGTTTCTTGCGCGTTGTCGTTCAGCGCGCTCTGCGTGTCGTACAAAAAGCTGGCAACTTCGAGCGCCGCATCGCCCAAGCCAAAGAGCTCCCAGTCGAGCAGGGTGATTTGCCCAGCTCGCTGCACCACGTTCTCCAGCTTTACGTCGCCGTGAACGGGTGCGGGCGGCACGCCCTGCCACAGCCCAAGCGTCTGCTCGACCAGCGCCGTTGCGCGTGCGGCAAGGTCAGCCAAAAGCATCGACAGCCCTGCTGCGTTTTGTTCGTGTAGCCAATTTTGACCAGGCGCGATGCTGCCCCGCATCACGCGCCAGAGATAGTCGAGATTGAGCGGGTTGGGCGAGAAGCGGCGCACGTCGTTGGGGTCGCCGCCGTGGACGGTCGCCAGCGCGTGGCCGAGGTTAGCGATTTGTGTTGCACTGGTTGGATCGAGCGGCTCGCTGTCGACCCACTCGTAGATCAACACCTGCCGCGCCAGCCCCACGGGGTAGCGATCGTACCACAGCGGGCGCGGCGCGACGCCGTGCGTCCAGAACGAATCCTGCCCGTCAAACTGCCGTCGGCTGCGCGCCTGCCCCGCGTCCAGGTATAATTTTAACACGGCATCCCGCTGATTCGCCCGCACCCGCCACAGCAAATTCTCGCTGCCGCGCCAGTGCTTGAGCACGTCTACGTTCATGCCGTTGAATTCGCTCGTCGGCGCGGTGGCAAGGTAGGTGGCGATGGTGTCGTTGAGATTCATGGCTTGCCGCGTAAGAAAGATGAAGATAAAAGATTGAGTGCCCAATCTTTAATCTTCAATCTTTAGCCGTTGGCAGGGCTAAGTTTTAAGAAGTTGTTCAACAGCTCATGCCCGTGCTCCGTCAAGATGCTCTCCGGGTGGAACTGCACGCCAAAGATCGGGAGCGTTTTGTGGCGCAGGCCCATCAGCTCACCGTCGCTGGTGAAGGCGGTAACTTCAAGCACCTCCGGCAGCGGCTCTTCGACGATCAGGCTGTGGTAGCGCGTGGCCGTGAAGGGCGACGGCAGCCCCTTGAAGACGCCCGTGCCCTTGTGGTGAACGGGGCTCGTCTTGCCGTGCATGAGCTGCGACGCGCGCACGACCTTGCCGCCGAAGACGTGCCCAATACACTGCTGCCCCAGGCAGACGCCCAGCATCGGCGTCGTCTGGCCGAGCACGCGGATCACGTCGTTGCTCACGCCGCTGTCCGCCTCCGGCGTCCCCGGCCCGGGGCTGATGATGACGTGCGTTGGCGCGAGGTCGGCGAGTTCCTCGGCGTCGATTTCATCGTTGCGCCAGACTTTGATTTCTGCCCCCTTGCTCGAAAAAGGGGTGGTGGATTCTGCGCCTCTGCTCGAAAGAGGCGCGTCGTTCACCAACTCGCCAAGGTATTGCACCAAATTGTACGTGAAGCTGTCGTAGTTGTCGATTACGGCGATCATGGACTTCTCCTGATAGTTGTTATAACTGGCGGTATTGCGACCGTAGTGGGAGGGCGCGCCCTCCCACTACGGTCGCAACATCTCATACCATTAGCGCGTGATTTTCATCATTCGATTGCCCCCGCGCTGAAACTCATAGTCCACGGCGACAATCTCCACCGCATACCCCTCTTCCACCAGCGCCGCCCGCACCGCCTCCACATGCGGCGACGGCACACCACCCAGCGCCAGCAGCGGGAAAATTTGCACCGTGTCCGCCACGCGACATAGTTCGCGCACGGCGGCGATGTGAAATTCTTGCGAAAGCTGCTCGCTGTACAAAAACAGAAAGTGCGAGCAGAGCGCCAGGTCGAACGCACCGTCGGCGAAGTCGAGCGAGGGCAGCGCGCCCGCTACGTAGCGCCCCGCCGCCCGCCCATCGTCATAATCAGCAAGAAACGCATCCATCGCCCGCCGCCGCTCCCGCGCGACATCGTCCGGGCTGTCGAAAAATCGCCAGACAAAATCCTGCTGATTTTGACGAAGCTGGGTCATCACTTCATCAAACGTCTCGTCGATGCGCGCGGCAATGTCATCGCACGAAAACGCGTAGACCGGATCGACCGAGACCACGTGCCCGCCACGTGCCGACAGTTCCGCGTTGAAGCTGGCCGGGCCATCGCCCACGCCGAGGATGCGTCGGTCAAGATCGGCCCCGCTGAGCGCAAACAGGCGTTGGTATTCGTTCAGCGAGCGCCCCCAGAGGACGACTTGGTTAAGGGAATAAGGCATGAGCGGTGAGTTAAGTGAGCGAATGCTCGGGTGCGCCGTTCGCACGGGGGCGTGCTCACTCCTCGGTTGCAGCCTGCTGATTACGCTTTCTTCTTCCCCCGCTTCTCCGCCGACCGCCGCACCTTATTCCACACCCCCGTCAACCCCATCGCTTTCTTAACTTCGCGCAGGGTCTGCTGCGCTTCTTCGCGGGCGCGCAGCGTGCCTTCGTAGAGCAGCTCGTCGACAAAGCCCGTCTGCGCTTCGTAGTGGGCGCGGCGCTCGCGCACCGGCTCCAGGAAATTGTTGAGCGCCGTCGCCAGCTTCTCCTTGACCTCGACGTCGCCAACCCGACCTTCGCGGTAGCGCGTCTTCAACTCCTCGATTTCCTCTTTATTCGGATTGAACGTGTCGTGATAGATAAAGACCGGGTTCCCCTCCACCCGACCGGGCACATCGGCGCTGATGCGGTTGGGATCGGTGTACATGCTCATGACCCGTTTGCGCACGCTCTTCGCGTCGTCGCTGAGGAAAATCGCGTTGTCGAGGCTCTTGCTCATCTTGGCCTGCCCGTCCGTCCCCACCAGCGTGCCGCCGACCACGTAGGCCTCCGGAATCGGGAAGACTTCGCCATAGGCGTTGTTGAAGCGCCGCGCAATTTGCCGCGTCAGCTCGACGTGGCTCTCGTTGTCCTTGCCCACGGGCACGAGGTTGGCGCGCGGTGTGAGAATGTCGGCGGATTGAAGCACGGGATAGCCGAGCAGGTTATAGGGAATCTGCTCCATGTTTGCTGCCGTTGCCATGTCCTTGATCGTCGGCAACTGCTGCAGGCGCTCGACGGTGATCAGGCTGCTCAAGAGCAGGTTGAGTTCATACACCTCATGCACCGCGCTCTGTAAATAGAAGGTCGCCTTCTCCGGCGGGATGCCAATGGCGAGGTGGTCCATCACAATCGCGCGCGCGTTCTCCGCGATTTGGAGGATGCTCTCCTTGTCCGGCTTTGTCGTCAACATGTGCAAATCGGCGATGATAAAGAAGCACTCGTACTCGTCGATAAAGGCCAAGCGGTGTCGATGGCTGCCGATGTAGTGGCCCAGATGTAACTTCCCGGTGGGCCGGTCGCCGGTGAGGATTCGTTTTTGTCCACTCATGATATTTTTCCCTGTCTATGTGAATTTGAGGCATATGTAAGTTGAGCCAGAAACAAGATTAGGTGTCGTTCCCGCGCAGGCGCAATGGCGTTAAGTTAAGGGTTACTCGTTCCACGCTCTGCGTGGAATGCGCTATTGGGAGGCTCCGCCTCCAGAGGGAGGCGGAGCCTCCCGATTGGATTCCCAGGCTCTGCCTGGGAACCAGATTGCTTAACTTAAGGCAATTCCAGGAAAACAACTATACCGGGATAAGCCATGTTGGATGTGCGACGCACCTTCCGAGATTCTCTCATGAAAGTCAAGGGGGAGAAGCTTAAAGATTTGGGTCAGCGCGAGCCAGTCGCCGCGCGGGCCGGGTCAAAATCTTGTTCGGAAGAAAAGACGGCCCAGGCCCAGTGCAAAATCTTGCGCGCGGCAGCAACCAGTGCTTTTTTCTTGGGTTTACCGCGCGAAACGAGGCGTTGGTAGAAATCGCGCAAGGCGTTGTGGCCGCGCACGCCGCCGAGGGCACACAGATAAAGACGCGCCCTAAGTTGACCATCGCCTTTCTTGGAGATGGCTGGGTCGCCGCGCACCGAGCTGCCGCTTTGTCGAATCTGCGAATCGAGACCGACAAAGGCAGTCAGCTTCTTCTTGTTGCCCTGCCCGTTGGTCAGCGCCTCGAAGCGGTAGAGCAGCACGAGCAGCGGCAGGACGGTCTTGGGGCCGATGCCGTGGATGGCCAGCAATTGGCGCTTGCGCTTCTTCAAGTCGGGGTGGCGTCGCACGTGCGCGTTGACCTGCTTTTCGAGCGCCGCGCGCTGCTGTTGTAACAGGGCAATGGTCTGTTCGAGGTCGGCGACCACCAGCGGCGACATGTCGGGCTTGTCCTGGGCGATGTCGAGGCGATTCTCCTCCATGCGGATGAGCTTGTCCAGCTCGTCCAACCGCCGTAGCAGGTAGTCCAGTTCGCGCACTTCTTCGGCGAGTAAGGCTTGGGCGGGTGGTTGCATGCGGGCGCCGTACTCGGCCAGCATGCGCGCATCCACGGGGTCGGTCTTGACCCGGTAGCCCGCCCCTTTGGCCCACTGATGTAGCTTCCACGGGTCGGGCTTGCTCACCAGCCAGCCCTGGGCGTAGGCGTAAAGCGCCAGCCCCAACTCGTAGCCACTGGTCGGCTCGAGCACCAAGTGGACTTGCTCGGCCCCTTGCTCGGCTCTTTGCCTCTCAACGGCTTGGCCGAAGGCTTCGTATCCTTCAGCTTGATTGGGGTACTTGCCCAGATTGAGGCTGCGGTCAGCCCAATACGCACCGTCAAAGCTGCTTTTGGCGATGTCGGCGGCTACATAGAAAATTCGCATAGCTCTCTTCCTTTCTAGGCAGACGCCTCTTGGCTGAACCTGAGGGCACTTAACTCACTAGTATGCGGGCTCTTGGCCCTTAATTCTCTTCGTCATCTCAGGCTGGGGCTTCTGCCCCACTTGGACCTGTCTCAATCCGAACGCTTGTTCTGCTGCGATGTCGGTCTCTTGGGCGTCTCGTCCCGGTCGCGCTTTATTCTACCAAATGGAGGCAAGGACGGCGACCTATCTCAGAATCGGGCTTTTCGCCACTTGTGCGACGTCAGTCTCTCGTCCTTGCCCCCTTCTCATGATACTAGGTGCGACGCACGGTCGACTGTCTCTCTGGTGCGGCCAACACAGCCCACGGTGCGTTGCACTTTCCCAAGTGCGACGCACCTCCATCACAATCAGCCGTGGTATATTTATAATCTTGGATTAGCCTAACGCCATTGTGCGCAGGCGGGAATCTATGGATCAGGTAGCGAATCTGTCTGTCATTTGCCTGCCCTGGCTGGTGCTTTGTGCATGGATTCCCGCACCCAGAGGGTACCCGGCGGGAATGACGGATTTTGTTGGCTCCGCCGAATCTTGTTTCCCGTTGGTTTTGTACAGCGCCTGCTCACAGGCCCTTTTCGGCTTCGTCAACCGCCACCGCCAGCGCCTTCGCCTTATTCATCGACTCGTTAAATTCATAGTCCGGGTCGCTGTCCGCCACGATGCCGCCGCCGGCCTGCACCGAGCAGCGCTGCCCCCGCATCAAAATCGTGCGGATGGTGATGCAGGTGTCCATCGTGCCGTCGTAGCCGATGTAGCCGACCGCGCCCGCGTAAATGCCGCGGCGCGTCCCCTCCAATTCCTCGATGATTTCCATGGCGCGCACCTTGGGCGCGCCGGAGACCGTGCCCGCGGGGAAGGTGGCGCGCAGCAGGCTGAAGGCGTCGTGCTGGGGCTGGATGCGGCCGCGCACGTCGCTGACAATGTGCATCACGTGGCTGTAGCGCTCGACCTGCATCATCGCGGGCACGGTGACCGTGCCGTATTCGCAGACGCGGCCCAGGTCGTTGCGCCCCAAGTCGACGAGCATCACGTGCTCGGCGCGCTCCTTGGGATCGGCCAGCAAATCCTCGGCCAGCGCATCGTCCTCGGCTTCGGTTTTACCACGCCAGCGCGTCCCCGCAATCGGATGCAGATAAGCTTGACCCTGCTCCAGGCGCACGTGCATTTCCGGGCTGGAGCCGACGACGCGGACAGGCTCGCCCTCAACGCCCGCGACGCCCGCAAAGTCGAGAAAGAACATGTAGGGCGACGGGTTCAACATGCGCAGCGTGCGGTAAATTGTGAACGGGTCGGCCTCCGTCTCGCGCTGTAGGCGTTGGCTCAGCACCACCTGAAAGATGTCGCCCGCCTGGATGTACTCCTTGGCTGCGCGCACCAGCTCGTGGAATTCCTCGCGCTCAAAGTTGCTCTGCCACTGCGCCCCGCTGCGACAGTCCTTCGTCGCGGGCGGCACGAGCGGCTGGCGCAGGTCGGCCACAATGCGGTCGATCCGCGCGACCGCGTCCGCGTAGGCCGCACGCACGTCCGCCGCTTCGCGCGAGGCCAGGTGCATGTTGGCGACCACGAGCAGCCGATTGCGCACGTGATCAAAGACGACGAGGTTGTCGGCGACCATCAGCATCATGTCCGGCACATCGAGGTCGTGCGAGGCGGTCTCCGGCAGCCGCTCCATAAAGCGCACCAAATCGTAGCCAAAGTAGCCGACGGCGCCGCCCGTCAGCGAGGGCAGGCCGGGCACGGTCACGGTTCGCCGCTCGCCGAGCAGTGTCTTCGCCACATCAAGCGGATCGCCGGGCTGCGTCTCCAGCGCCACGCCGCCCGCCGCGCCCACGGTCGTCTGGTCGCCGCGGCTGACGAGCGTCAGCGGCGGGTGTACGCCGATAAAGCTGTAGCGCCCCACCTGCTCGCCCCGCTCCACCGATTCCAGCAAAAAGCTCGGCCCGCTGTCATCGCTACCCGCCAGCTTGAGGTAGACCGAGACCGGCGTCTCCAAATCGGCAGGCAGCTCGCGGTAGACGGTGATCAGGTCGCCTTGGGTGGATAATTCTTGGACTTCTTCTAACGATGGGTTGTACGACATCTCTTCCTCCGGTGGAAAGGGAAAGATTGAAGATTAAAAGATTGGGTACAAAGACTTGCTTTGAATGCAGATGGCTCTTGGCATTGTCATTCTGTGCGAGTCGACGAGACGAGACCGTCAGCGAATTCTGCCCAGCGAAGAATCTTTACTTGCTCTTACCGCAAACATCGTTTGACACCGGCGTCTGAATTCTGCCCTGCAAAGGAGAAGGTCGCGTCAAGATTCTTCGCTAGTACCGCTTCGTTTACCTCCTTTAAGCGTTGGCTCACTCAGAATGACAGGGTACCCAGTCTTAAGTCTTTCAATCTTTTTTTAGAAACAAAAAATCCCCAGCGATCCGTCATTTGACGAACCCCTGGGGACGAAGAAACTCTCCGCGGTGCCACCCCGGTTAGGCTGGTAAACAGAAAAATCCTGCGTGATTGCAGGATCGGCCAGCCTCACTTGGTCGAGAACGGAAGCGGCATCAACAAGAGCGTACTTCGATTCTCGTCGCCCTGGTAACGGTGGCGTCTCCGAGGAAATCTAATTAATAGTCAATAGTTAACGGTGAATTGTCAATTGTTAATGGGCTCGTGTACTGCCCGAACGTTGACCATTAACAATTTACCGTCGACCATTGACAATTGTTCGGTTTCCCAACTCCTCGGCCCATTCACCGCCCGCGCCGCTATCTCCTTCGCACCCACCGGAGACTCTCTGAAGCTCGCTTGACCGGCTACTCTTCCGATTCACAGTTGTTTTGAAATAAGTTGTAGCAAAACTATAACGCTAGACAACATGCTTGTCAACCCCCAGTTTACCGGTTGTGCGTTAAATCACAGCGCGCGGCGAGATGCGTAGTATAATGCCCGTGCACTCGGCGCGGCGGCTCGCGTGGGGCGCAACCCGTTTTGAAATCGCCCACACCAGGAGGCTCTTCCATGCGACTGCTCGTACTGCCCGGCGACGGCATTGGCCCAGAAATTGTCGAGAGCGCGGTTCACGTGCTGCAGGTAGCGGATCGTCAACGCGATCTCGGCCTGCAGCTCGACGACGACGACATCGGCTTTACCAGCCTGGAAAAATATGGAACCACCCTGCGCGACGAGCTGCTGGAGCGGGCCAGAGGCTACGACGGCATCCTGCTCGGCCCGCAGTCGCACCTGGACTACCCGCCGCCAGCGGAGGGCGGCATCAACATTTCGGCGAGCTTCCGCACCAAGCTTGATCTCTACGCCAACCTGCGCCCCGCCCGCACCCGCGACGCTCTCGACCGGGGCACGCCGGGCATGGACCTGGTCATCGTGCGCGAGCTGACCGAGGGCTTCTATGCCGACCGCAACATGTACAAGGGCTGGGCCGAGCTGATGCCGACCGAGGACATGGCGATCTCGCTGCGCAAAATTACCAGGAAGGCCTGTGACCGGATTGCGCGCCGCGCCTTCGAGACCGCCGAAGAGCGGCGCAACAAGGTGACGGCGGTGCACAAGGCCAACTGCTTTCACCTGACCGACGGCCTCTTTCTGGAAGTGGTGCGGGCCGTGGCCGCCGAATACCCACACGTGACGCTGGACGAAAAACTCGTCGACGCCACCGCTGCCCTGCTTGTGCGCAACCCCAGCCAGTTTGACGTGATCGTCACCACCAACCTCTTTGGCGACATCCTCTCCGATCTCGCCAGCGAGCTTTCCGGCAGCATTGGTCTGGCCGGCGCGCTCATGGTGGGCGACGACTTGGCCGCCGCTCAGGCGCAGCACGGCTCCGCGCCCGACATTGCCGGGCAGAACGTGGCCAACCCCAGCTCGATGATTTTGTCGGTGGCGATGCTGCTGGAATGGCTGGGGAAGCGGCGCGACCGGACGGATTTGCTAAACGCGGCAAAGGCGATCAACGAGGCGACGGAGCGCGCGCTGGCCCAGCCCAGTTGGCGCACGCGCGATCTGGGCGGCAGCGCGGGAACGGACGCATTTGCACGACAGGTAGCCAAACTTTTGGTCGAGGCCTAAACCATCTGCTGCGGAGATTTCCAACGTGCAAAACCAACCCATCCTCCACGGCGACACCATCGCCCTGCGCCCAATCCGCGCCGAAGACGCCGACGCGCTCTTTCCCACCGACAAAACTGTCGACCGGCTGACGGGCACACACCAAACCTTCACGCTGGAGCAGGTGCAGGCCCACTACGCCCGCGTCGCCACAGCGGACGACCGCGTCGATTATGCCATCACGCTAAAGGACAAGCCGGAGATTGTGCTGGGAGAGGCCGTGCTCAACGACTTCGACCTCGACAACCGCTCGGCCAACTTTCGTATTATGCTCACGCGGGAGACTCACTTTGGCAAAGGCTACGGCACACAGGCCACGAAGCTGATCGTCGCCTACGCCTTCGAGCAGCTTGATTTGCACCGCATCGATCTCGAAGTCTACGATTTTAACCCGCGTGCGGCGCGCGTCTACGAAAAGGTGGGCTTTGTGCGCGAGGGTGTGCGGCGCGAGGCGCTGCTGTGGGAGGGCGAATATCGCGACGCGATTGTGATGGGAATGCTCCATTCGGATTACGAACGACGCTCGACTTAGCGATTGAACCGTCCATTGGCAAGCCGCAATCTGCACCATTGCGGGCTGTAAAGCGCATCACAGAATCCAGCAAGAGATTGTGATAAAATGCACAAGTGTGGCGCTCCAATGGTGTGTTGCTTTGTCGTTCTTCGGAAAGAATATGAATAAAAATCTACCAAACACTCGACTGCGAGATCAGACGGCCCTCGTCATCGGCGGCAGCATGGCCGGGCTGTGGACGGCGCGCGTGCTGGCCAACCGTTTTGCCCACGTGCAAATCGCCGAGCGCGACGTGCTGCCGAGTGGCCCCAAGCATCGGCCCGGCGTGCCGCAGTCGCACCAGGTGCACGTGCTGCTGATGCGCGGCGCGGAAGTGATGGAGCGGCTCTTCCCCGGCATCACGGACGAGCTGCTCGACGCGGGCGCCGTGCGCTTTGACTTGACGGGCGACAGCCGCACCAAAATGCGGGGCCAGTGGCTGGAGCCCTTTGAATCGGGGATGACGGGGCTGGGCGTCAGCCGCGTGCTGCTGGAGAGCACCATTCGCCGCCGCCTGCGCGACGAGCCGCACATCGACTTTGTCGACGGCGCGGAGGTGACTGGCCTCCAGCTTGCCCAGCCCGGATCGCCCCAAATTGGCGGGGTGACGCTGCGCCGCAAAAGTGGCGATCGCGAGGCAGCCGAAACGCTGACGGCCGATTTTGTCGTCGACGCCAGCGGGCGCAACTCGCGCGCGCCGCAGTGGCTGGCCGACCTCGGCTACCCCGTGGCCGAAACCAAAATCGTCACGTCGTTTCTCGGCTACGCCTGCCGCCGCTACAGGCCCGGCCCTCATTTTGGCCGCGACTGGCAGATGATGGTCGTCGCCGCGCAGCCGCCACACAACCCGCGCAGCGGCATTCTCTTCCCCGAAGAGAACGGCACGCTGATGGTGATGCTCGGCGGCGCCAATAAGGACTATCCACCCACGGACGAGGCGGGCTTTTTGGACTTTGCCCACAGCCTCGACCCCGAATTTGGGCAAACCGTTGCGGAGGCGGAGCCCATTGCACCCGCCCGCGGCTACCGGCAGACGGAGAATCGGCTCAACGCCTACGACCAGCTTGAGCGCTGGCCGCAGCGCTTTGTCGTGCTGGGCGACGCCTACTGCGCCTTCAATCCCATCTACGGCCAGGGCATGACGCTGGCCGCCCTTTCGGCCATGACGCTGGACGAGCACCTGGCCCAGGTGGAAGATGGGGTGCTCACGCTGGACAATGTCGCGAAGCCCTTTCAGCAGGCGCTGGCCCAAGTCGCCGCGCCCGCCTGGGAGATGGCAACGGGGGCCGACGAGATGTGGCCGCTGGCCGAGGGGGGCCGCGAGGGGTTGCCCGTACAGCTTAGCCGCTGGTTCAACCACCAGCTCGGCGCCGCCATGCCCCACGACCGCGTGATCCACCAAACCTTTATGGAAGTCGCCCAGCTGACAAAGCCACCGGGGGCGCTCGTCGCACCGGGGATTTTGTGGCGAATTCTGCGCAGTCGGCTGCGGGACGGTTGGGGTGAGTCGGCGGGGGAGCCGGTGATGGTGGAAAGATGATGCTCGCTGCAACGTCGACAAACGAGTAGGCAAAAAGGCCTTCCCGCACGGGAAGGCCTTTTTGCCCATTTAGCATTTGCCGAGGAGTAGGCACGCCTCGTGCCGGATCGGTGGGAAGAGATAATCGAGCGCTCGTCTCCGCCGTTCGCTGTTTTGCAGCTGAGTACATTCCCTCGCGAAGGGAGCGTTCTCAGCTGCGAACGGGCCCGCGACTGAAGTGGCCTCTGTGGGAGCAACTTCGCGGAACGTTGGGTTTATCAGGTGGCCAATGCCGTCTGTTTGGGCAACGCCGGCAGCAGGAGCCACGCCGCCGTGAAGAGAAGCCACAGAATGTAACCAGCCATGGCGGTATAGGCAAAGAAAGGCGTCGCGGGATTGAGGAACTGATTGGCAAACCCACTTTCCAGCAGGCCCATCACGCCGAGAAGCCCGTGCAGCCAAGTGGCAAAAATCGAAAATCCCGTTACCAACGCAAGCGCGGCGACAATGCGGCCAAAACCCGCACGCAGGCCCGTCGTGCCCACGAGCATCATCCAGCAGCTAAACAAAACAATCGACAGCCACAGCGGGCTGACGCCCCACGAAATCGCACGTTCCCAATCTGCATTGAGCCGGCCAACGAGCCAGAGCAGCGGCACGGTGGCGAAGACAAAGAGGCTTAATAGCCCAACTCCGCGGGTCAGGCGGCTCAGGAGCGGCTGCCGCTGGCGGTAAAGCGTGTGGAGGAATTGCATCAGCGGCAGCAACAGAAAGGGCGATGCCAGGAGCAAAATTTGAGCAAAGTTGTTGACTGCGCCGCTGGCAGAGTCAACTGCGTAAGCGGCCAAAATCAGCAGCGGGTTGAGCACAGCTCCAACCGCAGCAGTGGTGCGTAGCGAAACGTTCATCGGTGATTTCCTTTTGATAAGTTGATTGAGGCGAGCGTCGAACGCGCCGCCCATCAGATCGAGTGCCGTGCCCCACGTGGGGGGCATCTCCTCCAGCAGCGCCTCCATCTCTTCGCCGTAGCGAGCACGCCAGCCTGTTGGATAGAGCCGCATAATCTGTCTCAGCGTATGGTGGTTCACGCCACACCGCCCAGTTCCGCCAAGCGCCGCAGCCCCACCTGCGTCACGTGCCGCAGGCGCGCCAGCTCCGCCTGCAGCGCCGTCTGCCCCTTGCCCGTAATTTGATACGGTCGCCGCCGGCCCTCTTTGGGGAGCGCCGCAATCAACCCTTGTTCTTCGAGCCGCGCCAGTGCCCCGTAAAGCGTGCCCGGCCCCAGCTGCACGCCCGCCACCTGCTCAACGTCGAGGATCATCGCGTAACCGTGTTTGGGCCCTGCCGCCAGGCTGGTGAGAATGAGCAGAGCGGGCTCAGAAAATCGACCGGAATCTTCCACGTAGTCTCCTTTGTTTTACGTCTGACGATGTATCGTTGAACGTAATAGTAGCAGTTGGTCTGTATTCTGTCAATAGCTAAATTTGGGGAAGATAAAGATTTAGCCGTTTATGATTTTTGTTAAACAGGCGTGAGTAGCGGAATAGCAAACCAGCAAACACCCGTTTTGAATTTGCCAATTGGAATCATAGATAGACGCAAATTTGCTGCCGGGCACTTTGGCAGCGCTGTCATTCTGCTCGCATAGCGGTCGCTTCGACGCCGGACAGGCGGCGAGAGATGGGCTGCTCCAAGCAGGTTTTGTCCCAACTGGTAGGTTCATGCGACCGGGCCAGCGAAGAATCTCCCGTTGGCCGTGCAGGAGATTCTTGCTGGCCCGGATCCGTCCGGCGAATTACCTCGTCGACCCGCTCAGAATGACAACTTCGAAAAGCGTCCGGTGATGAAAGACGCAAATTCACGCAGGTAAGGCCAATCCAAGGAAATAAAGATATCGGTTGGGGTCAACGCCTCACCTCCCCCAACCCCCTCCTCTCCGCGCGTGGAGAGGAGGGGGCTATCCCGTCGCCTCGTTAACCAAGCGCCAGCGAGGGGGGTGGTGAGGCAGAAGCGTGACCGCTCTGGTACAGTTTATTCCTTGGCATAGCCTAAGTGTACAAGAGGGCATAAAACACAGCTTAAATCTGCGTTTACCTGCGTGCATCTACGGTTACCTCTGTAAATCTAGAACCACTGACCAGCAAAAATTCTGCTTGACAGCCCCGCTAACTTATGCTAAATTTGTCTGGTAAATCGTTTTACTCTCCCCGGCATCCAACACAAATCTTTCTGCAAACGGCCTGCTTTATGAACAGTCGACCGCGCCGCACCACCATTAAAGATGTGGCCGAAGCGGCGGGTGTTTCGCCGACGACCGTTTCGTTTATTCTCAACGACACGCCCAATACCAGCATCGGTGATGAAGCCAAGGCGCGCGTGCGCAGCGCCGTGGCAGAATTGGGCTACCGACCCAACGCGATGGCGCAGGGGCTGCGCCGCAGCCGCTCCAACACGCTTGGCTTTATCACCGACCAGGTCGCTTCCACGCCTTACGCGGGCGAGATGATCCACGGCGCGCAGCAGGCGGCCTGGGCGCACGGCAAAATTTTGCTGCTGGTGAACACCAACGACAACGCCGACATCGAGACGGCCGCCGTCGAAATGATGTTGAAGCAGCAGGTGGAGGGCATCGTTTACGCCACCTGGTTTCATCGAGCCGTTGCGCCGTCGGCCAACCTGCGCGAAGTGCCCGCCGTGCTGCTCGATTGCTACAGCGAGGACTGGTCGCTGCCCTCGGTGGTGCCGGACGAGGTGCGGGGGGGCTACGACGCGACGGCGTACCTGCTGCGAAAGGGTCACAAGCGCGTGGCCTTTCTCAACTATGCGCGGCCCATCCCCGCCCACCGCGGGCGGCTGGCGGGCTATCGGCAGGCCCTTGCTGATTTTGATGTCTCGTTTGATCCGTTGCTGGTGGAGACGGGGCTGAATGCGCACGAAGCCTTTGCCGCCACCCAGCGGTTGATGTCCCAGGCGCAGCCGCCCACCGCCATTTTTAGCTTTAATGACCGCATGGCAATGGGCGTCTACGATGCGCTGCGCAAGCTGAACTGCGCCATTCCGGAGGATGTCGCGGTGGTTGGCTTTGACAACCAGGAAATTATCGCCGCCAACCTGTACCCGCCGCTGACGACCTTTGCGCTGCCCCACTTTGACATGGGCCGCTGGGCCGTGGAGCAGCTGATGCAGCGACTTTCAGCCCGTACAACATCGGCCAACGGTGCAGCAGAATCATCAGAACAGGCCAAGCTGCACTGCCCCCTGGTTGAGCGCGAATCGGCATGATTGTGCGGATTAGGCATCCTTTTGTTTAATTGCCGTTCCCTAACTTTCAAAATTGAACGCAACGACCACCTCTGACAAAGAACCGCTATGAGCGCCAAGCGCCCCAACGTTATTATTGTGATGACCGATGATCAAGGCTATGGCGATCTGGGCTGCCACGGCAACCCGGTGGCGCAGACGCCCCACCTGGATCGGCTGCACGACGAGAGCATCCGCCTGACCGACTTTCACGTGGCGCCCATGTGTACGCCCACGCGCGGCCAGCTGCTTACGGGGCTGGACGCCGCCCGCAATGGGGCGGTCAACGTGAGCAGCGGGCGCACGCTGCTGCGGGCGGATTTGCCAACCATGGCCGACCTGTTTCGCGCTGTCGGCTACGGCACGGGGCTCTTTGGCAAATGGCATTTGGGCGACAACTACCCCTATCGCCCACAGGATCGGGGATTTGATGAGAGCCTCTGGTTCCCTTCGTCCCACATCAGTTCGGTTCCCGATTATTGGGAGAACGATTATTTCGACGATATTTACTATCACAACGGGGAGCGGGCACGCTACGAGGGGTACTGCACCGAGGTCTTCTTTCGCGAGGGCACGGCGTGGATGCGGGAGCAGGTCGAAGCGGATCGTCCCTTCCTGGCCTTGCTGCCCACCAACGCGCCGCACTACCCGTGGTGGGTTCCCGCCGAAGACCGCGAGGCCATTGAACAGTCGTTTGCCGAAAACGAATCGGCCCTGCCAGCCCTAAACCCCGATGAGCGGGCCAAGCTCATTCGCTTCCTCGCCATGATTCGCAACGTGGATAGCCACGTTGGTGAGCTGCGCGAATTTTTGCGCCAGATGAGGATCGAGCGGGACACTATCTTTATCTTTATGACGGACAACGGCAGCACCTTTGGGCCAATTTATTACAACGCGGGGATGCGCGGCGGCAAGGTGACGCTCTGGGAGGGCGGCCATCGCGTCCCCTTCTTTCTACACTGGCCCGCTGGTGATCTGGGAAAACCGCGCGGCATTGAGGGCCTGACGCAGATACAAGATTTGCTGCCCACGCTCATTGATTTTTGCGGCCTGGAAATGCCCACTACCGCACCGCTGGACGGCATCAGCCTAGCCTCAACCCTGCGCGGCGAGGCCTCGCCACCAGAAGAGCGCACGCTCTTTATCAACTACAGCCGCATGCCCCGGCTGGACTACCCCACGCCCGACAGCCCCTCCGTCATGCGGCGGGAGGGGGCGGCGGTGCTCTGGCGGCAGTGGCGGCTGTTGGAACGAAGCGAACTGTACGATTTAGAAAGCGATCCCGCCCAGACGACCAACGTAATCGATCAGCACCCGGAGATTGCCGCACAGCTGACGCAGGCGCTGGACGACTGGTGGGCCGAAGTCGAGCCGATTGCCAACGAGGTGCAGTACATCACCATTGGGAGCGACGCCGAAAACCCGATGATGCTGACCACCTGCGAATGGATGGACGTCTTTGTGGATCAGCAGCTGCAGATTCGCCGGGCCGAACGGCGCAACAGCTACTGGCATCTGGAGGTTGCGCAAGCGGGACGCTACCGCTTCGAGCTGCGTCGCTGGCCCGCCGAGAGCGGGTTGAAGCTGCGCGAAGCCTGCCCGGCTGCAACCTTTGTGGACGGCGAGGCCGAAGCGGGCGTTGCCCTGCCCATCGCCGGCGCACGCCTGATGATCGGGCAGACGCAGCACGCTCAGCCGCTGGGTGCAGAAGACGAACGCGCGTGCTTTACCGTCGCGCTGGAGAGCGGCCCCATTCGCCTCCACACTTGGTTTGACGATGAGCGAAACCAGCCGATCTGCGGGGCCTATTACGTCTACGTCACGCGGGTGGATTGATCTGTTACGAGGCGTATCAGATTTTGACGAAGGTTGGGGTAAACCGAATCCGCAGTTTTTGCTTACGCCACCGCAAAATCCAGTGCTGCACGCACGTAGGGTGGCTGGAAGCCCAGGACAATATCGCTCTTGGGGATGCCTCTCGCTACCAATTCGTCGGCGATGCCGTTTTCGGTCATATCTTCTTCGATCCAGACTTTCCCGTTCGTCAGCGAGAGATGAAGATCTGTGTAGCGAAACCGCTTCTTCTCCCACGAACCAATGCGCCGCACAGCATATTGCCCGTGCTCACCATCAAACAGCACGGCCACACGGTAGTTCAGGTCCGGCGAGGATTCCAAGAACTTGGCATATGTTGTCAACACGTTACGGATGATTTTTTTGTACTCTGCTACGCTATCCATTCGAGCACCTGTTCCTCATACGGCAACGGATATGGATCGGCAATGATCGTCCATCCATCCTTGAGCAATGCGTTCTTGACTGCTTCGTGAATTAAATCGCGTGCCATGCTGTAATTGTAGGGTGGAATGGGTGGCTCGTCAAGCAGGGTAATTGCATTGAACTACTGAATTTTATAACACAATCAACTCATTCATCATTCCAAGGAGACTCCCCATGAAACAACCCAACCAATCCATGAGCCGGCGCAACTTCCTGCGCCTCAGCGGCGCGAGCGCAGTGACGCTCGCCATCGCCGCCTGTGCCGCCCCGACTGCCGCCCCTAGCGGCGACGGCGAGGCGGGTGCGACGGCGGACACGATTCAGCTGCGCGTGCAGGGCAACCCGGACAACGAGCAGCCGCTCGCCGATCTCTTTATGGAGAACAACTCCAACGTCGACATCGAATACATCAGCGTCACCGGCATCGACCACGAGGAGGTGGCCAGCAAGATTTTATCGCTGGTCGCTGCGGGTGAGCAGTTCGACATTGGCTTTGCCGCCACCGAGGCCACGCAGCTCTACGCGGGCCAGGGCTTGGCCGATGCGCTGGACGACTACGTGGAGCGCGACAGCGAAGAGATGCAGGAGTATTTTTCGGACGTGCATCCGTCGCTCGTCGAGGCGATGATGTGGGAGGGCAGCCTCTACGAGCTGCCGCGTGACTTCAACGCCGCCAACATGTACTACAACGTGGGGCTCTTCGAGGAGGCGGGCTTTGATCACCCGTCGCCGGACTGGACGTGGGAGGAGTGGGTCGACATTGCGCGCACGATTGCGGGCGGCGAAGGGGCCGATCAGCGCTTTGGCTACGCCTGGACCAATCGACTCTGGGGCAGCTGGATGCCCTGGATTTTTGTCAACGAGAGCAACCTGCTCACCGAAGAGAAAGCGCCCGGCGGCGAATGGCTCTGGGGGAGCTTCTACGAGGGCGACGCGGCGGCGGAGGGTCGCGGCGGTGGCTTCCGCTGGACGGCGCCGCAGGCCAACAACGAGGCCAACGTGCGCGCGCTGGAGCTGATGCAGGAGCTGACGCAGGAAGGCACGGCCCCCGCCACCGAGCTGGGCAGCGGCGAGACGCTGCAGGGCTTCTTCACTGCCGGTCGGCTGGGCATGACGCCCGCGGGTGGCTTCTGGGCCGGTGGCCTGCACAACGCGGGCATGGAGCCCGGCACGTTCGATGTGCAGCTGATGCCGCGCTGGGAATCGCAGCGTCACCAGTTTGGCACGGGCGGCAAGTTTATGTTTGCCCAGGGCGAGAACAAGGATATGGTTTGGGAGTTCCTCAAGATGGAGGTTAGCATTCCCGCGTATGAGGTAAGCGGCCTCTACAATCCGGTGGTTCTCACGACACCGGCCCGCCGTTCCAGAGTCAACGCCGAGGCCTTTGCCGACACGGGACCGGAGCACTGGGAGGTCTTCTACAGCACGCTGGACGATTTTCCGGACACGGCCCCCATCCCCGCGCCGCCGATCTCCAACCCGATGACCAACATCTTCACCACCAACACCGGCCTGGCAATGACCTTTGAGCTGACGGCCCAGGAGGCGCTTGACAAGATGCAGAGCGAGCTGGAGGAGCTGTACGCCCGCTCCGGCGAGGATATGTACGTTCGCGAGGGCTAATGTAAGTCGAAGCGCTGCTTCGACCTACACAGCCGAGCCGATAGACAGTCGAACACGAAGGTTCGCTGGACAGCGAGCCTTCGTGCTGACAGACAGTTTTCGATAGCGACAACAGAGCGAAGCAGCGCTTCGACTTACGGGGGAATTCATGGCAACCACCGCAACTACCCAACGCCCGCGACCCACGCGTGAACGGCGCGACGGCTTTTTCGCCTCGCTTACGGCGGATACCATCACCGGCATGGCGCGGCGCAAGGCGCTGATGGGCTACCTTTTTCTGCTGCCCACCATTTTGGGCATTATCATTTTCACGGCTGGCCCAGTATTAACTTCATTTGGCCTCAGCTTTTACGAGTGGAACGTCTTTCAGCCGCCGGAGTTTTTGGGTCCGGAAAACTATGCCCGCTTCTTCAGCGATGGCCGCGTGATCACCAGCTTCCTCAACACGCTCCAATTTGTGGTGATGGCGATTATTCTGGAAACCACGCTCGCCCTGCTGCTGGCCCTGGCCGTGACGCAAAAGATGGGCAGCTTTTTCCGCTACTACTTCCGCTCGGCCTTTTTCCTGCCGCTGCTCGTCTCCGGCGCGGCGGTCTCGATTGCGCTGGGCTACATGTTCCACCGCGAATTTGGCGTCATCAACTACTATCTCGGCCAAATCGGCATCCCGCAAATCGGCTGGCTCACAACGCGCTTCTGGGCCCCCGTTGCGATCATCCTGGCCTACACCTGGCACCACATCGGCTTTACCTTCATCATCTTTATCGGCGGGCTGACCAACATCTCGCAGGAGGTGCTCGACGCGGCGGATGTCGACGGCGCACGGGGCTTTCGCCGCGTGTGGAGCATTATCATTCCCATGATCAGCCCCACGCTGCTCTTTGCCATTGTCGTCAACATCATCGGTCTGCTCCAGTTCTTCGAGCAGCCCTACATCATGACGCGCGGCGGCCCCGGCGACGCCACCCGCACGGCGGTGATGGTGATGTATGAAGCGGCGTTCAAAAATTTAGAAATCGGCTATGGCTCCTCGATCGCCGGCCTGCTCTTCGTGCTGATCCTGGCCGTGACGGGCGCGCAGTTCATCTTGAGCCGCCGCTGGGTCTTTTACCAATAGCTCGTCCCGACGCTCTGCGTCGGGATGCAGATTCGACGCTCTGCGTCGCCGGATGGCATTACCTAAACTTTTCGAGCACATAAAGTGATTGCGTGAAAGTTCACGCGGGGACGCAGAGCGTCCAGTAGGCATTCCGACGCTCTGCGTCGGAACGAGGGAAAAACCATGCAAACCACCGCTACCACCGGCACGCCCATCGCTGGCTCGACGCGCCGCTCTACCTTTGCCACGCGCGCCCGCTACCGCGCGGGCTATTGGGTCGGCATTGTGCTGCTGGCGCTCTTTAGCGTGATTATTCTCGCGCCCTTTCTCTGGGTGCTGGCGACATCGCTGCGCCTGCCCTCCGAATCCTTCTCGCTGCCCCCGGAGTGGATTCCGCGCGACCTCAATTTCGCCAACTATCAGCGCGTCTTTGAAGAAATCCCCTTCTGGCGACAGATCGGCAACAGCGCCATCATCACCACGACGGTTGTGCTGGGTCAGCTGGCGACGGCATCGCTGGCGGGCTACGCCTTTGCGCACCTGAAATTCCCCGGTCGCAATCTGCTCTTCTGGATCGTGATGGCGACGATGATGATTCCGATTCAGGCGACCATCATCCCCGTCTACATTTTGATGAGCCGCTTCCTCGGCCTCAACGACACGCTGGCCTCGCTGATCCTGCCCGCGCTGCCCACGGCCTTTGGCACCTTTTTGCTGCGCCAGTACTTTATGTCGATCCCCAAGGATTTTGAGGAAGCCGCCACCATCGACGGCGCGAATCCGTTTCAGGTCTTCTCGCGCATCTACCTGCCGCTCGTCTCCGGTGGGCTGGCCGTGCTGGCCGTGCTGGCCTTTAATTTCCACTGGAACGAGTTCTTCCGCCCGCTGATTTTCCTCATCACCAAAGAAAAATACACCATCCCCCTTGGCCTCTTCGATCTGCAAGGCTACATGATGACGGGCAGCATCTCCGTCGTGCTGGCGGGCATCGTGCTCTCGATTATTCCCGTGATGATTGTCTATCTCATCGGTCAGCGCTACCTGATCGAGGGCATCATGATGGGTGGCTTGAAGGGCTAAACAACCAAATCGTTACACAGAGCGCACAGAGGCGGCACAGAGATTCACTGAGAGAAGAAAGGGAAACTCTCTGTGAATCTCTGTGTTTCCCTCTGTGCGCTCTGTGTCCACAATCTTCCTATTATGACCAACGATCCGCACCGACCCGCCTACCACTTCGCGCCCGCCAGCAACTGGATGAACGACCCCAACGGCATCATCCAGTGGAACGGGCGCTACCACCTCTTTTACCAGTACAACCCCGCTGGCCCCTTCCACGGCACGATCCACTGGGGCCACGCCGCCAGCGATGATCTCGTCCACTGGGAACACCTGCCCGTGGCCCTTGCGCCCACGCCCGATTCGCCCGATGCCGACGGCGTCTGGAGCGGCTGCGCCGTCGACAACGGGGGCACGCCAACCTTTGTCTACACTGGCCTGCGCCACACCGAGGCCGAAAAGTACGTCCAGCGCCCCTGCCTTGCCACGGCGCTGGATGACGACCTGGTCTCGTGGGAGAAGTTTGCGGACAATCCGGTCATCGACGCGCCGCCAAATATCGAAGGGCTCATGGGCTTCCGCGATCACTGCGTCTGGCGACAGGACGATCAGTGGTATCACGTGATCGGGTCAGGCGTACGCGGAGAGGGCGGGGCCGCGCTGCTCTACCGTTCACCCAACCTCGTAGACTGGGAATACCTTGGCCCGCTCTGCACCGGCAACGTCACCGAGACGGGCTCGATGTGGGAGTGCCCGGACTTTTTCCCGCTCCACAACGAGCAAGGGGAAAGCGGCGAGCACGTGCTCTTCGTCTCCAGCCGCCCCGTGCTCGATGAGATTTGCCTCATCGGCCAATATGACGGCGAGCGCTTCACGCCCGACCACCACTTTATCTTCGATTACGGCCGCTACGACTACGCCGCCATGTCCAAGCTGGTGGATGATGGGCGGCGTCTGCAGTGGGGCTGGCTTAAAGAGGGGCGTACCAGGCAGGCGCAGGTGGAGGCGGGCTGGTCGGGGGCGATGTCGCTGCCGCGGGAAATCTTTGCTCACGAAAACGGTGACTTTGGCGTGCGGCCCGTGCCGGAATTGCAAGCGCTGCGCGGCGAGCCGATGTCGCTGGAGGCGGCACGGGGCGACTGTCTCGAAATCATCGCCGAGATCGCACGGACAGATGCACGGCAGGTCGGCCTCAAATTACGCTGCTCACCGGACGGACAAGAGCAAACCGTGCTCTATTACGACCGCGGCGAACACTGCGTCACCCTGGACCGCACCCGCTCCAGCCTCGACCCCGGCGCGGACCGCGACCGTCGCATCGCCCCGCTCAATTTCACTTTTGACGACGAGCACCCCCTGCGCCTCCACATCTTCCTGGATCGCTCGACGCTCGAAATTTTTGTCAACGAGCGCATCTTCTTTGCCAGCCGCCTCTACCCCACGCGCGCCGACAGCGACGGCATCGAACTCCACGCCTTTAGCCGCGACGAGGATGGCGTTGCGTCGGTGAACGCAGTTGACGCGTTCCGCTCGTTCCGGGCGTGGCCCCTGCGCTCGATTTGGTAGAGCAAGCGCTGCAACGTCTCTTTCAATCTACTCAATTTGTCGCAGCCTTGGTTGCAACCTCTGACCGCTGACAATTTGGCTTGTGCAATTTAGACTAAAGGAGGAGAAGCGGCTTGGACAATTGTAACGAAACTGTCAGCAAAAACGATTGAAAGAGCACGGCTGCTCTGCTACACTGGTCTTACTTCACCGCCCAAGCCGTATAGTCCGCCATAGAGTTCGCAGACCCACGGTGCATCGCCATTGCAATGACGCAATTGACCTGCACCGCGTCTCTGCGGCTTTTTGTTTTTGCCCCCGTTCGCTATTCGTAGACTGCTATTTACACAAAGGAGTGTAACGTGACTTCACCGACCATGACTTCGTCGATCGTGACTTCGTCGACGGCTGCCGCCTTGACAGCCGCTTCCCCGACTGCCACAACGCCGCCAACCATGACGCCGCGAAAGAGCTTGTCCACCCGCACCGCCCCCGCCAGCGAGGCCTTGCCGCCGAGCGTGATTTTCCTTGAACCGCCCGCCGAATCACCGAGCCAGCGCGATCCGCATCGGCCCACCTACCATTTTGCACCCAACCACGATGAGCTGCCCGACCGCGACTTTACCCCGTGGCGAACGTTTGCGGACGCCTCTGCCCTCCATGGGCCAGCCATCGTGGATTTGGCGAGCTTTCAGGATCACTGCACCTGGCGGGACGAGGACGATGGGTCGTGGTATCGACTTGTCGGCGGCGACATTCGCGGCGAGGGCGGCACGGCGCTGCTCTACCGCTCGCTGAACCAAAAGGAGTGGGACTATCTACACCCGCTGACGGAAACGTTCACCGCCGCCGATCTCCACGGTACGGGCGACAGGTGGGAAAGCCCCGACCTAATCCCGCTGCCCGATGGGCAAACGGGCCGATTCTCCGGCAAGCACCTGCTCGTTGTCTCTGCGAGCTCCGCTTCGGCACAGGCCAAGGGGCAGCCATCTGAACAAACGTTTGGCTTTCTCGGCACCTACCGCGACCAGCGCTTCGTGCCGGAGGAGCGCGTATCGCTCGACCCCGGCGGCTACTTCTACGCGCCGCGCTCGCTGGCGGATGAGCGCGGGTCCAATCGATTAAGCCGCCGCTTGCAGTGGGGCTGGCTGGGCGAAGGGCGCAGCGCCGAGCGTCAGTGCGAGGCCGGCTGGTCGGGCGTGATGTCGCTGCCGCGCGAGCTCTTTTTGCACCGCGACGGCACGCTTGGCGTGCGCCCCGCCGCCGAGCTGAGCGCCCTGCGTCAAAGCCACCGCCGCTTTGACTCCTGCCCCATCGACGACATCCTCAACCGCGACTTGGCCGCCGTGCGCGGCGATAGCCTGGAAATCATCGCCGAAATCGAGCCGCGCGATGCCGCCCGCATCGATCTCGAACTGCGCTGCACGCCCAGCGGCACACGAGGCAGCGGCGACGAATGCACCCGCCTCTTTTATGATCGCATCCTGGACCGCATCGGCATCGACCGCTGGCGATCCACCCGCCACATCGACGGCGTGGATCGCGACGTGCGCAGCACGGACTTCACCACGCCGCGCCGTCGCCGCTACAGCACCAAGCGCGAACCGCTGCGCCTGCACGTCTTCCTGGATTGTTCGGTGCTCGAAGTCTTCATCAATGAGCAACTGTACCTCTCCTCGCGCATCTACCCCGATTGCGTCGACAGCCTTGGCCTGCGTCTGCACGTCACGGGCGGCCGCGCCGCCCTGCGCTCGCTGGACGTGTGGGAGATGGGGTCGCTTTAGCTCAGAGCCAATTTAGCAAAGCAGGGCGAAGCGCCGCTTTGTGTCTGCTTACTCGGTTAACTTAGCCGAGCGTCGTTGCACAGCGCACCGTGCAACGACGCTCGGCTAGACAAACCTCTTGGCCATTCTGCACAAATTCCCCCCGCGCTCACAGCGTTTCCTGCCCCCCTGCGCTATCCTCTTGGCATTGATTTCCTACACTGTTGTTGCCTCCCACCCACAGCTGTTTACGTTGTGCTGACGTTTTAACGTGGCGATGTGGAGCCTGAGTCCAAAGGACAACCCCGTGAGCAATACTTCTTCCAGCGCGAGCATCCTCGCACTCGGTACGGCCGTGCCGCCCTTCAAGGCCGCGCAGCAGGACATTAGCGACTGGATGGCCGAGGCCTTTGCCGGGCAGCGCGCCCTGCAGCGGCTCGTGCGCATGGCCCACCGCTACTCCGGCATCGAGACGCGCCACGGCTGCACCAACGACTACCACGTTCCCGTCGCCCAATCGCGCTTTGCGCCGGGTCGCTCGCCCGCTGAAAGCCCATCGACCGCCGAGCGCATGAGCGTTTATCAACGTGAATCCATACCGCTGGGCACGCGCGCCGCGCAGGATGCTTTGGCCCGCTATGCTCAAACCGTCCACGTAAAGCCCGCTGACGTTGCCGCCTCGATTACCCACTTGATCACCGTGAGCTGCACCGGCTTCTTTGCGCCCGGCCTGGATTTTGGCATTGCCCAGTCGCTTAATCTCTCGCCGACCGTCGCCCGCCAGCATATTGGCTTCATGGGCTGCTCCGCCGCCTTCAACGGGCTGCGCGCCGCCCGCGACATTGCGCGTAGCCAGCCGGAGGCGCGCGTGCTCGTCGTCTGCGTCGAGCTCTCGTCGCTGCACATGCAGCCCAGCATCGAGCGCGACCTGCTCGTCGCCGCCTCGCTCTTCGCCGACGGCGCCTCCGCCGCCCTTGTCGGCCAGCGCGCGCCCGGCCAGCCCGGCCTCTTCGATCTCGATGGCTTCCACTCACAGATTAAGCCGGACACGGCGGACGAGATGGTCTGGCAAATTGGCAACCACGGCTTCTCGCTGCGCCTCTCGCCGCGCATCCCCGATCACCTCGCCGCCATAGCGCCGGACGTGCTAACGGGGCTATTCGAGGGCGAAGAGCGCCCCGCCTTTTGGGCCATCCACCCCGGCGGTCGCGCGATTGTAGATCGGCTGGTGGATATTTACGAGTTGGGCACCAAAGAAATCGCCTCCACCTACGACATTTTGCGTCGCTACGGCAACATGTCCTCCGCCACGATCCTGTTCGTGCTGGACGATTTGCACTGCCGCCTGCGGACGGGCGCGCTCACGCTCGACGATGCGGAGAGCAACTCGGCGCAAGCGGGCGTGGCGATGGCCTTTGGGCCGGGCTTGGTTGTGGAGATGGCGCGGCTGCGGTTGGTCGGGGAGTATAGCGGTTAACCTTACATGCTGATGCTCCGCAATTGATTAACAATTCTCGGCGGTACGGGCACGCCATGGCGTGCCCGTACCGCCGAGGTGGGGCGTTTTATCAGGACGCTTATTTGAACAACCTCCCCATTGTATACTCCCTTGTGCGTCCCATTCCGTTCCTTTCCACAACCCAATCAGGAGGCTCCCATGCTTACTTCGCAGCAGGTTGATTTTTACCACGAGAATGGCTACCTCGGCGTCAACGGCGTCTACTCCCGCGACGAGATGGACGAACTGCGCCGGGTGACGGATGACTTTGTCGAGCAGTCGCGCGGCGTCACCGATCACACGGAGGTGTTTGATCTTGAGCCGGGCCACACGGCGGAATCGCCGCGGCTGCGACGGCTCAAGAATCCCATCCAGCACCATCCCGTCTACGACGATGCGCTGCGCCACGAGAAGATGTTGAACATTGTTGCGCAGCTGATCGGCCCGGCCATTCGCACCAACGGCAACAAGCTTAACATGAAGTCGGCGGGCTTTGGCAGCCCCGTCGAGTGGCACCAGGATTGGTCGTTCTACCCCCACACCAACGACGACATCCTCGCCGTCGGCGTGGCGCTGGACGACGTGCTGCTCGAAAATGGCCCGCTGCTCGTGATCCCCGGCTCGCACCGCAGGCCCACCCTCAGCCACCACCAGGACGGCGTCTTTGTCGGCGCGGTGACGGAGCGCGTGCCGGGCACGGACAAGGCCGTGCCGATTGAGCTGGAGGCGGGCGGCATCTCGATCCACCACGTGCGCGCGCTGCACGCCTCGATGCAAAACGTCTCCAATCGCTCGCGGCGGCTGCTCCTCTTCCAGCTCGCCGCCGTCGACGCCTGGCCGCTGCTCGGCGTGAGCGACTGGCAGAAATTCAACGCCGACATCCTGCGCGGCGAGCCCACCGACCAGCCGCGTCTGGCCGACGTGCCCGTCCGCATCCCGCTGCCCAGGGCAGAAAAGCAGGGGTCGATTTACGAATTGCAGACGCAGCTCAAGCAGTCCACCTTTGCGAATTAGACTACTGATTGCTCGTTGCTCGTTGCTTGTTGCTCGTTCCCACGCTCTGCGTGGGAATGCATTCTTCGACGCTCTGCGTCGCCGCGTGATTGACGAAAAAATCTCGTCGACCGTCCGAGGGCGCAGGAGCCTCCAGTGGGGCATCCCGACGCAGCCCTCTGACAAGTTCAGGAAGCGCGTTGCAACAAGCAAATCGATTGAGATCGGTCGCTAATTACGGAAAAAAGGCCTGCTGTTATGTATACTTGAGTCATGACACAAGCCACCCAAACTCTCGATAGACAACGCGATCCCGTGCGCGAAATCCAAGTCGCGCACAAGCCGAAATTGTGGATGCCCAAGCAGGTGCTCTTTACGCCCGCCGCGCTCAATGAGCCTTGGGGTCAGCAGATTTACGAGCGCGTGCGGGCGCTTGATTTACCGATTACCGAGTTGACGAGCAACCGCATCACCAACCTGCGCGGCGAGACGGAGCGCGAGACGTACGCCAACGCCAAAAATACGCTCGCCGTGGTGACGGCGCCCGCCGGCCAGCTCAAGCTGCAGCCGATTCCGCCCAGCGCGGACTGGCAGTTTCACCTGGCCCAGGGTTGCCCGGCGCACTGCCAGTATTGCTATCTCGCCGGCAGCCTCAGCGGCGTGCCGGTGACGAAGGCTTACGCCAATCTGCCCGCAATTTTGGAGAACCTGCGAAATTATAAAGATGAGAGCAAGCTGACCACCTTCGAAGTCAGCTGCTACACCGACCCGCTCGGCATCGAGCACCTGACCGGCAGTTTGGCCGAGTGCATCCGCTGGTTTGGGGCCAACGGCGGCACGGCTGATGGCGAGGACGCCATGCGGCTGCGCTGGGTCAGCAAGTTCAACGGCGTCGATGGGCTGCTGGGTTTGCCGCACGCCGGCCGCACGCGCTGCCGCTTTAGCCTCAACGCCGAGGAGGCGACGGGCAAGATGGAGGGCGGCACGGCCTCCGTGGCCGGTCGCCTGGAGGCGGCGCGGCGGCTGGCGCAGCACGGCTACCGCATTGGCCTCGTCGTCGCGCCGATTATGCCAACGGAGAGCTGGCGCGAAGATTACACCCGGCTGTTTGAGCAGATCGGGCAGACGCTCGACTTTGAGTGCGATCTCACCTTCGAGCTGATCACCCACCGCTTTACGCCCGGCTCGAAGGAGACGCTGTTGGAGTGGTATCCCAAGACCAAGCTTGATCTCGATGAGGAGACGCGCGACATGAAGCGTAATAAGTTTGGCGGCACCAAGTTCGTCTACCCGCGCGATTTGATGAAGGAGATGCAGAGCTGGTTCGAGGACGAAATCGGGGCGCGCTTCCCCTGGGCGGAGATTTTGTATTGGACGTAGAACTTTGAGCAGAGCGCGCAGAGGAAGGGCGTACACCAACTCCCTCAAGTTGGGGATGCATCTCAGAGGGTAAAAAATCTGCAACTCATGTTGTGCGCTACCTCGGCGGTATGGGCACGCCACGGCGTGCCCGTACCGCCCAAAACGGCTGCTCGACTGAGTAACGCGAAAGTGTAAGGTTTTTACCCGCCGCAATACATCCCAATTAGCGGCGGCTGAGCTTGCCGAAGCTGGAGCGGGCCCACTACTGCGCGCCCACCCGCCGCTGAACCCGCAGCGCATTGATGGTGACAACGCCGAGCGTCGCCACCGTTAGCGGCACGATGAAAAAGAGCAGGGCTTGGGTGAAGAGGGGCAGCGCGGGCGAATCGGTTGTGCGCAGGATGAGGTAGACCGTGTAGATGACGTAGTAGCTGAGGAAGAGCCAGCCGTTCCAGCGCGTAATGCGATAGCCCGCAAAAAAGATGGGAAGACAGGCAACGGCGACGACCGTCGCAATCGGAATGTCAAAATAGATGGCGTGTTGCGAGATGGGAATTGCATTAGGGGAGACGCTGCCCGCAATGCCCAACACGGCGAGAATGTTGAACAAGTTGCTCCCCACCACGTTGCCCACCGCAATGTCGCGCTGACCGCGCAGACTCGCTACCACCGATGTCGCCAGTTCCGGCAGCGAAGTTCCCGCGGCGACGATGGTCAAGCCGATGATAAGCTGGCTGACGCCCAGCGCCTCGGCGAAGACCGTTGCGCCGTTCACCAGCCAGCGCGAGCCCAGCACCAGCAGCGTCAACCCCGCCACGACATAGCCGATGTTGAGTAACCATTGACCGGGCGATTGGAGCGAGTCCTGCCCGAATCCTTCTTCATACTCCTTCTCCACTGCCCGCTGCTCACGGCGGCTCTGCCGGATGAGAAAAACGGTGTAGAAGACAACGCCCGCCGCCAGAATGATGGCCTCCCAGCGTGCGAGGCTGCCGTCCGCGCAGAAGATCCACAGCAGCACCGAAACGCCAATCAGCAGCGGTACGTCCAGCCGCACCAGCTGCTGTGCCACCACCAGCGGGGCCACGGCGGCGGAGAGCCCCAGAATCAAGAGCACGTTAAAGATATTGCTGCCCACCACGTTGCCGATGGCGATGTCGGCATTGCCCGCAAAGCTGGACTGAACGCTCACCGCCAGCTCCGGCGAGCTTGTGCCAAAGGCGACGACGGTTAGCCCCACAACGAGCGGCGAAATGCCCACCGCTACCGCCAGTCGCGATGCCCCGCGCACCATCAGCTCCGCGCCCGCAACGAGTAGAACCAGCCCCAACGCAAACAAAACAATCGTTAATATGTTCAAGTGAGTGTTCCCTAATGGAGTGAATTTTTGTGTGTAGAGCAAGGTCACAGAAGTTGAGCATTCTTTGGAAAGCTCGACCTGGTAACGACGATTATAATCCATTTTTTGCTAAAGTGAACCCTACGCTTTTGTCAAAAAGTGCACTTATCTGTACCATCTGACTTGTTTGCAAAATTTGCCCAAGGATTGATTGCCTTCATGGATACAAACCAAACGATTATCATCGGCGCGGGGCTGGCGGGCCTTTGCTGCGCGCGACAGCTGCACGCGGCGGGCGCGAATTTTCTGCTGCTCGACGCTGCCGACGCCGTGGGTGGACGCGTGCGCACGGACGTGGTCGACGGCTTTAAGCTCGACCGCGGCTTCCAGGTGCTGCTCACCGCCTACCCCGAAGCCGCCCGCGTCCTCGATTACCACGCGCTTGACCTGCGCCCCTTCTACCCCGGTGCGCTCGTCCGCTTCAACGGCGCGTTCCACCGCGTCGCCGATCCGTGGCGCAGGCCGGTGGACGGCGTGCTCGGCGTGGCGACGCCGATTGGCAGCGTGCTGGATAAGGCGCGCGTGGGCCTGCTGCGCACGGCGGTGCAGCGCGGCTCGCTAGACGAACTCTTTGCGCGCCCCGCCACCACCACCGAGCAGCGCCTGCACAACTTTGGCTTTAGCTCGGCCATGATCGACCGCTTCTTTCGCCCTTTCCTCGGCGGCGTACTGCTCAACCGCGAGCTCAACACCACCAGCCGCATGTTTGATTTTGTCTTTCGCATGTTTGCGCAGGGGGACACGAGCGTGCCCGCTGACGGCATCGAGGCCATTCCGTGGCAGATTGCCGAATCGCTGCCGGGCGAATCGATTCGGTTGAACACGCGCGTGGCGTCGCTTGATTTGGGGGAGGGGAAGCGCGAAGTCGTGCTGGAGGGCGGCGAGCGGCTGTCGGCGCAGAGTATCGTGGTGGCGGTGGAGGGGCCAAGCGCGGCCCGCCTGCTGGCGGGGAGCGATGCTGCGGCCAGCGTCGACGTCCCAAACGTTCAAGACCCCGGCTCGGTAAGCGTGACCTGTCTCTACTTCGCCGCACCCAACGCCCCAGACGCGCTGGGCGATGAGCCAATTTTGGTGCTCAATGGGGATGGCGTTGAAGGGAAGAATGGGGGGCCGATCAACAGTTTTCACATCGCCTCCAGCGTCGCACCGAGCTATGCAACGAACGGCCAAGCGCTGATCTCGGCGACGGTGCTGGGCGAAACGGCCGCGACCTACGAGAGCGACGAAGCGCTCGAATACGCCGTGCGCGCCCAGCTCAGCCAGTGGTTCGGCTCCGAGGCCCAGGGCTGGCGACATCTGCGCACCTACCACATTGCCCACGCCCAGCCGCAGCAGCCCGTCGGTCGGCTGTCGCCGCCGCGCCGACCCGTCGCGCTGGGCAATGGCCTCTTCGTCTGCGGCGATCACCGGGACACGGCGTCGATCAACGGCGCGATGGTGAGCGGTCGACGGGCGGCGGAGGCGGTTCTTGAAGGGTAATTGAAGATTGGTAACTGGTAATTAGGTCGGTTCACGAACGATGTTGAGTGGTGATGCCCGGTATGGTGAGAGGATAGCGGGGTTCTATGAGCTTTTGCGGGGGTTGAAGGGCAAGGCTCAACCGACGGTGCGTCGCCCTTGCCGAAGATAGTGCTGGCGAATTAGAAAAGGGGGCCGACCGTGCGTGGCACTTTCCGAAGTGCCTCGCACATCCAGGGCAGTTACCCCCCGATCTGAAGTTTGCCAGCACTATCTTCGGCAAGGGCGATGCACGTCTGAGGAAAGTCTGCCCCTTTTCGTGCTTGACAAGCAGGATGTGCGTTGCACCTTCCCAGGTGCAACGCACGGGGGCCGCATCGCTCGCTGCACACCACAATCCCTCGGAGAACCGACAACGTGAGGCAGCGCGACGCCCGTGGGGGAGATCCATTTTGGTTTCGACGCGCTCAGCCGCCGCTACGTGGCGGCATTAGCGGTCAACAATTGTCTCAATCCCACAACGATACCAACCAATTACCAATCACCAATTTCTACCCCCCCACCGATCGCATTACCGGCCGCAATTTCAGCGCCAGCTGCAGCGAAAAACGCGCGTCCGCGTCGCTGAGATCGAGGGCGGTGATGCTGGCGATGCGGTCCAGCCGGTAGGTGAGCGTGTTGCGGTGGATGTGCAGGCGGCTGGCCGTCTGGCTCAGGTTGCCGTGGCAGACGAAAAAGGCATCTAGCGTCTCGACCAGCTCCGCGTTGTGCTGCTGGTCGTGCTCGATCAGGCGGCCCAGCGTCTTGCGGAAGAAGCGCGCGGCTTCGTGGTTGTCCCCCAGCGCGGTCAGCAGTTGATACAGCCCCAAATCGCCAAAGTACGTCACGGGCGACGTCTGCCACTCGCGGCCCAAGCGCCAGCTTTCGCGCGCCTGCTGCTGGCTCTGCCGCCAGTTGCCCGGCCCCACGCCGGGCCGCCCAATACCGATCACGATATCCGCGCCCGCCTGTTCCTTCTGCAGCCGCTCGACAAACGCCTGGGCCTGCGTCTTGAGCTCGCGCCCGCTCTTGGGGTTGTCGATGGGCCAGAAGAGCAGGATGCCACCGTCGCGCCGGCAGTAGGGGGCCGTGGTGCGCTCGTCCAGGAAGCGCAGCAGCGGCTGCGGCCAGTTCGCCACCCCCCGCGCCTCGACCATCCAGGCCACGTGGGGCTGGGCCAAATCGTAGCCCAGCGATTTGCCGCGCTGAATCCACGCCTGCTCGTCCGCGATCTCTGCCGCCAGCAGCTCGTCCACAAAGGCCGCGCGCATGCGCTCCTCGGCCACGCCCACGGCGTTCTGCTTGGCCCACTCCAGCGCCGCGGCCGCCGCAGCCTGCGTCACCGCCATCTCCTCCACCGCGGAAATTTCCAGCTCGGCCACGGCTGCGCCACCGTTCAGCCCAGCGTTTAAGCCGGGCCGATAGCCGTTGACCAGCGGTTGCCCGCCGCCGTTGACCTCGCTCTCACGCGGCCGCAGCAGCATTGCATAGCCGTGCACCCCTTCGTTGGCCACCACGGGCGACACCACAATTCCACTAAATTGCCCCCCGCCGCTCGCCGACTCCCCCAGCAGCGTCAGCGGCATAGTGGTGACGCTGTTGGCCAGCCCATTGCCCGATTGGGTGGCGGCCCAGCTGCGCAGCGTCGTCAGGTTGGGCAAGCCGGCGAGCAGGAGCTGTCGCTGCCGCTCGGCCAAGTCTTCGAGGCCGGCTTCGGCGGCCACGCGCCCGTCCCCGTGCAGGAAGAGCACGGGCTGGCTGGCAAAGTGATAGACGCGCCGCGCAATTTCGTCCAACCCATCACCATCCAGCGCGATCTGGTTGAGCTGGCGCTGCAGCTCGGCGGCCCGCTGCGCGATATAGCTCGCGCGGTCGACGATCAGGCGAATCACCGTGCGCTCGATTTGAACGAGCGACTCGTCGTCCGGCAGCTGAAAGAGGGGCAGCCGCGCCCGCTCCGCGGCGCGCACAGCGGCGGGCTCGATCTCGCCGAGCACGGCCACGGCGGCCACGCGCGCGGTTTGCAGATTGTCCACCACGCGCGCCAGCTGCATCTTGGCGTCCAATCGATGCAGTTCGGCCACGTCGATCAGGGCCAGCTCGTTGCCCTCCAGCTTGGGAAAGGCGGGCGGGCTGGGGCGCAGGCTGCACGCCCAGCTCACGGGGCGGTGGAGGTAGGCCTGCCCCACGAGCAGCGCCGTGCCTTCGGGCAGGGCCAATCGATAGACATCTTCAAGCGTCGCGGAGCTTTTATACATGTTGCACAAGGATACCGAGGGAAGAAAGCATCCATGTATTATATGGATTCGCCCGCATCGTGCAACTCGCCCAAACCGCGTTGGGCATTTTGTATGGGAGGCGCACAACAAAAAATCCCGACATCAGCCTGATGTCGGGATTTTTTGTTGCACTATGGACGATCAGCCCCGACTCGATCCCAAAAACGCGCCCACGGTTCCGCCCCACACGGCGCTGAGCAGCACGTAAGCCAGCCCAAACCAGGCCGTCGGGTCTTGCCCCAGGGCAAAGGCGACTAGGAGCCAGACGACCACGCCCAGCACAATCCCCAGCAGGCTGCCCAAAAAGAGCCGCCCAATCGACTGGCGCGGGTGCAAAGCGCCCACCAGAATCGGCCACAGCAGCCAGCCCAAAATAAACAAAATGCCGCTGATGATGCCGCCAATGATGGCTCCAATGGAGGAGCCGGAATCGCGGTTGGTGATGGCATAGCCGATCACCGGCCCCGCGCCGACCAGGAACCAGGCGATGATGTAGAGCACCGGCTGCTTCTGCCCCACGCCCACGGCGACCAGCGTCGCCAGAATGGCGGTGATCACGCCCGCGGCAATCGAGGCAACAACGGGGTTGGTGTGCAGTGGCGCGTCGGTTGCCGTGCCAGTTGTCGGGCTGGCTGTGCCATCGACGGGCTCTTGCCTGTCCACGACGGTCACGTCGCTAGCGGATAGAATCATGGGAAACGCTCCTGATAATGTGGCGTATGGTAAATAAAAATGTTGATAAAAGCGCTGTTGGCAGGGTTGGCTCAGGCAATTCCAGGAAATTAACTATACCGGGATAAGCCATGTTGGATGTGCGACGCACCTCAGAAGGTGCGACGCACGGTCGACTGTCTCTCTCTGGTGCGGCCAACACAGCCTACAGTGCGTTGCACTTTCCCAAGTGCGACGCACCTCCATCACAATCAGCCGTGGTATATCTATAATTTTGGATTAGCCTCAGCTACTCCTCCTGCGAGGCGTCGATCGACCAGCCGCTCACGACGAGGTAGAGCGCTGGCTCCACATTGGCTTCGCTGGCAGCCAGCATCAATACCAGCTGATCGTCCTCGTCCACCGCGACTTCGTCAATCTCTACCCCCTGCTCCACGAGGCGGGAGAGCAAACCTTGCGTTTGGTTGAAGCCCTGAAGGGGGTCGCTGTCCAGCGTAGAATAACAGAAGGTGGCGTAAAGTTCAAGGTACAATCCACCCTCAACGTAGAGATCGAGATCAAAGGCCGTGCGCGTGCCCGCGGCCTTCTGCGCCGCAACGTCAAAATCGTTCACATCGACATCCAACTGCTCCGCCAGCTCCTCGATCAGCGACTCCTCCCACACGACAATGCGCGTGATTGCTTGGCCCTCCAGCTCGGCCAGTTCGTCGTATAGCTCGTTGGAAACGCTCGTGTAAAGTTCAGCGATATCTTTGGTGGGCTTTTTGCCGTTTCGGGATGCCATAAGGTTTGCCCTTGAAGTAGAAGTACTGTAGGTCACCTTTGCTCCGTAAGGTGACGGCGACGGTTCACCCACTATCTTTGGATTTACAAGTTGGCTTGGTAGGTTGCGTTTGTCATGTAGCGGAGCATACGTGACCTACAGCTCTATCACGCCTCCGCCACCGGCCCGTGCACGATCATGCGCGTGGGAATGGTGGTGGGCGTGGTGAAAAACTGGCCGCCCGCCTCAAAGTGGCTAAACTCTACGGGCAGGCCGCGGTCGATAAACAAATTCGGCCCCTCCATCAGGTGAAAGTGCAGGTGCGGCCCCGGCGACGAGCCGCTGTTGCCCACGCGGCCCAGCAGCGCGCCGCGCCGCACCATGTCGCCCTCGCGCACGGCCAGGCTGCCCTGCCGTAGGTGGCCGAAGTAGCTAAACTCCCCGTTGGCGTGGCTCAGCGCGACGGCGTTGCCCAGCAGGCGAGTCGCATCGCCGCCAAACATGGTCGGCTCCGGCGGCGTGCCGGGCGCGAGATCGGGCATGTCGGCGATGACCATCGAAATTTTGCCGCCCGCCGTGGCGTAGACCGGCTGATCCCATGAATAGTGATCGTCGAGCGCCAGCCCGTTGCCGCCAAAAAAGCGGTTGTCCGCCCCCAGCTTCACAAAGTCCAGCGCAAAGGGCTGGCTGTACGCCTCCTGCTTGTGCTGGTCGCTCCAGTCCGCCGCCTGAATCGCCCACCACGCACCGCGCAGGGGAAGGTGCAAATCCGTCTGCCGCTCGTGCGTGATCACCGGAATTTGCAGCACCGCCTGCGTGGGTTGTCGCTCGCCGTCGGGTTGATTTTCCACGGGCTGGGCGACGACGGTCGCTTCCACCATGGTCAGCGGCTCGTACGCATGAAGCAGCACGTGCAGCGTGCGCAGGGCCAAGCCCGTCCCGGCGGCGATGCTCAACGTCGGTTCGCCCGTGTGCGCCTGCAAAATGCGCGCGGGCCAGCGCTGCTCAAAAAGCAGCTGGTGGCCGTGGTAGCCCTTGAGCACCAGCCCCTGCACCTCGACATCGCCCCCCACCGCCGTAATGCCGAGATCAAAGACGATTTCCTGGCGCGGGCCGATGCCGGGAAAAGGCAGCGTCCTGTATTGGGCGGCGACGAGCGTGCTCGGTCGGCTTTCGAGGTGCAGGTAAGCGCCACCTGGCGGCGTGCCCGCCTCTGGGATGTTTTTTGGACCGTTAATGGGTGAAGTCATATTGAATCCGCGAACAACCGTCGACGTCTTCTAATCAGCGAACGTTATCAGCGGCCGTGTTTAATTTGGTGGGCCAGCGGCGGGCGTGAAGCGAAGAGCTGGCGGAAGGCGGCTACCCACCCTGAATCGCCCGCTGGCTCCAAAATTTGTTGCAGCAGGGCAAGCGCTTCGCTTGGCGCAACGCGCACAAGGGTTTCTTCCGTTTCCAGCGAGTCCAGCCGCACCCAGCGGTCGATCCAGTGGTTGGCGTAAAAGGTATGGCAGCGGTTGCAGCGCCACACGCTCCACGTTTCGGCATCACCCTCAGCGCTCTGGCCGCTCCGCGCCCCCAGGTTGACGCTGCGTCCGCGGCAGATTGCACACGGCTCCGTGCCCGCGCTGATGCTGCCTGGCCCAGTCAGCCGCTCCATCACCTGCGCGCGCCAGCCGGAGCCATCGGCCACCCGGCGATTGACCAAGCGGGGCAGAAGTCGCCGCCACAGGGGTCGCCGCACCGAGCGAACCGCGGGCAAGCCAGCCGTCGGGCGAATTGGCGACTCGCGCTCGGCAGCGGGTCGCCAGTGCGTGCAGGCCAAAGCCAGCGGCGCTTGCGTCGTCAGCGGCTCGGTAGAATGTCCCCCGTCCGCGTACCCTTCACTGCCCTGAACAGCGTCATCGTTACCGGCGTTACCGGCGTTGTGGGCAGCATCGGCGTCGGCGGCCCGCCACGTGCAGCGACCGCTCTCCGCGCTGGGCCACCAGTGGGCGCAGGTGGCGCAAGCGCGCAGCCGCCAGCCCGCAGCCGCCAGCCGCGCCCCCAGGGCATCAATAAGCGCGCCATCGACCACCGCCACCCCTTCGCGCTCGGCAATGGGCCAACTAAGTGCAATCAGCGGCTCGCTCTGCCACTCGCCCCCCTGGATGCGCAGAAAGAAGGCCAGGGTGGTCGGCTCCTCCGCGGCTGGCTCGTCTATCCGCAGCTGGGTCGTCGGCTCATTCGTTGGCCCGTTCACTCCTGGTTCGGCCACCGTCTCGTACCAGCGCAGCTGCGCCCACTGTGTATCCAGGTGCTTACTTGCTTCCTCGCTGGGCGCAAGCGAATCAACAAGCACCTGCCACACGTGCTTGGGCCGCGTGCCGGGGAAGATGCCTGACATCGTCTCCAGGTTAAAACGCGGTAAAGTGGGCAAGCGGCTCATTCCGCTTATTGTACCCAAAGCCAAGGAGTTCGCCCAAACCGCGATTTTCTCGAACGCAAATGATCTGCCAGAATGTAGAAAGAGCAGAAGCTATATTTTTTATGTAGAGGGTGCATGGGCACGGGCAAACGTTCCGCCCATGGGCTGCTCCGTTTCGTAGCGCATTTGACAGGGAACTGTAAGGTAAAAGTGGACGCGAGTGCGATATAGTGTTAACAGCCGCAACGGCATCTGTCTCCCGCGATGGAGGCCGCTTATAGAGGAGCACACACGCTTCGTGGTTCGGTCGACCGAGAACTGGATGGGAATAAATTGCGCGACCGTCAGCAAGCATCTTGATAAATGGCTTTTGCGAATCCCTTTCCCTCCAAAAATTTTTCATTGATTGTAACCAATTTACTGCGTTCGATGTACACTGGTGCTTCGCCGCTGATTCAAGTTGTGAGAAGAGGTAAATTTGTTGTCAACCCATAACACCATCTCCGTGATTGTGCCGGTGTATCAGGGGGGAGAAGCCTTTCGACAGTGCCTGCAGGCCGTGCAGACACTGACCCCTGCGCCGTGCGAAGTGATCGTTGTCTGCGATGGGCAGGTGGATGATCCGTACCAGTGGTGGAGCGACGCCCCAACCCCGGCGCTGCGCGTCTTGGGCACGACCGTGCGCTCCGGCCCAGCCCACGCGCGCAACGTGGGCGCGCGCGCCGCCAAGGGGGACGTTCTGTTCTTTATCGATGCCGACGTAACGCTGCGCGCGGACGCGATTGAGCGCGTGCAGCGCATTTTCGCCGAGCACGCCCACGTCGACGCGGTGATTGGCTCGTACGATGATGCGCCCGGCGAATCCAACTTCCTCTCGCAGTACCGCAACCTGCTGCACCACTACGTGCACCAGCAGTCCAGCACCGAGGCGTCCACCTTTTGGGGCGCGTGTGGGGCGGTGCGGCGCACGGCCTTTTGGGCGGTGGGCGGCTTTGACGAGCGCTTTGATCAACCTTCGGTGGAGGATATCGACCTGGGCTACCGATTAACCAGAGCGGGCTTCCAGATTCGGCTGGAGCCCACGCTGCAAATCAAGCACCTGAAGCGCTGGGAAGCGCTCTCCATGATCAGGACGGATGTCGTGCGGCGTGCCGTGCCGTGGACAAAGCTGCTGCTGCAGCGCGATGCGATTGACGAGGACCTGAACCTACAGCGCGACAGCCGCATCAGCACCGTGCTCATTTATCTGCTGCTGGCCCAAATTGTGCTGGGCAGCACGTGGGGGCTGGCGAGTCTGTTCAGCGGCCGCGAGCTGCGGCTGGCCTACGGCAACAGCCTCTTTTTGACCATCTGCCTGCTGCTGCTGATTACGCTGGTGTGGCTCAACGCGCCGCTCTACCGCTTCTTCCAGCGCAAGCGAGGCTGGTGGTTTGCGCTGCGCGTTATTCCCTGGCACTGGCTCTATTATACCTACAGCGGCCTCGGCTTTGTCTGGGGAACGCTTGCTTCTTACCGTGAACAACAAATTTTTGTCGAAGGGAATGTCCAGAATGAAAAGTAACGCCATCGTGATCGCCGGCGGCGGACCAGCTGGCTTAACGGCTGGGTACGAATTGATTAAGGCGGGCGCTGCGCCCATTGTAATTGAAAAAGCGGAAAAAGTTGGCGGCATTGCGCGCACGGAAACTTATAAAGATTACCGCTTCGATATTGGCGGCCATCGCTTTTACACAAAAGTTTCAGAAGTCGAAGATATCTGGCACGAGGTATTGGGAGACGAGTTTTTAACGCGCCCCCGGCTGTCGCGCATCTATTACCAGGGCAAGTTTTACAACTACCCCATCAAGCTGGCCAACACGCTGATGAATCTTGGCCCGTGGGAAAGCATGCGCATTGGCCTGAGCTACCTGCGCTGGCGCGCCCTGCCCTATCGCGAGGAGGAAACCTTTGAGCAGTGGGTGACCAATCGCTTTGGCGACCGGCTCTACAAAACCTTCTTCAAGACGTACACCGAAAAGGTGTGGGGCATCCCGTGCAGCACGATCCGCGCCGATTGGGCAGCCCAGCGCATCAAGGGGCTCTCGCTGCGCGAGGCCGTCACGCAGGCCGTTTTGGGCAAGAGCAACGCCAAGTCGCTGATCGAGGAGTTTGAGTACCCGCGCCTTGGCCCCGGCCAGATGTGGGAGCGCGTGCAGGACGAGATCAATGAACGGGGCGGCGAAGTCAAGATGCAGACGGAAGCCGTAAAGTTCCACCACGAAGCGGACCGCATCCAGCGGGTGGAAATTCGCGGCGAAGACGGCACGCAGGAGACGCTAGAGGTCGATCACCTGATTTCGAGTATGCCCGTTACCCAGCTGATCCGCGGCCTCTCGCCACGGCCCCCGCAGCACGTGATCGACGCCGCGCGCGGCCTCAGCTACCGCGATTTTCTGATCGTCGTGCTGATTGTCGAGCAGGAGCATCTCTTTCCGGACAACTGGATTTACATCCACGATCCGGATATTACCGTGGGGCGCATCCAGAATTTTAAGAATTGGAGCCCGGACATGGTGCCGGATCAGTCCAAGACAAGCCTCGGTATGGAATACTTTTGCAGCGAAGGCGACAATTTGTGGGAGATGGACGACGGCGATCTGATCAAGCTGGCCAAGCGCGAAATTGAGGCGCTCGGTCTCGCTCAAGCGGCGGACGTCTCCGATGGAACCGTCATTCGTCAGAAGAAAGCTTACCCCGTCTACGATGAAACCTATCGCACACACTTGAGCGTGATCCAGGAGTATCTCGCTGGCTTTGAAAACCTTCAGGCCGTGGGGCGCAACGGCATGCACCGCTACAATAACCAGGATCACTCGATGCTGACCGGGCTGCTGGCCGCGCGCAACGTGTTGGGTGAACAACACGATTTGTGGGCGGTAAACACCGAGCGTTCCTATCACGAGGAATTTACGGTAGAAGAGGCCAAGCAGCAGGAGGAAAAGCAGCTGTCGCTGCCGCAGGGAACGCTCGCCTCTTCTGTAAACTAATGCTGCACATGGATGCCGATTATGAATCTTCCCCCGATAACCGGCCAGCGCAATCGATTGAGCGTACATGAGCAGCCCGCCGTGGTGCGCGCAAGCTATCGCAGCGGGTTGCTTTGGGCGTCTACCATCGCCCTGGCGCTGCTCGGGGCGTTTTGGTGGGCGCAAACTGCGCCGCACGCCGTCTTTAATCTGCGCCCCAATAGCGCTGTCGATCTGATTGCCCGACACCGACAAATTGCCGACCTGTTCGCGGGCAACCCCGTCTACGAGGCGCGCAACGCCGTTTACCCACCCGCCGCCTACATTACGCTGTGGCCCTTCGTGGGCTGGGCGTCGATTGGCGTGGCGCGCTGGACGTGGCTGTTGATCTCGCTGGCCTCGGTTGTGGGGCTTGGTCTGTTGACCGTGCGGTTGGCGCTGCCCAGCAGCCCAGCGGAGCGCTGGTTTTTGGCGCTCATTCCCTTCTCAATGCACGCCACGGGCGGCACGCTGCGCTTTGGGCAGGTGACGCTGCTGGTGATGCTGGCCCTGACCGCCGCCCTCGTGCTGCTGCGGCGACCCGCCACCTGGCCGCGCGACCTGGGCATCATGCTGCTGATGACGATCGCGCTGATCAAACCAACCATTGCGGCCCCGTTTTTCTGGCTCATTCTCTTTCTCCCCAAATCGCTGCGACCGGCGCTGCTGGTTGCCGCCCTGTACCTAGGCTTGACCCTTGCGGCGGCCTCGCTGCAGGCCACAAGCCCTATTCTGCTAATAGAGCAGTGGATAGACAACGCCCTCAGCGGCGCGACCCACGCAGCAACGGGCGTCAATAGCGTGAATCAGCAGGGTGTTTTTCAGATGCTGGATTTGCCAGATTTTGACTTCGCCATTGCCTTGACGATGCTGCTGGGCGTCGGCGGCTGGGTGGCGTGGCGGCGACGCGCCGATCCGTGGCTGCTGGTGGGCCTCGTCGCCATTGTAGCGCGGCTGTGGACGTACCACGCTGGCTACGACAACCTGTTGCTTTTGCTGCCGCTTATCGTGCTTTACCGCATTTACAAGCAAACGAGCAATCGACAGATCGCCATCCTAGCCATTCTGCTCTTCACCCTCGGCGTTCTGTCGACCGTTGCGCCGGGTCACACGTACTTGCCAAGTTTGCTCAAAACGGTTTATGGTTTTGGTCAGTTTATTCTCTGGACGACCATGGCCGTCTTCTTTGGCTGGCTGTCGCTGCCCGGCCACTCAGCCGCTTCCAATCGCGCTCAACTGAGACGGCTATTGGTGGATACGTAGCTGGCTGACAAGAAGAAGCCGGCTAGTCTGAATCGAGGTAGCTATTCAGGCTCTGCCTCAGCCTCTCCGTCTCCGCGGAGAGCACGGCTCCCCTCTTCCACCTTGGGAGAGGGGTTGGGGGGTGAGGGCTGAACAGTTACGAATTGAGAAGGAAGTCGAGCAATCTCTTACATTTATGAGTAAATCAACGTTGCTATCGGTCATCATCACCACCTACAACGCCCAACACGTTGTGGCGCGCTGCTTGGATTCGCTGCGTACACAAACGGCGGCGGCCCAGTTTGAGACGATCCTGGTGGATAGCTCCACGGACAATACGGCGGACTTGGTCGCGAACGACTACCCGGACGTAAAGCTGCTGCGCTTTCGCGAGCGCAAATACTGCGGGGGCGCCCGCAATCTCGGCATTGCCGCCGCTCAGGGCGACGTGATCGCCTTTATCGACGCCGACTGCATCGCCGATGCGCGCTGGGCCGAAGCAATTATCAGTGCCCATCAGGCGCACGAGGATTTGCTGATTGGCGGCGTGGTCGATAACGGCAACCCAGAGAGCTACGTCGGCTGGGGCTACTACTTTGGCGAATTTAGCACGTGGATGCCCGGCGCCGCGCAGGGGTACGTCGACGAAGTTCCCGGCTGCGTGCTTACGCTCAAGCGCGCTGCTTTCGAGCGCTACGGTCCCTTTATCGAGGGGACGTACTGCTCTGATTCGGCGCTGCACTGGCGGATGGCGCGCGACGGCCACCGCCCGCTGCTCGCGCCCACCATCCGCGTCGCCCACATCAACCCCAGCAATCTCGATCACTTTGCCGATCACTCGATGCGCCACGGGCGCAACTTTGGCACGGTGCGCAGCCGCGAGCAAGAGTGGTCGACGGCCAAGCGCTGGCTGCACGTGGTGACGGCCCCGCTGCTGCCCGCCCTGCTCTTCACCCGCACCGCCCGCGATGTAGCGCGGACGAAGCGTTACCTGACGCGCTTTCTGGCTACCGCACCGATTATCCTGTTGGGCCAGGTCGCTTGGTCCTGGGGCGAACTCCATGGCTACCTGCCCACTCGCCACAACGATCCGACCCAGCCGTATACCGAACTGCGAATTAGTTGAGCCGAGCGCGTGACTTCGTATCTGAGTTCGTCGAAGGGTACGAAGTCACGCGCTCGGCCGCTCAATTTTTAACATGACTATCAACATTGGACTCATCGGCTGCGGTCGGATTGCCCAGCAAAAGCACTTGGCAATTTTGCAAACGCTGCCCAACACCAACCTCGCCGCCATCGCCGAAGCCGATCCGCAGCGCGCCAGCGAAGCGCAAACCCAAGCGCCTGCCGCCCAGCTCTTCGCCGACTACCGCGATCTGCTGCTGGACGCCCAGGTCGACGCCGTAGTCATCTGCCTGCCAACTTCACTGCACGCGGATTCAGCCATTGCGGCGTTTGAAGCGGGCAAGCACGTCTATCTCGAAAAGCCGATTGCAACCAACCTCCACGAAGCGGAGCAGGTGCTGACGGCCTGGCAGCGTGCAAACCGAGTCGGCATGATTGGCTTTGCCTTTCGCGCCGACAGCGCCTACCGCCAGCTGCGCGAGCACGTTGTCCGCGAGACGGTCGGCCCGACTGTGGCTGCGCGCGCGAGTTTTGCCACCCAGCGGCGCGACCTGCCGGCGTGGAAGCAGCGACGCGCGAGCGGCGGCGGCGTGCTGCTCGATTTGGCCTCGCACCACATCGATGCCCTGCGCTACCTGCTGGATGACGAAATTGAGCGCGTCAGCGCGACGCTGGAGTCACGCCACAGCGAAGATGACAACGCCAGCCTGCTGCTGACCACGACGAGCGGTCTCTCCGTGCAGCTGCTCTGCTCGATGACGTCGCTGGAGGAGCACCGCGTCGAGCTGTATGGCGAGCGCGGCAAGCTCGTGCTGGATCGCTTCCACGCGCCCGGCGTCGACGTGCTGCCCAGCGGCCTGGGCGACGCCCGCTTGCGTCGCATCCGCCGGGCGCTGTCGCCCGCGCGCCTGCTCTTTCAGCCCGAATACGACCAGCCCTTTGTCGATTCGCTGCGTGCTTTTGTCCAAGCTGCCAGCGGTGATTCAACAGCCAGCGGTGATTCAGCCGTCAGCCCCACTCTGCTGGACGGCTACCGCAGCCTCGCCGTGGTGGAGGCCGCCGAGCAAGCCGCGCGCACGGGCGAGCGCACGTCCGTGCCCGGCCTGCCGCTGTCGCTATCGATGTTGGCCGCAGCGGCCTGAGGCGCACCGTGAAAATTTTACTGCTGCACGACAAAGGCACGCCCACCGGCGGCGCCGAAATGCAGTTCCTTGCCCTGCGCGATGATCTGCGCGCCCTCGGCCACGATGCGCGCATGTTGGCAACGAGCGCCACGACAGTGCCCGGCAGCCCCTTTGAGGCCGACTACCGCTGCTTTGGCACAAATAATCAAAAGCTCCAGGTGCTCACGCAGACGGCCAATCCTGCGGCCTACCTCGCGCTGCGCCAAATCCTGCACGATTTTCAGCCGGACGTGGTCCACGCGCGGCTTTTTCTGTGGCAGCTCTCGCCCCTCATCCTACCCCTCTTGCGCAACCTGCCAGCGCTCTACCAAACGTCGATGTACAAAGCCATCTGTCCTGTCGGCACTAAAATTTTGCCGGATGGCTCGCCCTGCACCGTGCGCGCCGGCGTGCCCTGCTTGCGCAACGGCTGCATGACGCCGCAAACGTGGGCCGTTCTCATGGGGCAGCGGGCGCTCTGGCTGCGCTGGCGCGATGCGTTCGATCTGGTTGCCGCGCTGAGCAACGAGATGCGCGACAAGCTTGTTGCCGAGGGGATCAGCCCCGTGGAGGTGGTACACAACGGCGTTCCCGAACGCCCGCCGCGCCCGCCGCTTGCTACGCAGACCGGCGAAGATGCCGTGCCGACCGTCGTCTACGCCGGGCGGCTCGTGCCCGAAAAGGGAGTCGACGTGCTGCTGCGGGCGCTGGCCCGCGTGCGCCGGACAGGACCCCGCGCCATTCCCAATGCGCGGCTGCTCGTGGCCGGGCAGGGCCCGGCCACGAGCGAACTGCGGGCGCTGGCCTCTGAATTGGGACTGGACGACGCCGTTACCTGGTTGGGCCACCTGCCGCGCGAGGAGATGGAGCGGCGCTTTGATGGGGCATGGGTGCAGGCCGTGCCTTCGCTGTGGGCGGAACCCTTTGGCAACGTCTCCACCGAAGCCATGATGCGCGGCACGGCGGTGGTCGCCAGCGCCGTTGGGGGGCAGACCGACATCGTGGTCGACGGCCAGACGGGTTTTCTCGTGCCGCCCGGCGACGTGGGCGCGCTGGCCGCGCGGCTGCGCCACCTGCTGCGCGATCGCACAGTCGCCGAGGCTATGGGGCAAGTTGGCCGACGGCGCGCGCTGGCTCAGTTTAGCGAAGCACATCGAACGCAGCGCTTCGTCGGTATTTACGAACGGCTGCGTGCGCTGCCCCAATATGCCGAGCGCGCGCGAACCGCTTCGCCTGAGAAGGCGCTTGATCATGCTGTGGGGGACTGAGAAAAAGATTACTACGGCGTCCGATGCCGAGCCTGCTCTGGCAGATGTGGCAGGCGCGTATCGCTGGTCTACCGTGCTGGCCGGTAGCTTTGTACTGGGCGCGCTGCTGTGGCTGGGCTTCGCCTGGGGCGTGATGCCCGCGCTGGTGCGCGACGCATACCGCGGCGAGGGCTGGTTGCCGCTGGCGACGCTGATTAAATCGCAGGCGGCGGCGCGGCCCGTTGAGTTATTCGTGGCGCGCTGGTACGATGTCGCGGCGGTGGGGCTGCTGCTGTGGACGCTGCTGGCGCTGCTGGTGCTGCCATCGAGCCGACGCTTTTTTATACGGCGCATCATCGGCACGGCGCGACCCAGCGAACTGGGCATCATCCGCGTGATCGTCTGTTTTGCCGCCGCCTGGTTTGCGCTTGATCTGCCGCTGGCGCGCGTGGTCGCGCGGGGCGAGGCGGGTCGCGTGTCAATGGGCGTAATGGACGCGCTTTATGCGCTGGGGCTGGGTAGCGTGTTGGCGCAGCCGCTGGCCGCGTGGCTCTTGCAGGCCGCGACGGTGGCGCTGCTGCTGCTCGCCGCCGTGGGCTGGCGTACGCGCTGGACGGTTCCGCTGGCCGCGCTGCTCTACCTGGTTTTGGCGGGCGTCTTTCGGTCGTACACCAAGTTCTCGCATTCCGGGCTGTACTTTGTCTACGTGCTGATCGTTCTAGCCTGCACCCGCTGCGGCGACGGCCTCTCGCTGGATCACTGGCGACGCAATCGACAGCGTCACCTCGATGCCGACGCACCGCAGCCGCGTTACGCGTGGGGGCGCTGGTTTGTGTGGCTGGTGATCGCGCTGCCTTACTTGGCGGCGGGGCTGAGCAAGTTGCGCAACGGCGGCTGGACGTGGTGGGACAGCACCAACATGCAGGCCATCGTGCTGGACCGCTTCTTCCATCCAGAGGAGATGAACCTCGCCCTGCTCGACGTGGCGACGGCGCTGCCGCCGTTCATCTTCGCGCTGGCGGGCCTAGCAACGCTCGCCGTCGAGCTGGGCATGGTCGCCACGCTTTTCTCGCGCCCGGCGCGTTTGCTGCTGCCCACGGCGGCGGCGGCCATGCACATCGGCATCGCGCTGGTGATGGATGTGGAGTTCTGGGATTTGGTGCTGCTTCAATTTGTCTTCTACGATTGGCGAGCCATCTGGCTCTGGTTGAGCGCGCGCTTGGGGCATCGGGTTGAGGCGACCGCACCAGTCGCCGCAAGCGGCAGCGCCGACCGGCAGCCGGGCTATGCCGCTGAATTGCGCTACGCCACGCTGCTGCGCTGTGGCGCGCTGCTCGGGGTGACGGCGCTCTTTCTCGGCGCGTGGTCGATCCGGCTAGAGCGCTACCCGCTGACGGCGATGCAGATGTTTTCCGACTACCAGGGCACAAGCGTTATCACTTACGCGCGGCCGTACAAAGTGGATGATGCAGGCGACGTCTCCGTTGCGCCGCTGCGCGCGATGGGCGTGTCGAGCAGCGGCTACCGAAGTCGGCTGCGTCGCGGCTTTGCAGGCGATGAAGAGCGGGCAGCGCTGACCGAGGAGCTGCGCACCGTTGGGCAGCGATACAACGAGTCGCTGCCCGTGGACGAGCGCATCTGGACGCTGCGCGTTGTGCTGTACGAGTGGGATTTCGTGCAGCGGCGCGACGACGCGATTTACGGCGAAGCGGTGGCGCGAATTGACGTGCCGCTGCGGGAACGGTAGCGTTTGCGCGCCGTGGCGTTGTAGCCCGTCGGCATAGAGTCGAGCGGCACAAAGCGGCCAAGCAGACGGGCCAGCGGCAGTTGGGCGTAGGCGAGCAGCAGGAAAAGGGGTGCAATGAGCTGTGCTCGCGGATGATTTTCCTGAACGAGCCGGGCGTAGAGCGTATTGATGGCCTCTGCCCACGAATTGCGCGGCTCGACCCGCACCTCGTCGAAATCGCGCAGAAGGTAGGCAAGCGCATGATTCGTGTAGCGGTAGAAATCTCGCGGGCGATTGTGTAGTGGCATGAGAAACGGCGTGGTGATGATCAGCCGGCCACCCGGCGCGAGCGCGTCGTGCAGGTGTGCCAGCGCCCGCTGTGGCTCCTCCACGTGTTCGAGCACTTCGCTCAGCACAATCACGTCGAAGCTCTGTGCGTCGAAGTTGGTCTGATTAAGATCGGCCACGATGTCGGGCCGTCGCGCGGGGTCGATGTCGACCGAAACGACGGTAAAATTTTGTCGGTCGGCGTGTTCGTTGAGCAGCTTGTTCACTGGTCCACCTGCACCGATGGTCAACACCCGCGCGCCCGCTGGAATTTGGGCGTATTCGGCTGCGAGAAACTCGTAGAGCCCCGCGCGCGAGAGCCGCTTGGAAAAGTAGATGAGGCGGCTGGAGAGGTAAGAATGATTGTTCACTGCTGTTGTTTGGCTTAATGTTATGTTGCATACCCATCCTTCGCTGGCCATGATACTCTGCATCCGCGACGAAGCAGAATTTTTGGCCGCTCACTTAACCTATCACCGCGCGCTGGGCGTCGAGCGCGCCTACGTTTTCCTGGATCGCTGCAGCGACGGCTCCGGCGACATCGCGCGCGCCTTCGACTGGGTCACGGTGATTGCGCGCGACCGTGACCCGGACGACCGCTTTATGTCCGCCCACCAGGTCAAGTGCATCAACGAGGGGCTGGCCCTGGCGCGCGCCGACGGCATCAACTGGCTGATGCACATCGACCCCGACGAGTTTGCCTGTGGCGATGAGCGACCAATGTGGCTGCGCCCGCTGCTCAACCGACAGGTGCAGAAGCCGTTGCGTCTGCTGGCGCTGGGCAACCTGCCCGCGATGCTTGCACGCGTGGCGGACGCCACCGAGCAGGTCATCCTTCAGCCCAAAGATGTAATTCCTACGCCGCAGCCGGGCCATCCGCCCTTTTGGCAGCTCCGCTATTTTCAACACCGGGGCGAAATTCGGCAGAAGCTGTTGGATCCGACTACGGGCGAGGTCGTGAAGCTGGGGCGGCGACTGGGCCACTACAAGGGCAAATCCATCGTGCGCACGAGCGCCGATGTAGAGGCCATCAGCGCCCACCGCTGGGGGCGCGCGGGCAGCGATTCCTCGGAGGAGGCGTCGACCCGCGACGTGCCGACCGAATGGCGCGGCTTTCTCTACCACTACATCGTCACCAACGCGACGCGCTGGCTGAACAAGCACCGCAAGTTCGCCGAATATCCGTCCACGTGGGAGAAGGGCAACCCGGTGCATTTTCCCAAACAGGCGTGGAAAGAGGCCAGCCTGACCATGACCGAGGCGGAGGCCAAAGCCTACTTTGACCGCTGGATTGCCGTGCCCGTGGAGCGGATGCGGGGGCCGGTGCTGCGCGGTGAAATCGTGCGCGATTCGTACGTCGAGGCGGTGCTGCGAGCGTCCGGCTTTTTGCCGCAGGACATGCGAAATGTGGCAAACGGCAGGAAGCGCGCGCCGATTCAAGAGCCAACTGGCGGGGTGTGACGTGCAGCTCTCGTACTTCTACGACACGCCGCTGCCCGGCCAGCTCGCCGCGCCCATCCAAATTTTGCACACCGCGCGCGCCCTGGCCGAGCGCGACGTGCACGTCACGTTCTTCAGCGGAGCCATTGCGGATGGTGATGTTGGGGCGGCCCTGGCGCACTACGACCTGTCGCCCCACCCCAATTTGACAGTTGTTCCCCTGTTCGACGGTCGCCCGCTGCGGCCTGCCCTGCGCGACGTGTTGGCCTCGGCCTCGCCAAACGAGCCGCACGTAATCATGTCGCGCGGGGAGCAGGGCTTGGCGCTGTTCGACCAGCTGCGCGCGCTGCCCCGCTCGCCCCACGAGCGACACATTTACGAAGCGCACCGCCCCTGCTACACCCAAGTTCAAACTTGGCACCAGCCGCGGCTACCCGTTTTGCGACAGCCGCAAATCGCGTGGCGCACTTTCCGCATTCGCCAGAGTGAGCGGCGCGCCGTTGAAGGCGTAGACGGCGTCGTCTGCCTGACGGAGGGCGTGCGCGAAGCGCTGTCGCACAGCTTTGCGTTGACTGCACCAACGCTGATCTTGCCCAGCGGCACGGCCCCGCCGCCGGACGAAGTCGCCCCGGTGGTGGCTACTGCTGGGCGGCCGGCGCGCGACCTCGATATTTTGTATGCGGGCAAGCTCGCGCGGCGCAAGGGCGTCTTTGACCTCGTGGCCGCGCTAAAATTTTTACCGGGGCGGCGGCTGTGGCTGCTTGGCGGCGACGCGGCGGCGCAGGCGCAGGTGCGCGAATTTGCCAGCGAGCAGGGGGTCGCCGAGCGGGTGGAGCTGGTGGGCTACGTGCCGACAGCGGAGGTGCGCGCGTGGTACGGTCGCGTGCGGGTGGGCGTCTGCCCGCTGCCGCTGGGCGAGAGCGACATCGCCGAGCAGTTCACCAGCCCGCTCAAGCTGCTGGAGATGATGGCCTGCGGCACGCCCATCGTCGCGACGGATTTGCCGACGGTGCGCGCGCTGGTCACCCACGGGGAGACGGCGCTGCTGGCTCCGCCGAGCAAGCCGCAAGCGCTGGCCCACGCGATCTGCACGCTGCTGGAGCAGCCAGCGCTGGCGCAACAGCTGGCCGATGCGGCGCGCAAGGCCGTGGCGCAGTACACGTGGCCGCAGCGAGCGCGGCGTCTGCACGAATTTCTGGTCGACGTGACGGGCAAGTCGAAGTGACCGTCACGGCCCTAGCTCGGCGGGCTTGCCCCTGATTGTGCGGGCCGTGATTGTCACTTCTCTTCGTGCACCCAATGCTGGTCGAGAACCGTGACCATCACGGCCCGGACGAGACGGGGCAAGTTGAGTCGGTAGTGGGCCGTGACGGTCACGGTTACCAGCTTCCGCCCCCGACCAGCGCGCGCATGGCGCGTAGGCTTTCGTCCGTGCGGCTTTGCAGCACGGGTAGGCGTGCCGCAATCTGCTGCGACACGGCCTCGCGCTGGTCGAGCAGATCGCGCAGCTTGGCGACGCCGTTGTTGACGACGCCGTCGTCCGCGCGAAAGTCGGCGTAGTCGATGTACCAGTCGAGCAGCTCCATCTGGCGCATGAAGTCGCGGCACTTGGGGGCGTAGCCGAGGCTCAACACTGGCGTGTGCTGCGTGACGGCAAAGATGACGGGGTGGAGGCGAACGCCGACAAAGGCATCGAGCAGGCCGTAGACGGCGGCGATCTCGTGGGGCAGAAAGGGCTGGTCGATCAGCTGGAGCGCGTCGCCCCGCTGCATGAGCGATTGCACCTTGTGCATGGTTTCGAGATCGTTGTCGTGGTCGGCGTGGGCGTCGTAGTCGGTGGAGAGGAAGACGACGTCAGCCAGCTCGTCCAGCGTGCAGTCCAGGAATTCGGCGAACTCCCGATGAAAGCGGGCTTCCGTGCCGGGTGCATAATCGTAGCGGTCGCGGATGGCGCGCACCGAGAGGCCGACGAGCGGGCGCTGTCGCCGCTCGCGCTGCGGCTCGATGTGGAACTGGCGCAGGATTTCGCGGGCGCGGTTGGGCGAAGCTGACGGCAGACGTACGGCGGCGTCGGTGGCGGCGACGAGGCGCGGGCGCGAGACGCCAAGCCGCTGGAGATGGTTGATGGAGAAGCCGTCGCGCACGGTAATTAGCTGCGTCTGGTTGAGCACAAAGGCAGCGAGTCGACGCAAAGCCCAGCCGTAGGGGCCCGGCCAGTCGAAGGGGCCAAAGCTTTGGGCATAGAGCACGCTGGGCTTGCTAAAGTGTTGGGCCGCAGCCAGCCGCAGCAGCCGAATGCGCAGCGTGCCCGCGCTGAGAAAAATTTTGTTCCAGCCCGGCCCGCCCTGGTAGACGACGATGTCCGCCCAGCCAAAGTGGTCGCGCAGCGTCTGCGCCAGCTGCCGGTCACCGCCGAGCCGCCCGCCAAAGAAGCGGATGTTGAGCAAGTGGAGCAGGTAGCGCAGATGGAAGTCGACGCCAAAGGGCAGCCGCCCCTTGCGCGACTTTAGCCCAATTGGCGGCTTGGGCTTGATGGTGGCATCCTGGCAGACGGGATAGTCGGCGTAGGCGGCGGGCGTGCTGGTGAGAATGGTGAAGTTGGCGTGCGGCCACTCGCGGCGCATTTCGGCCAGGATGGCCGCGCCGATGCCGCCGTCGCCGATGGTGGGGGCGCTGCCGAAGAAAAGAATGTTCACTGCGAATTGCTGCTTTCTAACTGTATGGATAGCTGGTACAAAATTAGGTCATCGACCGTAGGTCACCTATGCTCCGCTAGGTGACGTGCCTGACTGAGCCTAAACGCGGGTAAATCCAAAGCACGATTAGTGTGACGAAACGAAGATTCCTGCGGGATTCGCTCGGAATTCCAACTGATTTTAGCAGAACGGCTCGACTTGTCGGCTGATGATTGGCTTACAATTGTGAAACACAATCAAACGTTCAACCAAATTGATCACCGACCGCTGGGGCAAAAAACGCTGCGCCAGCGCTACGGCATCTCCCCGCTGCGGCTGGCGCTGGTGCACCTGGGGCTCTTCGTCATCCTGGCCGGCTCGCTCTTTGACATTGCCACCGGGCGCGAGCACTGGCCCTTTTCGCCCTACCCCATGTTTAGCTCGATTGAGATGGAGCCGGTCGAGGAGAAGGTGCGGCTCTACGGCGTGCCGCTTGCTGAAAACAATGGGGGTGACGCTGCCGCCAGCCAGGAATTTCCCCTGCTGGACGCCGCCGCCCTCCAGCCGTTTGACCAAGCGCGGCTCAACATCGGCCTGCGCAAGCTCCAGCGGCGCGAGGGCGATGCGAACCTGCGCGTGGCAATGACCGAGGCGCTATCTCGCTACGAGGCGCTGCGCCGGGCCGGGCAGCACGACGGGCCGCCGCTGCGAGCCGTGCGCCTCTACGAACTCTCGTGGACGCTCGACCCGCTGGCGCGCAACGTCGCCGCGCCGAATGAGCGCACGCTGCTGCTGGAAGTGGAGCGCGACTGATGCAAACCCTGATTCACCGCTGGCTCAATTTTTGGGTGGGGCCGCAGTCGCCGGTCAACCTGGCCGCGGGGCGCATTTTGTTCTTCGGCGCGCTCTTCCTGCTCTACCTGCCGCAGGATTTCGCCGCCTGGGCCACGGTCTCCGATGTCTTTTGGATGCCGATTTACCTGTTTGACGCGCTGAACCTGCCCGTGTTGAGCGAGCCGGTGCTCAACGTCGTCCAAAGCGTGTGGAAAGCGGCGCTGCTGCTGAGCTGTCTGGGCCTCTTTACCCGCATCAGCACGGCGACGGCCTTTGTGCTGGGCTTCTATCTGCTCGCGCTGCCGCACAATTTTGCCAAGGTTTACCACTACGATGCCGTGCTCGTCTTCGCCCTGGGCATCCTGATGGCTTCCCGCTGCGGCGATGCGATTTCGCTGGATCGCTGGCGGGCGCGAAGGAAAAGCGGGACAAATGTCGATAGCATAGTGGGGCCCAGCGGCGAATACCGCTGGCCGATCCGCGCCATTTGGCTGGTGCTGGCGCTGGTTTTCTTTGCCTCCGGCGTGGCCAAGCTGCGCTACGGCGGGCTGGCGTGGATCACCTCCGACAACATGGCCTTTATCCTGATTCGCCAGCAGTACGGGCTGACGCCACTCGTCAACTGGGGCGTTTATCTCGCACAGTCGCCCTGGCTCTATCGACCGCTGGCGCTGGCGACGGTGGTGCTGGAGACGGGCTACCCGCTGGCGATGGTGTCGCGGCGCGCGCGCTGGGTCTTCGTCCCCGGCATGGTCGCCACCCAAATCGGCATCCGCGTGCTGATGGGGCCGTCGTTTGAGCAGTTTATCATCTGCAACCTGTTCTGGGTTCCGTGGGATCGCGTGCTGGCGTTGCTGCCAGCTCTAATCGGCAGCCGGTCGCGACAAATGCTCGACAGCCAATTGCGAATGGTTGATGAGTAACTGGTAATTCGTAGTTGGTGATTAGCAATTGGTGATTCAAGGATTCTTCACGCTTCCGACCGCCGTTTATCAGTTGCCAGTTGCCGATTTTTTGAGAGCAAGTTGAATCGCAGACTACCCATGGCCCGAATTACCGCGGAAAATTTCGATGCAGTGCTGAGTGCCGACGCCGTGCGGCGCGACATCCAGGGCAAATCCGTGCGCTCGGGCTTTGCCCGCGTGGCGGCGCAGCTTGTGCAGTTTGTGCTTGGCTTTGGCTCGGCGATCCTGCTGGCGCGCCTGATTGCGCCCGACCAGTTCGGCATCCGCGACATGGTCGTCGTGCTGATGGCTTTTGTGGGCAGCTTCCAGGATTTTGGCCTGCCGCTGGCCGTCTCCAATCGCGAAGAGGTCGACCACGTGGGCATGAGCCGCGTCTTCTGGGTGAATTTGTGGCTCAACGTGGGGATCGCGCTCTTTATGCTGGCGATGACGCCCGTCATGGCGTTCTGGTTTCAAGAGCCCGCCCTGCTCGCCGCCACGCCGCTGATGGCGCTGAGCGTCTTTGTGCTGGGCACGGCCACGCAGCCCAAAGCGCTGCTCTCGCGCCAAATGCGCCACGGTGCGCTGACGGTGGTGGAAACGGGGTCGCTCATTATCGGGCTCGTTACCGCCGTCGTGCTGGCGCTGCTGGGCTATGGCTATTGGGCGCTGCTCTGGCAGATCGTGGCCGCGCACGTCACCAAGAGCGTCGGCATGTGGGTTGCCTGTGGCTGGCTGCCCGCTGGCCCGCGCGCCAGCCGCGCCAGCCGCGGCCTGCGCGACTTGTTCCGGTACAGCTCCAACGTTACCGCCTACAGCGTGATCGCACACGTGGGGCGCAACCTGGATCGCTTCCTGATTGGCCGCTTTGGCGGGGCGACGAACATGGGCCTTTACGGTCGTGCCTACCAGTGGTCGCTCTTCCCGCTGCAGCAGGCCTACACGCCGCTGCTCAACGTCGCCGTCTCCGGCCTCAGCCGGGTGCAGCACGAGCCAGCGCGCTACCGCGCCTACTTCAAGCGCGGGATGCTGCCGATGTACGCCATTATTTTCCCGGCGCTCATTTTTATGCTGGTCGAGGCGCACAACGTCGTGCTCCTGGTGCTGGGCCAGCAGTGGGCCGCGGCGATTCCGCTCTTTCGCGTGCTCTGCGTCTCGGCGCTCTTCGAGAGCGTGAACCGCATCACCAAGTGGCTCTACCTCTCACAGGGCGAGACGCGGCGTCAACTGCGTTGGGGCCTGGTCTACACGCCGCTGATGATTGCCGCCGTGGTGCTCGGTGCGCAGTGGGGCACCATCGGCGTGGCCTGGGGCTTTACGCTTGGCACCGCCGTGCTCACCTTTCCCGGCCTAGCCTACTGCCTGCGCACTTCCCACATCACCCTGCGCGACTTTCTGGAAATTCTGTGGCGACCAACCGCCGCTGCGCTGGCCGCGGCTGGCGTGCTGGTCGCGCTGGGGGCGCTGCTGCCGACGTACAACGTCTTTTTGAACCTGCTGCTGCGCGCGCCAATCTTTGGCGTTGTCTACGCCATCGTTTGGCTGGCAACGCCCGGTGGCTGGTCGACGGCGCAGCAGGTGCTCAAGCTGCTGACCGTGTTAAAGCCGACGCGCTAGACCTGACAACCGTTTCATTTACAATCCTGTTGACATCAATCCATTACAAGGGAGCCCAACACGATGCCGGGTAAACCATAAACCAAAATACAACCAAAGAAGTGAAGCATGAGTCAAGAGAAACTGACTGCCTTGTTCAAGTGGCGACGTTCCCCACGTGCGACCCTGGTGCTGCTGATTCCCCTGCTGATCGCCGTTAGCCTGGTGGCCTGCGGCAGAGAGCGCACCGCCCCGCCAGCCGCAGACGCCACCCCAAATGGGAGTGCGAACGCAGTCGCGGAACCCGCCGCCACATCGACCGATTCATCGCAGCAGCTCTCCGCCGATCCCACCCAAGCGACAGCGCCCGTGGAGCCCGCTCCGCTTCCTGCCCCAGCCGATCCGTCCGCGCTGCCGCCGCCGGACACCTACCCAATGGCGTTGCCCCACGACTTGGGCGAGACCACGCTGGCTGCTCGACCAGAGCGGATTGCCGTGCTGGGGCCAACGCTGCTTGATCTGCTGCTCTCGCTCAACGTGCAGCCCGTTGGCTATGCGGAGAGCGGGCTGTTTATTATTGATTCACCGGGTTCGATGATCCTGCCCGAACAAATCGCGCTGCTGGGGCCATACGTTACCGAGCCAATTGTAAATTTGGGCACTCATCAAGCTCCATCGCTACAGGCGCTGGCGGACGCTGCACCGGACTTGATTTTGGCGGACGTGAATGAGCATCGCGCGCTATACCCCAAACTGGCGGAGATCGCACCGACGCTGCTCTTTTCCGACGTAAGCAAAAATGAGTGGAAGCGCACGCTGCCAATTCTAGGGCGAGCGCTGGGTAAGGATGCCGAGGCGAGCGTCATTCTGGAACGACACCGGCAGCGAGTGGAGTCGACGCGCCGACGCCTTGCGCCCCTCATCGAGGGGCAGCGCTGGCTGCTGTTGACCAGCGATGATTACGCTCGTGACAGCGAAATTACCGTACCAGCGGGCAACACCTATCTGGTTGGCCTGCTTACCGAGATTGGGTTTGGTATCGTAATTGGCGAAGCCAACCAGAGCGCGCAAATCGCGCCCGAACTGCTCAATCAAATAGAGGTGGACGGCGTGATTGCGCTGGCTGCTCAACAAACTACTGTTGAAGAGGCAGCCGAAGCGTGGGCAACAACGCCCGTCCTGGTGGAGTTTCAGGCTTCGCACGAGGGGCGACTGCTCATCCTCACGGCGAAGTACAATCGCGTACATGGCCCCCTAGCCACCGAAATCTTGTTCAAAGAGCTGGAAGATCAACTCGAACCTTGATTTACCGATACCCATCCCATGCAGACACCATCGACACCACTTACGCCACCACTGATCAGCGTCGTGACCGTCACCGCCAGTGATTTTGCCAACGTGCGCCGCACCCTGCGCCACCTGCGCGCCCAGACCATCGCCGACCAAATCGAGCTGATCCTCGTTGCCCCGTCCAACGAGGCCATCGCCGACCGCGAACCTGACGAACTAAAGGGCTTTGCCCGCACCGAGATCATCGCTGTTGGCCCCATCGACAACGTCGACCATGCCGCCGCGGACGGCATTCACCGCGCGACTGCGCCGGTTGTCGCGCTCGTCGAGGATCATGCGTACCCGGAGCCGGGCTGGGCCGCGGCGATGGTCGAGGCACACCAAGGGCCGTGGGCCGCCGTGGGCTCGACGATGGTTAACGCCAACCCGCAGAATTCACTGAGCTGGACAAACTTGCTGATTGCTTATGGGCCGTGGACGGATAAGATGCAGGAGTCCGGGAGCGCGGTTGCCGACAAAGTCATCGAGGTCGACGCGCTGCCGGGGCACAACATCAGCTACAAGCGCGAGGTGCTGGTCGAATACGGCGACGCGCTGGTGAACGCGCTGGGCCGCAGCGGCGAGCTGCCCAACGCGCTCACCAAGCGCGGCCACCGCTTCGCCCTGGCGACGGGTGCACGGCTGGCCCACGCCAACCCCTCGCTCTTTTCCTCCACCGCCGATCTGCGCTTCAGCGCCGGTCGGCTTTACGGGGCCAAGCGCGCCGAAGTGGGCGGCTGGTCGCCGGTGCAGCGAGCGCTCTACACGCTCGGCGGCCCGCTGATTCCGCTGGTGCGCTTTCGGCGGCTGCGGCAGGAGCTGTTCGGCGACGGCCAGCGCCGCGAGATTGCCGGCCGCGTGCAGCCCGCGCTGCTGCTCGGCCTCGTGCTCGATGGGCTGGGGCAGATGGCTGGCTACGCGGCGGGGCCCGGCTCCACGCCGGACAAGCTGGCAACGTTCGAAATGGATCGCCCCCAGCACTTGACGCGCCGCGATCAGGAGTCGCTGCGGGAATAGGCGTGCCCTCATTGCGCGTCCCCGGCACGCGCCGTCTGAAGGTGCGTATGTCCCGCTGCGTGCGGCGCGTGCCGGGGACGCTAGACCATTCCACTTTATGATCCATCCCACCGTCACCCTCATCATCCCCACCTACAATCGCCCGCAGCGGCTGTGCGAATGCCTCACCGCCGTCGCCGCGCTGGATTATCCCCGCGACCGCTTCGACGTGGTCGTGGTCGACGACGGCAGCCCGCAGCCCGTTGCGTCGGTGGTGGAGGAGGTGGTGGCGTCCACAAAAGCGAAGTTGGGCGACTCGCTGCGTGCGCAGACGATCCGGCAGCAGAACGCGGGCCCCGCCGCCGCGCGCAACGCGGGCGCGCACCACGCTACGGGCAATTTCCTCGCCTTCACCGACGACGACTGCGCCCCCGACCCGAACTGGCTACACCGGATGGCCGCGCAGCTCGACCAGCAGCCGAACGCCCTCGTGGGCGGGCGCACGGTCAACGCGCTGGTCGACAATCCCGTCTCGGAGGCGGCGCAGTCGTTAATCGACTACATCTATGCCTACGAAAATCAGCGGCCCGGCGACGCGCGCTTTTTCGCCAGCAACAACATCGCTATGTCGACCCGCTGCTTTCACCAAATCGGCGGTTTTGACACGAGCTATCCGCTGGCGGCGGGTGAAGACCGCGAATTCTGCGACCGCTGGCGCGCGGCCAGCCTGCCGCGCATCTACGCGCCAAACGCCATCATTCACCACCGCCATGCGATGACCGTGCGCTCTTTCTGGCGGCAAAATTTCAACTACGGTCGCGGCGGGTACCAGGTCCACCAAACGCGCGCCCAACAGAGCGGCGGCGGCGTTCGCTTCGAGGCACTTAATTTTTACGCGGGGTTGCTAGCGTATCCGCTACGCAGTCGAGGGGTGACGGGACGAGCGCTGGGCGAGACGGCGCTCTTTGCCTTGTCGCAGGTGGCGATTGGGTCGGGGTATTTGCGGGAAAAGCGGCAGCGACCGGCACAGGGGGCCAACGATTGACCTGAGCTCATTTTCACCTGCACGAGACAAGCTGTTCGTCTAACGTCTGACAGCAATTCCAAATTGGGTAGTTTACCCAGGTCTGTGGGGTCAAATAAGAGGTTAGGTACGTGCCGGGCACAAAAAATAGGCAAACGAACAAGGAGAGCAGACGTGCCCGGCACCGGCACGGGAGGTGTACTCCCCCATCAGTGCCGAGCACGGACTTCATCCATCGGGCAGGGCGAAGTCTTTGTGCCCGGCACGTGCTCGAGGGTCTAGTCTGGTAGGCAATGCGGGGCTGATTTTCTCGCCAGGCACACCTGGCGTATCTCAAATTTGGAATTGCTGTTCGTTCAACAAACGACTTGCCAAAGCGCCAGATTGTTACATATCGTATGAACGATAGGTGTTATTCTGCGTCCATCGTAGTGCTTGGATCCTCGGAGTGGACAATTGATTGTGGCGGTGTCTCCGACGTATCGAGTTGATTGATCATTTCCACTCGCCCAATGGCGTTAAGTTAAGCAAGCTGGTTCCCAGGCTCTGCCTGGGAATTTAATCTAGAGGCTCCGCCTCTACAGAGGAGGCAGAGCCTCCAGCAGCGCATTCCACGCGGAGCGTGGAACGAGTAACCCTTACCTTAATGCTATTGACCTGTCGCCCGGACCCCATTCTCCTTCGCTCTTATGCGCCGAACCGTCTTTGGCTTCTTTTGGATTGGCCTGTACCTCTTTGTAGTGCTCGCGCCTATCGTTCTCATGCTCGTTCCGCCCGTTCCGACGGGGCGGTCGTTTTGGGTCGAGCTATCGGTCGCGCTTGGCTTTGTCGGGTTGACCCAGATTGGTATCCAGTTCGTTCTGATCGCCCGTTTTCGGCCGCTGACATACCCGTACGGAATCGATGTCGTCCTGAAGCACCATCGCCAGATTGCCCTGGTGGCGACCGCCTTTATCCTGCTCCATCCGGTGCTGCTGCTCATCGAGCACCCGGCGCGCGTGGTGCTCTTGAACCCGTTTGGCGGGACGTACGCCAGCAAGCTGGGGTTGGCGGCTGTGGCCGTGCTCGTTGCCCTGGCCGCAACGTCTGTCTGGCGCGAGCGGCTGAAGATTCCCTACGAGGTGTGGCGCGTGCTGCACGCCATCCTCGGCGTGCTGGCGCTCGTGTTCGCGCAGGCCCACGTGTCGCTGGCCGGGCTTTACGTGAACACGCTCTGGAAGCAGGTGCTTTGGATAGCGTCGAGCCTGCTCCTGGTCGGGCTCGTGGCCTATCTGCGGCTTGTCAAGCCGTGGCTGCAAAAGCGACACCCGTGGCGCGTGGTCGGCGTTCGAGACGAGGGTGGTGGGACGGTCAACCTCGACGTTGAGGCCGTGGGGCACGACGGCTTCCGCTTTCACCCCGGTCAGTTCGCCTGGATCAAGGTGGGCGGCTCGCCCTACACCATCGAAGAGCATCCGTACTCGTTCGCGTCGAGCGCCGAGGAGCCGGCGCGGCTGTCGTTTGGGGTCAAGGCACTGGGCGACTTTTCGGAGCGGCTCCAGAAGATCGAGGAAGGCACGACGGTTTACGTCGACGGCCCGCACGGGGCGTTCTCCATCGACCGCGCGCAGGCGCCGGGCTACGTATTTATTGCCGGCGGCGTGGGCATCACGCCGATGATGAGCTTTCTCAACACGCTCGCCGACCGGGGCGATCCCCGCCCGATCCTGCTCATCTACAGCACGAACACGGAAGAGGAACTGGCCTACAGCGAGGAGATCGAGGCGCTGAAGGAGCGGCTCGACCTGGAGACGGTCTTTGTCCTGGAGCAGCCGCCGCACGACTGGGCCGCCGAAGAGGGCCAGGTCACGGGTGATCTGCTGGAGCGCCAGCTTCCCAAGGAGCGCTTTGTTCGGCGCTTCTTTGTGTGCGGCCCGCCTCCCATGATGACGGCGGTGAAGGAGGCGCTCCTCGAGCACGGGGTGCCGCAGACACACATTCACCTCGAAAAGTTCGCCCTCGCCTAACTTACCTTTCGTCAACGCAATCTGTCTACATCATGCGCCACGTTCTCGCTAACCTCGTCACCTATACGCTCGTCGCTGGGCTCGTGCTTTGCGCTGCCTTGTTCGCCTGGGCCCGCAGCGAGCAGCTTGTGATTGCACGAGCGGTCGATATTGAGCCTTCCGTGATCACAGAGACCACCGGGATCACAAGCCCTGCGGCGTTTGACTGGCGCGGCTTTGGCGAAGACGTCTACCTCGCCAACTGTCAGAATTGCCACACGGTCGATGGATCGGGTCGGAGCATGTACCCGCCGGTTCAGAACCTGGCGGTCCATCTCGACGCGGACGGCGGGCGCGACTATCTACTCGACGTTACGCTCTATGGGCTCTACACCGGCACCTACGGCGCACCGATGCCGCCGATGCCCGAACTCAGCGACGCCGAAGTCGCTGCCGCGACGAACTACATCCTCACCCAGTTTGCCGCCGAGGGCGGCGCGCCGGACGCATCGCGCCTGTACCTCCCCCAAGAGGTGGCCGAGCGCCGCGGGCAGGCGATCAGCGAGCGCGACGTGGCCGAGCGCCGCCCCGCCGTCCCCTCCGCCGAAACCCTGGGCCGGGGCGTGCAGGTCCCCCTCGATACGGACGCGCCCGCCGTCCCGGAAGGAGACGATGAGTGATGTGAAATCCAGTAGGTGCTTTGGGTTACCCTTCTTTACGCTGTCGCAGGTGGGCGATTGGGTCGGGGTATTTTGGGGAGAGGTGGGGGTGACAAGCGCAGGGGGGTAAGGATTGATGTCGTCTACAGGTTGCTACCCATCATCAAAAAGCGCTCGCTGAAATTTCAGCGAGCGCTTTTTGATGATGGGGTAAGCCTAAGGACTGTATAACCAGCCATGGGATTGCGCTGACGATACCATCGACTAGAGCCTCTGGTCAAGCGTGAATCCCAATTTTAAGGGCCCAGATCACCCGTGGTCTGGTTGACGCGATGTTGGGTTGCGGAAATCAAGTTCATGCGATACTTTTATAGAGTAAGATGGCAGCACAAGAGATTGATACAGGCGACCTAATTCTTATAGTTAGTGTTACAATACAGGTGGGAAAGTTGAGCATTATCAACTGAATCAGTTCCACCATCGCTTTTACGCATTTTGTGATCAATAGAAATAGAGCCTGAGTACATAAGTCCACCACATATCTTGCATCTGAGAGATTGGTTCAACGCATCGCGTAAATAGGCTGCTGATTTGGTAGACTCGGTGAACGCTCTGCCTTGACGGCCGCTATTTATTTCAGGCGAAAAGTTGAGAAAAGAGAACCGCTCATTTTCTCGTAAGGTTTCTATAACGTCCCCTCCATTTACAAGAACATTAAGCACCAACCAGTAAAGTTCTTGTAAACCTTCTGCTCCTTTGTATCCACCGCGATACTTGATGTTTACTTGACTTGGAAATGTTCGATATTCAGAGAGAAACTCTTCAAATTTTGCTCTAATTTCGGTAAACTGATCATAAAAATCTTGCTTCGCAAACTCTTGAATCAGCAAGATCATGGCGAGAAATGACACAGGTTGATGACGTCCATTAGGTGAGTAGAAATATAGGGCGGGATGAAATCCGAGACTTGATGGATGAGTTCCAGAAAGCCGAAAAACAAGCTTTTTTACATTTTTCAGAAACTGGATCGTTTGCGTTCCATCTATATCATCATCAATTTCCTGATTTTTATCAATCGGGATATTGTTAGCCAAATTTACAAGATCAAATACAAGTGGAAGTGATTGAGATGAATAACTCCTGCCCGCAATAGGAAGATGTGTCGTCTTGATTGGTTTATTTAGGGGAGGCATGAATAATACCTCATTTACCAGTTTGGCGTTCTCCTCTATCTCCTTGACAATGCTCGTGTCAAATTTTGACCAGTATTTATGTCCTTTTCCTCCTCTAATGATAGAACGAGCAGCAACCGCGTTTGGCTGATTACGGGATTTAAGCAACTTTAATTCTGTCTTATTGATAGGGGCTGCATTTTGATTAATGTTGAAGAATGAATTTTCGGCGACCCCAGCATCACCTTTTACCCATTGCAGTTGTATTGCTAAAGAACCTAATTTTCGGGCATATTCCGCTTCATTTTGACTTGCTTTTTCTGGATTTCTGGCAGCAAACTGTAAGTCACGGTAATTGCCGATACGGCGTTTGACAGCGCGGCGACATCGCTCTGCTACTTTAATCTGCTCTTCAGTTATGATGTGCTCGAAAAACTCTTTTGAGATAGGACCATCACCATAATCGTCATGCACCCAAGCAATTAATGCGCTGAGTCGATGAGCACCGTCGATTACGAATAAGAAACTTCCTGAATCCCAAAAGATTACAGCAGGAATGAGGTCGCCGCTTAGAAAACTCTCGATAAAGTTACATATTCTTTCAATATCCCATTCCGATGTTTCGCGCTGAAAATCGGGTTTTCGGAGCCGTGGATATAAGAAACCACCATCTTCAACCTCCCGAATGGAGAGAGTAGCAGGGAATGTTGAAACAGTTGAAAGATCTCGGTCAATAACCTCGAAGTCCTCACGTGGAACTAGTGCATCTAAATTTACTTTACTAGCCATTTAATTTATCTACTCCTGGAAATGGGTTCTTTTGCATCTTCATGCACCTATCGGCACCTGCGTTAAATTTTATTACATGCATTTTCGAGCTATCAAGCCACCCAACGCCTGCATAACCTGCGCATCCCGATAGGGTGCGTCAGGTTAATGCTATGTTCGGCGGCTTCTTCTACTCTTCGATGTGTGGTGCTTCTTGACCACCTTCATCGTCTTCCTCTTCATCTGAAACTTCTGATTCTGGTACAAGATAGCCCAGATTTTTTGGTAGGCTTGCCGTAAACATTTGAGCAAGCCTATTCATCTCATCCGCCATGTTTAGGATAGCGGGGTCGATTTTGGGAAGGTTAATTGTGCTTAGAGGCAATTCGGGAAGGACGTTAGTAATCGAAAGTGCTCCGATGGTTTCTTGCAATTTCGCATGCTGCAATGCCATTTCGCTTAGCCCCTCAATCGCAGAGATGTCTGAAAGATTGATTTGGGGAAACTCTCCCATGAGATTCGTAATCATTTTGTTATTTGCTCGCATCTGTTCAAGAAATGGGGCGGAGAGACCAACCATATCCTGCATTTGAGCCGACATATCATGGAGCATGTCTAAAGTTGATTCTGACAGCACAGTATTGGCCGTTAGACCGGCCAAGGCTTCTTGTACTCTCGCACTTTCTAGGGCAAATGTGTTCATTTGCTCAAGATATTCGTCTCCTACAACGTGCATTGGCAGAGATTCTCTGATTGATTCAAAAGCAGCGAAGCTAGGTTGAATCGCCATTGCATTAGAAATCGCTTCTAAAGAAGGTAGCGAAAGTTGGCCTAAGCTTTCGAGTTGCTCTTTCAATAGCTCGAAATAATGACTCTGCTCCACCCTGTTGATTTCTTCCTGAGAGGCGATGCCGTCTTCAATTTCATTTAGAGCATGCCCAATGTTTGCAAAATAAGTTACATTTTGTTGCTCAAGCAATGGGGCTAAATCGCGGTGTACCCCACCACCGCCACCGAAATCTGCTGTGTTGCGAGAAACAAAGAAGCCACCATCTTTGACTTCATTTTCTTCAAGAAACTCCAAGAAGGAAAACAGTATGAGGGCATCAGCCATACTGTTCTTCTTTTTCTTGAAAGGTGCTTTATTTTCAAGGGCTTGTTCGGCTGCCTGAACTTTTACGCTATCTGATAAGCTAATTCGTACTACTTTGTCGCTAGCGAACAGGTCGTCCACCTCACGAACGTCTTCCTCACTATAAAGTTCCACTGTTTCTTCAGGAATACTTTGAATTGCCTCCAAGAAACTAGTACGCTGATTTTCTGACAGGAACTCGACAACTTTTTTGGTGTGGGAAATGAAAGTACGGAACTGCTCACGTTTCGAGCTAACTATTTTGCTATTCTTGTGACGTTCCCATTCCGTAACTACTAAATCAGGTAATACAATCAGAACCTCACCTTGATCAATTAGATCGAAGAGTTTCTCGCGAAGCTCAGGGTGATTTCTCCCTAGGTCAATCCAGTCGCAAGTATCAACCAATAAATGTTTCATAAAGTCTCTAAACTCAAAAGTCCGTCGTTGATCTCTTAACCTGCGCGTTTCCCAGCGTCTGGTTTAAGTATTTGTTCGGGTAGGCGCTTCTGGCTTACGATTGGCGGAATGCTGGATAAGCCCGCCCGAACTATTAAGTATACGGAAAATTTCCCCGTATGACAGAATTCTTCCCCAGCCTGAACCCGATTATACCGCTTCTTCCAGATAAGAACAATAAGCGGAAATTTTCCGCTTATCTCCCTCGATTGAGGGCCTATCTAGCACCTTCCACATAATTCTGTCAGCAAAACGACAGCGAACTTGCAGGGCGATTCAAACGTTTCGACTCACCGCCCACTCCCCTCGCTGGCCCGCACCTCGACCTCACGCACGGCGACCTCCGCCGACGCGTCGTATTTCCTTTTTGCCGAGATGGACAGATTAATCAGGCGCTGAATACCTCTCGCACAAGGCGGCGCATACGGGCTGCTCTACGGGTAGATTGGCCGCGAGCTGTCCCATTAGCCCAGCCCCGAATGGTTCACAGCCGCGTTCGGGCAAGCGCTGCACGGATTCTCCCTGCTTGTTGTTTTTGGCGATGCTGCACAGCCAGCCGTCAATGCTCAGGTGATTTACGAGTCCGTCCCAGCAGCGCCACGCAGCGTCGGCTGCGCTCTGCGCGTCCACAAGGCCTAATTCACGAAATTCCAGCAGCGCCGTGGCAATACCGGCGGAGCCGGAAGTATCGGGCGGCAGCGCTGGCTGATCGAAGAAATTCGGCCACAACCCATGATCGCGTTGATGCCCTATTACCCATCCCGCCCGTTCACGCACGTGAGCGAGGAATTCAGGCGTGTAGTGCTCAAGACCCGCCAGCCGGATGCACTTTGAGATGCCGAGCAGATACCACGCAACGCCGCGTGTCCAGTTCGGATAACTCAGGGCATCCTGCCGATTTCGCAGGTAGATTGTTCCGTCTTTGAAGAGCTTTTCCTGGCGGTCGTACAGGACATTTGTCGCCACAGAAAGCAGCTTTTGGTCCTCGCGGAGCATGGCGATTTGCGTTAGTGGATAGGCAGCGGTGTAGCATCCTTCACAAGAGACATTGTCGTCCTGTACATCTGTCAAAAATTGAACGGCCATCTCCACAGAGGGGTGGCTCAAGTCCTGCCTCGCAATAAAGGCAAAAGGTAGCCCCGCTTCGATGCTGGAAAGAGTGTCAGTCAATACCCGGCCACGGGGATTTTGAAAGCGCAGGTGCGTGTCGCCCAAAAATTGTTCCAGCCACCGTTTACGCGCATTCGTCCAACGCTTGTCGACATCCGTTTGCGCCAGGGCGTCAAATGCCTCCAAGACGCAACCGCCCATCCAGCCAAATTGAGCTAGGCTGCCATGTTCGAGCCGTTGAAAAAAGCGGGCCAATCGATTCGCTCCGGGCACGTTCGGCCACAGGGATGGATACGCATCTGCCAACTCTTCGCGGTCCGCAAGCACCCAGAGGGGTTGGCTAGTACCTAGCTGCTTGACTGCAACGCTGCTGATGCCAGCCGGAATTGGAATATGAAAACGCCTCGCATGGCTGGCGAAACCGTAGTCCAGCTCATGCCGCCAACCAGATTCGCTCGTGAGCAGGAGGCTACCTACATCCCGCTTATCAAAAGCCGATGCAAGCACTATCGTTCCTGTCGTATCCAGCGCGTTAAAATGAAAGATAGTGCCATCGACGAGCGGCACACTACGAAGGCCGGCAAGTGATTCCTGATTTGGCGGTGTGGGCGGAATGGAATCGGGCGTCGTAATTTTAATGAGGGTCTGCATATTCTTTACCCAAGATGAATTGACTTACCGCCCACCCGCCTCGTTGATCAGCGCCTCCGCCTCGCGCACGGCGACCTCCGCCGTGGCGTCGTCGTTGAGTACGCGCAGCAGCATGTCGCCGGCGTAGGCCCAGAAGTCGGCGTCGCTTTCGAGGGCGGGGGGCATGGCCTGGGCGTTGGCGCTCTGCTGGAGGAAGCCGCTGAGGATGGGATTGCCCTCAATCTCGGCCTGCTGGTGAGCGGGCAGCCGATTGGCGACCTCGGCCAGGAGCGCGCCCGCTTCCGCACCCGTGGCGAACTCGGCAAAGCGCAGGGCCCGCGCCTGCTGTTCCGGCGAGGCAGCGGCGTTGACAAAGAGCCCATCGGCGCTGAGCCAGGGCTGGGCCGGAGCGGCGGGGCCAGCGGGCAGCGGCGCGACGGCGAGATCGTCGCCCAGGGCATCGCGCAATTCCGCCGTGGCCCACGGGCCGTCCACGAAAAAGGCGAATTCGCTCTTTTTGAAGCGATCCTTGAGCATCCCGTAGTCGATGTCGACGTAGCTGCCCTCGGTTTCGTCCAGCGCCGCCAGCCACGCCAGGAACTCCGCCGTTCCCTCATTCTCCGTCATCACCACTGCGCCGTCGTTGTCCACGAGCGTGCCGCCGTAAGCCGGAATCCCCCAGTAGACGTGGTAGAGGCTGGCGTAGAGACCCGTGCCCTGCTTGGCCGCTGTGCGCGCCTGAACCAGCCACTCGTCCATGGTCAACGGCGGCTCGACGTCCCCCAGCAGCGACTGATTGTAAAAGAGCGCCACGGTTTCCACGCTGAGCGGTAGGCCGTAGAGCGTGCCGCCTGCGCTTAGATTGTCGAGCGCGGCGGGGGCGTAATCGGCCAGCGTTTCGGCAGCGACCAAATCACCAATTGGCAGCAAAGCGTCGCGCGCGGCCAGGTCATCGAGCCACCAGTTGGGCGCGAGCAGCAGGTCGGGGCCACCGTCCGCGGCCACGGCGTCGGCATAGGCCTGGGGCAAATCGTCGTTGGCGACGAAGAGCGTCTCCACCGTGAGATCGGGGTATGCACGCTGCGCCGCGTCGAGGATGGCGGCGAGGGCGTCGCCATCCGTCTGGGCCCAGGCGTGCCAGAGCACGAGCTCGCCGCTTGTGGCATCGGCGGTGGGCGTGGGCGCGGCGGTCGGCAGCACGGGGTCGCGGGCGACAGGTGTGCCGTCTGCTGCCGCCTCGTCCGCCGCCGTAGCGGTGGGCGGGGGCGTTGGCGTCGGCTGCTGCTGGTTGCGACAGGCGCCCAGCGTTAGCCCGATCGTCAACACCAGTAAAACCGTTAAAGTCAACGAAACATTACGCATCACGTCTCACGCTTCACTTTCCAAACTTTAGTTCGGCATTCCATTTTGGGCACGGATGACACGGATGAACACGGATTTTGAAGGAGCATTGCCGTGATATGAGGCAATTTGTGAAATCCGTGTGCGCAGCCCGCGTTTATCCGTGTCCCATTTTTGTTTTAAGTTTCCAGGTAATCCAGCAGCGCCCTTAACCCCAACCCATAGCTCCGCCAGCCAAAGCCCGCAATCTGCCCCACGCAAACCGGCGCGATCACCGACGTGCGGCGGAACGCTTCGCGCTGGTGAATGTTGCTCAGGTGCACCTCGACCGTCGGCAGCGCAACGCCCGCAATCGCATCGCGCAGGGCGTAGGAGTAGTGGGTAAGGGCGCCGGGGTTGATCACAAGGCCGTCCGCCCAGTGGCGCGCCTCGTGGATGTGATCGAGCAGCGCGCCTTCGTGGTTGCTCTGGAAGGGGTGCAGCGCATGGTCGCCGGGCTGGACATCGAGCCAGGTGAGCAGACGCGCGTTGATGTCGTCGAGCGTGAGCGCGCCGTAGACATCGGGCTCGCGCGTGCCGAGCAGGTTGAGGTTGGGGCCGTGGATCAGGGCAATGGTGGTCATCGTGGTGGCAGAGCCTGCCCCCGCGAAGGCGGGGGTGGCAAGTGGCGGGTAGCAGGTGGTTAAAATTTGATGCGGGCGTAGACTTCGGTAAGCGTGAGGGTGCAGTCGAGGCTGTCGACGGCGACGACGGCGTCGAGGCTGCGGTAGGTTTTGAGCAGCCATTCGTTTTCATCGACGCGGGCGTAATGATCGATGCGTGGCTCGTCCTGCGCAATCATTAAGTAGTCGGTTAGCGAGCCAATCTCTTGGTAAAGCTCGAATTTTGTGCCGCGGTCATAGTCGCTTGTCGAGGGCGAGAGGATTTCGACAACCACGCTGGGGTTAAGCAGCGTGTCAAACTGGACATCAAGAAGTTGTGGTTCGTCGATTGCTACAACCGCATCTGGATAGACATAAGCGTTACCGCTACCAACACGAACTCGCATATCGTTGGAGTAAATTTCGACGCCGTTGTCCAATTGATTAGACAATAGTGTCGTGACCGCAACATTAATCAGGTTGTGCTCACGGCTTGCTCCTGGCATCTCAATCACCTCCCCGTAGATGTATTCACTTCTGCGCTCGTTGATCCGCGCAGGGTCACGTTCCCACGCCAAGTATTCCTCCGGCGTCATTCTTCGGGCGAGCGCATCAGTTTGTTCGAGCACATTGGGTCGTTCGAGGACAGCAGCCATAATTTCCTCCTACTTCAGCACGTGCGACAGCGCATCGCGCACGAAATGTTCGCCGGGGTTGTCGATAATCAATACGTCGCCCACGTCCTGGGCGATGAGGAAGCGCAGGGTTTTGCCCCGGCGCTTTTTGTCGTGCCACATGGCCTGCATTACGGCGTCGACATCATAACCGCTCACGCAAGTCGGCAGACCCAGCCGGTCGACCACGTTGCGCGTGCGCGAGACCAACTCTTCGTCGCAGCGGCCCAACGCGTGGGCCATGTACGCGGCGGCGACCAGCCCCAGCGCGACGCCCTCGCCGTGGCGCACGGCGTAGCCGCTGACCTGCTCGATGGCGTGGCCGAAAGTGTGGCCGAGGTTGAGCGTGGCGCGTCGCCCCTGCTCAAAAGGGTCTTCTTCGACGACCTCAACCTTGACGCGCACGGCGTCGGCAACGAGATGGGTCATGCTGGTGGGGCCGTGCTCCTCCAGCTGGGCAAAGAGATCGGGCGCGCCGATTAGGCCGTGCTTGATGATTTCGGCCAGCCCGGCGCGAAATTCGGCGCTGGGCAGGGTCGAGAGCGTGGCCGTGTCGATGATGACAACTTCGGGCTGCTTAAAGGCGCCGACGAGATTCTTCCCTTGCGGCAGGTCGACGCCCGTTTTGCCGCCCACCGAGGCGTCGACCATCGCCAGCAGCGAGGTCGGCATCTGCACGTAGGGCAGGCCGCGCAGAAAGGTCGCCGCGGCAAAGCCCGCCATGTCGCCGACGACGCCGCCGCCGAGCGAGAGGACGGCGCTCTGCCGATCCAGCCCCGCTTCGAGAAATTGGTCGTAGAGCGCGGCGACGGTCGCCAGCGTTTTGTGCTGCTCGCCCTCGGGCACGAGGCAGAGCGTCGGCTCGTAACCCGCGCTGCGGAGCGAGTCGAGCAAAATTTCGCCGTGATGTTGGGCAACCGCTTCGTTGCTGACCACCGCGACCGTGCCCACACGCAACTCGCGGCGGCGCAGCAGATCGCCCGCGTGGGCCAGCAGCCCCTCGCCCAGGCAGATATCGTAGGAGCCCGCCGGGTGCTGGACGGGAATGCGCGTCATGCCGCGCACTTCCGCATCGCCGTCGACAACGTCCAGAATCTGCTCGACAATCTGCTCCGGCGTGCGGCCCGTGGTGTCGACCTGGTGGGGGATGGCGGCGTAGGCCTGGCGACGCTGGTGGAGCAGGTCGCGCACGCGCTGCTGGCGCTCGTGGAGCGTGCCGTCCAGCAGCGGGCGGTCGGCAAACTGTTCGAGCCGCCGCAGAATTTCGTTAACGCTGGCGGTCAAGCAGATCAGCACGCCGGACTGCGCCAGCTCGTGGCGGCTAGTTGGGTTGACAAGCGCGCCGCCGCCGGTGGCGATCACGAGCGACTGCTGCTGGGCCAGCTGCTGGCAGAGGCGGATTTCGGCCAGCCGAAAGGCGGGCTCGCCCTCGTCCGCGAAGACGGCGGCAATGGGCTTGCCAAAGTGCGCTTCGAGCTGCTTGTCCATGTCGACAAAATCGCGCCCCAGCCGCTGGGCGAGCCGCTGGCCGACGGTGCTCTTGCCCGTGCCCATAAAGCCGGTGAGGACGATGTTGGCGGTCGAGAAATTGGTAATTAGTGAATTAAAGATTGAGTGATTCTTGTAGGTCGTCATCTGTGTCCGGTTCGCTAACAAATTCTTCGACAGTAATTAAAGTATCTTTGGCCCAATTCAGCGCGTCGCGTGCCTGCTGCTCGTTGGGCAATCCGTCTGGTAGTGAGCTGGGCAATGCGTCGGGATAGCGCGTCGAGATGTAGAACAGGTCGAAACGGATCAAACTTCCCGGTAGCTTCTCAACAAAATCAGATGGTAGAAGCTCAAGTAAATTGGCAATCGAGTGAACGCGGGGTGGATTTTGGCCGAGATGAACTAGCGTTGACTTGAGCGCTTTCTCGACGCACTGCTGACCGTGAAAGCAGACTTGATGATAAATTTCATCACCCAAAGCAAGCTCGGCCACGCGGATGTCCTGCCGAGCAAAGAAAAGCCACTCTTCAGCGTTACCGTTCATAAAGCACCTTACCCTTTGCCTCGACTTCATGCTTTACGAAAAATCGATTTTCGCACATATCCAGCCATTCGTCCGGCGTATAGTACAAAATATCGGTACCAACCCGCGGCTGAATGACATCCTGTGCATGGAAAAGCCGCTCTATAAAGGGCAGCTCCGTCTCATTGACGATCACCAAATCGATATCCGACCATTCGTGGACGTCACCCGTTGCCAGTGAGCCGAAGACGATGATCTGCTGCGGATTCTCGTGCTTCACCAGCGCGTCGACGTAGCGGGCCAGTTCGCGTTCGAGTTCGGCGCGGCGGCTTTCGATTTTGTTGTTGGACATAAATAACACTCCTCGTCAGCCCGTTCGCATTCGAGAATGCTCACTCCGCAATTGCGTTCTCCCAGCGCGCCACCACCCTCGTGACACACTCATCCAGCGGCTGCGCCGTGTCAACCACGACGTGGTGGGCCGGATCAATCGGGTATCGCCAACTTCCATTATACCGCACAAGCTGCGCCTGCATCTCATCCCAGCTGTTGGGCGTGTGGGGGCGGGTGCGGGCAGCTGAGCGAGCGTCGAGGCGCTGCCGCCACGTCGCCTCATCCAGCCGCGTTTCGACGACGAGGAGCGGTCGGTCGTAGCGTCTGGCGAGCGACTTGCCCAATTCGTATAGCCACAGGTGAGCCAGCGGCGATTCGACAATTACATTTAGCCCGGTTTGAAGCTGTGTCTCAACAATTTGCCAGATGATCTCGTAAGCCAACTGGTTATCGTTGGGCAGACCATCGGTGTGATCCTTGGCGTCGTCCTTATCGATCACGGGCCAGCGCAGCTGTCGGCCCAGCGCACGCGCCAGGGTCGATTTACCGGTGGCGGGGTGGCCTTTCATGAGAATCATAAATAGGGATTCTTTGTATGCCGCCAGAATTTCTAGCGGATTGAGCGGATCAGGCGGATAACAGCGGATTTTCTGATCCGTCTTCATCTGCCTGATCCGCCAAATCCGCTATCTGCTTTTCTCAAACAACTCGAAATGCCCCGGCTCCACCCGCCGCGACTGCGCCATCAGCACCGCGTTCATCAGCTCAATCGCCAGCCGCGATTCAAGCGTGACGCCCGCGCGCACGCCCACGCAGGGGTCGTGGCGGCCCTTGTCGAGCTGGAAATTGATCTCCTCGAAATTTTTCTGGATCGACTGCTGCGGCTTGTTGATCGTCGACGTGGGCTTGAAGCTGACCCTCGCCACGAGCGGCATTCCCGTCGTGATGCCGCCGAGCAGGCCGCCGTGGTGGTTGCTCGTGTAGCGCTGCGACCTGGCCGGATCGTTGTTCTCGCTGCCCCGCCGCGCCACGACCGCCGTGCCCGCGCCAATCTCCACGGCTTCCGCCGCGTGCAGCCCACCGAGCGCGCCCATCAGCCGCAGCTTGAGCGAGTGGTAGAGCGGCTCGCCCACCAGCGCCGGCACGTTGACCGCCACCACTTCGACCGCCGCGCCCAGCGAGTCGCCCTCGATGCGCGTCTGCTTGATCAGATCGGCGGCGTCGCGAGCGAAATCGGCGTCCAGCGCGTGGATTTCTGCGTCGGCCAGCGCCTGCTCGACGCGCACGATTTCGTCGGCCCCGATGCGCGTGCTGTCCGTGCTCGCGACGAGGTCATCAAAGTATTGGCTTAGCGAGCGCGACGTTTTGAGCGGGCCGACCTGGCTGATCGAGGACAGGATGACCGTGCCGAATTGCTCGCGTAGGAAGAGCCGCGCAATCGAGCCGCCGATCACGTCCGAGACGGTGGAGCGGTAGCTGGAGCGCCCGCCGCCGCGCGGATCGACCCTGCCCTGCGATTGATGATGCTTAACCAGGTCGGTGTGACCGGGGCGGACGGCGCCAGTGTCGCCCGTGAACTGTGCGTAGTGCGCCGACTTCTTCGCCGCCGAAAGCACGAGCGCCGCAATCGGCTCGCCCGTGGTGAAGCCGCACTCGTAGGCCATCGTCGCCGTCTCCACTCCCTCGTTGTCTCCACCTGCAAAAGTCGCCACCAGCGACGGCCCGGCGGTCAGCGCGTCGTGGTCGTCCTGGTATACGCCGGAGAGCAGCAGGACTTTATCCTTTTCGTTGCGCGGCGTGCCGTGCTTATTGCCGCCGGGCCGCCGCCGATCAAGGAAGTGCTGGATGTCGGCGCGGTCGAGCCGCAGGCCGGGCGGGCAGCCGAAGACGATAGTCGTGATGCCGGGGCCGTGCGATTCGCCCGCGCCCGCAATGGCGAAGAGGGGGCCGCTTAGGAGTTCCATAGTTGATGTTTGTTTGAACGAGTTGATTTGTGTTCAGTATAGCGTAGAGCTGCGCAGAAACGAAGCGGCTTTTCGCCCATGAAAAATTGGGGCTTGACACCCCCCCCCATTTTGTGTAACACTGGCTACACACCGCTCCCTACATCGACGCTCTTTATTAACCCACCTCCCTCAAGGATTGTAGAATGTCTCTGCGCCTGCCCCAAATTGGTCGCCTGCTGCGCCTAGCCGTTGCCGCCCTGTTTCTTTTGCAAACCGCACTGGCCCCGCTCGACGCGCTCGCGCGCACCGAGCCAGCTGCCGTTGTGCCCCTTGCCCAAGAACCACCGCCCGTGGACGAGGTCGCCGATGAAGCGCTCGACGCTGCGCTCGACGAAGTGCCCGGCGCCGGGCCGCCCGTCGAGGCCCCGGAGACGGAGCCATCCCCCGACATCCCCGACCCGCTCGCGCCCGTGGAGGTAACGCTCGCCACCGACGACGACCTGCTGCGACCCGGCAAAACCGTGCGCTTCGAGGTGCGGCTCTGGCGCTACGCCGATGCAGCGTCTGACCTGACCGTGCGCGTCGAGCTGCCCGACCAGCTGGAGATGAAAGAGAAGCAGCAAGACCAACTGACGTGGACGCTGCCCGCCAGCGTGGGTGAACAACAGGAAATCGTGCGCGAATTCAAAGTCAAGTGGCGCAAGAAGCTGGTGGACAAGTCCGGCGCGGTCGTCGACATTGGCGTGCGCGTGGAGGGGGCGGGCCACAGCGCCATCGAGCAGACGCTGTCGTTGGGCAGCACGGAGACGACGGCTCAGGAAGCGGAGGCAATTGTGGGCACGCCCGAAGCCGTGCAGGACGGCGACGGCTTGGTGCTGGAGGGTGCGGGCGGCGACGTGACCGTGCTGGCCGAGCCGGGCGCGGTGGAGGCGGGCACGGTCTTTCGCTACACCGATTTGTGGCGGGCCGATGCTCCGCAAACCGAGGCGGAAGTGCTGCCCACCGAAATCATCACCGCCGAAGCCGTTTCCATCGATGGCGCAGGCCCAGCGGAGGACGAAGCCGCCCTTGCCGCTGCGGGCCAGGCGGAAGGGCCGATCTACCTGCCGCTAATCGAAACGGGTGCGACGGATGAGGCGGACGTGCAGGCCGCCGCCAAGCCCGACCCCAAGCAGAAGGCCGACCAGAAGCTAGAAGCCAAGTGGGTGGACGATGTGCTGGTTTACCACACCTGGCACATGGATGCGGTTCCCGTGGGGCAGACGGCGGTGGCCGAGCACATCCAGTTCCAGAAAAAGGTCAAAGTGCGGGTGGACGTAAGCTGGCTGGTCGACGCGGGCGTGGACGTTGGCGCGCTTGATTTGTGGACGCGTCCGGATGCGTCGCAGCCGTGGGCGCGGGTGGAGACCAAATTTCACAAGAAGAAGAACATTCTTACGGCCAAGCTCAGCCACTTTAGCGACTTTGGTCTGGGCCAGGGCATGAGCGCGCGGCGCGAAGTGTTGCCCAGCGTCTCTCACCTGAGCAGCGATTTGCACACAGGCGCGGCGACGGTCAGCGTGCCGATTGAAGCGCCAGCGGGTCTGGGTGGCATGTCGCCGAGACTGAGCCTCAACTATTCGAGCGGGACGGTGGATGATATTGACTTGTCCGCTGGGAATGTCCTGGACGACAACAATAATGAATACTACAGCAATTACAGAGCGCAGGCGGGCACGGCAGGGCTGGGCTGGGGGCTGGGCGGCGTCAGCTATATTGGAGCGACGGATTACAGCACGCTTACCGGGTTTGAGGGGCATCAATATCAGCTTGTGTTGAACGGGGCCAGCACACGCATCACTGGTGGTAAAGCCTACCCCGAAACCTTTGCCAAAATCGATAAGAGCAACGTAACGCACAAGCGCAATAATGACGGCAAGGGCACATTGTATTTTGCGGGCGAGTGGATCATCACCACGCCCGACGGCACCAGGCACTACTTTGGCTCGACCGAAGATCCCCGTATCCTGGATGGGAATCAGCGGTTGACTGGTTTTCAATATCAGAGTCTGATTGCGGGGCCAACTCACTGGATGGTGACGAAGTGGTATCTGCGCAAATCCGTCGACCCGCTGGGCAATCATATCCACTACAACTACAGTTGGGAGATGGGCCGAATTGGAGACGGAGGAAAGCCCTGCTCTAGTCCCGGGCTGCCCGGTAGCGGTCTTTTCCAGATGCAAAATTACCATCGCGATGTGCGCCTGAGCGAGGTGTTGTGGAGCGCTAACGAGGCGCATGGCCCCACGAGCCAAATGCGGGTTAAGCTCGACTACGCGCCACGCGGCGATTACCGGATTGATGGTTATGAAAGCAGCGACTGCAAGCAGGTGCTGTACAGCACGCAGCGCCTTGATGAGGTGCATGTACAGGTGTTAGATACGGGCAATAATTGGAAACAGCTGCGGCGCTATGAGTTAGGTTATCGCGATTCAGAGAGCAGACCGTGCGATGTAAACCATACCGACGATTTTTCTTGCTACCACTCTCTGCTGGAGGATGTTACCGAACACGGCATGGACGACAGCGTGCTCAACAAGCAGCGCTTCGACTATACTCGAACCGGCAACCAAGACCACGGCCAGATTTATCTGAACTACGCCGAGAATGGCTGGGGCGGCACGGTGAAGTATGAATATGAACGCGTATCTGTGCATCGCTGTCGACTTTACGATGATTACGAAATCAAGGAAAATTGCGAAACGCGTAGCGATCGTCGCTGGAAGGTTAGCCTGTTGACGACCGACGACGGGTTGGGCAATGAGGCTGAGCGGACCTTCTACTACGAGCGGGCGCTTGAGCTAAGAATTGACATCACCAATGATGAAGATGGCAGCACCGACCACTACCTGGGCCACCGCTACGTGCGGGTGATGTACCGTGCCCTCAACAGCACAAGCGTGCAGAAGCTGGAAGAGACGTGGTTTTATCAGTACGACGGCGATCTTCCCAGCAACGCTGGTCAATATCTCAACCCCGACCCGCGCGTGGGCCGCGCCAAGTGGTTCAAGATTCACCGACCCAAGGGCAGCAGCGGCTGTCCATCGCGCCAGCCGGAGCAGTATGGTGGTTACTGCCGCATGTCCCAGACGAACACGACCTGGTCGGCATGGCGCAAGGACGGCAGCGGCAACTGGGTGGATGCAGATGGCGATCTGGACGACGACGGGGATCGAGATGCAGGCAGCCACTACGGCGCGCGCCCGCTGTGGGTGCGGCTGGATAGTGAGATTGTGACGACGGATGGCGCCGCGGACGAGCGCTTCTTCCACTACGAGCCCGATAGGCAAGGCAACGCACAGTACGGCAACGTGACCAAAATTGAAGAGGGGGGCTACGGCAGCAATCGGCTGCGCGCCACGGTCTACAACTACTACCCCAACGTCAACAAGCATATCGTGAGCCTGCCCGGTCGCACGCGCATTTACGGCAGCGGCGGCGACTGCCACGCGGAGATGCGCCACGTCTATGGCGTGTGGTGGAATGGGGACACGAACGCAGTCAATTCCAACGTCGACAAACCCTTCTGGACGGTTCCGGCCAGCACGCACCTCGTGCGCACGGAGCAGGCCCTGGTGGGCTGCGGTAGCACGGTGATCGAGAAAAAGAGCGGCCAGGACAACATGCACCACCCGGATTGGGCCGTGACGCGCTACGCCTACGATCGCTACGGCAACCAGACCACGGTCAACCAAACAGGGCAGGATTACGGGCACGACATCGTGATTAGCACCGAGTATGACAGCCGCTACCACCTCTTTCCCGTCCGTCAGTGGAACCCGCACAAAAGCGGCTTTGAGGAAACGGCCAAGTATTGGGGTATCAATCTGGGCGGCTGGGGCGATGGGCGCTTGTTCTGGGGCGCTATGGGTGAACACTGCGGCGTCAACGGGGTCTGCACGCGGCAGGCTTATGATGAATTTGGCCGCGCGACCTATCGCTGGGATCGCATTCCAACGGGAACGAACTGGAGCGACGGCATTAACTCTTTTGCCAATGCCCATACGCGGTGGGTATATGCGATGTATGGAGAGGTAATTGAAGGAGAAGAGACTAACCGCAACGTGATTACCGAATGGCACGCGCCGCGCTGCAAGGGCAACTTTGTGCGCCGCCACTACAACGGTATCGGCCAGCTGGTGCAGGAGCAATCTTCTGACCAAGGCTGGAAGATTAACATCGACAGCTGCAATCCGGGTATAAATTTCCGCGAGATTGATGTCAACTATGAATACGATGCCCTGGGCCATCAAGTCAGAGCATCCGTGCCCCATCGCATCAACGGCAACTTACCGGACATGGGATGGGTCAACCGCGAGGCCCACTGGGACGAAGGCTACACCAGCACGAGCTATGACGTGCTAAGCAGGCCCACCCGCAGCACCGCCCCCAACGGCCAGACGACCAAGTACGTTTACCCCGTGCGCGCATCGTATGCTTACCTCTCCGGCGACGGCACGCACCGCATGCTCTCTTACCAGCAGACCAACGAGCTGGGGCAGCCCCGGCTCGTGCGCAATTACCGACACAGCGGCGGCTGGCAAATCGACGCCACGGTCACGCTGACCCATGACCTGCTGGACAATCTTACCCGCGTCGACCATGCTGGCGGGCTGGGCGCGACAACGATGGAGTACGATGCCGCCAGCCGTAAGCAGGAGATGAACGACCCCGACCTGGGCCTGTGGACCTACGACTACGACCGCCAGGGCCACCTGACGCAGCAGACCGACGCGCGCGGCTGCGCGACCATCATGGACTATGACCCGCGCCTGGGGCGGTTGACGCAGAAGCGCTTTAGCACCGCCTGCCCCAGCAACGGCTCCAGCTACACGACGAGCTACGGCTACGACGCCGGCCACGACAGCGACAACCGCAGCCGCGGCCAGTTGACCAGCATCACCAGACGCTACAACGGCGCGGAGATTTACGGCAAGGTGCTGGCCTACAACGAGCACGGGCAGCTGGAGAAAGAGCGGGTGGCGATTGGCGGCGCGCCCTCCGTCTACGAAATGCAGTACGGCTACGACCCCTACCTGCGCCCCAATAAGCTGATTTACCCCGATGGCGATGTGGTGACGACCGGCTTCAACGGCATGGGGCTGCCGCGCTGGCTCATCAGCAGCGCGCTGGGTACGCTGGCCGAGAGCGCCAGCTTTACAGAAAGCGGGCAGTTGCTCAAGCTGCGCCTCACGCGCGGCACGGACCTGTGGCGCTGGCACAGCTATTACGACTGGCAGGGCGCCATTGGCAACGGCAACCGGCGGCTCGCCGAAATCCGCGTGGGCACGGGCGACGGCAGCTTCGACCGCCTGCGCCTCTACCACCAGTACGACGCCTTTGGCAACCTCAAACGGCTGGACGAGCGCTTCAACAACGGCAGCACCAACATCCACACCTTCGTTTACGACCACCAGAACCGGGTGGAGAACGCCTTTGGCCGCATCTACCACTGGCTGCCCACGGGCAACTTCTGGCGCTTCAATGGCCAGCGGGTGACCTACGACCCCGCGCACCCGCACGCGGCGGACAAGGTAAACGGCGTGGACCGCTTTGACTACGACGCCAACGGCAACATGCGGCGGCGCGACAGCCAGACGCTAACGTGGAACCACGAGAACCACCTCGCCAGCGTGGCGGGCGGCGTGAGCGAAAGCTATCTCTACGACGATAGCGGCATCCGCGTCAAGAAGACGGCGGGGAACGTGGAGACCTTCTATCCCTTCCCCCACTACGAGGTGACGGAGACGAATACCGTGGCCGCGGCAAGCGTGGGCCCGCAGCCCGCGCCTGCACCCGACACCCTTCCCGAAGGGCTGCTCGACCAGCCCCTGCCCGACCACCCCGCACTGCACGCGCCGGTGGCGGAGCCCGCCCACGCGCAGTGCGCCGTGGACGTGGAGGTGTGCGACCTGCCCGACCTGGAGGATGGACCACCGGATGAAATTCGGGAAGTGGGTGAGTTGACGAATCGCGTGCTTCTGCCGCTGGTCAACGGTGATGGGAGCAGCGTGCGCGCAGCGGCGACCAGCGCGACGGTGCAGGTGACGAAGTACTACTTCTTCAACGGCCAGCGGGTGATGATGTACAATGGCGGCACATACTACCTGCACGGCGACCACCTGGGCAGCAACGTGTTGGAAACGGGCTGGGACGGCACGCTGCGCACCCAGCGGCAGTATTTTGCCTACGGTGCTAAGCGTGGCGGCACAGGGTTAAACACCGACCACTACTACACCGGCCAAAAGCAGGACGGCACGGGGCTGATGTACTACAACGCCCGCTACTACGACCCGTCGATTGGCCAGTTCGTGTCGCCGGATACGCTCGTGCCGGATGCGAGTCGGGTGATGGATTATAATCGGTACGCGTATGTGCGCGGGAATCCCCTCCGAAACATTGATCCCGACGGGCATAACCCCATATCAATTGACCCAGGGAACGGCGCGGGGGCGGGGTCGGAAGCAGCGTTCATTTTACGCGCTGCTGGTGTCACATCCAATAACCCCCCACTTGCTGCGGATGCAGTGTCTGACTTAGTAGAAGCGGTAGGTGGTTATAAAGATGTCAACCAGTTGGTTAACGGCGATTCGGGTACGACAACGCATGTAGAATACGAGGCAGGTACTCCTTCACGAAATGGTAGTATTGGTGAAGAGTACACGGGCTGTGTATTAGACGCCTGTAATCCTCAATCAGATGGTGCAAACGTGTATACTGGCGATGAGCGTGCTAAGAATGTGTCAATCACAGTACATGAACTGGCGCACATGATTGATGAGAACACATCACGCCAAGGTTGCTGGTTCTTTTGCGACTTGGGCCGCGGATATCCTGAAGAACGGTACGACGATAGAGCATACACCGGTCAAAGCGGAAACGTTCTCGACCCACGGAAAGAACATTTCGCCGACGGAGTTACCAGATGGGTCTATGGTGAAACAGTTACGGCTGGCCAAAGCTACCCGCTAACAGCAGAGCAACAAGAGTATCTCGACACAAATTTGAGGGGGCGCTGATGAAAAAGAAATTGAGTTTCCTTGCAGCGTCAGTTATGGTGGTAGTTGTTGGTTTAGCAACGTGGTTTGCTGGGACACAGACTGCCTGTCACAATTTAGTGGACCCCCGGCTAAAAGATGGAGTAGGCAAAGAGTCAGGGGCAATTCACAGTTGGGTCAACAACAACTACCTGCTAGGCAGGCTAAGTCAATCCGCAGAGAGGCCTGAAGAGTTAAATGAAGTGAATTGGTATTCTCTGTACAACCGGTATCGTGCGGTAAGTAATCAAGCGGTTCAAGCCATTTATCAGTATTGGCGATTTCGACAGGTGTCAGTGAAAGATGTTCTTCGTTGCATGGGAGAACCAGATGCTTACTCTGGGGCATGGGCGTTCCCAGCGGATGCTTACAAATTTCATTTTTCACTCTGGTACCCAGAGCATGGATATGTATTCAGCACTCTAGCATACCGCTCGCCAAGCGATTCACCAACGATAGGGCTGAATACACCCCTGTATTTTCTCGGCGTTGTTCAGCCAGGCTCACCCGAAGATATGGCGCGAAATGTTTTTCCAGCGGAAGATTGGGGTGAAGAAATCTACATGGAGTCAGCTGCAACCATGCAGGCATGGCCTAGTGATTTTGAGCTTATTGAACTCGAACGTTCTGAATATGTGCCGTAAGTAGTAGTTCAACTCCCATATCCCAACTGCCAAAGCAAAGCTCTACTCTGACAATGCCCAGCAGCACAAAGCAAAGCTCGCTGACTCTGACAGATGCCCGCACGCCAGCCCGGCAGGTACGTCTACCGACCAGACCCGGCGCTGGGCCAGTTCCTCTCGCCGGATACGCTTGTGCCGACGACCCGAGGCCGGTGGGGGAGTATCACTCTGAGCCGGATACGCTTGTGCCGGATGCGAGGCCGGTGGGGGATTATCACGGCTCGGGCGCAAGTTTGGTGGCCCATAATAAGCACAAGGCAGCTTCGTGCACAGAAGCTGCCTTGTTGATTTCCGCGTCAGCGATAATCAGCGCCCGATGATCGGCAGCAGCACGCACTCGCCGATCTGCAACGGCTCCGCCGCCACGAGCGTAAAACGGTTCCGGCACTGGGCAGTTGCTTCCCCCCCGCTGTTGGTGACGCTGACTTGATAGAGGCCCGGCGCCAGCCCGGCAGGTACGTCTACCTCCAGCATCGTGCCGTCGACGAGGCGCGCGCTGAGGGGGCTCTCTGCACCGGTGGCGCTGTGGCGTCACGCTCGCCTGCAGGCCCTCTAGAAAATTCTCCCCGCGCAGCGTCAACGTCGCCCCGCCAACGTCAACGACCAGCGGCTCGACGCTCGCCACCACCGCCGTGCGCCACGAGCCCAGCGTCACCTGCTCCAGCGTCACCGACCAATTGTCGAATTGGTTGGCCGATGCCGCTGCCGTTTCGGTAGCGCGCTCTCCTGCATCGGGCAGCCGGTGCGTTTGCAGCGAAGCGGTTTGCATCGAGGCTGGCGCGCCAGTCCGTCTTGTAGAGCGGCAGCGGTGGCGCTGCCAAATCCTGTGCGTGTCCAATGCGATGGCGTGCACCGAGCAGCGCCATCGTGAAGCAAACGAAAGTGATAACGAGTGCAAATCGTTTTAACATAGAGGTCTTCTCCATCCTTCCAATAGATAGTACAGTAGATTAAACGTGGGATAAACGTTTGAAAGGGTGGTATCTTACTACTTCGGTGAAATTTAGGAAATGAATGAGAAATAGAAAGAGCCTGCTGCATGGTTGCAGCAGGCTCTTTCGGTTTAATGTGTTTCAAAAGCAACTACCCCCGCTCAAAATATCCTGCGAACTCGTCCCACAGCCCTCGTCCACCAAATCTTCGACGAAGAACCACGACTCGCGATTGAGCCGCCCCCCTCCGCCATCGACCTGCGCTGGCGCATGGCCATCTCGAAGTTGGCGTGGGCGTTGCGCTCGTTGCCGCGCAGGCCCCAGCCCAGACCCAGCAGCAGGAAAACGGACGAACTGGGATTGCGCGTCTCGCTGATCAGACGCAGGGCCAATTCCAAACCGAGCCGCTCCGGATCGCCCAGGTAATAAAAGGCGAGAATCACCTCAAACAGGTTGGTCGCTTCGGCCTCCGTCAGCTCCGTTTCGGTGACCTGCTGCCAGAGCGACCGCGCTTCCTCCTCGCGGTCCAGGTGGTGCAGGGCGACGCCGCGCCAGAATGACGAACGAATCCGTCGCGCCGCGTCGCGCTCGGTGAGGGGCAGCGCCTGCTCGTAGGCGCCGCCGTGGATCAGCCGCGTGTAGAGCAGGTTGTAGTTGTTGGCGTAGTAGTCGATGTGCTCTGCCGCGCGCGCAAATTGCGCAATCGCCTCGTCCCACTCGCCGCGCTCGGAGGCGAGCAGCGAGCGCAGGCTAGCCAGGTAAGCCACGTCGCGCGTGCGGGCGTCGCCGCTAAGTTCAGCCGCGCGTGCGTCCGCCAGCGACTCCATCTCGCGCAGAATTTCCGCCGCCGCCTCGGTCTGTCCGTGGTGCAGGTGGGCAATGGCGACGGCGCCGAGCTCTTCGAGATCGGGATTATCGCCCGCCAGATCGCACAGGGTGGCGATGCCCTCATCCAGCCGACCGGCCTGGAGCTGGACGTTGGCCGCGTGCAGCGCCAGCTCGTCGCGCTCCTCGCCGTCGACGTTGGCGCGCAATGTGTCGAGCACGGCCAGCGATTCGTCGTAGCGGCCAAACATGTTGAGATAGGCCTGCAGGTTGACGCCCGCCTGCACGAGCACATTTTGCAGGCGCGCGCCGTGCGTCATTCGCTGCGCCTGCGGAATGCGGCTCAGGCGGTCGATCAGGCGCTGGTAGATGTCAATCGCCGCATCGTCGCGCTTGGCGGCAAGCTCTTGGGCTTCTTGCAACAAGGCCTCGTAACTGCCGCGAACGGGGATGGAGGGGAAGGTGGTATCCATAGAATGAAAAGTGAATAGTTGATGCGTGAGGCGTGGGCAAACAACGCATCGCCACAATGCGAATCCGAGCAGTTCGCACGCCCACGCGCGAACGGACCGACGAAAAGATGATCGTCTCGCGCGGTCGATCCGGCACGTGGGCGTGCCTACTCCTCGATTTGTCTAAATGCTTGTTCTTAACCGCCTGTTGAGATGAGCGAGCGAACTTCCGCGGGAAGCTGTGCCCGCTGCCACGACTGCTCGGCATCCGCGGCTGTATTGTCCGCCTTGTCCACGGTCTGCACCGCCTTAATCGCATACGAGGCCGCGCCCTTCGCGTGATCCGCCATGTGCGCCACCCCCGCCGCGTGGCCCGCCGCCCGCGCGACGGCGACGGCCGCGTCATTCGTCGCCTCGCGTGCGGCGGCATGTGTGGCGAGCGCGGCAGTGCGCGCCTCACCGACGCTGATTTCGCCGCGCGACCAGGCGCGGGCGGTTTCAATTGCCTGCGCGGGGCGATCATCGTGCGGACGGTGCTGGGTGAAGAGCGGCAGGACGTGCTCGGCGCAATCCGCTGCCCAGATGGCGAGCAGGCGATGACGATGCTGGTCAAGCGGGCCACCGCGGTGGGCGGCGACGAAGCGTTGGTCGCGCATGGTGTTGGAAGGCTGATTGAGTCGATTCGAATGCTGTCGGTTTACCCCCTCCCAGCCTCCCCCATCATGGGGGAGGAGCAGTCGCTTCGTTAACAAAGAAACAGCTCCCTCCCCATCATGGGGAGGGGTCAAACGTCATTCTACCCATTCACATAGTTTGCTCGCAGGTTGTGCATGGATTCCTGCCGGAGTTTATCCCCGCGGAGGCGGGGGCAGGAATGACAAGCAATGTTGGTCTCAACTCAACCGACTCGCCTGCGAGACAATCCTTATGCACTAAGCAATAAGCACTAACCCTACGTGTCAATCTCCCGCTTCACCGTCTTCACCAGCAGGTCCGCGCGCAATTCCGGCAAATTATAGCAGACCCCGTCCAGCGAATCGGCCAGCCGCTGGGCGAGGCCGCGATCAAAGGCGGCGTGCTCCATGTTGACGACGATCGAGCGCACGTCCGATTCGGCGAACAGGTCCGCAATTTTCATCGCTTCCTCCTGCGCAGGCATGCCCGTCATGCTGACGTTGCCGGCGCCGTCGGTGAGCAGGATCATCATGGTGCGCAGCTCGCTGTCGCGGCGCAGCGCGTTCTCGATGACCTGCCACGAGAGGTAGAGCCCGCTGCTCAAGGGCGTCTTGCCGCCGACGGGCAGATCGGCCAGCGCCTTTTGCGCCAGCTCGACCGAGTTGGTGGGCGGCAGCACCAGCCGCGCCTTGTCGCGCTGAAAGACGATCAGGCCGACCTGGTCGCGCCGCTGGTAGGCATCCACGAGCAGCGACATGATCGCGCCCTTGGTCGCCTCCATGCGCTCGCTGGCGGCCATGCTCCATGATGCATCCACCGCAAAGAGAATCAGATTGCCCGTGCGGCGGACGCGCACCTTGCGCTGCAGGTCGCTGCGGCGCAGCTTGAGCGCGAGGTCGTTGTCCATGCTCTCGGCGCGCTCCTGCTGGTAGGGGGCGGCGGCGCGCAGCGTGGCGTCGAAGGCGATGTCGTCGGTCTTGTCGCGGGCAGGGCGCGATTTGATGTAGCGGCCCCGTTTGCGGTCGGTGCGCGTGTAGGAGCGCTTGCCCGCGCGCTCTCTCGTCATCTTGTCCAGCGGCGTATCCATGCGCTTCGTCTCGAAGGTGTCGCCGATCTGAACGGGCTTGCGGGTTCCTTTTTGATCACCGGGTGATGAGCTTTGCTGGGGCGCGGCGTCGGGCTGGGCAAAACCGCCCTCGCCCGCCTCCCCAGCGTCCCCTAGCTCCGACTCATCACCCTCGATGCTTTTTTTTCATCTTGTGCCGCGGAACCCTGGGCCTCGGTGCCCTGATCTTCGTCGCCAAACGCTTCCTCCGCCTCGGCCCGCGCCTGCTGCATCGTCTGCTGAATCTGGTCCGGGCTGACGCCGCCCTCCTGAAAGGGCTGCTTCTTCATGCGGTGGGGCAGCGCCAATTCCGCCGCCAGCAAAATATCGTGATCGGTGATGCAGGTGCGCCCCTCAAAGGCGGCCTGGGCGCGGGCCGTGCGCAGGATCACGATGTCGGCGCGGTGGCCGTCGACGTTGAATTTGGAGGTGATGGTCGCAATCGTGTACATGTCGGCGTCGCTGTATTCGACATCATCGTAAATGGCGCGTGCGTTGACGATTTGCTCGCTGAGGTACGTTTCATCGCCCTCAAATTTGCTGTCAAAGGCGTCGCCGTCCTGCTCGAAATCGATGCGGCGGCGCAGAATCTCGACGCGGTCGCGCGCGTCGGCAATGCCGATCACGTCCACGGCGTGGGCAAAGCGATCCAGCAGCTGCGGGCGCAGGTCGCCCTCCTCCGGGTTCATCGAGCCGACGAGCACAAAGCGCGCCTCGTGCTGGTAGGAGATGCCCTCGCGCTCGACAATGTTGACGCCCATGGCCGCGCTGTCCAGCAGCAGATCGACCACGTGGTCGTCGAGCAGGTTGACTTCGTCGACGTAGAGCACGCCGCGGTTGGCCGCGGCCAGGATGCCCGGCTCAAAGTGGCGCTCGCCCTTCTGGATCGCCTTTTCGATGTCGAGCGTGCCGACGACGCGGTCTTCGGTGGCGCTGACGGGCAGGTCCACAAAGGGGGTGTCGCCGGGGAGCAGGGCGGCCAGGGCGCGGGCGGCGGTCGACTTGGCGGTGCCGCGCTCGCCGCGGATCAGCACGCCGCCAATTTGGGGGTTGATGGCGTTGAGCACCAGGGCGCGCTTCATGCGCTCCTGGCCGACGATGGCGGTAAAGGGAAAAATCTGTCGCGGTTGCATGAAAAGTGGTTCCTTCGCTGTAGACGGTTCGGGTGTATCCCGTTTATTATAGCGCTGATGGGAAGGTTGTGCATATTGTCGGGGGTGGTAGGGGAAATTGTCATTCTGAGTGGGTCGACGAAGAGAGGCCGTAGACAAAATCGCACCAGCGAAGAATCTGCTCGGTACTTCCTTCAAATTATGTTATATCAAGGAGGCTTGAGCCGCTTGTCATTTCCCCCGCCCTCCCGTAAAATACGACCACGCGAAAATTTGATGAAACTTTCTCGCCTCCCCTGCGTAGTGAGTTGGTAAGCGCGCTCTTTTGTGGCGCCCCATGTTCAGCTATCCAGAAACACAGCGAAAGCAACCCATGAACGAACAGGAACAGCGCTGGGTGGAGCAGGCCCGCGCGGGCGATAAACAGGCCTTTAGCCAGCTCGTGCAGGCCTACCAGCGGCCCGTCTTCAACTTGACCTACCGCATGTTGGGCAACGCGGAGGAGGCGGAGGATGCGGCGCAAGAGGCCTTTCTGCGCGCCTACAGCAAGCTGCACCAGTACCAGCCCGAGCGCAAGTTTAGCACGTGGCTCTTCTCGATTGCCAACAACCACTGCATCGACAGGCTGCGCAAGCGGCGCAAAACCTTTGTCTCCATCGACGACAATCCCGTGCTGCAAAACTTGGAGAGCGAGCTGCCGCAGCCGGAGCCGCTGCTTATGCGGCGCGAGCTTTCGCTGCACGTGCAAAAGCTGCTGGACGAACTGCCGCCCGACTACCGCACGCCGCTGATTTTGCGCTATTGGGAAGAGTACAGCTACGAGGAAATTGCGGAGACAATGGAAATCTCCGTTTCGGCCGTCAAGAGCCGGCTCTTCCGCGCGCGGCAAAAGATGGCGACGCTCTACGAGAACGCCGAAAAGCAGACGGCGCGACGCGCGGTGCCGGTCTCGCTGGCGCAGCGCGAGGCGCGCCAGCCCAGGGGCGTGCTGCACGCGGCCTTTGCCCAAGCCGGAATTTAGCTACAGAGAATTCGCATGATGCAGAATACCATGAACGAACAACCCAATCAGCAGCCCGATGAATTTGCGTGGCTGATGTCGCTGGCGCTAGACGATGCGCTTTCCGAGCGCGAAACGGCGCGCTTCGAGCAGCTTGTCTACACCGAAGAGGCCGAGCTGGCGCGGCAGGCCGAGTGGCAGCTCTGGCAGCACCTGGACGCGAGCTTTGCCGAGACGACAGCGCTCGCGCCCGCGCCCGGCTTTGCCCAGCGCTTCGAGCAGCGGCTGGCCAGCCAGGCCCGTCGACAGCGGCTCTGGCTCGGCGCCGTTGTGGCGGTGGTGGCCGTTTTGGTCTGGGGCCTGGTGGGCGCAGCGGTGGTGGCGCTGGGGCCAGCGGTGAGCGAGGGTGTGCAGGCCGCGCTGTCGCCGGGGGCAAGCGGCCTGCTGCAAAACGTTGGCGCTTTCTTTGCCTCGGCTTGGCTGTGGGCGGAAATGGTCGGCTCCGCCCTCCTGACCATCGCCTCCACCGGCCAGGTGATGACGGCCGTGGGTCTTTATGCGCTGACGGCGGGTCTGATCGTTGTCGCCTGGGTGTCGCTGCTGCGCCGCACCACCGTCGCGCTGCCCGTGGGCACGTCGGCTTAGGCATGATTCGTGTTACAGCATTTCGGCAGTACGGGCACGCCATGGCGTGCCCGTACTGCCGAAATGCGTAACTTTAGTTACACAAATCCCCCAGTGGAAAAAACGCTATGCGGAATTTACGGATGAAAATTAGGTTGTCTGCCAACAGCCGCTGGCTGATCGCCGCCACGCTGGTGACGCTGCTGTCGCTGGCCTTTGTCTTTGCGCCCGGCGCCCGCGCGAATGCGCCCGCCGCCCCGCCTGTCGTGCCGCCTGCTCAGGAGACCAACACCGACATCATCACCAACGGTGATCTCGTCGTGGAGGCGGGGCGCACGGTGAACGGCGACGCGGTGGTCTTTAGCGGCGACGTGCTGGTGGAGGCGGGCAGCATTATCAACGGCGATTTGGTCGCCATGAGCGGTGATCTGGAGCTGGAAGCGGGCGCGCGCGTCACCGGCGACGTCATCCTCTTTAGCGGCGATGCCGACATCGACGGCGAAATTCAGGGCGATTTGGCGCTCTGGAGCGGCGATGTCGAGCTGGGCGATGACGCCCTGATCGGCGGCGACGTGAGCCTGCTCTCCGGTGATTTGGACAGCGACGACGATGCCGTGATCAGCGGCAACGTTACCCGCGGGCCGGACTTTGATCTGCCGCTGATTAACTCGGTGCTCGGCGCGGCGGGCCAGGACGTTACCCAGCTGGAAAGCAACGATAACGACCGCGTCATCCAAATTGAGCGCACGCCGACGGAGCGGCTGGAGCGCGGTGGCTTTGTCGGCTGGCTGGGGCGCAGCCTGGCCCGCCTGCTGCGCGCCGCGCTCTGGGTCGGCCTGCTGACGCTGGGGGCGGCGGTGCTGACGAGCGCCCGGCCCAGCTACGTGCGCCGCATCAGCGGCGTCATGCAGAACAGCCTGCCCGCCGCCTTTGGCCTCGGCCTGATCGTGACGCTGGTGCTGGGCGTCTTCTTCTTTCTCTTCCGGCTAACGATTTGGCTCTGGTTCATTGCCCTGCTGCCGACGCTGGTGCTGGTGGCGCTCAACGTAATCGGCTGGGCCGCGATTGGTCGCCTTGTGGGCCAGCGGCTCCAAAAGACGGCCAACTTCTCGCTGGGCGAGCCGGCGAGCGTGGCCGTGGGCGTGACGATTGGCGCGGGCTTGATCGGCGCGCTGGGCGCGCTGGGGCTTTGCTTTACGCCGCTGTCTTGGCTGCTGCTCATTGTTGCCTCGTCCGTTGGCGTTGGCGCGACGCTGCTGCCCTGGGCGCAGCGCCTGCTGGGCAACGGCGGCGCGGGCGGCTCATCTTCCACCGGCAGCGGCTCGATCCTCACCGTGCCCGATGGGCCAACGGGCGACGCGCCATCCGGCGCTGCCGCCTACGGCGCATCGGCTCAACCCTTTACCGAACCCTCCGTCTCGTCTGAATCAACGTTTGTGGCGTCAGCCTCTTCCGAAGCTGATTCTGCGGCTGATTCTGCGGCAGACTCTACAGCAGATTCCACGGCGGAGTTATCTACCCCACCACAGCAGGAGCGCAGCATGAGCGACGAACAATCGCCCAACGACATCACCCCCGCGGACACGGCCGCTGCCGAAACGCTCGGCGCCGCGCCGGAGGAAGTTCAAGAGTTGGAGTCCGGCGACGATTTAGACGAAGAGCAAGCTGCCGAAGTTGAGCAGCAGGCACGCGCCGCGGGCCGCACCGAGGACGACGACAACACCGAGGACGATCTGACGCGCATCTTCGGCATTGGCCAGACTTTTGACAGCCGGCTCAAGGAATCCGGAATCCGCACCTTTGCCGATTTGGCGAATCGGTCGCCCGAAGAGATTGCGGAGATTATCGGCTGGGCGCCGGAGCGTGTGGAGCGCGATGACTTGATCGGGCAGGCGCGCACGCTGGCCTCCGAGGGGCAAGTGTAAGCGCACGAAAGTCAAGTTTTCGCGAAGAAGCCTGCTTCCGCTTAAAACTAAAGGCCCAGCCTGACAAAGAGGTTGGGCCTTTAATCTTCTTAGGCCTTTTCAAGATTATAAATATACCACGGCTGATTGTGATGGAGGTGCGTCGCACTTGGGAAAGTGCAACGCACCGTAGGCTGTGTTGGCCGCACCAGAGAGAGAGTCGACCGTGCGACGCACCTTCTGAGGTGCGTGGCACATCCAACATGGCTTATCCCGGTATAGTTAGTTTCCTGGAATTGCCTTAAACACCATGTTGCTCTGCGCGCTGCCTCGACCCGCCGCCTTGGCCATCACCCCCTCGACGCGGGCCATGAGCGCACGAGTTCATCCCGCCTAGCGACAATCTCGCCCAGCAAGCCGGGATGAGCGCGCGCGTCGGGCTGCCGGAGCGCGTGCTTGTGCAGCGCCAGCTCCACGGCCAATCGCCGACGCGAGCGGGCGCGCTGTCTCCGCCGCCACGTGCCCCGCCGCGCCCCCCCACCGAATCGGCGAGCGCCAGCGACCCAGCAGGGCCGCGTACTCAGCTGGTGAAATGGTCTGCCCAATCTCTTCGGCCAATTCCGCCCGCAAAATCCGCCGCTCCTGCGACCACGCCAGCCCCATCGCCGCAATCACCACGCTGAGACTTGCTGCTCCGGTAATTAGACTGACAACCAAGCCGATAATGCCCACCTGCATCAGCGCGACGCCGAAATTGTGCAGGGCGTGGACTAAAATTGCCAGCGTGAAACCCAGCAGCGGCCAGGCAATCCCTGTCCACTGCCGTCGCGTCTGAGGCTGCACTTGGCGCGCTAAGCCCAGCCCCAAGCCAATGAAGCTCGTATAGAGCGCGTGGTTTAAGCCAAAAATTACCGCACGCACGACGATGATGACGCTTAGTTGCGCGTAGCCACCGCTTTGAAACGCGCCGGTGAAAAAGAGAAAGTTCTCCGTCATTGCAAAGCCAAAGCCGACCAGTGCGCCGTAGGTAAGTCCATCCAGCAGGCCGTCGAACTCCTGGCGCAGCAGCTCATAAATCGCAACCAGCACCAGCCCCTTCGCCACCTCTTCCACCACCGGCGCGACCACGACTGCCTGCAGCAAATTATTCGCCACGGCATTCGGCGCGCGCACAAACGACATCTCCAGCGCCGTCTCGCCAATCAGGCTTACCGCCGCCGCGGGCAGCGCGCCCCACACGAAGGCCACCACCAGCAGCCACAGCGGCTCCCGCTCGTAGCGGTCGGCCCAGTAGAAGACGAGCACGTAGAGGGCGGTGGGAATAACAGTCGCGGCGAGGATGACGAGGAGGGCGGTGTTCATGGGTGCGGGAAAGCAGGGGGGAAAGAGGGCAAGGGAGCGGGGGAGCAGTAGCTATCTCCCTTGCTCCCCCGCTCCCCTGCTCCCTTGCTCAACAACCGGCCGCACGCGTTTGCGCCACTTGGCATAGGTGCTGGCAAAATGCGGCCAGATCGGGCTGATTTGCCCGCGGGGTTGGGCCAAGGCAAGGGCGCGGCGGAAGCTCTCGGCGTCGTCATCAAACGGGGGCATTTCGACGTGGCAGCGGCCGATTTCGCCGAGCGTGTGCGCATCGCTGCCCGCGGTGGTGAGCTTGCCGTGCGCGCGTGCCAGCTCGGCGGCGGCGACGTTGTCCGCCACGCGTACGCAGCGCGCGTTGAGCGTCTCCAGCGCGTCGACCTGGTCGATCACGGCCAGCACGTTGTCGCGCCCCATGGCCGAAGTGCGCACGGAATCGAGCGGGTGGGGGATGGTGATCAGCGCGCCCTGATCGCGCAGCCGCCGAATCGTCTCCTCTGGCGACAGCCCGCCCGGCACCTCTTCGCTCAAAAAGTAGCCGATAATTTCCCCGTGCGTCGTCTTAATCTCCTCGCCGACGATGATCAGGTCGGGCGCGAGCGCCTTGGCCGCCAGCGCGCCGTCGAGCCGGTCGTGCTCCGTCACGGCGATTCTGTCCAGCCCCGCGGCTCGCGCCCGCTCGATAAAGTCGGCGGTGCGGGTGAGGCAGTCCTTGCTGTAGATGGTGTGGGCGTGCAGGTCGACTTTCCACATATTAATCCCCCACCACTGCCTGCTCCCTCGACGCGCCCTCGACGCCCGCGAGCAGCCGCGGCCACAGCGCAAAGCTGACGATGCCAATCAGCACGCCAAACCAGAGCGTGCACAGCCGCGTGAGCAGCGCTGCCGCCGTGGCCGTACCAACGTCGAGCGGCAGCAGCTGCGTGCCGAGCGCGACCATGCTGCCCTCCATGCCGCCAACGCCGCCGGGCGTGGCCAGCAGCGCACCGACAATGGTGCTGATGCAAAAAATAAAGACGGCGATAAAGCCCGTCTGCGCGTCGAAGGGCAGGCCGAAGCCGATCAGGATCAGGAAGTAGGCCAGCCCCTCGGCCAGCCAGCTGGTCACGCCGATGAAGAGCGAAATCGCCAAATTTTTGGGGCGAAAGATGATGTAGCTGCTCTCGTAGAAATTGTGGAGCTGGCTGGCGAAGCGGCGCGCGACGGGCAGCTGCGTGCCGACGTCGAGCAGGCGCAGGGCCAGGGGGCGCACCTGCATAATCGTCACAAATGCTAGAAACGCAACAAAAAAGACAATAGCCGCCAATCGCGCTTCCCGATTGGGAAAGGCAAAGAGGCCGACGCTCGCCAGCAGCAGCATCGAGAAGCCGTCCGTCAGCCGCTCGGCCAGCACCACCGGCGCCGTCACCCCCATCGGCGTGCCGGTGACGTTGCGCACCATAAAGCTTTTGAGAAACTCGCCCGCCTTGCCCGGCGTCATCACCATCAACATGCCGACGCCGAAGATGCGCGCGCTGTCGCGCTTGGCAATGTCGACGTCGATCACGTCCAGATACCACTGCCACTTAATCAAGCGGCCAACGTAGTTGATCAGCGTCAACCCCAGCGCGCCGGGCAGCCAAATCCACGGGAAAATCCGCACGGCGTCGACAAGCGTCTCCCACTCCAGCGCCAGCACGACGACAATGAAAACAAGATAGATCACGCCCGCCGCCGCCATCGACCAATAAATTTTACGTTGTAGATTGTCCATGCGGGGATTATACGGTGGGGAAGGGCAGGCGGGCAAGCCATCGCTGGAGTGGGATGGTCGAGCGATTGAATTATGGTGAACGGTATTTCTGTTTGAGCCAGTCGACTTGTTCTTTCCAATGCGCGTAGCCATCGGTGTCGAGCAGGGCCTTGCTCTGTGCATCATGCTCAACGGTCACGCTCCCATCCGGTCGATATGTCACTGTCGTGAGAATATCCTCGAAGCGGGGCAGAGTGATTTCGTCGCGGTACTGGTTAAGAATCTGCTCGGCTGCCAGGAGCAGCGCCTGCACCGTCTCCCCGCCGTACCGCGCTTCAATCAAGTCAACGTACGCCACGGTTGAGGCCAGCTGCGCCGTGCGGTTGCCCACCGCTGCCGCCGTGCGCACTGCCTCGTAGATTAGGGGCAGAATGTCGCCGTGTGGCTCTTCGGCAATCCGCCGCCAGATCTGGTCAAACGCAGATGTGCTTTGGTCGTCCATCGAAGGCCTCGTGGAAAGGAAGTAGAGGTGCTTATTGCTTGCTGCGTATTGCTTTTCGTTGGTCGCAACGCGACATCTTAGCCCACGAGAGCACCAGTAAGCAATACGCAGCAAGCACTACCCTCACGGATAGAACCCCCGCAGCCGCGCCGAATCGACAATCCGCTGCACGGCAATTGTGTAGGCCGCCGTTCTCAGGTCGCAATCCATGCGCACCGCCGCGCCCATCACCGCGTCAAGGTTGTTCAGGAGCTTCTCCTCCATGCGGCGGCGGATGTCGCCCTCGTCCCAGAAGAAGGACTGCATATCCTGCACCCACTCGAAATAGCTGACGACCACGCCGCCGGCGTTGCACAAAATGTCCGGAATCACGAGCACGCCCTTCTCGTTAAGCAGGCGGTCGGCCTCTGGGGTGACGGGGCCGTTGGCGCCCTCGGCGATGACGCGTGCGCGAATGCGGTCGGCGTTGGCTTCGGTGATCTGCCCCTCCAGCGCGGCGGGCACGAGCACGTCGACCTCCATCTCGAGCAGCTCCTCGTTGGTGAGCCGCTCGCTGCCGGGAAAATCCAGCACCGTGCCCGTCTCGGCCACGTGGCGCATGAGGTGGCGCGGATCGAGGCCGCGCTTGCTGTGAATGGCGCCAAAGCGGTCGCTGACGGCGACGACGCGCGCGCCGCGCTGATCCATGGCGCGCGCGGCCCAACTCCCCACGTTGCCAAAGCCCTGCACGGCCACCGTCGCCTCCTCGATGCCGTGGCCCAACTGCCGCTTGAGCACGGCGCGCGTGACGTAGGTGATGCCCAGCCCGGTGGCCGATTCGCGCCCGACCGTGCCGCCCACCTCCACCGGCTTGCCCGTGATCACGGCGGGCACGGAGTAGCCCTTGTGCATCGAGTAGGTGTCCATGATCCAGGCCATAATTTGCGCATTCGTGCCGACATCCGGCGCGGGAATGTCGCGCTCGGGGCCGATGAAGCTGCTGATCTCGGTGGCGTAGCGGCGCGTTACCTTTTCCAGCTCGCGCGGGCTGAGCTCGTTCGGGTCGACGATGACGCCGCCTTTGGCCCCGCCGTAGGGCAAATCCATCAGCGCACACTTCCAGCTCATCCACATCGCCAGCGCGCGACACTCGTCCAGCGAGACGTCGGGGTGGTAGCGGATGCCGCCTTTGGTTGGCCCCTTGGTCGTGTTGTGCTGCACGCGGAAGCCGGTAAACATGCGCATCGAGCCATCATCCATTTTGACGGGGAAGTGCACGATCAGCTCGCGCTGGGGATGACGCAGATAGGCCTGCATTCCTTCGTCCAAATCCATTACGCGCGCCACGTGGTCAAGCTGGGCCTGGGCCACGGCATAGGCGCTCGTGCGCGCGTGCGATTCAATTTCGCTGATGGCGTGGGCAATGTGGGCGTCGTCCGTGTGGGGAAGCTGGGGGACGGAAATGTCGGCGGGGGGCGGGGCTGGGGGTGGGGAAAAGGTCGTGCCGTTGGCGTGTACGGGCCGGGGAGCGGGCAGCACGCCGCTGTTGGTTGTTGCGTTTTTCGCCATTGAAAAACTCCTTTGTAGTTTACTAAAATTGCCAAACAAGTGGGTGAATAGTCACCACCAGCGTCGCCGGTGACGCATCCACGTTATCTTACCCTTGCAGTCTGCCGCAGCCAAATTGCGGCTGCTGCAAGCGCGCCCACAAAAAAGGCCGGCCCTCTGCAAAGGACCGGCTCTGCTGTAGGCACAAGCGCCTACATCCCCTTGTTGGAAAGCTTTACCAGCTCGGCTTCGTCCACCTCGTGCACGTCCACGTGATAGCCGCCGCAGCGCTGCACCAGCTCGCGCACCAGCTGCTCATCCTCGTCGCTAACGTGGGCCACGAGCAAGTAGTTGCCGTTGCTCAATTCGGTTCTGTAGTCCATCTCGTCGCCTTCGGCGGCGCGCTCGCCCAGCAGCGCGCCGAAGTAGCCGCCGATCACGGCGCTGGAGACCGTGCCCAGCAGCGCCGTCCACACGATCATGTTTAACCCCGGAATTGGGGCCACGCCCACGGCAATACCGCCCGCTAATCCCATCGCCCCACCAATGCCCGCGCCCATCAGCGCCGCCTTGGCCGACGTGCCTTCGGCATCCTCCGTTACCAATTCGTCAATTTCAGCGGCCTCGTTGCGCGAGAGCACCGCCGTATGGTTGCGACCGTAACCACCTTCGCGCAGATGCTCCAGCGTCGTCTCAATGGACGCTTGTTCTTTGAATAGGGCCAAAACTGCCTTCATGGTCGTGCTCCTTCGTTGTGATTCTCACGGCGTCGGGTCACGCTGCGGCGCGCTTCGATACCGTAAATTTATCTAGATAATTTTCCCGCAGTGTAGGTTGTTGACCGCCCAAAATCAGTAAGACAACGCCCATCGCCCGCCGGAATATACGACCGCAGATGTTGGAAACCGCAGACAAACGCCAATGCGCGCAGATTTTTGCTGACCGCTTGCTCATGTGCGTTTACCTGCGTCTATCTGCATCCATCTGCGGTTGCATTCCTTTGTGAACGGAAATTCAAGCCCGCGATGGCACAGCCCGCCCGTCCGTTTCCTCCGCCCGCACGCTGGCCTGAACGGCTTCGTAATCCTGTCGCACCTGGGCCAGTTCCTCAGCCGCAGGTCGCCGTCCGCCGTAGTGCACGCGCTCGTAGGCGCGGGTGATGCGCGTGACTTCGGCGGCGTTGGCGGGGAAGGCGCGCACGAGATCGGGCAGGTAGCGCGTGGCGGGCTGTGCCGGCTGGCGGGAAAAGCCGCGGTCGCGCGCGGTGCGCGAGAGGTTGGCGTAGATATTTTCGACGGAGACCGCGTCGAGCGGCCCCTCGCCGGGGCGGAAGCGCTGGGCGAGGTTGGCCAAGTTGCGCAACTGCTGCCAACCGCGCCGCAGGAAGTTGGGCTCCAGCGGCAGATTTTCCTGGGTCGCCGCCTCCGTCTCCAGCGCCAGCCGGCGCGCGCGCATTCGCCCCAGGAAGAGCAGCAAAATCGCCACCGCAGTCAAAATCAGCAGCGCGACCAGGGCGTAACGCAGCCCAGCATATTCGCGCACGAGTTCGGTAAAAGGCACGTAGGTCGATTCGTCAAAGAGGGGCTGGGCCGACTCGCCCTCCTGCTGCGAGGGTGGCTCCATCGACAGCAGGGCGCTGCGAAAAAATTCGATCAGCGCATCCATCAGCGGCGCGAGCAGCCAGAGCAGTGCCGTCAGCACGCCGATGATCACCAGCCCCAACAAATTCCACAGCCAGCTAAACCAGCCCAGCGCCACACGCACGCGCTCTGGCGTCAGCAGCAGCGACACAGCCCCGCTGGCAACCAGCGCCAGCCCCGTGGCGGCCAGCAGCTGCCCCAGCCGCGACCAGGGCAGCCCCGCGCCCGCGCTGCTCTGCTGCGCTTGGCTGGTCGCCTTTTCGTCCAGCCGCGCCAGGGCGACGGCGGCAAGGCCGGTGGCGAAAAAGAGCCAGAGGTAGGTTGACGCGGCGCGCGTGCCCGCCGCGCCCAGCGTTGCCAGCAGGCCGCCGCCGATGAGCAGCAGCAGCACCGCCAGCCGAAAGCTGACGCCGATGCTCCAAAAGCCCATCTCCCGGCTCGTCATGTTAATAACGCGCCACCAGAGCAGCCCACCAATCAGAACGAGCAGCAGTTCGGGTCGGATGCCTTCCGTGAAGTTTAGGACGGCGCGCAGCGTGTTACCGAGCCAGGTCAGATCATCCAGCGGCAGCGTCGAATAGAGCAGCAGCCGCACGCCCAGCAGCGTAGTGACCAGCACGAGCGTGAGCAGCAAAACTTCGTAGAGCGGCGAGCGCATCTCGCTGCGGCTCAGCAGGTCGACGACGAGCATCAGCGTGAGCATCACCGGCCACGTCACCAAAAAAGTCAGCAGCGGCTGGGCAAGCACGCCCTCGATGCGCCCCGCCGCAAAAAAGAGCGCGAGCGGCAGCACGGCGGCGACTTCCATGCCGGCAAGGAAGGCAAAGGTGAGGGCGCGTCGGCGGTCGGTGAGGAGCATGGTGAATTCCCGTAACGCGAAGCGCTGCTTCGCGAAGGTCGAAGCAGCGCTTCGACCTACATGAGCCGCGGCGCAATCAAATCATCCACCAAATGCGGCAGGTGATACACCGTAATATTATACAACAACCTTGTCGGCGGCTCTTCCGCCAGCGTAAAGAGCACAACCCGTCGCCCCGCCGCAGCCAAATCCTGCAGCGCGGCGAGCAAATCGTCGTGGGCAATCGCCGTCACGACGACGATGGTGGCGCCCCAGGGGATGCGCGGCGCTTCGTGGAGCAGCGCGCGCTCGATGGGCTGCGTCGCGTGCTCGGTGACGACGGCCAGCATTTCGAGGATGCGCATCAGCTGGCCGCTGCTGCGGCCGGGCAGCAGGCGCAGCGGCTGGTCGCTGCCCGTCATGGCGCCGTTGGTGATGAGGCCCACGGGCACGCGCTGCTCCGCCGCCAGCGCGGCCAGGCTGGCGGCGACCGAGATCGTGCGCTCCATCAATTCCGGGATGGAGCCCTGCCAGTGGCGCGCCAGCGTGGCGACGTTGAGAAAGAGCAGCACCTGCTGCTCCTCGCTCGGCTCGTACAGCCGCGACAGCATCTCGCCGTGGCGCGCCGTGGCCTTCCAGTGGATGCGGCGCGGCGCGTCCGTCTCCTGCCACTGCCGGATGCCGACGGTGCGCAACGGGTCTTCGTAGAGCGTGCCGCGGGCGCGCTGCTCGCCAAAGGGATTTTTGGCGGGCAGCCGGAGCTCGGCGACGGAGTAGAGCTGGGGGTAGACGATCACGCGCTGCTCGTTGTCGAACTGGGTGCGGCGGGTGAAGAAGCCAAAGCCGTCGCCCGTGCTCACCGTGGCGGGGCCAAAGCGGTGGAAGCCGCGCTCCGTGCATTCGATGGCGTAGGTGCGGCTGAGTCGCTGAAAGGCGCCGGGCATCCAGAAGGTGCGAAATTCGAGCTGGTTGCTGGCCGTGTTGTAGGCCAAATCGTAGCCCTGGACGCGCAGCCGCGAGGGGAAGATGTCGCTTATGGAGAGCCACGTCAGCGGCAGCGCCTTGCGGTTGCGCACGCCCAGCGACAGCGTCAACACCTCACCGCGGTAGCCGCGCCACTCGCTGAGCTCGCGCTGATACGTCACCCCGCTGAGGCTGAATCGACTCCACAGCCAGGCCACGCCCGGCACGGTCAAGAGCACCGCCGCCGCCGCCGTCAAAAAGCCGCTGCCCGTGGCGACGCCGACGATCAGCACGATCACGCCGAGCAGCAGCCAGGCTTCGCTGTACTGGGCGTCCTGCGTGGTGGCGCGGCGGCGGGGGAGACGGGTACGGAAGGGGTTGAGCATGCTGTGTAGTGCGTATTGCTTATTGCTTATTGCTTACTCGTTGGCTGCGATGAGTGGAAATTGAATAAGGGAAGGGGAAGACTACGCACTATTCACTACGCACTATTCACTACGCACTATTCACTACGCACTATGCACTACGCACTATGCACTACGCACTATGCACTACGCACTATGCACTACGCACTATGCACTATGCACTACGCACTATGCACTATGCACTACGCACTATGCACTATGCACTATGCACTATGCACTATGCACTATGCACTACTCCACCACCGGCACCGGCACGCTCTCCGCTATCTCCGCCACCACCTGCGCCGGCGTGCGACCGCGCAATCTCGTCTGCGGGCTGATGTGGATGCGGTGGGTGAGCAGCGGCGGGGCCAGCGTCTGCACGTCGTCCGGCAGCACGAAGTCGCGACCGCGCAGGGCGGCGAGGGCCTGGCTGGCGCGAAAGAGCGCCAGCGAGCCGCGCGGCGACACGCCCAAATCGACCGACTCGTGTTCACGCGTCGCCCGCACCACGGCCAGGATGTAGCCGCGCACGTCGTCGCTGAGGTGAACGTCGCGCACCCGGCGCTGGAGATCGAGCACCTGCGCGGCGTCGGCCACCGGCTGCAGGTCGACGAGCGGGTCCTGCTGCTGGTAGCGCACGAGGATTTCCTCCTCTTCTTCGAGCGTCGGATAGCCGAGCTGAATTTGAAGCAGGAAGCGATCCAGCTGCGCTTCGGGCAGCGGAAAGGTTCCCTCCAGCTCGATTGGGTTCTGCGTGGCGATCACGATAAAGGGCGCGGGCAGCTCGCGGGTGACGCCGTCCAGGGTGACCTGCCGCTCCTGCATCGCCTCCAGCAGGCTGGATTGGGTGCGCGGCGTGGCGCGATTGATCTCGTCGCCCAGCAGAATTTGATGAAAGACGGGGCCGGGGCGAAAGGAAAATTCCTGCTCGCGCTGGTTGTAGACGTTGATGCCCGTTACGTCCGAGGGCAGCAGATCGGGCGTGAACTGGATGCGCGAGAAGGAGCAGCTCAGCGACTTGGCGAGCGCCTTCGCCAACGTCGTCTTGCCGATGCCGGGCACGTCCTCCAGCAGCGCGTGGCCGTTGCAGAGCAGCGCCACCAGCAGCAGCTCGACGGCCTCAGCTTTGCCGATAATCACGCGCGCGATGTTGTCGCGCACGGCGGTGTGAAGGTCGGTGAAGGTCATGGATTTAGGACTGTTGCGCGCTTTTGGGTGGTTCCCAGATCACGTTGACCGGGTACTGGCTGAACTGTTGGTCTATGCTCAACAGCGGCATCTTTTCGACACGAGCCTGCGCGATGAGCAGGCGGTCAAAGGGGTCGCGGTGGTGAAATGGGAGATTGTCTAAGTCAAAAATGTGGGAGGTGGTCGCTTGAAGAATTTTAATTTTATTGTCTTTTTGCTGTTCAGCGATGACTTCCTTCAGTGACTTCCGAAGACCCAGTTTGCCAAGCTGAATTTTTATCTGTAGCTCCCAAATGCTAGCAATGCTAAGGGTAAGCTGATTCTGCTTATCTTGACACAGATTGAAAACGTGGTTGGACAGCTTCCCCTGTTCTGAATCCCACCACAAGAAAGTATGCGTATCGAATAACAGTCTCATGATTCTCCAAACCAGAATTCATCGCCGAGGTAATCACCAAAATCATCGCTTATCCATAGGATATTCCCTTCATGCAACCCAGCAATTCGCGGCGACTCATCGTCTATCTGATCCTCATTCATCGGCGTCAAACGCGCAACGGGCTTCTCTCCTTGGGTAAACACCACTTCATCGCCAGCCAAAACAGCGGAGAGCAGTTTGTCCAGTTGTGATTCGATTTGTTGAATTTCCACCGTATGGGTCATAGCAATTTCTCCATCGCGATCAAAGTTGATTCGCCTTCGCTGTCAACAACATAGCGGACGGTCGATAAAGCATTAGCCAAGGTCATTAGAATCTCCGAACCAGAATTTGTCGCCGAGGTAATCATCGAAATCATCGCTTATCACCATCGACCCTCTGTGCAGCCCAGCAACCCGTGGCTTCGCGGCATCGGGCCGCGCTTCTTCCATCGGCATCAAGCGCGCGACCGGCTTTCCCTGGTCCGTCAACACCACTTCATCTCCTGTTAAAACGGCTGAGAGCAACTGTGTAAATTGGGATTCGGCTTGTTCAATCGTGATGGTGTGTGTTATGGAAACGGCTCCGTTTCGTGCCGGTGAAAATTCGTGCCGGTGACAATCACGGTCCACTTCGTAAAGGGATAAGCAATGATTCCTTGGGCGGTGACGGTCACCCTCGCTCGCTCTTCACAGTGTAGCGGCAAAACCCCATCTGGTCAATCCAACGAGTTAATTCCCCGCCAGTTTTTGACACCCTGCCCGCGCCATTCTATAATTGCCCAGTTTGCCTGTTCCGAAGATTCCATTTTTGAGACTTTTCCATGCGTAATAATACAATCGTGCTCGTGTTGATTCTGCTGCTGGCGGCGGTGTCGATTTATCTGTCCGTCCCCGTCAACCACTTTGGCTGGCTAGAGCAAGCGCTCGGCACGGACGAAATCCCGCGTGACCTCGAATATCCCAAGCTGGGGCTCGACCTGCAGGGCGGCACGCAGGTGCTGCTGGAGGCCGATCTGCCCGAGGGTCGCGAGCTGGCGGCGGGCGATATGGACACGGCGCAGCTGATCGTCGAGAACCGCGTCAACGGGCTGGGCGTTTCCGAGGCCGTGGTGCAGCAGCAGGGCGGCGACCGGCTGATCGTCGAGTTGCCCGGCGTCGATAACCCCGATCAGGCGGTGCAGACCATTCGCTCGACTGGGCAGCTGGAGTTTATTCAGGGTGGGCCAGAGTTGGGCGAGGGCATGGTCATCAACACCGAGAGCCGACCCGATGCGGCGGCGCGCGTGCAGGCGCAAATCGAGGCGGGCGAGATCGACCCCAGCACGGTGATTGTGCCGTACCCGGAGCGCATCTTCGAAACGGCCATGACGGGCGACGTGATTGATACGGCGCAGGTGATTGCGGGTCAACTGGGTCAGCCGGAGATTGCTTTTACAACGACAGGCGCGGGCGCCCAGGAGTTTCAGGCCTTTACGAGCGCCAACATCAACCAGCACATGGCCATCGTGCTGGATGGGTACGTGCTTTCCAACCCTACGATCAACGGCATTATTAGCAATGAGGGCCAGATTACCGGTCAATTTACCGCTGAAGAGGCCGATTCACTGGCCCTGCAGCTGCGTTATGGCTCGCTGCCCGTGCCGCTGAGCGTGGAGGAAGTGCGTACGATTGGCGCCAGCCTGGGCCAGGAATCGGTGCGCAGCAGCCTCGTCGCCGGCATCCTCGGCATGATCGGCGTGCTGCTCTTTATGCTGCTGATCTACCGCCTGCCCGGCCTGCTGGCCAGCGTGGCGCTGATCTTCTACATCGCCTTTAACGTCGCCATCTTCAAGCTCATCCCCGTCACGCTGACGCTGGCGGGCATTGCGGGCTTTATCCTCTCCATCGGCATGGCGGTGGACGCCAACATCCTGATTTTTGAGCGCATGAAGGAGGAGCTGCGCGGCGGGCGCTCGATCCGCGCCGCCGTCGAGGCGGGCTTTAGCCGCGCCTGGCCCGCCATCCGCGACGGCAACCTGTCGACGCTGATTTCGTGTGCCGTGTTGTTCTGGTTTGGCAATCAGTTTGGCGCGAGCATCGTGCAGGGCTTTGCCGTCACGCTGGCGATTGGCGTTTTGCTCTCGATGTTTACTGCCGTCTTTGTCACGCGCACCTTTATGCGCGTCTTTCTCGCCACCGGTGGCCGCTCCCTGCGCGAGGCGCCCGGCCTGCTCGGCTACTAACGATTTCAGATTTTGGATTGACGATTTAAGTTTACTAACGTGAAGCCCTCGTCGCCAGCCCCTCTCCCAGGATGGGAGAGGGGAGCAGAAGGCTCCCTTCCCCCACACGTGGGGGAAGGGCCGAGGATGGGGGCGCTCCATTGTAAATCGTCGATCCAAAATCGTAAATTCTCTCTGGAGTTTTCATGTACAACTTTGTTGAACGTCGCGGCCTTTGGTTCACCATCTCGCTGATCTTTATCCTGCCGGGCCTTGTATTGATGACCTATTTCCTGGCGACCACCGGTTCGCCGCTGCCCGTGAGCATCGACTTTACCGGCGGCACGCTCTGGGAAATCCGCTTCCAGGAGGACGTTGTGCCCACCGAAGTGCGCCAGGTCTTTGTCGATGCGGGCTACAGCGGGGCCACCGCCTTTAACGTGGAGGACGACCAGACGGTGCAAATCAAGTTTGAGAGCATCGACATCCCCGCCAAAGAGGCGCTGGAGGCGCAGATCGCCGCCCAGTACGGCGAGTTTACCGAGCGCTCCTACCGCAGCATCGGCCCGGCCATCGGTACGGAAGTCAGCCGCGCGGCGGTAGTCGCCGTGCTCGTGGCCTCGCTGCTGATCTTGGTCTACATCGCCGTGGCCTTTTCACAGGTGGCCCACCCCATCCGCTACGGCACAAGCGCCGTTATCGCTCTGCTGCACGACGTGCTGGTCACCATCTCATTTCTGACTATCATGTACTTTATCGCCGGCTGGGAAATCGATGCGCTCTTCCTGACTGCGATTCTCACCGTAATCGGCTTTAGCGTCAACGACACCATCGTGGTTTTTGACCGCATTCGCGAGAACCTGCGCCGCTATCGCTCGGAAAGCTTTGCCACCGTGGCCAACCGCAGCATCGTCGAAACGGCCCAGCGCTCCATCGCCACTCAGGTGACGTCGCTGCTGGTGCTGGTGGCGATTCTGGTGCTGGGCGGGGCCACCCTGCGCCAGTTTATGGCCACGCTAATTGTCGGCCTCATTTCCGGTACGTACTCGTCACTTTTCAACGCCACGCCGATTCTCGTTGCCTGGGAAGAGGGCTCGCTTCTGGGCCGCAACCGCGAAAGTAAAGCCGCCCCCAGCGGTCGCGTCGCCACGGCTTCGCGGTAAACGCGACCGTCTTGCTCGTCCCGACGCTCCGCGTCGGGATGCACTCTTCGACGCTCTGCGTCGCCGTATAAACAGACGAAGAAGCGTCGTAAATTATCCAGCGACGCAGAGCGTCCGGCAGGCATCCCGACGCTCTGCGTCGGGACGAGGGTTTTTTAAGTTCACCCCCATGCGCGCCCTCACCCTCGCCGACGACGGCCCCCTCCTCCGCGACGACTGCCCCACGCCCCAGCCCGCCCCCCACGAAGCGCTGATCCGCGTTCGTCTCGCCGGTATTTGCGCCACCGATCTCGAACTGACGCGCGGCTACAAAGGCGGCTTCCGCGGCGTGCTCGGCCACGAATTTGTGGGCGAGGTGGTGGCGCTGGGTGACGCTGCCGCGTCGTCGACCGATTCGGCTGTGTGGATGGGGCGACGGGTGGTCAGCGACATTAACATCGGCTGCAATGCGTGCGACCTGTGCGCGCGTGGTCTAGGCAAGCACTGCCCCCAGCGCCAAACGCTCGGCATCATCAACCGCGACGGCGCATTTGCCGAATTGATTACTGCCCCGCTCGCCAACCTCCACCGCGTGTCGGACGAGGTGAGCGACGAACAGGCCGTCTTCGCCGAGCCGCTTGCCGCCGCGCTGCAAATTCTGGAGCAGGTCCACCTTGCCCCCAGCACGCGCGTCATTCAGCTCGGCGACGGTCGTCTTGGCCTGCTCGTGGCGCAGGCGCTGGCCCGCACGGGCTGCGATCTCACCGTCGTGGGCCGCAGCGCCGACAAGCTCGCCATCCTTGCCAAGCGCGCCATCGCCACCCACCAGGCCCCGCGGGATGCCGCGCCCAATGCGCTCGACGCGCTCGGCCAAGCCGATGTCGTCGTCGAGGTGACGGGATCGCCCAATGGCTTTGACAGCGCGCGGCGGTTGGTGCGCCCCGGCGGCACGCTTGTGCTCAAAAGCACCTTTGCCAGCGATTTGCCCCGCTTTGACGCCAGCGGCCTCGTCGTCGACGAGATCACGCTGGTGGGCAGCCGCTGTGGGCCCTTTGCCCCGGCGTTGCGTCTGCTGCGCGATGGGGCGGTGGAGACGGCTGCGTTAATTCACGCGCGCTATCCGCTTGAGCGGGCGGTCGAGGCGCTGGAACACGCCGGTCAACGGGGCGTGCTCAAGGTGTTGATCGACGTCGCGAGGTGTAGAACAATACACCTGTGAGCGCTATGAAACCGCATAAGAATATAGCCACTTCAAAAACAATGGGGGCGAGAGGTGGCGCTTGTTGATCATTGCATTCCCCTGGCCAATCTCTTGCCATCAGTAGAAGCATTCGGTCATTTCGCTGAACTAGCAACGAAGCATCATCTTCACGTGCGTAGCGTACCCATTCGTCAATGGTATCGTCGATTTGACTAACATTCTCCTCTGTCAACTCCGCGTCCAGAAGCGATAAGATTTTATCCCCCTCTTTTACACCAGCCTTGCGCGCCAGCGATGATGGAATGCGGTAGATTGAGACAACGTATTGATTGGCATCTAGCTCAGCGCCCAACGTTGGTGCCGCACAAGCCGCCGTTGCATCTTGCGTTTTTGTGCATAATCCCATGCCTACCAAGCCAATCACAAGCGCTAGTTTTAACCATTTACGCATAACCCGCCTCGTTTCGCTACAGTTAGTGCTAGATGCTACAATTGTTGCTGAGACGATAGTCAATCTGATTTAGTTCCACAGTAATTTCAACCCGTGCCTCGTAAAACCCTTGCTTTCGCTTTGCTCTTTGCCGCCACTTTCCTCTGTGGGTTCGGCGGCCCCACGCTCGTCGACCGACCGATTGCGCCCACGCAGCGGCTGGACGTGGGCGATCTCCAACAGATCGTCGACGCGCGCACGCTGCCGGAGGTGAGCGCCGAGGCGCTGCTCGTCTACGACATCGACGCGGGGCGGATGCTCTATGAGCGCAACAGCGACGTCGCGCTGCCACCGGCCAGCTTGACCAAGCTGATGACGGCGTTGCTCACCCTGGAGGCGGGTAACCTGGATCAGATGGTCACCGTGCAGGAGAGCGACCTGATCGGCGACGCCAGCATGGGCTTGGCAGCGGGCGATCAGGTGACGGTGGAGACGCTGCTGTGGGGGCTGCTGATTGCCAGCGGCAACGACGCGGCCACGGCGCTGGCGCGACACGTGGCGGGATCGACCGACGCATTCGTGGCGCAGATGAACCAGCGTGCCGCGGCGCTGGGCCTCGCCGAGACCAACTTTCAAAACCCCCACGGCCTGGATGCGGATAGTCACATGTCGAGCGCGCGCGATCTGCTTGCGTTGACTCTGGCCAATCTTGATTACCCGCTCTTTCGTGAAATCGTCGCCACCGCGGAAACGACCGTCGACGGCTATCCGCTGCAAAGCACAAACCAGCTGCTTGAGACATATGCGGGCGCAACCGGCATCAAAACCGGCACGACGCCCGCCGCTGGCGAGTGCCTCATCGCTCAGATCGAGCGCGACGGCCACCCTATCCTGATTATCATCCTGGGCAGCAGCGATCGCTACGCGGATGCGCGCGCGCTGCACGACCTCTACCAGCTCAACTACCGCTGGACGGGCGGCAGCACGCTGCCCGCCCTAAATCGGTTGATCGAACGGGCTCCGTCGCCGGTAACCGCTGAGCAGGGAACGGTGAGCAGATTGGGAGCAGCGCGCATGATGCTCGGCTCTCTGTTCTCCCGTGCTCCGTTCTCCCGCACAGATGTGGCAGACGAAGAGGTTGGTGATAGACTAGCTCAAGGTGAAAATGAGGCGGATGAAAATCAGACGAGGCTGTGGTATTTGAGTGTGGAGGGCGAGGGGCCGCAGACGCTGGTTCGCCGCTGGGGCAGCGCTGGCTTACGGCCCCACCACCACGTGCAGCCGCCCGCTCCCGGCCAACCGTGGCGGGCGGGGGACGTTGTCGGTCGCCTCGAGTGGCGCTTGAACGGCAGGCTAGTTGGCGAACAGCGCCTCGTCTTGCGCTAATGTTTCGGCCATGTTGATTTGACGGACGCGCCCCGACCCCATCCCCAACCCCTTCCCCTCTAGAGGGGAAGGGGCTACGAGGCCTCTACGCCTGCGAACCAACGCTGAGGGGATAGAGTCTGCTGGCGACCTGCTTGCCTATCCGCCAAAGCCTACTTATTGGACTGCTAGGGGCGAGCCGTTGGCGAGAAAAATGTATGGCAAAGCTTACTGAATCTTATCCCGCGGCGCTGCGACCGTCGGCTGGGGCAATAGAGAACGACCGCTCGCGGTGGGTTGGGGGCTTGTTTGTCGCGCTGCTGCTGTTGAACGTGGCCGCCCACGCTTTCTGGCTCTGGCGCGATTCGCGGCCCCCTACGTTTGACAGCGCGGGCCACGCCTTGGCTACGCTGCACGTAGCCAGGCTGCCGCTTGGCGAGCCGGGCGAGCTGCTGCGTGGCGTCGCCCACGTGGGGCCCTATCCGCCCTGGGTTTACATCGTCAACTCGCTGCCCGCGCGCTGGCTCCAGGCAAACGATGGCGGTCGGCTCTTCGATGCGATTCTGGCGGGCAACCTAGTTTTTCTGGCGACCCTCTACTTGGCTACCTTTGAGATTGGGCGGCGCTTTGGCGGGCGCTGGGTGGGGCTGGCCGCCGCGGCGCTGGTGTCGTTCTACCCCATGGTGGCGGGCTCGTCGCGCAGCTATCTGCTCGACATGCCGCTGGCGGCGATGACCGCGCTGGCCGCGTGGGCGCTGCTTGCCACCGAGTGCTTTTCGCGCCGCTGGCCCTCTGCGCTGCTGGGGCTGTCGCTGGGGCTGGGTCTGTTGACCAAGTGGACCTTTGTCGTGTTCTTGGCCTTTCCGCTGCTGCTGATTGTTTGGCGCGCGCTCTGGCCGCCGCCGAGCGCCGAGCCAGCACAGCGCGCCCGGCGGCTGCAAAACATGGTGCTGGCGGCGCTGATCGGCTGTGCGGTGGGGCTGCCCTGGTACGTGGCAAACTTTGCCATGCTGCGCGGCTTTGTCGGCACGGCCAGCAATCTGTACGGCACGCTGGAGGGCGATCCCTCCTGGCAATCCTGGGCGGCGTGGCGCTATTACGCGCTGCGCCTGCTTGATCAGCAGCTGCTTCTGCCGTACGCGCTGCTGGCGCTGGCGGGCTCGCTGCTTGTGCTGCGCTTCCACCGAGCGCGCTGGCAAACGTGGCTGCTGCTGAGTTGGGTTGTCGTGCCGTACATTGCCTTTTCCATTTCGCTCAATAAAAATCCGCGCTACACGCTGCCTTCCCTGCCCGCGCTGGCGATTCTGACAGCGCTTGGCTGGAGCCATCTCGCCACCCGGCGCCCCCGGTGGCGACGCGCGCTGGCGGCGTTTGCGGCGGTGATTGCGCTCTACGCGCTGCTTCAGTTTACGGGGCAGACGGTTGGCCTGGGGCCGGCGCCACCGGCCACCGTGCTGCCGCTGCGCATTGGGGGCGAGGTGGCGGGCGTGCCGCTGGTGATTTATTCCGAGTGGGTGCACACCGGCCTCCGGCCAAGCCCCGAAGGGTGGCAGATCGACGCCGTGCTGGACGATCTCATGGAGCACTTCCGGGCAATTGGCGACACGGCAGCGCCGCCGCAAGCCACGCTGCTCGTCGTGCCCAACACCACGTATTTTGAGCCCGAAGCCTTTCGCTACACGGTCGAGGCGCGTCAACTGCCGGTCGAGATTCGTCACGTTACCGGCGCTAAAGCCGTCGATGCCGAGGCAGAAATTGCGCACGCCGATTATTTTCTCATCAAAGAGGGCTACCAGGGTCGGGACTGGAGCGTGCAGCAGGCGCAACGCGTCACCGGCGCGGTGCAGGATTCGTCGAGCGAGCTGGGCGCGCAGCTGAGGCGGATCGGCACGTACACGCTGCCCGATGGCGACGCCGCCGCCCTGTACGTACGCACAGACTTTGGCGGTGCAACAGATTGATGGTGCGCCGTCAATGCGGCGCTGATTACTAAGCTGCAAACTTCGCAAGTGGTGAGCGACCGCAAACTGTGGTATCGTCGCCCCGTGCATGCTGCCTGCACGAGCGACTTGTTCCCAGCACCAATGGCAATCGGCGCGAAAGTGGTCTGTTCAGTTAGCTTGGCAAACAGCGTTTATGATGGAGCAAGGTAGAGCTGGCACACGTGCGTACGCAAAGCATTCCACGCCCGCGCGCCGAGGGGCAGCAGCGTGGAGCGCGGCGCGATCTCGGCTGCGCACGAGCGGCTACGCAGCTGGGGTCGCGCTGATTTGGCTGCTGCACGCCGCTATCAACTACAGCTGGCTGCGGCAGGACACGCGCCCGCCCACCTTTGATGCGGCCCAAAATGCGGCGTGGACAGTCCGCATGGCACACCTGCCCTTTGGCAGCGAGCCGCTGGCGGCGCTGGCGGGCTTGTTCGCCTCCTATCCCTATCCGCCGCTGGTCTATTGGGTGGCCGCACCGTTTGTGCGCGTTGGTGGGCCACACATCGATACAATTTTATTGAGCCAGCTGCTCTTTCTCGGCCTCCTTTTTTTCGCCACCTATCAAATTGGCGCGGCGCTTATGAGTCGGCGGGCTGCACTGCTGGCGGTGGCGTTGCTCTCATTCTTTCCCGCCATCTTTGGTCTATCGCGCATCTACCTGCTCGACTTGCCACAGGCGGCTGTGGCTGCATTGACCGTTTGGCTGCTGCTGTGTACCCAGCGCTTTGAGCGGCTCGCGCCATCGCTGGCGGTGGGAGTGGCGCTGGGGCTGGGCGTGTTGACCAAGTGGCTCTTCGCCGCTGCCGTTGCGGGGCCGCTGCTGCTAACGATGTGGCTTGCCCTGGGGCCGCAGCGTCAGCAGAGCATCAATAAAAGCGCCAACGGGCGCATCAAGGCGAGACGGCGTCGCTGGCGACACGTTCTGCTGGCGCTAGCGCTCGGCGCGCTGATTGGCCTGCCCTGGTATGTGCTGCACGCGGCGGATGTACTGCGCTTCGCTGATTCGCAAACCTCCGGCTCCATCACGCAGGTAGTCGCCGCCAGGGGTGGTCGCAGGCCACCGGATATGCTTTCGTCCGCCGAAGTGGCGCTTCTTTCGCCCCAAGGCAAACTGCGGCTGTGGCTGTGGGATTCAACGTGGGTGTACTATGCACGCTCCTTTATCAAGCGGCAGGTACTGCTCCCGTTTGCGCTGCTCTTTTTGGTGGCGCTGTTGCATCTGCGCGGCACGTTGTGGAACGAACTGCGAACCATAGCCACGGGCCGCGCAAAGAGCGACGCCCTGTCGCTGGCGCTTGCTTCCGTTGTTGGGCCCTATGTGGCCTGCGGCCTCATCTCGATCACCAGCTACCGCTATACCGTCAGCATGTTGCCAAGTGTGGCGATTATCACGCTTCTGAGCTGGTCGCAGATTCGCAATCGGGCGCTGCATCTCCTGCTCGCGTTGATGCTGGCCTGGGGCGGCGCCCAGTTCGCCTTGCTCAACTTTAAGACGGTTGCCGCGCCAGCAAACCAATGGGCCGCTGCGGCAGTCGCGCTGCCGGATGTAATCTTCGCCGATGTGATTGGCTCCGCCAGCCTGCCCCAGGCCGAAGCTTGGCCGATTGACTCAATCGTAGGCGAGGTTGCCCGGCGCGACCCGTCCGCGACGCTGCTGGTGCTGCCCCTGATCCCGTATTTTGAACCAGATGTCTTCTGGTATACAGTGGAGGTGCAAGCGCTGCCCATCGAGGTGATCAACGTGGCGCGCTTTACGCCGCAAAGCGATGAAGAGCAAATTGCGAGAAGCAATTTTATTGTGACGAAAGCGGTCAGCTGGGCAAAAGATGGCAGCGCGCCCGCGGTGAAGCGCTGACCGCTGCGCTCCGCGATCCAGGCAGCTCCTTGCGGAGACAGTTTGTGCCCGTCGCGCAGTTTTACCTGCCGGATGGCTCCACCGGCGAACTGTACGAGCGCCTGTCCAGCACCAGCTCGATTGGCGGTCGGCAAAATTGAAGAGCTCCTTTGGATTTCGAAGGGTTGCGCAACACGAGCTAGACTAGCGGCGGCTGAGCCCGTCGAAGCCAGAGCGAGACAACCCCCTGAATTTCCAAAGAATTAAATTAGTGCTCGGATGTGATCTGACGGGCGTGCTGTTAATTATTTGCACGATGTTTTTCGCTTGAGGATGAGCAGTTGGCATGGCGGTAGATAGCCTGGAACCCATAAGCCAGCATTCGAAGCAGCGCTCCAATACACGGCTGCGCAAAGAGCGGATGAGCACCGATCGCTGTGCAGCTGGGGTCGCGCTGATCTGGCTGCTGCACGCTGCGATCAACCTTCGCTGGCTGTGGCAGGATACGCGCCCGCCCACCTTTGATGCGGCGCGACACGCCGTGTGGGCGCTGCACGTGGCGCGGCAGCCCTTTGCCAGCCAGCCGCTCGACGCCCTGCTGGGCGCGCTGTCGCCGCATCCGTATCCGCCGCTGGTCTACTGGACAAGCGCGCCCCTGCTCTTTCTAAGCCAGCGCACCGGCCTCGCGCCCGCGGACGCGATGGTGGCGTCGCAGCTGCTCTTTCTAGGGCTGCTCTTCTGGGCCACCTACCAAATCGGCAAGCGGCTGGGCGATGGCAACCGCGGTAGGCAAGTTGGCCTGGTCGCCGTGCTGCTGCTCTCGCTCTATCCCATCGTCTACGGTCTGTCGCGCTTCTACCTGCTCGATCTGGCGCAGATGGCGCTGACGGCGCTGGCCCTCTGGCTGCTGCTGCGCGCACATCGCTTTGAGCAGCTGGGGCCCAGCCTGGCCCTGGGGGCAGCCTTGGCGCTTGGTATGTTGACCAAGTGGACCTTTGCCGCCGGTCTCGCTGCGCCGCTGCTGCTGGCGGTGGTCGGCGCGCTGTGGCCGCGCCCCGGCACAACGCGAGCAAGCTGGCGACGGCGCGCGCGCAACGTTGCGGCGACGCTGCTCTTTGGTCTGCTGCTCGTGCTGCCCTGGTACGCGCTTCACCTGGCCGATTTAACGGGCTTCCTCCAGCGCTGGAGCAACGGGCCGGTTGGCGAAACCATTACCTGGGCCGATAGGTGGACGGGCGATGGGCGCAGCGCCGCCGCGACGCGCAGCACGGCGGAGGTGCTCTCTCGGTGGTGGCGCAAGTCGCCCTGGGTCTATTACACACGTGGCTTCATCCTGGAGCAGGTGACGCTGCCGCTGGCGCTGCTCGGCTTGGTGGCCCTGTTCCGCCTGCGCGGCTCGCTGCACCGCTGGCCCGTGCAGCTCGTGCTGATTTCGATCATTGCGCCGTACTTGATTTTTGTTTCGATTTCGATTAAGGATATTCGCTACACCAGCCCCATGCTGCCTGCTGTCGCGCTCCTCTCCGCCCTGGGCTGGTCGACCGTTGAGCGGCGGGCGGGGCGGGTGCTGCTGGGGCTGCTGGTGGGGCTGGCCCTGCTGCTGTTTGTGCAGACGAGCAGCGGGCTGCTGCGCCCGCTGCCCGATTCGGTCGAGGCGCAGCTGCTCGCCGCTTCCAGCCGTCTCTACCGCGAAGCGCTGCCTGCGCCGCTGGCCGGTCGCGCGGAAGATTGGCAGGTGGAGGAGATGGTGATGGAGATGGGGCAGCGGCTGGCCGGTGTGCCCGCTGCGCCCGGTGCTGATCCGGCGGCGGAGGTGCTTGTGCTGCCCGTGGTGGCGCATTATGAGGAGGCGACATTCTGGTACGCGATCAACGAACTGAAGCTGCCGCTGGAGGTGCTCATGGTGGCGCGTGGTGCGCCGCGCAGCACCGATGAACAAGTTGCCCGCAGCGAATTTATCGTGACCAAAACGCGCAATTTGGGCAACGCGCGACAGCTTGCCGATGGGCAAGCGCTGGACGAAGCGCTCCGCGATCCGCAAAGCGCGCTGGCGCAGCACTTTCGGCGCGTCGCCAGCTACCCGCTGCCGGATGGCTCCATCGGCGAACTGTACGTGCGCGCGGCGCAGTAGATAGGTAAGCAAACTTGGGTCTTCGCGTGAAAGTGTACCTGAGACAGTTTTTGATGAAGACCCACAAACTTTTGGCAGATTTTGATGGAACGGCAGGAAATCCATGGCTGAAGAACGACTACAAAAAGTAATGGCCGCTGCGGGCGTGGCTAGCCGCCGCAAGTGCGAGGAATTGATCGAGCACGGGCGCGTGCGCGTGGACGGCGAGACGGTGACGGAGATGGGCACAAAAGTCGATCCGGCTCGGGTGACCATCGAAGTCGACGGGCGCGTATTGCGCACGGGGCAGAACGCCAAGCCGGGCGACAGCGCCCCCGTCTACATCAAGCTCTACAAGCCGACCGACGTGCTCAGCGACTTTGGCGGCGACGCGCGCGACCGGCGCACCGTGCTCGATCTGCTGCCGCGGGAGATGCGCCTGGAGGCCGGGCGCATCTTTCCCGTCGGTCGGCTGGATTTGATCAGCGAGGGGCTGATCCTGCTCACCAACGACGGCGACCTGGCCCACAAGCTCACCCACCCGCGCTACGAGCATCCCAAAACGTACTTTGTCCTGCTGGACGAGCGCCCTTCGATGCGCGCCATCGAGCAGCTGCGCACGGGCGTTACGCTCAACGACGGCACGGTAACGGCCCCGGCGCGCGTCTACTTTGCCGACGAATTACCGGGTGAGCTACAGCTCGACGAAGGGCGCACCAAAGGCGTCTGGCTCAAGATGATTTTGCGCGAGGGCAAAAAACGCCAGATTCGCCACATGACCAACCAGGTCGGCTACCCGACGCGGCGGCTGATCCGTTGGGCCATTGGCTCGCTGGAGCTGGGCAATCTGTCGCCTGGGCAAGCGCGCCCGCTCGCCCGGGCGGAAGTGACGAGCCTGCGGCAGATGGTGAGCCAGAAAAAAGCACCAAAGCGAGGCAGGCCCGGTGGTAAACGATCGGGCGGTAAGCGACCGAGCAGCAACCGGCGACCGCGACAGAATCCGACAAAGCGAGGGCGGTAGCCGGCGGCAGGTAGAACGCTGTCGGCAGCGCTTCCCAACTGCCACTTGCCACCCACCATTTTCTTTCCCATGATTATCACCATCGACGGCCCCGCGGCCTCCGGCAAGAGCACCGTTGGCTATGCGCTGGCGCAGCGGCTGGGCTACCTCTTTTTTGATACGGGCATCATGTACCGCGCCGTGACGCTGGGCGCGCTAGAGCGCGATCTCGACGTGGACGATGCGCAGGCCGTGGGCGCGCTGGCCGAGCAGATGCGCATCGACGTGCAGCCGCCCGCACCGGACGAGGGCGACGGTCGCCAGAGCACGCTGCTGATTGAGGGGCGGGACGGTAACATGGTCGATGCAACGTGGGCCATTCGCGAACCGCGGGTAGATCGAAATGTCTCCGCCGTGGCGGCGAATTCCCGCGTGCGCGAGGCGCTGACGGCGCAGCAGCGCCGCATCGGCGAGCGTTTCCAGCCTGGCGAAGATGGCGATATCCAGGCCGAGCAGCCGGGTCTTGTGATGATCGGGCGCGATATTGGCACAGTGGTGATGCCCAATGCGCCGCTTAAGATTTTCCTCGACGCCACGGCAGTGGAGCGCGCCCGCCGTCGGCTGAAAGAGCTGCAATCGCGCGGCAAGCCAGCCGACTTTGACGAGGTGCTGGCCGATATTAAGCGGCGGGACGCGGTCGACAGCGGGCGGGCGCTAGCGCCACTGCGGGCGGCGGGCGATGCGGTGGTGGTGGAGACGACGGGGATGGAGGAGGAAGAGGTGGTGGGTCGGCTGGAAGAAATTGTTAGTGGTCAACGGTAAATTGTTAATTGAGTGGGTTATGTATACGGGACTTGGCTTTCGCGAATTTGAAATCGGCGATGTGGATGTGATCAAGCATGAGGGGACCTTTCACCTCTTTCACCTCGTGCTGCCCAACCACGACTACATTGCGCACGCCGTTAGCGACGACGGGCTGAACTGGCAGCGCGTCAAAAATGCGCTCTTTATCGGCGACCCCGGCCACTGGGACGACGATATGCTGTGGACAATGCACGTTTCGCCCAGCCCCTACGAGGCGGGCGTGTGGCGCATGTTTTACACGGGGTTGAGCATGGGCGAGCGCGGCCGCATCCAGCGCGTGGGCATGGCGCACAGCACGGATTTGTACAGCTGGGAGAAGGTCGAGGCGGAGGCCTATCCGCTGGCGGCCCAGGGCGAATACTACGAATCCGGCCTGGACGAGGGGCGACATTGGGTAAGCTTCCGCGACCCCTACTATTTCCAGGACGAGGAACACCGCTGTTTGCTGGTGGCGGCGCGCGTCAACGAGGGGCCAATTATCCGCCGCGGCTGCGTGGCGCTGTTAAATGAGGCCTCCGAGAACAACTTTGAGTTTAAGCCGCCGCTCTTTCACCCCGGTCGCTACGATGATGTGGAGGTGCCCAACGCCATTAAGATCGACGGTCGCTACTACCTGATCGGCTCCATCCGCGAGGGCGTTAAGGTCCACTACTGGTACACCGATGATTTTTACGGCCCGTACTACAACTTCGCTGACAACGTGCTGATGCCGCAGGGCAACTATGCGGCGCGCGTCTGCTGGAATGAGGATCATTTTGTCGTTTGGAATTTCTTCTTCGAGGGGATGAACCCATCGGGGAGGCATCTGCTCGCGCCGCCCAAGGAGCTGGCGGTGACGGAACAGGGCGAGCTAAAGCTGCGCTCGTTCCGCGGCTTCGACGATCTCGTGCTGGAGTGCGTTGGCCCGCGCGAGTTGATGCCAATGCAGCAGCTGTTGGACAACCCCAACGCCAACGGCGACAACGACGACGTCTCCTGCTGGTTTGGCTGCAAAAGCGGCTTTGAAGTCTTTATGCTAAAGGGCGAGTACAGCGGCTTTCGGCTGTCCGGCACGCTGCATTTGGAGGGGCGCGGCAAGTGTGGCCTGGTGCTGCATCTGGACGAAGAGGGCAACGGCTACTACATCAGCCTGGATTTGCAAAAGGGGATTGCCCAGATTCGCTCGTGGAGCTGTCGACCGGACGGCAACTTTGAGGAAGCGTTTGAGTACGAGCAAATTCAGGCGGCCAACTACGTGGCGCGTGAAGGGGCTCACCCCTTTTGCCTGATTAGTTACGAACAGTACGTTGAACTCTCGCTCTTTGGCGAGGTGATGCTGACGCTGGCCGACAGCCGCTTCTCCAGCGGGCGCACCGGCTTCTACGCCGAAAGCGCCAATATCCGCATCGACGAGCTGAAGCTGGAGACGCTGGAGGAGATCGAGCACGACCAGTATTACATCAACCCGTCAAGTTAGCGAGCGTCGTGGTAGAATTGTCGGCATAGAATTTTCCGGAGGCAGCAATGGCCCAACGCAAACGCACTGAACCGAACAAAATCTACCAGATAAACATCTCGTTGCGCGGCGCGCGCCCGCCCATCTGGCGACGCGTGCTCATGCCGGACACCTTTAGTCTCGCGGCCCTGCACCAGGTCATTCAAACGGCCATGGGCTGGTACAATGCGCACCTGCACGAGTTCGATGTGGGGGGCGTCAGCTACGGCGAACCGCATCCCGATTACTTTCAAGAGGTGCGCGACGAGCGCAAGGTGACGCTGTCGGAGATTGTTGCGGGTGAGAAGTTCAAGTTTCGCTATCAATATGATTTTGGCGATAGCTGGGACCACGACTTGCTGGTGGAGAAAGTGCTGCCCGTGGAAGCGGAGACAGATTATCCCGTCTGCATCAAGGGCAAGCGCGCCTGCCCGCCGGAGGATGTCGGGGGCGTCTGAGGCTACGAGGCGTTCCAAGCAATTATGGCTGACGAAAATCACCCGGAGCACGAGATGTATGCCGAGTGGGCGGGTGGCGAGTTTGACCCGGAAGCCTTTGATCTGGAGGCAACCAACAACTCCTTGCGTTATCAATTCCACGGCGCGTGACCACTGATTCATATGCGATGCATCGACGAAGCGACCGAGGTGTTGAAATGACTACGGTAGATGCCGACCTGCTGGCGCAGGTAAGCGATTGGTGCGCGCAGCGACCCATTCGCCTCTGCGTGCTCTTTGGCTCGCAGGCGACGGGCCGCCCCCATGCGCACAGCGATGTCGATCTGGCCGTGTGGCCGAATGAGCCGCTGGAGTTTCGCACGGAGCTGCGCTGGCTGCGCGAGCTGTCGGATTTGGTCGACAATGAGGTCAATCTGGTGATGGTCATGCCACGGTTGAATCCAGTGCTGGGCTTTGAAATTATGCGCGATGGGCAGGTGATGTTCGAGGCGGAGCCGGATTTGTGGGCACTTGAAGCGGCGCGGCTGTGGCATTTGTATAACGACAGCCTGCCCTTTCGCCGCGCCATGCGCGAGCAGTTGCGAGAATTTGCCGAAAACGTTCGCGCCAGGAAGGCCCACTATGGCGCGTGACGTATTAATTCGCAAACTGAATTTTCTGCGTATTCTGCTGATGGATTTAGAGCCGTATCACGATGCAACGTTGGAGGATGTGCGCGAAAATCATTACGAAGTCGAGCGCTTATTTGAATTGCTGGCGACCGTCGCCAGCGACATCGTCTTCCACGTGCTGCGCGAGCGTGGTCTGGCCCCCGATTCTTACCGTGGCGGCTTTGCCCTGGCGGCGGAACAGGGACTAATTTCAGAAGAATTAGCCGACAGGTTGCAGAACGCGGCTGGGATGCGAAATGTAATTGTTCACATGTACGAGACAATCGATCTGGCTGTGCTGCACAAAGCCATCACTCCGGCACTAAAAGATTTTGCTGAGGTTGTCGAGATTTTTGAGTCACGTCTGGACGAGTAGGAGTAGTCAAGCCATGTCCACCAAGCTCGGCACCCTCTGCTATATCCAGCGCGATGACAAAACGCTGATGCTGCACCGCATCAAAAAGGCCAACGACATGCACGCGGGCAAATGGAACGCACCCGGCGGTAAGCTCGAGCCGGGCGAGACGCCCGAAGCCTGCATTATCCGTGAGGTGAAGGAGGAGACGGGGCTGGATGTCGTTGAGCCGCAATTGCGTGGGCTGCTGACCTTCCCCGGCTTTGTGGGTGCGGGCGAGAGCGAAGACGACTGGTACGGCTTTGTCTACACGGCGACCCAGTTTACGGGCGAGCTGATCGACTCGTCCGAAGGCGTGCTCGCCTGGATCGACAACGACAAGCTGCTCGCTCTCAACGTCTGGGCCGGCGACAAGCTCTTCCTGCGCTGGCTGGCCGAGGGCAAATTCTTCTCCGCCAGCTTCCGCTACGTTGAGGGCGAGTTGGTCGACCACAGCGTTGTCTTTTATCCCGTTTGAAAAGCAGGTGGCGAAGATGCCGAAAGAAGGTTCAAAAATTATCGTATTTAACGACGATTACACCGAAGTTTTGCTGGTTAAACGCGAGGATTTCCGGGTATGGGTGGGGCCGGGTGGTCACATCGAAGAGGGTGAAACGGCCGAAGAGGCGGCGCGTCGAGAAGCGTGGGAAGAGACGGGCTTTAGAATCGAACTCGATCGGTATATCGGCGAGTATAGCCGTCCCCAATTAGCAAGCTGTGTTCACGCTTATGCCGGTCATGTTGTCGACGGAGATGGAACAAACCACAGCTGGGAATCTGTAGACGTTCAGTGGTTCAAGCTGGATCAGCTGCCCAAGCGTACGCTGAGTTTTACCAGAGAAATTATCGAGGACGCTTGCTCTGCTTCTGAGCTTCCTGTGGAACGAACGCAGTTGCTTCCCAAAAGGTTACTCGTTGTTATACTGTTTGGATTAAAGCTGCGCAATTTGCGCAACCAGCTGACGGAGAGAGATTAGGTTCTGTTGACATTTCGCTGATAGCCCCAATCTGGGTGGTGCGCGGCGCCCCCATCCCCAACCCTTCCCTTACGCATGGGGGAAGGGAGCCTTCTGCTCCCCTCTCCCAGGATGGGAGAGGGGCCGGGGGTGAGGGCCAAGTAATCAAATGTCAACGGAACCTAGATTGTCGGATTAACTCGGCGGCGGTCGGCGACGAGTAAATTCAGCACCTGGTTTGCTAAGTGCGCTGAAGCGCACTGCGGTCCTTCGTTCAACGCGCTTTAGCGCGTTGTGTAAACCAGGCACGCAATTCATTGCCTACCGATTGCCACTTTGTCAACGAAGAATCAAACTCCCCTCTCCACCGGTGGAGAGGGGCTGGGGGTGAGGCTGAATAGTTACGACATAATGTCCATTAGTAAAGTTGCACAATGCGCTATGCAAATTAATCATGCTTAATTCTCGACCCCGATCCAGCGACACCTTTGCCCGCCTTACGCGGCGAGGCCACAAAGAAGAGTACGTCATCATCGGCCTGGGCCGCTTCGGTACCTCGGTGGCGACGACGCTCGTCGAGTACGGCCACAACGTGCTTGCCATCGACGCCGAGATGGCGCAGGTGCAGGCCATGAGCACGCAGCTGCCCCACGTTGTCCAGCTTGATGCCACCAATATCGACGCGCTCAAGCAGGTCGGCGTCGATAATTTTGACACGGCGCTCGTCTGCATCGGCACCGACTTCGAGAGCAACATCCTGACGACGGTGCTGCTGACGCGGCTGGGCATCAAGCGCATCATCGCCAAAGCGCGCACGACGACACAGCGTGAAATCCTGCTGCGCGTGGGCGCGCACGAGGTGATCCTGCCGGAGCACGAGGCGGGCGTGCGGCTGGCGCGCAAGCTGGCCGCGGGCCACTTTGTGGACTATCTCGAAGTCAGCGACGAAGTCGGCGTGGTCGAGCTGGTCGCGCCGTCGAGCCTGTGGGGCAAGTCGCTGGCCGAATCCAACCTGCGCCAGCGCTACAGCCTCACCGTCATGGCGATCCGCCGCGGGGAAGAGTTGTTTATCAGCCCCAGCTCCAGCTTCGAGATCGAGGCCGAGGATATTCTCGTCGTGCTGGGGCGGATTGATAGCGCGGAGCGGTTGACAAAGTAGTGCTTAGTGCTTGTTGCTTATTGCTGGGAGGGTTGATTATGATGGTGGCTTCTGACCGACTAGTGGGGAATACGACCAACAATACTAACGAACAAACCAATAAGCAATACGCACTAAGCAATACCCTCCTCCCCATCCTCGACGCCCCCAGCGCCCGCGACACCATCCTGCGTCGCCGCGCCTGGGACGAATTTGACGTGCCGACGGCGCTGCTCGACGGCATCGAGCGCACCTTTGGCGAGCGCATCGACCCAGATGAAGCGGTGCGCCGCATCCTGGCGGACTTGCGCACGCGCGGCGATACGGCCCTGCGCGAGTGGACGCAGACGCTCGATCACGTCGACATCGAGCGGCCCGTGGTCGAGCGGGCACAGATTGAGGCGGCGTATGCGGAGGTGAGCGACGAGGTGGTCGCGGCGATGGGACTGGCGGCGACGCGCATCGAGCGCTTCCACCGTCGGCAGCCCGCGCTCGCCTGGCAGCACAGCGACGACGAGGGCACGCTCGGCCAGCTCGTGCGCCCCATCGAGCGCGTCGGCCTCTATATTCCCGGCGGCAGCGCCCCGCTCCCCTCGTCGCTGCTGATGACGGCAATTCCCGCGCGCGTGGCGGGCGTGCCCCAGCTCGTGGTGATCACGCCGCCGCGGCGCGAGACGGGGCTGCCGCACCCGGCAATTTTGGTCGCGGCGGACATCGCGGGCGTGGACGAAATCTATCTCGGCGGCGGGGCGCAGGCGATTGGTGCGCTGGCCTACGGCACGGCGACCATCTCTCGCGTGGACAAAATTTGCGGGCCGGGCAGCCTCTTTACCACGCTCGCCAAGCGCCAAGTCTTTGGCACGGTCGGCATCGACGGCCTGCCGGGGCCGACCGAGACGCTGGTGATCGCCGACGCCCAAGCCGACCCTCAGCTCGCCGCCGCCGACCTGCTGGCCCAGGCCGAGCACGACGTGCTCGCCAGCGCGATTTTGCTGACGCCGAGCGCGGAATTGGCGGAACGGGTGCGGGCCGCCGCGCTGAGCCAGCTGGAAGAGCTTGGTCGCGCCGAGACGATTGTCGGCTCGCTCGCGCGCGGCAGTGGCCTCGTGATCACTGAATCGCTGGATGAGGCGTTTGAACTCGCCAACAAGTACGCGCCGGAGCACCTCTGCCTGCTTGTGGAAAATCCCGAGCAGCATCTCGACCGGGTGCGCCACGCCGGCGGCATCTTCCTCGGCGAACGCAGCTTCGAGGTGCTGGGCGATTATGTGGCCGGCCCCTCACACGTGATGCCTACCGGCGGCACGGCCCGCTTTGCCAGCCCGGTCAACGTCAACGACTTTGTCAAGCTGGTCAGCGTGATCGGGCTGAACGAGAGGGCCTTCGAGCAGATTGGGTCGGCGGCGCGCGTGCTGGCCAGAGTGGAGGGCTTGACGGCGCACGCGGCGGCAGTTGAGAAAAGACTAAAGATTGGAGATTAAAGATTGGGTACCCAATCTTTAATCTTCAATCTTTCAATCATCGTAAAATGCAGAAATCTTTTCAGCCCAGTCGGCTGCTAAACCCCCACATCGCCGCCCTCGAATCCTACACGCCGATTCAGCCCTTCGAGGTGTTGAGCCAGCGGCTTGGCCTGCCCGCCGAGCGGATTGTCAAGCTGGATGCGAACGAGAATCCGTATGGGCCCGTGCCCGGCGTGGTCGAGGCGCTGGCGGAATACAGCTACTACCACATCTACCCCGATCCGCAGCAGAGCGAGCTGCGCGCGGCGCTGAGCGTCTACGTCAGTGAAGATGGAGTTGTGCCCGCCGAACACATCTTGACCACCCATGGCGCGGACGAGATGCTCGACTACCTCTGCCGCCTCTTCCTCCAGCCCGGCGACGCGATCCTTAACACGCCGCCGACCTTTGGCATGTACAGCTTTGATGCCAAGCTGCAGGGCGCGAGCGTGGTCGACGTGTGGCGAGACGATAACTTTTGCGTGGACGTGGAGGGCTTAATCGAGCAGGGGAGCAAGGGGGCAGGGGAGCAGGGAAGAGTACAAGATAGCAAGGCTCCTTTGCTCCCAAGCACCCTTGCGCCCAAGCTGTTGTTCCTCACTTCGCCCAACAACCCCTCCGGCACCTGGCTGCCGGACGCCGACCTGCGCCGCCTGCTCGATCTGCCGCTGATGGTCGTGCTGGACGAGGCCTACGTCGACTTTGCGGACCACCCGTCGCGCGCGAGCTGGGTGGTGGCGCATGATAATCTTGTGGTGCTGCGCACCTTTAGCAAGGCGGCGGGAATCGCGGGCTTGCGGCTGGGTTATGCAGTTTGCCCAGCGTGGCTGATGCCGCACCTGTGGAAGTTTAAGCAGCCCTACAACGTCAACGTGGCCGCGTCGGTGGCGGGGCTGGCCTCGCTGCGCCGCGCCGACTACATCCGCGACACCGTCGAGCGCATCAAGCGGGAGCGCATCCGCCTTTTCGACGCGCTGCGAGAAATTTCCTTCCTGCGCCCCTATCCCTCACAGGCCAATTTTATTCTGTGCGACGTGGTGGGCCGCAGCGGGGCCGAAGTCAAGCAGGCGCTGGAGCGACACGGCGTGCTCGTGCGCTACTACAGCAAGCCGCGCCTGGAAAACTGCATCCGCATTTCGGTCGGTCGCCCGGAGCAGACGGATCGACTGCTGGCCGTGCTGCATGAAATTTAGGCTGTCCAAAGATTGATCCACGAAGGGCACGAAGCAGCACGAAGAATTGCTTGCCTACCCTCTTCCTTTGTGTCTCTTCGTATCTTTGTGGACCGACTCTCCTTTGTCATCACCCTTGTCCATGTCCCCCTCCGATCACCGCACGGCCCGCTGGCTCGCCTTTGCCCTCTTTCTCGTCTACCTCCTCACCTACTCCGGCCTGCCCTACGCTGTCGATGAGCAGTCGGCGCTCACCGTGACCGAGAGCATCCTGCGCGACGGGTTGACGGTGGACGGCTTTACCGTCAACCAGATGGAGTGGAACCAGCGCGACGTGCCGCCGCAAAATATTGGCGGCGTGGGCGGCGAGCTGTTCTCGAAGAAGAGCCTCGGTATCGCGCTGCTGGGCGTGCCGCTCTTTGCGCTCGGCCAGTGGCTGGCGCGCGCTGGCGTCGACATCGGCCCCGTGCAGACCGTCCTGCTCACCAATGCCGTCGTCACCGCGCTGGCGGCTTACGTCTTTTTTCTGCTGGTGCGCGCGCTTGGCTACCCACGCCGCACGGCCGTCATCGGCACGCTGGCGCTGGGGCTGGGCACGCCGCTTTGGCCCTATGCCAAAACGTTTTTTAGCGAGCCGCTGGGGGCGCTGGGCTTGTGCCTCACGCTGCTGGGGGCGGTAAGATTTCGGCGACCGCAAGAACCCCTCCCCAGCCCTCCCCAGCTTGGGGAGGGAGCTGATTCTTCGTTGGCATTGGGTGTTGCCCACTTGGTTCTGTTCACAATCCCCTGACTATCTCTCGCCTAGAACGGCCCCTCCCCCCCCAGGGGGGAGGCTGGGAGGGGGTTCTGGGGGCAGTGCGCTTTCGGCGACCAAAACCCCTCCCCAGCCCTCCCCAGCTTGGGAAGGGAGCTTTCTTCGTTGGCCGATTGGGTGTTGCCCAGAATGTTGCTGTTTCTGTGGAGTCACAATCCCCTGTCAATCCAAACCCTACCGCGCGCCCAACGAGCCATCGGCCCCTCCCCCCCCAGGGGGGAGGCTGGGAGGGGGTTCTCCTCAGCACGGGCCTCGCCCTCACCATCCTCGCCAAATCCTCCAACGGCGTGATCGCCCTGCCCATTGGCCTCTACTTGATCTGCGTCGCCTTCAGCGAGCGGCGCGACGCGCTCTCCCCGCGCACCCTCGTCCGCTGGGCCATCGCCCTGGCCGGGCCGCTCGGCCTCGCCGTAGTCCTGACAGTCACCTACAACTACGTTCGCTTCCGCACCACGCTCACCTTTCCGCTGGAACCCTACGAACTCTTCAACACGCCCTGGCTGGAGGGTCTGCGCGGCCTGCTCCTCAGCCCCGGTGAAAGCCTGCTGATCTTCATTCCGCTTACCTGGCTGATTCCTTTCGGCGCGCTCCGCTGGCGACGCAGCCGCCAAGTCGCCGACATGCTGCTGGCGCTCGGCATGGTCGTCGTGCTGCTGCTGCTCTACACCCGCTGGTTCGATTGGCGCGGCGGCGCGGCCTGGGGCCCGCGCATGATTATGCCCGCCGCCCCCGCGCTGGTAATGCTCGCCCTGCCCGCCCTCGCCTGGCTGGGCGACCGCACGATTGCCGTCTGGCGGCAAATCAGCGTGGCCCTTGTCCTCGCCACCTCCATCGTGATCCAGCTGCCCGGCGTGCTCACCCACTTCACGCGCGAAGAAGCGCTGGACACCGTCAACCAAATCAAGCTGCCCATGCGCATCTGGGAGCTCGAGCACGCCGCGTGGCGAACCTACTGGCCGCGCATCGTCGAGCGGCCCGATCCGGCGTGGCTCCAGCCCAGCTTTGGGGCGCTTGGCGGCTGGGTACTGCTTTGGGTGATTTTGCTGGCGGCGCTGATGCTGCTGGTTGGGTGGCGGCTTTGGCGCGCGCCGGGGCTGCGCAGCCGTCGGTCGACGTCGCCGACAGCAGCCGTTGCCGCCGGGCTGTTGACGAGCGCCGTCGCCGTGGGCGTGGTGCTTGCCAGCGGTGCCGATCCGCGCCGCGCTGAAGCCGTGCGCAGCGAACTGGCCATCGACAAAGCCGCTACCACACAGGCGCTGCTCGATTACCTGGAAACTGCCGCCGCCCCCGACGACTTGGTCATCATCGATTTGGAGCCGCTTGATGATCTGAGCGCGCGCACGTGGGCGTGGATGAACGCCGCCCCGCGTTACGACTACGTCGGCTGGCTGCGCCGCGAGCCCGCGCTGGACGATGGCTCGCGCGCGCAGCTCGAACGCTGGCTCTCCGAGTACGATGCCGCCTGGCTCGTGCTTCACAACACCATCCCCGACTTTGCCAATTCCACGACTGAACGCTGGCTCAACCGCTGGGCCTTCTGGTCCGCACAGCAGTGGGTGGACAACCAGCGCGCCGTTGCGCTACCTGCTGCCCGTCGACGGCCCGTCGCTGTCAACGCTCGATGCCCCAACCGCGTTTGGCGACGCGGCGACGCTTTCACACGCGCAAACGTGGCGTGGCCGGGATGAAGATCACGCGCTGGTGGAGTTGAGATGGGCGGAAGCCGCGCCGGAAAATCTGCGCGTCTCAGTGCAGGCGCTCTCGCCGGACGGGGCGCTGCTGGCCCAAATCGATCGCGTACCAGGCGAATTGGAGTCGGCGGACGAGGTCGTCAACCGCGTGGGGCTGGTGGTCGAGGCTGAGGCGTACACGCTGATCGCCAAAGTATACGACGCCAGCACTGGCGCGCTGCTGCCCGTCGCGCTGGCGGATGGGGTGGTGGGGGAGTATGTTGTTTTGGCGCTGGTGGAGTGAGGCTTGATGCTAATTCGTTTTGGATGTACACTTCGGCAACGTAGCCGATGGAAGGGGAAGCGAGATGACAACGGTAACCATTGACGACAAGTACGCCGCGGCCTTGAGTCCACTGGGGCGGCTGGAGGACGTGACCCATGTGGCGCTGCGGCGCTACGCGGTGTCGGAAATTGCCGAGAACATTGCGGAGTTGCAGAGCAAACGTAACACTACGAGAAGAAATATGGCGTTAGCTTTGCGGAATTTACCCGTTTTACAGCGGAGGACGAACAATTTATTTCGCGTGTGGAAGAGATTGAAAAGATGTGGGAGGCAGATTTGATCGAGTGGGAATTCAGCGAAAAAGGAGTCGAGGATTGGTCGAACATTTATCCACACTTTGAGTGAATGACTGTGCCTTCTCGGAGGTAGCGGGAGGGCGCGCCCTCCCGCTACCTCCGAGAATTAGTTACCCCAACCTCCGCCTCCAGCAATTTCCGCGCCAACCGCACCCGCGCCGACTTGAGCGCGCGCGAATAGGCCCCGCCCGTGATCGCCACCTCGTGCTGCGCCAGCAGGTGGCGCTCGACTTCGGTGCGCGACAGGCCCTCGATGTACTTCTTGCGCAAAATCGCCGCCTCGATGCGCGCCTCCTCCGCATTCTGAGTCCCGCTGTCGACAAGTTCATCCACCTGCGCCGCCAGCAGCCGCCGCAGCGACTGCGCCCGCTGGTGATCCGTCTGCGGCTCGCCATTCGTTGCGCTGGCAACTAGACCCAGCTCGTGCAGCTTGCTCCGCGCCATCACTTCATCGTCGGCGAAGCGGCTGTACTGGAAGATGTGGTTGATCTCGTTTTTGACCATCGTCTCCAGCTCGTGCAGCTGCGTCTCGCGCACAAGCTCGTCAAAGGTCTCCTGCGCCGCTTCGAGCGCATGCTCCGGCTCGGGCGCGGTGAGCAAATCACGCCGCATGAGCCCCAGCCGCCGCCGGTAGCCCACGGCCCAGCGCGGCAGCAGCAGCCTGTCCGTCAGCGCCTCCTCCCAGTTGTAGGGCGTCTGCGTGATCACGGCCAGGAAGCTGAGCAGCGGCACGGCGGCGGCCTGCGCCGCGTAGCCAAACACCCAGTAAAAGGTGTGGAAAAGCGTCTGGTACACGGCCACCGTGACGCCGACGCTGGCGAGCGAGTGCCAGAAGTCGTGTTCGAGCACGCGCTCGTGCAGCAGCGCGTTGTGGCGGGCAATGCCGTAGCTGATTACCGCCGCGCCCGCCACGACGATATAGTCGCCGACCGGCTTGGGCATATCAAAAGCGAAGGGGAGCAGCAGCGGGTAGAGCTGCAGGCTCGTCGCCGCGCCCGCGACGATGATGAGGCTCCCCGCGGCCAGCATCCGCCACTGGCGACGCTCGGTCGAGCGACGCGGCGTGCGCAGGTAGCGCCAGAGCAAAATCAGCGCGCCGCCCAGCAGCATGGCGAGCACAAAGCCGTTGAAGATAAAGTTAAAGGGAGGGCGCATCGGCGTATAGAAGCTGCGAACCGTGTCGCCGCGCGTCTCGATGCCGCCGGTGTCGAGGATCAAGCCGCTGGCAACGCCGAGTGCTAACAGCCCCGCGACCGTAAAAATCACCGGCAACCCGATGCGTCGCCAAAGCATACGCCAACGAGTATTTCGTATAGGCAATACGGGGTTAATCAGCGGCAGCGTTAGCGAGATGGCCCAGATAAAGAGCGCCGACGCAACGGGAACCGTCCACCACGTGGCGCGCTGCCAGCGCAGGTATTCAGCCGCCGATTCAGCGACGATGCCCATCGTAATGCCGAGCAGGTAGATCGCCAGCAGCAGCGTGCCCGCGCCCGCGATCAGCGCCGGTCGCTGCCAGGTAATGGCTGAGCCGCTCTCTCTGCCCAGCGGCAGGTCACGCGTGAGCACGTAGAGGCCGAGCCATAAAATAAAGGTGGCGCTCAGGCTTTCGAGCAGGAAGAGAGTGTCGCGCAGCATGGGAGGATTGTAGCGCCGCGTGGGGAGATAACCAAGTTTGTACAGCGGAAAGATGCGGTTCAACCTGGGGACGAGAAGCGTCTTTTGGCGGATGAAGGCACTTGGCGAGACCAACGGGAGAACGTAGTTCGGCGAAGGGATTAGACTTTGTCATGCCCGCCTTCGCGCAATGGCGTTAAGTTAAGGGGAAGCATGATAAAATAGGCAAGAAAAACGGTAAAGAGCGATTGAACAACAAAGCGAATATAGCGGTGCAAAAGAGCCGAGAGATGATTGGGAGCCGGGAATTGAAAGAGAGATATCGAACGGCCCAGAAGTACTTCAGTCGGGATAGGGTCTTGACCTTTCCGCTGGTGTTAGCAATTCTGCTCCAGAAGAGCGCCAAGTCCATGCAAAACGTGCTCAACGAGTTGTTTGAGAAGATGGGTCAAGTTGGGGTGAGCAGCAGTGCCTTTACCCAAGCGCGCAGCCATCTGCGACACGAAGTCTTCATCGAGTTGAACCGAGCGGCCATCGTCGAGGTCTGCTATGGTGACGGCGACTACAAGCGCTACAAAGGGTATCGGCTTCTGGCCGTCGATGGCTCCAAGATAGAGCTGCCTCGAGAAGCAGCGATTCTGGCCGAGTTTGGCGGCAACGCCGCCAATCAGTATGTCAAAGAGATTTACCCCTTTGCGCTGAGTTCAGTGCTCTATGACGTGCTCAATCACATTGCGGTCGATAGCCAGTTGGCTGCGGCGGCTGCGTACGAGGTCGACCTGGCCATTGCGCATCTGGCGCAGACCACTCAAGAAGACCTGCTGCTCTTCGACCGTGGCTATCCCGCCTATCGGCTACTGGCAACGCTGAGCCAGCGCCAGCGCGCCTTTGTCGTGCGCTGCCCCAGAAGCTCCTTCAGCGCCGTGCGGCGGATGTTTCGGGGGCAGGGTCCGGATAGTCAGCTTGTGACCATCTCTGTGCCAGCCCATCAAAGTCTAGAGATTCGAGCGCAAACGCTACCGCCAGAAATTCACGTTCGTCTGGTTCGGGTCATGCTGGAGACGGGCGAGATGGAAGTGCTGCTCACCTCGCTCCTGGATGAGGTTGAGCACCCAACCGCCGACTTCAAGCAGCTGTACTTCTTGCGCTGGGGCGCGGAGACCTTCTATGACCTGCTCAAAAACAGACTCCAACTCGAGCATTTCACGGGCAAAACCGTTGAGTCAGTCAAACAGGACTTCTTTGCCGCTATCTATCTCTCCGGCTTGGAAACGCTGCTAATTGGTCGAGCCCAAGCACGCTTGCAAGCGCGTTCTGAGTTCAGCAAGCATCCGCTGCAGGTCAATCATGCCAGCTCCTTCAACGCCCTCAAACACCATGTCGTTGCGTTACTCACCCAGCCCGACCTGGACGAGCAGGCGCTCTTGGACAAGTTGACCCGCCTGTTCCAGCAAAAACCGACCGCCGTGCGCAAACAGCGTGCGGTTCCCAGGCCCAAACGCTCTATCGCCAAAGCGCTTCGCTTCCACAAATGCACCAAGAAAGTCTGCTTCTGATGCCGCTTTCTCGCTAACTTAACGCCATTGCGCGAAGGCGGGAATCTATGTGTGATCGACGAAGCGGCAAAAGCAGATCCGACTTCACGAAATTAATGGTCACTAGCAGACTGTCGGAGAGAACGGTTTCAAGGGGTAAACACAGCCTAAAGTGCCTTGATTTTGCGCCCAGAATCGGTCAAAACAGCCCGAAGCGAGGCTGTAATCAAGCTAAAACTTTCTCTCCGACAAACTGCTAGCCATCTTGCTTGCGGCGAGAAACGCTGACTTGTTGGCCTTGCATGGATTCCCGCACCCAGAGGGTACCCGGCGGGGATGACAGGTTACCATGGCTCCACGAGATGTGTTTTCGGGGTGGCGCGAAACGATTTTCTATTAAATGTCGCCCCACAACCGCTGTGTGAGCAAAATGACAACGCCTCGCCTCATTGCATCAAATTTTTTGGCCTACACCACCAGCTCGATCTCCTCCGCCCGGTGGCAACTCACGTACTGATCGGGGCCAATGGGGCGCAGCAGCGGCGTCTCGTCGATGCAGCGCTGCTCGGCAAAGGGGCAGCGCGGGTGAAAGTAGCAGCCGCTCGGCGGATTGGCCGGGTTGGCGACTTCGCCCTTGGGGATCACGCGCTCGCTCTGCTGGGTGGGGTCGGGGTTGGGCAGCGAGGCAAGCAGGGCAGCGGTGTAGGGGTGTTTGGGCGCGGTGAAGAGCACCTGCGGCGGCCCCACCTCCGCCACGCGACCGACGTACATCACCAGCACCGTGTTGCTAATTTGATTGACGACGCTCAAATCGTGGGCCACGAAGAGGTAGGTCAGGTCCAGCTCGTCCTGCAAATCCATCATCAGGTTGATCACCTGGGCCTGCACCGAAACGTCGAGCGCCGAGACGGGCTCGTCGGCGATAATCAGCCGCGGGTTGGCCGAGAGCGCGCGCGCAATGCCGATGCGCTGGCGTTGACCGCCGCTAAAGGCGTGGGGAAAGCGCTGCATGTACTCCGGGCGCAGGCCGACGCGCTTGAGCAGATCGGCCACGCGATCCTCGCGCTCGCTGCGGTTGCCAATCTTATTGACGCGCAGCGGCTCGCTGATGATTTCGTAAATCGTCATGCGCGGGTTGAGCGAGGAGTACGGGTCCTGAAAGACCATCTGCAACCCCTGACGCAGCGGGCGAATTTCCGCCATGTTCATCTGCGCCAGATCGACCACCTTGTTCTCGTGGGTGCGGTACAAAATCTCGCCGCCCGTCGGCTCCATGGCGCGCACGATGCAGCGCGAGGTGGTCGTCTTGCCGCAGCCGCTCTCGCCGACGAGGCTGACCGTTTGGCCCTCTCTGATTTGAAAGCTCACGTCGTCCACCGCGCGCACCTCGCCCACCTTGCGCTTGAGAAAGCCGCTCTCGACGGGGAAGTATTTCTTCAGATTATTTACGCGCAGCACGAGATCGTCGGCCATGGAGTCGGCTTGCGGGAGTCCGCTTTGGGGGATGGAGGTCGTTTCAGCAATAGTCATAATGCAGGTCTCAAAAGGAAGAAATTGATCCGCGAAGGATACGAAGTTACACGAAGAAAAGCGCGTTGATCCTCTTTCTTCGTAAACCTTCATGCCCTTCAACGTAACCCATGAAGGCCATGGAGTGCACGAAGAAAAGCGTGTTGATCTCTTCCTTCGTGAACCTTCGTGTCCTTCGTGGATCACCTCTTTGGTCGCTTACGAACCCGGATACAAGAAACAGCTCGCTTCGTGATCGCGGCCCACGCTGGTCAGCGTCGGCTCCTTCGCGTCGCAGATGCCGGGCATGAACGCGGGGCAGCGGGGGTGGAAAGGACAGCCGGACGGCTTGTTCTGCGGGTGCGGAATCGAGCCGGTGATCGAGGGCAGGCGCTCGCGCGGCTTGGCGTCGATGCGCGGGATGGAGGTCAGCAGCGCTTTGGTATACGGATGCTTGGGATCGTTGAACAATTCCTCCACCGGCGAGCGCTCGACCACGCGCCCCAGATACATCACCGCCACCTCGTCCGCTACCTCGGCGATCACGCCCAAATCGTGGGTGATGAAGATCATCGCCATGCCCTGTTCGGCCTGCAGGCGCTGGAGTAAGTTGAGAATTTGGGCCTGGGTTGTCACGTCGAGCGCGGTGGTCGGCTCGTCCGCAATCAACATGCGCGGATTGGTCGAGAGCGCCATCGCAATCATGGCGCGCTGGCACTGCCCGCCGCTGAGCTTGTAGGGATAGGCGTCGATGCGCTTGCTGGGGTTGGGGATGCCGACGCGCGTCAGCCACTCGATCGCCGCCTCTCTCGCCTCGCGTCCGTCCAGCTTCGTGTGCAGCCGAATCGCCTCGGTAATCTGGTTGCCGATGGAATGCACCGGGCTAAAGGAGGTCATCGGCTCCTGGAAGATCATCGAGATTTCGCCGCCGCGGATCGCCTTCATCTCCCCGCTGTCGGCGGGCAGCGAGAGCAGATCGACCTGCCGCTGCTGGCCCCTGGCGTCCGGGTAGGTATACAAAATCTCGCCGCCGACGTTGCGCCCCGGCTTGTCCACAATCTGCAAGATCGATTTGGCCGCCACGCTCTTGCCGCAGCCGCTCTCGCCCACGATGCCCAGCGTCTTGCCCGGCTGCACGTCAAAGCTGGCGTCGTCGACGGCCTGCACCACCCCTTCGTCGGTGAAGAAGTAGGTCTGCAAGTTTTTGACCTGCAGCAGCGGCTCAACTTGCTCGGCGGCAAGGCTGCGCAGGGGGCGCTCGCTAGTTGTTTGTGTGGTAGTAACCATTGAGATTCTTTCGTGAATTCGCTGACTGCGTTCAGACCCCCATCCCCGGCCCTTCCCCCGCTGCGGGGGAAGGGGGTCTGTTAACTTTGTTGGCAGCATCGAGACAAGCTGGCAAGCGCTGCCAACGGTTCCCTCCCCGCGGCGGGGAGGGTTGGGGAGGGGTTACTCCCCCGCCAGAAACCACGTCTCCGGGTAGGCGTGGCTGGGCGTTTGCGCGTAGACGTTGCGCTCCAGTGGCTTGGGCATATTGCGCAAGTTATTCTTGGCGATCACCGTGAGATCGGGCACGCCGACGACCATGCCCAGCCGCGCCTGGTTGTCACACATGATTTCGGTGCCCTCGATGTAGAGCTGGCGGCGCGTGGCCGGGTCCGGCTCCTGGCTGGCCTGCCAGTGGATGGCGACCATCTCCTTGATCCACTCCGGCCCGTCGTAGTTGGCGGGGTCGGGGTTGGGTTCCGCGGCCCAGGCGGCGGCCAGCGGGGCCCAACGCGACGAGGGCAGCAGCCGCGGTGCAACTTCGGGGTTCCAGTCGCCCGTGGCGAACATGCTCATCATGGGCTGGTTCGCCTCCTGCCGCTCGGTCCACAGGCTGCGCTCCACCGGGTTCACGTTCAGGTCAATGCCGACATCCGCCCACATTTGCCCCACGCGCTCGGCCATGCTGGGGTAGTCGATAAAGGCGCCGCTGACGGCGTCGATTTGCAGGGTGAGCCGCTCGCCGCTGGGCAGTAGGCGAAAGCCTTCCGAGTCTCGCTGATCGAGGCCGAGCGAATCGAGAATTTCGTTGGCCTGCTCCGGATTGAACTGACCAAACTCTTCGTCCCAGCGATCGGAGGTGAAGAAGGGCGGCGTGTCCGCGGGGCAGAAGGAGGCCTCCGTGCCCGCGCCCAGGAAGAAGGTCTCGTTGATTTCGCCGCGCTCGATGGCAATTGAGAGCGCCTTGCGGAAGTCCCGGCTTTGCAGGAATTCGGCGATTTCTTCGTCTTCATTCCAGTCCTGGTTAAAGGCGATCTTGGCCTGGTGACGCGTGCGGCTGACCCAGAAGTCGACAAAGTAGTCGCCCTCGGTCTCGTTCTCGCGGATCACCGGCAGCTTGGAGAAATCGATGTGGCGACCCTGCATGGTGTAGTTGCCCGCAATCGCACGCAGGTTGAGCACCTCCAGTTCCTCCACCAGCTCCATCGAAACTTCATCAATATAGGGCAGTTGATTGCCCTCGCTGTCCACGGCCCAAAAGAAGGGGTTGCGCGCCAGCACGTATTCGGTGGAGGCAACCGTGGTGACGGGCATCCACTGCGCAAGCACCGGCAGCTCAGGATTCATGTGGGCGTCGTTTTTGGCCAGCAGGTGCAGGTGCCAATTCTCCAAACCGGCCTCCTCGGCCAGCGCATTGGCTACATCCTCGCCGACCACATCGGCGTGAAACTGCTCCAGGTAGTGCTGCGGCGCAACCAATCCCAGCCCAACGCCCCCCTGCATAAAATGACCGCCCACTGTATCGGTTGCTAGCGTCTCCGGCCAAGTGGGAAAGGGCTGGGCAAAGGTGATGGTAAAGGTGTAGTCGTCCACCTTCTCCAAAACGGCGGGCTCGCCACCCCACTGCATATACCAGGGCAGCGAGGGAATCAGCAGCTCGTTGAGCAGGATGTTTTCATACCAGAAGAGGTAGTCGTCTGCGGTCAGCGGCTCGCCGTCGGACCATTTCGTGCCCTCGCGCAGGTGATGGGTCCAGACGGTTGTCTCCTCGTTGGCCTCCCAGGCGCGCAGCAGCCGCGGCACAAGCTCCGTGGCGCTCGTGTCCCAGAAGAGGTGGTAATCGTTGTTCATGCGCTCGATGTTCTGGCGATCGCCCGGCCCGGTAAAGGCCCGCCGCCACGTGCCGCCGTACTCGCCAGTCATCTCCGCCGGCTCGATGACCAGCGGCTCCGTCGGCAGCCGCTCCGCGATCGGCGGCAGCTCGCCCGCTTCGACCATTTCGGCCAGCATCGGCGCTTCGCTAAACGAATCCGGCACGGTCTCGACAATTTCGGGCCAGCAGGGCGTCTCAAAGGTGCAGCTGGCGCGTTGGGCCTGGTAGTCGCTGGCGGAGGTCGACTCGGCGGCTGCGTCGGCAGCGACGTCGCCGGCTGGCTCCTCGCTCGTCTGCGCCGCGTCGGCGTCGGTCACCACTTCTGGTGCGGACGGGGAGCTACAGGCGGTAAAGATCAGGACGATGGATAGCCCGATCGTTAAAAGGCTTGATGGTCGAAATCGGGGGAGCGGCGACATGGTTTTTCCTTGGGGTGCAACAAATTTTTGGTGTCTGTTCGACGACTATTGCTCTGCCTGCGTAGGTAGCAGACGTGCGCTGATCGCCGAGTGCATTGCACGGCGCGAGATCGCATTGCAGACAAATCATCATTTGCGCCGTGCATTGCACTCACAATCCAACCAACACCACCAACCGATTCGCTCTTCAATGCTGCGCGGGCAGTGAGCGCAACGCACGGCGCAGATGCGACCGGTTGGTGATGACGCTTTGCGTCGTGCAGCGCACTCGACCATCTGATTTCTTCGCTCTGCCTCGTCATTTACTCCACCGAGCTGTACGGATCCGCCGCATCGCGCAATCCATCGCCCATGAAATTGAGCGCCAGGATCACCACGATCACCGGAATGGCGGGAATCATTAGCCACGGCGTCAGCGCGATGGCCTGTACGTTTTGGGTGGCCTGGAGCAGCACGCCCCAGCTGATGGCGGGCGGGCGCAGGCCGAGGCCGAGAAAGCTGAGCGCCGTCTCGCTGATGATCATAAAGGGAATGGCGAGCGTGGCCGAGGCGATCAGGTGGCTGTAGAAAGAGGGAACCATGTGGCGGAAGATGATGCCCTGCCAGCGCGCGCCGGAGACGAGCGCCGCCGTCACAAAATCCTCCTCGCGCATGGCCAGGAAGCGACCGCGCACCACGCGGGCCAAATCCGTCCACGCAAAGAGCGAGACGATCACGGTGATGGCAAAATAGAGCTGCAAGATCGACCAGTCCGCCGGCAGCGCGGCGGCGAGGCCCATCCACAGCGGAATCGTGGGAATCGAGCGGATGATTTCGATTACGCGCTGGATGATGTTGTCCAGGATGCCGCCAAAGAAGCCGGAAATGCCGCCCAGCACAATGCCCAGCGCCAGGCTCAGCGTCACGCCGAGCAGCCCAATTGTCATCGAGGTGCGCGTGCCGTAGATGATGCGCGAGTAGAGGTCGCGCCCCTGGGCGTCCGTGCCGAGCAGGAAGATCGTCTCTTCGGCGCGGTCTGCTTCGGGGTTGGCGACGCCGAGAATGTGGCGGCTGCTGGGGATCAGCCCCAGAAATTTGTACTCGAAGCCGCGGGTGAAGAAAGCCAAATCGGTCTTGACGGAGCAATCCTGTACGTAGGTTTTTTGCAGCGTGTACTCATCGCGCGCGCCCGCGATGCCGCAGGTGTGCAGCCGAAATTGGCCGTTGTCAAAGAGGTAGATCGGCTGCGGCGGCACGACGGCGCGCGCCGAGCGCCCCTCGCCCGGATCGCCGATGGCGAGGAAGCCCGCAAAGATCGTCGTCAGGTAAAAAAGGGCGACAACAACGGTCGCCACCATAGCGATCTTGTGCTTTTGGAAGCGCCACCACATCAGCTGGCGCTGGGTCGCCACGCTCAGCCGATCTTCGACAACCGGCCCTTCTTCAACGACCGATTCTTCTGGGGCGATTACTTCTTCTGGGGCGCGCGGTTCGTTGCGCGGCGAGACAATGGGTGTGCTCATAAAGAAATGGTAACTGGTAATGGGTAATGATAGGTAACTGGTTGGCCCGTTCTACAATCCGGTCTCCGTGGATATTAGATTGTTTTCGATGCCGTCCAGTCACCAATTACCCATTACTAATCTCTCATGTTTAGCGAGGAAAGCAGTTAGCTCATCCGTACTCGCGGATCGACAATGCCGAGCAGGATATCCGACAGCAGCGTGCCGATCACCGTCATCACGCCGATCAGCAGGATGATGGCGCCAGCGAGGAACATGTCCTGCGAAAGCAGCGAGCGCAGCAGCACCGGCCCCAGCGTGGGCAGGCTGAGCACCACGGAGACAATCACGCTGCCGGAGACGAGAAAGGGCAGGATGTAGGCCGTGATGCTGATGATGGGGTTGAAGGCGAGGCGCACGGGGTACTTAAGAATCAGCTGCCACTCGTTCATGCCCTTGGCGCGCGCGGTGGTGACATAGGGCTTGCGCAATTCGTCCAGTAAATTGGCGCGGGTGATGCGGATCAGCGAGGCCGTGCCCGCCGTGCCGAGCACGATGATCGGGATGATCATGTGCTGCAGCAGGTCGAGCACGCGGCCGATACTCCAGGCGGCTGCGGCATATTCCTGGGAGAAGAGCCCGCCCACGCTAAAGTTGAACTGGTCCCAGGCCACGTACATCAGCACGAGCGCAAAGAGAAAATCTGGGATCGCCAGGCCGGTAAAGCCGATGGTGGTTGCCACGTAATCCAGCAGTGAATATTGGCGCACGGCGGACAGAATTCCAATCGGGATCGCCACAATCCAGATAAAGATCAGGCTGCCCAGCGCCAAGAGCACCGTCAGCAGCAGCCGCTCGCCGATGACTTCGTTGACGGGAATTCGATACTGGAAGGACATGCCAAAATTGCCCTGCATGACCTGCCACATCCACTTCCCATATTGAACGTAGGCGGGCTCGCCCAGCCCAAAATACTCGCGCAGCGCCTGCGCCTCCTCCGCGGAAACTTCGTCGCCCTGCGCCTCCAGCGAGGCAATGTAGGAGGTGACGTAATCGCCCGGCGGCAGCTGGATGATGACAAACGAGAGGATGGAGACTGCGAAGATGGTGAGCAGTCCGTAGAGGATGCGTCTGGTGAAATAGCCTGCCATGTACTTTTCCTTGGTAGGCGCTGCTTTTAGCTGCGCAATCATTGCCCGTCCCTTCGGCTAGTTAAAGTGAAGGGACGGGCTATCTTCGTGCGGCTGCAAGCCGCACCCACGGTGTTTGCCTACTTATTCCTGCATCTCGAAGAACTGCTCCGGATAGCCGTTGCCCGGCGTCTGTGCGTAGACGACCCACTCCATCGGCTTGGGCACGTTGCGCACGTCGTTCTTGATCAGCGTGGTATAGACGGGGATGTCTACCACGATACCCAGCCGGGCCTGGTTGTCGCACATGATCTCCGTGCCTTCGAGGTAGAGTTCAAGACGCCGATCCGCATCCGGCTCCTGAATGGCTTCCCAGTGCTTCGCTACCATATCCTTAATCCATTGCGGCCCGTCGTATTCCGCCGGGTCGGGGTTGGGCGTGGTGGCCCAGGCGGCGGCGAGCGGCGCCCAGCGGTCGCTAGGCAGCAGGCGTGGCGCAACGGCCGGGTTCCAGTCGCCCGTTTCAAACATGTTCATCATCGGCTCGTTGGCCGCCGTGCGCTCGATCCACAGGCTGCGCTCCACCGGGTTCACCGTCATCTGCACGCCAACGGTTTCAGCCCACGTCTGCGCGACGCGCTCGGCGATGCTGGGGTAATCCAGGAATGCGCCGCTGACGGCGTCGATGCGCAGAACGAGCCGCTCGCCGCTGGGCAGCAGGCGGAAGCCTTCGGAATCGCGCTGGTCCAGCCCCAGCCCGTCCAGCAATTCGTTGGCCTCATCCGGAGCGAAGCGGCCAAACTCCTCGTCCCAGCGGTCGCTGTTAAAGAAGGGCGGCGTATCGGCGGGGCAGAAGGACGATTCCGTGCCTACGCCCAAAAAGAAGGTCTCGTTGATTTCGTCGCGCTCAATCGCCAGCGAGAGCGCTTTGCGGAAATCGAGCGAGCGCAGCAACTCGCCAATTTCGGGGTCTTCGTTCCAATCCTGGCTAAAGGCGATCTTCGCGGGCTGGCGCGTGCCGCTGCCCCAAAAGTCGACGAAGTAGCCACCGTCGGCCTCGTTTTCGCGGATCACGGGCAGCTTGGAGAAATCGATGTGGCGACCCTGGACGGTGTAGTTGCCGGCAATTGCGCGCAGGTTGAGCACCTCCAGCTCCTCTACCAGCTCCAGCGAAATCTGGTCAAAGTAGGGCAGCTGGTTGCCTTCGGTGTCCACGGCCCAGAAGAAGGGGTTGCGCTCCAGCACGTACTCGGTGTCGGCAATGCGCGTGATCGGCTTCCACGGCGTCATCACCGGCGTATCCATATTCATGGCGGCATCGTTCTGGTTGAGGAAGTAGAGATGCCAATTCTCAAAGCCCGCTTCCTCCGCCTGGGCGTTGGCTTCCTCTTCCCCAATAAAATCCGGGTGGAACTGCTCCAGGTAGTGGCTGGGGGCAAAGAGGCCGCCCCCAGTGCGCCCGCCATGGAAGTGGCCGTTGACGGTGTCGCTGCCCATGGTTTCCGGCCAGGAGGGGAAGGGTTGGGCAAAGGTAATCGTAAAGGTGTAGTCATCTACCTTCTCGAACTCGGCCAATTCCCCACCCCACTGCATAAACCAGGCGGGCGTGGGCACCAACAGTTCGTTGGTCAGAATGTGATCGCGCCAGAAGATGTAGTCGTCGGCCGTAAAGTCATCGCCGTCGGACCACTTGATCCCTTCGCGCATGTGGAAGGTCCACTCCGTGGCGTCCTCGTTGGCTTCCCAGCTCTGGAGCGTGCGCGGCCGCAGCTCGCTGGCGCCGGTGTTCCAGAAGATGCCGTAGTCGTTGTTCCAGCGCTCGACGTTCTGTCTGTCACCGGGGCCGGTAAAGGCGCGGCGCAGCGTGCCGCCGTACTGGCCGATCATCTCGGCGGGCTCGATCACCAGCGGTTCGCTGGGCAAGCGCTCCTCGACGGGCGGCAAATCGCCAGCGGTGACCATGTCCGCCAGCATCGGCGCTTCCTGGAATGAAGCCGGGACAGACTCCACGATTTCGGGCCAGCAGGGGCTTTCCAGCGTACACGCTTCGCGCTGGGCCTGGTAGTCGTCACCGGCGGGGGCGGCCTCGGCGTCGGCGTCTTCAGCATCGGCTTCGACGGGGGCGGCTGCATCGGGCGCGGCCTCCTCCGGTGCGGGCGGCGAGCTACAGCTCAGCGCAAGCAGGGCGACGAGCATTAAGACAAGGGGAAGCAGGCGGGTCGATCCAAAAAACGAATTTCTGCGCAACATGGGGGGTTCCTCCTAAATGGATACAGCTTTGGTAAACGGGGTTAAAGGGTAATCCCTTTTGTGTAGATTTCAGTGAAGGGCTGAACAGAACAGTAAGCGAACGCACAGTGGAATGCTGGAAGATGTCAGCCGCAGCGTCTTTGCCGATTTCTGGTAGCGGCGCGCATTGAGCAGAATTGCACCCGGCGCGGGTGAAGCAGCGATTGATTTTGGCAGAGAGCGACCTGTGCCGCTTGGCTCTCGTACACTGACGTTAGAATTAGGGAGAATTAGGGCGGTTTAGTTTTCAACGAGTGGATATTTCAATACTAACAACTTGTTTGAAATGTGTCAAGTGCAATTTTTGAACCTCTGTTTCGTCTCCGGAAACGTAAGAGGGGCACGCCGCCGCGTGCCCCTCGCTTTATATAAAGTTTGTTGGAGGAAAACAAGCGTGCCGAGAGCGCTTGCCGCTACCATTCTCCTGTCGCACACTTGCCGCTGGGCATGATTTGACCCAGGTAGTTGCCCCATCTGAATCAGGCCAAATTGGCCCAGTGAATATACCCCCCCGTAAGCGCCATGCCCTGAGCCAAGTCAAACTGTGGGGCGTAGCCAAGCTGATCGCGCGCTTTGTCGATGCGCACGTTTGTCTGGGCGGAGTAGAGCGCCAGCAGCGTCTCGTTGGGCACGTGAATCGGCTTCTGCACCGAGGTCGGCTGGTTGACTTTGCCCCCCGTCGAGTTTGCGGGCCGGGACCCAGCAGACGCGTCTTCAGCTTCTGCCGCTGCGACCGGGGCAGCACCCGCTTGGCGATCTGCACAGACAGGCGCACGGGCGGCGACTTGAGCACGCTTGATCGCACCGCGGGCTGCCGCAGCAGTTGACGCAGCCCTGCGCTCGCGCCCGCCTGCTTCGCCCGCGACTGCTGCATCTGTGCTAATTTCTGCTCGCTCACCTCGACCGTGGACTCCACGCCCAGCACCGCCTCAAACGCGCCGTAAAATTCGCGCCACGAAATGGGGGCCGCGCCTGAAATCAAGTAAATCTCGCCGCGCGCCTCGGATCGCACCGCCGCCAGCAGCATGGCCTGCACCACGTCGTCGACGTAGACGGCGTTGGCGCAGCCGCTGCCGCCGTTGACGAGCGGCACGCGCCCCGTCAGCAAATCCTCCACGGGCTTGTCCGTCCACGCCTTGCAGAAGGGACCGTAGACAATTGTCGGCTGAAGCACAACGGCGGGCAGCCCTTTGCTTTGATGATAGTCCAGCACCAGCTTTTCCGTGGCGCGCTTGGCCTGTGTATACGGGTGATCGGAGGGCTGGTGAGGCGTGCGCTCGGTCAGATCGCCGTCTAGGGTGGGGCCGTAGACGGCAAACGAGCTGAGGTGCACAAAGCCCTGCACGCCCGCATCCAGCGCGGCTTGGCAAATGTGGTGGGTGCTGCTCAGCGCCGCGGCCATCTGCTTTTTGCCCATCCCCGTGGGGTGGGCGCAGTGAAAGACGTAGTCGCAGCCCTCCACGGCGCGCCGCACGGCGGCTTCGTCGGTGATGTCGCCAGCTATAATTTCCAGCGGAAAGCGACCCAGCCGCGCCGCCCGTCGTACGTCGCGGACGAGCACGCGCACCTCTGTGTTACCTGGGGCCGTGCCCGCCAACCCTTCGGCCAGCATCAGCGCCTCCACCAGCCGCCCGCCAATAAAGCCGCTGCCGCCGGTAACGAGCACGCGCGAACCTTGAAGCATCATGCCGCCACCTTCTGTTGTCGTAAATGCTGTTGTAGCAAATTGTCGAATGTCGACGTGTCCACCCAGGGCAGGGCAAGCGGCCGGCGCGCGGCGTAGCAGGCCTCGATCAGCGCCATCGACCGGCGTGCCTCCTTACCCGAAACGACGGTGGGCTGCTCGCCGCGCACGGCAGCCAAAAAGTCATCGTGCTGGGCAACCACCAAATCGCTCGCGCTCTGTTCGGCCAGCGCCACCTGCTCCAACGCGGATTGGTTTAGCCCGGCCTGCCCGCGCAGGGTGGCGCCGCTTTCGGTAAAGCGCAGCGTGACCTCGTTGCGCATCAGGTGCACCTCCAGCTCGGCCCGTTCGCCGCGCAGAATGGCCGTGTTGCGCAGGTCGCGCGTGCGGCTCATCTCGACGATGCCCGTCGCGCCGCTCTGCATGGTGATATACGCCTCGCAGTCGGCCTCGACGCCCCAGCGTTGTTGACCGTTCGGGCCGTTAACGCTGTAGCTGTCGTCGCGGTAGGTAAAGCTTTCCACGTCGCCCAGCCACCAGAGCAGTTGGTCGAGCGTGTGCGCGCCCAAGTCGATAAAGACGCCGCCGCCCGCCAGCTCGCGGCGCAGGAAGAAATCGGTGGTAATGCCCCAGTTGAAGACAAAGCCGTTGCGGATGTCGAACGACTGGATGGGGCCGAGCAGCCCGCTTTCGACGGCCCATTTAGCAAAGCGCCCGGCGCGTCCAAAGCGGCGGATCAAGCCCACGGCGAGCACCCGCTCCCGCCGCTTGGCGACTTCGATCATGGCGTCGCATTCGGCCACGGTAAGCGCCATCGGCTTCTCGACGAGCACGTGAACGCCAGCTTCGAGCAGGGCGATGGTCGCCGGGGCGTGCAGGTGGTTGGGCAGGCCAATGATGGCGGCATCAATCTTGCTGTCAACGCCTGGCAAATCGCGGTAATCGTGGAGCACGGTGCGCACGTCGAAGCGCTCGGCCAGCGCCAGCGCCCGCTCGGCCTCGCGCTCGACGAGCGCCACCACGCGGCAGTCGTCCCGCCGCAGCAGGTTGGGCAGGTGCTGCCGCTCCACGATGGCCCCGCAGCCAACCACGGCAATGTTGAGCAGGGGCAGATTGGCTGTAGACGTGTTGGACGTGGACGGGTTGGGCGTGGACGGGTTGGGTGTGGACCGTTTAGTTGGCATAGGCTGCCTCCTGGTTTGAAGGAGCCACGCGCACGATGCCGCTGTCCGTCGTTCGCATTTCGTCTTGGTAGGCGAGGTGGCGATAGACGCGGATATAGCGCTGGAGCAGCAGTTGGAAGCCATACTCCTGCACCACCATCTCGCGGCAGCGCTGCCGCATTTGCGTGCGCAGCGCATCGTCTTCCAATAGCTGAACAACCGCTTGGGCAAAGCCCTCCGCATCTTCCGGCTCGGCCAGTAGACCCGTCTCGCCGGGGCGCACGTGGTCGGGCACGCCCCCAACGCGGAAGGAGACCACCGGCGTTCCACAGGCCTGGCTTTCGATGGAGACGAGGCCAAACGTTTCGGCCCGCGTGGGAAAGAGAAAGAGATCGGCGGCGGCGTAGGCCACCGCCTTGCTGGCTTCATCGCTCAGATAGCCAAGGTTTACCGCCTCCATTTCGGCCGCTTCGGCCAAGCCTGCACCGCCGTGGCCCATGGTCAACAGCACGGTCTCTGCCCGCAGGCTGGCCGGCATGGCCCGCAGCGCTTTCGTCAGTAGATCCACGCCTTTGCGATGGCGATTCAGCCGGTGGGCGGCGGTAAACAGCACGCGCTTGCCAGCGGGAATGCCTAACTGTCGACGGCAAACCTCTTGATTTCTAGGGTAAAATACGTTTGTATCCACGCCGTTGGGAATCAGGTAGAGCGGATGCTCGCCGATGATGCTCTGCCGAGCCATCTCCATCACATGATAGCTGGGGACAACAAAGGCGAGATTGGCCTTGGCGTAAGACCACTTCTTGAGCAGCCATTCAAGCCTTGTCGCATCGCGCTGCACAGCGGGCTCAACGTTTAGGTGTGGGCAGCGGCCGCAGCCCGTCTGCCAGCGCTGGCATTCGAAGGAAACGGTGCAGTGGCCGGTGAGCGCCCAGATGTCGTGGAGGGTAAAGAGGGCGGGTTTCTCGCCTGTTAGATAAGGCAGCGCTAGGTAGGAAAACGTGCGCGAGTGGATGCCGTGAAAATCCAGGACATCGGCATTGCGGTATAGCTCGGTGTGCTTGACGGAAAAAGAACTGAGCAGGTGAATATCGTTGAGGCCGAGGGGTTTCGTCACGCGGCGCAGCGTGTGATCCAACTTCCCCGGGCGCGGTAGTCGGTGGACGTGTGGCGAATCAAAATCGCCCTTGCGACAAAGAATGTCGGCCTCCACGCCCGATTGGCGCAGCGCATTGTGCAATCGCCGCATGGCAACGCCGCCGCCGCCGCCGCTGGAGCCGTCGCTAATATGGATTTGTAGAATGTTCATATATTTTTTCATTCCGGCGTCTGCGCCAAGAATGTTTGGGGTATTGTCGCGAAATCAGGACTTGCGTAAATGAGCTACCGTTTATGAGTGCAAAATCATTTGCCTTCGCTTTTGCTGCTCGCGGGCTGCATTTAGCAACCGCAACCAAAACGTGAGCAATGTCCTCGTATGCAGAAGCGAATACGAAGCCATGGTCACCTTGCTACGGTCTCTTTAGATTGAGTTGCCGTCGCAGGAAGGAATAGGCGTGCCTTGTGCGAGAACCAGATAGATAGCAAACGCTCCACTAAAAATAACTGGAGCTATCCTAATACTACAACGAGACTTTTACGCGGAGACGCAAGGACGCGGAGAGAACACCGTTGACAAACAACGCTTTGTATCTATGCGTCTCCGCGTTAATTCTGCTCAATTTCTCGAAATCTCGTTGTAGTACTAAGAGCAGGCTTTGGCCTGCACTATTTATGGCACGGCATCAGGGGAGTAAGCACCTTTTACAACAGAGCAAGGTAAACGTAGCAGTCGGGAAGCGCCGGCGCAGGAAAACCGAGCGCAAAGCGTGCGCCGTTCGTCATATTGCACCCTATACATATTATACTACCAGCGACAAAGGCGTAATGTTACAAAAGCCTTACAGTTTTTGTTGCACAATTATTGATAAACAGTAAGCTTTCTTCAAAATTTACTGGTGCAGAGAGGGGTAAGAGCCGCAAAGCGAGCCTTTGTCTGGTTGAAAGTCTGTCTTCTTCGTGGCGTGTTGCAGGTGTTGAGTTGGCTCAGCTGTAAGGCGCTTTGCCTGCAGAAGCATCGGGCAGTGGGTTTGGCGGGCGGCGGCGTTCTCGACGCGTGCGACGGATATCGCCGATGACGGCGGCGGTGATGCGGCGGAATTCGCGGCGCTGTTCGCGGCCCCACAGCGGCTGGCGATTCTCCTCAAACTCCGTCAGCTCGGTGTAGGCGCGCAGCACGCGCGGCCAATCCACCGTGCGCCGGTAGATGAGGTAGCGCGGCTCCCAGGTGGGGCGAAACTTCTCCTTGTAATTGCGCAACCCCGCCGCGTTGAAATAGTTGTCCAGGTAGCGCGTCAGCCGGTAGAAGGCCTTTTCCTCCAGCGAGGCGGATTCGTTCGGCAGCAGCTCAACGATGGGCGCGTCGCCGAGGCTGATGTAGCGCGCGCCCTGTTCGCGCTGGTACTCAAAGAGCTTGATAAAGAGAAAGTCCATGATGGCGCGCGGCCCGTCGGGGCGAAAGCGCATCATGTCTAGCGTGGCCGTTTCGGGCGCGTAGGAGGGGATGAGGTTGACAAAGCCGAGCATGACGCCGTCGGCGGATTCACCGTCGCCCCGCTTGCTGTCAAAGGCGGCCAGCAGGGGCGTATTGCGGGCGTAATCGGGCGTGAAGTAGCCCATCATAAAGCGCCGCTCGCGCCGCCCGTTGGCCAGCCACGCCTCCGAAACCGCCTGCGCCTGTTCAACGATTTCATCTGGCACGGGGGCATCGAAGAAGCGCACATAGACGCCGTCGTCCCGCATTCCATTGAGGACTTTGCGGTGATACTTGCCCGCTTTACCGGTCAGCGTAAAGCTTTCCAGATCGACAACGGCCTCTTCGCTGGCTTTGAAGACGCGAAATTTCTGGGCGCGGTATAGGTCGAGAAAGTCCGGCAGCACCTGGTGAAAAATGGGCAGCCAGCCCCGCTGTCGACAGTGGGCCAGAAATAGCGCCAGCGTTTCGGCCATTTCCGCTTCGGGCGCAACGGGATCGCCCAGCACCAGCACCGTGGTCGGCCGGGTATGCTGGCTGACGGCGTAGGCGACAAAGCCGTTGCCGGAGGGGGTGAAAAAGTGCTGCTTGTCCGGCCACAGCTTGAAGTAGTCGTTGCTCGATCTTCCATAAAGGCGCAGCAGCTCCGCGGCGCGGGTAAGATTGGGCGCATTGTTGATCATTGCGGCTGGGGCGGTTGTGGAGCGCATGAATTGGGGGCGGCAGATCGCCAGCATTACATCTAGCTGCCAGCTGCTTTTGACCGATGCTCCTTTGAAAAGCTGTCGAGCAGTTTGGCATGGCTAGAAAATTTAACGAGGCACAGAGATTAGACGCAGAGATTAAGCGGAGGGCCGCGGCGAGAAGCAGAGACAGCCATCGACGAAATTTAGTAGCGGCGGCGATTGGAGCGGGTGAACGCGCCAAAGAGCGCGGCCAGAATCGTGGCGCCGATAAGCGTCCACACAATGGGAAAGGATTCGCCGTTGATGGTGACGACTAAAATATCCGGCAGGTTGAGCTGCTGTGCCAACCACGTACCCACAATAGCCCCAAAGAAGCCCAGAACAACCGAAATCAGCAGGCCACCGCGCGAGCCGGCGATTACCTGGCCCAGCGCGCCAGCAATGGCGGCGACGACAATCCAAATAATAATTCTTGTGATAGACATGGCATCTCCCCAGAAGTTAGCGCATGATCCGTTCGCCAGCCAGCACGCGGCGAATGGTGCTGATCATGGCTTCGGCGAGCTTGGTTTTGTTTAAGTAGCCGCGCGCCCCGGCATCAAGCGCGCGCTGTGCGTAGAGCTCTTCGTCGTGGCCGGAAACGATCAGCGTAAACAGCGTGGGGTACTGTGTGCTGAGCGCCTGCACAAGTTCAATGCCGTTTACGTCCGGCAGCGAAACGTCCACCAGCACGAGGTCCGGCGGCTCTTCTGCCTGCGCGAGCCAAGCAAGCGCTTGGCTCGCCGTGGGCACCGCCTGGCAGAGAACCAAATCCCCCTCGCGCTCCAGCAGCATTGCATAGGATTGCCGGATCATGGGGTGATCCTCAACGACCAAGATGCGCCACGTTGTGCCCGGCTCAGGGCTCACTGGCGAAGAGTTCATCGACAACGCTTGCTTTCTAACTTATGTTACGCGCTACCTGGGCGGTACGGGCACGCCATGGCGTGCCCGTACCGCCGAAAACGGCCGCTTAACTGCGTAACGCGAGTTTCTAATAGGGAAATGAAAAAGACAGTGGAGCATCGAATCCCCACGCTGTTGGGCCATCCTGCGCTACGCTTCTACCGCACCCGCCGTTTCCAGTTTCTTGCGCAGCTCGCCGCTCTGGTACATCTCCATTGCAATGTCGCTACCGCCAACAAATTCGCCTTCAATGTAAAGCTGCGGAATCGTCGGCCAATCCGAAAATTCCTTAATGCTTTCGCGCAGATCGTCATCCATCAGCACGTTACGCGTCTCATACTGCGCGTCAAGCGAATTCAAAATCTGCACCACGCGCATCGAGAAGCCGCACATTGGCATCTCCTTTTCGCCCTTCATGTAGAGCATTACCTTGTTCTTTTCCACATCCTGCTGAATTTGCTGCTTCATTTGGTCAGACATTGGATTCTCCTTTGTAAAGCGAAGCGCCGCTTCGCTCCTGATGATCGACCGCCAAAGACGGTCGTGCTAAAAACTGTAGCCGCTGCTGGGCATGGGGCAAAGCAGCGCTTTGCCCCAGGATTAATTTCCAATCAGGTGTTCGTACTGGCCGCGCTGCTGCGCCCACTTCTCCGGCGTAAAGGTCTTGAGCGCTAGGGCGTGCACGGTGTTGCTGCCCAGCTCCGCCTTGAGCGCGTTCATCACCGCGCGGTGCTGATTCACCAGCGACATGCCCTCAAACGCCGGGCTGACGACAATTGATTCAAAGTGCTGGCCGTCCTGCATCGGGTCCAGCACGTAAGCCGTTGCATCCTCCAGCGCGGCTTCAATCGTCTCTTTGATCTTCTCCTGCATCGAATTTCCTCGGCTCTCCAAGTGGCGGTACAATCGCGGGGCGGCTGTGCCCGCAATAAAATTTGTTGGGTCGGTTATACAGTTTAGAAGATTGGGTCGCTATTTACAAGAAGAATCCCTACAGTATGGGTCTTGTTACCATCCAGCCCGTTGCTGAGCTTTTATGCCTTGGCCCTCTCCTTCCAGAATCGCTTGTTGCCATGCCTACCTTTTCCCAGGAAACTCTAACGCTGCCCGGCGGGGCGCGCTTCGCCTACCTGCATAATCTAGCGCACAGGCTAATCGACGCCGACCCGGCCTTCGAGGCCAAGCCGCCGCTGCTGCTGCTGCACGGCTTCACCGGCACGGCGCGAAGCCACATGGCCCCGCTGCTGGAGGCCTTTGGCGCGCACCCGCTGCTCGCGCCGGATTTGCGCGGCTACGGCGCAAGCCAGCCCCCCGCCCGCGATTTCCCCATCGACTTCTACGCGCGTGACGCCAGCGACGCCGCTGCCCTGCTCGACCACCTGCGCCAGCAGGGCGATCTGCCGGACGACCAGCGCGTCGCCGTGCTTGGCTTTAGCGACGGGGCCGAGAGCGCGCTGCTGCTGGCGGCCCAGCGGCCGGAGCTCGTGTGCGGCGTCGTTGCCTGGGGCGTCTGCGGCGTGATTTCGCAGCCGATGGTCGAGAGCGTGCAGGTCTGGCTGCCCGCCGACCCAGCGCGGGACTACTGGCGGCAGCGTGCCGAGTGGCGCGAGGAGATCATCACCCAGCACGGGGCACAGCAGTTCGCACCGATGATCGAGGGCTGGGTCCACGCAGCGGAAGCAATCTACAAAGCGGGCGGCAACATTTGCCTGGACGAAGCCGCCCGCATCGAGTGTCCCGTGCTGCTGATCAACGGCGCGGGGGAAGTCGGCAATTCCCCGGCGGACGTGCAGGCCCTGGACGCACGCATCCGCCAAAGCCGCCTTGAATTTGTTCCCAACAGCGGCCACGCCATCCACGAAGATCAGCCGGATGCCTTCCTGTCGCTTGCGCGGGCGTTCCTGGCGGAAATTGCTCAAGCAGATTCGTAGTCGATGCGCAAGAAGTTATCTATGAAGGACACGAAGAGCACGAAGGAGGAGGATGTAGGCTTTTCTTCGTGCTCTTCGTATCCTTCGTGAACCAATCTCTGAAATTTAGACCCAACCGCTTCCATAGAACTCTGTGACTCTTCCCCGACGATTTCATCTGCCTGCCTGGTGGGGCGGGCGGCGACACCGCTTGTACACGGTGATGGTCTTTCTCGTGCTCGCCTCGCTGGACAACTCGGCGCGCACCGTCTTTCCGCCGCTCTACGCCGTGATGGCGCGCGGCCTGAACGTGACCGAAGCCGCCCTCGGCGCGGTGACGGCGACCAGCATTCTGGTGGTGGCCATCACAAGCGTGGCGTGGGGCTACGGCGGCGACCGCGGGCCGCGCGGCAGCCGCAAACGGCTGCTGCTGATCGGCACGATCGTCTGGAGCAGCGCCACGCTGTGGACGGCGCTGGCCCCCAGCTACACGCAGGTTTACCTGTCGCAGGCGGTGAAGGCCATAGGCATTGCGGCGATTGGCGTGGTGGGCTACAGCGTGATCACCGATCTTGTGTCGGCCAATCGGCGGGCGCTGATGTTGAGCGTGTGGGGCGTTTCGCAGGGGGTGGGCGGGGGCGGGGGCGGGGCCTTTCTGGCCAGCACAGTTGGCGCGTACAACTGGCGCTTGCCCTTTGCCGTGATTGCCGGGGCGGGCTTTGTCTTTGCACTGCTCTTTTTGCTCGCCTACGAGCCGCGCCGCGGGCAGATGGAGCCGCAAATTGCCGACTCCATCGCCGCGGGCCACGACTACACTTACCGCATCCACTTCCGCGATCTGCGCGACATTTTGCGCGTGCGCACCAACGTTTGGCTCCTGCTGCAGGGATTGGTCGTCACGGTGGGGCTGGGCGCGCAAATTTGGCTGCCCCGCCTCTTTATCGCGCGCATTGAAGCGCTGGGCTACGGGCTGGAGACGGCAACGGTGGTGGGCAACTTTATCTCGCTCATCTTCCAGGTTGGTGTCTACGGCGCCGTGCTTGGCGGCTGGCTGGGCGATCGCTGGCAGCGCCGCAACCTGCGCGCCCGCGCCTGGATCGGCGCCATTGGCCTGCTGGGCGCGATTCCCTTTCAGGTTGCCCTGTACTTCCTGCCCATCCGCAGCCTCACGCTGACGGCGGCGGGCGAGGCCACGGGTGCTGGTATTTTGCAAACGGTAGGCGAGACCTTTATCGGCATCTTTAGCAACGGCACGCTGGTGCTCGCCTTTGGGCTGGCGCTGGTCTCCGTGGTACTGCTCACGCTCGATGCGCCCAACCGCGCCGCGCTCTTTGCCGAAGTCAACCCGCCGGAGCATCGCGCCACCATCATCGGCATCGGCGCGCTGCTGGGGGGCATTGGCCTGTCGCTGGGCAACTATTTGGCCGGTGTCACCTTTGCCTTTCTGGAAGTGCAGCTGGCACCGCCGCTCAACTACGCCTGGGGATTGGCTGTCTTTCAGATTTTTCTGATCCCCGCTGGGCTGTGCTATGTGATGGCCGCCCGCAGCACCCCCACCGACATTCTCGCCGTGCGCAATTTGCTGGAGACGCGCGGTCGCTGGCTGGTGGAGGGGGAAGGTCTTACAGACGCTGCGCCCTCCGCGGCGCATAATAGTCAAGCAAATTTAGATGATTTCCCTCCGTTGTCGGCAGCAGACGCAGCCGTCATTAGCGCGAGCCAGCGCCGATCGCCAGGGGAAGAATCGACAAGGAGATAACCAGTAGAACACCAAATGTGCGGTGCGCCCTGCTGATTACGGCAGCGGCGCGCTGCACTCAGCGAAAGGAAATTTTATGGCTCAGCAATACAGCAGCCCCCCCGAAATGCAAATCGATACGGACAAAACTTACCTCGCCACCATCGAGACCAACAAGGGCACAATCGAGGTGGAGCTATACCCGGAGCACGCGCCAAAGACGGTGAATAACTTCGTCTTTCTCTCTCGCGAAGGCTTCTACGACGGCGTTACGTTTCACCGCGTGATCCCGGATTTTGTCATCCAGGGCGGCGACCCGACGGGAACCGGTCGCGGCGGGCCCGGCTACAAGTTTGAGGACGAAACCCGCGGCAATCCGCTCGTGCACGAGCGCGGCTCGCTCTCGATGGCGAATGCTGGCCCCAACACCAACGGCAGCCAGTTCTTCATCGCCCACTCGCCCCAGCCCCACCTGGACAGCAAGCACACCGTCTTTGGCAAAGTCGTCAACGGCCTGGACGTGGTGGATTCGATCAAGCAGGGTGATAAGATGGAGAAGGTGACGGTTAGCGAGCAGTAGGGCTCCGCTGCGCTAATCCAAGGCAGAAGAGGCATGGGGCGACGGTGTACCGTCGCCCCATGCCTCTTCTGCTTTGAGCAGTTTGGTGAATCGCTCAAAGCGCTATCGGGCGCAGCGGTGAAGCGCTCGGTGGCTTACTCTTCCACGGGCCCCGTTTCCGCCACTTGGGAAGCAGGTGGAGCCAACGCCGGCCACACAATCGACGCCGTCACCTCCTCGTTCCCACCTCCGGAAAGTTGAATAAAGTGCAGCGGAAAGTTGGGCCACTGGTGATAGGTTTGGGGCGATGGCTCTGCGGTCCCGGTTTGCGCAGCGGGAAAGAAGTAGCGGCCCGACGCCAGTTCGAGATCGGTGGCCTCCAGCGCGTCGATCAGCGCCTGCCCCGCCACCGACTGTGCCCGTTCGATGGCTGCCGCCATCAGGCAAAGGGCGTCGTAGCTTTGAAAGGCGTGGGCGGGTGGCCAACCGTCCAGGTGGCCATTGTTCGGCTGCTCAGCTTGGGAATTGCCCTGAGGCTGGGCGAGCTGCGCAAAGTAATCCCCGGCAAATTGCACGGCGGACGAATTGGCCGTTGCCTGCCAGGGGCCGGTGTGGAAGGTGACTATACCATGGATGCGGCTGCCGCCTTCCCAGATGCCTTGCTCCAGCGGATCAACGCCGACCGAGACGGTGGTGCTGTGCGGCGGCGCGAGGCCCGCGCTCATCAGCGCAGCGTGCAGCGGCAGCAGCGTGCGGCCATCCACGTTGAGCAACACGAGTTGGGGTCGCTGCGGCAGCGTGATCACGCGCGCGACCAGTGATTCAAAGCTTTCCTGTCCAGCGTCCACCTCAAACGTGTGAACCTTTACGTCCATCTCGCCCAGCCAGCCGACGAGTAGATTGGTGCGCCCGCTAAAAGCAGAGTGCCGCGTGGAGATGATCAGGGCCTGTGGAGGCTGAGCGCTGCCTTCCTCGCTTTCGCTGCGCCGCGCTTCTACCGTGGAAGCGAGCCACGCTCTGTACTCGGCACGCACCATGCCCACGCTGGGGCCAATGCGGAACACTTCGGGGCGCTCCGGCGAGAGCAGCGCATCGCTGGCCGCGCGCGCCACGATCAGCGGCACGCCATGGTCGTGAGCCACTTCGGCCACGGCCAGCGCCACCTCGTCGTGATAAATACCCACTAGGCCAACGGCGCACTCCTGCTCGATCAGTTCGCGGGCCGCCGCCCGCGCCTGGGCCGCCGTGCCCTGCGTGTCTCGCACGCGAATTTCAACGGGAACGGGCAAGTGGCCAAGCCGGTTGATGTTGACCGCGGCCACTTCAAGTGCGGCCTGCATTTCTGCGCCCTGCGCCGCCGCCCCCGGCGCGCTCAACGGAACCAGCCCGCCAATGACAATCGAGGCGGGCGATGCGCGACCGGCTGTCGTCTGCGCATCACTCTGGGCATCACACTGGGGGAGCCATGCAGCAGATTGCGGCGCAGGCGCAGGTTGCGCCTCAGCTGCGTCGGGCGTGCTGCTGGGGGGGCCGTGTACCAACGCCCCGTAGACCACCGTTCCAGCAGTCGGCGTGCTAACGGGCGTCGCCTCGATCTTGGCGGGCGTCGCAAACGACAGCACCTCTTCCCACGGCAATACGCCGACAAAATTCATCTCCACCGAATTGAATGCGGTACTAGACGCTGTGTTGGAGACGGGCAGAACCGGCGATGGGGGAATAATGGAGCGCGCGCGCACAGAATCCGCTGCGTTGGCTATCAGCAGCGTGAGTAGACAAATAAAAGCAGAAAAGCTAACGAGTCGCGCGTGGCGGCGATGCCAAGAAGCAGCGGGGCTATGGGTGGGGCGCGGCTGTTGTGCGGGGGTATTCACAAAAAAGGCCCAGCTTTACCTGAGTCGGTTTATACTGAAGTAAAGTCACGTCGAGAACAAGAGTTTGAGGAACCAGTGACCGTCACTTATGCTACGAACTCCTGTTTTCGTTCTGCACGCACTTTAAGTATATCAAGAGCAAGACTGTGTCGATGGAGGCAGAAGCTAAATTAAAGCTTCGGTTAAACTAAAGTGAAGTCACGTCGAGAACAAGAATCTTTGGAGCCAATGAGAGGACGAGATGACTTTACTGCTCGATAGTCTATCAGGAGTAGGGCGAAGCGTCAAATAGCGTAGTTTGTGCGTCTGAAATATACGTTGAATTGACGAAGGTAAAACGCCACATTATTTTCTGAAGATCAGAGCTGTTTGGAAGCTTGTTTCGGCAAGTTTTATGATGCAGCTTGCGCGCCAAGCCGCGCCATAAAACTAGACGTTACGTCGATAAGCGGCGGTAGTCGGCGGTGAACAAATTCGCCACTTGTTTTGACTTTACTTTAGCTCGATGCGCGCTGTCGTTCTGCTCACGGCGAAGTCGACGAGGTGGCGCGTCTGCCAGCGCGCCAGAGCCGACGCATCAGCCAGAAGCACGCGCCTCCCATGAGCAGCAGCGGCCCGCCCACGATCAGCAGCCAAATCAACGCGTTCAAGCCCACCTGTGCCACCTCCACCAGCACGCCGAGCGCATCGTCGATTGTACGCAGGGGCGTCCACTGCGCCGTGGTGCGCAGCGTCTCGGCCGGGTCGGCGGCGGGGGGCAGCGGCAGCAGTTCGACTTCGACGGTGGAGAAGGCCGTCTGCTGCATCAGCGCGTTGAGCCGCCCCTTGGTCTGCTCGATCTGCTCCTCGATGTGCGACAGCTCGCCGTTGACGGCCAGCGCCTCCTCGACGTTCTCCGCCTCGTCTAAGAAACCACGAATGCGCGTGGCCGTTGCCTCCAGATTGGTCAAGCGCGCTTCGAGATCGATAAATTCGGCGGTCACGTCCTGGCTGCCGACGGTCTCCTGCTGTGCGTCGCCCAGCGCGCGTGCGGCCTCCAGCGCTGCTTCAAACTGCTCCACCGGCACGGCAAAGCGCAGCCGCGCCGCCGTCTGCTCGCCCATCTGCCCGGCCTGCCACGTCTGCGTGGAGAGCACGTAGCCGCCAAAGCGCGTGCTCAGCGCCGTCGCCGCGTTGAGCGCCGCGTCCACATCCGCCACCTCTACCGATAGATTTGCGTTCCGAATCACGCGCCGGTTGCGCAAGTCCGCCGCGTCGATTTGCGTGCCCTCGCCCGCGCTGCTCGCCGCCGCAGCTTCGCCCGCCTCCGCGCCATCCACCGCCATTGAAGCACTTTGCGAAGCAAGCGCGTCGTCACTCGCCGCCATCGGCGCATCGCTGGCCATGCTTTCGCTATCCACCTCCTCGTTGGCTACGTTCTCGCTCGCTGAGTCCTCGCTTGCTACGGAGGCAGACTCAAAGGCTGGACTACAGCCAACCAACGCTATCAACACAAGGGTGATACAGACAATGAGCGTGCGTTTCATGAGATTTCCCTTTGCTTTGAACGGGCTGGATGAGGCTGGCGCAGTGGAGCCAGCCTTCCTGGGACGGAATGACGGGATGGAAAGTTCCCAAATTGTAGGAAAGCGAGACCCCGTTTTTGCGCGAGCTGTTGTAAAATTAGCCGCGCGAGCATCAGCAACAGCACGCTTGAGGTTTTTTACAGGTCAGGACGATTGAGGAGGCTTCTTTGTCATCGCACGCCAATTTGTTGTTGGAAGAGACGGAATTAGATTACGGAACGCTCATGCGGCTGCGGCGGCGGGTGCGGGCGCGGCTCTCCGAGTACATCCACGCACAAACGTCCGGCAGTGCCGTGCTGCTCGTCGCCACGATTGTGGCGCTCGTGCTTGCCAATTCGCCGCTGGCGGAAAGCTACTTTGCCTTTTGGGAGCTGGAGCTGGGCTTTAGCTTGGGCAGCGTGGAGTTTTCCGAATCGCTGCTGCACTGGATCAACGATGGGCTGATGGCTTTTTTCTTTTTCGTGGTGGGGTTGGAGATCAAGCGCGAGTTTCTCGTGGGCGAACTCTCCTCCGTGCGACAGGCCATCCTGCCGATCATGGCCGCGGTGGGCGGCATGGTCGTGCCCGCGGCCATCTACCTGCTCGTGCTGGGCGGGCGCGAGGGGGCGAACGGCTGGGGCATTCCCATGGCGACGGACATCGCCTTTGCGCTGGGCGTGCTGGCGCTGCTCGGCAGCCGCATCCCCAACACGCTCAAAATTTTTCTCACCGCGCTCGCCATTGCGGATGATATTGGCGCCGTGCTGGTGATCGCCTTTTTTTACACTTCGGAAATCGCGTGGATTTGGTTGGGGATTGCCGCCATTTTCTTTGTCGTGCTGACGTTTTGTGCGCTGATTCGCGTGCAGGCGGGCTTTATCTATATTCTGCTGGCGCTGGGCGTGTGGGTGGCCTTTCTTGAATCGGGCATCCACGCCACAATTGCCGGCGTGCTGATCGCGCTCGTCATCCCCGCCAAATCGCGGGCGCATCCGGTTGAATTTGTGGCTTGGGGCCACGAGCGGCTAAACGAAATCGAGCGCATCAACGTGCCGGATGCCCACGTGCTGGAGACGGACGATCAGCAGGCCATCGCCCGTGCGCTACAGGTAGCCGCCCGCTCCACCCAGGCCCCGCTGCAGCGGCTAATGCACGATCTGCACCCGCTTACGACTTTTATCGTTCTACCGCTCTTTGCGCTCGCCAACGCCGGCATCTCGTTCGAGGGCGTGCAGATCGGCGACATCGCCCTGCAGCCCGTGAGCTTTGGTGTCTTCCTGGGATTAGTGTTGGGCAAGCAAATTGGCATCACCCTTTTTAGCTTCCTCACCGTGCGCCTGGGGCTGGCCGACCTGCCGCCGCGCGTGGAGTGGCCGGAGCTGTACGGCGCGGCCTGGCTGGGCGGCATTGGCTTTACCATGTCGCTCTTTGTCTCCAGCCTCGCCTTCGACGATCCGCTGCTGCTGGCCGAGGCCAAGCTGGCGATTCTTGTCGCGTCGGTCGTCTCCGGCGTGGTGGGCTATCTGATTTTGCGGTCGCGGGCCAATATCGAGATTGTGGAGGAGATCGAGCGGGAGCTGGAGCAGGAGGAGGCGGAGCAGCTAAAGCGAATTACGGGCGGGTAGCCGGTCGTAGGGGCACGGAATTCCATGCTCCATGCGTCTCAACGTAAGGTTGTGAAAATATCGAAAAGACAACTCGCTCCGGTGGATTGCCTGGTTACCCCACCCCAGCCCTCCCCAACTTGGGAGAGGAGCCGAGGCTTCGTCTGCCAAGTTGGGGGAGGCTGGAAGGGGGTTTTGCGTAATCTACCCACACAACTCGTCTTTTTACGCTTACTTGATACGCATGGGGCACGCCCTGGCGTGCCCCTACGACCGCGTTCTACGATGACCAATTCTCCCGAAAGTCCGCAAAGAGCGTCAGCCCACCATCGGCAAAAATCGTCTGCCCGGTGATGTACGACGCCTCGTCCGCACACAAAAACGCAATTACCGCGGCCATCTCGTCGGCCTCGCCCGCGCGGCCCATCGGAATGTGGCTGGCAACCTGCTCGCGCTTTTCCGGATCGTTGATCCAGGCCTCGTTCATCGGCGTCACAATCGCACCCGGCCCCACGGCGTTGACGCGAATCTGGCGATCCGCATACTCCAGCGCCAGCGTGCGCGTCAGATTCTGCATCGCCCCTTTGCTCGCCGAATAGCCGATGTAGCCTGGCTTGGGAATCAGCTGGTGGACGCTGCTCACATTGACAATCGCGCCCGCTTTCTCTTCGTCCAGCAGGTGGCGAATCATCGCGCGCGCACAGAGAAAGGCCCCGCGCGCGTTGGTGCTCATCACGCGGTCAAAGTCGGCGATGTCGTGTTCGTGCGAAGGCGCTTCGCCCCCGGAGCCCGCGCTGTTGATGCCGGCGTTGTTGATCAAAAAATCCAGCCCGCCCAGCTCGGCGATGGCCGTCTCAAACATCCGCTGCACGTCCTCCTCTTTGGAGACATCCGCCTGCACAACGGTCACGCGTACCTCCTGCCCGGCTTCCTTGGCGCCGTCCAAAATCCGCTGCTGTGTATCGCGCGCGTTCTCCTCGCCCTTGTAGTAGTTGACCACCACGTTTGCGCCCAGCTTGCCAAAGTAAATCGCCGTCGCCTGCCCAATGCCAGAGCTGGCCCCGGTGATCAAGACATTTTTGCCCGCAATGCCATTCATGAAACACTTCCTCTTGAAATTAGTTTTTGACGCGGAGGCCCAGAGGCACAAAGGTGAGGCCTTGTCAGATAAATTCTACTAGGCAACAACTGTTGTTCGTTGTAATCAATGCCAGCGGTGGCTGAGCGCGCCGAAGCCAGCGCGGGTTCACCAGACGAGGGTCGATTTATGATCGCTGCTCGCTCTGCTGCGCTTCGACAATGCGCGCTCTCACCATAGATTCAAGCTGCTGCCGGAAAGCCGGGCCGCGGCTGTGCAGATAGGCCGCTTCGCTCGGCGCAAGCTGGATGCGCATTTCTGCCCGTTGTGCTTCGGTCTCGTCCAAAGCCGCCGCATAGCGAGCCGCTTCTTCTTCTGCACCAAACCAATCGCCATTTTGAAATTCCTCGGTGGTGGTTACAGGGATTTCGTCATAGTAGGCCTCGCCTGCTTCCTCCATCAACCTTTTCTGCCGGGCGTACTGCCCCGGTGCCAGCCGAACAGGATTATCTGGATCAGGGATGTATGTAACGATTTTGCCCATAATTATTTCTCTTTTCTTAAAATAAAATCGCGCTGCTCTTGTCGATTAGCCAGCCTCGCACTGATAATTCGCGTGGTATTCTTACCTCTGGGTGTACGAGCTACCACGTACAACTCATCTTCGATTCGCCCATAGGTTCTGTATCTCTTTTCTCCATAATCAAACCGCTCATCAAGGTCTGTCTGTCTTTCATCGTCATCGAAAACCCTAACGGAAAATTCAAATGATATACCACGCCGTGCAATAGTGACTGCGTTTTTATCCTCGTCCCATTCATATTCCATGACGCTATTCTATCAGGTTTGCACGGTAATACAATTTCAGTTTCAATATCTCAGAGCCAGCGTGATTTGATGCAATGCTCCCTGCGTTAAATGCTTTACTCGCCCTGCCACATCGTAAACAAATTATTCAGCGACTCCGCCAGCGTCGGGTGTGAGAAGACGCCGTCGCGCAGGGCCGTGTAGGGCAGCTTGCCCATCATCGCCACCTGCAGCAGCGACATGATCTCGCCGCCCTCGATGCCGAGCACGGCCACGCCCAGAATCTGCTCGCTCTCCGCGTCGACCACGGCCTTCATCAGCCCGCGCGTCTCGTCCACCTCGATGGCGCGTGCCGCGCGGCTCATCGGCATCTTGGCGACGCGAACGCTGCGCCCCTGCTCGTGCGCCTCGCGCTCGCTCAGGCCGACGCGGCCCAGCTGCGGGTCCATGAAAACGGTGTAGGGCACGAGCCGCCCGTTGATCGAGGCGTCTCCCTCCTCCAGCAAATTGGTGCGGACAACGCGAAAGTCGTCGTAGGAAATGTGGGTAAACGCTGGCCCACCCTTGACGTCGCCCAGCGCGTAAATGCCCTCGATGTTGGTCTCCAACTGATCGTTGACCTGAACGTGGCCGCGCCTGTCCATCTCGATGCCGATCTCGTCCAATCCCAACGTGTCCGTATTCGGCTGTCGACCGGCCGCAACCAGCAAGTGCGAGCCGACAAGGTCGCTCTCTTCCCCGCTCTCTTTGTCTTTTACGGTCAGTATGAGGTCGCCATCCCCATTCTGAGATACCCGCTGCGCCCCGCTGTTGAGCCGCACGTCGATGCCGTCCTCGCGCAGGATTTCGGCCACGGCGTCGGCCACGTCCGCATCCTCGCGCGTAAGCAGCTGCTCGCCGCGCTGGATCAGCGTTACCTCGCTGCCAAAGCGGCGGAACATCTGCCCAAACTCCACGCCGATGTAGCCCCCGCCCACAATCAGCAGGTGCGACGGAATCACCTCGGTCTCCATCATCGTCGTCGAGTTGAGCACGCGCCCCGTTTTCATCGCCTCGCCCAGCCCGTCAATTGGCGGAAAGTTGGGCCGTGCGCCCACGTTGATAAAAATCTTGTCCGCGCGCAGCCGTCGCGTGCCGCCCGCGTTGAGCTTGACCTCGATCTCGTGCGTGCCATTTTTCTGCGCACCCTTCTCCGCTGCAGCGACAAAGCGCGCGTCGCCGTCGATCAACTCAATGTTGTCTGCGTCTTCTAAGCCATCGCGATTGCCGCTGCGAAAGCTTTCGACCACCCTGCGCTTGCGCGCCTGCACCTTGTCCAAATCCACGGAAATGTCGCTGCCGACCCGCACGCCGTAATCGCCAGCGCGCCGGGCCAAATGTGCCACCCGCGCGCTGGCGACCATCGTCTTCGTCGGCGTGCAGCCCTCGTTGACGCACGTCCCGCCCACGTGCTCGCGCTCGACGATGGCCGTCTGCCAGCCGTTGCCCACCAGCGCATGGGCCAGCGGGTTGCCCGCCTGCCCCGAGCCGATGATGATGGCGTCGTATTGATCTGACATAAATTTTTCCTCCATAAAGATTGCTTGCTCGTTCCCACGCTCTGCGTGGGAACGAGTTTGGCGGTGCTACAGCCGCTCGCCCGACTGCTGCAGCAGCTTGGCCACCAGCGCCGTCCAGCCCGTCTGGTGCGAAGCGCCGAGGCCCGCGCCGTTGTTGCCGTGGAAGTATTCGTAGAACAAAATGTAATCGCGCCAGTGGGGATCGTCACGGAATTGGTTGACGCTGCCGTGGACGGGTCGCCTGCCCTTCTCGTCTGCCGTGAAGATGCCCATCAGCCGCTCCGAAAGCTCACAGGCGACTTCCCACAGCGTCACCTCGTTGCCGGAGCCGGTGGGGCACTCGACCTTGAATTCGTCGCCATAGTAGTGGTGGAAGCGCTGCAGGGCCTCGATAATCAGGTAATTGGTGGGAAACCAGATCGGCCCGCGCCAGTTGGAGTTGCCGCCAAAGAGCGGGCTGCGCGACTCGGCGGGCCAATATTTCAGCGTAAGCGTGTCGCCGTCCACGTCTAGCGAATAGGGCTCGCGCTCGTGAAATTTAGAAACGGAGCGAATCCCGTGCGGCGAGAGAAACTCGTCTTCGTCCAGCAAATACTTCAGCACGGAGCGCAGCTTCTCCTCCGTTAAAATCGCCAGCAGCCGCCGCTCGCCCACGCCCGGCTCCTCGACGCTGGCCATGTTGCCCGCCAGGTGAGGTCGGTTGCTGATAAACCAGTTGATGCGGCGGGCAAAGGTCGGCAGCGTCTCCAATACGTCCGGCTCAATGGTGTCGACCGCAATCAGCGGCAGCAGCCCCACCATCGAGCGCACCTCGATGGGAATGTAATGGTCGTCGTGATTTTGATGGGGGCCGTCGCTCTCGCGCTGTCCGAGGTAAAGATGGTCGTAGAAGAAGCCGTCCTTTTCATCCCACAAGTCATGCCCGTCGCGGCGGCGCTCGCTCATGGCGCTGGCGATGCGCAGGAAGTGCTCAAAAAACTTGGTCGCTGTATCCTCGTAGACTTTGTTCTCGCGCGCCAACTCCAGCGCAATCGTCAACATCGTCAGGCAGTAGGCACCCATCCACGCCGTGCCGTCCGCCTGATCGAGCCGCGCGCCCGCGGGCATCTCCTCGCTGCGGTCAAAGACGCTGACGTTGTCCATGCCCAAAAAGCCGCCCTGAAAGACGTTGCGCCCCTCTTCATCTTTGCGGTTGACCCACCACGTAAAGTTGAGCAGCAGCTTGTGAAAAATTCCCTCCAGCCAGTCGCGATCCGCGCGCCCCCAGTGCTTCTGCTCGATTTTGTAAACGCGCCACGCCGCCCACGCGTGCACGGGCGGGTTGACGTCCGAAAAATTCCACTCGTAGGCGGGCAGCTGGCCGTTGGGGTGCATGTACCACTCGCGCGTAAACAGCTCGAGCTGCCGCTTGGCGTAGTCCGGGTCGATCAGCGCAAAGGGCAGCATGTGAAAGGCCGAATCCCAGGTGGCGTACCAGGGGTACTCCCACTTGTCCGGCATCGAAATTGCATCCAGGTTGTGCAGGTGCTGCCACTCGCTGTTGCGGCCATTCTTGCGCGCGCGCGGCGGCTGCGGCTGCGCCGGGTCGCCATCAAGCCACTGCTCCACGTCGTAATAGTAAAGCTGCTTGCTCCACAGCAGCCCGGCAAAGGCCTGCCGCTGAATGCGTCGCGCGTCGGCGTGCAGCTCCCCCTCAAAGCCGCGCTGGATGATTCTGTAGAATTCGTCGGCCTCGTCCCGGCGCTGCTGCAGCAAATCATCGAAATCAGCAAAAGGCTGGGTCGACGTCCGCTCCGCGGCCCCGGTAGTTTGGCTGATTTTCTCGCCCGCCGACGACAGTCGCAGCCGCACGGTCAACGTCTCGCCCGCTGCCAGCGTCGCGCTGTAGACGAACGCGCCCTTGGTTCCCTCTCGCTGCGGCTTAACGGCATTTTGCTCGCCGTCAATCAGGTAGCGGTGAAATGCGTCCTTCGTGTAGCTGTCGCCATCGTCCACGCCAAACAGTCGTCGGCGATTGGTCTCATTTTCGGTGAAGAGCAGCTCCGGTGGATCACCGCCCAGCGCCTCGGCGTGCAGCAGGTATGGACCGCTATCCGGGTGCTCGCTGCGAATGGTCGCCACGCCGTCCGGCCCACGATTGGATGCGCTGATGGCTTCCAGGCAGGGGCGCGTCGGCGTGTCCCCAAGGGGGCCGTTTTCGTAGCCCCAGCTCCACGTGTTGCGAAACCAGAGCGTCGGCAAAATGTGGAGCAGCGCAGCCTCCGGCCCGCGATTGACCGCCGTAATCTGCACGAGGATGTCGTTCTCTCCCGCCTTGGCGTATTCGATGAACACGTCGAAGTAGCGGTCGCCATCGAAGATGCCCGTGTCAAGCAGCTCGTACTCGTCGTCGCCGTAGCCGCGCCGCTGATTTTCCTCCACCAGCTTGGCGTAGGGAAAGGCGGCCTGCGGATACTTGTAGAGCATTTTCATGTAGCTGTGGGTCGGCGTGTTGTCGAGGTAGAAGTACTGCTCCTTTACATCCTCGCCGTGGTTGCCCTGCGGGCCTGTCAACCCAAAGAGCCGCTCCTTGAGAATGTGATCCTGCCCATTCCACAGCGCCAGCGCAAAGCACATCGACCCGTTGCGGTCGCTGATGCCCATTAGACCATCTTCGTTCCAGCGGTAGGCGCGGCTGCGCGCGTGGTCGTGGGGAAAGTAGCGCCAGGCGTTGCCGCCCGCGCTGTAGTCTTCGCGCACCGTGCCCCAGGCGCGTTCGCTAAGGTAGGGGCCCCAGTTGCGCCAGTTGGCGCGAAATTCCCGGTGGTCGAGCAGACGCTGGTGTTCGGCAGAATGGGTCATGGGGGTTTGATTATGAATCGTGGTTAAGACAAGCGGGGGTAAATAAAAAATATCGCTCTATTGTGACGCGTTCCGCCGCTCTCCACTGTTAGACAGTGTACACAACTCAAAAAATCCGTGCCGCGCCCGCCGTTGAACGGCAGATGCGGCACGGATTTTTTTGTAAATGGCTTGCTGCGCGCGCTTCAACGCCAGTTGTGCTGAACTCTTTAACTCGACACTACTGAATCACCGGCAAGAAGAGTTGGAATCCCTGGCGCACGTCGTTAACCAAATCGCTGTAGGATTCGAAGCGGTAGGCCATCGGTCGCACGTCGACAACGTCTTCTCCCTCGCCCAGCTCCCCATCCTCAACGGGTTCGTCGATGCAGATTTTGACCACGCCTACCGAATCTGCTGCGTAGAAGTTCCACATGCCCGCGCTTGGAATGTTAAACGTGACAAATTCTACCAAGCCAACTTCCGGGCCGCGGACAAAAATTTTCTGGCTCGATGGCAAATTCTCCGGATTCGCGTTCTCGCCCAGAGCGGCCAGATCTTCGCTTTTGTAGAAAAAGTCAAACCGGTCGTCGATGTCATCGTCGATGATGGCGATGTTGACTTCCTGGCCCGGCACGAGTTCGTCTTCGCCGATTTCGATGCTGTCTTCATAGACGCTTGTCAGGTCACACAGACCAGCGCAGGCGTAAACGCGTGTTGCGCGGAGCTCGCCCTTTACCCGTTGGGGGCCGACGTCAATTGTGCGGACGCCGAACTGATCGACCGTGCCCTCTTGGAAACTGAAGCCAAAGGGACGAATCTGCTTGACGAGAAAGCCATCGTAGCCGTCGGTGTCACCTTCCAGCCGAAATTCTCTTTCGCTGCCCGGCTCCACTGGACTCTCGCCCATGTACTTCAAATCCGGCAGCGACTCCGCAGGACAGACGAGGTCCGTGTCGGCCTCGAAAATGTAGGTCACCGCTAGCGTGGCGGAGGTCAGCGTCTCGAAGCGCAGGGCGATGTTGCCCGCGCCGTCCGCCAGCGCGTTGGCCGAGGCGACCAGCAAGATGTCTATGTCGCCCGTACCGCGGAATCGCTCCAGGTCTGACGGCTCGGTCAATGTGGCGCTGACGGACTCATCGAAGCCGATGAGGCCGGCAATTTGGTCGCCGGACGAGCCGGCAAAGTCGTTGTCGCCGTCGAAGGCGGTAAACGAGCGCGAGGTGGAGGCGGCTGGCTCGGCGCTGATGATCACGCTGCCGTCCGTGCCCAGCAGGTCGACGCGCGAAGCCATGGTCAAGTCGATGATGGCGGGCTGGCTATCCAGGCTTTCCATATTGGCGTTGCCCGTGATGCTGCCCGTAATCTGTATCTCAACGCGGTAGAGCGTGCCCTGGACGGGATCAAACTGGGGTACGGCAACGGTTTCGCGCCAGTCCGTCAGCGTGGGGGAGATCGCGCCTGAAACGGTGATTTCTTCGGCGCGTGCGGTGTTGGTGCCGAAGAGAATGCCTAGCGTGGCGGCAACCGCAACAGCAGCCAGCAGTTGGCTGAGTGGTTTGAATTTTTTCATTAGATTCCTCATATTCCTCACTATCCTCTACAATACAATTTGCAATGTGGTTCACCGCGACAGGGCATGGGTAAGCCCACCCGTGAGTGGACTCGCCCATGCCCTGCCCGTCGGGATTAAACAATTGTTAACGGCCAGCCCCTTCCACGAAGGGCAAAAAGATGGAGTCGCTAAACTGCACGGGCTCTTCGGTCTCATTGAGCGCCGTGGGGCCGCTGTTGCAGTAGTGGCTGGGATCCGTTGCCGCCAGCGACTGCACGTCCACGCGTCCTACGTTGCGGTACACGTTCGCCGACTTGTCCAACTCCTGATCGGTGCAGCCCATGACGACATCCAGTGCGGGGTCGGGTTCGCTCAGGTTCACCGCCGTGCCCGTGGCAACATAGGTCCACGATTCGCCTGGCTCGAGCACGCCGTCGCCGTTATCGTCGCTGGCCGGGTCGAGCACGGGTGCGACGGTGGCGTCGCTGTCCGTAACCACCACCTCATCCGCCGCAAAGGCGACGTCGCCGGTGTTGGTCACGATGTAGGTCCACGTCACCGTTGCCCCCGGTGAGACGCGGGGCACGTCGTCGCCCTCCGGATCGTCGGCGTCCGCGCCGTTGGTGAATTTCTGCAGGGTGATCGCCGGAACGGCCGGGTTGCAGTAGTGGCTGGCATCATCATCCTCGTCGCCCTCGACGACGACCGTGCCCACATTCTGATAGGTGGCGCGCGTGTTGCCCGTTTCCAGCGCATCACATCCCTGCACCACCGTCACGCTGGCGGGCGGGGCCGCCAGGTCAACGGCAACGCCGGTTGCGACGTAGCGCCACGCTTCGCCCGGCTCCAGCAGGTTGTTGCCGTTGGGATCGCTTGTCGGGTCGTAGACGGGCGTCACGCCGGGCTGGCTGTCCGTTACGCTGATGTCAGCGGGGGCAAACACAACGTCGCCCGTATTGATGACGGTGTACGTCCAGGTCACGGGGTCGCCCGGCGCGATGACGGGCACGTCGGGATCGTTGGGTTCGTCGGCGATGGCGCCGTTGGTCGTCTTCTCGATCGCGATGCCGGGGCGGGACGGGTTGCAGTAGTGGCTCGGATCGGTGTCGCGCGCACCTTCGACGATCACCGTGCTCAAATTTTGATAGGCGACGCGCGTCAGCCCCGTGCCGTTGGGATCGCAGCCGGGCGTGACGTTGATATCAATCGGCGCATTGTCCAAGTTGAGCGCCGTGCCCGCGGCAGTAAAGGTCCACGCTTCGCCCGGCTCCAGCAGGTTGTTGCCGTTGGGATCGCTGCTCGGCACAAATTCCGGCGTAATGCCCGGCTGATCGTCCAGCACCGTCACCTCGTCCAGCGTGAAGACGACCTCGCCCGTGTTGGTGACGATGTACTCCCACGTCACCGGCTCGCCGGGCGCAACGGCCGGCACGTCCGGATCGTTGGGGTCATCCGCATCCGCGCCGTTGGTAGATTTCTCAATATCGATGCCAGGCGCAATGGGGTTGCAGTAGTGGCTGGGGTCGCTGCGCGTAATCTCGCCGAGCGTCACCGAGCCGATGTTCTCGTAGACGGGTCGCTCGCGGCCCGTGCCGTCCGGGTTGCAGCCCGGAACGGTGGTGACGCTCTCCGTGGTGGAGCGCAGGGCAAGCGCCGTGCCCGTGGCGATGTAAGTCCAGCTTTCGCCCGGTGAGAGCACGCGGTCGCCGTCGTCGCTTTCCGTGTTGAAGACGGGCGTTACCCCAAGCTGATCATCCGTCACCGAGAGGTCGGCGGCGGTGAGCGGGACGTTGCCGGTGTTGGTAACGATGTACTGCCAGATAATGCTCCCACCCGGCGCGACAATCGGCACATCATCGTCGTTCGCGCCGTCGGCATCCGCGCCGTTGGTCAGCTTTTGAATGGCAACGTCGGGGTTGGCCGGGTTACAGTAGTGGCTGGGATCAAAATCTTGCAGATTGCCCACAATCACCGCGCCTACGTTCTCGTAGGCGTTGCGTTGCACATCGCCCTCGCCCGGCGCACAACCCGGAACCACGTCGACATCGGCAGGTGGGGCGACCAGCGCCAGCGCCGTGCCCGTGGCCACGTAAATCCACGCTTCACCCGGCTCCAACTGGCCGATCACGCCGCTGTCGCTGCTGGGATCAAAGACGGGCGTCACGCCCGGCTGGCTGTCCGTCACCGTGATGTCGGCGAGGGCCAGGGGAAGAGCTCCCGTATTGGTGACGGTATACGTCCACGTGACGGGGTCGCCCGGTGTAAGAATCGGTACATCCGCGCCGTTGGGATCGTCTGCATCCACGCCATTGGTGGACTTTTGAATGACGATGCCGGGCTGGGGCGGATTGCAGTAGTGGCTGGGGTCGCTGTCCTCCAGCTCGCCCACCGTCACCGTGGCAATGTTCTCGTAGGTGGGGCGCGTCAACCCGCTCTCCGTCGGGTCGCAGCCGGGGACGATGGTGGTGTCGGCGGTGGGGTCGCTCAAATCCTGGGCCGTGCCCGTGGCAATGTAGCGCCACGTTTCGCCCGGCTCCAGCTGATCGATTGCGCCGCTGTCGCTGCTGGGGTCAAAGACGGGCGTCACGCCAAGCTGGTCGTCCACCACCACCACTTCATCCCGTGCATAGGTGATGTCGCCCGTGTTGCGCACTCTATATGTCCACGTAATGGGGTCGCCGGGGGCGATGCGCGGGACGTCGCCGCCGCTGGCGTCGTCGGCGTCGATCCCGTTGGTGGCCTTTTCGATTTCGATGCCGGGCCGCAAGAAGATGTAGCGCACGGTGATAACGGTCCCCGCCGACTTGGCCCGCAGTTCCGCGGCGTAATTGCCCGGCCCAAACACATTGGCCAAGCCCCGCGCCGTCGCGGGAAAGGTCACGTCGCCCGTGCCGAGGAAGGGGGTTAACTCGCCGGGCGTTTGCAGCTGGCGGCTGCTTGATTCTTGGGAATCGATCACGATGAAGTCGCCCGAATCGCCGGCAAAGTCGTTGTCGCCGTCAAAGCCGGGCACAACTTCATCAAAGAGGGCGGCGGGCAGCGTTGAAATTAGCTGGCCGCTCGGCAGGCCAACCGTCAGCGAGACGACGTGGCCCAATCGAATACGCGCCTCGTTGTCGCCTAAATTTTCGTAGGCAATGGAGCCGCTGACCGAACCCGTGACCGTGATGGCAACGCTCGTGAGGATGCCGTCGCTGGGATCGAACTGGGGCACGGCAAGCGTTTCGTCCCAATCGGTGCGCTGGCTGGGGACCGTGTCCGTATAAGTGATGGTTTCCTGAGCGTGAGCGAATTGAATAAAGCAAAGGCTCAACGTTAACGCTAGGGTGAGGCTGAAGATCAACCGTTTGGCAATAGACATGCAATCGTCTCCTTATCGTATGGCTTAGGCGTATTGTAGTGGAATTTGGCAAATAAAAGCTTTCGATAAGCTGACAAAGCGCTGTATGTGAGCCCAAATGTCAAAAGATAGGACAAATGACTTAGTAGAACAGTACGGAACTTACCGCTCTGCATTACCGATCTGCTGCGAAGCATACACCACATTTGACCATCAACTGTCGGCGTTGTACCCAGCTGCATGCCGCGCTAAAATGTTGTCTTACCGAAGCTTGTGCCACTTCAACGATACTGTATCGATAAATCGGGGAAATTGATTTAGAGAGCGTACCAATGCTTGCCTTTTAATTGTTGCCTATTTCTAGACGATTGACCTCCATCAAAGATACGGTTGGATTTAATCTATTTGTTGTAGCCAGACCGTAGGAAGCAGGTAAATGAGAAATGTTACAAAGAGTTCACATAGTAACACACCGCCGCGATTTTTACCGCAAATGAGGAGAGTAACGCCAAAGCTGCCACTTTTTTAACTCGCGCCCGTGAAGATAAACGCGCGTGCTGGACCAATTCTGCGCATATTCCCAGAGCCGCCAAAAGTGACGCATCTCTCCCTTGCGGTAGACGACACGATAAACCAATTGCCGCTTCTCGTCCATCAGCTGGGCAAAGCCGGGCCGTTTGCGAGCCTGTGCCAGCACGTACTCAAAATAGTCCGAGCGACTTTGGCTGAACTCAAGCACAAGCAGCCATTCTTGGTCAGTGGGCTGCTCGTCATTGGTGGCTACACCGTTTGATGCATTGCCCACTATGGTTGCCGACGACGTGGGAAGCGAGGCGCGAATCGAGAGCACTTCGCGCAGGGCTGGTTCGAGGGCAGGGCGCAGCGCGGGCTGCGGCAGGCTGAAGCGCAGGTCGCGGTGGATGCAGCGCCAGGGCTGAGCCAGCGGGGCAACCGATGGCTCGTTCTCCACGGCTTGGCTTTGCTGCAGCGCCCACGCCAGCGGCTCGCCCTCGACGGCGGAGTGCAGCGAAGCCAGGCGCTGCGTCGACGCCGCGGCTGCACCCCCGGCAGCGGGCAGCCAGCGCTGCGTGGCGACGCGCAGCAGATCGGCATTCAGCGGCTGCTCCAGCAGGGCTAACTGTCCGAGCGCCAGGTCAAAGAGAGGAGTGGGCAGGGCGTCTGCCCGTGTGAGCCAGTCGCTGAGGCCGCGGGCGTCCTGCGCGAGCCAGTGGGCCAGCAGCAGCGTGCGGTCGAGCCGTTCGCTGCGCCAGTGCGGCTGTTCGGCCAGCTCGCGGAGCAGGCGACGGGCATCGTCCCGCTGCGGGGCGTCGAACAGCGCACATTCCAGCTGCGCGAGAAAGAGCTGTCGGAAGACATCGGGCCCGTCGTCGAGCGGGTGGCGCAGCCAGCGCAGCAGCCGGTAGCGCTGCTGCGGTGAATAGCCCGCGTAGCCCAACCGCACGGGCGGCGCATCGACGAACGGATCGTCGCTCTGCTCCGCCGGGCGCAGCACGGTCAGCGCCGGATCGATTTGCGCGTAGTCATCCAGAGTGGGAACGTTGGGCGGCGTGCGGGGCTGAATGGGGAGTGCGTCGCCTGCCGTTTGCAGCAGCTGCGCCGCCGTTTGGTCGCGCCCTTTGATGCGGGCGAGCGGATGAATTTGGGTTAGCCAGGGCGTTTCGTTTACCATCCCTCTATTGTACCAACTTCAATTTCCCCAGCCAACGATTGGAACGCATCAATCGGAATGTGGAGATGAAACCGTAAATGGATGCAAAGTAACGCAGGTTAAAATTTAACGCGGAGGCGCGAAGACGCAAAGGGTTGGTTCGTTGGTTACGCTGGTGAGGTGAGCCGCTGTTTCGGCGCGCGGGTAATCTTTGTCCAGTCAGCGCAGTTAACGAGATAGCTCCTCGTGCCTCTGCGTCTCCGCGTTATTTTGTTATCGTATTGATAATTGGCTAAACCAACAGGAGATCAAGATGAGCAGCGCAAGCGGCATGAACTACGCACCCGAAGGCAAGGCGGCCCCCGTGGTGGCGGCTGGGGAATTCCCCTTTGCCGCCGTCCACCTGGAGCACGGCCACATTTATGGCATGTGCAACGGACTAACCGAGGCGGGGGGAACCCTGCGCTGGGTCTACGATCCGGACGAGGCCAAGGCGGCGGCGTTTCGACAGCGCTACCCGGACGTTCAGGTGGCGCGCAGCCTGGACGAAGTATTGGGTGATGAGGAGGTCAAGCTGGTGGCGGCGGCGGCCATTCCCAGCGAGCGCGGGCCGCTGGGCGTGCGCGTGATGGAAGCGGGCAAAGATTACTTTACGGACAAGGCCCCCTTTACCACGCTCGACCAGCTGGCGGACGCCCACAGCGCCGTCGAGCGGACGGGGCAGAAATATGCGGTTTACTACAGCGAGCGGCTGCACGTGGAGGCGGGCGTTCACACCAGCCGCCTCGTGCGCGACGGGGCGATTGGTCGCGTGGTGCAGGTGTTGGGGCTGGGGCCGCATCGCCTGGGCGTCGAGGGCCGTCCCCCCTGGTTTTTTGACAAATCGCGCTACGGCGGCATCCTCTGCGACATCGGCAGCCACCAGATCGAGCAGTTTCTCTACTACGCCGACGCCGGCGACGCCACGGTCAACTATGCGCGGGTGGCGAACTACAATAACCCCGATCATTCAGAGCTGGAGGATTTTGGCGAAGCGGCGCTCGTGGCCGAGAACGGCTGCGCCAACTACTTCCGCGTGGATTGGTTTACGCCGGATGGCTTGGGTACGTGGGGCGACGGGCGGCTCTTCCTGCTCGGCACCGAGGGCTACATCGAGCTGCGCAAATACATCGACGTGGCCCGCGATCCGGGCGGCGACCACGTCTACCTGGTCAACAACGAGGGCGAGCACTACGTGCAGGTGGCGGGGCAGGTGGGCTTTCCCTTTTTTGGCGAACTGATTCTGGATTGCCTCAATCGCACCGAAACGGCGCAGACCCAGGCCCACGCCTTCAAGGCCGCGGAGCTGTGTTTGAAGGCGCAGGCGCTGGCGGATGAAGCGGCTGGGTGAGCAATCGTCCGGGCACGCCACGGCCTGCCCGGACGATTGCTCACTTGACTTGGCTACTCCACCGTCACGCTTTTGGCCAGATTGCGCGGCTGATCGACATCGGTACCGCGGCGGACGGCCATTTCGTAGGCAAAAATTTGCAGCGGAATGGTGGCGAGGATGGGTGCGAGCAAATCCTGATTTGGCCCGTCGCTGATGGGAATCGGCAGGACGACATCGGCCTTCTCGCGGATGTACTCGTCGTTCGCCTGCGCCACGGCAAGCACCGTGCCGCCGCGCGCCTTGACCTGCTCGATCTGGCTGATCATCTTCTCGTAAACGGCATCGCGCGCGGCGACGACAACGGTCGGCATCTGCTCGTCGATCAGGGCAATGGGGCCGTGCTTCATCTCGCCCGCCGGGTAGCCTTCGGCGTGGATGTACGAAATTTCCTTGAGCTTGAGCGCCCCCTCCAGCGCGATGGGATAGTTTAGCCCGCGGCCCAGGTAAAGAAAGTTGTGGAAGCCGTGAAACTGCTCCGCCAAATCGGCGTAGAGCGTGCCCTGTTCGGCGTCGTTGAGCAGCTCGCCGACGAGGCCGGGCAGCGTCGCTACCGTTTGAATTAAGGCAAGGCTCGCCGCGTCGTCGAGCGTGCCGCGGAGCTGGCCGAGGTGGATGGCCAGCAGCAGCAGGTCCGTGGCGGAGGCGGTGAAGGCCTTGGTGCTGGCGACGCCGATCTCCGGCTCGGCCTGCATGTAGATTACGCCATCGCAGACGCGGGCGGCCTGGCTGCCGATGGCGTTGACGATGGCCGCCAGGAATGCGCCCTGCTCGCGACCCTCCTCCAGCGCGGCCAGCGTGTCGACCGTTTCGCCGCTCTGCGTGATGGCGAGCACCATCTGCCGCGAGCTGATCACGGGCGTGCGGTAGCGGTACTCGCTGGCGTAATCCACTTCGACGGGAATGCGCGCCAGCCGCTCGATATAGAATTTGCCCAGCAGCCCGGCGTAGTAGCTCGTGCCGCAGGCGACGATGGTGATGCGCTCCATCTCCCGCACGCGTTCGGCGCTCAGGTTGAGTGAATCGAGCTGCACGGTGGCCCTGTTGGCTTCCGGATCAAAATCGAGCCGCCCGCGCAGCGTGTTGGTGAGGCTCTGCCCCTGCTCGAAAATTTCCTTCTGCATGTAGTGGCGATAGACTCCCTTTTCCACGGCCACCGGATCCCAATCCACCGTGGTGAAGGCCTTTTGCAGCGGCTGGCCGTGTACGTTGAGGTAGGCCACGCTGCTGCGGCGCAGCACGGCAACCTGCCGATCCTCCAGGAAAGCGATGTTGCGCGTCTCGCGCAGGATGGCGGGAATATCGCTGGCGATAAACATTTCGTCGTCGCCATAGCCAACGGCCACGCCGCCCGCGTTGCCCAGCCGCGCCGCGATCAGCACGTCCGGCTGCCTGCGCGACATGGCGACGACGGCGCTCGGCCCGCGCAGCTCGCCCAGCGCCTTTTGCACCGAGGCCACAAAATCACCCGCACAGCCGTTGTGGTAGTGGCGGTGAATCAGATGCACGATGACTTCGGTATCGGTGTCGCTGCGAAAGTCGTAGCCGTCCGCCTGGAGAGCGGCGCGCAGCTCCAGGAAATTTTCGACGATGCCGTTCTGCACGACGACAAAGTCGCCGTCGGGGCTGCTGTGGGGGTGGGCGTTGTGCTGGGTGGGCGGGCCGTGGGTGGCCCAGCGCGTGTGGCCGATGGCCGTGCTGCCGTGAACGGGGTGTTCGTCCAGCAGCGCAGCGAGGTTGGCCAGCTTGCCCGCCTGCCGCCGCACCTGAATGCAGCCTTCGCCATCCAGCACGGCGACGCCCGCCGAATCGTAGCCGCGATATTCCAGCTGCCGCAGACCGTGCATTACCAGGGGCACCGCTTGCCGCGGGCCGATGTATCCAACAATTCCACACATGGTAGACTCCTTCTATTTGCGCTGATTACAGCGAAATCTCTGGCGCGAGCCGCGGCGCATGCAAGCGTTGCACCGGACAATATCGACCGTCAGGGTGCAAGCAAATACATGCTGGGGCGGGGACTTGCCAGACCCAAGGTTTCGCTGATAGTTCAATTTTTTCGTGATTGAGTTGACCAAGCCGTTGAGCGCGCGACCGGATGGCCGCAGCCCGGCGGGCTTGGCAAAACCGTTCCACGGCTTCGCGCCCGTTGTGCCGCCAATTGCTCGGCGATTTTGGGGCGCGTGCTTGATCTGTGTGGAGAAGATGTGCCCAGCGCCGAGGCTGGCGCTGGGTCGGGCCGGTGGAGGCGGCCCGGGGGCATCCGCTGATCCTTCGATTTTCCCGCGAGGATTTAGCATCTCACGCGGTTAGCCCGACATCGCTGCCGGGAACCCCTTCCTCGTCACCCGTTTGGTCAGTGATCAGTGATCAGTAATCAGTTGGTCACTGGCTGCTACTGCTTACTGTTTACTGCTTACAACACAAGCGGGTCATGCGCTTTCTTCTCGTTGTGAGACTATTGTTGGATAGCTGGCTCCTTTCTCAAAGATTATTTCGCCGTCAGTGTAGCAGAAAGGCGGGGGGGCGTAAACCTACTTTTGTTTTCAACTGGCTTACAATTCAGCGGCTTATCGCTGTACGACAGCCAAAGACATTTTGCGTAGGCGACAGCAAGCTGAACGCGATGTTTTCAGAACGAGCGCATCTTGCTATAATGCAACCTTGCTACAATAGAAAGTGCCCATGAAATCTTTAATCATTCTGCGCCACGCCAAAACCAAGCCGCCCGACGACTTCGCCTCGGATGCGGAGCGCCCGCTCACCAAGCGCGGGCGGCGCGATGCCGTGCGCGCGGCGACGCTGCTGGCGCAGGTGCGCACCCCCGTGGAGTGGGTGCTCTGCTCGACGGCGCTACGCGCGCGGCAGACGGTCTCCGCAATGAGCAAAGTCGCCCTCTTTGAGCAGCAGCTCGCCGCGGGGCACATCGAGCGGTGCGATGCGCTCTACCTTGCACCAGCGCAGACGCTGGTGCAGGCGCTGGCCGACGTGCCGGCCAGCGTCGACCACGTGCTGCTGGTGGCGCACAATCCGGGCGTTTCGCAGCTGGTGTCGCTGCTCTGCGCGGGGTCGACGGAGCGGCTGGCGCTGCATCTGCCCACGGCTGGCTTTGCTCAGCTGGAGCTTGATACCTTCCACTGGAAGCAAATTCGGCCGGGCGGAGGGCGGCTGCGGCAGCTTGTCGTGCCGGAGACATTAAAGGCCAAACGCAACCCGTCCAAGTTGAAAGTTCGTGCGCGCTAACGACGCACCCCCATTATGCAAATTGCCGCCATCTTTGACATGGACGACACGCTGCTCTCCGATTCATCGGGCAAGCTGCTTTTGCAGTATCTGCGCCAGAAAGGGCAGCTGCGGCAATTTTTCAACCGACGCAACATCGTCAGCCTCTTTACCGCTCCCATTTTGTACAAGCTGGGTCTGATCAACGTCGAGCGCTTTATGCAGCGCTCGGTGCAGCTGGCCGCGGGTTACAACGTGGACGATTTGTGGACGCTGGTCAACACGTGGTTTGACGAAATGCTGGTTGACTACGTCAGCGAAGGCGGGCGAGCACAGCTGGCTTGGCACCGCGAACGCGGCCACATCCCCGTGATTTGCAGCGCCAGCAGCCAGTTTAGCGTGCTGCCCGTTGCCAACCATTTAGACATCAAGCACGCGATTTACACAGATTGGCTGGCAGAAGATGGCGAGTTGACGGGCCTCGTGCGCGAGCCGATTACCTACGGCGTGGGCAAAGTCTACTGGACGGAGCGCTGGGCCGCCGAGCACAACGTCGACCTAAGCCAGAGCTATTTTTACAGCGATCACCTCTCGGACGTGCCGCTGCTGGAGATGGTCGGCCACCCCGTCGCCGTCAACCCTACGCGACAGTTGACGCGGTACGCCCTGGAACGAGAGTGGCCGATCGAGCAGTGGCGCTAACCGTACACAAACACCTCCCGCTCGCTGTCGACCTTGCCCGCCGCCAGCACCTCTGCAAACGCCGCCAGCACCGTATCTACATCCGCCGCCTCCACGTGGTAATTGGTGACGGCGCGCAGCTTCTTGCCGCCAATCGGGTTAAGCAGCACCCCGTGCTCGGCCAGCCCCGCCGACAGCTCCGCCGGCGTCAGATCGTCCCGCTCCAGCGCAAAAATCACGATGTCCGTCTCAATTGCGTCCACATCGACTTCGATGCCGTCCAGCTGGGCCAGGCCGCGCGCCAGCCGCTTGGCATTCTCGTGGTCGTCGCTCAGCCGCTCGACCATCTCGTGTACGGCGATCAGCCCCGCCGCCGCCATCATCCCGGCCTGCCGCATTCCCCCGCCGACGACCTTGCGATTGCGTCGCGCGCCCCGGATAAAGTCGCCGCTGCCCACCACGACTGAACCGACGGGCGCGGCCAATCCCTTGCTGAGACAGACGCTGGCCGTGTCAGCATTCTTGAGCACGCGCGCCGGCGATTCGTTGAGCGCGACCGCCGCGTTCCATAGCCGCGCGCCGTCGACGTGCAGCTGGAGGCCGTGCTCGTGGGCCAGCTCGCCCGCCGCGTCTACGTAGTCCAGCGGCAGCACGCGCCCGCCGCAGCGGTTGTGCGTGTTTTCCAGGCAAAGCAGCTTGGTGACGGGGAAGTGCTCGTTCTCGCCGCGGATCGCTTCCTCCACTTCATCGAGATCGAGCGTGCCGTCGGCGCGGTTGCGCACGGTGCGCGGGTGCACGCCGCCCAGCGCCGCCGAGCCGCCCTGCTCGTACAGAAAGATGTGCGCCTGGTCGCCCAGAACCATCTCGTCGCCGCGCCCGCAGTGGGTGAGCACCGAAATCAGGTTGCCCATCGTCCCGCTCGGCACAAAGAGCGCCGCCTCCTTGCCCAACATCTCGGCCACGGTTTCTTCGAGCTGGTTGACGGACGGGTCCTCGCCGTAGACATCGTCGCCGACCACGGCGTCCATCATCGCCTGGCGCATGGCGGGGGTGGGCTGGGTCACGGTGTCGCTGCGGAGGTCGATGGGTTTGTTGTTCATATTGATGTATCCTTTTTGAAAAGATAGAAGATGAAGATAGCGTCCCCGGCACGCGCCACACATATACTGGCCAATTGTTTTTAGCGCGTGCCGGGGACGCAGATAATTGATATACCTGATTTTCTGGTGTGCCCTAACAAGCTACAGCCGCGAAGTAAGCACGCCCTCGTGCGAACGGGTTAGCGCGAGAACTAATTTCGCTGTCACCTACTATTTCCGATCTTTCTCTTTGCCCAAACAATTAATACACCCGGTACGGCCACGTTCGGCGTCTTTGGCGGCTGCCAGTCGGAAGGCGTTTCCAGCGCCATGACAACTTCTGCATCTGCGGCACGCAGCGCATCCGTGTAGGCGTCGATTTCGGCATGAAAGGCCGGAAAGTAGTGGTGCGTTTCGTCTACTTCCAGCGTCCACTCCGGGCCGAAGATGGCTTGGAAGTAAGGGTGCATGTCGGAGATGAGCAGGTTGCCGCCCGGTCGCAGCACGCGCAGCAGTTCGCGGCAAGGTGGCAGCAAGTCTTGGATGTGTGCCAGCGCTAGCGAGCAGACGACGAGGTCGAACGAGCTGTCGGCAAAAGAAAGCTGCGCCAAATCCTGCTGCTCAACCTGGATTGACAACTTTCGCTCTGCCGCCTTTTCGCGCGCCAGCACTAGCATTTCGGCGCTTGCATCAATCGCCGACACGCGCCAACCCTGCGCGGCCAGATGCAGCGCGTGTCGCCCCGTACCCGTTGCCGCATCCAACACATCGCGGCCCGGCATCGTGCGAAAGAGCGAGCGCATTGGCATCTCTTCCAGCATGATGAGCGAGTTTTCGTACGTGTCGTACGAATTGCTCCAAGCGGCATAAGTGGTGTCGAGGCGAGCATCCATTGTGAATTGCGAAAAACTATTAGCCAGACGTGACGTCAAGATAGCGCGGCGGTACGTGCTCCGTCAACCACACACCGTTTTGAGAGCAGTAGAAAATACGCCCATCCTCCTGCATTTGACCCGCCTCCACCGCCAGCACCACCGGCTCGCCCCGCCGCTCGCCCACGCGACTGGCCGTCTCGCGGTCGGCGGAGAGATGGACGTGGTGGCGCTGGCCGCGGCGCAGGCCTTCGCGGCGGATGCTGGGCAGGAAGCGGGCGACCGTGCCGTGGTAAAGCACGTCCGGCGGCGCGACGGGCTCCAGCGCGAGATCGACCGGGATCGAATGACCCTGGTTGGCGCGGATGCGCGTGCCGTCAGTGCTGAGAGCGAAGCGCTGCTTGTCGCTCGTGCGCACGATCTCGTCGAGCAGCGCACGCGTGAGGGGCACGCCCGCAGCGTTGGCCTTGCGCAGCAGCTCGTCAACATCGGCCCAGCCCTGTGCGTCCAAGGCGAGGCCGATGCGCGCCGGGTCGTGCCGCAGGACGAGGCTGAGGAATTTGCTGGCGCGGGTGCGGTTCACAGCTTAGGGTTGGCCTTGGTAGAGGTCGGCAATGGGGAAGCACAAGTCGTAGTCATCCCAAACGAGATTACCATATTCAAGGTGGAATCCCCGAAATTTCTCCATATCTAGATAGCGGCGAATCAGACGATTGGGCGATTGGGATAGGAACGGCTCAAAGCCAGATATTCGCTCGAAGCCGTTGCTAAACCGCAGGTGGATTTTATAGCCATCGACATAATCTGCCCGTTCAACGCCCACATATTCTCCAGGCACAAGCGCTAACGGATACCCTTCGTGATTTTCCGTGTTTCCCTCTGCGTCTAATCGATGATGAAGTCTATCCATACTTGTCGACCCGATTTTCATACAAGTCCGCGACGGGGAAGCACAGTTCGTAGTCGTTCCAGTTGAGGTTGCCGCCGACAATCTCAAAGCGCTGAAACTTTTCAGAATCGAGATACTGACGAATCTGTGGATGCATTGAGCGCGCAAGAAATGGGCCGAAGTTGACGGTCTGCTCAGAGCCATCGCTAAAGCGGACGTGTATCAGGTAATCGTCAATGTAGTCGGCGTGCACAACATCAACATATTCATCATCAAACGGCTCGTCAATTACCGTTACCGAATACGTCTTGTGATCTTTGTCGATTTGGCGGTCTTTTTCAAGATGAAGAAGTCTACCCATTTGTTTACAATCTCCTCGGCATAATGTTCGACCAACTCACGGAAATCGCGAGCTTGTTTTGGCGGCAGCGGTCGTCGCTTAGCAACGGGCACGAAACGAATTTCAATGATTTTACCATCTTCCACAATAATCTCAGCCTTGTTTTCGCAACCTCCATACTCGCCATGAACGTGGATGGGTTCATGATCGTTCGCATAGAATGAAACGACAATCCCAAGATACTCATAAAGCTTCGGCATCACATCTACTCATCTATATACCCCTCCAGCGCCCCAAACAGCCGCGCCAAATCTTCCTCCGTCACCTCGCCCATGTGGGCCAGACGGAAGGACTGGCCCTTGTAGTCGCCGTAGCCGTTGGAGATTTGCATGTCGCGCTCGGCCAGGAAGCGATTCACCTCCTTGATGTCCAGCCCGCGCGTATTCTCGACGTGCGTCACCGTCTGCGAGCGGTGGCCCGCTTCGGCCATCAGCGCAAAGCCGTGGTCGAGCGCCCACTGCTGCGCTTGATTCGCCAGCCGCTCGTGGCGAGCAAAGCGCTCCTCGACCCCCTCCTCGAAGATAAGGTCGAGCTGCACGGAGAGGGCGCGCATGAGCGAGATCGCGGGCGTGGCGGGCGTGGTGCTGCGCTGGAGATATTTTTCGAGGTTGAGAAAATCGAAGTACCAGCCGCGACCCTTCACCGATTCGGCCCGCGCCAGCACGCGGTCGCTGACGGCGGCGAACGACAGCCCCGGCGGCAGCGCCAGCGCCTTTTGCGACGACGTGAGCAGCACGTCCAACCCCCACGCGTCCGTCGGAATTTTGACGCCGCCAAACGACGACACCGCATCGACCAGCACCAGCGTCTCCGGGCTGATTTCACGCACGGCGGCCGCAATCTCGCCCACCGGCTGCATCACCCCGGTCGACGTTTCGTTGTGGACGACGGTGATCGCGTCGACCGGCACGTCGCTTTCGTGCATGGCACTTTCGAGCGCGCGCGTCACGTCCTCCGGCTGCACCGCCGTACACCAATTCACGTCGACGCGAATCGCCTCTTTGTCGCAGCCCAGCGCCGTCTGATTCCAGCGCTGACCAAACGCGCCGCTCACAAAGTTGATCACCCGCCCCTCGCCGCGGCTGCGCACGCAGTTGCGCATCGTCGCCTCGTGCAGGCCGGAGCCGGAGGCGACGATCACGTAGACGCGGTTGGTCGTGTAGAACAAGCACTGGAGCTGCTCCTCGCACTTGGCAAAGAGCGCCTCGAATTCGTTCGATCGGTGGGCGATCATCGGCTCGGTCTGCGCCGCCAGCACTTCTGGCCGCACATCCACAGGGCCGGGGACGAAGAGTCGGTTGGCGGGCTTGGGGCGGGTGATTTGGGTTGGTGGAGCGAGGGTGGACATTTTATGGATTGCTTTCTAGCGTAGGATTCTAGTTTACTGCGGTTAGCTTTTCGATTTCTTGTACGGTCGGTTTGGTTGTGATTTCTGCAATCTCTAACAAATACTCCGGCGCGAAATCAGCGCCGTTTGGCCACTCAACGGTTCTGCTAGTCACCATAAATCGCCGGAAAAGATCAACGTCTTTCAACGGATCAAAAACCTCACCATAAAGCTCTTGTTCGAGGTCAACCATTCCTTCAGCGCCGTTATTAAACTTTAGTTTCAGTTTGTAATTGCCCATATACTTGGCATCGATCACGTGTAAAAACATGGTCTTCTCCACTAACGCAACGGCTCGATATCTAACAGCGCTCGTCGATTCCGCGCTCGCGACCAGTTTTCCTCTAATTCCTGCTGATGTTCATCGAGCCAGTCCCAAATCAACTTCAATGCTCGACGGGGCATCTTCCCCATTACGCTTCCGCTGCCAATTTCGATTGTGACCTCGTAGCCTTGGTACTCGGCATGAAAGTGTGGCGGTAAATGATCGTTGTAATTCATTGTGATCCGAATACCGTAGAATCGTGAAATCTCTGGCATCGTGCGTTCTCATTTTCGCATGAATTGGTCTGTATACTACTCCACACCAACATGATTTTGAATTAACCGAACTCGTTCGGCATACTCTGCTGCCGTAAGATACACCTCTTCGACGCCCGGATCAATTGGTCGCCGTGGCGCGGCGTCCGTAAAGTATCGCGGAAGAATGTGCGCGTGCAAATGCGGGATCACGTTGCCCAGCAGATTGTAATTCATCTTGTCCGCCCCAAACGCCTCCTGCAGGCTTTTTCCAGCGCGCGCTAGATCGTCAAAAAACATGGCGCGCTCGTCAGCCATTAGTTCAAAGGGCTCAATTACATGCCTGCGACAAATCAGGACACAGTAGCCTCGTACATACTGATTCTTGGATAAGAAAAGCCGACTGAATTGCAAATCTGCGACGGCAATGCCATGTTCGTCTTCCTGTTGCCCCGTCTTAATTAGTTGGCAGACGGGACAGCTTTCGCCGCTGATCAGCGTCTCCCAGCTGGGTGGCTTCCAATTTTCGGTCATGGGTCGTTCTTCTAAGTTCTTTGGTTGTTATTCGGCCCTCACCCCCAACCCCTCTCCCGCGCTGGGAGAGGGGAGCCCGTTATTCTACGCTTCAGACGAAGTTTAGCCGGGAGCCTGAACAGTTACGTTCTTTGGTTGTTATACCTCAATTGTGCCACCAATTGCGACACAGCGCCAAGCGCTAGCGACCCCGCACAACCGCGCCCCTTACTGACAGATTTCTCGCCTCTCGCTACAATCACGTCACCCCCCGTTTGCAAGTTTATGGAAAGGTGCAATCATGGCAGACAACTACAGCAGCGACGAAATCAAGGAGATGTACGACGAGTTCAAGGAGCGCGTCAACATGACGGGCAAGGAGCTGGAGGAGTGGCTCGACACCGACGAATCCAAATCCGTCGGTGATTCCGACAGCGGCGAATCGACGGGCCACCAGATGGGTCGAGAAATTCTCAAAATCAAAGACAAAAAGCAGGACGATCTGGACGACGACGACTACGAAGCCATGCGCAAGGTCGTCAACTATCAGAAGCGCCACCTCGCCCAAGGGCCGGACGATGATGTGGAGCACAGTCGCTGGCGCTATTCGCTGATGAACTGGGGGCATGATCCGCTAAAGGACTAGCAATGCGGGAGAATCCAGAAATTTAACGCGGAGGCGCAAAGACGCAGAGGGGGCCGATCTGTCATTTCGAGCGAATGCGAGAAATCTGTTGGTAGTACATGAATCAACTACATAATTCGACAAGCCCGTGCCGTTGGCCGCGCACAGATTTCTCCCTCCGGTTGAAATAAAATTCTCCGCGGCCCTCCGCGCCTCCTCCTCTGCGCCCTCCGCGTTGAAACCCTAAACCTGCGATAATTCTTCGACCGATGCAGCCGTTGCATTAACCTTTGGATCAGCCTTTCCCTCACCGCGCCGAATCGCCCCGGCAAACGTCGCCACCAGCAGATTAAACACGACCACCAAACCCAGCGCCCACGTCAGCGACAGCCCCTCGGCCACGAAACCGATCAGCGGCGGGCCGAGCAGGAAGGCGAAGTAGCCCGTCGTCGCCACCGCCGCCAGCGCGCGACCGGGGTCCATCTCGCCCGTGCGGCTGGCGGCGCTAAACATAATCGGCACGCCGTTGGCAATGCCCAGCCCCACCAAGCCAAAGCCCAGCAGCGCCACCCACGGCTGGCCCACCACCAGCGCCGTCGACAGCCCCACCACCGAGAGCAGCGCGCTGTAGCGCACGGTGCGCATGGCCCCCAGCCGCTGCACCACCCAGTCCCCCATCAGCCGACCCACAGCCATGGCGCCCGCAAAAGCCGCAAAGCCGTTGGCCGCAAAGCTGTCGCTCGTGCCCAGCTCGTTGCTCAGGTAGACGGCGCTCCAGTCCGCCATCACCCCTTCGCTGATCATCGTCAAAAAGGTCAGCCCGCCCAGCGCGGCGACCATGCCCGTCGGCAGCACAAAGAGCGGCTCGCGCTTATCATCCATTGCTGCGTTGCCCGGGCCCGCAGCGTTTTCGTTGACCTGTCGCCCCGTCGGCAGCAGCCCTTGCAGCGCGACCAGCGCAATCACGATAAAAACTGCGGCTACCGGGACGATGTACCGCTCCGGCGACCATGCGCTCGATGCCGCCAGCGCCAGCAGCCGCCCGCCGACCGCCGCGCCCACAAAGCTGCCCACGCTCCACAGCCCGTGAAACGACGACATGATCGCGCTGCCCCAGCGCTTCTCCACCTCGCTCGCCTGCGAGTTCATGGCTACGTCGAGCGCGCCGTTACCCAGGCCCAGCAGGGCCAGCGATGCAATTAGCAGCAGCAAATTGGGCGCAAACAAAGGCAGCGGCAGCGCAAAGGCTTGCCACAGCACGGACGCCGTCACCACGCGACCGCTGCCAAAGCGCGCGACGAGCCAGCCCGCCAGCAGCAGCGTCGTCAGCGCCCCCAGCGCCGAGCCGAGCAGCGCAATGCCGAGGATGCCCTCGCTCAGGTCAAGCTTGCGCTGGAGGTAGGGAATGTGGACAAGGTAGCTTGAGATAATTGCGCCATTGACAAAGAAGATGGTCGAGACGGCGAGGCGGGCAACAGTCGGTCGGTTTTTTGTTAACATGAGACTAAACTCAAAAATTTCGGAAAGCGATCCACGGAGGGCACGAAGAGCACGAAGGAAGAGGGTCGACGTTCTTCCTTTGTGTCCCTTCGTGTCCTTCGTGTCCTTCATGTCCTTCATGTCCTTCATGTCCTTCATGTCCTTCGTGTCCTTCGTGTCCTTCGTGTCCTTCGTGTCCTTCGTGTCCTTCGTGTCCTTCGTGTCCTTCGTGTCCTTCGTGTCCTTCGTGTCCTTCGTGTCCTTCGTGTCCTTCGTGTCCTTCGTGTCCTTCGTGGATCAATTCTTCTCTTCGTTGACACAAAGGACGCGAACAAAATTTCACATCCCCTGCTAAAAATGCGATAATTTCCCCATGAAGATTATCGCCCTCGACCTCGAAAACACCAAAAGCTACGAGTCCGCCCACGTCGACTTCTCCGACGGCGTCAACGCCATCGTCGGCCACAACGGCGCGGGCAAAAGCACCATTCTTGAAGCCATCGGCTTTGCCCTGTTCGATTCGCTCGGCTACAAGCAGGACGATTTTGTGCGCGAGGGGGCGCGCACCGCCCAAATCACCGTTACCTTCCGCAGCGACCACGACGAGCGCGCTTACCAGGTTGTGCGCCGCTGTGGCTCCAGCAACCAGCACTACATCTACGACTCCGAACTCGACGCCCGCGTCTGCGAAGGCAAGGCCGACGTGCTCGCCTTCCTGCGCCTCCACATGGGCACGGACGCCAACGCCGAGCTCTCGCGCCTCTTCAGCGACGCCGTCGGCGTGCCCCAGGGCACGCTCACCTCGGCCTTTTTGCAGACGCCCGCCGCCCGCAAATCAATTTTCGATCCGCTGCTCCAGGTCGAGGAGTATAAAAGGGCTTACGACCGCCTGCTCGACCCGCTGCGCACCCTGCGCGACGGCCAGCAAACCCTCGATCTGCAAATTGCCGACTTGCGCGGTCGGCTGGAGCGCTTGCCTGCTTTGGTGGAAGCTGTTGCCTCGCGCGCCCAGGAGGTCGGGCAGGCGCAATCCGAGCTAGGGCAAGTCGAAAAACGGTTGGTCGACGTTCAGGATCAGCGCCGCGTCCTGGAGCAAATTCAGCAGCAAATCGACGATCTCCGGCGCGAGCAGAGCAGCGCCGAACGCCAGCAGGCGCTCACCGCCGCCGAGCAGCGCACCGCCACCGCGCAGCTCGACGAAGCGCAACGCGCCCAAGCCATCGTCGCCGAAAGCCAGCCGGGCCGCGACGCCTACCTCGCCGCCCAAGGCCAGCAGCAGCAGCTCGACGCCCAGCAGCGCGAGCGCGCCCGCCTCGATCAGCAGCGCAGCCAAATTGATAAGTCGCTCGCGCTTCAGCAGGCCGAGCAGTCGCGCATCGAGCAGCAGCTTGCCGATATCGAAGCTGCTGAAGCAAAAGTCGAGTCGCTGGCCGACGACGCCGCGCGTCAAACTGAGCTCGAAAGCGCTCTCGCCGAAGCTCGCCAACAGCGCGCCCGCTTGGATGACGTACGCAACGAAGTCGCACGCCAGCAAAAGCAGGTCGAGACGCTACGCGCTCGCTTGCAGCAAACCCAAACCGAAGCCGCTCGCGCCGCCGAGCTCGAAAGCACCCGCAGCCAAATTGACGAACGCGTACAAAGCCTGCGCGTCGACATCGACGAATGCAGCGAAACCATGGCCCGCCACAAGGCCCGCGCCGACGAACTCAAGCGCCAAAATGAAGCGCTCACCGCTATTGAAACGGCCACCTGCCCTGTCTGCGAGCAGCCCCTCGACGCCGAACACCGCGCCGAGCTGCTCGCGCGCAACGAGACGCTGCTGGCGACCATGCGCGTCGAGTACAACGAGACCCAGCGCGACCTGAAAGCGCATCGTCAAACGCTTGAGCAGCAAGAGAGCGAGCGCCGCGAATTGGAAAAGACGCTGCGTCGCCTGCCCGGCCAGCTTGCCGTGGATGAAGCCGCCCAACTCGTGGAGGCGCAGGTCGCGAGCTTGGCCGAAGGCGAAGCCCGCGCTGCCACGCTCAGCGATGCCGCCACCCAAATCGACGAACTCGCGCGCGACCTGGCCGCACTCGGCAACCCGCGCCAGCAGCAGGCCATCGCCCAGCAGACGGCGTCGCAGCGCAAGCAGGCCGAAACGCGGCGCGATGAAGTGGTCACCAAAGTTGTGAGCGAGCAGGAGACGCTGTCGACGCTGCAAACGGCACTGGCCCAATTTGCCGATTTGGACGCGCAAATCGACGAGGTCGCCGCGATGCTGGCGGAATACCAGAGCGCCTACCAGCGGTTCCTGGCCCACGAACACATCGCTCAATCTGTGGAGAGCCGCGCCGCCGAAGTCGAGCGGCTGACGCAGGCACAGCGAAAGGCCGAAGAGACGGTCGCCGCGCTCACCAACAAAATCGCCAAAATTTCTGCGGACTTTGACGCGGCGGTGCTGCAAAGCCTGCGCACGGACGAGCAGCTGCTGGGCCGCGAGCAGGGCGCGCTGTCGACGCGGCTGGAGCTGCTGCAAAAGGAGCAGGCGCGGGACGAGCGCGAAATTGAAACGCTAAAACAGCAGCGGGCCGAGCAGGAGAAAGCGCAGGCCCAGCGCGACAAGCTGGCAACGCAGCAGGAGTATCTGGAGACGCTGCGGCGCTTGATCCGCGAGGCCGGACCCTACATCACGCGGGCGCTGATCGGGCGCATCAGCGGCGGCGCGGCGCAGATTTTCTCCGAACTGATGCAGGACTACAGCCGCGTCCTGCGCTGGACGGAGGATTACGGCATTGCGATTGAGGCGGGCGGCCACGAGCGCATGTTTGCCCAATTGTCCGGCGGCGAGCAGATGAGCGCCGCGCTGGCCGTAAGGCTGTCGCTGCTGCGCGAGATGAGCAACATCAGCATCGCCTTCTTCGACGAGCCCACCACCAACCTCGACGAAGCACGCCGCGAAGCGTTGGTCCGTCAAATTCTCGCCGTGCAGGGCTTCCGCCAGCTCTTCGTCATCAGCCACGATGATACGTTTGAGCAGGCGACGCAGAACTTAATCCGCGTGCGCCGCGAGGGGGGCAAGAGCGAGGTGGTGGAAATGTAAAGCGAAGCGCTGCTTCGCTCCCGTGCAACCTACACGGTTTGAATGGTGCAGCACGCTTACCGCTATGCTGTTACCGCTGCTGCCGACCGGGTGTAGTGGGAGGGCGCGCCCTCCCACTACACCCGGTGTCTTGTGCCAATTCATACCCAACCTCCATCTGCTGAAGTAAAACCAACGTGATTCACTCTCTCCACCAGTTTAGCCAGGCCACCCACGCCCTCGCCGCCACGCTCGACCCCGACGAACTGCCCGCGCAAACTGTCGAGCAGGGCGCGCGGCTGCTCGGCGCAAAGTCGGGCGCGCTGTGGCTATTTGCAAGCGACGGGCTGACCTGCGCAGCAAGCACGCCCGGTGCTTCACCCAATCACGGTGCGCCACCGCTGGTCGAGCAGGCCAAGGTGGATGGCGTGCGGCTGCTTGCACCGCTAAAGGTAGAAGGCGACGAGCTGGGCGTGCTGGTGCTGGAAGGTGTAGAATTCGACCAAGAAACCATCGCGCTGGCCGAGCAGTTCGCGGTGCACGCGGCGCTGGCGCTGCAAACCGCTCGTCGAATTGACAAGCTCGACGCCCTCGCGGGCACGCTGGCCCACGAGCTTAAATCACCGCTGGCCTACACCGTCTTTAGCCTGGACGACGTGATCGAGCGCTTCACCGAGCTGCCCCTGCGCGACATTCACGAAACGCTGATTAACGTGCTGGCGGCGAACAACGAAATCGCGCAGTTGGTCGATTCGCTGCTGGAGTGGGCGACGTTGAGTGGAGCCAGCAGCCAAGCGCGGGAGCTGGTCGACTGTCGCGCGGCGGCAGAGGCGGCGCTGGCAAAGCTGTCGCCGCTGGTGCGAGCGCACGAGCCGAGCGTGGAATTTGCCGGGCTGCTGATGGATCAAGCACCGACACTGGCGCTCGGTCGGCGGGCGTGGGTGGAAATGGCGTGGACGAATTTGCTAGGCAACGCTCTCAAATATGGCGCGGATGCCGACGGCGTTATCGAGCTGGAACTCGGCGCGGCGCGCGAAGGCAATCGCCTGCGCTGCTGGGTGAGCGACCGCGGTCGCGGCATCGAAGCGGAAGATCAGCAGCGACTTTTTGCGGCGCTGGAACGCTTGGTCGATGACGAGCGGGGGCAGGGCTTGGGGCTGTCGATTACGCAGCGGCTGGTGGAAGAGATGGGCGGCGCGGTTGGCGTCGAGAGCGAAGTCGGCGTGGGCAGCACCTTTTACTTTACGCTGCCCGTTTTGCAGGAGTAAAGTAAGCCGCCACCTGTGTCCGCTGGTGGCTGAAGCCCACCAGCTTGCTGGCTCAAACCCGCTCAAAGCGGGTTGCAAGAGCGCTCTTAACACGCTTTGAGCGGGTTTGGGCCCTTCAGCTTGGCGGCTTAGCGCTGGGCGATGCATACATAGACGCTTGGATTAGAGTTAATACGGAATCAATCACCATGTCTCTCACCACCTATCTCACCACCCAGCGCGACCGCCAGCGCGACGAGCTGATCGACTGGCTGCGCATCCCCTCCATCAGCACGCTTTCAGCCCACCGCGGCGACGTACGACAAGCCGCCACCTGGCTGGCCGATCACCTGCGCACCGTGGGCCTCGATCACGTGGAACTGATCGAAGCCGACGGCCAACACCCGCTCGTTTACGCCGACTGGCTCCACGCGGGCAGCGGGGCGTCCGACGACGCACCGACGGTGCTCATCTACGGCCACTACGACGTGCAGCCCGTCGACCCGATTGCGCAGTGGGCGTCACCGCCTTTCGAGCCGGAGGTGCGCGACGGCAACGTCTACGCGCGCGGTGCGGCGGACGATAAGGGGCAGCTCTTTATCCACGTCAAGGCCGTGGAGGCGCTGCTGTCGAGCGACGGCAAGCTGCCCGTGAACGTGAAGCTGTTGATCGAGGGCGAGGAGGAATCCGGCGGCGCGCACATCGAGGCTTACGTGCCGCGCCACGCCGAGAAGCTGGCGGCGGACGCGGTGCTGATTTCGGATACGCACATTCTGTCGCCGGAGCAGCCGACGATTATCTACGGGCTGCGCGGCATGTGGGCGGGCGAAATCACCGTGACGGGGCCGGCGACCGACCTGCACAGCGGCATGTACGGCGGTGCGGTGCACAACCCCAATCAGGCGCTGGCCGAATTGCTGGCGGCCCTGCACGACGCCGATGGCTCGGTGGCCGTGCCCGGCTTCTACGACGGCGTTCAGCCGCTGACCGACCTGGAGCGGCAGGCTTTGGCGCAGGTTCCCTATGGCGCGGCGGAGGTGATGCGCGAGAGCGGTGCGACAGCCGTGTGGGGCGAGACGGATTACAACATCGTCGAGCGCATCGGCGCACGCCCGACGCTCGAAATCAACGGGATGTGGGGTGGCTTTACGGGCGAAGGCTTCAAAACGGTGATTCCCAGCACGGCCCACGCCAAAATCAGCTGCCGCCTCGTGCCCGGCCAAGAGCCCGCCCGCATCGGCGACCTGCTGCGCGAGCACCTGCACGCGCTTGCTCCGGAAACGGTCTCGGTCGACGTGCGCGAAATTCACACCGGCCAACCGTTTCTCACGGAGCTCGACACACCGGCCATGCAGGCGGCTGCCCGCGCCTACGAAGCCGTCTTCGAGCGCGAGCCGATCTTCACGCGCGAAGGCGGCGGCATCCCCATCGTCCACACCTTTGGCGACGTGTTGGGCGCGCCCGTCGTGCTCATGGGCTTTGGCCTGCCGGATGACAACCTGCACGCGCCCAACGAGAAGTTGAGTTTGGATAATTTTTACCGGGGCATCGAGACGAGCATCGCGTTTTTGAAGGAAATGGCGAAGCTGTAGCGTCTGTGTTGATTTGCGGCTGCATTTTCTTTGAGCTGAAATACCTCCTTGTTTCCAGCAGTTCCAAATTTGGACCGCTTGCTGCATAGTTGAAGAGAGTTTCGCCGCGGATTGCGCAGATTTGCGCGGAGTCAGAGACAAAAATCTGCGTAATCCGCGGCGAAACTCTCTTCTGGTAAGTTAAATTTGGAATTGCTGCTTTGTTTCCATCAAATTTGACACGAGTTTGGTTCTGTGGTGAAGTGGCGAGTGGCTTTGTGCCCAAACGTGCGAAGCCTCTCCCTTTTTTCCTAAACCGCAACTCAACCAATTGGCGACGGCGTCACCCGCGCCGAGCGCAGCGCAGACCTAGCCTCTCCGTCCTCCGCGATGGCTTCCTTTGCCGCCGTGGATATAACTTGTTCTGCCAACCCTCAACTTTGTAGCCAACCCAAGGAGAATCTCCATGAATCGCGTCCCCAAGTTTTACTCGCTCGTGATGTCGCTGGTCGTGCTGGTGGCCGTTGCCTTTGCCGCCTGTGCCGCGCCGCCTGCCCCCATTGCCTCGGACGCCGAAGCCGACACCGCTGGCGACGCCGCCGCCCAGGGCACCGAGCGCGATCTGCGCTTCGTCGTCGTGAGCCACGGCCAATCGTCCGACCCGTTTTGGAGCGTGGTGCAAAATGGCGTGCAGCAGGCCGCCGCCGACATGGGCGTCACCGCCGAATACCAGGCGCCGGACACCTTCGACATGGTCGCCATGAGCCAGCTGATCGACGCCGCCGTGGCCTCCAACCCGGACGGCCTGGTCGTCTCGATCCCTGATCCCGATGCGCTGCGCGACTCCATCAGCGCCGCCATTGATGCGGGCATCCCGGTCGTCTCCATGAACTCCGGCTCGGACGTGGCGGAGGAGCTGGGCGTGCTCAACCACGTGGGCCAGACGGAGTACGAAGCGGGGCTGGGCGGCGGCGAGCGCCTGGCCGAAGCGGGCGCGACCACCGCGCTCTGCGTCAACCAGGAGGTGGGCAACGTGGCGCTCGACCTGCGCTGCCAGGGCTTCACCGACGCCATCGAGGAAGCGGGCGGCACGGTCGAAATTTTGGCCGTCGATCTTGCCGATCCGACCGATTCCCAACAGCGCATTGGCGCCGCCCTCCAGAACAACCCCGACATCGATTCGATCTTCACGCTTGGGCCGACGGGTGCGGCGCCAGCGCTGGCCGCCGTCGCCGAGAGCGGTCGCGATGACCTGCTGTTGGCAACCTTTGACCTCTCGCCGGAGGTGCTAACGGCAATCGAGGATGGGCAGATGCTCTTCGCCATTGATCAGCAGCAATATCTGCAGGGCTACCTGCCCATTGTGCTGCTCACGCTTTTTAGCGAAAACCTCAACACCGTTGCCAACGATGTGATCATGACGGGGCCTGGCTTTGTCACGCAGGAGACGGCTTCGCAGGTGATTGACCTGTCTGCGGCGGGCACGCGCTAATCGCTTTCTTTGGCGAGCAAACAGAAGCAAAGGGGCACGCGGCGATTGCCGCGTGCCCCTTTGCTTTGTTCTCTATTTATATCGATAGTTATGTCTATTTCTTGTGTTGAGATAGGTGATCTCCTACGCCGGTGCAGGGTATGCTGAAAGCAAGTTCTATTGATGTCAGGGTCCCTGTTGATGTCAGGGTCTGCTGTAGTAGGCAGCACAGAGCGGTAGGCTAGTTAAAGCGATTGCCGCAGCATCGACGGAATTGGAGAAAATCCGTAAATAAATTGTAAAGGAGAATTATATGACACCGCAAGTTCTTTCCGCTGGCACGATGATCGGCGATGACGTGAGGAATCCGCAGGGCGAAAATTTGGGCAAGATTGAGGAAGTGATGCTCGACGTGGACGACGGCCGCGTCTCGTACGCCGTGCTTTCGTTCGGCGGCGTGATGGGCGTGGGCAACAAGCTCTTTGCCATCCCGTGGCAGTCCCTTCAACTCGATGCGGATGATCACAAGTTTATCCTCAACGTCTCCAAGGAGCAGCTCAAAGACGCTCCCGGGTTTGACAAGGACAACTGGCCCAACATGGCGGACCGCCAGTTTCAGTCCCAGGTTTATTCCTATTACGGGGTCGATCCGTACTGGTCGTAATTGACGCCGCAACAGCAACGCAGCGCCGTCCGGAGCCTTCAGGCTGCGGGCGGCGTTTTGCGTTTTGGAATTTTGTCGAGCACCCATTCTCCCCTCCAACTTTTGTCCTCTCCCCATCGGTGGTAAAATCTGCACGCTTGGTGCTGGCTGGCTGACGGCGGGTGTGGACAGTCGTGGATTGGGATGCAGAGCAGTAAGTTGCACCGCAAAATTGTGCACTGACAAAAATCAGCAAGCGGTTAACTTGGAGTAATTCACAGCGAAGTGCCCACAGGCGTTCTTCTTCAAATTTGGGGCGGAAGCTGCTATCTGCTCAACAAAATTTTGCTCTCGATTGGCGAAGGTCGAACCAACAGCGCAACGCTCAAAATTTGGGGCTGGGCGCTCTATTTGATTGGGCTACCCGCTTGGGTCATCATTCTCGTCTCCGAGCGCAGCTGGATCGCGGCGACGATTGAGGCGGGCGGTGCGCCCTCCATGGTGCTGGGGCTGATCCTCGCCGCGCGCGGTCAAGATGCCGCGAGAATGCCCAAGGCGCTCGACCGCTTCTCGATGATCTTCGCCTACGTCTTGCTGACCGTTGGCGTGCTCTACAGCTTGTTCGACTACGGCGGTCTCACAAGCTTGTCGCAGGGGCTGGAGATCGGCGTCACCATAGGCTTTTTGGGCGGGACCTACCTGCTCGCCAAGAGCAACCCGCTGGGCTGGCTGCTCTTTCTGCTGATGAACGCGAGCACGGGTCTGCTAATGCTGATCCAGGGCAATTTTATCCTGGCCGTGCAGCAGTCGATCTCACTGCTCTTTGTCGCCTATGGCTACTGGCGCGCGGTGAGCGGCGGGCGCGGTCGGGTGGTGGGAGCAAAGGGATAGAGTGTGGTATGATATATTTTGATAATGTGATCTATGCTAAACGATAAAGAACGCGATCCGCTACCCGGTACGTTCGAGAGCACTGAAGCGCTTGCCGAATTTTGGGATACGCACAGCACAGCGGATTACCCCGAAGCATTTGAAGATGTCGAGGTCTGGAGCCAGCGGCGTCCTGACTCCTTATCAAACGTCCCGCCGGATGTGAGAAGGGCGCTGTATGAGCAGTCCCACAAGCGCGGTATTCCGGTTGATGAGTTAATTGCTGAACTGCTGCGCGAGCAGCTATCGCTTCCCCAACCGGTCGCTGCTTAACACACTCCGTTTCATCCAACCCAAACGTCGCGCAGAGCAACCCCTCCATGCGCGACTTTCTTTGCCCAAGGAGACCACCATGTACGATCCCCAACCGGAACATCACTTCACCTTCGGCCTGTGGACGGTCGGCAACGTGGGGCGCGATCCCTTTGGCGAGCCCGTGCGCCGCGTGCAGTCGCCCGTCGAGCTGGTGCATCTGCTGGCCGAGGTCGGCGCCTACGGCGTCAATTTCCACGACAACGACCTCGTTCCCATCGACGCAACCCCGTCCGAGCGCGACCAAATCGTGCGCGACTTCCAGCAGGCGCTGGACGAAACGGGCCTCGTCGTGCCCATGGCGACCACAAATCTCTTTGCCGACCCCGCCTTCAAGGATGGCGCCTTTACGGCCAACGACCCGCAGGTGCGCGCCTATGCGCTGCAAAAAACCATGCGCTCGATGGATCTCGGCGCGGAGCTGGGCGCCAAGGTCTACGTCTTCTGGGGCGGACGCGAGGGCGTCGAGAGCGACGCGTCGAAGAATCCAGCGGATGCGCTGAAGCGCTTTCGCGAGGCGCTCAATTTTCTGTGTGAATATAGCCAGGATCAAGGCTACGATTATCGCTTTGCGCTCGAACCCAAGCCCAACGAGCCCCGCGGCGACCTCTTCCTGCCGACGGTCGGCGCGGCGCTCGGCTTTATCGCCACGCTCGATCAGCCCGACATGGTCGGCGTCAACCCCGAAGTCGCCCACGAGCAGATGGCCGGGCTCAACTTCCTGCACCACGTCGCCCAGGCCTGGGACGCAGGCAAGCTCTTCCACATCGACCTCAACGACCAGAACCTCAACCGCTACGACCAGGACTTCCGCTTCGCCTCGCACAACTACAAGCAGAATTTCTTCCTCGTGAAATTCCTCGAAGATGTCGGCTACGTGGGCATGCGCCACTTCGACGCCCACGCCTACCGCACCGAGGACATCGAAGGCGTCAAGGACTTTGCGCGCGGCTGCATGAGAAGCTACCTGATCCTCAAGGAAAAGGCGCAGCAGTTCAACGAGGACAGCGAGATTCAGTCGCTGCTGGCGGAGATCAACGCCAACGACGGGTCGATGGCGCAGTATGGCGGCGAGTATAGCGCGGACAAGGCCAGCGCGCTCAAGGATCACACGTTTGACCGCGAAGCGCTGGGGTCGCGGGGGTATGGGTACGAGAAATTGGATCAGCTGACGTTTGATTTGTTGATGGGCGTTAGATAACCAAAGATTAAAGATTGAAGATTACAGGCCACTGTCGGCTTATAATCTTCAATCTTTAATCTTTCACCACAAAGGTCACCCTGGTGGAAGACAACTTTCTCGGCCGCTGGGAAGAACGCTGGCACCCGCTGCGCGAAGAGTGGGTGATCGTCGCGGGCCATCGGCAAAACCGACCGTGGAGCGGCGACATCACCGATGATGAAGTCGACGCCAAGCCGAGCTATGACCCCGACTGCTACCTCTGCCCCGGCAACACGCGCGTCAGCGGCGCGACCAATCCCGACTACGCGGGCACCTACGTCTTCGACAACGACCACCCCTGCGTCGGCGACCGTGCGCCCGTCGACTTGCCCGAACCCACCGGCCTCTACCGCAACCGACCCGCCACGGGCATCGCGCGCGTGATCTGCTACCACCCGCGCCACGACCTGACGCTGGCCGAAGTCGAACCGGGGGATGTCGAGAATTTAGTGGCGACCTGGCAGCGCGAGTACCGCGAGTTGGGCGCGCGCGAGGGCATCGAGCACGTGCTAATCTTTGAGAACAAGGGTGAGGCGGTCGGCGTCTCGAATCCGCACCCGCACGGGCAAATTTACGCGACCAATTTTGTCTTCAAAACCATCGAGGTCGAAACAAACGCGAGCCGGCGCTACCTAAACGAGATGGGTCGCCCGCTCTTCCAGGACATTCTGGCCGCGGAGCAGCGGGACGGCACGCGCATCATCTGCGAGAACGAGACGGCGATTGCCTTTATTCCCTACTTTGGCCGCTACGCCTACGAAGTTTTTGTTGCGCCCAAGCGCACGCTGCCCCACGTGGCCGCGCTGCGCGATCACGAGGTCGTCGACTTTGCGGCGGTGCTGCAGGAGACGCTGATTCGCTTTGACAACCTGTGGCGGATGCCCTTCCCCTACGTCATGCCGCTCCATCAAGCGCCGACCGGAGACGGGGTCGGCGAAGATAATCCGACCGGCTTCCACTTCCATATCGAATTTCACCCGCCGCTGCGCAAGCCCAACCTGATCAAGTACCTGGCTGGCCCCGAAATTGGCGGCGGCAACTTTCTCAGCGACACCGTGCCGGAGGAGAAGGCGGCGGAGCTGCGGGTGGTGTCGGCGGTGCATTACAAGCAAATTTAACGCGGAGAGCGCGGAGGCAGAGGCGCGGAGGGCCGCGGAGGAGAGTTAAAGTTGTCATTTTGAGCCGCTGTTTGGCGAAGAATCTCGGTAGGTTACAAAGATTCTTCGCTAATATGGACTCGCTGGCTGCGCTTTTTCGTCGACTCGCTCAGAATGACAAGTGCTCGCTCTCCGCGGCCCTCCGCGCCTCCTCCGCGCGCTCCGCGTTGAAAATCTCTGGATATTCCAACCCTATGTTCTCCACTATCCACGACCTCCTCGCTCCCATCCGCCACCTCCACGAGCAAATCCGCGACGCCGTCGTCGCCGAGACGGAGCGGGCGGCGTTGAGCGAGCTTTCCGAAATCGCCAAAGAAGAGGCGGGCGACACAATCTACGCCATCGACCGCGTGAGCGAGGCGCGGCTGATCGACTTCTTCGCCAGCGAAATCGCGCCGCAGGTACCGATTGTGCTGATCGCCGAGGGGCTGGACGAGGGCGACATCGAGGGGCAAATTGTGCTGCCCGAAGGGACGGACGAGGCCAATGCGAAATGGCGCATCATCGTCGACCCGATCGACGGCACGCGCGGCTTGATGTACCAAAAGCGCCCGGCCTGGATTCTCACGGGCGTCGCGCCGAACAAGGGGCCGCAGACCAACCTGCGTGACATCGAGCTGGCGGTGATGACCGAGATTCCGTTGGTCAAGCAGCACCTGTCGGACGTGGCGTGGGCGATCTCTCGCGAAGCGGGCGGCGATGGCGCGCACGCCGAGCGCTACAACCGCCTGACGGGGGAACGGCAAGTGCTGTCGCTGGCGCCGTCGCGGGCGGAGACGATTGCCCACGGCTTTGCCATGATTTCGCGCTTTTTCCCCGGTACGCGTGAAGAGCTAGCCGCTATCGACGAGGAGATTGTGCTGGGCGCGCTTGGCCCCGTGCAGTCGGGCAAGACGCACTGCTTTGAGGATCAATACATCTGCTCCGGCGGGCAGCTTTACGAACTGATGTCCGGCAAGGATCGCTTCGTCGCCGACATCCGCCCGCTGATGGAGTCGGTGCTGGCGCAGCGCGGGCTGGCGCTAGGCATTTGCTGCCACCCTTATGATGTGTGTACCGAGCTGATCGCGCGCGAGCTCGGCGTGATCGTGACGGATGCGCGGGGGGAGCGGCTGGCCGCGCCGCTGAATGTCGAGGCGGATGTGGGCTGGGTCGGGTATGCGAACGAGAGAATTCAGTCGCAGATTGAGCCGCTGATGCAGCGGGCGTTGCAGTCGCGCGGCTTGTTGTGATGGAGCGATTGGGTGCGGCCCTTCCCAGCATGTAGATAAAAGGAGAACCAAGATGCTCGGCGTCGGTTTGGCTGAACTGCTATTGATTTTGATTCAACTGCTAATTTTTCTCGGCATCCCAATTGTGCTGATCGTTTTTGCCATGCGTGCGTTTCGGCGCATCCACCAGCGGCTCGACCGCATCGAGGAGATGCTGCGGCGACGTGAATAGCTACCGTCGAAATCAAGATGCACCCGCTGCCGAGCAAAACCTGTCTACAGGTTGTCCACAGAATCCCATGAAATTCTGTGCAGTTTAGCTAAATCACCGATTAGGATGCGTGGTATACTGAGTGCAATCTCTGTCGTTTTCTATATCCTCCATTTGACCCGTCCACTTTGCTTGCCCTATCGACCATGGCATCTGCTCTCTCCTTTTCCAACGTCGGCATGACCTTTCCGGACGGCACCGAAGCCGTGCGCGACGTGTCGTTTGACGTGGCCCCAAAGGAGTTTGTCACCGTCGTCGGGCCGTCCGGCTGCGGCAAGTCGACCCTGCTGCGCATGGCCGCCGGGTTGCTGCGGCACACGGCGGGCGAAGTCAGCGTGAACCGCGAGCGGCTGGGCTTTGTCTTCCAGGATGCGACGCTGATGGAGTGGCGGACGGTGCAGGGCAATGTAGAATTGTTGGCAGAACTGCGGGGGATGAACGGCAAAGAGCGCCGACAGCGCGCCGCCGACGCGATTGAGCTGGTGGGGCTTTCGGGCTTTGAAAACCACTACCCCAAGTCGCTCTCCGGCGGCATGAAGATGCGCGTGTCGCTGGCGCGGACGCTGACGCTGGAGCCGCCCGTTTTTCTGTTCGACGAGCCCTTTGGCGCGCTCGACGAAATCACCCGCGAGCGGCTGAACGAGGAGACGCTCAAGCTCTTTGCGCGCGAGCAGTTTGCTGGATTGTTCATCACCCACTCGATCTACGAAGCCGTCTTCCTCTCGACGCGCGTCCACGTGATGTCGTCGCGACCGGGCACGCTTGTTGCGTCGTTTGAAATTCCCTTCGGCTACCCGCGCACGCCCGATCTGCGCTTCTCGCCCGAATTCCGCGATCTGAGCCGCGACGTTTCCCACGCGCTGCTGGAGGCCCACACATGAGTTCCGCTGAAGCACCGCTCACCGCAACCAATGCCATCGCGCCCGATGCAGTCGTGGGCAAGACCGTGACCGTCGGCGCCGCGACGGCCAAGTCCGACCAGAGCGTTGCCGAGCGCTGGCTGCGCGTGCTCCTGCCGCCCCTCTTGCTGGGGCTGTTGATTATTGGCCTCTGGTACTTGGTCTCCTACGGCATTCTGGACGAGCGGCGACGTTTTCTGCTGCGGCCGCCGCATCAGGTGTGGGCCGTGGGCTTTGCCGACTGGGCGAATTTCTCGGAAATCTTGGGCGGGCTGTGGTCGAGCATGCAGGTGGCGATGATCGGCTTGACCATCGCCATCTCGATTGGCTTCCTGCTGGCGACGCTGATGAGCCAGAGCCAGCTCTTCGAGCGCGCCATCTTCCCCTACGCCGTCACCCTGCAGGCGATTCCGATTCTGGCGATCGTGCCGCTGATCGGCTTCTGGTTTGGCTTTGGCCTGATGGCGCGCGTGATCGTCTGCGTGCTTATTGCGCTCTTTCCGATCATCGTCAACACGCTCTTTGGGCTGCTCTCGGCCCCGCGCGGGCTGCACGATCTCTTTACCCTCCAGCGAGCCAGCCGCTGGACGCGTCTGCGCAAGCTGATGTTCCCGGCGGCGCTGCCCGCGATCTTTGCTGGCCTGCGCATTTCGGCAGGCCTCTCGGTGATTGGCGCCATCGTTGGTGACTTCTTTTTTGGCCGCGGCGACCCCGGCATCGGCCAGCTTTTGCAGCGCTACGCCAACCGGCTCGAGGGCGAGCAGTTGATTGCGGCGATCATCATGTCGTCGCTTCTGGGTGTGGTGGTCTTTCAGCTCTTTGGCTGGATTCAGTCGCTGGCGATTGGCGCGTGGCACGAGGAGCGAGAGGCGGAGTTTTAAGAAATTTGATCCACGAAGGGCACGAAGGAGCACGAAGGAAGAGCGTCGACGAACAACCCTTCGTGTCTCTTTGTGCCCTTCGTGGATCGATTTCTTCGTTGGTCTACAATTCATCAAAATTCAATTCTCAATTACATAGGGAGAGATAAATGAAAACGTTCAAGAACTGGCTGATCTTTGGCACGGTGCTGGCGCTGCTGATGGCGGCCTGTGCAGGGAGCGCGACCGAGCCGGACGCGTCCACCGACGAGGCGGAGACGCCTGCCGCAGAAGAGGAAACGACGGAGGAGATCACCACCACGGAAAGCAACACGATCCCGGATGCGGTTGAGGCCACGGCGGGCGACATCGCCGCCGTCTGCCCCAGCCCCATCGTGATCCAGACAGACTGGTTTCCCGAAGCCGAGCACGGCGCGCTCTATCAGCTTATCGGCGAAGGCTACACGGTCGACACCAACAGCAAAGTCGTGAGCGGGCCGCTGGTCTCCGGCGGCGAGGAGTTGGATATCGAGGTTGAGGTGCGCACCGGTGGCCCGGCGATTGGCTTCCAGCAGCCGATTCAGCAGATGTACGTCGAGGACGACATCACGCTGGGCTACGTGGGCACGGACGAGGCCGTCTTTGGCTACGAGGATACGCCGACGCTGGCGGTGATGGCCCCGCTGGAGAAGAATCCGCAGATTATCATGTGGGACCCGGAGACCTATCCCGACGTCGAGTCGATTGCCGATCTGGGCGAGACGGACGCCGTGGTCAACGTCTTTGCGGGCGGCACCTTCATTGATGTCTTCGTGAGCGAGGGCGTGCTCTCCGCAGATCAGGTCGACCCGTCCTACGACGGCTCGCCCGCACGCTGGGTCGCCTCCGACGGCGCGATTGCGCAGCAGGGCTTTGCCTCCGCCGAGCCCTACACCTACGAGAACGAAATTGAGGAGTGGGGCCGCCCCGTCGCCTACGAGCTAATTCACGACGCGGGGCTGGAGATTTACTCACAGGCGCTCGCCATCCGCGCGGGTGATCTCGAAGAATTGTCGCCCTGCCTCGATCAGTTCATCCCCATCGTGCAGCAGGCCGTCGTCGACTACGCCGCCGATCCTAGCCGCGCCAACGCCATCATCATCGACGCGGTGGAGCAGTACGAGGATTTCTGGGTCTACACCGAAGGGCTGGCCGAATACTCGGTCGAGACGCAGCTGGAGCTGGGCCTCGTCGGCAACGGGCCGGACGATACGGTCGGCAATATGGAGCCGGAGCGCGTCCAGGGCGTGATCGACCAGATGTCGGCGGCGGGCATGGAGGTGCCGGAAGACTTGACCGCCGAGGACTTGATTACCAACGAGTTTATCGACGAGAGCATCGGGCTGCCGTAGGGAGCACTGGCTGATGTTGCACGTGAGCTGTACAGTTTCGATGTAGCAAGATAAAAGGGTCGTTGCGTACGGGCGCGCCATGGCGCGCCCGTACGCAACGACTTAACGTAGCAGAGATCGCACCGCGGTTTTGACAAGGGACTGAACACTGTTCAGCTCCCTTTTTCGTTTTGTGACACCCGTGTTAAAACGGGTAGAAATCCTGTTGCATCTCATATGCCCTTACGAAGACCTACCCACTTATGTACGCACTTTTAAGCCAATCGCAGCCAACCCCGCCAGACATCACCGCCTTCCTCGAACGGCTCAACCGCCTCGTCAATCATCCGCTGCCCGCCGCGCGCACCCTCTTCAACACCGACGCACCGCTGACCATCGCCCGCGCGCCCGGTCGGCTGGACGTGATGGGGGGCGTTGCGGACTACTCCGGCTCGCTCGTGCTGGAGATGCCCACGCGCGAAGCGACACGGGTGGCTTTGCAGCGCCGGCGCGACCGCATAATTCGTGTAGTTAGCATGAGCGGTGAACGGGACTCGCTATTTGAAATGAATCTGAACGATTTGCTGCACGGTAGTCAGCCCGTTGCGTATGAGGCGGCGCAGACGTTTTTCCAGCGCGACCTGGCGAACGCGTGGGCAGCGTATGTGGCTGGCGTCTTTCTGGTGTTGATGCGCGAGCGAATTATTGACTTTGCCAGCGGCGCGAACATTTTAGTTGAATCCGACGTGCCAGAGGGGAAGGGCGTCAGCTCCTCCGCCGCGCTAGAGGTGGCGACGATGATGGCGGTCTGCGCCGCGTATGATGTTGTACTGGAGCCGCGAAAAGTCGCGCTGCTTTGCCAGACCGTCGAAAATCATGTGGTCGGCGCGCCCTGTGGCGTCATGGACCAGATGACGTCGGTGCACGGCGAAGCGGGCAAGCTGCTGGCGCTGCTTTGCCAGCCCGCCGAAATTCAGGGCAACGTCGCCATCCCCGACGACCTCGCCGTCTGGGGCATCGACTCCGGCATTCGCCACGCCGTCAGCGGTGCGGACTACGGTTCGGTGCGCGTCGGCGCATTTATGGGGCGGCGGATGTTGCAGGAACTGACCGGCACGAGCGTCGACTATCTCGCCAACCTGCCCCTTTCGCACTTCGATCAGCACTTTGCCGCGCGGCTCCCGGAATCCCTCAGCGGCGCAGATTTCCTGCGCAAGTTTGGCGAGACGGGTGACCCCGTCACCACCGTCGACCCGGCGCGCCTCTACGCCGTGCGCCAGCCCACCCGCCACCCGATTGCGGAGCACTTTCGCGTGCAGACGTTCCGTCAGCTTTTGCCCGGCGGCATCGAAAATGGCCCGCTGCTGGGTGAACTGATGGTCCAGTCGCACGCCAGCTACTCGGCCTGTGGCCTCGGCTCGGACGGAACGGATGCGCTGGTGGAGTTGGTGCGCGAGGCGGGTGTCGAGCGAGGATTGTTCGGGGCGAAGATCACGGGCGGCGGCAGCGGGGGCACGGTTGCCGTGCTGGGGCGGGCGGATGCGGAAGGGGCGGTGCAGGAAATTGCAGGACGGTATGCCGAGCAGAGCGGTCGCTCGCCCCATGTGTTCAGCGGCTCGTCGCCCGGCGCAGCGGCGTTTGGAACGCTGTCGATAGCGCCGTAGGCTGTGGTAGAATGCGGTTCGGAAACTGCTATTGTGAACTGGGGGAGATGAATATGGCTATCGCAACCATACGGGATGTACTAGAGACTTTGAGCGCGGGCAAGGAGCGGGTTACCTACGAGGATTATCTTAACCTGCCCGACGACGGAAACCGTTATGAAATTATCGAGGGAGTGCTTTACGTGGCCAATGCACCAAATTCGGACCATCAATGGTGTGTAAGTGAGTTGCACCGCCAAATTTCTAACTTTGTGATGGAGAACGGCCTGGGACGTGTACTCCCCGCTCCGTTTGAGGTGCACCTTTCGGAGAACACGCGTCCTGTTCAGCCGGATATTCTCTGTGTCACAAAAGAGCGTTGGCCCAAGGAGCGCGTCGCCTTTTTCGACGGCCCGCCCGATCTCGTGGTCGAAGTAATCTCGCCGAGCAGCGTGCGGCTGGATCGCGTAATTAAATTTGCGGCTTACGAAGAGCATGGCGTGCGCGAGTATTGGATTGTAAACCCGGCGACGCAAATCATCGAGGTGTACACGCTGTCGCAGATGTCGTCTGGCAGCGAGTATGCGCTGCTGGGCGAATTTCGCGGCGAGGAAAAGACGCGATCCGTCGTACTAGAAGGTCTTGGGGTGATAGCATCGTCGATCTTTGCCTAACCTTGCACCTGCTCACACTCCCTACGCAAAATTGCGTACAGCACCATGTCGTGCCGCTCGCCAAAGCGCACCTCCGCCTCGCGCAGCCGACCCTCCTGCACCATCCCCGCCTTCTGCATAACCCGGCCGGACGCCGGGTTGCTCGCCATGTGCCGCGCGTGGATGCGGTGCGGATCGAGCGCCGCAAAGCCGTGGGCGACGACCGCACGCGCGGCCTCCGTGCCGTAGCCGTTGCCCCAGTAGGGCTTGCCGATCCAGTAGCCGAGCTCCGCGCTTTCATTTTTTGCATCGCGCCCCAGCCCCATTGCGCCCAGCAGTGCGTCATCGGATCGACGCGTCACGGCCCACGCCCAGCCTTTGCCCGCACGGGCGTTGGGCTCATGGGTGGCAATCCACTCTTCGGCCATGCCGTCTTCATACGGGTGTGGAATTGTGCCCGTCGTCTTGGCAATGGCGTAGTCGCCCGCCAGCCGCTGGACTTTGGGCGCGTCGCTCATGTAGAAGGGGCGCAGGACAAGGCGCTCGGTCTCCAACGTAGCAATTCGCTTTAACATAGTTTGTAGATAGCGCGGCCACCCCATCACCTCCGCCAGCAGCCCCTTCAGCATCGCCAGCGTCCCCGCATCCTTGATCCCCATAAGGCGACGCCAGCACAACATGCATCGGCATGTGATATAATATCGACACGAACCGAGCAATCTGCTACTTGGATTTGGGGACAACATGTCGCTTTCTACCACGAATTATCTGGAGATGAAATCCGCGCTGAAAGAAGCATTGATTGAACTGTTTTAGGAACGACGCGAATTGTTTCACGACCTGTTTCGAGAAGTCATTGAGGAGGTAGCCTCGGCTGAGCAAGCTGTTCCGAGCATTGCTGCCTCTGCCGATTCAGCGGCTGATAAAGACTTTGAACAACTCGTCGATCGGGAAATCCATGCGTTCCACCAGATGCACAAAATGCTGCTGAAACAGTATCCGGGCGAATTTGTCGCCATGTGCGGAGGTCAGGTGGTAGACCACGACGCCGAGAAGCTGGCGCTGTACCAACGCGTGCGAGAGGCCTATCCAGAGCAATTTGTCCTCATGCGCCGCGTTGAGAAAGTGCCTGAACGCGAATTCCACTTTCGCTCGCCGCGATTCTCTGTGCCCGCAGCATAAGCATTTCGTTACTTGTGGCGGTTGCTGGCCTAGATGCCCTCCAGGTTGCATTGGGGTGATTCGCGCACTCTGCAATAGAGAAAGCGACCAACGAGTGCTCATTGGTCGCTCTAATGTTGGCGATGGCAGAGTAACAACAAATCAGGTTGCAGTATACGCGGACTTAGCCTTGCCGCTCCAAGAAATTAAATCCCCAAACGGCGGGTGCGGTGCGTCGCACATTTGAAGGGATTCTATTGCTCGCAACGGCCTAACCGTGAGCGAATCAGTGCGCTTCGTTCGCTTCGTCGAGAATCGTTTTATACAATGTCTCGCTTATCCGAAACTGTCTTTCACGCAGTCTATCCAGATCGGGCTTGACTTTTGCAAGAAGACCGGCCTGTTTCGCTTTTAGCAACAGACCAACTGTACCGATTTTTGCCATGTTTCGCGCCGAAAGCGCGCGTCGACCTCGCCTCTCGTCCATCAAAACAAGCGCTGCTTGCATCTCTTGCGCCAGCACAATCGCTTCCGCTTCTCCTCGATCAAGCTGAGATTCCAAATCCGCAACCTCAGATGTATTTTGCACCTGCACGACTTTCACCCACAACGCTTCCGCGACTTTCTAATGGAGGCGATCATCTTTGCCGGTGTTGACCGTTGCTTCTTGATAAACAGCCGGTGGAATGTAAATCTCACCAAATAGCTACCGCAGAAGATCAAATCGCTCTATCGCTGCCATACCGATTAGCGGCGTTGTGTTTGAGACGACAATCATCTTGGCGCGTCGAGTTGAAGGTTGCGAACCGTCTCGAATTCCCTATTCAATTCTTCGTCATCATAATCCAAATAGGCGATTCGTCCTTGATGTAGCAAATCCAAAAACTCAATTCTGCTGATGCCAAGCAGCTTTGCCACCTTGCCAGATGACACCTGATCGCTGGTAAACAGCTCCAGCGCCAGCCATTCCTTCACCAACTCCTGCACCGTTTCCGGCTTGACGCTGTATGACAGCAGGTTCTTTGGAACCTGTATCTCAATCGTTGACTGTTGCATGGATACCTCTCGCGTCTTGAACAAAGACCATCGGTTTGCATCGTACCGCAGATCGCTTGGCCTGTGATACTGCGCTATCTCCCTGTGACCGCTTGGCCGTCCCCAGAGTTCAGGATGCTGTGAGTTGGTGCTCAATCCTTGGAAGGAGCGCAAGCGCTTCGTTGCCACATGCAACCAACCACTCCACAGGAACAGCAACTCGATCGGCAAAATCGCGTATCGGCGAACCTGTCTGTGCTTCAACGTTCGCATACCAGGATTCATTCAGCCAGGTGTGGAGTTCATCGGGGAGATAGCCGATCAGAATCCGTAGCGCGATCGTTGCGGTATATCCAAAGCGCACGAGCCGATCATCGCCCTGCCATCCGGCGCGCCGAAGGCCGGCCAGGTAGTGGGCAAAGATAGTCATGTCGAGCTCCTCACACGCGCGTTGTGTGAAGAACGTTCGTTGGGTTGCGACACCCATTAACATCCCCGCGTCGGCCCCAATCGGACCCGGGCCAGCGGTTGCCCAATCGATCACGCTGAGCGGTACGCGGGTCGGTGGTGCCTGCATATGCAGGTTACCACGATGGGAGTCGAAGTGACGGAATGTCTGCGGCACCTTATCCAGGGCATGCAAGAGCCGATGTCGCTGGTGCCAGGTATGTGCAACCCGGTTTGCAACGGCAGGTGGATACAATCGGCTAAACACCGGATGCGCGTGTACACGCGCAAGGTACGCCACAGCTGGTGCGGCACAGGCCGCAAAGCGGCGCAGGAAGTCTGTGGCCAACCACGGCATGGATGGCACTGGGCGATCACCAAGATAGCTCCCACCAAAAACGCCGAACGCATCAGCTGCTATGGCATACTCGGACATTCCCCATTCGGGGCTGGAGTGGTCAACAAGGTGTTCGAGCCATACCCAGATGGTATCGGCTGATACCACATCCACGCCATAACACTGCGGGACAGCGAGCGTGGGTGCGAGGTCAATCAGCACGTCCGATTGAAACAGCCGTGCCTCGCGTTGCCAATAGAAGAGACTGGTCGGAGGGTGGGTCGAATGATGGATACGAAATGGCGTGCGCGCGACCTGGGCGGCGGGAGATGGCGGGCAGACAATTTTGAGCACGACTGACCATGGCCGCACACCGGCCTGCTCCTGAGCAAGTCCATAAAGGTGATACACGCCACCGTGCAGTCCGTGCGTTCCGGGGTGGAGGGTGGCGATCTCCCACGTAAGAATCTCAGCGGTTGGGCTGTTGAGCACGCGGCGCACCGGCGTCTGCAACACCAACGGTGTGAGATGCGGGTGATAGTCTCCGTGTTCCATGCAGCAACTCCGAGGTTAGCACCGTAGCAACTTGGTGCGACAAACATATCAAGTATGATGGCGGCCCAACATGGTATTAGACGGCAATTTGTCCATCTAACATGCCTCAGCGGTATGTTATCCGGCAACCTGTCCAGATAACATACCAAAACTCGTCTTATCCGGACACTTGTCCAGATAAGATACCGCACTTGCCTCTATAGTGGGCAATTGCTGCCGTTATATACTCCAACTATATCATTCTCCTTCTTCCCGATCAACCCGATTTTTTGTGAATCGCCACTCCACTTTCTATGTCAGAGCGGCCGCCAAAACGCCTTCTAAGTCAAATGCGCGATGCCGTTCGGCGTAAGTACTATGCTCATCGCATAAAACTATAGTCGAGCTCAACACCAGGCGACTCTCACCCCTCCACCTCTGCCAGCAACCCCTTCAGCATCGACAGCGTATCCGCATCCTTGATCCCTAAATCCCGACGCCAGCGCAACATCCGCGGAAACCTCAGCGCAACCCCCGACTTGTGCCGATTGCTGGCCTGGATACCCTCAAAGCCAATCTCGAAGACCTGCTCCGGCGTGACTTGGCGGACGGGGCCGAAGCGGTCGTTGGTGTTGCGGCGCACCCAAGCGTCGACCTGGCGCATTTCCTCGTCGGTGAGGCCGGAATAGGCCTTGGTGACGGGGACGAGTTCGCCCTCGTCGTCCCAAACGGCAAAGGTGTAGTCGCTGTACAGGCTGGCGCGGCGACCGCTGCCGCGCTGGGCGTAGATCATCACGGCGTCGAGCGTGAAGGGATCGATCTTCCACTTCCACCAGTCGCCCTTTTTGCGACCAACGCCATACGGCGCATCACGCCGTTTGATCATAAAGCCCTCGGCCTTGCGCGCCCGCGATTCGTCACGCAGCGAGGCGGCGTCGGCCCACGATTGTGCGGTGACGGTGGGGGAGAGACGTAGCGCAAGATCGCTTGGCTGCGCGTTCACGAGATCAGCCAAAAGCGCCCGCCGCCTGGACAACGGCTGTTCCCGCAAATCTTCGCCTTCCCACTCCAATAAGTCATAAGCAATAAGCACTACGGGCGCTTCGGCCAACAATTTTTTCGTCACCGTCTTGCGCCCAATCCGCGTCTGCATCACGTTGAACGAGAGCGGCTCCTCGTCGCGCCAGGCGATCAGCTCGCCGTCGAGCACCGTGCCCTCCGGCAGCGCCGCGCCCACGGCCTCGACTTCGGGGTAAACGTCGGTCACGAGCTCCTCGCCCCTTGTCCAGATCAGCACGTCGCCCTCGCGCCGGATCATCTGCGCGCGGATGCCATCCCACTTCCACTCAATCTGCCAGTTGTCGATGTCGCCGAGTGCGTCATCTAAGTTTTCGACTTGCGCATCGTCCAGTTGATAGGCCAAATAAAAGGGGTAGGGCCGCGTGTGGTCCACGTGCGTCGTGTCGGGGTCGACGAGGCGCAGGTAGGCCTGGGTGCTGGGCGACCAGCTGCCCATGATGCGGTGCTCCATCACCGCGCGGTCGATGCCGACGACGTTGGCCAGCGCGCGCACGACGAGCGTGCGCCCCACGCCCACGCGAAATTCGCCGGTGATGAGCTTGTGGTAGACAAAGCGCTCCGCTGTGCTCATGCGCCGCCAGGTGTCGACGACGAGGGCGTGCTGCTCGGCTTCATTCAAGTTGGGCAGCGGCAGCAGGCGCTCCTCCACCACTTCGCGCAGCGGCTGCTCAAAGGGCGTGGGGTCGACGGCGTCGCTGTCAACCACCTCATCGTCCGTGGAGAAATCGCTTTGGCGCAGCAGCAGGGCCAGCGTTTCTGCAATGTCGCCGACGGCGCTGTAGCTCTCCTCGACGAGCCAAAGCGGCAGCCCCGTCTCGTCGCTCACCCAGTCGCGCAGCTGGCTGCCGGAGAGCGCGCGCCGCTGTCGCCGCCCGATCAGGAACGAGAGCGCCCACGCCGCATCGGCTGGCGGCGCGGCCGCAAAGTAGCGCTCCAGCGCGGCGACTTTCTCATTGGTGCGGTTGGTGGCGTCGAGCTCGGTGTAGAGTTGGGTGAATAGCTGCATGGGGATTACTCGTTACGACGCTCTGCGTCGTAACGCCTGCTGGACGCTCTGCGTCCTCTGACAGTTGGCGAGGGATGTGAAGTAGCACACGAGAAGGGATAATACAACGCTGAAAATTACAAGCGGCGTTTTTGGTCGGTTGCACGGCGACGCGGAGCGTCGAAGAAGGCATTCCCACGCGGAGCGTGGGAACGAGCGGTCACTCTTCCTCCCCCTCCTCGCCCGTGAAGCGCGTCTCGTACACGCGCGCGTTGTAGCCCCGCTCCCACAAATAGCGCACGAGCACGGCGCTGTAGCCGTGCGTGACGCCGATGTTTTCTGCGCCCGTGGCTTCGATGCTGGCGAGCAGGCCGTTCCAGTCGGCGTGATCGCTGAGCACAAAGCCGCGATCCACGGCGCGACGGCGGCGCGCGCCGCGGATGCTCATCCAGCCGGAGGCAAAGGCGTGCGAGGCGGGGCCAAACTTGCGCAGGTAGGCCGGGTTGTTGTTGGAGCCGGGCGGCGCAATCAAGATCGGTCGCTGCTCGCTCTTGCGCGTGGCCTTGGCGACTTCATCATCCGCGTACTGCCACGGCGGTAGCTCGATGTTTGCTTTCGCGTAGGCATCGTTGAGCTTGGCGACGGAGCCGTGCACGAGAATCGGCCCCACGCTGGGGTCGAGGCCGGACATCACCCGCTGCGCCTTACCCAGCGCGTAGGCGTAGAGCACGCTGATGCGCCCGCTGGCCTGGTTCTCGCGCCACCACCCATTGATTTCATCAAAAATTTCCTGCTGCGGCTGCCACTTGTAGATCGGCAGGCCAAAGGTGGATTCGGTGATAAAGGTGTGGCAGCGCACCGGCTCAAAGGGCGTGCAGGTCGCGTCCGCCTGCACCTTGTAATCCCCGCTCACCACCCAGACCTCACCGCCCTGCTCCACACGCACCTGCGCCGAGCCCAGCAAATGGCCCGCCGGGTGCAGCGACACGCGCACGCCGTTGATTGTCGTCGGCTCGCCGTAGTCGAGCGTGGTAATGGTCGGCCTGCCGTAGCTGTCGGGGATGTCACGCTGAACGTCGTCGAAGTGATCGGAATCGGCGTAGGTGCGGCGGCGCAGCACGCCCTCCCCTTCGACCGTGGTCAGGTAGTGCTTGCTGCCCGCGCGGCAGTGGTCGGAATGGGCGTGGGTAATCACCGCACGCTCGACGGGTCGCCACGGGTCGATGTAGAAATCGCCCTCGGTGCAGTAGAGGCCCGCGTCGGTGAGGTGGAGGAGGTCAGTCATGGAGAGGGGTGGTCATCGTTTCACATATGCTGCCAGCAGCGATGGTGTGGTTCGACAGGAGTCGCTTGCGGTTGCGCAAACCCAGATGATCTGATCGGATTGTCTGATAGGAAGGGCGGATATTGTGCGGCTGCAAGCCGCCTCGTCCCGCTCAACCGCCTCGGCCACCGCCGCTTCCGCCCGCTCCGCCCGCTCGGCCTCGACGCGCTCGCGCCGCATCTCCTCGCGACGGCTGCGCGGCTCCGGCAGCTCCAAAATTGCCTGCCGAATTGCCATATCCTCCATGGACTCCACGCGAAAAACAATGTCGTCGTAGATGATCGTCTCGCCTACCTCGGCAATGTGGCCCAGCTCGGCCATAATCAAACCGCCCACCGTGTCGGCATCCTCGTGGTGCAGGTCAACCTCGTAGTGCTGGTTGACTTCGTCCAGCAGCAGATCGCCGCGCACAAGCAGGCGGTTATCCGCCAGCTCTTCCCACGGAGCCAGCTCTTCGTCATCAAATTCGTCCTGGATTTCGCCAACCACCTCCTCGACCAAATCCTCCAGCGTCACCAGGCCAGCCGTGCTGCCGTACTCATCGATGACCACGGCCACCTGGGTGTGGGCGTTGCGAAATTCCTCCAGCATCGCCTCCAAGCGCTTGGATTCGGGAACGTGCGGCGGGTTGGGGCGCAGGACGCGGCCCAAATGAAAGGGCTCCTCGTCCGAGGGCGCGGCGGGGGCATCGCGGGCATCGACCTTCTCGTTGGTGCCGGTGATGTAGCGGGCAAAATCTTTGGTGTGCAGCACGCCGACGATGCGGTCAATGTCGCCGTCGTAGACGGGGTAGCGCGAGTAGCGGTGCTCGCAGATGATGTCGAGCGCCGTCTGCTGATCAGCATCGAGTGGGATGGCTTCGATGCGCGTGCGCGGCGTCATCACCTGGCCGACGTTGCGGTCGTGAAAGTCCAAAATGTTCTCGATGTAGAGCTGCTCCTGCTCGTCCAGCAGGCCGCCCTCCGAGCTCTCCTCCACGATGTAGGCCAATTCTGCGGAGGTCACGAGACGCGCCCCGTCCGTGGGGGGCGGCATGCCCACCAGGCGCAGGATGCCGTTGCCGATGGCGTTGAGCACGATGGTCATCGGCAGGAAGATGCGCTCCATCCACGTCATGATCCACGTCAACCCCACGGCGGTGCGCGCGGCGGACTGCAGCGCCAGCGACTTGGGAATCATCTCGCCCAGCACCACGTGCAGGTAAGTGAGGAAGCCCACGGCAATCGTGGCGGCGATCAGGTGGGCCACCGTCTCACCCAGCCCGATGTTGCCCAGCGGCCCCTCCAGCCAGTGGGCCAGCGTCTCCTCGCCGTACATGCCCAGGCCGAGGCTGGCTAGCGTAATGCCGACCTGCGCCGTCGAGATGTAGCGGTTGAGTAGGTTTGGATCGCGCAGCGTTTGCAGCACGCGCTTGGCCGAGGAGGAGCCGGACTCCGCCATCTGGGTGATGCGCGTGTGCGGCACGGAAGCAATTGCAAATTCTGCCGCCACAAACAGCCCGTTGACGGCAATCAACAGCGCGATGATGGCGATGGGTATGAGAATTTCTAACATGGGGTGGTGGGTGGTGGCGCGGCTTGGCGAGTCTTCGATAGTCGCGCCCTCATCCCCAGCCCTTCTCCCAAGGTGGGAGAAGGGAGCTAAGTCCCCCTCTCCCAGGATGGGAGAGGGGCTAGGGGTGAGGGCCGCCTGCCAAAAGCCTGCTGGATAAAACCCTACGCCGTCTCCTCAAATTGCTCAAGTTGTTCAGGGGTGATTTCAATGCTCACTTCGGCGACGCGGTTGCCTTCCATCTGCTCCACGCGCACAAAGTGTTCGTCCACGGCAATGCGCTCGCCCTCAGTGGGGATGCGCCCAACGGCATCCATCACCAGGCCGCCGATGGAGTTGGAAGTTTCGCTGGCGAAATCCATATCCATGCGCTCGTTAAGCTCCTCCACCTGCACGTCCCCGCGCACGTAGAGCCGCTCGCCCTCGACCAGGCGAAACGCCGGCTGATTGGTGTCAAATTCATCGTGGAATTCGCCAATGATCTCCTCGATCAGGTCCTCCACCGTGATCAGGCCCGCCACGCCGCCGTGCTCGTCCACCACCATCACCATGTTGTGGTGGGTGCGCTGCATCTGCTGCAGGACTTCGTCCACCGGCTTAAATTCCGGCACGAAGTCCACCGCGTGCATCACCTCGCGCGCAGGTTGGGTCGATTCGCTTCCCGGCTGGCGCACGGCGCAGAGCAAATCCTTGATGTGCGCCACGCCCACGATGTGGTCGGCATCGCCTTCGTAGAGCGGCAAGCGCGAGTAGGGCGACGCGGCCAGATAGCGCAGCACCTCATCCACCGGCAGATCCGCATCGGCCATGACCATGCGACCGCGCGGAATCATGACGCGCTCGGCCGTCATGTCGCGCAGCTTGAGCGTGTTGACGAGCAGGCTGCTCTCGCTCGGCTCCAGCACGCCGCCCTTGCTGCTCTCCTGCACCAGCAGCTGAATCTCCTCTGGCGAGTGCATGTGGGCGTGTTCGGCCACGGCGGATTGGCCAAAGAGACGCAGGATAAAGGCTCCGCTGCCGTTGAAGATGGCAATCAGCGGGCGGAAGATGCGCAGCGACCAGCGCATGGGCACGGCCGTCGCCAGCCCCAGCCGCTCCGGGTACTGAAGTGCTACATTTTTGGGAATCAACTCGCCGAGCACGACCTGGAAGATCGTGAGGCCCATCAGGATAACTGTCGTGGAGATGGTGTTGGCCGCGGCGGAGACCGCGCCATCTGGCCCGCGGAGCATCGGCTCAATAATGGCGTAAATCTGCCCGCGCCCGTAGTAGCCGAGCAGCAGGCTGGAGACGGTGATGCCGAGCTGGCAGGCGGCGATATACGCATCCAGCCGCCGCGGCGATTCGACCACGTCCAACAAATAGCGCGCCAAGCCATTGCCGTCATCGGCGGCGGTGGCGAGGCGCGCGCGCTGCACGCTCACGGCGGCAAATTCCGCCGCCACGTACAGACCGTTGATAAAGACCAGCAGCGTGATGACTGCGAGGGTGATAACTATCATAGAGTTCCAAATAACCCGTGCTGTCACGAGTATTCAATTGACGCGCCGATTTGTCTGTACGGCAGCGCCTATTTTGAATTTTACACCAGTTTCTGGTTGAATGGCGAATAAATTTTCTGAAAGAACACTCGTTCCCACGCTCTGCGTGGAAATGCCTCCCCCGACGCTCCCGCGTCGCTGCGCAACCAACGAATAAACGCCGTTATTTTCGAGCCGTGTTATCTACGCGGGTAAGGTCGGCCCGAACTGTCTCATCATCTCGAAGATGATCTGAGGACGCAGAGGGTCCGGTCTGTATCCTGACGCGGAGCATCGGGACGAGCCAGCGTGCTGCTACGAACCATCTCTCACCTCCACCGACACGTTCACCGATACGCTCGACCGAATCGCCCCGCCCGATCCGTCGCTCACGGCCTCAAACGTATACGTCGCCGAGCCGCTCTCGGTTGCGCCGCTCGTGTCGATTTGCGCCGGGAGGTCGGCAAAATTGCCAGCGCCCATCTCCAACGGCACGCTCGCGCCACAGACGCCAGTCGGCAGACAAATCTGTGCGGGCCAGTTGCCACCTTGCGCCACGCGAATCGAGACCTGGTCTGTGCCCGTGCCCGTGTTGGTCACCGTCAGCCCGACTTCGCACGGCTCGCCTGCTTGACAGGTGATTTCGGTTGCGCTCGCCGCCAGGTCAATCTGGCGAATCACGTTGGGCGTGGCCGTTGGCGCAATCGTGGGCTCGGCGCTGGGCGGAATGGGCGTCCAGGTGGGCGTGATTTCGGGCACGGGCGTGAAGGTGGGCGTGGGCGTCAGCGTCGGCGTCGGCGTGGCGACGGCGAGGGTGATGGTGTCTGAGATTTCGCGTCGATCCTGGGTGATGGCGCGCAGCGTAAAGTCGCGCGGGTCGCGGTAGATGCACGCTTCGTGCTCGGAGACAACGCCGGGCATTGGCTCCAGGTTGAGATACACTTCGGAGACGTTTTCCACCAGCCAACTCAGCATTACACAGGTGTCTTCCTCCATTAGCACCAAATCTTGCCCCTCAAACTCGGTTCCCGGCTCGCCCGTCGCGCGCGGCTTGGCGGCATCAAAGAGGAAGATGGGCGTGCCCAACGGCTCCGGCGTGAGCGTGGCCGTGGGCTCGGCGGGCGCGCCGTCGACCGGCGGCGCATTGGGGTCGGCACTGGAGTCGGCATTGGGATCGCTGCTGGGATCGTCTGCGACGGCGGGCGCGTTCGGGTCGCCGGGCGTAGAGGTCGGGACGACTAAGTCCGCCAGGTCGGGCGTGTTGCGGCGCGTCGGAATCGGCAGGGGCTGGTTGACATCCACCGGCGGCGTGTTGACCGGTGCCGCGGCGGGCGGCACACCGGGCGATACACCGGGCGGCGGCGCGATCCCTTGGCTTGCCGGATCGGCGCCGGGTAAATTTTCTGCCGGCGCGGCCTGCTCACCGGCGGGCACGGGCGACGGCGTGACCGCAGCGGGGAAAGCAGCGGTCGGCTCGCCCTGCGCCGCGGCGACGTTGCCCGGCGCGGGCGGCGTCTCTGCGCTGAGCGGGGTGGCGGGGATTTGCGTCACGATTTCGAGCTGGAGCGGTTGGGTCGAGCCGTTGGTCTGGGCGATGCCCACCTGGTCGGCGGCGTCCTGGTTGAGCACAATTTGAAAGCCCGCCCAGGCGGCCAAACCGCCGCCCACCACGAGCAGCGTCACAAAGACCAAGCCCGCCCCCAGCCAGCGCCAGCCGTCAAAGAGCGCGAGCGGCTCGTCCTCGTAGCCGTCTTCGTCTTCGTACCCATCATCATACTCGTCACCATACTCATCACCATACTCATCAAAGTCGCCGTCCGCGAGCGCTGCGCCAAACGCAGCGAAGCGCATGCCTCCCAGGTCGTCGCCGTCCGCTGCGGACGGGTGGCCCGCTGCGTTGATCGGGTACTCGCGGGGCAAAGCCGCGCCCGGGTGATGCGTGGCGGGCCGCAGCGCCCGTGCCCGCTGAAAGCGCTCGCACAGCGCGCAGCCGCCGGAGAGGCAAAAGGTGGCCTGGTGGGCCAACATCAGCGGCTGCGTGGGATCCGCGGCAAAGCAGCGATTTTCAAAGGTGGGGTGGGTCAGCGGCTCGGTGCGCGCGTTGTCGCGATCGAGTGCGCCGAGGTAGGGGCAGGCGTTAGGCATTCCCAATATCCATTTCCGCAACCAGTTCACCCGCGAGCGACAGCCCCTCATCCACCGACGCAATTTCGCCGGCCACCTGCGCCTCGCGCAGCCGCTCCAGCAGCACGCCAATGTGGCGACCGGGCGCGAGGTCGAGCGCCTGCATCAGCGCGCGGCCGTCTACCAGCGGCTCGATCTGCACGCGGCGCAGACCGTCCTCCGCCAAGGCAAAGTCGAGCAGGCTGGCCACGTGGGCGACGTAGCCCTCCCAGTCCGGCGGCGTGGGCTCGCGGTAGATCGACTGGTAGTCGGCCAGGGCAAGCATCAGCGTGTCGATGCCGTTGGGATAGCCCATATTTAGGCCACCGCTGAGCCCACCGGCGTCGCGGAAGAAGCGATAGGCGGCGCGGCGGCTGATGCGGTGGCTGGCAAAGCTGGCGTGCAGGTGATGCGGCCGCATGTGTGCGCGCACGACGCTCTTGGCCAGCGCCGCTTCCTGCCGCCCAAAGCGCAGTGCCTCCAAGCGCGCCACCGTTACCTCTGCGCCCACGTTCTCGTGGTTGAGAAAGCGGTAGCGCAGGCTGCCGTTGGGCAGCACTTCGGTGCTGCGCGTGGCGGGCTTGGCGATGTCGTGGAAGAGCGCGTGCCAGATCAACCAGTCCAGCCGCTTGCGCCCGCCGTTGACGACGCCGCCAAAGTGTTGCCGCAGCCGCAGCCGGTAGGGCTCCAGCGCCGTCTGCCACGCGCGGTGCGTCTCGCTCGCGCCGGGCGGCCGGATGCCCGGCTGCTCCCCTTCATAAGCTTGATAGCGCGCCAGGTGCTTTCCGGCTGCACCCAATCACCACGGATCCACTCGCGGAGGCGCGCGGCCTGGTGCACGGTGCGCAGCGTGTGGCGATATACATCAAAGTGGTGCGGAAAGGATTGGACGACGCCATCCAGCTCCACCACCTCCGGCAGCACGACGCGCAGCAGCCCCAGGCTGTGCATCTCCGCCAGCGGCCAATCGGGGCGCGGCGTAGCCAACATTTTCCACAATTCGTCGCGCACGCGCTCGGCGCTACACAGACGCACGGTCGACGTCATGCGCTCGATTTGCGTGCGCGTTTCGGCTTCGATGGCGAAGCCGAGCTGCGCCATCATGCGCACGCCGCGCAGCAGCCGCAGCGGATCCTCGGCCAGGCTAAAGCTGCTCGCCCGCCGCACCACGCCGTCGGCCAAATCCTGCCGCCCGCCGCGCGTATCCAGCAGCTCGACCTGCCAACCCTTTTGGCTACGGGTGGATGCGCGACCGCCCCCGCTGGGCGCGCCAGATTTGAGGTGGCGACCGCCCCCGCTGGGCGCGCCAGATTTGAGGTGGCGACCGCCCCCGCCGGGCGCGCCCAGCTTGAACGCCATCGCGTTGATCGTAAAATCGCGGGCCAGCAGATCGGCCTCGATGCTGTCGCCGCGCAGGCGAGCCACGTCGCAGACGAGCGCTTCGCCTTCGGGGTTGCCGCTGGGGTGGAAGACAAGCCGGGCCACGTCGCGCGCCTCGTCGAGCGGGTAGAAGGCCCAGCCCAGCGCATCGGCCACGCGCCGCGCGGTGGGAATCGCCGGTTGGGCGAGCGCGAGGTCGAGGTCGGTGAGATTCTTGGCAAGGTCGACCGTCCGCTGCTGCTGCGGCTGCACCTCCGCCAGCAGCGCATCGCGCACCGCCCCGCCCACGACGTAAACGGGCGCGGTGACGGGGTCGGTCTGTTGATAAAAGGCGCGCAACAGCGCGTCAAAGGCGGGATGGGCCGGTTGCCAGATCATGCAGGAGATTATAGCAGCTTTGGGAGGAATGGTACACAAATCAAAAGGATCGAGAAAGCGGTCGGCTTTTGCACTTCGTGTCAGGTCGAGTACACTAGGGGGCATACGACAAATAGCAGAGTCCACCGCCCCTTTGGTGGATGCTCACCAATCGCACCTTACCCAAAGCATGAATTCAACGTTCCCATCTGCCCCGCGACAGCCCGCTGTCCGCCGCGCCCGCCGCACCCGCCGCGTCCGGCGGCTGAACCGCTGGCTGTGCCTGCCGCTGCTCTGCGCGACGGTCGCGCTGCTGGCGGCCTGCGGCAACCGCGCGGCCGTGCCGCCGACGCGCACGCCGCTGCCCACGTGGACGCCCTCGCCCGTGGGGCAGGCCGCCAACATCCAGGCCGCGCCCCCCAGCGGCGCCGTGCAGGCCCCCGGCCCCACGGCGACCAGCACGCCCGCGTCGATTCTGGTCGCCACGGAGACGCCGACACCCACCAGCACGCCCACCGTGACCAACACGCCGCCGCCCACGAACACGCCCACCGCCACGGCCACGCCCAGCTTTACCTTCAACCTGGAGACGGCGGAAAAGTTCCCGGCAGATTCGCTGCCGCGCAGCGTGGTGCGCGTATACGGCTACCTCTACAGCGAGGCCGACCTGGGCCTGGGCGACTACTCGCTGCGCGTCACCCACAACGACGAGCTTCTCACGGTGCAGGAATCGACGACGGCTGGGCTGCCCAATCAAACGCGCGACGAGGCCGGCCCCTACACGCGCTTCACCAACATCGAAGTCACCTTTGTTGAAACGCCCGCCGGGACGTGGACGGTTCAGCCCGTGGACGCCAGCGGCTCGCCCGTGGCCCCGCCCGCCACCTTCGAGCTCACCGCGGATGAAAATACGCGGGAGCTTTACGTGCGCTATCGGCAGAGGTAACGCGTGGTTAATTGATGTGTGAGATGTGAACAAAAAGGCTCGCCGCAGACGCTGGGCGGGCCTTTGTTGGTTCCATTGACATTTGGTAAGCTAGCCCTCATCTCCAGCCCCTCCCCATACGTGGCTGACGGGAGGACACCTTTGGGGGAAGCCCCAAAGCGCCCTCATCCCCAACCCTTCTCCCAGGCTGGGAGAGGGGTTGGGGATGAGGGCCATCAGCGAAATGCCAACGGAGTCTAAAGGAAATTCCTCACGCCTCATTCAAAGCGCAAATCCCAATTGTCTGAATTGGGGTCGGGCTCGAAGCGCAGGAACAGAATGCGCGTCGTGTCCGGGTCGACGAAGAGCTCTTTGTTGCCCGACAGCCCGCCCCAGGGGCTGCTCACGCTAAAGCGCACAAAGCCGGGATTGACTTCAACGTTGACGGACTGCCCCGGCAGCAGATCATACTCGTTCGGGTCGAGCGTGAAGCGGATTTCGTGGTCGAAGCCGTTGTTGACGATGAAGAGCGCGCCGCCCGGCGGGGGCGCGGCCACGGCGGGCGCGGCCTCCTCCGTCACCGTTGCCGTCGCCGTCGCTTCATCCGTGCCGGTGATTGAGCCCGTTGCGGCGTCAGCGGGTGCATCAACCACTGGCGCATCGACGGCGGGCGCCGGGGCCACGGCCACCTCGGTCTCGGCCAGTCGACCGTCCGCAATCGGAGCGAGCGGCAGCGCGGCCAGGTTGCCCTGGCACTGGGCAAAGGTCGGGTCGTTGATGATCCAGCCGCCGGGGAAACCGTCCGCCAGCGCCAGCCACTGCCCCGCGGCGTCCTGACCGGAAACGGCAACGGCCCCGTTTCGCTGTAGAGCTGGCCGAGCGTCAGGTACTCAAAGCCCGGCCCCGCGCGCACGTTGAGCGCCTGCACCTGCGGCGTGCAGGCCGTGTTGCCCGGCGCAACGGCTGCCGCCTCGGCTGCTACGGCTGGCGCGTCTTCCCCCGCTGCCGCGACTGCGCCTTCCGCCTCGGCTGCCGCCGCCTCGGTTTCCTCCGTCTCCTCGAGTTCGCCGCGCGTGCTGGCAACAACGCCGCCCTCGCCCGCCACCGTCTCCAGCGTGACGGCGTCGCGCGTGGCGTTGGCCGGCGCGGGGCCCGCTTCGTCCGCCACCAGCGCATAGTAGGCCCCCGTGCGCACGTTGACGGGCGCCCACTCGCAGGCCTGCTCACCGCCCAGCGCCACGCAGGTGCGCAGGAAGAGCGTCGCAATCTCCTCCGTCTCCACCTCAATTTGCTGGGTCTCCGAGGGGCTCAGCTCAATCACCCCTTCCCCATAGACAATCTGCTCGCGCTGACCGGTGCGATTTTGCACCCAAATTTGGTCGCCCGGCGGCGGGCCCGCTTCGTCCAGCAGCAGGCTCGCCGGGTCGCCAGCGTCTGCACCGTTGGTAATTTCGTAAAAGCCATCCTGCCGCACGGGGTAGCTGTCCCAGAAGCAGTCGTCCGATTCGGGGCGCTCGGCCTCGCAGCTGTACAGATTGACCACGGTCGAGGCCCGCCGCAGCGTCAGCCCCGTCGACTCGCGCGGCGCGAGCTCGTAGACCTGCCCGTCGAGGAAAAACTGCACGGTCAAGGCCGTGCGGTTGGCAAAGATTGTCCCCGTCAGCACCGCTGGCGCGTCGATCTGGGCCGCCTCTACCGTCCCCGTTGTCACTGTCCCCGTCGTCACCGTTTCCGTCGTCCGCACGGTGGCGGAGTTAATGGTGGTGTTGCCCAAGCTGTCGCTGACGGCTTCGCTGGTGGCCCTGCCGGTCGATCGGGCGGTTGCCGTGGCGCTCGGCGCGTTCGTCGTCCGCGTCGCCACCACGGTCGCCGTGGGCGCGCTGGTGATGGGGATGTTGAGCACGTCCGTCAGCGTGGTGGTGTCCGTAGCGGTGTCCGTGGCGATATCTGTGGGCGTTGCATCCTGTGCGGGCAGGGCGACCTGGGCTGACGCGTGGGCCAACTGGCTCGTCTGCCACAGCAGCCCCGCCGTCAACAGCAGCGCCAGGGCGACGATGCTAAACAGTTGCCCAAAGCGGGCGGATGGTAGTCGTTTTGTTTGATTCATAACCAATTTCTGAGTCAATCGGCCAAGCCGATTCCGGCCGATTCGTTTCTCGAATCGTACACGATTTTACAAGTTCCGCCAAAGCCTGCCACCGTCCAGCGATTGACACGCCACGCCTTATTCCCTAAAATGCTCTTAGCCTTGGACGTGCCCTTTGGAATTTTCCCATGACTCAACTAACCGACGCCGTTGTGCTGGTAACCGGCGCGGCGGGCGGCTTTGGCGAGCAGCTGACTCGCCAACTGCTCGCCCTCGGCAGCCGCCTCATCCTCGCCGATTTGGACGCTGCCCGCGTTCGCGCCGTGGCCGAACGGGCGCGGCGGGGAACGCCGCGCGGCGAAGTGCTGGCCTGCCTCGCCGCCGATCTCAGCGATCACGCGGGGGCAACCTCGCTGTTCGAGCAGGTGCAAGCGCTGGGCCGGCCCGTAGACGTGCTGATTAACAACGCGGGGCTGGCGCTCTTTGGCCGCGCCGACGAAGCGCCGGACGACGCCCGCGAGCGGCTGATGCAGGTCAACCTGCTGGCGCCGATGCGGCTGACGGCGCTCTTTGCCCCGCCAATGATTGCGCGCCGCGCGGGCCACATCGTCAACATTTCGTCGATCTTTGGCTGGACGTCGTTTCCGGGGTTGAGCGCCTACTCGGCCAGCAAGTTTGGTCTGCGCGGCTTTAGCGAAGGGCTCTGGCGCGATCTCGCGCCGCACAACGTTCACGTCACCACGGTCTATCCTACTGGAACCGCACGGCTATCTTGCAGTCGCCCCGCTACGGTACGCTGGCCACCCAGTACGGCGAAGTCCCCGCCAGCGACACGGGCGATCCCGCGGCCACGATGGCCGCCGCCATTCGCGCCATCGAGCAGAACCAGCGGCACGTCTTCCCGGATCGAATGTCGCGGGCCATGCACCTGCTCAAGCGCTACGCACCACCCGTGTTGGAGGCGTTTCAGCGCAACTTTGAGCGCCGCGTGCGCAAGTAAACCGCGCTGCGTCTCCAACCACAAAAAGGGCCACCGAGCATTAGCTCGGTGGCCCTTTTATCGTCGCGCGTACGCGTCTACTTGGCCTCGCGGTAAATCACGTGGCGGCGCAGCGTCGGATCGTACTTGCGCAGCTCCATTCGCCCGGTGTCGTTGCGGCGGTTCTTCGTCGTCAAGTACATGTGTGCGCTCTCGGTGCTGCGCATCTTCACCAGCTGGCGCGGTCCTTTTTTCGCCATGAGTTTGCTCCTCGTCTAAGTTTCGTTACGCCCAATACCAAATTATACAGCGGGCGGCGAAATTTTCCAAATAGCAATGAAAGAAGGGCAGCAGTTCCAAATTTGAGCATTACCGGAAGAAGACCGGCCACGAATTCACGAATTGCACAAATTTTGGAGACCGACCCACCGACCATTCGTGTAATTGGTGTAATTCGTGGCAAACTTTCTTGGCGACATATGCTATGTTTGGAATTGCTGGTGAGAAGGGGCGTGTTTCAACTTGCCATCCCAAGCGGCTCCTCGCTCGCCGCCCGCATATCCTGCACGTTCATCTGCAGGCGACGCCGCCCCTGCCACTCATTCACCTCTAGCTGGAAGACCACGTCGATCTCCATCTCCGCATTCAAATGCTTGGCCTGCTCGCCCTGCTGAAAGGCCACCGCGTCGACCACGGCGCCGTGCGGCCCCGCATCCAGCACCAGGCGCAGGTGCTTGCCGCCGCCGATCTTGCGCACGTCGCGCACGCGTACGCCGCGGCAGAGCAGCAGCGGCAGCGGATTCTCCTGGCCCATCGGCTCCAGCCGCGCCAGCTGCTCGTGCAGCAGCGGCTTGATTTCGTCGAAGGGCACTTCCGCGTCGATTTTGAGCGACGGGCGCAGGTCGCTGTGCGCAGCCAATTTTTCCGCGGCGACTTCGCGCAGCGCCGACTCAAAGTCGGGCAGCCGCGCCGTCTCGACGGTAAAGCCCGCGGCGCGCGCGTGGCCGCCGTGGCGCAGGAGCAGGCCGCTCACCGCGTCCAGCGCGTCGGTGATGTGGAACTCGGCAATGCTGCGGGCGCTCCCCCGCGACTCACTTTCGCCGCGCTCGATCACGATGGCGGGTCGATAGAAGCGCTCGCTGATTTTCCCCGCCACCAGCCCAACAATCCCCGGCTCAAACTCCTCGCTCGTCACCACATACAGCGGCGCATCGTCCGCCACCTGCGCGGCCAGCTGCGCCTCCGCCTCGTTCTGCGCGCGCACCGTCAACTCGCGGCGGGCGCGGTTGATGCCCTCGATCTCCCTCGCCAGCCCATCGGCGTTGACTTCGTCGTTGGTGCGCAAAAGCTGGTAGGCCAGCGGCGCCTGCGACAGGCGACCGGCCGCGTTGATGCGCGGCGCGAGTCGAAAAGAAATCGCCGTCGTGTCGACCAGCCCCTTGCGCAGATCGGCCTGCTCCATCAGCGCCTTGATGCCCGGTCGCCGCGCCAGGTTGAGCTGATCCAGCCCGCGCTGCACCAGCGAGCGGTTTTCACCGAGCAGGGGCATCATGTCCGCCACCGTGCCCAGCGCCACCAAATCGAGCAAATCCTGTTCGACTTCGCTGGCCTGCGCCGGAGAAAGTCGCGCCCACCCCTGCTGGGCCACGGCGCGCAGCACGGCCTGCGCCAGCCGATAGGCCACGCCCACGCCCGCCAGCCGCTCGTAGCCGCTCGTGCAGTCGACCCGCCGCGGGTTGATCACCGCCAGCGCCGGCGGCAACGTGGGGCCAACGGTATGGTGGTCGGTCACGATCACGTCCAGCCCCAAATCCATGGCGTGCCGCACTTCAGCGACGCTGCGAATGCCGCAGTCCACCGTCACCAGCAGCCGCGCGCCCTTGCTGGCAATCCGCGCAATCGAATCGACGTTGAGGCCGTAGCCCTCGTCCACCCGGTCCGGAATGTAGGGGCCAACCTTGCCGCCCGCGGCCTGCAGCGCCGTCACCAGCAGCGCCGTGGAGGTAACGCCGTCGGCGTCAAAGTCGCCGTAGACGCAGATGATTTCGCCCTGCTCGATGGCCTTGACCAGCCGCTGCACGGCGGGAACCATGTCGCGCAGGCGGTAGGGATTTTCGCGCACGGCGTCCGCCCGCGCCAGAAAGGCGGCGACGTCGCTCGCCGTGCGCAGGCCGCGGTTGTGCAGCACCTGGGCGAGCAGCGCGTGTTCGTTGGTCTCGGCGATAAATTTTTCGGGCGCGGGTGGATGAATCAGCCAGCGCTTGGCGGCGGTGAGGGAATCGGTGGGGAGATCGGTGGAGGGCATGAAGCGATTATAGACGAGGAGTCGGGGCGGGATCAAGAAGCATGGAACGCGGATTTAGCGGATTAGACGGATGAGGACGGATTTGGAAGAGGTGATCCACGAAGAGCACGAAGAAACACGAGGGGAAGAGAGTCGACCCTCTGCCTTCGTGCTCTTCGTGCTCTTCGTGGATCAACAGCCCTTTGCCGAACGTTTTGCTTCCGTCTACAATAAATTGGCCTTCCCAATATGATTACCACAAGGAGATAGAAATGGAATACCGCAAATTGGGCAACACCGATATGGAGGTCTCCGTGCTGGCGCTGGGCTGCTGGCCTTTCGCGGGCGGCAGCACGTGGGGCCACCAGGACGACGCCGATTCGATTGCCGCCGTCCACGCCGCGCTGGCCGCCGGGATCAACTTTTTCGACACGGCGGAGGTTTACGGTGAGGGGCGCTCCGAGCGCGTGCTGGGGCAGGGGCTGGCCGGTCGCCGACAGGAAGCGATTGTCGCGACGAAGGTGTTTGCCAACCACCTTGCGCCGGACGAGGTAATTGCCGCCTGCGAACGCAGCCTGCGTCACCTGCAGATGGACTACATCGACCTCTATCAAATTCACTGGCCCAACCACGAGATTCCGCTGGCCGAGACGGTTGGCGCGCTGGAGCGGCTGCGCGAGCAGGGCAAGGTGCGCGCCATCGGCGTGAGCAACTTTGGCGTGGGTAATCTGTCCGATATGCTGGCGCTGACGGCCTGCGAGAGCAACCAGCTGCCCTTTAGCCTGCTTTGGCGCGTGATCGAGCGCGAAATCCAGCCGCTCTGCGTCGAGCACGACGTGAGCCTGATCTGCTACAGCCCGCTGGCGCAGGGGCTGCTCACGGGGCGCTACGCCTCGCTGGATGACGTGCCGGACGGGCTGGCGCGCTCGCGGCTCTTCCACCACGAGCGCGCCAAGGCGATCCACGGCGAAGCGGGCTGCGAGGCGGCGGTGCTGGCGGCGGTGGCTGAGCTTCGCCACATCGCCGATGAGCTGGGCGAACCGATGGCGGCGGTCGCGCTGGCCTGGGTGCGGCAGCAGGCGGGCGTCGCCTCGCTGCTGGTGGGCGCGCGCAACGCCGACGAGGTGAGCTGGAACCTGCCCTCGCTCGATCTGACGCTTGCCGAGGAAACCGTTCAAGCGCTGAACAAAGCGACTGAGCCCGTCAAAGCGTGCCTGGGGGATAACCCCGACGTGTGGCAGTCGCCGTCGCGCTACCGATAGTAGGTTTTTGGGCGCGCGCCGAAACTGGGGGCGTTCGACCCCCACGCGGCAAGGGGTTGGAGTGGGGGCGGGTGCGCTACCCCTGATGGATCGCCCTGCGCCGAATTTGCCAAACACCTGGAACGCACCCCGAAATTTTTCCTTCCCTTGACACTACATACTCTATCTGTTAGAATGCACCCAATGTCAAATAGATTCCTGTTTGACATTTGCTTCCCCCCATCTTTATGCCCGTTTCCGTTAAGTTTACAGTACCAACACGTCAGTTAGAATTGCCTCTTCGAATTGTCCCTGTCTGCAGAGGTCATCTGGGAGCAATCGAAGCGCTTGTGCTTTATCCCCAAGCGATGTCGTCACTTGCCTCGTCATGCTTGCTGTTGAACTTGCTCTCTATATTTAATCGCCACGTCAATCACCGCAAGGAGAAAAGATGATCAAGCAATCTGCCCCGGTCGTGCCCGCTGAGAGCTGCGCACCACGACCCAAAATGAGCCGACGCCAGTTTCTCGCCCTAACGGGGAGCGTGGCGGTGGGCGCCGCGCTTGCCGCCTGTGCCGCCCCCGTGGCAACGCCCGGCGACGGCGCCGCTGCCCCGGCTGGCGACGAGACCACGCAACTCGTGGCCTGGTTCACCGACCGACGCTCGATCAACGAAATGAGCGAGGAGGTAGCGATTCCGGCGTTTGAGGCCGAACACGCGGGTTTGTCCGTCGAGTTGCAGTTTGTGCCGGAGAATGAGCTGCAGCAGAAGCTGCTGACGGCCAAAGCAGCGGGCAACGCGCCGGATGTCTCCGCGATCGATGAAACCTTTTTGGACACGCTGCAAAAGCAGGACGTGCTGCGCCCCATCCCCGAAGAGGTGCTCGATGTCGACGAGGAGATGGGCGAGTTGACCGCCGACCTCTATAATATCCCAAGCGGGGCGGACGGCCCCCCAACCTATTATGGTCTGCCCAACGGCGTCTTTGGCAGCGAGCTTTATTACAACGCCGCCCTGCTAGATGAGCTGGGGTACACGCCGGAAGACATTCCCGACAACTGGGACGATTTCCTGGCCTGGGCGTCGGAGATCACGCGCTGGGATGGCGACACGCTCGAGCTGAGCGGCATGGCCGTCTACGGGAACGAGTTTTCGATCTACGAGGATCTGCGCTATCAGATGGCTGGCCCCATCGACGGCAATTTCTATCCCACCAAGACAACCGTGCAGCACAATGACGACGTGGGGAATGCGGCCTGGGACTTTATCATGGGACTGTACAGCGACCACCGACTTGACAGCATCGAAGCGGGGCTCAACGCGCGCGAACGCTTTGGCTTCGGCCAGGCGGTGACGCTCTACAACTGGACGTGGTTCAACGGCGTGATGGACACGCAGTACACGGACATTGAGTGGGGGCTGGTGCTGCCGCCCAAGATGCCCGATGCGCAGGTGCACGGCCGCCGCGGGCCGGATGTCGGCTTCACGGTGACCACGCAGAATGAGGAGCATCTCGAAGCGGCGCATACATTCTATCGCTACCTCGTCAGCCCGGCCTATCTGTCCGAATACTGCAAGCTGCGCGGCATTCAGCCAAGCCTGCGGGAGATGTGGGACGATCCTGGATTCTCGGCAGATGCGGGCCCGAAGTGGGGCGCGATTGCCGTGAAAAATCGCCCGGAAAACAGCGTGGACCCCGGCTTCTGGCCGCGTGAGCTGAGCGACATCAACACTAACATGCTGCCCTCGATTCGCGACGAGGGTGAAGAGATTGCCACCGTGCTGCAGCGCGCGGATGAAGCGGGCACGGAGTTCCTGCAAAACAGCCCGCAGTGGAGCATTATCAGCGGCGAAGATTACGCTGACAATCCCGAGTGGCTGACGGAACGAGGGTAGCGTGAGGCGTGATGCGTGGTGCGTAATGCGTGGTGCGTAATGCGTGGTGCGTAAACTGGTACTCAAAGATGATTGGTAGTTAAAAACCTACCAACAAAGTCCACCAGTTCACGCACCGCGTACTATGCACCACGAATACAGTTGGCAATTTTACTGAATCCAAAAGGCCATCCCCATGCGCGTTGACAACTGGCTGCCTAAGCACACCATGAGCCGCATCGTGCTGTTTAGTGCGCTCGCCTTTATTCTACTTGTCATTTGGTTCCCGATTTCGGAGATGTTCTACTGGAGCCTCTTCGTACGCGAGCCGGGCGTGCAGTCGTTTGCCGGGCTGGCCAACTATCGCGAGCTGCTCTTTGACGATCCCATCTTTTGGAAGTCGCTGCGCGTCACCTTCACCTTTGCGCTGATGGTCGTGCCGGGCGTGGTTGTCTTGGGGCTGGTGCTGGCGAGCGCCGTCAACAACATTCGCAATTTGTTCGTGCGCGGCTTTTTCACGGGAGCCTATTTCTCGGCCTACATCGTGCCCCTAGTGGCCGTGGCGCTCGTCTGGCGTTATCTCTACCTGCCCGGTCAACAGGGGCTGTTCAACGTGATTCTGGATTGGTTTAATTTGGGGCCCATCCGCTGGCTGACGACGAGCGAGTGGGCGCTGCGTTCCCTGGTGATCTTGCGCGTTTGGAAAGAAGCCGGCTATGCCATGGTGCTCTTCCTCGCTGGCCTGCAGACCATTCCCGCGACGTATTACGAAGCGGCCAAAGTAGACGGCGCGAGCGGCTGGCGTCGCTTTCGCCACGTTACCCTCCCACTGCTCACGCCGACAATCGCCTTTGTCGTTGTCATCACCACGCTCAGCGCCTTTCTCGCCTTTACAGAAGTTTATATCATGACCTACGACTCAGGCGGCGGCGGCAGTCGCGGTGGGCCGAACAACGCCACGAATCTCATGGCTTTTCACATCTACAACACGGCCATTGCCTACAACCACGCGGGCTATGGCAGCGCCATGGCCGCCATCTTCTTCGTCATCATGGTCGTGGTTGGCTATCTGCAGTACCGCTTTATCCGCGCCACCTATGAGTATTAACGCCGATTGAGAAATTTAACGCAAAGGCGCGGAGACGCAAAGAGATGAGCTTAAGTAGTAAGTCGACCGCTCTCGGCAGTACGGGCACGCCACGGCGTGCCCGTACTGCCGAAGTGGCGCGTAACGCGAATTAGCTATCTGCATTCATCCGCGTCTATCTGCGTTTCCGAACGCTAGAGCGAAAACTGCGGCCGCAGCACAACGGAGGGCAAAATGGAAGCAACAACCCGCATCGAAGTGGCACATCAGCGGCAGCGACCCGCCGCGCGACGTTCTGGCGCGCGCTGGCTGCGGCGCTATGCCGGGCAAGTGACGCTCTACGCGCTGCTGCTCTTTGGCGCGCTGATCTTCTTCCTACCCTTCTACTGGGTTATCATCGCCTCATTCAAAACGGCTTCCGAACTGCGCTCCATCCCGCCGACGTGGTGGCCCCAGACGTTCACCCTGGAAAACTACCCCGACGTGTGGAGCGGCGAATTCGCGCGCTACTTCCTCAACTCGTTTGTCTACGCCGGCGGCACGACGCTGGTTGTGCTCTTCACCAGCAGCCTAATTGGCTACGTCCTCGTGAAGGACCGATCTAGGCTGGGCGACATCGCCTTTTGGGTGATTTTGGCGACCTCGATGGTTCCCTTTGTGACTTATCTGCTGCCGCTTTTCAACCTGCTAATCCGCCTTCAGGATTGGTTGCGCATCCCCATGGTCAACACTTATTGGGGCATGATCTTGCCGTGGGCGGTCTTTCCGTTTGGTGTCTTTCTCATGCGGCAGGCCATGTTTAGTATTCCCAACGATTTAATTGATGCCGCGCGCATTGATGGTGCAACGGAGTTTGGCATTTACGCACGCGTGGTCACGCCTCTGGTGCAGCATAATCTCATGGCGCTGGCCATCATCGTCTTTATCTTCAAGTACGATGATCTGCTGTGGCCGCTGGTAGTAGCGCAAAGCCCCGCCATGTATCCCGTCACCATCGGTCTCGTTGAGTATGTGGGCGAGTTCTTCGTCGAATACCACCTCTACACCACGGCAGCCGTGCTGGCAATGATTCCTATTTTTGCACTTTACTTTATCCTGCAGCGCTACATCATCGAAGGGATCGCCACACAGGGGCTGAAGGGATAATGCCCACGCGACTACTTTGCGCTGGGGTCTGTCCAAGAATAAAGTTGCGCAAGTTTTGTCGTCATTTGCCATAAAACTCGGTTGGGTTATTTCTAGACAGATTCCAAGTACGACAACGAGACTCTAACGCGGGGATGCAGGGACGCGGAGAGAAGACCGTTGGCGACAACGCTTTGCGCCTCTGCGTCTCCGCGTTAATTTTGCTTAATTTCTTGAAGTCTCGTTGTAGTATTAGATTCTAAACAGAAACGTCGGGGGGATTCGCGGCCAGCTCCTCCCAGAAGTTGAGGGCGGTCCGCTCGTAGAGCAAGCCCATGCGCGCGGTGGCGCGGTAGAAGACCCACTCCGGCAGGTCAGACAGCTCCTCGGCGATCCGCTCATATTCGGCGAGACGCCGACGGTGCGCGGCAAGCTGGTCTTGAATCAGCTGGGTCAAGTTCTGTTGCGTACCGATTTGGGCGAAGTACAGCTTGAGGAGGCCGAGATCGCGAAACTCTGCGTGGGAAGGCGTTGCTTCTTGTAGCCAACGGCTCACGGCTGCACGTCCAGAATCCGTTATAGAGTAGATGGCTCGCCCTTCCCCCGTTGCCTCGTGGGTTTTGGAGAGCAAGCCAAGGTGGACTAACCGCTCGGGCTCGTCAGCGAGCGGCGACTGCGAGAACGACCAGAAGTACCCAACTGACCCATCCGCCCACTCTTTCAAGTCGGCAAGGGTGGCTGGCCCAAAGCGCGAGAGCAGGCTCAACACGATATAGGAGGAGGGCGTAAGATTGTGATTCATGGCGTAAAGTATATCACAAGAATCAAAAATTTTTGTTGGCCTCCTTCACGAGTAGACGCAGAATTTGGGTCGCTGATTGCCCAAACAACAAAGTCCTCAAAACATCCGCTCAACTGGCGGATGTTTTTATTTTTTGCCGCGCAAAAATTGCCCCTTGACTCTGACACCGTGTCAGCCTGTACGCTGTGAAGGAGATGAACTTTCAACTGCAAACAGGAGAACAAGCCATGACCACATCCACTTTTACGTCCATTTCCACCCCCGCCCCCACCGCCGCAACCCCGCGGTCGCTTTACCGCTGGACGGGGCTGCTGCTGATCTTCGAGGCGCTGCTGTTTTTTGTGCCGGTGATCGTGCTCGGCAACGCCATCAACTGGCCCGCCAGCTTGAATGAGCCCGCCTCCGTCAACCTGCCGCTGATCGTCGAGCAGGCGGGAGCCGTGCGCTTTGGCTACTTCGTCTACCTCATCTATTCGATTTTATTCTGGCCCGTTTCGCTGTTGATGGTGCGCGCTGTTGCGGGTCGCAACGACTATGGGCCGCTGCTGCAGATGGCCACCGGCTTTGGCATTGCTTCCGCGGTGCTGCGCTGCCTGGGCATTATTCGCTGGCTCGTGCCCATGCCCGTGCTCGCCCAGCAGTACGTCGACCCTACCAGCAGCGAGGCGACGCGCGAAGCAATTGTCGTCATCTACCAGATGCTCAACGACTACGCTGGCTCGGTGGGTGAGGTGCTGGGCGTGAGCCTCTTCGCCGCGCTGTGGCTGCTGCTGCTGTCAATAGCGATGGTGCGCAGCAGCAACGAGCAACATGGGCTGCCGCGCTGGGTCGGCCTCACTGGCTTGGCCACGTCATTCCTCGTTGCTCTGCCCATTCTCGAGATGTTTGGCTTCGATCTCGGTCCGCTGATTGCCATTACCGTGACCATCTTCCTCGTGTGGCTTTTGGCAGCGGGGATTGTGCTGCTCAGGAAAAAGCCGGTGTAGAGGGAATATACACATTTTGCCCCTTTGACCCTGACGTCGTGTCAGGCTGTATATCTGTAGATAGACATTAGACATTATATCGTTTTGATTTTCGCTCTCTGGTGGGAGATTTTGACGCCTCAGAGAGAATTATTTAATCGGTATAATGTCTATTAGTGAAATCAAGGTCTGTCGAGCCGACAAGTCAACTGCTGGCACAAACGTAGCAATAGACAAAAACCAAAGGGAGCATATAATCATGGCAAAGCAAACAAAATTCACGCGACGACGATTCTTGCAGGGGTTGGGCGTGACAAGTGTGCTCGTTGTCGGCGGGGGCGTGTGGCGCGCCGCCGACCAGGGCGTCTTCAGCGCGGGCAGCGGACCGGCCTATGAGCCGTGGGAGAGCTGGCGCGACGAGGCTGCAGAGGGACCGATGGCGCTTGTGCAGGCGAGCATCTTGGCCGCCAACCCGCACAATAGCCAGCCCTGGCGTTTCGAGGTCATGGACGACCGCATTGACCTCTTCGCCGACACGAGCCGCCACCTCGGCGCAATGGACCCGTATCTGCGCGAGATGCACATTGGGCTGGGCTGCGCCGTCGAAAACATGATGAGCACCGCCGCGGCAACTGGCTACGCGGTCGACCTGACGCTGCACGAGGGCACGCTTGCCGGCCCAACGGACGAGCCGGAGCTGGAACCCGTGGCCACGCTGCAGTTGACGGCCACCGAGCCGCAGCCGTCGGCGCTCTATAAGGCGATTCCCAATCGCCACACCAATCGCTATTCATATGCGGAGCGGTCCGTCGAGCCGGAGACGCTGCGGGCCTCGGGCACGCTGGCAAAGGATAAAGAGATAAAGCTCTTTCTCGTCGAGCGGGGCGACGCGGCTTTTGAGCAACTCACCGCTGAAACCATTCGCGCCACCGAATGGATCATCGCCGACGACGTGATGATCCACGACAGCAACCGCTGGATCGACCGCTCGTGGGACGAACTGCAGCGCGAGAAGGACGGCCCCTACATTGATGTGGCGGGCGTGCCGCCGCTGACGCGTGCTTTTGTGAAAATGATGCCCGCTGCGGCCATGACCGACGAAACGTTGGACAACGGCTGGCTCGGCGGCACGCGCACCTCGCTCGCCGCGACGCCCGTGCTCGGTCTGCTCGCCGTGCGCGATCTGTACGACAAGCCGCAGACGCTGCGGGCCGGCCAGCTCTGGCAACGGATGCATCTGTGGGCCACAGATCAAGGGCTGGCAATGCAGCCAATCAATCAGACGCCCGAAGTGGTCGACCGCCAGCGGCAGCTTGAGCAGGAGCCGCTGATGGCCCAATTTTTGGATGGCCTAACGGGCGATCCATTGTGGCGACCGACCTTTGCCTTCCGACTTGGCCACCCCATCAACCAACCGCTACCCAGCGCGCGCCGCTCCGTGGCCGAGGTTCTGGTTTAACGCAAAGACTCTGGATAAGCAATAAAAACTAACGCTTGACCTATGGGTACAATCAAATTGTGAGAAACTACTGTGTTCAAAATTGGTGATTTTTCCAAGCTCGGCCAGGTCTCCGTGCGCATGTTGCGCCACTACGACAAGCTCGGCCTGCTCGAACCCAGCGAAGTGGACCGGTGGACGGGCTACCGCTACTACACCATCGACCAGCTTGCGCGGCTCAACCGCATCGTCGCGCTCAACGGGCTGGGGCTGACGCTGCAGCAGATTGGCGACCTGCTCGAGGATGACGACAGCGTATCGCCGGAGCGGCTGCGCGGCATGTTGGCCATGCGGCGCGCGGCCATCGAGCAGGAATTGATGGAGAAGCAGATGCAGTTTGCGGGCGTCGAGGCGCGGCTGCGGCAGATCGAGCAGGAGGGCGAGCCGTCGCCCTACGAGGTGGTGGTCAAGTTGGTGGAGCCGCAGCCGGTGGCGTCAATTCGCCAGTTCTTGCCCAACATCTTCGAGATGGATTACTACTGCGAGGTTCTGTACAAGCGGCTCCATGCCCACGTGGCTGTGCACAAAATGGAAGTGACGGGGCCGGAACTGACGCTCTATCACACGGAGGAGTACCGCGAAACCGATGTCGAAGTGGAGACGGCGCTGCCGGTGACGCAGGAAGCATTGAGCAGCCGCGCGGCCACGGCGGACGAGGCCATTCTCTTTCACGAACTGCCGGGCGCGGAGCTGGCGGCGTCCGTGATCTACGAAGGCAGCTATGCCGAAATCCAGCCCGCCGTCTTGGCGCTGCTGGCGTGGATTGGCTCGCACAACCACACCATTGCCGGGCCGCTGCGCGAGCTGCACCTTTCCGGCCCTGCCCACGTCGACGGCGAGCTGCAGGAGCCAGCGGTTTTGGAGCTGCAAGTGCCGGTGCGCCAGGTTGATCTGCCCAGGCCCTGGTGAGGTGTACGTCGACAAACTGGCCACCGCCCAGCGCGTTCACCGACTCGCGGCTAGACCATCACCGTGAACTCCTGAAACGGCTCCGGCGTCCACACCAGCGCAACGTGCCACGTGCCGTCGGCCTGCTGCTCGGCACGCCAGAGGCCCGCAGGCGGCGAGGGGTTTTGGTAGTCAAACTGCTTGCGGTAGTGCTCAAGCGTCTCTTTATAAAAGCCAAGATGCTCGACGAGCAGGCGAATCGGCGAGCCATGCGAAATGATCGCGATGGGGCCAGCTTCCGCGCTCTCCGCCGCCGCGTCGTTGAAAAAAGCCTTCATGCGGTCGAGCACGTCGACGGCATCTTCGCCGCGCATGTGTTCGCGGATCAGCTCCTGCTCGTACTCGACGGGAATGTTGCCTGCCTCGCCCGCAATTTGCGCGGTGAGACGCGTGCGTTCCAGCGGGCTGGCGTAAATTTTGACGACGCCTTTGTCGCGCAGATTTTTACCTAGCGCAGCGGCCTCGTCCTCGCCCTTGGGCAGGAGCGGCGGGCCGGGCGCAATGTCGTAGCGGATGCCCGTCGAGCGGTCCGGCGAGGCGTGGCGGGCAAGGTAGATAATCGGGGTCATAGTAAGTTGAAGTAAGTAGTTGGCACGCGACAGCACGGACACGCCATGGCGTGCCCGTGCTGTCGCGCGTATGGTTTAGACGACAAAAACGTAATGCGTGAAACGTAACTGACTTGCGTCTGCTTACGTTTCACGCATTACGCATTCTGCTTGCACTCGTGTGCTTTCAACGCCTCGCCAGCCACCAGGCGCTCCCGTGTCACCCAGGACGGCCTGCTTACCGCTGCTGCCTTCCGACCCTGACGGGGTTCACAGTGCCCTGCCGCACAGGACCCAGCAGCTGACGAAGCGATGAAAACACACGAATTGTATCCAGCGGAGAGGGAGGGATTTGAACCCTCGAGGGTGTTTGCCCTACGAGCTTTCCAGGCCCGCGCACTCGGCCAGACTATGCGACCTCTCCAAGAAAAGTCAGTATAGCCGATTTGAGTGGATTCGGCAAGTTTTTGACGTTTGCCGGTGCAATTCAGTTTGGGGGCAAGCTGTCATTTCGAGCGGGTCGACGAGCAGAGAGGGCAAACGAAGCCGCACCAGCGAGAAATCTGGTGGTCGCTGGCGACAAGGCCGTCGCCGGACGCAGTCGATTCGTCGGCGGCGTCTCGATTTCTCCTGGAGTTTATCCTCGTGGAGAGCCTGCCCTCGCGAAGAGCCTGCCCTTCTGCCGGGAGTCGAGATGCTCTATGATAGATGCTCACCTGGATCGCGTATTTGTTGGTAAACGACTGCCCCGATGCTTGCGCCAATTAGTGGCGCTACCCAGTAGACCCAGTGCGCGCGCCAAACGCCAGCAACGAGCGCAGGGCCAAACGAGCGGGCGGGATTCATCGATGCGCCGCTAATCGGGCCGCCCCACAATGCATCCAGCGCGACGGTGGCGCCAATGGCAATGGCCGCGGTTTCACCAACCGCCTTTGTATCGGTTGCGACAGCGATAATGACGAACATCAACGCAGCCGTAAGCAAAATCTCCAAGCCAAACGACTGAATTGCCGGGCCAGATGGAACGGTTGCGCCAATCTGTGCGGCGTCACCGAGCAACAAGCGCAGGGTAGCCGCGCCGAATATCGCACCGAGCAGTTGCCCGCCTGCGTAAAAGGGGACTTCTCGCCAGGGAAAATGGCGAGTGAGCGCAAAGGCAAAGGTGACGGAAGGGTTGAAATGTGCGCCGGAGATATGCCCCGTTGCGGCAATCATCACCAGGATGATGAGGCCAAACGTCAATGCAATCCCCAAGTGGCCGAGCACCTGAGTCTGCGCATTGACCATAACCGCCCCACAACCGGCCGTCACCAGCGCATAGGTTCCAATAAACTCGGCGCTCGTGCGCCTCCAAATTCCGTTGTTCACAAACGACTCCCCCCGCTTTAATTTGTTCGGCTGGTTTGATTGCGCTCGGCCAGCCAGCGCTGAATGCGCTGGTCGATCTGATCTCGGATTTCACGAAACTTTGCCAGCTTCTCCTCATCCGTTCCCTCAAAGGCGGCTGGGTCTTCAAAATGCCAACTCATGCGCTGGCCGCCGGTGTTGAGAAAGGTGGTGGGACAATTTTCTTCTGCGTGGGCGCAAACCGTAATCAAATAGCCAAAGTTGATGTGACCCAGATACTCCATCAAATCTGTCGACTCGTGGTCGGACAGGTCGATCCCCACCTCGTTCATCACGCGAATCGTATAGAGGTTTACGCCTTTTGGTTCGAGGCCGGCGCTGTATACTTCAAACTGATCGCCGGCGTACTTTTTCATCAGCGCTTCCGCCATCTGGCTGCGCGCCGAATTTCCCGTGCAAAGAAACAGCATTTTTGCGCCGCTCATTTCAACCTCCTGGAATAAATTTTGTTGTGAGAAAGAGATCTGCAAATTCGTATCGCAGGTTGGGCACTGGCATGGGATGGTTTTCTTGAGACGTTCAAGCTCAAAGTCTGGCACAGCAGGGCCTAGAATTTCATCTAGCCATCGTTCGACTTCAGGTGACGCAAGTCGATAATAAACGTTGTGACCTCGCCGTTCGTCCGCAATCACACCTGCTTTGCGCAGAAGACGTAGCTGTTGAGAGACGTAAGGTTGTGGTTTGTTCAGCAATACTTCCAAGTGGCAAACGCATTCGGGTTCCCAGCGGAGCAGATCAAGAATGCGTAGCCTCTCTGGATGAGCTAATAATTTAATTTGACTAGAGAGGAAACTGTAATCAGCGAACATTTGATGTAGTGAGGAAATGGACAGTTAAACAAATTATATGCAAAAAACCATATATATCAAAATTTGCATGTTCGTATCGAAGTATTGATAGAATGTAGGTAAAAAGTAAAGTTCAGCCCTTCAAGGGCTGAACTTCATGAAACTATTAAGTCAAAGAAATGACGGGGCAAGGACTTACAGCGCTCTAACCTCCCAATTTCTCCATTACCCGACCCACCGCCTCCACCGTCTGCTCAATCTCTTTCTTCCCATGCGCCACACTCACAAAGCCCGCCTCGAACTGACTGGGGGCAAAGTAGACGCCTTCATCCAGCATGGCGTGGAAAAAGCGGGCGAAGCGGGCGACGTGGGCGTGCTGCTTGGCGCTGGCGTAGTCGGTGATTTCGCTGTCGGGCTGGTCCAGAAAGTAGAAGCCAAACATCGTCCCCTCGCTGCCGACCTGCAGCGGGATGCCGTGCTGCGCCGCCGCCGCCGCAATGCCGTCGACCAGCGTCTGCGTGACGCGCGCGATCTCGTCAAAGACGCCCGGCTCCAGCAGCGTGCGAATCGTCGTCAACCCCGCCGTCATCGCCAGCGGGTTGCCGCTGAGCGTGCCCGCCTGGTACATCGGCCCCGCCGGCGCCACCGTCTCCATAATTTGGCGCTTGCCCGCATACGCCCCCACCGGCAAACCGCCGCCGATCACCTTGCCCAGGCAGGTGATGTCGGGGTCGAGGCCGTAGAGCGCCTGGGCGCCGTTGGGATGCGCGCGAAAGCCGGTCATGACTTCGTCCAGGATGAAGAGCGCGCCGTGCTCGTGGCACAAATCTTGCAGCCCCTGCAGATAGCCATCCTGCGCGGGGACAAAGCCCATGTTGGCCGCAATCGGCTCGATGATGACGCCCGCGATGTCATCGGGGTGCTCGGCAAAGAGGGCGCGTGCGGCGTCGAGATCGTTAAAGGGGATGACGAGCGTGTTCGCCGTTGTATCGGCGGGGACACCGGGCGAATCGGGCAGGCCGAGCGTGGCGACGCCGCTGCCCGCCTGCACGAGCAGCAGGTCGGCGTGGCCGTGGTAGCAGCCGGCAAATTTAATGATCTTGTCGCGCCCGCTGTAGGCGCGGGCCAGCCGCAGCGCGCTCATGCACGCCTCGGTGCCGCTGTTGACAAAGCGCACCATTTCCACAGAGGGCATGACATCGATCACCAGCTGCGCCAGTTCGCTCTCGATGGCCGTCGGCGCGCCGTAGCTCGTACCGCGTGCCGCCGCCTCGCCCAGCGCCCGCACGACTTGGGAGTGCGCGTGGCCCAGCACCAGCGGCCCCCACGAAAGCACGTAGTCGATGTAGCGATTGCCGTCCGCATCCCAGAAATACGCCCCTTCACCGCGGTCGACAAAGCGTGGCGTTCCCCCCACGCCGCCAAAGGCGCGCACGGGCGAATTGACGCCGCCGGGGATGAGGGTTTGGGCCTGCTGGTAAAGTTGTTCGGACTTGGTTGTGTTCATTTTTTCTCCGGGAAGATTGAAGGTTGGATCGATACCAAACTTTGTGTTCACAATCTTTAATCTTCAATCATCGATCTTTTTGCTGTTTCCTGCCCCTGCCGCACGCAATCCGGAATCCCCACGCCGCGATAAAAGCTGCCCGCCACGTAAAAATTCTCCGGCAGCGCCGCCTCGATCCGCTCGACTCGCTTCAGGTGGCCGACATCGTACTGGGGTTGGGCATTGTGCCAGCGATAGATGCACGCCAGCGTGGGCGACGCCTCGATGCCAAGCAGCGTTTGCAGTTCCGCCCGCGCAATCTCGGTAATCTCGTCGTCGGCTTTCGCCATCATCTGCGGGTTGCGCGTGCCGCCAAAGAAAACGCGAATGAGCACCTGATCGTCCGGCGCGCGCTGGCTAAACTTCGTCGTCGTCCACGTCAGCGCGTTGATCGGTCGCCCTTCCACGCGTGGAATCACCACGCCGAAGCCATCGAGCGGATGCGACACGCTATCCCGTGGGAAGGCGAGCCAGAGCGCGCCCGTGCTCACGGCGCGCAGCGAAGCCAGGATAGTTGCCGCTTCGGGTGCGAGCTCGCGTACAAGCGTCGCCGTCGCCGAAGCGGGCGTGGTGGCAATCACGTGCGAGGCGCGTAGGAAGTCGCCGCCCGCCAGCCCCAGCACAAAGTCACCGGACGCTGTCTGCTCCACCCGCTGGACGGGCGTGCCGAGCCGCACGTCGCCCGTAAGCCGCTGGCTCAACTCGTTCCCCAACACCTCCGAACCACCGACGAATGAGACGAACACTGATTGTTTTGCGTCCATAGTGGAAGGGCGCGCCCTCCCACTACGGACGCGAGCCGCAGCGATTAAGCTGCCGTGCGCGCGCTCCATTTGTCGAAAACGGGGAAAGGTCGCCTGAATGCTCATTTCGCTGGGATCGGTATTGTAGATGCCGCACAGCAGCGGCTCCGCCAGCCGATCCAGCGCCTCCTGGCCCAGCCGCCGCGTCACGAAGTCGGCGACCGATTCATCGACATCATCCAGCCGTGGATCGACGTTGACCTCGTTGAGCATCCGCGCCTTGCCCTCCGCCGAGAGCAGCGGCGAATCGTGCAGCGCCTGCTCGTCCGTCGGCACAATCAGCTGCATTCCGCGTGGCAAGCGCACAAGCGCGCCGTTTTTGACGACGTAAACGCCGCGATTCTGATCGTTCGTGGGCAAAAGCTCGTCGTCCAGGCTCAGCTCGCGCGCCAGTTTGACGGCCCACGGCTTTTGCGCGTTCAAAAACGCATCGGCCCCCCGCTCCAGCACAAAGCGCCCCGCCCCCGTCTCGACCACATCCGTTTGCACCTTGCCCCCCAGCCGGTCGGACGCTTCAAACAGCGTGTAGGGGACGCCGGCTTTCTGCAATTCCCATGCGGCGGTCAAGCCGGTGAGGCCGCCGCCGATGATGGCGGTGCGTGATGCGTCCCGTTCGGCGGGCTCAGGGCAAGGGTATGTAGTGGGTGAACTGGTAGTCATTGCGGTTGGTTATTCATACGAACCAAGAGAATCCATTAGTACACGCACTACGAACTACGCATCGCTTGTATACTCGTGCACAAAATCGACCAGCCTTCGTACATTCTCCACCGGCGTCTGCGGCAGGATGCCGTGGCCCAGGTTAAAGATGTAGCCGGGTCGACCAGCGACGCGATCGAGGACTTTCTGGGCGCGCGCTTTTAGTTCGTCCCACGGCGCAAAGAGCGCGACGGGATCAAGATTGCCCTGCACGGCGACACCATCGCCCAAGCGCTCCCACGCGGTGTCGATGTCGATGCGCCAGTCCACGCCGATCACGTCGCCGCCGGCGTCGCGCAGCAGCTCCAACATGCCGTTGGTGTTCGTGCCAAAGTGAATCAGCGGCACGCCCGCCTGCGACGCAATGTCGAGCGCGCGCTTGGAGTAGGGCATCACGAGTTCGCGGTAGTCGTCGGGCGCAAGCTGACCGACCCACGAATCGAAAAGCTGGAGCACCTGCGCGCCCGCCTCGGCCTGCGCCAGCAGGTAGTGGCCGACGACTTCGCTAAATTTCTCCATCAGCTTGTGCCAGCTCGCCGGGTCGCCCATCATCAAGCCCTTGACGTGGGTGAAGTTGCGGCTGCTCCCGCCCTCGACGGCGTAGGCCGCCAGCGTAAAGGGCGCGCCGCTAAAGCCAATCAGCGGGATGTTGCGCTTGTCCAGCTCCTTGCGCGCCAGCTTGATCGCCTCCAGCGTAAACCAGAGCGACTCCTGCGGCGGCGGCACGACGAGTGCCTCCACGTCGCTCGCGCTGCGCACCGGGTTGTGGATCAGCGGCCCCTCGCCCTTTACAAATTCGAGCGATAGCCCCATCCCTTCGAGCGGCGGCAGAATGTCCGCAAAGATGATGGCCGCGTCGAGGTCGAAGGCGTTGATGGGCTGCATCGTCACCTCGACGGCCAGTTCGGGCGTCTTGATGATGTCGAGGATGCCGTACTCTTTGCGCAGTTCACGGTACTCGGCCATGTAGCGGCCCGCTTGGCGCATCAGCCAGACGGGCGTCGCGTCGGTTGGCTCGCGGCGAATGGCGGTGAGAAAACGAGACGTTTCGATTCTGGATTCGGGATTTTGAATTTTGGATTGGTTCGTCGGTGGCATTTAGTCGATCCAGTCGATGATTGGGCAGTCGGTTATGTCGATGGGAGCTTTGGTTAGGACGTGCGGGCAGCGGTGGAAGATGCCGCGCATCTTTAGACCGTCGCGTTTCAGTTCAGCATACCACGCTTTGGTCTCCGGCGGCACGTCGTCGAGCTCGCGGTAGTCGCTAGTGGTGATTTCCTTGACGGCGTCGCTTGGCAATGGGCCGGTGTGACTTTGCTGCGTGTGATAAATCGCCAGCGGCGACGACAGCCGCTCTACCGGAATCACAAACCAGCGCTGCGACCGTTTTACGGCAAACCCGGCCTCGCGGATCGCGGCCATCACCTTGTGCGGATGCACGGGCGCGCACTGCACCGCGTCATTCCACAGGCAATCCCACAGGTCGAGCCGCCGCGCTAGCAGATGCTCGCGCCCCTCGTACTTTCTCACGTGCTCGGCGTAAACCGCTGGCATTGTCTCGCGCAGCCCGTTCAGCGGATAGAGCGTCGAGCCGACGAGGTTTTTGGGCACCATGTGGTAGACGTTTTGTGTAGACATAGGGCCTTACGAGAAGCAATTGGGCATGGAAAGAAGAACAGGTATCATTTCGAGCGGAGGGAGAAATCTTCATGTCGTTTACCACGCCATATTGTGAATTCATCAATTGGTCGTTTACCGCATCCAGATTTCTCCCATCCGGTCGAAATGACACTCTATCTCTTCTCCGCGGCCCTCCGCGTCTTCTTCTCCGCGCGCTCCGCGTTAAAAATCTTCATCCGCATAAATCCGCATTTATCCGCGGTTAAATTCCTCTTCGTCTACCCCAACAGCTGCGCCACATCCTTCGCAAAGTAGGTCAAAATCATGTCCGCCCCCGCGCGCTTGATCGAGACCAGGCTCTCCATCATGCAGCGGTCGAGGTCGATCCAGCCGTTGGCGGCGGCGGCGTGCATCATCGCGTACTCGCCGCTGACCTGGTAGGCGGCAACGGGCAAATCGAAGCGCTGTCGCGTGGCGGCGATGATGTCGAGATAGGGCAGCGCGGGCTTGACCATCAGCACGTCCGCCCCCTCGGCCACGTCCAGCGCGACCTCCTTCATGGCCTCGCGCGCGTTGGCCGGGTCCATCTGATACTCGCTGCGGTCGCCAAAGCTGGGCGGGCTTTCGGCGGCGTCGCGGAAGGGGCCATAGTAGGCGCTGGCAAATTTCGCCGCATAGCTCATCACCGCCACGGTGCTGCCGGCCGGCCTCGTCCAGCGTCCGCCGAATCGCGCCGACCATGCCGTCGAGCATTCCCGACGGCGCGATCACGTCCGCCCCCGCCTCGGCGTGCACGGCGGACGCGCGACCGAGCAGTTCGAGCGTCGCGTCGTTGAGCAGATAGCCCTCCGGCAGCGACGCGTCGTAGTGTGCGTCGCCCGGCTGGTTGATGAGGCCGCAGTGGCCGTGGTCGGTGTACTCGCAGAAGCACATGTCCGAAATGACCACGAGATCGGGCGCGGCCTCTTTGATGGTGCGAATCGCGCGCGGGATGATGCCGCTGTCGCTAAAATTTTCGCTGCCCTGCGCGTCCTTGCTGTCGGGAATGCCAAACAGGATCACCGCCGGGATGCGCATCGCCGCCACCTCGCGCACCTCCTCGCGCAGCGTATCCAGCGACCACTGAAACTGGCCCGGCATGGACGAAATCGGGTTGCGCACGCCCTCGCCCTCGCGCACGAAGAGCGGATAGATCAGATCGGCTGGTGAGAGCGTCGTCTCGCGCACCATCAAGCGCAGGGCAGGCGTGCGGCGCAAACGGCGCGGTCGCAGGGTGGGGAAGGTGGGTGTGGTCACGGTTGATGGATGGGGAGATTGGCTGTACAATGGATGAGCGAATGAGAATTGTTTGAAAGGAAAAAAAGATGTATACAGCGTTGAGAGCGACAGTATCTAGCGGTCAGATTGAACTGCTGGAGCCGGTCGAGCTGTCAGAGAACACGGATCTGTTGGTTGTTGTGCTTTCAGACGAAGCGTTACCGACCCTGGGCGAAAAGATGATTGCCAGTTTAGAAAGTGCAGTTGCAGGTCGCTATGTGAGCGCATCAACCCAGCAGGAGCTTGATGTCTTACTCGATGAAATTTTTGATGCGGCAGGCGAAGATGCCACACCAAGTTAATTTCATCGATGATTTTCGGCGGGATTTGAAATCTTTGGCCAAGCGAAATCCAACAATGCGCCAAGATTTGAGTAATTTTTTGCAGGAACTTCAAGAAACAGTTCACGTGCATCCTATTATTCCCGCCACAAATGGAGCACAGAAAGCCCGCATGAAAGCCTCTGGTCGCGGCAACGAGGCGGGTATCGCGTCATTTACTACTTTGCACACCAGCAGTCGATCTGGCTCATTTCTATCTACGACAAAGTGCGCACGGAGAATTTGTCGCCCACAGATCAAAAGCGCGTTGCCTCCTTGGTTCAACAATTGAAGGCCGATAGCTAGGCACCTCCGATCTCTTCGCAAACCATCTACCTCCCATGTAAAATTTCGACTTTGCCACTCCCCCACATGGTACGCGGGGCATACGTGCGACGCAGACAGCGCGATTGCAGGGTGGGAAAAGTGGGTGGAATCATTGTGAATCTTGTTGACGATCATCTATATCTTGTTCAGCTTTCTCCAATAGACGCTTATCAAAATCCCGGTTCTTAGCGACGCGGTCACTATCTAGCTCTCGCTCTGACTTCAGCTCGCTAAAAACTTTCCAGGTTGCCTCTGCAGACATTGACAACATCTCATCATCGACGTTATCGACCACAAGATTGGTCAGTGTATTAACGTCTAAGTTGGCGGTACCCGCTAGAATGCATGAGATATACATTGCTAGCTGAAAACGCAGATTTGTATACTCTGCACTAATTTGAGGGCGGGCCCGTGTTTTTAGGAAAGTGTCAACTAACCGCATTAACCGAACTGATTTAAGATAAAGATCAATGGGATATTTCTCGTTAAAAATGCTCTTATAAGTGTCCGAATCTTTCAACAAGTTGGTTGGACGTCCACGGGAATCATTTGGTCGCCGAAGTAGTATAGAAGCTACAGATTGCGCGACGTATTGGATGCTTACAATTTGTTTCCTAGGTTTCCCCAAGTTTTTGTAGTAATTCTTTTGCCTATCATAGAACAGACCACTAAAGCCAAGGTGTTGTTCAATATCATGATGGATTTGTTCTGTTGCTCGCAATGAATAAGCTGAAATGCGGGACTGGCTATTCGTTGCTTTGATAATCCTGTTCCTTGTAGATTCATCTCTTGTAACAATAACTCGAATCAAGATTAGTCTCTCATCTTGACTGTTAGATTTTGTCGAGAAATGTTTGAATATCTCCTGGGACGTTTGAAGCCCATTAACTACTTTGGGATTCTCTAAAGTTAGTGACTTGCCTGATAAAGGCGCTTTGTCTGCGACAATAGTTACTCCATTGTTGAGCCACCAGAAATCGACGTCGTGCGCTGCCTCTTGAAGTGTTTCTCAAATACCGCGGTTTACCTCCACTGACCTCATACTCGCGTACGTTCGCGGCAAAAATAGTCTGGCGCCGTTTGTTCTCTATGTCTGTTATGAACTGATAATAACTTGAGAGACGAGCCAAACAAATATAGCTACCATTTTCTGCGGCAAGCGTCTCAACTACTCGAAGCTCCAGCGCTCCTGCAGATTGCTTTCTCGCCGTGTCGAGAAGCTCTCTTGCTCCTAAAAATTGAAAACTGAAATCGAATTCCGAGAAATGTTCAGATATTTTTTCTTCTAATGTTGTGACGCGGTGTTCTACACTAGGATGCACCTGTGCTGTATCTCCTTTGGATACGTAATACACACGGATCCTCAAACGGGGAAATTTTGTGATTAGGCTTCTGTAAGCATTTCGAAAATCATTGACGATAGATAGCAGTTCACTGCTATACAAATTGCTAAAGCTGCTTACATCTGTCTCTAAATTCAAGAGATCATGCACTGAAGATATCAAAGCTTCAATTGCCTTCGCTGTGTATCCATTCGAGCGCTTAGCTTGAATAAGTATTAAATCGATATTTACTTCACCTTTAGTATCGCTGAAGTCGGAATCTGTTGATACAAGTTCATCTTCTACAAACACGTAGATGCCATCTATACCACCGTCGTTTCCTCCGCCAATAATACCTGCTTCAATTTCCTCATACGACAGTCCATAGCTTTTTAACAGCTGTTCTGCAACAAACAACTCAAAAAAATCGCTTTCTGACATTTCAGGAGCAATTCGATTTTGATTCTCTATCAAAATTTGATCTAGCAATACTTTGTCATTAGTAGCCATTGAAATCTCCTTTAAGCAATTCGTCCCCAGAACACGCGCGTCTCGTACAAAATCTCGACCTCGCCACCCTCCGCATACTGCTCGAAAATCTCCCGCAGCCCCGACTCCAAGCGCTCGTACTTCGGCTCGCCCGGCAGCGGCGAATACGACGACGAGACCATGCGCCCCAGCAGCCCCTCAAAATCGACCCGCTGCCCGTTGCGAAAATTTTCTCGCTGATAGCCACTCTCGCCGAAAAATTTATCAAAGATCGACTCATCCGCCGCGTTGACCTGCGAGCCGGGTCGATCATGCGACACCTCATCCAGCAGCGCTTCGGACGCCTGCATAAAGGGTGAGCCGTCGCGGTCGCGCGTGTTCCACACCAGCACGACAAAGCCACCCGGTCGCAAAATGCGCGCAAACTCGCGGCGCGTTGATCCCGGCTCGAACCAGTGGAAGGCTTGGCCCGCCGTCACCAGGTCGACGCTGTGATTGGGCAGCGTCGTCGACTCCGCCGTGCCGTCGATGCTGTGGAATTTACCCGGCAGCGACTGCGATGCAATATATGCCTCACCCGCCGCGCGCATGTCGGCGTTTGGCTCCACGCCGTAAACGGTGTTGCCGTGCGCCAGAAATAGCTCGCTCAGAAAGCCCGTCCCCGATCCCACATCGGCGATGACGCTGTCGGGCGTGAGGCCAACGGCGTCCTGCAGGAAGGGCAGGATGGCCCGCGGGTAGAGCGGGCGGTATTTGACGTAGTTGTCGACGCGGCTGGAGAAGCGGCGGGTGGAGGCGAGGTGGTTCATGGTGATTCCCTGAAGCTGTCAACGGATTCTAGGAACGGATTGAACGGATTAAGGCAGAGACAACATTGAAAACCCTCCGTTCAATCCGCTCTCGAATCCGCTGACAGCTACCCAAAATACGCCCCCAGCGCTGCCGTCAACCCCTCGACCGTGTAGTCCTCCGGCACAACGCGCACGCGCAGCCCAAACTGCCGCGCTTCCTCCGCCGTGATGGGGCCAATGCAGGCAACGACGACATCCTGCAGCATGGCCAGATTGCCCGTCTCCGCCTCGATGCGCTGCTTAAAGAGCCGCACCGTCGACGCGCTGGTAAAGGTGATGGCGTCGATCTGCCCCTGCCACAGCAGCAGCGGCACGTCATCACCGCCCTGGCCAATCGCCGTGCGGTAGGCGTCGACCGCCGTAACTTCAGCGCCCGCACTACGTAGGGAATCGGTTAGCACCGGGCGCGCAATGGCCGACTGCGGTAGAAAGACACGGGTTCCCTGGTCCACGTCCAGCGTCTGCGCTAGCCCCTCGGCGACGGTCTCCTCCGGCACTAAATCCGCCGCCAGCCCCAACAGCTCTTGCGCCGCCTCCGCCGTGCTTGGCCCAATGGCGGCGACCTTCACCCCCTCAAATGGCGCGTCCAGCGACAGGTCGCGCAGCCGCTCGGCCAGGGCGTAGACGGCGTTGGCGCTGGTGAGCACGAGCCAGTCGAACGCGCCGCTGCTGGCTTGGCGCAGGGCAGCGTCCAGCGGCTCAATTTCTCGTGGGGCGACGATGCGAATCGCCGGGTAGCTGTAAACTGTTGCGCCCGCTGCCTCCAGCGACTCGCGCTGGGCGTCGGCTTGATGAGCGGCGCGCGTAATGGCAACGGTGACGTTACGGAGAGGTTGGGCATTGCTCATGGAAAATACGGAACCTATGCTTCGAGGGAATTTTCAGATGCAAGATGATTAAATAACAGTTCACGCATCACGCATCACGCATCACGCATCAAATACTCACGCGCCCCTTCCGCCAGCGCGCGACTCGCCGCTTCCCGCCCCATTGCCGCTGCGTCTTCAACTTTACCTCGTTCTTCCACCTCAATCTGTTGCGCTCCATCCGGCGTCAGCACGCGACCGCGCAGGTGCAGCGCCTCGCCCTCGACCTGAGCCAGCGCGGCGATCGGCGTCGAGCAGCCGCCGCCCAGCCCGGCCAGAAAGGCGCGCTCCGCCGTCACCGCCGCGCGCGTGATGGCGTTGTCAAGCGGGGCGAGCACGGCGCGCGAGGCCTCGTCGTCCCGGCACTGCACGCCGAGCGCCCCCTGCCCCGGCGCGGGCAGCATGATTTCGAAGGGAAGCGTCTGCCATTCTTCACGCAGCAAACCAAGGCGTTCCAGCCCGGCGTTCGCCAGAATAATCGCGTCGTACGCACCGCGGGGATCAAGGCCTTTGCCGAGACGCGTATCAATATTGCCGCGGATGTCGCGAACTTGCAGATCGGGGCGGCAGCGCAACAGCTGCGCCCCCCGTCGGCGGCTGCTCGTGCCAACCACCGACCCACGGGGAAGTGAGCTTAGTGAATGGCCCGCGCGGCTGATCAGCACATCGCCGGGGTGGGCGCGCGCTGGAATTGCGCCCACGGTGAGGCCCGCCGGCGATTCGGTGGGCAAATCCTTGAGGCTGTGCACGGCGGCGTCGATCTGGTGATCGTAGAGCGCGCGCTCCAGCTCCAGCGTAAAAAGCCCCTTGCCGCCGATTAGCGGCAGCGGCTTGTCCAGGATTTTATCACCCTGCGTGCGAAATACTTTGGTGAAAATTGTTAGGTCCGGCTGTACCTCGTGCAGCAGGTCGATGATGTGATCCGTCTGCCAGCGCGCCAGCTCTGAACCACGCGTGCCCAACTGCCAAATTTTTGTTTCGATCATAAAAGCCGCTCGCTCACTCTAAAGCCGAAAAGATTGGGGCGCGGCGCGATCTGCGATGATGAAGTAGGTAAGCCCAATTATTGGCAGCGTTGTGCAAAAGTGTCGTGCACCAACTGTTGTGCATAGTAATTGACCTGCTTTAACAGCGCAAAAATTGCTAGCCCAATCGACCATCTAAACTCCACGTTGCAGGCTATTCGAGGCCGTTCGCGATGAGGCCGTTCGCCGAAGCGCCATTCGTTGCGACACCGCTTGCGGGTGCGCCGTCCAGCGCGAATAGATCGCGCAGGGCGTGGGTGTAGAGCGGCGCATCGGCGTGCGATGTGTGCTGCTTGAGGCGCACCGTGGGCGCGTGCAGCAGCTTGTTTGTGATGCGGTGCGCCATGCGCTCGATGACCTGCTGCTGGCGCGGCGTCAATCCCTCCAGCTTGTGCAACGCGTGGTCAACTTCGCCGCCCACGATCTCCTGCACCGCCTGCCGCAAATCCACAATCGTGGGCACGACTTCGCGGCTCTGCAGCCAGCGCAAAAAGGCATCCGTTTCTTCGTCGACGATGACGCGCGCAGCGGGCACGGCACTCTGCCGCTGTGCCAGGTTGGCGTCGACGGCGGCCTGTAAGTCGTCGATGTCGTAGCGCACCACGCCCGCTAGATCGTCGACGGCGGCCTCAATATCGCGCGGCACGGCGATGTCGATCAGGTGCAGCGGCGCTCGCTGCTGCGCGGCGCGATTCGCCAGCACCGGCGCAATCTCGTGTGCGTGAATCACGGTGTGCGGCGCGCCCGTCGCCGCCAGCACCACGTCGGCCTCGATCAGCGCCTGGCCCAGCGTCTGCCAGCCCACGGCGCGGGCAAAGATGGTTTCGCTTGTCTCGTTAAACTCAGCGGCCAGCCGTTCGGCGGCGGCGTAGGTGCGGTTGATGAGGCGAACGTCCGTTGCGCCCTCGCGCTGGAGCGCCTGCACCGCCAGCTTGGCCATTTCGCCAGCACCCACCACCAGCGCCCGCGAGGTGGCGAGGTCGCCCACCTGCTGGCGGGCCAGCTGGGCCGCGGCGTGGCTCACCGAAGTGGTGTGGCGGCTGATTTCGGTTTCGGTACGCACGCGCTTGCCCGCATGGGTGGCGGCGGCAAAGAGCTGCGACAGCAGCGGCCCCGTCGCGCCCGCATTGCGCGCTTCGTAAAAAGCGCGGTTGACCTGCCCCAGAATTTGCGGCTCGCCCAAAATCATCGAATCCAGCCCGGCGGCGACCGTCATCAGATGCTGCACGGCGTCGCGATCCGTGCGGCGGTAGAGATGGGGCTGCAGCTCGGCCAGCGGCACATTCTGCAGACGCGCCAGCGTCTGCTCGATCAGCGCGTGGCCGGCGTGTGGTGACGTGGCCGAATCGACGGCGGCGTAAATCTCCAGCCGGTTGCACGTCGAGAGGCTCACAATTTCGTGCAGCCACGACGTGCCCGCCTCGTCGTCCATCGTAATTTGCAGTTCGTCCAGCAACATGTGGACGCCGCAGCCGACGAGTGAAAACTGCTCGCGCAGTTCCACCGGCGCGGTGGTGTGGTTCATGCCGACGAGGAGAAGCATAGGAGAAAAAAGAAAGATTGATGAATAAAGATTGGGTGGGTAACGTTGCTCGTTGTAATTATCTAGCTTGGCTGTCTGCCTTTGTTAAACTCATTTTGGCGAGCTCAAATTCAAATCGGTGGCTTCACTGCTGGAGAATCAACAAACCCCTGCCACTTCAGGAAAGCCCACGAGCTGCCGCTCGCTCTGTGCCGTCGACGGTCGGGGCTCGCCGGGGCGACCAGGCAGGCAGCAGTTGGCCGGGCACACGTCGTGATTTGGGCCATAGCGACCAACGGCCTCGCGTACGGGATACAAATCACCGGCGCGTTCGGTCTGAATGCGTTCGGTGACTAGCTCGCGGATCATGCGCACAAAGGCCGGGTGCGTGCCGACGGAGACCGCGCGCACCAAGTTTACCCCAACTTCGCCCGCCATGTCTTGCGCTTCGGTGTCCAAATCGTAGATGACTTCCATGTGATCCGAAATAAAGCCAATGGGCGAGACAACGAGGTCGCGGTAGCCTTCCGTTTGAAGCTGTGCCACGTAATCGCCCACGTCCGGCTCCAGCCAGGGCACGTGCGGCGGCCCGCTGCGGCTCTGGTAGACGAGCGCCCAGTCGTCGTGGCCGAGCGCCTCGGCCACCAGGCGGCTTGACTCGGTCAGCTGGTCGACGTAGCGTGAGTTGTTGGCCTGCGCCATGGGAATGCTGTGTGCGGTGAAGACGAGCTTGGCCGCCGCGCGGCGTTCGGCGGGAATCTGCTCAAAAGCAGCGCGCACGCAGTCAGCGTTGGCTTCGACGAAGAGCGGGTGGTTGTACGCCATCCGAATTTTATCAATTTCTGGCGCATCCCCCTTACCATCTTGGGCGACAAGCTGCTGGGCGTCGTACAAATTCTCACGGTACTGCCGACAGCCCGAATAGCAGCTGTACATCGACGTAAAAAAGGCCAGCGCGCGCTGTATGCCATCGTCGCGCATTTGGCGCAGCGCATCCGGCAGCAGCGGCTGCCAGTTGCGGTTGCCGAAGTAAATGGGCAGCTTGGGCCCATGCGCTGCCAGTTCGGCTTCCAGCGCCTCGATCAGCGCGCGATTTTGCGCGTTGATCGGGCTGACGCCGTCAAATAGCTCGTAGTGGTGCGACACCTCGATCATGCGCTCGCGCGGCACGTTGCGCCCGCGCAGCACGTTCTCGAGGAAGGGCATCACCTCATCCATCCCCTCCGGCCCGCCAAAGGAGACAACGAGGATGGCGTCGTAGGGTTGATTAAGATCGTCGGAACCGTTGCTGGTACTCATCATTAACAATTAAAAGTTAACCGTTGACTATTGACTATTAAATCTTCGCCTGCCAGATCGCCTTGCCAATAAAAAACGGTCCCAGGCTCTCCAAATACTCGCTTGTCTGCTTCGTCTTGCGCATCGCCTGCACCACCGCCGACAGCGGGTGCAGCTCGTGGCCGAGCAGCCCCACAACGAAATCGTTGTCGTGCTTGTCCAGCCCGTGGCAGGCCAGCCGGATGTCGATGGCGAGGTCGGCCTTGCCAAAGGCCTTGCCGATGTTGCCGTGTTCGCCCAACATGCGCTTCTGCTCCGCCTCCGGCAGCGTGACGAAGAGTTTGTTGCGCCGCAGCGGATACCAGACGGCCCACGGCCACGCCGGGTCCAGCGCGCGGCGGCGGGGGCGCTCGATCAGCGTCTCCACCAAATCGGATTCGTAGCCGATGGCGTAGGTGCGGCCCAGCATGGTGTACTCCGGCTTGGGCGTCAGTTCGCCAAAGGGCACGCGGTTGAGCAGCGCGCGGCCCTCCGACACAAAAAAGTCGGCGTCTTCGTTCATCAACAGCAGGCCGACGCCGCGCGGATCGTTGGCATCGGCGTAGAGTGCGGCGTCGATCCCGGCATGGTTCAGCGTCTCGCTCAGCGGCGACGCATCGCCGCAGTCGCCAAAGGCGAGAAACTGCATGAAGAGGCGCCGGTCGAGCGTGATGGGCTGGCCGTCGGGTCCGCGGCCAGTTTCTGCCAGGGAAAGTGTCGCTTGATCTGCCATAATAAATCCTGATTGTTCCATAAACGTTGCAAACGTCCAGTATAGACGCTATCCGGCGCGGAGTCTGTGCTTTAATTCACAAACCAATCGAACACTCTGTCAAGCGAGCTTCTCACAAGTAAAAAGAGGGAGCCAGCGCGTGCTGGCTCCCTCTTTTTACTTAGCTAGTGGCTTATTGCCCAGCCGTGCTTACAGCTTTTGCACTTCCGTAGCGGACGGGCCCTTGGGGCCATCCTCCACGGCGAACTCAACGCGGTCACCCTCGTTGAGGCTGCTGTAGCCCGTGCTCTGGATGGCGGAGTAGTGGACGAAAACGTCCTTGCCCTCCGCGCGCTCGATAAAGCCGAAGCCCTTTTGATCGTTGAACCACTTGACGGTTCCCTGAATACGTTCGCTCATAATTTGACCTCACTGTTTTGCACTCTACTATTTCTCAGTATCGCGCAATGAAAATAGTTGATGCAAGGAGTGAGCGTTAACCGAGCGGTTACAACAAAAAACCGCCACGCGAGAATCCAACTTCTCGGTGACGGTAGTGCGTACTCTGAGAACGTTCAACTTTCTTGCAGGAGCTAGTATAGCACACACAGAGAGTCTTGTCAAGTCGTGCAAGCGCGGCAAAAAATCTCACTTCACAATGGCTCGCCACGCTACTGAGTTTTCGCTTTTAGGGCAGAAAGCGTGTATAATTAAGGATAGAACTCAACGCGCGTCCGTCGCTTGTGCAACGGGCGCGTCTTTTTGTGTACGGCACTTGCACAGCAGTAATTACACAGCAATAACAAAGGACCTCTTTTGAGCACACCCATACTTGAAGCACCCGTCGCGACCAGCGGCGCGGCAACCAACGGCGCGGCAACCAACGGCAGCGGCGCCCACGCACAAACCAACATCCGCAACGTCGCCATCATTGCCCACGTTGATCACGGCAAGACGACGCTGGTGGACGGCATGTTGAAGCAGACGGACGTCTTCCACAGCAAGCAGGAAGTGGCCGAACGCGTGCTGGATTCCAACGATCTGGAGCGCGAGCGCGGCATTACTATTTTGGCGAAAAATACGGGGATCGTCTACGGCGACACCACGATCAACATTGTCGACACGCCGGGCCACGCGGACTTTGGCGGCGAGGTCGAGCGCATTATGAACATGGTCGACGGCGTGGTGCTGCTGGTGGATGCCGTGGAGGGGCCGATGCCGCAGACGCGCTTTGTGCTGCGCCAGGCGCTGGCCCGCGGCCACAAGGCGGTGGTCGTCGTCAACAAAATCGACAGGCCCGCGGCGCGACCCGATTACGTGGTCAACGCGACCTTTGACTTGTTTATCGATCTCGGCGCGGATGAGGAACAGGCGGACTTTCCCGTGATCTACACGGTCGCGCTCGAAGGAAGGGCGGGCGACGCGCCGGACGATTTGGCCGCTGATCTGCGCCCCCTGTTCGACACCATTGTCGAGCATCTGCCCGCCCCCCGCGTCAACGTCAACGGGCCGACGCAGCTGTTGGTGACGACGCTGGAGTACAGCTCTTACGTGGGTAAAATTGCAGTGGGTCGGCTGCGCAGCGGTTCGCTGCGCGCGGGGCAGCAAATTGCCCACATGCGCGCCGACGGCGAGGTGGAGCGGGCGACGGTTGGGCAGGTCTTCGTCTTCCGCAACCTCAAGCGCGAGGCAGTGGACCGGGTGGAGGCGGGCAACATTGTGGCCGTTTCCGGCATCTCGGACGTGGGCATTGGCGATACGCTGGCCGACCCGGAGAATCCGCAGGCGCTGCCGCCGATCAAGGTCGAAGCGCCTACCGTGCGCATGACCTTTCGCATCAACGACAGCCCCTTCTCCGGGCGCGAGGGCAAATACGTCACCAGCCGCCAGATTCACGAGCGGCTGATGCGCGAGCTGGAGAGCAACGTGGCCCTGCGCGTGGAGGGCACCAATTCATCCACGGACTTTCTCGTTTCGGGGCGCGGCGAGCTGCACCTGGCGATTCTGATCGAGACGATGCGGCGCGAAGGCTACGAGTTTGCCATCAGCAAGCCGGAGGTGATCTTCGAGGAGGGCGAAAACGGGCTGGAGGAGCCGGTCGAGCGCGTCTTTATCGAGGTGGCGGAGGAGTATCTGGGCGCGGTGAGCGAGATGTTGGGGCGGCGACGCGGCCAGCTCGTCAACATTCGCTACGGCGACGACGGCACGGTCTACAGCGAATACCTGGTGCCAACGCGCGGCATCCTTGGCTTTCGCCAGCCCTTTCTCACGGCCACGCGCGGCACGGGCATCTTCAACACGCTCTTCGACAGCTACCAACCGCTGCTGGGCGAGATTGATTCGCAGCGGCTCGGCTCGCTCGTCTCGCTGGAGACGGCGCCCGTGAGCGGCTATGCGCTGGAGCACCTGACGCAGCGTGGCACCTTTTTTGTCGCGCCGGGCGAGGATGTCTATAGCGGCCAGGTGGTGGGCCAGCACATCCGCAGCGAAGATTTGGTGCTCAACGTCTGCCGCACAAAGAACTTGACGGGCCACCGCGCCGTACCCAAATCAATCGTCGACGCGCTGGGCGCGCCGCGCGTCTTCTCGCTGGACGAGGCGATTGAATATCTGGCGGACGACGAGCTGCTGGAGGTGACGCCCAAATCGCTGCGCATTCGCAAGAAGGAGCTGAACCACGACGTGCGGATGCGGGCGGCGAAGAAGGCGAAGAAAGAGTCGTAGCGCGAATCGCTGCTTCACCCCACAACAAAAAGCCCGGCTTCTCCGAAGCCGGGCTTTTTGTTGTGGGCAATTACTTCTTACGAACGAACGCGGTTCCAGCCGCGGCGTACGGCATCCTTCACATCATCCCAGGCGCTGTCGTGATCGCGCTCCCAGCGCTGGCGAGCCTGCGGCTCGACATCTTCCCAGCGCGTGTTGCTCATGTTGTCGTCGTTGGCCAGCGTGTAGCCGTAGCTGTAGGCCGGCTCGTAGGTGTCTTCGTAGTCATGCTCGGTGTCGGCGAAGTTCTGCTCGTAATCGCGGCGGAACTCCTGGCGCTCGCCCGCCGGAATGCGCTCGACATCCACTTCGGTGCGGCGGATGGTGTCGCGAATCGTCTCGGTGTGCTGCTCCACGCTTTTGCCCACCGTAACTTCCTCGACCACGCGGGCGTCCTTTGTGACGACGGCTTCCTCGCTGGTTTCCGTCATCTCAATCGTGCCTTCGCGGAAGTTATCCAGGTCGGCAGCGGTCGCATCGCGGTTGACGTTGCGGCGCTCCACGTTGACGTGCTCCTCGCGCAGCGTGACTTGCTCTTCGACGGGCACTTCGCGCATGTAGGAGCGAACGCGCACGCCGCCGCTCTGCGTTTGGCGCTTCCCAACCGTCATCTCTTCCTCAACCACGGGAATCGACTGTTCGCCTTCAACGTTGCGCTGGTTTGTCGTGTCCATCGTGCGCTCGTTCTCGCGATAGCGCTGGTAGTCGCGCTCGGTGGAGCCTTCGGCGTAGGGCTCGGCCGTCTCATCGTAGCTCGTCCACCCCTCATCGCGCCACATGCTTGATCGGTTGTGAATATCAACGGGGTCGTAACGGTTCATGATGTCGACGGCTTCATTGGTGCGGCTGTCGTCGACGTTGGCGGTGACAAGCGTTCCGCCGCGGCGCACGCCCTCGGCGTACAGGTCAGCTTCTTCGTTGGGCACGCCTGCGCTTGTCAGCGAGGATTTGACATTGCCATTCTGCATCATGTCGATTTGGCCGCGATCAAAGCCGCTGTTGGTCAATTCCTGCTGCACCTGCTGGGCATCGTTCCTGTCGTCGTACAGTCCAATAACGGTTTTCATAACTAAATCTCCTTTTGTAGACAGATTGATTGAATTGGTTTTTCAGAGAGCAAATTGCTCCTGTTAACGTTGGATAGATTCTTCTTGATCCCGATCTTCGCGCTCAATGGAGATTTCCTCCTCGCGCAACGTTGTACGCGCCGTCTTGGTCGTCTCAAACTCGCGGCCGGTGATGTGCACTTCTTCTTTCAGACGCAGTCGCTTTTCCACAACCAGCACTTCTTCCATCACGGGCATGATCAGCGTTGCGCCTTCGCGCCGAATTTCCGGCGCTTCGTCCACAAATTCGTTGATGGGCACGCGCTCGACATGCACTTCCTCGTGGATCAGCGGGACGTCTACTTCTTCATCTCGCTCGTGCACGCGCTTTATGATGCGCACGCGGCCCGTTTCCACCTGCCGCTTCTCGACGTGAATCTGCTCTTCAAGAACGGGAATTACCGTGCGCTTATCGCCTTGATCCGACGCGCGCTGACTAACGGTTGAAGCGTCGGCTTCAATCTCCCGCAGACGCAGGGGCAGGCGATACACATCGTCGCCTTCGGGAACCAGCGCGTCCACGTCGACCAGGGCCACGCGTTCGCCAAACTGCACGGCAATCTGCGCGTTGTCTCCGCCGCGCACCTTTTGCAGCGTGTAGCGGTCGGCGTAGCCGCGCATTCCATCCGCATCAATTACGGTAACGGAGGTATCGGCGGCGGGTTGTGTATCTTGCATAAGGCTTGCCCCTGTTGCGTTCTGGGTTGAATATTTGGTCACGGCTAAAAGAGCCAGAAAAGCAGCAGCAGCAGCAAGACAATCACGATGATTGTCGTCACGATAGCCGCGGTAGGCAGGCCACCAGGGCGCACGGCCTCCGGCTCAACGGGGCGTGAGTCCATGGTTCCGCCAGCGTTGAGCCCCGTATCGGCGCGCTCGGTCGCGGCATAAGTGTCGGCGCGGGCGGCTTCGCTGCCGTAGACTGTTGCGCCGCCAGCAGCGGGGAGCGCGCCAGCGCCCGTCGAAGCGACACCGCTTTCCACGTCGCGGCGCTCCAGCTCCATGGGGTCGGGATTCGATGGTGAAGAACGTGGTTCTGTCATGGGGGCTCCTTCTAAATTCGCTAAAGTTTACCTCAGCCAGAGCTGCACGATGGTAAGCAAGGGTGGTAACAAGAGTAATGATAATAGTCGCCAGAAGCTTGAGTAGTCATCTCCAGCAGGCTGCTTGCTACAACTCGATTGTAGCAAGTTGGGCCAAACCTGTATATGTATCATTGTATAACTTGAGCGTACAAATTCGTCCGTGATGTGTAAAAGTCTATAAACATTTCCCTCAGTGGTCAGAGTAGGCCGACGCAGAAATTGAAGAGATACCACAGCATAATCGACCATGTGACAAAACGTGTGCAAGCTAGCTGTGCAACCGCACATCGCTCTTTCCCCTTACATACTCATATAATAGTAATAGCCGAGAGCAGCTACTTGACCTTCTGTCCGTCTGTAAGTCACGCACAAAAAAACAGTTCTGCCACATAGGTTGAAAAAACACTTTGCACTACACAAAATTAGAGGAGAAACAAATGGCAACGCAAGCAAATTACGACAACGATCGCAACGTCGAAGTGATCGACCGGGACATGAATCACGTCAACCGAACGCAACTCGACCAGAAAGACCGGGTGCGCTGGGGTCCGATTCTGGCGGGCATCTTCAGCGCGTTGACGACGCTGCTGCTGCTGGCCGTGTTGGGGGTGGCGATCGGCTTGGCTTCGTACCAAGTCGGCGAGCCGCTGGGCAGCTTTGGGATTGGCGCAGGCGTTTGGGGCGCAATCTCGACGCTGATTGCGTTCTTGGTTGGCGGCTGGGTCGCCGCGCGCTCGTCCGGCGTCTTTGGGCGCGGCAACGGCATTCTCAACGGTGCTATGGTGTGGGTGGTGGCGATTCCGCTGCTGCTCTACTTTTTGAGCACGGGCGTGGGCTCGCTGGTCGGCACGCTGGTGGGCGCGGCGGGGAATGTAGCGGGCACGGCGGCCCAGGTTGCGGCGCCGGCTGTTTCTGAAGTGCTGCCGAGCAATCTGACTGTCGAAGGCGCACAAGCGACGGCGCAAGCGGCCGGTAACGAACTGACAGCTGCGGATGCTCAAGCCACCGTCGATACAGTGGCAACTCAAGCCGCCAATCAAGTGCAGGCTGCCGCCCCCGATGCTGAAACCGTTAACGAAGCGACGGGTAACGCCAGCACCGCAGCATTCAGTACGCTGTTGGCCCTGCTGCTGGGTCTGGGGGCGTCCGTGCTCGGCGGCGCCGCTGGTGCACGCAATGAGGATGATATGGATACGGTGCGCGGGTAATCCACCACCGTAAACCACATACGGCAATATCTGTCGACAATGAAGAAGGGAGCGGCAAAAGCCGCTCCCTTCTTCATTGTACAGCCATCGTTGACGAGCTTACGGAAATTTCTGCGGTTTTCTGTTGCCCGTGCGGTTTTCTGTAGGCGGTGGTTGAGAAGAAGGCCCGCGCCCGCGCTTAATCTAGCGTTTAGCAAAGCAATAAAATTCAAGGAGCACCATCAATGAGCAAAGAAAAAGTCGTCAAGAGCGATGCCGAGTGGCGCGCGCAGTTGACGCCGCAGCAGTACAAAGTCGCTCGCCAGCACGGGACGGAGCGCGCTTTTGCCAACGAGTATTGGAACAATAAAGAGGAGGGCGTGTACAGCTGCGTTTGCTGCGGGCAGCCGCTCTTTGATTCCGAAACCAAGTATGAATCCGGCACCGGCTGGCCAAGCTTTTACGACCCAGTCAAAGAGGAGAACGTCGACGAGAAGGCCGACAACAGCTTTTTTATGCGCCGCACCGAGGTGCTCTGCAGCCGCTGCGATGCCCACTTGGGCCACGTCTTTAACGACGGCCCCCAGCCAACGGGCCAGCGCTACTGCCTAAATTCCGCCGCGCTCAACTTTGTATCGCGCGACGAAGCACAAAACGAGGCGACGCCCCAGGCCGAGACAGCATAGCGCGTTCGGCTGCCAGCAATTCACGGAAAGGCTTCGGGGTTTTCTAGAACTGCCCGGAGCCTTTTCTGATCCCAATGGATAATTTCCACGGACAGCCAACGCGTTTTTTGCTAGACTGAAGTAGCCCTCGACATTTGTGAAATTGAAGTTGGTCACAGCTCGCTGTTTTTCGGCAGCACAAAGCTTTGTGGCCCGAATGAAGAAGGAGTAACCATGAATAGCCAAAATTTGAACGGCAAAAAAGTTGCCATTCTCGCCACCGACGGCTTCGAGCAAGTCGAGCTGACGCAGCCCAAGCAGGCGCTGGAGCAGGCGGGCGCGCAGGTGCACATCGTTTCGCCCAAGAGCGGCCAAATCAAGGGCTGGGATGAGACGGACTGGGGCGACAAATTCGATGTCGACGTGACGCTGGACAGCGCCAGCGCCAGCGACTACGATGCGCTCGTGCTGCCCGGCGGCCAGATCAACCCCGACAAGCTGCGCGTCGAGGAGAAAGCCGTGCAGTTCGTCCGCCAGTTTTTCGACGCCAACAAGCCCGTCGCCGCCATCTGCCACGGCCCGTGGACGCTGATCGAGGCGGATGTGGTTAAGGGCCGCAAGATGACGTCGTACAAGTCGATTCAGACCGACCTCAAGAATGCGGGGGCCAACTGGGTCGACCAGGAAGTGGTGGTCGACGGCAATTTGATCACCAGCCGCAACCCCGACGATTTGCCCGCCTTCAGCCGGCAAACCGTCGAGATGATCGGCTCGCTTGAGATGGCCTAAACCATTTCTACGATCGCTGGATTGCAAACGCAAAAAGGGCTCCGGAAGCTTCCGGAGCCCTTTTTGCGTTTGCGCCAAATGGCGTTAACAAGCGCCACGCCACCACGCTAGAATCGCCGCCGTCTGCGCAGCCACCAGAGCCCGCTGCCGCAGACGCTTGTCCCCAGCAGCGCCAGCAGCCCCACCGAGCGCACCGCGCCCGTCGAAGCCCCCGACGCGTTAACGCGCATCTGCGCCTGCTCCAAATCGAGCAGCTCCGCGACGCCGGGCGGGGTGGTGGTGGGCAGCGGCGTCCACGTGGCGGTGGGCGTGGGCGACGGCGTGGCGGTGGGCGACGGCGTCGCCGTGGACGTGGGCGAGGGGGTGGGCGAGGGGGTGGCGGTGGGTGTGGCCGTGGGCAGCGGCGCGACCGTTGGCGGAATCGGCGTGGGCACGGCGGCAAAAGGCTGGCTGGCCGCGACCACCGCCTCGGCAACCGGCGCGGGCGCTTCCTGCGCCGGCTCCGGAGCACTCTCCGCCTGCTCTTCCTGGGCGGATGCTTCTTCTGCGGGTGCTTCTTGGACGGGTGCTTCCTGAGCGGGTGCTTCTTCGGGCGCGAGCTCCGGCTCCACCGGCACGCTCTCGACGACGGGCGCACTCTCGTCCGGGAAAAGTGAAATGGCGTCGATAAAAATCAGCGCATCGCCGTCGGGGGTGGGGTGGTTGGTCTTGAAGAAGACGGTCATCGTCTCGCCCAGGGCGCGGGCGCGCACGTCGATGTTGACGTCGGGCGGCGGGTAGTTGAGCAGGCGACCCGGCCCCCAGTGCTCCGGCCCCCAAATCACGTTGGGGCCAAAGGGATCGGTGCCGCCCGTGGGGTCGAGGCCGAGGCGGCGGCTGGTCGTATCCGGCTTGTTGGGCGCGCCCCAGCCGATGCTGGCGCGATAGCCTGCGCCGGGCGTCACGGCGACCTGGGTGTAGATGCCTACTTCGTAGATGCCGCCGATGTCGCGGATCATGAGGGCGGGCGCGCCGAAGTAGGTGTCGTGGTGCGATTCAAAGGAGGGGCTGCCGGTGACGATAAAGCGTTCCCAGCCGTTGGGTAGCTGGTTGGGCGGATCGCCGCGAAACGAATCCATGCCGCAGACGCCGCGCTCGATCACGTTGGGCGGGTCGCACGGGTGCTGGGCGCGGGCGGGTGCGGCAATCAGGATTGTGCCCAGCAGGGCCAGCGTCAGCGCGAGGCCGGTCGAGGAAAGTCGATGAGTCATGGGCAAGAGTATACGTCGAGCGCGCACGGCTTCCAAAAATTAACGCTTCCCAGGAATAGGGTCCTGGGGTGGAACAAGCAAGTTTAATGCGGAGACGCAAAGGCGCAACGGAAGAGGTTTCTGAAGAATTCGCGTAGTGAATATGCCGTTGACGCTGGTGACGGCTGGGTTTGGGCTGAGATTTGTCAGAGCTAGAGAGTGGTCGCTTGGAATAGTCGATTGAGCCAGAGAGACCGTTCGTTTTGTTCGAAGCGATGGTTTCGACCTTGCAGGCAGGAAATTACGAAGGAAAAGCGGTTAACTATGCGAATTTGATGCAGTTAAATTATTGTTGATAAAAGCACTATGCGATTTTCATCGACATTTTATAAATTTCTCATTTTCATTTCACCAATTTTGATGTATACTATAGGAGCGCTGTTGTTCACGGTAAGTGTTCTTCACATCCCCGTGAGACACTTGCCAGATGTTGATGTCCCCTCCTCATCAACGTCAAGGAAGGGCTGGTCCGGGTTAAACCGGACCAGCCCTTTTCTGTTTGGCTTACCTGCCGCGCAAGCGGCATGAGCTGTTCTACTTCACGGAGTGGTGAATGGCTCTGACTGGATTTGCAAGCTGAGATCAGGCCCATTTAATAGAACGTAGAAATGGTTGAGGATGTCGCGGCCCAGCAGGGCGTGCGGTTCGGAAATTGCAATGAATTCTTGACTGCGAAAACGCACCGTTGCAATTTCAAGCACGGCGGCGTAAGTGGAAACAGTCGTTTGATGGCCATCGTATCCTTCAATAAGCAGTTTGCTGACCACGGGGAGACTCAGCTGCGCCACAACCGATTCAGGCAAGGCTGAAATATCGGCTCCCGTATCGATCTTCGCTTGGATCGGGATTGTTAGATTTGATTTCTCAATACGATGGACGACCAGGTCCAGAAACGGGGCTGGCGGATGTTCGTCTTGATTATAGGCCCACATCAGGCGGTCTTTCGATGAGGCATTTTATAAATTCGAGGCGTCTTCTCAATTGTCTGGATATAGACCGGCTGTCCGTTTAGTTTTTCGCGAGCCTGCGCCCACACGCTCATTCTATCATCACCCACTGCAACAACTTGGCCGTTGTGAAGGGCGACAACGCGCCCCTCGTACTGTTTTATCAGTTCAGGCTGCATTTGCTTGAGGGCGGCGTGTTCACGGGCAATGGCTTCTTCTTCCTGATGATGCGCTTGCTGGCGTGCTTCGGCCTCTTGCCACGATTGATAAGCCACGTATTCAGAGAACGGCACAACCGCAGCGACCGGATGACCTTCTTTTTCCAAAATGACTACCTTATCCACGATCTCCACCTCATCAACCAGCGCTGTGTAGTCCACTTGGGCTTCTTTCAGAACAAAACGTTTCATGGTTCAATCTCCCTGTGCATTCAAAGCACCAATTTCTATGCTAAATTCAGTATAACAGATTGTCCCAGGCCTCTGCACGCTTTTGTAACGTGAACCAAGAATCTTCGTTGGTTGCACACAGATTTTTCCCTCCGGTCGAAACGACAATCTTTTCTCTGCGCTCCTTTGCGCTCTTCGCGCCCTCCGCATCGATCACCCCCTCTCCTGCACCAGCAGCCGATTCATCAAATTCAAAAGCGGTCCCGTCTGCTCGAAGCCGCTTTCGCTGTAGCTACTGATGCCCACGTGCACGTTGCGCCGCGCCCGGCGAATCAACCCCAGCAGCAGCCGACGCATTGTCTCCTGGCGCGTGGTGTACTCATCGAAATCGGTCCATGGCTTGCTGGCTGGCCACTGCGCCGAGAGGACGTAGGGGTGGGTCAACGGCTGGTAGAGACGCTCCCACCAGCCCGTGGAGCCAATGTCGAGCCAGAATTGTACGTCGACGGCGCGATTGCGCATGAGGAAGGTGTAGGCGGGCGCAATAAAGACGGCGTCCTCCGCCTCGCGCCAGCCGGGGACGTAGAGTGCGCCAATCGCCCCGCTTTCGATCAGCCGGAAATAGGCTCGCCCCAGCATCACGCTGCGGGGCGCGTCCCCCTGCTCGACATCCTCCAGCGCCCAGCGGAAATTGCGCGCCGATTCCACCAGCTGGTTGGCGACGCGCGCGCCGTCGTAATCCTGGTGAAAGCCATAGCCCGGCTGGCTCACCAGCTCCCCAAAAATTCTGGCGAAAAACTGGTCAACGGTAACCTCCTGCACTTCTCCCTCCCCCGCCCGGTAGCTGTAAATCCACTCGCGCAGTCGAGCAAAGCGCTCGCCCACGGCGTAGCCAATGCGACGCTGCATCTCCGGCACCAACTCCTCAAAGCGACCCAGCTCAATCGTGCGCCGCCGCGCCGGGTAGACGATGCGCGTGAGCAGGTGCGCGCGCACGGGGTCCAGCCCGTCCACCGTCAGCGCCAGCGCCAGCGCGATATCGCTTTCGGCGGGGCGGATGCCCCAAGCGGGGTGGGCTAGCGCAGCCAGCGTCAGCAGCGTGCGCGTGGCTGGCTCATCGGCCAGAGCGCGCGAGGGGCGATGGGTGGTGGAATCGATGCCGCGCGCGGCCAGACCAGCTTGCAGGCTAAAGCGCAGCGCGTCGCTGACAAAGGGAGCGAGCACGGCGATCTGGCCGGGATCAACGCCGTCATCGCGAATCAGCCTGTCGATTTCGCTCACGGTCCAGTCGATCATCTGTGGATAAAAGCGGAATTCGCGGTCGGGCAGAATCAACGGCTGTGTGGGCGTGCCGGTAAGCGACTTTCCCGATTTTGCCAAAGTGGCGTGATCCGAGGAGGCAGCCCCCGCGTCATTTATACTAGAAGCGGTCGATACGCCTCGTACATCTGCCGTATCTAAATCGTTGGCGAATGCGTCCTCTACGTTGTCGCCTGGTTCATTGCTCCCCTCACCGTCCCCTTCATCGCTAAATGGATCGACATAACCGTCGTGCGTCGGCGCTCGCCCGCCGATCAGGTGGTTGATGCGCTGTGCCAGCGCGAGCAGCGCCGGTGAGGTGTTGGGGGCGTGGGAGAGCGAGACGCGAATGTCACAGCCAGCGGCCAGCGCTTCGGCCCCATCGGGGTTGGCGCCGAGGAAAAGGCGGTAGCCGCCGTCGTCATCTTTGGCAATCAAGGCGCTCTCCAGCGTGGGCAGCCACTGCGCCATCAGCCTGTGGGCCACAGCGTTGTTTTCCTCCACGTTGTCGGCCACGAGGTGGCGGTATTGACGGAAGAAGTGGGTGCGGCTCCACTCGTTTTGAAGCACGTGCTCGCCGAGCAGCCGAATTTGCAGGCTAAAATCGACGAGCGAGCGCGCGCGGCACAAATCGCGGAACTGCTGGCTGATGGTTCGGGCGGCGCGCAGCGCGTTGAGGCGCGCGGTTTGCCCCTCGCCCGGCGGTACGGCGAGTTCAAGCCGCTGGTAGGCCTGGTCGATGGAGAAGCCGTGGAGGGCCGCTTTGTTGAGGTTGTCCAATACCTGGCTGACGACGCGGTTGGGATCGATGCGGATGCCGTCAAAGGCCGCATTTTGGATCGCTTCCTCCACAAACTGGCCCATGTAGAACTGGGCGGTTTCGAGATTGAGAAAGGTCGGCTCGCGGCCGGGATCGCGAAAACCCGCATTCTGGGCAAGCAGCGGCCAGTAGAGCTCGACGGCGTTGCGCGCCAGCCCGGCCAGCGTGGTGATGCGCGGCGGCGGGCCCGGCGGCACGGCTGGGCTGCGCAAGGCATCGTAAAAGGGCAGAGCAAAGGTACGCTGCGGTACAACCACGAGAATGTCGTCGCCGCGCACGCGCTCCTGGGCCAGCAGCCAGCGGATGCGCTCGATGGCCAGCGTCGTCTTGCCGCTGCCAAAAGGGCCGCTGACAAAGAGCTTGTTGCGCGCGTGCAGCGTCGCCGGCGACAGGCTGGGTTGGGCGGCCAAGATAGCGTGCGCAGCCGCTTCAGCGGGTGGGCGAGTGGAATCGATGAAGTCGCTCATCTGCATATTGTAGCGCCGTTTTTCCCAGCAAGCGAACCGGGGTCGCACTCCTTTGGACAGCGGTGATCGGCTGGCTAAAAACACGTAGTGAAAAGGATTGTTCAAAGATGTCAAGAAGCTGTAAGAAAATTGTCGGACAAATCGTGTTACGCTGTTGCCAATTCCGGTAGGCTTTTTGCAGAGGAATCGTTTATTTGTCGTAGGGAATTACCGTCATAAAGAATCGCCGTTGTAAAGAATTACTATCGTGGGAAGTCGTCACAGAGAGAATGTCGTAGGAAAGGAAAATACCATATGTCTAGCTTGTCCGACCCCCGGCAGGCCGACTTATCCGCTCGACCAGCAACCGCAAACAACCGTGAACAACCTACTGCTGAACAAATCCGCAAGAGCGGACACGTTCACGACGCCCACTGGCGTCACGTGGATAAGGGATTAGCGAGTTTGCGTATTTTGGTTGTGGATAACGAAGAAATTTACTTTAAAGGTCTGTCCGCTGCCCTAGCGGTCAGCCCGCGAACCGACGTGCTGGGGCCGGTGCGCAGCGGGCGCGATGCGTTGGATTGTGTACAGCGCACCGAGGTCGACGTGGTCGTGGTCAGCACATCGATCCCCTGGGAACGTGATGGAACGCGTCCGGCGACGGTCATCGACTTGATCCCCCCCCTCATTCAGAAGTTTCCCCACCTGATTATTTTAACGCTCTATCGCCCCGGCGAAGAACACGTGGCTACCAAAATGGTAAAGCTGGGTGCGCACGCTAAAATCGCGCGCGGCATCAGCGAAGAACGGCTGCGCGATGTGTTCTTTCAGTTCTGTAAGGGTACAGCTGCCTTGTCGCCGCAGCAAGCGGTGGTCACGTCTGAGCAGCGGGATGTGTCCTCGAATTACAAACTGCTCACGGAACGCCAGCATCAGGTATTGGCCCTGCTTGCCGAAGGATTGACGGATGCGGGTATTGCCAGCCGCCTTGGGTTAAGCGTGGGTACGGCGCGCAAACATACGGAACACATTCGCACCAGGCTGGACGTTAGCAGCCGCACCGCCGCCGTAACAAAGGCTCGGAACATGGGCTTGCTTTGATTGGGCTTGCTGCGTCATTCCGCTGAGGTGGCCCCCACTATGTCGTAGCTAAACCAGTACTCTATACCCTTTTCTACATCTGAAAATGGCGACCCCTACGCAATAGTACGTATGTATTGTGTAGGACAATTGTGATAGAGTTTCACTTGTTGCTCTGTGTTATCTTTCCTGATACGGGCAGGTGGTCGTCGATTTGTTGCAGGGTCACCATTTCCATTTTTGTCAGGGAACCGTAAGTCAAATGTGTCACGAAGCATGGTATTCTCCTATCGTTCGCGTAGGGTTTACGTAGGTGTATCGTATTAATACGTATTGGGAGCGCCTAATATACATCTGCAAATATAGCCCGTGTCTAACCATGTAGAATCTAGTTCTTAGCTGTTGATTTGAAGTTATTTTGCGAGCTTGCCCACGAAATCATCGTGGCTTTGCTCATTCGGCAACCATTTGTTAATCGTTGTTTTTATAGAGGAGAAAAGGTGAATACAAATCGAACTACCCGTTTTCGACAAAGAAAGGGCCTGCTGTTCTACATAGCTATCCTTGCTATGGTAGTCGGCATGGTTCCGCCGCAGCCCGTCAGCGCGGCCGCGCCTGCGGCTGCCCCCAATGCCCCACAGACGCAAACAGCCTTTGCGGCCAACATCAATTTTCAGGACGCAAACACGACCCCGCCTGCTGGCTACCTGCGCGATTTTGGCGAGGCCTATGGCGCGCGCACGGGCGCCAACCAGGGCAGCGGCCTCAGCTACGGCTGGATCAGCGTCAGCGACGGCAGCCCGGTCAGCCTGGTGGGGCAGGGGCGCAATCGCAGCGGTTCCCAAAGTGATTTGCGGCTCAAGACCACCATTCACATGAACCACCCCAGCACGCCGCCCAGCGGCTACTGGGAGATTGAAGTGCCCAACGGCACGTATGATGTGACGGTGGCCGTTGGCGATGCGTCTGCTGGCACGGATCCCGAGACGCACCGCATCAACGCCGAGGGCGTGAACATCGTCAATAACTTTACGCCCAGCGGCGGTGCGGGCAGCAACACGCGCCACACCACCGGCTCTGGCACGATCACCGTCAGCGATGGCAAGCTCACGCTGGACTACAGCGGCGGCGGCGTTAACACCAAGCTGAACTACGTGGAGATTCAGCAGCAGCCCGATGTGCCCACGACATTCCCCATCCAGGTTAACTTTAACGCGGAAACTGGCGAGCAGCCCGCTGGCTATCTTTTGGATTTTGGCCAGGCTTATGCCGTGCGCGATCGCGCCGATCAGGGCGACAGCACCTACACCTACGGCTGGGTGAACGCCAACGACGGCACGACACCGCTTAATCTATCCGCTGGCACCAGCGGCAACGGCCGTGACCGCGCCACGAGCCAGCCCGATCAGCGGCTGGATTCGCTGGTTCACATGCAGGCCGATGACATCCCCGGCAGCTTTAGCGGCGTCAAAACCGAAGGCATCTGGGAAATTGCGCTGCCCAACGGTCTTTACGAAGTGACCGTTGCCGCTGGTGACTCCAACAACAACAACGACCCTGAAACGCATGCGCTCAACGTGGAGGGTGCCGAGGCGATTTTTGGCTTCGCGCCAAGCGGCCCCGTCGGCTCCGCCAGCCACCACCAGACGGCCACGCTGCGCGTCGGTGTCAACGACGGCCGGCTGACCGTCGACGCCAAGGGCGGCCTGAATACGAAGATCAACTACGTCGACATTGATACAGTTGCAGAGGATCTGCCCTATGTCACGTCTGTAAACCCACCGAACCGCTCGACAGACGTTGAACGGCTGGTTGGCCTCGGTGCGGACATCAGCGTGCCCGGTGCGGGCTGCGGTGTAGATCCCACAAGCCTGGACGATAATGTCTTCCTCTATGCCGTAAACCCCGATGGCTCCAACGGGGCGCTCGTGCCCTCCTCCAGCAACACCTCCGGTGGCAACGACACAATTAACCTCGCGCCTGATCAGGCACTGGCTGAAAACACACAGTACCGCTATGTCATCGACGGCGTCAAATCCGAACTGAACAGCTCCTGCCCCGACGGCGGCGACACCTTCCCCAAGTTTCAGAGCCTCTTTACCACGGGCACGGAGCTAGGCGGCGGCGGCGGCGGTGGCGGCACCTTTGATCCCATCAACGAGGCAGGCGACCCAGAGGTCGCCTTCGACGTGGTGGAACTTGGCATCAACGGCGTCTTCTTTACCACACTGGAAAAAGGCCCGGATGGCAAGCTCTATGGCGCGACCAACAACGGTCAAATCCGTCGCTACACCATCAACGCCGACGGCACGCTGAGCAACGAAGAAATCCTGAAGGGCGTGGCGGGCGACGCCAATCCCGGCTTCCCTTCCAATCCCCGCCTGCTGATTGGCCTCACCTTTGACGAGGATGCGACGGCCAACAATCTCATTGTTTGGGTCACGCATACGATTTTTGGCTTTGACAACGTGGGTCAGCGCTGGAGCGGCAAAATTTCGCGTCTCTCCGGGCCCAACCTGGAAACGGTGCAGGATGTCTTTGTCAACCTGCCGCGCTCGGCCAAGGATCACGTCACCAACTCCATCGCCTACGGCCCGGACGGTCATCTATACCTGTCGCAAGGCTCCAATTTGGCGGCGGGCGTGGCCGATAACTCCTGGGGCACGCGCCCGGAGACGCTGCTCACCGCGGCGGTCCTGACCTTTGATGAGGACAGCGCTGCCGTGCAGAATGCAATTAGCACGAACACGCCCATTGACGTGAAAACGGGCGAGGCCTGGAACGGCGGCGGTGAAAGCAACGCCGACACCAGCGTTGGTACCTACAACCCCTATGCGGCCAACGCACCGCTCAAGGTCTTTGCCACGGGTATCCGCAACGCCTTCGATCTCGTCTGGCACTCAAATGGCTATCTCTACGTGCCGACCAACGGCACGGCGGGCGGCGGCGAATCACCAGACTTCCCCGTAAGCGGAACGGACTACAGCTACTGCTCCACCGTGCGCTCCGACGGCCGCAGCGCCAACCAACTGCCCACCGTGGACGGCATCAACAACAATGCTGGCGCGATGGGCGTACAGGGAACGCACGAGACACAACGTGACTTTATGTTCATCGTCGGCGAGAACGGTGGCGGCTACTTCGGCCATCCGAACCCGGCGCGCTGCGAGTGGGTGCTCAACATCGGCAACCCGCTATCGGATAAAAACGAGCCGGGCGAAGGCCAGGGTGGCAGCCGCTACCCCGTCGGTACGTCACCCGATCCCAACTATCGCGGCTACCCAAACTTTTTACTCAACAAGCAGGTTTACGATTTCGCCTTCAACAAAAGCCCGAACGGCGTCATCGAGTACAAATCCAACAATTTTAGCGGCGAACTGCAAAATCGCTTGCTGGTCGTGCGCTTCTCCAACAACAACGACATCTTCACCATCCAGGTGGATAGTGATGGTTCCGTGTTGGGCGCACAGCCCGGCGCGGATGTGGAGGGCTTTGGCAATGCGCCGGGCGAGCCCTTCAACGATCCGCTGGAAATCGGGCAAAACCCGTCCACCGGCGATCTCTACCTCGCTCAATATGACCGCGGCGGCAGCAACCAGAAGCTCTATCTGCTGCGCCCCACGGATCGCGCCAACGACCAGCCCGACATCGCCGTCGACCCGACTGGCCTCGTCTTTGACCAGGTCACCAGCGCGGGCCAGAGCGCCACGCAACAGGTCACCGTTCGCAACAACGGCAACGGCGACCTGACGCTCAGCGAGGTAAGCCTGATTGGGATGGACGCGGGCCAGTTTGTGCTCGTCAACGATCCGGCCGACGGCACGGTTGTGCCTGCTGGCGGCTCCATCAACATCGACGTCGCCTTCGACCCCAGCAGCAACGGGCCCAAGGAGGCCACGCTGCGCATCGCCAGCGACGACGTGGACACGCCGCTCGTCGACGTGGAGCTGGACGGGCTGGGCAAGCAGGGGCTGGGCGGCGCCAACGAGCCCTCCCTGCAGTGGATTCTGGACACGCTCGACATTCCCGTCAACGTGGGCGACGACGATCCCAGCACCAACAAGATGGGGGCGACGGACGATGCTGCCACCGCACCGCTGCTCGGCGACGAGATTGCGGCCCAGCTCTTCCAAAAGGTGGGCACGGGCACGGTCGATATTGACCTGCTGGCCGTTTTCGGCCCCACGCAAAACAACCCCGTGACGGCCTTTGGTTGGTACACACCGGGTGATTCCGCCAGTCCGAACGAACTGTTTACGGTTTCCAATAGCCCGGCGAGCAACGGCCAGCGTCTGCTGCCGCCGCTCAACGGCACGACAAGTTTCAACCCGGGTAGCGACAGCTTTGGCATCTATTCGCGCTGGCCCTTCTTCAGCAACCGCCTGGTTTACAGCCAGGACAACCTGAACACCTGGGAAAGCAACGCCAGCCGACAGCACAAGGTGCGCGTCTACGAACTCAAGGACGAGAGCGGCAGCGTAGTGCCCAACGCCTACGTCGTCGCCACGGAAGAGACCACCAGCGGCTTTGACTACCAGGACATTGTGGTCATTCTGCGCAACGTGCGGCCCGCGCAGGTCAATGGCGACATCGCCACTTCGCCCGCGGAGCTGATCTACAGCGGCGTCAAGAATACGACGACCGCCGCCGTTAGCAGCCCCAGTGTGGTGACCATTACCAACGCCGGGGTCGACCCGTTGACCATCAACGGCGCGACCTTTGCCGGGGCCAACCCGGGCGCGTTCACGCTCAACAGCCCGCCGAGCTTCCCCGTGACGCTCAACCAGGGCGAGCAGTTGACGCTCACCCCGCAGTTTGCGCCGGGCGACACACCCAGCGGCAGCTCGGGTGCCGCGGATTTGAGCGCCGTTCTCCAAATCAGCAGCGATGATAACGATTCACCGACGGTCGAAGTCGATCTGTACGGCCTGAGCGCCAGCGGTTTGCAGGGCAATAAGGAGCCTACGCTGCAGCAGGTGCTCAACACGCTCGGCTACGGGATCGACGCGGGCTTTGCCACGCTGACCTCGAACACGAACAACTTCCCCATCGGCGATGAAACCGAGACTTCGCTTTTCCAAAAGGCAGGCCCCGGTGATGTCGGTATGACGGTTGTTGCCCGCTATTCGCCCGATGAACTGCTGCCCTACGGCTACTATATCCCGGACGGCACGCAGACGCCGCCGCTGAGCCAGGTCGCAGTCATCGACACCGACGGCAACGGCAACAACACGTCGTGGGAGCAGACGCTCTTCCCGCAGATTCAGGCGGGCGGCGCCACGAGCTTTGATCCGGGCAACAATTCGTTTGGCCTCTACGTCGACAGCAACACCTTCAACCGCACCAGCTACACGCAGGATGACCTCAACACCGGTATCCCGCACGCGACGCGCATCTACCCGCTGAAGGATCGCGCGGGCAACCCCGTGCCCAACGCCTATCTTGTGGGCTACGAGGATGCGTCCAACGGCGATTACCAGGACTACGTCTTCGTGCTGACAAATGTTGAGCCGGCCACCAACGCTACGCCGATCTGCGACCCGATCTCGACGCTCGAATGCGATGACGTGCCGGTCACGCTGCCCTACAGTCTCGATTTCACGAGCGATCAGGGCGGCCTCGCCAGCGGTAACGGCATCGGCACCGGCTTCACCATGGTAGATCCGCCCTCGGTGCGCTTGGCTGCGGACGACCCGGTCTTCAACGACAGTGCACCCGGCTATGAGCCGAGCAAGCTGACAGTCAACACCTCGGCGGGCACGCTGAGCATTGCGAGCACCATGGGCATCCAGTACGCCCAGCCGCAGAGCCAGGGTAGCCCCTTTAGCACGGATACCAACTCGCAGATTAATGCGCTGGGCGTCGGCTTCGACGCCTCGTCGCAGAAGCTGCGCATTGAGACGACGGTTGTCAATCCGCCGACCTTCCCGACCAACAATCAGTCGCAGCAGGCGGGCCTTTACTTTGGCCTGAATGAAGACAACTATGTCAAGGTCGTCTATGCCAATGCGGGCAGCGGCAACGCCAAGGTGCAGATGCTGCTGGAGACGGATACCAGCGGGACACTGGATTACGAAGGGACTGACGTTGACCTGAACACCGGTGACTTCGGCCAGGCTGGCGTCAACAGCGTGACGCTTGCCCTGGAAATTGACCCAGCCACGGGTGAGGCGCAGGCCTTCTACGCCACCAACAGCGGCGCGGAGACGCTGGTTGCTCAAAATGGCAACGACAGTGTGAACCTGCCGGCCTCGTTCTTCGCTGGTATCGATCACGACCAGGCGGGCGCGACCAATCCCATCAGCTACGGCGGCGTCTTTACGACCAACCGCCGCGCGAGCGGCTCGCTCACCTTTGCCTTCAGCGACTTCAGCGTTGCGCCTGCCGCAGCGGATGAAGAAGCGCCCACGGTCAGCATTGACGTGAGCGGCACGCAGAACGGTGACGGCGACTATCTCGGCAGCGCGACCGTCGCGGTCAACGCCAGCGATACGGGCGGCTCCGGCGTGGCTTCCACCGAGTACAGCCTCGACGGCGGCACGACCTTCCAGCCCTACACGGGTACGCTGACCTTTAGCGACGAGGGCAGCTACACCGTCGATGCACGCGCCACCGACGGCGCAGGCAACGTTGGCAACGCGACGCCCGTCTCGTTTGACGTGGTGGACATTTCGAGCGGCGACATTGCCCTGACCAACCGCGACTGGCAGTTCCCCAATGGCGTCACGCCAGCGGGCCGCGCGCATTTCGATTCCTGGATGGGCTTCAACCGCCACCAGAACAATCGCAGTGCCGCCGATGAGAACTATGGCGAGCACGACACGGCCACGCTGCGCGTAACCAACGTCAGCCCCGACGAGGAGCTGCAAATCTTTAGCTTCAACTTCGTCGGCAACACAAGCGGCGCGTCGGGTAACCCGGCCTTTGCCCTGCCCAACGGCGAGGAAACGCTGGCCAATCCCATCGTGCTGCAGCCGGGTGGCTTCTACGATGTCGTGATCAACTTCATCTACAGCCGCGCCACCAACACGCAGAACGAGAACGTCTTTGCGCAGCTTGAGGTTGAATCGAGCGACTCTGATACGCCGGCGGCCAGCATTGGCCTGGGCGGTACGTGGCAGCGGCAGCGCGAGGGCGGTAACGAGCCCAACGTGGTCGAAATCGTCGAGGCCTTTGGCTTCCAAACGACGATTGCCAACCCAGGTCAGCCGATCAACAACAAGGGCGTGATCGAGGCCATCGGCGAAGAGGTGCTCACCCCCTTCTGGACGCGCGCCGACAGCACGCAGCCCGTGTACGTCCGCCAGCTGGCGGCCTTCCACTCCTGCTGCCCAAATGTGGCGACGTTTAAGATTCAGCCGAACATCAGCAATGGCAACACCAATAACGTGCTGACGCACAACGGCGATGACGGTCAGTCCTATCTGCCGCGCAAGGGCAGCGGCATTGGGCAGTCCACCGTGACGCCTAGCAACCAGTACTTTGGCTTCAAGATCGATCCGGAAAGCAGCGACTGGGATCTCAACACCCAGCCCACGGCCACCGACGAAGGCCACCACTTCCGCGCCTGGCCCGCACGTGACGTGAACGGCGAGCTGATTCCCAACGCCTATCTCATGGTGATGGACTACGCAGGCATCAACTACGACTTCAACGACAACGTCTACTATGTGACAAACGTTGCGCCCGCGCCCAACACCGTCTGGCGCGATAAAATTCCGGTCGACATCAGCGTGACGCTCGCTGCGTCCGATGACCCGGCCTCCGTGGGTGAATCGCTGACCTACACGGCTACGGTCATCAACAACCGCGACTTCTTCACGGCCTACGAGGTGCTGATCGAGGACGAGCTGCCCGCCAACACTACCTTTGTGGACGCCAGCGAGGGCTGTACGGAAAGCGGCGGCACGGTGAGCTGTACGATTGACGTTGGCCCCGCGGCGAGCAACGCGGTGACGATCACCGTTGAGCCGCAGCAGGAAGGCTCGCTGGAAAACACGGTCGACGCCTCGGTCTCCGGGCTGGTCGTCGTACCGGGCAGCAGCACCAACCCCGGCACCGTCAGCGACCAGGCGTCGGTAACCGTGCAGGTCGCCGACCCGACTAACCTGCCGGGCACGATCACCATTATTAAGGAAGCGTCGCCGGAAAGCGCGCAGACGTTCGACTTCACGGGCGATCTGGGTCCGTTCACCCTGGTGGACGACGGCTCGACGGGTGCGGAGTTCAACTACAACTTCCAGCTTGACAGCGCCCCTGTACCAGCTGGTTACGAGAAGGACAATGGCGCGGCTTATGGACCGCGGCCCAACGGCCAGACCTACGGTTGGTTCAAGGTGGCAGACGATACGCCAATCGACGCGGCGGCGGCCACGCGTGATCGCAACCGCAGCGGCATCTCGCAGGAGCTGGATACCATCATCCATATGCAGCGCGGTGATTGCTGTGCCACCGGCTTCACGGATGAAATCTACTGGGCACATGCGCTGCCCGCTGGTCGCTACGAGGTGAAGGTGAGCTTCGGCGATGAACCCGGCAGCGTAGACGGCTACGACAGCCAGCACCAGGTCAGCATCGAGGGCACGAACGCGCCCGCCGCGCCGTTCCAGGCCAGCGCCAGCCAGGAGTATCAGCAGGCAACGGTCGTGGTTGACGTGACGGACGGCGCGCTGACAATTCGCCCGTCGGACGCTGCGGTCAATACGAAGCTCAACTACGTGGAGATCACGGCGGTGCGGCCCAACGCGCAGGTCTTCACCAACGTGAGTCCCGGCACGTACAGCGTGACGGAAGTCGTGCCCAGCGATTGGGTGCTCTCCGGCATCGTCTGCAATGACGGCGACTCCACCGGCGATGTTGGCAGCGCGACGGCCACCATCGACCTGTCCGGCAGCGAGGATGTGACCTGTACCTTCACCAACCAAGCGGCAGGCGTACAGACGGCCACGCTCAACGGCACGGCCACGCGCCAGGGCCGCAGCGACCACAGCGGTCTGCTCACGGTCGAGCTGTACGACAGCCAAGGCGTGCTGGTGACAACTTACGAGGACGTGGCCAGCGACGCCAGCGGTGCTTGGAGCATCAGCGACATCGCACCGGGCACGTACCAAGTTGGCGTCAAGGCCATTAACACGCTGCGGGTCGGCCAATCCGTGACCTTCGCTGCGGGCGACACCGCTGCCGTCAACTTCGGCGAGATGCGAGCTGGCGACGCCGACGACAACAACGCCGTCAATGGCGCGGACTTCCAGGTTGTGAAGAACAACTACTTCCAGCCGGTCTCTGATCCGAACAGCCCCAATGCGGACTTCAACGGGGACGGCTCGATCAACGGCGGGGACTTCCAACTGATGAAGAACAACTACTTCCAGTCGGGGTGGAATCCCCAGCAGTAAGACAAGCTTAACCGGCAAGGCGGGCGCTTTGAAAGGAGCACTCGCCTTGCCCCGACTTTGTGTAATCAAACGAAATCATTCTTTGAAATTATTTTTTATAAATTAGCAGGTGCCAAGCAGAAACATGAACGAACAAAGTAAAAAAGTTTTCGCTGTGCAACGCCTTGGGCTGCTGCTGATTGCTGTGGCTGCCCTGCTGTCGACGGGTAGGCTGCTGGCCGCGCCGACGCTGCAAAACGCGCCGAGCGTTGTGGTCAACGCGCCCGCATCCATCCAGGTCGGTGTGACCTTTACGGCAGCGGTGCAGGTGCAGGCCAACGGCCAGGAAGTGGACGTAACCGACGTTATTCTTGAATTTGATCCCGCCGTGCTCGAGGCCACCGGCGCGACGAGCACCGGTGAATTGGATGAGACCTTATTTGGCCCTGAGATTGACAATGCGGCAGGCCAAATTCGATTTGCCGCGGGAACCTTTGGCGCGGCTCGAACCGACACGTTTGACATGCTGACGGTGGCGTTTGAGGCAGTCTCTGCAAATCCTGCCACGGTGATCGACCTGGTGCCGCCGACTAATACCTTCACGACGATTCCGCCCACGCTAGTGGATGCCACGGTCGCGGTGCAGGCTGCCGCCGTGGGCTGTGCGCCCATCTCGACCCTGCCCTGCGCGGACGTACCCGTGGTGCTGCCCTACGCGCTGACCTTTGACGGCAGCGAAGGCGGGCTGAAGGACAACAACAGTGTCGACACCGGCTTTACAATGGTCGATCCGCCCTCAGCGCGGCTGGCTGCGGACGGCCCAGTCTCCAACCCGGCCGTGCCGGGCTACGAGCCGAGCAGTTTCGCCGTTGATGCGGCCAACGATGTTTTAACCATTGCCAGCAACAAGGGCATTCAATACGCGCAGCCCTCCGGCGCGGGCTTGACCAGCAGCGAGACCAACTCGCAGATTAACGCGTTGGGTGTTGGTTTCAATGCCAGCAGCCCCGTGCGCATCGAGACGATGCTGCTCAATCCACCGACCTTTCCCGGCAAGGGAGATTCGCAGCAGGCGGGCCTATGGTTTGGCTTAGACGAAGATAATTACGTCAAAGTTGCTTATGTTAACCAGGGCAACGGCAACGCCAAGGTGCAGTTGGCTGTTGAAACCAAAGAAAGTGGCGAGTTGGTCTTTACAGAAGCCAACTCTGCCAACTTTAGCCAAAGCGGCATCAGCAGCGTGACGTTGGCGCTGGAGATTGTGCCAAACTCGAATGGCTCAAGCGTGACGGCCTACTTCGCCACCAACGGCAGCGCCGAGGCAGCGGTCGGTCCGCTGGCCGTGCCGTCTGCCTTGACGGCGGGCGCGGACCACGACGGCGATGGAAGCACACAACCTGTGAGCTACGCCGGTCTCTTTACCACGCACCGGCGCGCAGCGGCCAACGCGTCGCTGACGTTTGTATTTGATGAGTTCGAGCTCGAGCCGCTGACGCTTGCCTGTAAAAACAAGGATGCCTTTACCCAGATTAACTGGAGTCAGGCCGCGCCGCAGCCGATTGGCAATTCGGAAGCACAGGGCATTGTCGTCGGCGGCAAGCTCTACTCCTTCGGCGGCTTTGATAAGCAAAAGCCCTGCTGCACGCCCACTGACCGCGCCTATGTCTACGACCCGGCCATCAATGAGTGGATGGCCATCGCATCCATGCCGGGTATGCCCAAGAATGACGGCTCCGGCAACCTGCGCGGCGGTACCACGCACACCGGTATCGCCACCGACGGCGAACTGATCTACTTTGCTGGTGGGTACACGGCAGGCAATAGCGGCAACGGCCAAATCTTTGGCTCGAAAAATGTTTGGTACTACGATCCGACCACGAACAGCTACACCTTCCTGCCCAGCCTGCCCGTGCCGCGTGCAGCCGGTGGCCTCGTTTATCTTAGCGGCAAGCTGCATTTCTTCGGCGGCACCAATATCCAGCGCACGCAGGATACGGAAGAGCACTGGATTCTCGATTTGAGCAACCAGGCCGCTGGCTGGCAGACGGCAGCGCCCTTGCCCAACCCGCGTAATCACATCGGCGCGACGCCTTTTAACGGGTTGGTCTGGGCCATTGGTGGCCAAATTGACCATGATGCAGATTTGACCCCACAAGATAGCGTCCACGCCTACGATCCGGCGACGGACAGCTGGACGCAAAAGGCGGACCTGCCCGTGGGCGTCAACCACAACTCCAGCTCGTCCTTCGCGGTGGGCGATCGCATTCTTGTGCTTGGTGGTCAGCAAAACCATAGCACCAGTGGCGAGCAAAACGTACAGGCTTACGATCTGGCGATTGATTCCTGGTCGCAGCTGACGCAGATGCCTGCCAGGCGCTTCTCTGGCATTGCGGGCTACATCGACGGCAAGCTCTACTACTCGACGGGCAACGGTCAAGCGACCACCTTCGTGGGCGATCCCGTGCCATCCGCCGCGCCGGATTGTCTGGCCGACCTGAGCGTGAGCAAGAGCGACGACCCCGATCCGGTCACCGTGGGCGACGATGTCACCTACACGATTACGGTCAACAACGCTGGCCCCGAAGAAGCCGTTGACGTTGTGCTGGATGATGTTTTCAGCGGGGCAGCGGTGAGTAACGTCCGCATCAGCTCGGCAGACGTGATATGCAGCGGCTTCCCGTGCAGCCTGGGGACGCTGGCAAGCGGAGCCAGCACGCAGTTCACCGTGCAGGTCACGGCGGATGAGGTAGGCACGATTAACAGCGAAGCCAGCCTAACCAGCGCCACCAGCGATCCGGACAGCGCCAACAGTTCCGTGACGGAGACCACAACCGTGAACGATGTCGTGCAGACGGCCACGCTCAACGGTACGGCCACGCGCGAAGGCCGCAGCGACCACAGCGGCTCGCTCACGGTCAAACTGTTTGACGACCAGGACGCGCTGGTGGCGAGCTACGAGAACGTCAGCAGCGACGCCAGCGGTGCCTTCACCATCAGCGGCATCGACGCCGCCACCTATCAGGTGACGGTCAAGGCCAGCAATACGCTGCAGGTTGTCCAAAGCGTCGCCTTTAGCGCGGGTGAAAGCGCCGGTGTCGACTTTGGCGAGATGGCGGCGGGCGATGCCGTCGACGACAACCTTGTGAACAACGCCGACTTCACCGTGATGAAAAACAGCTACTTCCAGAGTAACCCCGCAGCCGACTTTAGCGGCGACGGCCTCGTCAACAACACGGACTTTACTCTGTTGAAGAACAACTACTTCGAGTCCGGGGCAGGCCCCACGGAGTAGACCGAGTTTGGCTATTCCGATGTGGAGCGTTGGTTAGAGCCCTGCATCGGAATAGCCCCAGCATGTTTAGCGAGTAAACAGAAAACTTTTTACGTAGGAGATTGATTACAGATTGAGGAGAACTATGAAAAACCAACAATTCGTAACTTCAGCGGCGCGACGCTTGGGACCGATTCTATTCGTCCTGGTGCTCGCCCTGGCGCCAGTGAGCACGCTCTTTGCGGCTCCGCTGGCGCAGGCAGAGCCCAATATTTCGATTAACGCCCCGGAATCCGTGGCGGTGGGCGAGACCTTCATTGCCACCGTCCGCGTGACGCCGGGCGCCGAACCCGTAGATGGCGTCGACGTGTTCGTCATGTATGACACCAGCGTCCTGGAATTTGTGGAGGGCGAAAATGTGAGCTCGCTTGACACATTTTTTGCGCCTGGCGTTCCACCGGGCGGCAGCGTTGGCACCATCGCCTTTGGTTCGGGCACGCTGGGCGCGGGCGAATCGGAACCGTTTGACCTGTTGGAGCTGACCTTTCAGGCCGTTGGCGCCTCACCCGGCACGCTGCTGGACATTGTGCCGCCCACGCTGATCAACGGCGTGCCGCCCGCCAGTAGCACTGATGATACAGTCGTCGTGATGGGTGCTGCCAATAACTGCTCACCCATTTCGCCGCTGCCCTGCAGCGACGTGCCGGTGAGCCTGCCCTTCGCGCTCGACTGGAGCGCCGACGAGGGCGACATTCTCGACGGCGACGGCGTGGGCACCGGCTTCACGATGGTCGATCCGCCCTCGGCGCGCTTGGCCTCGGACAATCCCGTCTCCAACCCGGCCGTGCCGGGCTACGAAGCGGATATGCTCGACGTCAATACTGCGACGCCGGGTACGCTCTCCATTGAAGCGACCAAAGGCATCGCCTTTTCGCAGCCGAGCAGCCAAGCTCAGGGGCAAGAGCCCAACAGCACCGATACCAACTCGCAGCTCAATGCATTGGGCGTCGGGGTTGACGTTGAGGGCCCCATCCGCGTCGAGACAACGCTGGTCAATCCGCCGACGCTGGGGGGAAACAACTTTCAGCAGGCGGGCCTCTACTTTGGCCTCAACGAGAATAACTTTATCAAGGTCGTCTACCTCAATGCCAGCGGCGGTAACGCCAAGATTCAGCTCGGTGGCGAAACCGATGATTCCGGCACCTTCGTGCTCTTCGATGACCAAGAGTCGAGCAACTTCTCACAGCTGGGCAACGGCGACAGCCTGACCCTGGCCGCGGAGATTGACCCGGCTACCAATGAGGTGGAGGGCTTCTTTAGCATCAACGGCGGCGCGGAAACGTCCGTCGGTACGCTGACGGTTCCCGCTTCCTTTACCAACGGCACGGACCACGACGGCGATGCGGGCACGGATGCGCTTAGCTATGCGGGCATCTTCGGCTCGACGCGTCGCGCGGCGGCTAGCGCAAACCTTATCTTTGATTTCGATGACTTCTCGATCGTGACCAACGCGCCCAATCAGCCGCCCGTTGCGGTGGACGATAACGCGACGACGGACGAGGACACGGCGAGCGATCCGATTGCGGTTCTGGTCAACGACACGGATGACGGCACACTGGATGCGTCGAGCGTCACGGTTGTCAGCGCGCCGAGCAACGGCACGGCCACGGCCAACAGCGACGGCACGATCACCTACACGCCCGAGCCGGACTTCAGCGGCGGCGACAGCTTTACCTACACCGTAGACGACAACGAGGGCGCGACCTCCAACGAGGCCACCGTCAGCGTGACTGTCAGCCCGGTCAATGATGCACCGGTCGCGGTTGACGACGGCTACGAGACAGATGAAGACGAAACGCTGACCGTCGCTGCGCCCGGCGTCTTGGGCAACGACAGCGATGTGGACGGCGATCCGCTGACGGCGACGCTCGACAGCGACGTGAGCAACGGCACGCTGACGCTCAACGCCGATGGCTCCTTTAGCTACACGCCGAATTCTGGCTTTAGCGGCACGGACAGCTTCACCTACGTCGCCAACGACGGCACGGTGAACTCCGACCCGGCCACGGTGACGATTACCGTGAATGCGGTCAACGACGCGCCAGAGGCGGTGAATGATGAGTATGGTACAGAGGAGAACACCACGCTGACGGTTGCCGCGCCGGGCGTGCTGGACAACGACACGGACGATGATGGCGACCCGCTGACGGCGTCGCTGGAAACGGACGTGAGCAACGGCACGCTGACGCTCAACAGTGATGGTTCGTTTACCTATACACCAAACGCAGGCTTTAGCGGCACAGACAGCTTCACCTACGTCGCCAATGATGGAACGAGCAATTCTGACCCGGCTACGGTGACGATCAACGTCAACAACGTGCCCGAAGCACCGCTGGCGAATGAAGACAGCTACGACGTGAACGAGGACGACACCCTGGAGGTGGTCGCGCCCGGCGTGCTGGGCAACGACACAGACGGCGACGGCGACCCGCTGACGGCGACGCTCGACAGCGACGTGAGCAACGGCACGCTGACGCTCAACAGCGACGGCTCGTTTAGCTACACGCCCAACGGCAATTTCAACGGCACGGACAGCTTCACCTACGTCGCCAATGATGGAACGAGCGATTCCGACCCGGCCACGGTGACGATTACCGTGAACGCCGTCAACGACCTGCCGGTAGCGGTTGATGATGACTACAATACAGATGCCAACACGCCGCTCGTGGTCAATGCGCCGGGCGTGTTGGACAACGACACGGATGTCGAGGACGATGCGCTGACGGCGGCCCTGGAGACGAACGTGACCAACGGCACGCTGACGCTCAACCCCGACGGCTCATTCACCTACACGCCTAACGCGGGCTTTAGCGGCACGGACAGCTTTACCTACGTCGCCAACGACGGCGCGGGGAACTCCGCCCCGGCTACGGTAACAATTACCGTCAACGCCGAGGAGACGGCCAGCCTCAGCGGCAGCGTTACGCTGCAGCGCCCCGGCGCGCCCGCGCCAAATGATCAGTGGGTCGTGCCGCTGACGGTTGACCTGTATGAAGTTGGCGCAGCCACGCCCGCCTTCCAGTTCACGCCCACCACCGATGATTCGGGGAACTTCAGCCTCTCCGGCGTGGAGCCCGGCACCTACGAAGTGGCCGTCAAGAACAGCCACACGCTGCAGGTCGTCCAGGAGCTGACACTACTGCCCGGCGACAACGGCCCGTTTGACTTTGGCACGCTCGCCGAGGGCGACGCCAACGACAACAACCAGATTCGACTCAACGACTTCGCCATTCTTTCGCTCTCGCTCAACAAGACGCCGGGGCAGAGTGGCTACAACGCCAATGCGGACTTCAACAACGACGGCAACGTGCGGCTCAACGACTTCGCGCTGCTCTCGCCCAACCTCAACACGTCGGGTCAGGTGCCCACGGGTCAGCAGGGGGCGCAGGCCGCAGGCGTGGTGGATGTGAGCAGCGACCCGTCGCTGGTTGCGGAGAGCAACGTGACGCTGCGGGCGCTGCCCGCCGCCGCCGAGGTGACGCTGGGCGAACCGTTCGCGGTGACGCTCCAGGTCGAGGCGGGGGAGCAGACGGTCAACGCCGTGGGTGCGGTGATGCGCTTCGACCCGGCGCTGCTGCGCATCGTCGAGATTGTGCCGGGCGAGGCGATGGACACGGTGCTGACGAGCGACATGAGCAACGAAGCGGGCACGCTGCGCTTCGAGGCCGGGTCGCTGGGCGGCACCTTCCCCAGCGGGACCTTCACGCTGGCGACGGTGCGCGTCGAGCCGGTGGCCGAGCAGGCGCAGGCCAAGCTGGCCTTTGGTGGCGACACGGCCGTCTACTTCGGCGCGGAGAGCCTGCTGGGTGCGGTCGAGGATGGCGTCGTCACGATTAGCCAGCCGACCACTGAAGAGCCGACTGACGCTCCAGACGTCGGTGAACTGACCAATCGCATCTTCCTGCCCATCACGCAAAAGTAAGCGACGTAGGCAGGCGCGAGCAGCCGTAGCGTGGAGAGCGTTGATGCCTCTTGCTACGGCTGCTCCTCATCACGTTTGGGCTCGTTCAAGCATGGCGCTGGGCGGGCGCGACCCACAACTGCCTGTTGCTGTCGTCGCACTGTAGCGAGCAAGGCACTGTGGGTCAAGAATCGCTCAACTTTGTTGGACGCTCTGTGCCGGTAAAAAATTCTTTAATTAGATAGCAGCCTGACTGCAACGGCTGCTGGCTTGCTGAGTTTTTGATAGAGCAATTTGTCTTAGCATTTATTCTGGGTGTGCTGCCCATTTTTCCAAGGGGAACGTTTCTGTGAAAAACCCACTACTAACCTTTCGATCTAAATTTGTGTGGATGTTGACCGCAGCCCTGATGCTGTTGGGCGGTGCATTCCACCTAAGTAATGTTGTACTAGCACAGGGGCAAAACACGATTGTGTTGAGTCCCGCCAATACAACCGTCAACCTTGGCGAATCGTTCGACGTCGATATTGTCTACAACGCCGGTGATCAGCAGATCAACGCGGTGGAGGCCTACCTGAACTTCGACAACAGTGTGCTGCAGGTGACGGACGTTCAGGGCGGCGATCTGACGACCGACAACAACAACACGAGCTTCAACAATCAGTTGGGGCAGGTCAACTATGTGGGCACGCTGCTTGGTGGCTCGACAACCGGAGACATCAAAGTTGCCACGGTCACCTTCCAGGCAGTTGGGGCTTCGGGCGGAACCACCGTATCGTTCAATACGGTCTTTCCCCGCGAAACCAACGCCACCTCCAGTGAGACCATCGACTTTGTGAATCCGGGAACGGAGCCCGGCACCTACGTGGTGCAGGGGCCACCAACGGAGACGCCGACAGACACGCCTGTCCCGCCGACGGCGACGGCCACGGATGAGCCGACGGCCACGCCTGTTCCGCCGACCAACACACCAGAGCCAACGGCGACGGCGACGGCCACGGACGAGCCAACCGACACACCGGAACCGACGGCCACAGATACGCCAGAACCAACAGCAACCAACACGCCAGAGCCGACGGCGACAGCCACGGCTGTGCCGCCGACGGCGACGGCCACGGATGAGCCGACCAACACACCAGAGCCAACGGCGACAGCAACGGCCACGGACGAGCCAACCGACACACCGGAACCGACGGCCACAGATACACCAGAACCAACAGCAACCAACACGCCAGAGCCAACAGCAACCAACACGCCAGAGCCGACGGCGACGGATGAGCCGACGGCCACGCCTGTTCCGCCGACCAACACACCAGAGCCAACGGCGACAGCAACGGCCACGGACGAGCCAACCGACACACCGGAACCGACGGTCACAGATACACCAGAACCAACAGCAACCAACACGCCAGAGCCGACGGCGACGGCGACGGCCACGGACGAGCCGACCAACACACTGGAACCGACGGCCACGGATACGCCAGAACCAACAGCAACCAACACGCCAGAGCCGACGGCGACGGCAACAATCGTGCCGGCAACGGCGACGCCGCTGATGGAGGGCACGATTGTGCTCGACCCGTCGCAGGCGACGGTGACGCAGGGCGAGAGCTTCGAGGTGGCGATTATCTACAACGCGGGCAATCAAGATGTCGTTGGAGTGGAGACCTACCTGGACTTTGACCCTAGCGTGCTGCAGGTGACGTCTTTGAAAGACGGCGATCTGGAGCCCGACGGTAACAACACGAACTTCAACAATCAGCTGGGGCAGGTGAACTACGTCGGCGTGCTCTTTGGCGAATCGAAGAGCGGGCAGATTCAGGTGGCAACAATCACCTTCCAGGCTGTGGCGACGTCGAGCGGGACGGACGTGGTCTTTAGCACGGAGTTTCCGCGCGAGACGAACGCTGTCAACACGGACGCGTTCTTCCTGAACCCGGCGACGGAGCCGGGCACGTACATCGTGCTCGCCACGCCGACTGCTACACCAGTAACGCCAACGGCCACGGCGACAGCCACGGCAACCGCGACAGAAGAGCCGACGGCCACGCCTGTGCCACCGACTGCTACACCGGAACCGACGGCCACGGATGAGCCGCCGACGAATACGCCGGAGCCGACAGCGACAGCGACAGAGATGGCCACGGTCGCACCGCCGACCGCGACGGCCACTCCTGTAACGCCCACGGCAACAGTCGTGCAGCCGACGGCGACTGTACCGGCGCAGGCCGCGATCTGCATCAACGCAGGCGGCGGGGCGTACACGGCACAAAACGGACGGCGCTTCCGGGCCGACCAGTTCTTTAGCGGGGGGCGTCAGTGGCCGCCGGCTGGGCCGAAGAGCGAAGACATCGGCAACACGCAGGATGACCTGCTCTTCCAGAGCGAGCGCAGCACGGGACAGGGCACGGGTTCGTCGTTCAGCTATAACATCCCGGTTTCGGCTGGCAGCTACACCGTTGAGCTGTACTTTGCGGAAATCTACTGGGGCTCGTCGGTTGATCCGCGGGGGCCGGGCGGTGAGGGTCGCCGCGTCTTCAGCGTAAACGTTGAAGGTGGGCAAGAGGCGCTCACCAACTACGACATCAACGCAGAGGTGGGGTCGACCACGGCGGCGGTCAAGCGCTTCAGCGGCATTACTGTTAGCGATGGTGCGCTCTCCTTGGCCTTTAGCTCCTCGGTGAATGAGCCGAAGCTCTCGGCGCTGTGCATCTTGCCGCAGGTGGGCACGCCGCAGCCGACGGCCACGGTTGCACCGCCGACGAACACGCCGACGAACACACCGACGGCGACGGCGACGGTCGTGCCCCCGACGGCCACGGCAACAGTCGTGCAGCCGACGACGACAGCACCGGCGCAGGCGGCGATCTGCATCAATGCGGGCGGCGGGGCGTACACGGCACAGAGTGGACGGCGCTTCCGGGCCGACCAGTTCTTTAGCGGGGGGCGTCAGTGGCCGCCGGCTGGGCCGAAGAGCGAAGACATCGCCAACACGCAGGACGACCTGCTCTTCCAGAGCGAGCGCAGCACGGGGCAGGGCGCGGGCTCGTCGTTCAGCTACAACATTCCGGTCTCGGCTGGCAGCTATACTGTCGAGCTGTACTTTGCGGAAATCTACTGGGGCTCGTCGGTTGATCCGCGGGGGCCGGGCGGCGCGGGCCGACGTGTCTTCAGCGTGAACGTTGAGGGCGGGCAGGCAGCGCTGACCAACTATGACATCAATGCGGAGGTGGGGCCAGCAACGGCGACCATCAAGCGCTTCAACGGCATCACCGTGAGCGATGGCGCGTTATCGCTGGCCTTCCGCTCATCGGTAGACGAGCCGAAGCTCTCGGCGCTGTGCATCTTGCCGCAGGTGGGCACGCCGCAGCCGACGGCCACGGTTGCACCGCCGACGAATACGCCGACGAATACGCCGACGGCGACGGCGACGGTCGTGCTCCCAACGGCGACGGCAACCGCTGTGCCTCCGACCAATACGCCAACGGCAACGGCCACTAGCACGCCGACCAATACGCCAACGGCAACGGCCACTAGCACACCGGTCAACAATGCTTGCCAGGTGGGTGGACAGTTTGTGGAGGCCAACGGCTCGGTGGTAATGGAGGCCGAGCACTACGCCTCGCTGCAGGCCGGCAGCGGCAGCGCGGCGGGCAGCAGCTGGCAGATTGTCAACAGCTTTGGTGGTGCATCGGGCGCAGCGCTGCAGGCGCTGCCCAACCGGGGCGTAAACACCGGCCTGAACACAAACGGGCCGGTGGCGAAGTACCAGATTCGCTTCAACACGGCGGGCACGTATTACGTCTACGTGCGCGGCTTTGCACCCAACCCGAATGCTGGGGCCAACGATTCCGTCCACGCCGGGCTCAACGGCACCGCCGCGACTAATCGGTCGGGGCTGGGTCTGACGGGCTTCCGGGCATCTGGTTTCCAGTGGCAGAGCCACAGCAACGGGGGCCAGGACACGGCCATCAGCGTGCCCGCGGCGGGGGTCTACACCTTCTCGCTGTGGATGCGCGAGGACGGCGTCGTGGCGGACCGCATCTGGTTGAGCACGAACCGCACGGCGGTTGGCAACGGCACAACCGGAACAGGCCCCGCCGAGAGCAACTGTCAGGGCGGCGGTAGTGCGCCCACCGCGACCGCCGTGCCGCCGACGGCAACACCCGTGCCGCCAACGGCAACCGCAACAAGCACACCAACGCCGACCGCAACTGTTGTACCTCCGACAGTCACAGCGACCGCAACGTCTGTGCCGCCGACAGTCACAGCGACCGCAACGTCTGTGCCGCCGACGAGCACGCCAACTGCGACGGTAACCGGTACGCCAGGAGATAGAGCATGTCGGGTGGGTGGACAGTTTGTGGAGGCCAACGGCTCGGTGGTAATGGAGGCCGAGCACTACACCTCGCTGCAGGCCGGCAGCGGCAGCGCGGCGGGCAGCAGCTGGCAGATTGTCAACAGCTTTGGTGGCGATTCGGGCACGGCGCTGCAGGCGTTGCCCAACCAGGGCGTGAACACTGGGCTGAACACAAACGGGCCGGTGGCACAGTACCAAATTAAATTCTCGGCGGCGGGCACGTATTACGTCTACGTGCGCGGCTTGGCGCCCAACCCGAATGATGGGTCGAACAACTCCGTACACGCGGGGCTCAACGGCAACGCCGTGACCAATCAATCTGGGCTGGGTTTGGGAGGCTTTCGGGCATCTGGTTTCCAGTGGCAGAGCCACAGCAACGGGGGCCAGGACACGGCCATTAGCGTGCCTGCGGCAGGGGTCTACACCTTCTCACTGTGGATGCGTGAGGACGGCGTCGTGGCGGACCGCATCTGGTTGAGCACGAACCGCACGGCGGTTGGCAACGGCACAACGGGGGTAGGCCCCGCTGAGAGCGACTGTCAGGGTGGCGGTGGTGCGCCGACGGCGACACCGACCGCCCCCTAGGTGACGCCTACACCAGGTAACCTGTTGGACAGTGGACGCCGTGCACCCGCGCTCCACGACTCGCGCGGCATCCATCGCAACAACTGAACTGCACGACTCTTCTCGCTGATAGCTGGGATGAGCACGGATTCCGTAATGAATTGTGCTCATCCCAGCTTGATTGGTTATGCAAGCGCGCTCATGCACAAATGGCTTCCCGGCCCACTGTCGGGCTGGCTCATCTCAAATTGTAACTTCTTTAGAAAGGCACTGACATGCTTTCAGACTCTAACTTCAAGGTGACCGCTAACCTATTTCACAAATGTTTCATCATTGCCCTTATGGCAGTTCTGGGTGTGGGCCTGCAAGCGGGGGGGCCTGCGGTGGCGCAAGCGAACAACATCTTTGTGTTGGATCCCGCTGCGGCAACGGTTGCTATCAACGATACGTTTACGGTAGATGTCGTCTTCCAGGCGGGCAATCAACAAATTAACGCGGTCGAAGCGTATTTGAACTTCGACCAAAACGTACTGGAGGTCACGAACCTGCAGGGCGGCGACTTGACTACCGATAATAACAACTCCAGCTTTAACAATCAGCTGGGCCAGGTAAACTATGTCGGCGTGCTCTTGGGCGGGTCGACGACCGGCCGCATTAAAGTGGCGACGGTGACTTTCCGAGCGTTGGCTGCATCGACGGGTACAGTTGTGGAGTTTAACGAAGTGTTTCCACGCGAAACCAATGCGACAAGCAGCGAAACGCTCGATTTTGTGAACCCAGCGACCGCTCCGGGCACATATACCGTCCAGGGCCCGCCAACCCCGACGAACACGCCGACCAACACACCGTTGCCAACGAACACGCCTGTCCCGCCGACTAACACACCGTTGCCGACAAACACGCCCGTCCCGCCGACCAACACGGCGGTGCCGACAAACACGCCGGTTCCACCGACCAGTACGGCGGTGCCGACGAACACGCCCGTCCCGCCGACCAACACGGCGGTGCCGACGAACACGCCGGTTCCACCGACCAGTACGGCGGTGCCGACAAACACGCCGGTTCCACCGACTAATACGGCAGCGCCGACGAACACGCCCGTCCCGCCGACCAACACGGCGGTGCCGACAAACACGCCGGTTCCACCGACTAATACGGCAGCGCCGACGAACACGCCCGTCCCGCCGACCAACACGGCGGTGCCGACGAACACGCCGGTTCCACCGACCAGTACGGCGGTGCCGACAAACACGCCCGTCCCGCCAACCAATACGGCAGCGCCGACGAACACGTCTGTTCCACCGACCAATACGGCGGTGCCGACGAACACGTCCGTCCCACCGACTAATACGGCAGCGCCGACGAACACGCCTGTCCCGCCGACCAACACGGCAGCGCCGACGAACACGCCTGTCCCGCCAACCAGTACGGCAGCGCCGACGAACACACCTGTCTCACCGACCAACACCCCGATGCCCAATGTCTGCCGCGCTGGCAGCAGCGTTTTCGTTGAGCAAAACGGCGGCGTGGTGATGGAAGCCGAGCACTACTCGGCACGCCTGGCGGGCACGGAGCCGGAAGCGGATATTCAGTGGCAATCCATCAATGATATCAGCGGCTTTTCCGGCGAAGGGGCAATGCAGGCGCTGCCCAACCGCGATGCGGGCACGGGCCTCAACCTGAACGGGCCCAAGCTGGAATATCAGGTGAGCTTTAGCACGCCCGGTCGCTACTACATCTTCGTGCGCGGCCTGGCGCCCGCGCCAGTGCGCTCCGCCAACGACTCCGTCCACGCCGGTCTCGGCGATCAGGGCCGAACCGGCAGCGCGGGCATCAACCGCTTCTCCGCCAACGTCTACAACTGGCGCATGCGCAGCAGCGGCACGCCCACCTTTATCGAGATTCCCAGCGCGGGCACCTACACCTTCTCGCTCTGGATGCGCGAAGATGGTTTCGTGGCGGATAAGCTCTGGCTGAGCCAGAACATCAATGCAATTGGCGACGGCAGCACGGCCACCGGCCCGGTCGAGAGCGACTGCGGCAGCGGCCAGCCCAACAACACGCCCACGCCGCCAGCGACGCCGACCCCACCAACGGGAACCCCGGCCCCCACGTCTACCCCGCCTGTTGGCACGTGTGGACCGCTCGTTCAGGAAGCTGAAAATGGCGTGCTCTTTGGTGATTTTGCCGTCGGCACGGATGCCAACGCCAGTGGGGGCGCTTACGTGGCCAAGCCTGCGGGCAGCGGCAACAACTACTCGATGTCCGTCAACAATCACGGGGCGCGCTACTGCTTCACCGTGACGGAGCCGGGCACGTATCAAATCCAGGGCTTTGTCTACGGCGAGAACGGCAACTTCAACTCGTTCTACGCCCAGGTCGACGGTCAGCCCAGTAGCGGCTACGTTTGGGACACGCTCGTCAACACCCGCTACGCCGCGGACTTTGTGAGCGATCGCGGCAAGAGCGACCCAGTACAGGTGACGCTGGACGCAGGTGAGCACGAAATCGTGATCTTCAATCGCGAGGCCGGGACGCGGCTGGACAAGCTGGCTCTGCAGCGCGTGGGTGGCGGCACACCAACCGCCACACCAACGCCCAGCCCCTCGCCGACACCTTCACCGACACCGCCGCCGACGGGCAGCCAGTGCAGCGGCCTGGTGCGGGAAGCCGAAGCGGGCACGTTACAAAATGGCTTCGTCATTGGCAGCGATGCCAAAGCCAGCGGTGGGCAGTATGTCCATGTGCCCAACGGAGTCGGCAATAGCTACAACTTTGCCGCCAACGGCGCACAGGCCACCTACTGTGTAACCGTGGCTGAAGCTGGACAGTATCTGGTGCTGGCCAACGCCTACGCCGTGGATGGCAACGACAACTCGTTCTTTGTGCGGGTGGATAACCAGCCGGCAGCGCCGTATATTTGGGATTTTCCATCCAACACCACGTACAACCAGTACTACGTTAGCGACCGTCGCGGGCGCGAGGCCGTGGTGCTTGAGCTGGCTGAGGGTGAGCACTACCTGACGTTCTATCTGCGCGAAGATGGGGCGCGTCTGGACCGCGTCGAGCTGGAGCCGATCGTCTCGGCTAGCAGCATCCCGCTGATCGACTACCTCCAGACCGACGAGCTTAACGAGCTCAACAGCGATTCGCTCTATTTGCCGCTGATCAATCGTTAGAAATTAATCGCTTGCTTTACCAATAACTCGGTGGAATTAGTAAGTCTCCTATCAAGGAGCGTACCAATTCCACCGAGTTTTTGATCTGAGCTACTGATGCGAGCACAACGCGCTAAAATGAAGCCGCTTTCGAGAACAGCCGCCTCTTTCCAGCGCCGTTTAATTGTTGGCGCATCGTCACAAAATCGGTCTCAATGCCGACTTTGCCAGCTTTTTGTTTCAAAGTGCTGGCCAGCCACAATTGTCAGTAGATCGTAACCTATTTGTAGAAGCAAACAGTATACAATCACAGAGAGGTTATAAAAAAGTACGTAAATGCGTGTCTTTATCGTCGGGCAAACGTCTTAATTGGTGATGTATCGTTAATAGGAGAACAGAATGTGGTTTTCTAAGAGTATATTTCACAGCCTTTCTGTGCGCTGCGCCTCTTTGCTTCTAGCCATGAGTGTGGCAACTGTGGGGGCATCCCTCTTTGCCGCACCTGTAACCGTGAAAGCACAGGGCTTTCCTCCCTTTAATTCAAGCGGCCTGACCGGCGAAAATTTGAGCCTCCCCACCTCTCTTGAATTTGGGCCAGACGATCGTCTCTATGTTTCTCAACGATACGGGACAATTTACGCCTATACCATCGTGCGCAACGGACCATCGGACTACAGCGTGACGAGTATTGAGACGATTAATCTGGTCAAAAGTATGCCCAATCACGACGATGACACGGGTGGCCCCTGCAGCCGCACCGGCCACTGCAACAGCCGCCAAATCACCGGTATTTTAACCGCCGGGACAAGCACGAACCCCGTGCTCTTTGTCTCGTCCAGCGATCCGCAGGAGGGTGCGGGCATTGGCGGGGCCGACAAAAATCTGGATACGAATTCCGGCATCGTCTCCCGCCTGACCTGTACCGGTGGCATCAGCGTGGCGACAAACGAGTGTGCGAGTTGGGAAAAAATTGATCTTGTACGCGGCCTGCCCCGTTCCGAGGAGAACCACTCGATCAACGGGATGCAGTTGGTGGGTTCGCCGACGAGCGGCACGCTCTACCTTGCTTCGGGAGGCCACGATAATGCGGGCGCCCCCTCCACCAACTTTGCTTTTACCGTTGAATACGCGCTCGCCGCGGCCGTGCTGGAGGTGGATTTGGCGGCAATCGAGGGCTTGCCTAACCAGGGTAGCGCGCCCCACCAGTATAAATACGATCTGCCCACGCTCGACGATCCCACGCGCGCCAACGCCAACGGCATCAGTGATCCAGCCAACCCCAACTACAATGGCGTTGATCTCAACGACCCCTTTGGTGGTAATGACGGTCTGAATCAGGCAAAGCTGATTCCCGGAGGACCGGTTCAAATCTACTCGCCGGGCTTTCGCAATCTGTACGACATCGTCGTCACCGAAAGTGGCCGCATGTACGGGGTGGACAACGGGGCCAATGGGGGCTGGGGTGGCTTTCCTGAATATGAGGAGAGCTACAACTGCACCAACAACTACCTGCCGGGCGAGCCGGGCTCCACGGGTAACGGGCCCAACCCCGCCACCTATCCCAACTCCGTAACGCTGCTGGACGGCAACAGCGGAACCGTGGCCAGCGACGGCCAGCCCGATGGGAAGGTTAATAATAAAAATGGCTTTCACTACATCACAAAAGGTTACTACGGCGGCCACCCCACCCCCATCCGCGGCAATCCGGCGGGCGCGGGCTTGTGGTTCCAGGCCGGTAACGTTGGCAACGGCACCTTCTACGGGCCGGGCCACCCAAACCTGCCGATCGACTGGCCGCCCGTGCCGATCAGCGAGGCCAACCCGACCGAGTGTGATTTTCAAAATTCCGGCGAGGACGACGGCGCGCTGGCAAACTACAGCCCGTCTACCAACGGCATCGCGGAATACACGGCCTCCAATTTCAATGGGTCTCTAAAGGGCACGATCCTTGCCGCTGCCTTCGATGGCACGATCTACGGTATAATTTTGAATGCCGCAGGCGACGCCGTGACCAACTGCCCCGCCGTGCCGAGCAACTGCAACACCGCTTTTGCCAACGGCTTTGGCGCCACGCCCCTCGACGTAACGGCTCAAGGTGATGACGACATCTTCCCTGGCACGGTCTGGGCCGCAACCTATGGCTCCGCCAATATTACCGTCTTCGAGCCGCAGGATTTTATCCAGTGCAGCGGCGACGATGACGACACCATCGACGAAGATGGGGATGATTACTCCAACGCCGACGAAATCGACAGCGGTACGGACCCGTGCTCGCCCGCTGGCGTGCCCAACGACAACGACGGCAGCGTCGCCGCCGACGGCTTTAAAGATTCCGATCTCAACGACCCGAATGACGATGACGACGGCCTGCTGGATGTCGAAGACGCTTTCCCCATCGACGCCACCAACGGCAAGGCCACCACTCTACCCGTTAACTACCCGCTCTTCAACGGCGATCCCGGCAGCGGCTTCTACGGCGTCGGCTTTACGGGCTTGATGAACAACGGCAGCGACTACCTTGCCCTGCGCGACCCCGACGACGACCTGATTGTCGGCGGTGCGGCAGGCATCTACACCGACCCCTCCGTTGGGGAGGGCAGTGCTTTCCAGAGCAGCAACAGCCAGGTCAACGCCTTCCACTTTGGCGTCAACGTCGATAGCAATACGCCGCCCTTTACGGTGCGCACTGCGCTGGCTGGTCGCTTCCTAGGTGAGAATCCAGGTGGGGCTCAAGCGCACGGCCTCTACCTCGGCACCGGCGACCAGGACAACTATCTGCGTTTCGCCATCACGCCCGGCAGCGACGGCAACGGTGGCCTACAGGTGCTCACCGAGAACGGCGGCAGCACTACCGAAAGCACCACCAACGTGGCGGGTATTCTCAGCGCGACGCTTGTCGAGCTGCACCTCTCGGTCAACCCGGTGGCGGGCACGGTGCAGCCCCGATACAGGATCGATAGCGGCCCGCTCATGCCGCTGGGCGCGCCCGTTGCGCTGAGCGGCGACTTGCTCAATGTAATGCGGGGCAGCTACCAGATCAGCGGCGTCGCTTCCGCACTAGCCGTCGGCCTGATTGCGACCTCGGCTGGTCCCGCGCCGGACTTTGCCGCCAGCTGGGACTACATTGAAATTGATGCCGACCCGGTGACGGCCGAGGGCGCGTGGCAGTTTGTCTCCGACTTCGACGAGACGCGTCACGAGAATGCCTTTGTGCAGGCCGGCGACAAGTTCTACCTGCTTGGCGGGCGCGAAAGTCAGAACGTTGAAATTTACGATCCGGCGACGGGTTCCTGGAGCACGGGCGCGGCTGCACCCACCATCCTCAACCACTTCCAAGCCGTGGAGCTGGATGGCCTAATCTATGCCGTGGGCGCCTTTGTGGACAACAACTTCCCCAATGAAGCGCCCGCCCAGAACGTCTACATCTATGATCCCGTAGCGGACGAGTGGATTACCGGGCCGCAGATTCCCGCCGATCGCCGTCGCGGCTCCGCGGGAGCGGCCGTCCACAACGGCAAAATCTACGTGGTCAGCGGCAACGTCGTCGGCCACAGCGGCCCCGCCGTTAGCTGGTTTGACGAGTGGGACCCGGCCACCAACACGTGGACGACGCTTGCCAACATCCCCCACGCCCGCGACCATTTCTTTGTCGAGGTGGTAGACAACAAGCTCTACGCCATCGCCGGTCGCACGTCGGGCAATCCCGACGTTTTTCTGGGCACGGTACCGGAAGTTGACGTCTACGACTTTGGGTCGCAGACGTGGTCGACGCTGCCCGCCAGCAAGAATCTTCCCACCGAGCGCGCCGCTGCCGCGACGGGCGTCTTGGGTAACGAAATCTTTGTTTTTGGTGGCGAGCGGGAGGCGGGTCCAGCCAAGGCGGTGAACGAAGCCTTTAACGTGCAGACCGAAAGCTGGCGCACCGCCGCGCCGATGCTCACGCCGCGCCACGGCACACAGGCCATTACCAACAACGGCGGCATCTACGTTGCTGGCGGCTCGCCCAACCGCGGTGGCCCCGGTGGGGCTCAGCTTGACCTTGAAGCGTTCTACCTCTTCGGGCAGACGACGCCCACCGGCTCCCCGCTCGCCGCTGGCTCGCTCAGCGCGACAGGCAGCGTGGACTTTGGCTCGGTCTTCGTCGGTGAAAGCGGCAGCGAGATAGTTGCCATCGACAACACGGGCGGCGACCAAGCCATTGTGATCCAGTCGGTTGCCCTCGCTGGCAGCGGCAATTTTGCGCTGGCACAGCCCTTCGCCGGGCCATTAGTTGTTGGCCCCGGCGATTCGTACAAAGTTAGCCTCAATTTCACGCCGACCAACGGCGGCGCAGAGTCCGCCACGCTCACCGTCACCCACGGCGGTAGCAAGACGCTCGCCGTGGCGCTGACCGGCGTTGGCTCGGATACAACGGCGTCCGTCGCCTTTATCAACGCGGGCGGCGCTCAATATGTTGATGGTCAGAACAACGTCTGGAGCGCCGACCAGAATTCCAGCGGCGGCGCAACCTTTGCCAAGGGCGGCCTGCCGATTGCCAATACGCAAGACGACACGCTTTACCAGTCGGAGCGCTACGGCAACTTTAGCTACAACTTACCACTCACCAATGGCAATTACCGCGTCGACCTGCACTTTGCCGAAATCTACTTTGGTTCGGCCCAGGGCGTCAGCGAGCCGGGTGGCCCCGGTAAGCGCGTCTTCGATGTTTCTATCGAGGGGGCGCTCGTGCTGGACAACTACGACATCTTTGCCGACGTGGGCGCGGACACGACCGTCGTCAAATCGTTCCCGGTGACGCTGAGCGATGGTCAACTCAACATCAGCTTTGTCAACGTGATCAATTCGGCGAAAGTTTCGGCCATCGCCATCTACGCCGCGGAGGATCCGAACACGCCGCCGCAGGTCGAGCCGATTCCCAATCAGACGAGCGTAGAGGGCGACGACGTTGGCAACAGCGGCCTGGCCATTCTGGCGACGGACCCGGACAACGGTCCGCAAAATTTGAGCTACGCCATCAGTGGCCAGCCCGCGGGCGTGGACATCGAGCCGAGCAACGGCCAGATCATTGGCGCCATTGCCGACGGTGCGGCTGACAACAGTCCCTATACCGTTACCGTAACGGTCAGCGATGGTGAGGACAGCAGCACCGTCCAGTTCATCTGGACCGTCGCCAGCGGCAACAATCCGCCGACCATCGACGCCATTGGCAATCAGCAGACCATTGAGGGGGACACGCTTAGCGTTCCTATCCGCGCCAGCGATCCGGATCCGGACGATACGCTTGCCCTCAGTATCAGCATTACAAACGACGGCACGGGCGCGGTGCTTGATCCCAACAGCTACACCTTCACTGATAACGGCGGCGGCACGGGGCAACTAAGCTGGACGCCGCAGCTGGGCAATGCAGGCAGCTACGTTGCCACCATCACCGCCACCGACGGCAGCAATAGTGCGACCGAAAGCTTCGCTATCCTTGTGGTGGAAGGCCCGGCGCTGCCCACCATTGCCCTCACCAGTCCTGAAGAGGGTGCGCTGCTGACCGGCGAGTCGGTGGATGTGTTCTGGTCGGTGCAGCTGCTGCAATCGGGCGACCGCATCCACATCTTTGTGGATGGTGAGCAGAAGCAGGGTGGCATCGAGCCCACGCCGCCCTACACGCTGAACTTTGCGGGCAACAACATCAAGCCGGGCAGACACGTCCTGGAGGTTCGCGTCTTTGATAGCTCTGGCAATCCCTACACTAATCCCGGCGCTGCGGATGCCGTCAACGTAGCGGTTGGGATGCCCGGTGATCCGCTCTATCGGGTCAACGCCGGTGGCCCGTCCATTGCGGATTCGCCGCTGGACTGGAGTGCCGATACCGAAGACAATCCCTCCCCCCATGTGGTGCTGGGCCCGTGTGGCAACTGCAACCAGACCGCTGGCTCCGGCTCCTTTGGTGGCGTCAATCCGACGGACGCTCCAGACCAGATTTTTGGGCGGGAGCGATTGGACGCGCCCGACAGCCCAGAGTTGATTTGGGCGTTTCCCGTCGACGAAGCTGGCGATTACGTGCTCCAATTGTACTTCATTGAAACGTTGGCGGATGGGGCGGGTGAACGCGCTTTTGACGTGAACGTGGAAGGCGCCACGGCTCTGGATGACTACGATATCTTTGTCGCCGCCGGTGGTCAGAACAAACCCGTTGCGGAAAGCATCGCGACCACCGTCACCGACGGTAGCCTAACGGTTGAATTCGTCCACGGTGCAGGGGACCCACAAATTAGCGGTATCGAAATTCGACTCCTGAACGGCCCGCCGACTAATACCGCACCGATCATTGAGCCGGCGGCCGACCAGACAGTAGCCGCGGGCGAGACGCTGACGGTGACCGCTGCCGTGACTGATGCCGACGGCGACGCGCTGACGATCGACATCGGCAGCACGCCGGACGCCGCCTTCACCAACAGCAGCATCACTGACAACGGCAACGGTACTTACATCGTCGAGCTAAATTTTGCACCGGGGATCGGTGATGGGGGCAGCTATGCCTTCACCCTCACTGCGGACGACGGCACGGAGGTGAGCAGCGAACGCTTTACGCTCAACGTAACGGGCGCGGCCAACACGCCGCCCATAGTCACCAATCCCGGCAATCAGACGGGCAGCGAGGGTGACTTGGTTACGCTGCCCGTTCAGGCCAGCGCGCCGGAGGACAACCAGACGTTAACCTACACGGCCACCAACCTGCCGCCGGGCCTAACTCTCAACGCCCAGAGCGGCGTCGTCAGCGGCACGCTGGCCGTGGGCACAGATACTACGCCGGGCGCAGCAGACAACAGCCCGTACAACGTCTCCATCACCGCGACAGACGACGGCACGCCGGGCGCAAGCACCACCGTGAACTTTGTCTGGACGGTCAACAAAGCGACAGCGACGCTAAGTGGCTCGGTGGTCTTGCAGCGCCCCAACATCCCTGCGCCGGACGGTCGGTGGAGCGTTCCCCTGAGGGTTGATTTATACGAGGTGGGTGCTGTGACGCCCACCTTCCAGTTCACGCCTACGACGGATGCGTCGGGTAATTTTAGCATCCCCGGCATTGTGCCCGGCACGTATGAAATCGCGGTTAAGAATTCGCACACCCTGCAGGTGGTGCAGACGCTGACGCTGATTGCCGGCGAGAATGCCCCGACCAGCTTTGGAGTTTTGCGAGAAGGCGATGCCAGCGATAACAATCAAGTTCGACTCAATGACTTCTCCATTCTCGCCTCGTCTCTTAATCAGACGCCAGGTGATCCCGGCTACGTGGCAAATGCAGACTTTAACAATGACCAGTTCGTTCGCCTCGATGATTTTGCCCTGCTATCTGTCAATCTTAATACTCTGGGCGAGCGACCGTCGGGGCAGTCGGACAATGCACAAACGGCCGTTGGCGACACGATGACGCTCGCACCGGAAGGCCCCGTCACGCTGCGGGCGCTGCTGCCGGCGGCGAGCGTAGCGCCGGGCCAGCCGTTTGCAATCACGGTACAGGTGGAGGCCAGCGAGCAGCCGGTCGATGCAGCAGGGGCCAGCATGGCCTTTGATCCAACCGCTGTTCGCGTCGTCGAGATTGTGCCTGGCGAAACGCTGGAGACAGTTCTGACGAACGATTTTAGCAATCAGGCGGGAACGCTCCGTTTTGAGGCCGGTCGGCTAGACAGACCGTTTCCCAGCGGCACGTTCACCTTGGCAACAATTTACTTCGAGCCAGTGGCGGAAAGTGGCCAAACCGACTTCATTTTTACCCGCGATACGGTTGCCTATCAGGCTGGGAGCAATCGCTTGGGCGCGGTTGAGAATGGAGCGGTGGCGATTGCGCAACCAGCCGAGCCAGAGACCGAAGAAGAGGGGAAGAGTGCGGAGATGAACTACCAAATCTTCCTGCCCGTAACGCAGAAGTAAGTTGATTTACGCGAGGTAAATCGACTGTGAAACAACATTGCAGCATATACTTTGAAAGTAGAAAGAGATTTAACCATGACCAACAAAGCCGATTTGCATACACGCATGGGATTGGGATTGATGTTTGTCCTGCTGCTGACGGTGGTCGGCGGTGGGTGGCAGACGAGAGGGACGGCGCAAGCGCAGGCAGACAACAGCGTTGGGCTTGCGCCTTCGATGCGAACCGTGGCGGTAGGCGATACCTTTGAGGTGGAAATTGTTTTTAGCGCGGGTGAGCAAGACATTAACAGCATCGAAGCGTATCTCAATTTTGATACCGCCGTCCTGGAGGTAACCGAAGTGGAGGAGGGCGCCTTGCCGCCTATTTTTGGCGAGCCGCGCATCGACAACAGCAGCGGCGAAGTCGACTACCTGGGTGGCCTGTTTACCGGCTCCGAGAGCGGCGAGATTCTGATCGCAACGGTCACCTTTCGCGCCGTCGGGCCATCCGTTGGGACAACCGTTGCCTTCAACGAACAGTTCCCCCGCGAAACCAATGCGACAAGCAGCACAACGCTTAACTTTGTCAACCCAGAGACCGAACCCGGCACTTACGTAGTCCAAGTTCCCCCAACGGATACGCCCGTGACACCGGAGCCGACGCCCGTGACGCCGGAGCCGACGCCTGTGACGCCGGAGCCGACGCCTGTGACGCCGGAGCCGACGCCGGTAACGCCGGAGCCGACGCCTGTCACGCCAGAGCCGACGCCGGTGACGCCGGAGCCGACGCCTGTGACGCCGGAGCCGACGCCTGTGACGCCGGAGCCGACGCCTGTGACGCCGGAGCCGACGCCTGTGCCAGAGCCGACGCCGGTGACACCAGAGCCGACGCCGGTGACGCCGGAGCCGACGCCGGTGACACCAGAGCCGACGCCTGTCACGCCAGAGCCGACGCCTGTGACGCCGACGAGCCGACGCCTGTCACGCCGGAGCCGACGGTGACGCCCACCCCTTCACCGACGCCGCCGATTGGCGGCACGTGTGGTGGCTTGGTGCAGGAGGCCGAAGCGGGGACGTTGCAAAACGGCTTTGTAGTTGGCAATGATGCCGCCGCCAGCGGGGGTCAGTACGTCCACGTGCCCGACGGAAGCGGTATTAGCTACGGCTTTGACGCCAGCGGCCCGCGGGTAACCTACTGCGTGACGGTGGCTGAAGCCGGACGCTATCTGCTGCGGGCCAACGCCTACGCCGCGGATGCCACCGATAATTCCTTCTTTGTGCAGGTGGATAACGAGCCGGCAGCGCCGTACCTGTGGGACTTTCCCTTGAATACCGCATACAACCAGTACTTTGTGAGCGACCGGCGCACGCGCGCGGCCGTGGTGCTGGAGCTGAGCGCCGGTGAACACGAGGTGATCTTCTACCTGCGCGAAGATGGAGCGCGGCTGGATCGCATTGAGCTGGAGCCAATTGCTTCCACCAGAAACGCGCCGCTGCTGGAGTATCTCCAGACAACAGAGTTGACCGAGGTCAACAGCGACCCGCTCTACCTGCCGCTGATCAGCCGCTGAGACCGTGCTGCAGAGTTAAATGCTCAGCAAACGTGACGGTCGCCAATATCGCACAAAAGAGGCTTGCCACTCGGCAAGCCTCTTTTGTGTAGTATATTATCCACTGCGGAAGCAATCATCACGACGGCCTGTTGCCCTGAAGCGCTTCATTTGCACAATTCCGACCGTTAATTCAATATGCGGATAATCAGTATGGATACATTTGGCAGTACATTGGGGAGCGTAGGGTGATTTCGATTGGTGGCAAGTTGTCATTTAATTGTAGGCTGTGCGCGACTATTCTTGCATCGCGGGCGTCATTATTCTTAACAACGAGTTTGAAATCAGAATAGAAATCTGGAATACACATACATGCAAGGATTTTTAAAGCCGTTTAGTAGCTGTGGAGAGAAAATTATGAACGATCCAGAAAATCAATTACATCAAAGTCCAACGCGGGGCCAAGCCAATCGACGCCCCATATTGGCCCGTCAACGGGTCATGTTGTGCCTCTTTTGGTTGATGCTAGTCACCGTGTCACTTGACCTACCAAGCCGCGGGCCATACGCTGCGGCACAAACAATGCCGCCTACGCCCACGTCTTCTTCAACGCCTACGCTGACCCCGGCCCCAAAGGCGTCTCCAACGCCGACAGCGAGAGCGCCGCTGACCCCGGTTCCAACATCGCCGCCCACCGCTCGCCTCCTCATCACCAAGAGCGACAGCACGCTCAGCAGCGGCGTCACGGCGGGCAACGCGCCGGACGAAGCGCTGGCCATGGCGGGCGAGGTGATTTCATACACGGTGCGCATCCAAAATGCGGGCAACGCTCCGGCCAGCAACGTCCTGCTCACCGACGTGGTTGATCCGAACACTTCGCTAATTACTGGCTCGGTACAGAGCACGCGCGGCACGGTGCAGCGCGGCAACGGCAACGGGGACGCAGCCGTCGAGGTCGCGCTGGGGAATCTGCCGCCGAATGCGGACGCCACCGTGCGCTTTGCCGTGCGCGTGGACGAGACGCTGCCGGAGGAGGTGACGCGCATCGCCAACCAGGCCACGCTCACCGGCGACAACTTTCCCGCCGTGCAGAGCGACGACCCCGACACCACCGAAACCAACGACGCCACGCAGACGCCGCTGGCGCAGGTGGCGCTGCTCGAGGCCTTCAAGACCAGTGCACTCGATGACCGCGACGGCGACGGTCTCGTCGGCGCGGGGGACGGGCTGCGCTACACGATTGTGGTGGAGAACCAGGGCGGGGCCGCGGCCACGGGCGTGCGCCTGCTTGACACGCCGGACCGCAATACGGCGCTCGTCGCCGGCAGCGTGGCGACGGATGCGGGCGCGGTGGTGCAGGGCAATGCGCCGGGCGATGCGAGCGTGATTGTAAACCTGGGCACGCTGGCGGGCGGCGACAGCGCCGTTGTCGCCTTCGACGTGATCGTCAGCCCGCAGCTGCGCCAGAGCACCCGGCGCATCGCCAACCAGGGCACGGTGCGCGCCGACAACCTGGCCGAAGCGCTCACGGACGACCCCACCACGGCCAATGTCGACGATCCAACGGTGGAGCAGCTGCTGCTCGAACCGCTGCTGAGCGCCACCAAGCGCGACCTGCTCTTCACCGACGCGGACGCCAACGGCTTTGCCTCGCCGGGCGACGTAGTGCTCTACGAAATTCAGGTGCGCAACGACGGCAACGTCACCGCTACGGGCGTGACGGTGGAGGATGTGCTGGGCGAGGGGGTGGCGCTTGTGCCGGGCACGGTGCAGAGCAGCGGTGGCGAGCTATCCACCAGCGGCAGCCGCATCGAGGCGATGCTGGGCGCGCTGGCCCCCCGCGGTACAGCGACCATCAGCTTTCGCGTGGTGATTGAAACTCCTCAGCCCCTTGGTACGTTGGCGATCAGCAACCAAGCCACAATTCTCAGCAACGAGCTGCCGCCCGTCCTCAGCGATGACCCGCTGCAGCCCGGCGAGGCCGACGTGACGCTCACGGCCATCACCTTCGAGCCGCTCGTCTCGCTCAGCCTGCGCGATCTGCTTCTCATCGACGCCGACCGCGACGACACCGTCTCTACGGGCGACACGCTGATCTTTAGCGCCGTCCTCATCAACAGCGGCAACGCCCCGGCGCGCAACGTTACCTTCTTTCACGCCCCCGACGCACAGACGACGCTGCTGCCCAACTCCGTACAGACGAGCTTGGGCACGGTGGCCCGCGGCAACGCCGCCGGCGATGCCACCATCGAGGTGGCGGTGGGGACGCTGCCTGCGGGTGCGCGCATCAACCTCAGCTTTCAACTGGTGGTGGGGGAAACGGACGGGCGCAACGTGTTGAGCAACCAGGCCCGCGTGCGCTTCGAGAACAGCACCGCCACCATCGACCTGCTCTCCGACGATCCGGACACGCCGGGTAAAGCGAGTGATGCGACGCTGACCACGCTCGGCGTGGTCGCGGAGCCAGCGGTGTTGTTTTTGCCGGTGGTAGCGCGGTAGGCGAAAGATATTGGCGCGTACGGGCACGCCATGGCGTGCCCGTACGCGACCAACGCTGAAAATACACCCTCCTCAATTGCCCCCCGCCCCCCTTCCTGCTACAATCGACCCACACCACCAACCCCGCGCGAGTTATCCTCGCCCCACGCCAACCACCGGGCCGCTTGCCATGAACCTTCTCGACCTCTTTGCCATCGCCCGCCAGCAGTCGCCGGACAAAATTGCCCTGCGCTTTCACGACTCCACGCAAAGCGAACCCACGCATAACGAAGGCGACGCCCTCACCTACGCCGACCTGTTCGAGCGGGCCAAACGACTCGCCGCCGCCCTCCAGGCGCGCGGCGTGCAGCGCGGTGATCGCGTAGCCTTCTACCTGAGCAATCGCCCCGAATTTGTCGTGGCCTACCTGGCGCTGCTGCACGCGGGCGCGGTGCTCGTGCCCATCAATCTGCGCTATCGACGCCGCGAAATCACCCACATTCTGCACGACAGCGAGCCGCGGCTGCTGATTGCCGAGCGGGCGCAGCAAGCAGTTTTGGACGAAGTCGACGCGGTGGGCAAGCTGGATGATGTGCTGTGGGTGGAGGAGATCGAGGCGTGGCAGGGAGAGGCCGCTGCGTGGCAGCCGGTTGCCGTGGGCGGGGATGAATTGGCGATGATTCTCTACACCTCCGGCACCACGGGCCAGAGCAAGGGCGCGATGATCACGCACAACAACGTCATCGCCACGGTGACGGGGCTGCTGGCGGCCTGGGCTTGGCGGGCGGACGACCGGCTGCTGCTCTGCCTGCCCCTCTTTCACACGCACGGCTTTATCGTCGGCCTGCACTGTGCGCTGGCCGCCGGCGCGACCACGCTGCTGCGCGAAAAATTTGATTTACAGAACACCACCGACGATCTGCTCGCCGTTGATTCGCTAGCGGGCGCGCCCACGCTCTTCTTCGCCGTGCCGACCATTTACGTGCGGCTGGTCGATGAGCTGCGCCGCCGCAGCGGGGCGGGCGACCTTGATCTCGCTCACATGCGTCTCTTCTGCTCCGGCAGCGCGCCGCTGGCCGCCGAGACGCACGCCGATTTCGAGGCCTTGACGGGCCACCAAATCCTCGAACGCTACGGCATGACGGAGACGGGCATGAACTTTAGCAACCTCTACGCCGGGCCGCGCGTGCCGGGCAGCGTGGGCGTGCCGCTGCCCGGCGTCTCCGCCCGCATCGTCAAGCCAGCGGACGATGATTCGCTGGTCGACGTGGAGCCGGGTGAGGAGGGCGAACTGCTCGTGCGCGGCAGCAACGTCTTTGCTGGCTACTGGCGCGCGCCGGAAAAGACGACTGCCTCCTTTAGCCACGATGCGCTGGGCCAGCGCTGGTTTCACACGGGCGATCTCGCCCGGCAGGAGCCGTCGACGGGTTACGTCACGCTGCTGGGCAGACGGCACGAGCTGATTATCAGCGGCGGCTTCAACATCTACCCGCGCGAAATCGAGGAGCTGCTGGTCACCTGGCCCGGCGTGGAGGAGGCCGCCGTGGTGGGCGCGCCCCATCCGGAGTGGGGCGAAGTGCCCGTGGCGCATTTGGTTTGCACGGGGCCGGTTGACGAAGAGGCGCTGGTGGGCTACTGCAAGGGGCAGCTGGCCAGCTTCAAAGTGCCGCGCACCTTTCACCGCGTCGAATCGCTGCCGCGCAACGCAATGGGCAAGCTGCAGAAGCATCTGTTGAAAAGAGAATAAGATGTTTGACACCCTCATCATCGGTGGCGGGCTGATTGGCGCTGCTGCCGCCCGCTATCTCGCGCAAAGCGGCCGGCGCATCGCCGTCCTGGCCCCAACGGAGCCGACCGACTATGCCAGCCACGACGGCGTCTTTGCCAGCCATTACGATCAGGGCCGCATCACCCGCCTCGTCGACCCCGATCCGGCGTGGGCCGAGCTGGCTCGGCGCTCGATTGCGCAATATCCAGCCATCGAGCGCGCCAGCGGCGTACGCTTCCACCACGCCGCCGGCTGTCTGCGCCTCTCCGCCGACCCCGATCAACCCGACGACACGCTGGCGCAGTCGCTGGCCGCGGGCCGCGCGCAGGGGGCGCAGATCGAACAGCTCGCGCAGCCGCAGCTTGGCGAGCGCTTTCCCTTTTTTGACTTCCCGGCTTCGTCGGCCGCCGTTTGGGAGACGGCCGACGCCGGTTACGTCAACCCGCGCGAGTTGGTGCGCGCCCAGCTTGCCGTGGCCCAGCAGCAGGGCGCGGCCATTATCCGCGCCGAGGCGACGGTGCTGCGGCCCGGCAGCGGAGGCCTCGTCGCGGAGACGACGGCTGGTGAAGTCCAAGCCGAGCGGCTGCTGCTCTCCGGCGGCGGCTTCACCAACGGGCTGCTGCCCGCGCTCGGCCTGCCCGCGCTCGATCTGCGACCGCGGCTGATCTCCGTGCTGCTGGCGCGGCTGGACGAGCACGAGGCACAGCGGCTCGCCGCCATGCCCTCCATCATCTACCGCACCCAGGGCTATGCCGGGCTGCACTCGATCTACGCACTGCCGCCCATCCGCTACCCGGACGGCCACCGCTACGTCAAAATCGGCGCGACGCTGGCTGCGCCGCGCTGGGCCGCCTCCGTGGACGAGGTCAAGCGCTGGTTCCGCCGCGAAGTCGACGCCGAGCAGCTTAGCCAGCAGCGCGACCTGGCCCGGCGCGTTCTCTGCGACATGCTGCCGGGGCTGCGCGTCTCGCCGCGGCAAGCGAACGGAGGCAGGGCCGACGACGGCTGGCGCGTCAAGCCCTGCGTGGTGACGTACACGGCGCACGGTCGCCCTTACGTGGATCAGATCGACGAGCACGTCTTTGTGGCGACGGGCGGCTGTGGCGCGGCGGCCAAATCGTCGGACGCGATTGGGGCGGCGGCGGCGGGCATGGTCGCGGGCGAGCGGTGGTCGCTGGATGTAGAGCGGGAAGACTTCCGGGCAGCGTTTGTGTCTAACTAAACCGCTCCATTGCGCACGGCAACGATTTCGGCGATAATTGAGACGGCAATCTCTTCCGGTCGCCGCGCGCCGAGGTCGAGGCCGATGGGGGCGTGGATGTGATCGATTTGCTCCGACGTTGCGCCCAATTCGCGTAGCGACACAATGCGCTTGGCGTGCGTCTTCTTTGAGCCGAGCGCGCCCACGTAGCGTGCCGGGCTGTTCAGCGCGACCAGCAGCGCCGGATCATCCAGCTTGGCGTCGTGCGTTAGGGCCACGACGTAGGTCGACGAGGTAAGGCGGAGCTCCGCCAGCGCGTCCGACGGCCACTGGATAATCAGCTCGTCCACGTGGGGAAAGCGCTCCGGCGTAGCAAAGGCGGAGCGCGCGTCGACCACGGTGGTGCGGAAGCCCAGCTGGTTGGCAAAAGCAACGAGGTGAATCGCAATGTGCACGCCGCCAATAACAATCAAGTGGGGCGGCGGCGCGTACACGTCGACAAAGAGCTCGCTTTCTTCGCCCTGAGTTGTGCTGGTAAAGCGCTCGCTCTGCTGCTGCCCCATGGCGACCCGCGCCCGCTCGACGGCGAGGGCGTCCAGCGCGGGGTCGCCGAGCGTGCCGTCGCGCGCACCGTCCGCCTGGATGAAGAGCTTTTGGCCCAGGGCCGGACCGCGAATTCCCGTCACCAGTGCGGCGGTTTCTTGGCGCTGGATGGTTTGTTCAATTCGAGAAAAGAGTGGGCGCATGGATCGCGTTCTTGGTAATGGACTTTGGTAGTGGAGTGTGGTAAATTATCGCCATTCCTCACCAATTCTGCAAAACCTGCCGCGCGCACCTCGCCTTATCATCTTGGCACTAATCACCCTGACACTTGGTCGTCATTCATGAAATTTTCAAACATTCATTTGATTATCAACCCTATCTCCGGCGGCGGCAATCCGCCCATGGACTCCATTAGCGCGCTGCTCGACGAGCACGGCGTTGAGTGGACCGTGCACGAAACCAGCCCGGACGATCGCGCCGAGGAGCTGGCGCGGCGGGCCGTGAAGGCGGGGGCCGATGCGGTGGCCGTCTACGGCGGCGATGGCACGGTGGTGGGCGCGGTAGCTGGGCTGGTGGACGAGCACGTGCCGCTGATTGTGCTGCCGGGCGGCACGGCCAACGTCTTTGCCGAAGAGCTGGGCATTCCCGGCGGCTGGGAGGCCGCGCTAGGCCTCGCCACCCAGGACGAGCCGGTCGTGCGCGACATCGACGTGGGCGACATCACCCAGGGAGCGACGGACGACCAGTATTTCTTGCTTCAGTTGAGCATTGGGTTGGGCGCGGATCTGTCGGGTGGCACGCCGGACGAGGAGAAGGAGCGGCTGGGGCGCTTTGCCTACGCGCTGAATGCGTGGCGCGCCTATCGCGACCAGGAAGTGGTACGCTACACAATTGATGTGGATGGTGAAGTGCACGAGGCGAAAGGTGTCTACTGCTGTGTCTGCAATTCGGCCCGCACGGGCGTGCCCGGTCTGCTCATGCACCCCGACATCGCCATCGACGACCGCCAGATCGACGTGCTGGTCGTCGAGCGGGTAAGCCTGCGGGCGATTGGCGCGCTCGTCTCGCGTACGCTGATCAGCTTCTTTCGCCGCAAAATTCCCAAGTTTGATCCCGCCGAGGGCGTGCGCCACTACACGGGCCGCTGCATCACCATCGACGGCGACAAGCCGCAGGCCATGTCCGTCGATGGCGATAAGATCGAGGGTGAGTTTCCGATTCGCGCCGAAATTCGCGCGGGCGCCCTGCGCGTGATTGTGCCGCCAGAGGAGCCAGCCTTTCCCTTTAATTTAAGTCCGCTGCTGCAGGATGAAGATGAGGCTGTGGAGGGTTAAACAGAAGCTGTGCCAAAGAGAAAGGCCCCGTGCACTGCACGGGGCCTTTCTCTTTGGCGTGGCGTTAATAATTGCGCAACTTGTCGCGCTTCTCGCGTACCTGGCGCTCCACGGCCTTGAGCGCGCGGCGCAGGGCCATCTCCACGCTGTCGGCGTCTTCGTGGGCGGCCACATTTTCCGGGCGCACGTAGACCGTTACGGTGACGTTGTAAGTGGAGGGCGTGCCGCGCGGGTCGGCGGGCTGGGGCACTTTGATGGTGACCATGCCGCCGGTAATGTCCGTGTGGCCTTTGGTCAGCTTGCGCAGGGAGCTTTCGGCCTCGTTGCGCAGCTTCTCATTTTCTGCCGGGCTGTTGACTTCGCTGTGAAAGTCAAGTGTAAAATCAGGTGCATCGCTGGGTGCACTCATGGGAAACCTCCTAAACTGTACGGGATGACTGCGCGTGCCGCAGCCTTGTCTATCCAGGGCATTACCATAGCGCAGGCGGCACTTGAAGTACGTAACCGCCGCTCTAGTGACGATGCCAAGGGGCTGTCTATGAGCACGGGGCGACAGGCCCTAATGCGGCACAACGCCCTCCGGCAGCGGCGACACGTAGGGCTTGCCCCGCTTGTCCTGCTCGAATTCGGCGTGGGCGGCGGCGAGCACATCGGGCCGCGTGAACAGCTCCAGCGCCGTCAGCGCCAATCCTTTCGCCGCAAACATCATCCCCTTGGTGCCGATGCTGGAGCCACAGGCGGCGACCGTCTGCCAGCTGTGTGGCGGCGTGCCCAGCGGCCAGCAGGTGGTATTGATTTGCCCCGTCGGCGTAATCTGGCTCACGTCGCCCACCTCCGTCGAGCCGGAACCCGTGCCGGGATCGGCCACCTGGGGCAGCACGGCTTCCCAAAGCGGGTCGTCGAGTTGGGCGGGATCGAGCTGGCGCGTTGTGCCCTTTTGGGCGCGCTCAAAGGCGTTCTGGACGGAGTTGGGCGGGAAGGTTTTCTGGAGCTGGCGGGCAAAGTCGCGCTCTTGGTCAGTAAAGCAGAGGTCGTCGACCTGCTGCAGCTTCTCCTCCAGCACGCGCGAAATTACGCGGTTGGAAAGCAATTCGGAGCAGCCCGTAACAAAGTCGATCTCGTGGGTCGTGCCGCTCATCAAGGCCGCGCCCTTAGCGATGTCCAACACGCGCTCGTAAATCTCCTGGACTTGATCGCGCTTGGGCGCGCGCACAAAATACCAAATCTGCGCGTAGGCGGGCACGACGTTGGGCGCTTGGCCACCGCTGGTGATCACGCTGTGAATCCTTGCTTCGGGGATGATGTGCTCGCGCAGGTAGTTGACGCCCACATCCATCAGCATGGCCCCATCGAGCGCGCTGCGGCCCAGGTGCGGCGCAACGCCCGCGTGCGAGGCCATGCCGTGAAAGTTAACCTTGAACGAGTACATCGCCAGCGACGAACCGGCCCACGTGCCGTTGGTCGAGCCGGGATGCCAGCTCAGGGCCGCATCGAGATCGTCAAAGAGGCCGGCGCGCGCCATAAAGGTCTTGCCGACGAGCGTCTCCTCGGCCGGGCAGCCGTAGAAGCGCAGCGTGCCGGGGACGCCTTCGGCCTCCATCGCCTGCTTGAGCGCGAGCACGGCGCCGAGGCAGGCCGTACCAAAGAGATTGTGGCCGCAGCCGTGGCCCGGCCCGTCCGGCTGCAGCGGATCGCGCTCCGCCGACAGCGCCTGCGACAGCCCCGGCAGCGCGTCGTACTCGCCCAGCAGGCCGATGGTCGGCCCGCCCGTGCCCCAGCTTGCCACAAAGGCCGTCTCCATCTGCCCCACCCCGCGCTCGATGGTAAAGCCCGCGTCCGCCAGCTCCTGCGAAAGCAGGGTGGCCGCAAAGGTCTCCTCCAGCGCCACTTCGGGGTGATCCCAGATTTCCTGGGCAAGATAGGCCAGCTTTTCGTCCTGGTCGTCGAGATAGTCGAGAATCGATTGAGAGGGGTTCATAAGCGTTTGCTTCAGATTGGGTAACTATTCAGGCTCCTGCCCAAGCCTCTCTGTGGCTGCGGAGAGAACGGCTCCCCTCTTCTACTCTGGGAGAGGGGTTGGGAGTGAGGGCTGAACAGTTAACAAATTGTATTGGTTGTGAGATAGATGCACCTTCCCTTACAATACAGCGAACTGGCGAAAACGCAAAGGAGGCGAAAATGAACAAGCCCTTTCCGGGTATGGACCCGTACTTGGAACATCCGTGGATTTGGCCGGGCGTCCACACGTCGCTCATCGTGGCGATGCAGCTTGCCATTGCGGGGCACGTTGCCCCCAAATACTATGTCGCTATCGAAGAGCGCACATACATTTCGATTGATGACGCTCAATCGCTGGTTGGCCGCGCAGATGCCGCGATCATGGGGTCTCCACATCTGGAGCCGGGCGGTGGCGTTGCAACCCTGTCTGCTCCTGTAATGGTGCAGACGCCGATGTCGGAAGAAATTCGTGAGCGCTATCTAGAAATTCGCACGGTGGGTGAGGATCGGGTGATTACTGTGATCGAGCTGCTCTCGCCTACCAACAAGCGGCCGGGCCAGGGTCGAGACGACTATGCCGCCAAGCGACTCAACGTACTTACTTCCTGGACGAATCTCGTCGAAATCGACCTGCTGCGCGGGGGGCTGCGCGCTGCCATCAATCCGCCGCCCGCTTCACACTATTACATCCTCCTCAGCCGACGACCGGGGCGACCCAATGCCGAGCTGTACCCCTTCAACGTGACGGACGAGATTCCAACATTCCGCGTGCCCCTCCAGCCCGGCGACGACGAGCCGGAGCTGGCACTCGGCCAACTGCTGGCCGATTTATACCGCCAGGCCCACTATGATTTGCAGTTGGACTACGGCAAAGCGCCGGAGCCGCCGCTAGAAGGGGAGTTTGCCCACTGGCTGGACGAGACATTGCGAGCGCAAAGGGTGCGGTAGGTTGGCGGTACGGGCACGCCATGGCGTGCCCGTACCGCCAACCTACCGCTCAAACACAAAACGCAGCGACCCGCGCTGCGGCGGCTGCTCCGCCGTGAGCACCACACGCGTTAGATACTCTCCCCAAGTGCCGCCCATGCGCGCATCGGTGATGGCAATGCGTTGGGTGCTGGCGCGAAACAAACCGCTATTGTAAACGAGCGTGCCGCTGCCCGCCGTGCGACCCTCCAGAAATTCGCGTGCCTCAAAATGAATCATTCCCGGTGTATCAACATTCACCTCGCAGGGCGTTACCACGCTCAGGGTGATTTCGTTGGCCGCGTCACCCAACTCGTACGCGTCTTCCACCACCACATTTGTGCCCCGACTCAACGTAATCGACCGTTGCCACGTTTCCATCTTTGCTTCCGGTGGGTAGGCGCTCGCCAGGTCAAGCTGAAAGTGGGCGCTGTCTTCGTCCGCGCGGTGGGCCGCGTTTGTAGCGCGGAAGTCGCCGCCGGGCGCTTGCTGCACGCCGTCGACCGTGGGGAGCAGCGTGTGGTAGCTGCTGACCATCGTCCAAATTTCGTAGCGGGCGGCGCTAAAGGTCTTGGCCGTGTAGGTTTCCACGCCCGCGTCGACAACAACCGGCTGGCCGTCGACGTAAATCACAAAGGTGCCGATGTCGTTGTGGTTGTGACTTTCCAGGTTGTTGCCGCCCTTGGCCGCCACGAAATAGCCACTCGTCGCGCCGCCCTCATCGCGGGCGATGGCGACTTCGATGTCGGGCAGCCAGACGTCGCGGGGCAGCGGGGGCTGTGCGCCACTGGTGGGGATGTCGCCCAGCGCAAAGAGGCCGCGCAGGGCGCGCTGAAAGTTGAGCGCGCGGTAGTAGCCATGTTCCGTGTAGCCGACCGCGTGCAGATTGGCCCGCTGCGTGATCCACGCGCCAAAGTCGACCATCGGCGCGTCGTCGATGCGCTGGCCGTAGCGAAAGATCAGCGGGCCATCGGGCTGGACGAAGGCGGGGGCGTCGGCGAAGTTGGTGTAGCTATCGTCCGCGATATGGGCGCGGTAGATAAAGCGACCGATCTCGCCGATCAGCGGCTCGTCGTAGACGTCAATCTCACCGTCGGTTGCGCCGTGCAGCAGTTCGAGGCAGTCAAACAAGCTGGCCCCGGCGCGGTTCCAGTAGCTCGGCCCCTCGTCGCAGCCGCCGTCGCGCGGGTAGGGGTCGATAAAGTTGTCGACGGTGCGCATGGCCTTGGCCACGCTCTGCTGGCGACGCGTTTCGTCGCGCTCGATCAGCAGCGTCGACGCGAGCCAGTTGGAGCAAATCCACGGGTTCCAGTTGTTGACGCGCCGCCCGTCGCCCCGCAGGTGAAAGCCCATCCAGTGGAAGTCGTCGCGCTCGAGCAGCGGCGTCAGGATGCGGCGGTCGATTTCCGTCTCGATGCGCGGTCGTACCAGCGGTGAGACACTGTCGAGCCGCTCGCCGAGCAGGTAGTGCGTCCACGCCAGCAGGTTGCTGGTTTCGGCGGCAAAAAGGTCGACAATCGGCTCGCTGGTGTCGGGCAGGCCGCGCCCCGCGCGCTGTCGACCGATGTGGGCGGGCACGCCCCAGAAGCTTTCCTCGCACAGCGCCCAGACGCCGTTGACGATGTCGTCCAGGAAGCGACCTTCGTTTTCCACGCACTCGGCCAGGATCAGCGAGGCGATCACGCCGCGGCGCAGGAAGTGAAGCGTCTGAAAATTTTCGCGGTCGCCGATGCGCTGGTACTGCAGAAAGAGCGTGGCGGGCAGGGCGGGATAGTCAAAGCCGAGCAGCGCTTCGCCCTGCGCGACGTGCGCCTGCCGCACCGAAGCAGGGAGGGAGCGCCAGGCGTCGTGGTCGGCGAGCGTGGGGTGGGGGTGGTAGGCATCGCGGGGGGTGAGCAGGTTGGGAATGGTGTCGGCTGGGTATTGTTGGTGGAGCATGGGGAGTTTTTCCGTTGGTTGAGCGGGCGCGAAGCGGCGCTTCGCGTTACATCGGGCCGACCGCTGCCAGGCGCAGCGGCGGGTAATGGGCGTTGAGCAGGCTGTGGTCGCCGGTGCGCTCGATGGTTTGCCACATCTGCTGCGTCAGCGCGCGCAGCGTGTCGGCGTGGGCGGGATTATCGACCAGGTTGTGCAGTTCGTGGGGATCGTCGGCCAAATTGTAAAGCTCGTCGAAATCAAAGCCGTTGTGGACGAATTTCCAATCGTCCTGCCAGAGGACGCGCTGGGTGAACCGGTAGCGCGTGCCCTCGTACTCGGCGTAGCCGGTGGCAAAGTCGCTCTCGTGGGCAGCGGGGTCTTGCAGCACTGTGGCGAACGAGCGCGAGTCGACGGTGTCGATGATGTCGCAGCCGGCGAGGTCGAGCAGGGTCTGCGCAAGATCGTGTAGGCCGACGCGGGCGCTCGTGGTCGCATTTTTGGCAATGCCCGGCCCGGCCATCAGCAGCGGGATGTTGTAGATTTCCTCGCCCGCGTGGACGTTCTTACAGTAGAGCCCGTGCGCGCCCAGCAGTTCGCCGTGGTCGGAGGTGAGCACGATGATCGTGTCATCCATCTGCCCCGCCCGCTCGACGCGCTCGATGAGCCGCGCAAACTGCTGGTCGATCTCGGTGACGGAGGCGTAGTAGCAGGCGGCGGCTTCGCGGTGCTCGCGTTCGGTCCAGTCGGCAAAGACGCGGGCGGACTTGCGGTAGAGACCGGGCCGACCGGCCAGGTCGTCATCCAGCGAGGCGGGCAGCGGCAGCGCGTCGACGTCGTACTGCGCAAAGGCCTCCTCGCCGCAGATAAACGGGTCATGCGGCTCCAGCACGCTGACAAAGCAGCACCACGGCGCGTCCCCTTGCATGGCCTCGTCCAAAAAGTCCAGCCCCGCCGCCACCCGTCGACCCAGCCCGCGCTCGGCCATCGGCGCAGCGGTGACGCCGTAGAAGCGGCTGCGTCGATAGCCCGGCGTCTCGATAAATTTCTCCAGCGAATAGCCCGCGCCCTCCGGCACCATCTTGCCCTGCACTTCGGCCTGCGTCTGCCAGCCAAAGCGCGCCAAGTGGTTGCTGCGCTCGACGTGCCACTTGCCAACGTAGCCGGTGCGGTAGCCTGCCGCGTCCAGCCGCTGGGCCCAGTGGGGCTGGTCGCTGCGCAGCTCGCTCTGGTCGTCGTCGACCGTGTGCTCGACGTGAAGCATGCCGTGGTTGTGGGGAGCAGGCCGGTCATCAGGCTGGCGCGGGCGGGCGAGCAGACGGGGTTGGGCGTGTAGGCGCGGCGGAAGCGCACGCCGCGCGCGGCCAGCCGGTCGAAATTGGGCGTGAGGCAGGGCGAGCCGGCGTCGAGGACGCGGCCCTGCATCTGGTCGGTCATCAGGAAGAGGAGGTTGGGTTGAGCGGACATGAAAACTCCACTTAGCAAAGCCAGAATCAAACGAGTCTGTTCAACTCGTTTTGAACAGACTCGTTTGATTGGGCGTAATTGGGGGGAAAAGCAGGGTCATTGTGTTAGGTTACGAGCAAATTCATCGAGGGTAGAGGCACTCAACGCCAGATTAGTCAACCTTGGCAGCTGGTCGTAGAGCTGATTAGAGAGCTGTTGTTCGACGGCAGCGGGCACTGCATCAAAGCGATAGCGCAAAATGTCCAACAACAGTTTGCGAGCCAATTCCACCCCTTCTTCACGCCCCTCCTCACGCCCCTTCTCACGCCCTTCTTCACGCCCTTCTTCACGCCCTTTTTCTAGCCCTTGTTCGTGTCCCTGTTCAATCAGATCATCAATCCAGGTTGCCATGGTCTCTTCTCCTTCTGGTAAAGCGGTCGTCACGGCCGCTCGCATCTGGTCCTGCTCTATTCTACCACCTTCGACGGAATAGCGCAGCACAACGCGCAAGAACGAATAGCGCCGCACCGTGCTGGATTCCTGTCCCAGCAGTTGCACAATCTCGACGAGCCACGTCGCCAAATCCCGCCCAAAGACGTGGCGCAACATCAGCAGAATGGCGCGCAGCAAATCGTCGCCAACGATCTGCTCGCTGCCCTCGCGTGAAAAATCGTAGAGCAGGTAGCGGTCGGTCGGCGTGAAGGGGCGCAGCGCAGGCGGCACCTGTAGCCAATCCGCCAGTGTCGCGGGCACGGTCCAGCGCGTCCGGCCGTGGTAAACAATCAGCGGCACAATTAGACGCAGCGGCTCGTTCTGTCGCCGCTGGTCATCCCAGATTTTCTGCCGATAGCGCTGCATTTGGAGCAGCACCTCCTCGTCCGGATAGCTCTTGTGCTCGACGAGGAAATAGAGCAGCATTCTGTCCATGCGCAACGCGCTACCAGCAGGCGGCGCAGCAAAGGGCACTTCAAAGAGCAAATCCGACTGGTGATCCTGCAGCTCCTCGTCGACGTAGGACTCCTGGCGCAGCGTCAGGCCATCGAGATCGAGCAGCGCCAGCACTTCTGGTGGGAGATAGTGCTGGAGAAAGCTGCGCGCTAGCATCAGGTCGGAAAAGGTTTGGCGAAAGAAGCGGTCGTGCGGGTTGTTGATGGCCATCGCTTTTAGTCGAGCACCTGGAATTTTTGTAATTCACTTGCATCGTATTCTACCCCCAACCCCGGACCCATCGGCACGGCGACCTTCCCGTCGCGCACGTCAAAATCGGGGGTGTACCAGCGATTGACGGGCGGACCGGCAATCGCGTACTCCTGGAAGGGGCCGAGCGTCGGCGCGACCGAGGCGAAGTGGAGCATGGGCGACGGCTTCGGGGTTGGCCTTGGGGCAGTGGGGCACAATCGGCATCCCCGCCGCCGCCGCCATCTCCGCCACCTGCAGCGCGCGCAGCAGGCCGCCGCAGTAGCTCATGTCCGGCTGCACCCAGTCGACGCCGTGCTGCTCGATCATCCAGCGGAAGAGGTGCAGGTTGGTCTCCTGCTCGCCGCCGGAGACGGGCATGTCGAGCGCGTCGGTGACCTGCTGCGTCTCAAAATAATCGGTGAAGGGGCAGGGCTCCTCGAAAAGGTCGATGGCGTGCTCCTGGAGGAAGCGGCCGATTTCGATGGCGTGGGCGGCGTCGTAGGAGCCGTTGGCGTCGACATAGATGGCGATCTCGTCGCCCAGCGTTTGGCGCGCCAGCGGCACGAGCTCGTCCGTGCGACCGGGGAAGGCGTCGGCGTTGTCGCTCATGCGCCCGCCGATCTTGAACTTGACGGCGCGCGCGCCTGTCTCGGCCAGCCGCTGCTGCAAGCGCTCGACCTCCGCATGCGGCGTGGTTTCGCGCGTGGTGCTGGAGAGGTAGATGGGAATCTGCGTGCGGATCACCTCGCCCAGCAGCGCGCCGACCGGCTGGCCGACGGTTTTGCCCAGCGCATCCAAAATCGCAAACTCCACGGGGGCGACGCTTTGCCAGAAGGCCAGCCCGGCCAGCTTGTAGTTTTTGCGATGGGTGTAGACATCGTGCACGAGCGTGGGCAGGTCGCGCACATCTTTGCCCACGAAGAAGGGCAGCACCAGTTCGCGCAGGATGGGCAGCGTGAAATTGAGGCGCGGGTTGCCGTGGCCGTAGCCCTCGACGCCATCGCTCGTGCGGGCGCGGACGAGCAGCGTCTGGTCGCGGCGCAGAACGTCGAGTGAATCGATGGTGACGGGGTGGTCGGGGAGATAATGGAGGTGGGGCATGATTTGCCATTCGTAGGTCACGTATGCTCCGCTACGTGACGGACTTGGATTGCCTAACCTGAACATCAGTCGAACTGGTTTGTTATTTGGCCTGTCAAGGAGTGACAACGGTTGTCACATAGCGGAGCATATGTGATCTACGGCGGTTACTGCATTGTTTCATTGGTCGAGCGGCGACGCAGAGCATCGAAGAAGGCATTCCCACGCGGAGCATGGGAACGAGCTACGCTTCCTCCACCGCCACCACGCGCAACGGAATCGCGTCCAGCCCCTTCACGGGCACGGGCAGGGCGTAGACCTGCACGCGACTCTGAGAAAGCTGGTCAAGGTGGGCCAGGTTCTCGATCAGCGGGATGTTGTTGCGAAAGAGCAGCAGGTGGTTGACGTTGGCGTGCGTGGTGTCGTGCGCCAGCTCAACGCCGCCGGAGTCGACGCCCATGAGCTTGATGCCCTGCTCGACGAGCCAGCGCAGCCCCTCGGTCGAAAAGTAGCGCGTCGGCCCCATGCGGCCAAAGACGATGTCGCCGCTGCGGATGCCGCCCGCTTGCTTCGCTGCTGCCTGCACCTGCTCCAGCGTGACGCCGCCCTCGGCTTCGACCTGGCTCAAATCGAGAATCACCGCCTCGCCAACCACCTGGTCGAGCCCAATTTGTGACAAATCCGCCCCCTCCTTGAGGCAGTGAAAGGGCGTCTCTATGTGCGTGCCCACGTGGTTCATCATTTCCACGTCGGACATCACGTACCACTCCCCTTCCGGTCGTTCCTTGCCGGGCACTTCGTGTAGCGCATCGTGAATGTGGACGACGAACTTGCGCGCGGCATCGGGGCCGGTGGGCTCGATAACGCGGGTGAGATCGATTAGCTTTCGGGTCATTTATTTAACACTCCACGTCCTTACCCTCGCTGCCAAAGAACGAGAGCCGGTATTCTTGCCCCATATCTTCCGTGGCGGCGGGGCGATAGTGATATTGAACGGCGCGGCGGCGGCGATCGGTGCGGTTGGCGGGCGTGCCGTGGTGAATTAAGCCGTGAAAGATCAGCGCATCGCCCGGCTCCATGGGGATGGCGACGGCGGCGTCGCGCGCGACATCTGTATCGCAGATTTGCCAGTCGCGGCGGCGGAAGTGGACGTGTGGCCCCTGGCAGTGGCTGCCCGGCTGCATCATCATGCAGCCGTTGGACGCGTCGACCGGATCAAAGGCGAGCCAGACGCCAGCGACCACCGTGTCGATGGGCACGTTGAAGTAGGCCATGTCCTGGTGCCACGGCTTTTCGCGCCCGATGTGCGGCGGCTTGATCAGCCCCATGTCTTGAAACATGGTCAGGTCGTCGCTGCCGATAATTCGGCGCAGCACGGCCAGCAGCTTGGGATGGGCCGCCAGCGCCTTGAGCCGCTCGTCGTAGTTGACAAACCACATGAGCTTGCGCACCGAATCCTGCCGCTCCGCCAGCGACAGCTCATCGATGCGATCGGCGACGACGCTCTCGAACTGGAGGCCGGTGAAGTCTGGTCGCTTGCCCGCAATCAGGTCGAGCAGCCCCTGCAGGCCGTCGGCGACTTCCTCCGGCGTAAAGGCGTTGCGGATCACGAGGTAGCCCTGCTCGTGAAAACGCGCGACATCCGCATCGGTTACGCCATCCAGCCCGGCGACGCCCTCCTGCTGAACCGCCGCATAACTGTAGAGCCATTCGGGGTACTCGCCGCCCTGGTCGCGGTCGACGGCAAAAGGTTTGGTTGCGTTCATTTGGAATTCCTTTCTGTTTACTGTAGGCGCTGTAGCGCCTCGGCTATCTCTGCCGATAGGCCGCAATAGCCTCGTGATAGTACGGCGTTGAGGTGGGGCCGCTCAGAATAGGATCATTCATCTGCTCCAGCCACTGCCATAGGCTATCATCCAATTCAGCAAAAATCTCGGCGTGCGCCGGGTCGTCGGCAAGGTTATTTTGCTCCAGTGGGTCATTTTCTAAATCAAAGAGCTGCACGACCGGGCACTTCGCAAACTTCGTGCTCAGGTGAGGCGGGTTGCCCGCGTCGATGGGCACGGGCAGCAGGCGACGCGCCTGGAAGTTGCGAATCAGCTTGTAGCGATCCGTGCGCACGTAGCGAATTTCTTTGCTCTGGAAGAGGCCAAAGATGGCGTCGCGAGTGGGGATGGCGTGCTCGTCGCGGAAGGCGGCGGCAAAGCTGCGCCCCTCGACGTTGCCGGGAATCGGCACGTCGATCAACTCCAGCAGCGTGGGTAGAAAATCGACGTTGCTGAGCAGCCAGTCGCAGCGGCGCCCGCCCGCGATCTCGCCCTGTGGCCAGCGCACGATGAACGCAATTTCGATACCCGCTTCGTAGCAGAACCACTTGGCGCGCGGAAATTCGATGCCGTGATCGACGGTGAAGACGACGATGGTGTTTTGGTCGAGGCCGCTTTCCTCCAGCGCCTTCAAAACGATGCCGACCGCCTCATCCACGCGTCGCACCGCGCCCTGTAGATGCGCGAGATCGGCAATGGTGGCCGCCGTCGGCTCCAGGTAGGGCGGCACGTGGACGCCCAGGCTGTCGTCCGGCTCGACGCCGCCAAAGTCGAAGGGGCGGTGCGTTTCAAAGAGGCCGATTTGGGCGTAAAAGGGCTGCTGTGATTCGCTGTGCTCACGCAAGAAATCCGCCGTGGCGTTGGCAACGGTCAGCGCGTCGGCACGGCGACCGTCGGCTCTGCGCTGGGCATGGGTGGCTTCAAAGCCGAGCGTCTCAATATCGGATGCTTCGTGCTGCAGGCCAAAGAGCGCGGTGTGGTAGCCCGCGTCGTACAGAATATGCGACAGGTGGCGCTCGCCCTCGTTGAGCGACCAGTCCCACGGCGCGTGCGTCAGCCCCATCAGCCCATTGCTCTGGGGGTAGCGCCCCGTCAGCATGACGCCGCGGCTGGGGCTGCACACGGGCACGGCGGTGAAGTAGTTGGTGGCGCGCACGCCGTCAGCTGCCAGCGCATCAAGGTGCGGCGTCTGCACGGTGTCGACGCCGTAGCAGCCAAGGTGGCGCCCCGTGTCGTGGCTGGTGAGGATGAGGACGTTGGGGCGGGTGGGCATGGTGGATTTACGATTTTAGATTTTGGATTTACGATTGTGGTTCTCGACTCACGGGGAATTATCCTGCGAACAGGTGTGCCAAAAAAGGGTAAGATAAGACCTCCGGGAGGTGACTCGAGGCAAACAGGTACACCTTGCCGCGTGTAGTCATCTCCCGGAGGTCGACCCCGCAGGCATTTCGCCAAAAATCCAGGATGCATCCCTGCGAATCGTAAATCCAAAATCGTAAATCTTCCCTACTGCTCGAAGAAGTACTGCTCTGGGCTGGAAGGCCCAGGCGTGGGCCAGGTCCAGGAGCCGACCATCACGGGCACGTTGTGCATCCGGTTGCTGACGATGCGGTAGCCGGAGGTCGGCGTGCTGATGCCGATTAGATAGAACTGATCCGCCGCCATTTCCAGCACCTGTGCCATCAGCTCTTCCCGTTCCGCGTCGGAAGCGACGGACATGACCTGGCGGTAGAGCTCCAGCTGTGCTTTTACCTCTGCGGGCGGCTCTTCGGCGTTGGGTGCGCCGTTAAACCAGAAGGCCCAGGGCAGGGCGAAACGGCTACCGGCGTTGTGCATGGGCAGAACATTTTTGGGCGAGATGTAAACGTCCCAACCAAGCCCGCCCTCGCCGCCCCACACGGAGCCATCGTGTTCATTGGCCTCATGACGCTCGAAGTACAGGCTGCGATCTTCAACTTTGACGTTCATGTTGATGCCGACTTCAGCCCACTGGCTTTCAATCAGCTCCAAGGCGTCAATGTGTTCAGTCGATACGGCGATCACCTCAATTTCGATAAACAAGGGATTGCCGTCTGGTCCCAGACGGAAGCCGTTGGCGTCCCGTTCGGTCAAGCCGATTTCGTCCAGCATCTGGTTGGCCAGGTCGGGATCATACTCGGTGTATTGGGTGGCGAGACGCTCATTGTAGAGCGACGTGCCAATCAGGGGCGCGGGCTGGTGCGGCGTGCCCTCGCCAATCAGAATACCGTCGATGATCTCCTGGCGGTTGATGGCGTGGGAAAGCGCGATGCGAAAATCTTTGTTGCTAAACAGTTCGCGCTTGACCGAGTCCTTATGCACGAGGTTCAGATTGAGCACCATCCAGTTGCTGCCAGCGGCCAACTGATCGACGAGGTGGTAGTTGCCTGCTTCCTGGTTGTCGATATAGACGGCTTTGTTGGCGTTGTCATCGATGTGCCGTCCCTGGTTGTCAATCTCGCCGTTCATGGCCTGCAGCACCAGCACGTTCACATCATCGCCCACCTGGTAGATAACTTCGTCGATGTAGGGGAGCTGTCTGCCTTCGGGATCGACTTTCCAGTAGTACGGGTTGCGCTCGGCCACCACCTGCGTCGTGGCGGCGCCGTAGGCCGTGGTGATCCGCCAGGCGTGGAGAGTGGGCTGATCGGCGAACCGGGAGAAGCTGCCGTTGTCGTTGCGGTCGGCCAGCAGCTCTTGCCAGCTCGCAAACGCTTCTGCTTCCGCCAGCGCGGCGGCATCGGGGTTGAAGTCCGGGTGGAACTGTTGGAGCCAGTGGGCCGGGCGCGGCTTCAGCGCCTGCCCTTCCGGTGCGGCGAGCTGCGCCAGAAACATGCCGCTCGGCTGGGCAAAGGTGACGGTAAAGGTGTAGTCGTCGATCTGCTCGAACGTCGCCAGCTGCGACTCATCCTCTACATCGCTGGTCAAAAAGTTCGGCGTCGAAAGCGTCACCTCCGAGTCCGAGAGCACGTATTCATACCACCACATGATGTCGTCGGTGGTGAGCGGCTCGCCGTCGGACCACTTCATGCCCTCGCGCAGGTGGAAGGTAAATTCTGTGGCATCCTCGTTGACGTCGACGCTCTCGGCGATATTGGGCTCGATTTCGGTCCAGTCCAGGTTCCAGCGCATGAGCTGTTCATAGCCGATGGTGCGGTAGAGCAGCGCGTCGTCGTCCCCGCCGCGCAGGCCCATGCGCCACGTGCCGCCATAGCGCCCCAGTTCCTCATGCGGGGTGACGACCTTGGGGTTTAGCGGCAGCCGCTCCGCCAGCGGCGGCAGCTCGCCCGCTTCGGCCAGCGCCGCCAGCGCGGGCGCTTCACTGCTGTCAGTCGTGTCGGTGATTTCTGCATCGGCGGGGGCAGGGGCGGCGGGCGCTTCGACCGGGGCGCTGGCGCAGGCTGCGATCAGCGAGCCGATCAGCAGCAGCGCGAGCCAGAGCAGCCGTTTGTTTTGTTTCTGCATGGGAGCCTCCTTTGGATTTGAAGAATGCAAATTGATGACGATTTGGGAAGCAGCGGGAAAGCGGTCAACGGATTTTGGGGAACGGATTGATAAGCGATAGCGCACGGGTACGGCTGTGGGCACGCCATGGCGTGCCCCTACAGCCGCAGCATCACCACTTGCAGCCCGTAAGAAAGCAGCAGCGGCACGCCTACCCAGACGGCCACGCGCGCGGCACGCGGAAAGAGCCGTTCCTGCTCGACGCCTTGCCGTAGGTAGTGCTCGGCGAAAAGCACGAAGATCAGCCAGCCCACGCCCAGCAGCAAAATGCCAAACTTATCCAGCGCGCCCATGACCCACGGCCCCCAATCAAAAAAGATGATGGTGTCGATGAGATTAATACGCAGCTGCAGCATCAGCCACAGCGCCAGCGCCGCCAGCACCAGCCACAGGACGTAGCATACCACGTAGCGCAGCACGAGCGAGGTCGTTTGGCGAGTTGTGCGTTGTTGCATGGGTCTTCGCAGAAGTTTACACAGGTAGGGGTTGCTTACTGCTTGCTGCTTACTGCTTACTGCTTGTTGAGTGGGGAACGTCGTTCTGTGTTTGGCACATTGACCGGCAAATACCCAAAGTCGCCCCCAACGAACCAACTGATATGCAATAAGCACTAAGCAATAATCTACCCGCGCCCCTCCCATCCGTGTTTACACTCTTCCATTCAGCGCGTAATCGCGTCCTGAAACAACTCCTCGCGCACTTCGCCCAGCCAAAATTCGCTGGCGACCTGGACGTAGCCGTACGCCATCGAGAGCGCCCGCGCGTAGAGGCTGGGCCGGTCGTGCAGATAGCTGCGGCGCTTGAACGCTTCGTCGCTCTCCACGCTGCCGCCGTTGCGCAAGTCGCGCGCCAGGGCGATGATGCCGTCGTCTTCGCTGTAAAATTTCACCTGATCGAGGGCGCGCTCGATAATGTCGTGATCGGGGTCGGTGAGCGTCCGGTGGTAGCGCTGCAGGTCGATGCGCATGTTTTGGACGGCGCTAAAGAGGTCGCTGAGGCACTCGTCCGGGCGCGCATCGTCCGGCTTGAGCGTGTGCGAGCCAAGCATGGCGCGCTGGAACATGGTTTGGAAAATCATCTCGACGGTCGCCCAGTCGAGGCCGGGCGCCTGGGGGAAGCTGAGCGTGTCGGTAAACTGCTGCTCGACAAAGGGCGCTTCGCTGCCACCGCCGTAAACTTTGTTGAAGAGGAAAATATCGTGGGCAATCGAGATGGCGAGCCGGTCGTGCTCGCTGCCCTTAATCTGCGAGACGAAGACCGGCTTCATCATGCGGTCGGCGGCGCGGTGGGTGAGCGTGCCGAGGCAGAAGGCCAGCTTGCCGGGGTCGTCATTACGGCGATTATCCCAGCGGTCGTGCAGCGCCTTGATTAGCGGGCCCGCAAACTTTTCCGAGCGGCGCACCAGCGCCCCCAGCCGCATCTCCTCGTGGTTATCGCGCAGCACCTGCTTAAAGGTGTCGTTGATGCGCGGCGAATGCAGCGCCAAAAGGCGCACATCGTCGTTGACGGCGTAGTGGGTAACTTGTTCGGACATGGATTTCCTAACGAGTTTGTGAAGGCTAGCAAATTTTAACGCAAAGGCGCAAAGAGCTTGTCCTGTAAAAAGGGCCGGTTGGGTTTAGCGATGTTGTTGACGAGTTGGCATAGTCCTCATCCAACCACGGCATTTCCCAATTCCCCCTTGCGTCTTTGCGCTTTTGCGTTAAATTTCCTGGTCGACGAATTATCTTTTAATCATGCCGCGCTGCGTTACCCCACCATCCCCGGCGCGCGCACGCCTTTGAGATCCAGCTCCTCCGCGTAGTGACAGGCCACCTGGTGATCGTCGCCCACCTTGCGCAGCGGGGGCCGTTCGTGGACGCAGCGCGAGCCGTCGCTGTAGCGGCAGCGGGGGTGGAAGTAGCAGCCGCTGGGCGGGTTGGCCGGGTCGGCGACTTCGCCCTCGAGCACGATGCGTGTCTTGTGCTCGCGCAGCCGCGGATCGGGCTTGGGTACGGCGGAGAGCAGCGCTTCGGTGTAGGGATGCTGTGGGTTGCCAAAGAGCTCATCCGTCTTTGCCACCTCGACGATGTTGCCCACGTACATCACCACCACACGGTTGCAGAGGTATTCAATGACGCTGAGATCGTGCGAAACAAAGAGGTAGGTCAGCTGAAACTCCTCCTGCAAATCCTGCATCAGGTTGAGAATCTGGGCGCGCACCGAAACGTCCAGCGCGGAGACGGCCTCGTCGGCGACGATCAGGCGCGGATCGAGGGCCAGCGCGCGGGCGATGCCGATGCGCTGGCGCTGGCCGCCGCTAAAGGAGTGGGGGTAGCGGCGCATGTGCTCCGGCCGCAATCCCACTTTGCGCAGCAGCTCGGCGACGCGATCCTCCAGCGCCTTGCCCGTCGCCACCTTGTTGATCTTGAGCGGGTCGCCCACGATGTCCAGCACGGGCATGCGCGGGTTGAGCGAGGCGTGCGGATCTTGGAAGACCATGCGAATCTGCTGGCGATAGGGCTTGAGCTCGCTCTCATCCAGCGGGGCGAGATCGACCACCTCGCCCTTTTTGTTGCGGTAGAGAATCTGCCCGCCCGTGGGGTCGTAGGCGCGCAGAATGCAGCGACCGGCCGTCGTCTTGCCGCAGCCCGATTCGCCGACCAGCCCCAGCGTCTCGCCCCGCCGCACGGCAAAGTCGATGCCGTCCACGGCCTTGACGTGGCCGACGGTGCGGCGCAGAAAGCCCTTCTGAATGGGGAACCACATCTGCAAGTCGCGCACGTCCAGAATCGCGTCCGCCGCCATGCCCGCGGGCTGTGTGCCGTTGGTGGGTTGGGTTGTGGAGCGTGGGGAAGTGGAAGGAGATGCCATCTTAGCTTGCAACCTTTTCTCTGTGAATGCCCGTTCCGTTTGTCGAGCCGTTGAGCAGCGGCTGGACGCCCGGCCACTCGCGCCAAATGTCCGTGTAGGCGTCGTATTCGTGCCCCTCAACATCTTTGTGAACCAGCCGCGTGATCACGGCGAGGCGCACATCGGGCGAGGCGTTGGGGCCGCCGGTGTGGAAAATCTGGTGATGGGCCAGGATCAGGTCGCCCGCTTTGGCCGTCACCATCACCGGCTCCTCCGGATAGTCGATCTTCGGCATCCCATTGGTTAAGACTTCGTGGCCGTGTTGCTGAAAGTAGTTTTCCAGCGTGCGGTGCGATTTGGGCCACACGGTAAAATTACCGGCGTTGGGCTTGAGCACATCGGCCAGGTAGATCACGGCAAAGGCCGTGAAGCCGCGGCGGTAGACACCCTTGGCCATGCCGTTGCCGCCGCTGCCGATGCCGTCCATGTGGCCGCGCGGGGTGGGCGCTTCCTCGCCCAGCGGCAGCGGGAAGCGCGGGTAGGGCTTGGCCTTCGTCACCGGCAGCACGTTGCCCTCGCCCATCAGCGATTCGGCGATGGGGATCACGGGCGTTTTGTTGTAGAGATCGAGAATCACCGGCGCATCCAGCAGCTCGGCGCAGAAAAAGGCCGAGCGGTTGTTCGCCATATCCTCGCCGCCAAGGCCGACGTGGCCGATGGAGTGCAGCACGGCGTGCCGCGCCCGCTCGATCATAATTTGGGGGATGACGCCGGGAATTTTGAGGTAGCCTTCCTCGGCGAATTCGCGCTTTTGGGATTGAGTTAACATGGGGTTTTCTCCTCTGGTTATCAATATCGCTTCTAATGCCGTCGTTTTACCCCTCCCCATCCCTCCCCAGCTTGGGGAGGGGGCCGCGACTGGTCAGACGAAGGATCGGCTCCTCCCCCAAGTTGGGGGAGGCTGGGAGGGGGTGAAATCTAGCCCATTCACCCAGCTTCAGCGCGCCACCGCCAGCTCCCGCTCCGGTTCCACCCCCTCGCCGCCGTAAAGCAGGCAGCGCACGTCGCTGCCGTTGGGCAAATCCACGCGGGTGGGGACGATGCGGTTGCACTTGCCGGGCATGAATTTTTCACAGCGGGTGTGGAAGAGGCAGCCGGACGGGTGGCTGTACGGGTCGGGGATCATGCCGCGGATGGTTTCCAGGCGCTCGCGCCGGCCCGTGCCCAGCTGGGGAATCGAGCGCAGCAGCGCCCGCGTGTAGGGATGTTGGGGATCGTGAAAAATTGTGTCGACATCGCCGCGCTCGGCAATGCGGCCCAGGTACATCACCACTACATCGTCCGCCATTTCGGCCACCACGCCCAAGTCGTGCGTGATCAGCACGATGGCCATGCCAAATTCTTCCTGCAGCTCGATCAGCAGCTCTAAAATTTGCGACTGCGTCGTCACGTCGACCGCCGTGGTTGGCTCGTCGGCGATGAGCAGCGAGGGGTTGCAGGCCAGCGCCATGGCGATCATCACGCGCTGCCTCATGCCGCCGGAGAGCTGGAAGGGGTAGTTGTCGACGCGGTCCTCCGGCTTGGGCAGGCCGACGCGCCGCAGCAGTTCGATGGCGCGCTCGCGGGCCTCCTGCTTGGTCGTCCCCAAGTGCAGCAGAATCGACTCCATGATCTGGTTGCCCACGGTGTGAATGGGGCTGAGCGAGGTCATCGGCTCCTGGAAGATCATCGAAATGTCCTTGCCGCGGATGTCGCGGATGGCGCGGCCACGCGGATCGAGCGCGGCGAGATCGATGATTTCGTCGCTGGTGCTGCCGTTGCTTCCCGTGCGGCGGTGAAAGTTGATCTCGCCCTCGACAATGCGACCGGGACGGTCCACGATCTGCAAAATCGAGCGCGCCGTCACGCTCTTGCCGCAGCCCGATTCGCCCACGATGCAGAGCGTCTTGTTGCGGTACACGTCAAAATCGACGCCGTCGACGGCCTGAATGACGCCTTCATCGAGGAAGAAGTGGGTCTTGAGATTTTTAACTTGGAGGAGGAGGTCGTTTGACATGGGGTACGTAGGCTCGAGAAATTTACAAATATAGTTTTTAGTGCTTACTGCTTATTGCTTACTGCGTTCGTTAAATTATGAGGCCTTGTTGTCCATCGCCTCCAGGGTTGCTTGTTGCGTTTGCTGAAAAGCGAGACCTCACTGCTCATCGCCCCCAGGCAAGCAGACGAGACAAGCAATAAGCAATAAGCAGTACTCAATTATACGGATCGGCCGCATCCCGCAGCCCATCGCCCAGGAAGTTAAAGGCCAGCACGGTCACGATCACGCCGATGGCGGGCAGCAGGAGCCAGGGGTAGAGCGCCACGGTGCTGACGTTTTGCGCTTCCTGCAAGAGCACGCCCCAGCTGACGACGGGGCGGCGCAGACCGAGGCCCAGGAAGCTGAGCGCGGTTTCGGCCAGGATAATGCCGGGAATCGCCAGCGTGAGCGAGGCGATAATGTGGCTAAAGAAGGAGGGAACCATGTGCTTCCAGATCGTGCGCATTTCGGGCGAACCGTCCAGCCGCGCGGCCAGCACAAAATCCTCCGTGCGCATCGAGAGGAAGCGCCCGCGCACCACTCTCGCCAGCCCCGTCCAGCTGAGCAGCGCCAAGATGATGGTGATGGCAAAGTAGATTTGCAGCGTCGTCCACCCCGAAGGCAGCGCGGCGGCCAGGCCCAGCCAGAGCGGGATGGTGGGGATGGAGCGGATAAATTCGATCACGCGCTGGATCGCGTTGTCGATCACGCCGCCGTAGAAGCCGGAAACGCCGCCAAAGCCAATGCCCAACAGCAGGCTCACAAAGACGCCGATCAGCCCGATTGAGAGCGAAACGCGCGCGCCGTAAATAAAGCTGCTGAGCAAGTCGCGCCCCAGCCTGTCCGCGCCCAGCAGATACATCGGCGTGGTAATATGCGTGGGCGTGGCGTCGTCCTCCGCCGGGCCAATCAGGTGCAGGTCCGTCTCAAAGAGCCCCCACATCTTGTAGGGCGTGCCGCGCGTAAACAAATCCACGTAGATTTTGGATTCCTCGTCCACCACAAAGGTGCGGCGCAGCGCCTCCTGGTCGATCTCGACTTTGTAGCCGTTGACGTAGGGGTTAAAGCGGCGACCTTCCGCCGTCTCCTCAAAGAAATGCAGCGGCTGCGGCGGCGCATAGGTGTAGCTGACGCTGACGGCACCGGGCACGAAGGGCGCGAGAAACTCGGCAAAGATCGCGATCAAGTAGATCAAAATCGTGACGACGGCGCCGAGCATGGCCAGCTTGTGTTTGCGGAATTTCCACCACATCAGCCGCCACTGCGAGGCAACGGAGATGGTGCCTTCCTGCTCGGAAATCTCGGGCGTCGCCTCCGATTCCGTTTCAGGCGTGGGCGATTCCAGTACAGGCGCATCGGCCGTAGAACGCGGGTGGGTGACGGGTCGAACGTCGGTAGCCATTGACAATCCTCGAAAATTAAAAATTTCAACGCGGAGGCGCGGAGGTGTTGGTAGGGTTTGTAGCTATTGCGTGGATATAAGCGACGGAAAAAGGCGGTGAGCAAACGCAAAGAAATGACCTTGACTTGCCTCGGTGCAGTTCAGCCAAAAGGCAGGCAGATCAGAGACGAGGTAGTCTGTCATTCCCGCCTTCGCGCAAAGGCGTTAGGCTATTCCAGGAAATCAACTATACCGGGATAAGCCATGTTGGATGTGCGACGCACCTCCATCACAATCAGCCATGGTATATTTGTAACCTTGGATTAGCGTTAAGTTAAGGGTTACTCGTTCCACGCTCTGCGTGGGAACCAGATTGCTTAACTTAACGCCATTGCGCCTTCGCGGGAGTGACAAAGTTTGACGCTTTCGCTGACCTTTGCTGTCTCGTAGAAATTCTTAGTCGCAGCGCCTACAAATCTGCGAAATCACACCTGACGTGAGACTAGGGTGAGCCATTATTGACAGGCACTGTCAATCACCACCAACCAAATCAGTCTGCGAGACCTCTCCCTTGCGCCTCCGCGCCTTTGCGTTAAATTGTATCTCTACGTTGATTCTAGGTTCCGTTGACATTTGAGAATTGGCCCTCACCCCCGGCCCCTCTCCCATCCTGGGAGAGGGGAGGAAGAGGCTCCCTTCCCCCACGCGTGGGGGAAGGGCTGGGGATGGGGGCGCTCCACCTCCCCCCAAGCTCATTTAGCAAAATGTCAACGGAACCTAATCGAATGCACAAACTACTCCAACCGAATGCGCGGATCCAGCCACGCCAGCAGCAAATCCGAAATCAGCGTGCCGATTACGGTGAGTACGCTCAAAATCAGGATAAAGCTGGCGGCCAGGTACATATCCTGTGAGAGAAGCGCGCGCAGCAGCAGCGGGCCCGCCGTGGGCAGGCTGAGCACAATGGCGACAATCGTCGCGCCCGAAATCAGTTCCGGCAGCACCCAGCCCACCGTGCTGATAAAGGGGTTGAGCGCGACGCGCACCGGGTATTTGAGGATGACGCGCCACTCCGGCAGCCCCTTGGCGCGCGCGGTGGTGACGTAGGGCTTGTGCAGCTCATCCAGCAGGTTGGCGCGCATGATGCGGATCAGCCCCGCCGTGCCCGCCGTGCCGATGATGATCACGGGAATCCACATGTGGGCGAAGAGATCCACCACTTTGCCCCAGCTCCAGGGCGCCTGCTGGTATTCGGGGGAAAAGAGGCCGCCCACGCTCTGGTTGAAGTAGCGAAACGAAACCCACATCAAGATCAGCGCGAGCAGGAAGTTGGGCGTTGCCAGGCCGATAAAGCCAAAGAAGGTGGCGAAGTAGTCGCCAATCGAATATTGGCGGACGGCGGAGTAGATGCCCGTGGGGAAGGCCACGGCCCATACAAAGAGCAGGCTCGTCACCGAGATGATCAGCGTCAGCGACAGCCGACCCCAGATCAGGCTGGAGACGGGCATGTTCCAGGAGAAGGATTGGCCGTAGTCGCCGCGGAAGAGAATGCCCGAAATCCACTTCCAATACTGGACGTAGATCGGCTGCCCCAGGCCGTAGCGCTGCTCCAGCGCCTGCAGGGCCGCGGGGTCCACATCCTCGCCCTGCGAGGCCAGCGACGCCACCATGGTCGTCAGGTAGTCGCCGGGGGGCAGCTGAATGATGATAAACGCCACCAGCGAAATCGCGATCAGCGTCGGAATCATGTAGAGCGAGCGGCGGACGATAAAGCCGAGCATGTGTTCTCCGTTTTTCTAATAACAGTGACCAGTGACCAGTGATCAATGGTCAGTAATCAGTAGTCGGTAACTGACCTACTGATTACTGACCTACTGATTACTGCCTACTGTTCAATCCAATACTGCTCCGGATGCGTCGGCGCGGGGGTGGGATAATTCCACGAGCCGGGCATCGATTCGGGGACGTTGTGGAAGGTATTCTTCACGATGCCGTAGCCGGGCGGGCTGGACGCGAGGCCGATCACGTAGAACTGATCCTTGGCGATCTCGATGAGTTCGCGCATCAGCTCCACCTGTTCATCGTAATCACCCGTGGCCTCGATCTGGTCGTACAGCTCCATCTGGCGCTGCACGTCCGCGGGCGGCTCCTCCGGCGGCGTCAGCGCGCCTTCGCCCGTCGGGTTGTTGTACCACTGCTGCCACGCCTGGGCAAAGGCAGATTCAGCGCTGAAGGGGAACAAGTGGCGTGGATCGAGGAAGACCTCGGAGCCTTGGCCAGCACCCCACACGTGCACGTCGTGCTCGTTGGCGTCCTTTTGCGTGTAGAGCAGCGAGCGGTCCTTCACCTTCAGCCGTGCATCGACGCCGCAGGATTGCCAGTGCTGCACGACAATCTCGGCGTTATCGCTGTGACCAAACGCGTCGGTGGCTTGCACCTCGAAATTAAAGGACTCGCCGTCGGGCGCGCGGTAGAAGCCATCGTCGCCCATGGTGAAGCCTTCTTCTTCCAGAATCTGCTGCGCCAGCTCCGGATCGTATTCGGTGTACATATTGTACATCTCTTCATCGTACAGGTCCGGCACTTCTTTGCCAATGGCGCTCTGCATTGGTTCTCCCTGCCCAACGTAGATCAGGTCGATGATCTCCTGGCGATTGATGCAGTGCGACATGGCGATGCGGAAATTCTTGTTCTGGAAAATTTCACGCATGCGCGGGTTCTGGTGCGTCAAGTTGAACATAAAACCCTGCGTATTGCCGCCGCCAATGGTCTCGAAGAAGTCGTAGTTGCCCTGCTCGCGATTGTCGGTAAGCACGGCCTTGTTGTCGTTTGTGTTGAAGTGGCGGGCGGACATGTCAACCTCGCCGTTCAGCACGCTGAGCAGCAGCACCTCGTTGTCTTCCAAGATGTTAAAGACGGCGCGGTCGATATAGGGCAGCTGGCGACCTTCGGGGTCGGTCTTCCAGTAGTAGGGGTTGCGTTCGGCAACCACCTGCGTGCCTTCGCCGTAGGCATTGATGATGTCCCAGGCCAGCAGCGTGGGCAGCTCTGCATTTTGCCAGCGCGCATCGTAGGGCGTGCCGGGCACGCCGCCGCACTTTAGGTCGAAGAGATTGATCCAATCTGTGGCGTCGTTTTCGGCAATCAGCGCATCCAGCTCTGCTTCATCAGCGTAGGCAGCGTGAAACTGCGAGCAGTAGTGCGCCGGGTAGCGCGTCCAAGATGCGCCGCCGGGGATGGCGAGATTCTGGAGAAAGAGGCCCTGCGGCTCATCAAAGGTGACCACAACCGTGTAATCATCCACGGCCTCGACTGAAGCGGGCGGATTACTCTGGTTGTGAACGGCCTCGTACTCTTCATCCGTGATGACAGCATCAAAAAAGAAGATCAGGTCTTCCGCAGTGTAGGGCTCGCCGTCCGACCACTTCATGCCTTCGCGCAGGGTGAAGGTAAATTCGGTGGCATCCTCGTTGGCCTCGTAGGACTCGGCAACGTTGGGCTCAATGCCCGTCCACTCCGGATTCCAGCGCACGAGGTGCTCGTAGGAGATGGTGCGGATCAGCCACGCATTGTCCTGGCCGCCGACGAGCGCGCTCGTCCACGTGCCGCCGTACTGGCCCAGGCTCTCCACCGGCTCGACGATGGCCGGGTTGGCGGGCAGGCGCTCTTCGAGCGGCGGCAGCTCGCCCGCGGCCACGCGCTCGGCCAGCATCGGCGCTTCCATCTGGCTTAGGTCGGCCTCGGCGGCGGCGTCCGGCGCGTCCGAATCGGTCTGCACGTCGGTCACTTCTTCGGCGCTGGGCGGCTCGTCGGCCTCCGTGCCGAGGTCAATCGGCTCGGCGCCGCCCGCACAGGCCGCCAGCAGGCCAATCGCCAGCACGGCAATCAACAGGCGAGTGGGCCAGCGGAAGCGGTGTGTCCAAAAACGGTTCTGCATGTTGTCAAATCTCCTTTGAATAAAACTGATACGGATTGAGAAGCCACACGGCTGTCGATGCAGCGGGCGTGGCGGGGAAAACAAATTTCACGAGACAAGCCAGTCGAGTGCATTGCACGGCGCGGAATCGGCCTGCAAACGAATCATCGCGTGCGCCGTGCGCTGCACTCGTGATCCAACCAACTTGGTCGGATCACGAGTGCAATGCACGGTCAGCCATCCGATTGGGCCTGCTGCCACGCCTTTGACCGTGCAGCGCACTCGCCATCTCTCCTCGTTAAAGCTACTCCTGCTCGATAAAATACTGCGACGGGTGCGTGGGGAAGGGATCGGGGTAGAGCCACGCTTCGGGCATCTGCGACGGCACGTTGCGGAAGTCGTTGGTGACCACGCCGTACTGGCGCGGCTTCTCGCTGATGCCGATCACGTAGAACTGGTCGGCGGCAATGTCGAGGATTTCCGTCATCAGCCGGTTCTGCTCGTCCTCGTCCGCCGTGGCCTTGAGCTGGTCGTAGAGCTCCATCTGGCGCTTGGTTTCGGCGGGCGGCTCTTCGGCGGGGATCAGCCCCTCGTTCGTGCCGGGGTCGTACCAGGTGGCCCAGGCCAGCGCGTAGGTCGAGCCGCCGCCGTTGGGGAAGTAGAGCTTGGGCGAAAGGATGGGGGCCAGGCCGCCGTCGCTAAAGTTGGCCGTGCCGTCAAACTCGTTGGCCTTGCGCCGCTCCTCAAGCAGCGTGCCGTCCATCGGGTCGATCTCCATCTGGATGCCGACTTCGGCCCAGTAGTTTTGCACCTGCTGCAGCACATCTACCCAGTCGGTAAAGCGCGTATCGTCCACCGACATGTCAAACACAATCGGCTCGCCGTTGGGGCCGAGGCGCATGCCGTCGTCGTTCTTTTCGGGGAAGGCCCTGTCCAGGTACTCATTCGCCAGATCGACGTCGTATTCGGTGTACTGCTTGGCCAATTCCTCGTGGTAGAGGGGGGAGGCGGGCAGCGGCGCGGCCTGATAGGGCTGCCCCTGGCCCACGTAGATGAGATCGATAATCGCCTGGCGGTCGATGGCGTGCGAGAGGCCGATGCGGAAATCCTTGTTCTGGAACATCTCGCGCATGGCCTCATCTTTGTGGTTCATGTTAAGCGTGATGACCACCGTGTTGCTGCTGTCCGAAATTTGGTCGAAGAAGCGGTAGTTGCCCTCCTCCTGGTTGTCAAAGAGCACGGCCTTGTTGGTAAGCGTGTTGGCATAGTAGTTCATAAACTGCACTTCGCCGTTGAGCGTGCGCAGCAGCAGCACTTCGGGATCGACGACAAATTCCCAGACGATGGTGTCCACGTAGGGCAGCTGGTTGCCTTCGGTGTCGACCTTCCAGTAGTAGGGATTGCGCTCCGTCACAATGCGCGTGGTGTCGTCGGCAAAGTTGGTGGTGGGGTGCCAGGCGTAGAGCACGGGGATGTCCGCGTTTTGCCAGGTCGCGCCGTCGCCCGTGGCGCCGATCTTGGATTGGAAGAGCGCTACCCAATCCTCCAGGGTGGACTCTTCGACCATCGCATCGAGGGTGTCGGTATTGTAATCGGCGTGGAACTGCTCCATGTAGTGGCGCGGATAGGCGTTGACATCCGAGCCACCCGGCGTGGCGAGCTCGCGCAGGAAGAGGCCGTAGGGGCCGGAAAAGGTAAAGGTCACCGTGTAGTCGTCCGGTGCTTCGATCACGGCCAGCTCGCCGTTGACTTGGAGCCAGCCCGGCAGCGAGGGGTTCAGCTCTTCGTTCTGCACCACATCCTCGTACCAGAACATGATATCGTCGGAGGTAAAGGGCTCGCCGTCGGACCACTTCATGCCCTCGCGCAGGTGGAAGGTGTAGGCGCTGGCGTCCTCGTTGACTTCAAAGGATTCGGCCACGTTGGGCACAATTTCTTCCCACTGCGGCGACCAGATCACGAGATTCTCGTTGCCCATCATCGAATAGAGGCGCGACGAGAAGGAGCCGACCAGCGGATGTTGCCACGTGCCGCCGTACTGACCGATTTCCTCAACGGGCTCGATGACCATGGGATTGGTGGGCAGTCGCTCTTCCACGGGCGGCAATTCGCCCGCGGCGACTCGCTCGGCCAGCATGGGCGCTTCGGGGCCGGCGGCGGTGGCGGTGTCTGCATCGCTGGCGTCGGTTGCGACATCGGCAGCCTCGCTGGCCGCGCCGTCGTCGGTGGTCGTGCCGAGGTCAATCGGTTCAGCGCTGCTGCACGCAGCCAGCGCAAGGGCAAGCAGAGCGATCAGCAGATACGTCAGTGGACGCTTCGAGGGGGACGGGGACATGCGGTTCTCCTTTGGTTGAGAATGGGGCAGCAGAAAACGCGACGGCTTATTTGGTTGTGTAGAACGCTAGACGGTTTGAAACCCCAGTGGGGAGCACTGGGATTTCGACGATGGGATGCGGAGCGGTGGTCGGGTATTTGCTTTGCGACGGTGGTTGGCCTAACTGTAAACAATGTCTCTTTATTTGTCAAATGGCAAAAATGTGGTGGGTGCGTTTTAGTTTGGGGGCGAACCCGCGTCGGCGGGGCGTTCGACCTCTCCCCCTCGCTGTTGGTTCGTGGGTAACGAGTCGGGTGAAGCCCCCTCTCCTCCGAGGAGAGGGGTTTGGGGGAGAGGTCTGGTGAGCCGCACCCTGCCATGTTGCCCTAGGCCGAAGCTGCCCCCAAACCGAAATACACCCAAATGTGGTTCAAATATCAACGAATACATGAGCGAACTGGCGGAGAAAAACATCGACATCCAGGTGCTCATCAACGAATGGTTGCGCACCAATATCCGGCTGGTGCAAAGCACGCAGTAGCGCGCGAAGCAGCGCTTCGCGTTACATTTTCTCCATCCATTCGCGCATTTGCCGCGCGTGCTGCGGCAGCGCGACCTCCGGCTCCGCCAGCTCCGGATGCCACTTCTTCTCCCACTCCACCGACAGCCAGCCGTCGTAGCCCTCGCGCCGCAGCAGCGCGAGCACATCGGGCACGGGCACGTCGCCCTCGCCGAGCAGCACGAGCGGCCAGCTGCTCTCGCTGGGATCGTCCGGGCGGCGTGCGTCCTTGATGTGCACGTGCGCGATTCGGTCGCCGATGTGCCGCCACGTCTCCTCGATCAGTTCGCCAAAGCGCAGCGGGTGCAAAATATCCCACACCACGGCGAAGTGCGGGTCGTCGACCTGGCTGGTAACGCGCGCCACGTCGGCTCCTCTGCAGAAGGCATCGTGCGTCTCCAAAATCACGGTGACGCCATATTGTGCGGCAATCGGCATGGCCTGGGCAAAGCTCTCGGCCAGCCAGGCCGCCGTCTGCTCCAGGGTCTGCCCCTCGTGGACTTTGCCGCCAAAGGAGCGCACCATCGGCACTTCCAGATCGTTGGCCAGCGCCAAGTAGTTGTGTAAATCATCCAGATTTTTGCGACGCTCGTCCGCGTCCGGCGACGAGAAGCGCGTCGACGCGCCGAGCCCGATAATTCTGACGTTCTGCTCTTCGACGACGCGCCGCAGCCGGGCGCGCTCCGTGGGCAGAATATCGGGCTGGATCACGTCGCCATCGAGCAGGCGCACTTCAAGGCCCTGGTAGCCGTCGGCCAGCGCCTGCTCCGCCGCCCGCTCAATCGTCCAATCCGGGCAGCCGAGCGTGCTAAAGGCGAGGGGGTATAAGTCGGCCATGTTTTCTCCAAGAATTTTTGATGAGGGATGAATAGTGCTTATTGCTTGTTGCTTATTGGCTGGTTCATTAATTGCAATGCTTTTTACCTGCCATCAATTGTGATAAACATAAAGCCGCGTCACCTACCCGGCAAGCAATAAGCAATAAGCAGTAAGCAATACTTAAACCGGCGACAGCTCGTGCGCCTTCTCCTGCAGCCAAATCACCCGCCGCGCGCTCTCCGGCGTAATCACCTGTGGCGCGCCGTTGCGGATCGTCTCGTACAAATCGAGGTAGAAGCCAGCGTAGCCGGGACCGTCATAATCTTCAACCCGCCACGAGTCCTCCTCCCACACCAAATCGTCGCGGTTGTAGGAGCGGTCGGGCATCGGCTCGGCCGTGAGCTCGCGCGGCGACTGCTGCTCCATGTCGATCCACTTCCAACGCAATTCCTTTGTCGAGCCCGTCAAACCGCCGCGCGTGCCCGCGATGTTCCACGTTTCCACCGGGAAAGCGCGCGCGCTGCTCAGCTCGATGTCGACGGTGGGATGGCCCGCGCCCGCAAAGACAAGCTTGACGTGGTCGTCGGCGTCGCCGAGCGTGAGGGCGGTGTCCAGGCTGGCGAAGACTTCGTCCGGGTAGCCGTCGCCAAAGAGCTGGAGCCCCATGTCTAGGTGGTGGGCGGCGTTGTTGTTGAGCGTGCCGCCGCCAAAGCGCTTGAGCGTTTGCCAATCCCAGCGCCGCGAAAATTTCGATTCGGTGATGTTGATCAGCACGAGCCGCCCCAACACGCCCGACGCAATAATCTCCTGGATTTTCTGAAAGTCGGGGTTGTAGCGGCGGTTGTGGAAGGGCGCGAGCACGCAGCTGGATTGGCTCGCGGCCTGAACCATGCGGTCGGCGTCCGCTAGCGAAGTCGCCATCGGCTTTTCGCAGACGACGTGCTTGCCCGCGTCCAGCGCCTGTAGCGAAAGGCCTGCGTGCAGAAAATTGGGCAGCGCCATGATGACGAGCTCGACGTTGTCGTCGGCGAGCAGGCTGTCGTAGTCGTCGTACGTCTCGCAGCCGAAGCGCTCGCTGGCCTCCTGCTGGCGCGTCGCGTCCGCATCGGCCACGGCGACGATCTGGTAGTGGTCGCCCAGCGGCTCAAGCAGCTTGGCGTGGATGTTCCAGCCGCTGCGGCCCAAGCCAGCGATGCCGACGCGAATTTGTTGGTTGCTCATAACATTTCTTTCATTGGAGAGGGTTTATCTACTGTTGAAACCAACTGACGCCTTGATAGAGCTCGTCAATCGGAAGTTCGAGGTCCAACGACTCAATTGGCAACGTTTCTTCAGCAGTGAGACGAGAAATAGCCCACTGTCCCGACCGTTGTTTCACGCAAGTTTCCACGAGCACCTCATCCTGCCAGACAAGGGCGTACTCACGGAACGAAGCGAGTTGGCTATACAGCCCAAATTTGTCACCGCGGTCGTACGCCATCGTTGACGGCGATGGCACTTCCACAATCAGCATCGGATTGATATAGATATCGCTGCGATCGCCATAGGGCTCAATCGGTTCACAGACAACGGAAGCGTCTGGATAGGTGAACAAGCTATTGGCTGGAATAAAAATTTTGACGTCGTTGTTAAAAATGACGCACCCAGAACCGCCTAGTCGATTGGTTAATTGTGTGGTGATATTTGTGCTGATGATACTGTGGTTGAAAGAGCCACCCGCCGTGGCAAAAATCTCTCCACTGAAAAACTCATGGCGTTCGAGGCTGCGCTCTTCGAGTAGGAAATACTCCTCCTTGCTAAACTGGGTTCGGTGTTGTCCGATTGCAGAGGTCATAGTTTGCACTTACTCCTCGGACCAGCCGACGCCTTCATATAGCTCGACGACGGGCAGCTCGATCTCAAGCGAGGCGAGCGGCAGGTTGGCGGCAGAATCGATAAATTCAGACAGCAACCATTGGCCAGACCGCTGTCGCACGTGTGTTTCGATGCGAACTTCGTTTTGCCAAAGGAGCACGTATTCGCGGAGCGAATCCAACTCGCGGTACAGCCCGAATTTTCCCCGCGGTCGTAAGCCATCGTAGACGGTGAGAGCACTTTGACGATTAAGGTGGGATTGATATAGATATCGCTGCGATTCTGATAGGACTCAAGCTCGCCGCACACAACGGAAGCGTCGGGATAAGTAAACAGTCCATTTGACGGAATCCGAATTTTCACGTCATTGTTAAAGGTGCGACATCCAGAACCACGCGCTCGGACGGTTAGCTGTGTAATGACGTTGTTGCTAATCGTGCTGTGGTTAAACGAGCCGCCCGCCATGGCAAAAATCTCGCCGTTGAAAAATTCGTTGCGCGTCTCGCTGCGATTTTCGAGATAGAGATATTCTTCCTCGCTAAATTGGGTTCTGTGCTGTCGAATGGCTGTCATAATTTGCGCCAGGCCGTTAACGGATTGAGGGAACGGATTGAACAGATTTGTGCGTGCGCAATCTGGACACCAGGATCGTAACGCGATCCGCAAACTTCGTCAACTGCAAACTTTCCCCCGCCGCGCTGTTGCCGCTTCCGAACATCGCCGCGTGCTTGCCCTTGTAGTAAAAGAGCCCGCGCAGGTGGCGCAGAAGTGGACGCCCGCGCCGAAATCAAGCTGTGAATTTGTTCGTCGCCGCTCATTCGTCGCCGCTCGTCGCCGTTGTGCGCTCCGCCCGCGGCTCCCCCACCGCCTCCACGCGCACCTCGTCCCCGCGCCAGACAACTGTGCCCACGCCCATTTCGTGCACGGTCAACGTGCCGGCTGGCGTCGTCAGCTTTAGCGTGGTTGGCGTCAAACCAGTATAGCCCACCACCCACGTATCCGTCTGTGGCAGCGCCACCAGCCACGCCGGCTGCGCCCTTGTCTCGTCCGCCGCCTCCCAGGCAAGCGTCGCCTCGCCCAGCGCAACGTGGCCGCTCGCGCTCTGCACCGCCACCCCGGATTGCAGCATCGGCCAGCCGACATCGCCCGCCTGCGTCCAACGTCGCCGCAGCCGCCACTGCATCGTGTCAATTTCGATGCCCAGCTCGCGCCCGTCGCGCGCGTAGGAGACGGTGTAGCGGCGTTCGCCCTCGGCTGCGTAGGTGAAGGGCGCGTCGAGCCGTTCCTCAAATGCGCCCGCCGAGATGACGCGCGCCAGCGTCGCGCCGTCGGCATACTCGCCGCGCTCCGCCACCTCCACGTAAAAGGCGCAGAACGGTCGCCCCTGGTAGAAAGCGCCGGGCCAGCGCAATTCCCAAAAGTGCTTCTCGCTGCCCTCGTAGTTAATCAACTCCAGCACGAGGTCACCCCCGCGCGCCGACAGCCGCGTTGGCGTACCCCGCCCCAGCGCTGTGACGTGCAGCGGGCGCACGGCGACGTGCGCATCGCCGCTGCTCACCACCACCGTCGCGCCGGTTGGCACGTCCTGCGGCAGCGCGTCGACGCGCTGGTCGTCCACCCAAATTTCGTCGATTTCGTCAGCGCCCGTCCAAATCAGCGCGGCTTTGGCGCTGCGACAGTGCGCCACGCCCGGCGCTGGCGCGTAGAGGCAGAGCGCGCGCCCGGCCTCCTGCACGCCCCAGAAGCTGCCCTCATCGAGCAGATTGCGCGATTGGGTGCGGTCGGTGGCGTGGTAGGAATCGCCGAACCACTTGTCATCGACCAGGTAGCGGGTGTAGAAGACGCCGGGTTTTTCTACGTTGGGGCGGCGATAGTGGATCATGCAGCTGTTGGACTGGGGCGAAACGTGCTGCGTTGCCGTGCCCAGCGCAAAGCTCGGCGTCTGGTAGGTGGTGAAGCCAAGCTGCCGCTGGCGCTCCGCCGTCTCCGTCACCTCAAGCAGATTGGGGCGTGCAGCCAGCAAATCGGCGATCCACTCCGGCACGGTTCCATCGGCGATCCACGCGCGCAGCAGCTCGATTTCCGGTGGCGTTTCGCAGACAATCGTCGGGTGATAGGCGCGGCTGTGCGGCCCCGCCCAGCGACCGGTTCCCTCGTTCACGTCACCGTGAATGTGCAGCGCCACGCTCACGGCCAGCCGCGCCGCCATCGACAGCGCCCGCTGTCGCGTCTCTTCGTGCTGTATTAAATCCGTCAGCGTTTTCAGCGCCCTGAACGTGACGTGGGTGTAGGTGGGGCTGCTGTATTCGCGTGGGTGGCCGCTCTGGTTGGTGTAGGCGATCCAGTCGAGCAGCTTCTGCTGGCCCCGCTGGGCAATGTCGGCGTCGCCCAGCAGCTCGCCGCCGAGGCACGAATTGAGCACGTCCAACACGGTAATGTTGGTGTAGGCGACGAGTACGTCCAGCCGCTCGATTTCGGCCAGCCCCAGCGCAATCGCCCCGCGCATGCGCCGCTGCATTTCCGTGGGCAACCGCTCCTCGTGGCGCAGCATCATCGGGATCAGCGCCTCCAGCACAAACTCGACGGCGTTGAGATCGGTCACCACGTCGTCTTCACGCATCCAGTAGAAGTTGCCGACGTGCGGGTCGCGCTGTTCGCGCTCCTGGCAGGCCAGCGCCGCGTCGAGCACCTTTTCCGCCAGCGCCAGATCGTCCGGCGTGCCGTTGGCGACGAGGTCGGCGGCGAAGCGGGCCGCGCGCCGCGATTCGTGAAAGGTGCCGAACTCGGTGGTGCGCGCCAGCATGTGGGTGTCGGCGTTAAAATCGGCGGGGAGGGGAAGAGAAGTCATGTGATTTGTTCATTCCATGTGGAACGTGGAGCGAGCGTAAACGGCCCCAACACCGCCGTAACCACGCCCGCGTGGTTGTCGCGCCCATGGCCGCGGGCAACGGCGCTGACGGTGCGCGCGGCGCAGCCGTGATCGCGCCCGTCGGGCAGGGCTTGGCGGGCGAGGGCGAAGTAGGCGCGGGCCAAATCCAGGGCACGCACGGCCAAAGCCTCATCTTCTCGAATTTCCGCCGCCACCGCCAGCGTGATTGGGTTGACGCGACGCGGCGCGCCGTCTTCCGTCCAGCAGGGTAAATCGCTGCGCTTGCCGACGCCGGAAGGACGCTTGTCGAGCGGCGGCGGCAGCTCCAGCGCGAGCGAATCGGTTGAAGGCAAATTATCGCTCACGACGGCGACGGCGTCCAGCACAGCGGCGTCGTAGCGCGTGTCGCCCGTGGCGCGGCGGTAGCGGCGGATGGCGTCGGCGGCGGCACCCGCATCCGGGTCGGCGACCTGGGTGACGAGCGCGTCGAGCAGGCGCTCGGTGGCGCGGCGGAAGCGGCGGTCGCCCGTCTGCTGCCAGAGGGTAAGCAGGGCGTTGGTAGCGCCGGAGGCGAGAAAGTTTTCGGCGCGGTCGACGTCGCCTTGCAGCAGCGACGCTTCGCCCATGTAGGAGCGGTAAGAATCTTCGGCATCGTCCGGGAATTCGTGGATTGGGCCGTTCACATCCAGCGCCAGCGGCAAGGCCTCGCTCGCCAACATTGCCTCCGCCCAGCGCTCGGCGTGGGCGACGGCCAGGTCGAGGTAGCGTGCATCGCCCGTCGCGTCGTGCGCCAGCAGGCAGATGTTGACGCAGCGGAAGTGGTCGGGCACGTTGAGCGTCAGCCCCGGCTCGACCTTCGCACCGTCCGTGCCGAGAAAGGTCGAGCGGAAGAGCCCAGTATCCCAATCGAACCAGGGCGGCACATCCGCGACCCAGTTGCCCACGTGCTCGGCGGCGTCGACAAGCTGTGGCGTGGTGCTGTCGTCATTGGGGTCGAGCCGGTGGAGCGCGCCGAGGAAGAGCTCGAAGTGCTCCGTGCCGTGGTGCGCTTCGTGCATGCGCCAGTAGCCGTGTCGCCACTGGCCCGTGCTCGTGAAGTGGTCGCGAATGCGGTCGCGCTGCTGGCGCATGAAGGCCAGCGCCTCGGCGTCGCCCGTTGCGCGGATGTAGGGTTCCCAGCCGGTGGTGAAGGTCGCCTGATCGTGAACATCGGTGGCGGGGGCGTTGGCGTAGCGCGCGAGGCAGTCACGCACCCAGGTGGCGATGTCGCCGAGGAAGCGGTCGCGCGCGGTGGGGAGGTTGGGGGCGGGGTGGGTGGTCATTCGTGGCGAAAATTCAATCAACTGCAAGGGCAAGCGGGCGGAGTTGTGTGGCAAAACAAATTTTATCCAAACTATTGCATAAATGACAAAACTATTGTACAATACCTTCAATGAACGGGGAGCTTGGGGACACCTATCCTTAGCCGGACGGTCCGAACCAGCAGTTTCCGCACTGCGGACCCCGTTCAAAACTCCTCCAAAATTTCTGCCTCCGTTAGAATCACGTTAGCTTTCTGCCTACCGCGAAACACTTCAAGTGCAACTTGATGTGCGTTTGACTTTTTGCCAATATGAGCAAAGCTGATTTGACCTCGCCTTACTTCTATATTTGACCGCCTGAGCAGGTTGAGCAGGTGCCCCTTGATTTGTGCGTTCTTCCCCGGATATTCCACGTCAATCAATATCATATCCAGGTTTGTGATGTGATTGTGCAGCAGGAAGAATAGAGCGACCGCGAACAGCCGCGTGTACATCGAATGTGGCGACAAGCCCTGGCTGCGCAAAGCCCGAATACAGCGCTGCTTTACGTCACGCGGAATAAGGACGGCGTAAGTTTTACCGTTGCTAAAGGCAATAACGGTATCTTCGTTGGTTTTGCCTATCTTTCCGCTTTGATCGACCTCGACTTGCACGAAGAAGCTTTCCAGAGATTATATGATCGCCAAAAGCAGCGGCCCTGCTTGCCAACAGGACAACGCACCGTTGCTTTCATTGTCTTCGCAAATGTTGAACCGCTCTGAGCAAATCGGCTACCCCAGCCGCTTCTCCATCAGCATCGACCCCTCGCCGTTGCTGAACTGGAAGTACTCGTTGGCTTCCTCGTGCCCCGGCATCTTCATCACCTCATCTAGCATCGACATCGCCTGCTCGTAGCTCTGCGTTTGGTCGGCGTGGAGGGCGTTCCAGACGAGCTGGGTGCGGTCGCCGGTCTGGAAGGCGAGCAGGTCGCGCTCCATTTGCAGCCATTCGGGGAGGACGTGCTCGTACATGAGCTTGGCGGGCAGCGGGTCGACGCGTAGGGGGAAGACGCCCGCCCGGTTGATGACCGCGGGCACTTCGACCACCACGTCGTCGGGAATGCCGGCCAGCGCGCCGTGGTTGGGAATGTTGACCTCGAACTGCGCTTCGTTGTCGTTGACCAGCGCGTCAATGATCGGCACCTGCTGCTCGCGCGTCTTCTCCTTGCCCAGCTCGGCGACGATACTGGCGCTTGCATCATTTGCCAGCCGCTTGATCATCGCCAGCTTGCGCTCCAAACTCTCCACGTACTGCGGGCGTGCGATGTCGGTGTCCGGCCCGCCAAACTTGTCGAAAAACCAGAATTGCTTCGTCTCCAAATCGGTGTGATACCACCAGCCGCCGCGCCGCACCGTGTCGCCGATGGGCATGAGGCCGTAGAGCATGTACTGGTGAATCGCCCCCTTCGACATCTGGATATCGTGGGTGCGCGTCGGCTCGTGGGTGGCCCAGTACTGCTCGGCCTCGCTCTCGATCCAATCGTCTAGCAGCGCATAGATATCTTGGCCGTTGTGGTAGCAGTGGGTGAGCCAGACGTTGTGGTTGAGGCCGGGCGCTTGCCACGTCAGCTCGTTGATGTTCTGCACGTCGAGGCCAAGCGTGTTGACGATGTGAAGCACGCCGTAGTGGCCGTGGCAGAGGCCGATGATGTTGATGTCGCTTTCGCGCGTCATCAGCGTGCAGCCTTTGAAGACGGGATTGCCCGACTGGATCAGCCAGGCGTCGGGGCAGATTTCCTCCATGTCGCGCACGACGTCGAGCATGAGCTGGAGGTTGTAGAAGCTGCCGGGCACGTTCTCACCCAGGCTGTAGTAGTAGCCGTGCTTGGCGATGATGTCGCGCAGCTCGGCGGCGTGGTAGTGGCTGCGCGACGCGGCGGTGTTGATCACGAAGTCGGCGTCGCGCAGGACTTCCGCGCGGCTCTCCGTCGTCTCGATGCGCAGGTCGGAGCCCAGCTCGTCGCCGTAGCGGGCGCAGAGCTTGCCGATCATCTGCAGCCGCTCGCCGTCGATATCCATAAAGTGGACCAAGCTGCCGCTCAATCCGGGCGTCAAACACAAATCTTTGACGAGGCCCAGCGAAAAGGTGGCGCTGCCCGCGCCGATCACGGCAATTTTGATGGATGTGGACATGGGATTCTCCTGAGAGAGTGATGCGTGATAAAAATTTGCTCGTCGTGAACGAGCCAAGCTGATCGAGTGCGATGCACGGCGCAAATTTGGAAAGTCTACGAGCCGTTGCGCGCGTCGTGCGTTGCACTTACTGCCCGACCGACTTTGCTGGTTGGTGGATGAGTGAAACGCACGGTCGACCACGTGTCGAGGCGTGCCAACAAGTCATCGACCGTGCATCGCACTCGCCGGTGTCCCCTCCGGTACGAGCCACGGCGGGTTGCTCACGCCGCGCTCGGCGTTGTAGCTGGCGTAAAGAAAGCGATAGACGTCGCTCATGTAGAAGTGGGGGTAGGGCTTGTTCGGCAGCGTCTCCAGAAAGCGATCGTGGATCAGCTCGGCCATCTGCGGCTGGATACCGGAACTGGCCTCGTAGTCAAAGTAGATCGCCAAATCCTTCTCCGGCTCCTCGATCACGCGCTGGACGTTGAACGACTGCGGGAAGCGGTGGGCGGGCGAGTCACGCTCCATGAGGAAGGTGCCCATGGCGGCGGAGTGGATGTGCGGCTTGTGCTGGAAGAGAAAGTTGACGGTCTGCTGCGCGTCGTCCATGGTCTCGCCGGGGAAGCCAAAGAAGAAGAAGGTGTGGTTCCAGATGCCCGCCTGGGTGCTCTCCTGCAGGATGCGGCTCATGTGGTCGAGCTGCGTGCCCTTGATCATCTGGTCCATCACCGGCTGCGACGCGCTCTCCAGCCCAAACAAAATCATGCGGCAGCCGCCCTCGCGCATCCCGTCCAGCAGCTGGCGGTTGATGACCTTCTCGAAGCGCACGCAGCCGCCCCAGTGCAGCGGCGCGCCCTGCTCGGCCAAAATCGGCGGCAGCCGGCGCAGGTTGCGCGGCGTCAGCGCCTCGTCCGCAAAGAAGATGTGGCGCACGCCGTAGCGATCGTGCAGCGCCAGCATCTGGTCGGCCAGCTGCTGGGCCTTCAATTGGCTAAATGATTCCGGCTCGCCGTAGCCGACGTTGCAAAAGGCACACTTGCCAAAGTAGCAGCCGCGCGCCGTCAGCAGCGGCAGCGCCAGATGGGGCGCGAGGTAGCGTTCGAGCGGCAGGCCGTCGAAATCGGGCAGCGGCACGTCGGCAATTTTCTCCGGCTCCTTGCGCTGGGTGACTTCGATCTCGCCAATGCGACCGTCCCGCCACGCCCGGTTGTAAATCAGGTTGGGCACGTTCGATAAATCGCCATCACCCTCCAGCACCTCGACCAGACGCAGCAGCGGCACTTCGCCATCAAAGACGACGGCGCTGTCGAAGAGCTCGAAAATCTGTGGCACCTGCGCGATCTGCTCGCGCAACATGCTGATGTGCGGCCCGCCCACCACGACGTGACAGCCCAGCCCCGCCTCCTTAACCAGATGGCCCAGCGTCATCCCGGCCAGCATCTGCGGCATGGAGGGAATCGAGATGCCGACCACGTCGGGTCGCTCGCGTTCGAGGTCGGGCAGGACGAGGCGGCGGTAGAGGTCGAGGAAGAGGTTGTGCTCCTCGTCGCGCACCAGCTCCAGCAGCGTGCGGCTGTTGTCGACGGGCCGGGCGGCGCTGTAGCTTTGCAGCGTGAGCGAGGCCGGGTAGTAGGGCAGCGAGGCAATCTCCAAACAACCCATCACCGTCTCAAAGGCGCGCAGGCCAATTGGCCCGTCGAAAAAGGCCTCGCTGCGGATCACGTCCTTGGCCCGCTCGACCTGCGTCGCCAGCCGTGGCCCGTCGCGCAGGGCCTGCTGCACGCGCTGTCGCGGCAGCCGACCGCTGTGCTGGCGTTCGCGCACGAGGTCGAGCGAGTGCTGCACGTGGTCGCGCGTGAGGATTTCGTCAAAGAGCTCCAGGTTGAGGTCGCGCTGGATCACGTCGACCCCCGCCCTGCGCAGCGAGGCCGTCAGCGTCGGCAGCGCCAGGTGGGGCATGGTCGGCGTCCAGTTGGGGGGGAAGAAGAGGGAAACTTTCATAATTCTCGTTTCGACGCTCTACGTCGGAATGCAGATTGGACGCTCTGCGTCCTCTGATAATTAGCCATTCATCTCGATAAGCACAGTCGCATCGTGTGTAAGCTGGAGACGCGGAGCGTCTCGGCAGGCATTCCCACGCAGAGCGTGGGAACGAGCGATTACACCCCCACCAGCGACAGCTCCTCCGCCCGGTGGCAGCTGACGATGTGGCCCGGTCGCAGTTCGCGCAGCTGCGGCTCCTCGACCCGGCAGCGCTCCTCAGCGTACCCACAGCGCGGGTGGAAGTAGCAGCCGCTGGGCGGATTGGCCGGATCGGCGACGTCGCCTTCAAGCACGATGCGCTGGCGCTTGGCGCGCGGGTCGGGCTTGGGCACGGCGGAGAGCAGCGCTTCGGTGTAGGGGTGCAGCGGGTTGGCAAAGAGCTCCTTCGTGTCCGCCATTTCGGCCAGCTTGCCCACGTACATGACGGCGATGCGGCTGCAAATGTGCTTGACCACGCTCAGGTCGTGCGAGATAAAGAGATACGACAGATTGAACTCGGCGCGCAGCTCCTTGAGCAGGTTGAGCACCTGCGCCTGGATCGAGACGTCGAGCGCGGAGACGGGCTCGTCGCAGATCATCAGCTGCGGGTTGAGCGCCAGGGCGCGGGCGATGCCGATGCGTTGGCGCTGGCCGCCGCTAAAGGCGTGCGGGTAGCGCGACATGTGCTCCGGGCGCAGCCCCACGGTGCGCAGCAGCTCGGCGACGCGCTCGCGCCGCTCGCTGCCGCTGGCGATGCCATAGTTGCGCAACGGCTCGCCCACAATCTGCTGCAACGTCATGCGCGGGTTGAGCGACGAAAAGGGGTCCTGGAAGATCATCTGCACGTTGCGCCAGACGGTCGGCAGCTTGCTTTTGGGCAGCGTTGCCAAATCGATTTCGCCCAGCGTTTTGTCGCGGAAGCGGACGTGGCCGCCCGTCGGCTCGTAGGCACGCATGATGGTGCGCCCGGTGGTCGTCTTGCCGCAGCCCGATTCGCCCACCAGCCCCAGGATTTCCCCCTCGTGCAGCGTAAAGCTCACGCCGTCGACGGCCTTGACGTGGCCGACGGTGCGTTTGAAAAAGCCCGATTGGATCGGAAACCACTGGCGCAGGCCGTCGACCTGGAGCAGGGCGCCGTTGGTGTGGGTGGATGGAGACGAAGTTGTTTGAGTCATATTCTGTCGGTGTTAATTACCGTGGGCAGGTTGCGGTGTACGCCAGGTGTCCGAGCCGTGGTCATGTGTCATTCCTGCCTGCGCAGGAATCCATGAATAATCAACAATTCGTTAATAGTAAATCCGCACTCGTAAAATTAACCGCTTACCAACTGCTGTTGTACTTGTATCACAGAGCATTAATTTCGTTAGTTAAGCATGGATTCCCGCCGGCGTTTACCCTCACGGAGGCGGGGGCGGGAATGACAAACTAACCAGCCCTTTACTCGACATACCAGGCCGGTAAGTTTAATGGGTTCACGCCGGCTGAAACTGCTCCGCCCCCAGCTCCGCAATCTCATCCACCCGCGCACAGCGCGACCACTGCCCCTCGTTGACCTTGACAAAGGGCGGGTCTTCGCAGCTCGTGCCGGGCAGGTAGTACGGGCAGCGGGTTTTGAAGGCACAGCCCGCCGGAATCGAGAAGGGATCGGGCACGGAGCCCTCGATCGTCCACAGCACGTCGGTCTCCTCGTCGATGCGGGGAATCGAGCGCAGCAGCGCTTGGGTGTAGGGGTGGCTTGGTCGGTAGAAGATCGAATCGACATCCGCCATCTCCACTTCCTTGCCCAGGTACATCACCACCACGTCGTCCGCCATCTCGGCGATCACGCCCAAATCGTGGGTGATGAAGAGAATTGCCATGCCAAATTCCTCCTGCAAATTTTGCATCAGCTCCAGGATTTGGGCCTGCGTCGTCACGTCGAGCGCGGTGGTGGGCTCGTCGGCGATCAGCAGCGAGGGGTTGCAGCAGAGCGCCATCGCGATCATCACGCGCTGCCTCATGCCGCCGCTGAGCTGGTGGCGGTAGCGGCCCAGCAGCGCACTGGGCTGCGGCAGGCCGACGCGGTGCAGGTAGCTGATGGCTTCGTCGCGCGCACCTGCCTCGTCCAGCTTGCGGTGCAGCTTGAGCACCTCGATCATCTGGTTGCCAATCGTGTGCACCGGGCTGAGCGAGGTCATCGGCTCCTGGAAGACCATTGAGATTTCGCCCCAGCGCAGGCGGCGAATGTCCGCGCCCTTGGGGTCGAGCGCCGCAATGTCGATGGTCTCGACCTGTGCGCCGTTGACCTGCCGGTGGTAGAGGATTTCGCCGCCGGTGATGCGACCCGGCGGTCGCACCGTGCTCAAGATCGAGCGCGCGGTGACGCTCTTGCCGCAGCCCGATTCGCCCACCACGCCCAGCGTCTTGCCCCGCTCCAGCGTAAAGCTCACGCCATCAACGGCGCGCACGATGCCCTCTTCCAGAAAGAAGTGGGTTTGCAGATCGTTGACTTCGAGCAGAATGTCGTTAGATGGCATAAGACAAGTTCTGTAGTGGCCTTTGCAGCTTACTGGTTACTAATTATTGCTTACTGCTTATTGCTTACTGCGTTCGTTAAATTACGAGACGTTGTTGTGTACCCTCTTCCAATAAGCAATAAGCAGTAAGCAGTAGACAGCCGGCTAATCCCTCGTATCTACTGCATTGCCCAGCTCCTTGCCCATGGGAACCCGCGGTATGGCCGTGCCGATTAGTTCGTCGCCGCAGCGACGGTAGCCCCGCCGTTCGTAGAAGCCGACGCCGGTGAGGCTGGCCTCCACCGTTAGCTGAACTTGCTGCCGAGCTTTGGCTGCCGCTTCGAGCGCCGCCAGCAGCGCCGAGCCGACGCCGATGCCCTGATAATTGGGGTGCACAAAAAAGGTGACGACTTTATCGGCGTCCAGCGCCGCCGTGCCCACCAGCTTTCCCGCCTGCTCGGCAACCAGACACGCGCGCTCTTGACTAAGCTGCTGCACCTTCGCTGGCGTAAAGTAGTTGATGAGCGGCTGCAGCATTTCCGCTGAGTAATCCGCAGCGTTGGAGACGCGGATGGTGGTGCGGATCACGTCGGAGACGGCCGCTGCATCGGAGGTAGCATATGACCGGATCAGCACAGTTGACACAAGCTCCCCGCAGAACAGTTTCTCAGTATGCCAGAGCGGTCAGCCGAGTGCGTTGCACGGCGCAAAGCGTCGTAGTCTACCGGTCTCGTCTGCGCCGTGCGTCGCACTAGTATCATGAGAAGGGGGCAAGGACGAGAGACTGACGTCGCACAAGTGGCGAAAAGCCCGATTCTGAGATAGGTCGCCGTCCTTGCCTCCATTTGGTAGAATAAAGCGCGAGCGGGACGAGACGCCCAAGAGACCGACATCGCAGCAGAACAAGCGTTCGGATTGAGACAGGTCCAAGTGGGGCAGAAGCCCCAGCCTGAGATGACGAAGAGAATTAAGGGCCAAGAGCCCGCATACTAGTGAGTTAAGTGCCCTCAGGTTCAGCCAAGAGGCGTCTGCCTAGAAAGGAAGAGGGCTATGCGAATTTTGTATGTAGCCGCCGACATCGCCAAAAGCAGCTTTGACGGTGCGTATTGGGCTGACCGCAGCCTCAATCTGGGCAAGTACCCCAATCAAGCTGAAGGATACGAAGCCTTCGGCCAGGCCGTTGAGAGGCAACGCGCCGAGCAAGGGGCCGAGCAAGTCCACTTGGTGCTCGAGCCGACCAGTGGCTACGAGTTGGGGCTGGCGCTTTACGCCTACGCCCAGGGCTGGCTGGTGAGCAAGCCCGACCCGTGGAAGCTACATCAGTGGGCCAAGGGGGCGGGCTACCGGGTCAAGACCGACCCCGTGGATGCGCGCATGTTGGCCGAGTACGGCGCCCGCATGCAACCACCCGCCCAAGCCTTACTCGCCGAAGAAGTGCGCGAACTGGACTACCTGCTACGGCGGTTGGACGAGCTGGACAAGCTCATCCGCATGGAGGAGAATCGCCTCGACATCGCCCAGGACAAGCCCGACATGTCGCCGCTGGTGGTCGCCGACATCGAGCAGACTATCAACCTTTTGCAAGACCAGCGCGCGGCGCTCGAAAAGCAGGTCAACGCGCACGTGCGACGCCATCCCGACTTGAAGAAGCGCAAGCGCCAATTGCTGGCCATCCACGGCATCGGCCCCAAGACCGTCCTGCCGCTGCTCGTGCTGCTCTACCGCTTTGAGGCGCTGACCAACGGGCAGGGCAACAAGAAGAAGCTGACTGCCTTTGTCGGTCTCGATTCGCAGATTCGACAAAGCGGCAGCTCGGTGCGCGGCGACCCAGCCATCTCCAAGAAAGGCGATGGTCAACTTAGGGCGCGTCTTTATCTGTGTGCCCTCGGCGGCGTGCGCGGCCACAACGCCTTGCGCGATTTCTACCAACGCCTCGTTTCGCGCGGTAAACCCAAGAAAAAAGCACTGGTTGCTGCCGCGCGCAAGATTTTGCACTGGGCCTGGGCCGTCTTTTCTTCCGAACAAGATTTTGACCCGGCCCGCGCGGCGACTGGCTCGCGCTGACCCAAATCTTTAAGCTTCTCCCCCTTGACTTTCATGAGAGAATCTCACAACCCGACCCATACAGCTCTACCAGCGTCGGGTAGGGGAGTTGGTTGGATTATGAGTGCGACGCACGGCGTGCTCGATCTCCTGTCTGCCATCTGGTTTGACGCCGTGCAACGCACTCGACATTACCTTCGCGTTAAAATTTCTTACCCATACGGATCCGCCGCATCCCGCAAGCCATCGCCCAGAAAATTAAAGGCCAGCACGGCAATAATTACCGCGACGCCGGGCAGCAGCAGCCACGGCGAGAGCGACACGGTGCGGACGTTCTGCGCCTCCTGCAGGAGCACGCCCCAGCTGATCGTCGGCTGGCGCAGGCCGAGGCCGAGGAAGCTGAGCGCCGTCTCGGTGAGGATGATGCTGGGAATCAGCAGCGTGAGGGTGGCGATGATGTGGCTCATGAACGAGGGAACCATGTGGCGCAGAATGACGCGCATTTCGCTGGCCCCGCTAAAGCGCGCGGCCAGCACAAAATCCTCCTCGCGCAGCGAAAGGAAGCGACCGCGCACCTGGCGCGCCAGCCCCGTCCAGCTCAGCAGCGCCAGGATGATCGTAAGGCCAAAGTAGCGCGCCGTGGGCGGCCACGATGGAGGCAGCGCCGCCGCCAGCGCCATCCACAGCGGAATGCTGGGCACGGAGCGGATAAATTCCACCATGCGCTGCACAATGTTGTCGACTTGGCCGCCGTAGTAACCGGAGATGCCGCCCAGCACCACGCCCAGCACCAATGTCGTCGCCACGCTGACGAGCCCAATCGAGAGCGAGATGCGCGCGCCGTAGATCACGCGCGAGAGCATGTCCCGCCCCAGGCGATCCGCACCCAGCAGAAACATCGTGCCGTCGACGACCAGCGTCGTCGCGCGGTCGCTTACGGGGTCGATGTCGGCGCTCAGCAGGTTGGCCTCGCCCAGGCCAAAGAAATGCACGTTGCCCTCCCACAGGCCCCACAAATTATACGGCGTCCCCTCTACAAAAAATTCAATCGGGTACCAGACGCTCCGGTCAACTATGTAAGTGATGCGCAGCGTATCGGGATCGCGGTCCTGCGTGAGGCCGAAGACGATGGGGCGCAGCGTGAAGTCGCCGTTGCCGTCGACAAAGCGGGGAATCTGCGGCGGTACGTATTTGGCGGCGGAGTTAAACTCGAAATTTTCCGAACGCACGGTGGCGTTGGGCTCGTAAGGCGCAAAAAACTCGGCAAAGGTCGCCACGCCGTAGAGCAGCAGCAGCAGAATCACGCTGGCCATCGCAATTTTGTGGCGACGAAAGCGCCACCACATCAGCTGCAGCGGCGTGGCCACCGCCGTTTGAGGGTCGGCCTTTGGCTCGTCGACTTCCAGCACGTCGGGCGGGGCGGCGGGGGCGTCGGCAGTGCCCGCTTGGGGGCCGCTTATAAGTTTAGCGTCCATAGTTGAGCTTGGCGATTGGAGATTGGAGCTTGGAGAGTTGGACGATCAATCCGATCTCTAATCCCCAACCTCTCCTCGTGAACTTTGATTTGCGAAAATGCGCTCGGTTAGTCGATTGTAGGTCACGTATGCTCCGCTACGTGCCGAACTGGGCTTTCCCTTAAACTCAGGAAAATCCTTCTTTTCGGAACATGCGTTATCCATACCGAATGCGCGGATCGAGCCACGCCAGCAGAATGTCCGAAAGCAGCGTGCCAATCACCGTCAGGATGCTGACGAAGAGAATGATCGCGCCCGCCAGGTACATGTCCTGCGAGAGGAGCGAGCGCAGCAGCAGCGGGCCGACGGTGGGCAAATTAAGCACCACGGCGGTGATGATCGAGCCGTTGATAATGGCGGGCAGGTAGAAGCCAATCGTGCTGACAAAGGGGTTGAGCGCCACGCGCACCGGGTACTTCCAGATCACGCGGCGCTCGCTTAGCCCCTTGGTGCGCGCGGTTTCGACGTAGGGCTGGTTGAGTTCGTCCAGCATATTGGCGCGCATGGTGCGGATCAGCCCCGCCGTGCCCGCCGTGCCGATTACCAGGGCCGGAATCCACAGATGCTTCATCAAATCCCAGAGCTTGGCCACGCTCCACGGCGCGTTTTTATATTCTGACGAGAAGAGGCCGCCTACATCTGCCCCAAACCACGAGAAGCCAAGCCACATCAAGACCAGCGCCAACATAAAGTTGGGGATGGCAAGCCCCAGAAAGCCAAAGAAAGTGGCGATGTAGTCCAGCGGTGAGTATTGATGCGTGGCAGAGTAGATGCCAATGGGGATGGCCACAATCCAGATAAAGATAAATGAGGAGAGCGCCACGACAACTGTCATACCTAGGAACTCCCAGATCAGTTTCTCAACAGGCATACCCCATTCGAGAGAGAATCCCAGATCTCCTCTCACCACGCCACTGATCCACTTCCAGTACTGTACGTAAATAGGCTGGCCCAGCCCGTAAGTGTCGCGCAGCGCCTGCAGCTGCTCCTCCGAGACGGAGTCGCCCTGCTCCGCCAGCGTGGCGGCATACGAGGTGAGAAAGTCGCCCGGCGGCAGCTGGATCAGCACAAACGACACCACTGAAATGATGAAGATCGTGGGGATGGCCGTGAGGATGCGGCGGATGATAAAGGCGAGCATGGTGGGATGGGTGGTGATTCTCCGGCTAATTTGACTTGCGTGGTCGCTGATGCGTGATGCGTGGTGCGTGAACTGTAACTCAGCGAGGGTTCTTTATTCAATGCCTCGCAGTCAATCAACCGGTTCACGCACCACGCACCACGTTTTTAACTCGACCGAATATAGAACTGCTGCGGGTTGACCAGCCCAATGCCGCGCAGCGTATCGTCGTTGATGTAGCTGGGCAGCATATTGCCCAAGCGGTTGCTAACGATGTATGGCTGGGGTGCTTCGCCCACCGTGCCGATCATGTAGGGATGTTCCTTGTGGATGTCGAGCATCTGCTGGAAGAGCGCGTTGCGCTTGGTTTCATCTGGTTCGGCGCGCGTCTGATCCCACAGCTCCCAGATTTGGCGGATCTCATGGTCCGCTGGCGGCTCGGTCTGCTTGGCTTCCGGGCTGTCCGCTCGCCAGCCACCGTAGGCCGGGGCCCAGGGGCCATCCTGAATCGTGCCGAGATAGCGACCCGGATCGGCCTGCACCACGGAATTGCGGTCACAGCCCCAGACGCCGATGTCGACATCGGCCTGATTGGTGCGCTCTTCGTAGAGCGAGCGCTCCACCACCTCCTGGTTTACATCCAGCCCAACGGCGCGCCAGTACTGCTCCACCAGATTGATCTCGTCGGCTTCGGGCGTGCCGGTCTCCCCGCGGTGCAGGATCGTAAACGAGAGCGGCGAGCCGTCGGCGCGGGTGCGCACGCCGCCATCGCCCGTGGTCAGGCCCAACTCATCGAGCAGTTGACCGGCGCGCTCCGGGTCGTATTCGGCCCAGCGCGTCTCGAATTCAGCGTCGTAGTTGGGCGAACCGGTGACGGGCGAAGCCTGCCGCGGCTCGTAGAGCCCGTCGAAGACAAGGTCGTTGATTTCGTCGCGGTTGATGGCGATGGAAAGCGCCTCGCGAAATTCCGGCGTGTCAAAGAGCGCGGCCAGCCCCTCGTCGGGGTTGTTGATGTTGGGGTGCAGCGCATTGGTGGAGGCCGCTTTCCACAACATCACTTGGTAATCGCCCGCCTCTTCGTTTTCCTTGTAGAAGGTAAAGTTGGCCGCAGAGACGTGGCGCCCCTGGCAGTCGATGCGACCTTCGGCAATCCACAGGTCAAAGACCTCGTTGGAATCAAAGAGATCGTGGGTGATCTCGTCGATGTAGGGCAGCTGGTGGCCTTCGGGGTCGACGTTGTGAAAGTAGGGATTGCGCTCCATCACCAGCGGGTCCGCGGGCGGCGGCACGGTGATGCGCCACGCGTTGATGACCGGGCGATCCGGGTTGAGGAACCAGAAGGCAATCGGCCCCTGCATGTCGCCCGCCTGGCCAAAGAGCTCCTGCCAGGTGCTGACGCCCGTATCGTCCAGCGCCGCGTCGATCATCTCCTGATTGCCGTTGGGATGGTCGGGAATAAACTGGCTGAGGTAGGCAACGGGCGCGGCCATGGTCGGCCCGGCGGGGATGCCGCCGCCGTTCTTGGCAATCGTGACGGGCAGCAGCGGATTGGGGCTGGGGAAGGTCACCGTCCAGGTGAGATCATCGACTACCTCCAGCTGCATATCTTCGCCGTTCAGGGTGTAAAAATCGGGCTTGCCCTGCAAATCACCCAGGTACATGTAATCGTACCAGAATTGCACATCCTCGGTGGTAAAAAGTTCGCCGTCGGACCACTTCAGCCCTTCGCGCAGGGTGAAGGTGAATTGGGTGGCATCGTCGTTCTGCTCCCAACCTTCGATGTAGTTGGGCACAACGTTGATCGTCTCCGGATCGGGCGCATCCCATTCGATGGCCATTTCTTCGTGCAGCTTGGTTGGCCCCCAGCGGTCGGAGATGCCCTTGTAGGCGCGTCCCCACGTGCCGCCATATTCACCAATTTCACTGTTGACGTTGAGCACGCGCGGGTTGAGCGGCAGCCGCTCGTCTACGGGCGGCAAATCGCCCGATGCGACGAGCTCGGCCAGCATGGGCGCTTCCTGGTACTGGCCCGGCGCAGCCGCAGGCGCATCGGCGACATCCGCACCGCCGGGCACTGCGTCATCCGCTGGCGATTCGACGTCCGGCATGGCCGCGCCACCGCCGCAGGCCGCCAGCAGCGAAGCCGCTGATGCGCTGGCGCTGAGGCGCAAGAAGTCGCGTCTGGATAAGTGGTTGAATTGCATTCGATCAACTCCTTTGCTGTGGTTGGGGAAGGTTGGGGAACGAACAGCTTTTGTGATTGAGCCAGCGGGGCTGGCGAGGTTGATGGCTGGACTCCTGGGGTCGTAGATCACGTATACTCCGCTACGTGACGGGCTTCGTATTCCTTTACACTTGGCAAATTCGAGGCGAGTGTCGTGAACAGACGCTATTACATCTTCGAGGCAACCGGGTTCTCGATTAGGCATTATATCGTTTTGATTTCTACCTCCTAGAACACATTTCGACGCTCCAGAGAGGAATATTTAATCGGTATAATGTCTATTGATTACCGGATAAATTGATCGTTCTGAGTTACGTTGAGCATGTCACCTAGCGGAGCATAGGTGATCTACGGATAAAATGCCTTGAGGTTGTGGGCAAGATGGCTCGTTGGCTACCTCCGGCGACGAATGAATGATCGAAGCAACCGCTACACCTCGTCGAACGCATTTACCAAAGATGTAAAAGACCATTGAGGCGGTGGCACGAGAAGTGCGCACGCCCACATGCACACGGGCAGCGCTAGACGCTAAGATTTGGACTGGCTACTGGAGTTGAGCCGGCACGGGGCGTGCCTACTCCTCATTTACCAGGAAATTCACCAGGAACAGCGTCATCTCGCTGGTCGAGCGGCTACGCAGAGCATCGGGACGAGCAAGTGTCTAAAATTTCTTCGCCTTGACCATCTCCTCGTGCTCCGGCAGGTAGGGCACGTCCTGGCGATCCCATGAGGCGCGGCCTTCGACGGCATGAATGCCCATGAGCTGGCGCTTGTGGGGGGTGTCCGCCCAGCGCACGATGTGCTCGGGCGGCGTCTGGCTGCCCCATTTTTTGACCCAGAAGGGCATGTAGCCATAAATCAGGATGCGCCGGTCGCGCTGGCTGGTGTTGGCGAGCGCCGTGTGCCAGCAGAGCACGTTCCAGATCAGCGCGTCGCCCGCCTTGCCCACCATTTTGGTCAACCCCGGCATCTCCTCCAGCGTCTCGCCTACGTACTGCTCGCGCGGCGGGCCATCGTCGAGCTTGTGGCTGCCGGGGACGAGGCTAAAGCAGCCCATGTCCGGTGCCTGATCGTCGAGGAAATAGAAGACCTTGGCCTTGAGCGTGTACTGCGGGTGCGACCAGGCGGGCCAGTCGCGGTGCCAGCCGGTGTGCGCCTGCGTGCCTGCGTGGTGGCAGTGCGCCACCATCTCCATCGACTGCACGTTGGGGCCCACAATCTCCTGGAGCAGCGGCAGCACGCAGGGGCTGGCGGCAATGTCGATAAAGAGGTCGTCGTGCTCGTGGACGTTGCTCATGGTGTGGGCATCCGGCCCGTTGCCGTAGCCGCCCTTGTAGACGCCGCTCGCCACCATCTCGCGCCACGCCGCTTCGGTGCGCTGCTGTACGGCTTCATAGGCGCTGCGCACGCGATCCAGGCCAAAGTCGTCGAGCGCGTTTTCCACGATCAGATAGCCGTCGCGGTTGTACTGCTCACGTTGGGTAGGGGTCAACATGGTGGCGCTCCTCGATGGAGTAGAAATTCGGTTGTGTGGAAACAAAATTGGGAAGCAAGCGTAACCGTTCGTCCGGTTCACCTGCTACTATAGCAGAAAGGAAACTTGCTGACAAATCGGAAATTCGGCGTTATGTAAAGCAGAGGCGCTCGTCGCCGGCGAGCCAAGCCAGTCGAGTGCATTGCACGGCGTCCGTCGAGTGGGCACACGAGCCATCATGGTTGGATGTTGAGTGCAGCGCACGGCGCACACAACGGCTCGCGCGTTATCTGATGCTGCGCCGTGCAATGCACTCGCCAATGTCCCATCGTTTGCCACCTGCGCAGCGCTGCACAACAACTTTAGCTTTACCAGTTGACAAGGATTCGGGATTCATTCAAGATAAGGCGCAACTTCCAAATCGCTCGATGACTAGAAAGAATCTACCATGGCCCGCTCCCCCGCCACCCCGCGCCCGCAGTTCAAAGGACTTTCCTGGCAGCGCAGCCCAAATTTTTCGTTTCTGCGCCCCCTCGACTGGCACAAATTCGAGTGGCAGGACGAGCGACAGGGCGTCCTCTTTGGCCCCGCGCCCGACGACAACGCCACCCTCTTCGCCGTCGACGTACGCGATCTCGGCCTCCAGATCAGCGCCGAGGATATCGACGATCTGGAGACGGGCTTTCTCGAGGGCATCCACCGGCTGCCCGACAGCGCGATGGAGTCACACGAGCGTTGGTCTGCCGGTCGGCTGTGGGGCTTGGAAGCCAAGTATACCTTTAGCGAAGCGGGCGACACGCGCAAACGCTGGGTGCGCGTCCTCTACCAGGACAGCCGTCAGCTGACCGTCACGGCACAGGGAGCTACGATTGAGCAGTTTGACTATTGGCTGCCCATGTTCTACGAGCAGATGATGACCTTCAAGGTGCATCCGGGGGCACTCGGCAATAAGCAATAAGCATTTGCTCGTTCCGACGCTCCGCGTCGGAATGCAGGTTCGGACGCTCTGCGTCGCCAGGTTGCATTCGAGAAAACGTCCTTGTTTTCATCCCCACGATCTGCATCCCCTTTTGGCTCCCTGATTTCGGGTTCGCACAGTCGCTTCGCATGTCGCATTGAGGCAATTCCAGGAAATTAACTATACCGGGATAAGCCGTGTTGGATGTGCGACGCACCTCAGAAGGTGCGACGCACGGTCGACTCTCTCTGGTGCGGCCAACACAGCCTACGGTGCGTTGCACTTTCCCAAGTGCGACGCACCTTCATCACAATCAGCCATGGTATATCTATAATATTGGATTAGCCTGAGACGCAGAGCATCTCGCTCTTCATTCCGACGCAGAGCATCGGAACGAGCTTTGCTCACCCCTGCCACGTCCCGTCGCACGGCCCGCACATACTGTCGTAAAAGGGATCGCCCGGCTGGATCGAGCCGCGCTGTACGCGCTCGCCGGTCATCGCCGATTTATAGAGGCTGGCCAGGAAATCGATGGTGCCGCGCACGCCCGGCCCGCTGACTTCGGGGCGCTCGCCGCGCGCGAAGCTGTCCAAAAAGTGGTGAACCTGGGCAGCGTGGGATGATGGGTAGTTGTCCGGAACGGTGCGCCAATCTTTGGGCAGCGCGGCGAGACGGTTCCCCTCGCCCTCTCCCGACCGCGCGGCCTGCGTCAGCGGCGAGTCGTCGGCCCCGTCCTCACCCTCGCTGGCTTCCAGCCCAGCCAGCGGCGTGAAGCGCCAGTCGTCGTTCTGGTAGCTGTAGAGATGGGTCAGCTCCACGGTGGCGGCTTGGGCATCGAGCCGCACGTAGGAGCTTTCGCGCGGCGAGAGCACGCTGTTGGTGATGTTGGCCATGGCTCCATTGCGAAAGCGCACCATCGCCATCGACACGTCCTCGACCTCAATCTCCCGATCCAGCGTGCCGATCATCGCTGAAACTTCGGCCCACTCGCCCATCAGCCAGAGCAAAAAATCCATGGCGTGGATGCCGTGGCCCATGGTGACGCCGCCGAGCTCGGTGGCCCACTTGCCGCGCCAGGGCACGGCGTAGTAGGCGGGCGGCCGATACCAGGTGGTCAATGCCGTGCCGACGAGCAGCTTGCCCAGCACGCCATCGTCGATCAGCCGCTTGACGTGCCGACCCGCCGCGCCAAAGCGCCACTGGAAGATGCTGCTGCAGTAGTTTCCCGTGCGCGCCTCCGCCGCCTCGATGCGATCCATCTCGGCCAGCGAGGCGCAGAGCGGCTTCTCGCAGAGCACCCACGCCCCCGCCTCCATCGCCGCCACGCTCAGTTCGGCGTGCAGCCCGGGCGGCGTGGTGATCAGCACCACCTGCGGCTGCTCCGCCGCCAGCATCTCGTCGACATCCGTATACGTCTGCCCCGCGCCAAACTTCTCGCCAAAGGCCGCCGCGCGCTCGGCCTCCACATCCACCGCGGCGACCAGCTCCACACGCTCGGCTTCGTTTTTAAGCGCCTCGCCGTGGGCGCGGGCAATGTTGCCCGTGCCGATCACGGCGGCTCGAATGCGATCTGTCATAATGATTCTTGTCTCATTTTGTGTTTGTACACTCGTCTCGACGCTCTGTGTCGTGTATTTGTATACTCGTCCCAACGCTCTGCGTTGGGATGCAGAACGAGACGCTCTGCGTCTCAAGACCGAGTACGATGTGACTGTGCTTATCCGAGATCAGAATCAGGGATGCGGGGACGCAGAGCGTCGGGACGAGCAGGGATTCAGCCCTGCTTCACCGCCTGCAGCTGCTCGTACTCCGGCCTCTCCTTATAAAACGCATCCAGTGGGAAGCAGCCCGACACCATGCCGTTGCGCGGCGCGGTGGTGCAGTCGCTGAAGGTGCGGCAAACGCGCTTGCGCTGCAACGGGCGACCGGCGATTACGTCGGCGGCGAGGTCAGGGTAGCTCAGAATCATGCGGCCCAGCCCCACAAAATCGACCATGCCCGTGCGCACCACGTGTTGCGCCACGTTGGGCAACCACTCCTGTAAATACGAATAGCCCGTGCCCACGTAGACCAGGTCGGGCCGCTGCTGCTTTAGCTCGGCGGTCACGTTGATCTGGCGCGCCACGCCAGCCAGCGGATCCTCCGGCGGCTGGTAGCCATCCGACGGTGGGAAAATCGCGGGGCGCTGGATGTGCGGCACGTAATAGGGGCTGCCCGCCGTGAGGCAGACGAGCTGGATGTCGAGGTCGGCGAGCACGTCCAGAAATTGCAGCGTCTCGTCGAGATTGATGCCCAAGCCCGTGCCGTCGCCGCCAAAGGCGTAAGGGTAACCACGCCCGTTGGCCGAGAAGTCAACCGGCTCGCCCGTGCGCGCCTCGTTGTCGCCCGGCTGGAAGGGGACGAAATCAAAGGCGCTGAGGCGCACGCCGATGTCGAGGCCGGGCGCTTCGCGGCGGATGCCCTCGACGATCTCGCGCAGGAAACGGGTGCGGTTGGTGAACGAGCCGCCGAAGTCGCCACCGCGATCCACGGCGCTCAGAAACTCGTGGCCGAGGTAGCCGTGGCAGTGCTTGATGTCGACAAAGTTGTAGCCGGCCCGCTGCGCCAGCACCGCCGCCGTCACGAAGTCGTCGATCAGCGTACGGATGGCGTCGTCGCTCATCGTCGGTGCATCGTCGGCCAGGCCAAATTTGGCGTTGAGCAGCGGGTGCGCATAGAGGATGCTTGGCTCCAGCGCGGTTTTGCTGTTGGGGCGGGCAAAGCGACCGGAGTGCGTCAATTGCAGGCCCACGTAGAGGTCGTCGCTGCGCTCAAATTTCGCCTCGTGCGCCGAGACCAGCCCCTCGCGTAATTCCCCAATCGCGCCGACCGTCTCCTCGTTCAGCATCAATTGATTCGGATTCGCCCGCCCGTCGTGGCGCACGGCGACGGCCTCGCCGCCCCAGACCAGCTTGCAGCCGCTCTCGCCAAAGCGCGCCCAGCGCCGCCGCGTGAGGTCGGTCGGATGGCCGTCGCGCGTGCCGTCCCAGCCCTCCATCGGCAGCACGGCAAAGCGGTTGCCGATGGTTTGGTCGCGGTACGGGTAAGGCTGCGCCAGCGGCGTGTCCTCACCCGTGGCGACGGTTTCGTCGAAAGGCAGGTCGATGTCGAGGCTGGCGAGATGGTCGCGCAGCTGGTCGGCGGTGCGCAGGGTAGCAACTCGTTTGATTTTCATGGTGCGCGAGAAGTACTTTCCAAGAAGTTAACTAATAGACAAAGTGTTCTGGGCTGGTGTTGTCATTGAGCGCAGGATCGTCGAAGATGATTGACTCCGACATCACATCAAAATATCCGAACGGATTCCGTTCTGCAATTGGTGTATACGAATGCAAAATCCGAATCATCTCTCTTGTGTCTTGAAACAACCTCTTCGCGTGCTTCAAGTCGCAGACCTTTTCCCACTCTGCTAGAGGCTTTTTTGCTGAACTGACTACGTCGTCAAACATTGCTACATATGAAACTGTTTCTGTCTTTCCATGTACAAGAGAATTACGAAATTTAAATAACTGATTGAAAGACTGAAATGGGCGCCGAGAAAAGTCAGGCTTTGCTCTCATTCGTTCTACTGAAATTAAGCGAAGTTTCGCATGTGGAGAAAGTTTTTCTAAGTCAGTTTGCCAGCTTTCAAAGTAAGCACGGCCAATGTGATTCAAATAGCTTTCTAAGCAAAACGCGCAAAAAAGCAACGCAGCAAGACAGTTGTAGAACTCTGGCTCATCAGAGTTTTCGGCTCTTTCCACAGAAAATTTGGCGGCATGATAGAGATCGATGTATGCAATTACTGTGCGAGCGACCTTCTTTTTTACTTTTTTGGCCATTGCTATTTATCTCTAACAATCTAAAAAAATCAGCCCAATCCGCCCGATCCGCCCGATCCGCATTCTATTCTTCAAATTGTGCCATCCGCTCCACAATATCCCGCAGCACCGCAACATCGCTCTCCGGGCGACGTTCGGCATCGGGGTGCGGCATGTCCGAATCGATCCAGCCGCGGAGCTTGAGCAGTTGGGCGGCGCTGTGTTTGTAGGCGGGGACGGGCTGTCGGAAGGCGAAGAAGCCGAGATATTGCAGCAGGTCGTTGAGCTCGTAGAAGCCGGGGTCGCCCGCGGCCCACAGCGCATCGCGCTTGGCGAAGAGATCGGGGGCGAAGGTGCTGAGGCCGAGCAGGTAGTCGCTGCCGTACATGACCATGTCGATGCGAGATCGTTGCCCGTGTAAACCTTAAAATCGGGTCGACGTTCGTCGCGCAGGGTGAGGCGCTGCCATTCGAGCTGGCGGCTGAGCGACGAGTGTTTGGCGCCCGTACACTGCGCCACATCGAGCAGGCCGGCATAGGTATCGAGATCGTAGATTTTGCCAAAGGGGGCAAACATCTGCCCTAGTTCGAAGGCAATAAATTCGCCGCCGTGTGCCCCAATTTGCGCGTAGCTGTCGACGATGTCGCCACCGCTCTGCTGCGTTAGGCCGTAGGATTGGAAGATGATGGGCGTGCCGCCAAATTCGAGGATTTGGTCGAGCTGCTGGCGATAGGCGTCAAAGTCGAACGGGTCGCCGGGCGAGTCGGCGACAAACGCGCCCGCGACGAATTCACCCCCATCCAGCACGTCCTGCGTTTGACGCAGCACCTCGCGCCGCGTGGCCTCGTCGATCAGATTCGCGTAGCCCGTGTCCATGTTGACGGCGGGTGCAACCCCGTGTTGGGCGGTGCGCGCCACGTGGTTGCGCAGCCCGTCCCAGTCGACCTTGCCGCTCTCGTTTTCAAAGGGCAAGAGAATCGCCGAGATACCGGTGATTTTGCGCCGCGGTCGAATCATCTCGACGGGGTTGGTGCTGGTGGCGGGGGAGAGCAGCGAGGCGGTCATGGGCGTGGGTCTCCGGTGGTGGGTGCAGGGTGAGAACGATTGGCGGGAGCGGGAGATTTTGTGTAGCGGAAGCCAGTGTAGCCAAAAGAGCGTTTCCCGTCAAGCGCAATTTTAGAGAGACAGCAAAGCTTTGGGGGATTTAGACAAATTTAACGCAAAGGCGCGGAGGCGTAAAGGTGTTTATTCGTAGGTCGCGTTGCCGGATTGACCCATTGTTGGGGAGGTGGCAATCGCTGACCGACCAGGACAGCAAACAAAATATCCCCCTCGCGCCTTTGCGTCTCCGCGTTAAAATTTTAGGTTCTCTGAGCTTTTGCGGGGTAAACGGACAAGGCTCGACCGACGGTGCGTCGCACTTTCCCAAGTGCGTCGCACGTTTGAAGAAAGTCTGCCCCTTTTAGGTGACTCAACAAGCCGGATGTGCGACGCACCTCGGAAGGTGCAACGCACGGTGGGCCGCATCGCTCGTTGCACTCCACAATCCCTCAGAGAATCAAATTTTATTGGTGTCAAATCGGCTCAAAGAGGTGCGCATCCAGCCGGTGCAGCACCGTGAATTTCTCCGGCGCGATGCGCTCCAGCAGCGCCGCGTGCTCTTCGTCAAACGCCTGCACGGCCTCCGGCTCCAGCGCCGCCCCCACGCCGCGACAGGCGCGCATCCGCCCGCGCCACGACTCGCGCGTGAACGGAATCGGCTCGTCGAACCAGAACATCGCGCGCACGCGAAACGCGCCGGGATAATCTGCCACCCACTGCGGCACGTTGGGAATGTTGCCGTGCCAATCGCTGGCGCTCCACGCCGGGTTGTGCTTTAGCACGAGCGCTTCAGAGGCGCGCGCGACGGGGTCGAGCCGGGCCAGCCACGAGAAGTGCGAGGTGACGAGCACGCCGCCGTCCGTCAGCAGCCGCTGGGCTTCGGGAATGGCGCGGGCTTTGTCAAAGTAGAGCCAGCACTGGTTCGCGGTGACGGCGTCAAAGGCGTGGTCGGCGAAGGGGGTCGATTCCGCACTGGCAACGCGAAAATCGACCGACGCACCGTCCTCGTCCGCCAGCTTCTGCGCCATCTCGATCTGCCCCGCGGCAATGTCGATGCCGCTGACCCGTGCGCCCTGCTTGGCGAACTGCCGCGCCAGCACCCCCGTGCCCGTGCCCAAATCCAAAATACGCTGGTCGGGCAGGCCGACGCCGAGGGCGTGCAGCAGCTGGTAGAAGCGCGGCGGCGGGCCGGGGCGGTGCGTGGCATAGTCAGTGGAGGTTTTGCTCCAGTCGATAACGTTGCCGGGGTCGATGGGGCTGAGGCCGTGCATGGGGAGGCTCCTCTTGGGCTGTGTGGTTGCGGAGCGCCCAGCGTAGCGCGGGGGAGGAACGGCGGAGTTACAGGTTGAACGGCGGAGGTTGGGCTTGGTGCGATGGATCGTTATACAGGAAAAGCCAAGTAGAGAAGTGGGACACTTGGCTCTCCTGCGGTTCACTGAAAAAGAAGCAGCTGCAACACCCCTACACCACCCGCCCCTGATACTGCGCATCGGCCGCCGCAATCGTGGACACGTTGACGATGTCGCGCACGTCCGCGCCGGTGGCAAGCACGTGGGATCAGCTTTTCCATGCCGACAAAACTCCATCCCCAAACCCCTTCCCCGCTAGCGGGGAAGGGGCTTCACCTATCGTGTACTCAACGGCGCGACAGGATAGGGGATGGGGTCTACGCCACCCGCCCCTGATACTGCGCATCCACCGCCGCAATCGTCGACACGTTGACGATGTCGCGCACGTCCGCGCCGGTGGCGAGCACGTGGATCGGCTTTTCCATGCCGACGAGGATCGGGCCGATGGCTTCGGCGTTGCCGAGCGTGTTGAGCAGCTTGTAGGCGGTGTTGGCCGCCGCCAAATTGGGGAAGACGAGCACGTTGGGCTCGCGCACTTCGCTAAAGGGGTAGTGCCGCTCGACCAAATCGCGCACCACGGCGACATCGGCCTGCATCTCGCCGTCGATCTGTAAACCGGGTCGCCGCTCTTTGACGAGGCGCACGGCCTGGCGCATCTTGTCCGAATCGGGGTGGCGGGCGCTGCCAAAGTTGGAGAAGCTGAGCATCGCCGCCCGCGGCTCGATGCCAAACTGGGCGGCCAAATCCGCCGCGTTGAGCGCAATCGAGGCCAGCTGCTCGGCGTCCGGATCAATGTTGACGGTGGCGTCGGTGAAGAAGTAAAGCTCCTCGCCAATCAGCATCAGGTAGACGCCGCTGAGCACGCGATTTTTTTGTGCGCCCACCACCTGGATCGCCGGGCGCAGCACGTCCGGGTAGTTGTACGTCAGCCCCGAAATAAAGGCGTCGGCGTCGCCCGCCTCGACCATGGCCGGGCCAAAGTAGTTGGCCGAGCGCATCATCTCGCGGGCCGAGGCGCGCGTGACGCCCTTGCGCTCGCGTCGCTGATAGAAGCGATTGGCATAGCTTTCGCGCGCCTCGGCCTGCGCCGGGTAGACGACCTGCGGCTTGAAATCCAGCCCCAACTCCTGACACTGTGCCCTGATGATTTCCGGGTTGCCCAGCAGAATCGGCTCGGCAATCTCCTGCGTCGCCACGGCGTAGGCGGCGCGCAAAATCTTGGGGTGCTCGCCCTCGCCGTAGACGATGCGCTTGCGCTGCCCCCGTGCGCGCAATTCCATCGTGCGCATCACCTGCTCGCTCTTGCCCAAGCGCGCCGCCAGCTCGTCCAGGTACTCGTCCAAATCGATCTGGATGCGGGCCACGCCGCTCTCCATCGCCGCCTTCGCCACCGCCGGTGCGACCCACATCATCACCCGCGAATCGACGGGCTTGGGAATAATGTACTCGCGGCCAAAGCGCAAGGTGTCCACGTCGTAGGCGCGCAGCACGCTGTCCGGCACGTCCTGCTTAGCGAGATCGGCCAGCGCCTGCGCCGCCGCAATCTTCATCTCCATGTTGATCTGGCGCGCGCGCACGTCCAGCGCCCCGCGGAAAATAAAGGGAAAGCCCAGCACGTTGTTGACCTGATTGGGGTAGTCGCTGCGCCCGGTGCCAAAGATAATGTCGCCGCGCACGGCCTGCGCGTCCTCGTAGGTGATTTCCGGGTCGGGATTGGCCATGGCAAAGATGATTGGGTCGCGCGCCATCCCCTCCACCATCGCCTGCGACATCGCCCCCGCGACGGACAGCCCGATGAAGACGTCGGCATCGACCAGCGCATCCTCCAGCGTGCGCGCCTCGGTATCGTTCGTCCACTCCGCCTTGAATTCGTTCATGCCCGCTTCACGACCCGTGTAAATCACGCCTCTCGAATCGCACATGATGATGTTTTGGGCGGGCACGCCCAGGGCCACGTAAAATTCCGCCCCCGCAATCGCCGACGCGCCGGCGCCGTTGATCACCATCTTGATCTCATCAATCTTTTTGTCCACCACCTCCAGCGCGTTGATCAGCGCCGCGCCGGAAATAATCGCCGTCCCGTGCTGGTCGTCGTGGAAGACGGGGATGTCGCAGAGCTTTTGCAGCTCGCGCTCGATGTAGAAACACTCCGGCGCTTTGATATCTTCGAGGTTGATGCCGCCGAAGGTCGGCGCGATCATCTTGCCAAACTGCACCATCTCCTCGGCGCTGCTGGGGCTGACTTCGATGTCAAAGACGTCGATGTCGGCAAAGCGCTTAAAGAGCACGGCCTTGCCCTCCATCACCGGCTTGGAGGCCAGGCCGCCGAGGTTGCCCAGGCCGAGAATCGCCGAGCCGTCGCTGATCACGGCCACGAGGTTGCCCTTGGCCGTGTACTCGTAGGCCAGCTCCGGATTCTCCCCAATTTCGAGCACGGGGTGCGCCACGCCGGGCGAATAGGCCAGCGACAGATCGCGCTGGGTGTCCATCGGCTTGGTAGCGGTAATTTTTAATTTGCCGGGACGACCCTGCGCGTGGTAAGCCAGCGCCGCCTCTTTTTCGCTTTGCTGTCGGGCAGCCGTGCTGCCGTTGGTCGACGTGTTGTAATCAGCCATTTGTTGACTCCGTTGGTTTGAGAAATCCCCTTGGTTCGGGGAAGTTTATGAGGATTTGAGCGTGTTCACAGCTGTTAATTATAGAGTTTCGCCCGCCAAATGCCAAGCATCCGTAGCCGCGCCGTCGAGACAAACGGTCGTGGTTGCGTTAAGATAGCGCCAACCTTGGCCTTGAGAATTCGCGTGCCGCTTTGATCGCGCACGGGATAGCGACGCGCGACGCTGCGCCCAATTCTTTTTGGCCCATATCAAAGGAATGTGCAGTCGGCCCTCATCCCCAACCCTTCTCCCATCCTGGAAGAAGGGAGCCAATTTCTCTCCCCTCTCCCACCGTGGGAGAGGGGCCGGGGGTGAGGGCGAAGCAGCGATCTATCCACAAGGACCATTGCACATTATTCTTTACGTGGGCCTTCTTTTTTTCTTCCCGCCAATTCAACTGTTTGATTCAAGGAGTAACCGTGCGTCGAAATCTTTTGTTCCTGCTGCTGGCCGCTGGCCTGCCGTTGGTAATCGCCTCCCCGCGTCTGCTGGCTCAAGGTGGCGCGTCCATCTTTCTGCCGCTCGTTCAAGCGCCGGGCGACGGCGTTCGCGGCAGCGCAACGCCCCCCGCCACCCCACCTGCCACCGCAGAGGGCACGGCCAACCCGTCGCCCACGGCCGGGGGCGGCACGAGCCTGCCCACCCCCGACACGACATTGACACCTAGCTTGACCCCTGGCGGTACGGGTACGTCTGCGCCCGGCGCAACGCCGCCCACGCCAGCGATGACGCTGACGCCCGGTGATCCCGGCACGCCCGCCGCCAGCGGAACGCCGCCCGTGCCGCCCGTCGTCACCGCCGCACCCACCAGCACAACGACCAGCACGTCGACCAGCAGGCCAGTCGCCACCGCGACCGACACCCCCACGCCCGGCCCCACCCCCACCGATCCGCCGGAGCTGCCCTCCGGCACGCCCCCCACGATTGTCGCCACGGCGGTGCGCACGGGTGTTCCCACGGAGCAGCCGACGCGCCCGCCCCCCGCCACGATGACGGTCATCGCCACGCCCGCCCCCTCCCCCTCCGCCACCGAGGTGATTCCAACCCACCCACGGCGGTAGTTGAAGCGTCTGCGCTGGCAGCTGATCTGCTCGTGTAAAATTATTGCTCATGTCAAAGAAAATATGCAGCGGACCCTCGTCCCCCACCCTTCTCTCACTTCAACGCTCTCCGTACATTCTCTTTCACATGAGCCAAACTCATTAGAGCTGTGCCTAAATAAGCAAACAAAGCTACAGTGCTCATGTGAGGCTCGCGCTCGACCGTAGTGGGAGGGCGCGCCCTCCCACTATGGTCGAGCGGCGTACCCAAGTTTCTAGCAGGATTCGTTAATTAGGAAGCAAGTCTATTGTCTAGCCTTGCGCAACCTTTAGGCGCTGACGCCCACGTCCGCGAATCTTCGCGAGAATTGCAGAGCCGCATCGTTAATTTGAGTATAACCGAATCTTTCCATTCCTCTTTCCATTCCAAGGAGTCCCCATGCGTCGAACGACCTTCTTCTTTTTGCTGGCCGCTGGCCTGCTGCTGCTCGCCACCTCACCGCGACTGCTCGCGCAGGAGAATACGCCCATCTTTCTCCCGATTGTCCAAGCGCCCGGCGCTGGCCCCATCGGCACGTTGCCCCCCCTGCTTACGCCCATCCTCCTCACGCCTACCGTCGAGGGCAGCACGCCCGCGCCCGGCGAAACGCCGCCGCCCACCGTTGTCGTTCCCCCCGGCACAACGGTCACGCCCCTGCCGGGTGAAACGCCGCCGCCCACCGTCGTGCCGCCCGGCGCAACGGTTGCGCCCACCGGTGCTGGGACGAGCCCCGCGCCCACCACAACGGCCATTGCCACCGCTATGCCCTCCGCGGTGGCCTCCCCAACAGCCTCCCCGACGGCCTCCCCGACGGTCTCCCCACCGGGCACGCCCCCCGCTACGCCGTCTGTGCCCCCCAGCCGCGACAATCTCAACGTCAACGCTGCGACCTATCTCGGTGGCGCGGGCGATGATGAAGCAACGGCGCTGGACGTGGCGCTGGACGGCACGCTGCTCGTGGCCGGTCGCTTCCCCGGCTATGCGCGCGACGGCGTAACGCCCGTCGCGCTGCTGGGCGGGGGCGAGGCGGCCATTGTGCGCCTGAGCAACGACGGTCAACAGGTGCTCGGCGTCACCCGGCTGGGCAACGCGATTCGCGATTTGGAAGCTGGCGCGAATGGGGAGATGGTGGTCTGCGGCGACTTTGGGGTCGCGCTGCTCAATGGGGCGGCGGATGCGGTAACGTGGCGGGCGGAGCCGGGCGAGGTGAAGCGCTGTGCCCTGGGCAGCAGCGACGCCGGCAGCCTGACCGTGGCCGCCCTGGTCGGCGATCGCGCCTACGTCTACAGCGGTGCGGGCAACCTCGTCGCCGATTTCAGTGTCGGCGGCTCGACGCAGAGTGATCTGGCCGTCGACGGCACGCGCGGCCTCGTCGTCGCCACGGGCTTTACGCAGGACAACGGGGCACCGTGTAGCCAGCTCCAGATTGCCTTTGTGCGCGCCTACAGCACGGCTAGTGGTAAAGTGGGTGATCAGCAGTGGCGGAGCTACGGTTGGAACAAGTCCGAAGCCGGCGGCCAATCGCTCTGCGCCGACACGCGCGGCCTTCGCGTCGCCGTGGGCCGCGATGGAGAGCTATATTTTGCGGGCGAAAGCGCGGGGGGCAATTCGATCTTTCAGCGCGAACCGCAAAATCTCGACGGCAATCCGGGCGGCGAGCGCCTCGTGAAGACGGACAAGTATCACAACCCCTTCAACACCTCGTCCAACCACATTACCTTCTACGCGCGGCTGGATGGCGATACGGGCGCGCTGCTCAAGGGGCAGTTCCTGCTCTCGCGCCTGAGCAGCGACAAGGGCAACACCATCCGCCCCCGCGCCATCACCGCCGACGCGGGCGGACGCGTCTACGTCTCCGGCATCAGCGCCTGCTGCTTGGCCAAGCGGCCCGAACAGCAGCTCAGCGGCCAAACCATCCCCGACTACAGCGGTGGCGAAGGCTTCCTGCTGATCGTCTCGCCGGACTTCACCCAGCGGCTGCACTGGACGCCCTTCAGCGGCGGCGGCGATTCGCTGGTCGCCGTGCGCAACGGCAGCGCCGCCTTTGCGACCACGATGGAGAAGAGCGAGATGGTTACCTACAACGCCTTGCAGCCCAGCCCGGCCACGCTCACCGATGGCTTTGTGGCGGCGTGGGCGCAGTCGATGGAGTAGGGGGCGGAGTCGATGGCGGAGTTGATGGCGTCGTCAGCGAGCCACGTTGAGCTTTTGCGACGTGGCTCGCCCTTCACGTTTGCGCTGCCCGCCAGCTTCGCCTCTCTCTGCCTTTGGATTTGAATTGATAATTGCTGTTTTCGCTGCGCAAACTATTGACAAATCCCCGAAACCGGGTATATTTACGCCAACCAGATAACCAAGGCAGACTGAGTAAAGGGTGCTCTTTGCCGTGTCGAGCGTGCTGGGCGGAAGTGCTTTGAATAAAAATGTTTAGGCAAGGCGCTCCACTCAAATTCGCTTGGCTTGTGCCCAAGCGAATGTGGAGTTGTGCAAAGAGAACAGGTTACCACGTAAGCCGACATGATCACCCGCGAAGTGGGCGCATGTCGGCTTTTCATTTGCCGCGGCGGCAGCCCCAGCAAAATTGAAGAAGCAGAATCGAAAAAGCAGAATCGAGAACGCATGGCCTTAGTGGATCAGAATCTGTCGTCCGAGAAGCGGTGGAGTGCCAGCCTGTTGGGCTGGGGGGGATGGCTGTTGGCGCTGCTGCCGCTGGCGGTCTTTGCGGCGCTGCTCAGCATACAGGGCCCTGTTGCCCAAGGAGAGGTAATCCGCGGCGCAGTGGATTGGGTGCCCAGCCTCGGCATCGCGCTCTCCTGGCAGATTGACGGGCTGAGCCTGCTTTTTGCGCTGTTGATCACCGGCATCGGCGCGCTGGTGCTGATTTACGCGGGCGGCTACCTGGCGGGCGATGCGCAGCTGGGCCGCTTCTACCTCTACCTGCTGCTCTTTATGACGGCCATGCTCGGCCTCGTCTTCTCCGGCAACGCGCTGACGCTCTTTGTCTTCTGGGAGCTGACGAGCATCACCTCCTACCTGCTGATTGGCTACAAGCATCAATACGCCTCCTCGCGAGCGGCGGCGCTGCAGGCGCTCTTGGTGACGGGCGGTGGCGGGCTGGCCATGCTGGCCGGGCTGCTGCTGCTGGGGCAGGTCGGCGGCAGCCTGGAAATCGGCGACCTGGCCGCACAGAGCCAGGCCATTCAATCGCACGCGCTCTACCTGCCGATTGTGCTGCTGGTGCTGGCGGGTGCCTTCACGAAATCAGCCCAATTTCCCTTCCACTTTTGGCTGCCCAACGCCATGGCCGCCCCCACGCCCGTAAGCGCCTACCTCCACTCGGCAACGATGGTCAAAGCTGGCGTCTACCTCGTCGCGCGGATGACGCCCGTGCTTGGCGGCACGACGCTCTGGTTCGGGCTGTTGACCACTTTCGGCGCGGTCACCATGGTGATGGCGGCCTTCCTTGCCTGGCGGCAGACCGATCTCAAGCGCATCTTGGCCTACACCACGATCAGCGCGCTGGGGATGCTGATGCTGATGCTCGGCATTGGCACGGAGACGGCGCTCAAAGCGGCGCTGATTTTTCTGATTGCCCACGCGCTCTACAAAGGCGCGCTCTTCATGGTCGCCGGTACGGTCGATCACCAAACCGGCACGCGTGAAATCAACGACTTGGGCGGCCTCTGGCGCATCATGCCGGCAACGGCGCTGGCGGCGACCTTGGCCGCGCTCTCCATGAGCGGCATCCCGCCGCTGACGGGCTTTGTGGCCAAGGAATATTTTTACGAAGCCACGCTCTACGCGCCCGGCGCGCTGCCGGTGGCCTGGCTGCTAACCGGTGCGGCGCTGGTCGCTAACGTGCTGACGGTGGTGGCGGCGGGGCTGGTCGTGCTGCGCCCCTTTGGCGGCAAGCGACCTGCGGAAGCGGAAACAACCACCGAGGGCGGCATCAGTCTCTGGCTGGGCCCCGTTGTGCTGTCAAGCGCCAGCCTGGCGGGTGGCCTGCTGATCGGCACGGTCGGCTCGATTTGGATTCAGCCGGCAGTTAGCGCTGTGGCCGGAGCAGAGACCGATTTCTACCTGTCACTTTGGCACGGCATCAACCCCATGCTAATTTTGAGCATCATCACGATTGCGCTGGCAACAGTCGTTTGGGTGATGCAGCCGCGGCTCTTGCCCGCCACCGCACGGCTGGACGTGGGCGCTCGCCTGGGGCCGGAGCGCGGCTACGCTTGGCTGCTCGGTGCGCTGCCCCGCCTCGCCACGCGCCAAACTCAGTGGCTCCAGCACGGCTATCTGCGCCACTATCTCTTTGTGGTGGTGGCCGTGGGCGTGGCGCTGGTGGGCTTTACCTTTTTGAGCCGGGTCGGCGTGCGCTGGGAAATTGATTGGGCCGAGGTGCGCGCGCACGAAGTCGCGCTGCTGGGGCTGATGCTGGCCGCGGCGGGGCTGGCCGTCACGGCGGCCTCGCGCCTGGTGGCAATTGTGGCCGTGGGCGTCGTCGGCCTGGGGATGACGCTGCTCTTTGTTTTCTACAGCGCGCCCGATCTCGCCATGACTCAATTTGCCGTCGAGACGCTGACGGTGCTGCTCTTTGTTTTTGTGCTCTACCGGCTGCCCCGCTTTGCCAACCTCAGCGAGCGCCCCACGCGGCTGCGCGACGCCACGCTTGCCCTGCTGGCCGGCGGCCTGATGACGCTGCTCGTGTTGGCCGCCGTGCAGTCGCCCCACCCCATGCACGTGAGCGAATACTTTGCCGAGCAGAGCTGGCCCGCCGCCAGCGGACGCAACGTGGTCAACGTGATCCTGGTCGACTTTCGCGCGCTGGATACGCTCGGCGAAATCGTCGTGCTCATCATCGCGGCGCTGGGCGTAAACGCGCTGATTCGTCCGCTCGTGCGCAACGCGCGCCGGGCCGAAGTGGACGAGCGCGAAGTGGCGGCGGCGGAGGGTGGCGAATCGAGCCGGCAGCCGTGAACTGAATTTCTATAGAACCAAAGTTGTTTCGGTGATCCGAATGGACGCAATTTGTCATTCCCGTGCAGGCGTACCGCCAAAAAGCGCGTAACATAAGCAAGTAACACCCATGAATCAACAATCAATCATTCTCTCTACCTCCACCCGCTACCTGATGCCGCTGCTGCTGCTCTTTTCGTTCTTTCTGCTGCTGCGTGGCCACAACGAGCCGGGCGGGGGCTTTGTCGGCGGGCTGGTGGCTGCATCGGCGATTGCGCTCTATGCGCTGGCGACGAGCGTGGAGCAGGCGCAGCGGCTGCTGCGGCTGGATTTGCGCACGCTAATGGGCGCGGGGCTGCTCTGTGCCGTGGGCGCGGGGCTATTGGGTCCTCTGATCGGCGAACCACTGCTGACGGGGCTGTGGTATGATCAGCCGATTCCGGTAGTGGGCAAGCTGGGCACGCCCCTGCTCTTTGACGTGGGCGTCTATCTCGTCGTCATCGGCGTGACGCTCAAAATTCTGTTCGCGCTTATGGCCACGCCGGATGTTGATCGCTCGTCGGCGTCCAGCCTGTCGGCATCGAGTCTGTCGGCGTTCAATAAGGAGCGGAGGTAGCTCCAATGGAAACCATTCTGGCGCTGGCCGTGGGCGGCCTCTACGCCGCCGCCATCTACATGATGCTGCGCCGCAGCGTTGCCAAGTTTATCATTGGCCTGGTGCTGCTAAGCCACGCCACGCACCTGCTGATCTTCACCATCGGGCGGGCCGTGCGCGGTGCGCCGCCGCTGATCGCCCCCGATGCCGAACAGCTCTTTACCCCCTTTGCCGATCCGCTGCCCCAGGCGCTGATTCTCACGGCTATCGTAATTAGCTTTGGCGTGCAGGCCTTTGCGCTGGTGCTCGTCAAGCGCGTCTACCAGACGCAGGGCACGGGCGACACGGACCAAATGCGCGCCACCGACAGCTTGGAACCTGCCCAGCCCGCTGCACGAGCCACCTCACCATGACCAATTTTCTGCTGGTTCTCCCTATTCTCGTCCCGCTGACGGCGGCGGTGTTGATGCTGCTGTCCGGGCGGCGCATCGACGTGCAGCGCTGGCTGGGCGTTGGCGGCGCGGCGGGGCTGCTGGGGGCGGCGCTGGCGCTCTTCGGCACGGTTCGCGGCGGCGAGATCGTCGCCGTGCAGATCGGGGCGTGGCCCGCACCCTTTGGCATCACCCTCGTGGCCGATCTCTTTAGCGCCGTGGTGCTGCTGATGATCGGGCTGATCGGGCTGGCTGTGGCCGTCTACGGGCTGACCACGCTGGACGACGCCCGCCAGCACGACGGCTACCACCCCCTCGTGCAAACGCTGCTCATGGCGCTGAGCGGGGCCGTGCTCACCGGCGATCTCTTCAACCTCTTCGTCTGGTTCGAGGTGATGCTGATTTCGTCCTTTGTGCTGCTGGCGCTGGGGGGCGGGCGCAGTCAGATCGAGGGCGCGTTTAAATATGTGGCGCTCAATCTCTTCGCCTCTTCTCTATTTTTAGCCGCAGTGGGCATCTTGTACGGCGTGGCGGGCACGCTCAACATGGCGGATTTGGCGCTGCGCTTTGCCAATGGAACCGTATCGCCGGGACTGGTGACGACGCTGGCCGTACTCTTTTTAATTGCCTTTGGCATCAAATCGGCGCTCTTCCCGCTCTTCTTCTGGCTACCCGCTTCCTACCACACCGCCCCACCGGTGATCTCCGCGCTCTTCGCCGGGCTGTTGACCAAAGTGGGCGTCTACGTGCTGGTTCGCCTCTTTACGCTGCTCTTCGTCGAGGAGACGGGCTACACGCACACGCTGCTGCTCTGGATCGCGGGCATCACGATGGTGGTGGGCGTGCTGGGCGCGGCGGCGCAGAACGAGATGCGGCGCATTCTCTCGTTCCACATCGTCAGCCAGATCGGCTACATGATCATGGGGCTGGCAATCTTTACGCCGCTGGCGCTGGCCGGCGTGATCTTCTTCCTGGCCCACAACATCATCGTCAAAACCAATCTCTTCCTGATTAGCGGCGTGGTACATCGCCTGCAGGGCACGGAAAAGCTCAAGCGGCTGGGCGGGCTCTACCGCACGTGGCCGGGCCTGACGGCGCTCTTTCTGATTTCCGCCTTTGCGCTGGCGGGGCTGCCGCCCTTCTCCGGCTTCTGGGCCAAGCTGCTGCTGGTGCGCGCCGGGCTGGCGGCGGAGATGTGGATTATCGTCGCCGTCTCGCTCATCGTCAGCGTGCTGACGCTCTACTCGATGACCAAGATTTGGAATGAAGCCTTCTGGAAGGAGGCCGCCGATGAGCAGGACAGCCCCGAACAGGCCCAGCCGCTGACGCGCGGCGAGGCGTGGTCGCTGCTGACGCCGATTGTGGTGCTGGCCCTGCTGGCCGTAATGATGGGCGTTACCGTCGAGCCACTGATCCAGATCGTCGACGCATCGGCGGCGCAGCTGCTGAATCCCGCAGCTTACGTCGAGGCCGTCCTCGGCGCGGAGGCCGTGGCGGACGCCGCCGCGTTTCGCAACTGAACTGCTTGGCAATTTGGAATACCCATAGGCAAACAAACACCATGTCGATGCTTGTCCTCAACCTACTGCTGGCCCTGGCGTGGCTGCTGCTCACCGGCCAATTTACGCCCACCAACTTTCTCTTTGGCTTGGTAGTGGCTTACGGCGTGCTCTGGCTTTTCTGGCGCGCCACGCTGCCGCGCGATGGCGCGCTAAACGAAGAGCACGAGACGCCGCTCTATTTTCGCAAAGTCACCCAGAGCATTTCGTTTGCGCTCTTCTTTCTCTGGGAGCTAATTCTCGCCAACCTGCGGGTGGCGCTGGACGTGCTGCGCCCGCAGATGCGCTTTGAGCCAGCCGTGGTGGCCGTGCCGCTGCAGGGCTACAGCGACGCCGAAGCTTCGCTGCTCGCCAACTTTATCACGCTGACGCCGGGCACGCTCAGCCTGGATATTGTGGACGAGCCGCAGCCGGACAACCCCGAAGCCAGCACGCGCACGCTCTACATCCACGCCATGCACGCCGGCCAAACCCAAGCCGCCATCGACCGCTTTCGCGATCAAGTGCAGCGGAGCTTTGCCCGCCGCGTCCAGGAGGTAATGCGCTAGTGAATCTAATTTTCTTGTCGCTGTCGGTGGCGCTGCCGCTGATGGTTGGGGCGCTGCTGCTGGTCTTTGTGCGCCTGGTGCGCGGGCCACACGTGCTGGATCGCGTGCTGGCGCTGGACTACATGGCCATTGTGTTGGTAGGCATTCTGGCCGTCTACGCGATCGCCACGGGGCAGGCCGCTTATTTGGACGTGGCCGCCGTGGTGGCGCTGCTGGGCTTTCTGGGCACAATCGGCTTTGCCTACTATGTGGAGAGGAGAACGAGCGCCTGATGTTGCCCCTTCGTGAATTTGTGATTGTCCTGCTAATGTTTTTGGGCGTGGCGCTGATCGTCATCGCCGCGGTGGGGCTGGTGCGGATGCCCGACCTTTTCCTGCGCAACTCCGTCTCCTCCAAGGGCGCAACCTTGGGCGTGGCCTCGTTGATGTTGGCCGCAGCCTTCTACTTCGACGACCTGGGCATCACCAGCCTGGCCATTGCCATCATCATCTTCATGATGCTGACGGCGCCCGTCGCGGCCCACGTGCTGGGCCGCGCGGGCTACAAAAACGGCGCGCCCTTTTGGGCCAAGACCACGCTGGACGCCAACATTGATTACCCACCCATGGAGCGCCATCGGGTGGAGGAAGAGGCGGACGTTTAATTATCAAGCTGGACTCGCCGTGTGAAAAGCGAGGGCAGCAGCCAGATTCCCCAAAAATTTGCTTGCCGGTCACAATCTCAAGGTTGATGTGTCTAACAAAGTAGCGGGACATTATCAATCTATTGAGAGGAAACCAGACCATGACTAGGCAAATTCTCATCTCCCTACTGGCAGCTGGCGCAGCGCTGCTGGCCGTGGCGCTGCTGGCTTCGTGCCGGGAAAATCAACTCACCCCCAATAGCGAAGCCTTCGATCAGCTTGACATTTCGCCCGACGGCTGGCAGGCGCGCGGCCAAACCTTTCGTTTTGCCAGCCACAACACCTTTCGAAATTGTCATTCTGAGCGGATTGACGAGGTGATTCACCGGACGAAAGCGGACCAGCGAAGAATCTTTTGCTGGCCGAGCAGAAGATTCTTCGCTGGTCCGGTTGCATGAATCTACCAGTTTGGGACAAAAGCCTGCTTGTCTCAGGCCATTCGTCGCCGCCTATTCGGCGTCGAAGCGACCGCTGCGCGAGCAGAATGACAGCGCTGAAAAAGTGTCCGGTAGCAAACACCTGACCCGTGCGTGAGAAGTAAGGCAAGGAGTGAACCGTGGATGAACTAAACGCCTTGGCCGCGCGCGCCGTCGACGGCGAACAGGCCGCGCTCGGCGCGCTGCTGAAGGCGCTGAAGACGCCCGTCTACAACTTGGCGCTGCGCATGGTGCGCGTGCCCCAGGATGCCGAAGATGCCGCCTAGGAAATTCTCATTAAGGTAATCACGCACCTCGGCAGCTTCCGCGGCGAGAGCGCGCTGCTGACGTGGATCTACCGCATCGCCACCAACCATCTGCTCAACGAAAAGCGGCGTCGCCTGCCCCAGCTGAGCTTTGATGCCTTGGGGGAGCAGCTCCGGATAAGCCTGGCCGATCCCTACCCGACGCCGGATGTAGAGGTGGCGGAGCGGCTGCTGATCGAGGAGATCAAGCGCAGCTGCACGCTGGGGATGATGATGTGCCTCACGCCCGATTTGCGCATGGCGCTCATCCTGGGCGAGCTGTACGAGGTCAGCAGCGAAGAGGGGGGCTACATCATGGAAATTTCATCCGCCGCCTACCGCAAGCGTCTCTCGCGAGCGCGCGCGGCGATGTCGGCCTTCCTGGGCAACCACTGTGGCCTCATCAACGCCGATAGCCCCTGCCGCTGCCGCAAGCACGTGGGCAATAAAATCCGAGCGGGCGCGCTTTTGCCCCACCAGCTCGATTTTGCCCGCGAGCAGGATGCAAAGAGCCAGCAGCAGGCGCTGCTGGCCGAGCAAGAGACGCTGGCTCAGCACCGGCGCGTCGCCGCCCTGCTGCGGTCCCATCCAATGTATCAGGGGTCGGCGCACTATTCTGTTGCGGTAAAGCAGATTGTCGACGTACATCTGCGTTAACTCGTAACGTAGCCACCGCGACGTTGATGCTCAATCCCTTTGCACCAACTCCTGCATCCGCGCAAAGACGTCCACGCCAAGCTGGCTGTAGACGTCCAGTAAATCCACCAGCACCCAGTTTTCACGGATCAGCCCGTTCTCGCAGCGCCAAAAATCGAGGCTGCGCAGGGTGATTTCGCGGTTGGACGGCGCAATGCCCAGCCAGCCGTCTCCGCTGAGGGTGGCCGCCATGCCGGGCCAGGCCGTGAAGCCGACGTAGTCGCCATCGCCGAAGAGAAAGCCGCCGTCCGGGTCGCCGCGGCGGTTGGGCATGGCGTGGAGAAAGGGAATTTGGTGGTGGCGGCGAAAGCCCTCGATGCGTCGCGTTGAGCCGATGGCGGCGGGGCCGTACCAGTTCATCTTGGGGTGCCAGTAGCGCTCCAGCTCCATCGCCTCCACCCCCTCGCTGGAGCGACCCAGCGACGTCAACATTTTGTGCACCAGCTGCGCGCTCGCTGCGGATTGAGCCCCATCGCGCGGCGGCGGCACGAGGCCATCCTGCGTGGCCGGGCCGGGCACGAGCCACTCCACGCCCAGGCTCGGCGCAAGCGGCCACGCCCACGCCTGCCGCATCACCTGCGGAATATCCCACAGCGCCTGCATCTCCACAACCCGATTTTCTTCGACGCGGAAAAACTCGTGGAAGCGCATGGCCACGGCGTGGCCCGTCGGCGGAATCTCCAGCCACGGGCGCACGAGCGTGCCCATGTACGTCCCCGCACAGCCAATCCAGTTGGCCCCCTTCGCCTCGCCCGCGATCACAATGTAGTCGCGCCGCTCCAGATCAGGCATGGCCGCGGCGAGCGGTCGGTAGGCCCGGTCGAGCAGGGCGTCGGGGCCATCCAAATCTTCGAACGGGAAGGCCAAGTGGATGGCGCAGTCCGGCGCAAAGGCGTCGCGCAGCCGCTGGTCGAGCACGCGCTCGTCGTAGTCATAGAGGGCGGCGCGGACGGGGGCAAGCAGCTGTTTATTGCGGCTGTGGATGTCGGTCATCATGGGTGGGGGGCGGTTTTTTTGGAACGGTCAAACTTTACCATGCCCACCCTCGCAAGAACGGGCTTCGGTGGAAATTGATGTGTCTGCAACCGTGCGACAGACTCGGCTGGCTTGCCTCAATTCAACACCAGCGTCCCCCACTCGGTTGGATTATCATACGTGGTGCGGGCGGGGGAGGCGGAGATAATGCTCTGCTGCGCGGGCGCGTCGCCGTCGTTGTCGTTGATGCTGACATTGAAGCCAAAGGTCTGGCCGCTCTCTAAACGGCTGCCGTCCAGCTCGAAAGCGGACCAGGGGATCAGCACCACGGCTTGGTAACCGCGCTCGGTGGGAACGGCCGCGCCTTCGACGGCTACGGACGATTCCAGAGCGTAGGGGTACCAGCGGTAGGCGCGCATCTCGTTTAGCTCCGGGCCAAAGCTCAAGCCAATTTGGTAATCATCGCTGCTGTTGAGGGGTTCACCAAAATCTGTATCCAACTCGCGATCAAATTGGATTTCTAGCCCATCGCCGAGATACATCTGCGTGCCGTTGGGGCCGTCGCGGTAGGTATCGTCCGCTACGCGTACGACAAGGAGCAATCCGTAAGGCGCCCACAACGCCTGAAACTCGCCGGAAACGTCGCTTTCGCCCTGCCAATTTTCCGATCCCAGGGAGACGCTCGTGATTGGCGTCCATTCGCCATCCCATTCGCTGATGTCGCTGCTCAAGCGTTCCTCGGTAAGCGGTTGCGCCACGAAGAAGCCCTGGTCGGCGGGCCGCTGCGCTGCCTCGACCGCGGCTTCCGGCGTGCTGGTCGCTGCCGGCGTATCGGTTGATGTCGGCGTACTGGTTGGCGTTGGCGAAGCAGTTGATGTTGGCGTGCTGGTTGCTGCTGGCGTGCTGGTCGAGGTTGGCGTACTGGTCGCTGGCGGCGTAGCGGTTGACGTCGACGTTGGCGTGGGTGTCGAAGTCGACGGCGGCGTACTGGTAGAGGATGACGTTGGCGTGCTGGTTATGGACGGTGTGGCGGTTGCTATAGCGGTTGCTGTGGGCGGCGGTGAAGGGGTCGAGGTTGCGGGCAGCGTGTCGGTGGGCGCGGGTGATGGCGTACTGGTGTCGGCGGCTGTGGCGGTGGGTGGCGCGACGGTTGCGGTCATGGGTGTGCTTGCCTCTACCGTCGGCTGGACCGACTCGCTGAGCGCCTCGCTCACCGCAACGGCGCCAGCGCCAACGGCTGCGGGCAGCGGGGTTGAACCGTCATCTTGCACACCGTCGTTGCCCTCGCCGCCGTTGCCCTCGCCATTGCCGCCGTTGCTCGCGCCGTCGCCGCTGTTGATGTCGCCGCTACCGCTGGCGGGTCGATCCCCGTCGTTCACGGCCGTCGTCAGAGTACTGGAGACGGCGGGCGGCACCTCTTCCGGTTCAACGGCCAGCGTCAGAGTACTGGAGACGGCGGGCGGCACCTCTTCCGGTTCAACGGCCAGCGTCTGCGACAGGATAAACCAGGCGCCCGCCATCACCCCGACCATCAACAGCATGGTGAAGACGCCGCGCCACGGCGACGCCGCGGCAGCGGATGCTTCTGCACTCACAACGACCACGGTCGGCTGGCTTTCGCCGTCTTCGCCGCGAGAAGCGGGACGTTCTGCAACAATTCGTTTGGCAATGCGCGCGCCGGCTTCTTGGGGTGGATGGGTGCGCGTAATTTGCGCGAGTTCGCTGGCGGGCAACCGTTCAATATCGCGCGACGTGGCAAGCAGCACGACGGCTTTGGGCGGCAGCGTCAGGCGAAGACGGCCCGACGGGGGCAGCCCCAAGCGCTCGACGCGATTGTCGTGCAGCTCGTAAACATAGCCATTTCCCGTGCTGGCAAGCTGAAGCTCGCTGTCGGTCAGCGCCGCCGCCGTCAAGCCGGGCTTTGGGCCAGCCGCGACGACGGCCTGCTTCAGCCGCGTGGCCAGCGGCTCAGCTTCTGCTTCGCGAATGGCTGCATGGGCCGCTTGCAGGGAGTCCCGGCTGGCGACAGCGTCTTCCTGCTCGTGGGCCATCAAGACGACTTGGGCCGTGGCGTCCGCGGGTCGAGCCAGGTTGCCGTCGCGTCGGTGGGGCAGGCGCAAGACAAGGTGCGTATCTTGCGCCTGCGAAGATGCCGACGGTGAGGCAACGCTCGTTGACGTACTGTCGCTGTTGATTCCAGTTGGGGTCAGGGGGAAATTTGCGTACCCCTGGTCACCGGGTGGTTGAGCCATAAATCTGCGCTGGGCCTGTGCGGCACAGCCCCGCAATTAACGCACTAATTCAATACCAGCGTTCCCCATTCGGTTGGATCATCATATGTGGTGCGGGCGGGAGAGGCGGAGACGACGCTCTGCTGTTCGGGCGCGTCGCCGTCGTTGTCGTTGATGCTGACGTTGAAGCCAAAGGTCTGGCCGCTCTCTAAATTGTCGCCGCTTACCTCAAAGATGCGCCAGGGAATCAGCGCCTCCACCTGGTAGCCGCGCTCGGTGGGGACGGCCGCGCCCTCCAGGCGGAAAGCTTCTTCCAAGCTGTACGGGTACCAGCGGTAGGCGCGCAGGCTGTTGAAGTTGGGCCCAAAGCTCAGCCCAAGCTGGTAGTCGTCGTCGCTGATGTCGGCTTCGCCAAAGTCGCTGCCCAGGCGACGATCAAAGTGGATTTCCAGCCCGTCGCCGCGGTACATCTGCGTGCCGTTGGGGCCGTCGCGGTAGCGCTCGTCCACCACGCGCACGGTCAGCAGCAGCCCGTTGGGCGACCACGCCGTCTGAAAATCGCCGGAGAGATCCGCCGCGTCCCGCCAGTTTTCGCGACCCAGCGAAACCGCCGCAATCGGCGACCAGCCGCCGCCCCACTCGCTCACGTCGCCATCCAGCCGCGGCGTAAAATTGCCCAGCCGCTGGGCGACGAAAATGCCGTTGTCGGGCGATCGCACGTCGTCGTTGACCACGATTTCGCTGCCGCTGCCCCCGCCACCGGGCGGGCTGGCTTCCGCCGCGGCTGCGGGCGCGGGCTCGGCCGCGCCAAGCCCTTGGCCGCTGCCGCTGGCGATGATGCGGAGCGTGTTCCAGTCGCTGGCCGTGGCGTAGTTGTAGAGATTCTCGCCGGTGCACGAGGGCGTTGGATCGCTCTGCAAAAGAAAGCCCTGCTCGAAATTCTGCACGAGCGCACAGAAGCCCTTCTCGCCGTCCCGCGCCCACCCCAGCGCGTTAAAGAGCGCATCGGAGGTGCTCCAGACGTAGCCAAAGCCGCGCTCCGGGGCCGTCAACCCCGGTGGCGGGTCGCCGCGCGAGGGCACGTCGCCGCCGGGCCACGTGGCGTCGATGACGCCCCAACTGCCGTTGTCGAGAAAGGCGTACGAGCGGTCGGTGTCGCTGCGCCAAAGCATCGAGCCGCGCTCAAAGGGCTCCCACGCCGACCAAACGATGTTCGCACCGCCCTGCGGGCAGCCCAGCTCCTGCCGCCCACCACCATCTTCGTATAGCAAAACCAAGCGGTCATCGACGGAGGTGGGGCACGCCGCGGGAGGCATTTCCGTGGCCGTCGCCGTCGGCGACGATATTTCGGTGGGGGTGGCGCTGGGGGCCTCGGTCGGTGCGCCGGGTGATGCCGTCGCCTCGCCCGCGCCATCGCCCTCGCCGCCAGCCGCGTCACCGGGCACACTGGGCGCGCCGAGCGGGGTGGGCGTGGCGGTTGCGTCCTGTGCAACGGCCTGGCCCGTTGGCTCAGCGGCGACGCGTCGGTTGGCCGTCGAAAAAGCGATGCCCGCCACAAAGGCCACCACCACCAGCAGCGAAATTATGCCAACCCAGACAATGGGGCGCGCGTACCAGTTTGGCTGCGTTTCTTCCACTACGTCAAAATCATCGTATTGAGACACTGAAATAAGTCCTTTTTCAGAAGTTGATCAACCAAGTGCACGAAGAAACACGAAGGAAGATCGTCGACGAACAAATCTTCGCATCCCTTCGCACTCTTCGTTGATCGTTTCTTTTTACTTTTTGGCGTTCACCTGTAACTGCTTGGGTTAAGGTCTACGGCAGCGGCGCGCTGGCTACCCCTTCAACCAGGGCGACAATGAGAAAGAGCAGCCCCAGTATAAGAAGAAGCAGCCACGCTGTCCAGCCCGCCGATTGCGCGTTGCCGGTGCCGCCGCTGCGGGAGAGCGTCTGCCAGCACTGGCGGCATCGAGAGCGCCGGGCGCCCTGTCTGGCGATGCGGCGGCTCCGCGCTCGCCTGGCCCAGCAAAATGCCACCCTCCGCCGGTGACAGCACCACCGCGTGGCCGATCCAGCGCTCGCACAGCGCTTCCCCCGTCCAACGCGTCAGCGCGCGCGCCTGTTCCCCGCTCAAGACGAGCGGCTTGGGCAGCCCCTCAAAGTAGAGCACGGGCCGCAACTCTTCGACGCCCTCGTACGTGACGCGGCGAATGGCCGTCGCGCGCGGGCCATCGAGGTCGCGCGGGCGGAGACGGTAGGCCTCGTAGACGGTGTTGTGCATGGCACGTTTGATTTAGCGAGCGGTCGGTTGCGCTTGACCTCACCCCCGGCCCCTCTCCGCGCGCGGAGAGGGGTGACTTGTGCTTCATTTTGTTGCATTGAGACTGCGCAGTCTCAATACAACTGCGCAGCCGACGAGCGAAGGTTTCTACTCCCTGTGCGCGGGAAAGGCTGGGATGGGGGTTCTCCGCAAATTGGAGCGGATGCAACGGCGGGCTTCGCCCCAAAACTTTACACTGGTGAAAACCTTTGCAGTTTCTAGGAGCAGTATAATGGCCGATAGCTATGAAGAAAAGTATACAGCGCCCGATCTGCGGCGCGAGATCAAAGATGAGCTGATGGATTCCGACAAGGGGGGCGAGCCGGGGCAGTGGTCGGCGCGCAAGAGCCAGATGTTGGTAAAGGAGTATGAGCGGCGCGGCGGCGGCTACAGGCAGGACGAGAAGGACGAGGCGGCCAAGTCGCTGGAGGAATGGACGGCGCAGGATTGGCAGACGATTGAAGGCAGCGCGGATGCCGATGACGAGGGCACGATGAAGCGCTATCTACCCGCTAAAATTTGGGCGATGCTGACCGATGAGCAGGCGAACAAAGCGGAGCAGACCAAAATCAAAACGTCCGACAAGGGCCAGCAGTACGCCGACTGGCCGGACTTTATCAAGCGCGCGATGGTCGCCGCGGGCTTTGCCGAAAACGCCGACGCCGATCCAACGCTGGACGATCTGCAAACGTGGGCCCGCCAGCTCGACATCAGCGGGCGCAGCGACATGAACAAGGATGATTTGATGGAGGCCATCCGCGATGCCGACGTTGACGAATCCAACGCGTCGACGCAGACGCTCGCCGAATCGGCGACGAAGGAGGAGCTATACGAGCGGGCGCAGGCGCTGGAGATCAGCGGTCGCAGCAAGATGGACAAGGCGGAGTTGGCCGAGGCGGTGCAGGAGGCGGAGGGGTAGAACCTGTAGGTGCGGTTTGCAACCGCACAGGCACAATCAACCCCTTCGCTTTGCTTCAATCTGAGGGAATTGTTCACGATTGCGCGGCTAGAAGCGACCCGAAACGAGCGCTGCGCAAATAGAAAGAGACGGCCTTGCATCCCGGTGAATTACAGCTTGGAGGCAGGTTGAGCTAAAAACCGGGCACTCTTGTCATTCCCATGAAAGTGGAAATCTAGGCGCGACCACAGGTGGATTCCCACTTTCGCGGAAATGACAAATTTTGACGCCTCCGCTACCTTTGAGCGTTTCTTCGTAGCAACCGAAAACCCGCGTTAAGCAAACAAAAAGAAACGACTTGGTAGTCGATCATTTTCGACCCAGCACGAGTCTATTCGTGGACCGCGCATGGATTCCCGCCTGCGCGGGAATGACAAGTTCTGACGGTTCCTTGACCGCCGTAATCATAGAGCGTTTCTAGCAGCAGCGCCGACGCTTGGGCGTAGTTGGCGGGCGCGCCCGCCAACTACGCCCAAGTCGATCTTCCTACAAAATCTCCGCCAAAAATTCCGCTAGCGCCTCGCCCGTCAGCAGACCGGCCCACGTGGCCGCGATGCGCCCACTACGGTCGATGAAAATGCTGGTGGGCATGCCGTTGACTTCGTACAGCTCTTTGATGTCGCCGTTCTCATCGCGGATTACGGGCATGGTGATGGCAAATTCCTGGGCAAACGGCTCCACCACCTCCAGCTTCTCCTGCGTGTTGACGGCCAGAATCACCAAATCGTCGTGCGCTTCGGACGCCTCCACAAATTCCGGCATTTCGCGGCGACAGGGTGCGCACCACGTTGCCCAGAAGTTGATCACAACCGGCTGCCCGCGTAATTCGTGTAGCGATGCATAGCGGCCATCGTCCAGCACGAAGTGAAAGTTGGGGGCGACATCGCCCAGCTCTAGGCCAACGTCGCCACCCGCACTGTCGGTTCCCTCCAAGCTGGCCAACGCATAGCCGCGGCCAATGCCGTCGGGGAAGTCGGCGAGGTCGATGGCGTCGAGCGCCGGGTTGGCGTCGGCTTCTGTTGCATTGCCAAAGGGAGACGCACAGGCGGTTAGCCCCATCGACAGCGCGACTAGGGCGACAACTGCCCATCCAGCGATTTTAGTTTGGAAAGTATTGCTTTGGACGGTGTTGGTTGTTTGATATGGATTCATGGTATGCTTACCTCTTTACGGGAGGTACAGTCGTGCGCTTTTCTCTACGGCAAGTCTAAGCGAACAATCAAAGCAGCGCTGTAAAGGCCCCTACGTGGCAAAGCTCGAATGCAAAACCCACGTATCTCCGCTTGGGTCAATCCAAGAAATAAAACATACTATGGCTAATGGCGGTAGAGGTGCGTCGCACTTGGGAAAGTGCAACGCACCGTGGGTGAGGCTGGCTGCATCAGCGGGCTAGTCAACCGTGCGTCGCACTTTCTGCGGTGCGTCGCACATTCAACCTGGCTTACCCCGGTATCGTTAATTTTCTGGAATGGTCTCGAATTCTGCTTGACAAACTGTACATGTCCACAAATTCTCAACCAGAAGCTGAATCGCCCATCGGCTACCTCGAGCTCATCCGCGGCAATCGCAACTTCCGCTATCTCTGGTTTGGTCAAATCGTCAGCCTGCTGGGCGACTGGTTCAACCTCATCGCTTCGGCCTCGCTCGTCGCCAACCTGACCGACTCCGGTCTGGCCGTGAGCGGGCTGCTGGTCGCGCGGCTGCTGGCCCCCTTTCTCGTCAGCCCCGTCGCGGGCGTCGCGGCGGACAGGCTGCCGCGCAAAAGCCTGCTGATTTGGTCAGACGTGCTGCGTGGGGTGACGGTGCTCGGCTTTCTGCTGGTGCGCGAGCCGTCGCAGGTGTGGATGCTCTACGCGCTGACGGCTGTGCAGCTCGGCATCAGCGGCTTTTTCTTTCCCACCAAGACGGCCATGCTGCCGGACATCGTCAGCGAGCGCGAGCTGGGCGCGGCCAACGCCCTCAGCTCGGCGACGTGGTCGGTGATGCTGGCGCTGGGGGCGGCGCTGGGTGGCCTGGCGGCGGGCGTCTTTGGTCTGTATCCCGCTTTTATTCTAGATGCGCTGACCTTTGTGCTCTCCGCCTTCTTAATTGCGCGCATCGACTATCAAGCTGCTGTGCCGCTGGCGCAGCGGGCGGGTGAATCGTTCCGAGCGGCGCTGGTTGAAGCTGTCGGGCAGTACGTGGATGGGCTGCTCTACCTGTGGCAGCACCGTGATATTCTCGTCATTGTGCTGCTCAAAGCATTTGTGTCGCTGCTGATGTGGGGGCCGTATCAGGTGATCCAAATTACGCTGTCGGAGCAGCTCTACGTGATCGGTGTGGGCGGCACGATTGGGCTGGGGCTGATGTATGCCGCCAACGGCGTGGGCACGGGCATTGGCCCGCTCGGCGTGCGCCGCTTCACGGGTGATCGGGCGCGGGCGCTGCGCGTGGCGATTGCCTTGGCGTTTGTGGTGTCCGGCGTGGGCATGTTCTTGGTAGCGCCGCTGCCAAGCTTTGGCTGGTTCCTCGTGGGGCTGCTGCTGCGCGGCATCGGCGGCGGCACGATTTGGGTCTTCTCGACGCAGCTGCTGCTGGAGAAATTGCCCAATCAGGTACGCGGCCGCGTCTTCGCCACCGAATTCGCCCTGCACACGCTGGCCGGCGCCGTTGCCGCCTTCCTCGTCGGCCCCGCGCTGGACGCCGTTGGCCTGGACGCCACGCTGTGGACGCTGGCCTGGCTGATTGTCGTGCCGGTGGCGGGCTGGTCGTGGTGGACCTTTGGGCGGGGCCGGTCGGTGAGGATCGCGGGCGCGACGGGCGATTGAAGAGCACGAAGGTGACCGTCACTGCCCGCGCCCAACGGGCCGCTCCCCAACTTGTTTGGGCAGTGACTGTCACCGAACCAACGGTGGGCGCGCTCTCGACGCGGCGAACAGATCATAATTGTGGGGTAAACGATGAACTGGCAAGCATGGCAAACAGTAGCAGATGACGAAGCGCGCTGGATAGATCACGGGGGACGTGGACTGCTGAAGGCAGAACATTTACGTGACTTCGTCCTCCGTCTTTGGTTTGAAGAGGCGATGGACGTGTCGATCTGCGATTTGGACTTCCAACCACTGGCTGTAGACGATAATCCAGGTGGTGTGTTTTCCCCGCTTGCTGAACAAAATTATTTCCGATTCGCCACAGACAATTACGCGCTCATCTGGCCAAATCCACAAACTGGCGTGTTCGAAAAAATGTTATCGATCTTGCGCCAGAGTGCGTGCTCTTTTTCAGTGAACGGTATGGTAAGTTGGTGAAACCCGCCATGAATTCCCAACCGGAGCCAGTGATCGCATGACCTTCCAAAACAAAACCTACCTGATTACCGGCGCCAGCCGGGGCATCGGCAAGGCCATTGGCCTGCGGCTGGCGCGCGAGGGGGCCAACATCGTCGTGCTCGCCAAGACGACGGAGCCGCACCCCAAGCTGCCCGGCACAATCTACAGCGCCGCCGACGAGATGCGCGCCGCGGGCGGCCAAGCCCTGCCCCTCGCCGTCGACATCCGCGACGAAGAGGCCGTGCGCGACGCGGTGGCCCAAGCCGTCGCCGAATTTGGCGGCGTGGACGGCCTGATCAACAACGCCAGCGCGATTTTTCTGGCCGACACGCTTACCGTGCCCATGAAGCGCTTTGACCTGATGCACAGCGTCAACGCGCGCGGCACCTTTGTCTGCTCGCAAGCTTGTTTGCCCCATTTAATTGAGTCGGCGGCGGCCGGGCATAATCCGCACATTCTCAATCTGTCGCCACCGCTCAATCTGGAAGAGCGCTGGTTTGCGCCGCACCTCGCCTACACCATGGCGAAATACGGGATGAGCCTCTGCGTGCTGGGCATGGCCGCGGAGTTCCGCGAACGGGGCGTCGCCGTCAACGCGCTGTGGCCGCGCACGGTGATCGCCACCGCCGCCGTGCAGAACATCCTCGGCGGCGACGAGATGATCCGTTGCTCGCGCACGCCCGAAATTGTCGCCGATGCGGCCTACCACATCCTGCAGCGCAACGTGAGCCAGGCCAGCGGGGAGTTCTTCCTGGACGAGGATGTGCTGCGCGAAGCGGGCGTCGAGGACTTCGAGCGCTACGCCGTCGAGCCGGGGCAGGCGTTGATCGCCGACTTCTTTATTTGAGGGAATGGCGAAATTACAGAAAGAATTGATCCACGAAGAGCACGAAGGAACACGAAGGAAGAGAGTATACGTTCTTCCCTTCGTGCTCTTCGTGCTCTTCGTGCTCTTCGTGCTCTTCGTGGATAAAAAACTCTTGGAAATTCTTTGATTTACCGACCATGCTGTTTAATTCCCTCCACTTCCTCGGCTTCTTTCCGATTGTCGTTCTCGTCTACTTTCTCCTCCCGCGACGCGCCCGCTGGGCGTGGCTGCTGGGCGCGAGCTACTACTTTTACGCGGCGTGGCGCGTCGAATACCTGGGGCTGATTCTGATTTCGACGCTGACCGACTATACGGTCGGTCGACGCATGGGCAGTATTTCAGAGCAGCGGCGACGCACGCCCTATCTGCTGATCAGCCTAGTCGTCAACCTCGGCATTCTCTTTACCTTCAAATACTTTAACTTCTTTAACGACTCCACGCGCAGCCTCTTCGCGCTCTTCGGTCTCGACTACCAACTCACCAATCTCGACGTGCTGCTGCCCGTCGGCATCTCGTTCTACACCTTCCAGACGCTCAGCTACACCATCGACGTCTGGCGCGGGCAGCTGGAGCCGGAGCGTCACCTCGGTCGCTTTGCGCTCTACATCGCCTTTTTTCCGCAGCTCGTCGCCGGGCCGATCGAGCGCGCGTCGCGGCTGCTGCCCCAGTTTCGCAGCGCCTTCACCGACGCACCCGTGCGCTTCGACCCGGCGCGCGTCACCAGCGGCCTGCGGCTGATGCTGTGGGGCATGTTCATGAAAGTCGTCATTGCGGACAGGCTGGCGCTCTACGTCAACCAAGTCTACAACAATCCGGGCGATTACGTTGGCCTGCCCGTGCTCTTGGCGACCTACTTCTTCGCCTTCCAGATTTTCTGCGATTTTGCGGGCTACTCCAACATCGCCATTGGCGCGGCGCGCGTGATGGGCTTTGACCTGATGGAGAATTTTCGCCAGCCCTACACCTCGCGCTCTGTCGCCGAATTCTGGCGACGCTGGCACATCTCGCTCTCGACCTGGTTCCGCGACTACGTCTACATCCCCCTCGGCGGCAACCGCGTGGGCCGCGCGCGCTGGTACACGAATCTCTTTCTCGTTTTCCTCGTCAGCGGCCTTTGGCACGGCGCGGCGTGGACCTTTGTGATCTGGGGCGCGCTGCACGGGGTGTACGTCGTGCTGGGGGCGGCACTGGGCAGCGTGGCGCTCTGGCGTTCGCGCGGGAGTCAGGGCGACGCTGCGAGTGACGGATCGCGCTTCCCCGCTTGGATCGCCGTTTTTTCGACGTTTCACGCCGTTACCTTTGCCTGGATCTTCTTCCGCGCCAACTCGCTGGCCGACGCGCTGCTGATCATCACCCAAACCGTGCAGATGCAGCCGCCCACGCTCGACGTGCTCGTCGCGCCCTGGCTGGCGACGGCGACCAATCCGCTTTTCGAGATGGCGTTGGCGCTGGGGCTGGTCGTGCTGCTGGAGAGCGTGCAGTGGGTCGCCCGTCGCACGAGCGATCGCGCTGATACGGAGGCGCGCGGCGTCATCCGCGACGCTTCAACCGTCGATGTCGCCGAGCGTCGCTTTCTGCAAAGCCCAGTGGGATTGCGCTGGGCGGCGTATCTGTTTCTGGCGGTTGCGATTTTGAACTTGGGGATTGCGGAAGAGTCGCCGTTTATTTATTTTCAGTTTTAGCCCCTACCGCCGAGCAGCGCTCGGCGACGCGAAGCAGCGCTTCGCGTTACATATCATGCCCATCTACAACGTCCAGAATGTCAGCAAAACCTATCCCGGCCAACTGCACCCCGCCGTCGATGACGTCACCTTCCAGATTCGACCGGGCGAAATCTTCGGCTTCCTGGGCGACAACGGTGCGGGCAAGAGCACGTTGGTCAAGATGATGGCGAATCTGCTGCGGCCCACATCGGGCGCGGTGCGGCTAAACGGCGAACCCGTGCAGGCCGACCCGACGCGGGTCGCGATGACGCTTGGCTACATGCCGCAGACCTGGCAGTCGCTCAATCATCTGTCGGTGGGCGAGGCGCTGCTCTACACGGCCCACCTGCGCGGGTTGACCAGGACCGAAGCCAAAGCCGAGCGCAACCGGCTCATCGAGCTGTGGCAGCTCGGCCCCATCCGCGACAGCCTCAGCTCGCGCCTTTCCGGCGGCGAGCGGCGGTTGCTCCAGCTTTCGATTGCCATGGCGGGCCATCCGCCCGTCCTGATGTTGGATGAGCCAACCAATGAACTGTCTCCCCATCGGCGACGTCAGGTGTGGGAAGTGTTGGGAGCGCTCAACCGGGAGCGGGGCACGACGGTCATTTTCATCACGCATGACGCCGTCGAAGCGGAGAAAATTATCCGGCGCGTGGGGATTATGGTGGCGGGGCGCTTGGTGGCGCTGGGGGAGCCGCGCGAGCTAAAGCGGCAGCTTGACCAGCAGCTGCGCCTCGAAATTTCCTGCCCGCCCGATAAGCCGCCGACACTGCCAGCCGAGTTCGCGCCGCAGCAGCTCGACGCTATCCGCTGGCTGATGTATGTGCCGCGTAATCGGCTTGAGCGCGTGTTGAGCAGCCTGGACGAGAATCAGATCGACGATTTTCGGCTCCATTCGCCAACGCTGGAGGATTTATATCTGCACCATTCGAATGCAAATCGCGCGTAGTGGCTGGGCGCGCCCAGCCACTACGCGCAAGAGAAAATGATGCCATGACTACCCCGCGCCAACCCCAACCCCTCCTCCAACAGCTCGTCACCCTCTTCCAAATCGAGCTCCGCAACTTCCGCTGGAGCTGGCGCCCGATGGTGATCACGGGCGTTTTGGCCCCGGTAATTCTGATTGTGCTAATGGGCTTCTACGCAGGTGCGGGCGGGCGCGAGCAACTGGGCTACGTACTCAGCGGCAACGTGGTGATCACGCTGATGTTTACCAACATGGGGCGCATGAGCAGCCGCTTCTCGTTTATGAAGGCGGTCGGCACGCTGGACTACTACGCGACGCTCCCAATCCACCGCTACCTCGTCGTGGTCGCGGTGTTGCTTGCGTTTTTTCTGCTCTCGCTGCCCGCCGTGGCCGCCACGATGATCTTTGGCGTACTCTTTCTCGGCCTGCCCGTGGCGCTGCATCCCGCGCTGTTGCTGGCCGTGCCCTGCAGCGCTTTGTCGCTGGCTGCGCTCGGTGCTTACATCGGCGTAAACACGCGCAGCCTGGAAGAAGCGAACACGTACAACAATCTCATTCTCTTCGTCTTCATGATTCTGGGCCCGGTGCTGATCCCGCCGGAAAATTTGCCACGTATCATGCGCTGGCTCGGCTGGCTCAGCCCCGCTACCTACGCCTCCTCCGCCCTGCGCCAAACCCTGCTCGGCCCAGCGACCACGCGGCTCTGGCTGGATTTGAGCGTGATGGCCCTCTTTGCGTTGGCAATGTTTCTGGTGGTGGACCGCCATATGGATTGGCGCGAGCGGTAAGTGGCCGAAGAACGGGAACCGCAGGTGAGCACGAAATGAATGCAAATTTCAATTACCTGGACGACCCCAAGCAGCGACAGTTGAACATCATGGAAGACACGGGAGGTTTTAGCGTGGGAGCCAACAGCAGCGCTTCCAGCATCGATAGCCCCTGCCCCTGCATCCCGGCCACCGCAACTGCCGGATGACCGTCCTGCTCTTGAATGGCGCTAACCTGCGCCAGAAACTCTTCGCAATCGACGGGTGTGAGGAAGGGGGGCAGCGCGTTGAATTGCGTTTGGGCGGCGCTAGTAAACAAGGCCGCTCGCTCGGCCTCGCCCGCCAGCAGGGCGACGCCGCCCAGCCCGGCCAGGCAGCGAGCGGTCATGTGCAGATTCTGGAGCGTGTGGGCGTAGCCCAGGCTTTGGCCGTAGAGCGCCTCCGCGTCGGCCAGCCGACCTTGTTGCCGGGCAACTTGCGCCAAGTGGTGCAGGATGATCATCAGGCCGTCGGGGTTATCGAGCTGCGCGAAGAGGGCGTGGGCCGCTTCGTAGTGCTGCTGGGCGACGGGCAGATTGCCCTGAAACCAAGCCACTTCGCCCACCAACTCCAAGCCCCAAGCCAGCTTCTTTTTGTTGTCAAGCGTTCGGTAAATTTCCAGCATGGGTTGATAATGGCGCTCGGCAGCGGCGTAGCGCCCGGCGGCAACCTCCAGCGCACCGTACTGCTGCAGCACAAACGCACGCAGCTCCGGCTCACCCAGCCCGGCGAGTCGCTGGAGACATTCTTGCAGGGCAGCCGCTACCCAGGCTTGGCATTCGGGCCGATTGTGCTGCACGTGGACGATGGCAACCAGAAAGCGGACGATGGAGATCTCGTCCTGCTGGGTGCGAGCGAGCGCGAGCCCCTGCTCAAAGTGTTGGATGGTTTGGTGATAGTTGTGCTTGTCGTAGTAAAGCCAGCCCGCGCAGTGGTGGGCGTTTAGCCGCAGCGCGGCGTCGCCCAGCGCGTGGGCAATGCCCTCGGCCTCCGTTAAATTCTGTTCGGCGTCAGCATAAAGGCCGAGGCGACGCTCGCATGAGGAGAGCGCCAGCAGGCCGCGTGCGCGCAGGGCGGTCGGCTGGGGGCAAGCGCTGAGCGCCTTGCCGAGCCCCTGTCTGGCTTCTTGCTCATAGCCGCGGGTGGACCAAAACGCCTCCAGCTCTACCGCGATCGCGAGCGCCGATTGCGGGTCGTTGCCAAGCGCCCAGCGCAGCGCGGCGCGCAGGTTGTCGTGCTCCCCATCCAGCTGGTCCAGCCAGCGTTGCTTGGCAGAGCCGCGCATCTGTTGCGCGGCCACCTGCGCCAGTTCCCCAAAATAGCGGGCGTGATGTTGCCGCGCGGCCCCTTCTTCGCCGCTTGCGATCAGCATCTCCAAGGCAAACTCGCGAACGGTGTGCAGCATGGCAAAACGCCGTAATTCCGCAGCAGCCGTAGCGCTCAGCAGATTTTTGTTGAGCAGCGTTTCCAGCGACGACCACGCGCCGCCACAGCCCTCCACCGCCTCTAAATCGAAACCGCCGACAAAGACGCCTAGCTGGCGGAAGAGCCGCTGCTCGTCGTCCTCCAGCAGCGCATAACTGCCGTGGAGCGCGCGGCGCAGCGTGCGCTGGTGGGGCGGCAGGTCGACTGCGCCGTCGGTCAGCAGATCGAGCCGGTGTGCCCGCAGCTGCGCCAGCAGCGTCTCCAGCGACATAACGCCCACGCGTGCAGCAGCCAGCTCAATCGCCAAGGGCAGACAGTCCAGCTGGTGGCAAATCTCTTCGACGAGCTTTTGCTGCGATTGCGCAGCCTCGTCCAACCACTCAAGCGCCTGCATACCTTCGACAAAGAGCGCCACCGCCGCGGCCAGATCAAGCGGCTGCACGCGGTGGCGCTGCTCGGCGCGCAGGTGGAGGCGCTCGCGGCTTGTCACAACGAGATGGATGTGTGGGCACTCGGCGAGAATCTGCGCCACCAGCAGGGTCGCCGCGGAATGTTCAGGCGGTGAGTGCTTGCTTGACGATCCGTGTGAATCATGCAGCAGCTGCTCAAAGTTGTCCAACACCAGCAGCATTTCCTTGCGCCGCAGGTGTTCGATCAGCTGCTGCGGCGCTGATTTTTGGGGTTGGGGATGGATGCCCAACTCGGTTGCGATGTTTGACGCAATCAACTGTGGATGCTCGATGGCGAAAAGTGCGACAAAGTGGCTGCCGTCTCGATAAAGGGTTTGCAGCCGCAGCGCCATCTCCAGCGCCAGCCGCGTCTTGCCCACGCCGGGCGGGCCAACCAGCGTGAGCAACCGCCCGCCGTGGCCGAGCAGTCGGCTGCCCAGGCGCTGAAGCTCCTCCTCTCGGCCAACAATTGGCACGGGCGGCAGCGGGAGTGCCGTGGGCGCATCCTCTTGAATAGACAAATGGCTCTGCCGCTCAAAGCTGAGGCTGGCGGGCAGCGTCTCGCCGCGCGCACGGGCGGCCAGCTCCACCAGATGCGCTGCCAGCCGCGGCTCGTCCGTCAGCCCCAGCGCGGTAGACACGCATCCCTATGGCCTCGCTGTCGGCCCAGACGGCACGCTGTGGGTGGCCGATGCGGGCGTCAACGATCTGCTCAAGGTTGACCCTACCACCGGCGAGACTGAACTGGTCGCCGTCTTTGCCGGCTTGCCCGGTCCCTTCCCCAACCCGGCGCGCGGCGACGCCATGGAAGTGGACCCCGTCCCCACCGGCATTGCCTTTGACGCGGACGGCAACGCCTATGTCTCACTGCTTTCGGGCTTTCCCTTTGTGCCCGGTTCGGCCAAAGTGCTCGCCGTCGATGCGAGCGGCAATGTTAGCGACTACGCGACCGGCTTAACGATGTTGACCGACCTGCGCAGCGCGCCGGATGGTCAACTGTACGCCGTTCAGTTTGGTATCTTTGGCGAACAAGGCCCCACGCCCAACAGCGGCGCGGTCATTCGCATTCAGGAAGGGGATGCCTCCGAGGTGGTGGTCGATGGTCTTGCGTTCCCAACTTCCCTGGACTTTGACCCCGACGGCAACGCCTACGTGACGATCAACGGGGCGGGCGCACCAAGCTCCGGCGCGGTGATGATGCTGCCGGCGCTGACCGAGCGCGCAGGCCAGTAGCGTTGGCTAAGTTCTTGCTTGCTTTGCAACGTTTGTTGGAGAAGGTGGAGGCAATTTCGCCGCAAATGCTGGCAAACGTTTGCAAAGCAAGCGCAGGATAGATAGGCGAGGGGAATGATGCTGAACCAGAAAAAAGAGCGTTGCGCCGCAGGGCGAATAAGGTGCTGCTAATTCTGCTTGGGCTGATGCTGTTGCTTGGCTGTCAACAAAGGGCGGGACCCCTGCCTGCGGCTACCGTCCAGCCAGAAAAGGATGCAAACACAACGGCGCTGGGCGCCGAATCAGCGTCCAGTGTTTATCATGCAGCAGCTGGGGGAGGAGCTGTGCTATCCGTGAGCACCGCCGCGCCCTTGGTGAGTATGGCGACCTTGACTGCAAGGTGCCTGCTTCAGCGGAGGAAGCAACTGTCGCTGTCCAGGATCAGGATACAGCGGCCTTGGTTGCGGCGGGTCAAGAGCTGTATCTGAAGCTACTGGGCGTTTGCCATCAGCTGGACGCTGGGAACCCAGGGAACCTGGGCCACCCCACAACGGCATGAGCCAGCGCGCTGCCTCCGCGATCCAGACTATCGCGGCCACGCGCAGACGGCTGCCGACTATCTGATGGAAAGTCTTACAGACCCCACTATCTATACGCACCGGGCTACGCGCTGACGTCGCATGGCTACTTGAGCTCGTGTCTGTTGTTGGATCAGCGTTGATCCGAGCAAAACCGAAATCAAATCGGGCGCGCGGTACAAAGGTGACGCGCTGTCCGAGTCCACGGCCGGCGTTAATCTTCTCATCATCGCTGTCCCAATCGACCGCTGCAGATTAAGGAGGTTCTTTTGGTAATTCTGCTAATAGACTCGTCCTTAGGCGCTTGATCATGGACGACCTAGAGGCTCTGTGCGTGCTGTACCATGATCCAGACATGCGACGTTATTTCGAAGGTGTCCTGAGCGCTGAGGAAACTAGGGAAGAGCTGGAGTGGTTCCTCAACGGTCCCCAAGCACCCGGAGCTGGGCTTGTGGGCGACCGTGATCGACAAGGCGTACTGGGGGCAGGGCTTGGGAACCGAGGCCGCACAGGCTGTGCTGGACTACGGATTCGAGCAGCTGCGGCTGTCGCGCCTGATCTGCCTGATTGAGCGGGACAATGTGGCTTCGATCAAAGTGGCAGAGAAGATTGGGATGACCTTTGAAAAAGAAGGGCAGGACGAAAAGGGGCCATTTTTGCTTTACGCGAGGAGTAAATAGTGGGGCGAAGAATTACCGTGTTCCAGGAGCAAACTTCTATGCTGATCTCATCCACACAACGACGCAAGCTGACTTTACTCCTTTCACTGCTGACAGCCCTCCTGCGCCATCGACGGCGTCGCCTTTACGCGCAGCGGCCCCGTGCCCTACAGCTTCCAGCTGCTCAGCGTGACCCTGCCGCAGGCGGAGGTCGCCTTTACGGGCGGCGGGCTGGCGCTGCCTATGCAAATTACCAACCTGGATGGCGTGCAGCAGTGCTTTGCCTACGGCGACCGCGTCAGCGTGCCCGCGGGCTGGAGCTACGGGTGGGCCATCCCGCCGGGCGACGACGGCAGCGAGCAGCTCTTCGGCGTCTGCATTGCCCCCGGCGCGACCATTGAGCGCGAGCTGCTGTTGACGCCGAGCCAGGCCTTTGTCGACGGACCGTCGCTGGCCGTGGGCGAAGTTGGTGTGGCCGTGGTCGAGCGCGAGCGCGGCGTCATCAGCGCCAGCGACAGCGCGACCGTCACCCGCCATCGCGCGGCGGCGCAAGTGGCGCTGCTCAACCCGCTGGGCGAAACCGCCCTGCGCCCCAACGGAACCGACAGCATCTTCATGCCGCTCACCGTCCTCGATGACCAAAGCCTGCCCATCCTCGACGGCACGCCCGTCAACCTGAGCAGCGACCTGGCTGGGCACGCTGGTGGTGAACGGCGTCAGCGGGGCCGCTGTCAACGCGGTCACCCGGCAGGGACGCGTCGCTATGACCTTCACCGCGCGCGACGCCTGGGGCGACCCGGTGGTGGGACAAACCGTGCGCCTCAGCGTCAGCGACGACGACGGCAGCCAGGGCACGATCAACGGCGGCGAAGTCTTCACGGGCACGACCGACGTCAACGGTCAGATTGTTGCCACTTTCAGCAAGACGGACGATGCCGAAGGTCAAGTAGTGGTGCGCGCCGAGCTGCTCGTGCCCGACGGCGCGAAGATGCGCATTGCACACGAAGCCAACGTGTTGCTCACGCTAAGCGAAATTCAACCCACGCCCACGGCGACACCTGGCCCCGGTGCATCGCCAACGCCCGTTCCCATCCCCACCACGACGCCAAGACCAACGCCTCAACCCACGCCACTGCCGAGTCCAGGGCCAATCGATGGTGGTACGCGCACTTATCTGCCCGTGGTTGCAAAGCAAAATATGTAGAAGCGTTGATTCTCTGTGCGGCCCAGAGCAGGGCACGCTGCTCGGTGGAACAATTGCGCTCTGGACATCAAATTTTTGGGACAAGGTGTTGCGTAACAACCGCCCGGCGACTTGATCGCCGGGCGGTTGTCGTCTTTTGATGATCGCAGAAAACATTCCCCACTAGAAATTCCTTTCTTTCCCTCCCCATCCGCGGTATAATACCCGAAACATAGTTATCTTTCTGCAATACGCACTAAGCAATTAGCAATCATTTACATGAACCAACAACACATACGCAACATTTCCATCATCGCCCACATCGACCACGGCAAGAGCACGCTGGCGGACCGGCTGCTGCAGATGACGGGCACGGTGACCGAGCGCGAGATGAAGGAGCAGATGCTCGATTCGATGGATCTCGAACGCGAGAAGGGCGTGACCATCAAGGCCAGCGCCGTGCGCATGATCTACCGGCACGAGGGCGAGGAGTACCAGATCAACCTGATCGACACGCCGGGCCACGTCGACTTTTCCTACGAGGTGAGCCGCGCGCTGCAGGCCTGCGAAGGCGCGGTGCTCGTGGTCGATGCGGCGCAGGGCATCCAGGCACAGACGATGGCGCACCTCTTTGTGGCACTGGAGCAGGAGCTGGAAATTCTGCCCGTGCTCAACAAGATCGACCTGCCCGCGGCGATTCCGGACGACATCGCCATGGAGATCGAGGGGCTGCTGGGCACGCCCGCCGAGGACATTCCGCGCATTTCCGCCAAGACGGGGATCAACGTCGAGGAGGTGCTGCGCGACGTGGTCGAGCAGGTGCCGCCACCCCGGGGCGATCCGGACGCGCCGCTGCGGGCGCTCGTCTTCGACTGCAAGTACGATCAGTACAAGGGCGTGGTCGTTTACGTGCGGGTGGTCGACGGCGTGCTGAAGGCCACGGACGAGCTGTGGGCGATGACGGCGGAGAACGAAATTGACCCGATTGAAATCGGCATCATGGCGCCCGCCCTCTTTAAGCTGGACGTGCTGCACGCGGGCGAGGTCGGCTACATTGCCACGGGCTTGAAGTCCGTGCAGGACATCGACGTGGGCGATACGATTACGCTGCGCGACAACCGAGCGGGCGAGCGGCTGCCGGGCTACCAGCCGATGAAGCCGATGGTCTTTGCAGGGCTCTACCCCTCGGATGCCGACGATTACAACGATCTGCGCGACGCGCTGGAGCGCTTGCAGCTCAACGACGCCGCGCTCGTTTACGAGCCGGAGACGAGCCAGGCGCTCGGCTTTGGCTTCCGGCTGGGCTTTCTCGGCTTGTTTCACATGGAAATTGTGCAGGAGCGGCTGGAGCGCGAGTACGACCTCGACATCATCTTCACCGCGCCCTCGGTCGAATACCGCATTGTCAAGACTAGCGGCGAGGTGGTTACCATCGACAGCCCGGCAGATTTGCCCGAGCCCACTCAAATCGAGCGCGTGGAGGAGCCGTGGTGCGAGCTGCGCATCTTCACGCCCGCCGAATACATCGGCCCGGTAATGGATTTGGTGACGAAGCGACGCGGCGAGTACAAGAACCAGACCTTTTTGGACACCAAGCGCGTCGAGATTGTCTACAACATGCCGCTGGCGGAGATCATCGTGGATTTCTACAACGAGCTCAAGGCGCGCACCCGCGGCTACGCCAGCATGGACTACCTCGTCGATGAGTATCGCGCGTCGGACATGGTGAAGCTGGACGTGTTGGTCAACCAGCAGGCCGTCGACGCGCTGAGCGTGATCGTGCACCGCGACGACGCTTATTCAAAGGGGCAGCGGCTGGTGAGCAAGATGAAGGAGATCATCCCGCGCCAGATGTTTGTCGTGCCGATCCAGGCCGCCGTGGGCAACAAAATCATCAGCCGCGCCAACGTGCAGGCCATGCGCAAGGATGTGCTCTCCAAATGCTACGGCGGCGACGTGTCGCGCAAGCGCAAGCTGCTTGAAAAGCAGAAGGCGGGCAAGAAGCGCATGAAGATGGTCGGCGCGGTGGAGATTCCGCAGGAGGCCTTTATGTCGGTGCTGAGCCTGGAGGATGAGTAGGGGTGGCTTCTCCGAAAACATTTGTGTGGGAATGTCGAAATGGACGAATTACAACGGATTCGGCGTGCCATCCGTGAGCAGAAGTACCGAATCAGTTCCCATGCAAACGACGAAATGGCCGATGATTTTCTGATCGCTGCCGATATCGAGCGGATTATCCTCTCCGGCAAGATTGCGCGGAGGCTGACGCACGACAAGCGCGGCGTTCGCTACACCGTTTTTGGTAGTACAACCGATTATCGCGAAGCATATGTAGTTTGTCGATTTTCACTGTCGGGCGTGCTGTTGATTATTACTGCTTATGCGGCGGATGAAGAATAATAAGGTGAGCCAAATGCGAAACGAACTGTGTGAATTTTGCGAGGGAGAACTGGAGCAGCGTCGTGTATTAGCGCGCTTTCGCTACAAGGGCGAAACTATCTATATCGAAAACGTGCCCGCTTGGGTTTGTAAACACTGCGCCGAGCAGTATTTCGATGCGCCTGTTTATAAGCAGATGGAGACGATTGCCCAACAGCGTGAGCAAATCCCAAGAGTCATTTCGTTTCCGCTGGCGGAGTTTGAGATGGTGCCTTCGTAGCGGAGATTCGACCGATGAACGGAACCGCTTTTCAAAAGCTGCTGGCCTTCCTGGAGCGCCTCGAGGGCGAAAAAATTACACACAGCCTTGAGCATAATCTAGATGATGCCATTATGGTACTCGCTGCATTACCGGGCGAGCGCTGGGAGATTGAGTTTTTTGCCGATGGCTCAGTCGAGGTGGAGCAGTTTATCAGCGACGGCGAGATTTACGACGAGAGTGTGCTCCAGAGATTATTCGAGGATGAGTCGGTGTTAGCAGTTGCTTAAGCAGGAGGATTACCAATGGAACAAATCACGCTTGAACTTAATGAAGCCAAAGAGTTTGTGCTGCCGGAGGACATATCCGAGCGGTTGCGCCCCGGCACGAAGTTGGTGGTCGAATCGCGGCGGAATGGGACGCTGCGGGTGCGGCTGGATGCGTCGGAGGTACCGGAGGATGAGGGGCCGCGGTTAGTGCGCAGAGGGAAAGCGCTCATCGTTTCGGGTGGAAAGCTTCCCGATGATTTCGATTGGAACGCTTTTATGCAAGAAGGTCGAGAAGCACCGCTGCATCCCTTTGAACCAGACCCCTGATGAAAATTCTGTTTGACACATCGACATTAATCGCCGCACTGCTTGATAAGCACCCTGCTTATGACAGCGCCTACTTTTGGCTAGATGCTGTACTGGAAGGAGAGCATGAAGGAGTTGTTAGTGCTCACTCTTTGGCAGAGGTCTACAACAAACTGACGCGGATTCCACTTGGTGACGACTTTCTGCAATTGAAGCGCGCGAGTTGATCAGAACGAACGTTGAAAATGCGTTTGAAATAGTCTCCTTAAGTAGCGCCGATTATGCCGCCGTCATTCAACACCTCGCCGAGCACGACCTCGTCGTCGGCATTATCTACGATGCACTTATTCTCCACGCCGCGCGCAAAGCCAGCGTCGACCGCGTGCTCACGCTCAACCCCAAGCACTTCCGCCGCATCTACGCTGACATGGTTGACCGCATCATCGACCCAACGGAGACGAGCGAGTTGAACAATGATAACGATTGAAAATACGCCAAACCAAACCACCCTACAGCACATCCAAGCGCTTGAGCATCTGTATAAGCAAGGCTGGCGCGACGAAGTGGCAGCCTTGACGTTACGCAAGCTGCTAGAACGGCAGCTGGAACAAGATCAAGCGCAGCTGAACGAATTGGCTCAAGATTTGGCAAAGTTCGAACGTCAATTTGGTATGTCGTCCGAGGAGTTCTATCGTCAGTATCAGGCCGGAAAAATGGGAGACGACATGGATGTCTTTGAGTGGAACGTCTTCTACCGTATGTATGGTCGCCTCAAGGAACAAGTTGCTTATTTACAGCAACAGCTTGGGCTAAAGATATTGTGATTGAACAAGCGCTCAAGGAGCGCTATGCGACGATTCTGGCTCACCCCATTGTTCAGTCGACCAACTTGATTGCGTGGCGCATAAATCAACGCGATGGCTATCTCCGCGTTCGCTGCACATTGACCAACAGCGACTTTTTGGAAATAGCGCTTCATCTCGAACTTGATGCTCAGTCGAGCCAAATCCACATCAACGACTGTCGCTATCAATGGATGGATGCACAAAGAGCGCAACTTCACCGTCGGTGGGATAACTCGCGCCATTTCCCTGCCTTACCTAACTTCCCCCATCACGTTCATGTTGGTGTGGCAGAGAATGTAGAATCTAGCGCGCTGCTGGATATCGCTGAACTTTTGGATTGGTTGATGGAGGCTATTCCATGACCACCCCCTCCATCCGCCAACTCCTGCGCGAATCCGGTATTCACCCCAAGCAGTCGCTCGCCCAGAACTTTCTGGCGGACGAAACCCACCTCGCCGCCATCGCCGCCGCTGCCAACCTAACCGCAGATGATGCGGTGCTTGAAATTGGCCCCGGCCTCGGCGTGCTCACGCGCCACCTGGCCGAGCAAGCCGGTCGCGTCGTCGCCGTCGAGCTGGACGACCGCCTGCTCGACATGCTCCGCGACCGCTTCGCCGATCAGCCCCACGTCAAATTCATCCACGCCGACATTTTAGATGTTGATCCCGCCGAGCTGATTGCACAACCGACGGACGCCAAACACGAGTCCACGCATCACGCATCACGCATCACGCCCTACAAAGTCGTTGCCAACCTGCCCTACTACATCACCAGCGCCGTGCTGCGCCACCTGCTCGAAGCCGCCCAGTCGCCAACCGTGGCCGTTCTGCTCGTGCAGCGCGAGGTGGCCGAGCGCATCGTCGAGCAGCCGGGCAACCTGTCGATCCTGGCGGTGAGCGTGCAGTTTTACGCCGAGCCGCAGATCGTCCACCACATCCCCGCGAGCGCCTTCTACCCCGTTCCCAAAGTCGACAGCGCCGTGCTGCGGCTGGACGTGCTGCCCCAGCCCCGCTTTGCCGACATTGCCACGCGGGAGGCGGCGCAGGACTTTTTTCGCATTGTACGCGCGGGCTTTGGGCAGAAGCGCAAGCAGCTGCTCAACAGCCTCAGCGCCGGGCTGGGCCAGCCCAAGCCGCAAATTACCGCTGCGCTGGCGCGAGCAGGAATCGAGCCCAAGCGGCGCGCGCAGACGCTTACGCTAGACGAGTGGGCCGCGCTCTACCGCGCCGTGGAGCTGGGCTAACCGTTCTCTTTACAAGGTGCGGCTCAGCGGCAATCCGCGGCTGCTGCTGGCCTTGGCCCGCTGCTTCTTGACGTAAAGCCTGGGAGTAGTTGGTCGGCACGTCGACCAACTACTCCCAGGCTTTCACGCCGCCTGCGGCAGCGTATCCGCCAGCGCCTCGCCCTGCGTCTCGTGGGTCAAGAAGAGCGTGGCGATGCCCGCCAGCGCAAAGAAGCCGGCATAAACCGTCAGCGCGGCGAAGATCGAGCTGCCCCCGCCCTGCTGCTGCTGGAGCAGCCAGCCGCCCAGCAGCGGCGCGACGATGCCCGCGATGCGCGCCGTGGCGCTGGCCCAGCCCATGCCCTGGCCGCGCACTTCGGTTGGATACAGTTCGGGCGTGTAGGCGTATAGCGCGCCCCACGCGCCGAGCAGCGCAAACGAGAGAAACATGCTGCCTGCGATGATGCCCGTTGTGGTGGTGGCGACGGCGAACCAGTAGCTGGCCAGCGCGCTCGTCAGCAGGAAGCCCGCCAGCGTCCAGCGGCGACCGATGCGCTCGACGAGGTAGGCGGCGAGCATGTAGCCGGGAACCTGAGCCAGCGCCAGCAGGATCAGATTCTGGTAGACGGGCAGCAGCGCAAAGCCCTGCTGGCGAAAAATGGTCGGTAACCACGTAAAGATGCCGTAGTAGCCCAGCGATAGCGAAAACCAGACCACCGACAGCAGCAGCGTGCGCTTGCCCAGCACGCCGCGCCAGATGCTGGTGACGGCGTCGACAGCGCGCTCGGCCAGTCGCAATTGACCGATGTTGACGGAGACGCCATTCATCCGCGCCACCTCCTCCAGCACGGCCTTCGCCTCGTCCGCCCGCCCGTTGACAATCAGATAGCGGGGCGATTCGGGCACGTCGCGCCGGATGAAGAAGCTGATCAGGCCGGGCAGCGAGGAAGCCGCCAGCAGGAAGCGCCAGCCCGTCTCCGGTAGCGATGGGATCAGCAGCCAGGCCAGCAAGGCCGTGATGATCGTGCCCACGGCCCAGAAGCTTTCGAGGTAGACCAGAAAGGCGCCCCGTCGCTTGGCGGGCAGGAATTCGGCCATCACCGCATAATCCACGGGCAGCGTGCCGCCGACGGCGGTTCCGGTCAAAAAGCGCAGGATGATAAGCACGGTGAGGTTGGGCGAGAAGGCGGAGGCCAGCCCAAAGAGCGCGTCAAACACCACCGTCAGCAGGAAAACGCGCCGCCTGCCGATGCGGTCGGCCAAGCTGCCCCAGCCCCACGCACCGACAAACATCCCCGCAAAGGTTGCCGAAGCGACCAGCCCGGCCTGGAAGGTCGTCAAGCTCCACAGCGCCAGAATCGCCGGAATCACAAAGCCGATGATCAGCACCTCCATGGCGTCCGCGGCCCAGGTAAAGCCGTTGATGGCGAAGAGCCGCCACTGAAAGCGCCCTACGCCAATGCGGTCGATGGCTTCGTCAACGGTGGTAGCTGGCGCTGTCGCCCGATTAGCAGCATCGGAAGCAAACGTTGTTTGCATAATAGAATCCATTCTAGTGTAATTTTGACACGAAGCGTGCGAACGAGAGTAGTTATCGACGATTTTGTTGCTGTTGTCAAAAATACACTTAGCTGGGTGAAAACCGGCAGAGGTGGGAGGGAAGCGCAGGTGGACGCGGATAAACGCAGATGGGATTAAAGGCTGGGTACTGCTGCACGCATTTGACGATTAATCCAGCTGTGAAAGGGCGACGCCCACTTTAATCGACTGAGTTGGATCAGGGAAGAGCTCGCTGAAGTAGCGCGGGGCGTCGTCAAAGGGGATGAGCGGTTCGATCAGAGGCTGGCTGTCGAGCGTGCCGTTGGCGAAGAGGTCGATCACGGTTTGGTAGGCCCGTTCAGCGTCCCACAGCGGGTAGTCGCGATCCGGATTGCCCCAGCCGGGCCACGCTTGGCTGCCGACAATCGTCGGTCGGTTGAGGTGGAACTCTTCGTCGAGATGAAGCGCCGACGCATCTTTCGGCCCCCACGGCACGTGGACGACCGTGCCGCACTGGCGGATGCAGCGAATGGCCTCGTTGAGCGCCCGGCCACTGCCGGACGTTTCAATCGCCACGTCCACGCCGTGGTCGCCCGTAGCGCGCTTGATGGCGAGCGCCGCATCCTCCGCCGTGGGGTCGAGCGCCTGCGATGCGCCGAGCGCCAGCGCCCGCTCCCGCCGCAGCGCCACCGGGTCGACGGCGGCGACGTGCTGCGCGCCGCTGGCCCGCGCAATCTGCACGACCATCAGCCCAATTGCCCCCAGCCCAAAGACGGCCACGTCGTCACCGATGCGGATATTGCCGTCGCGCACGGCAACAAAGGCCACGTGGGCCGGATCGGTGCAGACGGCGTCCTGCGGCGAGAGGTTGCGCAGCGGTCGCCAGTGGCTTACGGGGGCCTGGTGTTCCTCGCAGATGGGGCCGTAGCCAAAGACTTGAGCGCCCACGTGCAGGGTGGTCACTCGCGGGCCGACTTTGCTCACCGTGCCGACCACCATGTTGCCGAGGGCGCGCTCCGTGGGCGCTGCCTCCGGCTCGGCTTCGGGGCGGGGCAGAAAGAGACGCAGCGTCGGCTCCCACCGCTTGCGATCCTGAACGCTGCCGCCGAGCACGTGCGTTTCCGTGCCGTGTTTGGGCGCGGCAAATTCAACGCGCACGCGCACGTCGTGCGCTTGCAGCATGGGCAGTTGTTCATCGCGAAAGCGGAAGGTCTGACCGTCGCTGGTGATTAGCTTGCGGGGCACGATTGCTCTTCCTTTCGCATCCGCTCCGGCAGCGGCCCGCAAAACTCCTCGATCAGCGCCGCCACGTCCTGCGGGCTGTGGGTGCGCACGAGCGAACCGCGCACCTTGGCCGCGCCGGGAATGCCCTTGACGTACCAGCCCAGGTGCTTGCGCATGGGGTGGAAGCGATACTTCTTCTCGTGGCCGTAGGTTTGCTCGAAGAGATGGGCGTGCTCCAGCGCGATGCTTAGCGGATGGGGCAACGTGCCCCCAACTTGTCCATTGGCCGCCTGCGCCAGCGCCTGCGACGGCTCGCAGCCCTGGAAGATGTAGGGGTTGCCAAAGGCCGCGCGCCCAATCAGCACGCCGTCGACGCCATACTGCTCGACGCGCTGGTGCGCATCGGCCAGCGACTTGACGTCACCGTTGCCCAGCGCCAGCGTCGCCGTTTCGTGGATAATTTCGGCGGCGCGAGCGATCTCCTCCCAGTCCGCCAGGCCGCTGTAGCCCTGCTCCAGCGTGCGCCCGTGCAGCCCAATCGCCACCGGCTCCGTCTCCAGCAGCGTCGCCATCCACTGCTCGACGACCGGCACGTCGTAGCCGATGCGCGTCTTCACGCTCACGGGCACGGCCCGTCGCTGCTGGTATTTGGCGGGCAGCAAAGCGTGTCGCCGTTCGACTTCGTTGGCGATGCGCGGCTTGATCTCCGGGCAGTCGCGCGCCGTCAGGCCGTTTTGCCACTGCTGCACGCCGAGCTGCGTCGCGCGCACGATTTCCTGCGCGAGCTTTGGCGTGCGGATCAGCGCCGCGCCGCAGCCGGAGCTGGCGATGTTTTTGGCCGGGCAGCCCATGTTGATGTCGATGCCGTCAAAGCCCAGCTCGCACAGGATCACCGCCACCTGCCGATAGGCTTCGGGCGTTGAGCCATAAATCTGGGCGATGATGGGCCGCTGCGTCTCGTCGAAGAGAAAGTCGCGCAGCAGCCGCGTGGCCCCAAAGCAAAGCCCCTCGACGTTGGTGAACTCGGTGTACATCAGCGCCGGTTTGCCGTAACGCTTTTGAATGTGGCGAAAAGGCTGATCGGTCACGCCGTCCATCGGCGCAAGGGCGATGATGGGGCGCGGGGTTGTGTGCCAAAAGGTTGTGGTGTCCATGCTGGATATAATACGAGATTAAGCAACAAGAATCAACTTTTTGATTGAACCTTCGGAGCGCCTATGCTATACTCTGAGAGGCATAATAAAACGATTTGGAGGACAAGCATGGATACAAGCGCCTTGCGCACCCACTTACACGAGCAAGTCGAGCAGTTCCCGCCGGATGTGCTGATTGAGATTGCAGATTTTGCTGCGTTTGTCGTTCGTCGCCGCGAGAGTGGCGTTGCGGAGTGGGGCGATGAGCAGTGGCAGGCCTTTACGCTGGAGCAATTCTTCCGCGACACGGATGAGGATGTCGAATACAGCTTGAACGATGCACAAGAAGTGTACCAACCGTGACCGACGGCGACATCGTTCTCATTCGGTTTCCACAAACTGATCTGCAAACCGGCAAGTGCGCCCAGCCCTGATCATTGCCACGTCCCCCGGTCGTCACCCCGATCTTCTCCTCGCGCTGATTACCTCGCGCATCTATCAAGCCGTTCCGGATTTTGATGAAGTTCTCGACGCCAACTTACCTTCATTTTCCGCAGACGGGTCTGAAAACGCATTCCGTTGTTCGTTTAGCTAGGTTAGCAACGGTTGAATCTAGCGTCATCAGCGCCAGATTAGGCAGAATCAGCGCTGACCGGCTTCAAAAAATTCAAATGCGGTTGGCTCGCTGGCTTTACCCCAAAACAGGTAAATCGAATCCTTCGAACACCGACAAGGACGAAGGCGCACCCACGTAATTCCTCAACAACTCAAGCCAGGCGCGGCGTGTCGCCGCGCCCAAAACTTCTTCCTGGCGTAATGCTCCCCATGACCACGGCGTGCGACGCGCCCGTGGCCGCGGGTAAATTGCTGGGCCTACCGCGCCAAGTTTCGTGGGCAAACACGGCAAAGGCGATGGCCTCTTTGGCCGCGCTGTCCAGGCCGAGCTCGTCGCTGGTGAGGAGCGTGGCGGGGCGCAGGGCTTCGCGTAGGAAGCGCAGCAGCGTGGGGTTGCGCACGCCGCCGCCGCTGGCGATAACTTCGTCGGGCTGTCGCGGCAGAAAATCGCGGTAGGCGCGGGCGATGCTTTGGGCCGTAAAGGCCGTCAGCGTGGCGACGTAATTCTCGCGCGACAGGTGCGTCGCCTCCGCCGCAAGCCGCTCTTCATAGGCCGTGCTGAAGTATTCTCGACCCGTCGTCTTCGGCGGCGGCTGCTGGAAGTACGGATCACTTAGCCAGCGCTCGACGAGTTCAACGTCGGGCTGGCCTTGCGCCGCCATTGCGCCATCGCGGTCGTAAGTTTGTGCGCCGTCCGTCAGCCGCGACAGCGCGGCGTCGATTAGGACGTTGCTGGGGCCGGTGTCGAAGGCAAACGGGCTGGCATCGTCGTGTGCTGTTGAATGGTCGCGCGCTAAATCGCGCGCTGAAAAATTTTGGGGCGGCAGGAAGGTGACGTTGCCGATACCGCCGAGATTTTGGGCGGCGCGGGTGCGGGTCGCGTGGGTGAGCAGCAGCTTGTCGAGAAAGGGGACGAGCGGTGCGCCCTGCCCGCCCGCGGCCATGTCGCGCGTGCGGAAGTTGCTGATCGTGGTGATGCCCGTGCGCTCGGCGATGACCGCCGCCTCGCCAAGCTGGAGCGTCGACGCCTCTGGCCCGCTGGGAATGTGCCAGACGGTTTGACCGTGCGAGCCAACGAGGTCCACCTGCTCCGGCGTGAGATTGGCGGCCTCGACGGCGGCGAGCGCCGCATCGGCGAACGCTTCGCCAAGCGCGAAGTTGAGCGCGCAGAGCTTGTCCACGGTGGACTGTGCGGGGTCGAAGGCGGCGAAGAGGCGCTCGCGCAGCTCTGCCGGGTAGGGAAATTCGGTGAAGGCGAGCAAGCGCCAGTCGAGCGAGGGCGGCGCGCCGTTGATTTGAACAACGGCGGCGTCGATGCCGTCCGCGCTGGTGCCGGAGATGAGGCCGATGATGATCATGGTTTCCCTTGTTGGTTCGTGGGGCACGTTTCTACCCCTCCCTAGCCCTCCCCAGCTTGGGGAGGGGACAGCGACTGGATCGACGAAGAATCAGTTCCTCCCCCAACTTGGGGGAGGCTAGGAGGGGGTGAAGTCTCAACTTGATGCGTCAACAAAATCAACCACAGCCCGGTGCACGTCCACCCGCAGCTTCGCAATCCCCGCCGCGTCGCGCCCGTGGTAGACGCGGTTGGTGAGCAGGGCGACGACGAGATTGCGCGTTGGGTCGATCCAGAGCGAGGTGCCGGTGAAGCCGGTGTGGCCAAAGACGCGCTGTCCGAACGGATGGCTGCTGGCTTCGGAATCGACGCTGTGCAGCGCGAAACCGAGGCCGCGCTGGAGCTCGCCGTCGCGGGCGTGGGACTGCGCCATTTCGGCGGCGGTGTCGGCTCGAAGCAGCGACGCATCCAGGAAGGATTGACCAAAGGCGGCGACGTCGCTCGCGGTGGCAAAGAGGCCCGCGTGGCCGGCGACGCCGTTCAGCTGGGCGGCGTTTTCGTCGTGGACTTCGCCGAGGAGGCGGCGCTGTCGCCAGGCGCAGTGTTCGGTGGGAGCGATGGTTGGCGGTTGGCTGCTGGCTGCTGGCTGCTGGCGGGGAAGGCGACGATAGCTTGTATTTGACAGGCTGAGTGAGCTGAGAACGAGTGTCTGGACTGCGGTGTCGAGCGGCTGGCCCGTCAGCTTTTCCACGGCAAGGCCGAGGAGGATGAGGCCGATGTCGCTGTAGATGATGCGCTCGCCCGGTGGGTAGGAAAAGAAGCTGTTAGTGACGGTGTCGCGGGCATCTTCGGCGCTGTCGAGGCGGAAGAGCGGGCGCCAGGCGGGCAGGCCGCTCGTGTGGGTGAGCAGGTGGCGAAAGGTGATGGTGGACGCGTCGACCACATCGCTCGTTTCCGGCACGATGTGGACAAGCTCGTCTTTTTGCAGCGGATGCTCGTAGGGCTGGATCGGCCGCCTGCCGCTAAATTCGGGCAGCACCGAGGCGACGGCTTCGTCCAGCGACACGCGCCCCGCTTCCAACAAGGTCATAAAAGCCGCGACAACGTAGAGCTTGGTGAGGGAGGCGAGATCGAAGCGACTCTCCGTGGTGACGGGCTGATCGCGCGTGGCGGGGTCGAGCCAGCCGAGGGCGCGAGTGAGCACGGGCTCTCCGCGCTGGAGGACAACAAGCTGGAGCGCGGGGGCGACGCGGGGAACGGCATCGTGGAGAATAGCGTCGACGGATGTAGCCATGAATGTTCTTTGCGCCTCCGCGCCTTTGGGTTAGAATGCAACTATCTTACACGAACTTTGGCGCGAAGGAAATCGCGTCCTCCTCGTTTGTGTTCGTCCAACCGACCCAATTTTATCCCCAAAGGAGCACTGAATGTCCAACCGTTTTGCAGCCCTGCTGCTAATCGCCCTGCTGGCGCTCACCGCCTGCACCGCCGCCCCCACCGGCGACGCAGCGAGCGATGCCGACGCCGTCAGCACCGTCACCGTCGGCCTCGGCGCGGAGCCGCCCACGCTCGATCCGCGCAATTACGCCTACACCGACAGCAGCTTTGCCATTGCCTGGCAAATCTACGAGCCGCTCGTCTACCACGACACCCGCGTCGATGAGCTGATCCCCGGCCTCGCCACCGAGTGGACGCAGGTGAACGAGACGACCTACGAATTTGTGCTGCGCGAGGGCGTCACCTGGCACGACGGCGAGCCCTTTACGACGGATGACGTCGTCTTTACGCTGACGCGCAGCCCGCGCCCCATCAACGAATTCCTGCTCGATCCCGAAACCCCCGTCGAGGTGGTCGATGAAAATACGGTGCGCGTCTACACGCGCGGCCCCGTCGGCTACTTCCTGGTGCAGGCGATTTCGCTCAACGTGCGCATCATGCCCGAGCACATTCTCGCGCCGCTTTACGTGGAGTGCCAGGCGCTGATGGAGTCGAACGGCCTGGAGGACGAAGAGACGCTGGCCGTCTGTGAGGATGCGGAGAAGGCGATTGAGACGCCGGAGAATCTGCTCGAAGGGCCGGAGGAGCTGGTCGGCACGGGGCCGTTTGTCTACAGCGAGACGACGCCCGGCGTGGAGATTGTGCTGACGGCCAACGAAGAGTACTGGGACGGCGCGCCCAACATCGACCGCCTCGTCTTCCAGTGGGTCACGGAGGATGCGACACGCGTCGTCAGCCTGGAGGCGGGCGATTACGACCTGATCCTGGGCGTGCCCGATGTCGAAATCCCGCGGCTGGAGGAGGACGAAAATGTGGCCGTGCTGCGCAGCCCCGGCTACGGCTACGAAATGTTGACGATGAACCAGGCCGTCGAGGAGCTGGCCGACGCCAACGTGCGCAAGGCCATTGCCTACGCCATCGACAAGGACGCGATCATGTCGCTCTACCCGGACGTGGCGCAGCGCACCTGTGGCCCGCTTTCACCGCTGTCGTCGTTCTACAACGACGCGGTCGAGTGCTACGAGTACAACCCTGATCAGGCGCGCGAGTTGCTCTCCGAGGCTGGCTATGCAGAGGGCGACCTCTCGCTCACGCTCAAGACCACGCCGGATCGCCAGAACGAGGCGCAGCTGATCCAGGCCAACCTGCAGGACGTGGGCATCAACATCGAGCTGATCACCGTCGAGCCGGGCAATTACTACACCGAGGTGCGCGGCGGCGAATCCGAGCTGGCGCTCTACGGCTTTGGCAACATCGTCGACCCCGACCACATGTACTGGGTCTTCCACCAGGACTTCATCCTGGGCACGGCCTCGGCCTACCAGAACCAGACGGTCAGCACGCTGCTCGAGGACGGGCAGACCATCACCGACCAGGACGAGCGCGCCGAGATTTACGACGAGGCACAGTCGATCATCGTCGATGAGGATGCCGTCGCCGCCTTCCTCTACAGCCACGACTACATCCGCGCCTACCGCAGCGACCGCCTGAGCGGCATCGAGTCAATGCCGCGCCCGACGGACGTGTTCTACTGGCTGCGCTCGGCTGAGGTGGTGGAGTAAGCTGGTTCATAAGTCTACGCTCTCACCACTCCCTAGCCCTCCCCAATTTGGGGAGGGGACTGTCGCTTCGTTGACGAGAGATCGGTTCCTCCCCCAGCATGGGGGAGGCTAGGAGGGGGTGAAACATCGCATTTCCCGCATCTTCATCCTATGCTTCCCCTCATCCTCCGCCGCCTGCTCCAGGGCTTGATGACGCTCTGGCTCGTGATCACCGTCGTCTTCGTCGTGACGCGGGCCACGGGCGATCCCATCGAGATGATGTACGCCGGTGATCCGCGCCCGCAGGCGCAGCGCGAGGCCGAGAACATGCGCGAGGCGCTTGGCCTCAACGAGCCGCTGCCCGTGCAGTACGTCCGCTACTTTGGCGACCTGGCCCGGCTCGATCTCGGCCAATCGATTGCCACCCGGCGCGACGTCGCCACCGAAATCGGGCGCGCGCTGCCCTACACGCTGCGGCTGACGGTCGCCGCCTTTGTGCTGGCCTACGTGATCGCGCTGCCGCTGGGCATCCTCGTGGCCGTGCGGCGGGACGGTGCGCTGGACTGGATCACGCTGGTGCTGGCCATGGGCGGCGTCTCGATTCCCGCCTTTTGGCTGGGGCTGATGCTGATTCTGCTCTTCTCGCTCCAGCTCGACTGGCTCCCCGCCTCCGGCGTGCGCACGTGGCAAGCCTGGGTGCTGCCCGTCGTCACCCTCGCCATTCCCCGGCTGTCGTTTATGACGCGCTACATCCGCTCCAACCTGATCGAGGTGCTCTCGGCGGATTATCTGCGCACGGCTCGCGCCAAAGGGCTCCCCGCGCGCGCCCTTCTCTGGCAACACGCGCTGCGCAACGCCCTCATCCCTATCGTCACGCTGATTGGTCTCCAACTTGGCTTCCTCGTCGGCGGCTCGGTGATCATTGAGCGCGTCTTTGGCTTGCCCGGCGTCGGCAACCTGCTCGTCACGGCCATCACTAATCGCGACTTCCCGCTGGTGCAGGGCTGCGTCGTCGTGCTGGCGCTCTCGGTGGTGGCGGCGAATTTGCTGGTCGATTTGGCCTATCCGTTCATCGACCCACGGATTCGGGCGGAGTGAGAATGGAACGCGGATGGGGCGGATTAGGCGGATGCAGGCGGATTTAAGAGAAGACGCGCGGAGTTCGCACGCCCACGTGCGAACGGGCCAGCGAAAAATCAGCGACAGTTTGGATAAGAGAAAACACCATGCGCGGAAGCTGCGCCTGTGGGAAAATCCAATACGAATACGACGGCGACCTGCGCTGGATGAACCACTGCCACTGCTCGACCTGCCGCAAAGTGCACGGCGCGGCCTTTGGCACCTTCGGCCACGGCCCGGCCAGCCAATTTCGCTGGCTGCGGGGCGAAGCGTTGGTCGAGCGCTGGGCGTCGTCGCCGACCAACACGCGCAATTTCTGCCGCGTCTGTGGCTCGAACGTGCCGACCGTGTCCGAGGCGGCCAATCACGTGCGGATTCCCATGGGCACGGTCGACGGTGATCCGGGGTTTAGGCCGCAGGCGCACTACTTTGTATCGTCGAAAGCGCCGTGGCACGAGATTGTCGATGAGTTGCCGCAGCATGAGAAATTGCCGCAGCCGACGTCGACATAGCACGCTGGAAAATTTGCGCTGCCTCCGCTATAATTGTGTTAAGTGGAGCGCAAGGGAAAGAGGAGCAAAATGTCAACAACCGTTATTCTGAAAAAATATAGCTCGAACGGCTATACGGCGACTGCCCCATCAATGCCGGGATATGAAGGGCATGGGGTAACGCGTGAAGCAGCCATGGAAAGTCTCAAGCGAGCAATTGAAAACCCACCTATCGAGGTTGAAGTGACTTCGATGGAAATCGAAGCGCCGAAGAAATCGGAGCGCGAAAATTCCTGGCTTGCAATGGCTGGAATTTTTGCCGATGATCCGGACTTGATGCCAATGTTGGAGGAAATTTACGCAGAGCGAGATAGGGATCGGCCCTCCGATTAATCATGGCGCTTTACATTCTCGACACCGACATAATTACGCTTCTGCAAGCCGGGAATAGTGCGCTCGCGCTTCGTATTTCCTCTATCGAGGAAAGTAATCTCTTTACCACATCAATCACAATTCGGGAGCAACTGCGCGGGCGGTTAGCCGCAATGAACCGGGCGACGGAGGGGCCTGCGCTCGTTTACGCGCACGAAAAATTTCTCACGACCTTCCGCTACCTTCATCAAATCCAAATTCTCCCCTTCGACGACGCCGCGCTCGCACAATTACAACAACTCCGCGCACAGAACATCCGCGTCGGCACGCAGGACTTACGCATCGCTGCCATCGTTCTCTCCATTGGCGGCACGCTCGTGACGCGCAATTATCGAGACTTTCAGAAAATACCCAATCTCGCGCTCGACAATTGGATCGACAGCTAATCCGCCTTCATCCGCCCAATCCACGTAGCCCATCCTCATGACTACCGCCACCCCTACCCTCACCGACGCGCTCGACCCCGCCGTGCGCCGACCGCCCTCCGTTTGGCAGCGGCTGCTCGCCAACCCGCAGGTCGTGATCGGCGGCGTGATCGTGGCGCTGATTGTGCTGACCGGCCTCTTTGCCAACGTGCTCGCGCCGCTCGACCCGAACGTGCCGGATACGAGCCAGCTCTTCAACGCGCCCAGCGCCGCGCACCCGCTGGGCACGGACGAAATCGGCCGCGATATTCTGAGCCGGCTGATCTTCGGTGCACGCATTTCGCTGATCGTGGGCTTTGCGGCGGTGCTCGTCGCGGGCGTGATCGGGGTGACGCTGGGGGCGCTGAGCGGCTGGTTTGGTGGCCCGCTGGATGCGGTGATCATGCGGCTGGCGGATGCCTTTCAGGCGATTCCGGGGCTGGTGCTGGCGCTGGGCATCTTGGCCGTGCTGGGCTCCGGGCTGTCGAGAGTGGTGCTGGCGATTGGGCTGAGCAGCTGGGTCGCCTACGCGAGAGTGGTGCGCGGCTCCTATCTCTCGCTGCGCGAGGAGCTCTTCGTCACCGCCGCGCGCACGACGGGCGTGCGCACCTCGGCGATTCTGCTGCGCCACATCCTGCCCAACGCCATCGGCCCCATCCTCGTGATCCTCACGCTCAGCGTGGCCGGCGCGATTCTGACCGAAGCGGGGCTGGGCTACCTCGGCCTCGGCATCAGCGCGCCGCAGGCCACCTGGGGCTCGATGCTGGTGCAGGGGCAAAAGCTGATTCGCGTGGCGCCGCACGTTGCGATTTTCCCCGGCGTGGCAATTTTCCTGACGGCGCTTGGCTTTAACCTGCTAGGCGAGGGGCTGCGCGACGTGCTCGACCCGAAAGCACGTAAGGGATGAAATCTAACGCGGAGAGATAAGCTGACAGCTCGCCTACACCCCCACCTGCTGCTTCAGCCACGCCTCGATAAACGGGTCCAGCTCCCCATCCAGCACGGCCCCCGTGTTGCCCGTCTCAACGTCCGTGCGTAAATCCTTGACCATCTGGTACGGGTGCAGCACGTAGTTGCGAATCTGCGAGCCAAAGTCCGCCTGTACGTTTTCGCCCTTGATGGCAGCCTTTTCGGCGTCGAGCTTGGCCTGCTCGATTTCGTAGAGCTTGCCGCGCAGCACCTTCATGGCGCTCTCGCGGTTCTGGAGCTGGCTGCGCTCGTTCTGGCAGGTGACGACGATGCCGGTGGGCAGGTGGCGCAGGCGCACGGCGGTGGCGTTTTTCTGCACGCTCTGCCCGCCCGCGCCGCCGCTTAAAAAGACATCCATTTCGATCTCGTTGGGGTTGATCTCGATGTCGATGTCCTCGTCCAGCGCCGGCAGCACCTCGACCTTGGCAAAGCTGGTGTGGCGGCGGTTGCCCGAATCAAAGGGGCTGATGCGCACCAGCCGGTGCGTCCCCTTCTCGGCCTTGAGCCGCCCGTAGGCGTAGTCGCCATCGACCTCCACGGTCACGCTCTTGACGCCCGCCTCCTCGCCCTCCGTCAGGTCGGTGACGGTGGTTTTGTAGTGGTGCTGCTCGGCCCAGCGCAGGTACATGCGCAGCATCATCTGCGCCCAATCCTGTGCCTCCGTGCCGCCCGCGCCGGCGTGGATGCTAAAGATGGCGGCCTCCTTGTCGTGCTCGCCGCTGAGGGCGAGATCAAACTCCCGCTGCTCCAGCTCGGCGACCAGCGCGTCCGCCTCCCCCTCCAGCTCTGCAAGCATCTCCGGGTCATCATCGGCCATCGCCAGCAGCTCGGCGCCGTCCGCGGCGCGGCGCTGCAGCGCGTTCCAGGCGTCGACCAGCGTGCGCAGGTCGCTCATCTGCTGCATTTTGCGCTGCGCCGTCTGCTGATCATCCCAAAAGCCCGGCGCGAGCGACTCCTGCTCGATCGCCGTCATTTCCGCTTCCTTCGCCGCCAAGTCAAAGACGCCCCCGAATGGCATCAATCCGCTCGACAAGTCGGTTGAGTCGTGTTTGAAGTTCGTTCATTGCGTTCTACCTGATTTCACTTCTTGCCAACTTCTTGCTGGCCCATTGAAAAGCAGGACGACCTGGTTCAATATATTTCGGCCCAGGATGCCCCACGAGTTGTCCGTCAACATAAATTCTCCACCAAATTTTTTGTTCAAAAAGAGCATCTGAACACGTACAACTGGTGAAGTAATCTGCGTGCCACCATATGATTCCGTTTCCATGAAGCCGACCGTCAGAAGCCCAATGTTGAATTTCTCGATATACGACCGAGGCAGAATTGTGACATCTGCGCCCGTATCAATCAACAAAGGAATATCAGAGACCGTGTCGCCGCTTATGTAGTCGCGAACGGCGACATTGGCGAATGGCGCCGGTATATCCGAAAATGAATCGTCATACCTTGCCATACATCGGATCCTCGGGTGTTATTTCGGTGACTTCCATCTCGAACCGTGCTGCGTCTGCCCGATTAACCAAGCGCGGACTGTAGACGTGTGCAGTCCCCTTTGCTTCGGGCAGCACCACATACACCCGCGCATTCTCCGGCAGCTCGACCCCGTCGACCTGCACCCGGCCATTCTTGACCACACCTTCGTATGCTTGAATCATAACTATTCCCCCAACAAGCCTTCCACAAAGGCCACCGCATCGAATTCCGCAAAGTCGTCGATCTTCTCGCCCGTGCCGACAAAGCGCACGGGCACGCCCAGCTCCTTCTGGATGCTGAGCACCGAGCCGCCCTTGGCCGTGCCGTCCAGCTTGGTCAGCACGATGCCGGTGACGCCCGCGGCCTCCTGGAATTTCTTGGCCTGTGAAATCGCGTTCTGCCCGGTCGACGCATCGAGCACCATCAGCGTTTCGTGGGGCGCGCGGTGTACCTGCTTGCCCGCCACGCGCCGCAGCTTCTCCAGCTCCTGCATCAGGTTAAATTTGGTCTGCAGACGACCCGCCGTGTCGACGATCAACAGATCGGCTTGACGGCTTTCCTGGCTGGCGCGAATCGCGTCGAAAACGACCGCCGCCGGGTCCGAGCCGGGCGCTTGCGCAATTACCTCCACATCGGCGCGGCGACCCCACTCCTGGAGCTGGTCGATGGCGGCGGCGCGAAAGGTATCCGCCGCGCCGACCACGACCTTGCGCCCCCTGTCCTTGTACCAGTGCGCCATCTTGCCAATCGTGGTCGTCTTGCCCGACCCGTTGACGCCCACCACCAGCACCACCGTCAGCAGCCGCGCCTCGTCGATGTGCAGCGGCTCCTCCGGCTCCAGCCGCTTGACCATCTCCTGCTTGAGCACGAGGTAAGCATCGCTGGTGGCCTTGATGTTCTCGCGACGCACTCGCTCGCGCGTTGCCTCCACCAGCTCCAGTGACGTTGCCATGCCCACATCGCCGATGATGAGCGCCTCCTCCAGCTCCTCCCATAGCTCGTCCGTAATTTCGTTTTCCTGAAAAATCGTGCCGATGCGGCCCATAAAGCCCGAGCGCGACTTCTGCAGGCTCTCCTCCAGCTTGACTTCGTCTTCGGTTTTCTGTTCCTTGCGTCCAAATAATCGTCGTAACAAAGTAAACTCCGTCTTTGTAGTGCTTATTTCATACTGCTTACTGCTTCTTCGTCGACTTTCACACGGGAGAGTGGCCGTGCTGCGAGCAAGGTCAAGCAATACGCAACAAGAAATAGGCAGTAAGCAATCCTAAATGCCCAATTATAGCAGGCAAAAGGCGCTTTTGACTAAATTGAGGCGTGAAACGTGTAGTCAGTTACCGCGCTTGCTCACATACAGTTCACCGTCCCTGTCTATAACAAATGGAGCTTGAGAGATTAGCATTGTGTTAAACTGTCGGTGGATAACAAGCCAAAAGCAAGAGAGGCACGACGTGGCAGAACAATCAACCCAAGAAGCAATTGCAGAAGTCTGGCAGCTGTTTCGAGAAATAGATGCGCGCTTTGAGGAGACGGATACGAGCTTGAAAGAGACAAAGGCGCTGATCGCGGAAACTACCCGAAACATCAATAAGCTGGAAGATTTGTTCACCAATCAGTAGGGACGTTTAGTGGAAGCCCCGGTGCGACCCGGCGTGCTGCAACTTTTCCAAGAGCGCGGCCACGACGTGCGACGATTGCACCAGCGCTCGACCGTGCAGATGAACGGCCAAACTATGGAAATCAACATCATCCTCAAAGATCAAACCGAGGTGATTCCCATCGAAGTAAGAACGACGCTCTCGGTCGAGGATGTCAACGACTTCCTCGATGACCTCGCCGTCTTCGCCGACTTCTTCCCCCTCTACCGCGACATGCGCGTCTACAGCGCCGTGGCCGGGCTGGACATTCCGACGGATGTCGCCAAATATGCTTGTCGACGCGGCCTGTTCGTCATCAGCGTGTCCGGGACGGAGATGGTGCAGATTTTGAACGATGAGTCGTTTCGCCCGCGTGATTTTGGGGTCGCTGCATAAGTTTAGATACGCGCTCTCACGTCAATCCTCGCCTCCTCATAACTCACATAGCCCGCGTTGTGCATTAGCACATCCACCCCGCGATGCTCCCGCTCAATTGGTAATGAGTGGCTAAAGACACAGGAAACCTGTGTTCTGATTAACAGCTATTGAACAGTACATCCGTTACTCTACCGTTGCAGTTCGAGATTTTCGCGTTCAGTCAAGTTATTACTGTTCACCAAGGAAAAATTATTATGTTGAGGAAAAAGAGCGAGACAGTGAACGAAAACAATTTTGATCACATCATGAAATGGCTCATGTACACAGCCGCGCCTCTATATCTTGCTGCGTCTGTCCTAATCATGATGTTTGATTTTGTGAACAACTGGCCGATGACCATTCTGTTGCTGCTATGTTTTGTCATTGCGTCTCCTCTGTTGATGATTGCAACGGTCTTCGTTTATTGCCTTCGACATAGCTTCTACAATGCGGTAGGGTTGTGGTATGCGCTGATATTTCTGATGGGTGCGCTCGCCGTTCCGTTCTCATACCTGTTCTTAGAGGGACATGGTTCACTTTTTGATCCCGTGGGTGGACTCTGGGTTATCGTATCGGTGGCACTCTCACTGATTGTTGCGCTGACCATGTCGATTGTGGACTACGTAAGCAAGCAAGCTCGTCTACGCGGTGTCGCTGGAGTGGTGCTTTCATTGGCTACACTGCTGATTGTATCGGTCTCCTTCCAGTGGATCACGACATATAAAGAACTCGGCTTCAAGTGAGAAGCAACGGAGCAAGTTGTGATGTGATTTCTCCAACGCTTTTTCAGGAGGTGACAACATGGCCATGAAACAACTAGCCGAACCCATGGAGCAAACCGCATCCATTGATACCCAATATCTGCTGGAGCGCATCGACGCCATCATGCACGAGCTGCAGGAGTTGCGTCGTGTGGTGGAGCCAGCACTCCAGGATTCCACCGTGGATCGGGATGAAGAGCTGGTGGATCTGCTGTGGGGGTCGCTTGGGCAAGGCTCGTGGGATGAGCTAAATTCCAACATCGACATAAGCTGGTACCGCTTCGATGCCCCACTCGATTGACGCCTTCGACAGCGGTGAACTTTACCTGGATACGAACGCACTATGAATACAGGTTTTAACGAAGAGACGTGTTTAAGACTAATGCTTCGATATTTACACCGCCTACCGAGAGAGCACCAGCTTGGTCATCTAGTTCTTGTTTCAGAGCTTCTAATTCTGGCGCGTTTCGGAAAGCCAGCCTCCTTCTATTTTCGTCTCTCCACTGTCTGCAATTGAACCATCCCACGAGGTAAATTCCATTTGAACAAGAGTTCTCTCGCAAATAACGATCTGCTAGCTGCGTATGCATTGACGTCAATAGTCCATCGTTCCAACACCCCTTGACTTCAATTATGGCGCGAAGAACATCGTCTTGTTCTGATAAGGCACTGACGTAAATATCAACTTCCTCACCCAGTGCTCTGCTGCTTCCACTACCCGACCCGCGTCGAATTTCTACCTCTCGATGCACCACAAGACCCCGCTCTTTCAAATCGTGAATGAGATGACGAGCTACATATCCTGAAAAGTGCTCTTCATCTTTTGGCCAATACTCCTTATTTCTGCTCTCATCCATGTTCCAAAGATCATCGACCGCCAACAGTTCGTCTCGCAAAGTGCTTTCTAGTCGTTGTAGCGATTCCAAAATAGCTGCAACAAGCTCATCTCCGCTACGAATAAGTCGGCGTTCAGGGTTACTCAGCAAACTCAAAATATCATCAGGTGAGGTAGGAGTCCACGTTTGCTGTCGTGCAACTTCATACGCATGTTCTAATGTGCGCTTGAGCCAATTTAATTCAGGAAACCTCTGCATTACGCGCTGGATTTGTCTGCACGCTTCAAAAGAACCGCGATATTCAAGATGCTGCAATACCTGACCCTTCCATTGAGAAGCACTTTCCTGTGGTGTGGTCCAGCGTACGCCTTCTGCCCTTACGTCCTCGTTGTAAGGATACTGCTCGACCAACCAAATGTATAAGTCCGCAACCTCCGATTCAGACAATTCTTGTAAGTCAACCGATTTGCCGTACGAGCCCTGATTCCTTAACACTGCCACGACTTCTTTCCCAAATTCTGTATCGTTTTGCATCGCAGCCCAAACTAACGGCCATCCTTCCATAGTAGCATAAGCAGAAAGAACGTGAGCAGCTACAATAGCTCGCTCTCTATCAACACCTTCTGTTAGCAGCGGTACGGTTAGAAACGATTGAGCGAATTCTAGTGCATCTAAACATTCATTTTTCAGAAGTGTACTGAGCAGAACACCCATCGCTTTTGGTGCTAATGTCGAATCTTTGACCTTTTTCAATAGGGCCGATTCCAATTGTCTATCGTAACAACCTTCTACTTTTGTAACGCTGAAAACATAACCGTCTTTTTCATTCTCTTGATCAATTAGCACCATCAGCGCATCAATGATTTCTTGAGAAGCAAACTGATAGCCAAGGTCTACCATTTTGTAGTGACGACGACTTTCTTCGGTGCCAGTACCATAAGGAAAGGCTAGCAGCGTAGGCGACCATTTTTGCCATACTTCAACAGGGACGTTCAGTAAAGTATCGTTCTCAACTTGCTTCAAGAGGAAAAATGCCCGGTAACCCCCTATTGCCGAGTATGATATCGAACTAGTTCCAAGCCAGTCTTCGGTATTAGGGTCTGCATTCAAAATATATTCATGTGCTGCCCGTACAATTCGCTGCCTTGTTGGATCATTCGCTGCCTGCCACCCGGGCGTTTCCAATAAGTCTGGCTCGAACTGGCCCTTGTAATGAGTGTCATCGGCTTCAAGCTGCATATCTTGAGTGAGCCAAAACCAAGCGTATGTTTCCCCGCTTTCAAATCGCTCAAGATGATTTGCAATACGAACTGCTGGAGGAGGCTCTAATCGCGGGCGATTTTGATACCGCTCTCTTCTCGCCACGCTTTCATAATATCTATTCTTGATCTCTTGAATCTCTGATGATTCTAAATCCCAAGCACTTATCATCATCCTCATTTCTTCTCCAAGGATAGGAAACGTGCGACAGGCATTGTAGACAAGGGTTTGCTGATAAGGGTCGTACTTGTCAAATACTCGGTGAATCAGCTCTGCAATCAGTCGCTTTACTTCTTCGTCATGTCCCTGATTCAGTTGCTCAATCAGCCACGGCACATCTTCAGTCAATACGACTGGTGTATCTGAAAAAGCAAAAACCGTTCTATACCTCAAATCTATAGCCAAAGGAAGCATCGCCAACGTTAGGTCGCGACGCTTTTCGGTGTCACCAGCTAGAACCTCTCTAAAGGTTGCACTAGTGAGATTTTCTACGTACTGGTTGTCCACAATGACATCTCGCTCCTCAAGGCGAGACACAGCAGCTTTGGCAAAAGCAGGGAGAACATTTGGTGCGTGAAGGTGTTGCCAACCTTGGTGCAAAATATTATCGATAAACACCCCATCAATGCTGTCATCAAGCGCTCTTCGATGAGGTTGATTTGACACCCATTCTAATGCAACGGGCAAATCTTCAATATCAAATTCCCACTCGTTAAGTTGTGACAAAAACATTCCGTAGTAACTGCCATAGAATTGAGCGCGCTTCGGTTCTGATATAGCAGTAAATAGCTCTTCAGCAGTAAGATGATCCGGCCAAGTTGCCATCAAGGCACAGCCTTTCATACTGTCAAAAGAACGTTCATCAACATCTATCTGACCCAGCGCAATCGGTTTTAACCTAGCTTTTGTCTCTTCATCAGCAACTTGATTCACTGCACTCGTTGCATCTGATCGAATACCGGCATCTTCAAGTTTGTCTAGCGCAATTTCGATAAGTACATCTTGCAATTCGCTAACATTGCAGACTTCTGCGATGTCGATTGCTGTTCTACGAGCAAATATATTCTCATTTTTGTCAGTGACGTGGGGTCGAAGCTGTTCAGCGATATCTGCATGATATAGCTTGCGATACCACTGCCACTCATTCCGATGCAAATTGTCTCGTCTGCGCTCTTCCAGAATTTTAGCAATTAAGTCTTTCCGCTCTTCTTCAGCAACTAATTCGATTGTGCTATTGTTAAGAATTTGTGGATCGAGACGCAAAATCTCTTGTCGAACCTCCTCGCTCATCTCCGCAAGCCATGCTGCGACTTGACGTAGCTGTGGTACTAGTTTTTCGTTTGGGTCGTTGGGATGGATTAGCAAAGACATGATTTGTTGAACGGGCATATCGCGTTCAATCAAATACCATGCAGCTAAAAATTCTGCATAGCTTTGATGCACCCATCCAATACGGTTCTGTCCTCGAGAAGAGAACAAGCCTGTATTTAGAGTGTCTCTCATCAAGAATTCTGAAACATTATGCCCTCCCAAACGTTCGTCCTCTGACAAGACTTCTAAAATCTTCACGTCTTCGTCTGGGACATCACCTTGGTCTGAGGCCGTCCAAACAGCATACCGATTGCAAAAGACAGTAATAGCAGCGATTCGTGCAGCAGCAGAGAAGTGTTGATCAATTGTAAAGTCACTTGCCAATTCTTTATTATGGCGACGATTCTCATTCGGTTCTTCACACAGCAGACGACATCCCTGTCGGTACAGTTCTGATTGCCTCTGCGGTAGTTCGGCATGTCTCTGATATGTCTTTAGAAGAAAATCAAGAGTTATCGGTTTGATTGCAAGCGGAACAACCTCTCGTTGAGCAATTTGACTGAGAAAGTCCTCTGCATCAATATCTTCACCTCTAGCTGCCTCAACGACATCAACCCGACGCAGAGGAGTCAACTCAAAGACTTTTATGCCATTGTTACCAAACAAGCGGCACAATCCATTTTCCAAATTGTTTGGCCACTCTGCTGTTCGACAGGCGATACGTAAAAACAAACGTTCCTGCAAATATTTTTGAGTAGCCTCAGTTTTTTCGTCTGAACTTTTTGTTTTCCAGTCGAGAAGCTTTTCTGCTAAATGCTCTTGGATTCTCCTCAATAGTTCATCTTCAATAAGAGAAGCCAGTACGCTAATTCGCAGCAAACCTTCATCAAAACTGTCAAGAAAAATATGCAAACGGTGCTCGCCAGATTCCCACCTACGAAAAGAATTCGACTCAAACAGTGCTTTGACTAAACGATCTTCGCTTCCATAGGAGCGCAGATCGAGCCACAAGGTTTCTTCGGCATTTGCGCGAGCCGCTTCGTCGATCTCCTCGCGTTGCATTTGCATTGTTGTTGTCTTTCCCATGCCGGGTTCAGCAATAAGGATTAGACAGGGAATATCTGAAATTTCTGAAAAGAGCCTAAGGTGCTTATTGGAGAAGTGATCCAAAATAGATGGCTGCGATGGATCCGCAAGAAAACCTCCGTCCGTGAGACGAATTTCGCCACCTCTTTCAACCCAATAACGTTCCCAATTGTATTTCATATCTGTTGCCGTTTTCATAGCACTGTTTACTCACCACATCATATTCTTTCACGACTAATTCAAGAGAGCTGAACCAAAATATAAGGTTAGCCCTCTCGCCCAAATCTCCTACGCATACTCCTCCACCGGCACGCATGTGCAGAACAAATTTCGATCCCCATACACATTATCGACCCGCCCCACGTGCGGCCAGAACTTGCGCTCGCGTACCCACTCCAGCGGGTAGGCGGCCTGCTGGCGCGTGTAGGCGCGATCCCACGCGTCGCTGGTGACGACTTCGGCGGTGTGGGGGGCGTGCTTGAGCGGGCTGGCGGCGGCGTCGATCTCGCCGCGCTCGATGGCGCGCACTTCGTCGCGGATGGCGATCATCGCCTCGCAAAAGCGATCCAGCTCGGCCAGCGACTCGCTCTCCGTCGGCTCGATCATCAGCGTGCCCGCCACCGGCCACGACATCGTCGGCGCATGGAAGCCGTAGTCGATCAGCCGCTTGGCAATGTCCTCGACCTCGATGCCGTGGGCCTTGAGCGGGCGCACGTCCAGGATGCACTCGTGGGCCACGCGACCGCTGCTTCCGGTGTAGAGCACGGGGTAGTGCTCGGCCAGCCGCGCGGCGACGTAGTTGGCGTTGAGGATGGCGACCTTGGTGGCCTGCGTCAGCCCCGGCGCACCCATCATGGCGATGTAACTGTAGGAAATCGGCAGAATCGAGGGGCTGCCCCACGGCGCGGCGCTCACGGCCCCTTCGCTTCCCCCGTTCTCAATGAGTTCGTGCCCCGGCAGAAAGTCGGCCAGATGCGCGGCCACGCCGATAGGCCCCATGCCCGGCCCGCCGCCGCCGTGCGGAATGCAGAAGGTCTTGTGCAGATTCAGGTGGCAGACGTCCGCCCCAAAATCACCGGGCCGACAGAGGCCGACCAGCGCGTTCATGTTCGCGCCGTCCAGGTAGACCTGCCCGCCGCGCTCGTGGATGATCTCGCAGATGCCGCGGATGCCGACCTCGAAGACGCCGTGCGTCGAGGGGTAGGTCACCATCAGCGCCGCCAGCTTGTCGGCGTGCTTGTCCGCCTTGGCGCGCAAATCCTCGACATCGATGTTGCCATCTTGGTCACATTTGACCACCACAACTTCCATGCCCGCCATGCTGGCGCTGGCCGGGTTCGTGCCGTGGGCGGACTCCGGAATTAGGCAGACGGTGCGTTGCGCGTCGCCATTGGCGCGGTGGTAGGCACGAATCGTGAGCAGCCCCGCGTACTCGCCCTGCGACCCGGCGTTGGGCTGCAGCGACACGGCGGCAAAGCCCGTGATCTCCGCCAGCCACGCTTCCAAATCACCAAGGAGCTTCGCGTAGCCCCGCGCCTGATCGACCGGCGTAAAGGGGTGCAGCCCGCCAAACTCCGGCCACGTCACGGGAATCATCTCCGTCGTGGCGTTGAGCTTCATCGTGCAGGAGCCAAGCGGAATCATCGAGTGCGCCAGCGAGAGGTCGCGCGATTCGAGGCGCTTAATGTAGCGCAGCATTTCGGTTTCGGAATGGTAGGCATTGAAGACGGGATGCGTGAGGAAGTCGCTGGTGCGGCGCGTCGGGTCTTCGTTCGACTCGTCCAAAGGAATGACGGCGTGAAAATTGCGGGCGACTTCTGTTTTCTTCGGCGCAAAAATCTGGAAAAGCGTCATCACCTCCTCCATCGTCGTTGCTTCGTCAAGCGAGATGCCGACGCCACCATCTTTGTAGCCGCGCAGGTTAAGCCGCTTGGCTTCGGCGGCAGCGATTATCTCGCCTTGAGATTTTGGCCCATCGATAACTTTGATGGTATCGAAGAAGTTTGTGGATTCGTGTAGCGAATAACCGAACGACGACAGCATTCCGGCGAGCGTCTCCGCCAGCTTGTTTGTGCGCTGGGCAATGCGCCGCAGCCCGTCCGGCCCGTGGTAGACGGCATACATCGACGCCATGATCGCAAGCAGCACCTGGGCGGTGCAAATGTTGCTGGTGGCGCGGTCGCGGCGGATGTGCTGCTCGCGCGTTTGCAGGGCCAGCCGCAGGGCAGGCGCGCCCGTCGCGTCCTGGCTCACCCCCACTAGGCGACCGGGGAGCAGCCGCTGCTGCGACTCGCGCACGGCCATGAAGGCGGCGTGGGGGCCACCGTAGCCGAGCGGCACGCCAAAGCGCTGGCTGTTGCCAATCGCCACGTCCGCGCCAAATTCACCCGGCGCACGCAGCAAGGTCAGCGCCAGCAAATCCGTCGCCACCACGACCAGCGCGTTGTGCGCGTGTGCCTGCTCGCAAAAATCCGTGTAGTCGCGGATGGAGCCGTTGGTGTCCGGATACTGCATGAGCGCGCCGAAGACGGAATCATCAAATTCAAAGCTCGCCGCATCGCCCACGACAATCTCGTAGCCCATCGGCTCGGCGCGCGTGCGCACCACGTCGATGGTCTGTGGATGACAGGCCGCATCGACGAAAAACGTGTTGGCCGTGGACGAGCGCTTCTGTGCGCGCTTGCAGAGCACCATCGCCTCGGCGGCGGCGGTCGCTTCGTCGAGCAGCGAGGCGTTGGCAATCGGCAGCCCCGTCAGATCGCTGACCATCGTCTGGAAGTTGAGCAGCGCCTCCAGCCGCCCCTGGGCAATTTCGGCCTGGTAGGGCGTGTACTGCGTGTACCAGCCGGGGTTTTCCAGCACGTTGCGCAAAATCACCGGCGGCGTAATCGTGCCGTAGTAGCCCATGCCGATAAACGAGCGGAACATCTTGTTCTCGCTCGCCAGCGCGCGCAAATCCCCCAGCGCCTGCGACTCCGTCCGTGCCGCCGGCAGATCGAGCGGCCCCTCCATGCGAATCGCGTCCGGCACGGTCTCGTCGATTAGCGCCTCCAGCGAGTCAACGCCGATGACTTCGACCATGCGCTCGACGTCGAGGTCGGTCAGGCCGATGTGTCGCCGTGGGAAGGTGTCGAGCGGCGCGAGCAGGTCGGCGTCGAGGGTCGGCGATGGGAAGTTGGTATGGTGGCCGTTGGTGTAGCCATTTGTGCTGGCCGTTTTGGTGGGTGTGGACATGTTTTTCCTTATCACTTTACCGCCTACAGGCATCAAAATCTACGAACAAATTCATTGACAATTAACAATTCACCGTTGACCATTGACAACTAATTCTCTTCCACCGCCTTTTCGTACCCCTTTCCATCCATCAATTCCTCCCACTCGCTCTGCTCCGCCCCGCCGATCTTGATCATCCAGCCATCGCCAAACGGCGCGTCGTTGACCAGCTCCGGCTCGTCGATCAGCCGCTCGTTGATCTCGACGATCTCGCCGCCCACCGGCATGTACAAATCACTCGCCGCCTTCACCGATTCGACGACGCCAAAGATGTCACCCTTCTGCATTGTCGCGCCCACCTCCGGCAGCTCGACGTAAACGACGTCGCTCAGCTCGTCCTGCGCGTGGTCGGTGATGCCGACGGTGTACGTATCGCCGTCGGGCCGCGCCCACTCGTGGGTGGTGGCGTAGCGGGCGTTGGAATCTAAGTTCATCGTAAGTCTCCTTGAAGAATGGAACCGCAGATGGACGCAGATAAACGCAGATGAAGAAATCCTATCCGCGTTCATCCGTGTCTATCTGCGGTTAATTTCTGTAGCTCGGTTTGTAGAAAGGTCGTTTGACTACCTTTGCCGCTTTCGACTTGCCGCGAATAATCACTTCCAGCGGCGTCCCGACCTTCGCATACTCCGGCGTGACAAAGGCATTGCCACAATATTTCTCCGCGGTCGGCGCAAACATGCCGGTGACAACTTGGCCGACCTCCTCGCCCTCGACCACTACGGGGTAGCCCTCACGGGGCACGCCGCGCTCGATCAGCTCGAAGCTGACCAGCGTTTTGCGCACGCCGTTTTCCTTTTGCGCCAGCAGCGCATCGCGCCCAATGAAGTCCGTGTCGAAGGAGCAGACCCAGCTTAATTTTGCTTCCAGCGGCGTCGTCTCGGCGTCGATTTCGTGGCCGTAGAGGGCAAAGCCGGGCTCGAAGCGCAGGCTGTCGCGCGCGGCCAATCCAATCGGCGCGACGACGATGCCGTGCTGCTCGCCCGCCGCCAGCAGCGCCTCCCACAGTGTCACCGCCGCCTCGTCCGCAAAAAAGAGCTCCACGCCATCCTCGCCCGTGTAGCCCGTCCGCCCGACTAGCGCCTCCACGCCCGCGACTTTGGTTTCCAGCGCGGAAAAGCGATCCATGTCGGTGACGTCGGCGTCGGTCACGTGCTGGAGCAGCTCAATCGCGCGCGGCCCTTGTAGCGCGACCATGTACGTCGCGTCGGAAACGTCGTCCACGCTCACCGCAAAATCCCCCGCGACCTGCTCCATCCACGCCACATCTTTTTCGCGGTTCGCCGCATTGATCACGACCAGCCAGTGATCGGGCAAGCGGTAGACGAAGACGTCGTCGATCACGCCGCCGTCCTCGGCGCACATGAGCGCGTAGTGCGCTTCATGCGTCGCCATCTGCGAGATGTCCCACGTCAGCAGCCGATTGAGATACGCCTCGGCCTCGTCGCCCCGCACTTCGACCTGGCCCATGTGGTCAATGTCAAAGAGCCCGGCGGACTGGCGCACGAGGTGGTGCTCCTGGATCGCGCCCGTGGGGTAGAAGACGGGCATCTCGTAGCCCGCAAAGGGAACCATGCGCGCGCCGTGGTCGACGTGCCAGGCGTGGAGGCGAGTAGTCAAAGTCATGGGATTGTGATTTTCTTGGTTCGGTTTCGCGAGTATTTGATGCGTGATGCCTGATGGTTCGTTAAATTTGAGGCGTGTGAAATGGCATTCTCGGTTGGCGGGAAACGGCGGGAAGATTTCTCGCTGATCTGGTTTCGTCTGCGGCATGGGCTCGTTGACCCGCTCGAAATGACAAGTTGCCTCCAACCTGAACTACATTCGGGTCTGCCAATCAAAGCGCCGCCAACCTCGTCAATGAACCAGACCCTCACACATCAAATATTCAAATACTTATATCTTTTCCCAAAGAAAAACGAGCATCCTAAAGGAATGCCCGTAAACTCTGTCCGAAACCTGAGAGATTCTCGCCGCCGGGGGAAACATCAAGCGTGAGCAGCGATTGCACCGTGGGTGGCGCTGGCGAGGAGCCGACGCACTTTCCAGAGCGACCGTCGCGCGGCGATCCATTTGCCTGAGAGTGTGGCCGCTCGGCTGTGGCTGTCCGAGCGACTTGCCCCTTCGGCGCTCTATTCTGTTCTGCACATCTACCACAAATTCGCTTCGCTCATTTGGGAGATGTGCGTCGCAGGGAGGCTCTCTCGCGGCGCGGTAGCGGTCTTGTATTTGGTTGTGTTGGAAATTATCACAGACGCGCGCGGCTGTCAACGCAACGGGAATTCCAATTGAACGGTTGTCCGTGGTTACATTTTTCGCTCAACCATCGATGCAGCCTCAATTTTACGCGCGCTCGGCCGCTAAAATTTGCTCCGCGACGCTGTGCAAATCGGGCCCCGCAACGTCCGGCTGCGGTGCGCTGGACGCCATCACCACCCCCGGCCGCGTGATCAGCGCGCCCGCCATGCCCGCGTTGAGCGCGCCGATAATGTCCCAGTCGTGGGCGGCGACCATGCGCATCTCCTCTAGCGATACACCCATTTGCTGTGCCGCGTACTGGTAGACCTCGCGCGCGGGCTTGAACTTGTTTACGGCATCCACCGACAGCGCCTTCTCGAAAAAATCGGTGAGACCGGCATTCGCCAACTGCGCCTCCACCACGGCGGGCGGTGAATTGGTCAGCGTGATCATCCGCAGCCCGCCGTCGCGCAGCTTTTCCAGGCTGGGCACAACGTCGTCGTGGGGCGGCAGCGCGCGCACCGTGCCCAACACGGCGCTGCGCTCCTCGTCCGAAATGTCGACGCCCTCGCGCGCGCCCGTCATTTCCAGCGCCATGCCGGCGATTTCGCCAAAGTTGCGGTACGGCCCGGCGATGGTCGCCACGAGGGCGGATTGCAGCACCTGCTGAAACCAGCGCTGGCGCACGGCGGCATCGCCAAAGATGCGGGCAAAGTGCGGATCAAGCGCGCGCAGGTCGAGCAGCGTTTCGTTAACGTCAAAGACAAGGATGCGGGTCATTGGTTCTCCTTTGTTTACAGTTTAGAAATCTTCGGCAGGTGGATGCCAGCCGACGCTTGTCCAGAGGCGTCGCGCTTCAACAATGTCTATGTGATTCATGCGCAGCGTAGCAACTGTCGCTCGGCCGATAGGTGTCTTTCCAAGTATTTGGCTGCTGTCCTCGCTCCAGGTAAAGTGCTCGCGCCAGGATTGCTCCCGCGGATGAAATAGCGCAACAGCTTCACTTGTAATTGGATCAACTGCTGTGAGCACTGCGCCTTTGAATTCGTTACAAGTGTGGCAGGCGAGACACAGGTTTTCCAGCTCTGTCGGCCCACTCAGCGCTGCTGGAACAATATGATCAATGACAAAGCGAGCGCCGGTAATAGCGACAAGCGTATGGCAGTAAGCACAGCGCCCGCGTGATGCCCTTATCACTTGCTCACGCAGCGCGCGGGGAATACGTGCCTTTCTCATTCAATTGTTTGCAATGTGTCCACAGAAGGAATAGACTGCCCCCGCCACTTAAGCAACCTGTAGGCGTGGGCTTTTTTTAACGTCAGACGGCGTGCTTCACTACCCAGCGCTTGCAGCATTTTGGCTTCGTCGGTGGTGAGTGTGCCGCTGCAGTGCTTATCCAGCAGCTCGTCATACAGCTGCTGATTGTTGGCGGGCAATTGGCTTTGTGCCACTTCCCGGAGTTGACTGTTGTCCAGCCTCTCCATCGCGGTCAATACGGTTTGTTCCGTCAGCGACACATTCTCCGCTTCCAGCGGAGCCGACTCAATGAGACGCTCGGCAATAAATTCCTCCACTGCCTTTTGTGCAGCCGATGCGCTGCGCTGATAGCGTTGTATTGTCTCGTCAGGCAGATGAAGCGTTATGGTTTGCGACATGATTGGATTTTGAGAAAGTCGACCGCATAAACGATAAATGTTCAAAAGTTTAGCACAACAAATCGTGCGCTCCAATCAGAATAAAGCAGCGCTTCGCCCTACAGCTTGGCCAGCTCCTCCAGCAGCAGACAATAGCCCTTCTGCCCGCGTGCGAAGCTGCTGAGTCGAAAAAATTCGTTGGGCGAGTGCTGGCGCTCATCCTCCAGGCCAAAACCAAAGTTGACGGTGTAGACGCCGAGCTTGTTTTTGAACAAGCTGCAAAAGGGGATGCTGCCGCCGCTGCGCACGTAGTACGGCTCCTTGCCGTACAGCTCCTGGTGCACGGCGCGCGCGGCCTCGTTGCCGGGATGCTCGGCGGGCATCAGGTAGGGCTCGGCGCTGCTGGAGCCGGGCGTCACGGTGACTTGGACGCCGGGCAGCGCGTGCTGCTCGATGTGCTCCATGAGCAGCTGCACAATGCGCTGCGGCTCCTGATCGGCGACGAGGCGACAGGTGATCTTGGTCTGCGCCTTGCTTGGCAGCACGGTTTTGACGCCGTTGCCCTGGAAGCCGCCGCCGATGCCGTTGATTTCGAGCGTGGGGCGCGCCCAAGCCCGTTCACGCGTGCTGTAGCCCGGCTCGCCAAAGACGTCGTCGACTTCCAGGTCGGCGGTGTACTCACCCTGGTCAAAGGGGACGGCGGCAATGCGCTCGCGGTCGTCGTCGCTGAGATCAACGACGTTGTCGTAGAAGCCTTCCACCAAAATTTTGCCATCCGCGCCGCGCATGGTCGAGAGGATGTGGACGAGGGCGTGGATCGGATTTTGCACCGCGCCGCCGTACATCCCCGAATGCAAATCCCGGTCCGGGCCGACGACGTCGATCTGCACCGCCGCCAGCCCCTTGAGCCCCACCAGCAGCGCTGGCTGCTCCTCCTCATGTTGACCCCCATCCGCGCTGACGACCATGTCGCAGGCGAACTTTTCCCTGTGCTGCTCGACAAAGTCTGGCAGCTGCGGGCTGCCAATCTCCTCCTGCCCCTCGAAGAAAAACTTCACGTTGAGCGGCAGCTTGCCCGTCGTCTCCAGCATCGCTTCGACGGCCAAAATCGGCACGAGCATGTTGCCCTTGTCGTCCGATGCGCCGCGAGCGTAGACGCGCCCGTCGAGCAGCGTCGGCTCGAAGGGCGGGTGCTCCCACAGCTCGACGGGATCGGCGGGCTGGGTGTCGAAGTGGCCGTAGATCATCACGGTTGGGGCATTGTCACCCGCATCGAGCCACTCGCCATAAACCACGGGGTGGCCGCCCGTCTCCATCATCTCGACGTGGCCGATGCCGGCCTTCTTGAGCCGCGCCATCACCCACTTGCCCGCCTCGCGCACGTCGTCCGCGTGTTCGGGCAGGCTGGAAATGGAGGGGATGCGCAGGAAGTCGAGCAGCTCGGCGACGAACTGGTCTTGGTGGGTGTCGAGGTAGGGTTGCCAGGGGTGGGTCATGGGAAAGTCCTGAAGAATGAGGGTTGAAGATTGGGTTGCGTTCGTAGTGGGAGGGCGCGCCCTCCCACTACGAACAGCCATCGATCACGCGGTGAATGTTCTGCAAAATAGGTGCGTTGTCGTCCGTCAACGCTTGAAGCAGAAAATCCTGATGATTTGCCCATGGGTAAATCACCAGTTCGCTCGGTGCGCCCGCGGCCTGCAAGTCCGCGTTCAGCCTTTCGCTAATCGAGGCGGGCACAACGTCGTCCCGCTCGCCGTGGATCAGCGTCACCGGCGGCAGATTTTCTCGCACGTAAGTCGTCGGCGAGGCTTCGGTGAAATTCTCTTCACCGCCCATCACGGCGCGCATGATGGGGATGTCCTCGCCCTTGGCGTTGTTGAACTGCTTCTGCGCCGCAATGTTGTAGACGCCGCTGAGGCCGAGGAAGGCGCAGACCTCGGTTGGCTCGTGGCCGAGGTCTGCGAGATACTGTGGGGCGAAGAGCGCCAGCGCCGCCAGGTGAGCGCCCGCGCTGTGACCGCTGACGACGACCTGCGCCGGGTCGCCGCCGTACTCCTGAATGTTGTCGAGCGTCCAGGCGATGGCGGCGGCGGTCTCACGCGCCTGCAAATCGTAAATGCCGTAGTTGGGATCGTCGACCGGCGCAGCCTCGCCCTCGCGCACGCCGTTGCCTTGGTAGAGCGTGTAGTCTGGGATCACGGCGACGATGCCGCGGCGGGACAAAATCATGCCGACGGGGGTGAAGAACTGCTTGTCGTACTCGTTCCAGCCGCCGCCGTGGACGAAAATGAGCACGGCGTGGTTGTCGCCGCTGGCGGGCCGATGGACATCCAGCCGCGTGGCAAAGTCCTCGCTGTAGACCACGTCGCGCGTCAGCGTTTCGGCGTTGGCATAGTAGCTGTTGCCTGCGCGGTTGACCTGAAAAATTTGCCAGGCAAAGAAAATCTCTTCGCGAAAAAAGAAGAGCGCGGCCGCAGCGGCGATCAACAAAGCAATGGCGATGGGGCCCAGAATTCGGCGCATGGGAATTACTCGTAAATTTTGTAGTAACTGGAGATTGGTAATTAGAGATTGAGTTGGGCGTACTACAACCGAATCTCTAATTACCAATCTCCAACCTCTAAATTTCATGGAAGCGCTTCTGCTTGCCCCATTTCTGTGATAATCTACCCATCCTAACCAAATCCTGCCCAAAAGAAAGGAACCGCTCATGCGATTCGGCGTGATCATGGACCCGCTCTCGACCGTTAAGCCGAAGAAGGATACATCGTATGCGCTGATGCTGGAGATGGCGCGGCGCGGGCACGAGGTCGTGCATCTATTGCCAAGCGGGCTGACCTGGCGGGACGGTACGCTCTGGTTGCGCGGCGAGCAGGTCGACATCTTTGATGCGGTGAGCGATCCGGCGGTGCAGCCGTTCGAGATCGTCGACGCCGTGCGCCGACCCGCCACCGATTTCGACGCGCTGCTCATGCGCACCGACCCGCCCTTTGATGCCGATTACCTCTACGTGACCATGCTGCTGGAGCGGGTGATGGACAAGGTGTTTGTGATGAATAATCCGGTATCGGTGCGCGCCTTTAACGAAAAGCTGGCGGCGACGCTCTACCCCGACTTGACGCCGCGCACGGTCATCACCGCCTCCATCGAGGAGATTCGCGACTTCATGCGCCAGGTCGGTCGCGTGGTGGTCAAGCCGCTGGATGGCTTTGGCGGCGACGGCGTGCTGGTGGTGAGCGAGGACGATCTGAACCGCTCGATGCTGCTGCGCATGGCGACGGCGGCGGGCACGCGCAAAGTTGTGGCGCAGGAATTTTTGCCCGCCACCACCGGCGGCGACAAGCGCATCATCGTGCTGGAGGGCGAGCCGCTGGGCGCGGTGCTGCGCAAGGCGGGTGCGGGCGAGCACATCAACAACTTTGCCCAGGGCGGCTCGGCCAACCAAACCAATCTCGACGATTTTGACCGCGCAATGTGTGAGCGGCTCCAGCCCTGGCTGCGCGAGCACGGCCTCTACCTCACCGGCCTGGACGTGATCGGCCAGCGGCTGATCGAAGTCAACGTGACGAGCCCCACGGGCGTGCAGGAGATCAACCGGCTCAACGGGTCACGGATCGAGGAGCCGATTGTGGATTTGATCGAGCGGGAGGCGGGGCGGCTGGGATAGGGCAGCAGGAGATTTGTACAAAAGCGGGCAAAGTCAAGAGCTTTGCCCGCTTTTGCGGCTAGCAATTCTTCGCAGTCGGTGTGCGCTGGGACACATCAATCTTGTGTCACAAGCACTATCAACGTGGCATACAGATTTGTAGACTAAATAAAAGTCGTACTTGATGAGGACGGAATCGATTGCCAAAAAAACATTCACAGCATATCAGCGCCATGGCTGGCAGCCAAACAGCGCAGCAAGGTTTTTTTGCCGCGCAATGCCGTCCGAGCAGCTTTGCTATGGTCTATAACCACCACGGCATCCCGGATCGACCTCGACAAAGCGCATACCGCCCGTAAAGTATTCGCTGGTCGATGGCTCGTAGCCAAAATAGATTGTGTCTTCATCTGTTTTGAGCACGTAGTTATCCCTGTAGAAGAACGCTGGGCCAAGTTGAGGTGTCCCGTAGCTATCCTCAACCCACTCCCACAGTGAGAATTGCGAGTGAAGCTGTTCAAGAAAGGGACGAGCTTGTGGATGGTTGCGAAAGTCTTTGATGAAATCTGACCAGCCCATTTGTGCGCTGATTTTGTGGAAGTAACCGCCACCGTTACCAATCCAAAGGCGATTACCATTTGGGCTTGGCGTCCAGAAATTTGTGCTTTCAATCAAATGGCCGGCGAAATGGAGCTTGGTAAAAGCCTGGCCATCCGTTGTATCAATCGAAAGCCCTAAATCCTCCTTGGCAAAGATGGGGTGCTGTTTAAGTGGCCCATCCAAGCGCAGCTCTGCCGCCGTCCAGAAGGGTGAATTGCCAAGCTGACATTCGCAGTAGCTTTCAATGGCTAGCTTGGGGGCGTGCTGCGCCACATAGCTTTGGAGGCTCGGCATTTCACACTCGACGTAACTTTTTCCATCAAATACGGTGGCGTCGCCTTTGAAGAAGAGGTTGCCGCGTGTTTGGCAGAGCAGCTCCTGTGGCCGACCGTGATGCAGCACCAGATGTTCAGCGGAGTTGCTGGTTGCCTGTTGGCCAATGTAGGGTGTCCACGTCACTCGGATATCGCGGCTAGAAAAGTCGGCGTGTAAATAGTACGATGCCCACACAGCGCTCGACGGCGCTGGCTGTTGAGCCAAGGCGCTGCTGGCCGGGAAGAGCAGAAAGAAGAGGCAAAAGCCAAGGAGTAGCTGAACGGCAGCTGATTTACGCATGAGTTTTCCTAATGACTGAATTTGTTTGACAGATCGATTTTAAGCGTAGCACAAAATTGGCGTAATTTGTTCCCCAATTTCCCACAATTTTTCCCAGGATAAATTTTAGACATGTCAACTTCTGTCAAAAGGAAGCGCATTTCGCTTTCGCTTTACGAAAAACGGCTAAAACAGGCGCTGAAGCTGTATGGCCATCCTGCACGCTTGGGCGCGGAGACGCCGCTAGCCAGCCCCTATTTTTTAGCCAACGCCATAAAGAGTGAAACGGGAGTTGTGGATGCTCAAATGCTGGGCAAAGCACTGCGGCGCGAGATTTTGTGCGCCGCTCAGGAGCTGTGGCAAGGGCCGCTGCCCGATTCGACAGCCGCCCTGCAGGAGGCGATTTTGCGCGTGCGCCAGACGCCCGAAAGCGATCAGTATGCTTACGTTGTTTTGGAGCTGCGCTGCTTTCAGCAGTGGATTCGCCCGCGGCGCGCATCCGATGTTTATGAGCAATCCCATCTGCTCCCCGGTTCCAAATCGCAGCACTACCGCGATTTTGATGTGGCGGTACAAAAGCTGGGTCGAGCGCTGCTGCATCGGCTGTGCCCAACTTTGCGGCTCGAACATCCGCTGCCGCCGAGCCAGTTTACCGGCTATGCCGAGCAGATCGCTCAAGGTGTGCTGGCCCTGCGCAACGGGCAGACGGTCGCCGTTACGGGGCCGAGCGGCGCGGGCAAAACGAGCTTGAGTACGCTGTTAGCGCAGCGCTATCCAGAATTGACAACCTTCTGGTTTACCCTGCGCCCCGCGCTCAACGATAATCTGAGCAGCCTCCTTTTTGCGCTTGGCTATTTTTTGCAGAAGCAGGGTGCATGCAATCTGTGGCAGTACCTCACTGCTTCGGGCGGGACGCCCGATAGCTATGTGGTGGCCACTGCCTTTCTGCGCCAGGATTTGTCGGAGTTGGATGCCGCTCCGCTGCTTTGTTTCGATGAGTTGGAGCATCTCTACGCCGCCGATCCGTCTCATCTTTCTCCGGCACGCGTGCAAATCTACGAACTGCTGGAGAGCTTGCGCGGCGCGACGCCCATGCTGTTGATCAGCCAGCGTCCGGTTTTGGAGGCCGACGAATACATTGAGCTGCGCGGACTGACGGTGGCTCAAACCGAACAGCTGTGGGCGGCAAATAATCTGCCGTTGACTAGCCGTGAAGCAGCCCAACTTTCCACGTTTACGAGCGGCAATCCGCGGCTGCTTGTGCTCTGCCTGGCGCTGCAGCGGAGTGGCGAGTCGATTGGTGACGTGCTGGCCAGCGCCACGCAATCGTTGAGCCTGCTGCCCATTTTTGCTCGGGTGTGGAAGCGTCTGCCGCCGGAGGAGCGCAGGCTTCTGCAGCGCCTCAGCGTCTTCCGCAGCCCTGCCCCGGTGGACGGCTGGAGCGCGACAGAATTGCAGAGCGTGACCCAACGTCGGCTCGTTGAGCATGATGAACAGGGCGGCGTGGCCGTCATTCCGGCGCTACGTGAGGTCATCCTGGGCGAAATTGTGACCGAGCGTCGCGAGCTGCTGCACCGGGAAGCGGCATTAATCCGCCTGGAGCGTGCCGAGTACACCGCTGCCGCCTACCATTTCTGGCAGGGGTATCAAGAGGACAAAGCGGTACAGGCGTGGTTTCCCCATCGCCAGATGGAGGTACAGCGCGGCCAGGCTGCGGCGGCGCTGATAATTTTTGAAGGTGTTTCACGCCACAGCCTCAAAAAGACAGAGCGCAAGGCGTTAGATATCATTCGAGCCGAATTGAATCAGCTTGTTGGTGAACTACGCAGAGGATTAAGTAGTTTGGAGAGCAGCGATTGGCAAGAAGACGACGAATCCACTGCTCGTTTGTTACAGTTGCGCGGCGAATTTCTAGAAGCGCTAGGGTATCCAGATGCCGCTGCAGCAAGCTACACCGAGGGAATTTATATGACTGCGCGTCTCATGAGGCAGATGGCTCACCTGCATCATCTGCGCGGCGCAATGCACTTTAATCAGCGTGATCTAAAGCAGAGTTGGTCTGATCTGTGGCAAACCGAGTCCACGCTGCATGTAATGCGAGGGCAGCTTCAAGAAGAAGCTGGAGATTATCAGAAAGCTCAACAATCTTATCTTCAAGCCGTGGAAACATCACGTAAAGCGAATGATAAATTAGGAGAGGCTCGTGCTGAACGCATTCTGGCGGCATTGTCAGGCCGTCTTCATCGTGTAGATGAAGCGCTGGCTCACTCGAACAGGGCGATGGCTGTCTATGAACAGATTGATAGTCGCATCAACCAAGAGATCACGCGCAGCAATCTCGCCTTTATCTACGTACAGGCTCAGCAGTTTGAAGCCGCCATTGAACCCGCCACGCGGGCCTATCAATTTTTTCGGCGCGTCGGCGATCCACACTGGACGGCCGTCAACGCCGCCAACCTAGCCGAGGCGTATTTTGAGCTGGGGAAGCTGGGGCAGGCGGAGCAGTATGCGCTGGAGGTATTGGACATCGAGGAGCGTTGGGCCTACCCCTACGCCCACTTTACGCTGGGCCAAGTCCGCCGTTCGCAGGCAAATCGCGATGCCGCCGAGGCGCACTTTCGCGAATCGCTGGAGATGGCGCAGCGCAATGAAGATGTATTTATGGAGGCCTACGCCCGCCGCGCGTTGGGTAACGTGCAGGTCGAGGGCGGCCAAGTCGAGGCGGGGCGGGGGCAAATCGATGAGGCGCTGGCGATTTTTCGTCGGCTAAGCATCGAGGGCGAAATCGCGGAGACGGAGTCGCTGCTAGAGCGAGTCGCCGCGGGCGCTGGCTGACTTTCCAGCTGGGCAAACAATTGAATCGTGTTCAAGCCGGGCTTTGAGCAAAGCCGGCTTTTTTGTTGGGAAAAATTTGCTGCGAAAAACTTGGGAACCTTTACCTCGTTTGCGGGAACATCGACGGACAACCTTCTGCTACGCTATCGACGTACACACAAGCAACCGACACCAGGCACCGTAGCTCGAAAGGATTATCTTATGAATCGCTTTATCACTTTTGCTCAAAGCTGGGCAGCGCGCCTGCTCCTCAGCTTGGCGCTGCTGGCCGCTTTGGCCATCGGCAGCCTCCCCCTCGCCGAACCGGCCCTGGCACAGACCACGGTCAACGTCAGCGTGGGAAATCTCGGCCCCAATTTGGGCCAGGCCCGCATCATCGACGATGTGGCGAACGCGTCGAAGCGCCGCTTTTTGATTCAGCTGGTCGTCGAGGATTCGATGGGCAACCCGCTGACCAGCATTCCTGGAACCGGCCCCTTTGCCGTGGACGATTTTGATGTGCGCATGTTCCGCGGCGCGGACAGCGGCAACGTGCGCGTACAGGACGTAGCCGTTGTGCAAAACCAGATTTGGCTGCGCGTGCTGGCCCCTGCCAACAAGCCTGGCCCCCTCTTTATCTATCACCTGGAAATCACGCCCGGCACGCGAATGGAGGAAGCCGCGCCCAAGCTGAGCTTTAGCACCCCCAACGTGCTCAATGCCGTCCGCTATAGCTCGGGCAGCATTAACCGCTTTTTAGTGATCGACAAATCGGGGTCGATGTCGTCCGATGGCAAAATGGATGCCGCCCAGAATGCCGCAAACTACTATGTGCAGACCACGGGGGAAGACGATTGGCTCAGCGTTGTGCCATTTAACCAAGATGTTTTTATGCCCAATTTTTACCCACTTGCCGAATTGACGGGAGCAAACGCCACGATGGTGCGTGGCCAGGCAAGGGGCAACATCAACGGGCTGACGGCCGGCGGCGCGACGAGCATCGGCGATGGCCTGCGCAACTCAATCGATCAGCAGAATTTGTCCGCCAACAGCAACCGCGACTGCAACCTGGTTGTGCTCTCCGACGGTATGGAGAACAGGACGGAGCGCTGGTGGTTGGATGCGGCGGGCGCTAGCCCCAATACGCCCTTCCAGAGCGATATTCTTGCGCCGAGCTGCGAGATTCACGCCGTTGCCTTTGGCCAGGCTGCCAATGAAAAGCTGATGCAGGACATTGCCGCGCAGGCGAACGGTCAATCGTTCTACAACGATGTCTACAACGGCCTCCCGCTCGCCGCCGCCAGCGTCAATGCCAACATCAGCGACCCAGCCGCCAACACCACGCTTTCGCTGATTGACACCTATGACTACGCCTTTTTGGACAGCAACAGGTGGCAGCGCCTGCTCTCCGCCCGCGGCACGGCGGTGGAAGGCGGCGGGGCCGAGACCCACCTGGTGCAGGTCGATGAGACGGTGAGCGAAGCGCTCTTCTCGCTTCAGTGGCACGGCGGGAACAGCCGGATCAAGATGGAAATTCAAGCGCCCGACGGCACGCTCTTCACCGAGGCCAACTGGCCCGGAACCGTTGAGCCCGACCCGGATGGTCACTTCACCCTCTGGCGCATCGAAAGGCCGGAGCCTGGCCCGTGGATGGTCGCCGTCGAAGATGAAACGGGTTACTCGCCCTATCAGCTCTTGGTCAGCGCCAACAGCGACATCGGCGTCGACCTGCTCTTGCCCTCGCAGACCGGCATCGAGTACCTGACGGGCGATTACGTGCCGGTGATCGCCATGGTGAGCGTGGGCGAAGCCGCCGCCATCGGGGCCAACGTCATCACAATGGTCGCGCTGCCGGATGGCGACGAAGCGCGCGTGCAGCTCTACGACGACGGTCGGCACGACGACGGGGTGGCGAATGATGGCGTCTACGCCGGCCTGCTCACGCGAGCCAATCAGGCGCGGGCCGTCTATCCCAGTGGCGAAGATGAAAATGAGGCCGTGCCCAACGACGAGGGCTCGTATCGCGTGCGCTTGCTCGTGGAGGGGCCAACCTATCAGCGCGAGGTGCTGGGTTCGTTTACAATCCTCGAGGGGCCAGATAAGAACGGCAACGATCTGCCCGACAACTACGAGCAGACCCACGCCATTGCGAATGTTGACGGCGACTCCGACGGCGACGGCCTGCTGAACTGGCAGGAATACCTGCTCGGCACCGATCCCAACAATTCCGACACGGACGGCGATGGCGTCGGCGACGGCGAGGAAGTCGATGCGGGTACGGATCCGCTGAACGGGCCAAGCGCGGGCTGGGTACAGGTCACCATCAACGACGGCCAGCCGACTACGTCCGAGACCAATGTCCTCCTGCGCTTTGAGCCAATTGAAGGGGCGGAAGGATTGTACGAGCGCATCGTGGCGATGCAGATGAGTAATCAGCCGCTCTCTGAGGAGACCGACTGGCGAGAGTTCGAGCCGGAGCTGGAGTGGGCGCTGGAGCCGACTGACTGGAACCAGACGCAAACCCTCTACCTGCGCTTCCTGGACGAAGAGGACAATGAATCGCCGGTGGTGACGGCCATCATCTTCTTTGGTGATGAGGAGGGCGTCGAAGCCAGCGCATCGCAACAGGAGCCAGCTATTTTCCTGCCGCTGGTTCAGCAACAATAAGTTTACTTGCAAGGGAGAGAGGCCAAGCGTGTGGACGCTCGGCCCGTCATAATCGGCTTCGGCGTAATCGACTGGCGGTCAACTGAAGTCAATACTTTATAAAGGCCCGCACCACTTGGTGCGGGCCTTTTGCAACTTGCGCGGAATGTCGAATTGCTTCATCATAAACGCGCTAACCGTCAACATCGATGGGATTTCCCCACTCTCTCTCACGACGATAACTGGCAGAAAGGCAGATGTGATGAATGACCAACCGCAAACCCAACTACAAGATCGACCCGGCTGCTTTGGCGGCTTGTTTCGCCTCTTCGCCCTCAACTGGATCACCGACATACTCCAGGACAGAGTTGGCTTTGGGCGCGGCGGCTGCGGCGGCACGGGCTGCGGCCTCGTGATTCTGGCCGTCGCCGTCGTCTTCGGCTGCTCGATTATCTTTGGCACCAACTGGTTTGACTTTGGCTTCTGATAAAAAACAGCCACGAATTACACGAATGAAGAAAAACAATTTGTGTAATTCGTGCAATTCGTGGCCCAAATTCTTCACCTTAAAACCATGACTCGCCCCAACATCCTCTGGCTTTGCACCGACCAGCAGCGCCACGACACGCTCGGCGTCTACGGCAACGCGGCCATTCGCACACCCAATATCGACCGGCTCGCCGCCGAGGGCACGACCTTTGCCAACGCCTACTGCCAGTCGCCGATCTGCACGCCCAGCCGCGCGGGCTTTCTTACCGGCTGCTACCCCAGCACGGTGCACGTCAACCGCAACGGCAACGCTGAATTTCCGGCGGAGGCGGCGGAGAAGCTGGTAACGCGGCGCTTGAGCGAGGCAGGCTACGACTGCGGGCTGGTGGGTAAGCTGCATCTCTCTGCCGCCTACGGACGCGTCGAGCGGCGGCCTGATGATGGCTACCGCGTTTTTAAATGGAGCCACCATCCCAAGCCGGAGGAATTCTGGCCGACCGAGGCACACGACTACCAACAGTGGCTACAAAATAAAGGCGTGGACTGGAAAAAGGCCTACAATACCACCGTCGACGACTGGATGGACGGCCACTATTTTCGACCGGGCATCGCCGCCGAGCATCATCAAACGACGTGGTGCTTTGACGAGGCTATCAACTTTATGCGCGAGCAGCGGCCCCAAGGCAGCGACCAGCCCTGGCTGATGAGCGTCAACCCCTTTGCGCCCCATCCGCCGCTCGATCCGCCGCCCGAATATCTGCGCCGCATCGAGGAGCGGCTGGACCAAATTGAGCCGCCCCGCTTCCAGCCCAGCGAGCTGGAGTCGCAGCTTGCCTTCCAGGGCATCGACTTCCAGACGACCGAGCCCATTGATCCGGCAACGTATGACTGGCGGCGCACCGTCGCCGCCTACTACGCCATGATCGAGCAGATCGACGACCAGGTCGGGCGCGTACTGGCGGTGCTGGAGGAGACGGGCCAGCGCGAGAACACGCTCGTGATCTTTATGAGCGACCACGGCGAGACGCTCGGCGACCACGGGCTGTTCTGGAAAGGTTGCCGCTTTTACGAGTCGCTCGTCCACGTGCCGCTGATTGTCTCGTGGCCGGGGCAGGTGCAGGCTGGTTTGCGCAGCAGCGCGCTCGTCGAATTAACCGACATTGCACCCACGCTCTACGACGTTGCCGGCCTGGAGACGCCCGACTGGGTGCAGGGCGAGTCGCTGTGGCCGCTTCTCAGTGGCGCGGCCGATCCCGCAATGCACCGCGACTTTGTGCGCTGCGAATTTCACGATGCGCTCAACCAGCCCCACGCCTCGCACGGCAACATGCTCTTCGACGGTCGCCACAAGCTCTGCGTCTACCACGGCCACAGCATCGGCGAGCTCTACGATCTGCACGACGACCCCAACGAATTTCGCAACCTGTGGAACGAGCCCGACCAGCAGCCGCTCAAGTTTGACCTGATGAAGCGGCTGTTTGACGACACGCAGCTGACAATGGACATCGGCGCGGAGCGGACGGCGCGTTTTTAGTAAAGCGAAGCGCTGCTTCGCTCTTGCCGAGCAGCGCTCGGCGCTACAAAGGAGACTTCCATGACCACCCCCTTCAACGGCCTCGGCCTCCACCTCGGCAACCTCTCGCGCCTCTCTACCGCCGAGACGCGCTCGATCAGCGCGGAAAATCCTACCGGCGAAAAAGGGCGCGGCGGCATGGCGACCGAGGGAACCGGCGCCGGCGCCGCCCGCGAGCTGGGGCGCGGTTGGAAGGTTTCGCCCTCCATCAACATCGCTGGCAATGAAACGGCGACCCTCGCCGAGATCGAAGGCCCCGGCGCGATCCAGCACATTTGGCTGACGGTGCATCCGCAGCACTGGCGCTCGCTCGTGCTGCGCATCTTTTGGGATGACGAAGAGACGCCGTCAGTGGAAACGCCGCTGGGCGATTTCTTCTGCAGCGGCTGGGGCGAGCGCTGCAACGTCAGTTCGCTGCCGGTGTCCGTTAATCCGGCGGGCGGCTTTAACTGCTACTGGGAGATGCCCTTTCGGCAGCGGGCGCGCATCACCGTCGAAAATCTCAGCCCGGACGACGTGCGCGGCTTCTACTACCAAATCACCTACGCGCTGACGGACGTGCCTGACGATTGCGCCTACCTGCACGCGCAGTGGCGGCGCTCCAACCCGCTGCCGGAACAGCAAGTCCACACGCTGCTGGACGGCGTCGCCGGGCAGGGGCACTACGTCGGGACATACTTGGCCTGGGGCGTCAACAGCAGCGGCTGGTGGGGCGAGGGCGAAATCAAATTCTATCTCGATGGCGACAGTGAGTGGCCCACGATTTGCGGCACGGGCACCGAAGATTACTTTGGCGGCGCCTGGAATTTCGAGCACCCCCAGGGCGAATACGGCACGTTTTCGACGCCCTACCTCGGTATGCCCCAGGTAATCCGGCCCGACGGCCTCTACCGCAGCCAGCAGCGCTTTGGCCTCTACCGCTGGCACGTGATGGACCCGATCCGCTTTGGGCGTGACCTGCGCGTCACCATCCAGGCGCTCGGCTGGCGCCGCTCGCTCGAAGGCCAGCGCCGCTACCTCCCCCTGCAGGACGACATCGCCTCCACCACATTTTGGTATCAGGCCGAGCCCCACGCGGCATACCCCACTTTGCCAGGATTGAATGAGTTGGAGGTGATATAATTTAGATACAAATCGGGCCCAGTGTGAATTTTGTTCTATAAAAAATACATGAATGATGAGAAAGTAGCGTCATCTTTGCTATAGGAGTATTCATGTCTACTCAATCTCACACTCAATCACCATACCTAGACTCTACGCCAACTTCCCCTTCAGATTCTATCCCCGTCGATGTTGCCGTTATCGGCGCGGGCGTGGCGGGCAGCAGCCTCGCCGCGACCCTGTCCGCACGCGGCCAGCGCGTGCTGCTGCTCGACAAAGATCGCTTTCCGCGCCACAAAGTCTGCGGTGAATTTCTCTCGCCCGAAGCGCAAGCCAGCCTGGGCGCGCTCGGCGTCCACGCCGAGGTGGTGCAGCGCCACCCCGTGGCGCTGACCCGCGCGACCATCGCCAGCCCGCGCGGCGCGACGGTCGAAATGACGCTGCCCGGCGCGGCCTGGGGGCTGAGCCGCTATGCGCTGGACGAAGCGCTGCTAAACGCGGCGCAGCGGCTGGGCGCCGTGGCGTGGACGCAGATAACCGTCAGCGATATTCGAAAAACCGCAGCGGGCTACACGCTCACCGCCCGCCGCCGGGGCGACGCGGGGCCGCTCTCCGTCCAGGCGCGCACGGTGATCGCGGCCTGCGGTCGGCACGGCGTGGCCGCGCTGCCGCCGCAGCCGCGCAAGATTGCGACGCGGCGGCTGCACGTGGGCGTCAAAGCACACTACGCGGGCGTGTCGATGCCGAGGACGTGTGAACTCTTCTTGTTTCGCGGCGGCTACGTCGGCGTCAATGCAGTCGAATCACTTGATGGGCAGAGCCGCGTCAACGTCTGTGCGCTGGTCTCGTATCCTGCATTTGCCACCGCCGGGCGCTCGACCAAGGCCGTTTTCGAGGCCGCTATGTCGCGCCACCCCGCGCTGGCCGAGCGGCTGCGCGGCGGCACACTGCTGCCAGAGACCGTCTGCGCCGTCGCACCGGTGGATACGTACCGACAGGCCGCCCCCTGGGGCGAGGGGCCAAACGGTGTCGCCTGCGTGGGCGACACGGCCTCGATGATTCCGCCGCTCTGCGGCGACGGCATGGCGATGGCGCTACGTTCGGTCGAGCTGTGTGCGCCGCTGGCGGATGAATTTTTGCGCGGCGATCTCACGCGTGAGCAGTGGCAGTCGCGCTATGCGGCGGCGTGGCGCGATGAATTTGCGCCGCGGCTGCGCACGGGGCGGCTGCTCCAGCGCGCCCTGGGCGTGCCCTTTGTGGCGGACGGACTGATCGCCCTCGGCGATCGGTTGCCCCATTTGGTTGATTATTTTGTTCACGCCACGCGCGGCCCGCTGCGGCCCGCCGCATCCGCGTAAAAGACGCACCGCGCTGGAATGATTACGGCGGTGGCGCGTTAACGGCGATAGGCTGATGGCCCATAGGAACCCTTGCGAATCTCTCGACGCCAGCTTTGACCTTGATTTTTTGACAATCCGACACGCAATTTCACACACGATGGACGGCAACATGACGACTGTCTTAGCGGGCGACATCGGCGGCACCAAAACGACGCTGGCCCTCTTTACCACGGACGAGGGGCCGCACGCGCCCCGGCATGAACATACCTTTGTCAGCGCCAGCTTTACGGGCCTGGCCCCCATCGTGCAGGAATTCTTGGCCAATGTCGATCACGAGCACCCCGCGGAGCGCGCCTGCTTTGGCGTGGCCGGGCCGGTGGTGGGCGGGCAGGCCAAGATCACCAATTTGCCGTGGTACTTGGAGGAAGCGGATTTGGCCGAAGCGCTGGCAGTGCGCTCCGTTTCGCTGATCAACGACCTGGTGGCCGTTGCCTCCGCCGTGCCCATTCTCGAAGCGGACGACCGGCTGACGCTGAGCGAGGGCGTCGCCGTACCGCACGGACCCATCGCCGTGATCGCGCCGGGCACGGGGCTGGGCGAGGCCTATCTCACGTCGGACGGCGTGCAGTACGTCGCCCACCCCTCCGAGGGCGGCCACGCTGATTTTGCCCCGCGCAACGCGCTGGAGGTCGAGCTGCTGCAATTTCTGCTGGACGAGTTTGAGCGGGTCAGCTACGAGCGCGTCTGCTCCGGCCAGGGCATCGGCAACATCTACCGCTTCCTGCGCGATGCGGGCCACGCCGAGGAGCCCGCTTGGCTCGCGCAGATGCTGGCCGAAGCGGGCGACATTGCGCCCGTAGTCGGCACGGTGGCCTTTGACAAAGCGCGGACATGTGCGCTTTGCCAGAAGACGATGCAGCTCTTCGTCGACATTATGGGCGCGGAGGCGGGCAACCTGGCGCTCAAGGTGCTGGCGACGGGGGGCGTCTACCTTGGCGGCGGCATTCCGCCGAGAGTGCTGCCGCTGCTGCAAGCGCCCGCCTTCGAGCGCGCCTTCGAGTGCAAGGGCCGCATGGAGCACCTCCTGCGCGATATTCCCCTTTACGTAATCACCAACGCCAAGGCGGCGCTTTACGGCGCGGCCCGCGTCGCCCTGGCGGAGGGCGAGGCGTAAGATATACAACAGATAGAAGATGGATGTGATACAATAATGAGGTAACTTCGTAACAGCAAGCGGAGAAGGATAGAGGCAAGAAATGTGGAGCCGAATCGAAGGCTGGATTTTAGTTCCCCACGAGCTGCTACACGTAGCCGCCTATCGACTTATTGGCAAGCCATGCCGTTACCAATTGGGTGACGTTATGGTGCAAGGCAGTGAGCCGAAAACCTGGCGCGAACAGCTGCTGGTTTTGTTGTTTCCACTAACCGTTATGCTTGCCTTGCTGCTGCTTACTACCGCTTCGTGGTTTGGTTGGTATCTGCACAGCGAATACTCGGCCAACCCGTTGGTTTATTTCCGCACCGCGCCGATGTGGCATCAGTTGCTCTGGTGGTTCAGTTTGGGGCTGGCGTGCTATGCTTCTACATGCGCTTTGGATGTACGCGCAGCACTTCAATTGCTAATTCAGCAGCTGACCCAGCATCCACCAAATAATTCCTACAAAGGCCAGTACAAACGGGAACGCCCAGAGCATTCCAATTAGAACCGACCCTTGCTCATTATCGCGCGGACCTTCGTAAAACAAACGGCGTGCCGTTTCATTTCGTGTCACCAGTAGCAACAGCACGAGCCCGGCGACAAGATTTAGAGATAAGCAAGGGATTTGCCATTCCAGGTCGAATAGAGCCGCGAGCGAGACGCCAAGCAGCAAACCACTACTCGCCCACAGTGCAGCAAAGAAGAAAATCAACGGTATCTGTTTCATGGCGGCTCCACAGGAGATTGTTTTGTGGATTGTATCACGCCAATCTTTTAAAACGAATACCGCACCTCGCAGTACGGCAGATACTTTGCCAGCCCCGCCTCAAAGCGTTTTAATTCCCGCCGCTTCATCGCGTAGTTGTACACGAGCACATCCGGCTTGCCGCGTTTGGGCTGCTGCGATCCCGGTGACCACAAGAACTCCTCGCCCCGCGCGTTCCACTGCATGTTAATCTCGTGCAGCTCCGCCGAGTGTGTGAGAAAAAACGCTTCGCACTTCAGCTGCGCTTTGGCTTCCGCCGAGAGCGTATCGTCTAGCTCGCGCCAAACGTCTACCCAATCATAGCGCCACTGATCCGCGCCATGTTCATCGATTCCTTCCGCCCCATAAATGATAATCGGCGAGAAGTTGAGATGCACCTCGTAGCCGCCCGCCACCAGCCGGTTCACCGACGCGATGCGCTCGCTCATGGGGCTGGTGCCGATGTCCACGTAGCGGGCCACGGCCTGCGGCATGATCGAGTAGCGAATGCGCGCGTGCGTTGTGCCGTCGGCATCGCGCGGCTCGTGGGCAAGCCAGTAATCGTCATAGACGGTCTTGGTGGCGAAGGTCGCCTTGGCCAGCGGCATCTGGGCAAAGCGCTCGACCAAGTAGCCGGGGTGATCGCAGACCAGCGCATCGACGGAGAGATCGGCGTTGCAGCCGATGTCGTAGGTCCAGAGCGCGGGGTCGGTCTGCATCACGGCGTCGGGCGATTCCACTTTGGGGCCGAGCCGCCTGCTGTGGCGCTCAATCGAATCGGCGATTTGCTCGACGTTGACAAAAATCGTCAGCGGGTTGGAGCCGCCCTTGTGGCGCGCGACGTAGCAGTACTGGCACGAACTGAGACAGCCGTTGGAAATTGAGGCGGCGATAAAGTCCGCCGAGCGCCCGTTATCGCGGTGGCGCAGGCTGGATTTAACGCCCAGCACCAGCACCTCCCGCTTGGTCTGCACCCACTCGACCGGATCCGCGCCCGCCAGGTCGGGAATCTGCCAGTGCGAGTCGACTTCGACGATCTCCGCCGCTGGAAAGCGGGCCAGAATCGCATCCGCCCGCGTCTGCCATTCAGCTTTTTCCGTGATCCGCCGCTGGATGTAGATCGTCTGAAAGTTAGGACGCAGCCGCTGTAGGCTCTTTTGGCTGGGGCCGGGCTTTGCGCTTGCCTTGAGATTTTCGCTGGGGTTTGGGCGGGTTGATAGCAAGTTGGTACTCCTTGGGATCAAACGTTACGTCTGCGTCCAGCCAGCCATCGCGCAGCTTGCGAATGGCCCACTCCTTGTGCTTGGCCTCGACTTCGATCCAGGGCACGCGCGCGTAGGCGGGGGGCATCGCGTCAATCAGGTCGCTGTGGCGGCGGTCGGCCACGGATTCGCGTCCGTTGGACATGTGGGCGAGCTGCCAACCCGGCACGGGCCACGTCGCCCGCGCCGCATCGACCATCTCGCCGATGACGGGCTGGTCGTAGTCCGGCAAACCGGCGTGGATTAGGTGGTGGTGGGCGTCGTAGACCATGGGAACGCCGGCGCGCCGGCAGACGTTCAAGATATCGCGGGGGCCCACGGCGTGTTCGTCGTTCTCAAGCGCTAGCCGCAGCCGGATCGCATCGGGCAAGTCGCGGATCACCTCCACCAGCCGCTCGATGCGGTCGCCCTTGCCGCCGTGGATTTCCATCATGCTCCACGGCGAGCGCGCCTGCTCCAGCCGATCCAAGATCAGCGCGTGGGTGGCGAGAATTTGGATGCTGTTCTGGATAACCTGCGGCCTGTCAGAGTTGAGCACGACAAACTGATCCGGGTGTACGACGAGCCGAATCCCCGCCCGCGTAAAGCGCAGGCCGATGCGCGCCATCGCCTGACGGAATTCATCGAGCAGATCGCGGCCCAGCGGCTCGTCCGCAAAGGGGAAAACCTTAGAGGGCATCCGGTACAGACGAATGTCGTGTGCCGTGCAGTAGTCGACGGCGCGGCTGAGTCGCTGCAAATTATCCGCGTAAAGCGCGCGCAGATGGTCGCGCTGCTCGCGTGGCGCAAGCGACAGCAGCCGCTTGCGCGTCATCGCCCGAAAGCGGACTTCATCCGAGACGGTAATGCAGACGAGACCAAGCCGCGGCGAGGTGGGTAAAGGGGAAACCGGCCGAGTAAAGAGGGGCTGTGTCATAAAGAGGAGCATACGATTATCTCCGCGGCAGCGCAGTGAGACTCGTGCCAGTTTTGGGTGTGAGGCCAGCCGACGGCGTTTGATGTAATCAACTTGTAATACCCATTTTGCTGAATTTGCGCTATACTTGTCCGGATAATGTCACAGGTTGAAGAGCTCAGTGGCTCTCGTTTGATTGTGCCGCGCGGCCAAATAATTTGGCTGTAGTGCGTGGGCGAATTGTAAATAATGTCCCAGAAAACCCCCGATAATTCATCTGCCGGTTCATCCACCGCTTCCGGTCGGGCAGTTCACGACGGAATAGATGAGCATGTGGAAAATAGCATAGACAAACCATCGGCGCACCGTGCCGCGCCCAGCAATGGCGCATCGGCGGCGGTATACAGCAGCGAGCCGGTGGCGTCTCGCTTGGATCAAAAGCCCGGCGGGCCAGCATCTGATGAAGCCGACGCAATGGACGAAACGGTTCGCGACGGGGCGGCCAGGAAAAACGACGCGTCGGACTATTTTTTGGACGACGGTCTGGACGAAGAAATGCTGGGCGATGCGTCGAACCGCGAAGCCACAAACGGCAGCACCGCAGCCACCAGCACAGCGACGACGCTACCCCTGCGTAAGCCGCCGCCCGCTGCGCCCACGTCGGCCCCGCCCCCGCTCGATTCCTACGTTGCCTTTCGCACGCGCTACCGAAGCGACGGCAATTTCGCCGAACCCGCGGATGCCACGGCCCAAATTGCCATTCTAGCGCGCGGTCAGCATGATCCCGCCGCCGGGCAAGAGGCCGTGCAGGCCGCCTACGAGGCCCTGCGCCTAGCCGAAGGCCCGTCGCTGGAGGCACGGCTAGAGTATGCGCTGGCCGCCGCTGGCCCCGATGTCGACGTGGTGGCCGCGGCCGTAACGGCCTCGACGCTGCACGTTGCGAAAAGCGGCAGCGGCAGCGTTTACCGGCTGGAGGGCAAGGCCTTCAATCGGCTGGTGCTGCCGCCGTCCGGTCGTCTGTATACGCCGCTGCGGCGCAAGGCGGCGGTGCTGCTTGCCATCTCGCGCGATGTAGAGCGCGTACCGGCGGCAACCGTCGCGCGCTTGGCGCGTCAATACCCGCCCCAGGAGGCGGCGGCCCGCATCGCCGAGCTCATTGGCCAAGCGCAACCCAGCGAGCCGAGCAATTTGCCAGCGGAGTTGCCCGCCGTGGTGGTGGTGCGGAACGACGCGTCCGCTGGCTTTGCTACGCCCTGGCGCGGTTTGTTGACGGCGCTGCTCATGTTGGCCCTGGTTGCTGGCGTGTGGTTCATCCTCTCGCGTACGCTGGCCGTGCAGCCAGACGAAGTGTCGCCCGCCGCTGGGCCGGTGGTGACGCTATCCGTCAACGGCGGAGTTGATGGCGGCGACGTCAACGATAGTGGGAACAGTGGCAATGAGGATGGCAGCGATGAGGATAGCGGCGATGTCAGCGACGCTGCCGCCGCCGCCGCCGCCACCGCTGTCGCTGCCGAAGGTGATGTCAGCGGTGGAGATGAGGACGGTAGAAGCGGCGGTGGTGAAGACGGCGACGGTGGTGATGGAAACAGTGGTGGTGAAAACGGCAGCGACGAAGACGGCGGTGATGAAGGGGCGGGAGAGGCAATTGCCCCTGGCGTTGCACCCGACACGGCTTCCATTACCGCGTCCACCGGCGTGACGGTAATCAACGCGCTAACCGAAGCGGCCCCATCCTTCACGCCAACGAGCGCCCTGCCTACAGCTGTGCTGGCGCCGGAGGTGGCTGAAGCGCAAGCGGCAGCGGCACAGGCGGAAGAGGCACAGGCGGAAGAGGCGCAGGTGGAAGAGACGCAGGTGGAAGAGGCGCAAGCGAGAGAAACAGGAGAAGCAGAGGTAGAGGTTGAGCGCACACCCAGTGCGGCGGCCAACAACTTTACCCGCCGCTTGGGCCAGACCTTGACCTTCTTCCAGCGCAGCGCGGCCGCCGCTTTGGCACGCTCGACACTATCGACGCCCGCGGCTACCGCAACGGCCCAACCCACGGCGTCCCCTACCGCTGCGTCGACGTCGACCAGCTCGGCAACGCACACGGCGACCGCTACACCCACGCGCACGCCGCGTCCAACGGCAACGGCGACCACCACCCAAACGCGCACCAGCACGGCAACGCATACGGCGACCGCTACACCCACGCGCACGCCGCGTCCAACGGCGACGGCGACCGCCACCCAAACGCGAACCAGCACGGCAACGCGCACGGCAACGCGCACGGCAACGAGTACAGCAACGCCCACGCCGCGCCCAACGGCGACGGCGACCACTACCCAAACGCGTACCAGCACGGCAACCAGCACGGCAACCAGCACGGCAACCAGTACAATGGTTCCCACAGCAACGCCCACGCCGCGCCCCACCAGCACGCCGACCAGCACCTTCACGGCGACACCGCTGCCCACGGCTACGGCTACGGCTACGGCTACAGCAACCGCGACGCCCATACCCACATCAACCAACACGCCAGTGCCGCTGCCGACAAACACGCCGCCGCCAACGAGCACGCCGCTGCCGACGAGCACGCCGCTGCCGACAAGCACGCCGCTGCCGACAAGCACGCCGCTGCCCACATCAACTCCTCTCCCCACGGCCACGCCCACGTCCGATTTGTCGGTGGGCGGCAGCTCCACCGTGCGGCCCCTCGCGCCCGGCGATGGGACGGCCAACGGCGGAACGGTTGTTTTCTCCTGGCAAACGAGCTTTGTGCCCGCTGCGAATCAGGGCTTTGAGCTTGTCTTCTGGCGCGAAGAGCAGAATCCCATGGGACAGGGCTTTGGGCTGGCCTCCCCCACTGGCGAGACCAGCGTGGTCGTCGATCTCAACAATTTGGATGCTCAGCCGGATCATCCGCTGGAGCCGGGCAACTACCGCTGGGGCGTGCTGCTCGTCCAGCGCGATCCCTATCAGCGGCTACAATTCCTTGGCGGCGGCTTCCGCTTCCGCTTTGATCGCGGCGATGGCGGCGGTGATGGCGGCGGCGGCGATGACGGCGGCGGCGGTGGCGTCTCTTCGGGCGAATAGCGCTGAGCAAGTTGCATTCTATATAGCTTTCCTGTTGATCATGTCTGAAAATTCAAGCTCCCCCCTTATGCCTTATGCCGGACGCCGCCCTTGGCGGTGGTTGACTCCTGCCGCGCTGCTGCTTGTTCTCGCGGCATTCGTGCTGACGGATGTTTACCAAACGCCAGGCGCGCGCTCGGCTGAAATCACCGGCTGGACGCCAACGACATCGCTGCCCCAGCCCGTGGCTAGCTGGAGCGCCGTGGCCCACGACAACGATCTGTACGTGATCGGCGGGCGCGCAGCCGACGGCGAGCCGGTGGCGGCGGTGCGCCGGGCTCTGCTGGCTGCGGACGGCACGCCCAGCACGTGGACGGACGCAACGCCGCTACCGCGCGCGCTCTACCTGAGCGCCGTTGCCGCCACGGATGAGGCCATCTTCGTTGTTGGCGGCTGGGACGGCGGCGCGGTTCGTCGCGAGGTGCTGCGCGCCTCTTTTGCGCCCGGCGGCGCGCTAAACGCGTGGCAAACGGTGGGCAACTACCCACTTGCCCTGGACCTTGCGGGGGCGGCCGTTGTCGGCGAACACCTTTACGTTGTCGGCGGCTGGACGGGAACTGAACCGATCCGCGCCGTTTATGCCGCGCCCATTACCGCGACGGGGCTGGGCGCGTGGCGAGCTGTCTCCCCGCTGCCGACGGGGTTGTACCGCCTGGCCGTGGCCGCGGCTGGCGATTCGCTCTACGCCATTGGCGGCGTCAGCGAAGGCGGGCCACAGGCTACCGTCTACCGCGCGCGGGCCCAGGCAAATGGCGATCTGAGCGCGTGGCAGCCCGAACCGTCGCTGCCGGAGCCGCGCGATTACCACCGCGCCGTGGTCCACGACGACGGCACGGGTCAGCAACTGGTGGTGTTGGGCGGTCGCACCAGCAGCGGGCCGACGGCTTCGGTCGTCGCCGCGGCTGTCGAGGACGATGGCGGGCTGAGCGCGTGGCAGGTTGAACCGTCGCTGCCCTTTAGTCGCTACCGATTTGCCGCCGTGAGCGTGCCGCGCTTTGGCTCGTCCTACATTTTCGCGTTGGGGGGCGTTACCGAGGAGGGGGGCGAGCGCTACCTGGCGGAGGTGCTCTACTCGGACGTGCCGCTGCCGCCCACGCCCACGCCCACCCCCCAGCCCACGGCCACTCCCACGCCAGTTGCCGCGCTCTCTTTGGCGTTGGAGAACAGCCCTTCCCACTGGATTGCGCCCGGCGAGCAGATCACCTACACCATTGCCTACGCCAACGCGGGCGAAGTGCCGCTCGCCGGCGTGCTGCTCGAGAGCGAAGTGCCCAACAATGCCGAACTGCTGCCCGATTCGGTGCAGAGCGACCCGGCGCGCGTGGTCGCCATCGAGGGGGTGGAGCCGGGCAGCCGCATCGCCTGGACGGTGGAATCGCTCGATGTGGCCGCAACGGGCAGCGTCTCTTACCGCGTTCAGCGGCCGCTTGTGCCGACGCCGAGCGTGCCCAGCGCGCTGGATATCGAACTCGCCGGCCCGGAGCGCGCCGCTTCCAGCGAACCAATCGAGTATGCCCTAACCGTTGTCAATAACGCGCCGATCCCGCTGGAGAATCTCACCGTTAGCAGCGTGCTGCCCGCTGATGCGGAGCTAGTTTCACCCGACCCCAGCGGTGTAGCGGACGAGCGCGTGCGTCTTCGCATTGAACGCAACACGCTGCTCTGGTCCATCGACGAACTGGCGGCGGGCGCCACCGAGCGCATGACCTTTAGCGTGCGGGCCGAATCCACGCTGGTCTTTAGCCAGTATCGGGTGCGCTCCGAAAGCGGCGCGGCGGCGCGCGGTCGACGCGTCATCGTGACGACGGTGGATGGGCTTCCTCCACCCGCTGCGGGCGACGGCGTTTTTATCATCAACAACGACACCCGCGCCCAGTGGCGTTCCGCTGCGCCAGACGCCGGGTTGACTATCACCCCGGCTAATGAGGTGCGCAACCCAGAGCTCGATCAACTCTTTCTGCCCGTGGTTCTGCGTTGATAAGCGCTTGCCCAAACCGCAACTCAATCGTCGCAAACGGAATCGCGGTCTGTGCGCTGCACAGACCGCGATTCCGTTTGCGACGATTGAGTTGCGGTTTGGGTTGGTTGTTGAGCCAGCGCCGAATCAGCCGCACCTAACGCGTCCAGGTGACGTAGGGCTCGCTGATCTCGGCCACGAGCGTGGACTGGCCGTTATTGATTTCGAGCACCCACAGGAATAAAACGGGCGACGCGCTTTCCCGGCTGCCCGTGATGTAAGCGATGTAGCGGTCGTCCGGCGACCAAAAAAAGTCCAGACAGCCCAGGGTCGTCAGACGCATTGGGCCGCTGTCGTCGGCGTTGGAGAGCCAGAGATTGGTGGCGCTGCCATCGCTGGCCAAAAAGGCCAGGCTCAAGCCATCCGTCGACCACTTGGGGGATCGCACGTCGGCCTCCAGCGTAGACGGGCGCGCAAGCAGCGTGCCGCTTTCGTTTAGCAGCAAAAGACCCTCATTCGTCGCCAGCGCGACTTGGCCATTTAGCGGGTTTACGTCGAACCCGTTGCTTGGCTCCTGCGTAAAGAGCACCGGTGTGCCGCCGCCCGCCTGCACGCGATAGATGGCCTGCTGCCCCCCCACTTGCGCCGCCACGAGCAACGCGTCGGCCGACAGCCATGCCACGCCCGCAATCTCTCCCCGCTTGGCCTCGTATATGTTGCGCGGCGTTTGCCGGTCGATGTTGAGTACCTGAACAAGCGACTGCTCGGCGTCCTGGGCGATATAAGCAACCTGCGTACCATCCGCAGACCAAACGGGCGCGGACTTTTGCAGCGTGCTCTGGGTAAGCAGCGTGTGCTCGCTGCTTTCCAGCCCAAACAGATGAAGCTGCTCCAGCGTATTGTCCACCGATAGGTAGATCATCTGCTCGCCCGTCGGCGACCATACGGGAACGCGCCCGGCGAGATCAAGCGGCTGCTGATCCGTGCCGTTGGGCGACGCGGCAAAGAGGCGCGACCCGCCGTTTTGAGTGGCCGCAAACACGAGTTGGTTGGGCGAAGGCTGGTAGGAAGCTGCGGTAGTGGCGAGCGGCCAAAAGCCATGGAGCTGTGGCACGAGCGGGCCCGCAACGGCGATGCTTAGTAAAGCCACGATGAGGAGCGCTGCGGTGGCCCAACGCGGCGAGAGCCGAGAGAGGCTCACCGGCTTTATGTAAACGGAGAAGGAAACGTTTGAAACGGCCCCATCTAGTTCGGCCTGAACCCAACCGCTGTGGATCAGCCCCGGCTCAAGCGCATTGGTTTGGAGCTGGAGCTGCATTTTGGCGGGCAACGCTTCTTCCCGATTGAGCGGACGCCGCTTCTCTACTGAAAAGAACGGGTTTGGCTGGCTAAAGGTGAATTTGAGATTGTGCAAATGGGCTGCATTGCCAGAGACGGTAAAGCAGTGGGAGAGCGTTGCGCCCCGCACAACCTCGCCAAAGTCGATATGCGTTGGCTGAAGCGCTAATTTGGGCTCGCCCGCGGGCTCGTCTTCTATCGTCCAGACTTGGGGAGCGGGCGACGGAGGCAGCTTTTTTACGCGAACGATGGCGCTGTACGCCTCGTTAATTTCTTTGAGCTTTTCTTCCGCATAGAGGCGATCCTCCCCATTGCTAAAGCGATCGGGATGGTATATGCGAACAAGCTGCCTGTACTGGGCTTTAATTTGATCAATCGAGGCGCTCGGCTGGGTATCTAGAACTTCATAATATCGCTGCATGACTGCTCAATCATATGCTTGGCGCGAGGTGCGGTTGGAGTTGATCGGCTGGTAGCGAAGCGTTGAGCGATGGGGAGGCAAGCCGACAAAGGTATCTGCGTCTACTGTTACTTTGCAATGGAGTAGAAGTGCAATAACTATGGGTTGAAATTCCGAGCAACTTCTTCACGAAAAGTTTGCGCAAGTGGATAGATGCACAACATCATTGTATCAGAAACTTTGGGAGTGACCAGGGACATTTGTCTGAAAAGCCGCGAAAGTTGACCAAGTAGAGCCGCTGTGCAAAGGGCTGTAGCCCAACCGTCCGCAAACGTCAAAGACGCAAAAATCCCGGCGTAAGCTGGGATTTTTGCAACACTCGGTCGGCCACAATCGAAGAGCGAGCACGCCCTCACGCGAGCGGCTCCGCATGGGAAGGTGGCAACTCCGTCGCGGTCGACTGATTGCCTGATGGCGTATCGACGCCGACACGCGCAATTGAGTTGGTGTTGGATCAGCCCTGGCTACTGGGGACGAAGCGCCGCTTGGCCTTGCTCGGCTGGGAATGTAGAGCTCACGCAGCGAAAGCCCAAGTTGGAATCAAACGCGTCGATCAGAAAGTTCTTGCGAATGGAGGAGCGCAGCGCCACGGGGGCGTCGTTCCAACTGCCGCCGCGCAACACTTTGGTCACGCCGCCGCTTTGGCCCGTTGGGTTGCTCTTCGGCGCGCTGCCGTAGTAGTCCCACTGATACCAATCGGCTACCCACTCGCGCACGTTGCCCGCCATGTCGTACACCCCGTAGGGGCTGCGGTCGCCCGCGTACTGCCCCACGGGTGCGACATCCTGCTCCACAAAATCATAGTTGGCCTGAAACGCCGGCTCGGCGCTGCCCCAAGGGTACAAGTCACCCTGTTCGCCACGCGCGGCCTTTTCCCACTCGGCCTCCGTGGGCAACCGTTTGCCAGCAAACTCGCAGTAGTTGGCCGCATCCTCCCACGTGACCCAGATGACCGGGAAATTACGAAAGGCCGATTCGGCATAGTAGTTGCTAAAGTTGACCGAACGGGGGAGGCGCGGCAGCGCACAGAAACCGGCCTGCACACAGCTGCTGTAAAGGCGATTGGTTACCTCGTATTGATCAATATAGTACTCATCTAAATAGACGGTCTGCACGGGCTGCTCATCCGGGAAGCCAGCTTCGCTGCCGCGCACAAACTCACCGGCGGGCACGCGCACCACGGGCGTGAGCTGGATGTCGTGGTAAACGTCGCCCGGCCACGTCTCGATGGGGGAGGCCTGCGGCTCGCCAAACCACCTGCGGTGCAGGCGCTCGTAAGTGCCGTCCAGCTCCATCTCTTGCAGCGTGAAGTTGACCAAATCGTGAAAGCGATCGTCGTAGAGAGGCAGGCCAAGCGCGTGGGGCATGGGCAGATAGGGCTGGGCAATCAGTGCCAGATCGGGGCTGTTGCCGGCGAGCGGCGCGAGGGCTGAATAGGTGTCCGCCAGCGCTTCGATTTGGCCGCTGCGCAGCGCCGCCAGCGCCTGATCGTACGTCTCGAAGAGCAGGAGGGTGGAGGAGAGGCCCAGCGCCTGCAGTTCGGCCCGCAGCGCATCCCCCGCTGCGCGCCCCTGAATGGCCCCCACCGTGCGCTCGCCGAGCGACGCAGGCCCATCGATTGCCGAACCGGCGCGCGTCAACAGCGTTTGCCCATCTTGCAAATAGGGTTGGCTAAAGTTCAGCGTCGCGGCGCGCTCGCGCCGGTGAACCACGGCGGCAGCAAGAATGTCGATGTCGCCCGCCGCAATTTTTTCAACCCCATCTCCCTCACTCACCTCTACAAACTGAACGGCCGCCTCGTCGCCCAGCCAGCGGCGGCTGAATTCGCGCATGAGATCGATGTCAAACCCGGCCAGCTGGTTGGATTCATTAAAGTAGCCAAAGGGGCGCTCATCAAAGCGTACGCCCGCGCGCAGCTGCTGCCCGTTTAGCACGGCCTCCGCCCGCGAAATATCGGGCGCGTCGAGCGTGGTGGGGGCTGTTTCCGGCGTGTAGGGCCATTCGCCCGGCAGCACGTCAAGCGAGTAGACAGTTGCCTCACTGCCAAACCACTTACGGTAGAGCGCGTCGTAGGTTCCCTCTTCATATAGCGCCTGTAGTGTGAAATTAATCAAATTGGCAAAGTGCGAGTCACCCGCGGGCAGCCCCAGCGCGTAAGGCTCCTCCACAAACGATTCGCCCGCCAGCGTTAGGCTCGGCTCTGCGATGGCAAACTGCGTGAGCGTTACGCGGTCGGCGGTGATCGCATCCACCTGGCCCAGGCGCAGGGCAGCGAGCGCCTGCTCGTAGCTCGCGAAGGGCAGGACGTTGAGGATGACATCCCGCGCCTCGGCTCGGGTGCGAAGTTGGCCAGCGGTGGGCGAGCCCAGCAGCGCGGCAACGGTGCGCCCCTCCAGCGCCAGCACGCTATCGATGCCGGAATCGCCGCGCACGAGCAAGCCTTGGCCGTTGCGAAAGTATGTCTGGCTAAAGTCGATGTTGGCGTCGCCATCCTTGGTGTGCGGCAGGGCGGCGGCCACCAGATCGACTTCGCCGCTCACCAGTTTCTGCAGGCGGTCAGCCTGCCCCACCTGTTCAAAGCGCACCTCAACGTTCCACCAATCGGCAATGGCCCGCGCCAGGTCCACATCAAAGCCAGCCAGATTGCCGCTCGCATCCACAAAGCCAAAGGGCGGCAACCCCTCGCCGATCCCCACCACGAGCACGTCGCGCCGGTCGCGGATGCGTTGGATGGTCGCCTCGCGCTCTCTCTTTTGCGCGGGAGAAATTTGATTGGTTAATGAATTGAAGAGGTAGCTGGCGTCGCCGCGCAGCACCTCTACGGCGTAAGTTGGGGTTTCCGCACCAAACCAGCGCGCAAAGATCGCATCATACGTGCCGTCGGCCTTGATCTCCTGCAGCGTCACGTTGACCAACTCGCGGAACGTCGAGTCGTTTTGGGGGACGGCGAAGCTGAGGGGCCCGGAAATTGTGGGAGGGCCGACGTAAGTTTGACTAAAATCGACGAACTGCATCCAATCGCGCTGATTGGCAATGCCCGCCGCAACGAGGTCGACCTGGGCGTCGGCCAGCGCGTCCAGCGGCCGCGAGGGGTTTACCGCAACAAATTCCACCGCATCGGCATCGCCCAGCCAGCGCCGCGCCATTTCCCGGATCAGCTCAACGTCGAAGCCATCAAAGCCATTGCCTACGGCTTGGCCAAAGGGTGGCAGATCGCCGCGCACACCGGCGACCAAGCGCCCGCGGCTTAGGATGGTCCGCAGTTGGTCCCCCTCGTCTTCGGCCAGCGACTGATCCATCTGTTCCAATGTGTAGAGCGGACCCTGTGGAGCGAGCACAAAGTTAAAGCTGGGCTGCGCGCCAAACCAGCGCTCGTAGATCGCGTCATACGTACCGTCGCGCTTCATGTCCTGCAACGCATAGTTGATCAGCTCGCGGAATTGCGAATCGCCCTGGCGTACGCCAATGCCGTAGGGCTCCGCCAAAAAGCGTTCGCTGACCAAGTGCAGCCCCGGATTTTCACGCGCAAATTGTGCGAGGCTCACCGCATCGGCGGTAAACGCATCGACCTGGCCCGCGCTCAACGCGGCCAGCGCCTGGCGATCCTGTTGGAAGGGGACGAACTCCACAATTACCCCGCGCTGGGCGGCCTCGTTGCGCAGGTTGTCCAGCGCTTCGGCGCCCTGCAGCACGGCGACCGTGCGCCGATCCAGATCCTCAACTCGCTCGATCAGCGAATTGTTGCGCACTAAAAGAGCTTGCCCGCCCACAAAATAGGTCTGTGTAAAATCAATTAGCTGCTCGCGTTCACGCTTAACTTTGAGCCCCGCTACCACGATATCGAGCTGGCCGCCAACCATCTGCGGCACGCTGCTGGACTCCGTCACTTCTTCGAGATGCAGCGCGCGTTCGTCGCCAACCACACGGCGCGCCAGCTCACGCGCGATGTCAACATCAAACCCAACCAGCTCGCCGCTGGCCGTGCGCTCGCCAAAGGGTGCATTCTCCCCCAGCACGCCCGCAACCAGCTCGCCGCGCGCCAAAATGCGCGCCGCCGTCGACATCTGCGGTGGGTAAACGGGCCCCACCTCCCCCGCGCTGCTGTCTTGATCAGGCAAGGGGTCGCCAGTTTGCCAGAAACCACCCAGGTCAAAGGCAATTATCAGGGCCAGGATAGCTAACCCCCCAAGTACGGTAGAAAGTATCAAAGTTATCTGCGGCTGCTTCATGAGGGTGCTCGATGTGGGTCAGTATAAGGATTAGCATGGTGAAAAAGACAGCGGGTGCAAGAGACGACTGGAGCAATAAAAGACAGGTTCGTAATCACTTACATGGCCAGACGCAGAATTCAATGCTGAGTCACTCTTTCTTGGACTTCTTTTGGTTGATCGTCCATGAGCGGAAGGAAATTTGGATGGGGTTGCTGGTGGGCTCTACCACAAAAATTTATTTTTGAAAATTCATCGTTGTCGTTTGCAAAGCGCTGTGATAAGATGGGGCAGGCTAGATCAGTACGCTCTATTCTTTATATCGCACGTGCCCGACAAGATCATTCATTGGATTTTGGGTCGTGTCAACTGTCAATTGACGGTTGGTTCCCGTCTGTTTTCCCACTACCATCGATTCAATCAATTATTAGCTATTATTACAGGGAGATAGATTATGCAGAAGCTACACCCTGCTGCGCGTTTGGCCACGTTGCTGCTTGCGAGCGCTGTGCTGCTGACGGCGGGCTGCGCAGCCCGGCCCGGCAGCGGCACAACCGCCGCCAGCGTGGAGGGCGAATCGTTTGCCGATTTGCCTGCGCTGGTACTTAACGTAGGTGAAGATGGCGCGCTCAGCACGCCGGATTCGCCGGGAAATTTGCTCGGCCCCGCCCTCAACGGCCCCCTCTCCAGCGTCACGCTGCCGCAGAATATCGTCGACGAGGCCACCAATGCGGAGATTCAGCAGATTTTTATCGACAACACGCCCAGCGGTCTGATCTTGCTCGTCAATAACGAGCCGTTGCTCACGCCCGTTTGGAGCGACGCTACCCTCGAATCCACATCGGCGGCGCTAGCCAATGCGGGGTTCGCGCCCACCTTTGCCGAATTCCTGCCGCTTCTGAACAATCTGGGCGCTGGGGCTGTGCTCCAGTTCCCGGCGGCGGAGGCGGAGTACGCAGTGGCCGATCTCTCCATCTCGCTCGATGACCTTGCCGTGCCGGAGCGACCGAGCAGCCCAGTTGCCGTGGAGGTCGTCTACAGCGAGGATGGGACCTACACCGCCAACGGTCAGCCCGCCGACCAGATCACCTTCCCGCCTGCCCCGTGGACGTTGCTCAATTTGCCTCCGGACTTGATCCAGGGCGCGAGCGATTCCGGGATCGAGACGATGCAGATCACCACCAGCGGCGACGGCATCTTCCTGCGCCTCAACGGCGAAGATTTGCCCTTTTTGGATTGGAGCGATGAACGGCTGACCAACACGCTGCAAACCGCCTCAGACCTCGGCCTGCTGGGCGAGCAGAGCGACACCCTCACCCAGGTGCAGGCGCTGCTGCCCCTAATCCAGCAGCTCCAGCTAGACATAACGGTCAACTTCCCCTGACCTTTAGTGCGCGGGGATGACGAACAAAAAGCCTTGGCACACTGCCAAGGCTTTTTGTTTACTTGCCATCTACCGTCGCTTCAAGGCAAGCGCAGCCGAATCGGCCCGCGCAGCGCATCGGGATCAACCACGACGCTGCCCTGCGTGATAACGATGTCGCCCCGTCGCGCCATCGACGCGGCCTCGTCGCGCACGGCGTCCATCAGATCACGCCACTCGTCGGCGTCCAGCGCGCGGGCGACTTCGGAGGGGCAGATGCTCTTGCCCGCGCCGCGCTCGTTGAGCAGGCGCTGGATTGCGCTGTGGATTTGTGCTGGGGTGGGCATGGGCATTTGTCTATACACCGCAGGAAAATTTGTGTCTTGACAGGAAAGCTAGACGCATGTTACGTTCATTCCCCCGACAATTTCATCCACATCATCAAAGCAGCGCGCAGCGCTGAAAGGAGAACCCATGGCCATTGTGAAAGTGATCGAAGTGCTCGCCGAATCGCCCAACAGCTGGGACGATGCGGCGCGCGAGGCACTGCGCGAAGCCGCCAAAACGGTGCGCAACATTGAATCGATCTACATCAAAGAGATGCAGGCGGTGGTGGAGAACAATGAAATTTCCAAGTTCCGCGTCAACGCCAAAATTTCATTTGTGATCCGCGACAACAACGACATCTCCTAACCAGACTTTTACCGGAAGAAGTACGCTCCACGCCAAGTTCATTGACTCTCGCTGCTCAGCAGCGGAGGTCAATGAACCCGGCGCCTGTCTTGATGCTCCATAGGAGCTAACCCATGCCAACGCCCTTTCTGGCCCTTCACCGTGCGCGACGCCATCCCCTCGTTCACCCTTCCCCTCCAGCCGGACGATGACGAGCCAAAAGTTGATCTCAACGCGATTCTGCACGAGCTTTACGACCGCGCTGGCTATGATTTGCGCATCCGCTACGGCGAAGCGCCCGTGCCGCCGTTGGAAGGAGACGATATCACATGGGCCGATATGCTGCTGCACGAGGCGGGCCTGCGCTAGTGACCGTCACTGTCCAAAGCGTCATAGCCTACCGGCTCGCGTGGCGGACAGTGATTGTCACTGGCTCATAATTGGCGAAGGGGCAAAAGGAGTTGGTTGGATCGTGAGTGCAATGCACGCCCCGCCACCCGACGGGTAAGTTGATCGCGCCTTGCGCCGTGCAGCGCACTCGACCGGCTTGCCTCTACAAATCCACCGTCGCATCAAAAATGGCGTTGCTCTCGCGCACGGTTTCGTAGCTCCGGCGGGCGCGCACCAGCACGTCGCCAATCTCCTCGATGCGCTCGCCAAACTCCTCTTCGCTCGCGCTCGATTCCCAGGCCAGCCGCAGCAAATCCTCGAACGATTTGGCCCCCTCAATTTCGCCCAAAATCAAATCCAATTCGCCGATCACCAGCTCGAACATGCGAATTTTGCGCGCCAGCAAATCGATGATGTGCGACTCAATGGTCTCGTTGCAGCTCAGGTTGAAGATCGTCACGTCGCGCGTTTGGCCCAGCCGGTGCAGGCGACCGATGCGCTGCTCGACGCGCATCGGGTTCCACGGCAAATCGTAGTTGATCAGCTGGTGGCAAAATTGCAGGTTGCGCCCCTCCGCGCCGCTTTCGGTGCTGACGAGCACGCGCACGCCCGTGTGCACGCCCTCGTCGCGAAAGTCGGCGACGGCGGCCTCCTTCTGCACAATGTTGAGGCCGCCGTGAAAGCCCGTCGCCGAAATGCCCCACTCGTTGAGCTGCGCGACAATCGTTTCGAGCGTCTGCCGGTACTCGGTGAAAATCAAAAATTTGCCGGGGAAGCGATCCAGAATTTCTTTTACTGCCGTCAATTTGCGTCCCACCGTGATCGATTCGGCCAGCAGCAAAAACTCGGTCAGCTCCGCGCGCGCCTCCTCGCTGTACCCTCGATCCTCCACCATTTTGCGCAGCGTTCCGGCCAGCGCCTGCGGGCTGCTGCTCAATTCGCGCTGCAGCGTGACCAGAGTCAAGCGCAGGTGTTTGTTGCGCCCGCCTTCGTCGCGCAGCGAGCGGAAGCGGCGACGGATGTAGTCCGTCACATCCTGGTAGAGCTTGAATTCCTTCTCGCTTAGCGCCAGGTGGTAGACGGCGGCCTGCCGCTTGGGAAAGCGCACGTCGACCGTTGAGCGGCGGTTGCGGATCATTACGTCGTTGAGCAGGCGACGCAGCGAGGCCGTATTTTTGGGCTGCCGCTTGTCCGCGCGGTCGAGGAAGTGGCGGCGGAAGGTGCGCACCGTGCCCAGCTGGCCCGGCGCGAGAATCGTGATCAGGCCGTAGAGTTCGAGCAGGTCGTTCTGCACGGGCGTCGCCGTCAACATCAGCACGTAGCGCTTGCGGATTTGGTTGACAAACTTCCAGGCGAGAGTCGCGCGATTTTTGAGCTTGTGCGCCTCATCGACGATGAGCAGGTCGTACTCGCGTTCCAAAATCGGCTGGCTGTAGCGCTGCAATTTTGCCCGATCCAGGCTCACGATCCAGCGACCGCTCTCTGCCGTGCGCATGTCGTCCAGCTCGCTCGGCTTGCTGATGACGGTGAACTCCTCACCAAACTTTTCACTCAGCTCCTCCCGCCACTGCTCGGTCAGCGAGGCGGGCGTCAGCACCAGCACCGTGCGCACCAGCCCGCGCGCCAGCAGCTCCTTCATGATGATGCCCGCCTCAATCGTCTTGCCCAGGCCGACTTCGTCCGCCAGCAGCGCCCGCCCGCGCAAATCACGCAGGGCCCGCAGCGCCGTCTCGATCTGGTGCTCGTAGTGGTCGACGCTGATGTCGTCGAGACAGATCAGCTCGTCGAAGCCGCGGCTGAGCCGCAGCTCTTCGGCGCGCATACGAAGCTGGAAAATGGCCAGCGGCTCCGGCGGGCGGATGCGCCCGTGGGTGCGGAAAAAGTTGGGCAGATTCTGCGGCGTCTCAATCAAGCGCGGCGGCAGCGAGACGCCCAGCTCGGCAATGCGGCCCGCCATGGCGTGGTCGGCGTTGTAGCGGTAGCCACAGCGAAAGCAGACGGTCGCCGTCTCCTCGTCCAGCCAGCTGCACTGCGGGCAGCGCTTGCCCAGCACCGTCTCGCTCGATTCGGCAGCGTCGACGGCCACATCGGTCTTGCGCTCGGGAAGTTCGAGCCACTCAAAGCGTTCGGTAGACATGGGGGTATTGTACCGCTGGGTGGCGTGAGAATCAATCTGTGGGAAGGTTGAAATGTGGTAAAATAGCAGCATGAGTCGACGTGGTATGACAGGAGCAAACGATGACCGAATACATGATGAGAGTAAAGGACGAGGCGCAGGCGGAGCCGCTGCTCACATATTTGCGCTCGCTGGATTATGTGGAACTATTAAATGGGGAAGGTAGCGATGAGGTTAGGGAGCCAGCGATCAGTGGTGTGCGTGCCGAGGCCGACCAGGGCTATGTGCGCTTTGCCACGCATCCTAAACAACATTTGATGATGCAAGAAGCCGCTGCCTTCGAGGCAATGCACGAGCAGTTGAAACAGCGCTACTTGAATCAATTTGTGGCTGTCCACAACGGCGAAGTCGTCGATTCTGACGCTGATGTATCCAGCTTGATGGAGCGTATCCGGGAAGCGTATCCAGATGAGATCGTCTTAATTCGACAGGTGGAAGACCAGTTACCGCGTGATCTCGTCGTCCGTTCACCACGCCTTGAACCGATTGGCGCAAAATGATTTCCTTCCCCTACAGCCGCGACTACGACCCGCCCGCTCCATTTGCCGAAATCACGGTGGGACAGAAAGAGACAGTCCGTATCACCGCGTTTATTGATTCCGGCGCAGATGCGACGATGATTCCGCTGGAAGTATTGCTTGCCGTAGATGCGCTGTTTGTTGAACCGAAATTCCTGCGCGGCATTACAGATTACCGACGCATTGTGAACATCTACCGCATTAATATCACAATTGATGGTTTGGACATCCCTGCCATACCAGTGGTTGCGCTGGAGGATTACAGCGAACCCATCCTCGGCCGCGACGTGCTCAACCAGCTCATCGTCACCCTCGACGGCATTGGCGGCGTGACGGAGATTAGCTGAGAAAATCAACCGCAGATGAACGCAGATACACGCAGATAGCGTCGACCAGAAATCCGCGCAATCCGCGCAATCCGCGGCCAGAAATTCCTAAACCCCCAAAGGAACCACTCATGTCCATCGAAGTCTTCGCCGTTGGCGTCGCCGCCTTTCTCGACATTTTCATCGGCGAAGAAGTCCGCCGCGCCCGCCAGCGCATGGCCGACCAGCGCGCCGAAACCGCCGAGCAAGCCGCGCTCAGCGCCGAGCAGCAGGCCGAGCAAGCGCGCTTTGCCCAAGCCGCCGAGGCCTACCGCCAAAATCTGCTCGACCACCACAACCGGCTGCGCGTCTTCGGTAAGGAGCACGACGACACGCTCGACAACATCTTCATCGACGCCTACCTATTGGAGCGGCGCACGGCGCGCGAAATTTACGGCATCCGCGACCTGCACGAGGGCGATGTCACCCTGCGCGGGTGGAGCGGGCGCGAGCGGCAGCGCCAAAACGGCATGGCGATTGTCGAGCGCGGCGAAAATCTCTACATCCTCGGCAAGCCGGGCGTGGGCAAAACGACCTTTCTCAAGTGGGCCACCGTGCGCGCGGCGCAGGGCGAACTGGCGAAAGTGCCTATCTTCGTCTCGCTGCACGACTACGCCAACAGCGACCACGCTGAAATTTTGCCCTTTATCGCCGAGCAGTTTGCCGACTACGGCTTTGACGAACCCGATGCGTTTATCGAGACGCTGCTACGCAGCGGCGAGGCCATGGTGCTCTTTGACGGGCTGGACGAGGTAAAGCAGGAGGAGAACGGGCGGCTGCGGCTGGCTCAGCAGCTACGCTCCTTTGCCACCCGTTACCGCGACTGCCAAATTCTGCTCACCTGCCGCATTGCCGCCACCGAGTATGACTTTGTCGGCTTCCAGACCGTGGAGGTGGCCGACTTTACGGATGAGCAGGTGCTGGCCTACGCGGAAAAGTGGTTTGGCGCGCAGACGGACATTTTTCGCAATTTTCAGCAGGAGCTGACCAGCGAGCAGAACGCCGCCATCAAGGAGCTATGCAACAGCCCGCTGCTGCTCTCCATGCTTTGCCTCGACTACGGCGAGATGGGCGCTTTCCCCGTGAACCGCGCCGGGCTGTACAAGCGCGCGCTGGACGTGCTGCTGCGCCGCTGGGACGCCGGGCGCGGCATCCAGCGCGACGAAATCACCTACCGCGAGCTGACGCCGGAGCGCAAGGTGGAGATGTTTAGCCACATCGCCTACCCTGCCTTCCGCGCGGGCCAGCAATTCTTCGAGCAGAGCGAGCTGGAGACCCAGCTCGCCGCCTACCTCGCCGACCTGCCCAACGCCCCCGACCGCCGCGACCTGGACGGTCGCCGCGTGCTCAAGGCCGTGGAGGCCCAGCACAGCATCCTCGTCGAGCGCGCGCAGGAGATTTACTCCTTCTCGCACTTGACCTTTCAGGAGTATTTTACGGCGCGGTATATTGTCGATAACCGGGAGGATGGGACGTTGGATGCGTTGTTGAAGGAGGGGTTGATGGATGGTCGATGGCGTGAGGTGTTTTTATTGGTAGCGAGCATGTTGCCACGCGCCGCCATCAAACGCTTTCTGAATGATATGCGCCTCGCTATAGATGAGTTGATTGCAAACGACGACGCGCTGCTCAACATGTTTACCTGGGCTGAAGCAAAGAGGCGCTCATTAAATATCCAAAGCGAGTGGGGAAGTATCGTGCGGCTGATGTATTTAAGTTTTATGCGTGCTCATGTTCACGATGTTGGACATAACAGGATTCACACAGGTGCAATTCTTACCAGTCTTACGGATGCTCTTGAAACTAAAAGCAGGATCAAGGAAGCAATCGCTCTGGCTTGTTCCCGCGCTTTTATTCTTGACATTGCCCCTTTAAATCCGACTCAGAGTCTTGAACTCAATACTGCTTTCTCCGATACGGATTACAGTGCATTTTCCCAGGAGTACAACTTAGAGTTATCTTCTGACTATGCTCTTTTCGCTGTATGGCAGATGGCAGCAATTCTTGCTAGAGCTCTTGATTTTGATCAAGTAGAGCTGTATGTAACGCAATTTAACGGCTATTTCATAAAAGCTATTGAGTTATACAACTATTTGAATGCGTCTGAGCTTTCACCAATTTTAAAAAATTTAGAAGCCCCTGTTTTTTCAAACGGCCAATTTGCGTGGAGATTTTTTGCTAGTTCTCTACAGACTTCTTTGTACAAGCATAGCATTCTCATGAGTGATCTGGACTTTTCATGGGAGCACATTGGCGTGCTCAACACCTACTTCGCCGCCAATGAACTGCTCGTCCAGTGCCTCAACCTCGCCGTCGTGCCCAACCGGCGCGAGATCGAAGCGAGCCTGCTGCTGCCGCCCGGCGAATGGGCGAAGAGTTTAGGAGATGGGGAGTAGGGAGATGGGGCGGTCGCGTGCGATGCACGGCGTCGAACCGGATGGCACGCGAGGCGACGCCCACGCCGTGCGTTGCACGCATAAACCGTTGTTGGTCGGGTTCAGCGTGCAACGCACGACGCGAGCGTTGGCCGGTCGATGATCAAGCCTTGCGTCGTGCATCGCACGCGACTGGCTTGTGCTCAACCTCGCCGTGGTGCCCAACCGGCGCGAGATCGAAGCGAGCCTGCTGCTGCCGCCCGGCGAATGGGCGAAGAGTTTAGGAGATGGGGAGTAGGGAGATGGGGCGGTCGCGTGCGATGCACGGCGTCGAACCGGATGGCACGCGAGGCGACGCCCACGCCGTGCGTTGCACGCATAAACCGTTGTTGGTCGGGTTCAGCGTGCAACGCACGACGCGAGCGTTGGCCGGTCGATGATCAAGCCTTGCGTCGTGCATCGCACGCGACTGGCTTGTGCTCAACCTCGCCGTGGTGCCCAACCGGCGCGAGATCGAGGCGAGCCTGCTGCTGCCGCCCGGCGGATGGGAAAAGACATTAGGGGAGGGGACGTAGGAAGCCCACCCCAGCCCTCCCCAGCTTGGGGAGGGGGCCGCGACTGGGTAGGTCGTGAATCGGGGATTGGCGCGAGTAGAAAGTCGACGAGGCAACGGCCCCTCCCCCAGGATGGGGGAGGCTGGGAGGGGGTTCTCTTGGCCTGCGAGGGATGAGAATCGGGTCACGTCGCGCTCGACCCCACCCCAGCCCTCCCCAGCTTGGGGAGGGGGTCGCGACTGGGTAGGTCGTGAATCGGGGGATTGGCGCGAGTAGAAAATCGACGAGGCAACGGCCCCTCCCCCAGGCTGGGGGAGGCTGGGAGGGGGTTCTCTTGGCCTGCGATGGATGAGAGTCGGGTTACGTCGCGTTTCACCCCACCCCAGCCCTCCCCAGCTTGGGGAGGGGGCCGCGACTGGGTAGGTCGTGAATCGGGGGTTGGCGCGAGTAGAAAATCGACGAGGCAACGGCCCCTCCCCCAAGATGGGGGAGGCTGGGAGGGGGTGAAACAATGAGGAACCCGAGCTGGCAATCCATCCAACCGCCACCCGACTTATGGCGCAGGCTCAAACCGCTGGCTCGCGAAATGCGCCGAGCGCCAACGCCCGCCGAGCATTGGCTGTGGCGCTATCTGCGCAAGCGCCAAGTCGAAGGTGCTAAATTTCGGCGGCAGGTGCCGATTGAGCGATTTATCGTCGATTTTTGCTGTTTCGAGAAGCGGCTGATTATCGAAGTAGATGGCAGCATCCATCAATATCAAGCGGAGCCGGACAATCCGGCAGGAATATCTGGAAACCGTCGGCTTTTTCGTGCTGCGATTTTTCAACGATGATGTGTTTCAACGGCCAGCTTACGTGCTCGAACAGATTCGGTCGGCGATGAAAACCGCCGAATAAATCACCCCGCCCCCATCCCCCGCACGATCGGCCGCGTGCGCCACCACATCCAGCCGAAGCGCGCCGCGTAGCCGGCGGCGAGCGCCGTGACGCCGACGTAAATGCCGGACACGTTCCCCCAAACAACGCCCAGCACCAGAATCCCCGCACTCACCAGAATCGAAATCAGCACCCCTTCGGTGATCGCCCGCGTGCGGCGACCGTAAAGCAGCAGCCCCTGGAAATAGCCATCAAAGACGGCGAAGCTGGGCACGAGCAGCGCGATCCACAGCCCCACCCGCGCCGTATCGACCAGCTCCGGCGGCAGCGCGGCCACGTGGACAAACCAGAGCCTAGCCAACGGCGTCAGGTTGATCCCCAGCAGCACGGCCAGCACGGCCCCCGCCAGCCCCAGCGTAAAGCGGCGCAGCGAGCGCAGCGCGTTGGGCTCGTCCAGCAGCACCACCACCGCCTCGATCAGCGAGAGCCCCATGCTCAAGAGCACCAGCAGCGTGCCGTAAATCACGGGCCAGACGGCCAGCGAGTCGAGCGGGGCGGGCATGCGGCTTAGCGCCGCGCCCGCCATCGGTTGCATAAAAATTTGCAGCAACGAAGTCAACACCAGCGGGATGTAGAACGCGAGAAAGATGGGGAAGGTGATGCGTTGGTCGACGCTTGGTGCGGGGCGCAGTTCGTCGCGCAGCACGGGCCGCACGCGCCAGAGGGCAAAGAGCATTTCGCTGATCACCCCGGCGACAATCGTGCCCGTCGCAATCACGATGCCGGGCGCGCCAACCAGAAAGAGCAGCGTCATCGCGACGATGTCGGCGCCGAGGCGCACAAAGGCGCCGAGCGTCACCGCCCGCGAGTGATCGAAACGGATCAGTACGCCGTAGTTGAAGCGACGCAGCGCCAGCGAGAAGCACCAGGGCAGCATCAGACGCAGCCCGGTGCGCACCGGCTCGATCACCTCCGCGGGCGGGGCGATGATGCGCACGATCAGCAGGTCGAAGAGCGGGGTGAAAGCCAGCAGCGCGTGCAGCAGAGTCATCCCGACCGTGATAAGCAGCATGTAGCGGCGGACCTTGCGATAGGAGGCCCAATCCTTGCTCAGCGTGGTCGAGGTCGCCAGCATAACCATGACGGGCGCGGCCAAAATCAGCGCCACGGGAAAGGCAATGCCCCAGGCAGCCAGCTGCACCTTGGGGTCGGCGGCGCGCGCCACGGCGGCGGCCAACAGCGGCTGCTCAAAGGTCATGATCAGCCAGCCCAGCGCCAGCGGCAGCCACGTGTGCAAAATGCGGCGAAGCGGCAGGGGCGGTGTGCTGGACGCGGTGTACGCTGTGGAGGGCAACGAGGCCGTTGAGGCGCGAGAAGACATGGTTCACACAAGAAGCAGGGAAACAGCTTCTACTGGCCGACGCGGCAGCGCGCCGGTGGAATAAGTCGGTGGAGCGGGTCGCAATGGATGCGAATAATCTGGCGACTATACCACTTCCCCGCGTGATTGCCGAAACGTTGTTCGTCGCGACGGGTACGCCCGCGTGCTGACTCCGCGTTGTTCTCCCCCAAATTTCTTGCGCAAACGCGCCCCGCTGAGTAGACTATCGGCATGGTCTTCTTCATCCGCCTGATCTTTGATTACGCCCCGTGGATTTACTTCCTGTGCAGCCTCGTGGCGCTCTACCAAATTTACCGCGTTTGGCTTGTCCGCCTCGAGCGGCGACAGGCCGTCTTTGCGCTGGAACGCGAAAAGGCGGTGCGCGATTTGTACCGCATCTTTAGCGTCGTGCTGATTTTGCTGGTCGTCATGGGCACAACCTACTTTAGCAGCACCGTCTTCGCCGATGCGCTCGGCATTGAGCTGACGAACGAGCCGCCCGCCCAGCCCGTCTTTGCGCTGCCCGACCTCGACGCCGACACGCCCGACATTACCGACACGCCGCGGATCGTCATCACCTCCACCAATGCGTTGACGGCGACCAACCCGCTGACGGACGATGCCGCGACCTCGCCAGACGACGCCGACCCAGCCGACGACCCCGTGGCCGCCATTGATCCGCCAACCAGCACGACAGCCTTTGCCGACTCCTCCACCGATCCTTTGATCACACCCACGCCCGCGCCGCTCCCCACCGAAGCGCCCACCGCTGCACCGGAACCGGTCGCCGCACCGCCGCCCGCCTGCCCGGACGCGCGCAACACCATCAGCGCGCCCGGCGTCGGCCAAATCGTCAGCGGCCCGGTCAGCCTCACCGGCACGGCGACGCATGAGCAGTTCGACTACTATAAAATCGAATACGCGCCGCCGGGCGTCAGTAATTTTGCGTGGCTGCAGGAAAACCGCGCGCCCGTGGTCAACGGCACGCTCGCCACGGTCGACACCAACCAATTTAGCAACGGTCAGTGGACGCTGCGCGTGGTCGTGGTCGAGCAGTCGGGCAACTTTATCAACCCGCCGTGCAGCGTTACCGTCAACGTACAAAATTAGCCGTCCAGAAGTCTAGGGCACGGATGACACAGATAAACACGGATTCTGCAGCAATACCGCCGAGGCTTCGCTAAAAATCCGTGAGCGAAGCCCGTGTCTATCCGCGTCCGATTCTTTGATCAAGTTCACCCCGTCATGCAAGCACCCCGCCCGCCTCGACAATTCAGCCCGCCGCCCAACCGCTGGCAAAGATTCCTGCCGCTCATCGCCGCCGCCCTGCTCCTTATCGCCATCCTGGGCAGCGTGATTTTTTACCGGGTGGGGCTGGGCCGCGGCGAGGCCCGCGAGCTGGCGCGACAGGCCGACATCGAGGCCACCCGTCAAGCCGTGGCGGCCCTGGCCGTCCCCATGGCGACCTCTGAAGTGCCGGCCCCCACGGCGACGCCCACCGTTACGCCGACCCCGCCGCCCACGGATACGCCCACGGCGACGCCGACCGAAACCGCCACGCCGACCGAAACCGCCACGCCCTCGCCCACGCCCTCGCCCACCGCCACGGCCACGCCCACGGCGACCCCCGCCACCCTCGGCGAGTGGCTCGACCGCTACCGCCTCGCCGCCACCGGCGCGCTCAACAGCCTCCCCGCCGCCGACTTCGCCGCGCCGGGCACGCGCGTGCAAAGCCTGCTCCAGCAGACGGCGCAGCAGCACGGCCTGGCCTTTGTGCCCGCCAGCACCTACATCTTCCCCCAAAATATTGGGGAATCTAATGGCGATGATGCCGGTGCGGACACGGCCAACGCCTGGGCCGCGCTGGCCGTGCCGCGCACGCCGGACGGTCGCGCGCTGCCCATCTTGTTCTGGCGCGATCCCGTGGCGGGTGAAACGATCCAGAGCCAGGTGCTCGCCAATGCCTTCAACGCCGACGCTGGCGGCAGCCCTGGGGACGGCCCCGATTTCTCGCTGCTCCTGCCCGGCATCGCCGACGGGCGCGTGGCCGTGGATGCGCGCGGTCGCCTGCGGCTGCTGCTCGTCGAGCGGGGCGGCTACCGCGAGCGGCTGATGGCCTACGTGCTCGCCCAGTCCGAAGCGGGCGGCGATTTTCGCGTAGTCTGGCGCAGCGATCGGGAGCCGCTCTGGGGCATGGGCGGGGAGCTGGAAGAGGTTGGCACAAGCAACGGCAGCGGGCGCTACCAGCTCATTGACGGCGCAAATTCGCTGCTGCCGGAGCTGGTCGTCGTCGCGCCGCTGCTGGCCAAGGGCAACGGCTCCGAGCCGCTGCGCGAGGCCGTGCGCGCGCCGGAGATGTTTGTCGAGCAGCCGCCCTTTGCCCACCAGTGGGTCGCCACGCGTTGGAGCGCCGCCCCTGCCGACGCGGACGAAAGCGGCTACGCGCTTGCCCAAAGCGCCCTGCGCTCCACGCCGCTGACGACGCTCGGCAACCTGCTCGTTCTGCTCGCCGCCGAGGATGTCGACCGCGCCGCGAGCTACGTCACCCGCGTCGATCTGCTCGACCAGCTCTACGCGCTCAACCTCACCGCACCCGCCACCTGGGTCGGCTTCTATCAGACCGACGCGGGCGAGCGCACGGGCGAGATCACCAACAACCTGCGCCTCTTTGACAACGCCGACCGCGCCCGCAGCTTCCTGGCCTTCTTTGAGGAAAACCCGGAGAGCGGCCTCTACCAGATGGCGGCCATCGCCGAGGCCGAGCCGTACACGGACGAAACCACGCTTGCCCCCATCGCCCCCACGGCGGCTGCCCAGGCGGCTGCGAGCGGTGCCGTCGCGAACGAGAGTGACGCGGAGGGTGACGTGACGCGGAGGGTGACGCGGAGGGTGACGCGGCTGCGCAAAGCGGCAGCCGCGGGCAGACCTTCTTCATCGCGGCCCAGTTCACCGCCGTTCCCACCCTCGCGCCCACGGCAACGTGGACGCCGCGCCCCCTGCCCACGCCCACGCCCGTTCCCACGAACACCTCCCCGCCCACGCCCACCGCGCCGCCCACCGCCACGCCCGCCCCCACCGCCACGCCCACCCTCGGCGTGCTCGAACAGGTCGCCGTCGCGCCTACGCCGCCAATTGAGTCGGCGGCGCGCGGCATCGTGCGCAACTCGCCCGTCAACCTGCGCGCCGGGCCGGGCACGGGCTTTGACTCGCTGGCCGCGCTGGGCTACGCTTGGCCCTTTGAAATTTTTGGCCTCACCGAAGCGGGCGATTGGACGCTGATCCGGCTGGACGAGCCCGTCGACGGTCGCGAAAATCTCACCGGCTGGATCGCCACCGACCTCGTGCGGCTGGACCCCGGCTACGACTTTAGCGGCGTCCCCCTTTTTGCCGCCGACGGCGCGCCCGTCGTCCCCTTCACGCCGACGCCCAGCCCCACCGCTACCCCGGTCACGCCGGACGCGCCGCCGCCTACGGCCACGCCGCGCGTCACGCCCGCCTTTGCGCCCGCACAGCTGGCTGGGCCGGCTGCCAATTTGGATGACCTTGCTGCGCCGGAGGCGGAGGCGGCCGAACGCACCGTTGTTCTCGGCGGCGATAACCCGCCCGCCGATCCGCTCGCCTCCCTGCCCGCCACCCCCGGCGATACGACCAACCCCGACGCAGCGCAGAGCCTGTCGCTGGACGTGGCCAACGCCGCCGTCCAAATCTGGAGCGGGCTGCTCGGCGATCCGTCGCCGGGCTGGGTCGACGCACCGGGGGCGCTGCTGTGGCCGGGGAGCAGCGTGCGTTTGATTGTGAACGAGGCGGCGGGGGATAACGATCGGCTCGTCGTGGAGCGGGTGCGGATTGTCGCCGCGCCGCCGGTCGAGGCGCGGGCGCGGCTGGTGACGCCGGAAGCCAATGTGGATATTACCGAAGGCAACGGTCGCGCGGCACTGCTTGGCGGTGAAGAGCGGGGCCTATTTCTGCTGGGGACCGGTGCAGACGAAGCCACGCTATCGACCGCGTGGCCGCAAGCAACCGACGCCGCGTGGCTGACCGGCGTGGATGGCGATGCGTCAAGCGATCTGCTGCTCACCGCCGGCGCAACCAACGGACAGCACACCATCACCTGGGCGCGCGACGACGGCAGCGCGCTGCAAATCTCCGCGCAGCCCTTCTTCGCCATCCAAGGCGCGGCGGGCGATCCGCTTCTCGGCCTCTGGTGGATCGAGACGCCGCAGGCCAACTTCGACGCCTGGCAGCTCTGGCACTACCGCGCCGACCGGAACGAAATCAGCCGCCTCGCCCAAGCGACCGGCGAGACATTTCACACCACGCTGGACGATCCGGCGCGCACGCCCACCCTGCTCCACGTCATCCCCCAAGAGGACGGCGCGCTCGACCTGCTTGTCGACAGCAGCGAGCGCATCAGCCAGCGCCCGCAAGCTGGCCTCTTTCGTGTTCGCATAGCCATAGATGGTCGGCTGGGCCAGCCGCAGCCGCTGCTGGCCGCCGATCAGTACGCCTCGCCGCCGCACGTTGCGACGGACGGTCGCTGGCTCGCCTATCTGGCGCGAGACGAATCGCAGCCCGCTTTGGCGGGCCAGCCCAACGTGCTGCGCGTGCTGTCGCTGCGTGGGGAGGCGGTTGGCGAGGTGCAGACGGTTTACGCGGCGAAGTCGGAATTCGAGTTTTTAGAGGGCATCGCTTGGCAGGGCGACAGCCGCCTGCTGACGACGCGGGCCCGCATGAGTGCGTCGCTGCGGCCGGACCGCTTTGGTGTGGTGCAGATCGTGCTGGGGGAAGGGGGCGAGCCGTCCACGCTGGGCGAGCCGCTGCTGCCCGCCCCGCAGCAAATTCTGTCCATCGCGCCCTGTCGCGCCGGGGATGCGCTCCTGCTCGCTGCGGGCCGCGCGCCAGACGGCACGGCGGAGACGCAGCTGCTGCGCTGGAACGGCGTTGACGCGCCGGAGCCCGTGGTCGCGCTGCCGCCAGCGTTGACGCGGGCGGCACTCTGCTGGGGCTTTTGAGCTTATGTTCAATTTGAATCTTTCGCAGTGGCCCGACGGCTGGCTGCAATTTGCGGGCGCGTGGGATTTGCTCTTTGCCAACGTCAGCGCGCTGCTGATCACCCTGCTGATCGTCTGGTGGCGGCAGCGCACGGCACAGTGGTTCCGCATCACCATGGCGACGCTGCTGCTGGCGCTGCTGCTCTGCATCAGCAGCTTTAGCCTCTTCTTTGTGCCGCCCTACCTCGTGGATTGCCCAACGGGGTGCACGGGCTGGCGCGGCTATCCCCATCCCGTTGCCACCGTCGCCCTCGACAACGTCAGCACGCTGCTGCCCATCGATTTTCTCGTTAATCTGCTGCTGCTCTGGCTGGTCGTGCTCGGCGCGAGCGCGGCTTGGTATCTGCTGGGCTACGGCTACGGCTGGCCCCGCCGTTCGTGGCGCGCGCGGCTGACCTTTGTGCTGCTGGTGGTAATTTTGCCGTGGGCGCTGCTGCCGCGCTACCTCAACCCGCCCCAGCCGACGGCGAGCGGCGAGGATCTGCGGCTGGCCGTTAACGCGCGCCGCGCCGCCGAATCGACGTATGATTTGGTGGGCCTGTGGGTGCAGCGGCTGGCGCTGGAGGATGTGCGACCCGCCATCGTTGAAATTGAAAGCGAAGGGGGCGCGGCGGAGACGCGGGTCGAGCGGATCTGTTTGCGGGGGTACACGTACTTCTACCTGCCGTGGCGCCGCTATCGAATCGAGCTGGACGGGGCGGGCGTCACGGCCGTTGAGTTGGAGACGCTGCCGCTGGAGGGATCGTGCTGGGAGTGAGGTTGGTTCATGAGTGTTACGATGCTGATTTGACTGCATACTGCGGTATGCTTTATGCTGGATAAAACAAGCACTATGGCTGGATTTGCAAATCCAAAACAGCTGCTTGTCTACGGTGATGAGCGCGGCCATGAGCCATTTACTGAGTGGCTCAATTCTTCTTTGGCCCTGGCTATCGCGTGTATTTTGCACAGAGAGACAGCACGATTGTAATCCTGCTCTGTGGGAGCAGTAGACGTTCGCAACAGCAAGACATTTCTGCAGCAGTGGCATATTGGAAGGAGTATCAGAGCCGATGAGAACGTTTGATCAGGTAGAAGAAGAGTACCTGCGTAATCACCCGGACGAGATTGACGATTACGTGGAGGTCATGTTTGAGGAGTTTTACCAGGATGAGAATGTGGGGGCGCTGCTCGCCTCGCTGCGCGTGGTTGCCAGGGCGAAAGGGGTTTCGGCAACGGCGGCGGCGGCGGGCTTGAGTCGCAACGGATTGCAAAAGGCTCTGTCCGAAGATGGCAATCCACGCTTCGAGAGCGTGAATGCCATTCTCAAAGCAATGGGTTACCGGTTAATTCCTCAGCCGGTGAAAGCTGTGGCGTAGCGGCAGGTGGCATAATACACGGCCACCTGTCACCTACTCTCAGCCACCACTACCCGCCATACACCCCCGTTTCTGGAAAGAAGGCTGCCCAGGCAAACCAGAAGTGGTCGAAGCTGATCACAGCTTCCATCTGCGTGCCAACCAGCTCACCGTCAATCGCTTCGCCCGTGATCGACCAGGTGCTGTTTGTTTCGTTATCGCTAAACGTGCCGTCGCCGTTGGCACTGAAGGTCAACATCTGTCCATCGACGTTGCGATTAAAAACCCCAACGCTGCCGATGTCGCGGCCCTCGCTGATCGTGCGCGTGTCCAGGGCGCTGGCCGTGCCGGGCTTGTGGAAAATTACCAGCGGTGTCTCCCCCGCCACGTCGTTGATGGCCCCCACTTGGGCGACATCGTCGAAGGCGTAGGCCGTCACCGTGCCGCCCAGCTCCACGCCGACAACCCGCTCCAGCGCGGGCAGCCGCTCGTCGATGTTGCCGTCGAAGAGAAACGGACGCGCGCTGCTGTCGTAGCCCGTGTAGGGGTTGGCGCCGTAGGAACGATTGAAGTTGGTCGGCACAGCCAACACCTGTCCGTCCGGATACATCGCGGCAAAATCGCCAAAGGAGAGCACCTGGCTGGACAGGAAGTCGAGCTCACGGCCAGCATATTCGCCGACGATGCCCTCGCCCGTGAACTGTTGCCACCACGTCTCGCTCTGGCGGTCGTACATAATCAGGTCGCTGTTGCGCAACCGCCCCGTCGTGCCAAAGTCGAGGAATTGCCCGTCGAATTCACGGTCAAAGACGATGCTGGCATTGCAGAGCGGGCAGAAGGTGACGGAGACAGGTTTGCCACCAACTTCATCGTTGACAATCTCGTGCCAAATTAGAATCGAGAGTGGATAGGCGCGGACATCGCCTTCGTGCTCGAAGACAATGACTGGGTCTTGGTCGGTGAGCCGCTCCGAAGCAGCGGCGACGCTTTCAAAGCTTGGATTGTCAATGGATGCGATCCCGTCTTTGGGGGGTCCACCAGATAGTATGTCTGACCATTCTACGGTTCGCTTGCTAAAGTCAGTGCGCCATTCTTCCGTTCCGAATGGCGGAGCTTCAGCGGGCAGCAGGTCAGATTCACCGGCCGTTTTAGCGTCCTGGGCAGCGCTCTCGGTCTCTCGGACTGCCTCCGCTTCAGGCTCGCTCTCAATGAGGGGCGTTACCAACTGCGTCGCGCAGCCAGCGAGCATCGGCAACAGAATCACCGCTGCCGCGAGATGCCATCGTTTGCGCAGCTTTTGCATTGTCGGATTCCTCCAGTGCTGTATGGTTCCTTGACTAGCTACCTGACACTTTTACGTGAGGTAGGTTGTAGAGAGAGAAAGGAAGACCAAACCGGATATGTTAAGCTATAGGTGACAAACCAAAAAGCGAAACAGAAACGGAGAGGTCTTCCCGATGAAACTGTACCATAGATGGTTAGATGAGTTGCAAATGTTGTGGCCGGATGAGCACGCGTCGCGGCTAAAAAGCTTCGCGAAGTTGTTGGTTGGCCTCTACCTGGAGGGAAGTGTTCACCTCAAAAAGGTAGCGGGCAAAGTGCCGGGTTGGGCTCAGCAGACGAGCAAAGAGCGCGGGTTGCTGCGGATACTCAACAATCGGTCTGTAAACGTGCGGCTTTGGTATAAACCGGTGGCGCGCAGGCTGCTGGAGCAGGCGGCGAAAAGCGGGCTGCCGCTGCGGCTTATTATCGACGGGAGCCAGGTGGGCAACGGTCATCAATTATTGATGGTTGCTTTAGCCTTTCGGCGACGAGCGTTGCCCTTGATTTGGACATGGCGCAAAGGCACGCGCGGCCACTCGTCGGCGCGTCATCAAATTGCGCTGCTGCGACTGCTCAAGCCGCTCATTCCGGCCCACGCCTCTGTGGTCGTGCTGGGTGACAGCGAGTTTGGCAGCGTCAAGTTGATCCGCAAACTCGAGCACTGGCGGTGGACCTATGTGCTGCGTCAGAAGGGCTCCCACCTTTGGTCACAGCCGGGAACAGAACAGTGGCAACCCTGCGCACAGCTCGTTGCCCAGCCCGGCGACCGCTGCTGGCTGCCCAAGGTACTGCTAACCAAAACGCATGGTCACTTCTGCAATCTGTTCGCCTGCTGGCAGACTGGCTACAAGGAGCCTTGGCTGCTCGCCACGAATTTGACTGACCCGCGTCTCGTTCGCCTGCACTACAGCCGTCGCATGTGGATTGAAGAGCTCTTTGGCGACTGTAAACGCAATGGCTTCGACTTGGAAGCAACTCGCTTGCAGGCAGCTCATCGCCTCTCGCGACTCGTCCTGGCCGTGGCCCTGCTCATCGTTTGGCTTCTGGCCTTTGGCTCGGCTGTCGTCAAGCGCGGTCAGCGCTTCCTGGTCGACCGCACTGACCGCCGCGACCTCAGTCTTTTTCGCATTGGTTGGGACATGGTTCAACGTCTTTTATCCAACTCTGACCCTGTCCCTTTGCGCCTCATCCCCTATTTCTAAAATGTGTCAGGTAGCTAGGTTCCTTGATAAGGTTTTCCTGCTGTTACTATGCCACAGAGGTCGCGAATGTTAATGTAGCAGCCGGTACGCAAACGCACTCGCCAGATGACGGTCCACTGCGTCCCTCAAGCTTGCTTCTTTGTCTGAACTGCTCAATCGTGCGACTGCATTATTTGTACGACCGAGCAACTGCGCAGCCCCCGCACTTTTCACGCCGAACAAATCAGCGTAGTGGTGATTGCGGCTTCAGCGCATTACCCCAACCCGTGACGCAGGGCCAGGACAGCCGCCTGCGTTCGGTCCACAACCTCCAATTTGGCAAAGATAGCGCTAACGTAGTTGCGGACAGTACCCTCGGACAGAAACAATGTCTCGGCAATTTGGCCGTTGGTCTGCCCCTTGGCAAGCAGGCGCAGCACGTCCAGCTCGCGCTTGCTCAATTTGTCTTCGATGTGCGAGCGGGGGAGCGAGGTGGGGCCGGAGACTTCGTTGAGCAACTTGCCCACGACATTGGGGTCGACAAAGTTTTGGCCCGCAACCGTGCCGCGCACGGCGGCGATCAGCTGCTCGTGGGGCGTATCCTTGAGCAGGTAGCCGCGTGCGCCCGCGCGGATGGCGTCGAAGACCCACTCGTCGGCGTCGTAGGTGGTGAGCACGAGCACCGGCACGTCCGGGAAGTTCTGGGCAATGCGACGCGTGGCCTCGATGCCGTTCATAATCGGCATGTTGAGGTCCATCAGCACCAGGTCGGGCCGCAGCTCGGTGACTAGGTCCACCGCTTCCGCGCCATCTGCCGCCGTGCCCACCACTTCGATGTCTCGCTCAGTGCCCAACAGCAATTTTAAGCCATCGCGCACAATCGCTTGGTCATCACAAATTACAATTCGCACAGATTCCTCCAAAAATTACAGGGTTAGATAACCAGCGTCACCCTCGTGCCTCGGCCCGCTTCACCCTCGACCGTGACCGTGCCGCCCACCAGCCGTGCCCGCTCCCGCATCCCCTCGACGCCGTAGTGCCCTGCCTGGCCCGCGCCGTTTGGCGAAAAGCCAACCCCATCATCTTCGATCACCAGAGCAAGTTTGTCGCCAGCCGACAGGCTGAGCCTGAGCGTGCGGGCGGCGGCGTGCTTGATCACGTTGTTAATCGCCTCCTGCGCAATGCGATAGACGCTCTGCTCGACGGGCGAGGTAAGCGTCACTGGTTCATCCGGTAAATCTAGCACGAGCCGCACTTTCGTGCGGGCCTGCGCCGATTTTGCCAGCCCCTCCAGCGCCAGCGCCAGGCCTAAATCCTCCAGCGGCGTGGCCCGCAGCGCCTGCAAGGCACGCCGCGTCTCCTGTAAACCGTTGCGCGTGGCGGCGACTGATTCCTCCAGCAGCCGTTTGGTCACGCTGGGGTCGGAGTTGGCGTAGACGCGCGCGGTCTCCAACTGTACGGCCAAGCCGCTCAGCGTGTGGGCCAGCGTGTCGTGCAGCTCGCGCGCCACGCGGTTGCGCTCGCGGCTGATGGTCAGCTCCTCCACCGTGCTGGTGTACTGCGCCAGCTCGCCATATGCCCGCGCCAGCTCGCCGTGTGTCCGCTCCAGCTCGCGTCGCCGCTGACGTTCGGCCTGACTCAGCTGCCACGTCAAGTAGCCCACTGCCGCCATGATGATGCCCATCAGCAGGTAGTAGATGGTGAGCGAGAGACGTAGCGCGATAGCGGGCAAGGGCAACCATACGACGTAATAAGAAATGTTCAACGCAGAAAAGCCAATGATGTAGGTGAACATCCAGCGCAGTCGGTAACGCGCGCCCACCAGCACGGCGCTTACCACCAGGATGGTCACCAACCGCAGCGCGCCGATCATGTAGGCAAAGAGCGACTCATCCGTGAGCGGAGCACGTTGAGATAGGAACTGAGTTAGCGCTATACCGCCGACGGCAATCAGCAGCGCCAGCGGAAGATACCACTTGCCCAGCAGGGCGCGCAGGGGCGTGAAGTGAAGGTAAATCGCCAGCACGGCGGCGTGAACAACGTAAAGACCGGAGTTTAAGACCGATAAATCAACGCTTTGCGGCAGGAGAAGGGGCAGGGCCAGCAGAAGCAGCATAAAGGCAAGCCAAAAATAGGAGAAGCGACGAAAGGCGGGGATGAGATCAGGCTCGTGGTTCATAAAGGTCTCCATGGCGCTACCATAGCACGACTACCCGCCTGTCATAGTGACTGGCGTCATCTTCGTGCATGACGGGGATCACCTATTTTCGCAGCGCGGGTGACGCGGGTCAAATCCGGCTATGACGGCAGACACTACGGCGGCGGCGCGTGACGGACTATACTGACGCACATCGGTGGTCGCTGAGAAATTACGGGGAGTGCCGGTTGCACAACAGGCATAAGCGTTGAAACGAACGTTTGGACAATCCAAGCAACTATCTCACACAAGGAGAACTCTCATGGCAGCAACAACTGGCAGTTCAATGAATCGGCCGATGGGTGTAATGGAGCAGCGCGTGCGCACCACGGCGGCGTCGCTCTGGTGGCTCCCGCTGATTCGCGGCATCCTGCTCATTCTTTTCGGCGCGATCATGTTCGCCTGGCCCGGTGCCACGTTGATTTCGCTCATCACCTTTTTGGGCGCGTACTGGCTGGTCGGCGGCGTCTTTGACGTGGTGCAGGGGATTGTGGGCGAGACCTTCCGCTCGCGCACCTGGTTAATTATCGGCGGTCTCGTGAGCATTCTGGCGGGCTTTGTCGTGATGAGCCAGCCCGTGCTGGCCGGGCTGCTGACGACCAACTTTATCGTCTACACCGTGGCGATTTTGGCGGTGGTGGCGGGCGTGCTGCATCTCTTCGCCGGGCGCGACGGCAGCTTCTCGTGGGGCAGCTTCTTCCTGGGCGTGCTCTACATCGTCTTTGGCGCCATCGTGCTCTTCAACCCACTGCTGACGGGCGCGACACTGGTCTGGATGCTGCCCGTCTGGGCCATCGTCACCGGCATCTTCACCATCGTCGCGGCCTTCATGCTGCGCCGTGTAGATGACCACATCTAGGCAAACACGCTCGATTAAAAAGGCGGATGAAGCAATGGCAGCGTCCGCCCTGAATCTGATTCTACTCCATCCAATTCCACCCTGTTAAAAAGGATTGCAAAGATGAATACAACATTGATTACCACACTGATCGTCTGGATCATCATTGGCGCGCTGGCCGGAACCGTTGTGGGGAGCCTTGTCCGACGCGGAAGCGGAGGCTTTGGGGTTCCGCTCAACCTGCTGTTGGGCATGGCGGGCGCGCTCATCGGTGGCTGGCTGTTTGATCTGTTTAACATCAACCTCGGCGTGCTCAGCCAGATTGCCGTGGCCTTTGATCAGATTGTCGCGGCCATGGCCGGATCGCTGCTGCTGCTGCTCATCGTCTTTCTTGTGCAGCGCTGGCGTGCGCGACGCACGCGGAACGAAGCGCGCACGACATCAAGCGCGGCCACATAGCGGATAACGGCGGGGCTTTCTGGCGCTCTATGTCGGGCTGGCGCTGCTGGTCTACAGCGAGCGCGCTGGTCGGCGCTGAATGAAGTGCTGCGGATTCCGCTTGCGGAGTATGGCATCATGGTCGCGATTGCGCTGGTGGTCGTCCTGCTGATTCGGATCGTGGGGAGATTGCGGCCGAGCGTCAATACGCAAGAGGTATAACGCCTACGAGATTGTTCCATGGTTTACCATTCTTCAAAAAAGAGCATCTAATCGTGATTGCCGACTGCTCAAGCTGGATGTGACGCTTGTCATATTGTTGGTGATCCCGGTCATGCACCAGTTGTGATTCCGTCCACTATCGGCCTGCTCGGCCACCTGATAAGCTGAGAAGGAAGGGAGGCGTTCCCTCCAATCACAAAAAATTGTTCATACAAAGGAGAATCACCATGAACCAGGATACGCTGAAGGGCCGGTGGAAGCAGATGACGGGCAGTATCAAAGAGCGCTGGGGCGAGTTGACCGATAACGATAATGGCGGAAGCCGAAGGCAACTACGACCAGCTCGTGGGCAAAGTGCAAGAACGCTACGGGCGTTCACGCGCAGAAGCAAAGCGTGAAGCCGATGAGTGGATGCAGTCGCAGAACGAACGTGAGTTGAATTTGGAGAAGGCTTAAGGGGTAGCCACTGCTGCTCCTTAAGCTCAAAGCACAGGTGAATAAATTGCACGGATAAGCCACCGAGTCGAACATGTCCTGCTCGTGCAGGCAGGGATGATAGAAGGAAAGGGTAAATGATGAGCTACACAATCCCATTTTCAGAGCTAAACAAAACCAATATCCCCAGCGCCGGTGGCAAAGGGGCCAATCTAGGCGAAATGACGGCGGCAGGCTTTCCCGTGCCGTCGGGCTTTGTCTTGACCACGGAAGCGTATGATGCGTTCGTGGAGGCAAACAGTCTGCAACAGAAGATTGTCGATTTGGCACAGACCGTCGCGGCGGAGGATCCGCAGTCGAGTGAAGTGGCGTCTGAGAAGATCAAGCAGCTCTTTTTAGGGGCCGATGTGCCCGATGGCATTGTCGATGAATTGATCACGGCGCATGGTGCGCTGGGTGAAAGCGCGGTCGCGGTGCGCTCTTCGGCGACGGCCGAGGACTTGATCGACGCCAGCTTTGCTGGTCAGCAGGATACGTTCCTCAACGTGCAGGACAAAGAGACGCTGCTGGATGGGGTGAAGCGCTGCTGGGCCAGCCTGTGGACGGCGCGCGCCATCACCTATCGCATCAAGCAGGCGATTGCGCCCGATGAGGTGAGCCTGGCCGTCGTGGTGCAGAAGCAGATCGCGTCCGACGTTAGCGGGGTGGCCTTTTCGCTGAATCCGAACAACAACGATTACGACGAGGCGGTCATCAACAGCAACTTTGGCTTGGGCGAGTCGATTGTGTCGGGGCAGGTGACGCCCGATAATTTTGTGGTCAACAAAGTCACGGGCCAGATTATCGAGAAGCAACTGGCGGTCAAGGATTATGTCCTCGTCAGCAAAGCGGGCGGCGGCATGGAGGAGACAACGCTGAATGATCCGCAGAAGGCGTCTCTGACCGATGCGCAGGTCAAGGCCGTCACAGAACTCGTGACTAAAGTGGAAGCGCACTACAGCCTGCCGATGGACATCGAATGGGCTTATGAGGATGACGTGCTCTATCTCCTACAGGCCCGCCCCATCACCACCTATGTGCCGCTGCCGGAGATGATGATTACCGCGCCAGGCGCCGAAAAGTACCTCTACCTCGACATGATTGTCCTCACGCAGGGTTTCCAGGATTCGCTCTCCGTCATGGGGAACGAAACCTGGGGCAAGATGCTGGAAGCCATCAAGGGTGATGCGGGCATGTTTGATGCGGGCATGGAAGGGGGTGTAATCAATACCGAAGGTCGTCAATATTTGAATCTGTCGAATTTGATGGCAGGTTTTGGAACGAGTTATGCATCTCGGTTGCTTAGTTCTTATGACACGCCGACCCGTGACGCGATTGCAACCCTCGACTTGGATTCGTATGTCCCAGCCGAAACACCACAGGCAATGCGGGGTATGAAGCTGAGAGCCGCGAAAATGGCAGGGCCTATGATTATGCCTTTCATTGGCGGCATGTTCAATCAGAGCAGCGCTGAGGAAAAGTATCTGGCGCTCTTTGACAGAGATGTTGCAGCCTCTAAACAATTGGCCAGCCAAGATATTCCGTTCAGCGAGTTGGTCGAGCAGCTCAATACGCGCTTTGGCAACCAAATGAATGTCATCGTGGGCGTGATGGGTCCCGGTATGCTGGCACGGACGCGACTGAAGCGGCTGTTTAAGCATGATGATGTTGACGATTTGCTGGTCGCCTTGCAGATCGATCTCAGCGGCAACCCCACCTCAGAGATGGGACATCTGATGTTTGAGCTGGCAAAGTTCGCTGAGGTGCAAGAGACGGCCACGGGCGAAGAGTTTGCGCAAAAGCTGGAGAATGGAGAATTTTCGCCCGAATTCCAGCAGGCATATGACGCATACATGGACAAATTTGGCGGCCGCGGCATTCGCGAGATCGACATTGCGACGGAGCGCGCCTATGAAAATGTGCCGGAATTCTTCAACCAGCTCAAGGCAATGGACATCCACAGCGACATGCTGACCAAAGTCTCTCAGCGCCGCCAGGACGCCTACGATAAGCTGCTGGACCTCGCCACCCAAAAGGGCAAGGCCAGGTTCTTCAAGAACCAGGTGGTGCTACAAAACAACATGGGCTACCGCGAAATGCCCAAGTATTTCTTCATCGTGACGCTTGACCTCATGCACCAGCGTGCCCTGCAGTTAGGCGAGCAGTTCGTTGCACAGGGTCGGCTTGATGACGCAAAACAGGTCTTTGACCTGAACGTGAGCCAACTGACCCAGGCACAGCAGGATAGCGCACTGGATCTGCGTGCCATCATCGCCCAGAATCTTGCCCCACGCGAAAAGCAGGCGCAGGTACAGGATTGGCCGCGCATCATGAATTCGCGCGGTCGGATTATACGTGCCCCACAGAAACCTGCTAAAGAAGGTGAGTTGGTGGGTCAAGCGATTGCACCGGGCATTATTCGCGGCATTGCCAACGTCCTGAAGTCCCCCTACGAGAAACCGCTCAACAAGGGTGAAATTCTGGTCACGCGCGCCACCGATCCCGGCTGGACGCCGCTCTTTATGAACGCCAGCGGCGTTGTGCTGGAGATCGGCGGTGCCTTGCAGCATGGCGCAGTCATTGCCCGCGAATACGGCCTCCCCTGTGTCTCCGGGGTTGAGCAGGCCAGCATGAGCATCCCAGACGGCGCATTGATTGAGGTCGACGGCAGCAACGGGATTGTGCGGATGGTGGAAGCGAATTAGCCCCGCTCTTTACTCACAGGTGATTGAGTGCCATGATTGGGAAAGGGTTTTTGTGGATTGAGGTGAGATTCAGCTGAAACCTTTAGGAGTTACGCAGTTGTCATTTCGACCGGAGGGAGAAATCTTTTCGTGGCCGTCGAATTCACGGGGTTGAATTCCCGTATGTGAGCGGCTGACCACCAAAGATTTCTCGCATTCGCTCGAAATGACAGTTCGTCAACTGTGTAAGTCCTAACCTTTGTAATCACAAAAACGATTGGGAAACATTGATGAGAAATCTTTTTGCCCTGCTCGTCTTCATCCCTCTACAAATTCTATTCATCCCGCTGGCAATCATCGGGGCGATTTTGGTTGGCTACAGGCAACTGGTCGTGAGCAGGAACCTTGGCGTTTCACAAACGGCGATTGAAATCATCAACGGGCGCTGGACAATGCACGTTTTTGGTCTGCGTGACGATCGTGCCGCGGCAAAGCTCGCCCCCGCTCTACCCAACACGTCAACATTTGGCCTGCGGCTGGCCCTCTTCCCCCTCTACGTCTATTCCCGCCTCAGGGGTTCGACCAGGTGGTATCCTGTCATTGCCGATGAGGGGGAAGAAGGAGTTCCCAATCTCGTCATGAACCGCACGGGGCATTTTGACAACATCATCGACAGAGCCAAAGACGATGCCGAACAATTTGTGATCATGGGAGCAGGGCTGGACACCCGTGCGTACAATCGGCTAAAAGAGAGCGGCTTGAAAATCTTCGAGCTAGACCAGACGACAACCCAGCAGCACAAGCGTAAATATCTGCAAAAAGCCGAGATTGACGCGGCGCATGTGACCTTTGTGGAGACTGACTTCTCGCAGGAATCCTGGTTTCGCGCATTGTTGGAGGCCGGATATGATCCAACGAAGCGCACGATTTTTCTCTGGGAAGGGGTGACTTTATATCTTGGTGAAGAGTCCGTCCGCAACACGTTGCGCACGGTGAAAGCAAACGCCACAGCGGGCAGCATCATCGTTGCTGACCTGTACGCCAAAAGTTTTGTGAGTGGGGAATATGTCCGCGGCCTGAAGGCTTCGCTACCGCTGCTGGAGACGACAGATGAGCAACTTAGCTTTGGCCTTGAGATGGCCAGTGACTACCAGCGCACGCTTGACTCATTCGTCACGAGCGAAGGGCTGACTGTCGGGGAGACCTATTTTATGAACTACAAATCAGAGAAGGGGCCGTGGATGGTGGTTGCGGAGCTTATTGTATAGGGATTCGGTAATTATTCAGCTAAAACAACCGCAATCTAGGCAACGGCAAACTCTGTGTAAGGTCGCATGTTGGGGGCTTGAAACCCGAGAACGATTTGATCGTGTGGCACACCGTGATTTAAGAAATAGGTTGCAATGCCATCTTCTGTCCAATCTTCTTCAACCCAGATTTTTCCATCGCGCACGGCAACGTGTAGCACCAGGTTCTGTACCCGCTTGTTGCCCTTCCAGCCGACTTCCAATACCAAATACCGTTGCGCTACATCATCGAAAACGGTCGTTACATCAAAATCACTGTCGGGGCGTTTGTTTGCCAATTGTACATAACCTGTCAACGCCTCTTTGATCAATTGAGCATAATTATCGAGTGATGTCATTTGACGATTTCCAGATCAACATAGCCGCCGATTTCGCCAAAACGGAGGGCAACTTGTTCATCAACAATAGTCCATCCATCTTTCTCTAAAGCGTTTTTGACTGCTTCGTGGAGCAAGTCATTTGCCATGATAGTATTATTTAATCGATAGTATTATAAATCTTCCAGTTTGAAACTCAAAAATAGCCGCCGTGTACAGGGGTGGATTTAGCATTCTGACCAATTCATCATCGCCTTCGCATGGATTCCGCTGTTGGTGGCGATAGTGACCAGCAAAGGAAAGGAAATCTCATGACCTACATACATCCATTTTCACAACTCAACAAAACCAACATCCCCAGCGCAGGCGGCAAAGGGGCCAACCTGGGCGAGATGACGGCGGCCGGATTTCCCGTGCCGACTGGCTTCGTCCTGACGACGGCAGCGTATGACGCCTTCGTGCAGGCGCACGGCCTACAGCAGCAGATTGTTGAGCTGGCACAGACCGTTTCGGCGGACGACCCGCAATCGGGCGAAGCAGCAGCGGAGAAGATCCGCGCCTTGTTTACGCAGGGCGAGATTGGGGATGCGTTGGCAACCGAGGTTACGTGTGCCTATCAGGAATTGATAGCGGATAGCGGCAGCGCCGTCGCCGTGCGCTCCTCCGCCACCGCCGAGGATTTGCCGGGCGCCAGCTTTGCCGGACAGCAGGATACGTTCCTCAATATACGCAGTGAGGAAGCTCTGCTCGACGCCGTCAAAAAGTGCTGGGCCAGCCTGTGGACGGCGCGCGCCATCGCCTATCGCCAGCGGCAGGACATTGATCCCAGCACCGTTAGCCTGGCGGTTGTGATGCAGGAACTGGTTGACGCCGACTCCGCTGGCATTCTCTTCACCGCCAACCCCACCAACGGCGAACGCGACCAAATCCTCATCAACGCCACGTGGGGCTTGGGCGAGGCGATTGTCGGCGGGTTGGTGACCCCTGACAGCATGGTGGTGGATCAATCGACCTGGCAAATCGTCTCCCGCGAGACCGCGACCAAAACGGTGATGACGGTGCGCACGGACACAGGCACAGAGGAGCAAGCCATTCCGCCCGCGCAACAAAATCAGGCGGTGCTGGATGATGCAGCCGCCGTCCAACTGGCGCAAATCGGCGCAGAAATTGCCGCGCACTACAACGCGCCGATGGATATTGAGTGGGCCATCGCCGACGGTGAAGTCGCAATTTTGCAGGCCCGCCCCATCACCTCGCTGCCCGCTGCGCCGCTGAAAAACGTCGTTTGGGAGCCGACCACGCCCAACACGGTCTGGATGCGCCGCCAAATTGTCGAACACATGCCCGAACCGCTCTCCCCGCTCTTTGAAGACCTTTACCTGAGACAGGGAATGGAGGAGACGCTCGACGATTTGCTCGTTGCACTGGGGTCGGCGGTCGCCGATGTTCGCTTCGATCTGAAGGCGATGATGCCACATGGATTTGCCGACACGATTAACGGCTATGCGTATACGACTACGACCGCCAAACTAGATGCGCAAACCATCACGGCGATGTTGAAGGTCTATCCGCGCATCCTGCGTATGCTCAAAGTGCCCGCCTTTGATTGGGAAGGACATGTGCTGCCCAACTATCAAGCTCTGATTGCGCGTTGGGATGCGCTGGATCTGAATTCGGCCGAATCCGCCGCCCTTCTGCAAGGCATGGGCGAATTGGCTGCCGCCGACAGTGGGTATTGGTTTGGCTCCGCTGCCTATCTAGGGCTTTCACGCTTTTTAGACCCGGCTTTCGATAAACTGTTGAAGACGCTCTTCCGCGCTGGCTTGCCACACGCCAATTTGGGCAGCTCCGCCTTTTTGCGCGGCTTTGACTCCAAGGCACTCGACGCACAGGCAAACATGGAGCAGATTGCGGACACCATTCGCAACACCAACTCGCTGCGCGAGCTTGTGCTCAACACGACCGCCAACCAACTCCAGCCAGCCCTCGCCGCCCATCCTGAAGGGCAGCCTGTGCTTGACGGTATCGAGCAATATCTCGCTGCGTACGGTCATCAAATCTACAACCTCGACTTTGCCGCGCCGACGCAAAGCGAAGACCCACTGCCCATGTTTTTGAGCCTCAAGGCGCTGGTCAAGAATGCGCCTGCCGAATCGGTGCGTGTGCGCCAAGCCAAGATGGGACGGGAGCGCGACGCACTCATTGCGCAAACGGAGCAGGCGCTCAATCCGCTGTCGCGCAAGTTGTTTGCATGGGTGTGGAAATGGACAAAGCACTTTGCGCCCTATCGTGAACACGTCATGTTTTACATGGGCGCGGCGTGGCCGACGGTGCGCAAGCTGGCGGCGGAGTTGGGGCAGCGCTTGACCGATGCTGGAGTGATTGCCGCGCCTGATGACGTTTACTTTTTGAACAGTGACGAAATCGCGGAGGCAATTGCCGCACAGACTACTGAGCGTCCCGTGCCCGACTTGTCGCAAGTGGCAGAGCAGCGGCGGGCGTTGCGCGAGTCGCGTAAATTGCTCACGGCACAGCCCAAAGTGCCCGCGCGTTCGGCGCTCAAGATCGGGCCGATAGAGCTAAAGATGTTTGACCCGACGCCGGATGATTCGGTTGAAAACAGCGGGCCGGTCCTCAACGGCTACGCAGTCAGCACGGGGCGGGTAACAGCCCCCGCCAGCGTCATCCATTCAATCGAAGATTTTGACCAAATGCAGCCCGGTTCGATTTTGGTCTGCACGACGACCACGCCCGCCTGGACGCCGCTCTTTTCGCAAGCGGTCGGGCTGGTTACGGACGTTGGCGGCGCGCTGGCACATGGCTCCATTGTGGCGCGCGAGTACGGCATCCCCGCCGTGATGGGCACGGGTGTGGCGACGGAGCGCATTCAATCCGGCATGATGTTGGCGGTGAATGGTGATGCGGGCACGGTGACGTTGGTGGACGAGGTGGCGGAAACGACCGATTCCCGCCAAGTCGACAGTGAAGAAGCAGCCGTTGGCAACCGCAATAAAGCACGTATTAAAGCAGGCATCGCCTTGGTTATTGGCCTCTTGGCCGGACTGATTTGGTGGCGGATTCAAAAGAAAAAATCTTCATCCAAGATCGAATCGGATGCGGTATCGGCTGTCTGAATGAGACAGTGGGTCGTGCACGCTCAGCACAAAATGGAGGTCCCAAATGCCCAGCCAAGATATTCTAGAAATGGCCGAATTGATTCGAGCCATGCGCGATTCCACTTCCGTGCCGCTTGATGATGTCGCCACCCAACGGGAAATCATGGAAGCGCAGCAGAGTATCCACGACATTCCGCAAGAGATCGTCAGTGAAGACATCTACATCGGTGGCCGCCGGCTGAGAATGGTGCGCACCCCAAACGCACGTCAAGATGCAGCCCTTCTCTATCTGCACGGTGGCGCGTACATCATGGGTTCCGTTGATACCCACCATGAATTGATGTGTCGGCTTTCTCGCGCGGCGCGAATCGGGGTTGCGGGAATTGATTATCGCCTCGCCCCAGAGAATCGCTACCCCGCCGCCGTCGAGGATTCCATGTTGGCCTATGAGACGCTCTTATCACAAGGCATAAGCTCGGAGAGAATCATACTTGCTGGCGATTCGGCAGGCGGTGGGTTGGCTATGGCGATCTTGTTGGCCCTAAAAGAGCAAGCAAGGCCGCTGCCCGGGGGCGCGGTGCTCTTGTCCGCGTGGACGGATTTGACGGCCAGTGGGGATAGCGTGAGGTCGCGTGCAGACGCTGACCCGATGTTGCGTGCAGAGGCAATTGCAGACACCGCAGCCATGTACCTCGATGATTGCCCTGCTGATTTGCCGGGTGCGTCCCCCTTGTTTGGCGACCTGTCTGGAATGCCGCCGCTGCTTATCCAAGTTGGCGAACATGAGGTGTTGCTTAGCGATTCGGAACGGCTCCACGAGAAAGCACTTGCGGCAGGGGTGGATTCCTCACTGCATGTTTTCCCAGGCGCGTTTCATGCTTTTCAGATGATACCGGATTTGCCAGAAACCGAAGAGGCTGTCGCTGAAATCGCTTCATTCATCGAAAAGATATTGAATTCTGCGAACGCATAGCGCGGCTGTTTCGACCCCTCCCCAACCCTCATCTAAAACCAATCGACGGCGTGGAAGGCCTCAGCGTCAGCCACACCCCGGAAATTGCGGTCGGCATGACAAATATTGATGTGGACGGGCTGAGTTGGGGAACAACCCACGTGTACGGTCGATGAAGAGTGGCTCCACAGTATAGCATTATAGAGGAATAATCAATGACCCAGAACGCAGAAAGAATCTCGACCAGAGCTGCGGCGCGAACAGGCAGCGGCCCCACAACCATAGTCGCCATTGAACAGCACTTCCCCAGCGAGCAGCGGTTAATCCACGACGAGCTGGCCGCCAAAATTTTGCCCGCCGGTCTCCGTACCATGGTCAACCTGATGCGCATTCCGCTGGCGCGCAACTGGATGGTGCGGGCATCGGAAAAGCAGGTGCCCGGCATCTGGAGCGGGATGTGCTGTCGCAAACGTTATATTGATGAGAAGGTTGTGGCGGCTGTGGCGGACAATGGAGTAAAAGCCATTGTCAATTTGGGTGCTGGCTTCGATACGCGCGCCTATCGGCTGCCTGCCCTCGTAAATGTCCCGACTTGGGAAGTGGATCAGCCCGTAAATATCGAGGCCAAACGAGCGGGTGTCCAACGAGCACGGGGCGCAATACCGGGCAACGTCACGCTTGTGCCGATCAACTTTGTGGAGCAGGATTTAGACACTGTGCTGGCCGCGCATGGCTATACACCCAACTACAAGACCTTCTTTATCTGGGAAGCCGTCTCCCAATACCTGACGGAAGCAGCAGTACGCCAAACCTTCGACTTTCTGGCGCAGGCACCCGCAGGCAGCCAACTGGCGTTCACTTACGTGCTCAAGGAGTTTGTAGAGGGCAGAAACATCCACGGGCTGGACGACTTTTACGAGCGCATGATCGTCAAAACGAAGGCGTGGCACTTTGGCTTCGACCCAGCGGAGGTGGCCGATTTCCTGCGTGAGTACGGCTGGCGTCTGGTGGAAGACCTCAGCTACGAGGAGCTGAATAATCGCTACATGCGGCCGACCGGGCGCGACCTGCCCGCCATGACCATTGAGCGCATGGTCTTTGCGGAGAAGGAATAAATTTAGGAGCTTTGATGAAAATATTGATTGTCTTGCTTATCGGTTTGGTTGTCGTTCTTGTGGGCGGCTGGCTGCTGACCATGCCAAAGCGCGACGTTCGCGGCATCCGGCAGACGCGTGGTCACGGCATGGTGTTGAATATCACACCATTCGTTATTGAGCAGTACGAAGTCTCGCAGGTGGGTGCAGTTCGTGCGCTTAGAGCGCCGGCCAGCACTTGGCTACTGCAAAAACTAGCGGACGCGGCGTTTCGGCGTGATGGCGAGCTTTTGATGATTAGAGTTGTTCCCAAATAAGCAAACAAAGCCTAACGCTCAGGCGAGGCTCGTGTTCGACCGTAGTGGGAAGGCGCGCCCTCCCACTACGGTCGAGCGGCGCCCCCCAAATTTTTAGCGAGATTTGTTAATCAGGAACAAGTCTATCGATACCGGCAGCCTGACCCCAATGGTAGCAGACCGCATCGACCAGCTTCCCGCTAATCGAATCAGCAACGCTGGCCCAGAGACAACGTTTGAGCTGTTCTGGCACGCGATGAACGAAAATTATGCATTTTTGCGTCCGAACGTCAATTTGCGTTGACCAAATCGACCCGCGAAGGCGATGGATATACGGAGCCTGAGACCATCTACCTAGAGCCATCTGGCCCACCATCATTTACGATGCCCGTCTACTTGTTGACCAGCGGCGTCACCTTCAGCGCAGCCGAGCTCTTCACCTGGATAATGGCCGATATGCCTCAAGTCACAGTAGTGGGCGGACGCTCTGGTGGTGGCATGTCCGACATCCTCGAACGAACATTGCCGAATGGCTGGAAACTGGGGCTTTCCAATCAGCGCTATCTGCGGCAGAATGGGTCAAGCTACGAGCGCGTCGGTATTCCCGTCGATGTTGCGGGAGCAGTTGATGTCGATGGGTATGCAGGGGGACGTGATATGTTGCTTGAAGAAGTAATTGCAACAGCTGCTGAGCACCGCGTCCAGCAGGCGTAATCAAAGCAAGATTGTATCTATTCAGCTGTCAGCGGATTGGGGGAGCGGATTGAACGGATTCGCTCGTATTTATTGATGCCACGCTGAACAGGGCCGATTCGATAGTCGAAAAGCGGAAAGATAGGCTGAACCTCCGGTCAATCCGCTCTTTTGAATCCGTTGACAGCTTATTTCGTCAACACCCTGAATAGTTACGCAAAGTTCTAGGTCAAACGGAGAACGCACATGAACACAAAACGAGAGCGCGACATCGAAAAAGCATATCCACACAGAGAATTCGTGGCCAAGCTGCGGCGGCTGGCCGATGCGATTGAGCAAGGCGAACAGTTCGAGATCATGATCGATAACGAGCGCATTTATGTGCCGGTGCGCGCCACGTATACCGTTGAGCATGAGCGGGGCGAAGGTGAGGAAGAGATCGAATTTCAGATCAAATGGAGCATACAATAACGAACTACTTGTTGCTGAATACCGGCAGCACAGTTCCTGAGACCGAGGAGGAAATGCTCGGATTCAGCCACAAGTTATAAAGGAAAGAGACCACTCTATGTCCGCTGCACTATCAGACGCCGTCATAAAAGCAATCACTAACGAGATCAACGAACAGCGCCTTCTCGATACCGCAATGGCGCTGATTGAAATTCCCAGCCCAACCCGCAGCGCGGGCAAAGTAGCGGATAGACTAGCGGAGATTCTTGCCGCGGATGGATTCAGCGTCGAGCGTCCGGTGGCGGACTGGCCGGACGCGCCAGCGGTTGTGACGCGTCTGGAGACGGGCAGGCCGGGCCGCACGCTCCAATTTGACGGCCATCTGGACACAGTTCACCTGCCCTTTGTTGCGCCGCGTCTCGAAGATGGCTATCTGTATGGCTCGGGCGCATCCGATATGAAAGGAGGAATTGCGGCCTTTGTCGAAGCCTTGCGCGTGCTGCGAGACACACAGAGCCTGCCAGCCGGATCGATTTTGCTAACGGCCCATGATCATCACGAAGGGCCGTGGGGCGACCGCCGTCAGGTGGAAGCGCTGATCAGAGAGGGGTACGTGGGCGACGCCGTGCTGCTGCCGGAATACCTCGCCACGCATCTGCCCTTAGCTGGACGCGGCATGGGGATATTTGAGATCACAATTCGGCGTGAAGGAGAACCTGTTCATGAAGTGTTGCGCCCATTCGATCTACCCGACGTGATTGGCGCGGGCGTGCAGCTTGTGCAAGCGTTACAGGCTCGTCACGAGCAGATTAAAGGCAACGTCAATCCATATGGCGCGCACGACTCTGTTTTTGTGGGTCAACTTGCGGCGGGAGAGATATATAATCAAGCGCCGACCGACTGTCGAATCCACGGCACGCGCCGGTGGATTACGCCGGGCGCAAGCGCGCAGGTGACTGCCGAACTCAGGCAAATATTGGCGGATTTGGCCGCCAAGACCAACACCCAGATCGACCTCAAATTTGATGTTCAGGGTGATGCCTTTGACGTATCAGCCGATGATGATGTTGTCGCGGCCTTTCAGGTCGCGCACACGGCAGTCGCTGGCGAACCGTTGCCCGCCGGTGCAAAGCCCTTTGTTGATGATGGCCATGCATTTGCTGCTTTGGCTGGCATCTCTCCCCTAAGCCACGGCCCCAATGCCACGGGCGCACACACGATGAATGAGCAAGTGCCCGTCGCCGAATTGGTGCGAGTGGCGCAGGTTTATGCATTGACGGCAGTTGGATATTGCGCGCAGGATTGACAAATGCAGCATCGGTGCATCCACAATTGACAAGTCATACCACCTCTTGTATCGTATGACACATTGTATACAAAGCGACGACTTTTGGCGTCGCTTTGATGTTTTTACCACCGTTGTTTTTACCATCGTCCGGTAATGAATAAGAGGAATACCCAATGGCTCTTACCAAACGTCAGGAAACTTTACTCAAACGCACCTTCCTTGACTATCAGTCGTCGCAGGCTTTTCTGGAAAAGCCATTTGTGATTGAACGGGCAGAGCGCCTCTACTATTGGGACACCGATGGGAAACGCTATTTTGACGGCATTGGCGGTATCTTTGTTGCCTCGTTGGGGCACGGCCACCCCGGCATTATGGCGGCGATGCGTAACCAGATGGAGAAGCTGACGTTCGCGCCACCTTTGCACAGCATTTCGGACATAGCGCTCGATTTTGTCGAAAAGGTGGGCAGCATCACGCCTGGAAACCTCAACTTTGTCAAAGGCTTTAGCGGCGGCTCCGAAGCGGTCGAATCTGCCCTGAAATTTACGCGCCAATACTTCAAGCAGAGCGGCTATCCGAGCAAATATAAGTTTATCAGCCGCTACCAGGGCTATCACGGCGGTACGTATGGCGCGATGTCTGCCAGCGGAACGGGTAAACGCAAAACGCCATTTGAGCCGCAAATGCCGGGCTTTCTCAAGGTCTTCCCGCCCACCCACTATCGCGATCGGTTTGACACTTGGGAGGAATGCAATCGTTTCGCCGCCCAATCTTTTGAGGATGTGATCATCGGCGAAGACCCGGAAACGGTGGCGGGCATCATCGTGGAGCCGATCGGCAACACGGGCGGCATCATCACCCCCACCGCAGAATATTTTCAGATCATCCGCGACATCTGTGATCGCCACAACGTTATTTTGATCTTTGATGAGGTGATCACCGGCTTTGGGCGCACGGGATCGATGTTTGCCGCGCAGACCTTTGGGGTGACGCCAGACATTATCTGCTGTGGCAAGGGGATTTCGACGGGGCTTTTCCCGCTCGGCGCGATGATCGCGCGTGAGGATATGGGCGATGTCTTCTGGGGGCCAGCTGAAGCCGAGGTGAACTTTGCCCACGGCCACACCTTTGCCGGCAATCCGCTGGCGTGTGCAGTGGGCGTTGCGGTGATCGATGAACTGGTCAGCCAGGGATTGCCAGAAAAAGCACGCGCGTCCGGAGCGTATCTGGCTGAAAAGTTGGACACCCTAAAGCAATATGGTGTGGTGCGGGAAGTACGCGGCAAGGGGTTGCTGCTGGGTGTCGAGTTGGTCAAAGACACCAAAACGATGGCTTCTTTCCCTGAATTGGGGCGAGCGTTGAAGCAAACGGCTATCAACAACGGGCTGATTATGCGGATTGATCCCACGTGGTTTGCGGTGGCGCCAGCGCTCATCGCCGAGAAAGCCGAGCTTGACGAACTCTTTGACCTGATCAACCGCAGCTTGCTAGAGGCGCTGGAGATGGTGGGAGCCTAAACGGCACGTTTTACTCATCGAGTGCTTCCGATCTAAGCTGCCGCAGATTTTTGAGGAGGAATCTGTGATTATAGAGAATGTGGTCCGCTAGGGCTGCTTTCGCCTCATCCCAGCGCTGCGCAATGAGGTGGCGCAGAATTTTACGGTGTTGTAGGAGCGTTCGCTTGGTGCTAGCCGGGTCCAAATCCTCCCACGAAAAGATTGTGCGAAAGAAGGGGCCGTGCGTATCAAAAAAAGATTGGATATAGTAATTTTCCGAGCAAGCAATCAGATAATCATGGAAGCTTTCATCCGGCAGCCGTGTTGACCCCTGGTTTTTCTCCAGATAATCTTGCAAAATTGCTTCCTCAATCTTCTCCTGCGCCAGATCAACGGCCAGCAACTCGAGGTTTACGCGAACATTGAGATAGTCGCTCAGGTCTTGCTCTTTGAAACCGCGCAGCTGCCACCCTTTGCGCGGCACATGGCTCAAAATGCCTGTCTGCGCAATGTTGAAGAAGATGCGCCGCAGTGCCGTCCGCCCAATTTGGAAATGTTTCTCCATCGCTTCTTCGCGCAAGACCAGATCCTCGCCTTGCAGACTCCAGCTAATCAACTGATTTTGGACGGTTTGCAATTGGTGATCCGGATGCTCTTGCGTTGCCTCTGATACTCTATTCTCTGGCACCTGACAAACCTCTAGCCGACCGTTTGCTTTGCGCTGCAGTATATTCTTATCGATAAGCGCTTTGATTGCTGTATTGACGGGGCTAACGCTGGTTCCATACTCTTTTGCCAAGGTGCGCAGATTTAGGCGAACGTCCTCATCGAGCGCCAAACGCCTCTGTAAATCTTGTTCAATAAAATCTGAAATCATAAATTGGGAGGTACTCGTTTTATTATATTGCTTACGTTGTTATTTGTTGTGTTGTACACAGTGTATTATTTATTACTAATCGACAACAATTGCATGCAATTTGAAAAGTCATTATAGCCATATAGTTCTCCAGTTTGCAATCGCATTCGTTCGTTCCTCAGTATTGGTCTCGATTCCACCATTGATTATTTTTCTGATTTTTCGTATCTATTCAGCTGTCAGCGGATTTGGGGAGCGGATTGAACGGATTCGCTCGTATTTATTGATGCCACGCTGAACAGGGTCGATTCGGTAGTCGAAAAGCGGAAAGATAGTCTGAACCTCCGTTCAATCCGCTCTTTTGAATCCATTGACAGCTTATTTCGTCAACACCCCGAATAGTTACGATTAAACAAAGAAACTTTGTGCGCGGCATCGCCTTGACCGGACTGAAAGGGTAGCCTAGCTTCATTTATGTCTATTCTTGAAAAGCTCAACATTGGCATTGTCGGTGCGGTAGGGCGAGGGGCCAGCTTTCGCGCGGCGATTGAGGCCCATCCCATCGCCCGCGTACACGCCGTGTGCGACATTCAAGCGGACTCATTCCGCGAAGCGGCGCAGCGACTCGGGGCAGCAGAGCAGTATACAGATTATGAAGCCATGCTCGACCGTTCCGACGTGGATGCCGTGGTGATCGGCACGCCCATGCCGTATCACGCAGCGCAAGCCATCGCGGCACTTGAACAGGACGTTCACGTTTTGAGCGAGGTGACGGCGGCGATCTCCATCGATGAGTGCCGGGCGTTGGTCAAAGCCGCAAGCGCCTCCAAAGGCATCTACATGATGGCCGAAAACTATACGTATATGAAGCCGAACGTCCTGGTCAAGGCGCTGGTGCGGGCGGGGTTATTTGGCGAGGTCTACTACGCCGAGGGCGAGTATCTGCACGAGTTGAAAGAGCTCAACGAGCGCACGCCCTGGCGACGACGCTGGCAGACCGGCATTGATGGCATCACCTATGGCACGCACAGCCTCGGCCCAATTTTGCAGTGGATGCCCGGTGATCGCGTCGTACAAGTTTGCTGTCAGGGAAGCGGGCATCACTATCGTGATCCCAGAGGTGATCTGTACGAAAACCAGGACACTTGCGTCATGTTAGCCAAGACGGCCAAAGGCGCGTTGATCAAAATTCGCGTCGATATGCTCTCCGAGCGCCCCCATTCGATGACGAATTATATGCTGCAAGGCACAAAGGGCGCGTATGAGTCGGCCCGCAGCCCGCAAGAGCCAAATCGCATCTGGCTGGCCGACCTTGGGCACGAGAAGGATCTGTGGGCGGATCTAGCGGATCTGGAGGCCGACTATCTGCCCGAAGTTTGGCGCAATCCGCCAGAAGCAGCGCGCCAAGCTGGCCACGGCGGCGGCGATTATTTTGAAATCCTCGATTTTATCAACGCCATCGCCGGCGAGATCGACTGCCCCATCGGCATCCACGAGGCGATGGACATGACCCTGCCCGGTTTAATCAGCCAGGCGTCGATTGCAGCGGGTGGGGCTTGGCTGGATGTGCCGGATTCACGGGATTGGTGCGTGTAGGTCGAACTTGCTGGCTCATAAGCTGTGAAAATTGGAGGCCTCCGTAGTGAACGGAGGCCTTTTTTGTTGTTCCATTTTCGAGATGTGCATAGCGAACGACTCACTTTCCCCCCACCTTTTACCAAAGCGCCCAAATTTGGCATCACCCCCTAGTACAGTGTAATCGAGATTATGAGTAGATAAGGGTAAGCGATAAAATACGTCCCAACGCGAAGCAAGGAGCAAAAGAAGGAGGTTTGCATGGGACGCAAAAAGCATATAAATAACGTCAGATTGCCGGGCGAAGAACGTAGCTACCTCAATCGGCTAACCCTGGGCGGCGTGAGGAGTGTACGCAAACTGAATCGGATAAAGATATTGCTGTTGAGCGATGAAAATCATCATCAAGGGCAGAAAACAGACCAAGAGATTGCCGAGAAGCTCGACACGAGCCTGTCGACGATAGACCGGATTCGGCGTCGCTATGTGCAAGAAGGGCTCGAGGCGGCGATTAGTGAAAAGCCAAGAAGCGGTCGCGCCCGCACCATCAGCGGCGAGCAACGGGCCAAAATCACCGCGTTGGCCTGTTCAGAACCGCCAGCGGGGCGTAGCCAATGGAGTTTGCGCCTGTTGGCGGACAAGGCGGTGGAACTCGAGTTGGTTGAGCACATCTCCCACAACGCCGTGGGCGAAATTCTGAAAAAAACACGGTCAAGCCTCACTTAGTCCGCCAATGGTGCCTGGGCAAACTGACGCCTACCTTTCTGGCGCAAATGGAATATATGCTAGCCATCTACGCCCGTCCCTTTGACCCGCTGCGCCCGCTCTGGTGTTTCGATGAGCGGCCCTGTCAACTGATTGGCGACACGCTCGTCCCCTTGCCCGTTGAACCCGGCAAGCCAAAACGACAAAACTACGAGTACGAGCGCCACGGCGTCTGCTCCGTTCTCCTGGCCGTGCAGCCCCTCACCGGACATTGCTTTGTGCAGGTACGAGACCGACGCACCGGACAGGACTACGCCGAGTTCATGGACGCCTTCGTCGAGGAACACTGTCCGCCCGGTGGTCAGATTCAACTGGTGCAGGACAACCTAAGCACGCACACCTACACCTCATTTTACAACGCCTTTGAACCGGCGAAGGCCTTCGCCTTGATGCAGCAAATTCAGATGCACTACACGCCCAAAAAGGCCAGTTGGCTCAACATGGCTGAAATCCAACTCTCACTTCTCTCCAGGCAGTGCCTGAAGCGGCGCATTGCCTGTCAGGTCGAATTGAGCCGTGAAGTCCTCGCTTGGGTTGAAACGCGCAATCGAACCCCTGTTCCTATTCGCTGGCAGTTCACACCCGAAATGGCCCGCCAGACCTTCAACCGCTTTTACCCTAACCCATCAAAACTTCAATGACAGTGTAATAGATGACGCCAGTCACATAGCAGATGAGTTGAGTCACTGCTGGGTGATGACGCTGGGCACTGTTGGCAGATTCGACTTGCTGCTATCTTGAGGAGGTGAAATTCAAAAAAGGAGAAACCTATGTTGGCATTTGTATTGGGCGGCGGCGGGAGCCGAGGGGCGCTACAGGTTGGCGCGCTGGAGGTGCTGCTGGAGGCGGGCATCCAGCCGGAGATGGTAATCGGCACATCGGTGGGCGCGCTGAACGCGGCCTTTTTTGCCAGCGACCCGACCCCTGCCGGTCTGGAACAGCTGCGCGCCGTTTGGCTGCAGATGAACGAGAAAGAAATCTACCCCGGCAACAACGGTGCCGCGCTCTTCAATGTGCTGCGCGGCAAGCCCAGCCTCTTTGACAACGGCAATATGCGCGCGCTGGTGGAGCACCACATTCCCGTTGAGCGCTTTAGCGAGCTGTCGCTGCCCTGCTATGCCGTGGCAACCGATTTGGACACGGGTGAGCTCATCGCCTTTGGCGACCGGGAAGCGGATCGGATCGTCGACGGGCTGATGAGCAGCACGGCGCTCGTCCCGGCTCATCCCGCGTGGCAGGTGGGCGAGCGGCGCTTTATCGACGGCGGCTTCGGGGCCACGCTGCCGGTGCGCGAAGCGATTGCGCGCGGGGCGACCCAAATTGTCGCGCTCAATTTGACCACCCCGCCGCCGCCGCGAGAGCGCATCCAAAGTGCGCTGGAGATTATGCTTCATACCAATACTCTCATGATGCGCCAGAAGACGCAGGTCGATTTGGCGTATGCCGCGGAACGGGCGGATTTGACGGTAATCGAGCTTGAATCGGATGGGCTGATTCCCATTTCGGATTTTTCTCAGACGGTGGATCGTCTGGAGATGGGGCGTGTGTTGGCCGAGGCAGCGCTGGCCCAGCAAACACTGGCCCAGCAGACAAAAGATGGATGGTCACTCAAAAATTGGATGACGCCAATCATGCCCACGGCAATCCGCACGTGATCGGCGTCACCCATACTGGTGACGCCGTCCACTACTGGCAACTCTTCGGCTTCGCTACACTACAACGCAGGGATAGCGGTTAGCTACATCCCACGAAACGTCAAGAATGACTGCCTCAACGCAGTCGCAAACAAGGAGAACAACATGAACGACGAACGAATGGAACTGATTGTCCTGGCCTTTGATAAGGAATATGACGGCGAAGACGCGCTGGCCGTACTCAAGCACTTCGAGGAGCGGGGCAGCATCGGTCTCATTGACGCAACGGTGCTGTCGCGCAACGCCGAGGGCGAGGTCTACATCGAGGAGACCGCCGAGACGCGCGGTCAGCGGCGCAGCCAGGTGGCCGGTGTGTTGGGCGGCGCGCTGCTGGGGCTGTTGGGTGGCCCGGTTGGGGTCGTTGCTGGCGGCGTGGGCGGTGGCTTTGCGGGCAATGCGCTCTCTAAGCGCATCGACTTTGGTATGAGCGACGGCGAGGTGATGGATTTGGCCGAAGCCGTGGAGCCGGAGACATCGGCCATCGTCGCACTGATCGAGCACAAGTGGATTGATCAGGCCGTGGCACGCATGGAAGAGTTGCGGCGGGATTTTCGCGCCGAAATTATCCGCCAAGAGATCAAGGCCGATCTCAAAAGCCAGTTTAGCCCGGCTGCGGCGTAATTTTGATGACAGCGTCATCTCAACTTCGAGATGACGCTGTCTCGTTTTTAATGTCTGTAAGCTGGAGAAAATAATGAAATCACTCGCACGAGCAATTCGTTATCTCAACCCCTACCGCTGGACGGCTATCGGCGCGTTCTTGAGCATGATCCTGGTGACCGCGGCCAATCTCGTCAACCCGCAGCTGTTGCGCGTGGTTATCGACCAGGGCATCGAGGCGGGCGTGGGGCGCAACGTGCTGTGGGGCACGGTGGGGCTGGCCGCTGTCGCCGTGGTGAGCGGCCTCTTTACCTTTACCCAGGGCTACTGGAGCGAAAAGGCCAGCCAGGGCGTGGCCTTTGACATGCGCAACGAGCTCTTTGCCAAGATTCAGCGGCTCAGCTTTAGCTACCACGACAAAGCGCAGGTGGGCCAGCTGATGACGCGCGCCACCAGCGATGTCGACATGGTGCGGCAGTTTACGGGCTTGGGGCTCTTTCAGCTGCTCAACTCGGCAATCATGCTGATCGGCAGCGCGGTGATTTTGTTCTCGATGAACTGGCGCCTGGCGCTGGTCACGCTGGCCGTTGTGCCGCTGATGCTGCTGGTGCTGCTGCGCTTTATCCGCGCGATTTTCCCGATTTTCGGGCAGATTCAGGCCAAGCTCGGCATCGTCAACACGATTTTACAGGAGAATCTGGCCGGGGCACGCGTGGTCAAATCCTTTACGCGCGAGCCTTATGAAATGGGTCGCTTTGTTACGGCCAACGAGGAGTACAAGGTCGACAACATCACCGTTTCCACCACTCTGGCGCAAAATTTCCCGCTGATTTTCCTGATTTCCAACTTGGGCACCGCCGCCGTGATTTGGGTCGGTGGGCTACAGGTAATGGGCGGCGGGCTGAGCATCGGTGAGTTGGTCGCCTTTAATACCTACCTGGCCTTTCTGATTGCGCCGCTCTTTATCCTGGGCATTATCGCCAGCATGTTGGCGCGCGCCGCCACCAGCGCCGACCGCATCTTCGAGGTGGTCGATACGCCCAACGATGTGGTTGAGAAGCCGGGCGCTTTTGTGCTAGAGGATATTGAAGGGCGCGTTGTCTTTGACCACGTGAGCTTCCGCTATCCCGGCGTGGAGGAAAATGTGCTGACGGACATTGATTTTAGCGTCGAGCCAGGGCAGACGGTCGCCATCACCGGGCCGACGGGGTCGGGCAAGAGCAGCATCATCAACCTGCTGCCCCGCTTCTACGATGTGACCGAAGGAACGGTGCTGATCGACGGCTACGACGTGCGCGACGTCACGCTCGCCAGCCTGCGCACGCAGATCGGCATTGTGCTGCAGGAGACGGTGCTCTTCTCCGGAAGCATCGCGCAGAACATCGCTTACGGTCGACCCGACGCCACGCAGGATGAAGTGGTGGCCGTGGCCAAAGCGGCGCAGGCGCACGACTTTATTACGGCATTCCCACAGGGCTACGAGACGCTGGTCGGCGAGCGGGGCGTGGGGTTGAGCGGCGGGCAGAAGCAGCGCATTGCGATTGCGCGCGCGCTGCTCATCCAGCCGGACGTGCTGATTCTCGACGACAGCACCAGCGCCGTCGACGCCGAGACGGAATACCAGATTCAACAGGCGCTGGACAAGCTGATGGAAGAGCCGACGAGCTTTGTGATTGCCCACCGCGTTAGCACCGTGCAAAACGCGGACTTGATTCTGGTGCTGGATAAGGGGCGCATCACGGCCCAGGGCACGCACGACGAGCTGCTGAACACGAGCCCGCTCTACGCCGAGATCGTGCGCTCGCAGCTCCAGCCGGATCGCGAAGCGCCAGACGAAATGGCGGTCGAGCAGAATGTTGTCGAGCTAGAACTGGCCTACTGAGGCGAGTTCTAGCTTGCTAAAATTTTGGAGATGGCAAAGATCGACCCCCTCCCAGTCCCCCCCATCATGCTTACGTTTACCCAGAAGTGGGGAGGGATGGTTCTAACGGGACGGACACGAGGTTGATGGAAGGATCTCCGGACGTTGTGGCAACCTCACGGGTCATCAACCTCATGTCCCTACGATTATGTCCCTACGATTATGGTAATGGTAGGGACATGAGGGCGGTCGAGAACAAGCCTGTCTCGGCGCAGAGTAGCCGGTTCCGACCGTCCTCGTGTCCGTCCTGCTGGCTTCGTCTGCCGGCTTTGTCACCTTGCGGAGCAAAGATGATCTACGGTTTACTGCCTGACCGCGTCAGGTTAAGTCCTAACTTAACGCCATTGCGCGTTCGCGGGAATGACAGATTATCCCAGCCTTAGTATTGGACATCCCTATTGGCGTGGCCCGAAAAGGGAACGTGTCGGTATTACAAAGAAAAGAGTAACTCATGGCATTTTCAAGCAATCGCGCAATGATGGTGGAAGAATCCACGGGCGCGCAGGACAACACAGCGGTGACGGGGCGCTTGCTCCGCTACATGCGTCCCTACTGGCCGCAGCTTTTGCTGCTGCTCGGCACGGTCATCCTAAGCGCCGGGGCGTCGGCGCTGGGGCCGCTCTTTATCGGCCAGGCCATCGACAACTTCATCATCCCCGGTGATCAGGCCGGGCTGATGCGCACGATGCTGCTGCTAATCGGCGTTTACGTTGTGGGCGCGGTGTCCACCGGCTTTCAGTTTTATCTAATGGGCAAGGTTGGGCAGGAAGTGCTGGCCAAAATCCGCGAGGATATCTTTGCTAAGGTGCAGGCGCTGCCCATGGGCTACCTGGATAAGAACGAATCCGGCGACTTGATGAGCCGCTTGACCAACGATGTCGACACGCTCAACCAATTTTTGGGCCAGGGGCTAATTCAGGTCGTGGGCGGCGTCTTCCAGATGATCGCCATCGCCATTGCCATGTTGACCTTGCAGTGGCAGATTGGCGCAGCGGTGTTGGCCGTGCTGCCCTTTATGCTGCTGACGGTCGTGCTGCTGTCGCGCCGCGCCCGTCGCAAATTCCGCGACAGCCGCGAAGCGCTGGGCGACATTTCTTCCCAATTGGAGGAAGGCATTTCCGGGGTCAAAGTGGCCCAGGCCTTTAATCGGGCCGATGCCAATATCGACCAATTTACGACGGCCAACACGGCCAACCGCGACGCCAACATCTCGGCGGTGGGCGTCACCTCGGCGCTTTCGCCTGCCATGAGTCTCTTCCAGGCCGCGGCCACGGTGATTGTGGCTGGCTTTGGTGGCTTCCTGGCGCTGCAGGGTCGCCTGAGCGTGGGGCTGGTGGTGAGCTATCTGCAGTACGTGCAGCAATTCTTCCGCCCCGTGCAGCAGATCGGCCAATTCTGGGGCACGGCGCAGTCGGCTCTGGCCGGGGCGGAGCGCATCTTTGAGCTGCTAGATGAGCCGGTCAACCTGACCGACAGAGACGACGCGCGCACCATGCCGCCAATTGAGGGCGATGTTGTCTTTAACAACGTCACCTTTGGCTACGTGCCCGGCGAACCCGTGCTGCACAACATTAACCTGCTCGCCAAGCCGGGGCAGACGGTGGCGCTGGTCGGCGCGACGGGTGCGGGCAAGACGACCGTGGTTAACCTGATTCCGCGCTTCTACGACGTGACCACTGGCGAAATCACCATCGACGGCATCAACGTGCGCAACGTGCAGCGCGCCAGCCTGCGCGAGCAGATTGGCATCATGCTACAGGACAATTTTCTCTTCTCCGGTACAGTGATGGAGAACATTCGCTACGGTCGACTGGATGCGACTGACGAAGAGGTGGAGATTGCGGCGCGCGCGGTCAGTGTACACGATTTTATTGTGAGCCTGCCGGATGGCTATGAAACCGAGCTGGGCGAGCGCGGCGGCACGCTCTCGCAGGGGCAGCGCCAGCTGATCAGCTTTGCACGCACCGTGCTCAGCGAGCCGCACATCCTGATTTTGGATGAGGCGACCTCCAACATCGACACGCACACGGAGTCGCTGATCCAGGAGGCGTTGGAGAAGTTGCTGGCCGGTCGCACCAGCTTTGTCATCGCCCACCGCCTCAGCACGATTGCCAACGCCGACCAGATCATCGTGCTGGATGACGGTCGCATTGTCGAGCAGGCCGAGGGGACAAACAAGCAATCTGCACACGAGCTGCTGCTAGCAAAGCACGGGCCGTATGCCCAGCTATACAATCGCCAATTCCGCGACGAGGCGCGGCCCGTGGCTTCAGCAAACGGAACGCAGCCGAATTTGGTGATGGCCTAGCACGAAGACCGGCGAGCAATGAATTGCCCGCCTAGTTTACCAAACGCGCTGAAGCGCGTTGATCGAGTCATCTCCAGTGCGCTTCAGCGCACTTCGCCATGTAGGTGACGAATTCATTCGTCGCCGGTGGTGGTCGACAGCCCAACTGCGCTTATTTGAATGGTACTGGATTTACAGGAGAACAAACAATGTCAACGCGATTTATATTCAATGCGACCAAGACCGTCGCGCTAGCTGGCGCAGGCGCTGTGACGGGCTGGAGCCTCTACAGCCGCTTTGCCATCAACCACGACGTGGCGCTGCCGCCAGCGCTGGATGCACCGCAGCGCAGCCTGGAGTCGACGTGGGCGGGGCAAGTCAACTACTACGCAGAGGATGCAGCCGAAGGCAAGCCCCTGGTGCTCGTCCACAGCGTCAACGCCGCGGCCAGCGCCATGGAAATGAAGCCGCTCTTTGAGCACTACCGAGGCCAGCGCCCCGTCTACGCGCTGGACCTGCCCGGTTATGGCTTTTCGGATCGCAGCCCGCGCGAGTATACGCCGCAGCTCTTTGCGGACGTGATTGCGGAGTTCATCGAGCAGGTCGTGGGCGAGGCAGCGGACGTGATTGCGCTTTCGCTGGGCTGTGAATTTGCTGCCCGCGCCGCCGTGGCGCGGCCCGACCTGTTCCACTCACTCGTCTTTCTCTCGCCGACGGGCTTTACGGGCGAGGGCGACGAAGGCCGCACCGAGCGCGCCAGCCGCCGCGACGGCAGCGATCGCGCCTATCGACTCCTGAGCAATCCGCTCTGGTCGCAGCCACTTTACGATTTGATTGCGTCACCGCCCAGCATCCGCTACTTTCTGGGCATGAGCTTTACCGGCACGCCGCCGCAGTCGCTGATCGACTACGGCTACCGCACGGCGCACCAGCCGGGGGCGAAGAATGTGCCGCTGCACTTTCTGAGCGGTCGGCTCTTCACCGGCAACATCCGCTCGACGCTCTACGAACAGCTGGCCGTGCCCACGCTCGTGCTCTACGACCAAGACCCCTACGTCGACTTTAGCGATTTGCCGCAGCTGCTGGCGAGCAATTCCTGCTGGCAGGCAGAGCGGATTCTGCACACAAAAGGATTGCCTCACTGGGAAAAGCTGGACGAAACGACGACCAGCATCGACCGCTTCTGGCAGGAGGAAAGCACACGACTGCTTGAACCAGCGTAAACAACGCCGTATGACACGGATCACGCCCTGCTCATGCCGAGAGACACTACCCAATCGCGGCGTTGCGCGCTATACTTTGGGCACGGTGCTGACGCTTGCCACCAGGCGCTGATGGAATCGGGGCGGAAGCGACAGCGGAATCAACTTTTCCAAGCACGCAGCTCGTTGGAAGGAGTCATTATGTCTCTCGGTGAATTTGTGCGACGCGTTCTGATTGTCTTTCTGATTCTGCTGCTGATCACCGGCATCTGGGCCGCGCGCTCGACGCTGCTGCTCGGCTTTGCGGCGGCGATGATCGCCGTGGGCATCAGCATCCCGTCGGGCTGGCTACAGCGTCGGGGGTTGCGGAGAAGCTGGGCGATTGCGCTTTCGGCGCTGGCGGTCGGCGCGGCTGCGGTCTTTCTCGTGCTGCTTGTGCTGCCGCGTCTGCTGGAGGATGTGTTTGTGCTGCTGGGCAGCATCCCGCAGGCAATTGGTGCGCTGTCGGGCGTCTACGAATCCCTGCGCACGAGAAACGAATTCCTGAGCATGGCCCTGGCCCCGCTGCCGGACGCTGAATCGACGGCGCTCACCGTGGAGAGCGCACAGGAAATTCTCAACCAGCTTGTCAACGCCAGCTTGGCCATTGCGCCCACGCTGCTGGGTGGCGTCGGCACGATGGTCGCGGCGCTGGTCAACGTGGGCTTTGTGATTTTTATTTCGATCTTCTTTCTGGTCGATCCCAAAAGCTATGTCAAAGCCAGCCTCTACCTCGTGCCGGCGCGTCATCACCAGCACGTCGTCCACATCTGGAACGAGCTGTACCACACGGCGCGCACGTGGATTTCTGCGCTGTCGTTTTCCATCACGATCACCGTGGCGCTGGTCTGGGTGATTCTGGGGCTGCTGCTGGGGATGCCGAACGCGCTGGTGGTGGCCGTTTTTGCGGGCCTGGCGACCTTTATTCCCAACATCGGCGTCTTTCTGCCGCTGATTCCGATTGCGATCTTTACGCTGGCGAGCGCGAATCCGGCGGGGATTTTTCTCTACATTCCCGTCTACCTGATCATCCAGCTGGTGGAGAGCAACGTCATCACCCCGTCGATTGTCAAGGCCGAGCTGGAGATTCCGGCCGGGGCGCTGATGCTCTTCCAGCTGCTGATCACGCTGGCCTTTGGCGCGCTGGGGCTGCTGCTGGCCGTGCCGCTGCTGGCCATCCTCATCGTGCTGGTGCGCGAGCTGTACTCCTACGACATGTTGGGTCTGCGCCAAAGAGCGATTGCGCTCTCAACCAACGACGCCGGGCAGCTGGCGCTGGGCGAGGAAAGGATCGATTCGACAAGAGAAGAGTTTCCCGTCCAGGAGACGGAAGCCGAGGCCACTGCGGTGGAGACGGGGGCGAGCGAATCGCCTGCCACAGCGGGATAGCCCAAAGAACCAGCAGCATGTTCTACAGGATTCACCGCCGCTTATGAGTTCTTTCACTTGCAGACGACCGACCGTCGGTCTATAATGAAAACGTAGACTTTTAGCGCAAACAAAATACGAAAGGAAACCTCGTGCAACAGAAAAATTGGCGCGACCTGCCCCTGTGGCAGAAAGCCGCCGTCGTCAAGCTGGGCCTGGTTCAGATTGGCTTGTTCCTCGCCGCCTGGCGCGACTTGAGCGGTCGCCCGGCGCAAAGAATCAACGGCCCCAAGGGGGCGTGGCGGGCCGCGCTCTTCCTCAACTTTATCGGCCCGCTGGCCTACTTCAGCCGCGGGCGCAAGCAGAGCGACTGGAGCGAAGCCGACGTGCCCGACGTGAGCGGCAAAATCGCCATTGTGACGGGCGCCAACAGCGGCATCGGCTACGAGACGGCGCGCGTGCTGGCCCAGCGCGGCGCGACGGTGATCATGGCCTGCCGCAACCTGGAGAAGGCCAACCGCGCCGCCGAGCAGATTCGTGCCCTGCGTCCGACCGGCGAAGTGGTGGTGATGCAGCTCGATTTGGCGGACCTAGATTTGGTGCGCCAGTTCGCCGAGCATTTCCAGGCCGAGCACGACCGGCTCGACCTGCTGATCAACAACGCGGGCATCATGGTGCCGCCCTTCGGCACCACCGAGCAGGGCTTTGAGCAGCAGCTTGGCGTCAACCACCTGGGCCACTTTGCGCTGACGACACAGCTGATTGATTTGCTCAATCAAACGTCTGGCGCGCGGGTGGTCAACGTCAGCAGCACGGCGCACCGTTTTGGTAAGATGGACTTTGAGGACTTGAACTGGCAGCGCAAGCAATACAGCGCGATGGGCGCCTACGGCCAGAGCAAGCTCGCCAACCTGCTCTTCACTTACGAGCTTCAGCGCAAGCTCGAGCAGGCAGGCCACGACACCATTGCCGTCGCCGCGCATCCCGGCTACACGGCGACCAATCTACAGGGCGACACGGCCCCAATGCAGCTGATGAACCGCCTCGTCGCCCAGCCACAGCCAATGGGCGCGCTGCCCACGCTCTATGCCGCCACGGCCTATGACGTGCGGGGCGGGCAATACTTTGGCCCGTCTGGCATCGCCGAGCTGGGCGGCAATCCTGAACGCGTGGAGTCCAATGCGCGCTCGCACGACAAGGGCAATGCGCATCAGCTGTGGACGGTGTCGGAAGCGCTGACGGGCATTTCGTTTCAACTGGCGCAGCACGCTACCCGCTAAAGGAGCACGCTATGGTGCGGATTGTCAAAGAATATGCGGAGCGCTGCAACGAGTTTTTGGACGTGGCCCAGGCGCTCTTCTACAGCAAGGGCTACGAGCAGACCTCGGTGCAGGAAATTATCGACCGGGTGGGCGTCTCCAAGGGGACGTTCTACCACTACTTTGGCTCCAAAGGCGAGCTGCTGGATGCGCTGGTCGAGCGCATGACGGGGCAGGTGCTGGCTACGCTGGAGCCGATGGTGGCGGACGAGTCGCTAAACGCCGTGGCGAAGATGGAGCGCTTTTTTGCCCGTCTCCACAACTGGAAGGCGGACAATCGGGACTTCTTTGTCGAGGCGGCGCGCGTCCTCTATCAAGACGAAAATGTGCTCCTGCGCAACAAAGTTCAACAGCAGGCCACGGCCAACGTCGCGCCGCTGCTGGCGCAGATTATCCACCAGGGCGTGGCCGAAGGCGTCTTTGACGTGACGTACCCGGAAGCGACGGCAGAAATTGTCTTCATCATGGGGCGCGCCTGTGGAGAGGCCATCGTATCGCGGCTGTTGGCCGACGAGTGGGACGAGGCGGCGAGAAAATCCATCGAGCAGAAGCTGCTCGTCTACGAGCGCAGCATCGAGCGCGTGCTGGGCGCGCCCCACCGCTCGATCTGCCTGATCCCGCCGGACGTGCTGGACGTGTGGCTGCCGGAGCAAAAAGGCGGGCCGACATCTGGTGAACCATCAACAAACGAGCAATTGAGTTAGGGAGAACCAATCATGATTGCAACCCGACCGAACACCGATCTGAAAATCAAGCACCCCATCAACCTGATGGGCAAGGAGTTCGCCGCCAACCGCTACGACTACTACCGCTGGCTGCGCGAGGAAGCGCCCGTCTACAAGGGCAAGATGATGATGATGAAGATCTACATGCTTTCGCGCCACGAAGATTGCGTCAACATGCTCAAAGACGAGCGCTTTGTGCGCAACCGCAGCACGGCCACGGGCGGCGGTCGGATGCCCTTCCCGCTGCCCAAGCACGTCGCCCTCATGGCGCAGAGCATGATCCTCGAGGACGAGCCGGAGCATCGACGGCTGCGCAACCTCGTACACAAGGCCTTCACGCCGCGTGCGCTGCGCAAGCTGGAGACGCGCATCGAGGCGCTGACCCACGAACTGCTCGACGCAGCGGAGGCACAGGGCACAGTTGATTTGAAGGAGCACTACGCCTCACCGATTCCTGTCACCGTGATTGGCGAGATGGTGGGCGTGAAGGACGACGAGGTTAAGCAGTTTGCGAACGTCATCCGCTCGCTGGTCACCGATGGCTATTCGGGCTTTGCGCTGGCCAAGATGATGCTGTGGGACATGCGCAAATCGTCGCACTTTGTGCGCGAATTGATTGGGCGCAAGCGCAACAATCCGGGCGACGACATTCTCACGGGGCTGATTCAGGCCGAGGAGGACGGCGAGTCGCTGAGCGAGGACGAGCTGGTCAGCATGGTGTTCCTGCTGGTGGTGGCGGGCTACGAAACGACCTACCACCTGATCACCAACGCCGTCGCCACGCTCTTGCAGCATCCCGATCAGCTCGACCGGCTGCGCGCCGATTATGGCCTGCTGGACACGGCCATCGAAGAGGTGCTGCGCTACCACGGCCCGGTGCAGAGCACCAAGCCGGGCTACGCCGTGGAGGACGTGACGCTGCACGGCGTGACGATTCCCAAGGGGTCAACCGTCATGCCGCTGCTGGGCGCGGCCAACCACGATCCGGCGGCATTCGACAACCCGGACATCTTTGATATTGCACGCACGCCCAATCGCCACCTCGGCTTTGGGCAGGGCATCCACTACTGCCTCGGCGCACCGCTCGCGCGCATCGAGACAAAGATCGCGCTGCGCAACCTGCTGGAGCGCAACCTAAATCTGCGGCTGGCCGTCGAGCCAGAGGCGCTGGAGGAGACGTCCATTCCGACGCTGGCCAGCTATCAGAAATTGCCGGTGGTCTTTGGATGAGCCGGATTGACAATCCGGCTTGCGTGAATGCAACCGCAATCAATGCACCGCTTCCGGCTCCCTCGCTGCGACGGTCGCCATGATTTCGTCGCGCGTGGGCAGCGTTTTCAAATCGTACATGGCCTGTAGCTGGAGCCACGACGCTGCATCGCCGCCAAAATAGCAGGCCAGCCGCTGCGCCGTGTCGGCGGTGATGGCGCGGCGCTCTTTGACAATTTCATGAATACGCGTCGCCGGTACGTCGAGCGCCCGTGCCAGTGCATTGACGCTCATTTCCAGCGGCGCGAGAAAATCTTCGCGCAAAATCTCGCCTGGATGCACGGGCGGCATCTGATTAGCTGGTCGTGTCATAAAATTTTCTCAATAGTCGAGAGAGAAATTGACTCGCTACGACGCGGTGGCAAGCCAGTCTTCTGTTGGGAGATTTCGTATCAAGCAAGTATGACACGATCAGGCACGCCCTTCTGCTACGTCGTTTTGGTAGGAGACGGCTTTCATTTGACGTTCAACGGCTGACCATTGCTTCGTCCATTCATCAAGATCAAAGTCCTCGTTTTCATATGTAGGGTTTTGCAGCGCATCGAGCAACGAGCCTTGTGGCTTGATCACTGCGGCAGGGTCTGGTGGGCGAGTCTGAACATCAGCAACAATCTGCTGTGGCGTCCTGTCATTTTCAACTTCCGACAGTGGAGCGAAGCTTAAGCAATCTAGTAACGGCCTAAGTTGCTGCCACGCGTGAATTTGAATGACAGCAGTCGTCCGTTCGCCGTCCTCATCCACCAGGTATTGAATAGATCAAGGGCTTCAGTCACAGTCATCACGTGCCTCCCGTAGAAACAGTGTCAATCGATAGAAACAATTGTAGGCGAAAAAGTAGAGAAAAGGAGAATTTCATGGTTACCACATCAGACGCCGTCCACCCCAACATCAAGCATCCGCTCAACCTGAGCGATCCGGACTTTGTGAACAACAAGTATGCCTACTACCGCTGGCTGCGCGAGGAGGCGCCCGTCTACAGGGGCAAGGTGAGCGTGCTCAATGCCTACTAGTTGAACAGACAAAGTTTGACGGATGCGGCGGCCACCGTACGGGCACGCCATAACGTGCCCGTACCCGCCAAAACAAGATTGTTGAAACACTACTTGCTTTCGCGCTACGAAGATTGCGTGAACATGCTCAAGGACCCGCGCTTTGTGCGCAACCGCAGCAACGCCACCGGCAAGGGCGGTAGCTTGCCGTTCCCGCTGCCCAAGCACATCCGGCTGGTGGCCCAGAATATGATTCTGGAAGACGAGCCAGAGCATCGTCGACTGCGCAACCTCGTGCACAAAGCCTTTACGCCGCGCGCGCTGCGCAAGCTGGAAGGGCGCATCGAGGAGTTGACGCACGAACTGCTCGACCAAGCGCCAAAGGGACAAGAAATTGACCTCATCGAGGCCTACGCCCACCCCATTCCCGTGACGGTCATCGCGGAGATGGTCGGCGTGGAGGCCGCGGACGTGCCCGAGTTCGCGGGCTACATGAAGACGCTGGCGAGCGGCTTTTCCGGCTGGAAGATTCTGCGCACCGCCTTTTTGGACATGCCCAAGGCAACCCGCTTTGCAAGGACGCTGGTCGAACACAAGCGACAGCACCCCGGCGACGACATCCTGACCGGGCTGATTCAGGCGGAAGAGGATGGCGAGACGCTCACCGAGGATGAACTGGTGAGCATGGTCTTCCTGCTCATTATCGCGGGCCACGAGACGACGGTACACCTGATCACCAACAGCGTCATTACGCTGTTGCAGCACCCGGACGACGTGGAGCGGCTGCGCGCCGAGCCGGAGCTGATGGGGTCAGCTGTGGAGGAGGTGCTGCGCTACAACGGGCCGGTGCAGGGGACAAAGCCGGAGTACCCGTCGGAGGATGTGACGCTGCACGGCGTGACGATTCCCAAGGGATCAACGGTGATGCCGCTGCTGGGTGCGGCCAACCACGATCCGGCGGTCTTTGACAATCCCGAACTCTTCGACATCACGCGCAGCCCCAACCGTCACCTCGGTTTTGGACAGGGCATCCATTACTGTCTCGGCGCGCCGCTGGCCCGCATCGAGACGAAGATTGCGCTCAACAACCTGTTCGAGCGCCACCCAAACATCCGGCTGGCCGTCCCGCCGGAAGAACTGGTCCTTCAGAAGATTCCGGGCTGGCATCGGCACGAGAGCCTGCCGGTGGTGCTGGGTTAATCGATCTGCCAGACGGCGTGGATGTAGTTATCACGAATGCTGTGGTCTGCTGTGACCAAAATTGTGTTGTCGAGGCTGGCGTGCGCCACGAGGATGCGGTTGAATGGGTCGCGCGTCCATGAAAGCTGCATTGCCTTGGTGACGATGCGGTCGAACGGCTTGGGGCAAACGGTCAAGCCCCTTCTGTGCGACACCTCTGCCACAACGGTGTCTGCCGTGGGGGCAATGCGACCAATCTCGTGGAGGTACTGAAGTTCAAGTCGTACCACTGGCGAAATCAACCAGTCATGTTCGTTCATCAAGGCTTGCAGCATCTCTGAAAAGCGCTTCTTGTCCTCCGCATGAAGCCACATAACAACGTGTGTATCAAGGTATATCAAGGTTATATTCCCACTCGATGTGGATGAGATCATCCGGATCGCCGTTGATCACATCCGGTCGAAAGGTCATGTCGGCAAATTTGTCGACAGGCTCTACGGACGAGATGCGCAGCTTGCGCCCATTTTTTTGGATTTCAAGCGGCACGCCCGTCGCAAGTACTTCGTCGAGCAAGTTGTAGATATTGCTGCGCAATTCAGTTGCGCTGATTGTTTTCATCTTTACCTCCAGTCCGTACGCTTTGACTTTGAAGCACGTACGTGATTGTACGAGGAATTTTTAGCGAAGTCAAGAGCGAGGAGAACCACATGATTCAGAAACTATCACAGAGCAGCGGCAACGTCGTCGGCTTTGCCGTGCGCGGCAAGATGGTCGAGGAAGATTATGAACTGCTCGAGACCGAGATGAAGAGCCTGATCCGCGAGCACGGCCAAATTCGGCTGCTCTGCAGCGTGGAGGATATGTCCGGCTTTGACCTGGACGTCGCAGACGACGAGCTGCGCATGTCGCACTATCTAGGCGACATGGAGCGCGTGGCGATGGTGAGCGACAGCCGCTTTTACGAGTGGGCACTTTCGGTTTGGAACGTCGTCACCGATGTTGAAATACGCCACTTCGAGCCGGGCGAGGAGGCGCAGGCCTGGGCGTGGCTGAAGTGATGGCGTTGGGCCATGGAGCGCTTTGGCATCCGGCCGGATCAGGCGACGGTGCGGCTCAATCGTCTCTTGCCCAATTAACTGGGTGCCGGACATCTGGAAGGAAACTATTGCTTGACCAAAGAAAGTTTGTCGGATGCGACAGCGACCGTACGGGCACGCCATGGCGTGCCCATACCCGTCAAAAAAGATTGCTGGACTACTATAATGACCTACACAATTCCATTTTCAAAGTTAAACAAAACTAATATCCCCAGCGCAGGCGGTAAGGGGGCCAACCTGGGCGAGATGGCTGCGGCAGGCCTTCCCGTGCCCGATGGCTTTGTCCTGACGACCGAAGCGTATGATGCGTTTGCGCAAGCACACGGTTTGCAACAGCAGATCGTTGAACTGGCGCACGCGGTTGCGCCAGACGATCCGCAGTCGGGTGAAGCGGCAGCGGCGAAAATCCGTGCCCTTTTCATGCGGGGCGAGATGGCAGCTGAGCTGGCGGCTGAAATTACGACCGCCTACCAAACCTTAGCTGCTAACGCCGTAGCAGTACGCTCGTCAGCAACGGCAGAGGATTTGCCGACCGCCAGCTTTGCCGGACAACAGGATACTTATCTCAATGTTCAAGGGGAAGCCGCGCTGCTGGAGGCCGTGAAAAAGTGCTGGGCCAGCCTGTGGACGGCCCGCGCCATCTCTTACCGGATGCGTCAAGGGATTGATCCGGCCAGCGTCAGCCTCGCCGTGGTTGTACAAACGCTCGTTGATGCCGATGTAGCTGGTGTTCTCTTCACGGCCAACCCCACCAGCGGCGAGCGCGACCAAATCCTTATCAACGCCACGTGGGGCCTGGGCGAGGCAATTGTCGGCGGGTTGGTCACGCCCGACAGCATAGTTGTGGATCGGGCAAGCTGGCAAATTACCTCCCGTGAGACCGCCACCAAAACGGTGATGACGGTGCGCACGGAAAGCGGCACGGCGGAGCAAGCCGTCCCGCAGGCACAGCAAAATCAAGCGGTGTTGGATGATGCAACAGCCGTCGAGCTGGCGCGGATTGGCGCACAAATCGCAGCCCATTACGACATGCCGATGGATATCGAATGGGCCATCGAACAGGGAGAGATTTTTATCCTGCAGGCCCGCCCGATCACCGCATTGCCGCCCGCCCCGCTCAGACATGTGGTGTGGGAGCCGCCCACGCCCAACACCATCTGGATGCGCCGCCAGATCGTCGAACACATGCCCGAGCCGCTCTCGCCGCTCTTTGAAGAGCTCTATCTAAAAAAGGGGATGAAACAATCCATCAACCATCTTATGGCGACGATGGGCGAGATAGGCGGCGTGAAAATAGACATCAGCGAGATGATGCCACATGGCTTTGCGGATACCATCAACGGCTACGCCTACACCACCGGCAGCTTTAAGATGAGCGGGGAAAATCTGAAGACGATTCTGCGCATCTATGCGCGTATCTTTAGATTTTTCAGCGCGACCGCCTTCGATTGGCACGGCGTTGTCTTGCCCAGCTACCAGGCCCTCATCGACCAGTGGGAGCGCGTGGAGCTGGCCGAGGCGCCGGACGAAGAGCTGCTGCGCGGCATCAGCGAGCTGGCGGCGGCCGACAGCGGCTACTGGTTTGGATCGGCGCTGAATTTGGCGCTCTCGCGGCTCATGGACCCACTCTTTGACAAGCTGCTGAAATCTCTTCTGATTCGACATGCGTTACCGGAGCCGAAGCTCGGCAGCTCGGCCTTTTTGCGCGGCTTCGACTCCAAGGCGCTGGACGCCCAAGCGGACATAGAGCAGATTGCCGACACCATCCGCGCCTCTGCCTCCCTGTGCGAGCTCGTGCTCAACACGGAGGCCAAGCAGCTCCTGCCGTCCCTGGCCGCTCGTCCCGACGGGCAGCCTGTGCTCGACGCCATTGGGCGTTACCTCAGCGAGTACGGTCATCAAATCTACAATCTCGATTTTGTCGCCCCCACGCAAAATGAAGAGCCGCTGCCCCTGTTGCTGAGCCTCAAGGCGTTGGTCAAGAACGCCCCTGCCGAAGCGGTGCGCGCGCGGCAGGCAAAGATGGCGCGGGCGCGGGATGCGCTGGTCGAGCAGACGCGGCAGGCGCTCAACCCTCTGTCGCGGCGGCTCTTTCAGTGGGTGTGGAAGTGGACGAAACACTATGCGCCCTATCGCGAACACGTTATGTTCTACATGGGCGCGGCGTGGCCGACGGTGCGCAAGCTGGCGGCTGAGCTGGGGCAGCGCTTGACCGATGCCGGCGCGATTGCCGCGCCCGACGACCTCTACTTTTTGAGCAGCAGCGAGATCGCAGCGGCAATTCGCGCGCACGCCAATGGGCAATCCGTGTCAGATTTTACGCAGCTGGCACGCGAGCGGCGTGCGCTGCGCGAATCACGCAAATTGCTCACCCCGCTGCCCAAGGTGCCTGCGCGCTCAACCCTGAAGTTCGGGCCAATCGACCTCTCTCTCTTTGACCCGACGCCGACCGATTCGGATGAAGAGACGGGTCCAATTCTCAACGGCTACGCGGTCAGCACCGGTCGGGTGACCGCGCCCGCCAGCGTGATCCATTCTGTTGCCGATTTTGACCAAATGCAGCCCGGCTCCATCCTGGTTTGCACGACGACGACCCCCGCCTGGACGCCGCTCTTCTCGCAGGCAGTCGGGCTGGTGACGGACGTGGGCGGCGCGCTGGCCCATGGCTCCATCGTGGCGCGCGAGTATGGCATCCCCGCGGTGATGGGGACGGGCGTGGCGACCGAACGCATCCAATCGGGTACGATGTTGGCCGTGAATGGCGATACGGGCACGGTGACGCTCGTCGATGAAGCCAATGCCGATATGGCTGTCGCCAACGACGCCGCCGAGACAAAGGTGCCCAGCAAGAAGTTTGCCCTGGCCGCCTTGGCCATCGGCGCGATGAGCATGTGGGTCGTGTGGCGCAGAAGGCGCAAGCAGCAGTAAACACCCACTCCCTTAGCTTTCGTTGACCTTTGGAAAGTGGCCCTCACCCCCGGCCCCTCTCCCACCGTGGGAGAGGGGAGAGTCTGGCTCCCTTCTCCCAGGATGGGAGAAGGGCTGCGGATGAGGGCGCGCTCGACTTACCTTGCAAATCCGCTCAGCCAAATGCCAATGGAGGCTAGCAACAGTTGTTCAAGCTGAACGCCCATAGATTGTAGGTCAAATTGTAGATAGTGGGGGGTGCACCTCAAATTTTTGGCGAGCTTTAGCGCAAGGCGACTTGCAAGGGGTAACAGACCCCACCCCCAAGCCCCCTCCGCGTGAGCAGGGCACTCCCGATGCCTCGTGAACTATGAACCAGCAGCGAGGGAGCGGGTCGAGCGCCCCACTATTTCTATTTGGCCTTCTCCTTATTTGCATATGAGACTGACTCTCAGTAAAATAATCGACGTCTAGCTGAGATTAATTTTCACTTATCCAAAAGGAGAAGCATGTTTACTCACTCTCTGCCCGCCAAACTTGTGCTTGCCGCCACCGTCATGTTTTTGTTGAGCGCTTGCCCGGCTCCCATCGACAGTGGACAGCCCGACCCCAACCCCGCCGCCGCCGATCTCGCCGCCGTTGCGCTTGATGAAGGCGAGCCCTTGCGCGTCGTCGCCACAACGAACATTGTCGCCGATGTGGTGGCGCAGGTGGGCGGCGAGGCGATTGACCTGGCCGCGCTGCTGCCCGTTGGCGCGGATCCGCACAGCTACACCCTTGCGCCGCAGGATGTGCGCACGCTGAACGAGGCCCACGTCGTTTTTGTAAACGGCCTGGGGCTGGAAGAAGGGATGGAATCAACGCTGGAGAATTTGGACGGGGAGGCAGCGGTTGTCTCGGTAAACCAAGCCGTGGAGACGATTGAATTTGGTGAAGCAGGCGAAGAGCACGACGAGGAGCACGAAGGCGAAGAGCACGAAGGCGAAAAGCACGAGGACGAGGAACACGAAGGCGAAGAGCACGAGGGCGAGGAGCACGAAGGCGAAGAGCACGAAGGCGAGGAGCACGCCCACGATGGTGCGGACCCGCATACGTGGACGAGCGTTCACAACGTCGAGACGTGGGTGGCGTCGATTGTGGAGACGTTGAGCGCGCTCGACCCAGCCAGCGCGGAGACGTATGCCGCCAACGGCGCGGCCTACCTGGAGCAGCTCGCCGCATTGGAGCGCGACATCGACGACCTGATCGCGCCGTTGCCCGTCGAGCGGCGCAAGCTCGTCACCGATCACGATGTGTTTAGCTACTTTGCCAGCGAGCATGACTTTGAAATCGTCGGCACCGTGATTCCCGGCTTAACCACGACGGCGGAGCCCTCGGCGCAGGAAATTGCCGCCCTCTCTCAGCAGATCGAGGCGGAAGGCGTGTCCGCCATCTTTGTCGGCACAACCGTCGGTGATCAGCTTGCTCAGCAGATCGCCAACGATGCGGGCGTTCAGGTAGTGCCGCTCTACACCGGCTCGCTCAGCCCGCTCGACGGCCCTGCCGCCACCTACATCGACTTTATGCGCTACAACGTCGAGGCGATTGTGGGCGCGCTGCGGCCGTAGCGGTGCGACGCCTCGGCATCTGGCTCAATTTTGCCTGGAAATTTTGAACTTGGCGAGCGTTGGTGAAAACTAGCGAAGACTAGCTACGAATTGCACGAATGACACGAATTGGAGGGTCACCTGCAAAAGTTTGTGCAATTCGCGTGATTCGTGGCCCAAACCCTTCTAAATTTGACATTGTTAATTCCACCTTGGCTCAATTCATCGAGCGGGTAAATCGTTGTATAATGGCGCTTGTCAGCTTTTACCGACGCCGTTCGATTGCGACTGGCGCCCTTTAGAAAAGTGCCGCTTATGTTTAACCGCTACGCCATCTCCCGCCAAATCGAAGCGCTCGATCCCGTGACGGATCACCAGCGCATCGTCTACCTGCTCGGCACCTACGAGGACCCCTGGCTGGTGCGCAAGTCGCTCGAATTTGCGCTCTTTCGCACCTACGCCGTCCCGCGCATGACGCGCATTCTGGCGAGCACGCGCCAGTTTGAGCACCACGGCCAAAAGCGCTACGACGACACCACGCTGATCATGACCACGATTGCGGAGCACGGCTACGAGAGCGAGCTGGGGCAGCGCGCCATCGCGCGCATGAACGCGCTGCACGGACGCTTCTCGATTCCCAACGAGGACTTTCTCTACGTGCTCTCGGTCTTTATATACGAGCCGCTGCGCTGGTCCGAGCGCTTTGGCTACCGCCCCTCCACGGAGACGGAGCGGCAGGCGGGCTACTACTTCTGGCGCGAAGTGGGCCGACGCATGGGCATCAAAGAGATTCCCCCCAGCTTCGAGGCCTTTCGGGCGTGGAGCGAAGGCTACGAGCAGCGCCACTTCACCTACGCCGATTCCAACCGGGTGATCGGCGACGCGACCCTCGGCGTCATTCTCGCCTGGTATCCGCCCTTCCTGCGGCCCGCCGTGCGCCAGGCCACCTACGCCCTCATGCCCGACCACATGCGCCGGGCCTTTGGCTACCCGCGCGCCCACCCCCTCTTCCACTGGCTCACGCCGACGCTGCTCAAGCTGCGCGGTGTTGCCCTGCGCTTTCTGCCGCCGCGTCGCACGCCCTTCCACTACACCGAGCAGCCCAGCCGCACCTATCCCCGCGGCTACGCCATCGAAACGCTGGGCCCCAGCGGCGCGGATTGATCGTAATCTGCCGACCCTGGCAATTGGTGTGATCTACGCGCGGGCAACGTGCGTCAAATAGAGGGGTGGCTAGGTCAGCTCTCCCTCGAGTTGACCTGTCTGCCCTGGCCTCGCGCTTCCCTCCTCCAATTAGTCCAAGTAGTAGTTGAGTCACTCTTCTATATGAATGGTCTATATGAATGGAATGATTTCTGCAGCATCCGTCGCCACGTTAGCTAGGATTGCTTCCGTGCAGATAACCGACGACACGCTCGCCGTCGATTTGGAAGATGGTCGCACCATCTCGATTCCGATTGGCTGGTATCCGCGACTGGCACACGGCACGGAAGCCGAGCGCGCAAATTATCAACTGAGCGGCGCGGGCTACGGCATCCACTGGCCGGAGCTGGACGAAGATATCGGCGTGGAAGGGCTGCTGCTTGGCAAAATGTCTGCGGAAAGCCCCGCCTCGTTTGAGCAGTGGCTTGCGAAACGTGAACGGACGGCAGCTTAATCAGACCAATTTTGGATATCAAGCAGGCGCAAATTCAACGAGCGCTCGCTGCCGAGGCGTGAAGAAGCCGAGCACAATATCCTCTTGCGGAATACCCGCCTTGGCCAATTCGTACGCAACGCCCTCTTCCGTCCCGTCGACCTCGATCCACACTTTGCCCTCCTTGATGCGTAAATCCAGGATGACGGCGTGGACGCGACCCGTTCGGTCCCAGCCGCTGTCGACCAGCAGATAATTGTTCTGCGCGTCGTCAATAATAGGGCGTGTTTCAATTTCACCACGGCTTGGCGCATACTCCGCGTGTTGTAACACAATGCGCTTTGCAGCATTGCAATAGCGATTTACGACATTATCCACGCTTGCACCTCCTCCTTCTCCGGCTCGAACACCAGCAGATTTAGCTGCTGAATCGCTACAACATCTTGAATGGCAGGCTCCTGAAAGAAGCCTCGATAGACGTCACTTGAAATAGCAAGAAACAGTGTCCGTTCTGGTTCAGCGGCTATAACCCGCAATGGTGAACGGCGAACGGCGAAAGGCGAACGGCGAACTGGCGAACGTTTCAGCCGCCATGGTGAACGGTGAATGGTAAACATCGGTAATCACCGTCACGAGCGAGCGCCGTTCGTACATCGGGTGCCTGGGGCTTGGCTTATTTACCATTCGCAATTCACCACTCGACCATTGAATACGGTAATTCCAAGCCCCTCAGACCGCTTCCCCGCCTCGACCAGCTCTTTTCCCCAGCTCGCCGACTCACCGCCAGCCCGTCGCCCCCCGCCACCCGCTCGACCTTGCAGCCTGAGTTGTGCCATACCTTGGCGTTCTGGTATACTCAAATTAACGAAACCGACACGAAAGCCGAACAATGCCGACAGCGCTGAGAACGGGCCCTTACCGAATCTACTTCTACTCATACGACTGCAATGAGCCGCGGCACATGCATGTCGACCGCGATCGGTTAAGCGCCAAATTTTGGCTAGACCCCGATGTGCTGCTGATGCAAAATCATGGCTTCAACAGAAGTGAATTAAGACGAATTGAGAGAGTTTTGCGAGAGAATATAGAGGAATTACGAAATGAATGGGATGATTTCTGCAGCACCCGTCGCAACGTTAGCTAGGATTGCTTCCGTGCAGGTGACGGATGACACGCTCTCAGTTGATTTGGAAGATGGCCGAACCATCTCGATTCCTATCGGCTGGTACCCACGGTTAGCACACAGCACGGAGACGGAGAGAGCAAATTATCAACTGAACGGCGCGGGCTATGGCATCCACTGGCCGGAGCTGGACGAGGATATTGGCGTCGAAGGATTGCTGCTCGGCAAGATGTCGACTGAAAGTTCTGCATCGTTCGAGCGCTGGCTAGCAAAGCGCAGACCAGCAGCTATATGACATAACTCTGCTAAATACGTTCATAACAAGCCTCAAAGCACGATTCGTGGAGAATAGATAATGCCAGCATTAAAGTGGGACCTAGATAAGTTCAGACAACTGTGCCATAACACAGGCATTAAGGGCTATGAAGTGTATCTGAACTCACTATGCCAGAAAAAGTTACGTGCTGAATGGTTTTCAAATGATGCTCTGGACGTATGGAATAACCTTTTTGCAGAACATGGCGAGATTTCCACAGATAGTGATGAGTGGCAAAAGGCGGAAAATAAGGCAGAGGCATACCTTGAAGCATCTTTATACAATATACATAGTTTGGCTGACGTATTATCCCAGGTCATCAACGTTGTTGTATTGTGTAGTCTTCTCACGGAAAGAGAATGTTCGCTTCTCAAAGTCTTTAAGAAGCTAAATGACCGCAACGATACTAGCCTCAACACATTAATAGATTCAGTTGACAGGTTACGCAATTCGGACGAATTCAAATACGTTGAAGCCTTCGTGAACACATCCAAGCATCGCAGGATTTTGATCGAAGATTTTCGAGCAGAAGCCAGTCAGGGTTACCAGCAGGGAATGCGCGTCCAAGGCTTTATCTTCAACGATGCACAAAATCCATTTCCTGAGAAATGGGACTCAGAGATTAAAGATGAAATCATTCCAAGTATAATCAACTCGGTGAGCAGTATTGGCAACGAAATGAACGCCTATCTCCGCTAGTGCTTTGTTAAACCAACAGTTTATCTTTTCGCATGCGTTTTCATTATTTTAGCAGATAATAGCTATAATCTTCATTAACGTGCTTTCTCCAAAAGGGTGGAGTTTCTTTTCGCTCAGAACTTCACCCCAAACCCCGCAAATCTTTTCCCCCCCTCGACCAGCTCCCCCAGCCGCCGACTCACCGCCAGCGCGTCCGCCCCCGCCACCCGCTCGACCTTGCAGCCCTGATTACGCAGCGTCTTCTCGATAGCGGCGCCCACCGCCGCTTCATCGCCCGCAATCGTAACGTACTCGGCGTTGCGCGCATCGCTCGGCGCCAGGCCGAGCGACGGCTGGAAGCGTGACACGTATTCGCGCGCCCCCGCCGCGTCCTCCGCCAGCAGCGCGGGCAGCAGCGCCGCGCTCGTGAGCAAATAGTGGCGCAGCGTCTTGACGCCGACGCCCTTCTGCATGGCCTGGATGCGCTCGAAGAGCTGCTCGCGCCACTCGTTGCCGCTGCGCCACTCGCTGCCGGGGCAGACGGTGTCGTTGTCCGGAAATTCCTTGTGGCCCCACACGCGGGCCAGCGGCACGTTGAGCCGCTGCATCAGCCAGGCGACGAGCTGCGCGCCCGACCGCAGCTGCGCCCCGGTCGGCACGCGGCCGTTCATAAAGCTGCCCGCAAAGACGACGCCCACGCTGTACGCGTTGTGCTTGTGCACGTGAAAGCTCACCGTCTCCAGCGCATTGGTCTGCTCAATGCGCCCGTCGGCGTGGACGAAGTAGTGGTAGCCGAAGCCGGGCCACGGCTCCTTGCCGCGCGCCGCATCGGGGCTGATCTGCATCTCGGCAATCCGGTAGGGCGACATCGACGGCGGCGTGGCGCTGTGGTGAATTGCAATGTGGCTAATGGCCGAGAGCGCCCGCGACGCGTAGCGCAGCGTCGGGTGGCGGGGCAGCGCGTCCGCCGTCCACGCCACGGCGGGCTGCGGAATCACCGTCGGCCCCCCCTGCGAGCCGGCGCGATCCAGCGCCATCTGCAGCCGCTGCCGCTCGACGTTGAGCGCGCGCAGCTGCCCCTGCAGGCGCTCGTTCTCCTGCGAGAAGGTTTCGCCCCGCCGCTCGCTCTGGCTTAGTTCATGGCGCAGCTCCTGCTCGATCTCGCTCGGATCAATCAGCCCTCTCGCCCGCCGAATCGAGGCCAGCAGCATCGCCTTCCACGCGCGACCTTCCGTCCACTGCGCCCCCGGCGAATCGTGCTCGATAAACTCGCGCAGCCCGCGCACGTTCTCCATCCCGCCATCCGCGCTAATCTGCGGAAAGCGCTCCATCAGCCACGCCCCCAGCCGACCCGCCGCGTAAAGCTGCCGATCCGTCGGCGTCGGCGTCGCGGGGTCGCTAAAGTTGCCCATCAGGGCCACGTTGATCGCCTGCGCCAGGTAGGGCTGGTCTGTCTCCACCACCTCATCCAGCGGCTGCGTCTGGTAGATGACGCCGTTGGGCGCCACGCAAAAATCATACAAAATCCCCGGCCAATCCGGTCGATGCGCCGCGGCAATCTCCCCCAGCGGCAGCTCCGCCGCTGCTCCCGTGTGATTGATCACGAGGTAGCGCACATCCTCCTTCCGCCGCTCCACATACCGCTCCCCATCCCGCGGCAGCGTCTCCACCACATTTCGCACCCTCAACGAATTCGTTCCCCCCCCCGATTCGTCCCCACCCGTTGACAATTGACTATTCACCGTCGACCATTGACCATTTCCCTCCCCCTCCGGCAAAACCTCAATCTGCCCCTTTAATTCATCCACCTCACCCGTTAATCGCTCATTCGCCATCCGCAGCGACTCCCGCTCCGCCAGCGACTTCTCCAGCTCGGCCCGCGTCGTCTCCACCTGCTCGCTCAATTCCTTCGCCTGCGCGGACAGCCGCTGCACGCTGCCGCTGTCCGCCGCATTCTCTAGCGCCGCCAGCCGCAGCTTCACCTGGTTGCGCAACAGCTCCTTCCACTGCGCCCCCCGATAAAAGGTCGCGCCGGGCGAGCGCGTGCCCGTCAATTCACCGAGACCGCGAATTGCGTCCAGCCCCAAATCGAGATTCTGCGCCAGCCAGCTGCAGAGCCGCGCCGTCGCATCGATCTGCACCAGCGCGGGCGCCGCCTCCGCAAAATTGCCCGCCAGACAAATGTTCACCCCCTGCCGCGACCACGGCTCCTCTGGCCTCACAATCTCCTCCAGCTCGCTCGTCTTAAAGACCTGCCCGCTGGCGTCCACCACAAAATTGTAGGCAATGCCGGGGTAGCCCTGCTTGACGTGGGTGCGCGCAATGCTTGCCAGCCGCGTCTGCGGGTGCGCCGCCGTGTGGCTGATCACGAGGTAGCGCACGTCGCCCAGATTGCGCCGCGCGTAGGCCGCCTCGCTGCGCGGCAGCGTGGTCGCTACGTTCTTGAAGAGCGGCACGGGCAGCGTGCCGTTCTCCGGTTGCCCATTGGTCGGCAGAATCGGAGGTTGGGTGATTTTGTCGCGTGCGGGGCCGGGCGGGTCGGTCGTGGCCTCGTTGCGGGGCGGGGCTGCCCCCGCGCGGGTCGACGCCTCCTCGATCACCGCTTCCCGCTGCACGCGTGCCGTGGACTCGACCGTGATCCAGCGCGTCAACACCGGGCTGTTCTGCTCCTTGAAGCGCGTCACGCCCTCGTGGATCAGGTCGATCTCCAGCGTGTAGTTGCCCGGCTCGCTCGGCAGCACAATCGGCATCGTCGCGCTCGTCGATTCGCCCGGCGGCACGCTCGCCGCCAGCGTCGTGCGCAGGTCCTGCTGAGGGCGCAGCGGCAAGAGCTGGCGGTTGCGATAGTAGCGGTAGCCCAGCCGAAACGGGTGCGACGCGCTCTGCATCCACGGCAGCGTCCCCCCGTTGCGCAGCGTCACCGCCGCCTCGATCGTCTCCCCCGCCACCATGCGGTCGGGCAGCCTGTGCTCGATCCACTCCACGCGGTAGGGCGTGCGCGCCGCTTCCTCGGCCTCCGCGCGGCGCTCTGCGCGAACCGTAGCGGCGGAGCGCTGCTCCGCCTGTTCGTTGCCAGCCTGAACAGGTGTCTCCGCCGCCGCTTCATCAGCCACGCGGGGGCCAGAGCGGCGCTCTGCCGCTACAGGGTCACGTCGCCAGCGATAGTCGTGTCGCAATGCCCCCAGAAAATCCTCCACCACGCCCTGCTTGCCCTCGATGTACCACTTGTCCAGCGGCGGCCAGCGGTAGAGGCAGAGCGCGCGAATCGTCTGCGTCGATTCCTCGTCCACGTTCCAGTGGTTGATCTCGCCATACGCCCGCTGCACCCAGCCGCTGTTCACGTTGGCCCAGGGCACGGTCTGATCCGCCTGCGTGATATACGCGGGGAGTCGCCGCATATTCTCCGGCACGGCGGCCAGAAAATCGCGGTAGACGCGGAATTCGCGGTGGTGATTCTGAAAGGGGGGATTGGCGAGCCGCGCGTCGCTGGTGATCAGCGTCGGGTCGCCGCCGTGGGTGAAGGCGTGCAGGGCAAAGCCGTCGCAGCCGGAGGGGCCGAGCGCGCGCAGGATGTCGCCAAAGTACTGCACCCAGTCGCCGTTGGGGTTGCCGTAATACTTGGTCTGCGTGTTCCACGGACAGACCGCGCCCACCAGCACCTGGTCGCCCTCGCGGCCCGGCACCCTCCGAATCGCGTCGCGGCACAGGCGGAAGCAGCGCGTATACAAATCTGGCGTAATCACCTCGCCGGGGCTGACGATGGCGCCGCGCGTGGTGCGAATCTGGTTGGAGTTATCCGGCAGCGCGTCAAAGCGCACGTTAAGGCCGCGGTGCAGCGGATCGGCCTCATCCAGCCGGTCGGCGTTGGGGTTGGATTCGGCGTGGCGCGACCAGTCGATGCGGATGTCCGGGCGCGAGGCGGCATAGTTCATCTCGTCGCCGATCACCCAGATGTGGCAGCCTCGGCTGGTCGCGGTGAAGTTGGCAACGCGCTGGGCAAAGGCCGCGTAGAGGCTGCTGTGGGGAATCGTGCCGTCGGGCGTCGGCCCGTGCGCGATGCGGCAGATCACGCCCAGCCCGGCCTCCGCCCACGGCGTAAAGTCGACGCCCGTGGCGTCGTTCGGGTCGTGGCCGATTTCCTCGGTAAAGACCACCCACCCCGGCCGGTTGAGGCTGAGCATCAGCCCCTCGCCGCCGGGTTCATGCAGGCCAAAGATGTAGTCGGTTTCGGGGAAGGGTTGGGTCATGGAACGAAGAAACTCGTCCCGACGCTCCGCGTCGGGATGCAGACTGGACGCTCTGCGTCCCCTGGTGCAGCCATTTCAACTCAGCAAATCCAAGTCACTACGTACTACTGCCAAGAGCGCATTCTCAGGTGCGACGTTCATGACACGATGCTGCTGGCGAACTCAACGAGCCAGGGAAGACCCTTCGGCTCTGGGTCGACGAAGCCAGGCAGCCGCATGTCCGACCGCCTCGTTTTAGACCCCACGGGTTTGGGGAAACCCCTGGGGTCTAGACCAGCACCCGTGGCTGCTCACCAATTCACCAGCAGCATCATGCCACCGGTTCAGCTTCAGGGATAGATGCTGATGGTGTACTCTTGATTGACAGCACTGAACAGTCAATCTTCTGCGGCCGCGTTGAGACGCAGGAGCGTCTCGGCCAGCGTTCCCACGCAGAGCGTGGGAACGAGCAGGCGACTACGGCCGCGGCTCGCCCGGCGGCTCCGGCAGCAGCGGCGACGGCTCGAAGCTCGTCGCATTTCGCTCCATCGGCGCATTGGCCGCCGCAACCGTAGCCGCACTGGCGCGGACGGGCTGGACGTAGGGCGGCAGCGAGTAGTCGCGCGGGCTGAGGTAGGGCAGCGGGTCGCTGTAGCCGCCCCAGCCGTCGCGGCGGTTGTACGGGTTGATGCGGATAGCGAAGTGCAGGTGCGGGCCGGTGCTGTTGCCGGAGTTGCCGGAGAGCCCGATCCGCTGGCCGCGCTCTACGCGCTGGCCGACCCGCACGTCGATCCGGCTCAGGTGCGCGTAGAGCGACTCGCCCCACGGGTGGCGAATCAGCACGTAGTTGCCAAAGCCACCATTGTCAAAGCCCGCCTGCGACACCGTGCCGCCGTCCGTGGCGCGCATTTCAACGCCGACGGGCGTCAGAAAGTCGACGCCGTTGTGGCCAATCAGCGGCACGCCGTCGTAGCGGATGCGGCTGTAGATTTGCGGATTCTCGCCCCACAGCTGCGCAATGCCAAAGCTGCCCGGATAGGGCGCAGCCAAGTAGCGATTCGCGCCGGGGTTCGGCACGTCCGTGCCCGGCAGCTTGGGCGCGCGGTCGAGCAGAATCGTGCCGTCGGGGGCTGTCTGCGCCACCCAGCCAACCACCTCCCGCCCCAATGACGAAATGCCGCCCACGCGCCACCACGTCAGCCCGTCCGCACTGCGCGGGCCGTCGATTATGTTGAGCGTCGTCTGCGCGCGCATCCCGGCGATCACGTCATCGCCCGGCTTGTTCTGGTAGCCCGGCGAGCGGCGCACCCGCGCATCGGCCACGGCCTGGATGATGTCGCCGCGCTGGAAGGCCTGGCTCGGCGGTTCGGGCGGCGGGGGCGGCGTCGGCTCCCCGGCGACCTCGGCCAGCAGATCGATGCCGCCCGGCGCGGTGTCGGCCATCCAGCCCTGCCCACTGGTCGATGCGTTGGCCGGCACGTCGACCTGCCACCACGTCAGCCCGTCCGCGCTGCGCGGCCCGCCGCGCACGGTCACAATCGTGTTGGGCGCAACGTCGCCGATGATGTCGTTGCCGGGCTGGTTGCGGTAGCCCGGTGAGCGGCGGAAGCGCACCGTCGTCAGCGTGCGCGCGCGGTCGCCCGGCTCGAAGCGATTGCTGGGCGAAGGGGCGGGCGCGCTCGTCTCGGCCAGAATTTCAAAGCCGTTGGGGGCCGTCTCCGCCAGCCAGCCGCGACCCACGCCGGGCACGTCCACCTGCCACCAGGTCAGGCTGTTGGCGCGCTGCGGGCCGTCGATGATCTGCACGGTCGTTGCGGGCGCAAGCGTGCGCAGGATGTCGCCGCTGGGCTGGTTAAAGTAGCCCGGCGTGCGGCGCAGCGAGGCGTAGGATTGGGTAATCGCACGCACGCCCGGCGCAAAGCGCCCGCCGCTGGCCGCGCTCACGGCGGCAAAAACGCTGGCCTGTGCCTGCACCTTTTGCAGCAGCCGCGTGTTGCCCACCGATTCGGCCATCCAACCCGTCAGGCTGCGACCGCTCGTCGTCCGCACCCGCCACCAAATCAGGTTGTCACGCCGCTGCGGGCCGTCGACGATGTTGACGGTCGCGCCCTGGGGCAGCGTGGCGATGACGTCGTTGGTCGTCTGGTTGAGGTAGCCGGGCGTGCGCCGGATGTTAACGGCGGTGAGCGTGCGCGCGCGGTCGCCGACGGCGAGGGCGTTGGGATCGCCCGGCTCGGCGCGCTTGACGAGGCCCATCAGCGGCGTGCCGTTGGGCGCAAACTGGGCCATCCAGCCGCTGCCCGTCGCGCCGTTGGGGGCGGAAAGAATGTCGACCGGCCACCACGTCAGCCCGTCGGCCTGGCGCGGGCCGCCGCTGCGCACGCGCAAGCGCCCGCCCTGCGCCACGGTCACAACAACGTCGGTAACGGGCTTGCTGCGGTAGCCCGGCGAGCGGCGCAAGTTTGTCGCATCCAGCGTTTCGACGGTGTCGCCGGGGTTAAACGTGACGGGCTCGCCGCGCTGCCACTGGTAGTCAAAGCGCAGCGCCTGCCTGAAATCCTCGATCACGCCCTGCTTGCCCTCGATGTACCACTTGTCGATTTGGGGCCAGCGGTAGAGACAGAGCGCGCGAATTGCCTGGTTGCCCGGCTGCCGATTCCAAAAGTCGATCTCGCCGTAGGCCTGCTGCACCCAGCCAATGTTCTCGTTGCGCCACGCCACATCCTCGTTCGTCTCGGTGATGTAGACGGGCAGGTTGCGCATGTTGCCCGGAATCGCGCCCATAAAATCCTGGTAGGCGCGAAAGTGAAAGCGGCGGTTGTTGAAGGGCGGGTTCATGCGCGCTTCGGAGCGGATCAGCGCCGGGTCCGCGCCGTGGGTGTAGGTGTGGAGCGCGATGCCGTCGCAGCCGGAGGGGCCGAGCTGGCGCAGGATGTCCTGAAAGTAGACGATCCAGTCGCCGTTGGGGTTGCCGGGATATTGCGTTTGATTATTCCACGGCGCAACGGCCCCAATAATCACAAGGTCACCCTCGTGGCCCGGTCGCGAGCGGATGGCGCTGCGGCAGAGCGTGTAGCAGCGCACGTACATCTCCGGCGTGATGACCTGGCCGCTGGCGTCCGCCGCGGCAACGGCCGCCGCCGCCAGCGTCTCTTCGCCGCCCCCGCTCCGCTGCACGCCGCGCTCCTGCTCCGTGATCGCGTTGAAGCGCTGGGGCGAGCCGCGCCGCAGCGGATCCGCCTCGTCAATGTCGACGGGGCCGACGGTGGTCGGCGCGGGGCCGGCCGTGGGCGCGTCGATGGTGAGCAGGTTGCGCAGCCAGCGGGTAAAGCCGCTCCAGCCGCCGCGGCTGGTCGCCTGGAGCGGCACGGCAGCGCTTTGCACCGCCGCCGCCGCCATCGGCCGCTCGACCTGAAAATTCATCTCGTTGCCGATAATCCAAATGTGGCAACCGTTCGAGGCGGCGGCAAAGTTGGCGCAGCGCTGGGCAAATTCGTCGTAGCGATCGCTGCGGGGAATGGTGCCGTTGGGGAAGTAGCCGTTGTTTAGCCGCGAAATCACGCCAAAGCCCTGGTTGCTCCACTGGCGATAGTCGCGCCCACCGCGCGCGTTGGGGTCGTCGCCAATGCCCTCGGTAAAGACGATCCAGCCCGGCTTGCCCGCGTCGCGCATGTTCTGCTCGCCGCCCGGCTCGTGGATGCCAAAGATGTATTCGGATTCAAAGGATCGGCGTGTCATGGTTGGGTGTTCCCCGCTGGGTGGATGATTCGCTGTTTGTGACCAGGGATTGGAGATTGGGTTGGTTGCGCTGCCGTTTAGGTTCCGTTGACAGTGGGCAAGTGGCCCTCACCCCCGGCCCCTCTCCCACTGTGGGAGAGGGGCCGGGGGTGAGGGCGCGCTCGACCTGCCTTTCAAGCCCTCTCAGCCAAATGTCAATGAAATCTAACCTCTAATCTCTATTCTCTAGATTCCCTAACTCCTACCAAAAGCCATCGTCCTCGTTAAAATCAAATTCGTCGCAGACGCGCGCCACGGTCTCGACGATTTCATCGTGGGCCGTGTTGTTGGAGGCGATCAGGCCGTTGTGCGCCTTGACGTCGCGCCTGTTGTAGAGCAGCTCGTTGCCCCAGCAGTCCGTCATGCGCCCGCCCGCGGCGTTGAGCAGGGCGTGCGGCGCGCACAAATCCCACTCCTTGACGCCGGGGCTGGGATGGATGTAGACATCGGCCAGCCGCCGCGCGATCAGCCCGCACTTGAGGCCGACGCTGCCGCTGGATCGCTCGCTGCTGATGCGTAGCTCCTTGCGGATGCGGTCGGCGATCAGCTGGCGGTGGCTGCGGCTGCTGACCATCACCATCTGATTGATGCGCTCCTGCTTGCTGACGGAGAGCGGTACGCGCTCGCCCGCCTCGAAAAGGTGTGCCGGGATGCCGATGCCGCCGACATAGAGAATGCCCGGGTCGGGCTGCATCACCACGCCGAGGGCAGGTTGGCCCTGGATCGCCAGCCCGATCATGATGCTGAATTCGCCGTTGCGGGCGATAAATTCCTTCGTGCCGTCCAGCGGATCAACGATCCACGTGCGCTCGCGCTCCAGCCGCACCAAATCATCCTTGGACTCTTCGGAGAGCATGCCGTCGTTCGGGAACGCGGCCCGAATCTGCGCCACGATGTGCTCGTTGGCCGAGCGGTCCGCCTCGGTGACGGGTTCGCGCGCGTCCTTGTATTCCACCTCCGCCGCGCCTTCGTAAAAGGTCATGGCGATGGTCGCCGCCTCGCGCGCCAGCTTTTTGGTAAATTCGAGTTCCTGCGTCAAGTCTAGATTGTCTAGGGCTGCCATATTTATCGTCTATTCTACTGAAATTGTTGGTTGAAATTGTAACACAGCTCCACCGTCTCATTAAGATTATTTAGCGGCTGTTGGAGCACGGAGCGGTTGGGCGTTTGCTGCACGGTGGGCAAACGTTTACCGTTTATCCGCGGCGCAGCGGAAGCCCAGCCACGGCTCGGCAGCTTCTGCCGGCAGCACGCGCTGGCTGCGCGCCAGCAGTGCCTCATCGCCATCGTGAAAGCCGCCGCCTTTAACGATGAACGCACGTGTGCCGGCATCGGTTGCCTCATTGGCCGTGTCCGTCCACTCGGCGACGTTGCCCGCGGCGTCGCTCAGGCCGAGCGGGCTGTCGCCGGTGGGCCGGTAGCTGCCCACGGCCTGCGTGCCGACGACGCCATTGCGCGCGCTGTTCGCCAGCCGCGGCTCAAAGCGATCGCCCCAAGGGTAGCGGAAGTAGCGGTTGGTGGCCATCGAATAGCTGGCGGCCACTTCCCACTCCGCCGCCGTGGGCAGCCGCTGGTTGGCAAAGGCACAGTACGCCGCCGCCCCATTCCAGGTGACGTTGGCGACTGGGTGATCGACCAGCGCGGGGTTGAACAGCGCGTCGCCGTTTACCGGCGCAGGACAGGCCCCGCGCTCCAGGCAGCGGGCGTACTCGCGGTTCGTCACCTCGAAGCGGTCGATCACAAAGGGCGCAAGGTCGACCGTGCGCAGGCCGTCCGCTTCGGCCAGGGCAATCTGAACGTTGCCGACGCCCACATTGTCGTCCACGCGCGCGACGCTGTAGCTTCCGCCCGGCACGTCGACCACCGCCGGCGGCTGCCAGAGCGACCAGCGCCACAGCCCGATCACGCCGATGACCAGCAGCAGGGCCAACAAAATGCCGAGCTGGAACCACGAGTGGCGGCGATGGAGCGGAACGGCCAGCGGCACGGGGCGGGCGAGCGGCTGAGCGCGCCGGGGCCAGCTTGCCGTCACCACCGCGACGGGCACGGTGCGGCCCGGCTCGTCGCCCCCCGCAAGCGCATCCAGCGCGGCGTGGGCGCGCGCGGCGCGATTCGTCCCCGATACGGCGGCGTCTTCGTGCAGCAGGCCCAGCAGCGGCGGCGACCAGGCAATGCTGCGCGGCTGGTCCGCCTGCTGCAAATTGCGCAGCGCTTCGGGCGGCAGCGGCTCGATGCCGCCGCTCGGCTGTACATTCTGCCCGACAATCGCTTCGTGGAGCAGGAAGGCGGTACGCTCCGGGTCCGTCTGGTGTCGCAGGGCGGTAATTAGGCCGCGACCGTGGTGCAGGGCGGCGCGCAGCAGCAGCGAGCGGCTGCTCTCGTTGAGCGCGCGGCCCGCTTCGAGCACGAGCAGCGCATCGCGCAGTAGCGGCGGATCGAGCAGCGTGCCGTCGCGCCACCAATCGTCGAGCGCATTGTCCAGCGCGGCGCGCACGGCGGCGGCGCGTCGCTCGCCCTCCGCGCCCCGGTAGCGCGCCGTGAGCGACGGGTCGGCCCGCTGTGGCTCGGCTTCGCTGGCGGATGCCTTGGCCGCTTTGGCTGGTTTTGGCTTGGACGCCAAGTGCTTTGGTTCACCTTCCCGCTGGATAACGGTGTAGCGGGCATCCGGCTCGCCGTCGATCAGCCTCAGCGCATCGTCCGTGCGCGCGGCGTCGATCACGTGGACGTTGCGGACGCGGCGGCTGCGTCGGTTGGAGCGGTCGTCGTTGTGCAGGCGGAATTGATCCGCGTCGACGTCGCCGCCGTCCGTGGAAAAGGGCGCACCGCCAATTTCCCACGAGAAATCGGCGTCGACGCTGCGATCGGCATCACCGGGCGCAGGGCGGGCGGGCGGAGGCGGGGGCGATCCCCGGCGGAAGCGGTGAAAGACGGACATGCCGCTATTGTAGCGGCTGCGGCGGCGGCTGTCACATTGACATCGCCCGCGCTTCGCCTTACACTAATTGCTCAACAAACCGAACAAGCCAATCACGCTTGAATCCGGGAAGCTCAGACCCAATCAGCGCGATTGACACAGAACAACTTTCAGAAATCGAACCACGAAGGACACAAAGAGCACGAAGGAAGAGTGTTTACGATCTTCCTTCGTGTAATTTCGTGCCTTTCTGATACAGGAAGTTTAGACAATCAGCGCGATTGACACAGAACAACTTTCAGAAATCGAACCACGAAGGACACGAAGAGCACGAAGGAAGAGAGTTTACGGTCTTTCTTCGTGTAGCTTCGTGCCCTTCGTGGATCAAATTCTTCCTTTCGAACCCAATTCCTTAGTAGACGGAGACGACCGGTGGCTAATTTCCCGACGGTGGACGAACAGATGAGCCTGCTGATGCGCGGCGTCGATTTTGGCGATGGGCAGACGCGAGAAAATATGGAGAAGGAACTGCGCGAGCGGCTGGAAAAGGCCGAGCGCACGGGCAAGCCGCTGCGCGTCTACTGCGGCTTTGATCCCTCCGCGCCCGATCTAACGCTGGGCCACACCATTCCCATGCGCAAGCTGCGCCAGTTTCAAGATTTCGGCCACGAGGTGATTTTCCTGATCGGCACCTTCACCGGCACGATTGGCGACCCCAGCGACAAGGAGAGCGCGCGCACCCAGCACACGCTGGACGAGGTGATGGCGCAGGGTCAATCCTACGCCGAGCAGGCCTTTCGCGTGCTGGACAAGGAGAAGACGCTGATCCGCTACAACCACGAGTGGTTGGGCAAAATGGACTTTGGCGACGTGATCAATCTCGCCAGCAACTTTACCGTGCAGCAGTTCCTGGCGCGCGATAACTTTAGCAAGCGCCACGCCAGCGGCGATCCCATCTGGCTGCACGAATTCTTCTACGCGCTGATGCAGGGCTACGACGCCGTGGCGCTGGAGACGGACGTGCAGATCGGCGGCACGGATCAGCTCTTTAACCTGATGGCGGGCCGCAAGCTGATGGAGGCACACGGCCAAACGCCGCAGGTCGTGCTCACCTTCCCGCTGCTCGTGGGAACGGATGGCGAAATGAAGATGAGCAAATCGATTGGCAACTACATCGGCATCGATGAAGCGCCGGGGGTGATTTTTACCAAGGTGCTCAACGTGCCGGATAGGGCCATGCGCTCCTATGCCGAGCTGGTGACGCGCTGGCCGCAGGACGAGATCGACGCGCGGCTGGCGGCGGTCGAGCGCGGCGACACGTCGATGCGCGACCTCAAGCACGATTTGGCCCACGAAATCGTAAGCATCTTTCACGGCGATGAGGCCGCGGAGCAGGCGGCGCGCGACGCGAAGCGGATGCACGAGGGCGCGGCGCCGAGCGATGCACCGGTTTATCAACTGAGCGAGGAAAAATCGCTGCTGGACGTGTTGAGCGAGGCGGGACTGATCCGAAGCAAGGGCGAAGGCCGCCGCTTGATTCAGCAGGGGGGCGTGCGGCTGGATGGCGAGGCGGTGGCCGATGCTGGCGTGATGGTTGCGCCAGAAAATGGCAACGAGCGGGTGGTGCAGGTCGGCAAGCGGAAATTTTTGCGCGTGGTGGGGAAGTAAAAAGTAAGAAACTGCCTGCCATTACGTTTCCCCCGAGGCGGTTAGACCGCAACGCAATGACAAGCAGCTCTTGATCACGAGTATACCACTGCGGCGGGGCATTGTAAAGCACGCGTTCCCTATCCTCAACCTGCGACGGGGAAGCGTAGTGATCCATACCGAATTTTCTGCGTCCGCTGCAAAAATATGTGGACGACTATCAAAAACCTACTGCGTTTTCGGTGTACGTAGCCCAACTGCGCAATAGAGACGAACAATATGTGTAACATTTCACAAGCGTAGGTTCACCAAAAAGGATACATCTCATGGGTCTCTTCGACGGCAAACAGGGCTTGATTTTTGGCGTGGCCAATAAAAATTCCATCGCGTGGGGCATTGCCCAGGCGCTGCACGACGAGGGGGCGACGCTGGGCTTTAGCTATGCGGGCGAGGTGCTCAAGAAGCGCGTCGAGCCGCTGGCCGAGGGGATTGGCGCCGACTTTGTGGAGGAGTGCGACGTGACGAGCGACGACGAGATCGACGCCGTCTTCGAGAAGGCCGAGTCGCGCTTTGGCACGCTGGATTTTCTCGTCCACGCCGTGGCCTTTGCGCCCAAGGAGGAGCTGGGCGGCCGCTTTAGCGACACCACGCGCAACGGCTTTCGCCTGGCGCTCGACATCAGCTGCTACAGCCTCGTGGCCCTGGCCAAGCGCGCGCGTACGCTAATGCCCAACGGCGGCAGCATTCTCACGATGACCTATTACGGGGCCAATAAAGTGACGCCCAACTACAACGTCATGGGGGTGGCCAAAGCGGCGCTGGAGGCCAGCGTGCGCTATCTGGCTTGGGATTTGGGGCAGGACAACATCCGCGTCAACGCCGTCAGCGCCGGGCCGATCAAGACGCTGGCGGCCTCCGGCATCAGCGGCTTTCGCAAGAGCCTAAGCCACGTGGGCAGCGTGGCCCCGCTGGGCAACGTCACGCAGGAGAACGTGGGCGACGCGGCGCGCTACCTGCTTGGCCCCTGGTCGACCGGGGTGACGGGCGAGGTGCTGTACGTGGACGGCGGCTACAACATCATGGGCGCCGCCAATCTGGAGGAGACGGAGTAGCTGATCTGTCATTTCGAGCGGATGCGAGAAATCTTCACGTTGTAAACGGGGTGACTTGCCTGCTACCCAGTCGGTTATTCAACAACGGCAAGGGGATGTCGCGAAAAGATTTCTCCCTCCGGTCGAAATGACTAACACCCATGACAACCATCACACCCAACGCGATCTACCGCTTTACGCGCACCAACCAACTGCGCTACTACCGCGCCGCGCGCACCCGCACCGGCATCGACTTTCTTTACCCCATCAGCCTCGATGGCTCGCGCATTGCGGACACGAGCAAGGATGGCCGCGAATACGTGATCGTCTACCTGATGACGCAGTGGGGCAAGCTGGCGGCGGGCGGCTACTGGCTGAACCCGCGCCGCGCCTTTGAGAAAATCTACGTAACGGATGCGACGCCGGACGATCTGGAGCTGGTGGTGGACGAGCTGGACGAGCTGCCCGAAGCCGATCAGCGGCTGGACAACATCCTCAATCGCGATGAGATCGAGTTAGACGTGGACGTGTGGGGCAGCCTGTTTGCGGACGAGGGAACCTAGCTTGCCGCGTACACGTTGAAGACCGCAGGCCGCCATGCGGCTGCTGAATGGCAAGCAGTAGAATTTCAATCGGAGGCAGTTTATGGGTACCAGCACAAACTGGAAAAACTGGAGGCTCACCGCCGCCGCAGTTGTTTTGGCAGTGTTAGCATTGGCAGTAGTTTGGACTTTGCCACAAAATCGTACCGAGCGGCTGTTGGGCATTGACCTGCCAAACTCCGTGTCCGATGTGCATCTGGACGTAGAGCATTATAGCGTTGGTGAATACCGCGGCTACCTCCGCTTCAACATTGCGACGCAAGACGTCGAAGCCCTAATTGCGGAGAATGATGTCGTTCAATCACACGCATCGAATCGTGAGCCTTGGGCACATACGTACAGTGCCAAATCCGGCGGCGTGCCAGTTGCAACAGTCGTTGAGCAAGAAGGCCCTGAGTGGTGGAATTTGATGCCGGATGGCACAACTCGATACAGGTTGGCGTATACACCTCATCAACCGCGTAGTAATCGTGGTGGCCCAGATTTTGCCTGGTACGCCATCGACGTAAGCGACCCGGCACGCGCAATTGTTTACGTTTACGTGATCGAAGTGTAACGGGCCGACGGCCGAATCAAGCGAAAAAATGCCAAATTACACCCGCGCCGTCGGTCATAAATTCCATGCCGACGGCTCGCCGCGACTTTTCCCCGGCAACACCATCATTGCCTTCGTCCCGGAAAGCTCGCCGCACTTCAAGCTGTGCGAGTGGGCGCACTCCCAGGTGCAGGCGCTGCCCCTGGCGCGCAAATTCAGCTTCCTTCCGCCCAGCTCCTTCCACATGACGGTAAAGGAGCTGCTCTGCGACGAGATGCGCACGCCCACGCGCTGGTCGAGCGAGCTGGCGCTCGATGCGCCGCTGGCGGAAACCGATGCCTTCTTCATCGACGCCGTGGCGACGGTCGCCCCGCCGCGCGGCGTTGCCATGCGTTTCTCGCACGTGGCGCGGCAGAGCAACCTCATGATTTACCTGGAGCCCGCCGACGTCGAGGCCGCCCAAGCGGTGTGGGCCTATCGAGACGCCGTCGCCGCGGCCACGGGCACGCGCTTTGCCGACCACATCGAGTATGAATTTCACATTTCGCTGGCCTACCGGCTCATCGAACTGAGCGACGAAGAGGAAAGACGGTATCAAAAGGCGCTGGATGAGATCGATGCACGCTTGGGCGAAACATTCAACCTGTTTGTCGTGCCGTCGCCGCAGCTCACCTTTTTTGATGACATGACGCGCTTTGTAACGGCTGAGGAGCGGGGACAGTTAATTAGCCGCAGCGAGCGACTCTAATCACGTGCGCAATTCTTAACCAGCCCACTAGCTACCTGACACTTTTACGTGAGGTAGGTTGTAGAGAGAGAAAGGAAGACCAAACCGGATATGTTAAGCTATAGGTGACAAACCAAAAAGCGAAACAGAAACGGAGAGGTCTTCCCGATGAAACTGTACCATAGATGGTTAGATGAGTTGCAAATGTTGTGGCCGGATGAGCACGCGTCGCGGCTAAAAAGCTTCGCGAAGTTGTTGGTTGGCCTCTACCTGGAGGGAAGTGTTCACCTCAAAAAGGTAGCGCGCAAAGTGCCGGGTTGGGCTCAGCAGACGAGCAAAGAGCGCGGGTTGCTGCGGATACTCAACAACCGGTGTGTGAACGTGCGGCTTTGGTATAAACCGGTGGCGCGCAGGCTGCTGGAGCAGGCGGCGAAAAGCGGGCTGCCGCTGCGGCTTATTATCGACGGGAGCCAGGTGGGCAACGGTCATCAATTATTGATGGTTGCTTTAGCCTTTCGGCGACGAGCGTTGCCCTTGATTTGGACATGGCGCAAAGGCACGCGCGGCCACTCGTCGGCGCGTCATCAAATTGCGCTGCTGCGACTGCTCAAGCCGCTCATTCCGGCCCACGCCTCTGTGGTCGTGCTGGGTGACAGCGAGTTTGGCAGCGTCAAGTTGATCCGCAAACTCGAGCACTGGCGGTGGACCTATGTGCTGCGTCAGAAGGGCTCCCACCTTTGGTCACAGCCGGGAACAGAACAGTGGCAACCCTGCGCACAGCTCGTTGCCCAGCCCGGCGACCGCTGCTGGCTGCCCAAGGTGCTGCTAACCAAAACGCATGGTCACTTCTGCAATCTGTTCGCCTGCTGGCAGACTGGCTACAAGGAGCCTTGGCTGCTCGCCACGAATTTGACTGACCCGCGTCTCGTTCGCCTGCACTACAGCCGTCGCATGTGGATTGAAGAGCTCTTTGGCGACTGTAAACGCAATGGCTTCGACTTGGAAGCAACTCGCTTGCAGGCAGCTCATCGCCTCTCGCGACTCGTCCTGGCCGTGGCCCTGCTCATCGTTTGGCTTCTGGCCTTTGGCTCGGCTGTCGTCAAGCGCGGTCAGCGCTTCCTGGTCGACCGCACTGACCGCCGCGACCTCAGTCTTTTTCGCATTGGTTGGGACATGGTTCAACGTCTTTTATCCAACTCTGACCCTGTCCCTTTGCGCCTCATCCCCTATTTCTAAAATGTGTCAGGTAGCTAGACCAGCCCATGACGTGATGTTAACAATCTCGGTTTATACTAAAGCCATGGACGAGAATAAACGACTCCACCCACTTCATCACCATCGATACCGGGCCAGTCAGCGGCCCGCGCTGAGAATGTGCGTGGAGGGTTTTGTCAAAAAGCGCTTGCCAACTTGTTGGCAAGCGCTTTTTTGTTGTATTGAAGAACGTTTCGCCCACCCGCGGGAAAGGAGCGCCTGGCAAGCCATCTGCTGAGGCGACGCGCGCCGCTCAAACGGCGCGTCGTCCAACCCCCTGCTGCCCGATTGTTGTCTCGTTCATGGAGACCCCATCATGATGACCAACTTCAATCAGCCACCGCCACCGGGTCCGCTTCAGAAAATCATCACCTTCCTCGCCGTGTTGGGCATCTTCACCGTCTTTGTGCTCGGCATTCTCTTTGCCGTGGCGGTGATGGAGGTGCTTGCTATGTAGACCGCGCCGCAGGGCGAAGCGCCGCTTCGCCCTACAAACTCGCCACCACGTCCGCGATCTGTGTCCGCTCGGCGCGCAGTTCGCGCAGCTCCGTCTCGAACGTATCCAGCCGCTCGCGCTCGACGCGCACAAAGCGGGTGTAGGGCTCGATGGCCTCGCGGATGCGCTGCACCGAGTGAGCCAGCTCGCTCTCGAACTGCTTTGTCATCGCGGTGACGAGCTTTTCGCGCAGCTCGCCAATGCTGGCGCGCAGCTCGGCCTTGAGCTTGTTGCGGCGGTAGGGCAAAATGTACAGCCCCATCGCCGCAACGGCGCTCGCGCCCAGAATGCCGGTGATGTCGAAAACCGTCGTTTGCAGCAGCGCGACCAAGAGCGTGCCCAGCCCCAGCGCGCCGACCTCCAGCGCCGCCGTCTGCACGATCGTGCGCTGCACGTCCTGCGCCAGCTTGAGCGATTCGGCCTCGCGGTCGTAGCTCTCGATCACGTGGTGCGCCTCGCGCCCGACCGAGTTGAGCAGCCGCTCGCGGTTGAGCGCAAACTCGCCGCCCGCGCGGCCGACCATCTGCTCGCTGTGCTCCATCTGCCGCTGATTCAGAAACTGCATCACGTCCTGCCACTGCCGATAGTCTCGATCCACCAGCCAGTCAATCAGGTCGTTGACCTGCCGCTCAATCTGCCGGCTCGTATCACCCACGACGCGCCGCTCGAACTCGCCGCGCAATTTCTCGGAATTGACCAGCTCAAAAATGCGCGTCAGCCGCAGCGAATCGTCAAAAAAAGCGTCGCCGCGCTCGGCCATTTCGTAGAGCACGTTGTCCACGTGGCTGAGGTGGTAGCGGAAGTCGCGCCGCATGTCCTCCCGGTAGGCGTTCAGGTGCGACTCGATGGTGTCGAGCGTCTCAAAATCGCCGCGCAGCACGGTGCGCCGCTCGTCGACGACTTGGCGATACTGGTCAATTAGGTAGCTCGCCACGCCCAGCGGGTTGGTCAGCTGTAGCCTCATGCGCTCGGCGACGTCGAGGCTTTCGAGGATGTACTGTTCCAGCGCCCCAAACTGGCTGGCTTGCCACTCGTCGCCGGCGGGCGGCGTGCCGTTGGCAGACTCTTTTGCGCTCAGGGCCATGCGCGCGCTGATGGGGAAAATCTCCGGCTCCACGCCCAGCAGATTGCGGGCATTCTCGCGCACAAAGTCGAGCACCTGCGCCCGGTCGTCCACATCGGTGATGAGGTCGATTTTGTTGACCACAATCACAATTTTCTTGCCCCACTCGCGGATGCGTTCGAGGAACGTCCGCTCGCTCTCGCTAAAGGGCCTGTCCGCGCTGGTGACAAAGAGCACCAGGTCGCTGCGCGGGACGAAGTGCTCGGTAATCTGCTGATGGCCGGCCACCACGGCGTTCGTCCCCGGCGTGTCGACGAGGTTAATTTCGCGCAGCCACTCCACGGGCAGCGTCACCGCGATCAGATCCTCGCCCACGCGCTCGTAATCGACATCCTCGCCGTAGCGCAGCAGATTGATGCGGCTCGTGGTGGGCGTGACGCCCTCCTTGAGCAGCCGCTCGCCGAGCATGGCGTTGAGAAAGGCGGACTTGCCCGCGTTGAATTCGCCGACGACCACGAGCAAAAACAGTTCGTCGAGCTGCTCGATGCTCTCCCTGAGCAGCGTCAGATCCTCGTCCGTCGCGCCCATGCGCGCCAGCAGCGTCCGCAGATCGTTGAGCAGGCTGCGCTCGCGCCGCAGCAGCTGATTTTGTTCCGCCGATAAAACCCGTTCCAAAAGGTTGTCCTCGCTAAAAAGTATTTGGTACTGCTTTATTCTAGCATAAGTACGACGGCGGCTTGGAATTGTTCCCGGCATAGGGCGCGAAAATTGTACACGAAGCAACTCGGCGAGTGCGTTGCACGGCATAGAGTAGGGTTAGGTAACCGGTCAACGGGTATGCCGTGCGCTGCACTCATTGTCCAACCCATTTGGTGGATCACAAGTGCAATGCACGGCGTAAACAGCGCTTTGCACTTCACCTTGATCGACGCCGTGCATCGCACTCGACCGTGTCGATTGGACAAAGCGTGCAGGGTCGGTGATAATGTTGGCAAAACAGTTAGTGTAATTTATACAACAACCTAAACGGAGAGATAACAATGGCCTTTAACTTTACCCCCACCGGTTCGGTCGACGTGCCCGACATCAACTTCGCCGATTCGCTGACTTTGCCCGCGGATAGGACGGCGGTGATTGTGGTCGACATGCAGAATGACTTTGTCAAAGAGGGGGGGACGCTGGTCTGCGAGCCAGCGCGGGAGACGGTGCCGCGCATTGCGGACTTGCTGGCGCGGGCGCGGGCGGCGGGGGCGCACGTCGCCTACACGCAGGACACGCACTTGGCAGGGGACAAGGAGTGGGAAATTTGGCCCAACCACTGCAAGCAGGGCACCTGGGGCTACGAAATTGTCGAAGAGCTGGCGCCGCAGCCGGGCGATTTGGTCTGCCCCAAGCCGCGCTACGACGGCTTCTACGATTCCCAGCTCGACCACTACCTATCACGCGTCTGGCGGGTCGAGCACGTGGTGATCGTGGGCACGGTGGCCAGCATTTGCGTGCTGCACACCGCCGCCTCCGCCGGGCTGCGCTGGTTCCACGTCGTTCTCCCCGCGGACGGCACAAGCGCGCTCACCGAATTCGATCAGGCGCTGACGCTGCGGCAGGTCTCATTTTTGTACCATGGGGAAGTGGTGCGGGGCGTGGGGGATGTGAAGTTTGAGTAAGGCGTGAGTAGTTGATGCGTGAGGGTTTACTACCCGACCAATTGGGGCAATTGAATGAACGAGGCGGCGGTGCCTTGACACAGAATATTGTGGTTGGTATATAATTCGCTTCACCACATTTTGGTGGTGCAAAATATGGCTACAGCCTTTGTTTGGCCGCAAATGCGGCCTAAAAGGAACCCCTTGCATGACGTTTTCTCAACGCTTACTATCACTGCTGCTTATCGCCTTGGCGGCGGGCTGCATATCAATCACATCGGGAGCGTCTACCTCGCCAAATGATAACATCGATGGCCAACTTTTCACGGACGCTGAGGCGGCAAAGGTTCTGGAGACAATCGAGGGACCCTTACTGGTGCATCCACAGTTGACGCTGAGCGGCGTGCAAATGCTGGATTCATATGGTGCGTCCCACTATAGCTTGAGCTATCAGATTGATGATGAAAGATACTTCTCAGTCGACGAGCTCCAGGAAGAAGGCTACATCACCACGGGCTCGATTGTGGGTACGCTCAGCACGGCGACCCAAACCATCACCATCCGCGACGGAATTGAGGCTCAGTACATTCGCTATGATCTCGAAGAGGGCATCAGAAGCGAACTGAGCTGGGAGGAAGTCGAAGATGAGCTGTTCATTATGGTCAGCGCGGAGAACGTGGAGCAAGACGAGATAATCGCGTTTGCCGAGGCGCTGGTTCAGAAGTCGGAATAAGCGACCCCAAACAGAAAGGCGGTCGCGGACAGTACACGTCCGCGACCGCCTTTCTGTTTTCTACGCCGACAGCGGCTCCAGCACGCCGTAATTGCCGTCGTGCCGCTTGTAAATCAAATTAATGCGCCTGCTCTGCGGATTGCAGTAGAGAAAAAAGTCGTGGCCGAGCAGCTCCATCTGCTCCAGCGCTTCGTACTCGTCCATCATCTGGGCGACAAACTGCTTGCGCCGCACGATGCGACCGGCCTCCTCTTCAACCACATCGTCCGCCCCATCTGTCCATTCCTCCAATTCCACGGCCAGCGGCGCCGTTCGCTCGTTGACGATCTCCCCCTCGCGGCGGCGCTGGCGCCGAATCTTGACGCGCTTGACCTGCCGCCGCAGCTTCTCCACCGCCGCATCCACCGAAGCCATCAAGCTCCCCGTCGACTCCTCGGCCCGCAGGATGCGCCCCTTGAGCCATGCGGTAATCTGCACGGTGTAGCGGTCTTCGGGGCGGCGCGTGTCGTCTTCGCGCGCCTCCACTCGCGCGCCGCTGAGGTCGGGCAGGTAGCGGGTCAGCTTCATCACCTTTTCTTCGATGTACTCGTGCGTGCTCTCGCTCAGGGTGATGTTGCGGCCTTGAATGGTAATGTCCACGGGGTTAACCTCCTGTAAAAAGTAGAAAATGCGGCGGCGACTCTGTGCCCCGCGCTGTCGATGGCGAGGATGAAGAGCCGCCTGCCGAGTTATAACGAGATGGGTACGGCGACGGGTTCCGGCTGGGCGGCATCTGGAAGGAGCGCCGCTCGTTGGGGCGAATCGGCCTGCAGCGAAGTCGGCAGCGAGAGGGCGAGCCCATAGACGGCGTGCGCCCCGGCCTGCATCGCCGCTTGGGCGCAGGCCATCAGCGTCGAGCCGGTGGTGTAGACGTCGTCCACCAGCAGCAGCGTTTGGCCGCGCACGGCCGTCGACGCGGCGAAGGCATCCAGTACGTTGAGCCGACGCTCGCGGGCGTTCAAGCCGGCCTGCTGGCGCTCGAAGTGGATGCGCGTCAGCCACGTTTCGCGCAAGGGCAGCTTTGTTTGCCCGCAAAAGGCACGGGCGAGCAACACCGCCTGGTTGTAGCCGCGCTCCTCTTCGCGAGTGGCGACCATCGGCACGGGCACGACGCCGTCGAGGCGAGGCACAATCTCGCGCCATTCGGGCAAAGTAACTGTCGCCGCAAGATAGCGGGCCAGGGGAGCAGCGAGTTCAGGTCGATGGCTGTACTTGAGTGCGTGGATGGCGCTGCGCAGCGGCTCGGCGTAGACGGCGGCGGCGCGAATGGCAACGATGTGCTGCTGATCGGCGCAGAGCGAGCAGCGGGGAACTGGTCGCAACTGCTGGCGACCACAGCGCTCGCACATCGGCCCGCTGATGGGCTGCACGGCCTGGGCACACGCCGCGCAGAGCGTTTCGCCCAAGCGCCCGCAGCCCGCACAGGCTGGCGGGAAGAGCAGGTCGGTGAGAGTGGCAAAGAGCGGGGCAAGCGTCATGGCGACTTTGGTTAAATCACGCTGAGCCAGGCGTCGAGCAGCGCGCTCGTTGTCGACGGCAGGAAGCGCAGAAAAAGGTCGTTGAGAAAGACGCGCAGATCGTCGCCCAGGATCAGCAAAATCGAGAGCAGGACAATGGCGAACAGGATGATCATCAGGGCGTATTCAATAAAGCTTTGGCCACCGCGGTTGGAAGGCATTCGGGACATGGCGAGCGTGCTCCAGCATAAAAGGTTTCTGCGCGTGAGGGCGTGTTTAACTGAGTTGCGCCCTGCTGTGGGCACAGTATAGCACTCCCGCCCAACGACTTCAACCCGCTCGCATCTGAAGGGTGCAATTCTCTATTCAGAATTTGAAACCGCGGATGAACGCGGGTAAACGCAGATTGGATTTACTGTTTCTGAAACATCTGCGTGAATCTGCGTTTATTCGCGGCTAAAATCTTTAAATCTGGATCTGCTGCAATATGACGATTGCTCGTTACTTTGCCTTGTGCTACCATGAACTTGCGCTGAACCCATCGACAACTTGTGCCGATGCGCATGGCCGAGACGCTTAAGCTGTCGCTGAACGATGTTGTCATTGTTGAAATGAAATCTCTACAGAAGGAGTTGCTCATGAATTTTTCAGATTTCTACCAGGAACATGGCTATCTCGTCGTCGACAACGCGCTCGCGCCGGACGAAGTGCAGGAGCTGCGCGACGAGACGACGCGCGTCTGCCGCGGCGAGCTGGGCGACGTGCGCGGCGTCGATCCCGCTGCCGCCGGCGAAGCCGATGCCGACGTGCTGCGCCGCTATCTCTGCATTCATTTTCCCCACAAAATTTCGCCGCTGATGGAGCGCTACCTCGCCCACCCCAAAATGGTGGAGACGCTGACGCAAATTATCGGGCCGGACGTGAAGTGTATGCAGTCCATGCTCTTTATCAAGGCGGCGGGCAAGCCGGGGCAGGATTGGCACCAGGACGAAGACTTTATCCCCACGCGCGATCGCTCGCTGGCGGGCGGCTGGATCGCGCTCGATGATGCAACCGTCGAAAACGGCTGCCTGTGGGTGATCCCCGGCTCGCACAAGCCCGGCATCCTCTGGCCCATGCACCAGCGGGAAGACCCGCGCTTTGATTGTGCAGATTCTTCGCACGAATTTCCCTACAGCGACGACGACGCGATTCCCGTCGAGGTGAAGGCGGGCAGCATCGTCTTTTTCAACGGCTACCTGCTGCACCGCTCACTGCCTAACAAAGCCCAAAGCGGCTATCGGCGCGTGCTCGTCAACCACTACATGAGCGCTTCGTCGCTGCTGCCCTGGCGCGTGCCGGACAACCGGCGCATGGCGCTGGCCGACTACCGCGACATCGTGATGGTCGCGGGCAAGGACCCATTTGCGTTTAAGGGGCTGGAGGATTTGGCCGATCCCCACGTGCGGGCGAGCGGGGAAGGTGGCTGTGCCAAGGGCGAGGAGAAGAAAGAAGTGGAGGCGCTGGTCGCCGAGCCGATGATGGGGTAGGGACAAACCTGCCAAACAAGAAGCGCGGCATCATGCCGCGCTTCTTGTTCACCGTGCGATACTCAATGCGGCAACAATTCTGCTGGCAGACGAAACTCAGCGAGAATGGGCAACTGAAAGATGTTGTGATCTGCCGAGCGCTGTGAAAAGAAGAGCACTTCCAAATTCTCAACCTCGCGCGTCTCCGGGTTCAGCCGTGCGACGACGCCGTAATCCAATTCTTCCGACTCTTGCTCTGGATAGAGAGAACCTTTCCCCAAGTAGAGAATGTCGCCAACTTGGTCGTACTCGATTGTTAACTGCGCTTCCATTCAGTTGCTCCTTGTCTCAGCAGCCGCGTCATGTAGGCGGTGACGATCCAATGTCGCTCTTCCGGTTGTGAATCTGAAACCACGACAACAATGATGTGCTTACCCTTGCGCACATCGTCGAACCAGCGTGAGAACAGCCGTGTTTCCGGAAAACGTTCATCCCGCCGAACTTTGTCCGGTGCTTGCAGCGTTTCCGCAATTCGCTCCATCGATTCAGAGGCCAAATCTTGGATGCTGATCCGAAATGTGTTTAGCACGCTCGTCAGTCAATTCGACCTGCGCACGAAGGTATGGGCAGTTAAACGTTTGCATCGACCTGCTGTAAGCTCAACAGATGACCAACCTCAACGCCATCATCTAAATTTTCCCAGTAGACAGCATAGCCACCCGGCTCAAGCGATCAGTTTGCGCGCTGTTCGGATGTTGCGTCGGCTAGCCATCGGAGGCAGAGAATTTCAAACAGGGGCAGTCCAATTCTGCGACCATCCTTCAGTTGAACAAACAGAATGTTGTCTACGAATTCTACTCCAACTGCGCCAATTGTTGTTGGCATCGCTCACTCCCCAAACGACAGCGACACGCTCCCCAGCCCCTCGAACGAGGCCTCATATGTCTCTCCTGCCTCGACGGCCAGCGGCGGCGTGATCGTGCCGGTGATGATGAGCTCGCCCGCTTTGAGCCGGTAGCCGTTTTCGCCCAGCTTGTTCGCCAGCCACTCCATCGCAATCAGCGGATTGCCGAGCACGGCGGAGCCCGTGCCGCGCGAAATTTCCTCGCCGTCGCGCGAGAGCACGCAGGTCAGCGTTGTCAAATCGACATCGCCGGGCGCGACGCGCTCGCTGCCAATCACAAAGCCGCTGGCAAAGGCGTTGTAGCAGATCACCTCGCCGCGTCCGGTCTGCCAGCCTGCCGTCTGCGGCGTGCGCAGGTCGACCAGCTCGAAGGCGGGCGCGATGGCCTCGGTTGCCGCCAGCACGTCTTCGGGAGTTACGCCGGGCCCCTCCAAATCTTCCTTGAGGAAAAAGGCAATCTCGCACTCCAGCCGCGGCGCAATCAACTCGCCCACGGAAACCGTGCTGCCGTTCTCAATCTCAAAATCCTCAAAGAGCACGCCGTAGGCTGGCGCATTGAGCCCCAGCGACTGCTGCGCCGCCTCGCTCGTCGCCGCAATTTTGTGGCCCACGGTCATTCGTCCGCGCTCGACGAGCTGGCGGATCACCAGCGCCTGCGTCTGGTAGGCGTCGCGCTCTTCGATATTGTTGGTAAAATCCGAAATCATGCGCAGCGGCATCTTGTCGGTCTGCGTTGAGACGGCGTAGTCGGCGATTTCTCGAAAGGTTTGGTCCATGAGATTTCTCCCGTTTTGTAGGTTGAGTTTTTGCTTGTCGACGTAATTTAACTGAAATTGTAGGTGCGGCTTGCAGCCGTGCAATTGCCAAATATCCGTACGCTTTGCCAAAGCTGAAAGACCGTATCTACAACGCGGGGCTGCAAGCGACCAAACACAGGCGTAAGCAGAGGTTACGAAACGGGCTTGGGCGTTCGCGCGCTCTGTTCGTTGGTCCAGCATGGATTCCCGCCGGAGTTTACCCTCGCGGAGGCGGGGGCGGGAATGACAAATGCTGATTCCTCTAGTGAACTACGCTCTCTGAGCGTTTCTTGATAGCTGCGCTTACCTACAGCATCTCTACAACGATCTCAAAGGTCGCCGCCAGCTTTTCGCCCGGCGCAAGCGTTGCGACGCCGCTGGTTGGCTCTCCCTGCGCCAGCAGGTTGACGCCGTTGTTGGCGTTGGTTACCGGCTCGACGGCGAAGTAGGGATCGTCGGGGTTGTAGAGGACGAGGTGGCTGCACGCCTCGCTGCAGCGGTAGCGCAGGCGCAGCTTGCTTTGCGGCCACGTGATCGCGCCGCCGCCGCTGTAGCCCGCGCAGCAAATGTCGAGCAGATTGTCCGGGTCGAGCGTGCGCTCGCGGCGGAAATCCTGGTTGTCGGCGGGCGGCTGCGGCGGGCCGGAGGGAATGCGGTCGTTGTTGGCATCGGGGTAGACGGCGTCGATGGGCAGCTGTAGGTTGACGGGCTCTTCCGCCTGCGTGAGCGAGCGGCGAAAGTAGGGATGCCAGCCAAAGCCCGCGGGCATGGCCGTCTCGCCGCGGTTCCAAAGCGCTAAGCGCGAGGTAAAGACGTTGCCTTCGACGGCGTACTCCACCTGCGCCTCAAAGGGCCACGGCCAGTCAACGGGCGTCTCGTCTTCGTAATCAAACTCGCTTGAATCGAAGGTGCAGCGCACAAAATCGGCCCGCCGCTCCAGCACGTCCCAGGGGCGCTTGCGCACGTCGCCGTGGATGGCGTGGCCGTTGGCGTCGTTGTTGCTGTCGCTTAAACTGTAGGTCTTGCCCTCAAAGGTAAAGCGCCCGTTTTCGATGCGATTCGAGTAGGGAATCATCAAAAAGCTGGACGCGTTCAGGTTGACGTCATCGCTGCATGAATCGGGCATGATAGCCAGCCAGGTCGCCTCCTCTTCTTCACCCCGTTTGGCAAAAAAGGCCAGCACGCTCGCCCCCAGCGCAGGCTCGACCACGGCGCGTAGCTTGTCGTTTTCCAGTGTAATTGTGCTCATTGTCTCTACAACCCCTCGACGTGTCTATTAACAATATGAACCCGAATACCATAATCTACGCAGCATTATACCAAATGTAGAATTCTCCACCTGATTATCCCACTGCTTTGCCAGTCATCAGAATTGGCGGTGCCCCCTCGTCGCAGCAGGAATCGGCGAGCACGGTGAGCGAAGCGCCGTTCCGGCTGGGCAGCACGTGCAGGTGGTTGCCGTACGCCGCGGCCAAATTTTGCGCCGTCAGCACGTCAGCCGGTGCGCCGTAGGCGATGAGCCGCCGGTTGAGCAACATCACGTGTGAAAAGTGTTCCGCCGCCTGGTTCAAATCATGCGTCGCCGTGAGCACCGTGATGGGCTGGCCGCGCAGGCTGGCAATCAGCAAGAGGATGGCCTCCTGGCTGGGCGCATCCAGCCCGCTCAGCGGCTCATCCAGCAGGAGCAGCTCCGCGCCCTGGGCCAGCGCGCGCGCCAGGAAGACGCGCTGCTGCTGCCCGCCGGAGAGTTCGCCAATCTGTCGCCGCTGCAAATTGAGCATGTCGACCTGCTCCAGCGCGGACGCCACGGCTTCGCGGTCCACCGCGCGGGCGCGTCGAAAAAAGCCGATTTGGCCCACGCGCCCCATCATCACCACATCCCACACCGAGACGGGAAAACGCGCATCGATCTGGCTGCGCTGCGGCACGTAGCCGATGCAGATGTGGCGCTGTGGCTGGCTGCCAAAAATGTCGACCTTCCCCTGCGCGGGCGCAATCGTCCCCGCGACGACGTTGAAGAGCGTGCTCTTGCCCGCACCGTTGGGGCCGACCACCGCCACGTGTGCCCCCGGCTCCACGGTAAAGCTCAGATCGTCCAGGGCGACGGTTGGCCCGTAGCGGACGGAAAGGTGGTGCAGCGCCAGGGTCGGCGCGCTCGAATCATGGGGAGTGGGATGGTTGAGCATGGGCTGGTAATAGAACCACGTCGGAAGAATCCGTCTTTCAACGCGGTGATAGAATTATTTGATTGTACCACAGAATTTTGCTGCGTCATTAACGCGTGGCAGAAGAGAGGTGCATTTCGGTTTGGGGCAGCTTCGGCATAGGGCAACATGGCAGGGCGCGGCCCGCCAGACCTCTCCCCCAAACCCCCTCTCCTCGGAGGAGAGGGGGCTTCACCCGACTCGTTACCCACGAATCAGCAGCGAGGGGGAGAGGTCGAACGCCCCGGCGACGCGGATTCGCCCCAAACTGAAACGCACCTGCAGAAGAGGTGCGCTTCGGCTTGGAGGCTGCCGTTAGACCAACCCAAGCAAAGGGAAAGTACCTTGCTGCGCCAAATTCTGTTTCCGCGCATTGTACAGAGAATAATACCAATTGTGCAGGTAAGATTCGGCATACCGTGCGACACACCTTCCCAGGTGCGTCGCACATCCAACACGGATTTACTCACGCCGTTGGTGCAAGCTAAGTTAGAGAATAACCGTCATCCATTAAAAAATCCCAGGAGACTTTCATGCGCTACCAACTCAAAGAGCGAATCTGGAGCCTGCGCGACAGCTTCTACATCAAGGACAGCCGCGGTCGCGAGGCCTTTCGCGTTACGGGAAAGCTCTTTTCCATCGGCGACAAGCTGTCGCTGGAGGACGCCGGCGGCAACGAGCTGGCGGTGATTCGCCAAAAAATCATCTCGCTGCGCCCCGCCTACGAAATCCACCGCTTCGACGATGACCGCAACGAGCAGTTCAAGGCCCGCATCGTCAAGAACATCACTCTCTTTCGCGACAAATATACCGTTGACCTGCCCGGCCCGGATGATTACTCGGTGCACGGTGATTTTCTCGACTACAACTACGAATTTCAGCGCGGCGGGCGACGGGTGGCGCAGGTTTCCAAGCGCTTCTTCTCTCTCCGCGATTCCTACGGCGTAGACATTGTCGACGGCGAGGATGATGTGACCATTTTGGCGGCGGCGGTGGTGATTGATTTGGTGAGCCACGACGAGGAGGGAGCGAGTTGAGTCGATTGCGCCAGCTTCGTTGACGGTTACATGGGTGGATGTTAAAACCGACGATTGGTCTGTCGCCTCATTGGCCTCCCAAATAGAAACGTATTAGAAACCCCACCGCAACTCCGCCGTGCTAAAATCGTCATGTAGGACAGAATAGTTTGGCGAACAAATCTTGGCCACCGGGCCAGCTTCGCCCTGAAAAAGCAGTTTAGGATTTTTGGTTTATGACTTTAGAAGATATACAGGTGAAAATGAAGCCGGGGCAGACGCTGGCCGAAGAGATTGCGAACGCCATTACGCACGGCATCGGCGCGGCGCTGGCGATTGCGGGGCTGGTGCTGATGGTAATGTGGGCGACGATGTCCGGCGACGCGTGGCGCGTGGCGGGCGTGAGCGTCTTTGGGGGGACGATGGTCTTTTTGTACCTGGCCTCCACGCTCTACCACGCGATTCCCGCTGCACCCGTCAAGCGCGTCTTCCACGCGATGGATCACATCGGCATTTCGATGTTGATTGCGGGCACGTACACGCCCTTCCTGCTCGTGCAGATGCGCAGCGCGGCGGGCTGGATTTTCTTTGGGGTGATTTGGGGGCTGGCGCTGACCGCCGCCAGCATCAAGTCCTTCTTCACGGATCGCTTTACCCGCGTCTCCACCGCAATCTATGTAGTGATGGGCTGGCTCTCGGTGCTGCTGCTGCGCGAGATGGTCAGCCACATGGGGATGGAGGGGCTGGCGTGGATGGCCGCGGGCGGGCTCTCCTATACGCTGGGCGTGATTCCATTTCTCTGGCACCGGCTGCCCTTCAACCACGCCATCTGGCATCTTTTCGTCATTGGCGGCACGGCCTGCCACTTTATCGCCGTGGTCAAGTTTGTGATTCCGTCGGTCTAGCGTTTCGTTGACTAACAATTCGGCCCTCACCCCTGGCCCCTCTCCCATCTCGGGAGAGGGGAGCAGGAGGCTTCCTTCCCCTACACGTGGGGGAAGGGTTGGGGATGGGGGCGCTGCGAATCACCCAGATTCAGACCATCAGTGAAATGTCAACGGAATCTAGTGGCCACTTGCCAACACCTGCCTGTGACACCCGCCCATGAGACCCGTCGAGCACGAAGCGTCTACCATGCTTGCTGGAAATTCATTCCAACTTCCTGATCCGCTCAAGGCGCTCTACGAAAACACCCCAATTTACCTCTGCGTTGTCGACAGCGACTTGCGCTACACCTACGTCAGCCGCCACATTGCGCGGGCAAACGGGTTGAGCATCGAGGCGCACGTGGGCCGTCGGCTGGACGAGGTTGTGCCGCGGGCGGCCTCCGTGCTCGTGCCCAAGATTCAGCGGGTGCTGAAAACGGGCGACCCCATTATCAACCACGAAGTAGAGGGCGAGGCGCTGAACGGCCAGCCCTCGCCGCAGCGCTGGGCCATCGACTATTACCCGCTCTTCAACCAGAACCACACGGTCGACGCCGTCAGCGTGATGACGCGCGAGTTGACGCAGCTGCGTCAGCTGGAAGCCGCGCGCCGCGAAGCGCGGGAGCAGCTGCAATTTTTTGCCGAAACCAGCACCCTCTTTGTCAACGCGACCGACTTTGAGGCCACGCTGCAGCAGGTGGCCGAGCTGGTGGTCCCGCGCTATGCCGACTGGTGTTCGGTGGACGTGTTTGACTCGGACAACGTCTTAACGGTTGCCGCCTTTGCCCACGCCGAGGCCGCGCGCACGGAGACGATCCGACAGCTGCACGCGCGCTATCTAGCGCTGCCGCAGGGTCAAGCGCAGTATCGTGCCTTTACGCAACAGCCCTATCTGTTTGGTGAATTCACCAGCGCAAGTTTGGATGACGTGGCGCCAACCCCGGCCCAGCGCGAGCTTATCGAAGCGATGCACCCGCACTCCGCCATTACCGTGCCGCTGCGGACGCAGGGCGAAACGCTGGGCGTGCTTAGCTTGGTGTGGGAGCAGGAGCGGCTTTACGGCGAACGCGATGTCGCCTTTGTGCAGGAGGTGGCCCAGCGTGCCGCCGTGGCCATCGACAACGCGCGGCTCTTTCGCGAGGCGCGCGCAGCCGAGCAAAAGCTGCGCGCGCTCAACGAATCGCTCGAGCAGCGCGTGGCCCAGCGCACGGCGGAGCTGGAGCGCAGCAACCGCGAACTGGAGGAGTTTGCCTACGTCGCCTCCCACGATTTGCAGGAGCCGCTGCGCAAAATCACCGCCTTTGGCGACCGCGTGCAGCGCCGTCTGCAAACGAGCGACGACGCCACCGCGCTCGACTACGTCGAGCGGATGCAGAACGCCGCGCGCCGCATGAGCAATCTGATCAACGATCTGCTCGCGCTGTCGCGCATCTCCACCCACAGCCAGCCCTTTGACGAAGTGAGCCTCTACGCCATTGTGCAGAGCGTGCTGCGGGACCTGGAGGTGCGCATCGCCGAGCGCGGCGCGCAGGTCACGGTGGAGCCGCTGCCCGCGATTGAGGCGGACCCCGTGCAGATGCGCCAGCTCTTTCAGAATCTAATTGCCAATGCCCTGCGCTTTCGCCGAGTAGATGCGTCGCCCGCTGTATGCCCACGGTATCGCCCACGGTATCGCCCACCGTGCGCGTCTACTGCGAAGAGACAATTGTTCAAGATGGGCACGTCCTGCACCATCTCTGCGTGGCGGACAACGGCATTGGCTTCGACGAAAAGTACCTGGATCGCATCTTCCAACCGTTCCAGCGGCTGCACGGGCGCGGCGAGTACCGGGGCACGGGCATGGGCCTGGCGATTTGCCGCAAGGTGGTCGAGCGCCACGGCGGCACGATCACGGCCCGCAGCCAGCCCGGTGAAGGCGCAACGTTTATCGTGACGCTGCCGCGCGCCCAGCGGGTGGCGTAGCGCGAAGCACCGCTTCGCTCACTTGCGAGCAGTAAACATTCCCGTGTTGTTCTCGATCCGAATCGTGCCGTTGCGGGCCGCCATCTCTTGCTCGACAAAGGCCCGCAGCGCCGTAGCGACCGCTGTCTCCCGCGCGTCTTCTTCCATCGACTGCACGTAAGCCACCAGCGGCTCGACTTCATCTACCAGAAGCGCGCTTTCAAACCGATCAATCTCAATCTGTACAAAGAAAGGCGCAAGTTGCTCCCCGCCGTTTTCCAGCGTAAACTCTCTCGAACTCACGCGCGACCAATCCTCTCGGCCAAACTTCTTCCGCAGATCACGCAAAAATTGTACGTGTCCACTACCGTTGGTCGCCGCAAAGAGCCGACCGCCCGGCCCAAGCACGCGCGCGATCTCGCGGATCGCGAGCGGGCGATCCGGCACGTGGTAGAGCATGTGGTTGGCGATCACGGCGTCAAAGGCTTCGTCGCCAAAGGGCAAAGCTTGCGCGTCTACTTCCTGAAAATTGAAGCGCTCGGCGGCGTCGCCCAAATTCTGCCGCGCCTCCTCCAGCATTCCCGGCGACAAATCCGTCAGCGTGATCGACCAGCCGCTGGGCACGCGGGGCAGGTTCTCGCGCCAGAGCGTGGCGGGCCCCGTGCCCAATTCCAACACGCGGGCGCGCTCCGGCAATCCCGCCGCGGGGTCGACGTAGTGGTCGAATTCCCAGCGGGTGAAGGGGTAGTCGTTGGTGCTGAAGCGGCGGTGCAGCGCAATGCGCGCGTCGAGGTTCGAGGCGTCGCGGTACTGGTGATCGCGCAGGTAGGATTGGTCGATTTGCGTCATGGCTGTCCTTTTGCTCGTTTTCCTCGTTCCCACGCTCTGCGTGGGAACGCCTGTTGAGACGCTCCTGCGTCTCCTAACGGCCAAGCGTGAAGGCGCGGCTGAGCGGTTGGCTAACAAAGGGCGACATAAACTGGCCGAGAAGAATCGCCGCGGCAAAGCAGCCCAGCGCGCGACCGCGCAGCGGCGCGGGCGTGCGGTTGATCAGCCAAACGTTGAGGTTGGGCGTGATCAGCCCAATGTCCACGCCGCTCAACGCGAGCCCGGTGATTACCGCCGCATCATACCATCGCCCCATCCGTTGTACCACCTTCCTGGTGAACGACTCGTCAGGTTTCCCACACAGGCGTTGCCTTTCAGCGCGCGTAAGCTCGTCGAACAGCCGGATGTACTTCAGTTTATGGGCAGCTTCGGCACAGGCAACATGGCAGGGTGCGGCCCACCAGACCTCTCCCCCAAACCCCCTCTCCTCAGAGGCTTAACTTTACCCACAAGTCGCCACCGAGGCTCAGCGCATCGCAGGCCAGGCAAAACCCCACCCCCAACCCCCTCCCCGCCAGCAAGGAGGGGGCTTCTGTCGACTCGTTAATTCTGCGACTGTTCTGTAACATCGTCCGCTCGATAAACAAAGCAAGGCAATTACTTTACGACCGTTTCATCAACCAGTCACCCTTCCCCTGATGTCGGGGGAAGGGCCGGGGATGGGGGTTCTTCTCTGCCCTCCCCGCTTTGCTGCTCCCTCCTCCTACTTGTGGGTAAAGGTAAGCAGAATGGGAGAGGGGGCTTCACCCGACTCATTACCCGCGAACCAACAGCAAGGGGGAGAGGTCGAACGCCCTGCCGACGGGGCTTCGCCTCCAAACTGAAACGCACCTAAACAGCCACCCCGTTTGACAAGGCAGGGTTCTGCGGTGAAAATAGGCGGATAGCGTGCGCCATGAACGAATCTCCACCCATCGATCCCTCTCCCAACCCCGACGCCGATTTTGCTGCCGAGGCAACCGCCGAGGAGCGGAGCGTGCTTGAAGGGCACGTCTCTGTGCTGGCTGCGTTGGAGGCGGACAGCCGGCCCATCGAGCAGATTTTGCTGCGCACGCTGGGCCGCAACGCGCGCCGCAGCCAGCGCTACACGGCTGCTCAAATCGAGCGGGCCGCAAGCGAGCGCGGCGTACAGGTGGCCCACGTGGAGGCCGCGGCGATTGAGCAGCACGTCAGCGGCCAGAGCCACGGCGGCGTGATCGCGCTGGCTGGGCCGCGCCGCTTGGTCGCGCTGGAATCGCTGCTGGAAAGCGCGGCCAACGATAATGCCCACGCGCCCTTCATCGCCATGCTGGACGGCATCGAGGATCCGTTTAATTTTGGGCAGGCCGTGCGGGCACTTTACGCGGCGGGCGCCGATGGGCTGGTGGTGCGGCCGCGCAGCTGGCTGAGCGCGGCGGGGACGGTGGCACGGGCTTCGGCGGGGGCATCGGAGCACGTGGCGGTGGCGGTGGCGGAATCGGTGGACGAGGCGGCGGATTTTTTTCAAGCGCAGGGGCTGGCTGTGGCCTGCACCGCGCGCGAGCGGGCGCAGCCGCTGCACGGGGCCAATCTTGCCCAGCCGCTTTTTCTTGTGTTGGGCGGCGAGCGGCGCGGCATTACCCGCTCGTTTCTGCGCCGCGCCGATCTGCGGCTGGCCATTCCCTATGGGCGTGATTTTGCCCAATCGCTGGGCACGGTGGCGGCGACGGCGGTGGTGGCCTTTGAAGTGCAGCGGCAGCGCGAGGCGGCGTCGACCAGCGTGCAATAAATTTAGCGGTGAGAGATTGGAGATTAGAGATTGAGCAGTTGGACAGAGCAACTAATCTCCAACTACTAATTACCAATCTCTGCAACGGGGAAACCACAATGAATATCGAAGGAAGCTATACCTTTACCGACGCGCCGCGCGAAATCGTGTGGGAGACGTTGATGGACCCGGACGCGCTGGCGACGGCGCTGCCCGGCGGCGAAAAGCTGCACCGGCTCAGCGACAACGAGTACGAAGCCGCGCTCAACGTGCGCGTGGGCCCCGTGCAGGGCAATTTTGACGGCCAAATCGAGATCACCGACGTGGAGCCGCCCCGCACCTACCACATGAGCGTCAACGGACAGGGCGGCCCCGGCTTTGTCAACGGCGGCGGCAACGTCAAGCTGGAGCAGGTGGACGAGGATACGCTGATGACCTATGCCGGCGAGGTGCAGGTCGGCGGGCGGATCGCGGGCGTGGGCCAGCGCTTGATCGAGAGCACGGCGCGCTCGATTATTCGCCAGGGATTGGAAACGTTAGATCAACAGGTGCAGGCGCGGGTGGCGGCGCAGCAGCCCGCCACGACCGGCGCCACGTCACAAGCCGCGGCAACGACCGCAGAACCAACAGGAGTTTACATGTCCGACCAACCAAATCAGCCCACATCGGATCGATCTACATCGGATCAACCTATATCGAGTGGAACGTCCGCTGGGCAAACCATCGTGTACGACACCAAAACTGGCCAGATGACGAGCAACACCGGCCCCACGCCCAGCGCCAGCGACTCAGGCGACGTGACCGTGATCGATCGCGATGATTCACCCAATTCGCTGGCCTTTGAGCGGGAATCGCCGGAGAAGCCGCTCGTGGCGGGCCCTTCGGCCAACGAAGTCGCCGCCCGCGTGGCGCGCGACGTGGCGGGCGACATGCGCAACGACTTTATGCAAAAGGCGCTCTCGCCGCAGTACGTGCTGGTCACTATGGTGGTCGGCGCCGTGCTTCTGGTGATTTTGCTGGCGCTGCTGGCCCAGCTGCTCGCCATTCCCTTTACCCAGGAGTTTGTGCAGGCGCTGAACGCACTTGCTTAACAGTTCAGCCCTGCGGGGGTAGGGGCACGCCATGGCGTGCCCCTACCCCCGCAGGCTGAACTTCCTCTCATCCCTCCCCATGAAAATCCAACGCCTGCCGCTCGCCGCCGCCGAGGGGCACGTGCTGCTCCACAACATTATCCGCGGCGACGGCCCGCCCGCTGGTGGTGTGCAGCGTGGCGGCGCGCGCGGGGCCGGGCGGCGCGTGCTGCGCAAGGGCGTGCGCCTCACCGCCGCCCACCTCGATCAGCTGCGGGCCCTGGGCGTCGAGTCGGTGGAGGTGGCCCTGCCCACGGCGAACCCGGCTGATCCAGACGTGTGGGAGGATGAGGCGGCGCGGCAAATCAGCGAGGCGCTGCACGCAGAGCACGTTGGCGCCAAAAAGGGCGTGGGCGGGCGCGTCAATTTTTTCGCCGATGCGCCCAGCGTCTTCTTCGCCGACGCCGAGCGGCTGCTGGCGCTCAACCGGCTGCCCGGCGTCACGCTGGCGACGGCTCCGCAGCACGCCGTCTTTCCCCCCGGCCTCTTCGCCGCCGCTGCCTCAACGTCGCCCCGCGCGCGCCAGGTCGCCACGCTGAAGATTATCCCCTACGCAATTCCCCAATCGGTGCTCGACCAAGCCGTGGCGCTGGTGAGCCAGCCCGCGCCGCTTTGGCTGCTGCGCCCGCTCTTTGCGCGGCGCGCGGCGCTGCTCGTGGTGGGCGATCCCGCCGGCCACGCGCGGCTCCGCGCGCAGTTCGAGCCGCCCACGCGCGACCGCCTGCGCGCGCTCGGCAGCGAGCTTGTCCACCTTGCCTACGCCGCGCAGGATGAAGCCGCCGTCGCTGGGGCCACCGCCCGGTTGAGCAGCGATTACGACTTCCTCATTATCGTAGGTCAAACGTCGATCATGGACGTGGACGATTTGATTCCGCGCGCGCTGCGCCGGGCGGGCGCGGCGGTGACGGTAAACGGTGCGCCCGTCGATCCGGGGAATTTGCTGGTGGTGGCCTTTGCGGGGAACGGGACGCCGGTGCTCTGTGCGCCGGGCTGTGCGCGCAGCCCGGCGCGCAACGTGGTGGATAGCGTGCTGCCGCGTCTGCTGGTGGGCGAGCGGTTGAGCGATGAGGAGGTGGCCGCGCTGGGGCTGGGGGGCTTGCTCGTTTAGGCGGCTTGCCTAGGTTCCGTTGACAGTTGGAAAGTGGCCCTCACCCCCGGCCCCTCTCCCACCGTGGGAGAGGGGAGAGGTTGGCTCCCTTCTCCCATCCTGGGAGAAGGGCTGGGGATGAGGGCGCGCTCGACTTACCCTTCAAGCCCTCCCAGCAAAATGTCAACGAAACCCAATGTCTTATCAAGCGTGATTTGATGAGCACGGTAGACGCTGCTTTTAGCTGCGCAATCACAGTCTACCCCTTCGCTAGACCCGTGCGAAGAGGTAGGTCACGACCATGCGGTTGCAGTTCTGCTGAGCCTGCCGAAGCAAACCGCCGACAACTCTTATCATTTTAGCCTTAACAGAACACCAGGCTGTTTCTGCCGTGGTGGCCCAGCACAGCAGATTACGGAACTGATTAGGTAATCTCGTTAGCCCGTGCGCACGAGGGCGCGCACACTCCTCATTGCTGGACGCCTACGTTCTCTCCGAATGCATAGCGTCCTACAGAGCATCCCACACGGAGCATGGAACGAATAATCCTACAAATTTGGTGGGCAGATTGGCTAAAAACCCCACCCCAGCCCTCCCCAACTTAGGGAGGGAGCGCGACTGGATCAACGAAGCATCGGCTCCTCTCCCACATTGGGAGAGGCTGGAAGGGATAACGTGTAGCTCACATCAAGCTATTCGAGCCGTCGGCCTGGACGCCTCGGGGGCCGTCGGGCGCGTACACAACGCTACCCGCCTCATCGACCAGGCGATACGTTTGGGTAATATCGCGCATCTGCGCCGTCTCGATTAGCTCATCGACGGCGGCCTGCATCGTGCCCAGGTTGTCGCCGCTGTTGTTCATCGATTCCCAATCGTGATCGAGGTCGGCGTCGCGGTATTGGATTTGGTAAGCCATGATTTTCCTTTGCAATGTTGTTTTGGGGGGCAGGCCCGTTCGCCTCTGCAAATGCCCGCTCCGTTGCGAATACCCGCTCCATATCGTGGCGGCTCGCGAACTGTCTCAGTTTACCCGCGATCCTGGTTCGGCGCTGTAGACTCCACTCCGCAAACCGGCGTCACGCGGCGACGCGGTGGACGAAGCCGGGGCCGCCCATGTACAGCCCGCCATCCACGTTGACGCAGCGGCCGTCGGCGTAGATCAGCGCCGAGCGCACCGATTCGGGTGCACAGTGGATGATGCGCGCAATGGGCGTGTGGCCGTGGATGATTTTTTGCACGCCGAAGCGCTTGAGATAGTGCTCGACCAGCGCTCGGTTGGCCGACGCCGCATCGTGGCTGTCGGTGATTTTGGCGCTGTCCTCGGGCGCGGTCGACCGGGTGGCGCCGGGGTTGGCGCGGCGGCGGGCGCGCTCCAGCGTGCGCTCGTCCGCAAAGGCCATGCGCTGGCTAAAGGCGTTCAGCAGCCCGTCCCACGCATGGATGTCGCCGCCCTGGAGAATGTCGGTTAAGGCCTGGTTGATCTCGTCGACGCCGTCGCCGTAGTCGAGGTAAAGGGTGGCGTCCGCGTGGAGAAAGAGATCGCGGCCCAGCGTAACCACGGCGGGCAGCGTGGTAAGCCACGCCAGGTGTTCATCCTGGAGCTGGGACAAATCCTCCTCCACGCCGCCGTTGCGCAGCCAAACGTTCTGAAACGTTCCCCCCCAACCCGCTAGCGCATCCTGCCCAAAGCGATGTGCCGCCAGCAGCAGCACCTCGTGGTTGCCCAGCAGCGCCACCACCTCGCCGCCCGCGTCGACGGCCTGGCTTTGCAGCTTGCGCACCAGCTCCATCGTGTGGAAGCCGCGCGGCCCGCGGTCAAAAAAGTCGCCCAAGAAGCAGAGCGTTGTCGTAAGTCGCCCAAGAAGCAGAGCGTGGACGTACCCGCACACCAGTTGAGCTTGGTGTCTACGAGCCGCCCGCGGTAGAGCAGGCTAATCAGTTTGTCGTACTGGCCGTGTACGTCCCCCACGGCAAAAAGATTGGTCATAGCTGTAAAGTATAGCGGATTTGGAAGCGGGGTTCAACATTGGGAAAAGCTGGGGCGTCCTTGAGATTGGCGGCAAATCTGTGCTGTGGGGCATTCGACCTCTCCCCCTCGCTGTTGGTTCGTGAATAACGAGTCGGGTGAAGCCCCCTCTCCTCTGAGGAGAGGGGGTTTGGGGGAGAAGTCGGGCGTACCGCCCGCTGCCGTGTTGCCCTGTGCCGAAGCTGCCCCCACGCCGAAATATACCCCAAATGGCCGAGGCCCGTTTTCGGACGCCGCGCGCTCGCCCGCTACACCAGCCACGCCAGAAACGCCGTCGCCAGCCCCAGGAAAATCGCGTAGCCCAGCACGTCCGTCGTGGCGGTGCAGCGGCTACGAAGACGCCGCTGGCCAGCGCCGGATCGATGCCCAGGCGCTTGAGGACGGAGGGCACGAGCACGCCCACCGTGGCCGAAATCAGCAGGTTGCACAACATGGCCACGGCGATGATCGCGCCCAGCACCGGGTTGCCCTTCCACAGCCACGCAATCAGCCCCACGGAAATGCCCAGCAGCAGCCCGTGGATCAGCCCCACCAGCAGCTCGTGGCGCACGGCGCGCCACGCGTCGCGCTCGGAGATTTCGCCCAGCGCTAGCGAGCGCACCATGATCGTCATCGTCTGGTTGCCCGCGTTGCCCCCCTGGGCCGCGACAACGCCCATAAAGGCCGCCAGCGCCGCCACCCGGTTGATGATGCCCTCGAAGTTGGAAATCACCGTGGCGGAGAGCAGCGCCGTGCCCATGTTGATGTAGAGCCAGGGCAGGCGATTGCGAATGGCGCGCGGCAGCGGGCTAAAGACCTCGGCCTCTTCGCTGACCTGGGCCAGGCGGTAGATGTCCTCGGTCGCCTCCTCCTCCAGCACGTCCACCAAATCGTCCACGGTGATGACGCCCACGAGCCGGTCGTCTTCGTCCAGCACGGGCAGGCCGAGCAGATCGTAGCGGGCCAGCAGCTGCGCGGCCTCCTCCTGATCCGTCTGCGCGCGCACGGAGTAGACCTCGCGCGACATGATCGCCTCGATGCTCTGCTCCGGCTCGGCCAGCACCAGGGCCCGCAGGTTGACGACGCCGATCAGCCGCCCGTAGCGGTCGAGCACGTAGAGGTAGAAGAGCTCGTCTTCGCTCTCGTAGCTTTGCTTGATAAAGGCCACCGCCTCGCTGACCGTCATCCAGCGGCGCAGCGACGGCGGCGCCTGGTTCATGATGCCGCCGGCGGTGTCTTCGGCGTACTCCAGCAGCGATTCGACGCCCGCCGATTCCTCCATCTCGGCCAGCAGCTCGACGACGGCGTGCGGCTCCAGCTCGCCCAAGAGGTCGGCGGCAGCGTCCGGCTCCATTTCGTCTAGCACGTCCGCCAGCTCGGCGGTGTTCATGCCCTGCGCCATCTCGGCCACGTCGTCTTCGTCCATCTGCTCGAAGACTTCGGCCAGCTCTTCGCTGTTGAGCCGCTCGACCATCTCGGCCTGCAGCTCGCCATCAAAGGCGGTGAGGAGCTCGGCGCTGTCCGCCGGGTGTAGACGCCGCAGGAAGCGGGCGATGCCGTCGAAGTCGTTTGTCGCCAGCAGCCGATTGACGCGCGCTGCCATTTCGTTTTGTTCCATCGGTTCGGCCATCGGTTCGCCCCGCTAAGCTCTGTTTTGGTAAAACCCCACACAACGAAACGCGGCACAAACCTTTGTGCCGCGAACGGTTATCAATATCGCATTGTACAATCGACAGCCGCGTTGGCTAAAAATCAGGTGGGGCGGTGGAGACGCGTTGCAGAATTTTGGCAGCTTCGAGGATCGGATACTCTACCAGGGATCGCCCCCGGAACCCCACCCCCAAACCCCTTCCCCTCTAGAGGGGAAGGGGCTTCACCCGTCTCGTAGTCAGCGAGAGCTCAATGAGGGGTTGGAGTCGAACGCCCAAAAATCCGCGACGCACCCTAAAGAAGTGGTTCGGCCAATTCGAGACCGGGGAGTCTTGTCATGCTTGCGAACGCGGGCATCCATCCGTTGATCGCGCCTGGATGCCCATTCTCATGGACATGACAAAGCTTTACCCTTTCGCTGACCGCCGCTGCCGCTGAGCGCTTCTTGAGAGAGACGTGACTGCTCAGGTTGAGGCGCTGTCACCTGGCTCATTTGACAGCGATGGGGCTGGCAGCGGGCCGCTTTGCAGCGCGGTCAGCAGGTCGCGCTGGTGAAAGCGCCAGTCGCCGCGATGCTTGAGGTGGCGCACGTTGTGCGTCTGCGCCCACTTGAGCAGCTTGGTGCTACCAAAGCCCGTCGCCTGTTTGGCAAAATCCGTGGAGACGTAATCAACCTCGATATCGTCGTGTGCGTCCCGCTGGATTTGGTTGCTTTGAATGACGCTGTTGCGCGGTAATTTTTGCTTGGCCATAAGTGGCTCCTTGCACTCGGTTCGTTGGGTACGGGCACGCCATGGCGTGCCCGTACCCAACGAACCGAGCCAGCCGAGTGCACTGCATGCTGGTCGGATCGTGAGTGCAGCGCACGGTCAGCCGTCCGACAGGGCGTGCCGCCAAGCCTTTGACCGTGCAATGCACTCGCGGCGTGGTGGTCGAGTGCATTGCACGGCGTCCACCAAGGCCAACAACCGACCAGCGTTCACGCCGTGCGCTGCACTCACGATCCGACCAAGCTTGCATAATTCCCGTCCAACTCCCCCGCCAGCGACAGCAAGGCCGCAATCCGGCGCGCAATCCCCGCGAATTCGCTGACTTCGTCCAGCCGCAGCGGGCGGGCGAGCACGCGCACGTCGCGGTAGCTGAGCCACTTCTTGAGCACGGGGTAGCCGCCCAGCGTGTACGCCCAGACGGCGAGGGGCGGTATCAAAAGTTGCTATGAGTCGCTCAAGATGATTTCGATCTGTTCGACAAGCAGTGGTAAATCATCGACAACGGTAACCCACAGCAGATCGAGATCGACTTCAAAGTAGCTGTGGATGAGGCGATTGCGCATGCCAATGATTTGCCGCCAGGGGATGGTCGCATGAGCGCGGCGAGTTTCGCGGCTGAGGTGCGTGGCGGCTTCGCCAACGATTTCGATCTCGCGCACGAGTGCCGAAGTTAGCAAACGTGCGTTCTCCAAATCCCCGCGGGCCTTGCCCACCACAAAGGACTGCGCCGCGTCGACCATGTGAAGCAGACGGATGCGATCACTCTCCGGCAGCATAAAGCACCTGGGCGGACTGCACTACTTCGTCGCGGAAGTAGCGGCTGAGCGAGGCGGGCGTGTGCAGATCGACTGCTCGGCCAAAGAGCGCCGACAGCTCGTCCTGCATGGCCACGAAGCGCAGCAGCCCCACGCGCGCATCCGACTCAAATTCGACGAGCACGTCGAGATCGCTTTGCTCGTTGAAATTTTCGCGCAGGGCCGAGCCAAAGAGCGAGAGCTTGCGAATTTGGTTTCGGCGGGCAAACTGGTCAATCTCCGGACGTTCGACAAGCATGGTCTGCTCTGTTGATTTGAATACGGTCTACTGCTATAGTAGTGCAGGATGAACGTTTAAGCAACCACAGGCGCAATTTTTACAATGGACGAGCTTCAGTTGATCACCCAATTTCCGCTATACTGGACACTCTATAAGGGCACGGAAGCGCTGTTGACCAGCGTCGTCGATCAAGGCGTCGGCGAAAGTATCAAGCGGTTAGTGGGCCAACAGAAAGCGCGGCAGCGTCAGCAAGCCTTCGCCGCCGCCGTCCAGCGTGCCGACGCGCACACGCGACCCCAGCACACCGACGCCTCGCTCGTGCTCGACGCATTGAACAGCGGCAACGCCAAGCTCGACGAGGCATTCGGTCGGGAAACGGCCAAGCTGCTGCTGTTTAAGCGCGAGCCGTCGGCCTTAGCCCTGGCGCGGCCCGTCGAGCGCTATCTGCGCTTCGAGAACGTCGTCACTCAAAGCGACGCGACCCTCCCCGACAGAGAGACCATCGCCACCGTGCTGAGCGATCTACTCGCCAATCTGCGCGACGAACTGGTCAACGAATCGCCCTACCGTGAAATCCTGCTGGACAACGAGACGCTGCACACGCTGGAGAAAATCTACGAGACCCTCCAGCCCCACGAGCACGCCAGCGAGCAGGAGTACCGTGAGCAGATGGTCGCGCTGCACAGCCGACTGCGCTTTGTGGGCCTGCCCATGGAGAAGGAGCACCAGCCCATCACCGTCGACAACCTCTTTGTGCGGCTGCGCATCGAGCAGCGGGTGGAGACGCTGGAGCCGGAGTATTTGGTGGACGGGGAAGAAAACTTTGTTGGAGACGGTCGAGGAAACCGTCTCGTCACGCGGATGCCTGAGCGCGTGACCACCACGCGGCGGCTCGACATCGACGAGGCGCTGCGCGCGACCCACAAGCTCGTTATCCTCGGCGACCCCGGTACGGGCAAGACGACGCTGCTGCAATTTCTCACGGTGATCTGCGCCGAGGGGCGGGCCGGGGCCGAACTCAACTTCACCGCCCCCGACGGCGGGTCGCCGCTGCCGATCTTTGTCTCGCTGCGCGAATATGCGGCGGAACTGAACAAGCGCGACGGCGACTACTCGCTGCTCGACTTTTTGCACAGCCAGGCCCACGAACGGCTGCACCTGCGCCTGCCGCCCACCTTTTTCACTGACGCCCTGACCAACGGACGCTGCCTCGTCTGCCTCGACGGGCTGGACGAGGTATGGACGGCGGGCCAGCGCCGCGACGTGACCGACGCCGTCCACACGCTTGCTAGCCGCTTTGGCCGCAACCGCTTCCTCGTGACGTCGCGCGTGGCGGGCTACCAGGAGGCCGCGCTCGACCGGCGCGATTGGCAGCACGGCACGGTGCTGCCGCTGACGGACGACGACATCCGCCTCTTTGTGCAAAAGTGGTACGCCGCCCGCGAGACCGACCCCGCCCTGCGCGAGCGCGCCACGGATGACTTGATCGCCATCCTCGAACACGAAGCCCACATCCGCGATTTGGCCCGCAACCCGCTGCTGCTGACCATCATCGCGCTCGTCCATCGCGTTGAGGCCGATCTGCCCCACGAGCGCGCCCAGCTCTACGAAAAGTGCGTGCGCGCGCTGATCGAAACCTGGGACAGCGCCAAAAATCTGTCGCTGGCGGACAAGCAGCGCCCCTTCTATAAAATGCGGCGACGGCTGCTAGAGCGCCTCGCCTTCTGGCTGCACGAGCACAGCGACGAGCCGGGCAAGCTCCAGGTCATCCGCTGGGGCGACCTCAAGCTGCGGCTGGCTCACTTTATGCAGGCCATGCCCCGCCTCGGCCTGGCCGACGATTGGGACGCCGCCAGCGAAGAGGCCGACGCGCTGATCCGCCTCGTGCGCGGGCGCACCGGTCTGCTGATCGAGAGCGGCGACCGCCTCTTCACCTTCCCCCACCTCACCTTCCAGGAGTACCTCGCCGCCTGCGACATCAAGAACCGCAGCATCGCGGGCGGTACCGACCAAATCTGGCAGGAAATTTGGCCCCGCCTGCACGACGCCCACTGGCGCGAACCGATTCTGCTGCTGATTGGTCAACTTGGGGACTATGATGGTGTACCCGATGATGTAGTGCAGCGCATTTGGGACTTAAGAACGCGAGACAAATTTGAGGCAGTTCTTCATCGGAACTTGATTCTTTGTGCAAATATCGTTGCAGACCGAATCGGGTTAGATCCAACACTGGAGTGCAAAATTATCGATAGATTGTTACAAATAGCACAAGAGCACAGTTATGAAGAAAGAGAAAGATACTTCTCTATTTTCGCTCGGCTGGTTGGAAATCACTATGCTGCTTTGAAACTACTGGAAGTCGTTTCTGACGAAGATAATGCTGCGTTGAACAGATGGAGAGCTGCACAAGTTTTGGGCGCAATTGTCACGGATGAAGACAATATAGAAAAACTGCTTCTCTACGTAAACACTGTTATGGCAAAAGGCCGTGCCATAGACTACTTTGTTTATGCAGGCATAGCAGACGCTTTAAGTGCATTGGGTAAAAGAAACACTGATGTTGAATCTACATTGTTGAGCTGGACTACCAAGTTAGGGTTAGATATCGATACCAGACGGTATGGTGCGCTTTTATTAGGGCAGTTTAATGGGCCTAAAGCGCAAGAAATTTTGTATGATATGCTGCCAGTATCGCCTTCAAGAGCTTGCGATGAGGGTCATGTCGAAACTATTGCTGCTATCGGGCAATTGGGTGAGTTTGAAAAAGCAAGTCGTGTCTTGCTAAAATGTATGGATACTAGTAACGGTGGTTATGGGATCACTTTGCCTGCGGCCGCATTACAAAAGCTTGGGAAGTTTCCGGAGATTGTGCCTCCTTTGATAAAAGTAGTCATGCAGACGCGCACTAGCGCGAACTATAGCACTGGGATTGTACAAGAAGCTATAAAAGTTTTGGGTGAATCTGGATTCGCTGACCCTGATACAATGGACTGTCTTCTAAATGTGGCACGGAATGAAGATGTTAGAGATTGGTTGCGTGCTGGCGCGATTGAGGCATTGGCAGCTCTAGATATATCAGAGCCAAGGCTTCTTGATGCTGTTTTAGATATTGCAAAGAACGTTCTTTTAGAATGGGATTTGCGTGCCCCTGCTGTAAAGATTTTAGGTCGCGTCCGTCCAGTCAATGGAGAAGCCGTTAAAGTTTTACGAGCTATTGCTTTACACGAAGATTATGATAAGTATGGGGACTCTACTAACTGGCGAGTGAAATACGCTCGTGATGATCCTCACTATGGAGTACCTATAATTGAAGAGGCATTGATAGCTTTGGGTAATTTAGAAGAAGCTGAGGATGTGGTGAAGGATGAATTGTTGAGGTTAGCATATGCTCCTGACGGCATTGCAAGCATCTCGGTATATGAACATGACACTGACACCATGTATAGAATTCGAGCGCATGCGTTAGGCGCTCTAAGTAAGCTCACACCTACTGAACAAATTGCAGAAGATCTATTGCGAATTTTTTTTGAAGAAAACTCACGCGCATCTTGGACAAGACGCTACCTCTATACAGCTTTAGAAACTGTTGTTGCAAAGCTGAGTTTGAACAACAGCAACTATTAAAGAGCGATGTCAACGCTGCCTAATACCGCAGCGTCGCCGCCACCTCCCCGACTTTGGCAACCTGCCGATCTCGTCGCTGAACTCCACGCTCGCACTCGTCAGCTCAGCTTGGCGCACGAGTTCGTCGATGAGGTTGATGGGAAGTTTACCCAATTTGTTCGGGTAATAAGGTGAAGTAGGCGCAGTGATGGGGACGGTAGAGGCGGAAGTCGCGGTAGTCGACGGTTAAAACCGTCTCGATATCGAGCCGCTCGGCGGTGGACATGACGAGCGCATCTACAAAATCAATGCGGCTGGAGGCATACTGCGTAAGAATGTTGGCGGTTTGCTCCAGGTCAGCCTCCGTTGCGGAAATGACCTGTAGCTTGCTTTGCGGAAGCGTGCGCAAGAATTTGGCGACGGCCTGTTCATCAAGTTGATTGGTCAGCAGATACGCAATTTCCGTCAGCGCTGGCTGCGGCAAATAAATGCGCGTTATCCGCTGGAACACGCTGCTGGTGCTAGCGTGGTACTTGTCGCGGCGATTGAGCAGGGCGACAACAAAGCCCGTGTCGGCAACGGCGTCGATGGGTGGTTTGTTCAACGGCTGCTCCCTCCCATGGCGGCGTGAATCAACTCTTCGGATTGTTCCGCCGCGTCGTCTCGCCCCAAATCGAACAGCCCGACTAGCGGATCGGATGGTTCGTGAGCCAGATTTAATTCGGGCAGGTAGCGCTGAAGAGCAGCTTCCACGACCCTTGCCTCGCTCATCTGATTTTGTGAGGCACGCTGGCTTAAGGCGTGGGCCACCTCATCTGTCAGCGATACAGTAATAGTTGTCATTGACTGAACCCCTCAACTTTCAACAAAAGAGTTGTTTCCAAATAAGTAAACAACGCCTGGCGCTCACGTGAGGCCCGCGCGCGACCGTAGAGGCGCAGCGCGCTGCGCCTCTACGGTCGCGTGTCGCACCCGAATTTCTAGCGGGATTTGCTAATCAGGAACAACTCTAAAGACGATTAAGGCACATGTTCCTTGATTCTCGAAGAAAAGTCAACTGCATCAGACTGCGTTCAGTTATGGGTGGCGCGGCGACGCAGAGCGTCGAGCAGGCATTCCGACGCGGAGCGTCGGAACGAGCAGTGCCCTAATACCGCAACGTCGCCGCCACCTCCCCCACGCTCGACAGCCCGCTGATCTCGTCGCTGAATTCAACGCTCGCGCTGGTCAGCTCGGCCTGGCGCACGAGTTCGTCGACCAGGTCAACGGGGACGACATCTGCCGACTCGCAGATGGGGCAAGCATCCGGCTGTTCGCCATTTCCCGGCACGGTGACGTTTTCGCAGCTCTGGCACTGCGTGCCCGTTAGCTCCGCATCGCGGGTGACGAGCACCTCCGCGGCGCGGCCCAGCTTGAGCGCGTCCAGCACGGCGGCGGGGCCGGTGGCGGCGAGGCCGTCCGCCAGGGATTGCTCCCGGATGCGCGCCCACAGGCGCTGCTCTTCGTCGCGCTCCTCCTCGAAGAAGAGCGCGTAGGCGTCGGCCAGCAGGGCGTCGTCGTCGTCCTGCTGGTTGGTTCCCGCCTGGCCGATCACGCGCTCGGCGATCTCTGTGCTCAAAACGTCGCGCAGCTCGGTCAGCGTCTCCTGCGCACCGAGGAGGACGATGCGCTCGAAGCGGCCGCCGCGCACGAGGTCGCCCAGCAGGCAGTTGATCTCCTTGGCATAGTCGTGCAGCGCCTTGTCGCGCCGCCGCTCGTAGCGCTGCTGCGACCAGCCGCCCTTGCGCACGTGGTTCTTGATGTTGCCGCGCACGCTGTTTGCCGTCTGCGCCCGCGCCGAGGCGACCTGAAGGATGCGCGTCGACTTGTTGTCGGCGACGACGACCAGGAAGTTTTCGTATTCGTCCCGCAGTTCGGCGAGCGGTCGCAGATAGGGGGACGAGCCGACGCGCAGCGTGTCGTGGGTGGCGGCGTTTTCGGGCGGTACGGGCAGCGCGATGCCCTGCACGTAATCGAGCAGCTCGCAGGCGAAGACGCACAGGCCATTGGCCGGAAAATCATTCGCGTAGCCATTGTCGTCCAGCCAGGAGCGGATCAGGTCGAGATTGCGCTCGAAGTAGGCCAGTTCGTCGGGCGAATCGCCCAGCAGGTTGCGGATGCGCTCGGCGCGCTGGCTCAGCTGGTTGAGGCTGGCTTTGCTGCTGGCGTAGAGCGAGAGGTAGGCGCGCTCGGCCTCTTGCAGCTCGGCAAAGGTGCGCAGGTCGATGCCTTGCAGGTGGGCGTCGGCGGTGGGTTGCTTTGTAATGGGTGGGGTACTCATGAGATTTTCCGAAAAGCGGGGGAGAATTTCGCAGGGGCACGGTATACCGTGCCCCTGTGAAATTCCGTAACTTTAACGGTTATCTTTGAGGGAGCGAAGCAGCGCTGTGTTCACCCGCAAGCCGGTCGAGTGCATTGCACGGCGTCCGCCAGCTTGCCAGCGAGCCAACGCCCACGCCGTGCGCTGCACTCGTGATCCAACCAAGAGTGTCTGCGTGCCGCGCGCGACGGGTCGGGGATGTCGGTTGGGTTGTGAGTGCAGCGCACGGTCAGCCGCCCGACTGGGCGTGCCGCCACGCCTTTGACCGTGCAATGCACTCGCGGGGTGGCGGTCGAGTGTGGTGGTCGAGTGCATTGCACGGCGTCCGCCAGCTTGCCAGCGAGCCAACGCCCACGCCGTGCGCTGCACTCGTGATCCAACCAAGAATGTCTGCGTGCCGCGCGCGACGGGTTGGGGATGTCGGTTGGGTTGTGAGTGCAGCGCACGGTCAGCCGCCCGACTGGGCGTGCCGTCAGGCCCTTGACCGTGCAATGCACTCGCGGGGTGGCGGTCGAGTGCAGCACACTCGTGATCCAACCAAGCCAAGAGCTTGCGCTAACCCGCGCGTGCGGCAAAGTCATCGATCAGCCGCCGGGCGATGCTGATTTTGGGCGGCAGTTGGGGGAAATTGTCGGGCGTGAACCAGGCGGCCTGGTCGATTTCCTCGTCTTCCAGCGCGAAATCTCCATTCGCGTAGTCAGCCGTAAAGCCGAGCATCAGCGAGTTGGGGAAGGGCCACGGCTGCGACGCGGCGTAGCGGACGTTCGTGATTTCGATGCCGACCTCCTCGCGCACCTCGCGCGCGCAACACTCTTCGAGCGTCTCCCCCGGCTCGACAAAGCCCGCTAAAATGGAGTACATGCCTTTGGGGAAGCGGTGGTTGCGGGCCAGCAGCAGGTGGTCGCGCCCGTCGATTTGGCGGGTGATGGCGATGATGATGGCGGGCGAAAGGCGCGGGTAGAGGGTGAGGCCGCAGGCGGGGCATTTTTTGGCGCGCTCGTAGCTCAGCGTGTCGAGCGGCGCGGCGCAGCGGGAGCAGAATTGGTTGTCGCCATCCCAGGCCACGATCTGCACCGCGCGCCCGGCCAGGTTGAACGTTGTATCATCCAGCTGCGGCGCAAGCTGGCGCAGCCCATCGACAAGGTAGCCGTCAGGCACTGGAGCATCGTCGGCAATTTCGCCGCAGAAGCAATTCGTGTAGTCATCAGAAGCGTTGAAGTAGCCAAGGAACTGAGTGCGCAACGGCGTTAAATCCAGCGTGGCCGGAGAGTCGATAAAGGGTACGGCGGCGCGGGCTGCGCCAGCTTGGTCGCGCTCCTGCACGAGCAGCTTGCCCTCTTGAAAAAGAAACCAAAGTGCGGATCGGCCACCAGCGGACGGCTCGACTTTGGGTGGGTGAACGCTGGAGACAAATTGGGCGATGGAGAGGGAATCGGTTGGGACAGAATGGGCGGAAGGGGGCATGAGCAAGCGGGTCTGGGTGGATAGAATTTGGATACAAAGCTGTCGCAATCGTAACGCAAAAGACGGTGGTCGCCCGCGCGCTCGCCTACAGTTGGCCGAGCGTTTATGATGATTGAGAAAAAACAATGTCGCAAATTCCACGGGACAATTTTGACAGCACCCTGGCGCTGCTGACCGACGGCTACGAGTTTATCTCAAAAGGCTGCGCGCGCCACAACGCCGATGTTTTTCAGACGCGGCTGCTGCTGCAAAAGACGATTTGCCTGCGCGGCGAAGAAGCGGCCGAACTGTTTTACGATACCAGCCGCTTTCAGCGGCAGGGCGCGGCCCCCAAGCGGCTGCAAAAGACGCTCCTTGGTGAGGGCGGCGTACAGGGGCTGGACGACGAGGCCCACCGCCACCGCAAAGCGATGCTGATGTCGCTGATGGGGCGCGAGCGCATCGACGAGCTGGTGCTGCTGATGCGCAACACGTGGCACAGCTACCTCGCTAAGTGGGCGCAGATGGACGAGGCGGTGCTCTTTGATGAGCTGCGCGAGCTGCTGTGCTGCGCCGTCTGCCAGTGGGCGGGCGTGCCGCTGCCCGCGCGCGAGGTTGAGCTGCGCACGCGGCAGCTGGGCGCGCTGATCGACGGCGCGGGCGCGGTGGGGCTGGCGCACTGGCGCGGTCGCTGGGCGCGCGACCACGCGGAGCGCTGGGTCGGCGGGCTGATCGAGCAGGTGCGCAACGGCCAGCTGGCGGTTGACGAAGAGCGAGCGCTGCACGTTATCGCTACGCACCGCAAGCTCAACGGCGAGCTGCTGGAGACGCACGCCGCCGCCGTCGACCTGCTCAACGTGCTGCGGCCCACGGTGGCCGTGGGTCGCTTCATCACCTTTGCCGCGCTGGCGCTGCACGAGCATCCAGCCACGCGCCAAAATTTGCAGGCAAATCCAGACGATTACGTCGAGCTGTTTGTGCAGGAGGTGCGCCGCTACTACCCCTTCTTTCCCTTTGCCACGGCCCGTGTGCGGCACGATTTTGAGTGGCGGGGCTACCGATTTCCCCAGGGCACGCGCGTTCTGCTCGATTTGTACGGCACGGATCACGACGCGCGGCTGTGGCCGGAGCCGGAAATGTTTCGTCCAGAGCGCTTCCGCGAGCGCCCGCCCAACGCCTTCAACCTGATTCCCCAGGGCGGCGGCGATTATGTTGCCAACCACCGCTGTGCCGGCGAATGGATCACCCTGGCGCTGATGCAGGAGGCCGTGCATCTGCTGACCAGCGCCATGACGTACGACGTGCCGCCGCAGGATTTGCGCATCGACCGCTCGACCCTGCCCGCCCTGCCCCAGAGCCGCTTTGTGGTGACTAACGTACGACCCGTTTAATTTTCAGCTTTATTCAACCCATCAAAATAGAAAGACCCTCATGCAACAGGCCAACTTAGCCTACCCCCCCGGCTTCCACCTCACGCTCGAAAGCGAGCACGCGCAGGCCGCGACCATCGTGCTCGATCCCGGTGGGACAATGGGTGGCCCGCAAAATATTCACGAACGCGGCGAGCAGTGGCTTTATGTGGTGGAGGGCGGCGGCGAGCTGATCGTGGAGGGCGATGAAATCACGCTGGTGCCGGGCGTGCTGGTGGTGATCGGCGTGGGCGAGACGCACGAAATCCGCAATTCGGGCCGGGAGACGCTGCGGCTGCTCAATTTTTATGCACCGCCGGAGGATTTTGGGTAGCGGAGTAGGTTGGATTCTGTTGGCATTTGGCCGAGAGGGGCCGCGGGTGAGGGCCAGTATCCAGATGTCAACGGAAGCTAGAAGAATTTTTAACGCGGAGGGCGCGGAGAAGGCGCGGAGAAGGCGCGGAGGGCCGCAGAGGGGCGGGTGCTTTAAGCATTCGGTACAAGACCCGCTTTGATTTTGACCGGCTCAAGCATCCCCAAGATTGGCTGAATTCGATAGTTTGGCAAGCGTTCAAAGCCTCTCTCTTTTCTCCGCGGCCCTCCGCGCCTCCGCCTCTGCGCCTCCGCGTTCAAATTACTCTGCCACCTCAGCCTGCTCCATATAGTGCTCGCCCCACGACAGCATCGTCAGCAGCACCGGCTCCAGGCTGCGGCCCGTTTGGGTGAGCGAGTACTCGACTTTCGGCGGCACTTCTGCGTAGACTTTGCGGTGGACGATGCCGTCGCGCTCCAGCTCGCGCAGGTGCTGCGTCAACATGCGGCGCGAGACCTGAGGGATCAGCCGCTGGATTTCGCCAAAGCGCAGCGTTGCGCCGAGCAGGTAGTACAAAATCAGCGGCTTCCACTTGCCGCCCAAGATGTCGAGCGTGGCCTCGACGGGGCACTTGAAATCGGCGGAAATGGGAAGCGGTGCAGGATGGGCTTTTTCAGCAGTAGCGTGGCTCATGGTTACAATTTTGTGCCTATGGTCGGAAAATGTGCGTACTTGAAATGTTGCAGCGTATGCTCTATCTTAGTCTAACACTTCACGCTTGAGGTGTGAAACCTAAAAGTCAGTAGTTTACGATCCGGGTGCGGAGTTGGCAGCCTCAGAGCCGGCCAGCCGGGCACGAGCCGCATCTGAGGATGCCAACTCCGCGTGTTGAACGACGACCGTGAACTACTGAAATAGAGAAAGCCACAAAATCATGAGCAACCCCAACACTTCCCCTCGCCACGTTCTCGTCTACGGCGCGACGGGATCACAGAGCAGCCCGGTCGTGCGCCACCTGTTGGATAACGGCCACCTGCCCCACGCGCTGACGCGCCACCCGCAGAAGGCCGAATCGCTGCGCCAGGCGGGCGCCAAAATCGTCGAGGGGGACATGGCCAACCGCGAGCGGCTCGTCGAGCTGAGCCGCGATGTGGATGCCGTCTCGCTACAAATCCCCTTTGGGCTGGACGACCCGATGAGCGCGCCGCAGATGGCGCAAAACGCCATCGACGCCGCCAAGGAGGTCGGCGTTGACCTCATCGTCTGGAACACGAGCGGCCCGCTGCCGCCCAAATTCATCGGCGACCCGGCCATGGACCTGCGCGTGATGATCGCCGGAATGCTGCAAAACAGTGGCGTGCCCCACATCATCCTCGCGCCGACGGGCTACATGGAAAATTTTCTTGGCCCGTGGACGGCCCCCTTTGTCGCCAATGAGGACAGGCTGGCCTACCCCAATCCGGAGCACATGTGCGTCGGCTGGATCGCCTCGGACGACGTGGGCAAGCTGATGGCGTCGGCGCTGGAACGGCCGGAGCTGGCGGGCGAAAGGTTCAACGTCAGCGGGCTGGAAAATGTCGACGGGCCGGAGCTGGCGGAACACTTTTCGGCGGCGCTGGATCGCGAAATCACCTACTACGCCATGGAGCCGGAGGAGTTTGGCGCGATTCTCAACCAAATCATGCCGGGCATGGGCGACGGTGCGGCGGAAATCTACCGCAAGATGCGCGACAACCCCAACCCACCCGCCATGTGGCACGACATGCAGCCCGTCCTGGACAAGCTGCCCGTGGAGATGACCTCGATTGAGCAGTGGGTCAAGCAGCACCGCGCCGCGTTTGAACCGGCGTAACAAACCATGCGCATCCGTACGGGCACGCCACGGCGTGCCCGTACGGAGATGAAAGGAACACCATGCAAATTGATCTATTTCACGACACGGCCTGCCCCTGGTGTCGCATTGGTAAAGCCAACCTGCTGAGCGCGCTGGCGGAGTGGAAGGGCGAGCCGGTCGACGTTGAGTATCGCACCTTCTTTCTCGACGCCGACATCCCCACCGAGGGCCACGATTTTGAGTCATACATGTTGGCCAAAGGCAACCACCAGATGCCGCTCGAAGGCTTTTTCGACGGCCCGCGCCGCGCCGGTCAAGCGGCGGGGTTGAGCTTCAACTTCGAGCAGATCACCAAAGCGCCCAACACCGAGCTGTCGCACCGGCTGACTGCGCTCGCGCCGGACGACGCGAAGTCGCGGGTGGCGGATGCGGTGTACGATGCCTACTTCGAGCACGCCCGCGACATCGGCGACCTCGACGTGCTCGTCGACATTGCGACGGCCTGTGGGCTGGACGGCGATGAGATTCGCCGACAGCTCAAGGGCGATGCGGCACGCGAGCAGGTGCTGGCCGAGGCGCAGTGGGCGCAGCAAAACGGCATCAGCGGCGTGCCCTTCTTCATCATCGACGGGCGCTACGGCCTGAGCGGCGCGCAGCCTGCCGCCGCCATTCTGAGCGTGATGAAACAGGCGCAGCAGGCGGAACAGCTGGCAGAACAAGTTTGACGCTGAGGGCGTCGAGACAGAGGTCAGCGGAGGGCTCAAAGGAAGGGCAATTAATTTACTTGAGCGAAGGGCGTCGTTTTACCCCTCCCCAGCCCTCCCCATGGTGGGGAGGGAGCCGTCATGGGGCAGACGACGGATCGGCTCCTCCCCCATGCTGGGGGAGGCTGGGAGGGGGTGCAGGCTGAGCCGTTCCCTAGAGCTGGTCTGCCACCTGCAAACATCCACTCCCGCCCTCTATATGACTATCATTAAAATCAAATACACCGCAACTGATATAAGAAACGAAAGAGATAAATCCCTATGAAACTTGCAATTTTTGGCGCATCGGGGCGCACGGGTATCCCGCTCGTGCAGCAGGCGCTGGACGAGGGCCACGAAGTCGTCGCCTTCGTGCGCAGCCCGGAAAAGTTGACTGAACAGTTGGCGAGCAGTTACGCCAACCACGCACAACTGCACGTGGTGCAGGGCGATGCAATGAACGCGAACGATGTCGAGCGCGCGATTGCAAACAATGGCCAGCCGGTCGACGCCGTCCTGAGCGGGCTGGGCCACGCCAAGGGCTCCCCGCCCAACGTGCAGACGGTCGCCACCGGCCACATGGTCAGCGCCATGGAGCAGCACGGCGTCGAGCGGCTGATCAGCCTGTCGGGCGCAGGCGTTCCCGATCCGAAGGACAAGCCCAAGCTCATCGACCACCTCTTCCGCTTCCTGATCAACACCCTGCAGAAGGATGTGATCGAGGACGCCAAGGCCCACGCCAAGCTGCTGGAGGCGCACCCCAACCTGCAGTGGACGGTCGTGCGCGGTCCGCGCCTCACGGAGGGGCCGAAAACGGGTGATTATAAGGTGGGCATGGTCGGCGAGATCGGCACGCAGGCCGCGCGCGGCAACGTGGCGGATTTTATGCTGCAGTTGGCAAAGAACGATCGGTATGTGCACGAGATGCCGGCGATGAGCGATTGATGGTTATTGGTAACTGGTAATTAGTAATTGGAGTTGTCGGTTGCCCAATCGCACCGGGTACGAGACGACCAATTACCAATTGCTATTTACTAATTACCAACCTAAGGAGTTTTCATGAAAGCAATGGTTGTACCCGATTTTGGCGGGCCGGATGTCTTTGAGATGCGCGAGGTGGAGACGCCATCGCCGGGGCCGAATGAGGTGTTGGTCAAAGTACACGCCAGCTCCATCAACAACGCCGATGTGGGCGTGCGCAGCGGCATGTTTGGCGGCATGATGTCCGCGCCCGTAATTCTCGGCCTCGACGTGAGCGGTGTGATCGAGGAGGTAGGACCGGGCGTGGAGGAATTCCAGCCGGGCGACGAAGTCTACTACGCCATCGATCTGATGGCGGCGGGCTCGATGCGCGGCGGCGGCAACGCAGCGTACCACGTGCAGCCCGCGGATGGCGTGGCGCGCAAGCCGCAGTCGCTCTCGTTTGACGAGGCGGCGGCGGTTCCCGTGGCGGGCGGCACGGCGTGGGCGGGTCTCATCACCGAGGCCGACCTGCGCCTGGGCGATTCGGTGTTGATTCACGGCGCGGCGGGCGGCGTGGGCAGTTACGCCGTTCAGATCGCCAAAGCCGCGGGCGCACTCGTCTTCGCGACGTGCGGCAGTTACGATGCCGATCTTGTGCGCTCGCTCGGCGCGGATCACGTGATCGACTATCGCAGCGAGGACTTTACCGAAGTGGTGAAGCAGGGCACAAACGGCAAAGGCGTGGACGTCGTGCTCGATGCGGCGGGTGGGCAGGCGGCGAAGAGCTTTGCCGCCGTGCGCCGCAGCGGGCGGGTGGTTGTCGTGGCGGGCTTGGGCGAGGGGGACATGATGATGGCAATGCGCAATAACCTTGTGATTCGCTTTGTGCATCTCGAGGATGCCGCCCAAAAGCTTACGCGCATGGCCCCACTTTTTGATCGCGGCCTGCTGCGTTCCGTCGTCGATAAAACCTTCCCGCTCGAGCAGCTGAGCGAGGCCCACGCCCACTTCGAGCAGGGCGGCGACGCGACTCACGGTAAAATTGTCGTGACCGTTGCTTAAATTTTTGTCGGCTGCTTGTAAAATATTTCACAGCCGTTGCGGCGAAGCAGCCCCAGTTTACGCTGGGGCTGTTTGTGTGAAAATGTGAACCCCACGTCGTGAAGGGCTCAACGACACAAGCGATGGACTACCTGCCCAAATTGCCGAGTGCAGACGCGAAGCGCTTTAGAAATTGCGAATCATGAACAAACGACAGTCCACCCTGCCCGAACGAGTGCGTCAAACTGCGCGCCTGCTGCCCTTTCTCGCCATGGGCCCCGTGCTGTGGATGGCGGGGCGCATCGGCCTGCGCGTGCCCGCCATGCGCCTGATGAGCAAGCGAATGCAGTCGCCGCGCATGAAGCGACAGGCCTTTGCAGGCTACACGCCCGCGGCGCACGATGTCTTTGTCTGTACCTACGCCAAAAGCGGCACCAACTGGATGATGCAGATCGTGGAGCAGATCGCCTACCGCGGTCACGCCGACTTTGAGCACATTCACGACCTCGTACCCTGGCCCGACGTGCCCATGTTCGACGGGCTGGCGCTCGACGACTCCAGCAGCGTCGAGCGCGCGCCGACGGGGCTGCGCGCTATTAAGACGCACCTCGACGCGGACTTTGTTCCCTACAGCGCCGAGGCCAAGTACGTCGTCGTTCTGCGCGACCCGAAGGACGTGCTCGTCTCCAGCCACTTTTTTGCTTACGAAACGATTGGCCGCATCACGGGCGTGCCGCCGGTGGACAAGTGGGTGGAGATGTTCTTGGACAATCAATTTCCCTTTGGCCCCTGGGCTGAACACGTGGCGAGCTACTGGCGCTGGCGCGAGCGGCCCAACGTGCTCCTCGTCACCTTTGGCGAAATGAAGGAGAATTTGGGCGGCGTGGTTTCGCGCGTCGCTGAGCTGGTGGGCGTGGCGCTCTCGCCGGAAGAGCACGCGGCGGTAGTCGAGCGCAGCGGCTTTGCCTACATGAAGGCGCACGAACGCCAGTTTGCGCCGCCCACGCCCTTTGGCGGCATCAACGCCAACGGTACGATGATCCGCAAAGGCAAGCGCGGCGGCTCCTCCGAGCTGCTGACAGCGGCACAGCAGCGGCAGATCGACGAGCAAATGCGGTCGGCGCTGTACAGGCTCGCGCCGGATTTTCCGTACAACGAGCTGTTTGAGGTAGTGGAGCCAGCGTCAGTCAGCGGCGGCACGACCAAGCCCGCCAAAGCGACCGTCACGGCCCCAGGCTAGATCCGCTGACGCAGCAAGGTGGGGGCCGTGATTGTCGCTAGTACAGCTGGGCGGAAATAAGCAGCCGGTTGGTGTGCGCGCTCGCTGGTGGCTAAAGCCCACCAGCTTGCCTGAAGAAAACCGGCTGAAAGCCGGTTGGCTTGATGGGAATATGCGCTGGCAACCGCCTAGACACTTACGCCCAGCTGTACTAGGGTCCCGTTGACGGTTGGGCATTTGGCCCTCACCCCCGGCCTCTCTCCTACCATGGAAGAGGGGCCGGGGGTGAGGGCGCGCTCCACTTGCCTTTCAAGCCCTCTCAGCAAAATATCAACGGAACCTATATAATCCGCCATACGGAGCAACCGTCGAAAAGATAGCATGTCTTCACAAAACAACTCACCAAAATCCTCCCCAAACGGCAGAGACGACAACGCCATCATCGCCGTCGAGGGCGTCTCTAAGTCGTTTGGCGACGTGCAGGCATTGAAAAATGTCGACCTGCGTGTCGAGAAGGGCACGGTCTTTGGGCTGCTGGGGCCGAATGGGGCGGGCAAGACGACGCTCGTGCGCGTGCTGACCACGCTGCTGCGCCCGGACGAGGGCCGCGCGACCGTCGACGGCCACGACGTGCAGCAGGAGGCCGATGCGGTGCGCCGCATCATCGGCCTCTCAGGCCAGTATGCCGCCGTGGACGAGAACCTGACCGGCTTTGAAAACCTGAGCATGGTGGGGCAGCTCTACCACCTCGGTCGCAAAGCCGCGCGCGAGCGGGCGCGCGAACTGCTCGAAAGCTTTGATTTGGAGGAGGCGGGCGACCGGCAGGTCAAAACCTACTCCGGCGGCATGAGGCGTCGCCTCGATCTCGCGGCCAGCCTCGTGACGTCGCCCCCCGTGCTCTTTCTCGACGAGCCAACAACCGGGCTCGACCCGCGCTCGCGCCTGCAGATGTGGGACGTGATCAAAGAGCTGGTGAAGGGCGGCACGACCCTGCTGCTGACGACCCAGTATCTGGAGGAGGCCGACACGCTGGCCGACCGCATTGCCGTAATCGACCGCGGCGAAATCATCGCCGAGGGCTCGTCGGACGAGCTGAAATCCGAAGCGGGGGGCGACGTGCTGGAGCTGCGCGTGAGCGAGCGCGGGCGCACGCGCGACGCGGCGGATGCGCTGATCAAGCTGGACGCGGGTGAGCCGCAGGCCGACGAAGAGTCGGGCCGCATCATCGTCAACATCACCAACGGAACACAGGTGCTGGCCGACGCCGTGCGCGCGCTGGATGAGGCCGACATCGGCATCGCCGATCTCTCCCTGCGACGACCGTCGCTGGACGAAGTCTTTTTGGCGCTGACCGGTGAGGAAAGCGTAGAAGAAGTGGCAGAACAGGAACAAAAACGATGAGTACCGCAAGCTTAACCCGAACCGATATCAAACCGGCCCAGCCGCAATCCTCCGCCGCGGAGCAGCTGCGCTGGGCCGCTAGCGACATCTTTGTGATGACGCAGCGCTACCTGATCAAGTACATCCGCCTGCCGCAGCTGCTCGTCTTCTCGACGATTCAGCCGGTGATGTTTGTGCTGCTCTTCACCTTTGTTTTTGGCGGCGCGATTGCGCTGGGTGGCCTGCCCGAAGACATCAGCTACATCGACTACCTGCTGCCGGGCGTGCTCGTGCAGACGGTGCTCTTTGGAGCGACCAACACGGGCGTCGGCCTGGCCGAGGATTTGTCCAAGGGGCTGGTGGATCGCTTTCGCTCGCTGCCGATGGCGCGCTACGCCGTGCTCGCCGGGCGCACGATTGCGGACACCGTGCGCAACATCTTTGTCGTGCTGCTGATGACGGGCGTGGGCTTTTTGATTGGCTTTCGCTTTAACAACGGGCTGCTGCCCTTCTTCGGCGCACTGGTGCTGACCGTCTTCTTTGGGCTGGCCTTCTCGTGGATTTCGGCCACGATTGGCCTCGCCGTGCGCGATTCCGAGACGGCGCAGGTGGCAACTCAAGTGTGGATTTTCCCGCTGATCTTCGTCAGCTCCGCCTTTGTGCCGACGGACAACATGCCGGCGGCGCTGCGCGTCTTTGCCGGCGTCAACCCCATCACGCACACGGTCAACGCCGTGCGCGGGCTGATGCAGGGCGGCAGCGTGTTGCCCAGCGGCGACTTGTGGACGCCGCTGCTCTGGTCGCTGGTCTGGATCGTGGGGCTGCTGGTGGTTTTCTTTCCGCTGGCGGTCAATCGCTATCGACGCAGTGCGTAGTTAACTTGGACTGCGCGACTTTGTACGGGCACGCCATGGCGTGCCCGTACAAAGTCGCGCAGCTTCGGACAAAACAAATGGCAACTATTCTCATCACCGGCGCGACGGGCAACGTGGGCTCGGCCGTACTCGATTCGCTGCGCAGCGAGCACGGCGATAGCAACCATCACCTGCGGGCGACGACGCGCAAGCCATCTGCCGAACAGCTGGCGGACGACGCCATTGAGTGGGTGGCATTTGATCTGGCGAAGCCGGATACGTTCGGGGCGGCACTGAAGGATGTCCAGCGCATTTTCCTCATGCGGCCGCCGACGGCGGCCGCAAATGCGCTCAACGAGTTTGTGGATGCGGCCAGGGCAGCGGGCGTGGAGCAGATTGTCTATCTCTCCGTGCAGGGCGTGGAGAACAATCGGCTGATTCCGCACTATAAAACGGAGCAGCACATTGCCGCGTCCGGCGTACCGTACACCTTCCTGCGCGCGGGCTTCTTTATGCAGAACCTGGATACGCAGCACCAGCGCGACATCCGCGACTACGACGAAGTGCTTGTGCCGGCGGGCAACGGGCGCGTCGCCATGATTGACGTGCGCGATATTGGCGCAGTCGGCGCGCAGGCGCTGGGTGATCCATCGCGGGCAGAGCGCATCTACACGCTGACGGGCAGCGAGGGGGTGGATTATTACGAGGTGGCGCGCGTTTTGAGCGACGTGCTGGGGCGCGAGATCGTCTACCCCAAGCCGTCAATTCCGCGCTTTGTGTGGACGATGTGGCGGCGCGGCACGCCGCTGCCCTTTGCCGCCTTTATGGTCATCATCTATGGCATCACGCGCTTTGGCGGCGCAGCCGAAATCACGCCCGATGTGGCGCGGGCGCTCGGTCGACAGCCGATTGGGCTGCGCCAGTATGCGGCGGATTACCGCGAAGCGTGGGTGCGAGCTTGACGTGCTTTACGACAGGTTGGCTTTAGCCATCAACGCCATTCGCTGGTGCGTCAACCTTCTTCGCCTCCGCCCCATTCGTGCCGCTGCCGCTGCCGATTTGGAAGCGGCCGTGATCCGCAGTGAAGACGGGCTTCATGCCGCCGCTGTCCTCCAGCTCAAATTCAATATAGCCCGCCTCCGATAGCGCTTTGAAGACGTTCTCGTTAAAGGTGCGCAGATTCTGCGCCTCCTCTTTTAGTTCGTTAACGGGCTGCTCGTAGTAGTTCCGTACCGCCAACCACGTTACCAACGCACCGATGAAGACGGCGAGCAGGGTGATCAAGGTGGACGCCATCGACACGGTCGACAGCCATTGCATAAGAGTGTTCATTGGTAAACTCAACTGGTTCTCCAACACGGCGCGCTGCTGGGCTAAGCGTAGATTGACTGCTGAATCAGCAGCACCAGCGCTCAGTGTCGGCTACAAAAAACGCAATTGCGCCTATTGTACCAGATGTTTACCCAAAGCAAGTTGGCAATTTGCTGACAATTTGATTGCGACTACCTGCCCACTTTGGCTGCTTCCGCCGTGCTTTCCTCTTTTTTGGCCACATCCGTCATCTGGACGGTCTCGATCATCCCGTAAATGAGCTGGCTCTCCTCCACGCTGCTGAGGCGCGCTTCCGGGTGTAAAATTAAATAGTAGCCCGGCGGCATCTGCTCTTTGGTGACTAGCTCAATCAGGTAGTCCAAATCCACGCCTTCCCAATCGGAATAGTTCATGGCATCCAGCCCGTTGCTGACGCTGTGCTGAAGCACCCACGAAATGGGGGCGATTTCGCTGTACCACGGCCACTCCGTCTCGTAGGCGTGGCAGTCAAAGCAGGCGCGCTTGGAGAGCTGGCGCGTGGTCTCGCTGTCCCAGTTTGGCTCCTGCACGACAGGCTGATCATTGTAGTTGAGCTTGACGGGAATAAACTGGATGGCAATCGCGCCCGCAACGGTGGCGACGATGCCGAGGGTGAGGATGATGCGGTGTCGTCTGGTCATGATTATATAGGTCGAAGCACTGGTTCCAAGCTCTACGTGGGAACCAAATCTGGAGGCTCTGCCTTTGGAGGGAGGCAGAGCCTCCAGCAGATCATTCCACGCGGAGCGTGGAACGAGAAGTTCTTAACCTAAGGTTAGTGCCCTATCGCAGCGTGTACAAATACGCGCTGATGTGGCGCGCATCCTCTTCGGTGACGCCCTGGTTGGGCATGGCCGTCCCCGGCTCGACTTCCTGTGGATACTGGAGCCAATAGATCAAATTCTCTGGCGTGTTCGTCAAGTTACCCGCAATGTAGAGCCGCTCGCCCCACATCTCCAGCGGTGGCCCGACCCAAGACGGTCGCCCCTGCAGGCCGGGGATAGCGTGGCAGCTCTGGCAGCCGTACTCCTGGATCAGTACCAGCCCGCGGTCGGGGTCGCCGCCCGCGATTTGGAGCTCGGTGGAGGGAACGATGATATTGACGATGGATGCGCAGCCGGTGAGTAACCAAGCCGTGCAGATGAGTGCGACGGCTGTTCGCCTCGCTCCGATTGCTCTTCGGTGCCTCCTTTGATATTGTTGGGCGAAAGCGTTGCGTTGAAAAAAGTGTTCCATCACGTTAGTGTCGTAGGTCACCTTTGCTCCGCAAGGTGACGAAGATTGTCTGCCCGGTCGGTTCTGGCATTCTGCAACTTAGCGGGTCAAGTCGAGATTGTCACACAGTGGAGCATATGTGACCTACGGGAGATGGTCTATCACTCGTGTGATCCAGGGCATCTCCGCGCGACCCGAATTACGTTGCTTGCTCAATCCGATACTGCATTTCTGCCTCTTGCCGATCCGCGCTTTGAAACCACACGCCCACCAGCGTTAGCACCACGGCCAGGTAAATCACCCCCACCGGAAACCACATGATGATGCCAGCCAGCTGCTGATCCTGCAGGAAGGTTAAGCCCCAGGCGCTGGTGGTGCTGTAGTGTGGGTACAATTGCTGTGGCGCAAAGGTGATCAGTGCGCCGAGCAGGCCGCTGTGCAGCATGGTGGTAAAGACGAAGAGCACCGCCGCGCCGTAGCTGAGGCGGCTGCGCCCGCTGCGGCGGATCAGCGTCCACCAGAAGAGCGTGGCCGTGCCGAAGAAGCAGGCGTGCTCTAAGTAATGGACGGCGTCGTTGCGCAGCGCCCACTCGTAAAGCCGCGGCGTGTGCCAGAGCCAGAGCGCTCCGCCGTGTAGCGCCCACACCGCGCCGGGCGCGCTCGCCCACAGCCATTTTTCGCGTAGCCAAAATTGGTCGCGCCACCAGCCCGCCAGCAGTCGACGACGCGCCCCCGGCACGGCCCAGGCCGCCACAAACGGCGGCATTCCATAGACCAGCAGCGGTGGTGCAACGACCATTAGCAGCAAATGCTGGACCATGTGTGCCGAAAAGAGCACGCCGCTCAGCGCATCCAGCGGCGAGACGAGCGCCGCCACCAGCGTCAGCCAGCCAGCGATAAAGGCCGCCGCCTGCCGCCCCGTCACGCCGCGGCCCAAACCGGCACGCCGCCAGAGCGTGGTTACGCCGCTGGCGTAGACGCTTGCCATAAAGGTGAGCGAAAGCACGGTCAGCGGCTCGAACGTCCACGCCTGCCACAGATCGTGCGGCGCGAGGGGGACGCCGTCGTGGGCCAGGGCGAGGCCGGTCGGCAGCAGGGCGAGGGCTGCCAAGATTGCTGTAGCTAGAAGACGATTCATTGTCAAGCGCGCAATCATAGATAGATGTGTTTCAGTTGGCGCGAGCTGGTCTGTCATTTCGAGCGAATGCGAGAAATCTGAAGATGGCTAATGCACCAGCTGCATCGAGACGCCGATGAGAGCGTCTGCCAACTCCAGATTTCTCGCTGGTGCGGCTTCGCTTCTGTCTCTTTGAGTCGACCCGCTCGAAATGACAGCGTGCTCAATCGTAAATCCAAAATCGTAAATCTCTACGTCCACTCACAGGGCGGCCGCAGGAAGAACATTGTCAACCCCGTCAGCAAAATCGCCAGCCCAAAGAGCGTCCCCAGCAGAAAGCCGGAAAAGCCGACAAAGCCCTCGAACTCCTCCGTGCGCTCCATCTGGTTGTCGTCCGGCTCGTGGCTGCCGCTGCGCCACTGGCGGAAGGAGAGGTAAATTTCGTAGAGCGAGACGGCAAAGAAGACAACGGTCAAGGCAATAATCGAGAGCGAGACGCCTTGCAGGCCGAGAAAGGTAAATTGCAGCAGCTCCATCTTGCAGGCCCACTCGGCCCAGAAGTAGCCCGCCAGGAAGTAGAGGCTGTAGAGCACGGGCCCCGCCAGCAGGTGAAACCAGGCGTTGAGTTCGCGCCCGGTCTGCTCGCGCTGCTGGGTGGATTCGGTGGTGACGGTCATGGTAGTTTTTGTAGGCGCTGCTTCTAGCTGCGCAATTGTTGGCTTCCCCGTCGCGTAGTCTAACCCGAATGGATGGTCACCCACTGCGAGGAGTTCGCACGCCCCCGTGCGAACGGCGTGTACGAAACAAGACTGTCTCTTCACGTAGACCCGGCATGTGGGCGTGCCGACTCCTCAAGCGTTGCCACGGTTTGGCAATGAGGAGTTCGCACGCCCCCGTGCGAACGGGCACACGAAACAAGACCGTCTCTTCACGTAGACCCGGCACGTGGGCGTGCCTGCTCCTCATTGCTTTCAGGCATAACGATGTCCCCTCGTCTGTCATCCGGGGACGCGGAGCGTCCCGGCAGGCATTTCCACGCAGAGCGTGGGAACGAGCCTCACAGTAGGTACGGCGCACCAAAGAGCGTCGCCGCGACGATGAGCCACATGGCGACGGCGGCGTACCAGTAGAGCGAGAAGACGTTGACACCAACATGCTCGCGCTGGGAGTATTGGCCGCGCCAGGCCCAGAGCTGAATCAGCACGTTCTGCATCAGCCCCACCAGCACGGCGGCAAAGCCAAAGCCGCCGACGACCCACATCAGCGAGGCGTAGGCGTTGGTGTTGAGCGCGTAGTCGAGCTGCGCGTAGTCATACGCCATCAGGCCGAGGGCCGCAGCGCCCAGCACAAACACCCCGGCCAGTCCAGCACGCAACCCCATCTGCTTGCCGTCCGCAATCGCGCGCAGCGACCAGCGCATCACCCCCGCGCTGACGACGAGCAGGGCGCTGCTGATGATCGGGAAGAGCACGTTGGGCAACTTGATGCCGCCCTGCGGCCATTCCGGGCTTTGCAGGCGGATGAAGAAGTAGCTAAAGATGAAGCAGGCCAGGGCGATGCTGAGAATCAGCGTCATCATGATCATGGCCCAGCGGGTGACGATGGGGCTGCCGTTGGGGTGGACGGGAATGCCAAACTCGCGCTCGAATTCGAGCTCCTCCTCGGTCGTTTCGATGCGTTCGGGCCAGTGCCAGCCGACCAGGCCGCCCACGGTGGTGAGCGCGCCGATGAGGACGGCGGTGCGGATCGAGAAAATCTCCGCGCCAAAGATGATGATGACGCCCATGGCGGTGACAAAGGGCCAGATCGAGGGGCCGCTGACGCGGAAAATCTCCTGTGGCTGGGCGTCGATGGCGGAGGTGGTGAGGGCGGCGCGCCAGTTGAGCGGGTAGCGCGACATGCCGTCCAGAATGGCGGCGGTGCGCTCTTCGGCCTCGTTCATGGGTTCGAAGACGGTCTCCTGCTCCCAAAGCGGGTGGCGACTGCGCACCATGGGCAGCTCGCTAAAGCCGTGGTCGATGGGCGGTGAGGCGGTGGCCCACTCCAGCGAATCCGCGCCCCAGGGGTTGGGTGGCGCATCCTGGCCGCGCCACATGCTCCAGAAGTAGTTGACGATGAAGAGGCCGACGCTGGCGGCAAAGATAAACGCGCCGATGGTCGAAATCAGATTCCAAATTTCCCAGCCCAGCCCCGATTCATAGGTGTAGAGGCGGCGCGTCATGCCCAGCAGGCCGACGATGTGCATGGGGAAGAAGGCGATGTTGAAGCCGACAAAGGCCAGCCAAAAGTGCCAGCGCCCCAGCCGCTCGTCCAGCATCTTGCCCACAAATTTAGGCATCCAGTAGTAGAGCGCGGCGAAAACGGGGAAGGTCACGCCGCCGAGCAGCACGTAGTGGAAGTGGGCGACCACGAAGTAGGAGTCGTGGAGCTGGATGTTGAGCGGCACAATGCCGACCATGATGCCGGTGATGCCGCCCAGGATGAAAATCACAAAGAAGCCGATGATAAAGAGGAAGGGCGTCTTCCAGACGGGGCGGCCCTTCCAGATGGTGGCGAGCCAGGCGAAAATCTGCACGCCCGCCGGGATGCCGATCAGGATGCTGGCGATGCTAAAAAAGATCGTCGCAATCTGCGGCAGGCCGACGGTGAACATGTGGTGTACCCAGAGCGCAAAGCTGAGAAAGCCCGTGGAGACAATCGCCATGGCGACGTAGGTGTAGCCGACGATGGGCCGCCGCACAAAGACGGGAATGATCATCGAGATCATGCCGGTGGCGGGGATAAATTGGATGTAGACTTCGGGGTGGCCGAAGATCCAGAAGAGGTGCTGCCAGAGGATGGGGCTGCCGCCCGCGTTGGGGTTGAAGAAGTCGGTGCCAAATTTGCGATCCAGTTCGAGCAGCAGGCTGCCCACGATCAGCGGCGTGAAGGCAAAGAGAATCGAAAAGGCGGTAACGAGCAGCGCCCAGGCCAGCAGCGGCATGCGGCTGATCGTCATGCCGGGCGCTCTCATGCGGATGATGGCGATGATGATCTCGACGCCCGCCGCAATCGCGCCGATTTCGGCCACGCCCAGCGCCAGCAGCCAAAAATCCATGGCGATGTTGGGCGCGTACTCCGGCCCGCTCAGCGGCACGTAGGCGTACCAACCGGCGAAGGGGACGGAGTCGAAGAAGAAGCTGCTAAAGAAGAGCACGCCGCCCATCAGGAAGGTAAAGAAGCTAAAGACGCCCAGCCGCGGGAAGGGCATTTCGCGGTTGCCCAGCATGATCGGCAGCAGGAAAATCGCAAAGCCTTCGAGCATGGGCACGGCGAAGAGGTACATCATCGTCGAGCCGTGCATGGTGTACAGCCCGTTGTAGGTCTCCGGGTTGATGATGTCGAGCTCGGACCAGGCCAGCTGCACGCGCATCACCAGCGCCAGCAGCCCGGCCAGCAGAAACCAGATAAAGGCCGTCACCATGATGCGCCCGCCGACGGCATCGTTCTGCAGCGCGCGAAACCAGCCGACAAAGCCGGGCGGATCGGCCCACAGCCGCGACAGCCGCGCTTCGGCCTCCTCAAACGAGAGCTCTTTGTGGCGGCGGCTCCATTCGCCGTCTGTCAACGGCTGCTCGTCGGGTTTGGGTTGGGGAAAGGGTTGGTCGGTGGGTGCGCTGACGCTCATGTTTTCTATTTATGAATGCTCGTTCCCACGCTCTGCATGGGAATGCCGTGCGCGACGCTCTGCGTCGCCGGGTGCTTGATGAGGAAGCGTGGTTGATTGCATAAGGACGCAGAGCGTCCGGTCTGCATTCCCACGCAGAGCGTGGGAACGAAATTATTGCTCGTCCCCACGCTGTGTGTGGGGATGCCTCTTCGACGCTCTGCGTCGCCGGATAATCTACGAGACAACGCTGTGCTACGTTGTCCGGTAGGTAACGCGGGGACGCGGAGCGTCCGGTCTGCATCCCGACGCTCCGCGTCGGGACGAGGGTTATTCCAGCGTCTCCAAATAGGCCAGCATCGCCTGCAGTTCCGGCCCGCTCAAATTCGAGGCGGGCATGATGTTGCCGGGCTTGATGTGCTGCGGATCGGCGAGCCAGCCGCCGAGGTTGCCGATGTTGTAATCGATGGTGCCAGCAGCCAGCGTCGTGCGGCTGGCGAGGTGGGTGAGATCGGGGCCGAGGTCGCCGTCGGCGGGCGTGCCGTCGATGGCGTGGCAGTAGGAGCAGTTTTTGTCGAAGAACAGATTGTAGCCCGCCTGCGCCAGCTCGTCCTGCGGCTCCGGCGCTGTCTGCTGCTGCCCGGCGACCCACGTCTCGTACGCCTCGCGCGGTTCGGCGACGAGCACAAAGCGCATGTGCGCGTGGGCCATGCCGCAAAATTCAGTGCAGATGCCCCAATAGTCGCCCGACTCGTTGGCCTCGATCCAAATCGTGTTGATTTGGCCGGGGATCATATCCATTTTGCCGTGCAGTTCGGGAACCCAGAAGCTGTGGATCACATCGCCGGAGGTAATCACAAAGCGCACCGGCTCGCCGACCGGAATGTGCACCTCGTTGGCGGTAACAAACTCTTCGCCGGGGTAGACTATCTCCCACCAGTATTGGTGGCCCGTCATCTCGATGGTAACGGCGTTCGCCTGCTCAGCCGGGCTGCCCTCCAAATCCGACAGCCCCACCATTGTCCACACCGTCAAGCCCGTCACCCCCAGCAGGACAACCGAGGGCATGACGACGCCGCCCCAGAGCACGATGCCCTGGCCCGTGCCCATGGCCTGCGGATGCTCTTCCGGCGAGCCGCTGATGTCGCGCCGCCCGCGAAAAAGGGCCATCACCATAAAAATCATGACGCCGATGTAGACAGTGGTGCCCAGCCCAAGCAAAATCCACCAGAGCTGACTAATCTCCGCCGCCGCTTCGCCTGCTGGGTCAACAAGGGAGGGCGTCCCGATATCAAAGGTGGAGTGGGCCGAGCAGCCAACGGCTAGACAGGCCAGCATGAGGCAGAGCAGCAGTGGGCGGCGCTGTTTGAAAGAATGCATGGGATCGGGAGAGATGTAGATAAACGATGCTAGACAATCAAATGCGGTGCACGGCGTCGGTCGGGTTGCAAGCGACCACCGCGCACGCCGTGCAATGCCCTCATAGTCCGACCAGGGAGATTAACCTGACCATCTCGGTCGAACCCCTACTTTCTTGGAACGGTCTCTATACTACCATTTGCGAAAAAAAGCACAAGGGAGAAGGGATATATTTTTGGTCACAACCGATACACGTTCTCGCTTATGCCGACGCGCCCGAATAGTGGCGCGTGCCATAGCCCCAGAACCAGCGCGCCGCCGCAAAAAGCAGCGTCGCCACGCCGACTGAGCCCAGCACGACCTCCACTTCGGTGCGGCCAGTCAGCGCCTGCGCGGGCACGGTGACGGCAAAGGCGATGGGGACGAGGAAGGTGAGCACGAGGCGAAAAAACTGGGGGTAGATGCCAATCGGCCAGCGACCGGTCTGGTAGAAGCTGCCGAATATAACGAGCAGGTTTTCGGTTTTGATAAACCAAAAGGCGAGCGTCGCCAGCATCAAGTAAAAGCTGTAGACGATGACCGCCCCGCAGAGCAGCGTCAGCCCAAAGGCCGACGCCTGCCCAATGCCGACCGCCGCACCCAGCAGGACGAGCGCGACCACCAGCAAGATCAGCCCGACGACGAGGTCGGACAGCTTCCAAATTTCCATGCGGCGAATGGTGACGAGCAGCTGCGCGTCCACCGGCTTGATCAGCGTGTAGTCCAGCTTGCCGTCGCGCACGTCGGCCATAAAGAGGCTGAGGCTGGGTACGACAAACGTTCCCGCCAGACCGCTGATGATAAAGTAGACGGCGAGCAGCGCCAGCATTTCCGCCGGTCGCCAGCCGCCGAGCGTATCCGTCTGCCCAAAGACGACGCCGAGCGCGCCCAGCGCCAGCGCGGCGCTGATCGTCGCATTGAAGAGGCTGAACCAGAAGTTGGCGCGGTACTGCAGTTCGTTGAGCGCGCCGAGGCGGAAGAAGGTGGCGATGAGGCGAAGGTGTTTCATAAGCAGGGGTGCAGGGGTGCAGGGGTGCAGGGGGCCAAGCTCTCCCTCGCTCCCGTGCGCCTCTGCTCCGTTGCTCAATTAGTTTCCCACCGACGAAAACTGGCGCACGCCCCGCCGCCACACAAAGCGCATCAGCGCCAAGCAGACAACGGCCCACAGCGTCTGCACGCCAAAGCCAATCATCATCTCGCGCGCGCTCAGCCGACCCAACCCCAGTTCGACCGGAAACGAAATCATCCAGCGAAAGGGCAGCGCGTTGGCGATCCAGACGACCCAATTGGGAAACAATTCCAGCGGGGCGAGCCGACCGGAGAAGAAGATCAGCGCGACGAAGTAGATGTTGTTGACGGCATCGATGCGCGTGATCCAAAAGGCGGCCAGCGCCAGCGTCCAGCCCGTGACAAAGCGCAGGACGCCCGCCAGCAGCAGCGCGGGCACAAAGGCCAGCCATGTGAGCCACGTTGCACCACTGAAGTCGGGCTGGAAGAGCAGCACCAGCACAACCACCACGGGCACAAAAATAAAGGCGGTGATCACCTTGTAGGCGACGTTCTCGATGATGTCCTTGTGAATGGGGTGCACCGGACGCAGCAGCAGCGTGGCCAGCGTGCCGTCCTTGATGTACTGGCCGTAGGAGTGCATGATCCAGGTAAAGGTCAGCCGCTCGACGAGCAGCAGCAGGATATAGTAGGCCGCAAAGCCGCCCACCGTAAAGCTGCCGACGCTGCCGCCCTGCTCCCTTGCAATCGTCGTCCACACCACGAGATAAACCACCGGCTCGACGAGGCCGCCGATCAGCCAGATCAGCATGGCGACGCGGTACTGGAACTGCACGGCGAGCTGGACGCGGAAGTCGGTCCAGTAGAGGTTGATGAGGGCGGGCATGGGTGTTCCTATAGCGCAAGCTGTTAGCTTGCGGCGGGGACAAGCTAACAGCTTGTCCTACGTCGAGGCAAAGACCTGCTCAATCACTTCCTCAATCGGCGGGTCTTCGACGCTGAGGTCGCTGACCGGCAGGTCGGCCAGCAGCCGACCCGTGACCGCCGCTGTCTCGGCTTTAGGCACGCGCAGCTTGAGCAAGCCTTCGCGCCGCTCGACGACTTCGCCGTAGTGCGATAGATCACCATTCGTGAGCAGGTCGCTCTGCTGCTGCATCTCCACGGTGATTGTCTTGTGCAGCGCAAAGCGGCGCACGAGGGCGTCGAGGTCGCCGTCAAACAAAATCGTGCCCTGGTGGATGACGACCACGCGCTCGCACAGCGCTTCAACATCGGCCATGTAGTGGCTGGTGAGCATGACCGTGGCCTCGTGGCGGCGGTTGTACTCGGCGAGGAAGGTGCGGATGCGGCGCTGCATGGTCACGTCGAGGCCGATGGTCGGCTCGTCCAGAAAGAGGATGCGCGGGCGGTGCAGCAGCGCGCCGGCGATTTCGCACTTCATGCGCTCGCCCAGCGAGAGGTTGCGCACCGGCTTGTCGAGCAGCGCCGATAGATCGAGCAGGTCGACCAGCTCGTCGAGCGTTTCTTTATATTGAGCGTGTGGCACCGCGTAGATCGCACGCTGTAGAGAAAATGAATCGCTCGCGGGAATGTCCCACACGAGCTGGTTGCGGTTGCCCATGACCAGGGTGATCTGGCGCAGAAAAGCGTCGACCCGCTCCCAGGGTGTGTGGCCGAGCACGTCAACCGCACCGCTCGTCGGGTGCAGCAGGCCGGAGAGCATCTTGAGCGTGGTCGTCTTGCCCGCGCCGTTGGGGCCGAGAAAGCCCACGATCTCACCGACGCCCACGTCAAACGAGACGCCGTCGACGGCGGGCACGTCGCGCGTTTTGCGACTGAGCAGCGAACGCACGGCGGCGCCCGCCCCGGCTTCGCGCACGGGGACGGTGTAGATTTTGCGCAGGTCGTCGACATGGATGGCTGGGTGGGTGGCGGATTGGGGCATGGGGAAGTTCTAACTCAAACGCCCGGCTTTTGGCAAGTTGGGTTTAGGGCGTATGGGCAGAAAAGAGGGGAACCGCAGATGGACACGGATAAACGCGGATGAAGACAACCGAGAAGTGAGCACGCCCCCCGTGCGAACGGGCAGTATGCGGTAGGTCACTTTGCTCTGCAAGGTGACATTGGTTGCCGATCCCCATCGCTTTGAGCATTGCCCATGATGAGAGTATGGCGTCAATTGTCACGTAGCGGAGCATACGTGACCTACGGTTTACGTCGAGGCCGTGCGCAGCTTGCCCACGCGCTCGCCCAGCCAGATAAGGCCGGCGAGCAGCAGCGCCAGCAGGAAAACAACGCCGTACTCGGCAATTGGAATGCGCACGATCTCTTCCAGCTTGGCCCAGCCGCGCTCGCTGTAGACGTAGAGCGCGCCGCCAACGTAGGTCGCCAAAATCAGCCCGCGCAGCCAGCGCGACAGCCCCAAACCGTGCATCTGCGTCAGCACGATGAGGCCGGCAAAGCCAAAGAAGAACATGGGCCACAGCCCGTTGGCCTGCGACACGGCGACCATTGTGCCGTGGGCCAGCACGAGAAATTCCTGCGTAAAGCCCCACCAGCGGTTGCGATGCACGCGCGTGAAGAAAAGGCTTCCCTGCAGCAACAGCAGGAACATGTAGAAAAAGCCAAAGAGGTGGCCGGAGGTATCCTCCATCGGGTGATACCAAAAGGTGTAGACGATGGCCCAGGCGAAGTAGTAGCCGTGGTATTTGCGCACAAAGTCGACGGCGCGACGGGGCAGCGGGGCGCGCTTGCCAAAGAACATACCGCGCCGCGGATTCTCCATCAGCAGCACAAGCACCAGCAGGAAAATCACCGACCACTGCGAGCTCCAGATCGAGACGTCTTGCGCCAGCCCATCATACCAGACGTGCGATTGCAGCAGGTGCAGCGTGATAAAGAGCGCGTTGGCCCCCAGCGCCAAATAGTTGACCGGATGCAGCCTTTTTACATAGCGCAAGCCGTTACGTTGCGCATAGAAAATCAGCCCCCACAGCGTGAACTGATGAGCAAAGTAAAAGCCCCAAGCCGTAACGCGACCCCACGTCGTCTGCACGGGCAGCTGCCACTCGTACCACGAGGCACCGCTGTCCGGCAGAAAGTCGATGCGCTCGAAGCGCCAGCCCAGCAGGGCAATGATCGCCGTGAAAATGAAGCTGAAGCCGATGCCGAGCCAGAGCGCGCGCAGGTCGGCGCGCGGGGCTTGGGCTTGGGTAGTTGGCTTTACCGGCGAAGCGGCGGTTGTGGTGGACATGGAAGTGATTGTGTAGGTGCGGCTGAAAGCCGCACGAGGATTGACCTGCCTGCCCAATCAATTTTATGGAAAGGCGGTATTTGCGCAGCTATAAGCAGCGGGATACGAGCGTTAAGCAAACCTGAAGAATTAGGCTCTAGCAGAATGGCAAACAACTTTTGACGGATATGAAGGGTGCGGCTGGCAGAACCCCAACCCCTCTATGCTGGCTCTGAGCCAACGAAGCCTCGTCGCCCCTTCCCCCTTCCCCTCCAGAGGGGAAGGGGGAAGGGGATGGGGTTTCGGTGCATCCGTCAATTGAACATTGGCCGTCCTACTAGCCTTGGTGCCTTCTATCTTGATTCGTTGGCGGAGCATGGATTCCTGGGCAGGCACAATGGCGTTAAGTTAGGGCTTTCTCGTTCCACGCTCCGCGTGGAATGCGCTGCTGGAGGCTCCGCCTCCCCTCTGGAGGCTCCGCCTCCCCTCTGGAGGCAGAGCCTCCGGATTGAGTGCCCAGACTCTGTCTGGGCACCAGCTTGCTTAACTTAACGCCATTGTGCGCAGGCGGGAATGACAAATTGTGCCGTCTCTAGCCAGGCGCGAAGCAGCGCTTCGCGTTACGTAAGCAGCCGCTTTGTCTTCCACTGGCGGAAAGCAAAGAGCACGGGCATGTTCAGCCACATCCCGTAGTTGACTAGCCGCCAAAAGGGGTTATCACTCGTCTCGGCGGTGACTTCATCGTGGACTTCGGTGGTGTTGGCGTCCACGGGCACAAAGGTGTGGCGGTGCACCCACTGCTTGAACGGCCCGCGCAGCTGCCGATCCACAAAGCCCGTGGGCGACACGTTCTCGATCTGCGCCAGCCAGCGAATCGGCAGGGGGCCGAGCCACATGGTAAATTCCATCTCGTCGCCCTCGTCCAGCAGCGCCGGCGCGCGCTGCACGCGCACAATCACCGGCGGCGGCGTGATCGCGCCCATGCTGGCGGATTGTCGATGAAAGTCGCGCACGGCGTCCAGCGGCGCGTCGACGGTGAATCGGTGTGTGTATTTCATGGGAAGAATAGTAGCAGGTAGCAGGTAGTAAGTAGTAAGTAGCAAAGGGATAATCTCGTTGATCGTCTTGTTCCACGGAGAGTTAACGAGCCAATTCCCCCGCTACCAGATACTTACTACCTGCTACTTGTCCAATAATTCCCGCACCGCAGCCTCAATCGTCGGGTACGTCCACGTAAAGCCCAGCGCCTCCAGCTTAGCGGGCACGGCGCGCTGACCGTCCAGCACGATGGTGGACATTTCGCCGAGTGCGATTTTGAGCGCGGGCGCAGGCGCGGGAAAGAAGGAAGGTCGCCCCATTACCTCGCCGATGACCTTGGCAATTTCTTTGTTCGTGCGCGGCGTGGGCGCGCTGAGGTTGAAGGCCTCGCGGGCCTCCGAATTGTCGATGAGAAACTGGACGGCGCGCACCTCGTCCTCCAGGTGAATCCACGGGTAGTACTGCTTGCCGCTGCCGACGGGGCCGCCCGCGAAAGCGCGAAAGGGCAGCACCAGTTTGGGCCACGCCCCACCCTCATTCGCCAACACAATCCCGGTGCGCGTGACCACGCGACGCACGCCCAGCGACTCCGCTTCCGCCGTCGAGGCTTCCCAATCAAAGCAGACCTGCGCCAAAAAATCGCCGCCGGGCGAGGCATTTTCTGTGAGTACCGTGTCGCCGCGGTTGCTGCCGTAGTAGCCCACGGCAGAGGCCTGCACCAGCACCTTGGGCTTCTGCTTGGCGTTGCGGATCGCCTCCATCACCGCGTGGCCCGCCTCGACGCGGCTGCTGAGCACCTCTTGCTTGTAGGAATCCGTCCAGCGCCCGTCGATGGGCGCACCGGCAAAGTTGATGATCACGTCCGCGCCGTCGGCCAACTTCCCCCAGCCTTCAGCCGTTTTTGTATCCCACTTTTCCATGCGCACGCCGGTGGGCATGGAGCGCGCCTTGCGATCCGGGCTGCGGCTCAGCACGATGACATCGTGGCCGTCGTTGACTAATTGTTGGCTTAGCGGTTTGCCAATGGTTCCCGTCCCGCCGGTGATGATCACGCGCATGTTGAATTTCCTTTTCGTCCTGGTGTTTATCGCTGGTGTTTATCGTCGATGTTTGAATCTTGCCTGGTGGCTCTATTTTAGCCGCCCTGCACGCCAACGCCAACTCGCACGCCCGGCCGATTGTCGAGACGCTGGCTGATTTCTTTCTTACGGAGGCTCATGGGGCCAGCCATCAAAAAGTCTACCCGAAAGTCCTGACGTTGTCAAAGCTTTGTCTAATCTTTTTTCAGAGAGTGTGTAGAATTACCCACGATTTTAATGGTAAACGGAGCCAAGATTGTGGGGGTGGATTTGTCGCAACCTACCCAATAGTAGATAATGTCACTGCCCTTCAGTCGATTTTGGCTACACTGAGGAATGCACTTAACGGCTGCTGAGCCGGGCGCGCTCACAACGACTCGCTACCGTAGAACGACCCATTCCACATGCCGCACGCATCTCCGGAGATTGCCGTCCATGAGTATCCAGACTGAAACTTGGGAGCACGCGCTGCTTTCCAAGGCATACGAGGCCATCCTTCCCCAGCGTAGCGGGGCTTTGCCTGCGCCCCAGTTTACAGTAGATTTGCTGGATCGCGCTTACGCCAAGTGCGAAGCGATCACCGCTCACCACAGCCGCTCGTTCTACTTGGCATCGAGCCTGCTGCCCGCGGAAAAGCGACGTGCCGTGCGCGCGCTCTACGCCTTCTGCCGCATCAGCGACGATATTGTGGATCGCTGCGAGGCGGTGGATGCGGGGGAAAAGCTGGAGAAGGGGGAGGTGGAGCAGCAGCTTGCCCGCTGGCGACGGCGCGTCAGCGAGCCGCCCGCCGCCGATGATCTCGTGGTCGTGGCGTGGACGGATGCGCGGCTGCGCTGGGGCGTGCCGCAGCGCTACGCCGAGCAGCTGATCGACGGCGTGGCGCAGGATTTGCAGCCGGTGGCGTATCAAACGTTTGATGAGTTGACGGACTACTGCTACGGCGTCGCCTCCACGGTGGGGTTGATGAGCATGCACATCATTGGCTACAGCGGGGAAGAGGCCATTCCCTACGCCATCAAGCTCGGCGTGGCTTTGCAGATGACCAATATCCTGCGCGACGTGGCCGAGGATTGGCGCATGGGTCGCCTTTACCTGCCGCAGGCGGATTTACAGCACTTTGATTTATGTGAAGATGATTTGGAGAGGGCCAAAGTCACGGAGCAGTGGCGCGACTTTATGCGCTTTCAGATCGAGCGCAACCGGCGGCTCTACGAGGAGGCGTGGCCCGGCATCGCCATGCTGGATCGCGACGGTCGCTTTGCGATTGCCGCCGCCGCTGAACTCTACCGCGCCATCCTTAAAGACATCGAGCGCTACGATTACGACGTTTTTTCGCGGCGAGCGTTCGTCTCCAAGCGGGGGAAGCTGAGGCGCTTGCCGGGGATTTGGTGGCGGGCGAGGCGGGTGAAAAGAGAGTAACTGGTAATTGGAGATTGGTAGTTGGGCCGCTTCATCGATTACCCAGCTTCTAACTATCAACGCAGTTTCGTTGTTTACCCAAGTTACCAGTTACTGGGCTTCTACGTAAACGCCGAAATTCCCGTCAACTCCCGGCCGATAATCAGCTTCTGAATCTGGCTCGTGCCCTCGTAGAGGCTGGCCACGCGACCGTCGCGCCAGAGCTGGGCGGGGGCGTACTCGTCCGAGAAGCCGTAGCCGCCGTGGATTTGGATGGCGTTGTCGGCGGCGCGCTTGGCCGCTTCGGTGGCGTAGTATTTGGCAATCGACACGGGAATCGTGCTGCGCTTGCCCTGGTTTTTCGTCCAGCCCGCCTGGTAGACGAGCAGCCGCGCCGCCTCGGCATCGACCTTCATCTGCGCCAGCAAATCCTGCACCATTTGGAAGCTGGCAATCGGGCGCTCGAAGGCGCAGCGCTCCTGCGCGTACTTCACGCTCACGTCCAGCGCGCGCTGCACAATGCCCACGCAGCCGCTGGCCACGCCGTAGCGTCCATTGTCCAACGCACTCATCGCAATCTTAAAGCCCTCGCCGACTTCGCCCAGTCGTGCGCTGTCCGGCACGCGCAGGTCGCTGAAGAAGAGCTCGCCCGTGTCGCTGGCGAGCAGGCCGAGCTTGCCCTCCATCTTGCGCGCCTCAAAGCCCGGCGAGTCCGTCTCGACGAGGAAGGCGACCATGCCCTTGTGCTTCGTCCCCGGCGCCGACTGCGCAAAGACAATCGCCACATCCGCCCACGTGCCGTTGCTGATCCACACTTTTTGGCCGTTGAGAATCCAGTCGTCGCCATCGCGCTTAGCCGTCGTCTGCACGTTGCCCGCATCGGAGCCCGCGTTGGGTTCCGTCAGCCCGTAGCAGCCGATGATTTCGCCGCTGCACAGGCGCGGCAGGTACTCTTGCTTCTGTGCTTCCGTGCCCCAGTTCAGAATCGTCAGCTCCACCAGCGACATCTGCACCGAGAGCGTCGTGCGCACGCTCGAATCGGCATAGCCCACCTCCTCGAAGACAATCGCCTCCGAGATGTAGTCCAAGCCCGTACCGCCATACTCTTCCGGAATCGGCACGCCGAGGTAGCCCAGCGCGCCCATCTCGTTGAGCAGTTCGCGCGGAAATTTCCCCGCGCGGTCCCAGTCGCGCGAGTGGGGCAGCATCTTCTCGCGTGCAAATTTGCGCACGGCCTCCTGAATCATTCGCTGGTCGTCGTTTAAGCTAAAGTCCATAGTGGTTCCTCCCAGAATTTTACCGCAGAGGGCGCAGAGCGCGCGGAGTTTTCTGCGGCAGGCTTGAATCTTCTGCATTGATTATCGCGTAGTGTAGGTGGACTTGGCAAAAGATGAGGAGCCGCCTCGACCGTAGTGGGAGGGCGCGCTCTCCCACTACGGTCGACAAATTTTTATATCGCGCCCAGCGCTTGCAACTCCGCGATCTTCTCGGCGTCGTAGCCCAAATACTCGCGCAGCACCTCGTCCGTATGCTCGCCCAAGTGGGGCGGCGCGAGATGAATCTGCGGCGGCGTCCCGCTCATCTTCGCGACGGGGCCCAGCTGCGGCACCGGCCCGTCCACCGGGTGTGCGACGTGCTGCACCATGCCGCGCGCCTGCGCCTGCGGGTCGGCCAGCGCCGTCGGGATGTCGTTGACCGGGGCGCAGGGCACGCCCGCGGCCTGCAGCTTGTCCAGCCAGTGCTGGGTCGACTCTGTCCGCAGCACGGCCTCGATTTGGGGCACGAGCACGTCCCGGTGGGCGACCCGAGCCGGGTTGGTGGCAAAGCGTTCATCGCTCGGCCAATTCGCGTAGTCAACCGAGGCGGCGAAGTCGACAAATTGCCTATCGTTCCCAACGGCAAGCATCAGCCAGCCGTTGGCGGTGGAAAAGGGCTGGTAGGGGACAATTGAAGCATGGGCGTTGCCGTGGCGCTGCGGCGGCTCGCCGGAGACGAGGTAGCTGCTGGCGACGTTGACCAGCCACGAAAGCTGCACGTCGAAGAGGGCGAGGTCGATGTACTGGCCTTCGCCCGTGCGCTCGCGGTGGTGCAGCGCGGCGAGAATCGCCGTGGCCGCGTGCATCCCGGTCATCACGTCGGTAACGGCAACGCCAACTTTGGTCGGCTCGCCGTCTTGCCCGTCGGTGGTCGGCCCGGTGATGCTCATGAGGCCGCCCTCTGCCTGAATGACCGTATCGTAGCCGGGGCGCGCTCTGTCCGGCCCGGTTTGACCGTAGCCAGTGATTGAGCAATAGATTAGCCCCGAATTTACTTCGCGTAGCAAAAAATAGTCACAACCCAGCCTTTTGGCCCTGCCCACCCCAAAATTCTCCACCAACACATCGACCTTCACCGCCAGCGCCCGCAGCGCCTGCCGACCCTGCTCGTGCTTGAGATTGAGCGTGAGGCTGCGCTTGTTGCGATTGGCGCTCAGAAAGTACGCGCTCTCTCCGCTCTCCGTAAAGGGCGGCCCCCAGCGACGCGTCTCATCGCCCACGGCTGGCTGTTCGACTTTGATCACGGTTGCGCCATAGTCGCCGAGCAGCATCGTCGCATACGGCCCGGCCAGCACGCGCGAGAGATCGAGGATGGTAACGTCGGAGAGGGCGGTCACTGAGCGGTGTCGCTTTCTAGTAAGTCAAGCTCGGAAGGGTCGATGACGGTGAGATTGGCAACGCGTCGAAACTCCCTGCTGTTAAGCGTGATAAGGCCATAATCCACGCTCAACGCTGTCGCCGCAATCAACAGATCGTGCGGCCCGATCATTAGCCCTTGCTTCTGCAGCCCCACCCAAATTTGTGCGTGAATGCGTGCAGCCCGTAGCGTGAAGGGAAGCACAGCAAACTGCTCAAGCAGCTGGTTTGCAAAATCGAGCCGCCTCTGCTTCATGTGCTCCTGCTGCGCGCGATAAGCACCGTGCAGCAGTTCGCTCGCCGTGATGGTGGAAAGGGAAAAAATATTGTTGGGGTAGGCTTTACCAATATCTTCGAGCGAAAGTCTACCACGCTCCGCTTCGACGAAGATATTGGTGTCAATCAAGAATCCCATGCGTCGCCCTCTGGCATCTTCAGTTCAGCGCGTGCTTCCTCTATGTCTTTCAGATAGGCCTCCGCTTCCTCCGGAGTTAGCCTCGGGCGCGATGGCCACCACGCTGCTAAGTCAGCTCCCGTAAATCCTTGCTTCTCTTCCGCAGCCGGCTCAATCTTTGCCACAACGGTTCCGTTGCGCGTGAGTGTAAAGGACTGCTCCTGGTAGTAGACGCGATTGATCACGTCGGAAAAGTTGCGGGCCGCTTCGGTAACGCTTAAAACATTTGACATAGTTCTCTCCTAAACGTTAATCACTGCGTTGTGGGTATGATAACCTGATAATCAGATTTTACAAAACAAGAAAGCCCAGTGCTCATGAGCACTGGGCTTTCTTGTTTTGCTCTTTGCACCTTGGGAACCATCTTTAGATATCACCAATAACCCAAAGCGCCCAATCTTCAATCTTCAATCATTCTTTCTACGCCCATTTCGCCAAACCCGTCTCGTGCGGGTTGATCAGCGCCGGGTGGCTGGCGCGCACGCGCACGCCAATCGCCAATTGGCCGCTCGCATCGGGATGCACGTGGCCGGTATAGCGCAGGGAGCCATTTTCGCCGCTGCTTCCGTTTTCCATCACCACCACCTGCGGGTCGACGAGCTTGCCAGCGTCGTCCTGCTCGCTGGCGACGATTTCCACCTGCACGTCCCCCTCCGGCACGCCGTTAAGCCAGACGTTGGCGTCCAGCGAGACGGTGTCGCCCACGGAGATCGACGCGTCCTCGGCCACGCTAGCTTCGACGCGCACCGAATTCCAGCGGTCGCGCATCTGCTGCTTCCAGGCGGCGATTTCCTTGGCCAGCGCAAAGCCGTCGCCGTGGTAGCGCACGCCGCTCGCGGCGGCGGGCAGGTAAAGCTCCGTTGCGTAATCCTTGACCATGCGGCGCATTGAAAATTCGGGCGCGCAGGAGCGGATTGAATTCTTCATGACCTTGATCCAGCCGTGGGGCAGGTCGTCCTCGCCGCGGTCGTAGAAGAGCGGGACAATGTCGTTCTCAAGCGTGGCGTAGAGGTTGAGCACGTCCGCCTCGTCCTGCGTCTCCTGATCCTTGTAGTCGCGCGGGTCGCCGATGGCCCAGCCGTTTGTGCCGTCGTACCCTTCTTCCCACCAGCCGTCGAGCACGCTAAAGTTGGGCACGCCGCTGGCCGCCGCCTTCTGCCCGCTCGTACCCGAAGCCTCGCGCGGGCGGCGCGGATTGTTGAGCCAGACGTCCACGCCCGAAATCAGGTGACGGGCAATGTTCATATCGTAATTTTCGAGGAAGACGATCTTGCCCGCAAAGTCCGGCTGCTGGCTCAGCTCGTAGATGCGCTTGATCAGCGCCTGGCCGGGCTGGTCCGCCGGGTGTGCCTTGCCGCTAAAGACAATCTGCACCGGGCGCGCGGGGTCGTTGAGGATACGCTTGATGCGTTCCTCATCATGGAAGATCAGCGCGGCGCGCTTGTAGGTGGCAAAGCGGCGGGCAAAGCCGAGCGTGAGCGCGTTGGGATCGAGCAGCGTATCGGCCATTTCCATGTGGCGCGGCCCTTCGCCGTGGCGCATAAACTGCCGCTTGATGCGCTCGCGGGCAAACTTGACCAGCTGCCCCTTGCGCTCGCTGTGAATCGCCCACAGGTCGGCGTCGGGGATGTTGTCCACGGCGCGCCACGTTGCCGGGTCGTCGATCTGCTCCAGCCAGTCGGCCTGCAGGTGCTGGCCGTAGAGGTCGCGCAGCTCCTGCACCAGCCACGTCTTCATGTGGACGCCGTTGGTAATCGAGTCGATGGGAACTTGTTCAATCGGCACTTCGGGCCACAGGAACTGCCACATTTCGCGGCTCACGTGGCCGTGCAGCTCGCTGACGCCGTTGTGGTAGGCGCTCAGCTTGAGCGCCAGCACCGTCATGCTGTACTGCGCGCCCCAGGGCAGCTCCTGCAGCGCGAAATTGATAAAGCGGTCGCGGTCGACGCCGAGCTGGTTCCAGTACTGCCAGAAGAATTTCTCGATCAGCTCAAAGGCAAAGGTGTCGTTGCCGGCGGGCACGGGGGTGTGGGTGGTGAAGACGCTGTCCGCGCGCACTGCCTCCACGGCCTGGTCAAATGAGAGCCCCTGCTGCACCAGCTCGCGCACCCGCTCCAGCCCAAGGAAGGCGCTGTGCCCCTCGTTCATGTGCCAGACGCTCGGCTCGTAGCCCAGTGCGCGCACGGCCCGCACGCCGCCAATCCCCAGCACCACCTCCTGGCTGAGCCGCATCTCGCGGTCGCCGCCGTAAAGGCGCGCGCCCAGCTCGCGATCCTGCGGCGCATTGCGCGGCACGTCGGTATCCATCAGGTAAATCGGAATCCGACCAACCTGGATTTTCCAAATCTTTGCGTAGACCGTGCGACCCGGCAGGTCGACGTTGATGACAATTTCTTTGCCTTCTGCGTTGAGCGCTGGCTTGGCCGGCACTTCGCTAAAGTTGATCTTCTCGTAGTCGGCGTGCTGCTGCCCCTCGCGGTCGATGCGCTGGGTAAAGTAGCCCTGCGGGTAGAGAAAGCCGACGCCGATAAAGGGCAGCCCCAGATCGGACGCTGCCTTGCAGTGGTCGCCGGAGAGGATGCCCAGGCCGCCGGAGTAGATGGGCAGCGCCTCGTGCAGCCCAAATTCCGCACTAAAGTAGGCGACCACGCTCTCCTGCTCGCCCGCGTGGTTGCGGCTGTACCAGGTCGATGCGTCGTCGGCCATGTAGGCGTCAAACGCCTCCAGCACCTCCTCGTACTCGGCCAAATAAGCCTCGTCCTGCGCCACGGCGTTGAGCTTCTCCTGCTCCACCCCGCGCAAAAAGCGCACGGGGTTGTGGTTGACGCGCTCCCAGCGCTCGGCGTCGACGGCCTCGAAGAGCGCCTGCGCTTCGGGCTCCCACGTCCACCACAGGTTGTAGGCCAGCTCCTCCAGTCGCGCGATGGCTTCGGGCAGCTTGGGGAAGACGGAAATTTTTCCAATCAGTTTCATAAGTTCGTGTCCTTCTTGAAAAACGGCCAGCGACAGAAAAAGTGGTCGTCGCTGGCCGTTGGGATTTGCAATTGGGTGAGGGTAAGTTACGCCTCACCCGCTATTGTACAGAAATTCACGAAATAATCCAGTCTGAAGGGTTACGGTCTGCTGGCGCAGTTTAGGGGCGCTCGATCAGCGGGAGGTAGAGGCTGGGTGCGGTTGGCGTTGTTCCCGGCATTGCTGGTGGCGTTGCGGACGGTGCGACGGTCGGCGATGCTAGCGGCGCGAGTGTGTTGGTGGGTGCGGGCATATTGGTTGGCGGTAGCGATGCTGTGGTAGCTGTGGCTGTCGGCGGAACGGGCGTGTTGGTTTGGGTAGGTGTTGACGTTGGCGTTGGAACTTTTAATTGCTGGGGCGAACCAAGAAACAGCTCACGCACGCCTGCTTGCCTCTGCTCTGCAATGTAAAGCAGGTAACCATCATCCACGCCAGGTCGAAACTGAAAGTCAACGCCAAAATCTTTGTTTTCGCCGGTCGAAGGGCCACTGATTTGTGTCTTTGTACTATCGGAAAGCTGGAAGCTATACAGCTCTATAGGGCCATTTTCGCGCTCTGTTGCTTCAAACGCTATGGTATTACCATTTTCACTAGGTTTAACGTAACCAGAAAGCATCAAGGGAGCAATCACATCTACCGCCTCTCCGCTCTCAATGGGAACTGCAAAAACTCCGCTGGCGGTACAGGGTTCACCTGGGCCACCGAGACAAGCTTCCTGAGCAACGTAAACTACGTGCTGACTATCATTTGTCAAAAACCAACTGCCATAACTTCGCGACACATAGTGTTCGACACCTCCTGGTAACTGGGTTGAGTCTGTGCTGTCCAGGAAAACACTATACAAGCGACAGGGAAGTCCGTCGTTCACAGACAACACAACATGTCTGCTATCTGCTGATATAGCATAATCTCCTTCAATGCTGGAGCACAATGTGGCCCCATCATCTGCCTGGTTGGGTGTATTGGTGAACGGTTTGAAGAGATTGGACGTGCCACCAAGAATAGGTACGCTATACAACCCTTGTTCAAAGGCAGTCACGAAGTCACCTTCGTTTTCCGCTGCATATGCGCCTAAAACATAATAGACGACGTTTTGGCTATTTGGGCTAATCTTGTAATCAATTACGTTTTGGGTTGCAGACTTGATCAATGGAATTGGCGTGGCGATTTTGGTTAGCTGTGTACCGTCTATCGACGCAGTAGTCAACCCTCCTCCACGCCTGAATACGACGTAATTACCGTCGGGGCTGATTTTGAATTCTTCTACCAATTCCATGGACTCTCCGCTAATCACGACAGCCGGGCCACCTGCAACGGGAACCGCTAACAGCCTTGACTCATCACTGTTATACCCCGTCTTGTACACAACATGCGTTCCATCTGGCGTTACCAGAAAATTGCCGCGAGCCGTTTCATCCACAATTGGGCCAGCCAACAGTACCGCTTTGCCTCCTGTGACGGGCAACGAATACAGCCAGTACTGCTCTTCGTCGAACTCAAATAGCTCACTTACTAAGTAGATAACATGTTGACCATTCGGAGTAATGCGAACATATTCGACTTCCTGAGCAATTGTCAGATTGAAGTCTGCAACAATCAAAGTTTCCTCGCCGCCTTCGACTGGTTTGCTGAACAACTGCGAAACTTCACCTTGTTCACTACCGGTGTAGAAGATATAGCTGCTGTCAGGCGAAAACGACATAAAGGTTCGGTCGCTATCCTGAGAAAAAAGCAGAGTCGGCTCTGCATCAGACTTCCCATTGTCGGCAAGCGTTCTGATATAACTTCCACCACCTTCAGCAGAAAATAGATCTCGAACGCGATAATAAACCCAGTTGCCGTCCGGGCTAATTGAATACGTCATCACGTCGTACTCAGCGTTAAAATCATGGCTAATACGCACATTATCTCCTTGAGAGATAGCCTGTGCGTAAACGCCCACCACTATGACAGCGGCGGCTATAACCGCCATCCCAATTCCATACCGCAAAATTTTCATTCTTTCACCTTTCTAAATAACTTTGATTTGATAGTGTACGCTCAACCTACTCGCCGCCCGATCCACAAGCCCATTAACTACCCAGCCGCCGGGTCGATGCCCCACTCAAATAATCACGCAACCGTGCGCCGATCCTTCGGCGGATTGTCGAGCACACGGTTGCATGGTGTGAACTGTCGCCCTACGGACTTTCAACGAGCGGGAGGTAGACGTCGCGCTCGCTTGGCGCTGTAGTCGGTGTAATGGGTAATGATGCCGTCGGCGTGGCTGTATTATTGGGTGAAGGTACACTTGTTGACGGCACGAACGTCGTTGTTGGTGGCGCGGCTGAGGTCGCTTTATCAGTAGGTGTTGGTGTGCTTGTTAGTAGGGCAAGTGTTGCTGTAGGGGGAACAGAAGTCGCGTTTGAGGTAGGCGCAGACGTTGCTGGAACCGCTGGCGGCGTTGGCGTGCTTGTATCGCTAAATGTGGGCGTGCTAGATGGCGGTACGGGGCTCGGTGTAGAGATTGGTGGGGCTGAGGCCGTCGGTGTCTGCTTTGGGCCTTCTGAGTTCAGCGTAGCTAAATATAAATTAAAGACGCCGTCGCCCTCATTGTCTGCAATGTAAAATAACTGCCTCCCATTGGTTTCGTCTCTATACCGCACATAATAATTACGGCTGTATGGCCGCAGAGATTCGCTGGAAAAAGCGTCGAGTGCACTTATTTGAGTGATGACATTGCTGGTAACAGAGACATGATACAGCACGATGGGGTCTACCGCGGAGACTGAGACATTTTCCCTTGCAAACAGCACAACCTCACTGCCAACCGGGCTTGTAATAACATCATCTATTCGCTCCAAGCGAGGCGCAAAGTCTTCGATATTTCCACCTTGCGGCGAATCCTTGACAAAAAACGGGCAGTTATATTGACAACCGTTTGTGAATTTGGTCGTGCCGCTGTACATAATGTATTGCCCATCTGCCGTAAAGTAAAAGCGGCTTATGCTATCCGTGTTCTCTAGCCCGCGAAGGTTGGGGTTGCTGCCGTCGGGCCCCATTGTGTACAAGAACTTAAACAATCCATCGTTGCTAAGTAGGGCGGCAATGATCGAATTATCAGCGGTTGTACCCGACTGTTCAATTTGAGTGCCAAATCCATTTGGCGTTAGATCAACGGCCTGGCCTCCCGCAATTGGGGCAGCGTAGCTTTCGTAACAGCCAAACGCCTCATAGAAAACGGTTTGACCGTTGCTGCTGATATCGAAAAAGCCGGGCCCACAAGTCTCTCCCTGCTCCGTATTCAGCTTTGTCCTCTGCGTTCCATCAAGCTTTACGCTGAATAAGCCCTTATCGATTCCCAATACGAACTGCGTGTACGCAACACGCTCGCTGTCGCTGCTAATTTGGAAATCGTTGATCGAGTTGCCATCTTCACTCAATCGAACCGGGGTTCCGCCACCTACAGATAGCGCCCAGAGATTATAGCGCGATCTATAGACTACGAAGCGACCATTTGGCGTGATCTCGAATTGGTCAAATTCGCCATCTTCACTAAATTCGATATAGTCCGTGATTGGCTGAGGAGTGCCACCGCTTGTGGGAACAGAGTAAATGCGGTAGAACGAATCTGCATCATCTTCCCCTTCCTTGATTTCGTTAAACAGAATAAATTGGGAGTCGGCAGTGATCTTTACGCGCTCAACGTCGTGCCGTTGCGGTATCTCAAAATCAACAATTGTTGTCTCACCTTCTCCAGTAAGCGACACCGATTTAATCGTCAACCGACCATTTGCAGAGCGTTCAAGTAAAGCTGCACGATTATTCGCAGAAAAACCCAGAAATTCAAAACCGCCACGTTCTCGCAGAAAGTTTGCGTCTGTCGTCGCCAAGTTGTCTTCAGTAATGTCTTTACTAAAGTAGTATTCTTCGACCTCGAAAGGGTTTCTACGCCTGTAAACCAGCCAGCTGTTATCCGAGCTCACCCAGTAATCCTCCACATTCTCTCGAATCTCACTGTCTCGACTCAGGAGAAAGCTATCCGCCTGTTCAAATTGAGATTCTTGGGCAGACACCACAGAATATAAAATGAGGACGCCAATACAAATCCCTACAACACTAACCAATTTCACGTTTGTTTTCCTTCCTTTAGACTACCGCCGCACTTCGTATTGGAATTGAGAAATTACACCAACAACACACTCTTTATCTCTGGCTCCACCCAGCCACGTCAAATTCCAGTCGCCGGGTCCGCGTCCTAACTGCGGCAGGTAGATGCCGCTCGCATCTGGCGATGAAATTTTCATAGACCGAAGGCCATCTTTATCCATCTACGCCCTCAATACACTGTTGACAGGGTTAAGGGCTTTCAATCAAGGGCAGGTAGACATCAAGCATATTGGGTACCGGGAGGGGCAAAGCGGTCGGCGTTGCCGATGCGGAGACCGTTGGCCCGACAGCCAAGTCCGCCGTGGGCGAAGCAGTCGATGTACCCGTAATTGTCGGCGTGGGCGTGCTTAACGGTAAGTCAGGCGTACCGGTTGGCGTGGCCGTAGCTGACGGCACGAGCGTCGCCGTAGCAGCTGGCGGCACGGGCGTGTCAGTTGGAACAGGCGAAGAGGTGGTTGTCGGTGTCGGTGTACCAGATGGCGGCAGCGGCGGCGGCGTGGCCGTTGGCGGCACGGGTGTATCGGTTGCGGATGACGTTGGGGCAAGCGGTAGTCCTCTGGCATAAATTTCTATTGATGGGTGCGAGAAGCCTTCTTGCGTATACCCGACTCGATACAAAAGATGACGACCGTCCAGGGTAAACTCCGGCGAATGTGCGCCCCACGGCACATCGAGCGGGTATTGCATCGTGTGAATCGGCTCTGCCTCGCCGCCCGCGACAGGTAGTGCAAATAAATTCGTGTTTTCTGCTCCGTCACCGCCCGTGGCAAGCAGCACCGAGTCATCTGGGAAAAAGAGATCGGCATACTGAACGAAGGCCCTATCGGTTCCCTCGGGCAGCAACTTCACATCACTTCCATCTAGGCGCGTACCGTATACTTTTTGAGTCGCTTCCGAAACGTAGCCAGACCCAACGTTAAACACGACTCGATCTGCCGTTGAACTGTAACCATAGCCAAGAAGGTAATCAAAGTCGCGGACTGGCGGAGTAAGCTCGTTCGTGCTTTGATTTACCAAGTCCGCGACGTACAAACGATCTTCCTCCGTCTCTAAACCAAGCCTATATGTTTCAAACAGCACATATCGACTTCCCGCAGAAAATGCCTGCTTATGATAGCTGTCGACACCGATTCGCCGATGATTTTCGACGCGAATCCTCTCATTTGCTGAACGGATTGTATAAATCTTGAATAGCTCGCTGCCGTCCATCGTGCTGCTATAAATGTCGTACAGTTCGTCCGAGTTCCTCGCTACGAACACATAGGAATTACCGTCTGGGCTAATCGAAGTTTCGTCGATAACATCTGTTCCCAACGGGTTGAGCTGTGTCTGATTTTCATCGGCTAGCGAAATGCTGTACAGATCGTAAATGGGAACTGTTCCAAAACTACCAAAATAATCATCAATCACACCCTTGGAGACAGATTTCAACATGTGTTTACCATCTGGACTCACAGGTTCATAGCAGGCTGGATCAATTCGTCTCCAATTGGACGGACTTACGACCTCTAACGAGCCGCCAGTAATGGAAACGCAGTACCGCCACTCCTTATCATCTGTATCGCGATACACCACAAATTGACTGCCAGAATCAATTTGAAAACTGCTAACATCGCGATCGGGTGTCAAGCGGATCACATTGCCAGTTGCCGTTGACAGGCTAAACAACTCGTCATAGCCACTGCCATTCGTAACTGATTCACCCTTGAACACAACATAATTGCCATCGAGCGACAGTTTGAAGTAAGGCGAGACCTTTCTAGCATACCCTTCTGCAAACTTTTTCGGTTCTCCACCCATCACTGGAACGCTATAGATATCCCCATACTCGTCATATTCATCGAGATAGATTACAGTGCGATTATCTGGTGCTATGGCCAAAGCCGCCCCTGACTCGTCGATACCATCTATCAACAGGCGCGGCGGCTCACTTCCATCGATAGGTACACTGACAATCTGTACTTCAGCCACATCCCCATATTCATCACTTGGATCGTCATAAATAAGCTTTTCGTAAACGAGATAGCGACCATCCACGCTCTCGACCGAAATGCCAATCGAACCACCCCGCTCCGTCAGCAAAGTGATTTCGGACTGGGCTAATATATTTCCAGCTGCGAATCCCCAAAAAATTGGGACAACTAAAGCGCAAATTATTACAACTACCAACTTCTTCATGTCTAGGCCTCTTATGTTTTCTGTCTACACGCTCAACCCACTTGCGCCGCCCGATCCACCAGTCCCGTCAGGTGACCAGCGCTGGGTCGATACCCTGCGGGTAACTGCTTCGAGCTGCCCGCCTAAACTGATTCCGATGTGCTATGGGCGCTCAACCAGTGGCAGATAGAAATTATGTGCGTCAGACGTTGGTTGCGGTGTAGTGGCCGTCGGTGTGGTGGGTGCGTCGGTTGGCTCTGGGGTAGAAGAAATCGCGGGCGTGGGCGTACTTGTAGGCATCGATGTACTTGTAGGTGATGCAGGCGTCGCCGTTGCGGCTGGCGTTGCAATGATGGGCGTCGGTGTCGATGAGGCCGTTCCAGGCAGTTGTCGCGCCCCAAGATACAGCTGATCGACATCTATATCTTCTTCCACTCGATAGACCAGCTGGGGCTCATCTGTCCCCGGTCGAAAGTAAAACCGGTTTGCATAGTAATCCCGGCTGTCATCATCTGCCGGGGTATTAATCCGCACCGTGTAGGCATTGGAGAGCGGCTTCAGATACAAATTTATTGCGCCGCCTCGCTGCACCTTCGCCGTAAAGGCAACAAATTCGCCATTCTCATCTACTGCCACGCTTTGGGGAAAGGTGACGCTGAAGCTGCCGGTGCCAAACAGCAACAGCGGGGCAGAGAGATTCACCGATTCGCCGCCATCCGCAGGCACAGCAAAAACTTCATGTTGTGCACTTACTTCGGGTTGAGGTGAATTCGAAGCAGTGTAGACCACGCGATTTGTCTCTGGCACGTATTGAAATTCGTACACATTGTAATCCTCACCAGCCGTCAACTCCACAGCGCCTGTCCCGTCTGTCAACACGCTGTACAGCCGACAACGTGCACCGTTTTCGCCGACAGCCGTTAAGACGACGCGCTCGCCGCTTTGTGCGACATGGCTACCCTCTCCACAAAGACCCCTCGCATTAACCGATGGCAATAAGTCTCGAGCAGCACCCCCAAGAATGGGCACGTTGTACAGTGAGTCAATGGGCGGCAGACCACCAGAGGCATCGGAGAAATAGTATTGAACGTTTTGGCTATTTGGCGCAATCCAAAAAGAATCGATCTGCTGGCCGACCTCTGTTTGCACAAGCGCTACGAGTTGGCTACCGTCGACAGGCGCACTATACAAGCTGTCGCGCTCATACTGAAATACAACATAGTTGCCGTCTGCACTCACTTGGAACGTCGAAATTTCCATGTCCGATTGGCCGCTGAGATCAACGGAAGCGTCGCCCGTAACGGAAACAGAACCGAGCCCGCTAGAAGAGACGTAGATTACTTGATTGGCCTCGGTGATCACGTAGTCATCGCCTGAAAAGCCAAGTGCGAGATTGCCACCGGCGATTCGAGTTGGATTACCACCAGAGGCATCCAGTGCAAAGAGCAGAAACCTTGTGGGAGCGGACTCTCTTTGCACGATTACGCGATACAGAAGGTACTGACCATCTGGCGAGAGCGAGATGGAGTTGACTCTCTGCTGCGAGGTTAATCCAAAATTGATGTCGAGTTCAGTTTCCGTGCCGTCCTGCAGCGTCCACCGGTAAATTCGAGGATTGTCATTGAGGCCGCTAGCGGTGTAAAGGAATTGACTATCGGGTGAATAAAACAGAAACACTCGGCTCTCCTCCCTCGAAAATATCTGCGTCGGTTCAACGTCGGTTAACCCGTTGTCGGCTAGGGTTCGGATATAACCTTCATTCGTAACTGTGAAATAGACCCAGTTTCCGTCGGGGCTCACCTCATAAGAGCCGATTCGATGTGTTGAGTCAGCGTCACGGCTGATACGCACGTTTTCTCCTTGCTCGATCTGCTGAATACCTACTTCCGTTGCCATCGCCAGGATTACCACCAGAATTGATATACTTAAAAGTCGATGGTGGAACATTTTGCTCGCCTACTTCCTTTACTTATTGGTTGCCAATGTAGCCCGCTGCCTGTACTGCCTTTTAAACTACACGCTCAATACACTCACCGCCGCCCAATCTACTAGCCCCATCAGGTGACCCGCCGCCTGTTCAACGCTCTGATTGACTAATCGCTCAACCCCACGCCAATCCCGCATCACAAAAACAAGCGCGGCAAATACTCCGGCACTTCCCCAGCCGCCGCCACCTCCCCGCTCGCCACGCCATACACCCGCTCGTGCGTGACGCGCGCCGCCTCGGCCAGCGCCTCGTACGGCCGGTTGCACACGTCCAAAAAGCCGATGTTGTAGTGCTCGCCGTCGTAGCGACCGAGCGCGGACTGGTCGTAGAGGGTGAACCAGTGGACGCCGACACAGTGGGGCTGGGCCGCCGCGTCCTCGACGTAGACGCGGTACGCCTGCCCGCGCGCCGCCTGGTTCGGCACGTGGCCGATGCCGGCGGCGGGCAGGCCGACGTCGAGCGCGCCAAAGTGCCACTCGCCGATCAGCGTGGGCACGCCCAGCAGCGCGTGGATGCGCGCCAGCTCGTCGGCGGGGACGCGCTCGCGGTAGCAGTTCATGCTGAAAACGTCGAAGCGCTTCATGCCCGCCAGCGCCCAGGCGGGCGGCACGGTGTGGTAGCGCACGCCCAGGTTGAGATGGTTGGGGTCGACGGCGCGACAGGCGTCGCTGAGCGTGGTGAAGAAGCGGGTGACCATCACCTCGCTAAAGTCGGCCAGATCGCGCTGCGCCGCCTCGGTCAGCGGCGTCGTCCATTCGCCCTCGGCGACGGCGTCCAGCGTTGTGTCGAGGCTCCAGGCCGCGGACAGCGCCTCATCGTCCGGGTGACGCTCGCACAGGAAGTCCGCCAGAGCGCGGCGTGCGTGGCACGTGGTCGTGTTAAACAACATGCCGGCGGCGGGCGTCTCCTCGGCAAAGCCCCACGTCGGCTCGTTCATCAAAAAGTAGCCAAGCAAGGCCGGATCGTCGCGCGTTTCGCGTAGTGGTTCGGCAAAAGCAGTGGCGTCGTCCGCAAAGGTGGGGTCGAAGACATCGGGGAAATCGCGGTAGATAAACGCGGCGCGACGCGCATCGTCGCGCCAGCCCAGCGGCCGCACGTAGGGGAAGCCCACTGAGTTTGAACTTGGGCGTGCAATTGCCCAGTCCGACCAATTGGCGACGGTGTTAAAGCCCAGACAACGCAGCTGGGCCAGTGCAATCTCCGCCCAGCGCGCGTACCAATCCTCGGTTCCAAAGATGCGAATGAAGTTAGCTGCCAAGTAGCTGAAGACCTTGCGACCGCCACGCCCCTGATAGGCCGCCGCATATTCGCCCTCTTGCGGCGGCAGCCACGCCAGCGCCGTCTCCAGCCCGTCCACGCTGGCGCTGGTGTCGACGCGCACGCAGTCCATCCCCGCCGACCAGAACGCACAGCCGTCGGGGTCGACGAGCCACCAGCGCGCGCCGTTGGGGTGTGACTCGTCGTAGTGGGTGTGGAAAAAACCGGTGGCCTCGAAGCGACGGCGCGTGTCGCCGCCCCAGCGCGAAAAGTGGCTCGGCCACGCCTGCGACGCGGCCTCGCTGTGCTGCGTCCGCAGCCGCGCGCGCAGCTCCTTCTCATTCTGCGTTTTGCCCGGCCACGCGTGGATCGTGCTCTGACCCAGCTCGTCCAGCAGCTTACCTTCCGGCAAAAGCGGTGCTTCCAGACGCGGCGGCTCGTCGACGCTGGCGACAAAGTCGGTGAGGCAGAAGCGCACGGGCCGCTCGCTTTTGCGGTCGACGAGCAGCAGCAGGCGATCCACGCGGCGCAGGTCAACGCGCTCAAAGCGCGAGCGCGGCTTGAGCAGCGCGCCAGCGTGAAGGCGGCGAGGTGCGTGCCGTCGAGCAGGAAGTCGGCGCTGAGGTAGCGTGCTTCCGCCAGCACGCCGGTGGGGAAGCGGTAGCGCAGGCCGTCCTCCAGCGCTTGCGCCGTGTACCACGTGGCGTCGGTCAGTGGCGCGGGTGATTTGTCGGTCGTGAGTTGACCGAGCAGCGTTGGGGCCGAGAGGGTGAGGGGAAGCGGGTGGTGGGTGTGCATTGTGATTTTGCGTCTGCTTTGTGTTTTCGTAGTAAAGAAGAAAATGAGCACTCGCCCTCACCCCCGGCCCCTCTCCCACGGTGGGAGAGGGGAGAAGTTAGCTCCCTTCTCCCACCATGGGAGAAGGGTTGGGGATGAGGGCCGACCGCACATCCCTTTCATTCACATGAGCCTGCTTTAGGTCAGCGCCCGCTCGCTCTGCGGATCAAACAAGCTAATACGCGCCATATCCAGCGCGACCCGCAACCGCTGGCCCGCTTCGACCGCTTCCGCGTCGTCGAGCGCAAAGAGGCTCTCCTCGAAGGTGGCGTTGAGGTGGTTGGCCTGGCCGACGCGCAGGTGCGCAATCGTCTCGCCGATCAGCGCGTCGGTGTCGACCACTTCGGCGTCGAAGGTGTTGTCGTCGCTAACTTCAAAGTCCGCGTCTTCGTCAGCACGCACCAGCGTCTCCGGTCGAAAGCCGAGCACGACGGCACGCTGGTCGTGGGCGTCCAGCACGTCGCGCCAGCGATCCGGCAGGCGCAGACGCAGGCCGTCCGCCACGAAGGTGAGCGCCCCGTTTTCTTGCTGCACCTCGCCGTCGACCAGGTTCATCGGCGGCTCGCCCACAAAGGCCGCAACCGCGAGATTGGCGGGCTGCTGCAGCATCGCATCCGGCGTGGCGACCTGCTGCAAGACGCCGTGCATGAGCAGGCCGATGCGGTCGGCCACGGCCAGCGCCTCCGTCTGATCGTGGGTGACATAGAGGCTGGGGCGGCGTTTTTCGCGGTGCAGGAAGAGAATGTCCCGGCGCGCGCGGTGGCGCAGCTTGGGATCGAGGTTGCTCAACGGCTCGTCGAAGAGGTAGGCGTCGGCGTCCTTGACGAGGGCGCGGGCCAGGGCCACGCGCTGCTGCTCGCCGCCGGAGAGATCGACAATCGAGCGTTCGAGCAGCTCGGCCACGCCCAGCTTTTGCGCCGCGTCCGGCACGCGCTGTGCAATCTCCTGCTCCGGCACGCGGCGCGCCTGCAGGCCGTAGGCAATGTTCTGGTAGACGTTCATGTTCGGGTAGAGCCCGTAATCCTGGAAGACCATGGCCAGGTTGCGGTTGCGCGGCGGCAGGCCGGTAATCGGCTGGCCATCGATCAGCACCTCGCCCGCGTCGGGCTGTTCGAGGCCGCAGATCACCCGCAGCAGCGTCGACTTGCCGCTGCCGGAGGGGCCCAGCATCACGAAAAATTCGCCTTCGTTGATGCGAAAGCCCACGCCGTTGAGCACGACGTTATCGCCGAGCTGTTTGTAGAGGTTTTGTACTTCGAGCATTGGTGTTGCTCCGATTGTTTGTTTGCGTTCTCGGTCGTAGGAGCACGCCATGGCGTGCCCCATATGTATCAAAGTAAGCGCGAAAAGATGAACTTGGTTGGGCAAACGGTGCAAAAACCCCACCCCAGCCCTCCCTAACTTGGGGAGGGGGCCACGACTGGGCCAACGAAGCATCGGCTCCTCCCCAAGTTGGGGGAGGCTGGGAGGGGGTGACCGGCCCGTCTACCGGAGTGAGCGCTCTTTTAAGATTTACATAATCTGACCTTGATACCTTTGAGGCATGCCATGGCGTGCCCCTACGACCAAGCTGCAACCGTTAATTTACATCACTCATTCGCCGCCGCCCGCCATCCATCCAAGCTCTCGTAACCCCTCTCCCCGTCAAATGCCGCAAATTGTCCACCCGACGTGCGGTAGGCGTTGTCGCGAAAGGTGATGTCGTTGCCGGGCGTGAGGTCGATCAGCCGTGCGCCGTCGGTGGTGATGAAGGTGTTGCTGTAGACGTCGACGCCGTGAATGTCGTCGTTGTAGCTTTTGAAGGCGGCGGGCTGGCCCACGGCGGCGGGCTGCATGATGACGACGTTGTCGTGGATTTCCGCCCCCTCAAACAGACCGTCGAGGCGGAAGAGGTGGATGCCGCCGTAGCCGTTGTTGCGCCCGTCGTTAAAGCTAACGTTGTGGCGGATGATGTTGTTGCGCATGGGGCGCGACCCCTCGAACTGCCCCATCAGGTAGCCCGCGCCGTCGTTGTCGTGCGAATAGTTGTGCTGCATCACCGAGTTCGTGCAGCCGCCGTCGAGATCGAAGCCGCCGCCGTCTGCGGTGTTGCCCGTGCGGTTGCCCCACGCTTCGTTGTGCTGGATCGTCACGTCGTTGCAGTCCCACGCCCAGATGCCGACGGGGCCACCACCCCGATTGACGTTGTCGCCGCCGTTGTTGTAGGCCACGTTGTGCTCCATCAGCGCGCCATCCACGCCGCCGATTACGATGCCGTTGCCGCTGTGGTTGTCCAGAAAGTCGGCGTCGCCCGGATTGCTGTGGGCCGTGTTGTGGGCGATGTAGAAATCGGCGTGGGCGTGGCCGATCAGGTCGCTGGCAAAGTAGCCCCAAACGCTGATGCCCGCGCGCAGGTTGCCCCGCACCACGTTGCGGGTGAGGCGCACGTCACGGTAGCCCGTCAGCCCGTTGGACGCGCCGATGCTGATGCCGCTGTCGCCAAAGCCGTGCACCTCGGTGTTGTCGATGCGCAGATGTTCGAGCTTCGCATCGCCCGGCAAATCGGTGTAGAAGGCAATGCCGCTGTGGAGTCCGCTCTGGTTTCCCGTCACAACGAGATCGGCCACTTCAATGCCGCCGCAGTTTTCGATGTAAACGCCGGGGCCACCGTCTGCCTCGATGGTAGCGCGCCCTTCGCCGTACGAGCCGAGCGAGATCGGCGCATCCGCCGTGGCCGCTTCGCAATTTTCCTGCTGCCAGACAAGGCTTCCCCGGAACGTCTGCCCGCCCGCCAGCAGGATGCGATCGCCAGCCCCGTAGCGGGCTGTGCTCACGCGCTCCAGCGAGCGCCACGGCTGGTCGGGCGTCGTGCCGGGGTTTGTGTCGTTGCCATCGAGGTGGACGTAGTAGGTGGTGGGCATGGGTTGCGAGATCGTCGATTTGAGTAGAGTGAGTAAGAGCAGCAGCGTAGCGGCGAGTAGAGAGATGGAGCGGGTTCTTCGAGATGACATTTCGAGATGACATGATGAAATTTTCGTCAAACCAAGCAGAATTAACGCGGAGGGCGCGGAGAAAGAGGCGCAGAGGGCCGCGGAGGTAAGAAGAGAGCTTGTGTTTGCGCTCTCCGCGTCTCCGCGTCTTCACGTCTCCGCGCCTCCGCGCCTCCGCGTTAAAATTTCACTGCCTTATCTATCATCTCCCACAAAATCCCTCAACGTCGTCGTTCCCTCTGCCCCGTCTGCACCAGCGCGATCAGCACGGGCGCGGCCAAAAAGAGACCGCCCACCGAGACCGCGGCCACCCCTGCGACCAGCAGCACGATGCCGCTCAGCAGCAGGCCGCGCAGCGGTTCGCGCCAAAACATCCGCGCCGATTCCAGCAGCAGTGCCGGGGCCGACCATGTGGGATTGGCTGCCAACAGCGGCCCCCACCTGTTGCTCAACAGCGCCAGCCCCAGCACCGCCATGCGCAGCAGCGTCGCCACGGCGAGCGGCGCGAGCGTCGAGGCTGACCAAAGCAGAGCGGCCAAAGTGTAGAGCGGCAGCAGAGCGCGCACGCTCGGCAGCGCCAGCTCCGCCACCATCTCCCGCGCCAGCGACACCGTCAACTGCTCCCCCTCGTGTACGGCGCGCATCATGCCGTAGAGCGCACCCGTGGCGGGGAAGATGGCGACGCTGGTGTAGCCAATCAGCCCGACGCGCACCCACAACGGCAGCACCGGCAGCGACAGGGCCAGCACGGCGGGCAGCAGCTGCAGCGCCCACGCAATGTTGAGCGCGATCATGCGCTCAATCTGATCGCCAAAGCGCGCCACGGCATTCCAGAGCAGCCCGCGGTGCTCTTCGTAGCGAATACCGGAATCGTCAAAAAAGGGCATGGTGGCTACCGCCGCGCGTCCAGCAGCAGCGACTGCTCGGTCTCTGCATCAAATAGATGAATGCGCTGCATGTTGACGGCGAGCGGGATTTCGCGGCCAATGTAGGAGGCGGGCAGGCGCAGCTTGAAGGTGGCGACGTAGTCCTGCGGCTCGTCGGTCAGCGTGCCGAGGTAGGCCGCGGAGCCGCTCGACGTGGGCTCGACCACGTTGAGCACGCCCGTAAAGGTGTTGTGCTCGCCCACCTCGAAGGGCGCTTTCTTGGGCACGAGCAAATCCTCCGGGCGAATGCCGAGCTTGACGGGCTGGCCCACGCGATTTTGCAGCGCGGGAATGTACTGACGCGGCAGCCGCAGCCGAAACGCATCGGCGGCGACGTACAGCTCATCCTCCTCTTCCCGCAGCGTCGCATCAAAGAGATTGATGCTGGGTGCGCCGATAAAATAGGCGACGAAGAGATTGTGCGGCTCGCCGTAGAGCTGGCTGCTCGTGCCGATCTGCTCGATGCGCCCCGCGCGCATGACGGCGATGCGGTCGCCCAGCGTCATCGCTTCGGACTGATCGTGGGTGACGTAGACCGTGGCCGTGCCCTTTTCGCGGTGCAGCGCGAGAATGTCGTCGCGCGCCTGGTGGCGCAGCTGGGCGTCGAGGTTGCTCAGCGGCTCGTCGTAGAGATACAAATCGGCGTCGCGCACCATGGCGCGGCTGAGGGCCACGCGCTGCCGTTCGCCACCCGAAAGCTGGCGCGGCTTGCGCTGCAGCAGGTGGTCGATGCGGAACATTTCGGCGGCGCGCGGCACGCGCTGCTTGATTTCGGCACGCGGTACGCGGCGCGAGCGCAGCCCGTAGGCAATGTTCTCGTAGACCGTCATGTGCGGGAAAACGGCGTAATCCTGAAAGACCATCGCCACGTTGCGGTCGCGCGGGCGAATCTCGTTGACGACGCGCTCGCCAAAGCGAATCTCGCCGTCGGTCGCCGGCTCCAGCCCGACGAGCAGCCGCAGCGTCGTCGTCTTGCCGCAGCCGGAGGGGCCGACCAGCACCAGGAATTCGCCCCGCTCCACGGCAAAGTTGACGTGGTCGACGGCGAGCTTGTCGCCAAAGCGCTTGACGAGGTCGGTGACGTGGATGGCGGACATGGGGGTTCCTTGTTGAGACCGTTCTCGGCGGTACGGGCACGCCATGGCGTGCCCGTACCGCCGAGTGGCTGCTGTATAAGTGCTAAAAATCAAACAGGTCGGGCACGCCCGGCGCATGAATCGCCGCTTCGCTCCCCGCATCAAAGAAATACGCGCTTTCCCACTCCGGCACGACGCGCACCTCGGCGACCTCCGCCTGATCTTCGGGCGCGAGCACGGCAATCGGCGTGCCGCTGAGCCGCCCGCGCAGGAAAGCGGCCTGCTCGGTGGGAATGCGCTCGATGTTGGTGACGGCCACGGTTGCGCCGTCCGCCGCATCGAGTCGCCAGCCCTCGGCGCGCACGCCCAACAGCACGTCGCCCGCCGGCAGCGCGTCCGCCAAATCCGGCGGCAGCAACCAGTGCACGTCGCCCACCTTGACTGTGCCATCCTCCACCGTGATGGCGAAAATCGACATGGGGGGCGAGCCGATAAATTCTGCCACAAAGCAGTTGGCGGGCGTGTAGTAGAGGTCGTCATGGGAGCCAATCTGCTCGACGATGCCCTGGCGCATCACGGCGATGCGGTCGCCCATAAAGATGGCTTCTTGCTGGTCGTGGGTGACGTAGAGCGTGGTGACGCCGAACTTGCGCAGCAGTTTTTTGATTTCGAGGCGCGTGCGCTCGCGCAGCTTGGCGTCGAGGTTGCTGATCGGCTCATCCATCAGAAAAAGCTGCGGGTCGCGGATGATGCAGCGGGCGATGGCGACGCGCTGCTGTTCGCCGCCGCTCAGCGTGTCCGGCGAGCGGCCGAGCAGGTACTCAAAATCGACGCCCATCAGATCGGCGGTTTCGCGCACGCGGGCCTCGGCCTCCTCGCGCGTGCGGTCGTGCACCTCAAAATAATACTCCAGATTGCCCTGCCCCTTTTTGCTGGGGTAGAGCGCGTAATCCTGAAAGACCATGCCCACGCCGCGATCCTGCGGCTTGGCGTAGGTGACGTCCGCGCCGTCGTAGCGCACCTGCCCGCTGTCCGGGAATTCCAGCCCGGCCACGGTGCGCAGCAGCGTCGACTTGCCACAGCCTGAGGGGCCCACCACGCTGACCGTCTCGCCGTCGCCGATGGTGAGGCTGATCGAGCGCAGGGCGGGTTCGGGCTCGGCGCGCAGATCTTCGGAATTTTCATAGTATTTGACGATGTTGTCGACGGTGATTTCGGCCATGGTGTGTAAAGGGAAAGCTGGTTGAGCAGATTGCGATTAACCCCTCCCCATCCCTCCCAAGCTGGGGAGGGGGCCGCGACTGGGTTGACGAAGAATCGGCTCCTCCCCCAATTTGGGGAGGTTGGGAGGGGGTATCGGTTCATCTACCCATTCATCATTCTTGATTCATTATTCTCTACTTCAGCCCGCGGATGCGCACGCCCTTGAGCAGGTATTCGCGGCAGATGATGAAGAAGATGAAAACCGGAAAGGCCTGCAGGATGCCCAGCACCATCAGCCCGTTCCACGAGAGCCCCGCGTCGAGCATTTCGCGCATGGCCATGGAGGCGCCGAGCGCGGCGTCGGCGTTGGTGGCGCCCACCTGGCTAAAGGCGTTCATCACGTTGCGAATGGCCACCGTCGCCGGGATGATGTCGCCGCTTTGCAGGACGACGAGCGGCCAGAGGTAGCTGTCCCACGTGCCGGCGAATTGGAAGTAAGCGGCGACGGCGAAGACGGGCACGCTCATGGGCAGGATGATGCGGCGGAAGATGTTGAATTCCGAGCCGCCGTCGACTCTCGCGGCCTGGATCACCGAATCGGGGATCGTGTCGAAGAAGCCTTTGAAGAGCAGGAAGTTAAAGGCGTTAAAGACAAACGGAATGATGACCGCCCAGTAGGTGTCCCAGATGCGGATGGAGGGAAAGGGCGTCTCCGTGCCCGGAATCATGGGCACGTTGGGCAGCGGGAAGGGGAAGTTGCGGGTGAGCAGAAAGGCGGGAATCAGCGTCACCGAGAAGGGCAGCATCAGCGTGCCGATAAAGAAGAGAAAGAGCCAGCGCGAGGTGCGCCCCTTGATCAGCTTGCTGTTGGCGTAGGCCGCAAAGGCCGTGATCGGCAGCGACAGAATCAGCGTGCCAAAGGTGATGATCAGCGAGTTGCGAAAGTAGATGCCCAACGGCTGGTTGAGCACGCCCTGCACGCCCTCGGAGAGCGTGTAGACCAGGCGCCAGGCGGCAAAGGTCGGCTCTTGGGGATAGAGGGTGGGCGGCATGGACATTGCCTCGGCGGCGGGCTTGAAGGAGGTGGCGAGCATGAAGTAGAAGGGAAAGAGATGCAGCAAAATCCCAATCCACAGCACGATTACCAGCGACCACCAGGCCACGCGCAAACCGGGCTGCGTGCGGCCGACTTTGGGAAAGAGCATAGCGATTTCCAAAAAGCTAGTACTGTGTTAACAGATGTTTACGCGTTGGCCCTCACCCCTAGCCCCTCTCCCAGGATAGGAGAGGGGAATCTGGCTCCCTTCTCCCAGGATGGGAGAAGGGTTGGGGATGAGGGCGCCAAATAAAAGGCATTGTAGTGTTACACGTCCGGGTCTTCCTTGAAGAAGACGCGCATAATGACGACCACCACCATGATCACCAGAAAGAGCATGACGGCCAGCGCGGTGGCGTCGGCGTAGCGCAGGCCGCTGAGCAGGCTGACGAGGTAGAGCACGACGGTGCGGCTGGCGCCGTTGGGGCCGCCGCCCGTCATCAGATCGGGGAACTCGAAGGCCTGCATCGAGTTGATGATGGCGAAGAGCAGCGTCATGGCGATGATGGGGCGCAGGCGGGGCAGCGAGACGGTCCAGATTTTGCGCCAGAAGCCCGCGCCCTCGACTTCGGCGGCTTCGTAGTACGATTCGGGGATGCTTTGCAGCGTCGCCATGTAGATCAGCCCCGGCCCAAAAAAGAGAATGCCGGGGAAGACGAGCCAGAAGATCACCTGATCGCTGCTGTTGAGAAAGGGCTGCGCCGGCAGCTGGAGCAGATCGGTGGTGATGTACTGCATGAGGCCAAACTGCCGGTTGTACATGTAGCGCCAGAAGACGGTGCTGGCAATGCCGCTCAGCGGCAAAAACCAGAGCAGCATCATTGTGCGCATCCAGCGCGGCGGCATCTCCATCAGCAAAATCGCCACGATGATGGGCGTGACAAAGGTGAGCAGGATCGAGAGCCCGGCGTAGACAAAGGTGACGCGAAAGGCCTGCGCCACCAGCGGATCGTTGAGCAGCCGCTGGTAGGCATCGAGCCCCATAAAGGTGAGCTCGCCTCGCGGGCGCGCGTTGGTGAGGCTGAGGAAGAAGGAGACCAGCATGGGATACCAGCCCCACAGCAGCTGGAACAAAAAGGCCGGAATCACAAAGAGCCAGCCGGACAGCCGGCTGCGTCGCCCCAGCTGCGCGGTCGCCCCGCCCTGTGCTGCCTCCGCCTCCAGCCGCCCGCCGCCCACCGATTCGATTTGTGTCGCCATGGTTGTTTTCCTGCCGGTAATCGAACTTTGTATGTTGGCTATCGTACGGGCACGCCATGGCGTGCCCGTACGATAGCCAACTACATCCCTAAAGAGCCAGGTGTCATCTACCTCAGCGCGGGCGCAATCTTCTCATCGTAGAAGGGCAGGAAGTATTCGGTGCGGAAGTCGGGCGCGTGTTGTTCGAGAAAGCCGTCCCATTCCTCGTAGTAGCCGCGCATGCCCTCGACAAATTCCTCGGTGGAGATGCTGGAGGTAAAGCCCTGCGCCTGCTGGTTGAGAATGTTCTCCAGTTCCTGCAAGTCGGCGTAAATGTCGATGTTTCCCGCCTCGTACGACCAGCGCGACATCTTGTCCTCCCAGGCCTCGTTGGTGGGCGCGGGGTTTTCTTCCGGCGGCAGATAGTTCGCCAGGCTAGGCGTAACGGGAATCGTCAGCACCTGCTCGATGGCGTCCACGTAGCGCGGGCCGAGCGCATCCGTCGGCGTGGCCGAGACGCCCGGCACGGCGCCCGACCCAATGCTGTTCACAAAGGGCCACGGCTTCTCGTAGACCAGGCTGGCGTCGCTCGTGGATTCCCAGATCGTCTGCTTCTCGCGCACAAAGCCGTCGCCCAGCTCCAGATAGGTGAGCAGCTGGTAGGCCAAATCCATCTCCTGCTCGCTGAGATCGGGGCTGAGGCTGATGCCCGCGATCAGCGGCTGCGTGGCGCCAAACATGCCCGCCACGCCGTCGGGATGCGCCGCAAAGCCGATGATTTCGTCCATGCTTTCCAGACCGGTCATCTCCTTGAGCGGCTGAAACTCCGAAGTGGTGAAGAAGCCGCCATGTATTGTGACCATCGAGGCCTGGCCCTGCCCAAACGCATCGCGCACGGGGCCGTCAACGTAGGTGATGTCGGACAGAATGCTTTCGTCCTCAAACATCATCGCGCGGTAAAGCTCGATCCGCTCCACCCAGGTGTCGGCATTGGTTGTAAAATCCCAGCGCCACGGCCAGCTATTTTCCGGCGTGGGGTAGTAGGAGAGCAGACCTTCGAAGCCCATGCCGCTGGTGCCCAATATCCAGCCAATGCCCCAGCGCTGTGTCACGAGGCCTTTGTGTTCGTCCGTCGTCAGCAGGCGGGCGTACTCGCGGAATTCGGGCCAGCTCCAGCCGGTGGTGGGCGGCGGCTCCAACCCCGCTTCCGCCAGGTGATCGCGGCGGAAGAAGAAGCCGTTGCCCGGCACCAGCTCCACCGGAATCGCAAAGACGCGGTCGCCCATCTTCCAATCTTTGGCCCCGGCCAGCGCCGCCTCGCTGAGGTTATCTTCCAGATTGTATTTGGCGGCCAAATCCGTCAGATCGGCGTACATATCCTGCGAGAAGGCCGAGTAGTAGCCGCGCGTGTTCCAGTTGCCCACGGGCCCCGGCGGATACCAGGCGGGCGCGATGCCGCCGCCGATGGCCGTGCGCAGCGAATCGCCATCCCAGATGTTGACTTCGATGGTCTCCAGCGTCACATCCGGGTGCTCCTGCAGCCACGGATCGAGCGCGGCCATGTAGGCTTCTTCAAAAGTGCCGGGCGCGACTTCCTCGTAGGGGGCGTAGATCGGCCAGCCGCCCGTTTGCAGCGTGGTGCTGCCGCTGCTGCTGGCGCCGCCGTTGCCAGCGGAGGGCGCGCCACCGGGCACACAGGCCACCAGGGCGAGACCAGTACCGCCGACGCCGACCAGCCGCAAAAAGTCGCGGCGCGAGAGCGCGCGTTGAGATGGGGATTGCACGAGAGGCCTCCTTTGGCTATGAACAGTTATTCAGTTGAGAGCGGACGTACAGATTGAAAGGTGGGGAAGAGAGTTTGCCAAGCGCGTCAATTACGCGCATCGGCAATTAAAGGCGAGTTTACATCAGGTGAGATTGCTTGTCAACCGAGTTTTTTCACGTTTAACTTATACGCTCAACATGCTTGCCGCCGCCCGATCGACCAGCCACGTCAGGTGACCAGCCGCCGGGTCGACGCTTTGACTGGATGATCATTCGACTATGCTCAAACCCTTCTCCCGTTGACAGGGCACTACGGATTTCCGATTAGTGGCAGGTAAACGTCGCCCACATCGCCCGTCGTGGAAGGTGTCGGCAAGGGGGTCGATGCTGGGCTCGGCAACTCATTGGGTGGTGTGGCAGTGAAAGTAGGTGTCGGCGTACTGGTGGACGGGGCGGCGGGCGGCGGAAAGGTCACGGTCGGTGTAGGCGTGGACGTTGTGGGAGTGGCTGAGGGTGTTGGCGCGTTCGTTGCGCCAGCCACCGCCGTTTCGGTCGGCGTGGGCGTGCTCGAAGCTGGCGGCAGCGGCGTGCTGGACGGCGGCAACGATGTTGGAGTTTCGGTAAATGACGCGGGCGGCGTGGTCGCCGTCGGCGATGGGGTCAGCTGCAAGGATAAATCGACTGCGTAAATCTCGGTCGAAGAATGTTTATAGCCTTCTTGTGTATAATTTAGTCGATAGACAAGATGACTGCCGCCAAGCGTAAACACGGGGTCTTGAATGTCGCGGTCTCTGCGCGCCTCGGGGTGTGAAGGATGCAAGGGCCGGGGCGCTCCACCCAAGATGGGGAGTGCAAAGAACCTGACGTTACCCGACGCATCTTTGCTCCTCGTTAGGACGTGCAACCCATCCGGAAGGAGCAGACTGGGGCGTCTCGCAAACGTCAAGTCGGCTCCCTGCTCTATTTCCTGAATATCGCTTCCATCCTTGTTGGCGGTAAACGATTTCTGAGAGAGGCTGTCTCCCTCAGCGATAGATATGTTAAAGACAAGTCGGTCTGCTGCTGCACTGTACCCGTATGGATTCAGAAAATTGAACGTGTCGATAGGCGGCGTCAGCTCAACAACTTTTTCTCCCGTGCTACTTGCGACGAAGAGCCGCTCCTTAAACGTCCTGGAATTAAAGGTGTCAAACAGGACATAGTCATTACCAGCGGCGAAAGCGTGCAAAATATGGATATTAATGTCGCTCGATTCCGCCGTGTAGAGCTTCACCAAATTGCTGCCGTCCATTGTGTTGACATAGAGTTCATCAACCCAATCAGCATTTTTGCCAACAAAAGCCACCAAACTTCCATCGGGGCTTACACTATCTCTATCCAGCACCTCCGTTGCCGGATCATTTAGCTGGGTATACTCGCCGCCAATTTGGGGAACGCTGTATAAATCGTAGACGTAAAAGATTGGCCCCTCATTGACAAATCGTTTCGCTGCCCGCGTGATGCGGTACGCTTGATCAAATTCAAGATCTACACAAGCGCTCTGTGATAAATCGGAACCGTCCAATCGAACCGATGGGCCACCTTCAATTGGGACGCAGAAACGATCGCCTTCAGTGCTGCTGAAGTAGATCACGTGCTGATTGACAGCATCTACCTCAAAGGAGTAGAGGGAGACATCTTTATCGCTTGTGAGTTGAACGACTTCGCCTGTCACAGTAGACAGGCTAAATAGCTCATTGTCTGGGTCTTCAGTCCCCCCTTGCGTAGATTCAATTGACTCTCCAGCAAAAATTAGATACTGGCCGTCCGTCGAGAAGGCAAGTTGTCCCGAAACGTTTTCGACCAGGAGCTCCGCCAGCTTTCGGGCTTCGCCGCCGATAACCGGCACGCTGTAGATTTCCCCATAGTCATCAACATAAACAACCGTCTGGTTACCCGGCAAAATAGCCAGCGCTCTGCCCGAATAGTCGAGATCATTAATCAGAAGACGCGACGGTTCACTGTTGTTGATTCCAACGCTGACGATTTGAATTCTTGCATCGCTTCGTTCATCATTCGGTTCATCGTAAATAAACTTCTCATAAACGAGATAGCGGCCATCGACGCTTTCAACCGAAATCCCAATCGAGCCGCCCCGTTCCGTCAGCAGGGTGGCTTCGGATTGGGCCGACGTGCTTGCAGGCAGCAACCATCTGAAAACCAAAAGACCAACCAGAGCGAAAATTGTTACAACCGCCATTGACTTTTTCACGTGATCTCCTTCATGCTTCTTCTACACGCTCAACACGCTCGCCGCCGCCCGATCCACCAGCCACGTCAGGTGACCAGCCGCCGGGTCGACGCCTTGGGCAGGCAGGCGCTCGATGTCGCGCTCATCCTCCAACACATCTTTGAGCGCGCTATTTTTGTCCGTACCGCTCACGAGGAAAATCACGGTGTGCGCCGCGTTGAGCAAGCGATAGGTAAAAGTCAGCCGGTGCGCGTCAAACTTGGGCACCCAGTTCGCCACCACCAAGCGCTCGCGCTCGCGCAGCGCTTCGGTGCCGGGAAAGAGCGAGGCGGTGTGGCCGTCCTCGCCCAGGCCGAGCAGGATCAGATCAAAGCGTGGCGTGTCGTCGCGGATGCCGTCGCCAGGCGACGGCTCCGGCACGATCTGCCCGACCAACATGCGCACGGCTTCTTCATAATCAGCAGCCGCCCGTGCTGGCTCCAGCTCGCCCTGCATCCGCGCGACGGAGCCGGGCTGCCCGTGCGAATTCGCGTCGTCCAGCCGATCCAGCAGCGCCTCCTTGACCATGCGGTAGTTGCTCTCTTCGCTGTCGGGCGGGACGCAGCGCTCGTCGCTGAAGAAGATGCGCCAATCTGTCCAGTCGATGCCGTTATCGTCGGCGAGGCTCTCGTAGAGCGGCCGCGGCGTCGACCCGCCAGAGAGCGCCACGTGGAAGACGCCGCGCTCGGCAATCGTTTCACGCGCAATCTGCGTCACGAGCTTGTGTGCTTCATGGACCAAATCGGTTTTATCGTTGAGGATGTTGATGTGGTGGTTGGGCATGGGTAAGTTTTGTAGATTGCAGCTAAAATCAATGGCTTGAGATAGTGCGTAGTGCGTAATGCGTGAACTGTTATCTTACCTCAGCGGTATCCGACATCCATTCAGGCAAAATACCAGTTCACGCACCACGAACTACGTACTACGTTTGTAAGCCATCACCGGCCCCACGGCCTTCACCGACACCGGCTGGCCGATGGCGTAGTGGTACGTCGGCCACAGCCGCGTATCGATGGCGCGGCCGGAGGCGAGCTGGACGGTGAGCAGCTGATCGTGGCCGAAGAAGAGCACGTGGCGGACGCGGCTCTCGGCATCCGCGCCCGCGGGGTTAATTTCAACGTTTTCGGGACGCAGCAGCACATCCACCGCGCCGTGAATTTCGCTCTGCAAAGGGAGCCGCCCCAGCTCGCACTCGACCTCGCGCCCAGTTGCGTGACCGGGCAGGAAGTTGGCATCGCCCACAAATTGTGCCACCTGGCGGTTGACCGGCTGCCGGTAGAGCTGCTGCGGCGCGGCGACCTGCTGCACGCGCCCATCCATCATCACCGCCACCTGGTCGACGAGGCTGAGCGCTTCTTCTTGGTCGTGGGTGACGAAGACGGCGGTGGCGTTGGCCTCGCGCAGAATCGCGCGCACCTCCGAGCGCACGCGCACGCGCAGGGCGGCATCGAGATTGCTAAAAGGCTCGTCCAGCAGCACGAGCGCCGGTTCGGGGGCCAGGGCTCTCGCCAGAGCAACGCGCTGCTGCTGCCCGCCACTCAGCTCGTTGGGCAAGCGCCGCTCGTAGCCGCTGAGGCCAACCATGTCGAGGATTTCGGCAACCCGTCTCCCCCGGTTATTCGCGTAGTGGTGCAACCCAAAGGAAACGTTCTGCGCGACATCGAGGTGGGGAAAGAGGGCGTACTCCTGGAAGACCATGCCCACGCGTCGTTTTTCCGGCGGCAGGTGCAGGCCGGTGTTCGCATCGGCGACGGGATGCTCGCTAATCTCAATCGATCCCGCGTCGAGCGTCTCGAAGCCCGCGATCAGCCGCAGCGTCGTCGTCTTGCCGCAGCCGGAAGGGCCGAGCAGCGCCAGCAGCTGCCCGCTCTGCAGCGCCAGCGACGCCCCATTGACCGCGCTCACGCCGGGAAACGTTTTGTGGATGTCGCACAGGCGCAGGCTGCGGTGCGCCGTGCGCGTGGGGATGGCGTCGGAGGCGATGAGAGTGGAGGAAGGGAGCGGGCTGGTCATGAAGTGCGTGATGCGTGATGCGTGAACGGGCCGATAAGCGTGAATGGTATGCCGTTCATTCTAGCGTTGACACCCCTGATTATTCAAGTATTCACTTGGTCATGCGTCAATCGCCTGCAAAGTCAATCGGATCATGGGTGCAGCGCACGGCGCAAGCAAATTTTTGTATGTAGCGCGATTCTGCGCCGTGCAATGCACTCGACCACCTCGCCGCGAGTGCATTGCACGGCATCCAATGTGAATAGATAACGAACCAATGCATATGCCGTGCGCTGCACTTGTGATTCAACCAAGCCAGTTTACATTAATTACCCTCTTCCTGCCCCAAAATAATAAAAATACTCAGCGCCGAGACGACCAGCAAAATCAGCGCGGGGGCGGCGGCGCGGGCGAAGAAGGCCTCTGCCGTGGCGCTCCAGATTTGCGTGGCCAATGTGTCGAAGCCCGTCGGGCCGAGCAGGAGGGTGGCGGGCAGCTCCTTGAGCGTGGTCAAGAAGACGAGCGCGGCCCCGGCCCAGATGCCGGGCTGGAGCAGCGGCACGATCACGCGCCAGAGCGTGCGGCGGCGATTGAGGCCCAGGCTGCGGCTCGCTTCCTCCAGCCGCGGGCTAATCTGGAGCAGGCTGGTGCGCACGTTGCCCAGCGCCTGCGGCAGAAAGCGCACGACGTAGGCGAAGATTAACATCATCAGCGTCTGGTAGAAAACTGGCGCATAGTTTGCACCAAAGAAGACCAAGCTCAGCGCGATCACGATGCCGGGCAGGCCGTAGCCGAGGTAGACGGATTCGCTGATCACGCTGCTGTAGCGCGAGGGGAAGCGCACGGCAAAGTAGGCGACGGGCACGGCGCACAAGGTCGCCACCCCGGCGGCCAGCGCGGCCGCTTGAATGCTGTGAAGCAGCGCGCGCCACGTCGCCAGCAGCGGCTCGCCCGCCAGCAGGCCCCGCACCAGCCAGTAGACAATCACCCCCGTCGGCACAATCAGCGCCGCGGTGACGACCAGCGCGCAAAAAATCAGCGCCGGAACTTTCCAGCGGCCCAGCGCGACGGGCCGAACCGCACGCGCCGTGCCGCGGCTGCTCCCCTCGTAGACCCGCCGCCCGCGCACCCGCTGCGATGCAATCAGCAGCAGCACCGTCATCGCCACCAGCACGAGGGCAAAGAGCGCACCCTGGTTGCGATCAAAGCTGGAGCGGAAGTTGATGTAGATGGCGCGGGTAAAGCTGGTGTAGCGCAGCATGGCGACGGCGCCAAAGTCACTCAGAGCGTAGAGCGCCACCAGCAGGCCACCCGCCGTCATTGCCGGGCGCAGACTGGGCAGGGTGATGCGCAGGAAGCTCTGCCAGGCGTTGAGGCCCAGATTGCGCGCCGCTTCGTCCAGCGCAGGGTCCAGCCGGCGCAGACCCGCGCGGATGCTGAGCAGCAGGTAAGGGTAGGTGAAGGAAGTCAGCACCCAGGTCGCGCCGGTTAGGCCGTAAATCGAGGGCAGCCGCTCCACGCCCAGCGGCTCCAGCCAGCCCTGCAGCATTCCGCGCGGCCCCAGCATCGCCACCAGCGCAAAGCTGCCCACGTAGGAGGGAAAGACCAGCGGCAGCGTGGTCAACACCGTCCACAGGCGGCGACCGGGCAGGTCGGTGCGCACGGTGAGCCAGGCCAGCGGCAGCGCCAGCGCCAGCGAGAAGCCGGTGACGAGCGTCGCCAGCAGCACGCTGTTCCAGGCGATGCGCAGCGTGCTCCAATTGAGCAGCAGCGTCAGGTCGTCGCGCCCGGCGCCGATGCCGCGAATCAGTAGGTAAGCGAACGGCAGCAGCATTGCCCCCGCGATGAGAGTTGCCAGGATGGAGAGTCGCCAAGGGGAGCGGGTATAGCGAGAGGCGCGGGTTTGGCGAGGGAGGGGGGTGGGGAGGGTGGACTGCATGGGAGAGGAGGACGAATTGTTAATGGTGAATGGTGAACGGTGAATGGTGAACGGTGAATGGTGAACGGTGAATGGTGAACGGTGAATTGTTAATTGTTAATTGCTAATTGTTAATTGCTAATGGGTTCGTGGGTTAAGACGCTTGTTGTTCGCGCGGAGTGAGCATCCTCAGATGCGAACGGCCCTGCGAGGGAGCATAGTCACACCTCCATTCTTCGAATCCCGTACTTCTCCAGCGTCTCCGGCCAGAAGAGCCAGCCCAGGCCAAGGAGCGGCTGGAAGAGCGGAAAGTAGCCGTAATCCTGACCAAAGTAGCGCCACACCGTGCGACCAAAAAAATCCGGGTCGATGAAGCTCCACGTGCCCACCACGAGCGTGAGCGCCGTCTCCAGCCCCAGCACGGCGACAGAGAGCCACCACGACCAGCGCCGTCGATAGGCAAAGCCGATGGTGGCAACGAGGTAGCAGAGCGCCGCGACGCCGCTCATGGCGGGCGCGAGCGCAAGGCCATCGCGAATTAGCTGGACGGCGGCGCGCGTGCCGGTCGAGAGCGCGAGCACGGGGTAGGAGACGGCGAGGATGTAGCCCGCCGTGCTCAACACGTCGGAAAGCCCTTTTGGGATGGTGGGTTTTGTCGTCATGGAAAACAAGATGGCCGAGCCCGCGTCTCCGGCACGCGCCACAAGCCGCTTGGTCTTCGCGCTCTGGCTTGGCGCATGCCGGGGACGCTTACGATTAAATTTCTTCGCGCGCCACCGCCGTCGACACATCGCCCGTGTTCGGCGTCCCCGTTGGCTCGATAATGATGAGGTGAACCTCTTCCTCAGCCACGGGACAGTGCTGCACGCCTTGGGGCACGACGAAGAGTTCACCGGGGCTGAGCGTCACGTCGCCATCCTTCATCTGAATGGTGAGCCGCCCCTTGAGCACGAGGAAGAGGTCATCCGTCTCATCGTGCTGATGCCAGACGAACTCCCCCCGTGCCTTGACGACCATGATGTCGTGGCCGTTGAACTGCGCCACGGTCTTGGGCGACCAGTGGTCGGAGAATTGAGACAGTTTCTCGCCGAGGTTAACTTTGTTCATGCTGCGCCATCTCTAGAAAGGTTGTTGCCAAGGAGCGGAAATCGTCGTAATTCCGCGCGACGGGAAAGTGCGGAAACTCTGTCTCAACGTTTTGAGGCGGGCAGAAAAGCGCACCAAAGTCCGCCGCGCCCAGCATCTTCGTGTCGTTGTACGAATCGCCAATCGCCATGACGCGCAGGCCGTTGTCGCGGAAGCCCTGCACGGCCCGGCGCTTGTTGTCGTGCGTGCGCAGGTGGTAGCCGACGATGTGATCGCGCCCGTCGACTTCGAGCTCGTGGCTGAAGATGGTGGGGTAGCCAAGCTGGGGCAGGAAGGGCCAAATAAATTGGGTAAAGCTGTCGGTGAGAATGACCAGCCGCGTGCGCTGGCGCAGCCAGTCGATCATTTCGCGCGCGCCGGGCAGCGGCTCCATTGACGCGATCACTTGCTGTACATCTCGCATAGTCAAATCTTGTTCGCGTAGCGCGCTCAGCCGAATCGTCATCAACTTATCGTAATCCTTGATGTCCTTGGTGGTTAGCTGGAGCGCCTCGATTTGAGTTGCTTCGGCGACGGCCTCCCAAATTTCGGGTAAGAATACGCCTTCGAGGTCGGAGGCGATAAGCGTGGGCCGGAAGCCGTTGGGGGTATCAGTGGTCATAAAGGGCAATCTCGTTCCCTGTGATTGCGTAAATTCGCATAGTTAATAATCGTAGAGGCGCGCCGTGGCGCGCCTCTACGATTATAGATGGCTCGCCCTGCACTGCCAACTTCTACCTACAGCTTCACCCGTTCATTTGCCACCTCCGCCGCCTCGACATAGCGACTAGGCATCGCAATTGAATTCCAGCCGCCCGCGTCGCGCAGGGCAAAGGCATCCGTGCCCTGGTTGGCCGCGCGCGTGGCCCAGTAGTGGCGACAGTCGTGCGCGGAAAGGCCAACGAGGTCGATCTCCTCGCCCAGCTTGCGCACGCGAGCGGTGATGGCGCGCTCGCTCATGCCCGCGTGGGTCAGCGTGCCGCCTTTGCGGCTGCCGCGCAGCAGGGGGCCGGATTCAGGCGCGTCACCGAAGCGGAACCACGCCTGTGCGGCGGCAAAGCTGTCGTCCGTTAGGCGGTGAATCTGCCGCTTGTCCACCTTGGGGCGGAAGAAGGAGAAGATGGCTCGCTCCAGATCAAAGCCCTCCACCCGCAGCGCCGCGACTTCGCCCACGCGCAGCCCGTGATCGAGCAGCAGGCACATCATCAGCCCGTCGCGCCGACCCTGCGGCGTGTTCGGCTGTCGCTTCAGCTGCCTCGCCTGTTCTGGCGGGAGCGACACGTGCTCGGCCTTCTTCTCGCCGACGCGCGTCGTCTCGCGGCGGGCGTCGATGCGCTTGCCTTCCTTCTGACTGTAACTTTTAACGTTGCGAATGAGGAGGGCTTCTTCCACAGAAATTACCCTGGCTTGGTTCGCTAACTTCGCATAGTTTTTGACGGTAGAGAGCTTGCGGTTGGCCGTGCCGATGGCGTACCCTTGCTTGAGCATCCATTCGAGAAAGCCCTGAACAATTTCTAAATCGATGGATTGCCAGTTTTCCATAGAAGTCTGGAGTATCTCTGCGTCCACAGAGATATTGCAGGTGTCCGCCAGAAATGTGCTAAAGGTTTTCAAGTCGTGCAGGTGAGCGCGTATCGTGTTTTTGCTAAATTTTTCTATCGGAGGTGAAAAATTTTGCTGCATCTCGTGCGTTACAGGATGCGGCTTGGCTGAATCTTCTGAAAAAATTGGCTCGATAGTCGGTATAGCAGGGGTGATTGTAGCAGTCGAAGCACCTCGTTTGAATACGATTCCCTCTGGCTTCTCATGCCAATCGAGTTGAAATGGCAAAATCATCACTTGGATATACGCGCGTTGCAGATGATTCACGACAGCACCCGGATTCGTGTCGCCGCACTCAATCAACCAAGTGCCACATTCCGTCGCAATGTCAACGCGCTTGCCGTTCCGCCAAATTTCAGACGATACGGAGTACCCCTGGTCGATAAGCCATGCAGCAGCCAAAAAACAGAGCGCTTGGTGTGTCGAGCCGCCAGAGTTGGCAATTATCTTCAATTCATGATGCTGATGCCAGACGCGAGCATCATTCAGCAAAGAATCACGCGGCTGATTCTGCAAGCGCTCCATGAGACCACCGTGTGTCGGCTCAACTGCGCAACGTTCGGCAACAATGGTTCCCGCCTTTATTTCTTCAGATAACAGCGTGAAATCCTCAATAGGAATTACGCGCAGTGCATTGCCGGAGCTACGAAAAATATCAGAAAGAGAGAGTTCGGAATCCAACATGAGAAAATTCCTTAATAAAATTTTTGGTTAATAAAATGTTTCTTTAATAAGCCTACTTTAATTCGCATAGCAAAAGTAGTTCAGTTCAGCTATTGACAAGCCCCACTTTGTGTGCTTTGATTAGATTAACTAAAATTATAACAGGTAATTTTGATGAGCCAAATTATAAAGGGTAAGCAAAGCCTCCCCTCCCCCATCCAGCCCTTCGACGCTTCGATCCTCGCGGGCCAGCTTGCGCCGTCCAGCATTGCCATGTATCGGCGCGACTTTACGGCCTACCTCGAATTTGCGGGTTCAATGGAGCGCGCCATCGACGCGACCATGCTGGCGCGCTGGCGCACGCACTTGGCGCAAGAGACGGAGAAAAGCCCTAACACCATCAACCGCATGATCAGCGCCGTCAAGCGGCTGATGCGCGAGGCGGCGGCGCAGGGCTACGTTGAGAGCAGCATCGCGGCCGAGTTTAAGCAGATTTCCGGCGTAAAGACGGCGGCGCTCAAGGATCGCATCAAGCCCAACGCGCGCGTGCGCGTGGAGCCGACGGAGATGCGCGCCGTCTGCGAAGCGCCGACCAGCGAGCGGCTGATCGATCTGCGCGACACCGCCCTACTGGCGACGTTGGCCTCCAGCGGTCTGCGCGTGAGCGAGCTGGCGGGGCTGCGACGCAGCCAAATCAAGTCGAAGGGTCGCAGCTATGTGGTGTGGGTGCGGGGCAAAAATGATGTGGAGAAGCGGGAAGCGCCCTTGAGCCGCGAGGCCTTTGCGCACATTGAGCGCTGGCTCGACGCACGTGAACTATACGAAATCAACAGCGGCTTCATCTTCACTGCCTTCGATGGGCGCGGCCAGCGCGCCACCGACCGCCCGCTTTCCAGCGTGGCCGTGTGGAAAGTCGTGCGCAAGTACACGGAGCAGGCCGGGCTGGAAGACGTGAAGCCTCACGACTTTCGTCGCTTCGTCGGCACGCAGCTTGCCCGGCGCGATTTGCGCATGGCTCAAAAAGCCCTAGGCCACAAGCGCCTGGAGACCACGGCCAATCATTATGTCCTAGATGAGCTGGAGCCGGGGCTAACGGACGATTTGTATTGAGTCCATAGAGGCGCAGCGCGCTGCGCCTCTATGGACAAACGTGTCTCTCACGAAAGTTCACCCGGCCGCGACCTGCCGCCAGCGTCGAGAAAAATCCACGGCTCTTCGTCCGTGTGCTCGTCCCCGTCCTCATCAAACGGCTGCGGGTCGAGGTCGCCGCGGAGGAGTTGGATTTCGAGTTTGAACTTTTCAATTTCGCGCTGACGACGCTCGGCCAAGTAGGCCAAGTCGCGCCGCTCGCGCCGGTCGCGGCGCAGCTCAAAGAGCACGTTGGTGACGAAGCCGAGCACGGAGACGAGCAGCCCGCCCAGCGGCAGCCACAGCCCCAGCAGCCGACCCGTGGCCGTGTTGCCCGGCTCGAGGCTTGCTTCGCCGGGTGGCGGCTCGTCGAGCTGGAAGGTGCTGTCCGTGCGCTGGCTGGCAGCGGTGATGAGGTTGCTTTGGCTGGTGGTGCGGGTGTCGGTGAGGGTGATAAAGGCGGCGTTGACCTGAGCGGTAACGACGTTGGTGCGCGTGATGTAATTTTCGACGGTGAGCCGATCGGTGAGGGTGATCGAGGTGGTCTCGGTGACAATGGCGCGGGGGCGCGCATCGCCGCTGAGGATGCGCTCGTCGCCGGTGGGGACGAGGCCGCCCTGGCGCGCGAAGAGGCCAAAGAGCAGCGCCGCCAGCGAGAGGGCGATCAGCGTGCCCCAGATTAGCGTCGCCCAGCCCAGGCGTCGGCTTGCGCCCATGTATACCTTCCATTTGAATTGAGTGTCTGTCGCCACAAATCGATTATACACGAAAAAGAGGGACCGCTACAGCGTTCCCCCGTTTGCCAGCTTGTGTAGTGGCTGGGCGCGCCCAGCCACTACACAAGCCGTTAGCGCCGCGCTCGGCGGTCGCGCCAGCCGAGCAGCGCCAGCAGACCAAGCGCCAGCAGCAGCGCAATCAGCGTTGCGGCACGGGCTGCGTTGGCGGATGCGCCGGTTTCGGGCAGGCGACCGGGCGTGTCGTCCGCAGGTTCTGCGGCGTCGTCCGGCGTCGCCCCGCCGGATTCGGGCAGCCGCTGTGCGTCTTCCGTCGGCGTCGCCGTAGGGGCGGTTGTCGGCGTGTCCGCGGGCTCTGTCGTCTCGGTTGGGGCTTCGGTGGGCGCGATCGCTGACGTGTCCGTAGGCGCTGCCGTTGCCGTTGCTATCGGCTCATCCGTAACAGTGGCTGTCGGCACGGGCGTATCCGTCGACGTGGGCGAATCGGTGGGCGTGCTGGTTGGCTCGGACGTATTGGTGGCTGTGGGGTCGGGCGTTGCTGTGGCTGTAGGTCCCGGTGTGTCTGTCGCCGTCGGTTCGGGGGTATCCGTGGCCGTGCTGGTGGCAGCGTTCGTGGCCGTCGGCTCGTCGGTGGGCGTTTCGGTTGCCTGTGCTGCGGCCAAGGCAACGGCTTCCGCCGTTTCCGTCGCATCGTCGGTGGCGGTCGGCGGACGCGTGGGTGACGCCGTTGGCTCCGGGGTGTCCGTTGATGTCGCCGTGGCGGTGCTGGTGGGGCGCGGCGTGCTAGTCGCGGTTGACGTGGCCGTTGCTGTAGCCGTTGGCATATTGGTCGGCGCGGGCGTCTTGGTAGCCGTCGCCGTCGCCGTCGCTGTGGGGGTGGGGGTGGGGCGCGGCGTGTCAGTGACTGTATTGGTCGACGTACTCGTCGCCGTACTGGTGGGTTCCGGTGTTTCCGTTGACGTACTGGTCGCTGTTGCCGTGGGAGTCGACGCCGGCGTATCGGTGGGTGCTTCGGTGGGCGTGGCGGTCGACGTCGGCTCCGCTGTGTCTGTAGCGGTAGACGTAGCGGTTGGGCGTGGCGTTTCGGTCGGCGTTTCGGTGGCCTGTGCCGCGGCCAGGGCAACGGCTTCCGCCGTTTCCGTCGCGTCGTCGGTGGCGGTGGGCGTGTGTGTGGGTGACGCCGTTGGCTCCGGCGTCGCTGTGTTGGTGCTGGTGGGGCGCGGCGTGCTAGTCGCGGTTGACGTGGCCGTGCTGGCGACCGTGGCGCTTGCCGTATTGGTGGCTGTATTGGTGGCCGTGGCGCTTGCCGTGTTGACTGGCGTTGAGGTGCTGGTTGCGGTCAACGTAGGTGTGCTAGTTGGTTCTGGCGTGTCGGTCGCCGTGGCAGTATTCGTCGCTGTATGGGTTGCGGTTGGTGTAGCCGTGGCCGTGGGTTCCGACGTGTTGGTGGCCGCGTTGGTGGCTGTCGCACTTGCCGTACTGGTTGGCACAGGTGTACTGGTTGGCGCAGGTGTACTGGTTGGCGCAGGTGTTTCGGTCAATGTGCTGGTGGGTTCAGCGGTGGCGGTGGCAGTTGCAGTTGCGGTGGCTGTCTCGGTGGCGGTGCTGGTGGGTTCGGATGTGTTTGTGGGGAGTGAGGTGAACGTTGCGGTGCTGGTCGGTGGAGGAATGTTGGTGGCGGTTGCCGTCGCCGTCGACCTGGCCGTCGGCACGGGCGTCCAGGTGGCGGTGGGCACGAGCAGCGCCGCCTGCGCTATCACGGGCGACTGCTCGGTGATCACGTCGCTCGCCATTACTTCACCGCCAATGCCGATCACCTCGGCGCGCAGGTCAAAGCGCCCCCCCTCCGGCACCGGCACCAGCGCCGACCACGTTCCGTCTGTGTCCACGGTTGTCGTCGCCACCACTGAATCGCCGAGCAGCACGCGCACCGGCGTGCCCGGCTCGCCCCCGCCGCTGACCGCGGCCTCCGTCACCTCATCCTCGACGCGGTAGCTCGGTTCGGCAAAGGAGAGCGGGCGGGAGGTGTTGGTCGGTGTGCTCGTGGCGGTGGGGCGCACGGTGGCGGTGCGGGTGGGGCGCGGCGTCGCCGTATTGGTGGCCGTCGACGTTGCCCTGCTCGTTGCAGTCGCCGTGGGGCGTGGTGTGGCGGTGTTGGTTGGCGTGTCGGTTGGGGTGTCGGTTGGGGTGTTTGTCGCTGTGCTTGTCGCGGTATTGGTGACGGTCGCGGTCGGTTGTGGCGTGGGGGTACGAGTGGGTCGCGGCGTAGCGGTACTGGTGGCGGTACTGGTGGCGGTACTGGTGGCGGTACTGGTGGCGGTACTGGTGGCGGTACTGGTGGCGGTACTGGTGGCGGTACTGGTCGCCGTGGCCGTCGGCGTATTGGTTGGCTCCGGCGTGCTGGTAGCGGTGTTGGAGGCCGTCGCCGTGGGAGCGGGCGTGTCGGTCCCCGTCGGCGACGGTGTAGCGGTGTTGGTCGGTGTGTTGGTCGGTATGTTAGTCGATGTCGCCGTTGGGCTGCGGGTCGACGTGGCCGTGCTTGTTGGCGTGCTTGTACGCGTCGGCGCGGGCGTGGCGGCGATGCGGATGCGCACGGGATCATCCGCCGCCAGCACGTTGCCCGCCTCGTCGACGGTCTGCACGCGCAGGTCGTACTCGCCCGCGCGCGCAAAGTCGACGATGACGGCCCACAGCCCGTCCGCCCCAATCGTGTCGGTGTAGACCACCGCCTCCCCAACCAGCACCTGCAGCTCCGCCCCCGGCGCGCCGCTGCCCGACAGCGTGACAACGCTCTCCTCAACGTCGCGCTCAAAGAGGAAAGCGTCCACATCCGGTGCGATGGGCGTGGCGGTCGCGGTCGGCTCTGACGTGGCCGTGCGCGTGGGGCGCGGCGTGGCCGTGCGCGTCGCCGTCGACGTGGCGGTAGCCGTTGGCTCCACTGTTGGCGTGGCCGCAATGTTCACGAGCAGGGCGCTGCCCACTGCCAGCACGTTGCCCTCCGCATCCACCGTCCGCGTGCGCACGGCGTAGCGGCCCGGTCGAGTAAATTCGATCAGCACGCTGTACTCGCCGTCGTCGCCCACGGTTTCGGTGTAGACAACGCTTTCGCCCACTAGGATTTGCAGATTGCTGCCCGGCTCTACGCTGCCCGTCAAACGCGCCACGTCGCGGTCGATGTCGTCTTCAAAGCTCAGAAGGCTCAGCGCGGGCGGGGCGGGCGTCGACGTGGCCGTGCTCGTCGCGGTCGGCTCCGGTGTGGCGGTAGCAGTGGAAGTTGAAGTGGCAGTGGCAGTAGAGGTAGACGTATTGGCAGCCGTGCTCGTTGCGGTCGGCTCCGGTGTGGCCGTCGCCGTGCTGGTTGCCGTGCTGGTTGCCGTGCCCGTAGCTGTGTTGGTTGCCGTGCCCGTAGCTGTGTTGGTGGCTGTCGGCTCCGGCGTGGATGTTGCGGTTTCCGTGGTCGTAGCCGTCGGCTCCGGCGTGGCCGTGCGTGTGGCTGTCGATGTGGCGGTAGCCGTTGGCTCCGCTGTCGGCGTGGCGGCGATGACGACGCGCAGGGCCGAGCCCGCCGCCAGCACGTTGCCCGCCGCGTCAACGGTCTGCGCGCGCACGGTGTAGCGCCCCGGCTGGGCAAAGTCGATGAGCACGTTGTACTCGCCGTTCGCCGCCACCGTCTCGGTGTAGACAACGCTCTCGCCCACGAGCACCTGCAGCTCGCTGCCCGGCTCCCCGCTGCCGAATAGCCGCGCCACGTTGCGCTCGACGTCATCCTCGAAGCTCAACAGGCTCAGCGCAGGCGCAACCGGCGAAGCCGTTGGCGTGCGCGTAGCGGTGGGCGTGGCGGTGGCGGTCGAAGTCGACGTCTCGGTCGACGTCGGCGCGGGGGTGGCCGTGGCGACCACGTTGATGATGACCGGCTCGTCGGCTTCCAGCACGTTGCCGTCGGCGTCGATGGCGCGCACGCTCAGCGCATAACGGCCCGCGCGCTCAAAGTTGAGGTCGAGGCTCCACGTGCCGTCCGCGCTCACCGTGTCGCTGTAGATGAGGCTGTCGCCCAGCAGCACCTGGAGCTCGGCGTTTGGCGGCGCGCTGCCCGCCAGCCGGGCGCGGCCGCCGTCGACACTGCTGTCGAAGGAGAAGAAGCTGATTTCGGGCGGTACGGGCGTTGCCGTGCTTGTTGCCGTGGCCGTGGCCGTGCTCGTAGAGGTTGGCTCTGGAGTGACCGTGCTAGTAGCGGTGGCCGTGCGGGTAGCGGTGGCCGTGAGGGTCGACGTTGGCTCTGGAGTGGCCGTTGCGGTCTGCGTGGCCGTGGCCGTCGGCTCCGGCGTGGCGGTGCGGGTGGACGTCGCCGTTGGCGTGGCGGTGGCGGGAATGTTGATCACCACCGGCTCGTTAGCTTCGCGGACTTCGCCCGCTGCGTTGACTGTCTGCACGCTCAGTGCGTACTCGCCCGCTTCGTCAAAGTCAATCGCAATGCCAAATGCCCCTTCGCTGTTGACCGTGCCGGTGTAGACAACGCTGCTGCCCAGCAGAATTTGGTATTCCGCGCCCGGCTCGCCGCGCCCGCGCAGCGTGGCTCGGCCGCCATCGCTGCCGGCGTCAAAAAAGAAGGCGCTCACGTTTGGCACAACCGGCGTGCTCGTGGCCGTGCTGGTTGCGCGCGCCGTGCGCGTCGCCGTGGCGGTGGCGGTAGCGGTAGCGGTGGCCGTAGCCGTGGCCGTGGCCGTGGCCGTGCGGGCGGCTGTCGGCTCCGGCGTGGGCGTCCGCGTCGCGGTGCTGGTGGCCGACGCCGTCGCCGTGCTTGTCGCCGTCGGCGGTGGTGTCGACGTAGCGGCCACGCTAATCACCACCGGCTCGTTGGCGGAGAGCACGTTGCCCGCCGCATCGATGGTCTGCACGCTGAGATCAAACTCGCCCGCTTCGTCAAAGTCGATGGCGATGCCAAAGTCGCCTTCATCGCCAACGGTTCCGGTGTAAACGACGCGTTCACCCAGCAAAATTTGGTACTCCGCGCCCGGCTCGCCGCGACTGCGCAGCGTGGCACGGTCGCCGTCGACCGCGCTGTCGAAGAGGAAGGCGCTGATGTTTGGCGCAACCGGCGTGCTCGTCGGCGTCCGGGTGGGCCGCGGCGTGCGGGTTGACGTTGCGGTCGACGTGGCGGTGGCCGTGCCGGTTGCAGTCGGTTCGGCTGTCGCCGTGTTGGTGGGCCGGGGCGTGCGCGTCGCCGTGGCCGTGCTGGTCGCCGTGGGCAGCGGCGTGCTCGTGGGCTCGACCTGCACGCGCAGCGACGAAGCCGTGTCCAGCACGTTGCCCGCCTCGTCGACCGTGCGCACGGTCAAGTCAAACTCGCCCGCTTGGTCAAAGTCAACGGCGAGGGTCCAGTCGCCCTCGTCGCCAATGGTGCTGGTGTAGACGAGCGTGTCGTCGAGCAGGATTTGCAGCTCGCTGCCCGGCGCACCGCTGCCGGCGAGCGTGGCCGTGCTGCCGTCGACGTTGCTGTCAAAGGCCAACGCGCCGAGGTTGAGCGCAACGGGCGTGCTGGTGGCGGTCTCCGTGGGCGTGGCCGTCGCCGTGCTGGTCGATGTCGGTGCGGGCGTGGCCGTGGCGGCCACGTTGATCAGCACGGGCTCGTTGGCGGCAATGACGTTGCCCGCCGCGTCGATGGTGCGCGCGCTGAGCTCAAAGGCGCCCGCCTGGTCAAAGTCAATGGCGACGGCGAATTCGCCCTCATCGTTGACCGTGCCGGTGTAGACAACGGTTTCGCCCAGCAGAATCTGGTACTCCGCCCCCGGCTCACCGCTGCCCGAAAGTTGCGCCCGCCCGCCGTCCACCGTGCCGTCAAAGCCAAAGGCGTTGATGTCCGGCGTAATGGGCGTGGGCGTCGCCGTTGCTTCCCGCGTGGGCGTGGCCGTGCTCGTCGCCGCTGCGGTTGGCGTAACGGTTGGCGTGGGTGTGGCGACAAGGTCAACCGTGATCGGCACGCTGCTTTGGCGGACGTTGCCCGCTTCGTCCAGCGTGCGCACGGCGAGCCGATAGGCGCCCGCGCGCGCGAAATCGATGGCGACGCGGAAGTCGCCGTCTGCATTGATTTGGCCGTCGAAGACCGGCGCGTCGTCGACTAGCACCTGGTAGGCGCGATTGGGCTCGCCGCGTCCGCTGAGGATCGCCGTGCTCGTTTCGCCGCTCTGCAAGGCCACGGCGTCGATGACGGGCGCGACGGGCGTGGCCGTTGGGGCAATCTGTGTGGCAAAGGGGGTCGCGGTGGCGGCCAATTCGGTGGCAGCTGGCTCCGTAGCGGCCCCAGTAGCGGCCCCAGTAGCGGCAAGCGCATCGGGAATAGTCGACGACGCACCGGCTGGCGAGGGCGTGGCCGTGCTCGTCGCCGCTGCGGTTGGCGTTACGGTTGGCGTTGCGGTTGGCGTGGGGGCCTCCCCGATCACCACCGCGACCGGGTTGCTGGCGGGGCGTACGTTGCCCGCCGCGTCGACGGTCTGCACGTTGAGTTCGTAGTCGCCGGGCTCCTCAAAATCCACGGCCACGCTAAACGCGCCTTCGTTTGTGGTTGTGCCCGTGTACACGACGCGGTCACCCAGCAAAATCTGGTACTCGACCTCCGGTTCGCCGCTGCCGCTCACGCGAACCGTGTTGCCGTCGACGCTGCTCTCAAAGACAACCTCGCCGATTTCCGGCACGATTGGCGTGGCCGTTGGCACGGGTGTGGCCGTTGGCACAGAAGTCGGGGCGCTCGTGGGGGCAACGGTTGGCGTGGCGGCGATGTCGAGCACGACGGGCTCGTTGGCGGGCAGGACGTTGCCCTCGGCGTCGATGGTCCGCACGCTCAGTTCATACTCGCCCGCCTCTTCAATGTCGATGGCGACGGCAAACTCGCCGTCCTCGGTGACGGTTCCGGTGTAGACGACGTTCTCCCCCAGCAGCACCTGATACTCGACGCCGGGCGCGCCGCTGCCGCTCAGCTCCAGCGTGTCGCTGGTGACGTTGCTCTCGTAGGTGAACGCGCCAATTTCGGGCACAATGGGGGTGGCCGTCGGCGGAACGGTGGCGGTCGCCGTGGCGGTGGACGCGGTGGTGGGAACGGCGGTCGGCGTGGGGGCAATGTTGATGATCACCGGCTCTTCGGCGGCGGTGAGGTTGCCCGCCGCGTCGAGGGTGCGCACGCTGAATTCGTAGTTGCCCGCGCGATCAAAGTCGATCGCCACCTCAAATTCGCCCGCCTCCGTCACCGTGCCGGTGTAGACGACACGCTCGCCCAGCAGAAGCTGGTACTCCGCACCCGGCTGGCCGCGACCGCGCAAAATCGTGCTGCTGGTGTCGAGCTCGCTGTCAAAGGCAAAGCCCGTTAGCTCCGGCACGAATGGCGTGGCCGTCGCGGTGGGGCTGGCCGTGGCCGAAGCGGTCGCCGTGGCCGAAGCGGTCGCCGTGGGCGGGGCGGTCACCGTGGGCAGCGGGGTGCTGGTGGGCGGGGGGGTGCGCGTCGGCGCGAGGGCGACGCTGAGGGGCGCGGCGGCGCGCTGCACGTTGCCCGCGGCGTCGATGCTTTGCAGCGACAGGGCGTAATCCCCCGCCTCTGCCAAAGCGACCTCGATGGCAAAATCGCCGTCGGCTTGGGCCGTGGTGGTGAAGATGCTCTGATCGCCCAGCTGCAGCTGGAGTTCGGCAGCGGGCGCGGCCCGCCCGCGCAGGGTGGCAACCGTCGCGCCCTCGCTCGTCGCCACCTCCACCCGCTCCACGACCAGCGGAATCGGCGTCGCCGTGGGCACGGGCGTATCGGTGGGCAGGGGAGTATCCGTGGAGGTGGGCGTGTCGGTGGGGGTCGGCGTGTTGGTGGGCAGGGGGGTAGCCGTGGCCGTGGCCGTCGGCGTATCGATGTTGAGCGGAACGGCCGTCACCTGGGCCAGAGAGAGGTTGGGCAGCGCACCGGTTTCGCCGTCGGCCCCACCCGCGACTTCTTCGTCACTCTCCGCATCACTCTCTTCGGCAATCTCCTCGCCCAGGCTCTGCGCAATCACTTCCTCGGCCTCGGAGACCGCTTCGGCCTGGGCAGCCGCGGTGGCCGTCGTAATGATGACCACGGCTTCACGCGTTTCCGCCGGCGCTTCGGCCAGAATGTCCGCCACCTGCGCCTCCGTGCCGCAGCTGCGGAAAATGAGCAGCAGGATCAGCAAGAGGCCCAGCAGCAGCAGGACCCCAAACTTGGATAAATCGAAGCGACGAATCTCTTCGGGCGAGCGTCGAGTGGTGCGTTGAAAGGCCACTAGCCCTGCGCTCCTTCCGAATCAACCGTGGAGAGGGAACTGCTCCGAGAGCGCTCCTGTGCTTCGGCGCTCGCAAAATCCTCGGCGGGCTCATCGCTGCTGTCGTAGACCTGAACTTCGTCGTGCAGGGCCACCTGGTTCCCTTCCACATCGTCGCTCCCTACATAACCGATTTGGCTGCGCAGGCGGCTGATCTCGGCGCGTGCGTCGCGCAGCTGCTCTTGGAGGCCGCTCGCTTCACCGCTGTAGGCGTCCACGTCCGAGCGCCAAAAGCGCCAGTCCAGCACCCACTCGGCGAGCCAACCGATGATGAGGCCAATGAGCAGGCCGATCAAAAATTGCAGCATGATAGTCTCCCTCCGCCAGCCAAGCGAGCCGGGCAGCGTTATAGAAATGATGGTCGATAATGGATGGATGAATCAGTTGCGAGCGATGGCTATGTGAGCAACGGGCGCTGTTGCCGGGGTCGCCGCCGGGCGGGAAGCGGTGAAGCGAGCCGCAGGCGTCTAGGTTTACCCCTACTTTTGTACCACAACCAGCGGGCAATAACCAAACGTTAATCATCAGTAACGGTAGCAGAAGCGCAAATCGATTTCTGTACGACTTATCCGGCAGCCCAACGCAGAAATTACCCGGTAGCCTACGTTTCCTCCCCCCATCCTGCTTGACCAGCCCGCGGCTCCGCGGCATAATCGGCTCATGTCCGAGCAGAGTGCAGCGCCCACGCCCGAAACCGGTGCCAAAACCGGTGCAGAAACCGATGCGGCGCGCCAGCACGAGCCGTATCGCACGCGTATTTCGCTGGCCGAGGAGGCCCAGCAGCCGCCCCGACACGTGCGGCCCAGGGAGGAAGAGCGCGGCTTTACGCTCGAAAGCTCGTGGGTGCTGATCGCGGGCTTTGCGCTGATCATCCTGCTGGGCGCGCTGCTGCTCAAGCTGCCAAGCGCCTCGGCCATGGCGCGGCCGCTCACCTGGGAGGAAGCCTTCTTTACCTCGACCAGCGCCACCACCGTGACCGGCTTGGCCGTGCTCACCACCGCGACCGACTTTTCGCGCTTTGGGCAGGTGGTAATCCTGGTGCTGCTCCAGGTGGGCGGCGTCGGCTTTATTGCCTTTAGCGTGCTGCTTTTCCGGCTAATTGGGCGGCGGCTCACGCTGCAAACGCGCTTTATCGTGCAGCAGAGCCTGGGCGCCTCGCGCGCGAGTGGCGTGGTGGAGCTGGCGCTGTATATTCTGGCCGTCACGGTCGCCATCGAGGCCGTGGGGGCGGGGCTGCTCTGGCTGCGCTGGCGCACGACGATGAGCGACGGCGAGGCCGCCTGGCAGGCGATGTTTCACGCCATCAGCAGCTACTGCAACGCGGGCTTTGATCTCTTTGCGGGCGCGGGCCGCGGCGTGCTCTTTGGCTACGGCACGGATCCGTACACGCTCTTCGTTATGGGCACGCTGATCGTGCTCGGCGGGCTGGGCATCGCCGTGCTTTACGACTTGTGGAGCCTCCCGCGGGATCGGATGCTCTCGCTGCACACGCGGCTCACGCTGCTGCTTTCGCTTGTGCTCACGGGAGTTGGCGTGCTGGTTGTGCTGGCCGACCCCGCGCTCGAAAGCGCCGTCCAGGCCGACGTGACCGGGACCAAATCGCGCTGGGAGGCGGCGCTGGTGGGGCTGTTTACCATCGTCTCCGCCCGCACCGCCGGCCTCACGATCATCCCGCTCGACCAGTTGAGCGAGGCCACGCAGCTGATCATCATGCTTTGGATGTTTATCGGCGGCGCACCGGCCTCGATGGCGGGCGGCGTTACCCTGAGCACGGTCAGCGTGCTGCTGGTGACGGTGGTGGGCACGGTGCGCGGGCGCGACGACAGCATTGCCTTTGGCCGCACGATTCCGCTGGAGACGATCACCAAAGCCGTGGCGATCATGACGGTGAGCACGCTGCTGGTGGCCATGGTGACGCTCTGGCTGTCGCTGGCCCACGCGGGCGCGCTCTTTCCCGTTGGCTTCGAGGTGATCAGCGCCTTTGCCAACGCGGGCTACTCGCTCAACTTTACGGGCGAGCTGGACAGCTTTGGCCGCTTTTTGATTGCGTTTACCATGTTTTGGGGGCGGCTGGGCCCGCTCACCGTCGTTGTCGCCCTGGCCCAGCGCGAACATCGCTCGCTGCTCAATTACCCCGAAGAGGCCGTGCCGCTGGGGTAAAGCAAGGTGCTGAAGCCCATCAGCCAGTCGCTGCCTATGTGGCAACTTGAGTTATCTACAGATTACCACTCACAAATTACTACTTCACACCCATGTCTCCACCCCCCCTTCCCCTTATTCTCAGTCGACCGCACGGCGGGCTGGGCGTGCCGCCGGAAATTGAAGGGCGCCTCGCCGTGGGGGAAACGGCGCTCTTCAACGAAGCCGATTTCTGTATCGACACCCTTTTCGACTTTGCCCATCCCAGCCTCGCCCCGTTTGTGCCGCCGGGCCATGGCCTTGGTACGCTGGGCACGGCTGGCACAGCCATCAATCGCGCGCTGATCGACGTCAACCGCGCGCCCGAAGCGCTGCACAGCGCCGATGGCCCAGTCAAAACGCATACCAGCTACGGGGCACGCATCTATCGCGAGCCGCTGCCCCAGCCCGAACGCCAGACGCTGCTGGAGCACTTCTGGCAACCCTACCACCAGCAGCTGGGCCTACTGCTACACGAAAAAAGCGGTGCTCTGCGTCTCTTTGTGGATTGCCACAACATGGCTCAGCGCAGCCCCGCCATGTACCAATACCCCAACGCCGCGCGCCCGCTCGTCTGCGTCAGCAACATGGGTGATCTCGAAGGCAACGCCCAGCCCGACATCGGCTGGGTCTGCTGCCCGCCGGGGCTGGCGCAGGACGCAACGGAAATTGCCCAAACGCTCTTCGCCGATTTGGCGCTCATTGAGCCAGACACTGGGCCGGGCGAAGCGCCGCCGCCGGTCGCCGCGCTCAACTGGCCCTTCCACGGTGGCTATATCATCTACCGCTACAGCAAGCAGTACGCCATCTGTGACGAAGAGAAGGCGGCGGCCCAGCAATCCCCCCGCCGCATCAACGCCCCCACGCTGATGATCGAGGTCAATCGCGGGCTGTACATGGGGAACCAAAAGGCCGGAACGCCCATCGTAGAGCCCGAGCCCGCGCGCATCGATGCCATCCGCGAGCGGCTCTACTGCTGGGCCGTGCGCGTGTTGGCCCTGCTGGACGAGAAGCGTTACGACTAAAACTCATGCCCAATTCAACCCCAGAGCACCTGCACTTCCTGAGCTTTGCCCGCGAGCTTGCGGACGAGGCCAGCACGCTGGCGTTAGACTACTTTCAGCGATTGGCCACCCTGCGGGCTGATGAGGGCGGCGCGCGGCGCAAGGCGGACGGCACGCTCGTCACCCGCGCCGATGAGGAGATCGACCGGCTGCTGACGCGCCAAATCAACGGCCGGTTCCCCGATCACGGCGTGCTCAGCGAGGAGCAAACCACGCGCTACGATCCCTCTCACCGCTACACGTGGGTCATCGATCCCATCGACGGCACGACCAACTATGCACGCGGCCTGCCGCTGTGGGGCATCAGCATCGCCCTGCTGGAGCACGGCGCGCCGGTCGTGGGCGTGATTGACTTTCCGGCCATGCGCGAACGCTTTAGCGCCGTGCGCCACGGCTCCGCCACGCGCAACGGCAAGGTGGTGCAAACCGACAGCCACGCCGAGCTGGACAACATTCACCTGCTGACGCAGTGCTCGCGCACGCAGCGCCGCTACCGGGTCGACGTGCCGCTCAAGCGTCGCCTGTTGGGCAGCGTGACGGTGCACCTCACGCGGGTTGCCGCGGGCTCGGCCCTAGCAGCAATCGAGGCGACGCCCAAAGTGTGGGATTTGGCGGCGGCGGCCCTGGTGCTGGAGGAAGCGGGTGGTGCGCTGAGCTTAATCAGCGGTGATCAGCTTTTCCCTTTGGATGACGTTTTCTTTGACTACGCGAATAAATCACTGCCCACTGTTGCTGCTGCCAACCAGTCCGTGCTTTCTCAGATGCGTGCGGGCGTTTCTGCCCGTGACGGGTAAATCCTGCCCGGCATTCCTTTATCCACCACAATGTCCACCACAATCTAGAAAGAAATTTGCAAACAGGAATGGACATCTACATCCTCACGACGACCTTGCTGGGGCTGGCGCTGCTGGCCGCGGCCTGGCTGCCCGAAGTGTTGACGGACCGGCCGCTCTCTCTGCCCGTAGTCTACGTTGTCTTTGGCTTTGTCATCTTTGCCCTGCCGCTCAATCTGCCCACGCCCAACCCCTTCGAATACGGCATTCTCACGGAGCGGCTGACGCAGCTCGTGGTCATTATCTCGCTGACGGGAGCCGGGCTAAAGCTGGAGCGCCCCATCGGCTGGGTTCGCTGGGGCTCGACGTGGCGGCTGCTGGCGATTGCCATGCCGCTCTGCATTGCGGGCGTGGCCTTCTTGGGCTGGTGGATGGTGGGGCTGGCCCCGGCGGCGGCGGCGCTGCTCGGCGCCGTGCTCGCCCCAACGGACCCCGTGCTAGCCGCGGATGTACAGGCCAATCCGCCCGGTGAGGGCGACGATGAAGTGCGCTTTGCCCTCACCTCCGAAGCGGGGCTCAACGACGGGCTGGCCTTTCCCTTCACCAACCTCGCCATTGCCATGGTCACCATTGGCACGGCACCGCGTGAGTGGCTGGGCGACTGGCTGCTGGACGACGTGCTCTACAAAATTGTGGTGGGCACGGTTATCGGCATTCTCATTGGACGCGCGCTGGCCTATCTCATGTTTCGCTTCTTCGAGCGCGTCCACCTCGAGCCAGATTCTGCCGGTTTGCTTGCCATCGCCATCACGCTGCTCTCCTACGGCGTGGCCGAGATGGTGCATGCGTACGGCTTCATGGCCGTCTTTGCCGCCGCCTGTGCGCTGCGCCAATACGAGCGTCGACACGAGTACCACGAGGCCGTTCACAACCTTTCGGAGCAGAGCGAGCGGCTGCTGATGGTACTCGTGCTGGTGCTCTTTGGTGGCGCAGTGGCCAGCGGCCTGCTGGCCTCGCTCACCTGGCCCGCCATTGTGCTGGGCGTGATTTTCCTGCTGCTTTTGCGGCCCGCTGCCGCCGCGATCAGCCTGCTGGGCACGGGCGATCGCTGGCGTGATCGCGTCGTGATCAGCTTCTTTGGCATTCGCGGCATCGGCTCGCTCTACTACCTGGCGCACGCCTTCAACATTGCCGAATTTCCCAACGAAGACATTCTCTGGTCCACCACTGGCTTTGTCATCCTTATTTCAATTTTCCTCCACGGCACGCTCGCCTCCCCCGTGATGAACTACTTGGACGAGCGTCGCACGCCGGAGGAGCAAGCCGCCCTCGAGGCCGAAGCTGCGGCTTGATGGCCAATCAGACAATTGACGTAGAAACCGCGTAACAAATTGCGTAGGTAGATCGTCATCTAAAAATAGAAAAGGATTGAAATGGCTACCAGTACCAATACCGAAACCGCTATTTACAAAAAGACAGCGCACGGCGAAAATCAGCTCGGCTACATCGGCGATGATAACGTCATCTATCGGCGACGCTGGCAGGAGGGGAAACGCGTGGGTCGCGTGGAGCCGGCCGATCCAGCTGGCGGCGAGCGCGACGCCGTGGCCCGCATCTTCCGCGATGGCCAGGTCGACGAGCGCGAGCTGGGCACGGTGAGCGCGGATGGCCGCGTGCGCAGCCACGGCCTGTTTGAGGGGGGCGATCTCGGCTGGCTCGAAGACAACGATGAGGCACGGGGTATCGTCATGCGGGGCGGCTTGATTATGGCAGAGGAGGAAGTGGGCCGCGTTGAGGGGCCGCAGCGCGAGGCGGCCGCCGCCGCCCTCCTGCTGCTCTTTCTGCCGGAGGATGACGAAGAGAATCACCGGGTGGAGCAGCGCAGCTAGTAGACGCATCCAATGCCCACCGAATCTTTCACCCTTTCCACCGACCGCCGCCCCACGAGCGGGCGGCAGCACGGCGACCCCGATGGTCTGCCCATGCTGCTGCTCCACGGCAGCCTCGCCAGCAGCCGCTGGTGGCTGCCCCTCTTTGATGTGCTGCCGGACGAATTTCGCGCCGTGGCGCCAGATTTACGCGGCAGCGGTGATTTGTATGCAACGGGTAAACTCGATGCTCCTGCTGATGATGACTACGCGATAGAAACGCAGGCCGCGGACGTACTGGCGCTAGTTGACAAGCTGGGGTGGACGCAATTTGATCTCGTCGCGCACTCCAGCGGGGGGGCCGTCGGTGTGGAGTTTGCGCTGCAGCACCCCGAACGCCTCTCCACGCTGGTGCTCGTCTCTAGCGTGCCGGTGGAGGGCGTTTTCAGCCCACTCGAAACGCTTTCGCTGCTGGCCGAGATGCGTGGCGATCGCGCGCTGCTGCGGCAGGCACTCGCCACGCTCATGCCCAGCTTTGATTTGTCTGCCTCTGAAAACGAAACGTTCTTCAAGCAGCTTGTCGCCGACGCCCAAGCGATGCCCGCCAGCGCCTTTACCGGCGTGGCCGCGGCGCTGGGTCGCTGGAATCGCTTTGCCGAGGCGCGTGCAATTACGCTCCCCACTGTCCTCATCTGGGGCGACCGGGACGAAATCGTCTCGCGCGATGCAGCGATGCGCACGCTGCTGGCTATTCCGGGAGCGGCCAATCTGGAAGTGCTCTACGGCTGCGGCCACAGCCTGCCCGTTGAAGCGCCGCTGCGGCTGGCCGAGCGCATCGTAGATTTTATCACGAGCGATTTGGACGAATTTGCCCAAATTCGGCAATCCGTTGAATAAAATACCGGAATTTTCCAGCAAAGCACGTTGTATATCTTAGAAGTTATGACGCAGAAGAACTTCTAGCAAATTGCCCTCAAAATCAGTTGTTGACAGGCAAAACGACTTGTAGTAAAACACTTCTGCACAAAATTTTGCGTTGTCCCCCGCTTCGCACTGCAATCGTATCTGTTTCTACATCGACCACCTGCATCGTCTCATCTCAACAGAAATTGCACCGCCACGGTGCATCGCTCGGCGCACGGTCTCGTGTGCTTTGGCAGGCCGCCCGGCCACTACCACGGATTGCTCACTGTGAACCAAAAACGAATCTCCATCAAAGACATCGCCGAGGTGGCGGGCGTCAGCCATCCCACCGTTAGCCGGGCCTTGCGGGGGCAGGGCCGCATGAGCGAGACGACGCGCGCCCGCATCGTGTCCATTGCCCAGGATATGGGCTATACGCCCAGCCTCATCGCTCGCGGCCTTGTTACACAGCGCAGCTTTTGCTTGGGGCTGGTCGTCCCCACCTTTGCCGATCCCTTTCACAGCGCCGTTGTTCAAGGCATTGAGCAGGCGGCGGCTCGCAAAGGCTACAACATCTTCCTGGCCAGCACGGAAGGCGGTGCGCTCGGCATCGCCGGTAGCCAGCTGTTGAGCGATGCCAGCCACGCCGACGCGGGCAATGCTCAACAGCCGAACAGCGAACTGCAGATTGTGCGCAGCCTTCAAGGACGGCAAGTGGACGGCATCGTTGTCGTCTCCACGCAGATTGGGGATTGCTACGCCGAATTTTCGCGCACAACGGGCATTCCCGTCATGCTGATCAACCCGCACCTGGCCGTGGATACCGTGCACGCCCTCTATCACGATGACTACAGCGGCATGGATAAGATCATGCAGCATCTGATTGAGCGCGGCTGTCGGCGGATCGCATACTTGGGCAACGCCCGCGCAGGCACGGCACATGGCGAGCGGCGGCGGGCCTGGGCGGATAGCCTGCAGCGGGCTGGCCTCCCGTCGACGGTGATGGCCAACGCCAGAGAGAGCAGCGTAAAGTGTGGACGCTACACAGCGGAGCTGCTGCTGCAGCGCGCGCAGGAGCAGTGGCAGCAGCCGCCGGACGGCATTGCCTGCTACAGCGACGTGGTGGCCATTGGGGCGCTTGCCGCGCTGCGCGATCACGGCCTCTCCGTGCCGGACGAGGTAGCCGTGACGGGCTTCGACGATATTGACATGGCTGCCTACATCACGCCAACCCTGACCACGCTACGCCAGCCGCGACGCGAGATGGGCCAAGTCGCCGCGCAGCACCTGCTGCGCCTGATCGAGCAGGAGAGCGACAGCCCAATACCCGAAGTGTTGTACACGCGCGGCAATTTGGTCGTCCGCCAATCGGCTTGAGCGCAAGGTTGCGCTCAAGCCGATTGGCGAAGCGGCAGATAGCGCTTACATCTACACAAACAGAGGGCAAACCCTTCTCTCAGCCTTCAATCAGCGCGTAACGCGAGTCCCTAAACTTTTACATCGAAGCCGCTCTGTCTAGACGTTCTCCTCATTAGTCTCCGCAGAATAACCAAGCTGAATCCCAAAACATTTCAGACGTTAAAGAGGCGCTGCGCAAACGTGTACCCCACGGGCCGCAACTTTCCCTTTTGGTGTGACGTCGTACCTTGCGAGGACCAGCTTTGTCCGTCAGACGGTTGGACAAACGTGGAAATCATAGACAAAGAAGTCGGGCGACCGGCTCGACTTTCGCTTAACAGCAAAGGAATTATCTATGAAGAGCGTATTGGGTATCGGCGTGATCGGCATGGGCTGGATGGGGCAGGTGCACAGCCGCGCCTACGCCGCCGTTGGCGATCGGTTTTACGACCAAGAGATTGCGGCACGGCTCGTTATCTGTGCCGACGAAGAGGAGGCGCGGGCCGAAGAGGCACGGACGCGCTTTGGCTTTGCACAGTGCGCCACCAACTGGCGCGCCGTCATCGATCACGATGAGGTGGACGTGGTGGTGATTGCCGCACCAAATTTCCTGCACCGCACCATGTGTCTCGCAGCGGCGGAGGCGGGCAAGCACGTTTTCTGTGAAAAGCCAGTCGGGCGCACGCCGGAAGAGACGGAGGAGATCGTGCGCGCCGTGCAGCGGGCGGGCGTGATGAGCTTCACCGGCTTTAACTACCGCTGGGCGCCAATGGTGCAGCATGCCCATAACCTGATTGCACGGGGCGATTTGGGCGAATTGACGCACTACCGCGGTCGGTTCTTCTCGATGTACGGCAGCAACCCCATGGGCACGCTTTCGTGGCGTTTCGAGGCGGACAAAGGCGGCAGCGGCGTGCTGGGCGATCTCATGCCACACGTCATTGACATGGCCCGTTTCCAAGTCGGCCCGATTCGGCGCGTCTTTAGCCACCACCACACCTTTATCACCGAACGCCCGCTGCCGGTTCCCGGCCGCGGCACCCACTTCTCGCTGGGCCAGCCCGGCGACGCCACCGGCCCGGTGACCAACGAGGATTACGTAAGCGCGCTGGTGGAATTTGAGAACGGCGTTCAGGGAACGCTGCAGGCGTGTCGCGCGATTTTTGGCCCCAAGTGCGAGATGGCCTTTGAGGTGAACGGCACGGAAGGGGCAGCCAACTGGAACTTCGAGCGCATGAATGAGCTAAACGTCTACACGCCCGCCCACGATCCGCTTGGTTATGGCTACGCGAATGATGGTTACGCGAGACTTTTTGGGGGGCCACAATATCCCTACCACGGCCGCTTCAACCCCGGCGACGGCATCGGCATGGGCTACGAAGATTTGAAGGTAATCGAGGCCTATAATTTTCTCGCCTCCATTGTCGAAGGAGCGCAGCGATCTCCCTCTTTTGAAGATTTGCTCGCCACGGCCCGCGTGCAGCGCGCCATGCAGGCTTCGTGGCAAAGCGGTTCGTGGGAAGCCGTGACGCCCGTTCAATCAACGGCTGCGCACACGCGTGACCTAGTGCTGGCTTAGCCCAGCTGGCCGCGTGCACCCGCGGCCAGCTCCGCCCCCAGCGCGCGCACGGCAGCGATGTTCCCCTCGCTGCCGACGGCCTTTACAAGCGCCGAGCCAACAATCACCCCCTCGACCATACCCGCCACTTCGGCGGCTTGCTCGCCCGTGCCGATACCAAAGCCAATCGCCAGCGGCAAATCGGTCTGCTGGCGCACGCGCTGCACGAAGCGCGCCAGATCGCTGCTCAGGGCCTGCCGCGCCCCGGTTACGCCCGTTACGCTCACCAAATAGATAAAGCCGGTTGCGCGCCTGGCGACCTGCTGAATGCGCGCGTCGGTGCTCGTGGGTGCGAGCAAATAAATCGTCGCCAGTCCCTGCTCGCGGCAGGCGGCCTCCAGCTCGTCCGCCTCCTCCGGCGGCAAATCCGGCACGATTAGCCCATCCACGCCCGCTTCGGCGGCATCACGCACGAAGTCTTCAATGCCATAGGCCAAGAGAGGGTTGTAGTACGTCATGGCGCAGAAGGGCTGCTCCACGCCGCGCTCGCGCAAATCGCGCGCCATCGCCAGCGTATCGACCACGGTCGTGCCCTGGGTCAGCGCCGCGTAGGTGGCGGTCTGGATCGTCGGCCCATCGGCCAGCGGGTCGCTAAAGGGGATGCCAATCTCAAAGAGATCGGCGCCCACCTCCGCCAGCGCCTCAACCACATCGAGCGTGGCGTCGCGCGTGGGGTAGCCCATGGCGTGGTAGGGCATAAAGGCCGCGCGGCCTTCGCGCTTGGCCCGCGCGAAGACCGCGCGGATGCGGTCGACGCCGGTGGTGGAGTCGCTCATTGAATTTCCTCAAGCTTATTGATAAACGCTTGCACCGAATCGGCTGTCAATGCCGTTCTAAATAACGCATCGAGCGCTTCTTCGCTGTGGGTATCTTCCAAACGTGCGCGAAGTTCGTGCACATCGGCTTGTGAGACGATGTGCCTAATCTCCAATGCCTGCAAGATGTTTTTGCGAAGCGCCTCTTCACGGCCCTCTTCACGGCCCTCTTCACGGCCCTCTTCACGGCCCTCTTCACGGCCCTGCTCAATTGCATCTCGCTCAATTGTTGTTACATATTGCATCCGTTGTTCCTCCTCATACTCGTGTAGCTCTCGCCGAAATTCCTCGCGTAGCACATCCGGCAACGTCATCATCCAGTCGATAAAGCGAAAAAGCGCGATAATGTCCTCGCGCGTGTAGCCGCGCTGGTACAGCATCTTCGTCAGCCTGGATTTCAAGCGCGCGCGATGCGGTAAATCGCTGCGCGTTTCCAGCGTGCGCAGGTGCGCCATGACGGCGATGGCGAAGGGATTGTCGGTTTGCTCCAGCTCGTCCCACCGCTCGCGATAGTCCAGCAGCTTGGCTGTCGCATACTCCAGCAGCGTATGACTGCCCCACAACTCGTACTCAAAGCGACTCGGTCGCCACGAGGCGCTATCGTCCGTCAGCACGGCCAGGCTGGCGACGTGCCGCGCGTAGCGGTCGTACAGCCGACCGTTGTAGATATACATGCGTTCGGCGAAATTGGCAACCCGCTGCCCCTGCACTTCTATATGCACCAGCACCCACGCTTCCTCCGGCTCGCCGGTGGCCACCTGCCGATAGACGCGCACCAGCTTATCAACGTACCGCCGCCCCGTCTCCGTCTCGATGGCGACTTCCTGCAGCTCCTTGTCCAAAAACTCGTAGCCCCGCGACCAGTCGATGTCGTCGTGGGCGTGGGGAAAGAAGAAGGCCATGAACTCGCGGAAGTGGCTGTCGAGCAGATCCTTCCACGGCGAATCGTAGTTGCCAATGGGCGGCAACCAGTCGCTGCCCGATTCGTCGACGAAATCGACTTGCTCACTCACAGACCAAACTCCCCCATCACCGTGCCCAAATCCTTATCGCCGCGACCGCTCAGGTTCACGAGGATAATCTCGTCCTCCCCCATCGTCGGCGCGAGGTCGATCAGGTGACCCACGGCGTGCGCACTCTCCAGCGCGGGGATGATGCCCTCCAGCTCGCAGAGCAGCTTGAAGCCCGCCATGGCCTGCTCGTCCGTGCAGTAGGTGTATTCGGCGCGACCCAGGTCGCGCAGCCAGGCGTGCTCCGGGCCGACCGAGGCGTAGTCCAGCCCGGCGCTGATCGAGTGCGTCAGTGCGATTTGGCCGTCCGCGTCCTGCATCACAAAGCTCTTCGTCCCCTGCAAGACGCCCAGCCGACCCAGCTTGTCGTCGGCAAAGCGCGCCGCGTGCTCGCCGGTGTCGATGCCGCGACCGCCCGCCTCCACGCCAATCAGCCGGATGTTCTCCCACTCCAGGAACGGGTGGAAAATGCCAATCGCATTGCTGCCGCCGCCCACGCACGCCACAATCGCATCGGGCAAGCGACCGGGTCCGCCCTCGGCGTCGCGCATCTGGTAGACGGACTCGCAGCCGATGATGCTCTGGAAATCGCGCACCATGGCCGGGTAGGGGTGCGGCCCCAGCGCGCTGCCGAGCAGGTAGTGCGTCGTCTCCACGTTGGTGACCCAGTCGCGGATCGCCTCGTTGATCGCATCCTTGAGCGTCTTGCTGCCGCTCTCCACGCCGCGTACCTCCGTGCCCAGCAGCCGCATCCGAAAGACGTTGGGCTCCTGCCGCGCCATGTCGACCGTGCCCATGTAGACCACGCACTCGATGCCGAGCAGCGCCGCCGCCGTGGCCGTGGCCACGCCGTGCTGGCCCGCGCCCGTCTCGGCCACGATGCGCGTCTTGCCCATCTTGCGCTTCATCAGCAGCGCCTGCCCCAGCGCGTTGTTGATTTTGTGCGCGCCCGTGTGCGCCAGATCCTCGCGCTTGAGGTAAATCTGCGCGCCGCCTAGGTGCTCGCTCAAGCGCTTGGCGTGGGTGATGGGCGTCGGTCGCCCGACATAGGTCTGCTGGAGGTGCGCCAGTTCGTCCATAAACGACTGGTCGCCGCGCGCCTTGAGGTAGGCTTCCTCCAGCTCATCAAGCGCGGGCATCAGCGTCTCCGGCACAAATTTGCCGCCGTAGGGGCCAAAGTGGCCCGTCTCGTCCGGCACGGCCGCATAGTTCACGCGCGGCGCACTGCCGTTTTTGTTGATTTTGTCTGAAGCGTGGGCTTCAAGAATGGGCGTTGCCATAGAAACTCCGTGAATAACTAAACGTAATTATGTGGTTCGTAATACTCGCGATGAGGAGCGAGCACGCCCTCGTGCGAACGGTGCGTGTGAAATCGTGTTGATTCGCGGCCAACCCCCTCTGGCTTCGACAAGCTCAGCCGCCGCTGGCACTGGTCGAGCTACCTTAAGGCAATTCCAGGAGATTAACTATACCGGGATAAGCCATGTTGGATGTGCGACGCACCTCCATCACAATCAGCCGTGGTATATTTATAATCTTGGATTAACCTAATCCTACTACTGCTCCCCGCATCGTCTCGACCGGCGGCGCCTCGCCCGTCCACAGCGCAAAGGCCAGCGCACCCTGCCACACGAGCATCCCCAGTCCGTTAATCGCGCGCGCCCCGTCTGCCTCCGCTTTTTGCAGCAGACGCGTCCTGGCTGGATTATACACCAAATCGTACACGACCTGCCCCCGCCAAAACGGCACGCCCTCGACCCACGGCATCCCCTCCACGTTGGGCGACATCCCCAGCGATGTACAGTTGACAATCAGGTCGACTTCCCCCGCGATGTCTTCAACTTCGCTCGGAAACTCACCAGTCCTCACACTGACTACACGAAAGCTTAGCTGCATCGCCTCGACCAACTCCCGCGCCTTCGACAGCGTCCGATTCAGCACCACAATCTCCGCACAGCCCGCCTCCGCCAGCCCGTACACCACCGCCCGCGCCGAGCCGCCCGCGCCCACTACCAGCGCCCGCCGCCCCGCCGGGTCGACGCCGTGCTCGCGCAGGTCGGCAATAAAGCCGCGCGCGTCGGTGTTGTCGCCCAGCAGCGAGCCATCTAGCTCCACCCGAATCGTGTTGACCGCACCAATCGCGCGCGCCGCGTCGGTCAGCGTCGCACCAGGAGAATTACCTGACATTTCATCCAGGCATTCCAGCACCGCCTGCTTGTGCGGCACGGTCACGTTGATGCCGCGCAGCCCCAGCGCCCGCACCCCGCGCAGCGCGTCGCCCACGTGACCCGGTGCGACGGGCAGCGGCACGTAGCGCCAGTCGAGGCCAAGCGCGTCGAAGGCCGCATTGTGCATCGCCGGGCTCACGCTGTGGCTCACGGGGTAGCCGATTAGGCCGACGAGTTGGGTCTTAGCGGTGATGTCGTGTGGCATGGTAATTGCGTTGGGTTGGTCGAAAGCGTCCCCGCACGCGCCGCGCGCCTCTTCGTCTTTCCCATCTAGTTTGGCGCACGCCGGGGACGCAGCCGCTCGCATTATAGCCGCGCTCCGGGTATAACTACAAGCAAAAGTTGTTTTGTGGAAATTTAGGCGTTATCGTACGGGCACGCCATGGCGTGCCCGTACGATAACGCCCCAACCGACTCATTAAGCCGCAAACGTCAACTTATCTTTGGAGAATCCCCAATGACTTCACCCGCCCCACGCCTGCGCCACGTCGTCCTCCTCCACTTCCGCGACGACGCCTCCGACGCCGACATCCAGCGTGTCGTCGACGCCTTTTGCGCGCTGCCGCAGCAGATCGACCTGATCCAGGATTTCGAGTGGGGCATCAACAACAGCCTCGAAGGCATCAACGACGGCTTCACCCACTGCTTTCTGCTCACCTTCGCCAGCGAAGCCGACCGTGATGCGTATCTGCCGCACCCAGCTCATCGCGCCTTTGGCAAAGTGCTCGGCCCGGTGAAGGAGCGCGTGCTGGTGGTGGATTACTGGGCGCAGACCACGACCGAGGAGTGAGCACGCCCACGTGCGAACGGCGCACGTACACGTGCTCAATGAACACACGTGTCTGTGGCTCATGGATTGGCCGATCGAGCCGATGAATTGGATATTGAAAGTAATTCTTCATGGCGTAACTATCACGATGCGGCCATCTAAATTCGACTTCAACACTAAATTGACAATAGGCAATTTATGAACAATTTCAGAATCACCCGTATCGCAGATGACTATATGGGCATGAAGCAGCTTGAGTTTTATATTTTTAGCAGTACTCACGCTACCACTGTAGAGGACTGGCTTTATTTAGAAGACTTGCTGCGATTTGCACAAGACATGCAAACGTTCCCGCAAAACATTGAACATGAACTCAAGTGGGAAAACGGCCCAGAAGATGTTAGCAGATTCACCTACATCTTGTTGAGAATGTTTGTCTTCAACCGACATGGACATGTAGCCTTTGAGATAAAAACTGCTCAAGGCTCGACTGCTCCGAACAGTTCAAGCACGCATTTTTCCATCTTGATTGAGCCAGCTAGTGTCAACGCTTTTGGCAGGGCGCTGAGTGCGTGGCTTCAAAGCGACGAGAAGATTTTCAACTTTTCCTGGAAAGACTGGCACACAAGATAATTATTCCACCGCCAGCTCCGCCCCCAACGCCTGCAGCGTCACCTCGAAGCCGGGAAAGCTATCCGCCGTGACTTCCGCACCGTGGACGACCGTCGTGCCGCGCGCGACCAGCCCGGCGACGGTCATCGCCATGGCGAGCCGGTGATCGCCGTGGCTCTCGACGGGCGCACCGCGCAGCGGCGAGGGGCCATTGACGATAAAGCCGTCGGGCGTCGGCTCGATTTGGGCGCCCATTTTGCGCAGCTCGCTCACCGTGGTCGCAATGCGGTCGGTCTCTTTCACGCGCAGCTCGCCCGCGTCGCGCACCACGGTGCGGCCCGCGGCCTGCGTGGCGGCCACGGCCAGCACCGGCAGCTCGTCGATCAGGGTGACCATCTCGCGCCCGCCCAATTCTGCACCGCGCAGCTCCGCCGTGCGCACCTCGATGTCGGCCACCGGCTCGCCGCCCTGCTCGCGCTCGTTGGTTAGCATAATGTTCGCCCCCATCTCGACCAGCGCATCGATCAGCCCCGTGCGCGTGCGGTTGACGCCGACGCCGCGCAGGGTGATGCGGCTGCCCGGCATAATCGACCCGGCGACGAGCAAAAAGGCGGCGGACGAGGCATCGCCCGGCACGGTCAACTCCAGCGGTGACAGGGGCTGGCGCGGTCGCTCGCTGGAAATCGTGTTGCCGTAGGATTCCACGGGCGCACCCATTGCCTTCAACATGCGCTCGGTGTGGTCGCGCGTGGGCCCCGGCTCGCGCACCACCGTCAGCCCCTTAGCATACAGCCCCGCCAGCAAAATACAGCTCTTGACCTGCGCACTCGCCACCGGCAAATCATACTCGACACCGCGCAGCTTGGTGGGCGCAATGCCCAGCGGCGCGAGATCGCCCCCCTGCCGACCGATAATCTGCGCACCCATGCCCCGCAGCGGCCGCACCACGCGCCCCATCGGCCGACGGCGGATTTGCTCCGTGCCCGACAGAAAGCTCGTAAACTTTTGCCCCGCCAGCAGCCCGACCAGCAGCCGCATCGTCGTGCCCGAATTGTCACAGTCCAGCACGCCCGCTGGCTCCTGTAAGCCATCGATGCCGCGCCCGTGGACGGTCAGCTCAGTCGGCGACGGCTGCTCGATTTGAATGCCCAGCGCGCGCATGATGTTGACGGTCGCCAAACAATCGGCGCCGTTGAGGAAGTGCTGAATGTGGCTCTCGCCCTCGGCCAGCGCAGCGAACATGACGGCGCGGTGCGAGATGGATTTGTCGCCGGGGATGGTGCAGTCGCCGGTGAGAGGGTGATCGGGGTGGATGGTGATTTGGGTCATATTAATGATCAATGGTCAACGGTGGATTGTCAATGGTCAATGGGGTTAATTGCGTTGCTTCTGATTGGTTTTGGCGGTTTGGATGCTGGCATTGATGATGCGGGAGAGTTCACTGCATTCGTCGGATAGGCTTTGCACCTGTTGCGGCGGCAGCATTTCGCTGTGCATGATGATTTTGAGCCAGACGTCGGATTCGTTGCGTTCTTTTAGACAGACGCCAAGCTTGTGGATGAAATCGCGGCGGCTTTCGGCACCGCGCGCTTCCGCGTAGTTTGGTGCCGTGCAGTGCCGCTGCGCAGAAGCTGCCCGCGCACCTGGCGACCAGCGGGTTTGTCCGGCAGTTCATCGCAAAGCCGCAGCACCCGCACCGCAAATTCAATCAACCGTTCCAAAATGCCGTCACCCTTAGCCATAATGTTCTCCTTCGTCTAATGACTTAAACTTGATATACAAACCAACGATAAATATCACCTCATTCACCACCCTCCCAACCAACCCTTCATTGACAATTGACAATCCACCGTTGACTATTGACTATTCCCCTGACCATTCCCCCTACCGCTTCCGCCACCCCGCCCGCATCCCCTGCGACCGTCCCAGCCTCTCCCCCAAAGCCGCTTCCTCCCCCGCCGCAATCATCTCCCGCAGCCCACAAAGCTGCTCCAACATCGCATCTACCTGCGCCAAAACCGGTTCCCGGTTCGTCGACAAAATATCCAGGAACATCTGCGTATCGCTCGCCGCCACGCGGCTCGTATCGCGAAAGCCCCCCGCCGCCAGCGACCAGACCAGCTCGTCCTCCGCACCCGTTTCGGCCACGGCGTGCACCAGCGCGCTCGCCACCAAAAAGGGCAGGTGGCTGATGCTGGCGACCAGTCGGTCGTGGCGTTCCGCCTCCAGCACAATTGGCCGCGCACCGACCGCTTCGGCCAATTCCGTCGCCAGCGTAAGCGCCTCATCGCTCGTGCGATCCAGCGGCGAGAGCACCCACGGCGCGGCGCGGTAGAGCCCCGGCTCGGCGGCGGTGAAGCCAGACGTTTCCTTACCCGTCATCGGGTGCGCGCCCACGGGCTGCACGCCGCGCGGCAAATCCGCCATGGCGCGGCAGATGTCGGCCTTGGTGCTGCCCATATCCAGCACGAGCGTGCCGGGCCAGAGCAGCGGCCCAATCTCGCGCAGCAGCGAGACAATCGTGCGCACCGGCGTCGCCAGCACGACGACATCCGCGCCGAGCACGCCGGTGTGCAGGTCGTCCGTCGCCAGGTCGACGGCGCCGCTGAAGAACGCATCGAGCACCGTGTCGGCCCGCTGCGCCACGCCGCGCACCTCGCGGCATAGCTCGCCCCGCGTCAGGTCCATACAGAGGCTCGCGCCCATCAAGCCGAGGCCAACGACGGTGACGCGGCAGTCGGAGAGAGGTTTCATAAGATGTAGATTGAAGCGCTGCTTCGACCTTCGCGAAGCAGCGCTTCGCGTTACACGCAGCGCCCCACCGCCTTCGCAATCGTGCCGACTTCCTTCATCAGCTTCCCAAAGGCCTCAAAGGTCAGGCTCTGCGCGCCGTCGCTCCAGGCTTTGGTCGGCTGCGGATGGACCTCGATCATCAGCGCATCCGCCCCGGCGGCGACGGCGGCGCGCGCGACCGGCGTGACAAAGGCCGCTTTGCCCGTGCCGTGGGCCGGATCGGCGACGACGGGCAGGTGCGACTGCTGCTTGAGCACGGGAATCGCGTTGATGTCGAAGGTGTTGCGCGTAGCCGTCTCGTAGGTGCGGATGCCGCGCTCGCAGAGCATCACGTTCATGTTGCCGCCGCTCAGGACGTACTCGGCGCTCATCAACAGCTCCTCCACCGTGCCCGAAATGCCGCGCTTGAGAAAGACCGGCTTATCGACCGCGCCCAGCGCTTTGAGCAGCGAATAATTTTGCGCGTTGCGCGCGCCGATCTGCAAAATATCAGCGTACTCGCAGACCAGCTCCAGGTCGTCCGTACTCATCACCTCGGTGATAATCGCCAATCCGGTCTGCTCGCGCGCTTCGGCCATGTACTTCAGCCCCTCTTCGCCCAGTCCCTGAAAGCTGTAGGGCGACGAACGCGGCTTGAAAGCCCCGCCGCGCAGCACCGTCGCCCCCGCTTCGTGGACGGCGTGCGCCGTCTCCAGAATCTGCTCGCGGCTCTCCACGCTGCACGGCCCGGCCATTACCACAATTTTCTGGCCGCCGATTTGAACCCCGTTGGCGTTAATCACAGTGTTTTTGCCCGTGAAGCTGCGGCTCGCCATCTTGTACGGCTCCATCACCCGCATGGTTTTCTCGACGCCGTCCATGGCGTCAAAGGCGCGCTTGGCCAGCAGATGCTCATCCGCGCCAATGATGCCGATGATCGTGCGCGCCTCGCCCCGGCTCAAATGCACCTTGTACCCCTGCTCCTCCACCCGATTGACCACGGCTTCGACCTGCTCGCGGGGAGCGCCTTGTTGCATGACGATGATCATAGAATTTTTCTCCGAAAAATATGAATGAAGAATAAAAGAATGATGAATGGGTAGACGACAAGCCCATTCATCATTCTTTATTCGTTTAATTTACCGCTTCCAACTCGGCCAATTCGAGATTCATGTCGTCCACCTCCACCGGCGCTTCCCCAATCCAGCGATCCACCGCCACGGCGACGCGGCGCAGATCGTGCATCAGCTTGGTGAAGCTCTCCATGTCAAGCGTTTGCGCGCCGTCGCTCCACGCTTCGTCCGGCGTGGGGTGGACTTCGAGGATCAGCGCATCGGCTCCGGCGGCGACGGCGGCTTTGGACATGGCGGGCACGAGCGCGCGCTTGCCCGTGCCGTGCGACGGATCGGCGACGACGGGCAAATGCGAGGTCTGCTTGAGCACGGGGACGGCGTTCAAATCGAAAGTGTTGCGCGTGGCGGTTTCGTAGGTGCGGATGCCGCGCTCGCAGAGCATCACGTTCATATTGCCGTTGCTGGCGATGTATTCGGCGCACATCAGCAGCTCCTTAATCGTGCCCGAAATGCCGCGCTTGAGCATCACCGGCTTTTGCGTCTTGCCCACGGCGTGCAGCAGGCCGTAATTCTGCATGTTGCGTGCGCCGATCTGCAAAATATCGGCGTACTCGGCGACCATCGGCAGCGTCTCGACGGTCATCACCTCGGTGATGATCGGCAGCCCGGTCTGCTCGCGCGCCTCGGCCAGGTATTCGAGCCCCTTGAGGCCCCAGCCCTGGAAGTCGTAAGGGCTGGTGCGCGGCTTGAACGCCCCGCCGCGCAAAATCTTTGCGCCCGCTTTTTTAACGGCGTGCGCCGTCTCCAAAATCTGCTCGCGACTTTCCACCGAGCACGACCCCGCCATCACGATGATTTCGTCGCCGCCAATGCAGAGCTGGCCGTTGGCAATGTCGACGCAGGTGTTCTCCGGCTGCGCGACGCGATTAACGAGCTTGTGCGACTCCTGGATACGCACGGTCTTCTGCACGCCGTTAATTGCGGAAAAGGTGTCGCGCGTAATCTGGGTCAGGTCGCCAACGAGGGCGATCACGGTGCGATTCTGGCCGTAAATCGGATGCGTGTTCACGCCCAGCTGCTCGGCCTTGCGCAAGACGGCGCCGATTTCGGCGGCGGTGGCTTCGGGTTTCATCACAACGATCATGGGAGGCTCCTTTGGTAGAGAAAAGAATGAAGAATCAAGATTGGGTATGTTTTGTGGTTCTCTGAGCTTTTATGGGGTAGACGCACAAGCCCGACCGACGGTGCGTCGCACTTTCCGAAGTGCGTCGCACGTTTGGGGGAAGTCCTACCCATTTCAGGTAATAGACAAGCCAGATGTGCATTGTACTCACGATCCACCCAACTAAATCTGCAGCAACTCCACCTGTCCGTTCACGCCCTCATCGACGCGCTCGGCGGCGGGGTAGCTGCCCAATAGTTTCACAAAGGCCGCTTTGCTCAACAGGCCGACCAGCGCGTCGCGCGCCCCATCGTCCAGATAGTGCGCCTCGAAATCGACGTAGAAGACGTAGTGCCACAATCGATTGCGCCGCGGGCGGCTCTCGATTTTGGTGAGGTTGATGCCGCGCTCGGCGAATTCGCGCAGCGCATTGTAGAGCGCGCCGGGCACTTCGGGCACGGCAAAAACCAGCGACGTTTTGGCGGGCTGCGCGTGCGGCGCGTTGCCGGGGCCGATTACAAAAAAGCGCGTGTAGTTTTGCTGCAAATCCTGCACGCTCTCGGCCATGATTTCGAGGCTGTAGTGCTTGGCGGCCAGCCGGCTGGCGATGGCGCCGGTGTGGGGCTCTGGGCTGGCGGCCAAATCTTTGGCGCTGCCCGCCGTGTCGTACCAGGGCACGGCGACGAGGCCGCGCTCGTTGAGAAAGCCCTCGCACTGCGCCAGCGCTTGGGGGTGGCTGCGCACGTGGGTCAACGCGTCACCCTCGCCCGGCAACGCCAGCAGGTTGTGCTGCACGCGCAGCAGAATCTCGCCGTGTACCTTGAGATCGTGCTCCAGCAGCAGATCGAACGCCTTGTTGATGCTGCCCGCCGTGGAATTTTCCACCGGCACCGCGCCAAAATCCGCGCGCCCGCGGTCCACCGCATCGAAGACGTGCTCAAACGTGCGGCAGGGCAGCGGTTCGATCGCGTCGCCAAAGTGCTGGCGCGCTGCCTCCTCGGAATAGGCGCCGAGTTCGCCTTGGAAGGCTACGGTTGTCATGGGGAAGTCCTTGCTCTCTTTGTTTGACAATCTCATCGTGGTGCGTCCCGTTCGGCGGGCTCAGGGCAAGGGTGCGTGGTGCGTGAACTGGTATTTAGCCTTGGATGCAACGAACCATCATCCGACCAAGACAGTACACCGGTACACGCGCTACGCACCACGCACCACGCTCTCCATCTGCTGCTCAATCCACCGGTTCAACTCCGCCAACTCCTCTGCCGAGAGCACCACCGAATTGTCCGGCCGCAGCGTCTTGGCTTCGTGCAGGTAGGCGTGCTGGATTTCGTCCTGCGCTTTGTCCGTGTTCCAGTGGAGCAGGATGCGCACGCACTTTTGTAAACTGCCCGGCACGTTGATTTCGTGGGCGCAGAGCAGCGGCACGTCGAGCCAGCCGAGCTGCCGCGCCGCCGTCGCGGGGAAGGCCGACGTGAGATCGGTGGTCGTGGTAAAAGTCGCGCTGGCGACGTGGGTGGAATCGATGCCGTTGAGCCGGATCATCAGCGCCAGCAGTTCGCGCGTGGCCCGCAGGATAATTTCCGGCTCGTCGGCGGAGACGGTGGTCGCCCCGCGTACGCCTCGACAGATCATGGTTTGTCCTTGGTTGCTGGTCATTGGGTACTGCTCATTGCTGATTGCTTGCTGCTTATTGCTTGCTGGCTAACTGGACTGGAAGCGAGCGCAATCAGGGCCGGGTGAATACGGGCTATGCACGCGGAGTTCGATGAGCCGGGTAGATAACGCCTGAGTTTTTAATCCGCGTTCATTCGTGTCTAAAGTCAAAAATTCGGAAGCGACCTATTTGCCGAGTCACCGTAAAAATCCACATAAAAAAAGAGCGTGGAACAGTATGTTCCACGCTCTAGGTGACCTGCTGCTCGTTCAATCAAGCAGCCTTTGCCAGCCTTTCTGCGCGGAACGCACCGGTAAACCAAAAATAGAAATAGGCCCAATAAAAAGAAAACCCGCGCCAGCTTTGGCGCAGGTTGGCAAACAGCACAAAGAGCCCGTCTTGCGAAGAGCGGGCCGAAGAAGAACGGTGAAGGGGCTGGAGATGGGGCTGAGTTAGCGGTTGCACAGGAAGCTACTTGTTGAGATTGGCTTGCTGACAATAACAGTATCACGACGCGCCAACTCTGTCAACCCCTGAAAATTCTAATCAGCAATTCAAATTCAACTTACCAGAAGAATTTTTCGCCGCGGATTGCGCAAAGTCAGAGAAAAGAATCCGCATAATTCGCGCAATCCGCGGCGAAACTCTCTTCAACTAGGCAGCAAGCGATTCAAATTTGGAATTGCTATTAACTATTTCTCACCCTCGACAAATTCCCGCCTATCGTGTACAATCTGTTGTTACCGCTAACCGTCTGCCAACAACTTACCGAATACAGGAAAACTGCCTTTGTCCAGCCCACAATCTTTTGAATCTTTAGAAACCAACGGCATCGAGCGCGAGGCCATTCGCCGCGACGATGCGGGCCTGGTGATGACCGAACGGCCCACGGAGCGCGCGATCTTGGTCGGCGCCGAATTAAAATCCGAGCCGGGGCTGCTGCCGCTGGAGGATTCGCTGGCGGAGCTGGCGCTGCTTGCCGGTACGGCCAGCGTCGACGTGATCGGCGAAATTACCCAGCGCATGGATTCACCCAATCCGGCCACGCTGATCGGCTCCGGCAAGCTTGTCGAACTGCACGAGATGGTCGACGGGCTGGGGGCGAGCGCCGTCATTTTTGACGATGAGCTGTCGCCGCGCCAGCAGCGCGAAATCGAGAAGGTGCTGGGCCAGGAGATCAAGGTCATCGACCGTACGGCGCTGATCCTGGACATTTTTGCCCAGCACGCCCGCACGCGTGAAGGGGCGGTGCAGGTGGAGCTGGCGCAGTACGAATACCGGCTGCCCCGGCTGACGCGGGCGTGGACTCACCTGGCCCGCCAGGCGGGCGGTCGCGCGGGCGGCGCCACGGGCGGCGTTGGCGTGCGCGGCCCCGGCGAGACGCAACTGGAGGTGGACCGCCGCGAGATTGGGCGGCGCATTGCCACGCTCAAGCGCCAGCTCGAAGATATTTCCAAGCACCGCGACAACTATCGCCGCCAGCGGCGTAAGGCCGCCATGCCGCTGGTTGCGCTGGTTGGCTACACGAATGCGGGCAAGTCGACAACGCTTAACGCCATCAGCGACGCAAACGTGCTGGCCCAGGATCAGCTCTTCGCCACGCTTGATCCAACCACGCGGCGCGTCGACCTGCCGAGCGGCAAGGTTGCGCTCTTTACGGATACGGTAGGCTTTATTCAGAAGCTGCCGACACAGCTGGTTGCGTCATTCCGCGCTACGCTGGAGGAGGTCAACGAGGCGACGGTGCTGATGCACGTTGTAGACGCCTCGCACCCAAACATGGACGAGCAGGTCGCCGCCGTGGAGGAGGTGCTGGAGGAGCTGGGCGCGGGCGACAAGCCGGTGATCACCGCGCTCAACAAAGTCGACCGGCTGAATTTGGACGACCCCGACGCGCGCGCTCGGCTGGATGCGGCGCTGGCCGAGTACCCGAACGCCGTCGCCTTTAGCGCGCTCCGCGGCCAGTGCATCGACGAGCTGCTGGGCAAGCTGGACGATGTGCTCTACCAGCAGATGGCCCCGGTGGACGTGCTGCTGCCCTACGCCCACGGCGAACTGGTAGCGCAGTTCCACGAGCACGGCATCATCGACGAAGAGGAGCATCTGGCCGAGGGCACGCACATCCGGGGGCGGCTGCCGGTGTCGATGGCGGGGCAGTTTGTCGAGTATTGGGTGGGGTAGTTTTTGCTCGTTCCCACGCTCCGCGTGGGAATGCCTTCTTCGACGCTCTGCGTCGGAACGAGCAGAGTCTCGTAACCCCTTCTCCACGCGCGGGGAAGGGGTTATGTTTTGTTGATGGGAAGGCGAAGAAGGCAAGGATAGCGTCCCCGGCACGCGCCGCGTACAGCTCCGTACTTCTTGCCTGGTTTGGCGCGTGCCGGGGACGCGGGTCGACGGGCACTACATTCTATTAGTAAGTTCTAACAGCAACAACCAAGCCAACGGCGACCGCGCCCGCGCGGCGCTCGACGGCGTGAGAGGCAAAGCCAAATTCTGCCAGTTGATTGCAAATAGCGGTGAGCCGTTCACCGCTGGGGGCACCATAGAACACGGGCAGCACCTGCGCCAGCCGTTGACTTTCCAGCCGCGTCCACAAGCCAACTATAACTAATCGACCGCCCGGTTGCAGGACGCGGGCGCATTCGGCGAGCGTGGTGGGGTGCAAAATGTAGGGCGCGGGAAAGGTCGAGAGGATGGCGTCGACGCTGCCGTCGGCGAGAGGGATAGCGAGGGCGCTGGCCTGAAGGCGGGGGAGGTCGAGCCTCTGGGTGCGCAGTCGGCGAGCGGTGACGCGCTGCATGGCGGGTGAGAGTTCGAGGCCAAGGGCGGGGATGTCGCGCCGGGCCATTTCGGCGAGCAGCGCGCCCGTGCCAAAGCCCAGCTCGAGCACGCGCGCTTCATCGCCGGTTAACTCGCTCAGGGCGAGCCGTCGCCAGCGCGCCCACTGCCCCGCGCTCACGAGCCAGGCGACGAGGTCGTAGGCGGGAGCCAGCTCGTGGTAGAGTCGCTGGCAGGCCCAGGCGTAGAGGGTGTTCCAAAAATTTTGCGCTTTCACTTTTGACTTTTTCTCGGCGACAACAGATGATTTGGATGTAGCCCTATTTTACACGCTTAGCACATCTTTGCTACATTGCTCATGCCCCGCCCCCTCACCAGCGCAACCAATCCACACGTTAAAGAGACCCTCAAGCTCACCAAGCGCCGCACCCGCGACCAGCGACGACAGACCGTTGTCGAGGGGGCGCGCGAATGCAGCCGGGCGCTGGCGGCGGGCGTCGTGCCGGATGAGGCCTTTGTGTGCCCAGAGCTGGTGACTGAACCGGAAGCGATTCAGGCCTTTCAATGGCTACACGAATTAGACGCCGCACATAGGCTGACGCTCTTTGAGGTGACGTCGGAGCTTTTCGCTCGGCTGGCCTACCGCGGCGACAGCGGCGGCCTGCTGCTCGTAATTCCCTACGTCGACCGACAGCTCGACGAGCTGCTGCCCGCCGAGCTTGACCATCCGCCCTTCCTGGTCGTCGTTGAGGACGCGGAGAAGCCGGGCAATCTCGGCGCGATTCTGCGCACGGCGGATGCGGCGGGTGTGGACGGGGTGATTATCTGCACGAGCGACGAGCAGTCGAGCGGGACGGATGTTCATAATCCGAATGTCGTGCGCGCCAGCTTGGGCACGCTCTTCCATGTGCCGGTGGCGCAGGCCACGTCGACCCGCGCCTTGGCTTGGCTACGCGAACAGAAGATTCAAGCCGTGGCGACTTCGCCCGACGCGCAACAGCTTTATACAAAAACCGATTTGCGCGGCCCCGTGGCAATTGTGATGGGAAGCGAGGCGCATGGGTTGAGTGCACGCTGGCTGGGGAACGATGACGTAACGCCTGTCGTCATTCCCATGCGCGGCGTGGCGGACAGCCTGAATTTGTCCACATCGACGGCGCTAATGCTTTATGAAGTCTTACGGCAACGGGGGACGTGAATGCAGGAGTTTGAGGAAAAGCGGGCAGTGGCTAAACGCGTAGGGAAATGGCTGGGGAAGCAAGCTGTCGACTGGCTGCTTGTTAGCCCGCTCCTGCTTGTCCTTTACTTCGGGTTTACCGGCTATTATGAACGGAATCCAGAGCATCGAACTTGGGGAATGACCGCTGTGGGCCTGATGACAGTTGTCGCTGTAACGCGACGCTGGGAAGAGGCTCGCCTGCCGTGGCTGCTGCAGCTAGCGGTGGGCGCTGTCTTTGTCTGGGCATTTGTGTATGGGCGGTTGACTTTTAAACTTCAGCTTATTTTGAGCTGTGCCGCACTGCTCTTCGGCATTTGGGACGTTCTCGAATACTATTACAAGCGCCGGAGTGAATCGCTCTAGCGGAGGATCGACATGCCGTCCATCGAGCGTTTCTTTAGCGAGAAAACGTTTACGCGGCAAGTTGCTAGATGGCTGTTTGACCTGCTGCTTATCAGCCCCGTTCTGGTCGTGTTGTACCTGTCGTTTACGGGCTACTACGACGAGCACCCCGCCTATCGCATTTGGGGCTTGGTAGCGGCGATGGTCTCGCTGCTGATTGCCAGATGGCATGGACAGGAATCGCTATCTCTGCGCACGCTGGTCGAGAGCGGGGCGGCCGCGTTCTTCTTATGGGCGCTCATTTATGGCGAAGCGGGCGGTAATTTCCAGCTTGTTTTCCTCGTCTTAGGCTTGCTGTTGGCCCTTTGGCAGCGAGCTGAAGAAAATACCAAAGACTGATTGACGTTTGTGGTATTCCAGGCAATAATGAACAAATTGATCGTTATCGCTATTTTATTTTCTCGAACTCGCCGTGAATAAATTCTCTATCCCGAATCACAACTCAGTTGCGCCAGAAACGATTGCCCGCTTCTCGGCAAAACATCACATTGCTCGCTTTGCGCTATTTGGTTCGGCCTTGAACGAAGATTATCCTAACGATAGCGATTTAGACGTGGTTGTCGAATTTGAACCCGATACGCGGATTGGGCTAATCCGCTTTGTCCAAATCCAAGCCGAGCTATCAGAATTGTTCAACCGCCAGGTTGATCTACACACGCCAGCCTCCCTCAGCCGTTATTTCCGCGAAGATGTGATGAATTCTGCACGGGTGCTCTATGCTGCCGAACGCTGATCGAATTCGCATTCAACACATGCTCGATTCCGCACTCGCCGCTCAGACGTTCCTCGGTACAAAATCTCCGGAGGACTTAAAAACCGAGCGCCTGTTGACTTCGGGCTTGATCCGTGAGATAGAAATTGTTGGTGAAGCGGCTTCTCACGTGAGCAAAGAAACGCGCAAAGCTCACCGGCATATTCCCTGGCGCGAAATCGTTAGTATGCGGAACCGACTGATTCACGGATGCTATGAAGTGGATGTCGATCTACTCTGGTACACGCTGGTGGACGATCTTCCGCCGTTAATTAAATCCCTTCAAAAACTTCTTAAAGACGACGAAGCCCCCTCGACAAACCCTGGACAATTGTAAACCCCCTCCCCGATTTTTTCCCCTCTCCGCTCTAAAATACATAGTGAAGCAATTCACAATAGCGGCCATTGCAGCGACGCGCTGGCTTTTTAGATAAAGGACGGGAATCCATGAATCGCAACTATCGAACCAACGTTTCCAACGTGCTGGTGATTGGCTCCGGCGGGGCGGGGATGCGTGCGGCGATTGCGGCCCACCAGGCGGGCAGCGAGGTCGTGATGGTCGGCAAGCGGCCGCCGCGCGACGCGCACACGGTGCTGGCGGCGGGCGGCATCAACGCCGCGCTGGGCACGGTCGACCCCGAAGATTCGTGGCAGCAGCACTTTGCCGACACTTACCACGAGGGCTACGCGTTGCCCGACCCGCGCACGGTCGAGATTATGACGCGGGAAGCGCCCGCGGCGGTGCTGGAGCTGGCCGAGTGGGGCTGCCCCTTTGCGCGCACGGAAGCTGGCGAGCTCGACCAGCGCTACTTTGGCGCGCACACCTACCGCCGCACCTGCTACGCCGGTGACTACACGGGCCGCGCCATGCTCTACACGCTGGCGGACAAAGTTGAAGAGCTGGGGATTCCGATGCACGAGGGGCAGTACGTTTCGCACCTGTTGGTGCACCAAGATGGCGATGAGCGCATTTGCTTTGGTGCGCTGGCCTTTGACATTCAGTCTGGTATGCGCACCGTCTATCTGGCCGACGCGGTCGTGCTGGCGGCGGGTGGGCACACGCGCATCTGGCGCAAGAGCTCGTCGCGCCGCGATGAAAATACGGGCGACGGCATGCACCTGGCCCTGCAGGCGGGTTGTGAGCTGGCGGACATGGAGCTCGTGCAGTTTCACCCCACGGGCATGGTCTTCCCCGAGGATATGGCGGGCACGCTGGTGACGGAGGCCGTGCGCGGCGAAGGCGGTCGACTCTTCAATAGCGAAGGCGAGCGCTTTATGGAAAGCTATGATGCGGAGCGCATGGAGCTCTCCACCCGCGACCGCGTGGCGCTGGCCAATTACACCGAAATCGAGGAGGGGCGCGGCTCCGAGCACGGCGGCGTCTACCTCGACATCAGCCACCGCGACAAGGACTACATCATCGAGAAGCTGCCGCGCATGTACCGCCAGTTTCTGGAGACGCAGATGCTCGACATCTCAAAGGAGCCGATGGAGGTCGCGCCGACGGCTCACTACTCGATGGGTGGCATCGTCGTCGAGCCGGAGACGCACGCCACGAGCGTGACCGGGCTCTATGCAGCGGGCGAGGCGACGAGCGGGCTGCACGGCGCGAACCGCTTGGGCGGCAATTCGCTGGTGGAGACGCTGGTCTTTGGCCGGCGCGCGGGCGAGGCGGCGGCGGAGCGCTCACAGAATATCGAGCTGCAATACCGCTCCAAGCAGGCCATCCAGGCCGCGATGGACGATTTAGATAACCTGATCCAGGAGGGCGACGAGCTGGCTCGCCCGCTGCAGCGCGCCGTGCGCAACGCAATGTGGCGGGGCTGCGGCGTCGTGCGCAGCGGCGAGAAGCTGGAGCGGGCCCTGCACGAGATCGAGGAGATCAAGGAGGCCGCGAAGGATGTCGACGTGCGTCCCTCGTCCGAGGGCTACCGCGATTTGGCATTGGCGCTCGATCTGCGCGGCTCGCTCTCATCCGCCGAAGCAACGATCCGCGCGGCGCTGGAGCGTCGAGAAAGCCGCGGCGCCCACCAGCGCACGGACTACCCGGAGCTGGACCCGGAGGGCCGCTACAACACGGTCATTAAGCTCAACAGCGACGGCGAGCAAATCATCTGGCGCGCGCCCGTCCACGCCGTGCCCGAATATCTGCAAAGCTGGCTCGAAGGGTATGAGGACTTGCAGGTCGAGGGGCGGCTGTTGGAGTAAGGTGCGGAATAGCGATTGGTAATTGGCGATTAGTAGTTGGGTTGGTGGGGTACGTTGCGTCTAAGGCTTGACCGACCAACGTACCCCAATCTCCAATCACTACTTACTAATAACCAACTACGCAAACAAAGCAACCCAAGGAGACCATATGACTCACCACACCAACATGACCGGCAAACTCTGCGTCGTCACCGGCGCGAATTCGGGGATTGGCAAGGAGACGTGCAAGGCGCTGGCGCAGATGGGCGCGCACGTGGTGATGGCCTGCCGCAGCCAGGAGCGCGGCGAGGCGGCGCGACGGGAGATCATCGCCGCCAGCGGCAGCGACAAAGTCGACCTGATGCTGGTGGATTTGTCCTCGATGGACGATATCCGCCGCTTTGCCAGCGAATACAAGGCCAAGTACGACCGGCTCGACGTGCTTAACAACAACGCGGGGGCTGTTTTTAGCAAGCGCCGAGAGAGCATCGACGGGCTGGAAATGACTTTCGCGCTTGACCATATCGGCTACTTCTTACCGACCATGCTGCTGCTAGACATGATCAAAGCCAGCGGCACGCCGGAATCCAAGGCGCGTATTGTCAACGTCTCGTCTGGCGCCCACACGACGGGCAATCTTGATTTTAGCGATTTACAGAAGGAGCAGAAGTACAGTACGTTCAAGGCCTACGGCGACGCCAAGCTCTGCAACGTGCTTTTCACCTACGAACTGGCGCGTCGGCTGGAGGCGGAGAATGCGCCGGTGACGGTCAACGCGCTGCATCCCGGCTTTGTCAACACAGGCTTTGGCGGGGGAAACGGCCCGCTGCTCAACGCTGTTATGGTGCTCACGCGCCCCTTTCAAATTTCGGCGGAGCAGGGCGCGCAGACGTCGATTTATCTCTGCACCTCGCCCGAAGTCGAGGACGCGACGGGCGGCTACTTTGCCAAATCGCAGGCCAAGAAATCGTCGCCCCGCTCGTATGACGAAGAGACGCAGCGTCGGCTGTGGCAGGTGAGCGAAGAGCTAACCGGTTTGCGCGAAGCGGCGAGCGCCTAAACGTGGCTGGCGTGAAATTCGAGTAAACGGCAGCGGCGGTGTACAATCTTCCCGGAAGCTGATTTTTGCAGCGGGCTTGCAAAGCCAGCCTGCCGGGAAGATTGTCGTCTATTCATTTCGCAACTTGAGCTCCAACCCATGAACATTTCCCTCTTCACGCTTGTCTACGCCCTGCTTGTGATCGCGGGCGGCGTCATTGGCTATCTCACCGCAAAAAGCCGCGCCTCGCTGATTGCGGGGCTGGCGAGCGGCGCGGTGCTGCTGCTGGCGTGGTACTTGTTTAGCATTAGCTTTACGCTGGCGTTGATCATCGGCCTCGTGGTCGCCGCAGCGTTGACGGTCGTCTTTGTGCGGCGGTATCAAGCCACCCGGAAAATCATGCCCAGCGGTATGATGGCGGGGCTGAGCGCGCTGATGACCATTCTATACGTGGTGAGCTTCTTTCTAGGAACAAACGCAACGGCCATCGTTTGGCAGTAATAGCGGAATTGATGAGCGAAATTAAGCGAGCAGAGCTTAACGACAGATGAGCTTTGTTGCTCTACGCGCTGCACAAGCCCACCCGTGGAATGGCCCCTACCGCTGTTTTGCACCCGCTGGGTTATACTAATCGGAACAGACGTTCGCCACAGCACTTGGCAGCTGCGTCGGAGTTGGGTGATGCGAACCGTTTTACCGCCTTTGACGGGTCGTGGCGCTCGTGCTAAACTTTTGTCCCAATTCCCATCAGTCCGTCTACAGCTGTTACCCGGTAAGCAGAGTGGCTTTTTTAGCTTTTAGCAATAGGTTTTACTATGAATTCCAAACGAATGCGCAGCGGGTTGATTTACGTGCTGCTGCTGGTGGCGCTGGGTGCATTTCTATACACCACGCTCTTCTCCAGCGGTCAGGACGCCGCGCAAGAAGAGTCGATTGGCGAGGTGATCCAGGCGATTCGCGCGGGCCGCGTCGATGAAATTGCCGTGCGCGATGACCGCATCACCGCAACGCTCAACAACGGCGACACCCTCGCCTCGCGCAAGGAACAAAACGTTGGCATCATCGAGACGCTGCAAAATTTGGGCATCACCCAGAGCGAACTCAACTCGGTCGACAACATCATTGTGACCGATCCGCCCTGGTGGGCCAACTGGAGCGGCGTGCTGCTGATGCTGCTGCCGCTGCTGATTTTGGGCGTCTTCTTTTTCTTCATCCTGCGCCAGGCGCAGGGCGCGGGCAACCAGGCCTTTAGCTTTGGCAAAAGCAAAGCGCGCCTCTTCACCGGCGACCGCCCCACTGTTACCTTTGACGACGTGGCGGGCAACGACGAGGCCAAGCAGGAGCTGCAGGAGGTGGTCGAGTTTCTCAAAGAGCCGCAGAAGTTCGCGGCCCTCGGCGCGCGCATCCCCAAGGGCGTGCTGCTCGTCGGCCCCCCCGGCACGGGCAAGACGCTGATGGCCAAAGCCGTTTCCGGCGAGGCGGGCGTCCCCTTCTTCTCGATTTCCGGCTCGGAATTTGTCGAGATGTTTGTCGGCGTCGGCGCTTCCCGCGTGCGCGATCTCTTCGAGCAGGCCAAAAAGAATTCCCCCTGCATCGTCTTTATCGACGAAATCGACGCCGTCGGTCGCCACCGCGGCGCGGGCTTGGGCGGCTCGCACGACGAGCGCGAGCAGACGCTCAACCAGATTCTGGTCGAGATGGACGGCTTTGGCACGGACACCAACGTGATTTTGATCGCCGCCACCAACCGGCCGGACATTCTGGACCCGGCGCTGCTGCGCCCCGGTCGCTTTGACAGGCGGGTGACGATGGATGCGCCGGACGTGAAGGGCCGCCGCGCCATCCTGGACGTACACGTGCGCGGCAAGCCGCTTGCGCCCGGCACGGACCTGGACACGATTGCCAAACTCACGCCCGGCTTCTCCGGTGCGGACATTGAGAACATGGTCAACGAAGGGGCAATCCTGGCCGCGCGCCGCGACAAGCGCTCCATCGGCATGGACGAGCTGCAGGAGGCAATCGACCGCGTGCGCATGGGGCCGGAGCGCCGCAGCCGCTTGGTCACGCAGAAGGAGAAGGAAGTCAAGGCCTACCACGAGGCGGGCCACGGCGTGATGTTCCACGTGCTGCCCAACCACGATCCCGTGCACAAGATCACAATCATTCCGCGCGGGCAGGCCGGGGGCTACGCCCAGTGGCTGCCGCAGGAGGAGACCAACCTGCGCACCAAGGAGTACCTGCGCGACCAGCTGGCCGCGCTGCTCGGCGGACGCGTGGCCGAGGAAATCAAGTACAACGATATGACCAACGGCGCGGCCAACGATTTGGAGCGCGTCACCAATTTGGCGCGCGCGATGATCACGCAGTTGGGCATGAGCAAGGAGCTCGGCCCCATCCAGTATGGCCAGCGCGACGAGATGGTCTTTCTGGGCCGCGAAATCAACGAGCAGCGCAACTACAGCGACAAGGTGGCCCAGCGCATCGACGCCGAAGTGCGCGCGCTGGTGGATGAAGCCTACGAGCGCTGCCACACGATGCTGCGCGAGAACTGGTCGCGGCTGGAGGATGTGGTGCAGGCGCTGTTTGAATTTGAGATGCTGGACGCCAAAGAGTTTGAGGCAATTATGAACGGCGAGGATCCCTTCGAGCAGCGTCGCGCCGAGGGGCTGGGCGTCTTTGATCACCCCACACCACAGCCGGATGCGCAGCGCGACAAGCGTCGACCGGATGATCAAAAGGATAGCGGTCTCGATCTCGGCGGTCGCGTGCCCGCGCCAGCGTAGACGTTTATCAACCGCTACCACAATTCAACTCACAGTCTAACACTGTAAATAGAGGGGCATGGAAATCCATGCCCCTTGTGCTAACTAAGTGTTGAGCACCGCATGAGCAATCTTCCACCGCTTCACAATCCACCCAGCACCAACGGTCACAGCAACGGCCACAACAATAATCGTCGTGGCACACCACTCAACGGCTTGGCCGGCATCTCCAGGCAGGCTGCCGGCCAAGCGTCTCAGCCGGCACGCCGCGCTGCTGCCGCGCCGCGCACCGAGTTTCCCGTGCCCCTGCCGCGCACGGCCTCGGCGCGCACGTGGCTCTACCACCTGTCTCGGCGGCGAACGGGCGGCGCGCCCACGCTGCGCTGGCTGCTGCTGCCGCTCGTTGTGCTCGCCCTCGCCTGGGGAGCGGGCTGGCTGCCCGGTCGCTGGTGGGGGGCGGGGCTCTCGCTGCTGGTGCTGGTGATGCTGATCACCGTGGTGCAGCGGTGGCGGCAGCGGGACTTTGTCCATTTCGTCCCCGGCCCGATCGCGTCGACCGAAGCGAGCGACGCGCTTACCCCGGAGGCAAAGCTGCCCGTCTATGCAACGGGGCACTTTGCCGTGGAGGAGAAGCGCGGTCGCTTTACGGCGATGCCCGGCTTTTACCGCACCTTTGCCACGCGCGAGCACGCGCTGCTCTGTCGGCTCAACGAGCCCAACTTTCTGGGCGTGGGTCGCTGGCCCGCCGACGAGTTTGGCATGTGGTACATCTTTCTCGCGCCCGAGAACATCGCCCGCGTCGAGACGGGTCACCTCCATTTTGACGGCCAGCCGCGTGCCAGCCTGGCCGTCCGCCACCGCGTCGACGTGCCCAAACGCGGCTTCCGCTCCGGTACGCGCTCCGTCCTCCAAACGGTCTACATCACCCCCTGCGACGGCTCCCATCTCGCCCTCCTCCTCGCCGATCTCCTCCACGATCGCCCGCCCGTTCAAGCCACCGACGCCGCGTTTGACTTTGCCTTGCTCGAATCCGAGACGGCTTAATCAGGGCGGCCGCAGTTGACCCAGCAATTGCAAATAGAAAAAGGGAACCGCAGATGTACGCAGATAAACGCGGCTTTGAGCTCTGTTTTCATACAGTCTTGTGTAGTTCTCGCTAAACGAGGAGTAGCGCCATCCCGTGGCCTTCACAAGCGCTGTTGTAATCTTTGGCATAGATTTTTTGCGCGGGCCGGGCTACATTGCTAAGGTAAACAGAAAGCGGTGAACTGCTGCCGAAAATTCAAAAGGAGTACCATGTCTCAAAAACAGACCAATCGCCTCGCCGACGAAACGTCGCCCTATCTGCTTCAGCACGCCTACAATCCCGTGGATTGGCATCCGTGGGGCGAGGAGGCGCTGGATAAGGCGAAAGCCGAGGACAAGCCGATCTTCCTCAGCGTTGGCTACAGCGCCTGCCACTGGTGCCACGTGATGGAGCGCGAGAGCTTTGAAAACGAGCAGACCGCGGCGCTGATGAACAAGCACTTCGTCAACATCAAAGTCGACCGCGAAGAGCGGCCTGATCTGGACGCGATCTACATGGACGCCGTGCAGACGATGACGGGCCAGGGCGGCTGGCCCATGAGCGTCTTCCTCACGCCCGACGGCCAGCCCTTCTACGGCGGCACCTATTTTCCGCCGGAGCCGCGCTACGGGATGCCGAGCTTCCCGCAACTGCTCCGCTCCGTCGCCGAGGCCTACAGCGAGCGGCGCGACCAAATCGACGAGCAGGCGGGGCGGCTGACGCAGGCGCTGGATCGGCTGGGCAATCTCTCTGCCCAGGGCGGCGATCTCAGCACGGCCACGCTCGACGAAGCGCTGGCTCGCCTCAAGCAGGTCTTCGACGACGAGGAGGGCGGCTTTGGCTCGCAGCCCAAATTCCCGCAGCCGATGACGCTTGACTTCGCGCTGACCCAGCACAAGCGCAGCGGCGATTCGGAGGCGCTCTTCGTGGCGGAGTTGACGCTGGAAAAGATGGCCCACGGCGGCATCTACGACCAACTCGGCGGCGGCTTCGCCCGCTACAGCGTCGACTCGATTTGGCTCACCCCCCACTTTGAGAAGATGCTCTACGACAACGCACAGCTGCTGCGCACGTACCTGCACGCCTGGCAGGTGACGGGGCGTGACCTGTACAAGCGCGTGATTAACGAGACGATTGACTACGTGCTGCGCGAGATGACGAGTGAGGCGGGCGGCTTCTACTCGGCGCAGGATGCCGACAGCGAGGGCGTCGAGGGCAAGTTCTTTGTATGGACACCGGAGGAAATCGAGGACGTGCTGGGAGAAGAGGCGGCGCGACTGTTCAACGCGCGCTACGGCGTTACGCCCAGTGGTAATTTTGAGGGCAAGACGATTCTCAACGTCTTTCGCTCGGTGGACGAGGTGGCGCGTCGCTTTAGCAAAACCGAGGACGAGGTCGAGCGCTCGCTAGCCGAGAGCCGACGGAAGTTGTTTACGGCGCGCGAATCGCGCATCAAGCCGGGGCTGGACGATAAGGTGCTCGCCGAGTGGAACGGGCTGATGATCCACGCGCTGGCGGAGTGTGGCGCGGTGTTGGGTCGGGACGATGCGCTGGCGGCGGCGCAGAAGGCGGCGAATTTTATTTTAAGCGAGATGAGCCAGGCGGATGGGAAGCTGTATCGGTCGTGGAGCGGAACCCCTCCCCAGCCCTCCCCCGGCGGGGAAGGGAGCCGTTGGTTGGGAGGGGAAGATCAGGGGCAAATCAAACCAGGCGGCGTTGCCAACAAACCATCGGCCCCTCCCCCCGCTGGGGGGAGGCTGGGAGGGGGTTCTGCCCGCTTCAACGCCTACCTCGAAGATTACGCCGCCTTCATCCGCGCGCTAATCGCGCTCTACGAAACCACCTTTGATCTGCGCTGGCTCGCCGAAGCCAGCCGCCTGGCCCGCATCGTGATCGAGCAGTTCCACGACGAAGCGAACGGCGGCTTCTTCCAAACGGGGCGCGACCACGAAACGCTCGTCGTGCGGCGCAAGGACTTTGTCGACAACGCGATCCCCAGCGGCAATTCGATGGCGGCGGAAGGGCTGCTGCGCTTGGCCAAGCTGACGGGCAACGACGAGTATCGCAAGTTGGCGATGCAGGTGCTGCTGCTGATGCAGGAGGCCATGTCGCAGCAGCCGACGGGCTTTGGCCGGCTGCTCGGCGTGCTCGATGCCGCGCTTGCATCCAGCCAGGAAGTCGCGCTCGTCGGCGATCCGGCGGACGCCGCCACGCAAGCGCTGCTGGCCGAAGTGCGCAGTCGCTATCTGCCGCACACGGTGGTCGCGCTCAAGGAGCCGGAGCAGGAGGCGATGATTCCGCTGCTGGCAGAGCGCACGCTGGTCGATGGTCAACCGGCGGCCTATGTCTGCGAGAATTTTGCGTGTCGGCTGCCGGTGACGACGGTGGAGCAGCTGGGAGCGTTGCTGTAGGCGGAAGCGGCGCTTCGCAGGTCAAAGCGCCGCTTCGACTTACATCATCTCGCGCGGGCGATATTGCAGCGCCTCGGCCAAATGACTCGCCTCAATCGTCTCCACGCCCGCCAAATCCGCAATCGTGCGCGCCAGCTTGAGCGTGCGGTGGTAAGCGCGGGCGCTCAGGTTCATCTGGCGCACGGCAGCGCGCAGCAGGCTGCGGCCCGCGTCGTCGATCTCGCAGAAGCGCTGCACTTCGGCGGGGCCCATGTCGCCGTTGACGAGCACGTTGGGTCGGCCCAGCTTGGCAAAGCGCTCGGCCTGGCGCACCCGCGTCTGCTCGACGCGCTGGCGAATGGTCGCGGACGTTTCGCCGCCGTCCAGTCCAGTCAGCTTCTCGAAGGGGACGCGCGCCACCTCCAGGTGAATGTCGATGCGATCCATAAGCGGGCCAGAGATGCGCTTCTGGTAGCGCTGCACCGCGCCCATCGAGCAGGTGCACTCCTGGCGCGAATCGCCGTAGTAGCCACAGGGGCAGGGATTCATGGCGGCGACCATCACAAAGTTGGCCGGGAAGGTCAGCGAACCGCTGGCGCGGCTGATGGTGATGACGCGATCTTCAAGGGGCTGGCGCAGCGTTTCGAGGTTGCGCGTGCCAAATTCGGGCAGCTCATCTAATGATGGTCTTCATCAGTCATATCCGCCAATGGTTTCGCTTCAGCTACCCGTTTTTCGTAGTCATTAAACGATTCGTTTGGTTGAAGCATCCGTTTGCGGTACGGACGATTGCGACCCTTTTTACGTCGATTCTGCATGTATTGCTGCTCCATCGCTCCCCAGGTCCGCTCAGGAAATTGCGTCGCTACTTCCAGTTGGGTTGCATCCGATTCCATCCATTCCAAGAGCCGATCAATTTCTTCTTCCGTCCAACGCATTCCATCCCCGCTGTAACGGCGAACGTCGAACGCTTCCGAGGAGCCGTCCTTCCAATGAACCGTCAGGTTGCAAAATACGTCCATGCTTTCAATTTCGATCCGCTCGACGAATCCATGCACAATCTGGCGCTGTTCCTCAATGCTCATATTCGGCCACACGGTGAACACTTCCGCACAGGTCTCCCGAAGCTGCTTGATCTGCTTTAGACGCTCGGCTTCCTCGCTTTCCGCTGCCAACTCTACCTTCAACCGATTGAATTCCTTTTCCGCCTCCAGGTAACGTTTTTCAGCTGCCTGGATCATGGGTGTCGAGGTCAACACAGCCAAGCTGGCAATAAGGTTATCCATCACGGATTGTGCCTGTGCGAGCTGCGCTTGTTTGCTCGCCTGAATTTCCCGAAACTCGCGCGCCGAGACTTCGAGGGCCTCTTCCCAAGCCTGAAAATTGTAGGTGGCTTCGAGCTTGGTCAATAACCGTTCCACCACGGCCTCGTCAATGAGGCTCGCTTTCATGTTCCAGATGCTCTTGTCATCCCTGCGTGAGTAGTGCTCGAAGTAGTAGTGGTTATTCGACTTGCTCCAACGCGTGCCCACAACCAACCAATTATCACCGGTATCCTGCGCATGGAGCAAACCCGCACACAAGGGGCGCTCCGCGCTACGATCCTTCTCGACGCTCGGTTGCGCGTAGGTGACAACCGGCCGGTAATAGGGATTGGGGCTGCCATCGAACAGCACGTCGGAACGGTAATTGAAAGCACGCATGAACGTACCTTCCTCCAATAGTGGTGGGTGATTGTCCCAAATCACAATCTGGCCGTTAACCATCCAATGTCCGAGATAGGTCGCGTTGGTCAGCATCATCTGCAATCCCATACGACCGGGACACTGCTTGCCCTGATTTTGCCGGATGCGGTACACCGCCTTGAACCCTTCGGGAGCGGGATACGCCTTCGGGTCCGGGTAATACGGTCCGTGATCAACGATGTGCCGCACGGTTGGGCGGATTTGCCCGCCATAGTGCAGGAAGAGCCGCCAATATTCCCGCACTACCTCCGCATACGGCTCGTAGATCACGTATTTGCGCCAGTGCGGATTCGATGCGCCGGACGGCAAGGTTTTTCGCATGTCGGCCATGTAGCCCACCGGCATGGGTGGTCCTGCCCAGCGCCCCTCCATCATCAGCCGTCGTTTGGCAGGATGCAGCTTGCCCTTGATATAGGATTTAATGTACTCCGCCGCCATCTCCGATTTGAAGCGGAACTGCCGCGCGTGGAAATCGCCGAGTTGCGAATCGGCGAAATTGTAAATCATTGAGGGAGTAATGACGATCACATGCGAGGCGCGGCATGCTTCAATGAAAATGTTCACCTGAATCTGCGTGACATCGCGGAAAAGGCGGTCTTCGTCCTGCGTAGCAACCGCGCGAATTTGCTTATCGGTAATGGCCTGGAACAACTCGCGCATGCCCTGACGCTCGTCGATCTTCGTTGTCCCGCTAACCCCGGCATCCATATCGATCAGCCGAATATCGCCTTCCTTCCAGCCGTGGTTGACGAGTAACTGCACCATATCGATGGTCTGGATGGCGGTTGACACGTTGCCGACCTGGGTCCAGGTGGATTGGCGGTAATACACTGCGGCGGGCTGATCGGTCGGTAACGCTGTTTGCGAAATTAGCTCTTCGAGTTCCTTTTTCACGGCTCGGTAACGATGGCGTGACATGGGTTTTCCTCCGGATGGTCGGCGCAACCATTGAGGCGGCTGTGCGCTGGGGCTGTGAATAAAAGGGGAGGGGGAGCCGGTAAGCTATGCTTCACCGTCCTCCTCCGGCGGAATCAAGCGTAGGTAGGCGTTGATAAACACCGCGTAGACAGCGACTAAATCGATGGGTGTTTCGTCTCTCTCGGCAGTATCTGCCGATGGCAAATGCAAATTGTCTTGCATGGTAATGCTCCTTTGCCCGTAAAGCGGTCAGTAATATCGAAAGGGAAGGGCGCAAGCATCACCTGCGCCCTAGCTTACCTGAATTCAGGCAAGGTTGCAAATAAGCTTACCCGATGACAGGCAAGGTTGGTTGCCGTCGAATTCAAACGGTCTCCCAATGCACGCGGAAACCTGCGAACGCTCGTCACATTCGGATAATGCGCAGGCAGCAAATTGACAGCCCATAGCGGCATCAAGGAGTGATTGATTCCAGAGAGCCGGTTCGAGCTGGCGCAGCAATAAGTTTGATTCCCAATCGTGTTGGTTTTTCATCATCTTGATCTCCTGATTTACTTAGAATACTTCGCAAATGCGAAAGGTTGCATTGCAACGCCGCGTTAATCCAAGATGTCAGAACGGCATCCTATTCGTTCGTCCTGTATCGTCGATCTGGCGGCTATTTACCTCTTCCCACGCTATCAGCGGCAGCAACTCACTTTCCTTAACGGACCTTAGATCGGCCACGGTCGCATTGGGTCGGGTTACTGTCGATACGGGCGATACAGCTCCCATTTCGACCGGCTCCGCGATTCGGGGGTGCAAGTTACCCTTCCCATCGATGTCGTAGCCGATCAGACCGACAAGACTGCCGGAGCGACCGGGAATGGTGATAAGTTCGACGTGGCCGTTTTCGGTTTCTTGCACGCGAAGCACGGCCCCTCCCAACTCGTACAACGTGCCCGGTTGCAACGCTGTACTCCGAATGATTGGTGACGCCATATCTGCCAATGCTTAAGTATTCTCTTGGTGAAGATTACCGCCTTCCGGCCTGCATTGTCATCCTTCTTTTCAACCGTGAAGGGGAGGGCGAACGACTGTTCTTCAGCTTGTGGCGTCGGTCTTTGTTCGTCCGTTGCCGGACTTTTTCATCACACGGGATTGCCTCTCGACCACGTCCCCGCTATCACTAGCGCAGAGAGCAATCCCTCAATGGAAACCAACCAGATCGTACTCGAAATTGACGGCTCGGACGTGCGCGTGCTGCCGCACGATCCATTACGCAGCGAGGCCATGCTGGCACTTCTCGTTGAGGAAGAGGCCGCACGCGCTGGTGTGCCGACGCACGATGTCAATATCCGCATGGTAATTCGGCCCGCCGAACAGCACCGCCTGTTTACCTAACCTTCGACGTCCGCCCCGATTTCCGGCGTGCGCTCGATGCTCAGAATCACCGGCTCATCGCCGCCTGGCTCTTCGGTCTCCAGCGACGGTATGAACAGCGCCAGTGCCTGCAACCGTTGCCGCTGGATGAAGGAGGGGATAATGCCCAGATTGCGCCCCTCCAGCATGTACTGGTAGTAGCCCAAATGCTCGTTGTGGCAGTTCAGCCCCAGCACCTCATTGACCGAGCAGATGACTTGGAAAATATCGTCGTAGCGCAGCATCTCGATGTGGCGCGGCTCTTCGCGATAAATCTTGAACCAGCTTTCCTCGCCCGTGAAGGTCTCGCCATGCTTGGCATCGCCCAGGTAGTAGGCTTTGTAGCCACCCCAATCGTTCTCAGCGCTATTGCCACTTCCGTCACCATCGGGGCGCAAGCGCCTGCGGGCGCTCTGAAGCTCGAATACATTGCTTCTGGTACTATTTCCCCCGTCCATGCCCTTGCTCCTTTCCCTGCTGCTGTGAGCGCGCCTGCACGCGTTCTTGATTTCCCTTATGGGCCGCTATCGCCTGAAGGCTGAGACCTTCTGTCCGCGCTATCTGTTGCGCGGGTTGCACCTGCGGGGAACGCGACGGCGCAGCCCGCTGCTGGCCCTGCCCGGAACGCTCCTGCGCTTTCATCCGGGCGAATTCCATACCCCGTGCCACTACCGCACTGGAGAACTGCTTCTGCTGCGCATTCAGTGTGTCGATGCTCGGTGGGCGCAACTGACCCAGACTGGCGTTGGAAACGTCTTTCACAGGATAGCGGCCGATTGTGTCACCCGTATGACGACCACCACTTTTTTCTGCCATGAGTAGCTCCTTCCTGCCCACTTCTTGGAAAGGGGCAGGGGGTAAAAACTTCAAGAGACATTATACCGATTAAATAATTCTCTCTGAGGCGTCAAAATCTCCCACCAGAGAGCGAAAATCAAAACGATATAATGTCTAAGGTACAAAATGATCTAGCTCTGACCGTCCGCCGTCAGATCGCGGAAGCTTTTCAGCTCCATCGACTCGATGACCGGCTCGCCCGCTTCCGGCTCCAAATGCCTGCCCGCATGGAAGCAGGTCAGGGCGCGCGCCCGCTCCTCTTCCAGCGCGTCGAGCAGCCGGTCGAGGTGACGCCCTTCCAGCACCACCGCATCGCCGCTGAAGACCAGCGACAGAAACTTGTGCGAGGTGCAGACGATGTCGCTCAGCAGCGCGTAGCTGCGGATGCGCACGTGACCCTTGCCGTTGACCAGGCGGATTCTGGCTCCCGGCTTGGCCTTGATTTGCAGCATAGCCTTGTAGGGCTGTTTGCCGGAAGCATCGGTTTCCGGCGCTGCCTCCTGCTCCACGGCCTCCACCGGCGGAGGCACGACATGCACCGGCTCGTTGTCCTGCCGGTCAGCGCCGTGCTGCGCCTTGCGGCGGTCGAAGATACTACCCCTGTTTGGATTGCTCATCGTTCCAAATCCCTTTCACGGGAATGCGACCGCATAGCACGGGAAGCGTAGCGGTCAAAGACTGACTCGGTAAAGGATTTCGCCCGCTCCAGCAGCACCTGCCCGTAGGCGTGCATTCGCTGCATTCGCTGGGCAATCACCGCCACGGGCTGACGCCACGCGCTGGCGGCGGAGTGCTTCAACTCGGCCGTATGCTCGGCCTGCTGTGCCTGTGCTTTGAGTCTGGCTTGCGTCTCCGCTGGCAGCGTCTCCGGATCGGCGGGCGGAACATGCTCCTCGGTTGCCAAAACACTCGCCAGCAGCGCCGTATCCTGATGTGGCTGTGGCTGCGGTTTTTCGTCCAAAACCGGCACGTCTTTCGGCACGTTGTTCAGCACCTCATGTTCCGGCTCGTCTTCTACTTCACCGGCCTCCAGCCACTGATGCGTACCCGCAATTTCCTGAAGCGCATTCGCGTGCTCCGCCCCGCGGTTTTCGTCGCCCTTTTCGGTCTCCACCCCGCGCTCCTCCATCGCCCAGCGCTCCGGCCCCAGATGCTCGCCCGGAATCTTGCCCACTCCCTGCTCGGCGTAGCTGCGCGGATCCACCCGTACCTCCAGTCCCAGATGCTGGAAGGATTGGTTGAGCACCTTGGCCCAGCCGTGCCGCCACTCGTAGATGCGCTGTTTGGCGTCGAAAAACTCGCTCTTGGAATCGCTAAACGCCCCATCTTCCGCAATGGCCCGCGTGCTGATGAGAATGTGCGCGTGCAGGTTAGGTTTTCCATCGCTCGCTTTCTTTTCATGCACAGCTACATCCACAACCAGTCCGTGACGGGTGAAATGTTCTTCGACAAAGCGCTCCAAGCACGCCTTGTTTTGCGCAAAGGTCAGCTCGCGCGACAGGGCCAGTTCCACCCGCCGTGCGGGCCGACCGTCCCTTGTCTTTTCAACCGCCTCCGCCGCGTTCCACAGGGCGGCCCGCAGCTCCGGCGACGGGTCGCTGTTCGCGGCCACCTCCTGGAGCCAGTCGGGGGCGTGTTCCGGCACGCGCACCCAGGTTTCCTGCACGTCCCCTTTGCGGCTGTAACAATGCAGCCGGTCGGCGTAGACATCGAGGCCGTGCTGCACCACCTCGCGCTTGCCTGTTTCCGGGTTAGTCTTTCGTACCCGAAACTCCTTGATGCGGTACTGCCGGTCGCCGTCCTTCACCAGCCATTCGCCGCGCTTCAGTTTCTCGGCGACCGCAAAAGGCGAAAGGTAGAGCACGTGGCAGTGGGCCATACGCGCCCCATCCTCACCTAAATGCAGCTTGTAGGTCTGCCGCTGATCCTTGTCGAACAGCGTTATCCCATCCTCCGTACCGTGTAGCTTCAGATGGGCGGAAAGCGCCACTCCCAGCGCCTCAAATTGTGCGTGCAATCCGTCCGTCACCGCACCCCCGCGCAGGGTTTCCGCGTCCACCCTGCTTACATCAAAGAGGGGAGCCTCATCGAATGCCCGGCGCAGCTCATCGGAGACGATTCCCTTGTTGAGCAACTTGCGGTGTTCCACGCTGAGGGCAAAGCAGCGCTGCCCACGGTGCAGCAAGTCCTGGTTGGCTTGGTAGGCGGCCGCAGCCACGGCAGAAGCCCCGACCGCCCGTGAGACGACGCTGGCATGAAGATGGAAGTGCCCTTGCTTCATAATGCACATTCCGATACAGTGAGTAGTGCAGGCTGCGGCGTACCCGTACCCCTCCAATCCAAGCGTTCAACGGAGCCAGAGGTGGGATGCGCACTTACGGATGGATACCTTTTTCGTCCGCTACGCTCCCGAAAAACGTCTCCATCCCCGTGCGCAGAAGCCCGGCGCTGCCGGGCGCGGTAGGCGTTGCCAACCGCACGCGAACACGTTCGCTTTCTTGAATGCCGCATGGCTGCGAAATCGTCGCTTTAGGCCGCTTCGCGGCCCCGGCCGGCGTCAATGGAAACGACCGCACCACCGGACGTTTCACCGCTTCCCAGCGGTGCGCGCGACCAGTCCACATCTGGGTCCTGCTCTGCCACGTTCTCCAGCCGGGCAAGGCGCTGGCGGAGCCGCTCCGCTTCGCGGGCGTCCTTGACCATCTTGCCGATGTCAGCCAGCGCGTCCCGGTAGCCGTGCAGGTAAACCTGCCCGTCGCCATCACTCGCGCCCTGCATCTTCGCTTCCGCGCGCTCGTCGATATTGCCGATCTTTTTAAGTAATTCCTGAAGGGTCATGATGCTCCTTTTCTGTTGCTCCCGGAAGGGGGTTGTAGCGTTAGAGCGTTCGCACTGTCACCCCCTTTTCGGATACCTACGGTTGAAATCCCGGCAGGGCGTAACCCCGCTCGGTTGCGTAATGCAGCAGCGCGTACTGAAACTCCTGCTCGCTCGCATTCTCCAGCTCGACATTGCCCAGCGTGGCGAAGCGAATGGCGGCGTCCTAATCGTCGAAACAGAAGCTGCTTTGCTCGGTAAAATCGTGCTCGTCAAAGGCCACGCGCTGCGCCTCGAACACCTCGCGCAGCCGGTCTTCCTTGACCGAATGCCAGATAAACATCCCACCGTCGCTTTCCAGGTCGATGAGCGAGTGCAAACAGGCCACAGTGTCGGGCGTAATTTCGCGGCTATCAACCGCCGCCATCGCCTCGTACCAGCCCGCCTCGACGGAGGTGTCTGGCAGGGCACAGCGCAGCAGCAACAATGCCACCGGCAGAAGCAGCAGCAGGGCCACGAGCCGACGTTGCTTCACACTGCGCATCCGCTGCGCCAGACGCACCGGAAGGTGGGGGGCAAGGCCGCGTGCTTGCAGCGCTGGCAGGTGCGTGCGCAGCGCTCTTGCGCGACGTCGAAACCGACGCACCGCCGGGTGGGTTTTCAGTCCGTCGAGTCGGTGCAAAATCGAGTCAGTCATGGGTGAAATTCCTTTTGTGAAAGCAGGTCGAAATGGGGCCAAAATGGTCGCTGTTTCGACCTTGAACCGTTAGTGATTGAAGGGGCTTGCGGCGCGCGCCAACACGCCGCCAAGCTGTCTGCTATTCATCCCTGCACCGGCGCTTTGTTGAAGCCTACCCACCGCCCTTGTGCGCCGGGCGGGGATGGTCTGAATCGCCCTAGCTGGCAGGTTCCGGCTCCGCCCGATCTTCCGCCTGGACAGGGGCGGCACCGCCCTCGAAGAAGCTGCTGTTCAGGTGCGGCACGGGCATGACGGTAAAGCCTGCCATCTGCGCCTTGGGCGTGCGCTGCAATGCGTTGTTGTCCTCGCGTGCCCGGTTGTAGAAATGGCTTGCAATCTCCCCATCCACCAGGTCGAGGTACTTCTGACGCATGGTGTTGTAGACCGCGTTGTTGTAGTAGAGCAGCGCGAAGGAAGCCGCGAGCAGGTACTGGCGCATAAAGCTGTCGGGCAACATCCACGCCACCAACAGGCACAGCCCCGGCTCGATAAAGCGGTAGAGCACCCAGTCCGAGATGCGGTAGCCAGAGAGCGGAATCAGGAATTCGAGCCAGCTGGTCCCGAAGCTGTAGGAATAGTGGGGAATGCCGCGCCGGTTGCGCAGGTGGATGGCCAACAGATGCCAGAGCGCCAGCGCGATGTAGGAAAGCAGGAACCAGCGGTTGATGGTGAGCTGGTAAGGCAGGGGCTGAATGCCCGGCAAGACGCTCAACATGCTGCGCAGGCTCGCAAAATCGAAGGCGAATTTGAGCACCACCAGCCCCATCAGGGCGCGCTGAAAGCTGAATTGACGCTCGCCGAAATCGTAGCGAATGTAAGGGGTCAGTGAGGTAGCCAGCCAGTAGGCCAGGGTCTTGAGCAATTCCTCCGCGTTGCGGAGCATATTCCAGGCAAAACCCGGAACCACCAGTGAGGCGACCCACTCGGCGCTGTTGCGCGCCGGTGCGTGCTGTACGTCCATGATGGATTTGTCCATGATTGTCTCCTTGTTGGTAGCCGGGACGGGGCGACCCGCCCCGGTCGAAATCGATTGAAGAAGCGGCCGTTACCGCTGCGAGAAAACCGCCTTCAGGAAGGTATCGCCGGTGGCGCGGAAGACGCGCCCGCCCTGAAACACGATCCCGTCCACTTGCAGGTTGTTGGCGGGGCCGCCCGTGCGCAGCGTTGTGAACTGCGCTGGCAGAATCTTGTACTGCAAACTCTGCGAGCCACCGCCGCTCATGCTGCTGCCCGGCTGTTTCCCATTCTGAGAGCTGTTGAAGTTGTAGAGTGTCTGGTAGGATTGCCCAATAATGGCCGCTGCGAACTGATTGGTAGCATCGTCCGAATTGGCGTGAAAAATCTTGGTCACAAGGTTGCCCAGGAAGCTATGCGCCTCGTCGCGCCCCTGCGACCCCAACACGCTGTAATAGTTGCTGATGTTCTGCGTCAGGTAGACCGTGCATGCCCGCGCGGAGCGCGCTACGGCCTGGTAGCGAAAGTCGAAGCTCGACATGAAGTTTTGCGCCTCGTCTGCCCACAGAAAGACCGGTCGCGGGTACTGAGTCACGTCCCGATCCAGCACCGTGCGTTGCCACATGTACTTTGCGATCTGCTGCACCAGTAGGCCAGTCTCGTGGTAGGTTTGGATAGGCAAGTCCAGCACCAGGATTTTGCCTTGCCGGTAGGTGTCCTCCAGCTCTAGGTTTGTCGTGGTCGATAGCAGCTCGTAAGCTACGCCGTGCAACAACTGGTCAATGACGCTCAGCAGCGTGGCCTCGATAGAGGAACGCGTGCGCTGGCCCATCGCCGCGTAGTCGCCCAGGATGAACTCCTTGGAGACCTCGAATCCGTGCTGCTCTTGTGGCGTGCGTACGTTAGCGGAAGCATTGAGAATCACCTCGGCGCAGCGGCTGTTCTGCTGCCACTCCTCGCTCGCCACTTCCTCGGCGCTGCGCGGAGCGTCGGAGACGAAGGTACGCAGCTCGTTCAGGCTCAAGCTACCGTTAGCCAGATAGAGCAATTCGGCACTGTTGCGCACCACCATCTGCATGCCCCGGTCCCAGAAGGGGTCGCCCCCGCCCTGGGACTGCTTACCCTTGGCCAAGTCGGTGATTGTGCCGAGCAGCGCCACGACGTTTTCGATGAGACCACCGCTGCCCATCTGGAGCTGGTGGTTGATGAAGTTGTAGCGCCAGGGTTGGTTGGGGCCGAAGATGACGAGGTCATCGCTGCGGCCCGTCTCGGCGGCATAGCGCTCCCACAGCCCGCGCTCCTCCGGCTTGGCGCACATTACCAGCCCGCCGAACCCGGCCCGCAGGAAGGCGTGGGCGATGGTCTGGCCGCTGCCCGACGTTTTGCCGGAGCCAATCCCACCCATGATGGAAATGCCATTGCAGGCATGGCGCACGATGAAGGCGTCCACCGGCGAGAGCATGAAGAGCGGCTGGTCGAGCGGGTCGGCGGGAGGAGCACGCGGTGCGGGTTGTGGGGGCCCACCAATCAGTTGTTTCAAAATTGCCAGTAAACTGCCGAACAACTGTTGCAGGAATTGCATCTTACTGTTCCTTCGTTTCCAGCCATTCGATAGTCGCCGCCGCCACGTCGTGGACCTGGACGCTGAGCACCACGAGGCGGTAATCCTCTTCGCTCAGATGCTCACCGAGCTGGCGCTTAGCATTCTCCTGAACGCGCGGCTCCAACTCCTCGAAGCCCTGGCGCCAGGAGGCGAAGCAGTCCGTGTTCAGGTAACGGTGGCTCCGGCGCAGGCTCGCGGGCGTACCCAGCACCTCCTTCATGTAGCGGTTGACCGTGCGCCGTTTGCCCGCCGGGTGCATGAGCGGCGCGGTCTCGTAATGGCCCTGCCAGCGCCCGACGACGAGGGTACTGGTGCAGAACACGCCTTCCGTCTCGTAGGGCTGGCGCTGGCCCATCGGTGCAAAGGTGACGGCAAATTCGTTGCCAAGTTGCTGCGCACAACTGGTGAACAGGATGATGAGCAGCAGCGCGAGCATTCCCAGCCCGTAGGTTTTGCGTTGCATGAGGTTCCTCCTTGAGGAAGGGCGGGTAGGGGCGCACTGCCCCTACCCGCAAGGTTTTAGCTGAACAGGCGACGTCGCAGCACCACCGCGAACTCGGTGAAGGCCAGCGACGCGGCGATGACGGCAATCGTCAGCAGCATGGCGCTGAAAACGACGCGCGGGCGCAGGGTCGGAACTGCCGTATCCTCCGCGTCCGGCATCGCCACGCGTGCAGCCGTGCCAAGATCACCGGACGACGCTTGCAGAGTCGGCGTGGGCGTGGGGATCGACCGGCCGGGGTCGAGTTGCAGGCCGCTCCGTACGGCGAGGGCATCCGGGGCAGGCGGCGTCGCCTTGGCGACCGCAAATGTCTCTTCCGCGCGACGCTCGCCGATAGCGACAGGAGTCGCACGCACCGTGGCGAAGGGGCGCTCGGCCCGGGTTTCACCCACTTGCACGCGAACGTTTGTTCGTTGTACAATGGGCGCAGGGCAGGGCGATTGCACGATGAGCCACAGGCTGTCGCCCGGTGTAAGCCCGCTCTCTTCGAGCGTGAGGCGGTTCTCCGCGTTGGCGACCAGCAGTGCCGTCATCTCGACTGGCGCGGCTTCGGAGCCGTCCAGCGTCAGCGTTTCGCCCGAAGGCGCGGAGCGTGACCGTCGCATTGGGCGCGGTGTTGCCACCGGAATCGCCCGCGAGCGTCACAATCTGATTCGCTTGATAGGGCAGGGCATAGGTTGGGCGCGTCTCACTTAATTGGCCGATGCGCGTGACCTTGTGCGTTTGGTTAGCGTAGCAAGCGGCAGCATCCGGGAATGCTTGAGCAGTAGTGTGGGCGGCAAGGCTGATAACGAGTACCAGCAAGCTCGCAGTCCAGAATCGAATAGTCATGAGGTAGCTGTCCCTTTCTCTGATAAAACGACTCATTGCGTTGCCGGGAGCGACCCGGCCTGATGCATCAGGTTCTGTGTGGAACAGCTATAGAATAGTTCAAATCAGGCGTGAGTGGGCGTGTCGATATGTAACAGGGAGGCTGAAATGCGTTACTTTTTGTAACAGGGGGCAATATACAGAGTGGTTTTTCTTATCAGGATGCTTATCGGTCGATTAACGCTTCAGATTCGCGCTCGTACCGCATCGCGGCCTGTTTAAGGGTATAATCTGTCAGAATAGTGTCGTAAGCCAGTTGCTTGCCCAGTGTCTCAGCTGCGCGAGTTGCAGCGACAAAGTCCGGATGTAAGGTAAGCTGATTGTCTCTGGTACTTATGTCATCAGTTTGAACCCGTAACAGGGCAATTACATACTCCCAAATATGCTCTTCGCTGGCTTCATCGAAGAGCAAGTCCATCTTGTGGCGGATTTCTGTTGGAATTCCGACCGAAACTTGAACGAACTCGAACGCTGATTGTCGAATCAGCACCTCAAATTTGTCATCAGGCACTTGAAGCTGCCCAAATTGGGGCATGGCGCATCAGAGTTAACTAATTTTGACCAGTACCATGCCCTTGTAAAGATTTTGTGACAATTGCCGGGTTAGGTAGGCCCTCATCGCATGAATAGGCGTGAACGCTTTGCCCATCTCTTAAATGAATATTTTCAAAACGATGCGCGTAGTAGCGATGCATGGCTTGCGCGGCGAGTAGTTGTATCACGAACGACAGTTGGGCGTTGGCGTAGAGAAGAAACTCTCCCGCAACATCCGGGAATGATGATTCGCATCGCCGCTTCGTTCAATTGTAACGAGACAGAATGTAATGAACTACTAGAAACAGCAGGTTACTCGTCAGGTAGCAGGCAAGAGTCTTTAAAATTCCAAGAATTTATAGTCAATCTTTCGGCTTATTTGGACAAAGAGGATAAGGAAAAACACGACCAGATTCGAGAGAATACCCACAAAGCGATAAAAGAAATTCAGGAGCAAACGCGACTCTCACAGTCGCCCAAAACACCACCTGATATTGAACGCGATGCTGAAGCGACGTTAGAGAGAATGCAGTCTTCAGCTACTTCGGGAGGTATTGCTTCTCAGTTAGCACATCTCATAAATCGGGTCGAAGGTTTACATGAACGGGCAGAGCGGCCCGAATTATCTAAGGAGGAGGTGCTGTCAGCCGCATTAGAGAGGCTGGAAACTATGCCACTCGAAGAGGTTCCGGCTCCCGCCCCGCTTCCCGTTCGCTCCCGTATGAAAACAGGTTACAATTCCATGTTTGTCGGGCGCGAGGCGGAAATGCGTTTTTTAGCTGAGACGCTGAAAGGTGGGCAGACTGTCGCGGTAGGGCAAACGGCTGCTGCGACAGGATTGGGGGGTATTGGCAAGACCCAGCTCGCCGCCGCCTTTGCTCATCGTTACGGCCAGTTTTTTACCGGAGGCGTCTTTTGGATCAGTTGTGGTGAAACCAATATCATTCCCTCAGAGGTAGCGAGTTGCGCCCACTGGATGTTTGAAGAGTTAGGGGATTGGGATCGGCCAGAGTTAGTGCGGAGGGTCATGCAAGCCTGGCGCGAACCGATTCCACGCCTTCTCATTTTCGACAATTGTGAGGATCAAGAACTACTGCGCAACTGGCGGCCGCCCTTCGGCGGCTGCCGGGTGCTGATCACCAGTCGCCGCCAACACTGGCACAGAGAGCTAGGCATCCAGCTGCTACCATTGGACATCCTGCCCAGGCCGCAGAGTATCCAGCTACTACGCAAACTTATGGGCGAAAATAAAAGCGCCAAAGTAGACGATGTTGCCCTTGACGCCATTGCTAAAGAACTGGGCGATCTGCCCCTAGCTGTGCATATGGCGGGTAGTTTTCTGGGCAATTACTCCATTACCCCTGAAACCTACCTACAAGACCTACACAGAATTAACCCACTGACCCACCCGTCTTTGACTAAAGGCGATATGTTGCCCCTCCACTATAACCACCATGTTGCCCGCACTTTCGCGCTTAGCTATGACAAGCTGCAAAACGACGACCGCATCGACAGTCTTGCACGCAGATTATTGGCTTGCGCAGCCCACTTTGCTCCCGGAGAGCCCGTCTGGCAACTGCAACTGCTGTCTACAGTTCCGGAAGAAAATGCCGGTCTCGCCACCGCAGACGCGCTGCGACGACTGGCGAACCTAGGGTTGATTAGCATGGAAGCAGCGGAAACCGTGCGTCTGCATCGCCTACTAGCCCGTTACGTACTGAACAATGCTACTGATAGAAGGGAAGAGGCAAAATTGGCCGTAGCAGAAACAATGTTGTTTGAAGCAGACCGGTTAAATGATCAGGGTATCCCGGAACCGCTGCTACCATGGCAGGTTCACCTGCGCTATATCACCAACACAATGATACCTGAACGGAAGGAAGTTTCAGCAGGATTATGTGAAGCTTTGGGGCTTCACCTAAGAATTGCGGGGGAGTTTGAAGAAGCACTTCCCTATTATCAAAAAGCTTCGGCAATTCACCTCCACGTACTGGGCAAAAGACATGTTAAAACTGCGAACAGCTTGAATAGTTTAGGAGCGATTCTGTTTTTCGTCGGAAGGCCAGAAGAAGCACGTTCGTATATTGAACAAGCGCTAGAAATTCGCCGCGCAGTGTTGGGCAACAATCACCTCAAAGTTGCAGATAGTTTGAATAATCTTGGCGTGCTTTTACAAAGTCAAGGAGAGCCGAAGCAGGCATATACCTATCTTGAACAAGCCTTGGTTATTACTCAAAAAGTGCTGGGTGAAAAACACCCTTCTACTGCGCAAGGTTTAAGCAATATTGGTGCTCTTCTTTACATGATCGGAAAACCGAAAGAGGGAATTCCGTACCTTAAGAGAGCCTTGGGTATTGTTTACGAAGTATTAGGTGAGAAGCACCCTGATACAGCATCTATACTAAATAACTTAGGCGAAATGCTGGAAAGTACAGGCGAGCTAGATGAAGCCTATGCCTATCTTAAGCAAGCTTTGATAGTTGCCCGAGAGATTGTAAACGATGATCATTTCATCATAATCAATATCTTCGAAAATCTAGGCAAGGTACTCCACAGTATGGGGAAACTAGAGGAAGCGCATCGCTATCTTGAGAAGGCTTTGATAATTGCTCAAGAAGTGTTCGACAGTAAGCATCCTGATATTGCTACAATTTCAAACAGTTTGGGCAGACTGCTACTAGATATGGGGAAATTAGAGGAAGCGAAATTTCACTATAAGCAGTCGCTGATACTTCGCAGTGAGGTGCTCGGCGATCAATCTCCAGATACGTTAAGCGTTCAAGAAAATCTCAAATCCCTAGGAAATCACTATGAATAAAATATGACAGTGAAAAATTAGATGGCCAATTGAAGCCAACAATCTATGTGATCGTGACCTCAGCAAAATCAAGAGGACAAGTACTCAAGAGGAGACAACCAATGATCCGTCATACTCTCCGCCCTGCCTTCTTTTCAATTGCCTTAAACAATACGATTGCCAAGGGCTTGACCATGCATAGTCGGAAGTTGCCCATTCTCATAAATAACCGAAGTGAGAACGGACGAGTTAGATAATTTGGAGACGACACTCCCTAACTGCCAATTCTCAAAGGCTTGCACTAGCTTCACCGTCAGTTCCGGTTTGTCCAGCACCCCTTCAAAAAAAGATGACCTGCCATGTTGCTGCTGTAACTGCTCGAAACAAATCTGCTCCTGCAAGGCCGACTGCAACAGCACCTGAATTTCTGCCAATTTGTCCAGCCTTTCGCTTTGAGCAAACGACTTCCCAACCTGCGCTTCGAGTGCAGCGACGTGCTCTTTCGCTTCACTTTTTTTCTCCGTAGCTTCCGCATGACGCTCCGCAAGGCCGTCCACCATCGTTTGTAGGTAGCCCAGCAGCTTATCCGAATTCGGCCCCTTGAGCGTCTGCCGGTGTGCCAGCTCACCCTTCAGCCCAAAGCTGCCTGCAATGCGTTTGGTGTCTTTCTCCAGCCGTAGCACAATATCCAGCCCGGCGAAGCTACCCAGCATCGCACTCTTCTGGCTACCGGGCGGCAGGGGCATGAGCTGGACAGCCAGCTCATCCCATATCCGCTGCACAGCCTCCTTGAGAGCCTTTTTGGCGTTGGCGGGATCAGGGTATTCCCTTCCCTCGACAAGGGTGTGCGGTCGCTTAGCTCCGCCATAAGCTTCCACGGTTGCCATATCCGCTTCCAGTCGTCGCAGGTAGCTCGCCTGCATGGGCAGCTCGCCATCCTGCAATTCGCGCACCTGCTGGCGCAGTCGGTATTGCTCGTCGGCGTGTGCGCGCTTGAGGCGGCTGAGTCTTTGTATCTCCATGTCGATTTTCGCCAGCGTCATCATGGCCGGATTGCCCGATGCAATCGCTTTTACCTCTGCATAGCTCAGCGTCTGGTCGTCCACATCCTGCATCCGGCGCAAACTGCTCTCACCCGCCATCACTTGGTTGATGAACCCGGCCTTGGTTTCCAGCGTCTGCCACATATAGGCGTCGAAGGAGTTTTCGGTCACGTAGCGGTAGAGCTGCACTTCCTCATTGCCGTTGCCCTGCCTCAAAATGCGCCCATCGCGCTGCTCGACCTCGGCGGGCTTCCAGGGCGCGTCCAGATGGTGCAGGGCGATAAGCCGATCCTGCACGTTTGTGCCGGTTCCCATCTTGGCCGTACTGCCCAGCAGCACGCGAACATCGCCCTTGCGTACCCGCTCGAAGAGCTGCTCCTTTTTCGCATCCGTGTTGTAATCACCAATATTGGCAATTTCGCCCGCAGGAATGCTCATCTGTTCCAGCTTGGTAATTACGTCCTGGTACACGCTGTGCTGGCCGTCCTTGCCGTTCACGCCGAGGTCGCAAAAAATCATCTGCGTGGCGCGTTCTGCCGCCGTGTCCTGCCATATCCCGAAGACCTTCTCGACCAGCGCATTGACCTTGCTCTCGGCGAAATCCTCCGCCCCGCCCGCGACAAGCCTTGCGTCGAGCGCCAGCTTGCGCCCGTCCGTGGTGATTTTGAGCGCGTTGTCCTCACGCGGCTCCACCCCGCCGGAGCGCACCCACTCGTAACGCTCGACCAGCGATTGCTGCCACGCCTGCTGCTCGTCTGACATGGGGCAGGCCACCACCTCCGCTGCGCCGCCCTTGATGGCCGGGCGTGGCAGGTCGAGCATTTCGGCGGTCTTTACATCGGCAAAGCCGTGGAACATCTGGAGCAGCTCCGGCAGATTTACAAACTGTGCAAAGCGCCGGTTGCTGCGCAAGCTCTTGCCGTCCGGTGACAACTCCACCGCTTCCACGATGTCGCCGAAGACGCTGGCCCAGGCATCGAAATGCCCAATACCGCGCTCCTCCAGCGCTTCGGGATTCAGAAACCGCTGCATGGTATACATCTCCACCATCGAATTGCTGATAGGCGTACCCGTGGCAAAAACCATGCCTCGGCCCGGAGTCTGCTCATTCAGGTAACGGGCCTTGATGAACAGGTCGAAAGCCCGCTGACTGCCCTGCGTCTGAACACCGGCAACCCGGTCCATCTTGGTCGGCGTCTCCAGGTTCTTGAACAGATGCGCCTCATCCACGAAGACCGTATCGACCCCCAACTCCTCGAAGGTCAGCCCAGCATCCTTGTCCTCCGCATTCAGCAGCCGCCCCAGCTTCTCCTCCCAGACCTGCTTTTTCTTTTCAACCTGCTTGATGAGCCGTTTGGTCTCCCCATCGTTGGAGAGTTTCATATCGGTCAGCAAATCCTCGTAGTCGCGCACCTGCTCACGGACGAAGTGCTCCTGATATTCCGGCGACATGCCAATCTTGCTGAAGGAGGAGTGCGTCATGATGACGCCGTCCCAATCGCCGGAGGTCACCTTGGCCGTCAAGAGCTTGCGCTTCGAGGCCGTCAAATCCTCCTTGCTGGCCACCAGCAGGTTGGCGTTGGGGTAGAGCAGGTAGAACTCCCGCGAAAACTGCTCCAGCATGTGGTTGGGCACGACAAAGAGCGGCTTTCTGGCCAGCCCGCTCTGCTTGAGCTTCATGCCCGCGGCAATCATCTCAAAGGTCTTGCCCGCCCCGACCACATGCGCCAGTAGCGTATTGCCGCCCGTCATGGTGCGCCAGACCGCATCGACCTGGTGCGGGCGCAGCTTGATCTCCGGGTTCATGCCGGGGAAGGTCAGATGCGCCCCGTCGTAGCTGCGCAGCCTATCGGTGTTGAACGTGTCGTTGTACAGCCGCACCAGCTTATCCGTGCGCTCCGCATCGACAAATACCCAGCTTTGAAAACGCTCCTTGATGGTGGCCAGCTTTTCGCGCGCAGCCAGCGTTGCCGTCTGGTCGACATACTGCTTTTTGTTGCCGTCGCCGTCCCGCACCGTTTCGTAAATGGTGGGCGAGCGCATGTTGAGTGCGTCATTCAGCAGGCTGATGGCGTCGCGCTGGGACGTGCCGAAAGTTGATTTGGCCGGGACACCCCAAGTCACAAAGCGCTCAGCCTTGACGTGCCAGAGCGCGTCCTTGGCCACGTAGTCCACCGCCAGCGCACTTTCCCGGCATTCGAGCAGCTCGCTGATAAATTGCCGGATAATATCGGTCGGTATCCAGCCCGCCCCCAGATTGGGGTCGATGTCGCCCGGCAGCACGTCGTCGGGCTGCGCCCCTTCCAGCGCCGCCACGTTTGCGCCGCAGCGCGGGTCGTCCGCATGCTCACGCGCCTCCGCCAGCTTGCGCCGCACGTTGCCCGACAGATATTCCTCTGCGGTCACGTAAGTTTCCTGTGCCGGGTCAAAGAAGATGCGACCGCCCAGCTCCACCACCACCCGCTCCGGCGGCTGCTCGTAGAGCTGGCTGATATACTCAACATCCACCCGCCCGCGCTCGTTGAGGCTCACCAGCAGCCCGTCCAGCGCCGAATCGACGTGCTGCACGCGCTCGGCGGGGCCAACCACGTCGTGCAGCAGGATGGGCATCTTTTCGACGCTGCCGTCGCGCTCGTCGTAGCGCTCGAGCGCCATCACCAGGTAAGCGTCCGGGTCGTCGGTAAACTTGGCCACGTTGGGCATCCGGCGCAGCGTGCCGCCATCCGCCCGCGTCGAGAGGTGGGTCAGGTTGATGGGCCCCCAGCGCTCGACAAAGCGGTCGTAGCAGCCGTTGAGCTGCCGCCGCGCCTGCTCGCGCTCGAAGCGGGAGCGCTCTTCGCTCTGCGTGGCCAGCACCGCGCGCGCCGCGTCGCGGATTTCAATCAGCCCGGCCAGCCGCTGCCCGACCTTACCGGACAAGGCGTGCAGGGGCTTCTGCCCGTGCAGGACCGGCGCGGTTGTGCCCTCCGCATCCACCACCTGCAGGATGTAACCCTGCTCGCCCACCAGGAACGAACCGGCCGCCAGCGGTCGCTCAGCGGAGACTGCCCGCTGCTTGGGAACCTCGGCCAGTGTTTGCTGCGTGGGCGTGTAGAAGCCCTGCGGGAGCTGCTGCACCGCCCCCCGCAGCGCGGCCTCCAGCCCCGCTGCCGGTGGCTCCACGCGCAGCTCGTGTTGCTGGTACAGCCCCCGGCCCGTTGAAAGCGTGCCGACCACCATCTCCGGGTGTTCGGCAAAATAGCGGTTGTAGCGGGTGGCGCTGTGTTCTGCATCGAGCAGCGCGGTGTCGAGCCACGCAGCACCCGGCAGCTGAGCCGAAAGCGTGCGGCCCGGCTGCTTGCCCTTTTGGAGAAACAAAATATCGGTCACCACCTGCGTCCCCTCCTGCTTGAAGGCGTCGGTCGGCAGGCGTATCGCGCCCAGAAAGTTGGCGCGCTCGTTGAGGTAGTCGCGGAAAGCCGGGTCGAGCTTGTCGAGGGTAAAGCGGCTGGTGACCAGCGCCAGGATACCGCCCTCGCGCAGACCATCGAGAGACTTGGCGAAGAAATAGTCGTGCAGCGGCAGCTTCTGCCCCCGATGGCTGCGCTTCAAGTCAGCAAAGGGCACGTTGCCCACCACCACGTCCACGCTGCCTTCCGGCAGGGGCGTCTCGCCAAAATCCTCGATGCGGATGTTGGCTTCCGGATAGAGTTTTTGGGCGATGCGCCCCGACAGCGTCTCCATCTCCACCCCCACAAACTCCATGCCGGGGGGAGCCATGCCGATAAAGTTGCCCACGGCGCAGCCCGGCTCCAGCGCGCGCGTGCCTCTGGCCGGCACGCCGAAGCCGGCGAGCGCCGCGTAGATCGCCCGCATGACCGGCTGGGCCGTGTAAAAGGCGTTGTAGGTGGAGCGCTTGGCCGATGCGTATTCTTCGGTCGAGAGCAGTTCCTGCAACTCGCCCCCCAGCGTCTCCCAGCCCGGCTTGAATTCGCCCGTGGCCGGGTCGGGGAAAATCTCGTTGGCCAGCGCCCCAAAGCCCGGAAAGCGGGCCAGGGTCTGCTTGTCCAGCACTCCCGCCCCCCAGCCGGTGCTTTCCAATTCCTTGAGCTTTCGGATGGCGGCCAGCAGGTCGCGGGCCTTGCCCTTGGCGCCGGAGGCAGTCTGCACCGCCTCCAGGCGAAAGGCGGGCGCGGCGGCCTGCTCTTGAACGGTTGCCTTGAGCAGCGGGGCGTCGTCTGCAGGCGGTTCGCCGGGAACGCCGAACAGACCCGGCTGGGTGACGGGTTGAGTGAGCTGTGCGGCAGGCGGTTTGCGGTTAGTCGTGCGGGATTGGGGTGGTGTTACAGGTGGAGACGGAGGAGAGGGGACGGCGTCAAAGAGGGAAATTAGCCCGGCGTCAGGTACAGCTCGCGCACGGCGGCGTCGGCTTCCAGGTCGAGCTGGAGGCTGCCCAAAGACGGGTCGCGCTCCTGAATCTGCGCGCGAAGCCGCGCCCTGGTCTCGGCCATCGTCTCCGCCTGCGCCTGGATGTAGGCTTCCAGCTCGCCCTGCTCCGCCAACGCTTGCTTCAGGGCCGGTTTGTAGTGGGTCAGGAATTGTTCGAGCAGATGGGGGTAATTCATGGTCCAGGGATTGGTTGAGTTCCGCTGTCGCTGCTTCGGTTAAGGCGCTCAGAAAGCTGGGTTGCCACTTGGGAACAATTTTCTTGCGCGGCATGAAGGCGGAGGGAGCGTTGAGAGACCTTCGGTATAGCCCTTCGCTCGCCCCGTTCAACGGCAATGTTGCCGGTCGTGGAAATCCGCCGCTCAGCGGGCTTGCTTTACCCCTGTTTGAAGCTGGGCCGCATGGAGCCGTTTGAGCCGCTCCAATCCCTGTTGCAGCAGGGCCACCCGCTGGTCTGGCATTTCAATCCGCGCTGCACCCCGGATGGACCGACAAATCCACTCCGCTTTGCCACCCTCGCCTTCCAGCTCGTCGAGCGCCTCCAGCTCTTCCGCATTCAGGGGCCGCTCGCGGGCTTCCCGCACGTAGCCCTCGATGACGGCTGTCAGCTCATGCAGCGCGCGGCGCCGCGCTTCGTACTGCACCCACGGCGCAAAGGGCAGGCCGGAGAGCTTGTTCAGCTGTTTTTGCATCCGCGTCATGGCTTACTACTCGATGGCATATCTAGACGATGACGCAGCTGAGGCCGTTTCGGAAGTCCCCTGCTGTCGTTTCCTTGCGTGTTGGTTGCTTCTTCCCTAGCCGGGCGCGCGGGCCGCGCAAGGGGTTCCCGCCCAAACGTGTCACGCCCTGGCCGCGCCCGCTTCTCCGCCCGGCTCACGGGATCGCACCAACCACGAAGGAAACGGACATGCAGAAGAGCTCAATCACTACTCCCACCGCTGAGAACAGCGAGATACGCATCTACGTGGCGTGCCTCGCCAGCTACAATAACGGCATCCTGTTCGGGCAGTGGATCGACGCCACCCAGGAGCTGGACGACCTCTACGCCGAATTGCGGGCGATGCTAAAAGCCTCGCCGATTCCCGACGCGGAGGAGTGGGCCATTCACGACTACGAGGGCTTTGAGGGCCTCCGGCTCTCTGAATACACGGGGATTCCCTAGGTACAGCGGCTGGCTGGTTTCATCGAGGAGAATGGACGGCTGGGTGCGGAGGTGCTGAAGCACTTTGACGAGGACATTGAGCTGGCTGTGAAAGCCCTGGAGGAGGACTATTGCGGGGAGTACCGCACGCTGGCCGTCTACGTGCAGGAGCTGACCGAGGAAACGACCGAGATACCGCAGCAGCTGCAATCCTACATCGACTATGAGGCGATGGGGCGCGACATGGAGATAAACGGCGATCTCTTCACCGTCGAGACGGGCTTCGAGGAAGTGCATGTGTTTTGGGCGCGCTAGTAGTCCACCAAAGCGATATTGTCGGAACGGTTTTGTCAATTCCCGATTGATTCGGCGCGCCACACCCGACAAATTATCTCTGGTGGACTACTAGTCGCGCCTTTTCTGCTTATGCGCATCACCGGTAACGGCTGTCGGACGGCGGGCAAAGCGACACGCAAAAGGATACAGACAGGATATAGGAGAAGATATAGAAGAGGCGCAAATAAAATTATGACAGTACTCAATTGAGGAGGGTCTGTTCAGCTGAGCAGCTTCTCAATTCTTTCTATTTCTGCTCAATTTGAATTTTTTCTACGTCAATTGTATGACTGTCAAAAGTCGTGCTACGACTTTTGACTGAGACCAGGATAGTCCTTTTAATGGAGAAGGCACAGCGGGCAGAAGTGTGTATCTTTTGTACCCCGTGCCGCGCCGAGACTCTGTTATACTTTGTGTAGTTCCCTACATTTTTGCCCGCTCCTCTTTTGTCCGTCGCCCTCTGCTGTTCCTATCCGCGTGCCCTGCTTTGTCCATCTAGGAGGCTCTAATGCGCCGCCCCTTCCAACGCGCCCTCTTCGTCTGCGTCAACGCCGCCCTGGTTACCGTGCTCGTCCTGCAAAGCACGGCGCCCCTCTGGGCGACGCCTTCCCTGCCGACAACGCAGGATGAGTTGACGTCCGAGCAAGAGGCGGACCCAGAAGCCTCGACCACCCCCACAGGCGCAGAAGCAACTGCGGCGGACGACGTTGAGCGCACGGAGCCAGCGGAGGTGGCGCAGCAGGAGCTGCCGCCGGAGCCCGGCGACCTGATTCCCGTGGCCCCGGTGGCGCTGACGCTAGAGGCGGCGCAGCGCCTGCTCGAACCGGGCGACACCACGACGCTGACCGTTGGCGCCACGCGGGCGGCGCAGGAGGGGGCGGCAGAGACGCTCTTTACCCTCCAGCTGACGCTGCCGGAGGGCCTGGAAATTGTCGGCGAAAGCCAACGCTCCTGGCCGCTGGAGGTGGGCGAGCCGCTGGCGGAGAAGCTGGAGATTCGCTACGCGGGCGACGCCATTGACCCCTCTGGGGCCGTCTTCCCCCTCACCACCATTGTGACCGGCGAAGGCTTTGCCCCGCTCAAAGAGACGCTCTTCCTAGGCGTTGTGCCCGCCATCATTCCCCTGGACGTGGAGAAGGTCATTGAAAATCCCGTTGCCGAAGTGGTGCAGGAGCCAGACGGGGCGGTGCTGCAAAGCGTGCGCGGAGACATCACCCTGCTCTCGACCGCCAACGCCGTTGAAGAGGGGGTGACCTTTCGCTACACCGACCTTGTGCTGCCCGACCTGCTGCCGATTGAGGAGCCGCTAGACGAGCCGCTGGCCAACCCCGCCGCCAATCCCGCGCCCGGTGCAGCAGACGAGGCAGCGCCTTCGGGCACTATTCCCGACAGCGTCGAGTCCGACGCCAACGTCTTTTTGCCCCTGCTTTCGGCGGAGGGTTCAGCAAGCGACAGCGCCGTTTCTGCGGCGCAGCTGGTGGAGATTGAACCGCAGCCCCTCGACAACATCCTGGCCTACCGCACCTGGCAGCTGGACGCGCTCGCCGGCGGCGAGGAGGCTGAGCGCTACTTCGATGAACCCGTCATTATCTTGGTGGACGTGAGCTGGCTGCTGGACCGGGGCGTTGCGCCCGACCAGTTCGACCTGTGGACGCGCGAGGACGAGAAGGAGCGCTGGCAACGGGTAAAGCACACCACCTATCTGCCCGAAGAGCAGCTGCTGCTGGCCGAGCTGGAGCACTTTAGCGACTTCTCCCTGGCCGATGGACTCTATGTGTCGGGTGAACTGGTGCCGACCATCGACTCCTTTACGACCGACCTCTCCACCGGGGCCAGCATGCTCAGCTACCCCATTGACGTGCCCGCGGGCTTGGGCGGCATGTCGCCGAACCTGAGCCTCAACTACGCCAGCTCCAACATCGACGATTTTTTCAAGGAGAACAAGAGCAAATACGAAGTGCAGGCCGGACTGCCGGGGCTGGGCTGGGGGCTGGGCGGCATGAGCTACATCATCAATACAAGTCTCTTTGAAGAAGATGCGGCTTTCCATTCCTACCAGATGGTGCTCAACGGACGCAGCGTGGAAATTCGCCGGGATGAGAACGACATCGATACCTTCTACATGGTGCCCGAGACTTTCTACAACGTCGAGAGCGGCTTTACCACGCTCGACGATGATACCAACAGCAGTGGCACACTTTTTCACGCTGGTGAGTGGAAGGTGACCACGCCGGACGGCACCGAGCACATCTTTGGCAACGATGACTTTGACGGCAGTGCCCAGACCGATCCCCGCGTGCGCAGCACGTGGATGCAGCAGTCCATCATCGTTGATTCCAACGCTTCAGGTGATGAGAAGTGGCACGTGATGAAGTGGCATCTGCGCGAGTCCGTGGACCCCATGGGCAACCGCATCGACTACACCTATCTGCCCGAAACGCAGGGCGTCCTCAATTGCAACAGCAACATAGAGGCCACCTGGTATCACCGGGCCGCGCTGCCCCAGGAGATTGTGTGGAGCGGCAACCTGGGCGGTGCCGGTACGGCCGATGACGTTGCCCCCTACCTGCGCGTGCGCTTTGAGTATGCGGGGCGCAGCGACTACAAAATTGAGGACTGGGGCGAGAACGACTGTACCCAGGCCATGTATGTCGAAAAGCGGCTCCGGCGCATCTATGTAGAAGCTTACGACAAAGACATCGACGACTGGACAGCGCTGCACCACTACGTGCTGAACCACTCCTACACCAGCGACTACAACACCAACGTCGCCCACACGCACCTGCTGCTGGACAACGTGGTGCGGCGCGGCGCAGACGGCAATTTTCTCTCGCAGCAGGAGTTTACCTACCAGCAGCTGGGCGCGGCGGGCACGCCGGAAGACTCCGACTACACGCACAACCGCTGGTATCTGACGCTGGCCAAAAATGGCTGGGGCGGCTCGGTCAAGTACAAGTACGAGCAGACGGCCAACATGGAGGAGTGCAAAATCAACAAAAACGGCGTCTCCGAGGGCTGCAACACCACCGACTACCGGCGACGGATTGACCGCAGGAGCGTCAAAGATGTGCTGGGGAACTGGAGCTATACCGACTACGACTACGGCAGCGCCGCCCAGCGTCGCTACGAGCAGGACGACACCTACGACTTCCTCGGCCACGACTGGGTGGAGGTGAACACCCAGCCGCTTAATCAGTGGGATAAGGACGCCTACCCAGCCATCAAAGTTGAGCGCAGCGAGTTCTACCGCGGCACGGCCCAGACTCCCGATTCACGCTACGGGCGCGTCAAGCGCCTGGCCGTTTACGACCTCGATACGGCGGTCTGCGAGACCGACCAGCAGGAGAACGTGGCGGGCGAGGAGCGCTGCCTGCTGAGCGAAACGCGCAACCTGTGGAAGACCTACGAGCACGAGGACACCATCCCCAACCCCGACCCCACCAAGCCGACCTGGCAGCTGGCGGGCAACGACGGCGAGGGGGCCTTTGGCACGCGCTCGTCCTGGCCGCGGCTGGAGGAGAGCACCCAGATCGTCGACGGCAAGTTTGTCAACGGCGAGTATGTCGGCGGGGCCTTCAACCGCATCAAGTACGCGTACGATGAGCAGCCCCAGGGCGGCGCGCAGTACGGCAACGTGACGCGCGCCGAGCTGCACGACGAAAATGGGCTGCTCAAATCCACCGAGACCGAGTACGTGCCCAACCCGCCCGACGACGGCGACGACCTCTACATCGTGGGGCTGCCCGCCAGAGTGCGGCTGCTGGACAGCGTCGGCGACTGCGAGGCCGAGACGCGCACCGTTTACGGGCGCGGCAACGTGGGCGGCAGCTACACCGACCTGCCCATCGACGCCTTGGTGGCGCGCAGCGAGCAGGCGCTGACGGCCTGCAGCACGGGCAGCCCCCCGCCCGCCACCATCGGCGACTACGACGCCAACTGGGCCGTGACCACCTTTGGCCACGATAACTTGGGCAACGTGACCAACGTCGAGCGCTTTGGCGACGACACCAGCGGCAGCCAGAACGTGCGCATCGACACCCAGTACGACGGCTACTACCGCCTCTTCCCCGTGCAGCAGAGCAACTTCTACGACGGCAGCTTTGTCGAGACGGCCGCGTACTACGGCGTCAACGGCTACACGCTGGCGGACGGCGGCGCCTACTGGGGGCGGCTGGCCCAGCACTGCAACGTCAACGACGTCTGCACGCGCCAGCGCTACGACGAGTGGGGACGGCGCACCCGCCGCTGGGACAGCGTGCCCGCGGGCGAGACGTGGGGCGGCGACGCCACGGCGGACGTTTACTGGAAATACTACCGCAGCGGCGAGTCCGGCGTGCCCGCCTCGGGCGTGGCCGAGTGGCACTCGCCGCGCTGCAAGGGCAACATCAGCCGCAGCTTCCACGACGGCTGGGGACGGGTGGTGGCGCAGCACAGCGCGTACCTGGACTGGGAGGAGAACTTTGATTGCGCAGGCCAGAGCAACACGGGGCGCGAAGTGCACAGCTACTTTGCCTACGACGCGCTTGGTCGGCAGCAGCGGGCCAGCGTGCCGGAGATTGTGCCGCGCTCGCAGTTTGGCACGATTCCCTCGCAGGTGGGCGGCAACGACTGGACGGGTTCGGGTGCGCGCGACCAAACGCAGACGGCCTATGACGTGCTTGGCCGACCCGTGCGCGTGACCGCGCCCAACGGCGAGGTGACCGAACACAACTACGTGGCGCGCGCCCATTCGGTGGTGCAGAAGGGGCAGAATGGCGACCCCAACCGCCTGCTCAAATGGACGGCCACCGATGGCCAGGGCGAGCTGGAGGCCGTGCGCACCTATGCGCCCAACGGCAGCGGTGACTTTATGGACCCGCCCGCCGCCGAAGTGCGCTTCAACCACAACGTGCGCGGCGAGCTGCTGCAGGTGGAGCACCCAGGCAGCGTGGGCAGCGTCACCAGCGACATGACTTACGACTTTGGCGGGCGCAAGCTGAGCATGGACGACCCCGACCTGGGTTACTGGACATATGACTACGACCGCCACGGCAACCTAACGCGCCAGACCGACGCCAAGGGGCAGACCATCTGCCTCGACTACGACGGCCACACCAACCGGCTGCTGGGCAAGCACTTCCGCGGCGATACCAACTGCCCGGCCCCCGGCGCGGGCCCCTACAACGTCACCTACAGCTACGACGAATCGCAGCTGACGCAGGTGGCCTACGCCAACGGCGACTACCAGCGCGACCTGGGCTACGACGGGCGCGGCTTTCTGACCAACGAGACGGTGACGATTGCGGGCACATCAGCGCTCACCAGCCAGTACGTCTTTGACGAGTACGACCGCGCCTACGCCACGGTCTACCCCGACGGCAACGTGGTCAAGGTGGCCTTTAACGGCATGGGTTTGCCCAACACCCTCTGCGACGGCGAGTACAACGCCAGCGCCGGGGCCTACTTCTGCACGAGCGACCCCTTCCTGGTGGACGGCGACACCGACGACAACCTGAACAGCGCCACGGGCGTGGACTACAACGAGCTGGGCATGGCGACCGAGATGCGCTTCCCCGCGGGCGGCAACCTGTGGCGACACAACCTCTACTACGCCTGGGACGACGCGGCCTGGGGCGGCTTTAGCACAAGCGACCGCAACCGGCGGCTGGCCGACATCCGCGTGGGCACGAGCACCAACGTGCTCAGCGACCCCGATTCGCACAACCGGCTGCGGCTGCGCCACTTCTACGATTCGCACGGCAACCTCAAGACGCTGCACGAGCAGTACAGCGGCAGCAGTACCATCGACACCCACAGCTTTGCCTACGACGACCAGAACCGGCTGACCGCTGGCTTTGGCAGCAATACCTTTGCCTACGACAGCAGCGGGCGCTTGGAATTCTTCGCGGACGAAGGCTACACCCCACTCTCCAACGCATTTCCCGTCCACGCCGTGAAGGGGCCCGCGTACGATTACGACGCCAACGGCAACATGATAAAAAGGGATAGCCAGACCTTAACCTGGGACCACGAGAACCGCTTGGCGAGCGTGAGCGGTGGCGCGACCGAAAGCTATCTCTACGACGCCGACGGTATGCGCGTCAAGAAGACGAGCGACGGCGTCGAGACGTACTATCCCTTCCCCCACTACGAGCTTCACGATGGCGTTGTGGTCAAGTACTACTTCTTCAACGGCATGCGCGTGGCGCAGCGCAGGGGGAGCAGCACCATCACCTACCTGCACGGCAACCATTTGGGCAGCACGGTGCTGGAGACAAGCGTCATCGGCGTCAGCGTCAACGACGAGAAGTATTTCGCCTACGGCGAGCAACGCGACACGGGGCCGGTGAACACGGAGAACCAGTTCACCGACCAGAAGCGGGATGATACGGGGTTGTATTACTATGGGGCCCGGTATTACGATCCGGAGTTGGGAACGTTTGTGTCGCCGGATATGATTGTGCCGGAGCCGACCAACCTCTTCGACTACAACCGCATGATGTACACGCGTGGGAACCCTCTAAAGTTTGTTGATCCATCAGGCAACTGCCCCGCGCCACCTGACGGTGCTGGGCCAGCCATTTGTTTTGCTTTGTTCATCAAGCCAGAAACTGTTATGAGCTTTGTCCATGGCGATGGGCGAGATTTTAGCAGTGACAGTGATCCAAGCAAATCGAGAGGCTACATTTGGATTAGCTTAGATGGAGATGTGATTAAGGCTCAAATGAATCCGTCCGGCTATGACATGGCGGACATTCAGCCCGGACCGATTAGCCTCGGAAACCCTACGCCAGGTATGCAGGTTGTTGGGCATGAAGTACTGTCAGAACCCAGTTCAGACAATATCTGGACTGTAACAACAGGAGAGAATGGACAAATTCTCGTCGAATACGACTTAGTTATATCGGGCTTGCTAGAGGAGGCGGGGGCTCCTCACATCAATGGGTCGATTACCTTCTACGTCGATGAAGAAGGCGCCTATGACGCGACATTTGTTCGAGATGGGTTTCCTTGGGGAGAAGCATACCTCCACGATGGAATGGGCAACGTGGAGACTATTTTCCAAGACCCTGCGGTTCGGGGTGACCCTTTTGATTTGTTCGGTTTAGAACCAAACATTGGTCCACGTCGAATCTTTTCACGGCTCATTCAAGGACTCGGTGGCCTTCGTCAACCACAAACTAGCACTCGTTGACAGCAGTTGCGTAGAGCAGCGGGTAGAGATTCGCGAGAACATCGTGAACCACAACTATAAATCTGCAATTAGGGCAGGAATTCTGGGAGCTGCATCCACTACCATAGTTTTAAGTACACTCAACTGGTTGTTGGTGCGATTGTCGACACTTCCACAGATTCTCACGTCAATAGCGATATTTGTTTCTGCATCCGCGATTGCTGGAGGCATTGTTGGTGCGCTAGCCATCTACGTACTTACCGAAGTCGATTCGCCCACCGTAGCAACAATCAGCGCAATATCGATGATTGGGGGACTACTAGGAGGTGGATATATACAAGTGTTAACAGGATACGATATCTTTATTGTAACCTTCGCTGGCGTGATTGGAGCTAGTGTTATTATTGGGTTGATTATTATTGCCCTTATGTTTTCTTTGCGACGAATAACAACATGGTAACGCGCGGCAGCCAGACGCTGACCTGGGACCACGAGAACCGGCTGGCAAGCGTAACAGGTGGCCGCATCTACCCCAGCGAAAGTTATCTCTACGACGCCGACAGCATGCGCGTCAAGAAGACGAGCGACGGCAAGGAGAGCTACTACCCCTTCCCGCACTACGAATTGCACGATGGCACGGTGGTCAAGTACTACTTCTTCGGCGGGATGCGGGTTGCCCAGCGACGCGACGGCGTTTTGACCTATCTGCACGGCAACCACCTGGGCAGCAGCGTGCTGGAGACGAACACCAGCGGCGTCATGGTCAATGACGAAAAGTACTTTGCCTATGGCGAGCAGCGGGACGTGGGGCCGGTGAACACGGAGAACCAGTACACCGACCAGAAGCGCGACGATACCGGGCTGTACTACTACGGGGCCCGCTATTATGACCCGGCGCTGGGGACGTTTGTGTCGCCGGATTCGATTGTGCCGGAGCCGACCAATGTGTTTGACTACAATCGGATGATGTACACGCGGGGAAATCCGCTGAGGTTTATTGATCCAAGCGGGCACGTCGCGGTTTGTTTTCGGGGTGCGCCGAACTTACCGGGTAAAGACAAAAACGTTAAACACTCAGCGCAGGCTATCTTGGACATGTGTACTCAAGCCTTGACCAGTGCTGGATGGAATGAAGAGCAACACGGCGAGATACTGCTCTACCACTACAACGGCGAGTTTGCTAGGTTTGATGCGAGGGAAGCGATTTTATCAAGACCAGTTGGAGAACCCGCAATTGTTATCGGCCACAGTTGGGGCGGGGCAGCGGCGATGGAACTAGTGCATGACCTGGGCCGTAACAGTGGATACTGGGATCACAAGTACCGAGAGGGAGCATCAAACATCGATTTGCTAATCACAATCGACACGGAGTGGTTTGTGAGGGCCAATGCTGACAATACAATCCCTGAAAACGTTGAAAAAGCAGTAAATATTGCTCCTGTTGATGGTTGGGAGCCAGGTGGTGAAGACGGGATATTCAATGCTCAGAATGGAACGAACGAATTTGCTGGTGCATTGAACATTGATTTGGAATTTGTCACTAATCCAGAGACGGGACGCCTTGTACGGATGGATCACGATACCATCGTTAACCTCAATGCTGACATTCGGGGCAAAAATCCTCCGTATCTGCTCAATCCCGTGACTTCACAAATTATGTCACTGTATGTCAACGAGACATTGTATGGCTCCAGTTCATATCTGCGCTAGACAAGATTTGTACGGATGTAGTGAGCAGTGATCAATCACTGCTCACTACATCTTGTGCTAACCCTCCCCTCGATAGCCATGAGAAAAAGAATCTCTCCGCTTGAAATTCTAACTGCAATCTGCTTGGCAGCTACTAGCTGGGTGCTTTTCCGTGCTTATTTTATCCATACAGCTGCTGTAGTATTTCTGATTATCCTTCCAGAAATTATATTGTTGTTTCTGCTATGGAGATTTGTAAGGTTATCTAAAAGAACGATTCGAATATCCGGATGGCAATACGTCTTGTTTTGGGGTGTCACTCTCTTATTAACAATTTTAGCCCCTATATATGTCTACTTTGCAGGTCTGCGCATTGCGGAAAATTTAGTGAAAGAAATGAATGTTAGGGCCGTCAGAACAGACTATCAAGTGCAAATGTTTGATGAAATTAGTGATACGGGAACAGAAAGAAGAGTATTTGCTGAATACAGAATCGAAAATTCTCTTGAGTCGGCGAAAGAAAACATTATTTCGCGAGTTCAGGATATTCCCGAATGGGAGATGGCTCCCAAGCCGATGGGAGCAACGAGAGTAGATGGGTCAAAGTCAGCACTAATTCTTGATTGCGATATTTACTTAGGAGCCGTAGGAGGGCATGGGTATTATCTTTGGCTGTGGGAAGATGGACTTCTAACTATGACCTTGTACCCTACCGCACCACAATACTGCAATTTAGAGTAAGTAAACTAAATCTACAGCTTTTGCTCAAAAAGCTTCGATTACCATACTATTGTCGACAGCACCGGGCGCTTGACTAGCTTTGCGGGCACGAGCTACACGCTGAACACCCAGCAGCCCGTCCACGCCATCAAGGGGCCGGACTACGCCTACGACGCCAATGGCAACATGACCAGCCGCCCCAACTACACGCTGAGCTGGGACCACGAGAACCGGCTGGCGAGCGTGACGGGCGGCGGTATCTACCCCAGCGAGGATTACCTTTACGACGCGGACGGGATGCGCGTCAAGAAGACGAGCGATGGCAAGGCGAGCTACTACCCCTTTCCCCCACTACGAGCTGCACGACGGCGTGGTGGTCAAGTACTACTTCTTCGGCGGCATGAGAATCGCCCAGCGGCGGGACGGCGTGCTGACCTACCTGCACGGCAACCACCTGGGCAGCACCGTGCTGAAGACCAACACCAGCGGTAGTGTGGTTAATGCGGGGCAGAGCAACGAGCGCGCTCAAAAGTACTTCGCCTATAGCGAGCAGCGCGGGCTGGGTCAAGTCAACACGGAGAACCAGTACACCGACCAGAAGCGGGATGACACGGGGCTGTGGCATGATCGATCCCAGGCGCTGCGACGCTAGCCAAAAGACAACCAAGAAAGAATTATAGCATGAAGGCTCTATCTCGACTCCTCATCGTCTTCGTACTCGCGCTCTGCCTGGGTGCAACCCAAAGATTGGTGCAGGCCACCGCGCCTATTCAACTTGAAGCCGAAGCGGGACAGCCCTTCCTCCGCAAGCGAGGGGTACCCTCACAAACTGCTGTCAACTCGGACGCTGCCCCGCAACAAGACGACCTTTTTGTCGAAACGCAGATTGTCACGGTCAGCGATGGCGGGCGTTTTTACGATTTTGGCCGTGCAGTGGCGTTGGAGGGCGAGACCGCGCTCGTGGGCGCGCCCGGCGCAACCAGCAGCTTCCGCGATGAGGGGGCCGTCTACGTCTTCGGGCGCGAGGCAGGCAGTTGGCAAGAACGGCAGAAGCTGGTCGCCAGCGATGGCGAAATTCGTGATAATTTTGGCGCTGCCCTCGCGCTGGCAGGTGATACGGCCATGATTACAGCGGATGAAGCGCTGGTCGGAGATGCCGGGCAACGAGGAGCGGTCTACGTTTTTGTGCGCGAAGGGGGCGAGTGGCGACAGCAGCAAAAGCTGACCATTGACCAACGGGGAGACAATGATTCCTTTGGCAACTCAGTGGTGATGGAGGGGGATGTTGCCTTCATCAGTGCAATCCGTGAGGATGTTGACGGCACGTTCAACCAAGGGGCAGTCTACGTCTTCGAGCGTGAAGCGGGCGAGTGGCGCCAGCAGCAAAAGCTGACCGCCAGCGACGGCGCACGCGGTGATTTCTTCGGCGACTCCCTCGCACTGAACGGCGAGACCGCCTTTGTCGGTGCGGCACCCAAGACGATCAACGGCAACGGATTTCAGGGGGCAGTGTACGTCTTCGTGCGCGAGGACGGGCGCTGGCGCCAGCAGCAGAAGCTTACCGCCAGCGACGGTGGAGAAAGCGACCAATTTGGCAGCACGGTAGTGCTGGAGGGCGAGACGGCCCTGATTGCGGCGGACAGGGCAACCGTCGACGGTCAAAGCAATCAGGGGGCTGTTTACGTCTTTACGCGCGAAGGGGGAAGCTGGCGCGAGCAACAGAAGCTGCTCGCCAGCGACGGCGCACGGTCCGACCAATTTGGAAATGCCGTGGCGCTGAATGGCGAGACCGCGCTGATCAGCGCTAGGGAAGATGATGTCGGGGGCGTTGAGGATCGGGGCTCGGTCTACCTCTTTGTGCGCGAGGCGGGAAGCTGGCGTGAGCAGCAGAAGCTGACTGCCAGCGACGGTGCAGAGGATGACAACTTTGGCTATGCCGTGGCAATGGATAATGAAACCGCCCTCATCGGGACGTATGAAGCGGACTTTGAGGGGACCGAGCGGCAGGGCAAAGCCTACTTCTTCGAGCGTGGTGGACAGCAAAGGCAGCCGCAAACCATCGACTTCCCCACCCCGCCCGCTGCGGCGCAGGGCTACGCTATCGGCGCGATTGTATCGCTCTCGGCCACGGCCAGCTCCGGCCTGCCCGTCGATTTCCGCTCGGCCACGCCGGAGGTCTGCACGGTCGAGGGGAACGAAGTTGCGCTCATTGCCGCGGGTGAATGTCGCGTGGTCGCCACGCAGCCGGGCGACGGCGAATACGCGGCCGCGTCAGAGACAATCAGCTTCGAGGTGGTAGCTGCGGCAGCGGAACAATCGCTCTATCTGCCCTTAATCGCCCATTAGCTCACGCCCAGCTCAATCGGGATTACGACCCGGCCTGGAGACATCTGTAGGCATCTATAATTTGCATGAGTATTAAGTTAGCTCCGCAAGCAGCATAACATCGGCACACTGAAGACCCATGCCTTCGTCTATAATAGTTTCACCATAGGAATGGCAACAAGAAGAGCAGGACATAAAGGTGGTTATGTTATGCTTTCTCTGTTAAAATAGAGGGCATGAATTCTGCCCTCACCTACCCCACCTCATCAACCTCGCTGGCCCTGGCCGAGGGTGCTATCCCGCCCGTCATTGCAGCAGCGGGCGAGCGGGCCAGCTTTCGCTTCCTCGAATACTTCCCCGCCTCCATCCGCAACCCCAATACCCGCAAAGCTTACTATCGCGCCGTGCGCCAGTTTTTTGACTGGTGCGAGGGGCATGACCTCCAGCTTGCCCAGCTCAATCCCATTATCATCGCCACCTACATTGAGCAGCTGGGCCGCAGCCATTCCGACGCCAGCGTCAAGCAGCATTTGGCCGCGATCCGCACTCTCTTCGACTTTCTGGTCACCGGCCACGTCGTGGCCATGAACCCTGCCGCCTCGGTCAAGGGGCCAAAGGTTGTGGTGCGCAAGGGTAAGACGCCGGTTCTCTCGGCAGAGGAGACCGGCCACTTGCTCGACTCCCTCCCCACCGACTCTATTATCGGGCTGCGCGACCGCGCCCTGCTCGGCGTGCTCGCTTATAGCATCGCGCGCGTGACGGCCGTCATCAGCATGGACGTGCAGGACTATTTTTCCCAGGGCAAGCGCTATTGGTTCCGACTGCATGAGAAAGGCGGCAAGTACCACGAGGTGCCTGTCCACCATTGTGCTGAGGAATATGTGGATGAGTACCTGGACGCCGCAGGCATTGCGATTGAGAAGAAGACCCCTCTCTTTCGCTCGGCCACACGACAGCGCACCCTCTCGGAGAACCGGCTAGACCGCGTCAATACATGGGCCATGATTAAGCGCCGTGCGCGTCAGGCCGGGTTGCCGGAAAGCACAAGCTGCCACACTTTCCGCGCCACCGGCATCACCACCTACCTCGAAAATGGTGGCTCCATCGAGAAGGCCCAGCGCATGGCTGCTCACGCCGACGCCAAGACCACCGGCCTCTACGATCGCACCAGCGATAGAGTCAGCTTGGATGAAATCGAACGTATCCGCTATCCAGGGTAGTGAACTTCCATCGAGGATCGTTTTTATGGGGAGTCCGGGCTCTACAACGCGCTCTATCAATCCGAACTGTCTATCGAAAGCATCCGCATCAAGGAAGGTGTAGCAACCATCCACCTGACGGGAAGCCTGACTCTCGGTGGCGTCTGCGATAACCCGCGCGTGCGCGGCCAGCTGGAGCAAACGGCACTTCAGTACAGCACCGTAGATGAAGTGCTGCTCTTTATCAATGGTGAATCGCTCAATACCTTGCTAAGCGAACAAGGCTAGCAGCCGCGTTTTGCTGTCCGAGAATTATCAAGATAAGTAAGAAGGGCGTAGTGTTACTGCGCCCTTTTCTGTTATGATTTACCAGTTACTACTAGAATGTTAGTAACATTTGTGTTACTTTGGTGTATATGATGATAGAATTACGGGAATATCTTGACGAGCAGGGACGCAGCGCGTTTGCGAACTGGTTTAATGGTCTGAACACACAAGCTGCGCTCAAGGTGACGACCTACCTCACGCGTATTGAGCAGGGAAACCTTTCCAGCATTAAGAGCGTGGGTGAAGGCGTGCAGGAATGCCGTATCCAGTGGGGGCCGGGTTACCGAGTGTATCTGGGGCGGGATGGTGACCAGCTGATTATCCTGCTGGGTGGTGGTACAAAGAAGCGACAGAGCCGGGACATCGAGGACGCCAAGGTTTTGTGGCAGGACTATAAACGACGAAAGAAGGAGTAAAGACAATGGCACTAACACGCAATTTTCGGGAAACGGTGCAGGCCCGCGCCTTGGAGGATACCGAATTTAGGGATGGGCTTTTAACCGAAAGCCTCGAAGCCATGCTATCCGGCGACGTGGCCACGGGCAAGAGCCTGTTACGTGACTATATCAATGCAACAACAGGTTTTGAGCCCCTGGCGGAAGCAACCAAGAAATCGGCTAAGAGTATCATGCGGATGCTCAGCGATGATGGCAACCCGCAGGCTGAAAACCTGTTTATGATTATCAGCACCTTGCAACAGCAGGGAGGGCTGCAACTGGAAGTAACGGCAGCGCATCACTCATGACTTTTACCAATGAAGAACCCCGACTAATCGATGAACTGTATGACGCGCTGTATGGTGAAACCACATCACCGGAGGCGAAGAACTGGCAAGACGGGGTTGCTTCCATTCTCTCGCAGCTGAAGATCGAGCAGGAGCGTAAACTTCGTGGATTACACGAGGTGGTAGAAGCTGCAGGTGGGGAAATGAGTATTTCTGTGAGGCTGAAATAGGAAAAGCAGGCGGGAAGTTCACTAAGTATCTATCGGGCGTAGCTGGTGATGTCTCGAAAACGAAGGTTTCTTAAGTTTGCGTGTCTAGAAAAGGGTCGTTTTTCGGACATTACATTAAAGCGGGTATCACGTCATCAATAAAATAAGCTCAAGCTCTTGATAACATATCTATAAAGTGAAATTCATAAAACATTAGTATTTATGTAATTTGTCTTACATTTAGTTCTCGAAATAGTGTTTGAATAATGTTTGACTTCCGATAAAACCTTGCAATGCGGCTGGAAATGTGATATAATAGGTATGGCAGTTACAGACATTTACGACAAGTAACATTTCTGCCTCTTCTGTAGAAGATTACAAATTAACATGAGAATACTCATTAGGAAGGATAAAAATGTAGAACTTATTACTTGGTCATTATCTAATGACGAATGCCATATCGATATGTAGCTCCATATGGAGAATTTTTATAAATTATAGGAAAATTATGCTAGATGACATTAAGAATAACAAGCACAAGAGAGATCACGTTTTCTGTCATAGAGAGCGGTAGTAATGAATTAAATGACAACGACAGTAGTAAAGTAAGTAGCGATTCAGATTTCTCAAGAAGTGAAGGGTTGCCCCAAAGAGAGCAACTTAGAAAACCTAGTGCATGGCTTGATTATGCTTTACGTTTTCTATCTCTGATGAGATGGTTTTTTGAGAATGACATTTCTAACTTGTAATTAGGAAAAGGCCACAGAATATTCTGTGGCCTTTTCCTAATTACGTGATGGATGATGTTGCGTCGATTTAAGGTGCTACGCCTCTTTGCTTTTACACAGGTAGTGAACACCTGTGTAAATCTTCACACGCGTAATTGCATCACGTATTGAGACAAATGAGGAAAAACCTTTCAAATTGCCGTTATCCTTCATTTAAGTGATAACTGTCTGTAGTGCGGGCGGATTCTTTGACAGTTTTACCGCACCAAATGAGAAGGGGCTGTTAAAAGCACTGAGACAAACGATTGTCCATCAAACGTCCGTTTTCCGGACAGTCCAAAACAAAAAAATTGCCCCGCTCACATATACAACCTGAGTTGTAAATGAGCGGGGCAATTTTCCTAGTCGAATGTCTCCATATTTTGAATCTTACGAAGTTCATTCTCAGCAACTCGCAGCGTCCTTTGGGTTTGGGTTACCAAGCGTCTACTGGCTGCGCTGCGGATTAGCTCGTGCTGCATCAAAGCTTGACGAACATTGCTGGCACTGGAAACGAGATTTTGTGTTGCCAGCTTGAGCAACACCTGTTTTTCGTTCTTTGAGATTGCTGCCATAATTCACCTCCCGGTGATGGTTCGGGGCATGGCCCCGAAAGTCTCTTGGATGCTGCGAGTTTCCGCACCACATCCTTACCCGGAAGGGCGGAAGGGTACGTTCAAGTCCCTCCCGCAGCTAAATTAGGGAAAAATGAATCTTTAAGTTAACCGATTAAGTTTTCTGTTTTGTGACAACGGGTTGCTATGTCCAACAAACGAGCGTTTCTTCGACATCAATAATAACGATTCGACAAACCACCAGGCTGTAACAATGTTTGTCGAAAAACTGTGTCTTGTTTTACGGTGTCGATTATGCTATGCTTAAGTTGAGTTTTTCGACATTGGTCGAAAGAAAGGAAACCAGCGGAAATATGCTAGTGGGCTACGCACGGGTATCGACGAACCAACAGGACGAGGGCTTGCAGATGGACGCACTGCAAGCTGCCGGTTGTGAGAAGATTTTCGCGGAGAAGATGAGCGGAGCGAAGCGCGACCGGCCCGAGCTACAGGCTGCGCTCAATTATATGCGTGAAGGGGATACGCTGGTGGTGTGGAAGCTTGACCGGCTGGCCCGTTCGCTAAACCAGCTTATTGAGACTGTAGGAATGCTGGATGAGCAAGGCATTGGTTTTCGCTCACTTACCGAGGAGATGGATACCACTTCGCCGGGTGGAAAGCTGACTTTCCACATTTTTGGCGCACTGGCAGAGTTCGAGCGCGACCTCATACGACAGCGCACACGGGCCGGATTGGAAGCGGCCCGCGCCCGCGGTCGCGTAGGTGGGCGCTCCCCATCCCTGTCCGAGGATGACTTGCAGGTCGCCAAGGCTCTGCTGAAAGACCCGGAAATTACCGTTGCCGAGATAGCCAGGCGGCTGGGGGTGCATCGAACCACCCTTTACAACTACCTGCCAGCAGCACGAAGCAATCACTATGAACCCCAACCAAAGGAAGCTGTATGAATCCCCTACCCTGCTATTACTGGAAACCCATCGACTGGAGCCAGGCCCCCGGCTGGGCAAGCTGGGCCGCGATGGATGCAACGGGCCGTTGGTTTTTCTACGAAGAAGAGCCGCGCGACGAGGACGGCTACTTTACGCCCGCTTCACCGGACGGACGTTTGATGGAAGTGGCGCACCTTCCCTATCCTCATCACTGGCGATTGAGCCTGATACACCGGCCAGCCGAAGCACCGGCAAAAGTCATTCCATTTTCCTTTCACCGGCATTCCTGTGCAACGCTACCGGCTTGAGGACTGGCAGCACCGCCACTGGCAGACAAGCCAGCGGTGGTATTCAGCCGACCTGACGCAGGACTTGTTCGGGCAGTGGCAGGTACGTACCAGCTGGGGCGGACGGTTCAACCGGATTGCGGGTGAGCAAAGCAAGACCGTTGAGGGGCCGGAGGAAGGCGTGAAGCTGTTGCAGGCCACTGCTAAACGCAGACAGCAGCGAGGATACCTGGAAGCGGTTTAAGGTTGCGGGTGAAAAGAAAAAAGCACGGCTGGTAGGCCGTGCCCTTTCAGATAGATATATTGTTCAGTCTCTACGCCAGGATAAAATCCCCGGTAGCCAGATTGATGGTTCCTTGCAGCTCAATAGCAAAATCCGCTGAACCGTCGCCGTCATGGTCATATTCAATCGTAGTGTTACCCCCGGCTTGTTCATAGCGAATCTCTTTTGCTGTGCTACCGAAGCTGTTCGTGCCGATGAAGCTGCCACCACCCGCAAACGCAGTCAGATTGATTTTATCGCCCTGCCCCTGCGTGAAACCGATAATCGTGTCTTCACTTCCGATACTACTGTCAGTTAGTGCCTCATAAACGAAACGGTCGGGGTTGTTGCCCCCGGTCAGCGTATCCGTATCCGCGCCACCGGTAAGAATATTAATACCCCAATCGCCCGCAGTGAGCTTGTCGCTTCCATTGCCCCCAATAAGCGTATCAGAACCAAATGTACCTTGCAGCACGTCATCACCTTCGCCGCCATCAAGAAAATCAGCCGAAACACCGCCGATGAGTGTGTCCGCACCGGCCCCGCCCAGCAGGGTATCTGCGCCATTGCCACCGACCAGCGAATCATTTCCATTGCCACCATCGGCATAGTCGGCCAGGTCATTGGATGATGCGTCAGTTCCGGCAATGATGGTATCGTTCCCTTCACCGCCCAGAATCGAATCGCTGCCATACCAGCCTTCCAGTACGTCGTCCCCATCGCCTCCATCCAGCGTATCATTTCCGTTGAATGCTTTGACGGTGTTTGCACCGGCATCGCCGATAAAACTGTCATCGTAGTTGCTAAGTGCAAAGATTTCGATACTGGCAAAGCTATCACCCTCAACGGCAAAACCCGCATGGATGCTGGTAAGCAGATCAATACTTAGCCCGGCATTGGAATAGATATAATTCGCCCAATCCGTTCCATCCCCACCATCCACTGTATCAGCTCCTTGCGAGCCGGTCAGCGTATCGTTACCCAGACCGCCCAGCAATACATCCATCCCACTGCTGCCATCGAGCACGTCATTGCCATTATCGCCATTCAAAACATCGTTACCCGTTCCAGCCAGCAGCAAATCATCGCCCTCACCGCCGTTCAGCGTGTCATCGCCTGCATCAGCATTGAGTGTATCATTACCCTCAAGACCCCAAAGGATTTCGGAATCAGCAGAACCCGAAAGGCTATCGGCCGAAGATGTACCCGTCACCGTCGGAACAGGTGTAAATGCTCCAATAATATCGGCGTCCGATATAGACTGAATACCTTCCAGGTAAATGCCCATATCCGCCTGGCTGTTCCCGTAAAGGTTAATCAGTAAATGCACGTTATTACCGTCCACCTCGTAACGCACTTCGTTGGGTGTAGCCGAAAATGAACCTGTGCCCAGGAAATCGAAAGTTCCCAACTCAGAAATATCTAACTTGTCACCTTCGCCGGGTAAGAAATCCGTTATTACGTCAAAATTGCTTTGGAAGGCACTGTCCGAGCCTAGCAAGTACCGAAATACGTCAGCTTCCGATCCACCACTTATCGTATCACTTCCTCCCGATCCGATGATCGTATCGGCTCCCGCACCACCGGCAATGAGCTCATGACCGTTTTGGTCAAGCCGAATAAAATCATCGCCATCACCTCCATCAATGGTATTTGCGAAGCTGCTTTGAATGTTGGCAATATCATTGCCTGCCCCAAGCAGAAGTGCAGAATTGGACATATGAAGAAATCCACCCGAATCGCCAGGGTTATTGAAAGATCCCAATAAATCATTTCCGCTGCCCATATTAACGGTAGTGTTATCAGAAATAAGACCTGAGAGTGAGTCGTTCCCGTCCCCTGTATTTACAACACTGTCGTAAATACGCCCGGTGACAAAATCGTTGCCTTCTTCCATCTCTACAAATAATTGTCTGGAGAATGGAATGGGTGAAGGACGTTCCACTGTTAGCCAGTCATCGCCTTCACCACCAAATACCGTATGCTCATCGTTGCGAAGGTAGAAGCGATCATTGCCTTCCCTGCCATAATTCTGACCAGCACTTCCATAATTACGGATTACATCATTATTCATGCCGCCATCGAGAAAATTGTTCCTGTCATCCGTCGTACCGCTTGCAGTGAGCTGATCGACTCCATCACCACCGGATAGGGTATTATTACTTCCGTAGGCAATTAAAATGTCGTCACCTGCGCCACCGGAAAGGTAATCTTTGCCATGCCGCAATGTAATCTTATCCTGACCATCTCCACCGTAAGCGTAGGAGCCAAGATTCGTCGAGCCAGTTTGATGACTCGCATCGGCGTTAAACTCACTGATAGAATCATTACCAGCCCCTCCGATATACACATCGGAACCGTGCCGTGCTCGCAGTGTGTCAGCTCCCTCACCACCAACTAGCAGGCTCTCAAAATAGCCATTTTGCGCTTCTTCCAGATGATCATCCCCGCCCATCCCCTTCAGGAACCATCCACCGACTGGCTCGGACTGGTAGAATTCGCTTTGCTCATTACCCTGCCAGAGTAGCTTACCATCGGCCAAGCCGGAAAGGTCCACCATATCATCAGCACCTACCAGTATTCCGAAACGCTCGGCAAACAACGCCTCATAGATGGATGCACTGCCGGCCAGTTCGGTTTTGTAAGGGTCGAGCGCTTCCTTGAGAAAGAATAACATTTCAAGCGAATCGCTGTAACCGCCTGTATCGAAGCGGGTCAGAATATCCTCGGCATTATCATTAATTTCCAGCCGGTCATAGGTGAAATTGTAGCTGGCATTGGGGAAAAGATTAGCAAGAGGTCCCTGCACGGCCACACGGCTTGCAAACAGGGTGGTCAAATCATCCCAGACCCGCTCCAATGCACTGCCGTCCGCCCCTTCCGGATCGGTTCGACCATCCACCCCGACGAAAGGCCGGTCGAAGAAAGCTTCCAGTACCGCCAGCTTCTTTCCGTCAAATACCGCCCCCCGATTATCCGTATTGTTTGTTTCACCGGCCCATTCAACCACCATATCGGCGACCGCATCCCTAAAGCCTGTTATACCGTTCGTTGCGATATCGAAGGTAGCCAGATTCTCGACCATCGTTTTCAGCGTCGCATTACCTGCCATGGAGGCTTGTAGCGATGCCACCTGACCGTAGCCTCGCATCTGAGGAAGGTTCAACAAAGCAGTATCGGTTCCATAAAACGTCCCAGCCGAGGGGTCGAGCTGGATAGCATCAAAGAAATCCACCGTGAAATACACCTCGCCCACTTCCCCATAGGTACCGTCACTCTTGGTATAGCTGGCCGAGCGGGCCACACGGTTGCCTTCGGACAGGTAATCAACTTCCACGGAGTTCAGCGACAGGCTGGTGATGCCCGCCGCACTTAGGCTGGTCAGCTCGCCGCTACCCGTCAGCCCATCGCTGTTCAAATCATGCCATAGCTGCAAATCTGCAAAGAGTGCGTCTCCACTATCGATCACCCCATTGGCCGGGATGTCGTACCCGGCCAGCTCATCAAAGCCGGGCGTGGTAGGATTGCCGAACAATTCGCTCACATTGTCGATTGTGCCATTGCCGTTGCGGTCATAGGCCAGCAGCGCATCATCCGGCCCCACCCAGCCGGAGCGTTCCTGAATGCCGTCGCTGTTCAGATCGAAATAGACATTGGAATTTTCCATCGCGAGCAGCTCAAGCCCGTCTCCATCCATATCGAGAATAAGCGGGTCGCGGCCCGGTGAGAGTGGAGCCCGTGAAGTACCCATGATTTGCTCATAAATATTGGCGGCCCCTTCCAGCACGGGGCTGTAAATTGCGCCCGGAATCGTATTATTCCATCCCCCATCGTCCGGGTTGCCGTCCTCATCTTCATCCTCTTCCGGTTTCGCCTCAAACGACACGCCCATGACCGGACCGGATTGCGGGGCGGACGGGTCGGCCACCGCATCTTTGAACGTCACCCCGCCCCCGTCGCCACCGCCCGCCGCCATGGGAAGCTTTAGCACCATGTCGCTGCCCTGCTGGCGAAACGTTGCGCCATTGCCTGCATCCCAGCTATCGCTTGCCTCGTCATAGGTGAGCGTACCCGAAAGCACCGCCGTGCCGATGCGGATGCTGCCCTGCCCATCCGAATCAACAATCACATCGTCACCGTCGCCGGGGTTGATAACATACACATCATTGCCCGAACCGCCCAGCAACACATCATCACCCGCGCCACCCTCCAGGGTATCTGCACCAGCATTGCCCCAAATCGAATCCGCTCCCGCACCGCCTATTAGTGAGTTGGCTACATCATTCCCGATGATCGTATCGTTGCCAGCACCGCCGATGGCGTTCTCAATCACTGAGCCCCGCGCGAGATAGACATACTGCGCGCCGTTAACGATGGTTGGTGCATTTGTCCATTGGTCGCTACTATCAATCGCTTCTCGCAGGTCAATTCGGTGGGTTCCAGCTACAGCAGAAAGGTCAAACACATCCGCCGCACCGCTGGAGTCGATGATGGTTGAAGAGTGGTTTGCGCCAGTAAAAATATCATCGTAGGTGGTACTGTTCAAATGCCCTTGCACCGTGTAATTATATTTATCCTCCAGCGCGGCTATATCGTAAGCCATCGGCGTGACGGCAAAGCGGGTTCCGCCCCCGGCAATGAGGTAAGACATGACACTCATATCAGTGTCGTATTCGCCAGCTTCTAATATCCCGTCACCGTCCTCTAGTGCGTCATCACCTGCCAACCCAAGCGCGTGACCTATTTCGTGTAAAGCTGTCTTAAACCCAGAGTTCGCACCGGCTTGTATCGTAATGTCATCATCTATAACTATTTCAGCACCATCATAGGTTTTTGAAGCTGAATCGTAGTTGCGGAAATCGGCATAAGCGGCATTGGGACCCATAGTGTTTGGTGGCAAGTTATCGGGAGTATTCGGGTTGTTGTCGGGGTTAGTATTTGCATGGAAGACAACAAAATTTGGGGTATCACCAGAACCGGCAGCCTGAATATTAATATTAGTATAATCGTCCCATATCGATAGAGCTTGTGAGAAGGCAGATTGTCCTGTTAATTTAGCAACCGTCGACTCATAGAAAGCGTAGTCGATTACTGGGTTGCCCTGGTTATCTTCAATAGGCTGACCCTGGCTATCTCTCGCGGGGCGTGAGAAAGGTAAAATCTTTAGATTCTCATCATAACTGTAAAACAGATTGTTTACTGATAGCGACCTGTCCAACTGCAAATTTGATAATTGTCTCATAGAGTCCCCCTACTCATAATTTATGGTGCGTAATGTTGACGTATACCCTCTTACACCGGAGTTTCCTTTTGTAGGTTCAGGGCAAGAGCAAAATCCTACATAATCTTTAGCTTCACTCAATATCTGGTGAGTGCCTTCGGGATAAGGTTTTTTCCAATCAAAAGATGTACGAAGGGGTGCTGCGTAGTCACCAGATTGTACTGAAACTAGCCACCATGAATCTTTGTGATTTTTACTATGTACCATCGGCAAGACAAATTCACTCTCTAGGAGTTTCCCAACAATAGCTGCACACTGTTTACCCTCTGCTATAGCTAATTTTTGGCAGTCTTGCTCTAACAATTCTCGCTCACTAGGCGCGTCCGACATTGCATTAACGGGCATGGCGGCAACAGGATTGCTGCCAAGCAGAATTGAAAAAAAAGCTAATGATAGACTTATCACAACTGCTTTCCGTGAACATTTGTTATTGACTGTTACAATTCGCATCAAACAATCCCTCTGCGTTTCGTGAATTCCAATATACTCCGCCAACCATCAATCGACAGGTTGGAAACTGTACTTCCTAGACAATAACTGGCCGCATGGACGCCATCGTTTAGCTGCTCACGTTCCACGGCAAAGACCACCCATACCTGCCCTACTTTGGTATCATATAGCCCACAGGATGCGGTTGAAAGAGTGGTCTGAACTCTATCTATTTCATCGCCTTTAATCGGAACGACGCTTTCAAAGTGAATTTCTTTATGAACTCTATCTCCTACTTCTTGGATTTCAGAGATTTCACCAACAAAAACGTTTGACGCTTCTAGCAAATTTTCTTGGTAGTTTTTAGAATCACAAAAGCAAGCTGATGCTTGATGTGTAGGAATTAAGAAAATTGCGCCGAGTAAGATTACAAGGAGATTCTTTTTCACGGCGTGCAAGCGTTCGCTTGAAATAAATGCCTAACACCATCATCAACACTTGACCAGCAAAATCTTAAACCTTCATTTACCAATGATATTAGCTGTTAGGCTTCGGCGCGTCTTACTCAAACCCTAGTTCAGCCTGCACCGCCGATCCCTTGCGTTGGTAACCTTTGACGAAGGCTAGTCTGTCTCCATTGAACATGAAGCGGATATTCACATAAAAAACCCCGTCAACCGGACTCCGGTACAGGAATTCTTTATTCAGAAGTTCTCTTAATCCCCGTTGGTAAGTACGCTCGGTGAGGCTTTTCATTTGTTCTGAAGCCGAGTAAAAGCTGAGCTTCACTTCATCCTGTCCAGGATGGCCCTGCAAGAATTCCCCATGCAGCGATAGTAGTAGCCATAGTTAAGACCTTTATTTCGCTTTGGCGGTGAGCAGAGTATGCCTATCGAAGGGCCAGGAGAAGGCGCAGAGATGTTACACAAAACCGCCAAACGCAGAAAGCAGCGAGGTTATCAAGAGAGGGCTTGAAAGAGGTAAGGAAATACGGTATTATTTACTCACAATTTGACGTAAGTCACAATACCTTCTCTTTGGAGAAGGAGTAAAAGCCCCGGTGACGGGGCTTTTTTTATGGCAGGTAACCTTTCAGTTTTTTGCTAATAGTACGAAACTCGGCTTCGGCCAATCGCCCCATCTTATCCATCAAACGCTGACTGTCATACAGTCGCAGATGCGTAAGCATTGCGCTTTGCGCGCGGCCCAAAAACTTGAAATTGTGGTAGTGTGGTTTGTTCTTGCGTTTGGTCGAGAGCGGGATACCCCAAAACAGGCGATGGTTGAATTTCTTGATGATAAGTACAGGCCGGTGAAACATCCGGCCTTTTCCATTCTCCTCGTGACCTACATTTATCCCGATGCAACACCACCAAATTTCGCGGGGTTTGAAGGTCGGCAGCGAACCCTTCGCATCAAGCTCGCTTTTCAATTCATGCCAGCCAAAAAAGTCTCTTTGCATCCTCAAAAGTATTCGATCAAAACACAACCTACACCCTTCAATACTTGTGGGTGAAGGCAAAATTCGGCTTCGGTAAAGAAAAGCTGCTTTTCTCTTCACCCGTGACGGTCGTGCAACCGCTCATGCAGCCTTCTTTATAGTTTCAACCTCCCCACGAATCCGTGCCTTTCTTCCAATCCTGGGGCGTCCGAGTTCATCAAGCACATTTTTCCAGGCATCGGGTGATTTGCACTCCCACGCCACGCGGAATCCCAGCAGTTTTCCCCGTTGCTGCCCTCCCTTGCGCACCGGCTCGACCGCTACGTTGAAATCCGAAAGTGCGTTAATCTCCTCGACGGCCGGTGTAATCGCCGATTGTTTCATCTGGGGAAATCCTTTCAATTTCCCCTTGGGAATACCTAGCATGTTACGGAATGTTTCTAGGTCGAATTCCGCCTCGGTCTTGTCGAGATTGCGCCGCAAACACAAATTTTCATAAAGGGTCAGGGCATATTTCGAGGTAAAAGCAAACATGACGAACGTCTTGATCCGGCCCCAATAGCGCGAGCGCAACAGAATATCGCACATTTCTTTCGAGAAGCGATAAGTTACGACGCCGTCCGGTTTGGATTCGTCATCCGTGGTAGTCGTCGAGGCAAGCAGCGTCGTGCGCAGCGTAGCCGCATTGCCATTGGCATCGACGGTTGGCACTTCGACCAGAGTGGTCATCAGCTTAATGATGCTGTCGCGCACCATCTCGCCACCCTTATGCTCCGGGCTGCGTAAATGCCTGATAGGAATTGTATGCTGCCCCTCCCCCGCGATACGGCTGCCTGCATGTTCAACAAGCAGGTTCAGAACACGACGGTCATGCAGCGTGAGTTTCGCCGAACTACGCAGCTGGATCATCTCCCCGGCTTTGGGAAAACCGTCGAGATTGCTTCGTTGTGCTACGGTAAGTGCCATCCCTAACCTGCCCTGTCAGCTTACCCGTCCTATCGTAAGTTTTGCCCGATTGCAAACTTACACTTTCAGTTTCTGCAAACCAATCGTTCTTCCCCGAAAAACTTACGTTACGTACTAATTGAAGGAAAAGACTGTCGTTGTCTCGTGAAGGCCCCGAAAAACTTACAATAACCAAACCCCGAAAAACTTACGTTCCAGACTTCCAGTTCCGAAAGCCACAGAATTACTGACATTTGTGGATGTTCTCCTCTATTTTTCCAGGTCTGGCTCTTGCCCCGAATTCCTTATAATCGGTTGCCGCCCCGAAAAACTTACAGAACCAAATGACCAGATGTGGATAACTCGAAAAATGAGTCACTTTTTTACCCCGAATTCCTTACGTTACGACCCGAAAAACTTACGATGCATTCCCCGAATTCCTTACGTAAAGCCCCGAATTTCTTATGATAGCTTCCATAAGTCATTGAAAAACAATACGAATTTCTGCTCTGAAGTTAAGAAGTTATCTATAGAAATTAGAACGATTCCACAGCAACTACATTGATGTTGAAATCAATATCACAATTGTCGCGTTCAACCCAGCCATTAGCGGTTGAAAAGAAACATACTAGGCGGCACGGGCTTTGGTGTTCATTCCAACAAGAAACTGGTTGAAGTCCTTGTAACCCTCGTACAAGTCCGATTTGTCCAGTACCTCAACATTTGGAAGCTGTTCATGAAAGTAAGCAGCCAACTCCTTACCCGTTTTGTCGTTGTCGCAATACAGGTAGATTTTGCTTGCTCCCATTCCTTGAATGGCTTCAACTGCCTGTTCACGCATCGAGGCCGAATTCATAATAATGACGGGCTGACGGGATGCTTCCACCCCATAATATTCCAGCGCCGACAGAAAATCGCTAAATCCTTCAAAAACAGCCGGTGCAACGGTTTCCTGGTCACGGTCGTAAGTGTTTTCCGGCCATATGGTGCTAATTGCTTTCCGGCCAAAGGTTCCCTGATAATATGGATTTCGCAACTCGTAGCCACCAGCATCGTTTGGGAAAGTCAGCGCAAAGTATTGTTTACCTCCATGGCTGTAATGGATTTCCTGCACGTAGCGCTCCGCGACACGCTTTGAAATGCCGCGCTTTTTCAAATAGCCAGTCAGTGCCCGATTCTCCAAAACACCGATGCGACCCACTTCCATGCCCGATGGTTCTTCATCGCGCTTTGGCATCGATTGTGCCCTCGCTACAACCCGGCTCTTTTCAACAGATGCACCGGAGTTGAGCCGTGCCAGCTCCTCCAAGCAGTCTCGAACCGAGTCGGTTGCCAGCAGGCGCTGCATCAATTCGATAATGCCACCCCCCTCCCCTTCCCCGTGGTCGTACCAGACGTTGCCCGGCTCAAATACCTTGAACGATGGGACGTTTTCCATACGAAAGGGCGAGCAGTACCAAATGTCGTCGCGGACCCGGCGAACTGGCTCGTGCCCGTAATGTCTAAGAACATCTTCCACGGCAATCTGCTTGGCTTGCGCGATATTCATGGTCTTACGCCCGCTTCATTGAGCTATCGTAAATACAGCAATGGACAAAAGGAGAAAGACGAATTTCCACGAACACAGAAAAACAGAATGCAGTGAAAACGTCGATACAGAAAGCTGCAAAACTACATTCACGTTAATTTAGAAACAGGTAAAACTGGGAAAACGGTTTTCCGTATTGCAGGAGATCTGTATTTCTGCTGCTCTGTAATTCCGTAAATCAGGCATTTCGCCATTCCTTGTTGACGTGTTTGCACTAAACCGTGCTTCATTAATTCATCCGTAACGTTTTCCTGCTTTTCTGCAAAAACATAATTACGGATAACCATGATTACGGCTTTACTGAACCAGAAGGGTGGCGTGGGGAAAACCACGCTGGCGGTTCATCTCGCCGTAGGCCTGCGCCTCAAAGGCCGGAAGGTGCTGCTCGTGGACGCCGACCCGCAGGGTAGTGCGCTGGATTGGTCCTCATGCCGGGATGCCGAGATGGAGCTACCCGTCATTGGGCTGCCCACCCGGAACCTGCACAAAGAACTTCAAGCCCATATCGAGCATTTTGATGACATCGTCATTGATGGCCCACCGCGGGTCAACGAACTCGCCCGTGCTGCCATATTGGCTGCGGATGTTGTTCTAATTCCGGTGCAACCGTCACCCTACGATGTGTGGGCAGCCAGGGAAATCACCGAGCTTCTGCGGGAGGCAAGCGTATTTAAAGAAAAACAGAAAAGCGCCTTTGTGGTAAATCGCAGAATCGTCAATACGGCGATAGGCCGGGATGTGACGGATGCCCTGACAGAACATCCGTTGCCGGTGTTGTCCCAATCCATCGCCCAGCGCGTGTCTTTTGCTGAAAGTGCCGCCAGTGGTAGCACTGTGCTGGAAATCGATCCGTCAAGTGCGGCAAGCCAGGAAATTATGGGGTTACTTGACGAGGTGCTAGCGTTGGGAACGCAACACCGTCCAGTAAAGGGGGTAGCGGCATGAGCAAGAAGGTAAGTTTCGGGGCAAAGCCTACACATCGGAAAGCAGAGCCGCAGCAGAAGGCGAAGGCCCAGGCTGAGCAATGGGTGCAGCATCGGGCAACCGAGGGAACCAAGCGGCTTACGCTCGACCTTCCGGCCAGCCTCCATCGTCGGATCAAAATCAGTTGCGCCTCCCGCGATACCAGAATGGTAGAGGAGATACGGGAATTGCTTGAGAAACACTACCCGCCGGTAGGGAATGTGTCAGGCTAGTTTCGTTGTCGTGACAAGCCTGACGTTCCGTTCTTAGTCATCACGGCAGGCATCTGGTATGCTTGCATTACAAAAACGGAACCGTGAACACTGGACTAGATCATGGACAACTGGGTACTTCTACGGCAAGCAGTGGAAGAGTCGCATTACTCGCTCGACCATATTCGGCATTTGGCCGCACAGGGAACGGTCAAAGCCCAAAAATTCGGGGGAGTGTGGTTGATTGACCTCGAAGAGCTGAAGCGGTACGAGCAGGCCATGCTTGAAGCGGGGCCGAAAAAATTCAGCCCTACCAAAGATGCCGATTCTAAAGGGCCCGAGGCTTAGAGCTTCATACCCCCAAACTGGTTCACGACTAGCACCACGAGATTAAATGCTCCCTCCATAGGGTTTTCGCATTCCGTCAAAAAATAATAGGCCGCGGTGGGCCAGCGAAATCTCGCCGGGCGAGGGCCACTTGCCACCGCCGACCAGCCCGGCGTGCGAGATGGTGTGGTGGGGCGCACGGAACGGTCGCGTGCGCACGAGCGGCTCGTCCCCCTCCAGCGCGTTGGCGATGGAGTAGATGCGCGTGATGTCCATGGCTTCGCGCAGGGTGAGCCGCGGCAAAATCGAGGGCAGCGCGCGGGCCAGCAGCGTCTTGCCCGCGCCGGGTGGGCCTTTCAAAAGCACGTTGTGTGCGCCGGCGCAGGCAATTTCCAACGCCCGCTTCACCGATTCCTGCCCCTTTACATCGCAGAAGTCAACTGGAAAAGAATTCTCCGGTTCATCATCAAACGAGAAGTCGTTGATGTAGCGCTCGATGGGCTGTTCGCCGCTCAAATGCTTGACCAGCCCGACCAGCGACTCGACGGGATAGACCTCCACATCTTCGACCAACGCGGCTTCGGGCGCATCCACGGCGGGGACGAAGAGCCGCGAGAAGCCCGCCCCGCGCGCCGCCGTCGCCATGGGCAGCGCGCCGCTGACGTGGCGCACGCTGCCGTCCAGCCCCAGCTCGCCGACGATGAGCGCGCCCTCAAGCGCGTCGTTAAAGATGGCCTCGACGGGGAGCTGGCGAGCGGCGGCGAGCAGGCCGAGGGCAATGGGCAGGTCGTAGGCGGGGCCTTCCTTGCGCACGTCAGCGGGGGCGAGGTTGATCGTGAGGCGGTGTTGGGGAAAGAAAAAGCCGCTGTTGGTGACGGCGGCGCGCACCCGCTCGCCGCTCTCGCGCACCGCCGCATCCGGTAGGCCGACGACCGTCGTCTTTTCCAGCCCGCTGGCGATGTCGACTTCGACGTGGATCGGCGCGGCGTCGAGGCCAACGACGGCACAGCTGTGGACGGTGGCGAGCATGGGGCTTCCTAGCGGTGATGAATGGCGACAGTGATTGCGCCATCCTACCATACGGGGTGCTGCCTTTGTTCGGGCAAACGTCTTAAATTTTGGCGAGGGAGGGAGTCAAATGGCGGAGGGAAGTTGAGAATCTGCTCCCGGCGTACGGGCACGCCATGGCGTGCCCGTACGCCGGGAGCAGATGCAGAACAAATCTTTTAGCTAAAGCGCTCCTCGGCCCACGGCTCGCCGCGCATGTGGTAGCCGGCGCGCTCCCAAAAGCCGGGGCGATCCTCAGCCATAAATTCGAGTCCGCGAATCCACTTGGCGCTCTTCCAGAAGTAGTATTTGGGCACGAGCATGCGCAACGGGTAGCCGTGCTCGATGTCCAGCGGCTGGCCGTTGTAGCGGTAGGCGAGCATCGTATCGTCGTCGTCGAGCACGTCCAGCGCGATGTTGGTGGTAAAGTTGTTCTCGGCGTGCACCATCACGTGCGTGGCTTCGGGCTTGATGTCGAGGTGCTGGATAAATTCGCGCCACGGAATGCCCGTCCACGTCGTATCCAGCTTGCTCCAGCGGGTGACGCAGTGGATGTCCACCGTCTGCGTCTTGGCGGGCATGGCTCTAATCTCATCCCACGAGAAGCTCTTTTCCTCTTTTACCAGGCCAAAAACGCGAAAGTCCCAGCGGTCGAGCAGGGCGTGGCGGGGCGTTTCGCCGTAATGGAGCACGGGAAAGCGCTCGGTGACAAACTGGCCGGGCGGCACGCGCGGATTCTCGTCCTGCTCCGGTACGTTGGTGACGCGCTTGAGGCGATCGACTTTGCGGCTGGGGTTTTCATAACGCATGGTGGGGTCTCCTGTATAACGCTGCTAAACAACTCAATTCTGAACTCAAATTATAGGCAGTTGATCCACTGTTTTTGTGTGAGCGTTCATGCAGTTGACAATTCCACACGTTGTGAATAAACTCTCTGCATGAACATCCACGATAGCGGCTACAAGCGGCTGTTTAGCAACCGCACCATCTTCCGTCAGCTTGTTGAGACCTTTGTGGAGGAAGCGTGGGTGCAGCGGCTCGACTTTGCCCGCGCCGAGCGGCTCGACAAATCCTATATCTCCGACCACTACAAGGAGACCGAGAGCGACATCCTCTATCGCGTGCCGATAGTGCATCCAGACGGTAGCGAGCGCGAAGTCCTGATCTACACGCTTATTGAGTTTCAATCCACCGTGCCGCGCTTTATGGCCGTGCGCGTGTTGAACTACATAAGCAGTATCTACCTGGACTACCTGCAGCAGCAGCCTCTGCGCAAGATAGAGCGGATGCCCGCCATTTTGCCGATTGTGTTGTACAATGGCGATGCGCGCTGGACGGCTCCCACGCAGATGGTCGACCTGGTGGAGCCCTACCCGCCGCTGGGCGACTACCGGGTGAATTTTGGCTATCTCAAGCTGGCTGAGAACGAGTTCACGCTCAACCAGCTCTTGGGCATCGGCAACATCATCTCGACGCTCTTTCTGGTCGAGGCGCACTACGATCTCAACCTGCTCAACACGGAGTTGCTCCAGCTTTACGATGAGGAGAGCGACCGGGAAGCGCTGGACCTCTTCCTGAACTGGTTTCGGCAGTTGGCCCTGCACGGGCGCGTCGATGAAAGCGAATACGGCTCGCTGGCGCGGGCGATTGAGAATAAAGAGGAGGTACGCAGCATGTTGTTAACAGCACTTGAACGAGAACGCAAGCAGATACGGGAAGAAAGCTTTGCCGAAGGCATCGAGCGCGGCATCGAGCGCGGCATCGAGCGCGGCATCGAGCAGAACCGAATCGACACCATGCGCGCCATGTACGAACATGGCATTGACGTGGCCACCATCGCCGACGTAATGGGCTTGACCGCCGAGCGGGTGGCCGAGCTACTCGACGGCAACAGCCAAGAGGGCTAACCTACAGTTACCGCCAACAGCACGTCTTTCTTGACGCGCAAAGCCCCTCCGAACATTAAACTTCACCTGTGATTGATATACGATTTGGCCGTTTGCACAGATATTGAGCGCGTATCGCCCCGAAACAACGTATGCGCAGTTTGCGCGATCACGCAAGATAATATACTGTAATTCCAGTCTGCCACTGACCCCCACGCCGTCCTCCCCACAGACCTTCACATTCGTTTTTCTCAATTTTATAGTTCTACAGGAGACGTTCAATGAAGAGACCTCTTTTCGCCCTACTGGCGATCGTGGCGCTAACGCTGTCCAGCATTTCGCCGCTGCTCGCCCAAGAAGGGGAACCATCGGGTGGGCCAATCTACCTGCCGCTGGTCGTTGCCGATGATGACGACGGTGGCGGTACCGTTCCGCCCTCCCCCGACGAAGAAACGCTGGAGACCGGCTCGCTTGACGTCGAAATTTCGGCGGAGCGCGTGAACCGCAGCCGCATCGGTGACATCTCCGCCGCCGACCGCACCACGGCGCTCGATTTCAACGCCGCGCAGCTCGACGCCATGCGCATGGATGAAGCGGGCATTGTCCCCTCCCAACTTCAGGGGAGCTTCCTTTCGGCCCGCGGCCCACAGCGCGTGATCCTCAACCTGGCCGCCGATCCGCTGGCCGTAGTTGCCGCCAACGGCGTCAGCGCCAGCGATGCCAACGCGCAATCCGTGATCGACGCGCAAGCAGCGACGATTGCCGCCCAACAGGCGAGCGTCCTCGATTTGGCCAGCTCGCTGGACGCCAACGTGGAGCTGCTCGGCCAGGTCTCCAAGGCGCTCAACGCCGTCATGCTCAACGTGGACGCCTCCGCGCTGACGCAGCTCGCCACCGACCCCAACGTCCTCTCCATTCGCTACATCCAAGATTACACCTACGATCTGGAAGAGACCGTCCCCTACATCGGCGCAACCGAAGTGCAGGAGAGCGGCTTCGACGGCACGGGCGTAACCGTGGCCGTTTTCGATAGCGGCATCGACTACACGCACGTGGCCTTTGGCGGCTCCGGCGATGTGGAAGAGTTCGAAAACAACGACCCGCGCGTAATCGAAGAAGGCACCTTCCCCACCGACCGGGTGGTGGCGGGCTTTGACTTCGTGGGCAGCAACTGGCCCGGCTTCGACGTGGATGAGGATGGACAGTTTGAGGAGATCGAAGCGCGCGGCGAGCGTCCCGATCCCGATCCCATCGACGATGGCCCCGAACGCGGGCACGGCACGCACGTGGCGGATATCATTGGCGGCGAGCGCGGCGTGGCTCCGAATGTGGATCTGCACGCCGTGAAGGTCTGTTCCTCCGTCTCGACAAGCTGCTCCGGTGTCGCGCTGATTCTGGGCATGGATTACGCCCTCGATCCCGACGCCGATGGCGATTTTGAGGATGCAGTCGATATCATCAATATGTCTCTGGGTTCGCCCTACGGCCAGGCCTTTGACGATGATCTGTCACAGGCCGTGGACAACGCCAGCCTGCTCGGCGTGTTGACGGTCGCCTCAGCGGGCAACAGCGCGGACAAGCCCTACATCACCGGCTCGCCCGCCGCCGCGCCCAGCGCCCTTTCCGTGGCGCAGACGCAGGTTCCCTCCGCTATTCAGGCCGTAATGCAGGTGCTGGCTCCCGAAGCGGTGGTCGGCGACTACGAGGCCGTCTTCCAGCCCTGGTCCGTCCCGCTGACGGAGACCATCGAAGGGCCGGTCGTCTACGGCGACGGCAACGGCGGCAACCTCTTTGGCTGCGAACCGTTTGAGACCGATCTCAGCGGCTTTATCGTGCTGGTTGACCGGGGTTTGTGTAACTTTACGCTCAAGGCGGTGAACATCACGTTGGCTGGCGGCGAGCTTGGGTTGATTGGCCTCGTGGACGCCAGCGAGCCCTTTGCCGGCGGCGACGGCGGCGATGAGCCCATCGAAATTCCTGTCTACATGATTAGCCAGGCCGCCGCCGATGCGCTTCGGGCTGGCCTGCCCGACACGGTGGTGCGCTTTGATCCAGCCCGCGGCATCCCGCTGGTTGGCTCGATGGTCGGCTCCTCGTCACGCGGCCCCTCGATGCAGTACGACAGCCTGATCAAGCCCGAAATTGGCGCGCCCGGCGCTTCGATCTCGGCGGTTGCCGGCAGCGGTGACGGCGTTGATCCCTTTGGCGGCACCTCCGGCGCGGCGCCCATGGTCGCTGGCTCGGCGGCGCTGCTGATTCAGGCCTATCCAGATCGGCTGCCCGCGGAGATCAAGAACGTGCTGATCAACACGGCGGAGACGGACATCAAGAGCCGCATTCGCCTGGGTGAGCCAGTGCCGGATACGGCGGAGATCACCCGCATCGGCGGCGGCGAGGTGCGCGTGGACCGCGCGGTGGAGGCCACGGCGGCGGCGTGGGACAACGACACGCTCAACGCGGCCATCTCGCTTGGCTTTGATGACTTCACGACCCGCTTCGACACCGTGACGCGCACGATCTTGGTTCGCAACTACTCCAACCAAACGCAGAGCTTCAGCATCGAACCTCAATTCCGCAGCGAGCTGGATGAAATGCGTGACGCCGTGCGCATTCGCACGCGCTCGCAGATTTCCGTGCCCGCCAACAGCAGCCGCACCTTTGATGTTGAGTTCCAGATCGTCTCCGTCAACCTGCCGGAGTGGACGCTGAACTCCGGCGCCAACGGCGACAACGGTGAACTGCTGACGGACCTCGAATTTGACGGCTGGATCTACCTGCGCTCCGGCGAGAACGATATCCACCTGCCGTGGCACATCCTGCCGCGCCGGGGCAGCCGCGTCCGCGCTTTTGATCGCGGCGACTTCATCCGCCTCGTTAACTACGGCCTGGGCGAGGCGCGCGTGGAGACCTACTCGCTGATCGCCTCCAGCGGCGATCTGCCCGAAGGCGACCCCGGCACGCAAAGCCCGCAGCCGGACTTCCGCTACGTCGGCTACGCCACCTTCCCCGTGCCCGCCGGCTTCTGCGGCCCCACCGATTCCTTTGTGATGACCTTCGCCGTCAACTCCTGGGAGCGCACCACGCACGCCAATGCGCCCGCCTCCTACGAGTTTGATCTCGACGTGGACCGGGACGGTACGTTTGACTACGCCGTCTTCAACTTCCCGCTCGGCTTTGCCTTCGACGACGGTCGCAACGTGACCTACGTGCAGGACTTGGCGACGGGCGCGTCCACGGCCTTCTTCTTCACCGATCACATCACGAACAGCGCCAATAACGTGCTGATCTTCTGTGGCGATCAGATCGGGCTGGACATCTCGGCAGCCGGTCAGCCGATTGACATGCAGGGCTTTGCCGTCGACATCTACTTCGGCGACGGGGGGGCCTTTGGCGGCGGCTCCGTCACGGACGAGACCGAACTGCTGACGATTGCCCCGCTGGGTGAACGCTATCTCGGCCTCTTTGAAGAGGGCGGCATCGGCGCGACGACGATCCCGTACCGCGAGAGCGACAACCTCACCATCATCGACACCGGCTCCACCGTCAACAGCAGCGAAAGCGGCCTGTTGATTCTCTTCCAGGGCGGCGCCGAGGAAGGTGAAGAGGCGGCGGTGATTCGGATTCAGCCGTAGGGCGCAAGCCAGACGTTCCCAAGTGACCATCACGGCCCCAGGCCGTCTAGCTCAACCCACATTGCTTGGGCCGTGATTGTCGCTTTTCCTCACCCAACAAACGAATCTGACTAAAGTTTGACCGATCGACCGAAAAGCCCGCGGATTTGAAAATCCGCGGGCTTTTTGAAATATATCTTTTTAGTACCCAAATGTTCATTGTGCTTTGCAAGAATTTGGATTACACTTTGCTCATGAATACTACCCACCACCCCACACACGAAGCCCTGGACCTTGGCACGCATCTCCAGCCGATTCTGCCCGCGGCGACCTTGCCGCTGCCGCAACATCTGGCCACGCTGCTGCTCCAGCGCACCCGCTATCGCAACGGCACAATTCAAGACGCCGATTTTAGCACCCTTGCCCGCGAGCTCAACACTTCGCGCGAAAACGTCGGCGTCCTCATGCGCGAATTTGTTCGCAGCAAGGCCGCGCGCGTCCGCTACCAGTGCATCGAGATTACCGATGCCGTCCAGCTGGCGCAACGCGCCCAGCTTCCCCACGTCGATTCGCTGCCCAGTCAGTAGCGTCTTGATCAGCAGGCCTCAACGCAGCACCCGCTCGTCGCCGTCGCGCCGCGTGAGACGGCGCGCGTCCAGCTCCTCCAGCGCCGCCTGTGCAAATTTGCGGCTCGTCCCCAGCAGATCGCGCGTCTGCGCCAGCGTAATGGAGCCCGCCTGCTGCAGATAGCCCGTGACTTTGTCCGTTAGCAGGGCGAAATCCTGCGTGCGAAACAGGACGCCGCCCGTGCGCACCAGATCGCCCCGCTCGATCAGCGAAGTCAACAGCGCCTCCTCGCCGCCCAGCAGCCCGAGCGTTTCGACTTCGCTGGGTGGCGCGAAGGGCGCTTGGGCAAAAGCTGCCAACGTCCGCTCCACGCGCTGCTGCTGCGCCGGGCTGTAAGTCACCTCGAAACTTGACAGCCACACCCACTCATCATCCGTTACCAACTGTTGAGCGCCCTCCACGCTGGCGGCGCGCTCGAGCAGCGCATTGAAGAGGCGCACGGGCAGATCGCGCCCCACACGCTGCTGCAGGCGACTGCGCAACTCCCCGCGTGCCATGCCGCGGCGCAGCGGCTGCTGCGCGTGAAACTCGGCCAGCAGCGTCGAGAGCGCCCGCCCCACCGCCTGCCACGTCTCATGCGCCACCAGCGTCGACCCGCCCACCGCCAGCTCGATCAGCGCGTCGTTTCGGCGCAGCTCGGCCAGCGTCGACCGCGCGCGCTCCACGTCCAGGCCGCTCTGTTCAATCAGGTCGGCTTCGCTTAGAAATTGGGCGCGCGCCAGCGTTTGCAGCAAAATTTCGTCCGGCGTGCCCTGCGCCAAGGTCGCCAGGCGCTGGATAACGGCGGGGTTGAAGCGCTTCCAGCGGCGGCGCGGGTGCGCATCCAGCACAGTGCCGCCGCCGAGCGTAAGGCTGGGCGATGGCTGGCGCAGGATAAAGCGATCACCGGGCGCGACAACCGCCGGGCGTGCGAGGCGCAGCTGGAGCCAGCCCGTTTCGCCCGGGGCCAGCGACTCCGCGCCCAGCAGCCGCACGCGCGCCGGAATCTCTGCCGCGCCGCAAAAAAAATCCACGGCCTGATTGTGCTTTAGCGCCTTTACGGCCCCCACGCTATCGTCGATCAAGCTATCTTGGACGACGCGAATGGATACGTCGATCAACGTGGTGGGGCGCAGCGTGCCCGGCTTGGCCACCACCTCCCCACGCGTGACCTCGTCTTTATCCACTCCGCTCAAATTAACAGCCAGTCGAGTGCCCGGCTCGGCGCGCTCGATGGCCTGCTTGTGCGACTGCAGGCCGCGGATGCGTGCGCCGCGCCCGCTCGGCAGCAGCTCCACGGCGTCGCCCACGCTAAACTCACCGTCGCTCAGCGTGCCCGTTACCACCGTGCCAAAGCCGCTGAGCGAGAAGACGCGATCCACGGGCAGGCGCGGTCGCGCGCGGTGGCGACGCGCGGGCAGCTCGCCCAGCGTTTGGGCCAGCGCCACACGCAGATCATCCAGCCCCGCGCCCGTCTGCGCGCTAACGCGGCGAATCGGCGCATTGCGCAGCCCCGTCCCCCGAACGATTTCGGCCACATCGAGTTCGATCAGGTCGAGCCATTCGGGATCGTCGATCTGATCACACTTGGTCAGCGCGACCACGCCCGTGGGCACGGCGAGCAGGTCAAGAATGGCCAAGTGCTCGCGCGTCTGCGGCATCACGCCCTCATCGGCGGCGATCACGAGCAGCGCCGCGTCGATACCGCCGACGCCCGCCAGCATATTTTTGATAAAGTCGATGTGGCCCGGTACATCGATAATGCCGATGGACTGCGGGGCGAGATTGTTTGTTGCGGGGAGGTCGGCCCAGGCAAAGCCGAGATCGATGGTGAGGCCGCGGGCCTTTTCTTCCTGCAGCCTGTCGGGATCAATGCCGGAGAGGGTGCGCACCAGCGTCGACTTCCCGTGGTCGACGTGGCCCGCTGTGCCGATGACGCGCATGGTTTGAGCTTGGGAGCAAGGGAGTTTGGGAGTTTGGGAGTTTGGGATTGAGTTACTTCTCCCTTGCTCCTCTGCCCCCTGCTCCCTTGCTCAACTAACGCGCGTTGCCGTTGACGCGACCATTGCGACCGTTGCGCGCATTGTTCGCAATCGGCGGCTCGCCCGTCGTGATGCCGGACAGGCGCGGGGCGTTGTTGTTGGCGTAGAGCTCGGCGTTGCGCTGCTGGCGCTGCCAGTTTTCTTCGAGGTTGCGCTCCACCTCCTCGCGCTGGCGCAGGGCCTGATCCAATCCGTCCACCCACACCTGGGCGCTGCCGAGGAAGTAGTTGCTGTAGCTCTCCTGCAGCTTCCACAGCTCCTGCATCAGCCGGTCGACCTTCTGAATGTCGTGGCGCAGCGGTGGGAAATTCTCCAGCACGCTCTCGTTATACTTTTCCTGCTCGGACCAAAGATGCTCCTGCCGCAGATCGCCGCGGCGGCGCTGCTTCTCAAATTCCTCGCGAAATTCGTCCATCTCGCGGCGCAAACGCTCTTCGGAGAGGCGCTGTAGCTCCTGCACCTGGCTCTGCTCGCGCAGGACCATATCCTTGAACTCCTGGATTTCGCTGACGGAGCGGCGCGCGACATCAATCTGCTGAGCAAAGCTCTGCACGCGCTGGTGGGCCTGCGAGACGAGCGTCTTCTGCTCCTCGATCACCTCCTGCCAGCGGTTGATCACCTGCTCGCGATCCACCACCATGACGCGGGTGCGCTCCATAAAGGCTTCCTGCTTCTCGCGCAGTTCGTCTACTTGGGGCGGAACCTTCTCGGCTTCGGTGGCCGTGCGGCGCACGTCCTCCTCGATCACGCCGAGGCGGCCCACCTGGGCCTCGATGCGCTTAAAGAGCTCGACCGTCTCCTGCTGGAGCTGGGCGATGCGTTTGGTGTCGCTCGTGCGCTGCTCGGCCAGGAAGGGGATTTGGCGCGTCCGCTCCTCAATCTCCTTGGCCAGCCCGCCAATCTGATTGCGCACGCCGATAATCAGCTCAGACAAGCGCTCATCCTCGACCACGCGCACGTCCAGCGATTCCTCCAGCCGGTTGATACGCGGCAGCTCGCGGCGCACCTCGCTGATCTCGCGGCTCAGCGCTTCACGGTCGCCCAGCCGCGAGCGCTCGATCTCGCGCTGGAACTGCACGCGCGCCTCCTCGCCCCGCTCCACCAGCGAGACCAGCTCCGTCTTGGTGTTCTGGATCGCGCTGTCCACCTGATTGAAGCGCGAGAAGTGCGCTTGCGTGTTAGCCAGCCGCCCCTCTAAATCCTGAATGCGCCGCGCCTGCTCAATTACGTCCGCGGACTGCGCCTCCAGCCGCTGCTGCAGACGCGCGATTTCCGCGCGGTCACGCCGGTGCTCCTCGTCGAGCCAGCTCACCATTTGCGCCAGTTGTGTCACGTCCATAAGTGGGTTGCCCTATATCTCTAAAGGCCGCGAAACGCGGATTGCATTCGCGGCTCTCTATCTCATCTTTTCATCGACCATTGTAACACATAATTTCCGCACCAGCTACGCAGGTTTTACAGCATTTCAGAATCTTCCTTCCCCAGCAATTCCAAATTTGGCGTATGTCGCCAAGAAAATTTGCCACGAATTGCACCAATTACACAAAGGGTCGGTGGGTCGCTCTCCAAAATTTGTGTGATTCGTGCAATTCGTGGCCAGTCTTTTTCCGTAAATGCTCAAATTTAGAACTGCTGTTCCTTCCCCCTCTCGCTTGACCGACACCCAGCGCGCTGCTACAATTTTCGCAGAAAATGTCCCAACACAGGGGGCGCGGAGAGCGCAGAGACAGTTTCTCTCTTGCGCCCCTACGCGGCTCCTCCACATCTTGGCGGTGAACAGTTCGGTTGGCCTCCCTTATGAAAATCGGCATCGACGCGCGGCTGATGCACCACCAGCCCGCCGGCATCAGCAAATATACGCACAACCTCGTCCACGCCCTCGCGCAGATCGACCCCCGGAACGAGTACGTGATCTTTCAGCACCGCCGCCACCGCGAGCCGGTGATCGAACACGCGGGCTTTCAGCGCCAAACGCTCTACGCCCCGGTGCAGAGCCGGCTCGAACAGGCAATGCTGCCCCTGGAGCTCGTCCCCCAGGGGCTGGACCTGATGCACAGCACGGACTTTATCCCGCCGCTCTATGCCCGCCTGCCGCGCGTCATCACCGTGCACGATTTGGCCTTTCTACACTGGCCCCACTTTCTTACCGAACGCAGCGCCGCCTACTACGGCCAGATCGACCGCGCGGCCCTGCGGGCGCGCCACATCATCGTGCCCAGCGAAAGCACCAAGCAGGATTTGTGCGCCCAGCTCGGCGTGCGCGAGAGCAAAGTCAGCGTGATCTACGAAGCGGTGGACGACCGCCTGCAGCCCCTGCCGCTCGAAGAAACGCGCCGCGTCGTGACCCAGAAATTTCGCCTGCCCGAAACCTACATCCTCTGCGTGGGCACGGTCGAGCCGCGCAAGAACGTCGACGGGCTGCTGCACGCCTTTCGCTACCTGATCGACAAGTACCACCTAGACGATGTCGATTTGGCCATTGCCGGTAGCTTTGGATGGCTATACGAAGAAACGCTGGCGACCATGCAGGAGCTCAGGCTGGATGGGCGGGCTCATTTTCTGGGGCGCATCTCGGATGACGACCTGTGGCAGCTCTATGTCGGTGCGCGCTGCCACGTTCACGTCGCCCACTACGAAGGCTTTGGGCTGACGCCACTGGAGGCGATGGCCTGCGGCACGCCCACCGTGGTCAGCAACATCAGCAGCCTGCCCGAAGTCGTCAGCGACGCCGCGCTGCTTGTCGACCCGCAAAACCACGAGGAGATCGCCGTCGCCCTGCACCGCTTACTCACGGACGACCGCCTGCACACCGAGCTGCGCCAGAAAGGGCTCGAACGGGCCCGGCACTTTAGCTGGGAAAAGGCCGCCCGCGATACGCTGGCCGTCTACGAACGGGCGGTGGGGTGAAGCAAGACGAGCCCTGAGCCTCAACGGCCCGAATATGGATGGTGTGCAGCGCCCCCATCCCCAACCCTTCCCCCACGCGTGGGAGAAGGGAGCCTTCTGCTCCCCTCTCCCATTCTGCTTACCTTTACCCATAAGTAGGAGGAGGGAGCAGCAAAGCGGGGAGGGCAGAGAAGAACCCCCATCCCCGGCCCTTCCCCCGACATCAGGGGAAGGGTGACTGGTTGATGAACTGGTCGTAAAGTAATTGCCTCGCTTTGTTTATCGAGCGGACGATGTCACAGAACAGTCGCAGAATTAACGAGTCAACAGAAGCCCCCTCCTTGCTGGCGGGGAGGGGGTTGGGGGTGGGGTTTTGCTTGGCCTGCGATGCGCTGAGCCTCGGTGGCGACTTGTGGGTAAAGCTAAGCCTACGGTGGGAGAAAGGCCGGGGTGAGGGCCTAATTGTCAAATGTCAACGGAACCTAGCCACGCCGTCCGCCGGTCTGCCATGAATCTCCTCTTCATCACCCCGCAGCTGCCCCACCCGCCCCACCAGGGGACGACGCTGCGCAATTTCAATCTCATCCGCCGCCTCGCCCAGCGCCACACTATCGACCTGCTCGCCTTTCACGATTCCGCCGCCGCACCTGATCTGGGCCCGCTGCAAACGCTCTGCCGCCGCGTGGCCACCGTGCCCGCGCCGGCGCGCATCCCCCTCGCCCGCCTGCGCGACACGCTGTCGACGCCGCTGCCGGACATGGCGCTGCGGCTCGAAAGCGCCGAGATGCACGCGCTAGTCTCTGCTTGGCTACACGAAGAGCAATATGATGTCGTTCAAATCGAGGGCATTGAGGTCGCGCAGTACGGGCGACACGCGCTGGCAATCCAGCCGCGCCCCGTCCTGGTTTTTGACGATCACAACTGCGAGTACCTGCTCCAGAAGCGCAACGCCCTCACGGATTTGCGTCTGCCGGGGCGCTGGCCCGCCGCCGTCTACAGCCTCGTCCAGTGGCAGAAGCTACGCCGCTACGAGGCCCGCCTCTGCCGCAACGCCGACGCCACCCTCGCCGTTTCCCCCGCCGACGCCGACGCCCTCCGCGCCCTCGCTCCCAGCCAAAACATCACCGTCATCCCCAACGGCATCGACCTCGATCTTTACTACTCTGCCACACAACCGCCAACTACCATTCTCCAACCCCCGACCAATCCAAAATCCCCTGCTCTCGTCTTCACCGGCAAGATGGACTACCGACCCAACGTCGACGCCGTGCTCTGGTTTGCCCAGAGTGTCCTGCCCCTCATCCAGCGCGACGTGCCCAACGTGCGTTTCCAAATTGTCGGTCGCTCCCCCCATCCCCGGCTGGACGCGCTGCGGCCCAACCCCGCCATCGAAATCACCGGCGCCGTCGACGACGTGCGGCCCTACATCTGGCAGGCTGCGGCCTATGTGATTCCGCTGCGCATCGGGGGGGGCACGCGCTTCAAGGCGCTGGAGGCGATGGCCTGCGGGCAGGCCATTGCCAGCACAACGCTGGGCGTGGAGGGCATTGGCGTGGCGGACGGGCGCGAGCTGCTGCTGGCGGACGAGCCGCAGCGCTTGGCGGGCGCAATACTGCGGCTGCTGTATTCGCGCGCGGGCGACGGGCTGCTCGTGGCTGGCTTGGCACAGCGGGCGCGCGCTTTTGTGGCGGCACGCTACGGCTGGTCGCAAATTGTGCCGGGGGTGGAGGCGGTGTACGAAGAAGCGTATGAGAAAGCGCGGCGGATACGGTCTGGCTATGAGAAGGCAGCCGAGCAGTAACCCAGCCAACGATTACTCGCTTGCCGCCTGCTCCGCCACGTCGGGCGTGTTGCCGCTCTCGATTCTGCGCTCGGTGCCGCCCTCGGTACCGCCCTCGGTACCGCCCTCGACCAGCGTAGAGTTCATCGGCGTCATCGTAAAGAGATCGAAGTTGCCGCTGCCGCGACCGCGCCCAAAGGGCAGCCAGCCCGGCGCCGCCAGCATCAAAATCACCAGCACAATAAGCGCGAGATTAAAGAGAGTCACCACCACGTTGAAGACCAGGCGGCGACCCGTTGCTGGTTGCAGCCGCCTGTGCGAGCGATGCATTGCCCGTGCGGGCGCTGTGGGGAATTTGAGATCGGGGCGAGGCAGGGCAGGGCGGGCGTCATCGCCATCACTGACGCGGTCAGGCGCCGTGATCACGGCGCTCTTGCTGGCTACGTCTGCGTGGTTGGTCGGCTGGCCGCTGCTGGGATGGCCGTTGTGGTAGCCGTTTTGTCGGCTGTGGATGCTGCCGTTTAGCGCGTGCGTCTGCCCGGCGGCGTCGGCCAGCGCCTGGGCCAGGTCGCCTGCCGTGGAGAAGCGGCGCGCCGGGTCCTTATCCAGGCCGCGCGTCAGCACGTAGGCCACATCGAAGGGGAGATCGGGCCGTAGCGCTTCGATGGGCGCGGGCGGCTCGTCGAGGGTTTGGTGCACCAGCGCCGCGGAGCTGTTGGCCACGAAGGGGGGGCGTCCAGCCAGCAGGAAGTAGGCCAGCGCGCCAAGGCTGTAGCGATCGATGATGGGGCCGGGCACGCTGTCGCCACGCACCTGCTCCGGCGAGAGGAAGGCCAGCAGGTCGGGCACGCCGCTGCCGGGCACGAGGCTGGCGTGTTGGGCAACGGCGGGCAGCGCGATGTTTGTGAGCAGCGTATGCCCATCCCGCGTGAGAAAGACGCTGGTCGGGTTGAGTGCGCCGTGAACGACGCCCTGCTCGTGCAGGTGATCCAGCGCCTCGCCCACCTGGTGCACCACGCCCGTCGTCACGTCCACCGGCGCTGGCCCGCCGATGCGCCTCATGCGCGCAGCCACCGTTTCGCCGTCGATCCAGCGCTGCGTAATGTAGGGATAGCTGCCGCTGGCGTTGATCAGGTGATCGGCATCCAACACCGGCCAGATATGGCTGTGGTGCAGGTGCATAGCGAGACGACCCGCCTCCACAAAGCGCTCGGTGGCGTGTCGGCCGCGCGCAAAATCCGGCGGCAGCACGCTGAGCGCCACCTCGATATCGGTGCGCCGATCAATGGCGCGGAAAACGTGGGTCGCCACGCCGCGGCGCACCACGTCAAAGATATAAAATGGGCCTAGGTCTCTGCCGACCAGGTTCATAGCAGGGTCCTTGGTGGTCGGTACACCACCGAAAAGCGAGCGCGCCAAGCAACGTTTCCTACCCGGCCAAATTGCCTATAGGCAAGTCGGCGGGCAGCGGTGCCGGGCGCTCGCAGCTGCTTTCCAGCGTGACGTGCTGGTTCTGCGCCGCGGAGGTGTGGATCGCGCTCATGATCTCCAGCACGTGAAAGGCCATTTCGCCGCTGGCGCGGTGCGGACGACCGTCGTGCAGGGCGTGGGCCATATCCGCTACGCCGAGGCCGCGGCTGTTGGCCGTGTAGGGACGGCTGATTTCGACCTCCCGCCACTCCTTCTCCCCCGCCTTGAGCAGCTTCACCGGCCCGCCAAAGGTGTTGGGATCGGGCAGCGAGAGCGAGCCTTCGCTCCCGTAAATCTCGATGCGCGGCAAACTGGCGCCCCAGACGTCAAACGACGTCACGATGTTGGCAATCGGCCCGCTGGCAAAATCGAGCGTGCCGGAGACGTAAGTGGGAATTTCCACGTCGATCGTTTGGCCCTGGAGCGGCCCGCTGCCGACCGTGCGCTGGGCAAAGGAGATGCGTGCCGAACCAGCCACCCGCTCCACCGCACCCAGCATCGAAATCAGCGCAGTCAGATAGTACGGCCCCATATCAAACATCGGCCCGCCGCCGACTTTGTAAAAAAACTCGGGACTGGGATGCCAGCGCTCCGGCCCGCTGGACATCATAAAGGCCGTGGCGCCCAGCGGCTCGCCAATCGCGCCCGCGTCCAGCAGATCGCGGCAGGTTTGCAGTCCCCCCCCCAGAAAGGTATCCGGCGCGCAGCCGACGCGCACGCTGTTTTTGTCCGCGGCGGCCAGCAGCGTGCGCCCGTTCTTGGGCTCCAGCGCCAGCGGCTTCTCGCTGTAGATCGATTTGCCCGCTTCGACGGCTGCCGTGCTCACGCTGGCGTGCGCCGCGGGAATAGTCAAGTTGATCACGATGTCGATGTCGGAACGGGCCAGCAGCGCCTCGGGGGTGAGCGCTTCGACGCCAAACTCTTCGGCCCGCGACAGCGCCCGCTCCATCTCCAAATCCGCACAGGCAACCATCTCCAAAATCGGAAATTTCTCGCCCGCTTCCAGGTAAATTTTGCTGATCACGCCACAGCCAATAATGCCAACCTTTGCCACGTTTTACTCCTGCCTATTGATCAAGACGAACCGCAACAGAAAATGTTGCGGTATATTTTAGATATAGCTGAACGGTACTGGGTCTAACCCGCAGTGGCTTCCCTTCGACGAGCTCAGGACAGGCGACGAGCTCAACCGCCGCTAGACATGGCTCCATCTGAGGGGAAAATCCATCTGCCAGCAAAAAAAGTTTCGTACATCAACGTGGTTGACGCACAAAGATGCATTTTGGTTCAAATGCAGCACGATTCGATCACGGTAATTGATTACGGTGATTGACCACCGTGAATTTCCTGCACAAGAATGCCTTGGGTCAATCCAACAAAATAGATGTACCGGTTGGAATCAGCGCCTCACCTCCCCCAGCCCCCTCCTCTCCACGCGTGGAGAGGAGGGGGCTGGGGGAGGTGAGGCTGAACGCGACCTCTCCGGCATGTTTCATTTCTTGGGATAGCCCTACGCAATCGGCACGCCGAGCCGATCTTGCAAATAGTCGCGGCAGATGCGCAGGCTCTGCTTGGGCGTGCTGGTTGATTTATCGATCTCGACCGTCAGCCAGCCGTCGTACTCCATGCCGCGCAAAAAGCCGATCACCGCCGGGAAGTCGACGGGGCCGAGGCCCAGCTCGCAGAAGATCGGCAGCGCTTCCGTGCCGGTGAAGGCCGTAAACTGGGACATGTCCGGCGCGTCCGGCGTCACGTCCTTGAGGTGGACGTAGGCGATGCGCTCGCGGTACGTTTCCATTACCTCGACCGGGTCCATGCCCGCCTTCTGGAGGTGCGCCGTATCGGGGCAGAAGAAAACGTAGCGCGGATCCGTCAGCTCCATGATGGCGTCGATCTCGCGCCGGGACTGGATTTCCGTGCCGAGGTGGGGGTGCACGCAGGCCTTGACGCCAAGATCAAAGCAGCGCTGGGCCGCGTCGTTGATCGTGCGCGCGGCCTCCTTGAGCGCATCGAGTGACGTGCCCTCCGGGTCGCGCGGGCCGCCGGGGCCAAAGACGATGCGGTCGGCTCCCATTTTCACGAGAAAGTGGGCCACGCGCTCGTTGTAGCTCACCACTTCGTCGCGCTTGGCCGGCTCGCTAAAGCGCCCGCCGCCGTAGAGCGCCGAAAGCGTAAAGTTGTGCGAGCCCAACAGCTCCTGGAATTCATCAACCTTGTTCTCGTATTCCAGCGCAATGTGGGTAAAGGTCTCGCAGGCCCTGTAGCCCAGCTCGGCGGCTTCCTTCAGGCCGGTTTTGAAATCCTGCCCCCAGGTGATGAGGTGGCAGGAGACGGGCGGGGCGTAGGTGGATTGGTCGCTCATGCTTGGCTTTCTAAAGTTGGGGAGTCGAGTTGGCCTTTGGTATCTAAAGTGCGTGCAAAACGGAAACAGGAGGTCGTCTAGTGACCGTCACGGCCCACAATTGGATAGCTCACCCCATTTTGTCTGGACAGTGACTCTCACTGGCTCCTCAAACTCTTGTTCCCGACGTGTCTTTAACTTTAAGCAGACAACTGTTTATACATTAGGCTAGAGAATTGCTAATGGTGAATAAGAAGAGGCCGACTCTGGTAATGGTGGTTTTTCATTCACCATTGCGGTCTACCCGCGTTGGGATATTTCAAAGAGCTAAACAAACATTACACTGGTTCGATTTCTAGCCCAACCTCTAGCGTATACAAACGTCCATACTTTACTACGCTTCGCCGGTCGAAGCAAGTGTATCGTCGCGCAGCCGCGCGCCCACGAGGATGCCCAAGGCGGCCACAAACGCAATGCAGAGAAAGACAAAGCGGTAGGCGCCGACCACGGTCGAGCCGTCCACTGTGCCGACGCGCTCCAGCCCGCCCTGTAGGAGCACGCCCACCAGCGCCGAGCCGAGCACGGAGCCGCTGAAGCGCACCATGCTGTAGAGCCCCGCCGCCGCGCCCACCCGCTCGGCGGGAACGTCGCCCAGCGCGGCCCGGTGCAGCGCCGCCAGCGAGAGCCCCGCCGCCAGCCCGTGCAGCATCAGCATTGCCACCACCAGCCACAGCGGCACGCTGGGCGACAGCAGCGCCAGCCCACCCAACGTTGCCGCCTGGCCGCCGGTTCCCAGCACCACGGGCCAGGCGCTGCCAAAGCGGTCGGCCAACTGCCCGCCCACGCGCATGGTCAACAGCAGCATGGCGGCGTGCAGCGTCATGATCACGCCGATGGTCGAGGCGGGCAGCGCGCGCACGTCGGCCAGATAGAGCGGCGCGAGAAAGGCGATGCTGCTCAAGGCAAACATGCGCAACGCCACGCCCAGCGACGCCCGGCGAAAGGTTCCGTTGCGAAAGATGTGCAGGCTGACGAAGGGCGTTCGCCCGTGCAGCGTTTGGCGACGCTCCCACCAGCCAAAGCTCAGCGCCAGCGCCGCGGTTCCGCCCAGCAGCCGCCAGTCGCGCAGCGGGGGCACGCCGGTGATCGGCTGGCTGGAGAGGTAGAAGACGCCCATCATCAGCGCGCCGCTCAGCAGGACGACGCCCGTCCAATCGAGCTGGCGCAGCAGCCCGGGCTGCAGCGAGCGGCCCGGCGGCACGACGCGCGGCATCACCACCAGCGCCAGCACAACGAAGACGGCGGAGGGCACAAAAATCACGCGCCAGCCCCAATCGGCCAGCAGCGCGCCCGCAAAGAGCGGCCCCACAATCGCCGCAATCGGCCCGGCCGAATTCCACGTCCCCAGCGCACGGCCGCGCTGCTCGTTTGGAAAAAGGTCGCTCACCACGGCCATGCCCAGCGGCATGAGGCCGGAGGCCCCCACGCCCTGGATACAGCGCCCGGCGATCAGCAGCGGCAGCGTCGGCGCGAAGGTGCAGAGCAGCGTGCCCGCACCAAAGATAAGCAGCCCCACGTAGATCAAGCGCCGCCGACCGAGCCCGTCGCCCAGCCGCCCGTAGAGCGGCATAAAAATCATGTAGGGCAGCATGTAGGCCGTCACCAGCCAGGCCGCGGCGTCGGCGCGCAGGGCAAATTCAGCGCGCAGCGTGGGCAGCGCCACGCTGATCGTCGCTTGGGTGAAGATGATGGCAATGGTCGGCAACATCAGCCCGACGAGCGCGGCGCCGGGGCTATCGTCGCGCGTGCGGGCCAGCGCGCGCACGCGACGCAGGGGAATTTGGAAAAACGTAGAAAAGGGGTTCAAATAGACTTGTCCATCTTGTGGGGCAACCCGCGGGGGCAACCTTGTATAGTGACCTGCAAACGATGGAAATAAAGATTACCACACTCTGCGGAGAATCACATGTCAGCTATTTCCTCCATTCCCCAGCTGCCCCACCTCGCCGACCAATTCCTCCTGCGCGACGGCATCACCTTTCTCAACCACGGCAGCTTTGGCGCCTGCCCGCGGCCCGTCTTTGCGGCTTACCAGCGCTGGCAGCGCAAGCTGGAGCAGCAGCCGGTCGACTTTATCCAGCGTCGCCTGCCCGCGCTGCTGGCCCAAGCGCGGCAGGGGCTGGGTGATTTTGTGGGAGCAGCGGGCGACGATCTCGTCTTTGTGCCCAACGCCACGCACGGCGTTAACATCGTCGCACGGGCCCTGGCGCAGACGCTGCAGCCCGGCGATGAAGTGTTGACGACCGACCACGAGTACGGTGCCGTCAACAACGCGTGGCGCTTTGTCTGCCAGCAGCGCGGGGCGAAGTACGTAACGCAGCCCACACCCACGCCGCTCGACTCGACGCCGCGGGGCATCGACGCCTTTGTCGACTCGCTGTGGGCGGGGGTGACGCCGCGCACGCGCATCCTGGCGCTCAGCCACCTCACCTCGCCCACGGCGCTGATCTTTCCCGTGGCGGCGCTGTGCAAGCGGGCACGCGCAGCGGGCATCCTCACCGTGGTTGACGGCGCACACGTGCCCGGCCATCTCGATTTGGACTTAAGCGCGCTGGGGGCGGATTTCTATACGGGCAACTGCCACAAGTGGCTCTGTGCGCCCAAGGGGGCGGGCTTTCTTTACGCAAAGCCAGAACAGCAGCCGCTGCTGGAGCCGCTCGTGGTGAGCCACGGCTGGTCGCGCGCGCAGAGCGGCTCGACCTTTCTCGACTACTTCTCGTGGACGGGCACGGCCGACCCCGCCGCCTATCTTAGCGTTGCCTTGAGCAGCGTTGCCTTGAGCGAAACTGGCGAGAACGAGAGCGCCATTGGCTTCCAGCAGAGGCACGACTGGACGGCCGTGCGCACCGCCTGCCACGCGCTGGCCGCGCAGGCGCGCGATCACCTGCTCGCCCTGGGCGAGGAAGCAGCGTTGGGGGATGAGGCGAGCTTTGGGCAGATGGTGGCCGTGCCGCTGCCGCGGAATCGGGTGGCGGCGGCAGGGGGCGTCGCCGCCGTGCACGGGCGGCTGTGGACGGAATTTTGCGTGGAGGTGCCGGTCTTTGTGTGGAACGAGCGCCCGCTGGTGCGGGTGTCGATTCAGACGTACAACGCAGTCGCCGATGTGGAGCGGCTGGTGACGGCGCTGGAAACGATTTTCAAGATGTGACAATTCGTCCCATTTGTGTTATAATGACACGTAAAGAGCATTCAAACGAAAGAGGTTACCCTATGGAACACACAGTTGGCGAACACGTTGTACACCCGGCGCACGGCACGGGCGAGATCGTGGATATTGAGCAGCATGAGTTGGTGGAGGGATTTAGCCAGTATTACGTGATTCGCTTTGCCGATAAACGAATGACGGTGCGCGTCCCCTTTCAGCGCGCCCGGGATATGGGGCTGCGGGGCGTGATGTCCAAGAAGAAATTCCAGCAGGTGATGAAGACGCTGCGCCAGCTGCCCAAGCAGCTGCCCCAGGATTTCAAGGAGCGGCGCAAGCGGGTGGAGGATGCGCTCTTTTCCGGCTATCCACTCAAGATTGCCGAAGTGGTGCGCGAGCTTTCCTGGCGCGCCGAGGCCCGCGACATCAGCACGACGGACCGTCGCCTGCTGCAGGAGGCCCGCACTATGCTCGTCCACGAAATGTCCGCCTCCAGCGACACGGAGCGCGATGATGTGGAAGAGGCAGTGAACGAAGCGCTGCTGCAGGGCTTTGAAGCCAAGAGCGCCGAAATCGCCGAAGTTGCCGCTGATTAGCTCTCCTTTTACACAAAAATCCGCAGCCTTACGCCCGTAAGTGCTGCGGATTTTTCAATTCCAACCGCTTTTTGTAACTGTTGAGCTGTCAACGGATTTAGGGAATGAATTGAACGGATTGGGTTGCCTTGAATCCGTTTTTCGCCAGACATCCCTGTCCACTTGGCCAAGCATAGGCAAGCCGGTCGTCAATCCGCGCTCATCCGCTTGAGAATCCGTTGACAGCCTTTCTGCTGCTACCCCTGAATCGTTACCACTTTCTCTTTCAAAATTATTCGTTCACGATATCACTCTTTCGTAAACGGCTAAAAATGAACGGTCCCCAACCCATGACAATTTACACCAAGCTCCGGCGCGATGCCGACGCGCTCTACGAGCAGCTTGTCGCTTGGCGGCGCGACTTTCATCAGCACCCCGAAGTTGGCTTTACCGAAACGCGCACGGCCGGCATTGTCGCCGAGCACCTGCAAACTTTGGGGCTGGAGACGAGCACCGGCGTTGGGCAGACGGGCGTCGTCGCGGTGATTGAGCCCGATGGCGCAGCCGACGACAGCGCCACCGTGCTGCTGCGTTTTGACATGGACGCGCTGCCGATCCACGAAACTACCGAGGTCGACTATCGCTCGCAGACCGATGGCGCGATGCACGCCTGCGGCCACGACGGGCACACGGCGATTGGCATGGGCGTAGCCAAATTGCTGACGGACCATCGCAACGAACTCGGCGGGCGCGTTAAGCTCGTTTTTCAGCCGGCGGAGGAGGGGTTGGGCGGCGCGAAGGCAATGGTCGCCGCTGGCGTGCTAGAGAACCCCAAGCCGGACGCGGCCTTTGCGCTGCACCTGTGGAACCAGCTGCCGCTCAACCAGGTGATTGTGCAATCCGGGCCGATTTGGGCCAGCGCGGGCATGTTCCGGCTGGTCGTGCACGGGCGCGGCGGCCACGGGGCCATGCCGCACGAGACGATTGACGCGACCGTCGTCGCCAGCCAGATCGTGGTGAACTGGCAGACGGTTGTCGCCCGCAGCATCGATCCCGCCCAGACCGCGGTCGTCACCGTCGGCTCGTTTCAGAGCGGCAGCAAGAACAACATCATCTCGGAGCAGGCCGAGCTGCTCGGCACGATTCGTTCGTTTGACGACGAGGTGCGCGAGACGATCCAGACGCGAATGCGCGAGATTGCCGCAGGCATCTGCGCGGCCTATGGGGCAACGTTCGAGCTGGACTTTCCCTTTTCCACGCTCGTCACCAGCAACAGCGAGGCCGAGACGGCGGTGGTGCAGCGCGCCGCCGAGCAGATGTTCCCGTCGCAGATTGGGCAGGTGAAGCCCATGATGGTGGGCGAGGATATGTCGGAATTTCTGACGCGCGTACCGGGCTGCTTTGTGCTTGTCGGCGCGGGCGGCGAAAACGGCGAGCGCTACGCCCCCCACCACAACCCCGCCTTTGATTTCAACGAGCGCATGATGCCCACCGGCGTCGCCCTGCTGGCGGGCGCGGCGGTGGAATACCTGGCGAGTAATGCGTGAAGCGTGATGCGTGAACGTGTGGAGCGAGCATTCTCAAATGCGAACGGTCTGGCGATAGTACAAAATTCAATGCCTGACGGCAGGATATAGAAAAGAGATGAAAAGCCGGATTATTGATTAATCCGGCTTTTCATTGGAACAATTGAGCAAGCCCACCCGTCCACAAAGTGAGCGCGCAAAAATTGTGCGCGAAAGAATTGGCTCGCCAAATGGCGAGCGCAACCAAAAGGAGTACCGTGAATTTCTCAAAAGCAAACCTTACCTTCAGCTTGACTCTGCTGCTCGCGCTGCTGCTCAGCGCCTGCGTCGCCGTCGAGCCGACAGCCGACGCCGCGGACGATGGAACCTTGCCGCCTGCCAACCAGACCGTGCCCGCCGCCGAGGAGATCACGCTCTTCGTCGGGCCGGAGCGGGTCGACTGTGAGGGCGTCGCGCCGCAGGAGTGTCTGCTGGTCAAGCGCAGCGCGGACGCGGACTACGAATTTTTCTACGACAGCATCGACGGCTTCACCTTCGTGCCCGGCTACGAGTATGAGCTGCTGGTGCAGCAGACGCCCGTCGAGAATCCGCCCGCCGACGCCTCGTCGCTGGCCTACACGCTGCTGGAGATCGTGAGCCAGGAGCCGATCTACGACGGCGAGGCCGTATCGCTGGAAAACACGCCGTGGACGCTGGTCGCCTTTGGCGCGGAAGAGATAGTTGACTACAACCGCGACGAAACCCCGGTGACCGCCCGATTTATGGACGGCACGCTCGGCGGCAGCAGCGGCTGCAACACTTACAGCACAAGCTACGCGCTCGACGGCGACACGCTGTCGCTTGGCAACGTCATCAGCACGCTCATGGCCTGCCCCGAACCGGCGATGCAGGTGGAGCAGGCGTATTTCGACGCGCTCGCTTCGGCGGGCGACTACGAGATCGAAGGCAATTTGCTCACGATTACCTACGCTGCCGGTCAGCTGACCTTTATGGCCGACTCCGCCCAGGCAACCGTGGAAGTCCCGGTGAGCAGCGCCGCGCAGACGGCCACCCTCGTGCTGGCGGACGGTACGGCCTGCGACTTCGCGGGCGTGGGCGCGACGCTCGCGTTTGACGGCGAGCGCTTGAACTACACCTGCACCGATGAGGGCGTCGAGCCGATGATTGGGTTGATTGGGGAGATCGCGCAGGACGAAGCGGGGATGTTGACCGTCACGCGCGCGACTATTGAGCGCGGCGCCAACGGCTTCGAGCTGGCCGATTCCGAGGAGCTGACCTTCCTCGGCGCCGAAATCACGCTGGCCAACGGGACGACGTGTGCCTTCGCAGGCACGGGCGCGACCCTAGCCTTCGACGGCGAGCGCCTCACCTACACCTGCGGCGACCCGTCGATTGGTCTGTTGGGCGAGTTGATGCAGGGCGAGACCGGTCAGTGGTCGGCGACGAAGGCGACGCTGAGTCGTGGGGGTGATGGCTTTGCGTTGGAGGAGACGGAGGAGGTGGCGGTTGCGCGGATCGAGGGGGCGAAGATGGAGTAATTTTAGGGCGTAGACGCGCTGCGCGCTGCGCGTCTACGCCCGTTTTGATATGTCAGGAGAAATAACAGATGAAGTTGTTGTAATTGTCTTTTGCGGAAGGTCGCTGGCAGATAGATTCTATAATCTGCTTAAACAATCAGACACTGAAATTGCATAAATTTTTGTCTCCGCTAGCATAAAAACGGTGTCGCCGCGTGCAGCGATTCGCTCAACCTCTGCCTCAAACACAAAGCGGAACTGCTGTTCGACTTCGGCAATGTGATTTTCCTTGAGGCGAATCAACTGCCACACATCTCGCTCTTGATAGCCCCCGCGGAACAGTGCCAAATCGTGCTCGATGGCAAAGACGCCGCTACCTTTGACTGGTATCTGCCAGCAATCCTCAATAACGTCAGAGTTAATCTTGACCAACGGAAAGTCCGAATAGTAGTAGCACCACACCGCATCACGATTCTCAACATTTAGCGCATAGCAGTCGTCTATGGAGTTCAGGTCATCTATGGGCTGGAACTGGTAAGCTTGACTTCCGTCCGCTCGCCACGCAACTAGACCACTCGCACCAATCGGCTCAGCCCAGCCAAAATTGCCAAAGACCCCTTCGTCAAAATAACTGGTCCAGATCACGCCGTGGCTTGTTGTCTGAGTAGTTTGGATGCCATCGCCCAGTAAAATTTCGGTTAGATATTCGCCAGTGGTTGAATAAATTCGCCCATTTTTATCAAAGTCATCTCGGCTACGAAATGAAGAACGGGCACAGACAAGCAAAATTTTGTCCTCACCCAAAAGCTGTACATCGTGGATGTTGTATGGCTCGTTCTCGACCGCTGCCAGCATGGCTATGTTGTCATCCACGGACGCATAAACTTCGTAATTTTGCCCTTCAGTTGTTTTGACCTTTACAAACGAAGCACCCGGCCCAGTTGTTCGATAATCTAACTTTTTCTTTGCAACAACAAATAGAACCCGCTTGTCCTGTGTGGCGTTGAATGCCACCACTGAACCGTTAGATGTAAATTCGGCAATATCAAACTGTGCGGTCAACTCGATTTCTATAGGATTCATCGGAAGAATTTAATTGTGCTATGGCTCTTCCAAAAAAATAAATACCCCATGAGGGGATCACGGTGACTGTCACGGCCCTCCGAGAGCCAAAATTACCAGCCAATTTATGGGCGTGACTGTCACCAACGCCGGGATGATTTAATTCTAGAATAGCCTAAATTTATGTCAATTCGGTTGGGTTATTATGCTGTTGAGCAATAATGCGCGCATTCATCAGCGTGAAGACGCGATCTAGTTCTGTAATGCCAGCCAGTTCAGCCATTTCTGTCGAGGTCAACAAATCCGCTTTTTGACGCTCAATCAGAACTTTCAGGCGGGTTTGCAGTTCATCATTAAATTTGAACAGGTTCAGCCCACGAACTTTTTGAAGCTGAATCCCGCTCTCGATCCAGGGATGAAGGCTGGCGCAGAAAGATTTCATTTTTTCTCATCGCGGTAAAAACGTGTGATTTGTGGTGCGTCAGGATCACCGGCAGGAGCGCTTTCTAAAATTAGTTGACCCGGCGCTCTCAAAGCCATGACAATCCTTCTTATGCTTCTGTTTCCTGCTTGATTTGCCAATACAGCTAACTTGTCAGGGCTCCTATCATCACAAATACTCTCAAATCCATAGGGTAAAGATTTTGCTTCTTGCAAGATAATCTGTCTTTCTGTCTGCCAACTCCATTTGTTTTGTGCGACTTGTTCCTCATTGCCTTCTTCGTCAGCAAATTTCTGTGTATACGTGCCATCTCCATGTATTGTTAGTGTCTCTTTACCCATAAACTGCCAGCAGCCATAGCGATTGAATGTAGCCGTCCATTGTCCAACCACATCATCCACATCATAGGTGCGCCATTGGCCCGTGAGAACGTAATCGGCGGCTTGAACAGTAACTGGCAAACCGACCAACATGGATACAAAGACGAATGCTCCTAAAAGTGTACTCGCTAAACGCTTTTTTCCTCGGTATAAAACTATTTGATAAGTCACTATACCAGCAACGACAGATATAAAGAACCAAAGGCAAGCAAAAAACAGATAAGAAAGTCCTATCATTAGACTTTGCCTCCTGTGCAGCGTGATGTAACAAGAGACCAACTTAAACGGATGGTCTTCTGTTACACCGCGCTGGTTGAGCTAATTCTCTGCAAGTGCAACCCTACACATCCCCCTGCGACCATTCCCCATCCACGAAGCGCCACATCTCGCCCGTCGGGTTCTCATCCCGCAGCTCTCCCGGCAGGCGCTGCTGTCGGACGTTGTCGTAGCTCGCCAACATGCCAAAGCGCAGCAGCGACCACGGAATGCCCACCGCCGTAAAGCCGGGGTGGCCCGTCGCCGGATAGGGGCCGCCGTGGTTCATGGCGGCGCTGACGGCCACGCCCGTCGGCATCTTGTCGTTGAGCAAGCGCCCCACCCGCTCGCGCAGCACCGGCTCGACGATCTCGTAGTCGGCGTCATCCTCGCCGCTCGTGTGGCTGTAGAGGCCGCCGGTCAGCTGCCCCTCCATTTGTGCGGCGACGTCGCGCATCTGCTCCACATCCTCCGCCAGCACCACCACGTTGACCGCGCCAAAAGCTTCGGTTTGCAGCGCCTCCGGGTTGTCAATAAAGGCCTGGCCGGGCACGCTGAGCACCGTGTTCTGGAAGGCGTAACCGGGGCCCTCCGCCACCTCGCCGCCCGTCTCGACTTTGGCGCCGTGCTGCGTCAGCGTCTCGATGGCGTCCGCGATGTTGCGCGGGCCGCTTTCACCAAGCAGCGTGCCGGGCGGGTTGCTGCCAAAGCGATCGGCAAGCGCCTGGACGAAGTGCTGGCCTTCGGCGTTGTCCACCACCACGGCCACGCCGGGGTTGGTGCAGAACTGGCCCGCGCCCAGCGTGCACGAGCTAAAGAGCTCGTCCGCCACCTCGTTGAGCCGCTCGCGCAGCGCCCCCGGCAGCACAAAGACCGGGTTCACGCTCGACATTTCCAGGTAGATTGGCTTGCCGGCCTTTTCCGCCGCCTCCTTCAGCTTGAGCCCCGCACCCTTGCTGCCGGTGAAGCCCGTCGCCGCCACCAGCGGGTGCGACACGAGCTCCAACCCCACATCGCGCGGCGTGCGGTAAATCAGCTGCACCATCCCGTCCGGCAGGCCGACGGACTGCACGGCCTCAAACGCGGCTTCGGCAAAAATCTTGGTCGTGCCGGGGTGGCTGGTGTTGGCCTTGGCGATCACGGGGTTGCCCGCGGCTACCGCCGCCGCAAAGTCGCCGCCCGCCGCCGAATTAAAGGCGTAGGGAAAGTTGTTCGGCCCCATCACCACCACCGGCCCGCCCAGCGCGCGGTACATCGAGCGGATGCCGGCCTTCGTGTCGATGGTCGCCAAGCACCAGCTGCGCTCGCGGGCGGCAGCGGCGGCTAGACGCAGCTGATTCGTCGTGCGCGGCAGCTCGACATCGCGCAGGCGGGGCGATTTGCCCAGCGCCGATTCGGTATCGGCCATCTCCACGAGCTCATCGGCGCGCGCTTCGATGTTGTCGGCGTACTGTTCGAGGAACTGGGCGATCTTCTCGACGGGCGTCGAGCGCAGCGCATCGGCGGCCGCTTTGCCCGCCCGCAGCGCCGCCACCACGTCATCGCGGCCGGAGACGGGGTACTCCTGGGGCAGCGCTTGCTTTTTGCGCGGGTCTTTGGCGCGGAAGGAATCGGCGGGGTTTTTGGCCTGTCGCCATTCACCGGCGATGAGGACGGGTTCTAAAGACATGGTGCTCCTTTTGTGTTGCGTGTTGCTTATTGCTTATCTTCTGGGAAGACGATGATTCTTTGTAAAATTGATGAAGCTCAGCGCGGAGAGCGCGGAAAAGGCGCGGAGGGCCGCGGAGAGGGCTTTGCCATCGAGCGAACCCTTTGCGCCTTTGCGTTAAAAATCGTTCCCCACGTCGAGCCGCTGTAAATCAGTTCACCGAGTTTTCCAGCGTGCGCTCGCCAATCGTGATGCGCACCGTGTCGCCCGGCTTGAGCGTGAAATCGTCGTCGGGGACGATGCCGGTGCCGGTCATCAGGAAGACGCCGTGGGGGAAATCGAGTTCGCGCGTGAGATAGCCCGCCAGCTCGTCCAGCCCGCGCTTGATCTGCGAGGTGCGCGTCTCGTCGCTGAAAACGGTGCTGCCGTTGCGCAGAATTTCCAGCGCAATCGGCAAGTCACCCATGTTCTCGGCTTCGGCCAGCGTGATGCCCGGCCCCAGCGCGCACGACCCATTATAGACTTTGGCCTGCGGCAGATACAGTGGGTTGGCTCCCTCAATGTCACGCGAAGAGACATCGTTGCCCACGCACCAGCCAACAATCTCGCTCTGCGTGTTGATCACCAGCGTCAGCTCCGGCTCCGGCACGTTCCACTTACTGTCCGCCCGCACGCGAATGGCCGCGCCCGGCCCACGCACGCGCCAGCCCGCAGCCTTGGCAAAGAGCTCTGGGCGTTCCGCGTCGTAGACCTTCTCATACACGTCGCGCGATTCGGATTCGGCCTCCCTCGCCTCGCGGCTGCGCAGGTAGGTCACGCCGCTGGCCCACACTTCCTGGTCACGGTCGATGGGGGCGAGCAGATCGCCACTGGCGGCTTCGTCGCCTTGCAGGCTTTCGAGCAGCATCATGATTTTGTTGGCGGGCAGATCGAGCAGCAGGCTCAGGTCAAAGTGGTAGGGCAAAAATTGCCCGTCAGCGGCCCAGCGCTGTCCGTCCGCTGTTTGGTGGCGCGTTAGGTACATCGAGTCTCTCCTTCTAGCGTGGTGGGGAGGGGAAGCTTGCAGAATTTCTAGTCAGTGGTAGTCTATCCCCTTATAATATACATTGCATAGTATACATTGCCCGCTCAAATTTGTTAACTTGCGTTGCAGGCTATCGTCAACTCTTTATTCAAACCTTGAAACCGCGGATGAACGCAGATTTACGGACTCACGTTACGCGCTACCTCAGCGGTACGGGTACGCCATGGCGTGCCCGTACCGCCGAGAACGACCGCTCAACTTCGTAACATCGGTCGCGGATTAAGGATTGTCCTATCTGCGTAAATCCGCGTCTACCTGCGGCTGCTTTTCTCCGGCAATTTCACACCAGGACTGAGCAAACACAAATGAACACACTCCCCACCATCGGCTTCATCGGCCTCGGCGACATGGGCGCGCCGATGGCCCAAAACTTGCTTGCCTCCGGCTACCAGGTAATTGGCTTCGACCTGAACGGCGAGCGACTCCAGCGCCTTGTTGCCGACGGCTTAACGCCAGCCACAGCCGCAGCCGACGTCGTCCGCCGCAGCGACGTTGTCGCCATGAGCTTGCCTAGCTCACAAAGCTGGGTTGCAGTTGCGGAAAACGAAATCCTGCCGCACGTGCGCCCAGATCAAGTCATCATTGATTTCGGCACGGTGACGCCACCGGAAACGCGGCGGCTGGCGGCACGCTTTGCGGACAAGGGCGTCGATCTGCTCGACGTGCCGCTGAGCGGCGGCGCGCGGGGGGCGCAGAACGCCCAACTGTATATGTTTGTCGGCGGCAAAGAGGAGACGGTCGAGCGCTGTCGGCCTATTTTGGAGACAGTTGGCGGCGCGGAGCGGTTAACCTACTGTGGCCCCGCCGGGTCGGGGCAGGTGGTGAAGGGCGTCAACCAGCTAATGATGGGGTTGGTCGACGCGGCGTACCTGGAAGCGATTGCGTTTGGGGTAAACGAGGGCGTAGAGGCAGAAACTATCGGGCAGGCCATTGGTGGCGAGGGTCGCTGGCGGGCTGATTTCGGGCGGATTGCGCAACGCATCGCCGAGGGAGAGGGCAACGAGGTGGGCGTCAAGTTTCGCGAGCTGCCCTACTTCTTGCAGGCCGCGGACGAAGCCGGGTTCGACTTGCCCATTACGCGCGCCGTGCGCCAATTCTGCGAGCCGGGCGAGCGCGTCGTGGTCGACGACCACCGCGAGGCGCCGTCGTACTGGCACGAGCTGACGAAGGGGAAGGGCGCGGGCAAGCGCAGTTAAAATATCCGGGTCTTCATTAAATAGTGTACCAACAGGTTCATTCGTCGTGCGTGGTGCGTGTACCGGTACACGCACCACGCATGATGAATTACCAAACTGCCTCAGGTACACTTTCACGCGAAGATCCAACTATCCTTTCCAACATGGCTCAAAAAAGAGGCGGGCGAGTTTGCAACTCGTCCGCCTCTTCGCGTGGTGACTTCTGTCGCACTCGTCAGTAATCTCACTGACGCCGCCAACTGCTACACCATCCGCGAAGCGCGGGCCGCCCATTGTTTGGCGACACGTTATATATCAAGTCCTCATACATCAAATTCTCTCGTTCTAGCGTGGATGGGGAAGGGTGCAGCTTGCAGAATTCCCAATTGATGGTAGCCTATCTCCCTTGGTATCCTCTCCCGCTCAAATTTAGCAACTCGTGCTGCACGCTATTTTTCTCTACCATGACCCTATCCCAACTTCTCCTCCTTCTTATCCTCGCCGCGGCGACCACCCTCTACATTACCCGCTGGATTTCCACCGAGGCGACCTCGCTGATGACGGTGGCGGCGCTGGCGCTGACGGGCGTGCTTACGCCCGGCGAGGCCATCAGCGGCTTTTCGAGCACGGCGGTGCTGACGGTGGGCGCGATGTTTGTGTTGAGCGAGGGGCTGCTGCGCACCGGTGCGCTGGAGGCGGCAACGGTGGGGCTGGCGAATCTGTCGCGGGGCAACCCGCGTCGGCTGCTGCTGCTGCTGGGGTTGACGCTGCCCATCGGCAGCGCCTTTATGAACAACACACCCATCGTTGTCATGATGGTGCCAATTGCGATTTCGCTGGGCAATCAGTTTGACGTGCGCCCGTCGCGGCTGCTGATCCCCATCAGCTACTTCTCGATTCTCGGCGGCACGATCACGCTGATTGGCACAAGCACCAACATTTTGGTGGACGAGCTGTATCGGCAGTCCGGCGGCGAGGGCTTCGAGCTCTTTACCTTTGCCCCGCTGGGATTAATTTACTGCACCATCGGCATCGCCTTTATTTTGCTCGTCAGCGAGCGGCTGCTGCCCAATCGCGCGCCGCTGGTGGATTTGGTCAGCGGGCGCGGCAAGTCGACCTATATTTCCGAAGTGGTCGTGGGGCCGGAAAGCCAAATTATTGACCGCTCGACGGAGAAAATCTTTGAGCGCATCGCCAAAGTTCAAACGCGCGACCTGCCGACTTCGCGCATTCGCCCCCGGCGGCTCGGCAACGCGCACCGCCTGAGCACATCACAAGCCGTGCCGGAGGACGAGAGCATCGAGCTGCTTGAAATTTTCCGAGACGGGCGCATCTATCGCGCCGAGGAGACGCGGCTGCTGCGGCTGCGCACGGGCGACGTGCTGATGGTCGCGGGCACGCCCAACGAAATCACGCGCTTTCTCAACGCCTCCGGCAGCCAGCTCGCCACGGTGCTTCAGGACAACCAGCGCACGCCCACCCAGAGCGTCGACCAGAACGTGGTGGAGGCCGTGGTGCTGCCCGATTCGCCCTACAACGGACGGCTGATTCGCGAGCTGGATTTGAATCGGCTCTACGGCATCAAGCTGCTGGGGCGGCAGCGCAACGGTCGCCAGCAGCTGAGCGGCCTGCGCGAATCGCGCCTGCAAAGCGGGGACGTGCTGCTGCTGCAGGGGACGGCCTCCACCCTGCGCGCGGCGAGCGAGACGGGCAAGCTGCTGCTGGTGGAGGGGGTGGAGGGCTCGATTTTGCGCACGGCCAAGAGCTGGATTGCGCTGGCAATTATGTTGGCCGTGGTGCTCTTGGTCACGCTGCCGATTCCGATGGTGAGCGAAATCCCGATCATGGTCTGGGCTATTGCCGGGGCGGGGCTAATGATTGTGACCAACTGTCTGCGCGCGGATGAGGCCGTCAGCTCGCTCGATTCGGCGACGCTGCTGCTGCTGATCGCGGCGATTCCGCTGGGCCTGGCCATGGAGAGCACGGGGCTGGCGCAGGCCGCCGTCGATCAGATGGTGCGGCTGGGGGCCAACGCGCCGCCAGTTGTTTTCCTGTCGGCATTCTACCTGCTCACCAACTTGCTCACGCAGATTATCTCCAACAACGCCGCGGCGGTGCTGCTCACGCCGATTGCGCTGAGCCTGGCCGCCAGCCTGGGCTTCAACGCCACGCCCTTCTTGATTGCCATCGCCTTTGGCGCCAGCGCCAGCTTTATGACGCCGATGGGCTACCAGACCAACGCAATTGTGATGGGGCCGGGCGGCTACACCTTTACGGACTATCTGCGGATCGGCGTGCCGCTCTCGATTATCATGTGGCTGACGGCCACCTTTTTTATTCCGCTGCTTTGGCCGCTTACGTAACGCGAAGCGCTGCTTCGCGTCCTGGTCGCGCTACCGGTTGCTCTTCGACTTGTCTCCTGGTGGATGACCAAGCGCGAAGCGGCGCTTCGCGGTACATGACAAATGTTCACCCCCTGTTAACAAGATCACACAAATTGGGGGTTGACGCGGTCCCGACTTTCTGTTATCTTGGCAGGCGTTGATTAAATTTTCTTAATTTTTTTACAAGACGTGTTTGGAAAGGTCACGCGCAAGATGATGTACTTCATGGCTTTTGAGCTTTACATCCCCGCAGCCGACGGCGTTGGTTCCGTCGCTCATTTCGCGCGTCGATTGACCATGCGCTGAGTTCGCTTCACGCTCAGCAACACGGCCACGGCGCTCGACTGCCCGTGGCTTTTTTGATCCCACCGATCCAACGATCTGGGAAAGCGCCACGGGCAGCAGCCCGTGGCGCTTTTGCGTTTGGGGGATGAAGCAGAAAGGAGGGCAAGATGTTGACAAGAGGTGTCGGGATTCAGTGAGAAGATGAACCACTGGGGCATGCTCGTCCCGACGCTCTGCGTCGGGATGCAGATTCGACGCTCTGCGTCGCCGCGTGACAGACGAAGAAACTTGGTAGGCAACGCGAGGACGCGGAGCGTCCAAGAGGGCATTACGACGCAGAGCGTCGTAACGAGTAAAAACAAAATTGGGGAAAGAATATGCAAACGGCACAACCAAAACCATACGACTTAAAACAGACCCTGACCCAAAATCGCATTCTCGGCCTGTGGCGGATGGTCTCCGGCTACCGCTGGCTCTACGCGCTGGCGCTGGTGGGGCTGGGGCTGGCGGCGACGGCGCTTTCGGCGTCGTTTTACCTGCTCCGCTTCTTTGTCGATACGGTGCTGGCAGAGGGGCGCTGGGGGCTGCTGCCGTGGATCGCCGTCAGCTTTGTGGGGCTGGCGCTCGTGCGCGGCGGCTTGACCTTTGCCAGCGGGCGCGCGGCGGCGGAGACGGCCGAGCGCGTGGTGCAGCGGCTGCGCGACTACCTCTACGACCATCTCCAGCGGCTGTCGCTGACCTACCACGACCGGATGCAGACGGGCGACCTGCTCCAACGCTCGACGTCGGACGTCGACGCGCTGCGGCGCTTGTTCTCGGAGCAGCTGATCGGTATCGGTCGCATCGGTACGCTCTTTCTCGTGAGCCTGGCGGCACTCGTCAACCTGCACGGGCGGCTGGCGATCTACTCGGTGGTTGTGATCCCGGTGGTGATCGGCATCTCGGTCTACTTCTTCCACCTGATCGGCAAGGCCTACAACCAGTACCAGCAGCAGGAGGCCACGCTCTCGACGCGGCTTCAGGAGAACCTGAGCGGCGTGCGCGTGGTCAAGGCCTTTGCGCGGCAGGATTACGAAATCGAGCGCTTCGAGGACGAGAACCACACCATGCTGCGGCGCGGTCGCGGGGTCATCCTGCTGCACGCGGCCTACTGGCCGGTGACGGATCTGCTCTGTGCCGGGCAGATGCTGGCGGGCTTCTACCTCGGCGCAACGATGGCGATTGCGGGCAACATCAGCGTGGGTACGTATATCGCCTACGCCGGGCTGGTGGTGCAGATTATCTGGCCGATTCGCAACCTGGGCCGCATCATCTCGCAGATGTCAACGGGCTTTGTCTCGTTCGACCGCATCCGCAAGATCATCGAGCAGACGCGCGAGCCGCTGGATGATGGGGTGGTGACCAAGCAGGCGCTGCAGGGGGCGGTTGCGTTCGAGCATGTTGGCTTTGCCTACGAGACTTCTGGCGAGCAGGGGAGCGGAGGAGCAGGGGAGCAGGGGGGCAAGGGGGCAGAGGAGGTTGCAGTGAGCACCGTCGAAGAGCAAGCGAGCGAAGCGGGTGTTCGACCGACCGTGCTGCACGACATCAGCTTTGCCGTCGAGCCGGGGCAGGTTGTGGCGCTGATGGGGCCGGCGGGCTCTGGCAAGTCGTCGCTGGTGAATTTGCTGCCGCGCTTCTACGACTACACGAGCGGGCGCATCACGGTGGATGGCGTCGAGCTGCGCGACTATTCGCGGGCCTGGCTGCGGCGACAGATCGGCATCGTGCAGCAGGAGCCCTTTCTCTTCTCGCGCACCATCCGCGACAACATCGCCTACGGCGTGGGCCGCGACGTGACGCAGGACGAAATCGAGCACGCCGCGAGAGCGGCGGCCATCCACGAGGTGATCGTCACCTTTCCCCAGGGCTACGACACGCCCGTGGGCGAGCGCGGCGTGACCCTGAGCGGCGGCCAGAAGCAGCGCATCACCATCGCACGCACGCTGCTCAAGGATCCGCGCATCCTGGTGCTGGACGACGCGACCTCGTCCGTCGACACCGAGACGGAGGCCACAATTCGCGGCGCGCTGCAGGAGCTGACGATTGGGCGCACGACCTTTATCATCGCCCACCGCATCACCTCGGTGCTGCACGCGGATTTGATTCTGGTGCTCGATCACGGTCGCATCCAGCAGCGGGGGACGCACGAAGAGCTGATTGCGCAGCCGGGCGTCTACCGGGAGATTTTCGAGCTGCAGGGGCAGATCGAGGAGGAGCTGCAGCAGGAGATCGCGGCGGCGGAGCATGAGTATTCAGATTCAAATTCAATCTATACAAACGGCACGGGCGGCGAGCGCGTGCTGTCGTAAACTGTCATTTCGAGCGGATGCGAGAAATCTGAACGTGGCTAACTACGCTTCTTTGCTGAGTAGAAGAAGGTGACGCAGCTCGGATTCGTCGAGGAGGAGTCGTCGGTTATGCGAAGATTTCTCCCTCCGGCCGAAATGGTAAAGTAACGGCACGGCACGGGCAGGAAGCGCGTGCCGCCACAAAGGAAAACCATGTACAACATGACTTACAACACAATGGAACAGGCCGCAGCCATGCGCCGGGCCCAATATCGAGCGGAGGCGGAGCACGTGCGCTTGGTGCGACAGGCGCAGGGACAGCAGCCGACGCTAACGATGCGCTTTGGCGCGTGGCTGGTGGCGCGGGGCGAGCGCCTGCAGCGAGAGCGGCACGAGGAGTTCGTGCCGTCGACGGCGGCGCTGCGGCTGTAAAACGCAACCGCGGAGTGAGCACGCCCCCGTGCGAACGGGGTATACAAAAAGTGACCATCTCATGGGATGGGTCCGGCACAGGCGTGCTTACTCCGTGGTTTCAACTAACAGCAGGCGGCAAAGAAAACGTCGACCAACGAGCGGGCCGCACGCGCAGATAGACAGGCAGAACCCGACCAGGGTGTGTTGGGCACAGACTTTGTCTCACAAAAAGGCCAACGTTCAAGTGCCCGGCACGGTGGTCGACAAAGGTATCATTTCGAGCGAATGCGAGAAATCTTGGTGTGATCGACGAAGCCTTGCTGATTTAGCCAAAGCGGATGAAGCTGGTTGGAGAAGCCAGCGCGAATTTGTTGGTTGCGGAAAGATTTCTCCCTCCGATCGAAATGACAGATTAATATCATCGCAAATCCAAATGGAGAGGCGTTATGTCACAAGAAAATTACTTTGAGGAGGAGGAGTTTTCCTCCCAGTTCAACGGCCAAACCATTCGCCGCATCGTGGCGCAGGCGACGAAGCACTGGCCGCTCTTCGCGGGCTTTCTGGGCGCGGTGCTGCTGGTGACGCTGCTCGATTCATACTTTACCTTTCTAAGCAAGCGCATTATTGACGAGGGCATCGTGGCCCGCGACCAGGCGCAGCTGACGCGGCTAATCGTGCAGTACGGGCTGCTGATGATCGTGCAGTCCGGCCTGGTCTTTAGCTTTATCTTTGCCGCGGGCTTTCTGGGCGAGCGCGTGCGCTACGACTTGCGCAAGCAGATGTTTGGCAAGCTGCAGCAGCTCTCGCTCGGCTACTACAACCGCACGCCCGTCGGCTGGCTGATGTCGCGCTTGACGTCGGACGACCGGCGGGTGGGCGAGCTCGTTTCGTGGGGCTTTCTGGACGTGACGTGGGGCGTGGGCAGCATCGTCACGGCGCTGGGCTTTATGCTGTACATCAACTGGCGGCTGGCGCTGATCGTGCTGCTGATCGTGCCGGTGATCGTGATCGCCGCCGTGGAGTTTAAGAAGCGCATTTTGACGGAGTATCGGCAGGTGCGCAAGATGAACTCGAAGGTGACGGGCGCGTACAACGAGGGCATCACCGGCGTGCGCGTCGTTAAGTCGCTGCACCGCGAAGAGAAGAATCTGGACGAATTCCAGGGCTTAACGAGCGAGATGTACCGCGCCTCGTTTCGCGCGGCGTGGCTGTCGGCGCTCTTTCTGCCGGCGGTGCAGCTGATCAGCGCGCTGGGCGTGGCGGCCATCATCTGGTACGGCGGCTTCCAGTTCCGCAGCGACTTCATCACCATCGGCGGCATCCAGGCCTTTGTCTCCTACATCACCTTTATGCTGTGGCCGATTCAGGAGATGGCGAGAGTCTACGCCGAGATGCAGCAGGCGATTGCCTCTGGCGAGCGCATCTTCTCGCTGATCGACGCCGAGCCGGACATCCAGGACGCGCCGGACGCCGCCGAGCCGGAATCGGTGCGTGGCGACATCGTCTTCGAGCAGGTCGACTTTGCCTACGAGGACGACAAGCCGGTATTGCAAAACTTCAATCTGCACATCGAGCAGGGCGAAACGATTGCGCTGGTCGGGCCGACGGGCGCGGGCAAGTCGACGCTGGTGAATCTGGTTTGTCGCTTCTACGAGCCAACGGGCGGCCGCATCCTGATCGCCGGGCGCGACTACCGCGAAATCACCCAGCACGCGCTCCAGTCGCGGATCGGGATGGTGCTGCAGACGCCCTATCTCTTCTCCGGCACGATTATGGAGAATCTACGCTACGGTCGGCTGGACGCCACGGACGAGGAAGTGATGGAGGCGGCCAAGCTGGCGGGGGCACACGACTTTATCGAGGAGTTGGAAACCGGCTACGACGCCGAAGTCGGCGAGGGGGGCGTGCTCTTGAGCGTGGGGCAGAAGCAGCTGCTCAGCCTCGCGCGCGCGATTCTGGCGCAGCCGGACATTTTCATCATGGACGAAGCGACCAGCTCCGTCGACACGTTGACGGAGGCGCTGATCCAGCAGGGCATGGACCGGCTGCTCGTGGGCCGCACGAGCTTTGTGATCGCCCACCGCCTGAGCACGATTAAGCGGGCGGATCGCATTCTCGTGATCGAGAACGGCGGCGTTGCCGAGATGGGCACGCACGCCGAGCTGATCCGCCAGCGCGGCCACTACTACAGCCTCTACACGCGGCAGTTCCGCCACGAGCGCGGCGCGGCGGCGGGCGTCGAGATGGGGGAGGCGGTGCTGGCGTAGGCGTGTTATTGCCAACCTATAAGCCAGTCGAGTGCGCTGCACGGCGTCCACCAAGTCAGCAGACAAATCATCGCGCACGCCGTGTATTGCACTCCTGATCCAACCAACTCATTGATCCAACTAACTCATCGCCCAACCAACTGGTCGGATCGTGAGTGCAGCGCACGGCGCAGACGCGACCAGTGGGTGACAATGCTTTGCGCCGTGCAATGCACTCGACCATCTGGTCTCTTACAACTCGACGGTCATAAACAGATTGAACTCGCTATCCCTGTAATCCGCGAAGGGGCCGCATTGCGCAAAGCCAAAACGCTTATAGAGGCGAATCGCCGGGTGGAACGGCTCAGTCGTCCCGGTTTCGAGGTGGACGCGCTCGTAGCTGCGATGCTTGGCCTCGTCCAGGATGTACGTCAGCAGCGCGGCGGCGACGCCCTTGCGCAGGTGGGCCGTCGCGGTGCGCATGGATTTGACCTCACCGGTTTGCGGGTCGAGTTCCTTCAGCGCACCGCAGCCGAGCAGGTCGCCATTTTCGCGGGCCGTAAAAAAGGTGATCGACGGCGCGCGCAGCCCGTCGAGATCGAGGGCGTAGCTGGTGCCCGGCGGCGATTCGTCGCGCATGTGGGTCAGGTGCTCGCGCAGCAGGTCGTGGATGTCGGTGGCGGTGAGCTCTTCGGGTTGGATGTGCATCTTCGATATTTAGTATTAGTCTTCAATGTTGATTTGTTATACCTATAGCTGCCAACGGATTTAGGGAACGGATTGAGCGGATTAGTGAGTCTGCCATCCGTTTCGCCATCAATGATGCCTGGTTGAATCAGAAGAGAAAATACTGCTCCCCAATCCGTTCAACCCGCTCCAAAAAATCCGCTGACAGCTCGCCTCCCCCACCCCATCGACCAACGCCCCGCCAGCGCCGTGCTGATCAAAACCAACACCCCACCCAGCCACTGCGTTCCCGTCAGCGCTTCGCCCAGAAAGAGCACGGCCCACAAGATCGCCAGCATCATCTCCAGCGGCGTGAGCAGCGCAAATTGGCCGCTGCCGATTCGGTCGATCGCGCTGTAGGTCAAAAAACGACCGACCCACGTCGTCAGCAGCCCCTGTGCCAGAATGGCGAGCCAGCCGCCCCAGCCCGGCACGTACCACGTCGCGTCGCTGCCCCACCACAAAATTACGATGACCGCGCTGGCCGAAGCGACGATGAGGGCGGCGACCTGCCACATGTTGTACCCGCGCAGAAACCACTGCACGGAAACGATGTGCAAAGCGTAGAGCGCCGCGCCCACGACCAGCATGGCCACGCCCCACGGGTCGACGCTGCCGCCGAGGCCAACGAGCAGGTAGACGCCCCCCAGCGCCAGCGCCAGCCGCAGCGCGTTGCGCCGGGTGAAGCGTTCGCCCGCCAGCGCGAGAAAGCCCAGCGCAAAGACGGGGCTAAGCGAAATCGTGATCATCGAGGTGACGGAGGCCGAAACGCGCGCCAGCGCCCAGAAGATCGCGGCCATCATCAGGCCGTTGAGCACGCCGGAAATCACGCTGGCGGCGAGGCCAAAGCGGTTGAATGGACGCTGGTCGCCTCGGCGGTGGCCGAGCGGGGTGAGGGCCAAGGTTGCGCCGAAGAGGAGGCTGGCGAGCAAGAAGCGACCCATCAGCAGCGTGAGCGGGTGCATTCCAGCCAAGATGGCGCCGCGCCCAATGGTGGTGTTGGTGCTGTAGAGGGTGATGGCAGCCAGGGCAAAGAGCCAGCCGCTGCGTTTGTTCACAAATCGTCCCCCGCTTGCCTGCTTAATTTGATTGATAATATAGCAGGAGAAACCAAGTTATCCAAGAGGACAAACGCGATGGGTCGCCAGTCCCATGGATTATCAACACCAGTGGAATTCGGCAACGACTACTCCGTTTGTGAAAAGTCTCGCAATCGCACACCCACTTACCGACAAATCTCTCCGTGCGTGCTACACTCCCCGCGTGACTATCATCGACGTACAATCCGTAACCAAAAGCTACCCCATTGGCGGCCGCACCCTGTGCGTGCTGGACGATGTGTCGTTCGGCGTGCAGGCGGGCGACTTTGTGGTGATCGAGGGCAGCAGCGGCAGCGGCAAGTCCACGCTGCTCAGCTTAATTTCCGGGCTGGATACGCCAACCGCAGGCCGCATCCTCGTCGACGGCGAGGACATTACCGACAAGACGGAGGACGAGCTCGCCCCGATGCGCAACCGCACCATCGGCTTTGTTTTCCAGTCGTTTCACCTCGCGCCCTCGCTCAACGCCCGCGAAAACATCATGTTTCCCGCCGAACTGGCCGGGGTACGCGATGCGCGCCGGCAGGCCGATGCGCTGCTTGGTCGCGTCGGCCTCACTGCACGGGCGACCAATTTTCCCAACCAGCTTTCCGGCGGCGAAAAGCAGCGCGTCGCCATCTGCCGAGCACTCATTAACGACCCCAAGATCGTCTTCGCCGACGAACCCACCGGCAACCTCGACACCAAAAACGGCGACGCCATCCTCGACCTGCTGCTCGAGCTCCACGCCGAGCGCCGGACCACGCTTGTCATGGTCACCCACGAGCAGCGCATCGCGGAGATGGCCGAGCGGGTGATTACGCTGGAGGATGGGCGGATTGTGAGCGAGCGGTAAACGCGTCAACGTCTCGAATGCGAAGCAAATTAACGCAAAGGCGCGTCAGACAACTCTTTGCGCCTTCGCGTTAAATTTCTGCGTTTAACGAAAATAGTTTATGCAATGATCCACCTCAACTTTATCCGCCGCCAGCTCACCACCGCGCGGCAGCAGTCCCTCATCTTCGTCCTCTGCGTCGCCCTGGCGATTGTCACACTTGTCGGCCTCAACAGCTTTGGCACGAGCATCAACCGCACGCTCCTGCGCGACGCCCAGGAGCTGCTCGCCGCCGACGCCGTCATCGATTCAAGCTACCCTTTCTCCGAGCCGCTCGTCAATACGCTCGCCGATCTTGACGCGCGCAATCAGGTTGACTATACGCAGCTCACCGGTCTCTTCACCGTGGCCCGCCTGCCCAGCGAGACCGATTCGCTGCTGGTCGATCTCAAAGCCGTGGAGCCGGCCTATCCTTTTTACGGCGAGGCGGTGCTGGCTTCCGGCCGCGCGCTGCACAATGTGTTACAGCCGGGCACAGTCGTGGTCGAGCAGCTGATTCTGGATCGGCTCGGCCTCCAGATCGGCGACTCGCTGCGCCTCGGTGATGCGACGCTCGCCATCGGCGACGTGCTCGTGAGCGAGCCGGATCGCCCCGTCAACTTTTTCGCCTTTGGCCCGCGCGTCATGCTCGCGGCGGACGACCTGCCGCGCCTCAATCTCATCCGCGAGGGCAGCAATGTCGACTATCGGATGCTGGTGCGCGTGAACGAGGGGGCCAGTCTGGAGCAAGTCACCGCCACGCTGGACGAGGCCGCCGACCCGGTGCTCGAAGATGTCGAAAACTACCGCACGCGCGATTCGGCGCTCCAGCGCTTCTTCGACAACCTGCTCTTTTTCCTCAGCCTCGTCGCCATCTTTACGCTGCTGCTGGCGGGCATCGGCATCCAGAGCGCGCTCACCGCCTTCCTGCGCGAGCGCGACAGCACCATCGCCATTGTCAAAACCCTGGGCGCCACCAGCCGCTTTGTCACCACGAACTTCCTCATCGTGATCGCCCTGCTCGCGCTCGTCGGCACGGCGCTGGGGCTGGTCGGCGGCGTGGCCTTTCAGCGGCTTTTCCCGCTGCTGCTGGGCGACTTTCTGCCGCCGGATGTCGAAATCACGGTCTCGCCCCGCGTGATCGCCGAAAGCCTCCTGCTCAGCGCCGTCGTTGTCGCCATCTTCACCTTCCTCCCCGTCGACCGGCTCAAGGAGCTCCGCCCCTCCTTCATCCTGCGCAAAGAGACCGTCCCCACCCCGCGCGACGCCACCTTCTACGGCATTTTGGCGCTGCTCGTGCTCTTTTTCGCGAGCCTTGTTTTATGGCAGCTCGGCGATCTCGAACGCACCGGCTGGTTTGTGCTCGGCGCGCTGGGCGTGGTGCTGATTTCATGGCTGGTGACCGAAGCGGTTCTGTTTGGGCTGCGTCGCGCCCAAATCCAGCCGCTGGCGGTACGGCAGGCCCTGCGCGGCTTGTTCCGCCCACGCAACGCCACCCGCGCCATCATCGTGACGCTCTCGGCGTCGCTGGCCGTGATTTTTACGATTTACCTAATCGAGCAAAATCTCGACGCCGCCTTCGTGCAGTCCTTCCCGGAGGATGCGCCCAACGTCTTCTTCCTCGACATCCAGCCCGACCAGCGCGAGGATTTTGCCGCCGCGCTCGCCGCCGAAATCCCGGATGATCTCGGCGATGAGTTTGACCAGCAGGCCGAGTACGTGCCCATCGTGCGCGGCCAAATCGCCGCCATCAACGGCGAGCCGCTCGACATCGAAGCCGAGGAGGCCCGCGAGGGCGACGACCTCGCCCGCCCCCGCATCTTTACCTACGGCGAGGAGCTGCCCGACACAGAAACGCTCCGCAGCGGCGATGCGCTCTTCGACGACGCGGTCGCGGGCGCACAGGTTTCGGTGCTCGACAACATCTTCTCGCTGCGCCGCTTTGAAGTGGGCGAAACCATCACCTTCCGCGTGCAGGGCATCCCGCTGGAGGCCACGATTACGAGCATCCGCACACAGCAGGGCGAGTCCGTTGGCCCGCCCTTCGATTTTCTCTTTCGCCCCGAAGATTTGGCCGCCGCGCCGCAAACCATCTTCGCCGCCGCGCGTCTGCCCGAAGCGCAAATCGCGCCGCTGCAAAACAGCCTCGTCGCCCAGTTCCCCAACGTCAGCATCATCAACGCCACCGAAGCCGTCACCGCCTTCGCCGATGTGGCGCGGCAGCTTTCGCAAATCGTGCGCGTGCTCAGCGCGCTGAGCGTGGCGGCGGGCGTGCTGATCATCGTCAGCTCGGTCTACGCCACGCGGCTGGCGAGGGTGCAGGAGGCGGCGTACTTTAAGGTGTTGGGGGCCAAGAGCCGCTTCGTGCTGCGCGTCTTCGCCTACGAGAATTTGCTGATGGGGTTGGTCGCCGCGGTGGTGGCGCTCTTGCTGTCGCAGGTGGGCAGCTGGATTTTGACGGTCAACGTGTTTGAGCTAACTTATCAGCCGCAGCTGATTGCGAGCGTGGTGCTCGTCGTTATGACCGTCGCGCTGGTCATGGCGGTGGGGCTGCTGGCGTCGGTGCCGATTTTACGGAGTCGACCGATTCGCTTTTTACGCGAGCAGGGGCAGGAGTGAAATTTAACCGCCGATGGACGCGGATAAACAATAAAATCCCGAAATGTTTTGTACGTTGGTGGAGAGGAGTTTGAACTATGAAAATTGCACCCTTAGCGGAAGTCAAGGCACAGTTCAGTTCATACGTGAAGTCAACCGAAGAAGGGCCGGTTGTTGTAACGAGGAACGGTAAACCAGTTGCGGTGATGCTGGGGATTACAGACGAGGATGAACTCGAACGACTGATTTTGGCTTATTCACCAAATTTCCGGCGACTGCTCGGTGAGGCGGCCAATCGTATTCAGGAGAATCGTGGAATCGCCCACGAGGATTTTTGGGCCGAAGTCGAAGCGGAGACGGCAGCTTAAAACGGGTTGACTGTTTCTATGAATCCTAAACAATATCTCATTTTTCTTTTGTTGCTCTGCCTCCTGCTCGCAGCCTGCGGCGGCACGGATACACCCGTCGCCACCGCCACGCCGGAACCGTCTACCCAAGAGCCGATCACCATCGTCGCCGTCGGTGACAGCCTGACCGAGGGGCTCGGCCTCGACGAGGGTGAGGCTTATCCGGCCCAGCTTCAGCAGCGGCTGCGCGACGACGGCTACCCCGTCAACGTCATCAATGCGGGCGTCAGCGGCGAGACGAGCAGCGGCACGCGCTCGCGCATCGATTGGGTGCTGCAGGCCCAGCCGGACATTGTGATTTTGGAGACGGGCCCCAACGACGGCCTGCGCGGCATCGATCCGGAATTGACCGGTGAGAATCTCGACGCAATAGTGGGCACGCTGCAGGAAAACAACGTGATCGTCGTGCTGGCGGGCATGCAAATCGTCCAAAACATGGGCGAGACGTACACCGCTGCCTTTCGCGCCGTCTACCCGGACGTGGCCGACGCACACGACGGCGTGATCCTCATTCCCTTCTTCCTCGACGGCGTCGGCGGCAACCCCGCGCTCAATCAGGCCGATGCGGTACACCCTACGTCGGCGGGCTACGCGGTGGTCGTGGAGACGATTTATCCCTATGTGGTGCAGGCCATAGAGGAGTTGGAGGGGCGGTAGTTGACCGCGCCGGAACGGAAGGTCGTTCCAAAAATTCTAAGTATACCGATCATCCGCGTCCCCGGCACGCGCCACACGCGTTTTCGTCCTTCCTCTCTATTCTAACGCGTGCCCAGGACGCTATCACGTTGGCCCATTTATTTCCCTGAAATGGCTAAGGCTTCCAGAGACTATCGGCTCTAGCGTCTCGTCAAGGCTAAAATGATGAGAATCGCGGGTGCGGTTTTCAACCGCACAATCGTGACCTACCCCTTCGCTAGACCCATGCGAAGGGGCGATCTACTGCTTGCGCAGCTGGAAGCAGCGCCTACGATTTTAAGGCTTCCAGAGACTATCGGCTCTAGTTGGCACGAGCCCATTCTGTGGCTGCCCCTGCAGCAGCGCCACAATCTGCTCCTCTTCGTAATTTTTGATAAGCGCACAAAGCGCATTGGCAAACGGCTGGTGCATGGAATCCACTTGAGCAAGCTGTATGATGCGTTTTTGCAGGCGGGGCAGCTCGCCCTTTAGCGCCATGTCGAGCAGGTGCGCGAGCTCCTCGGCTGGTGGCGCAATCAGCGCCTGGGCAGTCTGCGTCCGGTGATTCAGCATCGACAGCGTTGCGCTTTCCTCTTCCATTCCCATCGGGCTGGGCAACGATCCATTTGGCGACGCCGCCTCCGGCTCTTCCCGTGCGACCCACGTCGCCGGAAATGCTGCTGTAAACGAAAAGCGGCTCCCCACTCCCAGCTCGCTCTCCACCACAATTTCGCCGTCCATCGCGTCGACCAGCTCCTGGGTAATGGCGAGCCCCAAGCCCGTGCCCTTGGCGCGCTGCTGCGAATCGCCCACCTGCTCGAACGGGCGAAAAATGCTCTCCAGCGCCCGCGCCGACATGCCGATGCCCGTATCGGCAACGGTGAAGTGCAGGTGCGCCGTCTCGTCCACGTGATGGGTAAGCTCAACTGCGAGCTTCACCTCGCCCTCTTTCGTAAATTTAAACGCGTTTTCGAGCAGATTGAGCAAAATCTGGCGCAGCCGCATCTTATCGGCCACGATGGTCGCGGGCAGCGCTGGTGAAATCTCCGCAACGAAGTTCACGCCCGCCTTCGCCTGCGCACGGCTGCGGTACACTTGTGCAAGGTTTGCCAGGAAATTGTCCAGCACGACTGGCGCCAGCAGCAGCTCCAGCTTGCGCGCCTCGATTTTCGAGAGATCCAGAATGTCGTTGATAAAGCCGAGCAGGTGCTCACCGCTGCGGCGGATCACCTCCAGCCCATCTGCCTGCATCGAATTCAGGTCGCCGTCCCGCTGCAAAATTTGTACGTAGCCGAGGATGGCGTTGAGCGGCGTGCGCAGTTCGTGGCTCATGCTGGCGAGAAATTTACTTTTGGCACGGTTGGCCGCTTCGGCGCTCTCTTTGGCCTGGCCCAGCGCCTGAAAGGTGTCGTTTAGCTGGCTTGTCATGCGGTTGAAGGTGCTGGCGAGGTGACCAATTTCGTCGTCGGTTTCCACGGTGGCGCGGGCCGTCAGCTCGCCGGAGCCAATGCGTTCGGCGGTAAGGCTCAGGCGACGCAGCGGCTTGGCGATGTTGCGGCGGAAGATGTAGACCATGGCCGCACCCAGCAGCAGGACAATCAGCCCGGCCAGCAGCGTTTGGTAGCGCAGCGCGGCCAGGCTCTGCTTGCCGTCGTCCAGCTCCGCCTGCAGCAGGGTCTGTTGACCCGCGGCCAGCGCTTCGAGCAGCGTGATCATCTGCTCGGTTTGGGGCTCCATTTCGCTTTGGAAGAGATAGAGATCGAGCTGGCTCTGCTCGTTTTCGACGGCGGCGAATATCTGCGTGGAAAGGCTCAAAATTTCCTGGCGCGTTCCGGCAATCCGGCGAAAGAGGGGCTGCACGCTTTCGGCTGTGCCGAGCGGCTCGCCGCTCGCAAACGCATCGGCCAGCCGACCAAAGTGCTCGCCGTTGGCGACCAGCTCGGTGGAGTAGCGAAACTTGAAAATCAAATTACCCGTGGCCGCGTAGGCGCTGAGGTTGGTGCTCATGCCCTCGAACGAGGTGCGGAAATCGCTCAAATCCTGCAGCGGCTGGCTTGTCTGTGTTGGCTCGTCGTTTAGAGTTTGCAGCCGCTGCATCAATGAATCGACATCGGCCAGCAGCGCCGTGTTGAGCGGCTGCACGTCGACCGTTTCCCGCTGCAGCGCCGGCTGGTTTTGCAGCGGATTGTCGTGGAGGGCAAAGAGCTGGTCGGGAATGGGCAGCCAGATGGCAAAGGTTTTGATCAGATTGTCGAGCCGCTCGACGTCGCGCCCGTCGGTCCAGTCCACCGAGAGCGCCTTGAGTTCGGCCAAGTTTTGCTGAAAGCGCTCCTTGGCGCGGTTGTAGTCGTCGATATTTTGCAAATCGCCCACGGCTAAGTAGCCGCGCACGGCGGCCTGCATCTTGAGCAGGTTGGCCTGGGCGCTGGTCGCCGCCAGCGTGGTGGGCACGCGCACGTCCACCGTCAGGTTGATTTTGTCGGTGGCGGCGCGGCCCGCCACAAAGATGATCCCCACGATCAGCAGCAGCACCAACAGCAGCGCCGCAAAGCCGAGGTTGATTTTGTGGCCGAGGTTGAGGTTGTTGAAGCGGTTAATCACAATACCAGTCAAATAATAAGCGTGGAGAGGAATTCAATTGGGTGCCAATTTTTTTGGACACGGATGACACGGAAAACACGGATTCCAGAAATAACCAGTGCTGTGATTCAACCAGAATCAGCAAAAATCCGTGTGCGTAGCCCGTGTTCATCCGTGTCCCGCGCTTTCTTTTGGCGTGAAAACTCGCTGAAGCGCGTTGAATGCCAGTGCGCTTCAGCGCACTTTGCAAACCAGGCGGCGAATTCATTCGTCGCCGCTCGCGGTCATCGCTCGTCCGCATAGCCCAGCCGCACCAGTTCAGCATCGACGGCCTCTGCCGCGGCGTCGAGCGCCTGCTGCGGCGTCAGCTCGCCCGCAATGGCCGCTTGGATGTAGGGCGCGATGATGTCGCGCACCTGGACGTGAAAGGGGAAGGGCGGTGCGCCGGAAAAGAGCGCGCCCTGCTTTTTCATCAGCGTGTAGTAGCCGTTGAGCCGCTGATCCTGCTCGCGGATCAGCGGGTCGTCAAAGGTGGAAAGGTGGACCACGCGGCTGCTGTTGGCGGCCCATTCCGGCTGGATGGCGGGCTGGGCCAGATACTCCAGCCAGAGCAGCGCGGCCTCTTTATTTTGCGAACCCACCGGAATGCCAAAGGCTGCCCCATCGTAGTAGCCCAGGTAGCCGGCCCCAACCGTGGCGTCTTCCATCACGCCGGGCGCCGTCGGCGGCAGCGCCACTCCCACCTTGCCGACAACGCGCGAGCGCTCGCCATCCGTGGCAATCCAGGCCACATTTTCGCCGTAGACCCAGCCCTGCGCCACCCGCCCGGCGGCAAAGGCGGCGGCGACGTCGTTCCAGTCGCTGTCGCTTGCATCCGGCGGCGCGTAGGGCAGCAGGTCGAGCCAGTAGGTGAGCGCCGCCACCGCCTGCGCGCTGTTCAGCCTGCCGCCGGTGCGCTCGCTGGCGCGATGGGTTTCCAGATCGATGCCCCAGTTGTAGAGGCCAAAGCTGGGCGCAATCGTCTCAAAAAATTCGTAGAACGAGGCAATCTCGGTCGTGGTCGCCTGTAGCGACGTGCCCCACAGGTCGAGATCGTTCTCGCGTCCGTAAGCCGTAAAAAATTTGGCAATGTGTCGATACTGCTCAAAGGTAACGGCGGGCGCGAGCGGGTAGTGGTACTCGTCCTCAAAGGCGGCCTGCAGCGCGGGGTCGCCGAAGAGATCGGTGCGGTAAAGGTAGACTTTGATAAAGGCTTCAATCGGCATGCCGTAGAGATCGCTGCTTTCGGGATCGACAAAGGCGTTGATAAAGTCGGTAAAGTCGTCGAGCACAAAGTCGGGCGAGACCAGCTGCGGATTTTCGGCAAGCAGCTGCGACAGGTTGGTGAGGTGGCGCTGCTTCAGGTAGCCGTAGATGACATCCTGCTCCACGTAGACGAAATCGTAGCGGTTGCCGTCTGCGCCCACCCCATCCCGCTCGATAACCTGCTCGATCTCGTTGATGTTGCTGATGCGCAGCTCCACATGGATGCCGCTTTCGCGCGCAAAGCGGGGGGCCAGCACGTCGCGCACGTAGAGCGAGGGCTGGCTGTTTTCGCTGATGCCGTGGAGCGTTGCGCCCTGAAAGGGCAGCGCGGCGTCCGTCCAAAAATTCTCGGCAGACGAAGATGCGGCGGGCGGTGGGAGCGCAGGCGGCGATGAAGCGGAGTCGCGGCAGGCAGGCAGCCACAGCAGGCAGAGCGTGCAAAGCAGTGGGAGTAATATAGAAGCAAGTAAGTTTTGACAGGTTCCGTAGGCGCTGCTTTCAGCTGCGCAATCGCGACGTACCCCGTCGGTTTCAAGAGGAACGGCGGGGTAGCTCTGGCTCGTGCGGCTAAAAGCCGCACCTACGTCGCATTCCACGCGATTTTGCTGCTCGTCTACCAAACGGCTACGCTGCTGCATAATATCTACCCATCCACGCTGATAATGCCCGCTCGAATCGCATATTTGGTCAGATCGGCCAGGTTGTGGAGATCGAGCTTTTGCATCAAGTTGAGCCGGTGGACGCCTACCGTTTTGGCGCTGATGTGCAGCTGCCCGGCGATTTCCTGGTTGGACAAGCCCTCGGCCACCAGCTGCAGCACTTCGCGCTCGCGTTCGGTCAGCACGTTCTCCAACGAAGCCCGACCCGATGCCTTGCTCGAGCGCACGTATTCGTCGATGACGGCCTTGGAAATTTTCGGGCTTAAAAACGAATCGCCGGCGTAGATTGTCCGAATAGCCGTAATGAGATCGGTGGGCGCCGTCTGCTTGACGAGGTAGCCCGCGGCCCCGGCCTGCAGGAACTGAAAGACGTACTCCTCGTTGGTGTGCATGGTCAGAATCAGCACGCGAACGTCGGGCAGCGCTTTGCGGAGCTGGCGCGTGGCCTCCAGCCCGTTGAGCAGCGGCATCGTGTGGTCCATCACCACAATATCCGGCTTCAGCGCCGACGCCTGCGCAACGGCTTCGCGCCCGTTTGCCGCCTCGCCCACGACTTCGATGCTCGGCTCGTCGTCCAGCAGCGAGCGAATGCCCTTGCGCACAATGGTGTGATCCTCGGCCAGCAACACGCGAATTTTGCTCATGGCGCACGCTCCAGGGGAATCCGAATCTGAATTTGCGTACCCGCCCCCGGCGCCGAATCCAGCTGCCACGTGCCGCCCAGCAGCGTCACCCGCTCGCGCATGCCCAGCAGGCCAACGCCGCTGGCGCGGTTGGCCGGGGCGGGGGCTTCGGGATCAAAGCCGCGTCCATTGTCCTGGATGACGGCGACCACTTCCGGGATTTTTGCATTCGGGGTCGGGGTCGCCGTCGACGCAGCGGGGGCCTCCACGGCAAGATGCAGCTGCACCCGGCTGGCCGCGGCGTGGCGGGCGACGTTGGTCAACGCTTCCTGCAGGATGCGGTAGAGGGCGGTTTCCAGCAGCGGTGAGAGGCGCCGCTGCTCGGCAAAGCCGCTGGCGGCAAAGTCGACCGTGGTCTCCGTGCGCTTGGCAAAGCGATTCACATACCAGCGCAGCGCCGGCACCAGCCCCAGATCGTCCAGCATGGCGGGGCGCAGATCGAGCGCCAGCTCGCGGATCTGCTCCAGCGTGTCGTCGGCAAGCTGGGCGGCTTCGGCCAGCCGCTCGCGCGTGCGCGTCGACGCCGTGGCCGCTAGCGCTTTGTCGACGGCGGCCAGGTTCATGCGGATGGCCGTCAGCGCCTGGCCCATCTCGTCGTGGAGCTCGCGCGCAAGCCGCTGGCGTTCGTCTTCCTGCACGTCGGTTAATTTGGCGGCAAGCGTCCGCAGTTGGCTGCGCTGCTGCGCCACCGCCTGCAGCAGCCGCTCTTTTTCAACCTGGTGGCTATCCACAAGCTGGCGATTCTGCGCTTGCAGCGTCTGCGTGTGCGCGCGCTGACGTAAATGCGTCGTGATGCGCGCCAACACCTCGGCCTGCTGCAGCGGCTTCGTCACGTAGTCGACGGCGCCGGCCTCGAAGCCGCGAACTTTGTCCTCCGCGTTGGCGAGCGAGGTCATAAAGATAATGGGGATATCGCGCGTGGCTGGCTCCGCCTGGAGCTGGCGGCAGGTTTCAAAGCCGTCGATGCCGGGCAGGAGCACGTCGAGCAGGATCAGGCTGGGCGCGTCGTAGCCGACGCGCCGCAGGGCGCTTTCGCCGCTGCGCGCAATGCGCAGGCCAAAGCCATATGCTTGTAGGAAATCCACCAGGACATCGAGATTGTTCGGCGTGTCGTCCACCAGCAGAATGCTGTAGTCGGCGTAGTTGAGGGAGCCGGTCGCAGCGTCTGCTGCAGCGTCCGCCCCGGTGAGCGCCGGGGCCTCGCTCGAATCATCGCGAAGGTTGATTTCACCCGGGCTGTAAGTGAACTTTGAGCGTCTCACCGTTTGCAAATTGTTGAAAGAGGGCGGGGAATTGATCCAGCGGCGCGCTGTGGCTGAGCAGCGGGCGCACGTCGACCACGCCGCTTTCCAGCCAGGCAATCGACTGCTGAAAGGTGTAGCAGAGCGCAAAGCTGCCGAGAATTTGCCAGTCGTTGCGAAAGACATCGTAAGGGCGCAGACTGATCTGCGACTGCATGGGCGCGACGCCAAACATCAGATACTGACCGCGTGGTCGCAGGTAGCTAAAGCCATTTTCGATCACGGCGGGCACGCCCGTGGCGTCGGCGACGACCCCAAAGCCGTGGGGCGCGAGATCACGCAGGGCTTCATCTAAATCTGGCCCGGCGGGAAGCACGGTCGTCGCGCCGAGATCGGCGGCAAGCTGGAGACGATCCGGCTGCTTCTCCACGACGACAATCGGCCCCGCGCCGCTGTGTCGTATGGCCTGGAGCAGCAGCAGGCCAATCGGCCCGGCGCCAAAGAGCACGACCGGATCGGCGGGCGGAATGCGCAGCCGCTGCATGCCGTAGACGATACAGGCCAGCGGCTCGATAAAGGCCATCTGGTTGTCGTCCAGGCTCTCCGGCACCGGGTAGCAGGCTTTGGCCGGAACCGTTACGTACTCGGCAAAGGCCCCGGCGCGCGTGACGCCGACGACCTGGAGGTTGAGGCAGTGGTTGGATTGCTCCCTGCGGCAAAACTCGCAGTAGCCGCAGTAGAGGTTGGGGTCCACCGCCACGCGGTCGCCCACCTGCAGGCCCGTCTTGGCGTTGCGACCCACTTCGACCACGCGCCCGCCAAATTCGTGGCCGGGAATCAGCGGAAAGGTGGACATGTATTCGTCGCGGTAGATGTGCAGATCCGTGCCGCAGATGCCGCACATGCTGACCTGCACCACCACCTCCTCCGGGCCACAGCTCGGATCATCGACTCGCTCGACGGCGATGGCTTCGGCTTCGGGAAAAACGATTGCGTTCATGTGTAGATTATATCACAGTTTGAAAAGTCGCGCGCGCTGAAGAGCGAGCGTGCGCGCGGTTGATTTTACTTCACCGCCCCCATCGTCAGGCCCGTGACAAGCTGGCGCTGGGCGACCCAGCCCGCGACGAGCACCGGGAAGACGGTGGCCGTGGCCGCCGCCGACATTTTGGCCCAGAAGAGCCCCTCGGAGGTTTTGAAGGAGGAGATATAGACGGAGAGCGGGGCGGCATCGATTGTAGTCAGGTTGAAGGCGAAGAAAAACTCGTTCCAGGCAAAGATAAAGCAGAGCAGCGCCGTCGCCGCCAGGCCGGGCACGATGAGCGGCAGCACCATGGTGCGCATTTCCTGCCACAGCGTCACGCCATCCATGCGCGCAGCTTCGATAATCTCGAAGGGAATGTCGATCATAAAGGAGCGCACCATCCAAATGACGAGCGGCACGTTCATGCCGGCATAGATGATGATCATGCCCGTGAACGTGTCGAGCAGGTTTAGCGCCTGAAAAATAACGTAGAGCGGCACGATCACGCCAGCGGGCGGCAACATGCGCGTGGACATGACCCAGAGCATTGAGGCATCCGTGCGCTTGGTGGGATAGAAGGCCATGGCATACGCGGCGGGCACGCCCAAGATCAGCGCAACGAGCGTTGATACACCGGTGATGAGCAGCGTATTGCCCAAAAATTTTAGATAGTTCGTTTCCACCAGCGCAGTCGTCCAATTTTCCAGCGTGGGCGCAAACAAAAACTGCGGTGGGAAAGCAAAGGCGGCCTGCTCCGTCTTGAACGAGGTCAGCACCATCCAGAGGATGGGGAAGAACATGAGGAAGGCGAGCAGGTGGGTCAGCGTGGTGAGCAGACGCTCGCGGGTGGCGCGTTTCATGGTTATCTCAATTCTCTGCGTCTCAACTGGTTAGTATTTTACCCGTAATTTTCTTGCCCAGCGAACAAGAAGAACAGGATACACGGATAAAAGGGAACGCGGATAGCTGTTCTTGTTCCTCTTTCTTTTACCCGTGTTCCGCCTTATCCATGGCAAAAATCTTCTTCTGACTTTGCCAAGTTAAGGTTATTAGGCCTCAATCTGAATCTGGTCTTCGTTGCGCAGCACGCGCAGGAAGAGCAGCACAACAATGTTGGCCAAAATCACGGCCAGCACGCCAAACGCCGCCGCTCGGCTCACGTTCCAGCGCAAAAAGCCTTCTTTGTAAATCTCAAAGGGCAAGTTGGTTGTGGCAATGCCCGGCCCGCCGGATGTCATCACGAAAATGTGGCCGAAAATGTTGAGGATGAAGAGCACTTCCATCAGCAGCGCAATCTCGATAAAGGTGCGCAGGTGGGGCAAAATGATGTAGCGGAAGAGATTGATGCCGTTGGCCCCGTCCAGATTCGCGGCTTCGAGCGTCGATTCGGGGAGGGATTGCAGCCCCGCCAGCAAAATCAACATCACAAATGGTATCCACTGCCAAGAGACGGTGACGATAACCGAGGGCATGGCGTATCTGGCAAGCCAGTCGACCGGCGGCAGGCCAAAGAGGCTAAGCACAAAAGTGCCCAAGCCAAAGGCGGGGTGCAGCAGCACGTTCTTCCACAGTACGGCGGCGACGACGGGCATGATCAGAAACGGCGAAATCAACAGCGTGCGCGCCAGCCCCCGGCCGACAAAGGGTCGGTTGAGCAACAGGGCAAAGAACATGCCCACCACGAAGGTAATGATCACGACGCTCACCGAAAGCACCAGCGTGTTCCAAAGAATCTGTAGAAAATCCGGGTTCTGGAAGGCGCGCGCATAGTTGCGAAAGCCGATCCAATCGATGTTGCCGGGGCGAAGCAGGTTCCAGTTGCGGAAGCTGTAGTAGATGGCAAACGCAAACGGGATCTGCGTGACGATCACGAGAATCAGCAGCGTCGGGGCGGAAAGAAACTTCCGCCGCTCTCGAATTTCAAGAGCCGAGGGGCCTGAGAGGGCTGTGGTGGTTTGTGCCATGGGTCGGTGTGTGTGGAGAGACTATAAGGTTACGAAGATGGTAGGTGGCGCGTAGTGCGTGGTGCGTGAACTAGAACCCGAACTGGTCGGGTATTGGTTCACGCACTACGTACTACGCACCACGCCTCACCTAATCATTGCCTAACGATAGCCGGCATCTTCAACCGCCGCCAGCGTCGAGGCCTGGGCGCGCGCCAGCGCCTCTTCGACGGTGATGTTGCCGGCCAGCGCCTCGGCGATCGACTGCGACACGTCCGTGCCAATGCCCTGGAATTCGGGAATGGCGACAAACTGCACGCCGGTGTAGGGCACGGGGTCGCGCGTGGCGTCCGTCGGGTCAGCGCCTTCGATGGCCTGAATCGTCATCTCGGCGAAGGGCGCGGCGTCCAAATACTCCTGGCGCTCGTAGGTGGAGATGCGCGTGCCCGGCGGAATGGAGGCCCAGCCGTTCTCCTCGGCGACGAGCTCAATGTAGTCCTGGCTCGTGGCCCAGGTGATGAAGCGCAGCGCGGCGTCCGCGTTTTCACTGGTTTCGGGGATGGCCAGATTCCACGACCAGAGCCAGGCGTTGCCCTTGTCCACCGGGCCGACCGGCGCCTGGGCGTAGGCAATGTCCGGACCCGCATCGGAATTCGCCAGGAAGCCAGCCGCCACCGTGGCATCCACCCACATCGCGGCCTGACCCTGCGACATCAGCGTCAGCGATTCAGTGAAGCCGTTGCCCGTCACGCCGGGAGGGCCACATTCCTGCACGAGGTCGGCGTAGAACGAAACGGCTTCTTGCCATTCGGGAGAATCGAGCTGCGGCATCCACTCTTCGTCAAACCAGCGACCGCCAAAGGTGTTGACGACCGTCGTCAGCGGGGCCATGACTTCGCCCCAGCCGGGCAGACCGCGCAGCGCAATGCCAAAGACGCCGTTCTCCGGGTCGTGGACTTCACACGCGATGTCGCGCACTTCTTGCCAGGTGGGCTGCTCAGGCATTTCCAGCCCGGCTTCGTCCAGAATCGCCTGGTTGTACATCAGGAAGCTGGATTCGGCGTAGAAGGGCAGGGCGTAGAGTTCGCCATCCACGGTGAGGCCGGAACGCACGGAGGGCAGCAGGTCGTCGAAGTCATAATCGGGCTGCACCATGTCGGGATTTTCTTCGCCCAGCGTGTCGATAGAGTTGAGCCAGCCATTTGCGCCCCAGATGGGCACTTCGTAGATGCCCACGGTCACAATGTCAAACGAGGCGGCGCCGGTCGCCACATCGGTGGTGACGCGGGCGCGCAGCTCGTTCTCCGGCAGCACCACCCATTCGAGATTGATGCCCGTCTGCTCGGTGAACATGGGGGACAGCTCCTCCATCACCTGCATGTCCGGGTTGTTAACGGTAGCAATCGTCAGGGTGACGTCGCTCATGTCGGCGGCGTCGTCCATGGCGGCGTCATCGGTGGCGGCGTCGTCCGCGGCGTCGCCGCTGTCGGCGGCGGGGCCCGTTGCGGTGCAGGCGGCCAGCATGAGGGTGGCGACGAGCAGCAGGCTCAGCATCCCCCAGAGACGGCTGATAGAATGTTGCATGGTTCATTCCTTTGGTTAAGTTGTGAAATGTGTTGGGAGTGAAATGGCTGGGGAGCCAGTTCGATTCGTACCTTAGCAGAGGAGCGGCGGGCGCGTAATTGGCAAAATGCTTAGTTTTGGAAAAAATAGACCTTATCTGCAGTGAATAGACATTATATCGATTAGAATTCGATAAAGAGATGAAGCTGAAGGGGGCCATAGGACCAAGGGCGGAAATTGAGTCGAAAATTATGCAGGCCACAACAGGTTTCAAAGACCGCGTCGCGAAAGCCCGGCTTCCAGTTGCGAATTTTGTCTTTCACAATCCGATAGCGTTTGACACCGCCAATGGCATGTTCAATCCGGGTGCGCAACGAGGAAAGCCAGCTGTTCTTGTGCTTGTCAAACTCAGACAGCTCTTGGTTGCGCGGCTTCTTTTTGGGCTGCAAAATCGTCACCTGCTCCAAGCTGAAGCCCTGAAAGCCGGTATCCTGAGCCAGTCGACTCCCCTGTGGCAGCGTGTAGTCTATTTCCTCCGCCAGCCGTTTGTCGTGCCGCTTGCCCTCGACCGTGTCGGAGACAAACAGCACTTGCCCTTGCGAGTCGATGACGACATTGTTCTTTACGGCGTGCCGTTTTTTTTGCCGCTGTAGAAAAAGCGCTGCTTGTCCGGGTCGCTGGGGCGGGGAATCGGGCGCTCCGTTCCGTCATGGAAGTACAGCGTCTCCTCTTCGGCAAAGGAGACCGCGTCCATCTCGCGGGCAGGCAACGCCTCCGCTTGGGCAAGCGCCTGATTCAGGACGGGGTGCAAGGTGTGAATCCACTGGTTGGCTTTGGGTTGGCTAAGGTTGAAGAGTGACCCCTGCACCGTTTGCAGATTGTTGCTCTTCAGGTAGTTCAAAATGAAGAACAGTTTCTCTTCTACCGTGGCTAACGGACTATTCTGGTAGTCAACATAGCGCCGCTTCCCCCTAGGCTTGCCGTCCAGCTGATGGGTGCGCATCCGCTCATAAAAACAGTCCGCAAAGTGGGGAAGCAAGGCGTCGAACTCTTCGCGTGTGTAGCCGGTCAAGGCCAGAAAGTCAATTGGCTTTTCAGCATACTTTTGGTAGTGGCTCATTGGGCATCTCCTCTTTTTTCTGGAATGCCTTCAGTTTACCCGCCCTTCTATTTCTTGTCCATTTAATCGATATAATGTCTAATTAGTTTCGGCCAGTCCAAATAGGCGACGAATGGCTGGTGAGTTCGTCGACCACATTGGTCGCCGGTGTGCATAGATGGCGTCAACATCCACTTTCGCTCTTATTCACACACAGATTTTTCTGTTGGCGGACGCTTGCTATCGGATCGCATTCCGCGTATTAGTCAGGCTTATGAAGCGGCCGGCTGGTTAGCGTGAATGCGAGCGTAGTGGGAGGGCGCGCCCTCCCACTACGCTCGCACCCTCTTCAATCGAACAAACAAAAGAGCGCTACGTCCATGAACGTAGCGCTCTTTTCCATCTGCTGTGGTCCGCGTGCCTCTGCGGCTGTGCTCCGGCTCACAGCCGCCCGGCCGCGAAGTCCGCAATCAGGCGCGGCGTGGCCGTGTCGAAGCCGACGACATCGAGCATGCCCGCGTCCGCCGGATCGGCGATGGTGAAGCGGTTGGCCACCATGCCGACCACGACCAGCTTTGCAGCAATGCCGCTCTGCTCGCGGTACTGCTGCAAAGCCTGCGTCGGATGCACGTTGCCATACCACGTTTCGCTGTCCGTGTGGACCACGAACGTGTCGACTTCGGCCTCGTGCTGCATGGCCCAGATCATCGGCAGCGCACAGTCCGTGCGGCCAAAGGGTAGGCCGCTCACGCTCTTCACGACATCGTCCAGCCGCTGGCGAGGCGAGATGGCGAGCGGAACTAACTCGTGCGAGAAACCGAGCACCGTGTGCCGCGGCTCCGTCGCCGCCGTCACCAGCGCCATCGCCGCCGAAGCGACGCGCGGCGTCAGCCCCGGCACGCCCGCCACGCTGCCCGACGCCATCGAGCCGGAAACGTCGAGCGCGAGCAGCGTGCGGACACCGCTGGGCTCGACGTTCTGGAAGGTGGCGTAGAAGGCCGCGTCCAGCGCGTCGACAATCTGAGGCACAGCCCACCAGGTCAGCTTGCCGCGCGTGCCATGGCCCTGCTGATAGGTGCTCAGCGCGGCCAGCACGGCAATCGGGTGGATGCGCGCCCGGCGCAGCGCAATGGGATCGGCCAGCCGCTCGGTCACCATCGCCACCGCCTCGTTGCGCGGCCGAAGGACGCCGTTGGCGGTGAGGCGGGCCAGGTTGCGCAGCGTGGCCGTCAGCGGCAGGCCCGGCAGCAGCGCCCGCCACACGTCCGCCGAGCCGAGCCACTGGCCCGGCACGGCCTCCCACGGCAGCCGCTGCGCCTCGATCAGCGCCACGATTTCGGCCTCGCTCGTGGCCAGCTTGGCCCGCTCGGCAGCCCAGATCAGGCGCAGCGCTTCGTCCGGGTGCGGCGCATCGCCCACGCTGGGCCAGCCCTGGGTGACCCAGTGGAAGATGGCGTCGTGCGTGGTCGACGGGGCCGTCGGGTGGGCCAGCCGCAGGGCGTCGCGGTGGCTCCAGCCGTCGCGCTGCTGGTACTTCACCGTCTGGTAGGCCAGCCGACCGGCGTCCATCTCGCTGTACCACTTGCCCACGGCCCGGCGCAGCCCGCGCCCCCAGCCGCGGAAGCCCTCGACGTACTCCAGGAAGTGGAAGAGGTGCGTGCCGATGCGCGCCACCCGCGGCAGGGCCGCCAGCGCCGCCCGCCGCGTCGGTTCGTTGCCCAGCCCCGCGCACATGGCGAGCGCAAAGAGCGCCGGGTCGTTCTTGGGCGCGCGCCCCGCTTGGCTAATCTCGACGATGCGCCGCACCACCCGCTCGCCGTCCGCCTCGATGCAGCGCCAGACGGCCTCGGCGCTGTCGATGGTCAGCTTGGCCTGGCTGATGTAGTAGGTCCCGCCCTCCATGCCGAGCACGAGGAAGCGGTCCACCCGCGTCCAGTCGTCGACGGCCCAGGCAAAGCCCCCCGCGCTGTTCGGCACTTGGCCACGACCCGGAATTGGCAGGGCCTGGTGCGTCTGTGCAGGGGCCACCTGCGGCGGTCGCGTGGCAAAAAGTTGTCGCATGTTCATCGTCCACCTCCCATAACAGTAGTAAGTGAGTTCACCTCACCGGCAAAGAATTTTTGGACACGGATGACACGGATAAACACGGGTTTTAGACGATTGCTCGTCTTGCAAAATCAGAAAATCCGTGTGCGCAGCCCGTGTAAATCCGTGTCCCCCTCTCTTCTCCAGGTTTCAGTGAATACAAGATTGGTGCAAAGGCGGGCAAGGTGTGCCGGTGGGGTGTGCCAGGTTAGGGTAGGTAACCCACCGACTTCGGCCCGCACAAAGAACGGTCTACTCCTTCAGTACAATCTACACCTTCAGTAAGGTCTACAGCCCACCGGGCAGAACCGGAATCCTTCGGAGCGATTCCAGATTTTGCCCGACGAGCCATCAGCCGAGGATGGGCAAGGAGTGCGCGGAAAGTGTGGCAGTAGTAGATAACCCGCAGCAGTCGGCCCATCCTTTGTGGGCGAGTCGGCGAAATCGGGACGCGCCAGCAGCGTGTGCTGGGTAATGGATTTGGTAACCCGATCTCTCCGGCCCACAAGCGGGACGTGCGGGGCTTGAACCCGCTCGCCGGTTGCCCGGCTTATCCGAGAACCCTCCACCGTCGGCCCGTGCCAAAATTGTTTTGGTCGGGCAAAGGTTGATGGACGGTAACGTCCCCTAAATTAACCGTAGGTGCGGCTTGCAGCCGCACGTTGACGGCCCTTCTCATCAGATCGTCCGACGGGAAGGACAACGATTGCGCAGCTGGAAGCAGCGCCTACGATTGCTGCCTCCTAGCGTAGTGGGAGGGCGCGCCCTCCCACTACGCTCGAGCTCAATCCCCGTCGTCCGATTTGCCGCCCATGATCACGACCTTGGGCGTCATGCGCGCAACGGGCTCGATCAGCACGCCCTGCTGCTGCTCGATCACCATTTCGATATCCTTGTAGGCGAACATCGTCTCGTCCGGCGCGAGGCCGAAGTGGAGGATGTCCTGCCGCGCCATGTGGCGGCTGAAGCGCGCCTCGTCGTGCTGACGACGCGCCTCGGAGCGCGAGAAGTAGCGGCCCGCGCCGTGGGCGGACGAGTGCATGCTCTCGGCGTTGCCCAGCCCGCGCACCAGGTAGGACGAAGAGCCGCTCGTCCCCGGAATGATGCCAAGCTGACCCGCTGCCGCCGGGGTCGCGCCCTTGCGGTGCAGCACTTCGCCGCTCGCCTCGTCCACCCAGGCGTAGTTGTGGCGATTCCAGAGGCGCGTGAGCGAGCGCGCGCCCGTCGCCTTTAAGAAGTGATCGTGGATCAAATCGTGATTGGCGCGGGCGTACTCGCCCATCAACTCCATCGCGGCCAGATACTGCTGGCCCGACTCGGAATCAATCGACAGCCACTCGTAGCCCTTGGGCACGCCGCGCGCAATGCGCGCCGTCTCCGCCTCCGCCCGGCGCACGAAGTGGGTGGCGATCTTGTGCCCCGCGCCGCGGCTGCCGCTGTGCGTCAGCAGGCCGACGTAAGGCTTGCCCGCTGCGAAGTCGTCCATCGGCTCCAGGAAGTCCACCAGCATCAGGTCGGCGAAGTGGTTGCCGCCGCCGGACGAGCCAATCTGCTTGGCCGCCATGCCGCGCAGCTTTTTCAGGATCGGCAGCTCCTTCCACAGCGGCGACCCCATCACGGCGTGGTCGCGCCGACCGTCGGCGAAATCCGACCCCAGGCCAAACGAGGTGACACCGCGCAGCTTGTCGGCGAAGCCCGCGCGCTCGGCCAGGAAGGTTTCGGCCTCCACGTCGAGCAGCGTCAGCTGCATCATGCACGAGATGTCGTAGCCGACAAACGAGGGCGAGACGGCCCCCTCCAGGCCGGCGACGCCGCCAATGGGCATGGCGTAGCCGAGGTGCGCATCGGGCATCATCGCGCCGCGCGTCGCCATCGGCAGCCGCAAGACCGTCGCCATCTGGTCGACGGCGTTGCCGGGGATGTGCGTGCCCACGTCGCCAAAGATGGCGAGCGGCACAATCTGCTTGCGCATCCGTAGCGGCTGGCTGGCGCGGAAGGTCGCCTTGGCCCAGGTGAGCAGGTCGTGCGCGGTGGCCTCCGGATTTGCCTTGGCCCAGGCCGCGGCCTGCTTGGCGATGTCGCCGTAGTCGCTGAGGCCGTGGTAGGCGTGCAGAATTTTGTGTGTGTTGAGCTTTTTCTTAGCCATGATGTCACCGCCTATTGAAGAAAATTACAGAAAACTATGAAAGCCGCAGGTGCGGTTTGCAACTGCACGCATGTCCTTTGCCCTTTCGGTTTGCCTGAACTGAACGGGAAGGTTATGCCCGCGCAGCTAGAAGCAGCGCCTACGAAGGACGCTTGGCTGCGGATTGCAAAGCACGCTGAACCAAAGACGCATCGCGCGATGGTCTCATTGGTGCTCGGTCTACCGGTTTTGTGGGAACAAAAAAGGCGCGAGCCAGGCGGCCCGCACCTCTTAATTAAGAAAAGAGTGGTGCAAAAAGGAGGGGAAGCGCAGTACCCTACGCAGTCGACCTCCCAAAGAGCCGCTGAGACCAATGACGAATCCAAATGTTCATCGGACGATTTAGTTGTTGATTGACTAAACGTGATGGGTGGTAAACGTATCTCATAACGACTGCCTTCGGAAAATCGATCAGAACAAGGGTTACTAAACGCGAAAGCGAGCGTATCACGAAAGATTGGAATTGTCAATACCCAATTTTGGGAAATTTAAAATTGATTGTTTGCTCGCGTACGGGCACGCCATGGCGTGCCCGTACGCGAGCAGGAACCGTTAAGCCAGCCCAGCCGCGTTTCGCCGCGACCGCGCCACGTACCAGCCCAACATCGCCACGGCCAGCGCAATCAGCAGCCACTCCTCCGGCTCCGGCACGCCGGTAACGGCGAGCGTGTCCTGGTTGGTTTCGCCGACCTCCTCGAACTCGCGCTCGAAGCGGTCGTCATTGTTTTCCAGCTGGTCGAGCAGCCGATCCTGCTGCGAGGTGACCAGCACAATCATCGACGAATAGGGCGTCACGATGCTCTGCTCGATGGCGATGGCGTGCAGCGCGTCGAGCGTTTCGAGCTCGCCAATCGTTGCACGCTGGCGCTGGGTTTCGTCCAGGATCAGGCGGCGGGCAGCGAGGGCGGCGAAGGGGTCGTCGGCCTCGTGCTGGGTGACGCTGCTGTCGGCGAGGGCGGCGTCGTCGGTGATCTGCCACAAATAGCCGTCGACGATGTCACCGTCGGTCGACTGGCTGGCGGCTAACCGCGTCAGCGCCGTTTGCAAATCGGCCGCCGCGCCGCCGCCGCTGGCCTGGATGGCCTCCAGCACGGCGTCGTCGTAGCCGGGCGGGAACTCCCCGCTGAGGTGAATCATCCACAGCGGCGCGTCAAACACGGGCAGATCGCGGCCGTCTGGCGTGGGCTCGTAGCTGTTGCCATCAGTGAGCACGAGAATGGCGTCGTAGTCGTTCGGTGCGTCAGCGAGACGTACAAACTGCGCGAGCAGCGTAGACGGATTTTGGCCGCCGTAGTAGAGCAGTTCGCCATCGACGGAGCGGTTCATGTACTCGCCGAGCACGGCGACGGCGGGCGCTTCGCCGCGGAAGGGCGAGGCCGTGAGGAAAAGGTCGCTCCGCGAGGCAAGTTCGGTTAGCTGCCACAGCACATCCGTCACCGCGTCCGCTTGGTCGGCCATGCTGCGCGAGCGGTCGAGCACGACGGCCAGCCGCAAATCGCTGGGCAACGTGGGCACGTCGACCAGCGGCTGGGCCACCACCGATTGCTCGTCGCCAAACGCGACCCGGTGAGCGCGCGGCGCAACGGCGTCAACCCAGACGTGGCTGGGCAACCAGGTTTGGTTGCTGGCCGCGTCGATGTCGGTCGGCAGCAGGTCGATCAGCGCTTCGCCCTCGGTGACGCGCTCGCCGTCGCGCTCGATGTGCAGCAGCCGTGTCGACTCGTCGTCCCAGTAGACGTTGCGCAGCTCGCTGAGGCGGGGCAGGGGCCAGCCGCTCATGGCATCGCTGTCGCCCGGCTCGGCGAGCACGCGGTAGGTGAGCCACATGTGCAGCGGTGGAGCGTCCTCCAGTTCAGCGCGCGAGTTACCGCCCCAAGTTTGCGGCTCGATGGGGAAGACGCGCAGCCGGTACTGCTGCGGCCCAATCTGCTCGACCAAGGCCGGATCGACGCGGCGACGCACTTCGCTTTGGTAGACGGCCTGGGCCGCCCCGCGCGGAGCGACGCGGTAGGCAAAGCGCTCGCTGCGCTCCGCGCTGTTGCCGAGCCAGACGCCCGTCACCGCTGCCGATTCGGGCAGGCTAAAGTAGTAGACCACCTCTTCGCGCTGCCCCGTCTGGTTCTGGTAGACTTCGTAGAGTTCGATCTCGGCCCAGTCGCCCTCTTCGCTGACGGTAATTTCCTGGCGCAGCAGATGCACCTCGCGGTCGTCGACGGCGCGCCACGCGTCCGCCGCGCGACCCACGTCCCAGGTGGTGCGCACGGCGTCGACGACGACGTCGCGCTCGCCGTCGATGATCTCTTCGTCGAAGAAACTTTCGTAGAGCTGGGCGGCTGGCAGCGCATCCTGCTGCACGGCGCTAACAAAGCGCGTCGCCTCTGCCGTCTGCGTCTCCAGCGCATCCGTCAAATCGTCGCCCGCGATTTCAAAGCGCACGGGGCGGTAGAGCAGCGGGCTGACGAAGGCTTCGTAGAGGTGCTGCACGCCCTCGGCCCGTCTCGGCTCCAAACCGAACGCATCCCGGTAAATGTCTTGAATGTGGCGCACATCGCCGCGGGCGCTGACGTAGCGCTGCGGCGCGAGGTAGGCGTTGAGCAGCCCCTCGCGGATGGCCTGCTGCTGGTCGAGCAAGGCGGCGGCGTCTTGCGCGGAGCCGGGCACTGCGCTCAGCAGGTCAAAGGCGCGCTGCTGGGGCTGGCGATTGGCGAGCACGAAGACAAGCGCCAAGCTACAAACGGCTAGCGATGCGAGAAGACCAGCTTGCCACACCGCCTGTTGACGAGCGCCCGCAAACGCACTTAGGCTGCATCGCCAAGCGTGGACGACGATGAGGGGCACAGCGACGGGCATCAGCACCACGAGCGTGGCGGTGAAGGCAAAGAGGGTGAAGCCGAGCACGCTGAACATGAACCAGTAAAACGACTCGAACAGACCGTCGAAAGAGAAGCGAAGATCGCGCAGGAAGGCGGGGACATCGGTGACGATCTCGCGCAGCAGGGACGAGACGCCCTCGACGAAGATGATGGACATGGGCACGCTATAGAAGAGAATCCACGCTGCCGCGTAGAGGCTCACCAGCAGCAGCAGCGACATGCCCAGCAGAGCCAAACCGCGCAGCACCGTGGGGCGCTCGTCGCGCTGGGGGTCGAGCAGACGCCAGAGCAGCGTTGCCAGGCCCAGCGCGGCAATCGCGAGCAGCAGGCCGATGGCGGGTGTCACCTGGCGCACGACAAAGAAGCGCACGACCAGCAGCAGCAGCAGCGGCCCCTCGACGGCGTAGGCGAAGGCAAAGAGCCGCGCCGGATCGCGCCGCAGCCAGACGAAGCCAACGACTAATGAGAGAATTGGGATCAGCGCGATCACGATGCCGTAGACGAAAAATTGAGCGGGCACGAAGCCGTCGCGCACGCCGCGCAGCAGGTCGGGCAGCAGAACGGGGGCAAAGCCAAAGGCCATAAAGGCGACGAAGATCAGATTCCACGACCAGAAGAGGCCGTGGGCCCAGTAGCGCCAGTTGCGCAGGTGGCGGGTAAAGGAGCGGATGTGGCTCATGGGGGTTCTCCTTTTTTGATACGAGGCATAAGCCCCTTCTGTACAGCGGCAGCAGCGCCCAGTTAGTCTACGGTGCGTTGCACTTTCCGAAGTGCATCGCACGTTTGTAGACAGTCGGTTAAAATCTGGCGTAGCGACCGAGTCGAATGTGCGACGCACGTTTGGAGACGGTCGGTTAGAATTTAGTGTAGCGACCGAGTCGGATGTGCGACGCACCTCGGAAGGTGCGACGCACGGATGGCCACATTTTTTGCGTTCACCAGCCGTGTTGCACGACGGGAAGCGGACTCACTCCGCGGGTTAATTCAGCGTCTGCGCCACGACTTCGCGCAGTGCCATGTAAAACGACTGCACGCCCGCCGACCCCACGTCCGGCGCGTCCTCAAAGACCATCGTGACCAGCACCCAGCGCCGGGGGCGCAGCGACACGTCGGCCCAGATGCGGGTGGTGTAGTCGTCGGTGAGGCGGTCGCTGGCCTGGAACCAGTAGGCGGCCGTCCACTGCTGGTCGCCGTCGCTGAGCTGGGCGATGCGCACGGGGAAATCGGGCGCAACGAGGTGGGCGTAGCTGTTGTCGAGCGCGAGGCCGTGCACCTCGAAACAGCGCTCCGGGTGGTGGTGGGCGCGCCACGTCTCGCTGACGACGACCATCAGCGTACCGCTCAATTCTTTGCCGCCCGGCGACCGGTAACGAAAGTACCAGCGCTCGGCGGATTCGGCCCCGTCACGCGTGAGCCAGAAGGTTTCGTCGGCGGTGAGCGGCTGCTCGTCCAGGCTGAACGCGGCGGGAAAGGTCCAGTCGAGCGGCGGCTGGGTCAGGCCGTCCTGGGGGCGCGGCGTGTAGAGCAGCGCCATGACCGCGACGGCTGTCACCAGCGCGAGGCTGAAGAGGTAGCCACCAGCGTAATTTAGCGAAGACGGTGCGTCCGCCCTCTCCCCCAAATCTCCTCTCCTCAGAGGAGAGGAGGCTTCCGAAGCTTCGTTGGTAACGCGGCGACGTGGAGGGGGAAAGGTCGAATACCCAGGCTTTTGAGACGCACCCTCCAGCAAGGCAAGCCCCTGCCCCGGTAGCCGACGCAGCAGCAGCGCCGCTGCCCCGCAGGCCAGCCCAAAGCCGAGCACGCCCAGCGGCACGTGCACCATCTCGGCCAGCAGATTCCACCCCAGCACCGGCCCCGCCACGACCAGCATCGCCACGCGCGCCAGATTGGCGACGAAGAGCAGCGCCATCAGCAAAACCGCCACGCCGAGCCAGCGCAGGTCGAGGCGGCGGCGTTCGAGCCAGGTGGCGGCCAGCAGAAAGAGCGTCCCCGTCCACAGGCTTTTGACGCCGCTGCACGGCAGATCAATTTGGGAGACGCCGTTCTCGAAGATGAGGATGGTGTCAACGCCCACCGAGCCGACGCCCGCCGCCAGCAGCCCGTCGCGCACGAGCGCTGCCGTGGCCAGCCGTATGGGGTAGCCGATGAAGGTTTGCAGGTGTTCGCCAAAGGGCAGCGTGCCGATCAGCAGCAGCGCGGCGGGCAGGCCCTGGCGCCAGCGGGCGGGGGCGAGCCAGAGGCCGAGCAGGCCGTAAGTCGCCAGGCCAAAAAATGTAGCCGAGAGCGTGTTGATGGCGAGAAAGCGCTCGCCGACCAGGTAGAAAATCGAACCACCTAGCATGGCAATAAGCGGCACGACGCGCAGCTGCGGCGGGGCATGTAGCCTGAAGCGCAGATCGCCGCGGCGAATTTGCAGGCCGATTAGCGCGAGCACGGCGACGAGCAGGACTTGGTTGGTGCGAAAATCTTCACGCGAGAAGATGGTCGCGAAGTAGCCGAAGAGGGGGGTGTAGAGCCAGCCCCAGCCGCCGAGCAGCAGACCGTTGAGCAGCAGTTGAGTCGCGTGCTGTCGGTTTGTAGCTCGGCGTGAGGTCGCCGGGCGGCTTGGACTAATGGGTTCGCTGGTAAGCATAGCTTAGTTCCAATCGAGCGGGCGGTTTGGTTGGAAAACGGTGTCGGCATCGAGAAGGTTCCCGGTTGAAGCCAATCAAGCCCCATCCAAATTTTTGACTTTCCTCTCGTCTGTGGCACGTTTGTCTGAATGAAGCAGAAGAAACAGAAAAACGATCCACGAAGAGCGCGAAGAGCACGAAGTTCTGACTCTTTCTTCCTTCGTGCTCTTCGCGCTCTTCGTGGATAATCTCTTAAAACGCATCGGAGCCTGCTCGACATGAAAAACAGCCCGCGCATGATCCGCGCCCCCCGCGGCAGCGACCTGCACTGCAAAAATTGGCAGATCGAAGCCGCCTACCGCATGTTGCAGAACAACCTTGACCCCGACGTGGCGGGCGATCCCGACAATCTGATCGTCTACGGCGGGCGCGGCAAGGCGGCGCGCAACTGGGATGCCTTTGACGCCATCCTCGAGAGCCTGCGCGCGCTGGAGCCGGACGAAACGCTGCTCGTGCAGTCGGGCAAGCCGGTGGCCGTCTTCCGCACGCACAGCGACGCGCCGCGCGTGCTGATCGCCAACTCCAACATCGTCCCCGTCTGGGCCACGCAGGAAAATTTTGACAGGTGGGAGCGCGAGGGGCTGATCATGTACGGGCAAATGACGGCGGGCAGCTGGATTTACATCGGCACGCAGGGTATCCTGCAGGGCACGTACGAAACCTTCGGCGCGCTGTCAAAGCAGCAGGGCTGGCCGAGCCTCAAAGGGAAATTCGTGCTGACGGCGGGGCTGGGCGAGATGGGCGGCGCGCAGCCGCTTTCGGTGACGATGAACGAGGGCGTGGGTTTGTTTGTCGAGGTGGATCGTCGCCGGGCCGAGCGGCGGCTGGCGCTGCGCCAGGTCGACGTGGTGACGGACGATCTGGAGGAGGCGATGACGTGGGTGGAGGAGGCCGTCGCCAACCAGACGCCGCGCTCGATTGCGCTGGTCGCCAACGCGGCGCAGGTGCTGCCGGAGCTGGTCGCGCGCGGCGTTGTGCCCGATGTAGTCACCGACCAGACGTCGGCCCACGATCCGATGTACGGCTACATTCCTGCTGGCTTGACGCTGGAGGAGGCGACGGCGCTGCGACAGCATAAGCCGGAGGAGTACCTGAAGCGCGCCGCGGATTCGATGACGGCCCACGTGCAGGCGATGCTCGACTGGCAGGCGCGGGGGGCGATTGTCTTCGACTACGGCAATAATCTGCGCCAGCGCGCCTTTGACAACGGCCTCGCCAACGCCTTTGACTATCCCGGCTTCGTGCCTGCCTACATCCGCCCGCTCTTCTGCGAGGGCAAAGGCCCCTTCCGCTGGGTCGCGCTTTCGGGCGATCCGGAAGACGTTTACGCCACCGACGAGGCGATTTTGGAGCTTTTCCCGGAGGACGAACACCTCGCGCGCTGGATTCGGCTGGCCCAGCGCGACGTTGAATTTCAGGGCTTGCCCGCGCGCATCTGCTGGCTGGGCTATGGCGAGCGGGCGAGGGCCGGGCTGCGCTTCAATGAGCTGGTGGCCGAGGGAAAAGTCAAAGCGCCGCTTGTGATTGGGCGCGACCACCTGGACAGCGGCTCGGTCGCCAGCCCCAACCGCGAGACGGAGGGCATGATGGACGGCTCGGATGCAATTGGCGATTGGCCGATCCTCAACGCGCTGATCAACACGGCCTGTGGCGCGACGTGGGTCAGCTTTCACCACGGCGGCGGCGTGGGCATCGGCTACAGCCTGCACGCCGGCCAGGTGATCGTCGCCGACGGCACGCCGGAGGCCGCCGCGCGCTTGGAGCGCGTGCTCACCGCCGATCCGGGCATGGGCGTCGCGCGGCACGTGGATGCGGGCTACGAGCGTGCGGTCAAGGTGGCGCGGGAGCGCGGCGTCAAGATTCCGATGCTGAAGGAAGGATAAAACGCGGATTGGGCGGATGAAGATGGATAAGATTCAAGTTCTCTTTTAGGCCGTTCCAGGAAATTGAGTACACAGGGGAAACGACGGTTTAACCCGCTTCCAGCCTCCCCCATCCTGGGGGAGGAGCCGATCCTTCGTTTGCCGGGTCGCGGCTCCCTCCCCAACTTGGGGAGGGCTGGGGTGGGGTAGAAGCCAGCATGCTTCACCTATTTGCACGCTACGCGCAACTATTTTTCTGGGTTGGCCTTAAAGAAAATTCATGCTCAACATTACCGGCAACAACTTACACATCGATGACGTCGTCGCCGTGGCGCGCGGCGAGCAGGTTACGCTCGATCCTGCCGCGCTGCCCGCCATCGAGCGCTCGCGCGCGGCGGTGGAGCGGCTGGTGGCCGAGGGCACAATTGCCTACGGCATCACCACGGGCTTTGGGCGCTTCAAGGACAAGCTCATCCCGCCGAAGCAGGTGAAGCAGCTCCAGCTCAATCTCGTGCGCAGCCACGCGGCGGGCGTGGGGCTAGAGCTGGACGACGAGACGGTGCGCGCGATGCTGCTCGTGCGCGCCAACACGCTGGCGCTGGGCTACTCCGGCGTGCGCCCCGTCGTGGTGCAGACGCTGCTGGAGATGCTCAACCGCGGCGTGCATCCCTGCATCCCGTGCCAGGGCTCGCTGGGCGCCAGCGGCGACTTGGCTCCGCTGGCCCACCTCACGCTGACGCTGATCGGCGAGGGTGAGGCGCGGCTCAACGGCGAGCGCTTGCCGAGCGCCGAGGCCTTGGCGCGCACCGGCATCGAGCCGGTGGAATTGCAGGCCAAGGAGGGCTTGGCGCTGGTCAACGGCACGGCGCTAATGGTGGGGCTGGGCGCGCTGCTGGTGCGCCGCGCCATCAACCTGACGCTGACGGCGGACGTGGCGGCCTGCCTCTCGCTCGAAGCGCTGCACGGCACCGACCGCGCCTTCGATGCGCGGGTGCACGCCGCGCGCCCGCACCCGCGCCAGATCGACTGCGCCAGATTTCTGCGCGGTCTGCTCGCGGGCAGCACGCTGCTGCGCGACCCAGCGGACAGCAACGTGCAGGATCCGTACACGCTGCGCTGCGTGCCGCAGGTGCACGGCGCCGTGCGCGACGCGATTGCCTACACGCAGTGGGTGATCAACATCGAGCTGAACGCGGCCAACGACAATCCGCTGATTTTTGTCGACGAAGAGACGGGTGCGGTGGACGTGGTGAGCGCGGGCAATTTTCACGGCGAGCCGATTGCGATTGCGATGGACTACGCCAAGATCGCGCTGACCGACTTGGGCAACATGAGCGAGCGCCGCATCAACCGCCTGGTCGACGCCGACTCCAACGGGGGCGTGCTGCCCATGTTTTTGACGGCGCGCGGCGGGCTGGAGAGCGGGCTGATGATGGCGCAGTATACGGCGGCCTCGCTGGCCTCGGAGAACAAGGTGCTGGCCCACCCCGCCAGCGCCGACTCGATTCCCAGCAGCGCCAACGTCGAGGACCATGTGAGCATGGGCACGATTGCGACGCGCCACGTTGCGAAAGTGCTCGATCACGTCGAGACCATTGTCGCGATTGAGCTGCTGTGCGCCGCACAAGGCGTCGACTTTCGACGCCAGCAGCTCGGTGATGGGCACGCGCAGCTCGGCGCGGGAACCGCCGTCGCCTACCGCCTGATCCGCGAGCGCGTGCCCTTCCTGGACTGCGACGAGCCGCTGGCGCCGCTGATCGAGGCGGTGCGTCGGCTGGTGGCGAGCGGGATGATTAAGCAAGCGGTTGAAAAAGCGCTCGACTCACCCTAAAGCGTGTAAGGCGATTCCAGGAAATTAACTATACCGGGATAAGCCACGTTGGATGTGCGACGCACCTCCATCACAATCAGCCGTGGTATATTTATAATCTTGGATTAGCCTAAAATAAAAACAAGCGCTCGCGGTCCGAGTGATTGCCACTGTCCACAGCTGGATAACTTGTTCCAGCTCGCCTGGACAGCGGCCGTCACCGGCTCCGAAAATTCTGGCTCTCGACGTGACTTCACTTTAGCTGGCGTCGATTAACCACGTCTGGCCCGCCGTGTTATCACCTGGCCCCTGCCAGCAGTAGAGATGAATTGCACTTTTGAATTGGGTAGAATAAACATGACAACTCAGACAACTCAGACTAGCGGATGGCAGCCAACCGGCCAGTGCCCGGTTGATCACGGGGCGCTGGCGCAGCGCAAGATGCCCTTTGCGAACGAAGCCGCTGCCGCGCCCGTTGAACGCGACGCCAATGGCGTGTGGCACGTGCGCAATTACGACGTGGCCAAGCGCGTGCTGCGCAGCTCGCAGACGCGACAGGCGGGCTTTGGCGCGGATATGGTGCGCAATTTGCCAGATGCGTTCGTCAGCAAAGAGCCCGTGCTCTACCAGGACGGGCAGGCCCACAGAGAACAGCGCGGCGCCATTGCCCGCTACTTTACGCCCAAGGCCACGCGCGACAACTACCACGAGTTGATGGAGCACCTCGCCAACGAGATGATTGCCACGCTCCACCGCGAAGATCGCGTCGAGTTGAGCGACCTGTCCCTGCATATGGCGACGGCCGTTGCAGCGCAGGTGGTGGGGCTGACGAACAGCCTGCTCCCCGGCATGGAAGGGCGCATCAATCGCTTTATCACCGGCAACGCCGAGCGGGGAATCAGCGAGGCGGGGCAAGAAACGGCGCGCACGCCCAGGAGCCTCTTCAACTTTGCGCGCAATCAGATCAACATGGGTTCGTTTCTCTACCTGGACGTTAAGCCCGCCATTCGCGCGCGCAAGCGGCAGCGCCAGGACGATGTGATCTCGCACCTGATCGACCAGGAGTACAACGACGCTGAAATCCTGATCGAGTGCGTCACCTACGGCACGGCGGGCATGGTCACCACGCGTGAGTTTATCGTCATCGCCGCTTGGCATCTGATCGGGGACGCCGAGCTGTGCGCGCAATACCTTGCCGCCGACGAAGCGGCACGCCACCAAATTTTAGAGGAGATTCTGCGCGTGGAGCCGATTGTGGGCAACCTCTACCGCCGCGCTACGGAGGACATCGAGGTTGACGTTGAGGTCGAGGGCAACGGTGAGCCGCTCACCATTCCCGCGGGCGACCTGATCGACCTGCACATCTACGCGGTCAACGCTGATCCGTCGGTCGTGGGTGAGCAGCCAACCGCCGTCTGCCCCCTGCGCGAGCTAGACAAACGCGCGCAGCCGTCCGTCATGGCCTTTGGGGACGGTGCGCACCGCTGCCCCGGCGCCTACATTGCCATCCAGGAGAGCGACATCTTCTTGCACAAGCTGCTCTCGATCCAGGGGCTGCGCCTGGTAAGCGAGCCGCGCATCGAGTACAAGGAGCTCGTCAAGGGCTACGAAGTCCGCAACTTTATCCTCGCCGTGGACGACGAGGCAAAGAACCGAAAAATCAAGATTTGATAATGCACTGAATGCTAAACCAGGAGAGCTCCGTGACTCAATCACAATGTCCCGTCTCCCACACGCCCGCAGCGTTTGACCCGCTCGACCTCAGCGCGCCGTTTCCCGCACTAAAGCAGGCCCGCAGCGAAACGCCGATTTTCTACAGCGCCGACATTGACTACTGGATCGTGACGCGCTACGCGGACATCAAGGCCATCTTTCAAGACCACCACACCTTTACCGCCGAGAACACGATTTCGCCCATCGAGCCCTTCTCGCAGCCCGTGCAGACGATGCTGCGCGATGGCCGCTACACGCCGGTGCCGGTGCTCTCCAACAACGTGCCGCCCAGCCACACGCGCATCCGCAAGCTTGTTAACAAGCTCTTTTTGCCGCGCCGCATGAGGCACTTCGAGCCCGCCATCCGCCAGCTGGTGCACGAGCGAATCGATTCGTTTATCGAGCGCGGCGCGGTTGACATCGTCTCGGCGCTTACCTACGATTTTCCGGCCCACGTGCTCTTTCACGTGCTGGGCGTGCCGGAGGCGGATGTGCCGCGCGTCAAGCTGTGGTCGGGCAATCGCATCCAGCTCTATTACGGGCGACCCACGACAGACGAGCAGATCGAGCTGACGCAGCATCTCGTGCCCTTTTGGCACTACGTGGTGGCGCTGGTCGAGCGCAAGCTGGAGAAGCCAGCCGACGATTTAACGAGCGACCTGATCCGGATGCGCAACGGCGACGACGACGTGCTGACCGTCAACGAAATTGCCAGCTGCATGATCACGCTGCTGGTGGCGGGCCACGAGACCACGACCTCGCAGCTCACCAACGGGCTGCTGCACCTGCTGGCTCAGCGCGCGCAGTGGCGGGCGCTCTGCGACGATCCGGCGCTCATTCCCAACGCCAGCGAGGAGATGATGCGCTTTGATCCGTCTGTCTGCACCTGGCGACGGCTCGTGCGGCGGGCCACGACCCTCCACGGCGTCGAGCTGCCGGAAGGGGCCAACCTGCTGCTCATGCTCAACTCCGCCAACCGCGACGAGACCATCTTTCCCCAACCCGATCAGCTCGACATCAGGCGCGGCAACGTCAAAGAACACCTGGCTTTTGGCTACGGCATCCACTACTGCGTTGGCGCGCCGCTGGCCCGCGTGGAGATGGTCGCCGTCTTCGAGGCGCTGACCCAGCGGCTACCGACGCTGCGGCTGCGACCCGAACAGGCGCTGGCCTACACGCGCAACATCTCCTTCCGTGGCCCGCTCCAGCTCCACGTCGAGTGGGACGAGCGGGCGTGAGCACAACATTTACGATGGTCGAAACAGTCGAACTCCTTATCCACAACATCGGCCAACTCGCAGCCTGTGCAACGTCCGACCCAAAGCGCGGCAGCGCCATGCAGGAGTTGGGCATCATCGAGGATGGCGCGGTCGCCATGGCCGACGGCAAAATTGTCGCCGTTGGCAAATCGCGCCAAATCCTGGCTGACTACGCGGCAGCGCAGACCATCGACGCCGTCGGCCGCGCCGTCGTGCCCGGCTTTATCGACCCGCACACGCACGCCGTCTTTGGCGGCGACCGCGTCCACGAGTTTGAGCTGCGCATCCGCGGCGCAAGCTACATGGAGATCATGGCGGCTGGCGGCGGCATCGTCAGCACCGTGCAGCAGACGCGCGCGGCCAGCGAGGACGAGCTGCTGGACACCGCCCGGCAGCGGCTCGACACAATGCTTGCGCTGGGCACGACCACGGTCGAAATTAAAACGGGCTACGGACTGGACACGGCCACCGAGCTCAAGATGCTGCGCGTGATCGAGGCGCTGGATCGCGAGCACGCGTGTACGGTTGTGCCCACCTTTTTGGGTGCGCACACGCTGCCGCCGGAATTCAAAGACGATGCGGCGGGCTATGTCGAGTTGGTCATCGAGGAGATGATGCCCGCGGTGGCGGCGTGGTTCGCCGCGTCGCACTTCGGCGCGCAGGGCACGCCGCTCTTCATCGACGTTTTCTGCGAAGAGCACGCCTTTGACGTGGCGCAGTCGCGCCGCATCTTGGCGGCGGGCCAAGCGCGCGGCCTGGGGGCCAAGCTGCACGTCGACCAGTTCAACGCCCTGGGCGGCACGCAGATGGCGGTCGAGCTCGGCGCGATTTCCGCCGATCACCTAGACGTGAGCGGAACCAACGAAATCGACGCGCTGGCGCAGTCAAGCACGGTGGCCGTGCCCCTGCCCGCCGCCAACTTCAACCTGGGCCACACGACCTTCGCCAACGGTCGCGCGCTCGTCGACGCCGGGGGCGCGCTCGCCCTGGCAACCGATCTCAATCCCGGCTCCGCGCCCTGCTACGCCATGCCGCTGGTGATGGCCATCGCCAGCCGCTATCTGCGGTTGCTCCCCAGCGAAACGCTGGTTGCCAGCACGATCAACGCCGCGCACGCCGTGGGCCTGGGCGAGCGGGTCGGCTCGATCGAAGCGGGCAAGCAGGCCGATCTGCTGATTTTGAAGGCGTCAGACTACCGCCACCTCTCCTATTTTCTGGGCGGCAATCCAATTGCTGAAATTATCAAACGTGGAAAGCTAATCAGATAGCTTAAAAGGCAGAAATAATCCGCACACAGATTCACGCAGGCAAACACAGCTTTTTAGAAATTTTTACCCACGCAAATCTGTATACCGGTTTTGCAACTGTTCAGGCTCCTGCCTAAACCTCTCTGTGCTGTAAGAGAACACTCCCCTCTCGCAGGATGGGAGAGGGGTTGGGGGTGAGGGCTGAACAGTTACCTATTACCCCTTGGTTTCATCCGTGTGCACAGCCCGTATGTATCCGTGTCCAAAATTTCTTTTTCTTCTACCCATGATCCAGCGCACCGACAGCCACCTCATCTTGCCCGGCCTGGCGACGGCGCACTCGCACGCCTTTCAGCGCGCCCTGCGCGGCCGCACCCAGCGCCGCGTCACGCAGGCGGGCTCGTTCTGGTCGTGGCGCGCGCTGATGTACCGCCTCGCCGAGCGGCTCGACCCCGACACGATCTACGCGCTCTCGCACTTTGCCTATGTCGAGCTCGCCCTGTCCGGCGTGACGGCGGTGGGCGAGTTTCACTACGTTCACCACGACCGCAGTGGCCAACCCTACGCCGATCGCCTCGTCTTGGCCGATGCCGTGATCCGGGCGGCCCGGGACGCGGGCATTCGCCTCACGCTGATCCGCACGGCCTATCTGCGCGCCGGCTACCAGCAGTCGCTTGCGCCCGCCCAGCAGCGCTTTGTCGACCGCGATCTCTCGCTGGTCATGCTGGATGTGGACGCCCTGTGCGAGCGCTATGCCAACGACCCGCGGATCAACGTCGCCGTGGCGGCGCACAGCATCCGCGCCGTGCCGCTGCGCGACGTGACTGCGCTGGCAGAATTTGCCCGTGAACGCGGCCTGCCCTTTCACATGCACGTGGCCGAGCAGCGCCGTGAGTTGGCGGAATGTCTGGCCGAGTACGGGCGTCCGCCCGTCGCGCTGCTGGCGGAAGCGGGCGTGCTCTCGCCGGGCTTTGTCGCCGTGCACGCGACGCACCTCAGCGCCGACGAGATTGCGGCGCTGGGCCGTGCCAACGCCGGCGTCTGCCTCTGCCGCACCACCGAGCGCGACCTGGGCGACGGGTTGCCCCAAACGGCAGAGCTCGTCGCCGCTGGCGTGCAGCTCTGCGTCGGCGTGGACAGCCACTGCTCGGCGGATGCGTTCGAGGAGATTCGCGCCGTCGAGCTGGATGAACGCAGCCGCAGCGAGCGGCGCATCGCTGCGGCAACGGCCACGGAGCTGTTGACGATGGGGAGCCAAGCGGGCTATGCGGCGCTTGGCCTGGCCGACGCGTGGCGCGAGGACGCCATTCACCTGCGCGCCGACGATCCGGCGCTGGTCGGCGCAAGCGAGCCGCTGCTGGCCGATCACGTCATCTTTGGCGCGACGCCGCGAGCGGTAGCGCAGGTGTACGTGGGCGGTCGGCGGATTGTGGATGGCGGCGTGCACGACCGCTACGACGAGGCGCGGGCGGGCTACCTGCGCGCGCTGAATGCGGTGCTCGGCCCGTGATCAGCCGGTTTTTTAGGCTATTCCAAGGAATAAACCGTACCCGGTTCCGCCTCACCACCCCCTTGCTGTCGCCTGGTTAACGAGGCGACGGGATAGCCCCCTCCTCTCCACGCGTGGAGAGGAGGGGCTGGGGGAGGTGAGGCCCTGACCCCAACCGATCTGCTTATTCCCTTGGATTGGACTTAGCCAGTAAGAAGACAGGATTAAAGGCGTTAGCGCAATTGAGTAATTGATGCTACAGTGAGGGCAGCTACCCAGCGCTGTTGCATCTTCTCTCCACAAAAGAACACCGCGCTTCGGTTTCCATCTGTTTGCTCCCCTACCCTTTTGAACCTCGGCGACAGCTGGCGTCCAAGCGCTTTTGGTCGAGCCATCGACCGGTGACAGCAGTGGTGGCTAACCGACAACCACTCTTCAAGCAAAAGTTTTACCCATACCCAAGGAGTTTTTATGTCAAAAAAGTTTCCATCAAAACACGTCGCGTTTGCGCTCTTGCTCCTCGTTGCGCTTCTGGTGGCGGCCTGTGCCACCGCCCCCGCGGATTCCGCCGGGGGCGAGGGCGAAGCCGCTGCCCCAGCCGCCGCGGGCGAGCGCAGCATCAGCGTGCTGGGGGCCATGAGCGGTACGGATATGGAGCGCTTCCTCGAATCGCTCGTGCCCTTCGAGGAAGAGACGGGCATCGACGTCGTTTACGAGACCTCGACCGACTTTAACCAGACGCTGCTGGTGCGCTCCGAGGGCAACAACCTGCCCGACATCGCCATGTTCCCCCAACCCGGCTTCATGGCCGAGCTGGCGCGGGATGGCGTGATGGTTCCACTGGAAGATGTGCTGGACATGAACGCGTATCGAGAGAACTACGAGCAGGGCTGGGTCGATCTGGCCTCGGTGGATGGTGAAGTCTATGGCGTCTGGTATCGCGCTTCGATCAAGAGCCTGGTCTGGTATCCGGTTCCCGAATTTGAAGAAGCGGGTTACACCATTCCCGAAAGCTACGACGAGCTGCTGGCGCTGACGGATCAGATGGTGGAGGACGGCTACACGCCCTGGTGTCTGGGCATGGAGAGCGGCAACGGCACGGGCTGGGTCGGCACCGACTGGGTAGAGGACATTATGCTGCGCACGGCGGGCGCCGAGGGTTACGACCAGTGGACCTCCGGCGAGCTCGACTTCGACAGCCCGGAGGTAAAGCGTGCCTTTGAGCTCTTTGGCGAAGTTGTGCAGAATGAGGATTACACGCTCGGCGGCACGGCGGGCGTCTTGACCATCAACTTTGGCGATTCGCCGCTGCCGCTCTTTGAAGATCCGCCCGGCTGCATGATGCATCGGCAGGCCAACTTTATCGCCAACTTCTTCCCCGAAGAGGTGCAGGGAGAGATTGGCGAGCACGTCAACGCCTTCTACTTCCCACCCATCGACGAAGAAGATGGTCGCCCCGTGCTGGGCGCGGGCGATGTCTTTGGCATGTTTAACGCCAGCGAAGAAGCACAGGAGTTTATGCGCTACGTCGCCACGGCGGAATCGACCGAATACTGGGCCAAACAGGGCGGCTTCCTCTCCCCACACAAGGGCGTGCCGCTGGATTGGTATCCCGACGAGATCACCCGCACCCAGGCGGACATCATCGTCAATGCCGAGGTCTTCCGCTTTGACGGCTCGGACCTGATGCCGGGCGCGGTGGGCACCGGTTCATTCTGGACGGAGATGGTCAACTGGGTTGGCGGTCAGGATTTGGATACGACGCTGCAGCAGATCGATGCCTCCTGGCCGGAGTAAAGGCCGCGTATCCACACAAAAGAAGTAGACACGGATGAGTGGAACTTGGATGTTTTTCATCCAAGTTCCGCCCGTCCGCGTCTGCTGTTTACCATCTGTGTTTACCATCTGTGTTTACCGTTTGGCTTCAGGATAACCGCCCATGAAAACCGCAATCACTCAAAACATGCCCGCTAGAAGCGAGAGGAGCCACAGCTGGATGCGCGCGGTCGCTGCGCTCGGTCTGCTGCTGCTAACGCTCTTCCTGCTCTGGACGAGCGCCCAGTGGGTAAAGAATGCGGACGCGTCGCGCCTCGCTGTCGCGCTGGTTGCCATTGTGGCAGGTATTTTTGGCATTGGCGCGATCTTCTACACCTCGGACCTACTGGTCAACCAGATGCCGCTTAAGCTGCAGGGTCGCCTGCGCCCCTTTGTCTTTGTCGGCCCCGCGATTTTGGTGTTGGGGCTCTTTCTCGTCTACCCCACGCTCAATACCATCTACATCAGCTTTTTTGATGCGCGTTCGGAAAATTTCGTCGGGCTGGACAACTACGAGTTCGCCTTTACCAATCCGGCCATGACGCAGGCCTTTCGCAACAACGTGCTCTGGATCGTGCTCGTCACCTCGATAAGCACGAGCTTGGGCCTGCTGATTGCGGTGCTCTCGGATCGGGCGCGCTTTGAAGCGGTCGTCAAATCCTTTATTTTTCTGCCCATGGCCATTTCATTCGTGGGCGCCAGCGTGATTTGGCGTTTTGTCTACACCTTTGTGCCCGCCGGGCGCCCACAGATCGGGCTGCTCAACGCGGTGGTGGTGGCCTTTGGCGGCGAGCCGGTTGGCTGGCTGATCAACCAATCATACAATACGTATGCCCTAATCTTTATTTTGATTTGGCTGCAAACCGGCTTCTGCATGGTGCTGATCTCCGCCGCCATCAAGGGCGTTTCCGCCGAATTGATGGAGGCCGCGCGCATCGACGGCGCCAACGAATTCCAGCTCTTTGGCCGCATCGTGATCCCGCTGATCGCGCCGACCCTGGCCACCATCGCCACCACCATCTTGATCCTAACGCTCAAGGTCTTCGACATTGTGTGGGTGATGACCAACGGCAACTTTGGCACGGAGGTGATTGCGAACCGCATGATCAAGGAGATGTTTGAGTTTCGCAATTTCGGCCACGGCAGCGCCATCGCCGTGGTGCTGCTGGTCGTCACCATTCCCTTTATGATTTACAACGTCCGGCGCTTTAACGCCGAGGAGCCCCTGCGATGACCCACAAACGCCAGTCATTTTTAACCCGCGGCCTTGTTCAAGCCGTGCTGATTTTTATCTGCATTCTGTGGACGCTGCCCAGCGCGGGGCTGCTGATCAGCTCCTTCCGCCCCGAAGATGAAATCCGCAGCAGCGGCTGGTGGACGATCTTTGCGCATCCCACCGAATTCACCATGCAGCTCACGCTTGAAAATTACGAGCGCGTGCTCGGCGCCCAGGGCATGGGCACGGCCTTTCTCAACAGCCTGGCCGTCGCCATCCCCGCCACGGTGATTCCGCTGACGATTGCGGCCTTTGCCGCCTACGGCTTTGCCTGGATGCGCTTCCCCGGTCGCCGCTGGCTCTTTGTCCTCGTCGTGGGGCTGCTCGTCGTGCCCGCCCAGGTCGCGCTGATTCCGATTCTGCGTCTCTACACGCAGTGGGGGCTCAACGGAACCTACCTCGCCGTTTGGCTGGCCCACACGGGCTTTGGTATGCCGCTCTCGGTCTATCTACTCTACAACTACGTCAATACGCTGCCCAGGGAAATCATGGAGTCGGCCACCATCGACGGCTGCTCCCACTTCGACATTTTCACCCGCATTGTCATTCCCCTTTCGCTGCCCGCCCTGGCCTCGCTTGTGATCTTCCAGTTTCTGTGGGTTTGGAACGACCTGCTGATCGCCGTGGTCTTCCTCGGCGGCGCGCCCGACGTGGCCGTCGTCACCCAGCGGCTGGCGACCATGGTCGGCCAGCGCGGCCAGGATTGGCACGTACTCACCGCCGGCGCCTTTGTGACAATGACGCTGCCGCTGTTGGTCTTCTTCTCGCTGCAGCGCTACTTTGTGCGCGGACTGCTGGCTGGGTCGGTAAAGGGATAGAAAAAATTGTAGCTATTCAGCCCTCACCCCCAACCCCTCTCCCAGAGTGGGAGAGGGGTTGGGGGTGAGGGCTGAGCAGTTACGAAAATCAATTAAAATTGATACCAGGAAAACTATGGAACCACAACGTGTAGGGGTAATTGGTGCGGGGCTGATTTGGCTGCGCGTACACAAGCCCATTTTGGACACGCTGACGGATAGCTTCAGGCCAGTCGCGTTCTGCGATTTGAACGAGCAGCGCCGCGCCGAGCTCGCGCGCGAGTTTCCGGACGCAACGGTAAGCGACGAGGTCGACAGCCTGCTCGCCAATCCGTCCGTCGAGACGGTGCTGGTGCTGACGCCGCTGCCGTTGAATGCGCCGACGGCCCGCGCCGCGCTGGAGGCGGGCAAGCACGTGATCATGGAGAAGCCGATTGCGCGCTCGGTGGCCGAGGGCCGGGAGCTGCTGGCCGTAGCCGAGCGCGCCGGCAAGCGGCTAATCGTCACCGAACAGATGGCCTATCGGCAGGCGGAGGCGACGCTGGCAGAGCTGGTCGCTTCGGGCGCAATCGGCGAACTCGTGCTGTGGGAACGGGTGCAGCACGTCGAGGGCGACACGGGGCCGGGGCCGCTGCGCTATGAAAACACACCCTGGCGCAAGCAGGCCGACTTCCCGCTCGGCACGCTCTTCGACGGCGGCATCCACACCATCGCTGGTTTGACGAAAACCTTTGGCGCGCCGGCGTCCGTCTTCGCCAGCGGCAAGCAGCTGCGTGCCGAGTACGGTGACTACGACCACGTCGTCATGACCTTCCACTACGCCAACGGCACGAGCGGCGTCCTGAGCCATTCGAGCTATCTGCCGCCGCTGCAAAATCACTTCCACGTTTACGGTACGCAGGGCGTAATCACCGTGGAGCGCGATAGCCTGCGCGTGGAACAGAGCGGTGGGCCGGCGCGCACGATTGAGCTGACCGCCGAACAGAATTACATCAGCATGTGGCAGGCGATTGCCCAGGCCTATCAGTCGCAGCAGGCGCCGTTTTACACACCGGAAAAAGCCTTGCAGGACGTGGCGATTTTGGAAGCGGTGAGCGAATCGATTCGCGTGGGGCAGAGCGTGCGCGTCACCGCTACCTAGGCAAGTAACACTGGCTGATCTCCCGGATGCTGGCAGATAAAAACGGATTTCCAGCATTTGACGACTACAGGAATCTACTTTGATCCGCTCAATCCGATAGAAATTCTTCCCTGATCGGAATTGTTGGTAGAAATTCCATGTCTGCTTCCCCTGAATCGAATCAAATTTGGTGGCCACCGCACTCGCCCGGCCCACCGTGCGGCATTGTGGCCGCGAGCGTGAACTACAATACAAAGCCCCTCATCGCCCAGTTGATTTGGTCGCTGTACCGATTTGTGGGCGAACATCTGCGCTCGGTGGTGGTGGTCGACAACGGCTCGTCCGACGGTTCAGTAGAGATGCTCCAGACGCTGGCCGAGGCCGGCCTGTGTCAGCTGTTCCGCAACCGCGAAAATCGTCAGCACGGGCCAGCGCTCAGCCAGGCCGTTTCCCATCTGGCCCAAGTGCATCGCTTCTCGGAGCGCAACCGACCGTGGATTTGGCTGCTCGATTCGGACGCCATCATCGCACGGGCGGATGCCGCGGAGCAAGCCATCGCCGCCGCGACGAACTCCGGCGCCGCGCTTCTCGGCGAAGCGTACTGGAACCCCTGGCACGCCGAAGGGCGCTTTGCTGGCTTTTCGCTTCTGCTTGATCCGGCGCGCGCCTGGCGAGCGGAGGTGGGCCCCTTTGACGATGGCGGCGATCCGGTGGGCGACTTTGAGCGCTCGTGTCGAGCACAGGGCGTGGCCACATATTCCTTTCCCTTTAGCCAAGAGCGCTATATCATTCACCGCGGACGCAGCACGCTGGCGGGCGTCCACAAACGCAACGAATCGACCAACCCCCACTTTGAGTGGGCGCGGAACCACCACGAGCCGCACTTTCAAGGAGTTCCCGGCGCGGACGCTCGCTATGCGGCGCTGATCGGCGCGTTCAACGCGACGGTTGGGGAGTTGGACGGTGACACGCTTATGCGGGTCTGCCGAGAGCTGAAGCTCAAATCAAGAAATCTATACCTATGAGCAAATTTCGGTAGCACCACACGATTATGCAGCGTTAATTATCTTATGCAGTTGGTTCATCGACCATCACGGGATTTCTCGCTGCGCTTCAAAACGACAGATCAACTCATTCCGAGCAAAATGCCCACTCCAAAAATCTCCACTTGACCGCAATTGAGGCCGGTGCTACACTTTCAACCATACCCCACTTAAAACAACTGCATAGCACGCGGACCGGAGGATCCGCCGAAGCAAAATCCGTCATCCAGCAGTATCCTCACCTTATCCACCATCGTCCACAGGAGGAACACGCAATGGCAAGCTCCCCAGACAGTCGTTCAGACAGCAGTCGTTCAAACAATCCCTTCGACAAGCACAAGGTCACGCGGCGCGACTTCTTGAAGTATGCCGAAGTCGCGGGCTTTGCCGCGCTGGCGGCTCCGTGGCTGGCAGCCTGCGGCCAACCCGCGGGGCCACCCGTCGCCCCCGCCGCTCCGGAGGGAGCCATCGAAGTCGAGGCGCCACTCGATGTCGCCGAGGTGGAGGGGCTCAAAGAAGTTGCGCGCGAGAAGACCTTTATTTCGGTGCGCGGCGGCAGCCAGGGCAAGTTTGTCGAGTGGGACCAGTGGAATCCCTTTGTGCCGGTCGCCAACCACCAGCTGGGCTCCAACGTTATCTACGAGCCCCTGGCCTTTTACAGCGCCTTTGCCGACGAAGAGCACCTGTGGCTCGCCGAAAGCTATGACTTTAACGACGACTACACGGAGCTCACGATCAAGGTGCGCCCGGACATCACCTGGAGCGACGGCGCGCCCTTTACCGCCGAGGACGTGACCTTTACGCTCAACGCGGGCAAACAGTATGGCGCTGCAATTCGCTGGGGCACCAACATCGCCCGCGTTATGAACGAGGCGACCACGGTCGACGAGCTGACGACGCTGGTCAAGCTCGACGTGCCAGCCCCACGCTTCTTCTGGCTGCTGACCTACCACTTCGACATCGGCGTCTACATGCTGCCCAAGCACATCTTCGAGGGGCAGGACATCGCCTCCTACACCCACTTCGACCTCGACGCCGGGCTGCCGGTCACGACGGGGCCGTGGCGCGTGGTGCATTCCTCGCCGCAGCAGAAAATTCTGGATCGCGCCGACGACTGGTGGGGCGTGGCCGCGGGCGTGGCCGCGCTGCCCGAAGTCGAGCGCTTTATCCTGCTGCCCGATCAGGGCGAGCAGCAGCTCGTGCAGTCGGTGATCACCAACAGCGTCGACTTTACGACGGGCATCCAGCCATCAAGCTTCCCCACGGTCTTTAACAGCAACCCCGAAGCCACTTCCTGGACGGGCCAGGAGCTGCCTTATGGCTACGTCGACTGGTGGCCGCACTCGCTCTACGTCAACAACGAAGTCGAGCCGTGGAGCGACAAGAACGTGCGCTGGGCGCTGAGCTACTACATCGACCGCTCGACGATTGTCGACATCGCCTGGTCCGGCGCGTCCGAGCCGACGCCGCTGCCCATGCCCAACTACCCGCCGCTGCAGCCCTATTTCGACGCCACTGCGCCCATGCTGGAGGAGTACAACACGCTGGAGTACAACCCGGAAAAGGGCGACGCGCTGCTCTCGGCCAAGGGCTGGACGAAGGATGGCGACGGCTTCTGGATGGACGAGAATGGCGAGCCCGTAGTGCTCGACATCGTCAGCTTCTTTGACTTCACGAGCGTCGGCCCGGTGCTGGTCGAGATGCTCAAGCGCGCGGGCATTCAATCCAGCTACTCCGAGCCACCCGATTTCTTCGCCAACTTCTCCGAAGGCAACTACACCGGCTGCTTGTTTGGCCACGGCGGCTCCTGCCGCGAACCACAGGAGACGCTGGCGCTCTACCAGAGCAGCTCGACCGCCATCCCCGGCGGCCACGCCGTCAACTTCTCACGCTGGCACAACGACGACTTCGACGTGCTGGCGGATGAAGCGTACACCACGCCGCCCAACGACGAGCAGGCGCTGATCGACATCTGGGTGCGGGCCATGGAAATCTGGCTGCCCGAATTGCCCGACATCATGCTCACCCACGGCTTCCACCGCCTTCCCTGGACGACCGAATACTGGACCAACATGCCCGACGCGGACAACCCCTACACCAACTCGGCCCAGTGGCACCTCACCTTCCCGCTGGTGCTGCACAACGTCACGTCGAGCCAGGCGTAAAAAGAGGAGTATACACGGATAGGGGGAACACGGATAGGGGGAACACGGATAGGGGAAATTACGGATATTCTTTAACCCAAGTTGCTACCTGTAGATTTTGCGCATAGACAGCGGATGGCTAGGCAGGTTGCAACCAAGCGATGCTGGAGGCGAGGCAAAAGAGCACGACTTTCAACTCGAAACCAGCCGTCGAGGTGGCATGGATGGACTTGGGCAACAAACGCTCAATCATGCTGCCCGCCGTTTCCACGGCCTGGCGGTAGTGATGCTGAAAAAAGTGAATCCAGCCAGCGAGCGGGCGCTTCGAGTTTTTCTTGCGAATCGGATAGAGGTGAATCTCGTTATCCTCCAGGATATCCTCGATGACATAGTGGTTGTAGGCTTTATCGCCGAGGACCATGGAGCCCGACGGCAGGTCGAAATCGAAGAGTTCCAGTCCCGTGGTGTCGCTGAAGCTGCCGCAGGTGAGGAAAAATTCAACGGGTCGCCCCGTTTCGCTGACGAGCATGTGGATTTTCAGACCGTAAAAGTAGCGCCGTTTGCTGGATTTGTAGCCGCGATAGGCTTCATCCTGATACAAGCGGCAGCGCGAAATGCGGATGTTGTCGCAAACCGGGATGGGATAGGTATCCACGACATAGATGTTTTCCTCGCTTTCGGCTTTCCAGCATTCGCCCAGCACGCTGAAGAGTGTCAGAAAGTAGGGCTTGACCCGATGCAGTCGCCGACTGAAGCGACTTTTGCCCAACATGCCCGGAATGTAGCCCTGTTCCTTGAGCATCAAACGCGCTGAGTTGTAGTTGCCGCCAAATTTGAGCGCGGCCACGATGCCGATGGTCATGATTTCGGCGTCGCTGACTTGGCATTGCTTGTCTTCACGGTGATCCAACGCGTCGAGCAAATCGGCGCACAGGCAGTAGACGAGTATAATTTGCGTGTCCATGAGGTTCTCCTGTTTGATTTATCGGTTTGGTCGCCTGTAAATCGTACGGAAACCTCATGGATTCTTCAACTTTTTCTACCACTATACGCAACTTTTCAAGGTAGCAACTTGAGTTCTTTATCTCTCTTTCCCATCCGTGTTCTTCCCATCCGTGTATACTTTCCGAAAGGAAGCTACATGAGCATCACCTACATCGCGCGGCGCTTTCTCATGTTTCTGCTGGTCGTCTGGGCGGCGGCGACCTTTAACTTCTTTCTGCCGCGCTTGGGCGGGCAGGACCCGATCCGCGAGAAGCTGGTCTCGCAGTCGGCGCTGAGCGGGGCGGTGCAGGCGGGGCTGGAGGAGATGATCGCGGAGTTTGAGACCAAGTTCGGCCTCGACCAGCCCGTCTGGCGGCAGTACCTGACCTATCTCGGCGACGTCTCGCGCTTTGATTTCAACTACTCGATCACCAACTACCCGCGCCGCGTGGTGGACATGATCGGCGAAGCGCTGCCCTGGACGATTGCGCTGCTGCTCATCACCACGCTGCTCGGCTTTGTGATTGGCAACGTGCTGGGCGCGCTGCTGGCCTGGCCCGGCGCACCCAAATTCCTCAACTACATCATGCCGCCGGTGCTCATGCTGAGCGCGATTCCCTACTTCCTGCTCGGCCTGATTCTCGTCTACGCCTTTGGCTTTTTTCTGCGCATCTTCCCCATGTACGGCGGCTACTCGATCGGCGCGATCCCCAACTTTTCGCTGGCCTTTATCTGGGATGTGCTCTGGCACGCCATGCTGCCCGCGCTCTCGATTCTGCTCGTCTCGCTGGGCGGCTGGGCGCTGGGCATGAGGTCGCTCATGATCATGACGCAGGGCGAGGACTTTGTCGTCTTCGCCGACGCCATGGGGCTGCGCGACCGCACGATCTTCACGCGCTACGCCATGCGCAACGCCCTGCTGCCGCAGGTCACGGCGCTGGCGCTCTCGCTGGGCACGATTGTCTCCGGCGCGGTGCTGGTCGAGGTGATCTTTGGCTATCCGGGCATCGGCACCATGCTCTACCAGGCGATCCGCGGCTCGGATTTCTACCTCGTGCAGGGCATCGTTTTTGTCGTCATCATCTCCATCGGCCTGGCGACCTTTATCCTCGACATCATCTACCCGCTGCTCGACCCACGCATCACCTACCGGAGAGCATAACATGGCAACCACAATCGGCAGGGGCCCCGTGGAAAGCGGTGCCGCCAACGCCCGCGCCGGAAAGCGCGCGGGCCCGCGCGCCACCCTGGCGGGCATGGTGCGCTACTGCCGCCGCAACCCGTCGCTCGTGGTGGGGTTGACGCTCTTTGCGCTGCTGCTGCTCTCGTCGGTGATCGGCAGATTCTTCGTCAACCTCGAAGACGCGCGCCCTATCTCGGTGATGCCGCTGCAGCCGCCCTCGTGGGAATTGCCCTTTGGCAGCGACAAACAGGGGCGCAACCTCTTCGCCGTGATGGTCGTCGGCACGCCGCTGACCCTGCGCATCGGCCTGATCGCCGGCTTTATCGGTGTCGGCCTGGGCGCGCTGATTGGCTTTCTGGCCGCCTACTACGGCGGCTGGCTGGACACGATCCTGCGCGGCATCGTCGACATCGGCCTCACGATTCCGGGGCTGATGGTGCTGATTGTGATTGCGATGATCGTGCCCTCCGGCCTCAGCGTCAATCAGATGGCGCTGGTGGTGGCGGCGCTGGCCTGGCTCTACCCCGCGCGCACGATCCGCTCCCAGGTGTTGACCTTGCGCGAGCGCAGCTACGTGCAGGTGGCGCGACTCTCCGGGATGCCGGGGCCGCACATCATTCTCAAAGAAATTTTGCCCAACCTGCTGCCCTATCTGGCCGCGTCGCTGGTGGTGGCGATTTCCGCCGCCGTGCTGGCTTCGATTGGGCTGGAGGTGCTGGGGCTGGGGCCGATGGACGATCCCACCATCGGCATGACGCTCTTCTGGATCAACTACAACGCCGCCGTGATCAACGGCTGGTGGTGGTGGTGGCTGCCGCCGATTGTGGTGATTGGCCTGCTCTTTATCAGCCTCTTTCTCGCCGCCGTGGGCCTGGACGAACTCGCCAATCCGCGCATCAGCGCGGGCGTCGTGCCGCCCATCAAACCTCGGAAACGTAAAGGTCAGCCGCCCGTTGAACAGCATGGCGACTTGGGGGACGAGCCCGCCGTGCTGCGCGTGGACAACCTGAGCGTCTACTACGACACGCTGCGCGGGCCCGCTCACGCCGTCGAAAATGTGACCTTCTCGCTGCGCCCCCAGGAGCGCTTTGGCCTGGTCGGCGAATCCGGCTCCGGCAAATCCACGCTGGCGCTGACGATCATGCGGCTGATCAAGCCGCCCGCCAGGGTCGCGTCGGGCAGCGTCTGGCTGGAGGAGCGCAATCTGCTCGCGCTCTCCGAGACCAAAATCAAGGCCCTGCGGCTGGCCGAGCTGGCGCTGGTCGCCCAGGGCTCGATGAACTCGCTCAACCCCGTCATGCGCATCCGCGACCAGATTGGCCTGGGGCTGGCGGACCACGGCGTCCAGCTCACCAAGCGCGAGCTGGATGAGCGCGTCGAGAGATTGCTGGCGCGCGTCAGCCTGCCGCCCGAAGTGGCCGACATGTTCCCCCACGAGCTGAGCGGCGGCATGAAGCAGCGCGTGGTGATCGCCATCGCCATCAGCCTGCGCCCCAAAGTCATCATCGCCGACGAGCTGACCAGCGCGCTCGACGTGGTCGTGCAGCGTCAAATCATGGAGACGCTCAAGAGCGTGCAGCGCGAGATCGGCGCCTCGGTGATCCTGGTCGGCCACGACATGGGGCTGATGGCCCAGTTTGTCGAGCGGCTGGGCGTGATGTACGCCGGCCACCTGATGGAGGTCTCGCCCGTCCACGAGATTTTCCGGTCGCCCCGCCACCCCTACACCCAGCTCCTGATTTCCAGCCTGCCCTCGACCGAGACCAAGGGCGACTTCAGCGGCATCCCCGGCCTGCCCCCCTCGCTGCTCGACGTGCCGAGCGGTTGCGTCTTCCACCCCCGCTGCCCCCTGGCGGAAGAGCGCTGCCGGGTGGAAGTGCCGAGATTGCGCGAAGTGCAGCCGGATGTGCAGGTGGCTTGTCACCTCGTCTCTGCTTGATAATGAGGCTTCGGAAAACGAATCAATTTAACGCGGAGGCGCAAAGACGCAAAGGGGTTGGTTCGTAGGCTATGCTGCGGAAACGAACCGTTGTTTAGAGGCATAGACAATCATTGTCCAGCCAACTCGACGAACGAGACATCTCCCTTGCGTCTCCGCGCCTCCGCGTTAAAATCTCGTTGTCATTCCAAATGGCTTTCGATAAGGACCCCCCATGACCCCACTGCTCGAAGCTCAGCGCGTCACCAAAGTTTTTGGCGGCGGCGGGCTGCTCAATCGCACGAGCACCACCGCCCTCGCCGATTTCTCGATGACCATTAAGGGCGATGCGCCCTCGATCACCGCCGTCGTCGGCGAGAGCGGCAGCGGCAAGACGACGCTGGCGCGGCTGCTGCTGGGGCTGATCGCGCCCAGCGAGGGTTCGGTGCGCTACGAGGGGAAGGCGTTGGAGGCGCTGTCCGGCGAAGAGAAACGCAAATTTCTGAACGACGTGCAGTTTATCTTCCAGGACCCGTTCGAGGTCTACAACCCCTTCTACCGCATCGACCACGTGCTCACCACGCCCATCGACTACATGAAGCTCGCCACCTCGCGTGCGCAGAAGTGGAACATCATCGAAGAGGCGCTGGAGACGGTCGGCCTGCGCCCGGAGGAGACGCTCGGTCGCTACCCCCACCAGCTGAGCGGGGGCCAGCGCCAGCGCATCATGGTCGCCCGCGCGCTGATCCTCAAGCCCAAAATGATCCTGGCCGACGAGCCCGTCTCCATGATCGACGCCTCGCTGCGCGCCACGGTGCTCGGTAGCCTGCAGCGCCTCAAGGAGCAATTCGGCATCTCGATCCTCTACATCACCCACGATTTGACCACCGCCTACCAGATCAGCGACAACATCATCGTTCTTTACCGCGGCAAGGTCGTCGAAGCGGGCAGCGTGGAGCAGGTGGTGCGCCAGCCCAATCACCCCTACACGCAGCTGCTCGTCGGCTCAATTCCCGTGCCGGACCCGGAACAGCTGTGGGCCGCGGAGGCCGAGCCCGCAATTCCCGATCCACAAATTGGCAGCGCGTTCTGTCAATTTGTGGATCGCTGCCCCGCCGCCATGGTAAAATGTGCCAGGCAGGCGCCACCACTCTACCAAACGGATCAATATCGCGCCGCCGCTTGCTTTCTCCACGAAGAGGCGCCGGTCTTGAGCAACGAGGAGATGGACAGCGTCTTTCGGCGACCCAGCTAATCTACCCGGCTGCTCTATCCCCCAACGACTCTATCAATTACAGGGATTGTAAAACGTGTTGTTCACCAAACCGGTCGTGACCGCTGTGGGAACGAACTCTACCAGGTATGTCTAGTCCCCTCGCTTCTCCGCTTGCCTCCGCTTCGAGCCACTTGTTTCGACCGTTTCCGCTCGCCGCACTCGTTGTTGCACTAACGATTGGCTGCACAACAACTTTGTTCTCCACCGCCCTGCCGCCAACCGTCCGGGCGCTCATCGCGCTGCTGCTGACGTGGTGGATGCCGGGCGCGCTGCTGGTGGGGCTGTGGCGCTTGCCCGAAGCCGACGGGCTATCTAAGGCGGTGCTGGCGTTGGGGCTGGGGCTGGGCTGGCTCATTTTGGTCGCGCTCGGGCTGCACGCGCTGCCGGGCGGAATTTCGCTGGTCGCGCTGCTGGTGGCGTTTGGCGGGGGCAACTTGGTGTTAGCCATCGCGCTGGCGTGGCAGGTAGAACCCCATCCCCAAACCCCTTCCCCTCTAGAGGGGAAGGGGCTTCGCTACTTGGACAATCAACGAGTCGGCGACGAGGCGATAGGGTCTGCACGCCGCGCAACAGTTGGCATCCTCCTAACCCTGCTGCTGCTGGCGGGGACGCTGCGGCTTTACGGGCTGGGCTACCACGAATTTCACCGCGATGAAGTTTCCGTGATTCAGCGCGCGCAAGAATCTATGGCGGGCGACGAAGCCGCGCTGGCGGCGCACTACAAAGGGCCGGGGGAAATCCTGATCACGTCGACCGTCTACCGCGCCGTGGGCACGGCCAATGAGACGACGGCGCGGCTGCCCTTTGCGCTCGCCAGCGCCTTTAGCGCGGTCGCCATCTTTGCGCTGGGGCGGCGTCTGCACTCGACGGCGCTGGGCGCGGCGGCGGGCATTCTGCTCGCCATCAACGGCTTCGCCGTCGGGCTGTCGCGCATCGACCAGTACCAGGGCGTCATGCTGCTGTTGATGACGCTGGCTGTGTTGGCGGGCTGGCACTTCGCGCAAAGCGGTCGCGCACGCTGGCTCGTGCTGACGGCCGTGCTCAGCGCCTTTGGCGTGGTGATGCACTACGAATTTGCGCTGATGACGCCGCTGCTGGTTGTGCTTGCGTGGCAGGGCTGGCGACGGAGCGAGTCGCGCCGCGCGGTGGCGATGAGTGCTGTCGTTGTGGGAGCCCTGGGGGCGGCGCTGGTGCTGGGCACGTACATTCCCGTGCTGCGCAACGACAACTTTACGCAAACCCAAAGCTACCTCGGCAATCGGCTGGGCACGGAGCTCAACTTTAACATCGCCTTTTTTGCCGAGATGGGAACCTTCTACAACTCGGCCTGGTTTTTCTTTGGCCTCTGCGGGCTCGTGCTCGTTGCCCTGGTGCTCGGCGCGCGCGCCCAGGAAAGTCACCCGCGCCGCCTCGCCTGGCTGGCGACGCTCTGGTTTCTGCCCTACTTTATCCTCTACCTCTTCGTGATGCGCTTCCCCGGCACACACTTCTACATGATGATGCCCGCGTGGTCGCTGCTGGGCGCGCTGCCGCTGGTGATGCTGCTGGGTGGCCAACAAAATTGGCGGCGCTGGGTCACGATTTTTTTGGTGACTTTGTGGCTGGGCGTGTCGACCCACTACGTCTACCTCATGTTTCTGCGTCAGCAGCCGGAGTACCTGATCAACCTGCCACAGGCTCGGCTCGCCCTCTACCCGACGACCTACGGCAACGCGATCCCGCAGGAGCCGCGCTTTGGCTTTCCTATCCGCGAAGGCTGGAAAGCACTGGGCGCACTGGCCGAGTGGGGCTATCTCGGTGAAGGCTTTGCCAGCAACGAGCGCTCGCGCCACCTCCACAACTGGTATCTCGACGCCGTTGACCGCGAGAACACGCTCGACACGGCCCAGTTTGCCTTCATCGCCCGCCATCTTCAGCAGCCCCTGCCGGGCTTTGACCGCGAGCGCGTCGAGCGCGAGTTCATCAAAATTGGCGACGTGCGCATGCGCGGCGAAGCCCGCATCGACCTTTACGCGCGCGAGCCGCTGCCCGTCCCCTACCTCACCCTCGACGCCGAATTATTCAACAACGCTTTTGACCGCGCCCAATCGCTCGACGCACCTGCGCCCCCCGCCCAAACAACCGGCCCGGTTGCGCTGGGCGACCAACTCACGCTACAATCCGCCCGCGTGCTTAACGATGCGCTCGCGCCCGGCGATGTGCTCCACGTCGAGCTAGACTGGCTGCCGCGGCTGCCGCTGCCGCACGATTACAAGCTCTTTTTCCACGTAGTCCCCGCCGCCGAGCCGAACAGTCCGCCGCAGCTTCAGTGGGATGGCTATCCAGGGCTGAACACGCAGCGGACGACTGCGTGGCCGGTCGGCGAGATTTTTACCGACCATGTGCTGTTACGCGTGCCGAGTGATTTTGTGGCGGGAGCTTACACGTTGCGGGCGGGCCTGTACGATCCGGAAAGCGGCGCGCGCGTTGGCGAGCAGGCGGTAGAGGTGGGCACGGTTGTGGTGGATTAGCTCAAATCGCATGGGTACGGGCACGCCATGGCGTGCCCGTACCCATGCCCATCGATTACACGAATCAACATGACCTTCTTCGACAAACTCCACGCCGCCAGCGAGCGCTACGATAGCCTGCTCTGCGTCGGCCTTGACCCCAACCCGGATCACCTACCGGAGCGCTACCGCGGCGCCAGCTCGGCTGATGGTAGCATTGATGACCTGCTGCGCTGGAACCGCGCCATCATCGAAGCAACGCGCGACCTCGTTTGCGCCTACAAGCCCAACATCGCCTTTTACGAAGCGCTGGGCCTGCCCGGCCAGCAGCTTCTGCGCGACACGCTCGCCCTCATCCCCGCCGACGTGCCGGTGCTCCTCGATGCCAAGCGCGGCGACATCGGCAGCACGGCAGAAGCCTACGCCCGCGCCTGCTTCGAGGAGTTGGGTGTCGACGCCGTGACGCTGAATCCTTACTTGGGGCGGGACAGCATCGCGCCTTTTCTCGACTACACAAACAAAGGGCTGTTCGTGCTCTGCCACACCTCGAACGCCAGCGCCGAAGAATTCCAGGCCCTCGAAATCAGCGACTGGCGCACGCTGGATCGCGAGCCCAACCAGCCGCTCTACCTCCACGTTGCGCGCACGGCCACAAGCTGGTCGCCCAGCGTCGGCCTCGTCGTCGGCGCGACGTATCCCGACGCGCTGCGCGAGGTGCGCGAAGCCGCGCCGCAAGCGTGGTTTCTCGTCCCCGGCATCGGCACGCAGGGCGGCGATCCGGCCCTGCTCGCGGCGGGTCTGCGCGACGACGGCCTCGGCATCATCGTCAACGCCAGCCGCGGCGTGGGTCGCGCGGGTGATCACCGGGCGGCGGCGCTGGCGCTGCGAGAGGAAGTTAATCGAGCAAGGGAGCAGGGGAGCAGGAGAGCAGGGGAGCAAGGGAGCAGGCGAGCAAGGGAGCAGGCGAGCAAGGGAGCAGGCGAGCAGGAGAAGACAAGAGCCGAAGTGCAGGGCAACAATACGGTTCACCTCAATAATTCAACTACCCAATCTTCGATCTTCAATCTTTCTGCATTTGCCCTTGCCCTCCACGATCTCGGCGCGATCCAATTCGGCTCGTTTACCCTCGCTAGCGGCGCGACTTCGCCCGTCTACGTCGATCTGCGGCTGCTCGTCAGCCAGCCGTCGCTGCTGGCGGAGGCGGCGCGGATGTACGCAAAAATTTTGTCGATGCTCGACTTTGACCGCATCTGCGGCGTGCCCTACGCCGCGCTGCCGATTGGCACGGCGGTGGCGCTCGCGGCCAACGCGCCGCTGATTTACACGCGCAAGGAAATCAAACAGCACGGGCTGGGCAAGGCCATCGAGGGCACGTGGTCGCCGGGCGAGCGCGTGGTGATGATCGAGGATTTGGTCACGCGCGGCGGCAGCGTGCTGCGGAGCGTCGAGCAGCTGCGCTCGCTTGGCCTCGTCGTCGAGGAGGCCATTGTGCTGCTGGATCGCGAACAGGGCGGCGCGGAAAATCTCGCGGCAGCGGGTGTGCGGCTCCACAGCGTCGCCAAATTTAGCGAGGCGCTGGGAGCGCTGCGGGATGCGGGGAAAATTGATGAGTCGCAGTACGAAGAAGTCTCAACATACCTAAAAGCAAAAGATTGAAGATCAAAGATTGAGCACTCAATCTTTGATCTTCAATCTTTTGTTACTTCTTATGGCCAACCTTTCCATCTCCTTCCTAAACTTTGTTCTTCCGACCCCGTTGGTCCTCGCCTCCGGCATCTGGGGGACGACGGCGAGCCTGCTGACCCGCGCCGCGCGCGATGGCTGCGGCGCGGTGACGGCCAAGAGCTGCGGGCCAACGCCGCGGGCGGGGCACGTCAACCCCTCTTGTGTGGACTGGGGCGGTGGCTTGATCAATGCGATCGGGCTGGCCAATCCGGGCGCGGCGGCGGAGGCGGCGCTGCTGCAAAAGGCGAAAGGTGACCTGTCGCCGCTGGGCGTGCCGCTGATTGCGAGTATCTTTGCAGGAACCGCTGAAGAATTTGGCGAGGTGGCGGCGACGGTCGCGCAGGCGCGGCCCGACCTGATTGAGGTCAACATCTCGTGCCCGAACGTGGGCAGCGACTTTGGCGAGCCTTTTGCGGGCAGCGCCAAAAGCACGGCAGCGGTGACCGACAGCGTCAAGCGCGCGCTGAGCGGCTCGGACATTCCGATCATCGTGAAGCTGGCGCCCAACGTGCCCAGCGTGGCGCGTATTGCGGCGGCGGCCCTCGACGCGGGAGCGGACGCGCTCTGCGCCGTCAACACCATGCCGGGGCTGATTTTAGATATTGAGAGCGGCCAGCCGATTCTCGCCAACCGCAGCGGCGGCCTCAGCGGGCGCGCGCTCAAGCCCGTCGCGCTCAAGTGCGTTTACGACCTGCGCCGCGTCTTCCCCGACGTGCCCATTATCGGCACGGGCGGCGTCACCACTGGGCAGGACGCCGTGGAGATGCTGATGGCGGGGGCAACGGCGGTCGGCGTGGGCAGCGCGATCTACACGCGCGGGCCGCGGGCGATCACGCTGATCCGCGACGAGCTGGGCGAGTGGCTGGCCGCGCACGGCCACGCGTCACCGAATGGGGTGCGCGGCCTGGCCCACCGCGAGCCGGCGTACGACGCCATCCCCGTCGGCGCGCCCGTGCCGGTGGCGCACTGATAGGGGAGACGTAAATATTTGATGCGTGATTGGGCAACTCAAACTCACGCATCAAATACTCACGTCTCACTCCATCACCAACACGCTTCAAAACCATCTGACTCTCATGTCGATCCGCAATCACCACGACGCTTTCTTCCGACAGGTCTTTAGCCAGCCAGAAGTTGCCGCCGATTTTCTCGCCAACTACTTGCCTGCCGCCGTGCGCGACCAGCTTGATCTTGACCGCGTCGAGCTGGAGCAGGATTCATTTATCGACGACGAATTGCGCGAGCACTTTGCCGACCTGATCTTTCGCGTGCCCTTGCTCGACGACTTACCAGGCGGCGTCGCGTTTGTCTACGTGCTTTTCGAGCACAAAAGCTATCCCGAACCGCTTGTCGCTTTCCAGCTTTTACGCTACATGGTGCGCATGTGGGAGCGCGCGCTGCGCGAGGATGGTACGCTGCCGTTGATTATTCCGCTGGTCGTTTACCACGGCGAGCAGCCTTGGCGCGTGCCGCAGACCTTCGGCGAACTTTTTGATGGGCCGGAGGCGCTGCGCCGCTACTGGCCCAACTTTGCCTACGATCTGCAAGACCTTTCCGCGTACAATGATGAGCAACTGCGCGGTGAAATTGTGCTGCGCGTGGGGCTGCTGGCGCTGAAAACAATTTTTGCTCGGGATGCCGCTGCTCGTTTGCCAGCCATTTTGCGCCTGCTGCGCCAGGGCTTGACAGAGCAGCAACACCCGTTAGAATATATGTACACGGTGCTGCTCTACTTGGGTCGGAACGAGCACATCGGTATTGAGGAGATGCGGGTGGCTATTGCCACGAGCCTCCCTGAGGAAGGAGACAGCATTATTAACCCAAGTTGCTACCTGTAGATTTTGCGCATAGACAGCGGATGGCTAGGCAGGTTGCAACCAAGCGATGCTGGAGGCGAGGCAAAAGAGCACGACTTTCAACTCGAAACCAGCCGTCGAGGTGGCATGGATGGACTTGGGCAACAAACGCTCAATCATGCTGCCCGCCGTTTCCACGGCCTGGCGGTAGTGATGCTGAAAAAAGTGAATCCAGCCAGCGAGCGGGCGCTTCGAGTTTTTCTTGCGAATCGGATAGAGGTGAATCTCGTTATCCTCCAGGATATCCTCGATGACATAGTGGTTGTAGGCTTTATCGCCGAGGACCATGGAGCCCGACGGCAGGTCGAAATCGAAGAGTTCCAGTCCCGTGGTGTCGCTGAAGCTGCCGCAGGTGAGGAAAAATTCAACGGGTCGCCCCGTTTCGCTGACGAGCATGTGGATTTTCAGACCGTAAAAGTAGCGCCGTTTGCTGGATTTGTAGCCGCGATAGGCTTCATCCTGGTACAAGCGGCAGCGCGAAATGCGGATGTTGTCGCAAACCGGGATGGGATAGGTATCCACGACATAGATGTTTTCCTCGCTTTCGGCTTTCCAGCATTCGCCCAGCACGCTGAAGAGTGTCAGAAAGTAGGGCTTGACCCGATGCAGTCGCCGACTGAAGCGACTTTTGCCCAACATGCCCGGAATGTAGCCCTGTTCCTTGAGCATCAAACGCGCTGAGTTGTAGTTGCCGCCAAATTTGAGCGCGGCCACGATGCCGATGGTCATGATTTCGGCGTCGCTGACTTGGCATTGCTTGTCTTCACGGTGATCCAACGCGTCGAGCAAATCGGCGCACAGGCAGTAGACGAGTATAATTTGCGTGTCCATGAGGTTCTCCTGTTTGATTTATCGGTTTGGTCGCCTGTAAATCGTACGGAAACCTCATGGATTCTTCAACTTTTTCTACCACTATACGCAACTTTTCAAGGTAGCAACTTGGGTTATTATGTCCATCGCTGAAAAATGGATCGAAGAAGGCGTCCAACGAGGAATCGAGCAGGGGCGCGAGGAAGGGCGTGAGGAAGGGCGTGAGGAAGGGCGCGAGGAGGGCATGCTGAAGGTGGTCTTCAATCTACTTGCTCATCGCTTTGGGCCGCTTGATGATGCGCTGATTGAGCGCGTCCGTGATAGCTCGGAGGCACAGTTGCTTGCATTGAGCAATCTACTGCTTGAGGGAGCAACGCTCGCCGACATTCAACAGGTTTTGAATGATGAAAGTTAATTTTCTTTTCACTTTGGTCAATTTTTGGATGCGCTTGTTGAACAAGTTGCCGCTGATCAACCGTAGGCAGCGATCACGTCTAGCTCCGTGCGCAATCGATCCGCCTCTGACGAACGACCGAGACATTCGTATTGTTTGATCGTCGCCCGGCGTTCCGTGGCTTCGCTCTGCAGCAGGGTGCGCACCTCCGCCCCGCTCAGCTCGCGGCGCGGCACGTCGTTCGTCTTGCCAACGCTTGGCGCGATGGCCTCGTCCAGCGGCACGGTCTGCGCGTTGTCGATGGCCGCGATCAGCGTGCGCAGCGTAGAAACGGTTGCCGTGTCGCGTAATTTCATAGCCGTGCGCAAGTCGGCTTTCATTTTTTCGTAGACGATCACGCTTTTTCCTCCTTGGCACTTCCATGCCTGCCATCAGCGCAGCCAATGCTTCTTTGGCGCTGTGGTTATTGCGCAGCAGCGACACGCTCATTTCTCAGCTCGCAAAAAAGCCAGGGCAAGTCTTGTCGTACCGCTTCCATCTTCGACAAGTGGCCGTAAATGAGCGGCAAACTTTTCTGCTTCACGGGTGGTTAGCACTTGTTTCATTGCTTCGTGCAGCGTGGGCATTTTAGGGTTCCACGCCGTATTGACAAATGTTTCCCACTGCCGCTTCTCCCTTGGTTTTACCCTGCACTGCAATTCTAAACAAATCCCTTTGAAGCCAGCGCGCTCTACATACTGAATTAAATCACGCTCGTCGAAGTTGAGCATAGGGTCGGAGTCAAAAGGCTGAAGCTCCTGATAGAGCTGCTTGACCTTTTGCGCAGTATCCAAAACTGGCGTTACATCATACCCCCAGAGATAACTATCCGGTTCGGGTAGACCAAAGCGATTGATTGGCTCAAACAGTGAAATCCGTCCGCCCGGCACGAGCACGCGGGAAAACTCGTCAAGCGCCACCTGCTTGTCCTCGACGTAGATGAGGACGGAGCGAGTCGTCACGGCGTCGACAGAGCCGTCTGCAATCCCTGCCAGCGATTCTGCCGACGCGTGCACGAATCGACAGCGCGCGTCGACGTTCATTTCCTGAGCAAGTCGTCGGGCGTGGTCGAGCAGCTCCTGCGAAACATCGCTAAAGATGATGCGGCTCTCGGTCACCTGGTTCAATGCGCCAAACGCAATCAATCCGTCGCCGCAGCCAACGTCCAGCAGCGTTTCGCCCTCGCGCAAGCCGCTGTTTTTAAGCACTCTGTCGCGGATGGGCACAAGCTCCGCCAACACCCGCTCCAGCTGCTTCACATCCCCACCGTGTCGACGTTCCAGCAGCCACTGGCTCCATACATCTTGGTTCATCAATCTTCCCCTCCAAAAAAGGTCTCCATTAACTGTTGAATTCTGCGCTTGCGCTCTTCCGGACTTTCAGTTGATGGCTCCTGCTCTTCAGAAGCAACCGCCTTCTTCTGGTTCGGGTGCACAATCGACGCCATGTGTGCGCCCGACGGCAGCGCTATATCGACGGGCACGTCAAACCCCGCCGATTTCATGATCTCCTCACCTACGAAAATGGGCGCGTTGGCGTAAGTTGCCAACGCGATGCCATCGCTGGGGCGCGCGTCAATGGCGTGCGTTTGGCCCTGCTGCTCGATGTGGACTTCGGCGAAGTACGTCTCCTCGCGCAGCGCCACCACCTCGACTCGCGCAACCTTGGCGTCCAACGTTTGCAGCATCTGCACCATCAACGCGTAGGTCATGGGTCGGGGCAGCGCCTCTTGGCGCAGACCGAGCGCGATGGCCGCGCCCTCAAACTGGCCGACCCAGATTGGCACAAAACGACGCATTTCTTTATTCAGCAGGATCATCACGTCGTGCACGCCGTGGTTGGATTCCCTCTCGATAACATCCGCCACCTTTACCTCAATCATCGTTCTCTCCTTTTGATTTGATTTTGCTTGCTCGTTGACAACCGACCCCTCCACCAGCAGCACCGGCGCCAGCGATTCCCTCAGCGCCAGCCGCGACTTGTGCAGCCTGCTCTTGACCGCGGTGAGGGAAATGCCGAGCAGCGCGGCGATTTCGCGCAGCCGCAGCCCCTCGAAGTAGAAGAGCAGCACGGCCTCGCGGTTCTTGGGCGAAAGTTCATCGATGGCGCTGAGCACCGTGCGGTGCAGGTCCAGCGCTTCGACCACGCGCTCCGGGCCGGGCACGTAGAAGGGCAGCGACTCGAAGGTCACGCCGCCCCGCAGCGCCTCCCACGAAATCGTACGCGTTTTGCGGCTGCGCAGGTAGCTGCGGCAGAGGTTGAGCGCAATGCCGCAGAGCCAGGGGCGGAAGCGCGCCGGGTCGCGCAGCTTGCCCAGCGAGAGGTAGGCGTGGAGCAGCGCCTCCTGCGTCAGGTCGCGCGCGGGCTCGTCGCCCCCAATACCGTTACTCAGCGTGCGGCGCACGAGCTGCAGCACGGCGGCGTGGTGGCGGTCGATCAGTTGGTTGAAGGCGGTTTGGTCACCGGCCCGGGCGCGAGCGACCAGCAGGGCATCGGTCTCCACGTAAATATTCCGTGAATTGAAAAACGCTTTTCTACTACTATAGTGGCAAGCCAGGCCAAAAAGGTTGCTTTTTGAAAAACAAAAAAGGCGCTCTGTCTCGTGTAGTTACACGAGACAGAGCGCCTTGAAAAGAAGCGGAGAAGTTTAGCCGCCGGTGCCCGTCACTTCATCCGTATCCGTCATGTCCATGGTGTCGGTCATTTCCATGTCGTCCGTCATCATCTCGCCATCGGTCATCATGTCGCCGTCCGTCATGTCCATGGTGTCGGTCATTTCCATGTCGTCGGTCATCATGTCGCCGTCCGTCATGTCCATGGTGTCCGTCATGTCCATGTCGTCGGTCATCATGTCGCCGTCCGTCATGTCCATGGTATCAGTCATTTCCATGTCGTCCGTCATCATCTCGCCGTCCGTCATGTCCATGTCGTTGGTCATCATGTCGCCGTCGGTCATGTCCATGGTGTCCGTCATGTCCATGGTGTCGGTCATTTCGTCGCTCATCGTATCTGTGTCGACATCGCCCGTGGTGTCCTGAGGCGAGGCGACTGTACAGCCCGCAATGATCCCGAGGGTGAGCAGAATCGTTAAGCTCAACAAAAATTTACGCATGAATGGCTCCTTTATGAAATTGTAAGAATTGGGTAAACATTTAGGGGCAGGGCTCGCCTGCACGGTAATATTATAGCAGGCAACAACTTCGACAACATGTACCTTGCATAGGTAAAAGGCACATAAAATTGCACATGATCTTACTAAATTCCGAAAAGAGAAAGGCACTTGCCATTTGGCAAGTGCCTTTTTCCTAAATTAAACGGCGCGACAAATGCTTAGCCGCCGGTGCCCGTCACTTCATCCGTATCCGTCATGTCCATGGTGTCGGTCATCTCCATGTCGTCCGTCATCATGTCGCCGTCCGTCATGTCCATGGTGTCGGTCATTTCCATGTCGTCGGTCATCATGTCGCCGTCCGTCATGTCCATGGTGTCGGTCATTTCCATGTCGTCGGTCATCATGTCACCGTCGGTCATGTCCATGGTGTCGGTCATTTCCATGTCGTCGGTCATCATCTCACCGTCGGTCATGTCCATGGTATCAGTCACCTCGACGGCTTCTTCCGCGGCGTCTTCTGCCTCCTCGGAGACTTCTTCAGTTGGCTCCTCGACAACTTCTTCGACGGCCGGTTCTTCGACCTCCGGCTCAGCTGCGCCACCGCCACAGGCGGCCAGCAGGAAAACGGACATCATCGTGCAAAGTAGAACGGTCAAAAACTTACGCATGGGTTGCTCCCCCTATCTGAAATTTGATGGATCACTTGCTTGTGCAATCCGCATGATTCCATAAGCATTTGGTGCGGCTTGCATTTGCAAGTATAGTCAAATACGTTCAATTTCACAAACTGCCTTCAACGTAAAATGTAAAAAAGGAATCTCGTAACCAATTTGTCAATTATCGTGGAAGATGAGCCGCGGAGCGAAGAGGAACTGACGCGCAATGCGTGAACGGGTTGTTATGTGACGAGCGATTCAGGCAGATGAGCCGTCGTGATACGGCTGAAGAACCAACCGTTCGCCTGGCGGTAGAGTTTGAGCAAGCTGCCGTTGGGCATGGAAAAAGATTTGGCAAACTGTCTAGATTGTTGCATGGCCGCCGCATCCACGTGCCCCCCGTTCAACAGCAACCGCCACAGCAGCGTGCGCGTAAAGTTACCGTGGGTGAAGATAGCCACAAATTCGTCCCGCGCCCGAATCCGGTCGAGCGTCTCCTCGATTCGAGCCATAAAGTCGGCAAAGGATTCTGCGCCCGCTCCCTCTGTAAACAGGGGATCGCCGCGTTGCCAGTAGGTTTCCTTGAACGATCGCCGTTCGGCCGAGGTCGTTCCCACATAGCGAGCAGCGGCTAGATAGGTAAATTCTTGCACCGGCCATTCTGCTTGGGACACGCTCGGAAAACGCGCCAGCGTCGGCAGCGCCGTCTGCTGCGCCCGGCGATAGGGCGATGTGACGATGAGCGACGGCGGCTGGTCGAATGCCGCCGCAATATAGTGTGCTTGGGCAACGCCTCGCGACGTCATCTCCGTCTCCGAGGCAGATCGGGTAAGCCGCCCGGCGTTGGATGCGCTTTCGCCATGTCGAATGAGCCAAATTTCCTGCACTGATTCTTCCTCACGCTTCACCTACTCACGCCTCACACAATCAGCATCGCATCGCCAAAGCTGTAAAAGCGGTAATCCTCCCGCTTGGCGACTTCGTATGCCGCCAGCAACAGCTGCCGCCCCTTGTCGACATCTTCATGGGGCTGGCCCACAAAGGCGCTGACCAGCAGCAGCAGCGACGAGCGCGGCAGGTGGAAGTTGGTGATCAGCGCGTCGACGGCGCGAAAGCGGTAGCCGGGCCAAATAAAGAGATCGACGTTGCCCGCAAAGGCGGCGACGCGCTGCCAGGGGCAAGCCGTTGCGTCGTAGGGGTCGACGCCCTGCGCCGCCGTGGCCGCCCATTCGAGCGTGCGCGCGCTCGTTGTGCCCACGGCCACGAGGCGGCCGCCCGCCAGCGTCGCCTCGTTGAGCCGCCGCGCCGTTGTCGCATCCAGTTGCGCGTACTCCGAGTGAATCTCGTGCGCCTCCACCGTTTCGGCGCTGACGGGGCGAAAGGTATCCAGCCCCACGTGCAGCGTCACCGTTTCGAGCGGAACGCCGCGGTCGCGCAGGGCAAGCAGCAGCTCCGGCGTAAAGTGCAGGCCCGCCGTTGGCGCAGCGGCGCTGCCTTGGGGATCGCTGTAGATCGTCTGGTAGCGCTCGCGGTCACCCGCGAAATCGGTGATGTAGGGCGGCAGCGGAATCTCGCCGAGACCGAGCGGCGATGAAGAGAATTTTACAGCACGCGTGCCAGATTCATTTACCCCGATTATGCGAGCGGAGATTGGGAGATTGGGAGATTGGCTCGGTCCCCCAATCTCCCAATCTTCCAATCCCCCAATCTCCATTTCACTCCCCGCTCGCAGCTTCCGTCCCCGCACCAAACATTCCCACCGCAAGCCGTCTTCGCTCAACGGCTTTAGCAAGAATACCTCGACCGCGCCGCCCGTTGGCTTGCGCCCGTGCAGCCGCGCCGGGATCACGCGGCTGTTGTTGGCAACAAGGTGGTCGCCCGCGCGCAGGTAGTCGCCAACGTCGCGAAAGCGGCGGTGCTCGATATCGCCGGTCGCGCGATGGAGGACGAGCAGGCGGCTGCTGTCGCGCGGGTCGGCGGGCTGCTGGGCAATAAAGCTTGGTGGGAGATCAAAGTCGAAGAGGGCGGTTTGCATGGGAAAAATTGGGCCGCGGATTGCGCGGATTTTTGGGTTCGTTGATTTTGTCAGCGGCGGCGTTGGTTCGTTGACTACCACCGGCGACGAATGAATTCGCCGCCTATTTTGCGAGACGTGCTCAAGCACGTTGGCACTGCCGTAGGTCACGTATGCTCCGCTACGTGACGTTCCTGGCCGTTCCCATCTCTCATCTCAACGAAGGGTTGCACACAACCAATCGAGACAAACGATGACTGTCACATTGCGGAGCAAATGTGACCTGCGATAAATCGGCTTGTCCCCTTGTCATCCCATCCGCTTGTCCCCGCCGCACGCCCTAACAAAATCCACCCACAGCGCCCCGTGCGCCGCCGGCAATTCAAACAAGCGCTCCGGGTGCCACTGCACGCCGACGAGCCAGCGGTGCTCATCGCTTTCATATGCCTCGACGAGCCACGGATCGGCCTCGGCAAAGCCAACGGGGGTGAAGAGCGAGGCCAACGTCTCGCGATCCATGCCCTGGTGGTGATAGGTGTTGGTGGGCAAACACGTGTCGCCAATCAAGCGGCTGACGCGGCTTTCCGGCGACAACTGCACATCGTGCAGCACGGGATTTTCGCGCGGCGAGCGGTGGCCGTCGAAGTGCTGGATCATGCTGCCGCCCGCAGCCACGTTGAGCACCTGGCAGCCGCGGCAGATGGCAAAGGTCGGCAGGTCGCGCAGCATGGCGGCACGGGCGAGGTTGAGCTCGAGCTCATCACGCTTGAGATCGATGCCGTCCACGTTCGCGCCGTTGAGCGGCTGGTTGAAGTACTTGGGATCCACGTCGCCGCCGCCCGCCAGCACGAGGCCATTGAGATGGTCGAGGATTTCATCCGGCAGGCGACCGGACGCGTCCGGCTCAAAGGTCGTGCCGTCGGGCAGGATGGTCGGCACGTCCGGCGAAAGAGCGACGGCGATCGCGCCGTGGCGGGCCAGCGCGTCAAAGTAATTCTTGGTGTTTTTGCGCACGTGCTCCGCCTGGCCAAAGCGCGTGGTCACGCCGATGAGGGGTTGGGGGGTAGTCATGGTGGCTCCGGTGGTTGCGCGAGTTTGGGTGAGTCTATATCGGGTTAGTATACGAAATGTCATTCTGAGTGGATCGGCGAAGAGGGAAAGCTCGCGCGGTCAGACCAGCGAAGAATCTTTTTGTGACGTTTCGTCGGGTATGGGCACACCATGGCGTGCCCGTACGGTCGCCGCCGTGTCCGTCAAACCCTGTTTATCGGACCACTAGGTTCGTCTGCCAGGCTGCATCGTCGACCCACTCGAAATAACACTTCGCCCCCAATCTCAACCGCACCCGATTCGCGCAGTCGGCTTTGCGTTGGGGTAATTTCGTGCTATCGTAACATTTCCAGCAAGGAACCAACAATCTGTCATTTCGAGCGAATGTGAGAAATCTGCCTGCTGCTGACGAAGAGTAAGCAGGTGCGCTGAATCAGCAGAGTTATGTCCTAAAAAGATTTCTCTCCTTCGACGGGCTCAGGAAGCCTCCAGTCGAAATGACAACTCAACACGAAGGGAATTCTCCATGAACTACGTCAACTTAGGCCGCACGGGCGTCAAAGTCTCTGAACTCTGCTTCGGCACGATGTCCTTCGGCGGCGACGCGGACGAGGCGATGTCCAAAAAAATGTTCAACCGCTGCCTCGAAGCGGGCATCAACTTTTTCGACTGCGCCAACGTCTACCAGAGCGGCACCTCCGAAGAAATTCTGGGCCGCTTAATGAAGCCCCACCGCGACGATCTGGTGATCACGAGCAAGGTCTTTGGCAAGATGCGCGAGGGGCTGGGCGGCAGCGGCATCAACGCGGGTGGGCTGTCGCGGCGCAGCATCGTGCGCGAGGTGGAGCAGAGCCTGCGCCGGCTCGACACCGACCGCATCGACGTCTACTTCGTCCACCAGTTTGACCGCGAAACGCCCATCGAAGAGACCGTGCGCGCGCTCGATCAGCTTGTGCGGCAGGGCAAAATTTTGTACCCGGCGGTGAGCAACTGGGCGGCGTGGCAAATCGCCACGGCGCTGGGCATCTCCGCCCGCGAGGGGCTGGCCCGCTTCGAGGTGATCCAGCCGATGTACAACTTGACCAAGCGCCAGGTGGAGGTGGAAATTTTGCCGCTGGCGCTGGCTGAAGAGCTGGCCGTCACGCCCTACTCGCCGCTCGGCGGTGGCCTGCTGACGGGCAAGTATGATACGCAGAACAAGCCCGATTCGGGGCGGCTGGTGCAAAACGAAAATTACACCAAACGCTACGGCGAGGATTACTACTTTGAAATTGCGGAGGAATTCACCGAGCACGCCAACGGGCGCGGCGTTCACCCCGCGACGCTGGCCGTGGCCTGGGTGCTGGCCCATCCGGCCGTTACGGCGCCGATCATCGGCGCGCGCAACCTGGAGCAGCTGGAGGCCTCGCTGGAGGCCGTCGACGTGGAGATGACGATGGCGCAGTGGCTGGAGATTTCGTCGCTCTCGTACACGCCGCCGCTGCCGACGGATCGGAGCGAGGAGATGAAGTAGTGCGTGGTGCGTGGTGCGTGGTGCGTGGTGCGTGGTGCGTAAACTGGTAGACTTTACTGATTCGATGCAAATTACCAGGTTCCGTTGACAGTTGGAAACCGGCCCTCACCTCCGGCCCCTCTCCCACGGTGCTTACCTTTACCCACAAGTCGCCACCGAGGCTCAGCGCATCGCAGGCCAGGCAAAACCCCACCCCCAACCCCCTCCCCGCCAGCAAGGAGGGGGCTTCTGTTGTCTCGTTACCCTTGCGGTTCTTCTCTGACATCGCCCGCTCGGTAAACAAAGAGAGACAATCCCTCGCGACCGCTTCATCAATCAGTCACCCTTCCCCTGATGTCGGGGGAAGGGCCGGGGATGGGGGTTCTTCTCCGCCCTCCCCGCTTTGCTGCTCCCTCCTCCTCCTCCTTGTGGGTAAAGCTAAGCCCACCGTGGGAGAGGGGAGAGTTTGACTCCCTTCTCCCAGGATGGAAGAAGGGCTGGGGATGAGGGCGCGCCCAACTTATCCTTTAGCCTTCTCTGCGAACTGTCAACGGAACCTAACCATGCAAACATAGAAGTTCACGCACTACCTACAACGCACCACGACCTCTCACTTCTGCTCAACAAACCTTTGCTTCTCCGTCTCCCAATACCCAACGCGACGCGCCGTCTCACAACGCTCGCGCTCCAGCGCCTCCAGCAGCGATTCCACCCGGTTGCGCATGGCAATGGCCTGCTTGCGCCCGTGATCAATCCGCTCCTGGATCACCAAGTCCATCATCAAGCCATCAAAGAAATAATCGGCAAACTTGTCCGCCCCGTCGAGGTTGACCATATTGCCCCGGAGCGATTGGCGCACGTCGCGCAGCTCGGAGTGGAAGTGCTGCAGCCGCTGCTGCGTCTTGTGGACAGCGGCTCGTGCACTGTCCAGATGCGAATGTTTGCCAAACGTTGCCAGTGGAATCCCAACCATATCGAGATGACCCCAATCGGCGGCGTTCTTCAGCCATTTAACGACTTCTGCCAGCCCGTCTAGCACGAGTTGGCCCGCGGCAGCCGCTTCATCGAGCTCGCGCAGCCGAGTCCTGCCCTCAGCGATGTACTCCATCATGTGCACGAGCTGCTCGGTGTAGATATCGCCCGCCTCGAGGATGACCTGCTGTTTGGCGTCCAGCAGCAGTTGGTACTGCGTTGGCACGTGCGCCTGCGCGGTGACCTGCGCTGAAAGCTCTTCAATTTCTGTTTCCATAGTCTCCAGCGCATGGCGACACTGATCGTAGCGCAGCTTCACGGCGGCGTACTCCTGCCGCTCCTTCTCCAGCTGCTCGTCGTCGTTGCCCAAAATTGTGTGCAGCAGCAGCTTGAGGCTCATTCCTTCCAGCCGCTCGACGGCGCGCTGCTCTTTGTGCAGCAGCGCGGACAACTCGCTGAAGCGGCTGCGTTCGGCCTGCAACGCTTGCCGCAAATTATCGAGCCGACGCCGCAAGTGCTCATATGTCCACAGCTGAGCACGCGTCTCGATCAGCGACTGCTCCAATTCCGTTAACTGCTGGCTCATCTTACCCTTCCCGCTCCCTCAGCCCGCTCACAAAAATCGCCCCCCACTGCCCGACATCGATCTCCCGCTGCACTTCAATCGCCGTTACCCACTTGACCCACTGGAAGCCGCGGCGACCGGGCGCGACGAGGCGCAGCGGCGCGCCGTGACCGTGCGTCAGCGGCTGGGCAACGCCGTCGCCGTCCAGCACGTGAGTGGCGAGCAGGGCATCGCGCGCCTCAGCGAGCGGCAGGCTCCAGCGGTAGCCGGTGATGGATTGAAAGCTGACAATTCTTGCGTCATCCACGATACCAACGTCGTCCAACAGCTGACCCACCGACACGCCCCGCCACGTCTGCTCGGTGTACCAGCCGCCAGTACAGTCGAGCGTCGCGCGCAGATCGACGCCGGGCTTGGCAAGCACATCCTCCGGCGTGAACGTCGCCGGCTGCTCGACGAGGCCGCGCACGTGCAGCCGAAACGATTCGTCGTCAACGGGCGCGGGGTTGTCAAACATCCAGATGGTGAGGGGAAAGCTGTTGCCGCTGTCGCGCGAGTGGAGGCGCGAGCCGGTGAAGCGGCGATCGGCGCCGGGCGTGGCGAGCGCCCGATTGCCGAGCGACTGCGCGCCCCAGAGCAGCCCGCCCGTCCCCAGCAGCGCCAGCCAGCCCAGCGCCGTGCGCCGGTCCGTCACGTCGCGGCGCTTGAGCGGCTTGAAGCGCAGCACCGTGTGCCAGAGGAGGACGACCAGCAGCGCGATGGCCGCGGTCGCGTGGAGGATTTGGCCGTTGGGATAGTCGATGGGGCGCTGAAAGATTGTCCAAAAGACGCCTGTGCCAACGGTCGCCAGCGCCAGCAGCGCCAGCAAAATCGAGACGGCGGTGGCCGGCTGCCAGCGTCGCGGCTCCGTTACGCGCCGCTCCACGCGCCGAAATTTCCACCAAAGCAGCAGCAAAATCGAGAGCCCGACGACGCTGTGCAGGGTAAAGACCCAGCGCCCTGCCGGCCGCCCCACGAGGAACGAGCCCAGCCCGCTGATAAATTCAAAGAGGACCAGCGCGAAAAGCGACCAGTCGACGGCGCGTGCGCGCATTTTGTTTCTCCTCATCTTCTATCCTTAAATCCCAGTACGCAGCGCAATCCGTTCCTGAACGCGCGTAGACTCATTCAGCCGCAGTAACAAAGACAGCGACGCGCCCTTCTGGCGTGAGGGGAATGATAATACCCTGATTGTAGCGGAAGTGGTCATCCCATACCTGAGTGCGGGGATTGATTAAGGGCGTCAGCTGCTTTAATCCATAGGCCAACACTTCGGGCAGGCGGTCCTGCACGGAGAGAAGCTCTTTAGCAATGGGCTCCGGCAGGCGGATCGTCATCTCAGCCATTATTTTCCTCCAAGAAAGTGTCCCAATTCGCTACCGGTTCGCTACCGAGTCGAGCCTGACGCTGTCTGATTTGCACGCGATTATGATAACATTAGCGGAAGCAGAATCGCGAATACTTTTTCCGAAGGACAGCCGTGCATTGAAATGCATCACAGAGCTGCGCCATAGAGTAAAGAGGAATAGAACGCGCATTTGGCGGATCGATCACATTGGGGTTGATTCTGATCCGCTTTGATCTGCTCGAACTACATTCTATTCTTGAGGGCAATTTATCGAGAATCCCCGCAAAGGAAAGTGACACATCATGCAAATCACCGACATCAAAACCTACCTTGTCAACGCCAACAACAGTCAGCGCGCGAATCGACCGCGCGGACGCAACTGGCTCTTTGTCAAAATTTTTACGGACGACGGGGTGACGGGCGTGGGCGAAGGGGGCGGCTGGCCCTTCCTGGTCGCCAAGGGCATCGAAGAATTGAAGTACTTTCTGGTGGGCGAGAATCCGTTTGACATCGAGCGGCTCTGGCTGCGTCTCTACGACATTTTGCACGGCCACGGGGCCACGGGCGCGGTGCGCGGCGGCATCATCAGCGCGATTGACATGGCGCTGTGGGACATCAAGGGCAAGGCGCTGGGCGTGCCCGTCTACGAGCTGCTGGGCGGCAAGCTGCGCGACGCCATCCCCGTCTACGGCCACGCCAGCACGCCCGAAGCGGCCAAGCGCCTGCTGGATCGCGGCTACGGGGCCTTCAAGTGCCAGCCCAGCTCGGCGGTGTTAAAGACGCTGCGCCAGGCCGTGGGCGATGAGGCGGAGATTGGCGTGCACTGCCACGCCGAATTTACGCCCGCCGCCGCCATCCAGCTCGGTCGCGCCTGCGAACCGTATCGCCCCGCCTTTCTGGAAGACCCGGTGACGCCGGAAAATGTCGAGGCGCTGGCCAAAGTCGCGGCCAAGGTCAATATCCCGATTGCCACGGGCGAGCGCTTTGCCGCCAAGTGGTCGTTTAGCGAATTGCTGGCCCGCAACTTGGTCGACATCGTGCAGCCGGAGACGACGCGGCTGGGCGGCATTACCGAACTGAAGAAGCTGGCCGCCATGGCCGAGGCCCAAGCGGTGACGGTGGCCCCGCACGATGGCTCGGTCGGCCCGATTGTGGAGATGGCAAACGTGCACGTGCTGGCCTCCATCCCCAACTGCTACTTCCTGGAGCACAAGGCGGACGACGTGCCGTGGCGCTACGAGGTGGCCCCCGGCGCGGTGGAGGAGGCGGACGGTCGCATCCGCGTGCCCGACGCGCCGGGCCTGGGCGTCGACATCGACGAGGAGGCCATTGCCGAGCACCCCATCGAGCCGGTGGAGGCGTTCGAGTATCAATACCGCACGCCGGAGGAGATTTTGGGGTCGTTTGTGCGCTAAGTTGTTGCAGCCTCGCCCGCACGCGCTGACCGCTGCGCCCACCCCATCACCAGCACCGCCGTGCCGCCAAAGAGCGCGAAGCCGCCCACCAGCGGCAGCACCGTGCCGTTGTAGCTCTGCCCCACCAGCGCACTAAGGGCGACGCCAAGCAGCAGCGAGAGCGAGCCGACCACCGCCGCGCCCACGCCCGCAATGTGGCCCAGCGGCTCCATAGCCATCGCGTTGAGGTTGCCAAAGAGGATGCCGACGCAGAGAAACGCACCCGCCAGATAGGTCATCAACGTCCACAGCGGCGGCTGACCCGCTTGCGACCAGGCGTAGAGCAGGAAGAGCAGCGACAGCCCCGCCAGCGTGCGCGCCGCCACGTTGGAGAGCGAGCGCATTCCATAGCGCATGACGAGCCGCCCGTTGAGAAACGAAGATGCACCGAGCGCCAGCGCCAGCGTGGCAAAGATGAGGGGGAAGCGCGCGCCCAGGCCGTACTGAATTTGCAGAATCTGCTGGGCCGAGCTGAGGTAGCCGAGAAAGCCACCGCTGACCAGCCCTGCGGCCAGCGTGTAGCCCAGCGATGCGCGATTGGCCAGCACTTCGCGCATGGCGCGACCGATGCGCGCCAGCGAAAAGGGGCGTCGCTGGGCGGGCGGAAGCGTTTCGGGCTGGCGCAGGGCAAACCAGAGCACCGTGCCCACCGCTAGAATCAGGAAGGCGGCGAAAATCGCACGCCAGTGAGCAAAGAGCAGAATCGCCTGCCCAAAGGTCGGCGCAATGACGGGCACAAGGATGAAGACGACCATCACAAAGGACATCACGCGCGCCATGGCCCGCCCCTCATACATGTCGCGAATGAGCGCCATGGTGACGCTGCGCGGACCGGCAATGCCCACGCCTTGCAGCAGGCGGCCCGTCAACATCACGCCAAAACTGGTGGCAAAGATGGAGCAGAGACAGCCAACCACAAAGAGCGCATAGCCCGCGTAGATCGTCGGCTTGCGGCCAACGCTGTCCGAAACGGGGCCATAAAAGATTTGTCCGGCAGCGAGGCCCAGAAAGAGCAGCGACACCACAAGCTGATTGGCGTTCTCGCGCGCAACGCCCAGGTCGCTGCCAATCTGCGCCAGCGCGGGCAGCATGGCGTCGGTCGAGAGCGCCGCCAGCGAGGTCATGGCGGCCATCAGCGCCACAAATTCACCAAAGCGCAGCGCGCGTTGGGGTGCAACAGGGCTCGACAAGGCAACGTTTTTCATAATCCGCGTTTGACTTTCTAGAGAAGGTGCAATAGATTTTACCCGAAACCCACCCTGCCACAGACAAGGCGCAATCGCGAAATTCCGCGCCCCAAAAAGCAAGGTTCTTTATGAAAATCACTGACATCCGCCCGATTTTCGTCGATCGCTACCTGCTCGTCCAGGTGGAAACCGACGCGGGCATCACCGGCTTGGGCGAATCTGGCGCGTGGGGTTACCTGGAGGCCTCGGCGGCGACCGTCGAAAAGTACAAGCGCTACCTGATCGGCCAGGACCCGCTGCAGATCGAGCACCACTGGCAGTACCTCTACCGCTGGACGCACTTTCGCGGCGCGGCGATCATGGGCGCGCTTAGCGCCATCGACATCGCGCTGTGGGACATCCTGGGCAAGCACTTTGGCGTGCCCTGCTACCAGCTGATGGGCGGCGCCACGCGCCACAAGCTGCGCGTCTACCGCCACGTCTTTGGCAAGACGAAAGAGGAACTGGTGCAGGGCTGCGTCGAATCCAAGGAGCTGGGCTTTAGCGCCGTCGGCCACCTGACGCCCTTTCTGGACGAGCCGCGCGACGGCCCGCCCTACTTTAAGACGCACAGCGACAAAATCCACGACGCCATCGAAACGGTGCGCGCCTACCGCGAAGCCGTGGGCGACGAGGTTGACCTCTGCATCGAGATTCACCGCCGCCTCAACCCGTCCGAAGCGATTGCGCTGGGGCGGGGCATCGAAGAGTTTCGTCCCTTTTTCTTCGAAGACCCCATCCGCCCCGACAGCTTCGACGCCATGGCCGCCGTCGCGCGCGAAATCCACATCCCGATTGCCACCGGCGAGCGGCTGCACACGATCTGGGAATTTGAGGCGCTGCTCACGCGCGGCGCCGTGCAGTATGTGCGACCGGACGTCTGCATGGTCGGCGGGCTGACGCACGCCAAGAAAATTGCGGCCCTGGCCGAAGCCCACCACGTCGATGTCGTGCCGCACAACCCGCTCAGCCCCGTGAGTACGGCGGCCTGTGCCCAGCTGGCCGCCTGCATCCCCAACTTCGCCCTGCTCGAATACCCGGACAGCCGGATGCAAAACAAGCCGCCGGAAGACGGCATCGTCGAGCAGCCGCTGCAAATCGAGGAGGGCTTTATCCTGCTGCCCGACGCACCGGGCATCGGCGTCGAGCTGCGGGCGGATGCCGCCGCGCGTTTCCCGTACAAGCCGCGCGAGGTTCAGACGCGGCTGCACGTGGACGGCTCGGTGGTGGATCAGTAACAACGTAGGGGCACGCCATGGCGTGCCCCTACTTACCACAGCAACACAATCCATGACCACCCAACCCAATACCCTCACCCTCCTCTTCGCTGGCGACACCAACCTCCAGCAGCGCGACGACCCCGCCTCGGCTTTCCAGCACGTCTTGCCCACGCTGCGCGGAGCCGACGTGCTGCTCGGCCAGCTCGAAGGCCCCTTCTCCCCGCCTTCCACCGATCCCGCGCGGCCCGACATCCCCCACAAGCAGGGCTGGCGACATGCCGACCCGTCGCAGGTGCAGGGGCTGGTTGCCGCCGGCTTTGATGCCGTGAGCTGCGCCAGCAACGTCACCTTCGGGCACGATGCCGTGCGCAGCTCAATGCAGACGCTGAGCGAGGCGGGCATTGCCTTTTGCGGCATGGGGCGCAACCGCGACGAAGCGCACCGGCCCGCCATCGTCGAGCACACGAATGAACGGGGTGGCGTCCACATCGGCATGTTGAGCTACACGTCGGTCTTCTGGCCCGTCGGCCACGCGGCGACGGACGACGCACCCGGCGTCGCCACCATCCGCGCCACGACAAGTTACCAACCCCACCGCCGCACGCTCGAAATGCCCGGCGTGCCGCCCCTCGTAATCACCACGCCGGATGGCGAGGAGCTGCGCGTTATGCAAAACGACGTGGCGGAACTGCGTGAGCGGGTCGACTTCGTGGTGGCGTCGTGCCACTGGGGCGTCTCCAGCAGCGAGCAGCCAACGGACTACCAGCGCATCATCGCCCACGCGGCGATTGAGGCGGGCGCCGATCTCGTCGTCGGCCACCACCCGCACGTGCTGCAGGAAATCGAGCTCTACAACGGTCGCCCCATCTTTTACAGCGTCGGTAATTTCGCCTTTGACTGGGCGAAGATGCGCGGTCGCCACCTCGACGGCCTGCTCGTCCGCTGCACGCTCGACGGCGGCAGGCTGGCGGGCGTCTCCTTCCTCCCCGTGCGCCGCGATGCGCAAAATCTCATTACCCCGCACAAGCCGGGCGACGCAGCGGGTGCAGAAATCATCGAGCGCGTGCGCCGCCTCTCCGCCGCCAACAATATCACCTTTTCCATTGGCGAATCCGATGTTATGCTGTGCGGTATCGGTTAATAAAGCTGAAAACCCAACGTACAGGGCGCGGAGAGCGCAGAGTTTTTAGAGACTCTTCTTTCTCTGCGCTCTCCGCGCCCTGTACGTTAAACATTCTCAACCCACGGAGTCTACCATGAACTACACCCAACTCGGTCGCACCGGGCTGACCGTGAGCCGCCTTTGCCTGGGCACGATGAACTTTGGCCCGCGCACCAGCGAGGACGACAGCTTTGCGATCATGGATCGCGCGCTGGACGAGGGCGTCAACTTTTTCGACACGGCCAACCGCTACGGACGCGAAATCAAGCTCGGCCACACCGAGGAGATCATCGGGCGCTGGCTGGCGCAGGGCAAGCGCCGCGAGCAGATTGTGCTGGCGACGAAAGTCTACGGCGCCATGGGCGAGGGGCAGAACGACCGCGGGCTCTCGGCCTACCACATTCGCCGGGCGTGCGAGGATAGCCTGCGCCGCCTGCAAACCGATCACATCGATCTCTACCAGATGCACCACATCGACCGCGCGACGCCCTGGGAGGAAATCTGGCAGGCCATGGAGCAGCTTGTGCGCGAGGGCAAGGTGCTCTACGTGGGCAGCAGCAACTTTGCGGGCTGGCACATTGCGCAAGCCAACGAAGCGGCCAAGCAGCGTCGCTTCATGGGGCTAATTTCAGAGCAGAGCCTCTACAACCTCAACGCGCGCACGATCGAGCTGGAGGTCGTCCCCGCCTGTGAAGCCTACGGGCTGGGGCTGATTCCGTGGAGCCCGCTGGATCGCGGTCTGCTTGGCGGCATCTTGGATCGCGAATCCACGGGGCGGCGCGCCTCGGAGGGGACGCAGCAAAAGGTTGAGCAGCAGCGCGCGCAGATCGAAGCTTACGAAGCGCTCTGTGGCGAGCTCGGCGAAGCGCCCGCCAACGTGGCGCTGGCCTGGCTGCTGCACAACCCGGTCGTCACCGCGCCGATTATCGGCCCGCGCACCATGGAGCAGCTTACCGGCAGCCTGCGCGCCGTGGAGATCGAGCTATCGGACGAGACGATGCAGCGGCTGGACGAAATCTGGCCCGGCCCCGGCGGCACCGCGCCCGAAGCCTACGCGTGGTAGCGCGCGTGTTTCATCAACCGCAGGTGCGGCTTGTCGCCGCACGATGATGGCTCGCCTGACCGGACTGTTTTCCAACAATCCGACGGGGTAGCCATGATTGCGCAGCTACAAGCAGGCCTACTGTTCCCAACCCCTAAAGGAGACCCATGCGACTCGTCCAACTCCTCACCCCCAGCGGCGACCGCCGCGTCGCCCGCATCGACGATAGCAGCGACGCGCTGCACGTGCTGCATGACGTCGAGCGCGTCTACGATCTGGCGCTGGAGGCCGGGCGCACGGACCGAACACTGGCCGACTTGGTCGACAATCGCACCGGCGACGAGACCGTCGACTACGACGCCGTCATCCAGGAAAAGCGGCTGCTGCCGCCGCTCGATCACCCTGACCCGGCCCACTTTGTGCTCTCCGGCACGGGGCTCGATCACCTGGGCAGCGCGCAGACGCGCAACGCCATGCACGAAAAGCTGCAAGCCGGGCAATCTGGTGACGAAGAGCTGACGGACTCGATGAAGATGTTTCAGCTCGGCCTGGAGGGCGGCAAGCCCGCGCCGGGCGAGGTGGGATCGCAGCCGGAGTGGTTCTACAAAGGCGATGGGTCGTGGATTGTGCCGCCGGGGCAGCCGCTGGAGCTGCCGGGCTTTGCGTTGGACGGTGGCGAGGAGCCGGAGCTGGTCGGCCTCTATGTAATCGATGAGTCTGGCCAGCCGCTTCGCGTGGGCTTTGCGCTGGGCAACGAATTCTCGGATCACGTGCTGGAAAAGCAGAACTATCTCTACCTCGCCCACTCCAAGCTGCGCACCTCGTCCTTTGGGCCGGAGCTGCTGATCGGCGAGCCGCCCGCCGATGTGCGCGGCACGAGCCGCCTGCTGCGCGGTGAAGATGTTGTTTGGCAGGGCGACTTTCTCACCGGCGAGGCCAACATGACGCACTCGCTCGCCAACATCGAGCACCACCACTTCAAGTACGCCCGCTTCCGCCGCCCCGGCGACGCCCACGCCCACTTCTTCGGCACGGCCACGCTCAGCTTCGCCGAGGGCATCCAACCCCAATCAGGCGATATCTTTGAAATCAGCGCGCCGGAGTTTGGTCGCCCGCTGCGCAACTCGCTGGTCGCGCGCGGCGAGGGCGAGCGGTTGGTTGCCGTGCGCACCTTGTAACGCGAAGCGCTGCTTCGCGCCACGTAATCAACGACAAATCGACGGACATCCAAGACGGCTTCCGAACAGGACGAAGCGCTGCTGCGCTCGGCTGGCGGCAGTCGCCGCGGTAATTGATTGAGGCGAGAAACCACCTCTTTGGGTGACGAACAAGTGCGAAGCGGCGCTTCGCGGTACAAAGGAAGACAAATCATGACCACAATCGGCTTTATCGGCCTGGGCGCGATGGGTACGGGCATGGCGCGCACGCTCCTCGACGCGGGCCACGCCGTGCGCGGCTTTGACGTGCGCCGCGAGGCCGTCGATGCGCTGACGGCGGCGGGCGGCACGGGCGTGGATTCGGTGCAGGCCGCGGCACGCGATGCCGACGTGCTGCTGGTGATGGTGCTGAGCGCCGAGCAGGTGACGCAGGTGCTTTTTGAACGGGACAGCGACGGCATCGACGCCGCGAGCGTGCTGACCAGCGACGCCGTGGTGATGCAGTGCGCCACGGTGACGCCCGCCTTTGCGCGCGAAACGGCGGCGCGGCTAAACGAGCGCGGCCTGCTGATGCTCGATGCGCCGGTTAGCGGCGGCACGGTGGGTGCGGAGGCTGGGTCGCTGACGGTGATGGCGAGCGGCCCCGACGCGGCCTTTGCGCGCGCGCAGCCGGTGCTGGACGCCATCGCCGCCAACGTCTTTAACTTGGGAGAGGAATGTGGTCTCGGCTCGACCATGAAGATGATCAACCAGCTCTTGGCGGGCGTGCAGCTCGCCGCCGCCGCCGAAGCGATGGCCTTTGCCAGCAAAACCGGGCTCGATGCGCAGCAGGTCTACGAAATCATCACCGTCAGCGCGGGCAATTCGTGGATGTTCGAGAATCGCGTCCCCCACCTGCTCGCCGACGACTACATGCCCCACAGCGCCGTCGACATCTGGCTCAAGGATTTGAGCATCGTGCTCGAAACGGGTCGCGCCGAAAAGTTTCCGCTGCCGCTGGCCGCCGCGGCGATTCAGCAGTTTATCGCTGCCTCCGCCCAGGGCTGGGGTCGGCTGGATGATATGGCGGTGGTGAAGGTGTATCAGGCGCTGAGCGGGGATTTGAAATAGAGGCTAAATTTGATACACTGGTAGTTCGACTCACTTTGACGCCGGCAATTGAAACGCTATGAGTCTGTATGCCACGAAGCCCATTCGTTGGAATGTTGAAAAGGACGAATGGCTTCAAACCGAGCGCAATATCAGCTTTGCAATGGTACTCTCAATTGTCCGCGGTGGTGGCGAGGGAAATCTGCTGGACATTATCGAACATCCAAATCAGGATAAATATCCTTCACAAAGAGCATTTGTCGTGTAGATGCAAGAGTATGTGTATCTCGTGCCGTTTGTGGAGGACGCACAAGAAATTTTTCTAAAAACGATTATTCCCAGCCGAAAGCTGAAGAGGCAGTATCTAAAGTAAAGTCACGTCGGGAACAGGAATTTGAGGAGCCAGTGACAGTCACTGTCCAGACAAAATAGGGTAAGCTGTCCATCTGTGGACAGTGACGGTCACTAGACGACGAACTCCTGTTTTCGCTTTGCACGCACTTTAAGAGGCAATTTATGAACAAGCAGCTAACTTCGGAAGAACAAGTGATTTTAGCGTCTGTGGAGAATGGCGAATGGCGCTCCGTGCAGAATTTGGCGCAGGAAATTGCGCGTTATCGAAGTTATGCCGAAGCGCAAGAGGCCACGATAGAGGAAGTCAAGATTGAAATTGCGACTCAAGATTTACAGTCGCTTCGCGATTTGGCACAGCAAGCAAACGTCCCCGTTCAGCAGCTAATGGCCAATGTACTTCACCAGTACGCCGCGGCGTCTCGCTGAGAGCTGCTGCTCGAAACGGAACGCATCTAGAAATCCCCGCTGCCGCTGCCGCTGGCCGCGGCGGCGATCCAGCAGTTCATCGCCGCGTCCGCCAAGGGTTGGGTCGGCTGGACGATATGGCGGTGGTGAAGGTCCATGAGGGGATGAGTGAGGAACAAGGAGCGCTGGTGCTGAATGCAAAAAAATCTAGGGAACGCGCTTCCTATCCAATGGCCCAACCCGCGCGCTCGTGGTATACTGAGGGGAAATTCAGACGGATAGGAGGCCCATCGTGAGCGAGATCGCGAAACTGTACGATTTACAAAAGATTGATTCGATGTTTGATCAGGTGCGCCGTCGGCTGCTGGAGATTCAGAAGCTGCGCGCGGAGAACGACGACTTGGTGACCGCGCGCTACTCCGTGGCGGAGACGGAGACGGCGCTGAGTGAGGGGCGCACCCGCCAGCAGGACACGGAGATGCAGGCACAGTCGCTGGACGAGCGCATCAAGGAGACCGACGCCTCGCTGATGAGCGGCGAGACGAGCAACCCCAAGGAGCTTCAGGCACTGCAGGACAACCTGGATCAGCTGCGCAAGCAGAAGGACACCGCCGACGAGCACGCCGTCAACGCGCTGCTGCAGGCCGAATCGCTGCGCCAGCAGCTGGAGCGGCAGCAGGAGGAGCTGAAGCAGGCCGAAGGCACGTGGCGCGCGGACCAGCGCAGTTTGAACGAGGAGGAGCTGGCGCTCAAGCGCAAATACGTGCTGCTCAAGAAGCACCGCGAAGCCGGGCGCGGACTCATCCAAGCTGAGATGCTGGAGAAGTACGACGGCGTGCGCAAGCGCAAAAGCGGCATCGCCGTCGCGCGGGTGACGGACGATACCTGTGCCGTGTGCAACATGCAGCTCCCCACCGCCATCACCGGCACGGTGAGCAGCAACGGCGATCAACTCTACACCTGCCCTAGCTGCGGGCGAATTTTGTACGCGGAGTAGCGGGGAGGCTGGCCCTCACCCCCAGCCCCTCTCCCATCCTGCTTACCTTTACCCAGAAGTGATGAAGGTCGGCCAGAGGGGCACGAACTGCGGCAAAGGCAGATGTCTGGCTATCAGGAAGAGCTCTCTGCCGCAGTTCATGCCCCTACGCTTCTAGGCGGACCATACGGTAGGGGCATGAAGTCGGGCGGGAAGGATCATCTCTTGCGCCGCCGTCTCCCCTCCGCCCGATTGCGTGCCCTCTCTTCTGCCCACAAGAGATGTGGGTAAAGCTTAGCTCCCACGCATGGGAGAGGGGAGCAGACGGCTCCCTTCCCCCATGCGTGGGGGAAGGGTTGGGGATAGAGGCGTTGCGAATCCTTCTAATCACCCACCTGCTGGTTTCTTACAACCGGCAAGAGCAGTCGCCGCAGGCGGCTGCTTTTGATTTCCACCACCTGTACCTGTCCCACCCCGTTGTTTCCCACCCCGTTTTGGTGATGCAGCAGCAGCAGGCCCCGCGTTGGCGGGGCGGCCAGCGCGCGCTGCACGTTGAAATTCACCGGCAGCGACTGGCCGCTGCGCAGCGCAAAGAGCGGCGACGCCTGCGCGGGCCCCACCAGCAGCAGCGGCTGAGCCACGCTGTAGCGCAGGCGCGGCGTCCGCACCACCGGCTCCTCCTCGCGGCCCGGCACAAGCGGCTTGTCCACACTAAAGCTCTCCACCCAGAACGTAACGGTCTCCTGCCCACCTGCCAGCCCCAGCGACGCCACGCGCACGGGCAGAATCAGCACTTGGCTAAAGAAGGGGTGCGTCTCCTGCGGCGCTTGATCGAAGGCTAAACCATTGAGCGGCAGCTCGATGGCGCGCTCCTCGGTCGCCACGTTCTCCAGCGCCGAGATGAGCAGATCGCTGGTGTCAAAGCGGCTGTTGTAGCCCTCGGCGTCGCTGTTAAACAGAATTTGGTCGGCCTGCCCGTCGTTGTCCACGTCCAGATGAATCTCAAAGCGCACCTCGTTTGGCGTCGACCAGGGCGCGCGCGTGGCGAGGGCGAAGTAGAGCACGCGCTCGCCGCCGACCTGTTCGCGGCTGGTCGCGCCGAGGTGGGTGAGGTCGGCGTGGGCGTGGGCGGCGCGCGTGCCGCCGCTCTGCCAGAGCAGATCAAAGGCGCTGACGAGGCCGTTAGCGGCGGGCGAATTTTCCGGTGCGGGCGGAATTGTCGCGCCGGGGCCAGGTGATGCAGCCGCCTCGTCAAAAAAGAGCGGCAGGGTGTTGCGCTGAGCCGTGCCGTAGTCCAGCAGGGAAGTCGTGGCGCGCAGGGTGGAGACGGGGCGCGGCGCGGCGTGGACGGGCAGCACGGGCACGGGCTCGTCCGCTGTCGGCGCATTCGGCGGGAGCAGGGGGCGCAGGCGCAGGAAGCCCGCGGCTTCGGGCAGGCGGTAGCGCGGAATGCCGGTCGCCTCGTCGAGCAGGACACCGGGCGCGCTGGCGAGGGCCGCGCCGTCCACGCGCAGGGTCACGTCGAAGGTGGCGTCGCCGCCGGGGGGCACGCTGAGCAGCGGCTCGGGCAGGCTGATTTCGACGCCGGGCGCGGCAACCGCCTCCTGGAACTCAATCTGGTAGTCGAGCGCATCGGTTTGGGCGGACGCGGGCCGCTTGTCCACCACGCGCACGCTGCGGGTGGCGACGAGGGTGTCGCCGACGGCGGGAGCGCCAAACGAAAGGCTGACCGCCGCCGGTCGCTCTTCGTCAAAGAGCAGCACTGTCGTGCGCACGGCGTTGACCAGGTCGATCGTGCCCGCGCCCGCACGCGTCGGCGTTTGCAGCTCGGCGTCCGCGTCAAAGCTCGCGCGGATTTCGGGGCGAGCGCTGTTCATCAGCAGCGCCTTGATTTCGGCTGTCGTCCACGTGGGGTAGAGCTGGCGCAGCAGAGCCGCCGCGCCCGCCACGTGCGGCGCGGCCATGGAGGTTCCCGAAATCGTCAGCGATCCGTTGCCCGTGCCGTGGCCCGCGGAGGTGATGCGGAAGCCGGGTGCGGCAACGTCCGGCTTGAGCCGCCCGTCGCCGCGCCGGGGGCCGCTGCTGGAGAAGGTCGCCAGCGTCTCAAAGCTGCTGCCCGTGCCGGGAAAGAGGCCGCGCGCCACGGGGTTGTCCACCATCGCCGCCACGCTGATCACGCCGTCGACCACGCCGGGCGTGCCGGTGACAAAGGTCACGTCGCCCGCGTTGCCCGCGGAGGCGACGACGATGGCGCCGGCGTTGAGCGCGTTCTGGGCGGCCAAGGCGGTCGAGTCGTTCGCCGTGCCGTAGTTGGAGCCGAGCGAGAGGTTAATCACGTCGGCACGGTCGGCGAGATCGCCGTCGCCGTTGGGGTCGAGCGCCCACTCGATGCCGAGGTCGACGACTTCGCTGCTGCCCGTGCAGCCAAAGACTTTGAGCGCGTAGATTTTGGCCTCGGGCGCAACGCCGGGGGCGATGCGAAATTGGCTGGGGTCGAGCGGCTGGCCGTAGCCGCCGCGATAGCTCGCGCCCGCCTGCGTCACGCCCATCCCCGCCGCCGTGCCCGCAACGTGTGTGCCGTGGCGGTAGCAGTCAAAGGGGTCGGCGTCGGGCTGGGGAATGGGCTGATAGCCGTTGCGCGCCGGGTCGGGGTCAAAGGCGTCGTAGTCGGCGTTGTAATCATCACCTGTGAAATCGTAGCCGCCGATGACTTTGGCCGTGGGCCAGGGCACGGCGTCGTCGACGCGGGTGGGGTCGTTGGCGTCGTAGCCGGTGGCGGGGCCGCCAAAGTCGGCGTGCAGGTAGTCGACGCCGGTGTCGACGATGGCAATGGTGATGCCTTCGCCCGTTACCCCCGCGGGGAGCAAGTCACCCGCGCCCTGCCACAGCGCGGGCGCGCCAGTAAAGGGGACGCTGAGATCGTGCGACGGCCGCTTGGCGACCAGCGGGTGCACGCCCTTCACGCCCGGCAGCGCGGCCAGCGCGTCAACCTGATCGGCGGGCACGCGCACGGCAATGCCGTTGTAGGCCCGCTGCGCGCGGTAGATAATTTCGGCGTCGTAGTCGGCCAGCGCATCGAGCAGATCAAGCTGGGCCGCGTCGACTTGGGCGAGCTGGGCCTGCGTAGCCGCGGCGATCACCTCCGCCGAGGCAGCCTGCACGGGCGAGGCCGTCAGCGCGGCGTAGGTGTCAGCGAGGGAGGGAGCGGTGAGTTCGATGACAACCGTTTGGGCAGTCGTCGGCTGGGTATTCGACGGGGCGGGTGGCGTCTGGGCGCGGGCGGTGGTGACGGGCTGGGCGGGCAGGGCCAGCAGCAGGAGAGCGATGCAGAGCGCGCCGACCGACAAAACCGAGAGCCGGTTTTTGCGTGGCGACATATTGGATTCCTGTGGTTTCTTCAAAATCGAGCAAACTTGGAGAATTGTACCACAGGCTGGCCGCTACCAGCATACGTCGGATGGCGGTTTTTTGATGCCAAAGCGGATGGCTTGGCGGCGGGTGAGGCGGGCGCTGCTCTCGAAGAAGCCGTAGGTGCGGCGCACGGAGCCGTAGTGGTGGTCGACCAGGTCGGGCAGCTCCTGCCCCATCATCTGCCACAGCGTCGTCTGCACTTCGTCGATGCGGCTCAACATTTCGGCAGGCGTGCGCGGCACGGGGATGTCGGCGTAGGTGGGCGGCTTACCGTAGCTGCGTGGAAAGGTGACTTCGTCCGCGGGCAGGCGCGGCAGGTGGCCGATGGCGACGGCGGCCATGCTAAAGGCCAGCATTTGCGTGCGCAGCTGCTCGATTTTGCCATCCGCCGAGTCCGCGCTGTCCGCCGTGCCCAGCTCCTCGCTCAGCTGCGACCAGTCCAGCAGCACGCGGTCCAGCAGGTAGCGCAGCTCGCGCGGGTCGTCGATCTGCGAGGTGCGCAGGCTAAGCACAAAGCCTTCACGCACGCTGCTCAGGTGATCGCGCGCCTGCTGAAGCAGGTAGTGCTTGATCGCCGCCGCGTTGCCCGCGCGCTGCCCCCGCTGCTGCAGGCTGAGCGCCAGCAGCTGCGTCACCGTTTCGGCCAGTTCGCCGATGCCGACGAAATCATACAGGCCGGCTGTCGGATCGCTGTTCATGGTCCCTCCTGATCAAGTGGCGGCCCCGCGAGCCGCGCGAAAGGTGGGCGCATTATAGCAGGGTCGCGAAAAATGCAAAACCGGATTTTTTACGCGGGCGGCTGCGTCAAAAATCCGATTTATCGCGAGACGTTTGTTGATAGACTAAGCGCGCAGGAAAGATTAACAAGCCAAGCAGCGATCAACGAAGGACGCGAAGGAGCGCGAAGCAAATGGATACAACGTTGACGAAAAATCTGATTTACAAGCCGGAGACGTTTGCAATTTGTGGCGCGACAATTGAGGTGCATCGCGTGCTGGGCCCTGGATTCTCGGAGGCAATCTATCAAGAAGCACTGGAAGTGGAGTTAGCGGCTCGGCTCATCCCTTTCGAGCCACAGCGGGAGGTGCAGGTCTTTTACAAGGGTCAACTTTTGCAAAAAACCTTTAAGCCCGACTTCATCTGCTACAGCAAAATCATCGTAGAAATCAAGGCGCTCAATGAGATCACAGGAAAAGAGAAAGCGCAGGTGATCAACTACTTAAAAGTGACGGACTATCGCCTCGGCCTGCTGATTAACTTCGGCAGCGTGGGTAAGCTTGAGCGCTATCGATTGGCCAATTAGATCAAACTTCCAAACAAAGAAGATGATCCACGAAGGACACGAAGAGCACGAAGGGAAGAACGTATATTCTCTTTCTTCGTGCTCTTCGTGTCCTTCGTGAATCGCTTTCTTGCCCTTTGGTATTTACCATGAAACAAAACACTTTTCTCCTATTGTGCGTTTTGGTTGTGATGAGTTTGCTGACCGGCGCGCAAAATCCACAAGCCTACGACGTGATCCCCGTCTACGCCATCCAGGGCAACGGCGACGCCTCACCGCTGGCGGAGCGCTACGTGGACAGCTTTGGCATCGTGACCGCCGTGGGCAACGACGGCTTTTACCTCCAAGACCCCTTTGGCGATGACGATCCGGCCACCAGCGACGGCCTCTTCATTTACACGCGCACGCCGCCAGCGGTGAATGCCGGCGCGTGCGTGCGCATTCGCGGGGCGCTGGTTTCGGAATTCTACGAGAAGACCGAGCTCTCGCGCACCCGCGCCATCGAGCCCACAACGCTTTGCGGCGACGCATCGCTGGCGACCATGGCGGCCGCCGAGTGGCCGGGCGTTTCGCTGCTCGATGCGCCGAGCGAGCGGCTGGAGGCGCTGGAAGGGATGGTCGTGGCGCTGGACGAGGTGGACGGGCTGGTACAGGGGCCGACCAAACGCTTCAACAGCGGCGAGGCCGAGATCGCTATCGTTGAGCCGGAACGGCTGCGCCACGTGAAGGGCGGGCGCATCTTCCAGGGGACGCAATCGATGAACGCGCTGATCTATCTAAGCAACGCGCTCGGCGGCGACCTGCCCGAAGTCGACTGGGGCGACCGCGTGCTGTTTGATGGCGAACGGGAGCGCGAGCAGGGGGGCGACGGGCGGCTGCTGGCCGTGCTCGACTACAATTTTGGCAAGTACCAGCTTTTGCTGCTGCCCGGCGAAGCGGTGGCGGCCGAGCGCCAAGGTCGCGCCGAGCCGCCACCGCTTTCCCCACTTGACAAGGGCGAATTCGATCTCTGCACGTTTAACCTCTTCGCCCTGGGCACGGGCGTCGCCCAGCACCCGGACGCCGTCGAGTACGCCGCCGAATTGCGCAAGCGCGCCCTCGCCATTGCCGAGGGGCTGGGCGGCTGCACGCTCATTGCTTTGCAGGAAGCGGGCACGCCGCAGGACGTGCAAAATCTGGCCGCGCTGCTGGCGCAGGAGCACGACCTCGCCTACGACGCGGTCGCGCTGCCGGGGCCGATGACGACCAACTTTGAGTTTCCGCTAACCAACGCGCTGCTCGTGCGCACGGACGCGCCGGGGCTGGCAATTGAAGTAATCGAGGCGGCGTCGCCGCAGGGCTGTTCGACTACCGACTACGAAGTGCCCGCCGTCGGCGTCTGTCCGTTTGGCGAATTTGCACTCTTCAACCGCCCGCCGCTCGTTGTCGATCTGGTGGTGCGGCAGGTGCAGGAGGACGAGGACGAGAACGACGGCGAGGACGAAGGCGATGCAGAATTAACGGGCGATGCGTCGCTGGACAAAGAGCCAGCAAACGGCGAGCCGCCGGACGACGTGCTGCCGGACGATGCGCCAGCGGACAATGCGCCGTCGGCTTATTCGCTGCGTCTCATTGTCAACCACTGGAAGAGTAAGGCGGGCGACGAAGAGCTGAACGGGATGCGGCGCACGGCGCAGGCCCAGCACGTCGCATCGCTGGCCCAGCAGCCGCTGGTCGACGATCCCAGCGCCCACGTCGTCGTCGCGGGTGACCTCAACGACTTTCCCGACAGCGTGCCCCTGCAAACGCTGCTGCAGACCGAGCCGCCGCTCGTCAACACCGTCGACTTCCTCCCGGCCAGCGAGCGCTATACCTACATCTTCAACGGCGCCAGCCAAACGCTCGACTATCTCGTCGTCTCCCCCGCCATGGTGGACGACCTGGTCGCGCTGGAGCCGCTACACTTTAACACGCGCTTTGCCTACCCGCTCGACACCGACGTCGACACCATCTTCCACGCCAGCGACCACGACCCGCTGCGCCTGCGTCTCAAGCTGCCGATGGGCGCGGCGGACGCGGCGGACGAGGCTGGCACGGCGGACGCGGCGGACTCAGCGGACTCAGCAGACATAGTGGGCGAGCAGGCGTTCCTCGGCGGCAGCGTGCGGCTGCCCGGCGCCGTGGTCGAGCTGCTGGACGAGCGGGGCGAACTCGTGCGCGAATCGATCAGCGATGCGGGCGGCGAATTTTGGCTGTGGGGGCTCGCGCCCGGTGCCTACACGCTGCGCTACACCTTGCCGAGCCATTTGGCGTTTATCAGCGAGCCGGAGACGGCACAGGTCGAGCAGTCGCTCGTGCTTGACCCTGGCTACGCGAAGGTTCATCCACCCGCCGTGGCCCATCGGTCATCGCTGGCGGGCGCGGCGCAGGCGCTGCTTTGGCCGAAACTGGCCTCGGCGGCGGTCGAGGCCAGCGATGAGTGAGGGCGACGCACAAGCGTTCGCCTCCCGCCTAAATCCTCCCTTCACGCGTGGCGGAAGGACTTCACTCTCTTCGTTGACGAAGCGATTTAGCCAAAGTCAAGTCGCTTTGTCAACGAAGAATCAAACTCCCCTCTCCATCGGTGGAGACCCGATCGAGGCAGTCGGCGGTGCGACGCACTTTCCCAAGTGCGTCGCACGTTTGAAGATAGTCAACGACGATTTCGGGTGTTAGCCAAGCTGGATGTGCGAGGCACCTCGGAAGGTGCCACGCACGGTGGGCGACATTTGGTGCGTTGCACTTTCCCAAGTGCGTCACACGTTTGAAGATAGTCAACGATAATTTTGGGGTATTAGCCAAGCTGGATGTGCGAGGCACCTCGGAAGGTGCCACGCACGATCGACCCCCTTTTTTCTAATTCGTCAGCACTATCCTGGGAAGGAGTGGCGAGCGGCCAACCCTCTGCTGCGCATCTTTTCAATAGAGCAGCCTCCGCGAGCATGACAAAGTTTGACGCCTCCGCTGATCTTTAACTTCGCATATTTTGTCCGCCCTCTGCTTCTGATAGACAGCCTGGCATCTCACCCCAAACTGAAGCACACCCCCAATGACCCAAATTCGCAGAATCCTTCGTTTCGTGCTTTAATTTACCCTCATCGTTCATTCATTTCGCACCGAACCCTCGCCCCTATGCAACAAGTCTACCTCACGTGGCACGATGTTGAAGAGCTCATCAGCCAGCTCGTTTTCAAGCTCGATACGCCCTACGACGCCATCCTCGTCGTCACGCGCGGCGGCATTATTCCCGGCGGCATGATCGCCGAAGCGCTCAAGATGAAGGAAGTGCTCACCGCCACCGTGCTCTTCCCGGAGGAGGATTCGACGCACACGCGGCTGGCCTGGCCCCGCTTCCTCCAGTTTCCGCCGGATGCCGTGCTCGAAAATCGCAAGGTGCTCGTCGTGGACAATCTGTGGCACCGCGGCCACACGATCACGGCCGTGCGCGGGCGCGTCGAAGCCGCGGGCGGCTTCCCGCAGACGGCCGTGCTGCACTGGAAGCAGCAGAGCAGCCGCATCGACGACGAGCCCGATCACTACGTCGAAACCACCGAAGACTTTATCCACTACCCGTGGCAGCGCATCGACGATTCGGACTACCGCATCCGCGTCCAGCCGCGCGTCCCCTTGTCGTGATAGAGAGTGGGGGAGCGGGGGAGCAGGCGAGCGGAGGAGCCAAAAGACCCCCTGCTCCCCTGCCCCCTTGCTCCCCTGCTCCCCTGCACAAACCCATGACTACTGCACTCACCGCCGACGCGCCCGTCGGCAAGCGCATCTACGAAATCATCCGCCTGCTCTGGCAAGCGCACCCGGATGCGCACTGCGAGCTGGACTTTGCCTCGCCGCTGCAGCTGCTCGTGGCGACGATTCTGTCCGCGCAGTGCACGGACGAACGGGTCAACCAAGTCACGCCCGCCCTCTTTGCGCGCTACCCCACGGCGCAAGATTTAGCTGAGGCGGAGATGGACGAGCTGCAGGAGCTTGTGCGTTCGACGGGCTTCTTTCGCAACAAGGCCAAGCACATCCAGGGCGCGGCCCAGCGCCTCGTGCTCGCCTACGACGGCGACGTGCCCAACGACATGACGGCGCTGCTGAGCCTGCCCGGCGTGGCGCGCAAGACGGCCAACGTCGTCATGGGCAACGCCTACGGCCACGCCGAGGGCGTCGTCGTGGATACGCACGTCAAGCGCCTCTCGCAGCGGCTGGGGCTGACGAGCGAAAGCACCCCCGTCAAAATCGAGCGCGACCTGATGGCGCTCGTCCCCGAAGAGGAGTACGTCGACTTTCCCCACCTGCTAATTTTCCACGGTCGTCGCGTCTGCAAGGCGCGCAAGCCGAACTGTGCGAGCTGCGTGCTCAATCAGCTTTGCCCGTCGAGCGAGGTATAAGGCTATGCCAAGGAATAGACTATACCAGAGCGGTCACGCTTCTGCCTCACCACCCCTTCGCTGTCGCTTAGGCAATTCCAGGAAATTAACTATACCGGGATAAGCCATGTTGGATGTGCAACGCACCTCCATCACAATCAGCCGTGGTATATTTATAATCTTGGATTAGCCTAAGTTAACGAGGCAACGGAATAGCCCCCTCCTCTCCACGCGTGGAGAGGAGGGGGTTGGGGAAGGTGAGGCGCTGACCCCAATCGGTCTGTTTATTTCCTTGGATTGGCCTAACGCAAAGGCCCAAAGGCCCAAGGAGATGTGCCGCGCATTGCTTGGTTCTATAATAAACGCTTTATGATTGTGCAAGGGTCGATACTTGTCATGCCCGCACCCAGGGCTGTTCGCGGGAAATCAGGCGCGACCAAGATAGATGCCCATTTTCATGCGAACGAAAAGACTGCTCAGCCCCGGCTCCACCGGCCCATTTCTTTACGCTTGCTTCACGCCAGCGTTCGGTTTCTGCTAAAGAATTTGAATCGTCGTGGTCGCGCAATCTACGAACCACACCTCCGCGTCTTTGCGCCTTCGCGTTAAAATTCGTGGCCTTCCCCACTGTGCCCAAATACGTCCAAAGCCGGACCGCCCCCGACCGTTCGATACACAACGTTCCCTACACCCGACGGAATCTCTCTGCACGAGCGATTCAGTAGGTAGTCCCCTCATTGCAACAAACATTGCATCTTGCCAACTGCTTGCTAGAAATTCCGCTCGGAGGTAAAGTGTGTACATGTTTGATTCATGTAGCAATTCGCCAACCGCCGATGAAGTTGATTTACCCAGGCTGCTCGATGCGCTGGACGGCGACCTGCTGCTCGCCGACAGCGCCGCGGCGCACGAGCAAATCACCCAGATTGCCGCGGCCGTGCAGAACGAAGCCGTCAACGCCAGCTTTCGCCGGAGGCTTGCCGCTCGGCTGCCGACAGCCCTGCTGCACCCCGCTTGGGAAGTTCGCCAGCAGGCCGTCCACGCCCTCCATGCGGCCCACTGCACCAAGCTGTTCGACGAGCGCGCGCTCGCTCAGGCCCTGGTCGACTTAGACGCCTCGCCCACCAACACCTTTGCGCCCCTGCGCAACGATCTGCAAATTCGCACCCGCATCCGGGCCGAAGCCGCCGATTGGCTTCGCCGCCTGCTGCCAACGGGAAATCAGCCCTCACAGAATCAACCATCAACCGCTCAACCCGTAGCTGAACCGCCGACAGCAGCGCCGTCGCCACGCGCCCACCCGCCCAATGACCAATCGCCAATTACCAATCCCCAATCTCCCCGCCACACTCTCGATCTTCACCTCACGCCCGCCCACGTCCAGCTCCGCTTCGGCGAGCAGGGCCACGACGAGCGCTACTTCGAGGCCGCGCTCCAGCTCGATCACACGCGCCGCTACACACCCGGCCAGCAGCGTGGGGAGATGCTCTACCGGGCGCTCTTTCACGGCGAGACGGAACGGGGCTATCGGCTGGCGCTCAGCCGCCTCGACCCCGGCGAGTCGCTGCGTCTTCGCCTGCACATTGCCGCCGACGCCGCCGAGTTACATCGCGAGCCGTGGGAATTGCTCTGGGACAGCGCCCGCGGCGTGCCCGTTGCCGCCAGCGCCGCCACGCCCTTTGCGCGCATCCTGCCCGTCGGCGGCGACGGAGCCACCGCCGCCCCCCTGCTCAGCGCCACGCAGCCGCTGCGCATTCTGGGCGTGCTCGCCTCGCCCCCAGCAGTGGATGGCGACCCAGCGCCGGTCGCGATTGACGCCGACGAGCTGGCGGGGCTGTGTGGAGCCATCGAGCGAGTGCGCGAACGCAACGTCGCCATTGCCCCGCTAGGTGGCAACAACCTGCTGAGCAGCCACGAACGTCCCGTCACGCTCGATGCGATTCTCGACCGGCTGGGCGACGCCGCGGCAATCGGCCAGCCGCTCCACGCGCTGCACCTGCTCGGCCACGGCGACATCGACGCGAGCGGTCGCGGTTTTTTGGTGCTTCAGCAGGCAGACGGCACGCGCTGCCGCGTGGGCGAGGACGACTTTGCCGACGCGCTGCGCCCCTACGTGGCCGATGGGCTGCGGCTCGTAGTGCTCGCCTCGTGCCGCACGGGGGAGGCGGGCGCAGGGGAAGCGGGAACGGATGAGAAGGGGGGCGCGCTGCGGGGCGTGGCCCGTCGGCTGGTGGCGGGCGGCGTGCCCGCCGTGATTGCCATGCAGCAGCGGCTGGAGATCGAGGCGGCGCGGCTCTTTTCGCAGCGCTTCTACGACGCGCTGCTGCACACCGGCGAGATCGACCGCGCCACCAATCGCGCGCGTCACCGGCTCTATGAAAAGCGACTGCGACCAGACGACGCCCCCGCTACGCCCGGCCGCATCGGGCCGCGGCAGTGGGGCGTGCCCGTGCTCTTTAGCCGCGTGCCGGATGGCCGTCTCTTTCAGGTTGACCCGAAATGAGGAGGCAACCATCCATGAGCACCAAGCTCATCAGCCTGGGCATCGATGCAATAACGGGCAGGCCCGCTGCCGAGCTGTCGCTGGCGGAGATGGGGGAGATGATGCGGCTGGCGCTGCCCGCTGCCCGCGCAGAGGAAGCGGCGCTCCTCACGCGGAGCGCCGAAACGCTGGGCCCGCCGCCCTCGCTGGGCAGCGCCGACGATTTGCGCACAATGGGCTGGGGCATCGTGTGGCCGCCCGACCCCAGCGAGACCGACCAGCAGCTCCATCTTGCCAAGCTAAAGCAGGCGCTGCGGCCGCTGATCCAGCTGCGCGAGGAGCAGATGGGCGCGCCCGCCTTTGCGTTTCAGTATCAAGCTGGGTGGAGCGTGCCGGATTTTCTGTGGGGCGAAGGGCGGCAAGTTACGCCCTATAACATGGACACCGAGGTTGTTCCTTATTACTTATTGCTTGTTGGGTCGCCGGCGCAGATTCCGTGGTCGTTTCAGACGATGCTCGATGCGGAGTATGCGGTGGGGCGCCTCTGGTTTGACGAGTTGAGCGAATGCCGCGATTATGTGTCGCGGCTGGTGAGGCAGGAGCGGGAGCAAGCGGCAGCGGTGGAGCGCGAGGTGCTCTTCGTCGCGCCGCAGCAGGATGAGGTGACGCGCTGGAGCGCGGAGCAGTTCGCGTCGCCGCTGCGCGATTGGATGGTAAAGCAGCGGGCGCGGCTGGGCTTCACGACATCGACGCTGGGACCCAACGAGCGCGACGCCGCCACCTGCGCCAATTTGCTGTCGCGGCTGCGGGGGCCAGCGCGACCGGCGCTGCTCTTTACCGCAAGCCACGGCGGCGAGTGGCCGAGCGGCTGGCCCCATCAGCAAAGCTACCAGGGCGCGCTGGTCTTGCAGGAGTGGCCGGGCCCCGGCGTTCCGCTTCGGATCGAGCACCTGTTTAATGGCGCTTCTGTTGAGCCGGACACCGACCTGACGGGCACGGTGGTCGTCTGTTTCGCCTGCCACGGCGCGGGCACGCCGGTGCAGCCGGATTGGCTCCCTGCGTCGCGGCACTCCGCGGCGACGCGGCTGGCCGACGCACCCTTTGTCGCCCGGCTGCCGCAGACGCTGCTGGCGCGCGGCGCACCGGCCTTTATCGGCCACGTGTCGCGGAGCTGGGCCACGTCGTTTTTGCACTACGACTCCGTCGATCTCGACGAAGGGCTTTACCTGCGCGATGAATATGCCAAGCCGCAGATTGCTTCGCTACGCGAAGTTTTACACGGCCTGCTGAGCGGGCAGCGCGTCGGCCACGCGCTGGACTATCTCAACACGCGCTGGGTCAATCTTTCCGCGCAGCTTGAATCGCTGATCGCCCAAAATGCTCCCGCCGACCGCCTCGCCGCGCTCTGGCTCACCCGGCTGGACGGTCGCGGCTGGGTGGTGCTGGGCGATCCGGCGGCGCGGATCAAAATTGCGGACGGACGCGGGTAAGGGCGGATGCTTTCCCAGAGTCATTAGATCAAGGTTTAGTCAAAAAGCGAGTGAGCATCCTCAAATGCGAACGGATCTACAAGGGAAGCAAGCCTCTGAGAACGCCCACCCTGTGAAATCTTGATCTACTGAAAGCAGGTGCGGTTTGCAACCGCATATTTCAACTTACCTCTCGCTTGATCTAAATTGGAGGTAGGTTAGGCTATTCCAAGATTATAAATATACCACGGCTGATTCTGATGGAGGTGCGTCGCACTTGGGAAAGTGCGACGCACCGTAGGCTGTGTTGGCCGCACCAGAGAGAGTCGACCGTGCGTCGCACCTTCCGAGGTGCGTCGCACATCCAACATGGCTTATCCCGGTATAGTTAATTTCCTGGAATTGCCTTAGTGATTGCGCAACCAGAATTTAACGCGGAGGGCGCGGAGATGGCGCGGAGGGCCGCGGAGAAGAAGAGGCGCGTAACCCAGCAGGCTGGAGCAGGCCAAGCACGCTCGTCCGCCCAACTATCTCCTTGCTGGTGAACGGCACGGCCATGGAATTCGCCGCGACGCTTCTCTTTGCCCCGCGCCCTCCGCGTTGAAAAATGGAGTTTCAGTATAATGACCACCATTGTCGCCCAGATTGCGCCGCAGCGCAGCACGCAATATGCCGCCGTCGCCAGCGCACTCGCGCCCCACGAACTACGCTTGAGCCCGCTCGGCGATCAAATCGTTGCCATTGAGGCCGTCACCTTTTCGGGGCAGCCGTATCTAAAAATTGAGCTGGCTACCGACGTGGAAGCCGATCTGCACGAACTGGGTCAGCTTGCCCTGACGAGCGGCTACTTTCGCTATTACGCCACGCTTGGCGACCAGGAAGGCCCGTTTTTGCGCCCGTTCGACGTGCAGCACCAGCCGCCGATTCCCGCCGAACTGATCACCACGCGGCGCTACAAGGGCAAAACCAACGAGCAGTTTACGCACTTCCTCTGCAACATCGCTAAGTGGAGCAGCGCCTTTCGCCCGCAGCCCTGGCCCACCCTGCGCGTCCTCGATCCGCTGGCGGGCGGCGGCACCACGCTCTTCGTCGCCCTCGTGCTGGGGGCCGACGCGCTGGGCGTTGAGCAAAACGCGCAGGATGTCGCGTCGACGGCGTCGTTTCTACAGCGCTATTTGGGCAACGAAGGAATCGCCTGTCGCGCGCGGGAGATGCGGCTAAAGGGGCTGGGCAAGCGCTGGGACTTTGTGATTGGTAAACAGAGCGGCAAAGGAACGCCCCAGCGCTTTGTCTTCGCCAGCGGCGATACCGCGCAGGCCAAGGCGCTGCTGGCCGACACCAAGCCGCCCCACCTGATCGTCACCGACCTGCCCTACGGCGTCCAGCACCAGGGGGCGTTGACCGGGTTGCTCTCCCAAGCGCTGCCGGTCTGGTCATCGCTGCTGGTAGCGGGCGGCGTCGTCACCTTTGCCTGGGATGCAACGCGCTTTCCACGCGACGAGATGACGGCGCTCGTCGAGTCCGTGAGCCCGCTGCGGGTGTTGGCCGAGCCGCCCTACGCTGCGCTGGCCCACCGCGTGGACCGGGTGATTAAGCAGCGCGATGTGATCGTGGCGCGGCGTGGTTAGTTTCTGGTTAACTTTTTAACGCGTTTAGATGTATCTTAACGGCACGTTTTGACAAGTCTTGTGATCCAACCGCCCCTGCACGCGTAGTTGGAGGGCGCGCCCTCCAACTACGCGTGCAAAAAATCATTGCCCAATCCGCAAGACGGTACGGGCACGCCGTGGCGTGCCCGTACCGTCGCCACCCGACTTAATTATGGCAACCGTTTCCCCCACCCCCAATTCGGCAAACGCCACCGACAACAGCGAACGGCTCAGCCTCTGGACCAAGCTGGCCTACGGCTCCGGCGATCTCGGCACGGCCATCTCCGCCGCGCTGCGCTCCTTCTTCCTGCTCTTCTTTTTCACCAACGTGGCCGGGCTGAGCGCCGGCCTGGCCGGCACGATTGTGCTGATCAACCGCGTGTGGGACGCCTTTAACGATCCCATCGTCGGCTGGCTCAGCGACCGCACGACCACGCGCTTTGGTCGCCGCCGCCCGTGGCTGCTGTGGGGGGCCCTGCCCTTTGGCCTCTTTTTCTTCCTGCTGTGGCTCGTGCCGCCCTTTGGCACGTGGGGGCTCTTTGCCTACTACGTCGTGATCGCGCTGCTGCTGGACACGGCCTACACCGTGATCAACGTGCCCTACGTGGCCCTCGCCCCCGAGCTGACGCACGACTACGACGAGCGCACGCGGCTCAACGCCTACCGCTTTGCCTTTTCCGTGGGCGGCGCGCTCGTCAGCTCGGCGCTGCACCCGCAGATCGTCGGCACCTTTGATTCGGTGCGCACGGGCTACGTCGTTTCCGGCGCCATCTGGGCCATTATCAGCACGATTCCCTGCTTTATCGTCTTTGCGGGCACGCGCGAGCGACCGGAACCCTTGCAGACGCAGGAGAGTCGAGCCGACTCGATCCCCTTCTTCCGCCAGGTGCGCATCGCGTTCCAGAACGTCGCCTACCGCTACGTGATTTTGCTCTACCTCTTTTCCTGGCTCTCGCTCCAGCTCGTCGCCGCGGTGATCGCATTTTACCTCAACAGCTACATCGGCCAACCCGGCATGTTGACGAGCGTGCTGCTTGCCATTCAGGGCACGGCCTTTATTTTTCTCTTTGTCTGGGGCTGGGTCAGCGACCGCATCGGCAAGCGCCACACCTACATCATTGGCGCGGTGATCTGGCTGATCATGCTGATTGCGCTCTACTTTGTGACGCCGGAGCGGGCGGGCTGGGTGGTGCCGCTGGCGGCGCTGGCGGGGGCGGGCGTCTCCGTGGCCTACCTTATCCCGTGGGCGATGCTGCCGGACGTGATCGAGTTTGACGAGCTGGAAACGGGGCTGCGGCGCGAGGGCATCTTTAGCGGCTTCATGGTCTTCCTGCAAAAGACGGGCATCGCGCTCGGCATCTTCTTTCTCGGTATTGCCCTGGAATACTCGGGCTACATCGAGCCAACGGAGGCCGTGCCCCAGCCCGTGCAGCCGGAGAGCGCCCTGCAGATGATTCGCCTCTTTATCGGCCCCATCCCCGCCGCCATTCTGGTCGGCAGCCTCTTTATCGCCTGGTTCTACCCCATCACCAAAGAGAAACACGAGGCCGCCCGCGCCGAGCTGGCCCGCCGCCGCGGCGAAGTCCAGCCCGTGCGGGAGCCGCTGGGGGCGGGCGATTAACCGCGGCGGGCGCGGTGGCCGTCCCTGTTTGTGATTGGAGGATCCGCGTATTTCCGCGTACCTCCGCGTCGGCGTTTCCTGATAGGGAGAAACCGCGTGAGGAATGGGGAATGGGGAACCGGGAATTGCACATAAATTGACGTAGAGACGCCCAACAAAAATCTGCGTCAATCTGCGAAAATCCGTGTACAATTCCTACCATGAAATCCATCACCGCTCTCTTCATCGCCCTTTCCCTGCTGCTGACTGCGTCCTGCCGCAATCAACCCGCGCCCGCGGCCGCGCCAATGCCGTCGACGGCGACCGTGGTCAATAGCCTCAATCTCGCTGCAGCAGCGTCTTCCGCAACGCCCATCACAGCGCCCGCCGCAACCGCCACGGCTCCGCCCGCGGACGACATCACCCTTTCCCTCGGCCCCGCCGTGACCACCACCATCACCGCCACCAGCGGCTTTACGGTGACCTTGCCCCCGCGCTGGCAGCCGGTTGCGTTTGGGGACGAGCTGCTGGTGGAAGCGCTGGGGGAGGACGACGGCCTGTCGGCGGCAGATTTGCGGGGAATGGTTGAGGCGGAAGGGGAGCAGACTGAATTCGTCGCCCTGCTGCTCGATGAACTGACTCTGACCGAGGCGGGTGACGACCTTGCGAGCGTGCCCGGCCTCCACGTGCTGCGCCTGCCCGCGACCGGCCTGCTTTTGAATGACTACGCGCAAAACGTGGCGTCCATGGTGCAGGCGTCCGGCGGGCGCGTGCAGGCGAACCAGCTGCGCGATGATTTGCGAGCGGATGACGAATTGAGTTCGACGCTTGTCTTCGAGCACGGCAACGTTCACGTGGCGCAGATTGCGTTTTTGGATGCGCCCGCATCGGGGGCGCGCGACGATTTGCTGGTGCTGACGTTTGTCGCGCCGCAGGAGCGCTTTGCGGCGCTGCTGCCGATGGTGGAGGGGATCGCGGGATCGGTGGGGTTGGTGGAGTAAGAGAGTTAGCTCGTCCCCAGGCTCTGCGTGGGGATGCCTACCCGACGCTCTGCGTCGCCGCTTGACAAATGATAAATTGGGGTAAGTTAGAGCGGGGACGCAGAGCGTCCAGCAGACATTCCGACGCGGAGCGTCGGAACAAGCAGTCAGGCGGTCGGCGCAATCACAACCTTTCCGTCCGTCATGTTCTCCTTGTAGCGTAGCAGCGCCTCCGGCGCTTCCGCCAGCGAGACCGTCTCCGCCACCGCCGTGCCCAGCTTGCCCTCGACCATCAGCCGCTGGATGCGCGGCGCGGCCCGCAGCGCGCGCACAATTCCCGCGCCCTTGAGCCAGCCGCCCAGGTAAAAGCCCTCCACGCGGTGCCCGCGGAAAATTACGCCGATGGGGTGGATGCTGCCCACGGCCTGCTCCGACAGCGCGCCGTAAACGTAGACCGTGCCGCCGCGCCCCAGGCTGTTGAGCAGCGTGCCCGTCATCTCGCCGGCGACGGCGTCAAACGCCGCGGTGATCTTGAGGCGCTTGCACTCGGCCCGCAGCTGCTGGGCAAAGTCCGGGTCGGACGAGTTGAGGATGTGGATTGCGCCCTGCTTGAGCAGCAGATCGACCTGCTCCTGGCGGCGCACAATGTTGAGCACGGGCACGCGATCCTCCCGCGCCAGCACGTTGACCATGCGCCCAACCTGGCTCGCGGCGGCGCTCTGCACGATGGCTTTGTGCCCGTGGCGACGCGCCGTCTCCAGCAGCCCAGCGGCGGTCAGCGGATTGATGAGCAGCGTCGCGCCCTGCTCAATCGGCAAATCCTCGCGCAGGGGCACGCAGGCCAGGGCGCTGGCGACGTAGTACTCGGCCCACGTGCCGTCGCGGTCGTTCTGCGCCCCCATCGCCACGCGCCGCCCCACCAGCCACTGGCCCAGCGGGCTCCCCGCCGCCACCACCGTGCCCGCCCCCTCCCAGCCCGGCACGCAGGGCAGCGTCTTCGTTACCCCGTATTGATCCTTTAGAAACATCAGGTCGCTCGGATTGCACGGCGCACCCTCGACGCGCACGAGCACCTGCGCCGGGCCGAGCCGCGGAATTTTGCGCTCGCGCACGTCCAAGCTGCGGATGGCGTCGCCGACGCTTTTGCCGTATTGGGGCAGGACGAGGGCCTGCATAGTTTTGGGGTTGGGCATGAGTTTTCTCGAAGTTTAGCTCTCGGTAGTTTGCGAAGGTGGCTGGTAGTCAGTAATTGGAGATTGGCAATTGGCGGTTGAATAGTCCACACACTCTCCAATTACCAATTTCCAATCTCTAATTCTGTTGCGGAAAATACTGGCCGTGAAAGCCAAACGGGATGTGGTGCGGCACTTCCGCACGAGCGCGCTCCGCGAACGATACGGCGTCGAGCAGCAGCAGAAACGAGCGACGCCGCTCGCTATCGAGCATGACCGACAGAATCACCCCGTCGTCCTCGGCAGCGGCACTGGGCGCGGGCACAAAGACTGGCTCGCCGGGGTAGCAGCCTTCCTCGCGCCAAGTGGTGGACTCGCCGCTGTGCACGTCGACCTTCAGCAGCTGGTTGCTAAAGTCGTAGGGCTGCTCCTGCCGAAAGCCGATGCCGTAGACGAATTGGTAGTCGCGCCCGTTGTGCTGGTTGTAGTGGATGCGCGGCAGCTCGAGCGGCTCGTCCGTGAGCAGCGTGCTTTGGACGGGCCGATCCTGCTGGAGCGAGTAGCGCCGCAGCGACGGCTGCAAAGTTGGCTGGCCGCTGCGCAGCGGGTCGAGGAAGAGATCGTGAACAATGCTCGCGTCCGGGTAGTGGCACAAATCCACGTGCAGCGTGCCGCCCGCTTCGTAGTCGCCCATCTCAAAGGCGTTGACGTGGTGGAAAACGAAAAACGGATCGCAGCGGTGCTCGCCGACGAGCGCGCCGTCGCGCTTGCGGATGACGAGAAAGCGCGCGCCCCGCTCCGGCAGCCAGCGGAAATTCTCGGCAAAGGGCTTGCCCTTGAGCAGCAAATCCAGCGGGTTGATCACAAACGGCCCCTCGGCCAAAATCAGGTAGCGCTCGCTCAGCCCAAAGCTGTGGACGTAGCCCGGCTGATCGACCTGAATTTTGCTCAGCACCTCGCGCCGCAGCGGCAGCTCATCCGGCAGCCAGGCAAAGCTGTAGACGTTGCGCGCCCCGTAGTGAATCAGGTGGTTGACGCCGGCGCCTCGCAGGGCATCATAGTGCGGGTGAGCCGTCGTCGTCGTCACCTCTGCCTCATCCACATAGTCGACGACGCCGAGCGTCTCCAGCGTGTCGGGGTCAAAGGCGATGGGCAGCGGCGTTTCGGTCATGGCGAGAAACTGGTCGCCCAGCCGCGTGAGGTTGACGTTGGCGTTGTGCGAAGGCGTTTGGCCGGTCACAAAGGCGGCCATAAAGCGCTTGAAGATCGAGCGGCAGGGGTCGGTGGCAAATTCGGCGTAGCGGATTTCGCCGCTGGCCTGGGCGCTGGTGTAGCCCGGCGTTTGCAGGTAGCGGTTGGCGTAGTCGACCTGTCCGTTATGTAACGCAAAGCGATGGAGCATGGCCGGGCCGTCAAACCAGTGGCGATAGGCGTCGCCGTTGATGTCAAACGCACCGGGGCCGTTGCGCAGGAGCGTGCCGGTGAGCCAAGCGGGCACGTCGCCGGAGATGGGAATGTCGCGCAGGACGATTTCTTCGGCAAGATTGGTGAAGCCTTGGGTGAATTGGGGCATGGTATTCTAAATGAAGGCGCGGCGTAGTGGTTGGGCGCGCCCAGCCACATCTGTATCAACGTAAGGTTATGTAAATATCAAAAAGACGGCCCACTCTGGTAGATGGTCTGGCTACCCCCTCCCAGCCTCGCCCAAGTTGGGGGAGGAGCCGATGCTTCGTCCGTCCCGTCACGGCTCCCTCCTCAAGCTGGGGAGGGCTGGGGTGGGGTGGGGTTTTCGCGCCATTTGTCCAACCAAATTCGTCTTTTTGCCCTTACCTTGATACGCATGTGGCTGGGCGTGCCCAGCCACTACGCCAGAAATTACGTCCGCCGTACGGAGCGCAGCACGCGGTTAAACAATCCCGGCACGAGGCGATGGGCATAAACCGCAAAACGCTCGCGCCCAATCGCTACTTCGTCGCGCTCCTGCTCGACGGCGCGCAAAATCTGCGCCGCACACGCCTCCGCCGAAAGACCCTTCTCTTGGCCGCTGTCCATCTGAGCGTGCTTGGAGCCGTCGCCCGTGAGCGCGTTGAGCGAGATGTTGGTGCGCACGTAGCCCGGGCTGACCAGCGTGACGCGGACGCCAGCGGCGTGGACTTCGGCGCGCAGGGCATCGAAGAAGCCGTGGAGCGCGTGCTTGCTGGCGGCGTAGGCCGAGCGCCGCGCCGTGGCAAAGTGGCCGACCACGCTGCTCACCGCCACGATGTGGCCTGATCCACGTGCCAACATCGAGGGCAGCACCGCCTTCGTCAGCTTGATCGTGCCGAAGTAGTTGATTTCCATGATGCGCCGGTCAACGTCGAGTGCAGTTTCGGCAACGGTGGAGCGCTGACTGACGCCGCCGCTGTTGATCAGCACGTCGACGCGGTCAAAGTGCTCGAGCACCCGCTGGGTGGCAACGTGGGCGTCGAAGTCGGCCAGGTCAAGCGGGAGGACGAGGTGCGCGTCTGGATTCTGGCACGCCGCGCGCACGCGTTCAAGCTCGCCCTCGCGCCGGGCGGAGAGCACGAGCGTGGCGCCCTGCTGGGCCAGCATCACCGCCAGCGCCTCGCCAATCCCAGAGGAGGCGCCCGTGATCCAGACGATTTTGTTTTGAAAAAATTCGGTGCTGGCCATAGCGGGTATTACAAATGCTCAAGCGTTTCTGAATTTTATCGGCGAAGAGCGCGAGAGCACGAAGCGTTGCTGGTTGGCTCTCTTCCTTCGCGTTTCTTTGCGCCCTTCGTTGATTGTCTCTCTTAGTTTTGCAATCGCTCTCGAATCATCTCCACGCGGTTGCGGTTCGCGCCCATGTCGGCCTGGCCCAGGCGCGCGGCCATGCGCACGTGGATGACGTTTGCAGCTTCGTCAAACAAAAATTCACCGTCGTCGACGTAGCCCATGAGCGGCGAGCGAAAGGTGGCGTGGACATAGCCCGGCTCGCTGGTGACGAGGGTGGCGCGCGGCAGCTCGCTCAGCGCGGCGAGCAGGTCGGCCTGCGCTTCTTCGGCGGAGGTGGAAAACGCAAGGGGGTCGATGGCGTGCTCGGCGTCCGTGGCAAACGAGCTGACGCAGTTGGGCGAATCCGGGCAGGGCGAGAGCTCGCCGTCGACGACGCCAATGGCGTCGGGTTCGGGGCTGAAGCGGGGAATAAGCAGACGCAGGACGAGCGCTGCAATGAGAACCAAGCCAAGCAGGAAGCCGACGATTTGAGTGAGTCGCTTGATAGACATAAACACCTTGGTGAGATGAACAGCTTGCCGTCGCGGGGCAAGTTTACCACGCTTATTTTGCGGCGGCAGTGCTGCGCGCTCCGAACTTTGATGCGAAAGGGCCGCCGCGCGAACTGAACGGTTATAGTTTTCGCCACCAGACGCTTTTCAGCGCTGTTACTCTGCTCGCGTAGCGGTCGCTTCGACGCCGGATAGGTGGCGATAGATGGGCTTGTCCGAGCAGGTTTTTGTCCCAGATCGGTGAATCACGCGATTAGCCAGCAAAGAATCTCCTGGCAGCCAATGGAAGATTCTTCGCTCGTCCGGGTTCGTCCGGCAAGTTACCTCGTCGGCCCGCTCAGAATGCCGTTTCGTAAAGTGTCCGGCAGTGAAATTACAGCTCAAGTCCCAGCACTTTCCCCCGCCTGCTGCCGAAACCAAGCGACCGTCTCGCGCACGGCCTCCTCGTGCGGGGTGACTTGCGCGCCAAAGGCCCGCTCGAACTTGCCGTGGTCGACGACGTAGGGGTTGGCGAACGAGGGATACATCTCCTTGACTTCGCGAATCATCGGGTTGAACCAGCCCATCACCGTCAGAATCAGCAGGCTGCCCATCTGCACCTTGATCGGCTGGCCCAGGGCCTGCTCAAACAGCTTGACCATCTCGCCCATTGTCTGCGTCCCCGCACTCGGCACGTGCCAAATTTGACCCATCGCCTCGTCGTGCGCGCCGAGCGTCACCAGCGCGCGGGCAAAGTCGCGGACAAAAGTGGTGGTGTGCGGCTGATCAAGCTTGCCCACGAGCGTGGCCGACTTACCCTGGAGTGCTGGCGTCAAAAACGTTGCACCAAAGACGCTGTTGAACACGCGCGGCCCGTAGAAATCCGGCGCGCGGGCGACGGCGGCGCGCAGCTTGCCGTTGCTGTGCGCTTGCAGCAACATGGCCGCGACTTCGGCCCGCGTTTGGCCTTTGTGGGCGGCCGGGTTGTTCGGCAGCTCTTCCGTCAGCGGCTGGCCGGGATTGGGGCCGTACATGTACAAATTGTCGGCGTAGACGATGCGCGCCTCGCTGCCCGCCATGCCCTCGACAAAGCCGCGCATCATCGGCGGCCACAGCGCGGGCCACTCGGTGTAGGGCGGCATGGCGCATAGATAAACGACAGCGGCGTCCGCCGCTGCGCGCCGCACCTGGGCCGGCTCGGTCAGATCGGCGCGCTCGGTGGTGACGCCGCTGGGCAGCGGCTCGTCGATTTTAGCGCTGCGGCTGGCGAGCACGACGGTGTTGCCCTGGGCAACCAGTTCATCCATCACGGCAAGGCCCAGCGCGCCGGGGCCAAAGATCATGTGTTTTTCGGTAGGCATAGTCTGTTCTCCTGGCTGGTTAATTTCGCCTCACGCCATCGTACAAGCTGACACGGTGTCAGAGTCAAGAGGCAATTATAGTCATTTCGAGCGGGTCGACGAACAAAGAGGGCAAACAAAGCCGCACCAGCGAGAAATCTGGTGATTATTGGCAACAAAGCCGTCGCTGAGCCCAGTCGCTTTGTCAGCCACGTCCCGATTTTTCCCGGAGTTTGTTCTCGTGGAGAGCCTGCCCTCGCGAAGGCGGGGCGGGGGCTCGACACGACCACTCAACTCGCGCCCAAACTACTAAGGAACCACCGCTCGCTCTGATTTCTTTTAGAATGATCCACCCGCGGCGTGGCGGGTTGCTGAAAGGCACCCGCTCATACAAACATCTGATTGACCGCAAGCAAGGCCGGTGCTACACTTTAACCACGCTCAATCTTTAGTACACGCTGCCTTCAATCCACCCCACCCTCCCAAAATGACCCACCGCCTCAACCGCGCCATCGAGCTCCTCGCCGCCGACCAGCCCGTCTACTACACGGGCGGCCACACCGGACACGTGCTGACTCACGAGCAGGGCGTAGCCGACGCCGGAACGTGGGCCGACTACATCAACGTCGGCATGGAGCACGGCGCGTTTGACATGACCGGCTTGGCCGCGTATATGCGCGGCCTCGTCGATGGCGGGCCCACGCGCAGCGGCCACCGCACGCCCGCCGTGATCGTGGAAGCGCCGGTGGAGGGCACGACCGCCGAGATGGTGCGGGCCAATGCGTGGCAGTTTCGGCAAATTTTGGCGCGGGGCGTACACGGCATCCTGCTCTGCCAGGCGGAATCCGCCGGGGCCGTGGCCGCTTTTGTAGAGGCCTGTCGCTATCCAATTAATCGGTTGGGCTTGGGCAAAGGCTTGGGGCCGGGCCGGCGGGGCGTGGGCGCCGAGCCCTCGGCGGCCCCAATTTGGGGCGTGGATCGCGACGACTACCTGCGTCGCGCCGATCCCTGGCCGCTAAACCCCGAAGGCGAACTGCTGCTGGGGCTGAAGATCGAATCGGCGGCGGCGATTCCGCATATCGAAGAAATTTTGAGCGTGCCCGGCATCGGCTTTGCCGAGATGGGGCCGGGCGATTTGAGCCTCTCGCTGGGCTACGCACAGCGGCCCGATCCGCTGCCGCCGGAGATGGTCGCGGTGCAAGAACGGGTGATGGCGGCCTGTCGCGCCAACGGGGTTGCCTTCTTGGAGGGGACGACGCCGGCGTTGGTCCGCGAGCGGATCGAGGCGGGGGTGCGCGTGATCGGCGGCCACCGGGAGGAGACGGCGCGGATCGGGCGGGCGCACACGGGGCGCGCGCTGTTGGTGTAGCGATCAGTTGGCCCGCCTGTGGATCGAGCAGGCGGGAGGAACAGCAGCGAGCGTGCACTTCCCCAATCTGGCATCTGCAGCCGATGTGGCGAGTGCGTTGCACGGCCACAGGCGGGACGGCACGCCCTGTCGGATGGCTGACCGTGCGCTGCACTCGTGATCCGGTCAACCGCGTGTGGCATGTGGTGGGGGATGTTTGGTGGATCATGAGTGCAGCGCACGGCGCGCGCGACGGCTCGTAGGCCATGTGAGTTTGCGCCGTGCAATGCACTCGACTGGCTTAGCTCGTCGGGGCCGAGCGTAAAGACCGAGTCCCGTAGATTCTCTCATAGAAGTCAAGGAGGAGAACCTTAAAGATTTGGTCACCTTTGCTCCGCAAGGTGACGGGGTTGTGTACCCGGCCTCTTTTTGAATTTACCACGTTGCAAGGATATGGAAGCTTGTCGCCTAGCGGAGCATAGCTAACCTACGGCCGACTTCCACAGCCACTGCCCAAATCGCGTACCCGTTACAGCAGTTTCTCAACCCACCAACAAAATCCACCAATCCACGCACTACGCACCACGCAATACTCTTCATGTCCCCAATCCAACTGATCGCCGTCGTCGTCCTCATCCTGCTCATCGTCGGCGTCGCCATTGGCGGCGGGCTCTACCTCTTCGTCTACGGCCGCTACATCCAGCGACCCGTGCCGAACTACGACAGCGACGCCGTGCTGCCCGGCCTCGACGGCGAAGTCCAAATTATCCGCGATGAATTTGCGATTCCGCACATCTACGCCGAGACGCGCGACGATCTGTTTCGGGCGCAGGGGTGGGTTCATGCGCAGGATCGGCTGTGGCAGATGGAGCAGGGGCGGCGGGTGGCGCAGGGGCGGCTGGCCGAGGTCTTTGGCGAGCCGGCGCTGGATGCGGACCGCTTTTGCCGCATCATCGGTTATCAGCGGGCGGCGGAGGCGGAGCTGCCGACGCTCAACGACGAGACGCGGCGCGTGCTGGAAACCTACTGCGAGGGCGTCAATGCGTTTATCGACGCGCACGGGAACGGGCGGCTGGGCGCGGAGTTCAACCTGCTGCGCGTCAAGCCGGAGCCGTGGGCGCCCGTCGACATTTTGGCCTTTGGCAAGGTGACGGCGTGGTCGCTGAGCATTAACTGGGAGAGCGAGTTGACGCGGCTGACCCTGCGCGAGGAGCTGGGCGAGCTGCGCGCGGCGGAGGTGGAGCCGGAGCAGCCGCAGGAGACGCCGATCACGCTGGAGGCGCTGGGCGACGAAGCGCAGCAGCGCTTGCAGTCAACCGCCGGTTTGCTGCTGCACAGCTACGACAACCTCAAGGGGTGGATCGAGCAGGCGACGGGCGCGACTGGTTCATCGGGAGGCGGGCAGGGGAGCAACAGCTGGGTGCTCGCGCCCAAGGCCACGCTGGGCGGGCGTCCGCTGCTCTGCTGCGACCCGCACCTGTCGCTGACGATGCCGAGCACCTTTTATGAGAACCACCTCGTTTGCCCCGATCTCGAAGTGAGCGGGGCGAGCTTTGCGGGCGCGCCGGGCGTGGTGATTGGGCACAACCAGCACATCGCCTGGGGCGTGACCAACGCGTTTACGGACGTGCAGGATTTGTACATCGAGCGACAAAATCCGGACGATCCGACCCAGTTTGAATTCCAAGGCGAGTGGGAGTCCGCCCAGGTGTTCGACGAGACGATTCGGGTGCGGCGCGGGCGCCCCGTCGACCAACGGGTGGTGGTGACGCGCCACGGGCCGCTGATCAATGCGCTCCTCGGCCCCAACGAGGCGGCGAAGTCAACCCCGCTGGCGCTGCGCTGGACAGGCCACGAACCGGGGCAGCTGATGCGCGCCATTCTCGGTCTCAACACCGCCCAAAATTGGGGTGATTTTGAGGCAGCGCTGGCGCAGTGGCCGGGGCCGACCAGCAATTTCACCTACGCCGACGACCAGGGCCACATTGGCTACGCGCTCGCCGGCCACATGCCCCAGCGCGACGAGCGCACGCTGGGCCTCGTGCCCATGCCCGGCTGGAACGGCGCGCACGAGTGGGGGCCGATGATTCCGGCGTCCGAGCTGCCCCGCGTCTACGACCCGCCCAGCGGCAAAATCGTGACGGCCAACAACAAAATGGTGGGCGACGACTATCCCTATTTTCTCGGCGTCGAATTCTATCCGGGCTGGCGGGCCGAGCGCATCGAGGAGATGCTCTCGACCAAGGAGCGCTTTAGCGTGCGCGACATGGAGCAGATGTTGAGCGACGTGCAGAGCGGGCTGGCGACGCGCGTCGCGCCCTGGTTTGCGCAGCTGCAGAGCGACGACAATGTGGAGCAGACGGCACTCTCGTACCTGCGCAATTGGAACGGCCGCATCGAAGTCGACAGCGAGGCGGCGACGGTCTACCACTACGTGTGGACGGCGCTGCTGCGGCTCGTCTTTGCGGACAAGCTCTCGGCGGCGGGCTACACTCGCTACATCGGCGGCGTGGGCAATCCGCTCTTCCAGAACAACGGCTTTGCCATGCGCGCCGAGCGTCGGCTGCTCGAGCTGCTCGAGTCGCAGGCGGAATCGCCCTGGTACGCCGACGTGGCGACAGGTCGCGCGCAGACGCGGGAGGAGCTGCTGGCCGCGGCGCTGGCCGCGGGCGTGCGCCAGCTGCGCGCGGACGTGGGCGACAGCACGACGCGCTGGCAGTGGGGGCGGCTGCACCAGGTGCGCTACGTGCACCCGCTGGGGAGCGTGCGGCTGCTGCGCACCTTCTTCAACCGCGGCCCCTTCCCCATCGCCGGCGACCGCCACACGGCCATGGTCAGCGTCAGCGACCCCCTGCTGCCGCCGCCGCTCGTGCGCGTCGTGCCCAGCTACCGGCAAATTTACGAAGTCGGCGCGTGGGAGCGCACGCAGACGGTCACCACGAGCGGCCAGTCGGGCCACCCGCTGGGCGCGCATTATGATGACCAGATTACGCTGTGGCGGGAGTTTGGGTATCACCCGATGCCGTGGGAGCGGGAGGCGGTCGAGGGGTCGAGGGTGTATGGGATGCGGTTGACAGGGGAGGTGGAGGTGGTATGATTGTGTGTAGAAGAAAAGGGCGTTTCTAAAAAACAAAGGAGCAATGAAATGACTATATTTGACCAGAGAGGACAAACAGTAAATTACCAATACAATGCTGCGGGCAATATCGATTTTGGCACAGTTCGGAACAAAGTTAGCGTAATCGAAGAACTGGAAAAACTTCAGAGTGAATTGTCCTCAGCAATTGATGCTGGCGCATTGGATGAAGATACGGCTATCGACGCAGAGTACCAAATGAAGAAGGCGATTCAACAGGCTAAGAAAAACGAACCAAACAAAAAGACTATTCAAGAGCACTTAACGAATATCAAATCTATGATCACAGATGTAACCGTTCTTGCTGGACTGGTAAAAGGGGTTTCTGAAGCAATCAAAGCAGTACAAGTTTTCTTTCCCTGATAAAATATTTAGCTTGCTTTTGCGCATAAGCCTTCCCAAAGATTTAAGTACAAATAGCGAGGAATTCAACTATGAGTGCCATCGATCAACAAAATCAACAGGTCCAAAAGCAAACCAACATTGGAATTGAAAAGTTTGTTATTGAGCAACGACATATTGAACCTAATGATGCCGATCCGTATAAGGATTATTTGAAGAAACTTTTGGACCGTATCGAAAGACAATTGAAGAGTCATATACCAACTTTTGATAAAGAAAATGCGGAAGGAATTATTCCTCTCGAATTCAAGTATCATTCCGGTGTGCTTGACCCAAATTATGAAATCGCTCGGCAGCCCGATCTTATCGGTCAGCGTTACTTGCCTCCACCTGAGCGCTTCGACAATCTACAAAGAGCTTTTCACGAATTTGATGGACGTCTTTTACTACTGGGAAGACCTAGCGCAGGCAAAACAGTATCTCTGCTTTTACTCGCTCGCCAAAGTGTTTATGAGCGCATGAAAGATAGATCAAGTCTTCTGCCAATTATTGGGGATATATCTAAATGGAATTACAGGGAACAAACATCCATTGCGGACTGGCTAGATTCTTCATATGGAGCGCCAGAAAAGACCAAGGAGATTGTTGATAATGGGCGGGCACTCCTGTTATTAGATGGATTGGATTACTTGGTGCCAGAAGGCCTTGATATGAGAGATTCTCAATGGCTTTTCGTTAATAAGCTTCCAACCAACAATCAAATTTTACTTACGTGTCGTTTCCATACTATTCAATTTCTAGAAAGAGCAATTAACTTAAAAGGTACTGTCAGCATTGAACTGAGCAATCAGCAAATTTCCACATTTCTTAGTAAGTTTCCCTCGTTAAAAAAGGGCATAAGAAAAAACAATGAATTAAAAAGCTTATTGAGTACACCTTCGATGTTAGTACTTCTTGCCGATGTCGAGTTCCCATATCGCGATCCCTTACGAAGCAAAATGGAAAAGCTTGAGAATAGCTTTGATATTCATAATCAACTTATCGAGATTGACATTCATCAACGGCATCAAAGGGTCATATTCACCGATGATCATCACCAAGAATCTCGATTATCGCTTAAAGTAGTAAACGAGCTATGTCGTAGATTAGCTTCAGAAGCGATGATAAGGTCTCCTTGGGAAACAAGAAATCCAATCGAACAAAATTTCATACGCCAGATAGCAGGAGAGCGATATCAATCTTTTATCAATGAAATTACTCAAATGGGTATTCTAATCAGAACAAGCGAAAACACTTATCGATTTGAACATTTCTTTCAGGATTTTTTTGCTTTTCGGTACTGCCTCGAGCAAATTCCAAACGTTCTTGAAATAGATCGAGGTGAACGAAAATTGCACTTTATCGTAACGCACTTAGATTCAAACAACCATGCAGGGTTCAATTCGCATGAGTATCAAAAAGCCTTAGCAAAAGAATGCGCAAGCATATTGAAGACAATAAGACTGTCATCGGATTTTTCTGATACTAATTCAGATACATTTTTTGCTGCGACTCTTGTTCTTAGCAGATTTGGAGAGGAAGCAATAGATGTCTATTCATTACTTCTAAATGACGAGAACCACAACATACGTTTTCATGCAATCTACGCACTTGTCGAAAATGGGCAGTCTTTCGTAGTTCCGTTACTGCTTGACGCTCTAAATGATCCTCGTGCAAATTTGAAGCAATTAGCAATATCAGGTTTGGGGAATGTGGAAGATACTCGAGTTATCAAACCGCTGATTTCTCAGCTAAATGATAACGACTCAGAGACTCAACTCATTGCTGCTGAGGCTCTGACATCGTTTGGCAAGGCGGCTTCAGACTTGGTCGCTTCTTCTGTAAATTCGGTAGTTGGCTCCAAATTACAGCAAATCGAAGATTTGGTCGAAAGTCATGAAAGTGAAGAAGCCATTGCACAAGTCATGCCGATGTTGAAAAACCTCGACGAAGCCGAAAAACTCAAAGTTGTTCTTTTTTTGTCTATTATTGCAAACGAAGATATAACTCGCCACTTGATAGATTATACATGGGAACACGGTCGGTTAAATCAGCCCCTCATTCGTTGGACTCTTTTGCAATTGGGGAAAAGGTTCCCGTTACCAATAATCGATTTGTTAGATAGTTCTTCTGTAGAAAAAAGAGTTGTAGGTATTTGGCTGCTAGGCGAAAGTCCTGATGAAAACGCGATTTCACCTCTCTTATCTCAGTTTGATGATACAAATGAACATATTCAATTTTCAGCAAGTATAGCTCTCGCCAAATTTGGAGAATCTGTATTGTACCGGCTCTTATCGGAAATGATTACTGAACGTCAACTTATAGAATTAACCGACAGCTCTATAATCCCGACTATTGTTTCTGAATTAAAAAGTGCCTGCGCTGCACACGACTCAACTAGGTCATATCAATTTGCTACATTGCTGGCTCTCATCGGTGGTGAAAGTATCGATAAAATTCCAGTTGTAATTGACTTACTAGACACTTCAGATGCGGAATTTCAATATTATGTTTCTGTTACCCTTATAGGAATGGGAGCAAGCGCATTTCAACCAATGCTCAACGCCATGCGAGCCTCTAGTAAGCGAATACAGTTCGAAGTAGAGAGAATACTAGAATATCAAGGAATAGGCTGGAAAGAGGAAGATTTCGATTCAGTGAATTTGTAGCTTGCCCCGTCGTGTCGTGGGCGGTGGCCGTCGCCTCGGCGGCGGGGCTTAGTCGCGGGTGGGCTGTCGTGTCGCGTGGGGTGGGTGCGGGTCGGCGCTATAGCATTTAGCAGAAACTGATTATGGCCATTCAACGAATCATTCAAAAATACAAGCTCGGCGAGCAGCCCAAAGAAGCGCTCTACTGGCGCACGCAGCCGCCCGTCGCGCGGCTGGCGGCGCTGGAGGAGATTCGTCGCGAATACCATCGGTGGCGTTATGGAACTGAACCCCGACTTCAAAGAGTTTTTACAATCGTTCAGCGCTGATAGTCGTATCGAGAAAGCCTTATGAGCACCCTTCAACTCACTATCCCCTATCCCGACGACCTGCTCCTCTCGCTCAAGCTAACGCCGGAGCGCTTTGAGGCCGAGTCGCGGCTGCTGCTGGCAGTGAAGCTGTACGAGCAGGGCCGCATCACGACGGGCACGGCGGCACAGATCGCGGGCATGGGTCGCGCGGCGTTCATTTTTGAGCTGGCGCAGTTTGGCCTGTCGCCGATTGGGGTGGAGCCGGACGAGGTGGAGCAAGATTTTGCCAACGCCTAGCTCGACGCACGCCGTTGGGTCGTGGCCGGTGACCATCACTTGGAGGGCGAGGCTTGGTCGCGAATGGGCTGTCGCGTCGCGTGCGGTGGGGGCAAGTCGACAAAAGGAGAAAATTATGAGCACACAAGAAATCGTCACTACCAATAGCGATGTCCTCCACGGCACGCCCGTCTTCACGGGCACGCGCGTACCCGTGCAAAGCCTGATTGACCATGTGGTCGCAGGTGATAGGCTGGACGAGTTTTTGGATGGGTTCCCCACCGTGTCGCGGACGCAAGCCGAGGCGTTTTTGCAGTTAGAGAGCTGGTCGACGTTCTTTCACGTCGGCGAGGAGATCGCCAAGCTGCCGACCATCGGTGAAGAGACAATGACGCAATCCGTTTTCAGCATGAGGCGCTGACGTGTCCAAAGTTAAGGTTAACGCACACATTGAACTCGACATGAATGAGATTCTCGCGAGTCTCGCGCAGTTAACCGACAGCGAATTCGATGCCTTTGCCGAGCAGATCATATACTTGCGGGCACAGCGACGCGCCCCGCACTTGTCGCGGGAGGAGATGGCGCTATTCGAGAAAATCAACGCGGATATTTCTGTAGCGAAGCGGATGCGTTACAATCAGCTGCGGGAGAAGCTGGAAGATGAGACACTTGCGGTAGAGGAGCACGCAGAACTAGTTGTAATTAGCGACCAACTCGAAATGATAAACGCCAAGCGGCTTGAAGCGCTCATCAAGTTAGCTGAAATTCGAGAGCTCCCGCTCGATGATTTGATGGATCAGTTAGGCCTTTATCCAGCGCGCCATACTTCGCGTCGCGCGAACGGCGATGCAACGCAACCCTTATGAAACGCGAAGAAATCCTCAACATCCTCAAAGCGCACAAACAAACCTTCGCCGACAAGTATGGCGTGACGCGGCTGGGCGTGTTCGGCTCGGTGGCGCGCGGTGAGGCGACGGCGACCAGCGATGTCGATATCGTGGTCGAGATGCCGCCGGATCTGTTTCAGATGGTGCATATGAAGGAAGAGTTGGAGGAGATGCTGGTCGCGTCGGTGGATTTGATTCGGGATCAACCCTATTTGAACGCGCTGCTCAAGCAGCGCATCGACCGCGAAGCCATCTATGTCTGATTTTACCGTATAGATCGGTTTGAAGGTAGCACCACATGATAGCGTGGAGAGGGTCGATTTCAACCGAAATGACCAAGTCACAAGCATTCAGGTAACGCTCTAAGTCCACATACAGTAGCTCACTTCTGGTCGGCTACTAAATGTGGATACCCCAAACGGGTTATTTTGCCGTCCACACTATTCTGTGGTGCTACCGGTTTGAAATCCCATGCTCATTAAATACAACAAAGAGGCGGATCGCCTCCTGCTTGTTCTTTCCTCGTCTCGCGGTCCGACCTTTACTTATGAGGCAACAGATGTTTCAGTGCTGGTCGACGAGGGAGATACGCTGGTAGATATTGAAATTGAGAATGCCAGCGCCTTCATCGCCAAAGCGCTGGCCGCGGGCGTCGAAGTCGAGGGCGCGCCGGAAGTGGCGCCGCTCAAAAGTGAGATGGTGTGGGAGGATGTCGATTCGAGCATGATCAGCGCCTTTGGCTACAACGAGGCCGAGGGCATCCTGGAGGTCGCGTTCAACCGCACCGGGGTGTACCGCTACTTTGATGTGCCCGCCGATGTGGTCGAGGGGCTGCGCGAGGCGTCGTCCAAGGGCAGGTACATGCGCTCGATGATCATCGATATGTACCGTTACGAACAGTGACGCCAACGCCGCGAAGGGACTCACAACCGTGGACTACGATACCGACAAAGTCGACGAGGTGGTGCTGGCGCTGCTCTACCTCAACACCCACAGCGACCGCGACGGTGCGCGCGCCTGGAAAAGCCTGGATTGGGAGGCGATGGATCGGCTGCACGAAGCGGGCTACATTAGCGACCCCAAAAGCAAGGCCAAGTCCGTTGTGGTGACGGAGGAAGGGTTGGCGCGCGCCGAGGCGCTGTTTGAGCAGCACTTTGGCGCTTCCAACGAGTGAACGGGTTTGGACAGGCGTGGGTAATCACGCTCACACGATTCGCATGGCATTGCCCGTGCGCTCGCCATAGCGATCCAGCAGACCCGCCTCGGCTTCGCCGTGTCGCGCGTAAAAGCCGTGCGGCGCGAGGACAATGTCATCGGCCAGCGCATACGGGGCACTGCCCAGATTGGCGGTGATGGTCACGTCGCCGTAGACGGCTTCGGCCACGCTGTCGCTCAGATAGCGAAAGGAATGGAGCGGCTCGCCCAGATAGTGACTGACAATGTCGGTCGAAAGGCGGTGTAGCCACGTCAACCAGTCGAGCGTGTCGGCGTCGGGCCAGTGGGCGGCATCGGGCGGGCGCTGATTGGAGAAGAGCTTGCGGTGGGCGCGCGCGTGCTCGCCGCGCGCGCCTTCGACGTAGATTAGCTGGAAGCCGAGCAGCAGCGAGAGGCTCAGTCGGTAGTCGTTCCACGCGCTGGTGGCGGGCGCGAGATCGTGCCAGGTGAAGATCGTCTTGTCGTGGGCCAGCGCGTGGATCAGCGGCGCAAAGCGCACGTCACCACCCGCACCGCCGGCTCCCGCCTCGTTGAGCTGCGCCCCCGCGCCCGGCACGCCCGCAATGTGGAAGCCACAAAACTGCATACACCAGTTGACGAGATAGTCGACCGGCCCATTCTCCCAGACCTCGGTCGAGAGCGGCAGCATCTCGTCCAGCCGCTTGGCCGCGTCGGCCATACCCTGAATCGCGCCGGTGGGCGTGGGGCAGGCGGGGTTATGATCCCACCAGTAATCCTCGGTCATGAAGGGCGGGCGGAAGGGGCGCGCGGCCATCTGGTCGACAGAGAGAATGTGGATGCCGTAGTCGCGCAGCGTCTCGACTTCGTCGAACATAATGCGCTGGTGGATCGGGCTCCACTGGCTGGCGGTGTAGCCGATCTGCTCGTAGTAATGCTCCAGAATCGGGTAGCCGTCGACGCGCTTTTGCAGCGCGTCCTCGCCGTGCTCCGCGAGATGGGGCGTGTCGTAACACCACCAGGTGTAGTTGGTATAGGGCATTACCAGATGACCCAACTCGTTGGCGCGCTGGCAGAGCGCGGCAAAGTCCTCGCCTGTACCCACCTCCGGGTTGACGGGCAGATGCTTGGGGTAGAAGCGGTCAAAGCCGTTGGGCAGGTAGCCCGCGAAGTGAACGACGGCAGGCGCGGGCAGCTGCTCCAGCGTGTCGCGCATCTCGGCAAAGGTGTCCTTTTCAAATTTCACGATGTACGACTGCTTGAGCGTCTCCGTCAGGGCGCGCGTCTTCTCCGCCAGCGTGCGCGTGATCTCGTTGGCTTCTCCATAGGCGCGCACGCTCTTCAGCCACGTGTCGCCCACGGCCAGCCGATAGCGCGGCGTGGTAAAGGTTGTCCCCGCCTCAATCCAGACGTTCCAGCCGTGGCCCAGCGCGCCGTGGGGCGGCCCCGCGCGCCGCACGCCGCTCACCTCTAGCCGACCGGGCACAAGCAGCGGCTCGTCGTCTGCGTAGGGCGTGCGGTCGCGCACGGGCTGGATGCCGTAGAGGCTGAGTTGGCCGCGCGTGCTGTCCAGGTGCATAAAGTCCATGGGGCCGGGGTAGCCCGTGCTGTAGCGCTTGTACGTCTCGAAAAAAGCGGGCGAAAGGCTGACGCCCCAGGTGTAGGGGTAGAGAAACTGGTTGAGTCCGGCGACGGGGAATTCGATGCGGTCGGGCAAGAAGAAGTATTTGATCACGTCACCGTGATGACGCGTGATTGTCGCCCACAGGTCGACGTGGGCGGGCCGTGCGCGCAGGTAGACCGTCACGTCGAGTCCGTCGCCCGTGTAGGCGAGCGCGAGCGTCTGTTTCGCTTCGTCCCACTGGTAGTCGGGATCGGCGCAGCCGCTGGCAAAGTGGAGCAGGCCGTTGTTCTGCCGCGCGCGCCACAGATCATGTGGCTCGCCCGCGAGCAGCGGCTCTTCGCTATCGGCCCCGTGCAGGGAGAGGATGCTGCCCCGTCGGTTAAGCTGCAAGCGGTAGCGGTCGGCGGCGAGGGTGAAGGTGGTAACGGTGTGGTGAAAGGTGGACATTTAGGACTTCACCGCACCCGCCGTCAGCCCGGAGACGACCTGCTCCTGAAAGAGCACGTAGGCGATCACCGGTGGGATCATGGCGACGGTGACGGCGGCAAAGAGGCCGGGGTAGTTGAAATCGAATTGGGAGATAAAGAAGCGCATGGCGATCTGCATGGTGCGCGTGGCTTCGGAGCCGGTGAGGATGAAGGCGTAGAAAAACTCGTTCCACGTCCAGATAAAGAGAATGACGGCGACGGTGGCAATACCCGGCACGGAGAGGGGCAGAATCACCTGAAACAGCGTGCGGAAGTAGCCCGCGCCGTCGATGCGCGCGGCCTCCTCCAGCTCTTTGGGCAGGCTTAATAAAAAGCTGCGCAGCACAAGAAAGCTGATCGGGAAGAAGATCGCCGTGTACATGAGGATCAGTGCCAGCCGCGTGTCGTAGAGCCCCAGGCGGCGGATGATGATCACCTCCGGCACGATCAGCGTGATGCCGGGAATCAGGATGCCGAGGCTAAAGATTAGCGTCAACGGGCGACGCAGCGGGAAGTCGAAGCGGGCCAGCGGGTAGGCCGCCAGCAGGGCGATCAGCGTCAGCAGCACGACGGTGCTGGTCGAGACGATGACGGTGTTGAGGAAAAAGAGATGAAGCTGCGCGTCGACAAAGACGGCGACGTAGCCGCTGGTGTTAAAGCCGCTCGGCAGCGCCAGCGACGAGGTCAAAATCTCGTTGTTGGTCTTGAGCGACGAGAGAATCAGCCAGACGGGCGGCAGCGTGGTGAAGATGGTGAGCAGACCCAGCAGGACGTACTGCACCACGCGCACCAGCACGTGGCGCACTGGTGATGCCGTAGCGACCGCGGCGTCGTGTGCGGTGGGGGTGTTGCTGGGGAGATTTTGTGCGAGTTCAGCCATGGTTTTTGTGTTCGGGCGGTCGTACGTATCAAGTTAAGTAAACATAGCAAAATTGGTGGTCAGATTGCGCCCTAACCCCCTCCCAGCCCTCCCCATAATGGGAAAGGAGCCGTTTCTTCGTCGGTCCCGTGACGGCTCCTCCCCCATGATGGGGGAGGCTGGGAGGGGGTGCAACATCGTTTACCCGGTGTGGAGCGGCTTGATTACACCTGCTCGCCGACGCGGAAGGTGCGGTTGATCAGCGTCATCAGCAGGAAGCCCAGCCCAATCAGGAAGACGCCGATAGCGTTGGCGTAGCCAAATTGGGTAAAGGTAAATTTGTTGTAGAGGTGCATGGCCAGATTGAGCGTCTCGTTGGCCGGGCCGCCCTCCGTCATCAGGAAGATGACCTCGAACGAGACCAGCCCGATGCTGACGGAGAGGATCATGCAGGTGCCGATCACGTTGCGCAGCAGCGGCAGGGTGATGTGCCGCACCTGCTGCGGGCGCGAGGCACCGTCGATCTCTGCCGCTTCGTAGAGATTGTCCGGAATGCCGGCAATCTCCGCCATGATGATGACCATCCACAGACCGATGTTGAACATCCAGGTGGCGATCACGGCGGGCAGCGCCCAATCGAGATCGGCCAGCCACTGTCGCTGCCACGATTCCAGCCCCACGCGCCCCAGCACGCTGTTGAGCAACCCCCACTGCGGGTTGTAGACCACGTTGCGATAGATCAGCGCCAGCGCTGCCCACGAGATCATGTTGGGGATGAAGAAGAGCGTGCGGAAGACCTTCCAGCCGCGCATTTTCTCCGAAAGCAGGATGGCCACGCCCGTCGCCAGCGGCACGTGCAGCAAGACGACCGCCGCCGACCAGATCAGGTTGTTGCGCACGGCCTTTTGGAAGGCGCGCTCGTCGAACATCTCGCGGTAGTTTTCCAGCCCGACAAACGAGAGCCCGGCCAGGCTCCAGTCGAAGAACGAGGTGTAGATCACCGCACCCAGGGGCAGCAGGAAGAAGATCGAGAAGAGCAGCACGGCAGGCGTCAGCGAAATGGCAATGCCGCGGTAAAGGTCGCTTTTCATGGAAAATCCTTCGAGCGTGTAGTGGGAGGGCGCGCCCTCCCACTACGCATTAAGCTATTCCACCGCCGTGCGCGCGTCGTCGAGGATGCCGAGCAATTCTTCCGTGGAAATTGCCTCCTGCGCATAGGCGGGCCACTGGTTGCCCAGTTCGGTCATCACCGCTGGATCGGAGCCGTGGAAGAGGTGGGGATACTGGATCGCGGCGGCGTCGCCCTCTTCGATGATCTTGAGCGCGAGCGGGTCGATCTGCGCGCGGTCTTCCTCCGTCAGTTCAAACTGCGTTGGCCCATCGCGCGAGACAAGAAAGAGCTGCTGCTTCATCTGCTCCGGGCTGACGACGTGCTTCATAAATTCGACTGCGCCCTCGGCGTGCGCTTCGTCACTCGCGCCGGATGCAAAGCCCGCTTCACCAATAATGGAGATGATGCCGTTGCCGGGGGAAATTGAGTAGCTGGTATCCGTCGTCACCACTTCCGCCGTCTCCGCCGTCACGCCGCGAATCTGGTTAATCATCCACGGACCGTTGGCGATCATCCCCGCCTGCGCCTGCAGATAGGCGGTGGCCGCTTCGGGGTAGCCGCCGGTCAGCACGTCTTCGTTGGTGTTCTCTTCGAGGATGTAGCGCTGCAGCGTCTCCAGCCCCGTCGCAAAGGCCTCGCTGTCGCTGAAATCGTGCTGGTAGCCCTTGACGCGCAGGAAGTCCGCTCCGCCGGGCTGCGTGCCGGTCATGTTGGCGAGCATCAGGAAGTTAGTCCAGCCGTTGCCCATGCCCATGGGGATAATGCCCTCGCCCTTGAGCGCTTCGCTGGCGGCAAAGAAATCCTCCCAGGTGGTGGGGAATTCGCTCACGCCCGCCTGGTTGAAGAGCGCCTCGTTCCAGTAGATGCCGATGTTATCCTTGGAATAAGGAATGGCGTAGATTTCGCCGTCCGGCTCGGTGTAGTACTCGAAGGCGTCGTCGATAAACTGATCGCCCCACCCCTCTTCCAAGTACGGATTGAGCAGCACCATCTGCCCGCTCGACGCCAGATTGCGCATCAGCGTGATGTTGCCGGTCGTAATGTCCGGCAGCGCGCCCGACGCGGCGGCGGCCAGCATCTTGTCCGCGTGTGCCGCATCGCCCGGCACCGTCGTTTCGGTGACGGTGTACTGGCCGTCGTACTGCTCGTTGAAGCTGCTGATCAGCTCCTCGGCCCAGGGCAGCAGCGGATTCGTCCCCACCCAGAAGTGCGACCAGATCAGCTCGGTTGCGCCCGCGGCAGGTGCGGTCTCGCCATCACCGCTGGGTCCGGCGGCGGGCTGGCAGGCGGCGAGCGCCACGGTCGCGGCGCTGGCGCCAGCGAGTTGAAGAAAGTGTCGACGGCTAAGATTGGATTTCATTGTTGAATCTCCTATGGAAATAACTATGATTGCGTTGGGAAAGCATTGCTCTTTTTCTGCCCGGCGGGGTCATCTTTTATTGTCATCGCGCGGCGGCCCCGTCGACCCACGCAAGATTAGCTTCGACTGAAACGTATAATGCGTTTGGTCGACCGGCTCACCCTGAAGCAGGCGCACCAGCAAATCGACGGCAAGCCGTGCCACGTCATCCGTCGGCGGATGCATCGTGGTCAGCGGTGGCCAGACCTGCCGCGCCAGCTCTACATCGTCAAAGCCCGCCACGGAGAGCGCGTCCGGCACGCGCACGCCACGCTCGTGTGCAGCCATAAGCACGCCAGCAGCCATATCATCATTGCTGGCGAGAATCGCAGTCGGTGGCCGGGGCAACTCCAGCAGTGCATGGCCGGCTGCGTGGCCGCTTGCAAAACCATAGTCGCCGGGCTGCAAAAGTGCTTCATCCAGTACGATGCCCTGTGCGCGCAGCGTTTGCTGGAAGCCCTCCAGCCTATCGTGGCTGGACTGGTGCTCCATCGGCCCGCGGACAAATCCAATCCGGCGGTGGCCCAAATCGAGCAAATGCGTGGTGATCACGCGCGTGCCGTGCCGATTATCGACGGCAATCGCTGGTGAATCGCCGCTGTTTGTACTGGGTGAGAGGCGCACCGCGGGACAACGTAACCGTGCCAACTCGGCGAACAGCTCCGGTGCGCGATCACAAGGCGCGACGAAGATCAACCCATCTGCCTGACGCTGGGTGACCAGCTTCAAAATTTCGCTGCGACCTTTGGCGCTGTTCACCTCTGAGGGGCGCAGCACGACCTCGTATCCCGCTTCGTGCCCGGCCACTAGAATGTGATGGGCAATTTTGTTGAGATAGTGGCCCGTCTCGCGCGGAAAAATTAGCGCGAGAATGTGCGCGCGCCCACGCGCCAGCCGCTGTGCCGAAATGTTGGGGACATAGCCCAGCTGCTCCATTCCCGCCAGCACCTTTGCACGCGTCGCTGCTGTGACGCGCGGCTCGTCGTTGATCACGCGCGAGACGGTCTTGACGGAGACCTGGGCGTGGTGCGCAACGTCCCGAATCGTTACAGAACGCGTCGCATCGAAGGTTAATTCTTTCATAAGTTTAAAATGACACCGGTGTCATTACCGTAGCACGAAGCCACCCACCTGTCAAAATCAATCCCACGGCTCCAAAATAATCTTAATCTTTGCCGCTTCGCTCAAAGCCGAGCACTCAAACGCAGCCTGCATCACCTTGGGAAAATTATTTAGGCAATTCCAGGAAATTAACTATACCAGGATAAGCCATGTTGGATGTGCGACGCACCTCAGAAGGTGCGTCGCACGCTCGACTCTCTCTCTGGTGCGGCCAACACAGCCTACGGTGCGTTGCACTTTCCCAAGTGCGACGCACCTCCATCACAATCTACCGTGGTATATTTACAATCTTGGATTAGCCTTGGGTTGTAGTGCCAGCTGCCGTGCAGCGAAATCCCTTTGCGGATGAAATCGCGGCTGGCCTGGATGGCGAGATCGCTGCTTGATTCACCAATAAAGCAAATCTGACTGCGTCGCCGCACCGCATCGATGCAGAAGCGCTGGGCGTGGACGTTGCCGGAGCAGTCCAGCGCGGCGTCCATGCCGACGCCGTTGGTCAGCTCGGCAATGCGGTCAAGATTGTCGTCGTCGCGCGGGTCGAGCACGGCGATCGCGCCCATGTCGAGCGCCCGCTACACAACCAAAACGCTGTGCTAAAACGTCACCGGCAGCGACTGCAAACCGCGCAGCAGGCCGTGCTCGTGCCACTTCACGTTCTCCGTGGCGAGGCGCAGGCGCGGCAGCCGCCGCAGGATAGTCTCTATTGCAACCGGCGCCTCCAGGCGCGCCAGCGGTGCACCCAGGCAAAAATGCACGCCAAAGCCAAAGGCAACGTGTGGATTGGGCTGGCGAGCGATGTCAAAGTGATGTGGTTTGAGAAAACGCGTCGGGTCGCGGTTGGCCGAGCCCAGAATTTGCAGCAGGTAATCACCCCGTCGCAGCTGCCGACCGTGCAGCTCAACGTCCGTGGCCACGCGACGCGGGTTGCGCTGGAGCGGGCTTTCATAGCGCAGCATCTCCTCAACTGCACCGGGCAGCAGATCGACCTGCTGGCGCAGCTGGTGGAGCTGATCGGGATGGCGCAGCAGCGTGTACAGCCCGTTGCCAATCAGGCTCGTCGTCGTCTCGTGGCCCGCCGTCAGCAGGGTGACGCAGGTGGTCAGCAGCTCGGCCTCGGTCAGCTTGTCGCCCTTGGCTTCGGCGGCAACCATGCGGCTCAGCAGGTCGTCCTGCGGCTGGCGGCGGCGCTCGTCGAGCAGAACGGCCAGGAAGGTGCGCATCTCGTGCAGCCCCTGCTGCGACTGCTCCAGCACGTCAACCGTGACGCGGCCCGTGCCTTGAAATGAAAGAATTTGCTCCGTCCACACCTTGAAGTGGTCGCGTTCCGCCGCTGGCGCGCCGAGCAGTTCGGCGATGACGGTGGCGGGCAGCGGGTAGGCAAAGTCGCGGATTAGGTCCATCTCGCCGCGCTCGATTGCTCGATCGAGCAACTCGTCGACCAGCGCCTGGATGCGCGGTCGCAGCTGTTCGATGATGCGCGGGGTAAACGCTTTGCTAATCAAGCTGCGCAGCCGCGTGTGGTCGGGCGGGTCCGAACTGATGAGGCCGACGGTGAAGTGCTCCTCAAAGAGCCGCAGCTGAGCACGCTGGCCAGCGGACAGGTGATTGAGCACGGACAACATGCGGCCCTGGCTGGAAAAGTGACGCGTGTCGCGCAGCGTGGCCTGTATGTCGTCGTAGCGCGTCAGCAGCCAGCCACCCAGCGCCTCACTCCAGTAAACGGGCGCTTCCGCGCGCAACTGGTCATAGAGCGGGTAGGGGTTGGCGAAAAAGGCGGGCGAGGTCAGGTGCCTCTCGATGTCGGCAATTGGCATCATCGTCATAGTTAGGCTAATCCAAGATTACAAATATACCACGGCTGATTGTGATGGCGGTGCGTCGCACTTGGGAAAGTGCAACGCACCGTAGGCTGTGTTGGCCGCACCAGAGAGAGAGTCGACCGTGCGTCGCACCTTCTGAGGTGCGTCGCACATCCAACATCGGTTACCCTGGTATAGTTAATTCCCTGGAATTGCCTTACCTTTCTCAACCCTTCAGCCCCGCTCAATGTAAAATTTCGGAACAACCAAGCAAATTGGCTTGGAATCGTCCGAATACGACGACACTTACCGCTTAATCTCCACCACCCGACCATCCGTCACCCGCTGCAAATCCTCCGCTCTCAATCGGAACACGGCGTGGGGCGTGCCCGCTGCGGCCCAGATTTCGTCGTATTGGAGCAGCTCCTCGTCAATAAACGTTTCCAGCGGCTGCACGTGGCCGAGCGGAGGCACGCCGCCAATGGCGTAGCCCGTCTGCGCGCGCACAAAGTCCGCATTCGGCTTGGTGACCTGCTCGCCAAGCAGGGCGCGCAGCTTCTGCTCGTCCACGCGGTTCGCGCCGCTCGCCAGCACCAGCACCGCCCTGCCCGAATGCTTGCTCCGAAAGATCAGCGACTTCACAATCTGCCCCACCTCGCAGCCGACGGCCTCCGCCGCCTCCTGCGCCGTCCGCGTCGAAGCCGCGAGTTCGACCACTTGGCAGTCGACGCCGTGGGCGGTCAGGGCATCCTGGACGCGCTGGGCACTGGCTGTTAGTTCAGATTTTTGACTCATAAATCACGATACGCTTCACTGTTCAATCGTAGGCGCTGCTTTTAGCTGCGCAATCGCCATTGCTCCCCTCGTATTGGGTTATGCGAGCGGTTGGCATTGACCGTGCGGTTAAAAACCGCACCTACTTTACTTCGATCAGCTCAACCGCCGCTGATGTCAGCCTGTCACCAAAATGTGCGCTCATCATTCCGCCCTCCGCACTCCCTACTCCGCACTTGATCTACGGCTCCACAATTACCTTCATCAACCCGGCCTCGCCATCATACAAACGCTGGAACCAGCTCGCGCCCTCGTCCAGCGGCACGGTGGCGGTAATGATCGCGTCGAGGTCGAAGGCGCCGCTGGCGATCAGCAACAGACATTCGGGGTACTCGCCGCTGGAGCCGCACGAGCCGTAGAGCGTCACCTCGCGCGTCACCACGGACTGGAGCGGAAACTCCACGTTGGCCGCCAAGTTGCCCACGAGGGTAACCGAGCCGCCCTTGCGCGCGCTCTCGATGGCGCTCTGCACCGTCGGCTGGATGCCCACGGCCTCAAACGTCGCGTCCGCGCCGCGCCCGCCGGTGAGCTGGCGCACCGCGGCGGCGACGTCGCCCGTGGCGAGCACGCCGTGCGTGGCGCCGACCCGTTGCGCCAAGTCGAGCTTGCCCTGGTCGAGGTCGACGGCGATGATCTGGCTGCAGCCCGCAATCCGCAGCGCCTGCACGACCAGGTTGCCAATCATCCCCGCGCCGACGACGACCGCGCTTGTGCCGAGCGCCAGCGGCGTGCGGTTGATGGCGTGCACGGCAATCGAGACCGGCTCGACCATGGCCGCGTGCTGAAAGCTGAGGCCGTCGGGCAGCGGGTAGACGATGTGCTGCGGCAGGGCGACGTATTCGGCAAAGGCCCCGTGCTGCCGATACTCGCCGGGCGAGACGCCCATTACGCGCCGATTCTCGCAGAGGTTGATGTCGCCGCGACGGCAGAACCAGCAGTGGCCGCAGTAGATCGTCGAGTCAAAGGTCACGCGGTCGCCCACGGCGAGGTCGGTCACCGCGTCGCCCACGCGCTCGATCGTGCCCGCGGCCTCGTGGCCCATCACCAGCGGCGGCTTGCGGCGACCGGAGCTGCCGTCCCAGCCGTGCACGTCGCTGCCGCAGATGCCGCAGGCCCGCACGCGCACGAGCACGTCCGTCGGCCCGATGTCGGGCACGGGCATGTCGGTGAATTCGAGGTTAAGGTAGTCGGTGAGGAGGAGTGCTTTCATGGGAGTATCCAGAGAATTTGGTTGTGGAGTTGCAAAGAAATAAGTTTACGTCAGAATTTTTATTCTTTTTTACCTCTATTTGAAATACCGTCGAGCTTTAATTTAGGTAAGCGGCGATAAGCTTGTTCTACACTGCTTTGTGTGGTGGGCATCCCGAACCAATGTTCAGCAATAATGTTAGTTAACCCAAATAGCGCATAAGCTACTTCAGGTTCTTCGTTAACGTTAATTTCTCCTGGATGAACAGATTCATTTCCAACTACGCGTACAATATCCAATGCCTGTTGAACATACTCTGGCAAGCCTTCTTTTACAAAGTCTGCAATATCTCTATTGATGTTTTTCCCTTTACCACCCACGCTCTTGCACATATTCTGAATTGCTAATCGAAGCAGTGCTGCTGCACCTCGAGGAGAACGAAGATAGATACTTCGAGCTTCCTCATAAATTTCTTTTACCTGATCCGGCATATTAGGATGAGGTGTGGATAACTTAATATCTTTTTCTGGATACTTATATTTTGGCGGTGCAGGCTCTTTAATATATCCGCCATTCGAGTTTTTGACCAAGTTGCCAAACGAATCAATACGATACTCGTATCTCGTGTAATCCATTACATCAAAACCATTTGCATCAGTGCGAACTACCCATCCGTCCACTTCGCACTTTGTTTCCAAAATTACGTTTACGTGCTCACATGAGGGACAGATCAACACGCGCCAGGTTTCATCAGCACACCACTGCGGATAATCACCGCAATAAGAAACTGTTACAACTCCGCTGCACAATGCGCATCAAGCCACTTGCGTAGCACTCTGCACAGATGTACGGTTTTTTCGTGATTTTCAACTTGTCAATGTCTAGCTTCGTTCTTATGTGCATGATTCGTCTCCGCTTCTTACTAAAACTATGTCACGAGCTACATCATGCTACCAGTTTATCACTGCTACATCAGATTATGGTATGATAGTAGTACTGAAGCAGCAAGTAGAAAGGAAGAACTAATGGTCGCTGAAGTCACCGCACAAGGATTGCTGATCCCGCCCGCCCTGCTTGGCAACGCAAGTAAAGTTGAAATTTTGCAAGAGCAAGATTGCTTGGTCATTAGGCCTGTTCAAGCAGCGCACGATGGAGGTGGATGGCCAGCAGATGATCCCATCTGGCAGCTAGGACAAAACCCTGTGGACGACGACATTGAAGACGCATCTGTCAATCTAGATCAATATCTTTATCGCGCATCAGATGGCTCATGAATCCCCTCTTTGTAGATGCTGGCTATTTCATCGCGCTAAATTACACGAAAGACCAAAACCATTCGGCTGCGGCTGCACATTGGCAAACGCTGGCAAAGTCGCAGCCTTATTTGGTGACGACCTCGTTTGTGCTCGATGAATCTGTAACCTTTCTCAATAGCCGAAACCATCACGCAAAAGCAGTGCAAGTTGGCAATTTGATCCGAAGAAGTCAAGTGATGGAAATGATCTTTGTCGACGAAGCGCTATTCGAGGCGGGCTGGCGCTATTTTCAAACGCACAAAGACAAGCGCTATTCACTGACAGATTGTATTTCGTTCGTTGTTATGCAGCAGCGCCAAATTTATAGCGCGTTGTCGTTCGACCACCACTTCGCGCAGGCTGGCTTTCAGCTTGTCCCCTAGTCTTCTCCTAACTTCCCGCCCCTCGCCCTCTTCTCGACAGCGAATCGATCAGCACCGCAATCAGCAGCACGACGCCCGTGATGATAAAGCGCTGCCCCGCCGAATAGCCCAGCAGCCCCATGCCGCTGTCCACGCTGGCAATCACCAGCGCGCCGAGCAGCGCGCTGACGACGCGACCGCTGCCGCCAAAGAGCGACGTGCCGCCGATGACGGCGGCGGCAATCGAGTTGAGCAGCAGGTTGCCGCCGCCCGTGTCCGTGGCGACGGAGCGCAGCCGCGAGGCAAGGACGATGCCGCCCAGCCCAGCCATGGTGCTCGATAGCACGAAGACGGCCAGCCGGATGCGCTCGACGGGAATGCCCGCGCGCCGCGCGGCTTCGCGGTTGCCGCCGACGGCGTAGACGTAGCGGCCAAAGGGCGTGCGCGTGGCGAGATAGCTAAAGCCGACCAGCAGCACGAGCAGAATCAGCGCAATCACCGGCACGCCGCGGTCGAGGTTGGCGACGTAGACCGCCGCGCCCACCAGCGCCGCGAGGACGAGCACTTCCAGCGCAATAAACACAATGGGCCGCGTCGTGAGCTGCTGGCTGCGTCGGGTATTCCACTGCCAAATTTGGATCGCCGCGTAGCCCAAAACGATCACGCTCGCAATCGACCAGCCAACGAGCTCGGGCAGGTAGGTGTTGGTGATGCCGATGACGACGGTGTTGGAGATGCTGACCGTGCCCGCACGCCCCACCATCAGCAGGACGACGCCGTTCCAGGCCAGCAGCCCGGCCAGCGTGACGATAAATGAGGGCACTTCCGTGCCTCGGATTACAAACCAGTAAAGCGCGCCGACAATCGCGGTGACGATGACGGCCTGCACCAGCGCCCGCGGCAGTGCGCCAGCGACCCCCGCTTCGCTGTTGAACGCAGGGAAAATGTCGACCAGCAGCGCCACCACAAAGGTGACCACTAGCACGAGCCACAGCCGCGCCTGGTAGCGGGTGATGATCATCCCCTGCACCAGCCCAATTCCCGCGGCAACGAGCAGCGCCAGCGGCACGGCCAAAAACCAGGGCCAGCCGTAGCCGGGGCTCATCAGCAGCGCGGCGCTCACGGCGGCGACGGCGCTCGTGTAGCCAATCGACAGGTCGATCTCGCCCAGCAGCAGCACGAAGACGACGCCAATCGCAATCGTCGTAATCCCCGCCATCTGCACGACGAGGTTGACGAAGTTGCGCGCCGTCAGATAATTTTCGTTTTGCGTTTGAAAAATAATCGCAATCGCAATCAGCCCCAGGATAATCGGCAGGGAGCCAAGGTCGCCCTGGCGGATGCGGCGGAAATAGTGGGAAACGTAGCCGCCAATCGATTGGCGTTCTGTGTTTTGTAAACCGGTTGTGCCGGGGGTTGCTGCGCTCATGCGGCCTCGGCTTCCATGCCGGGCACGCTCGTCATCGTGCCCGCGGTGATGGCTTGCACCACCTCTTGCTGATTGGTTTGGCTCGTCTCGAAGACGCCCACGTTCTGGCCGAGCCGCAGCACGGTGAATGCGGTCGGCGACTTCAAAAATGTCGTGCAGGTTGTGGGAAATCAGGATGACGGCCAGCCCCTGCCCGGCCAGCCGCTTGACAAGGTCGAGCACCTGGCGCGTTTGAGCCACGCCGAGGGCGGCGGTCGGCTCGTCGAGGATCACGAGCTTGGAGTTCCACATCACGGCCTTAGCCACGGCAATCGCCTGCCGCTGGCCGCCGGAAAGGCCGGCGACGGGCGTGCGCACCGAGTTCAGCGTCGAGACGGAGAGCGATGCGAGCGTTTCGAGGGCGGCGCGCTCCATGCTCGTTTCATCGAGCTGCCAGCGCGGCTGCGTGCGCTCGCGGCCCAGGAACATGTTGGCAACCACGTCCAGATTGTCCGCCAGCGCCAAATCCTGGTAGACGACTTCGATGCCGAGGTCGGCGCTCTCCTTGGGATTTTGAATAGTGACGGGCTGCTCGTCAAAGTAAATTTGCCCTTCGTCAAAGGCGTGGATGCCGGCGATGCCCTTGATCAGCGTCGATTTGCCCGCGCCGTTGTCGCCGACGAGCGCCATCACCTCGGTGGGCCGCACCGCAAAGTCAACCTGATAGAGCGCCTGCACCGCGCCAAAGCTTTTGGAAACGCCGTCCAGGCGAAGGATGGGATTGTCTGGCACGATAGTCTATCCTTGTTGGAATTGAAAGCAGCTAGCGGATTTTGCGGATTTTGCGGATTAAAGCGGATTTCCTGATCCGTCTTCATCCGCAAAATCCGCAGAATCCGCTAGCTGCTCCTGGAGACTTACCGATCCTCGGGGCAATACTGCTCGTACTCGCCCACGCAAATCTCGTCCCACGTGCGGAAGCCATCGGCGATAACGGTTTCGGCGATGTTGTCCTGCGTCACCGAGACGGGCTCCAGCAGCACGGAGGGGATTTCGTTCGTACCGTTGTCCACGCTGCCCGTCACGAAGCCAGCAGTCTCTTCGCCGCAGAGCAGGGCAACAGCGAGTTCCGCCGCCGCTTCGGCCTCGGCCTTGATCGCCTTGTAGACCGTCATGCTCTGTTCGCCGGAGAGAATGCGCTGGATGCCCTCGACCGTGGCATCCTGGCCCGTGACGGGGATCGGATCAAAGCCCTGGTTGGCCAGCGCCGCGGCAACCGCGCCCGCCAGGCCATCGTTGGCCGCAATCGCGGCGTCGATCTCGCCGCCCGCCGCCGTCAGCATCTGCTCGAAGATTACCAGCGCCTGCTGGTTGTCCCACTGCGGCACGGACTGATCGTCGACTTCGGTCCACTCACCGCTCTCAAAGAGCGGGTTGATCACGCCGTCGTAGCCATTTTTGAAGAGCGTGGCGTTGTTGTCCGTCGGCGAGCCGTTGAGCACGGCCACGTTGGGGTTCTCCAGCCCGGCGGCTTCCACCGCCGCGACCAAGCCCTCGCCCTCCAGCCGACCCACGGCCTCGTTGTCAAAGCTCACGTAAAAATCCGCGCCCTCGCCCTCGATGGTCAGGCGGTCGTAGTCGATGATGGCGACGTCGGCCTCGCGCGCCTGGGCGATGATTGCCGCGCCGGAGCCGCTGTCCAGGTTCACCATCAGGATCACCTGCGCGCCGTTGGTGATGGCCTGCTCGGCCTGCGTCTGCATCTGCGAGGCATCGCCTTCGGCGTTGGTGATTGTGTACTCGACGCCCGCCGCGTCAAAGGCCTCGCCGAGGAAGCGGCGGTCGTCCGCCTCCCAGCGGGCGGAGGAGGCGCTGTCCGGCAGCAGCACGGCAATGCTGCCCTCGCAGGCGGCGGCGTCGCCGGTGGCGGTGGTGTCGGTCGTGGTGTCGGTGGTGTCCACGGTATCCGGCTCCGCAGCAGAATCTGCGGGCGCGGCGGCAGGCGCACAGGCGCTGACGACAAACGTCAGCACGAGCAGCAGCGACAGCCAAAACATGGCAGTTCGTTTCATGGTGGAGTTCTCCTTTAATCGGAAGTATTGGTTGGTTAATTCGGTTATTCAGTTGATGTTGTAAGGCTATTCCAAGGAATTAAATATGCCGCCTATCCGCGTCCCCGGCACGCGCCAGAAGCGGCTGGTTTTCGTCGAAAACAGCCGCTGCTGGCGCGTGCCGGGGACGCTACCCCGTGGCGTACTTATTTTCTTGGAATAGCCTAACATCGTGTGAGGAGGTCGAAGTGTAGCACGAAGGGGCGGGTTGGGCAAAAGGATTGAGGGTAGGCGGCACAAGCTTTCCAACTTGTGCCGCCTACCCTCAATCACAGCCGTTACAATTTCACGCGGACGCACCAAAAGCATCACGGCGCGCCTCAATCAGTACCGATTCATCCCGTCAACGCCAGCCTTCCCTACCGCGCCAGCCCCTGCGACGCCAGCCACTCGGCCCCCCGCTGAATCCTTGCCTTGTCGCGCACCTCGATGATCAGCCGCGGCGTCTGCCCGACATCCAGCGTGCGCAGCGCCTGAAAGAGCGCAAACCAGTTGATCGCCCCCTGGCCGGGCAGCCAGTGGCGATCGGCTTGGCCGTCGGTGTCCTGCAGGTGCAAATGCGCAAGCAGCAAACCCGCGGCGTGGACCCAGCCGTCGGGCGTGGGGCCGCCCTCCAGGTGCTTGATAAAGGCGTGGCCTACGTCGATGCTCATGCGGATGGACTCGGAGTTGAACGATTCGACGAGGGCGCGAATCGACGCCGGGTTCTTGTCAAAGATACACTCGACGACGAGCGTGCAGCCAATTTTTTGCGCCAGCGGCAGCACGTCGTCCAGCGTTTCGTGGACGATCTCAATTTGGTCGGCCAAGCCGTGGCCCGCCGAGTGGGGCAGGAAGGGGCCGCCAAAAAATTCAAAGGGGCTGTGGACGACCATGTGCGACGCGCCCAGCTCGCCGCCAAACTCCAGCGCCTGCCGAAAGCGCTCCTGCACCACGGCGCGAATTTTCGGATCGCGCGCCATAATGGTGAGGTTGGTGAAGGGGCCGTGGATGCCGAGCCGCCCGGTGTGGCCGTCGAGCACGTCGCGCGCCTGGCGCAGCAGCGGCTGCCAGTCGCCGTCGAGCACGTCGGGCGAGGCGGTGTCTTGAATCTCCACGTCACGCTGGTGGGTGATGAGCCAGTCGGCGTGGTCGGTCAGCTCGCTGATGCGCAGGGCCGCGCCGAGCAGGGGGAGGGTGTGGTCGGTCATGGGTATGGCTCCTTGCGATGGAAAGTAAATAGAGATTGGTAATCGATAATTGGAGATGTCGTCGAACCAATCTCTAATTATCGATTACCAATCTCTTACCGGCAACTTGATTTCACAAAGCGTTTAGCGCTACCCTTCAATCGTCTCCAGCTGCTCGACAACCGGCCCGGCTTCCTCTTCCAGCGTAGCCTGTACCTCGGCGAAGACCGCGGCGACCTCTTCATTCTGCACGGTGATGCGCTCCAGGCCAGGCGCCGATGATCTGGTCGCCGTTGGGGATGAAGACGCGGGCGGCATCCTGCGCGCGCGTCAGCGGCAGCTGCTCGACGGCGGTGCGGAACTGGGGGAATTCCTCGTAGTAAGTCTGCATCTCTTCGCCCTCCGCCGCGCTCTTGCGGACGGGCATGTAGCCGGTGCTCTGCGCCCAGAAGGCCGTGCTCTCCGGGTTGGAGACAAAGGCGATGTACTCCATCGCCGCCTGGCGATTCTCCTCCGGCGTGCTCGTCAGGATGCTGAGGCCCGCGCCGCCGGTGCAGCAGCCAAAGAATTCCGCTTCGGGCAGGAAGGCCGTGCCAAAGTCAAACTCGGCGTTCTCGCGCAGCCCGCCCATCGAGCCGGTCGAGGCCATCATCGCCGCCGCCTGGCCGTTGACAAAGTCCGCGCCGATGTCGCTGGTGGGGCGCGCCCAGCCCATCTCGTGGACGGTGCCCGAATAGAATTCACCGGCCTCAATGGTCTCCGCACTCGTCATCGGCGACATGTCGAAGCCATCGCTGTAGGCGCCGCCGTGCTGCCAAGCCACGCCTTGGAAAAGCCACGCGATGTAGCTGGCGCTGTCCGGGTGGACAAAGGCCGCCACGTCGCCCTGGTTGAGCTGCGGAGCCCACTCGCCAAATTCGGCCCACGTCTCCGGGCCGCGGTCGGGCAGGCCTGCCGCCGCGAACAGGTCGCGGTTGTAGTAGAAGAGCGGCGTGCTGCGGGCAAAGGGAATCCACCAGTGGGTGCCCTCGCGCAAGCCTTCGTTGATCAGCGAGTCCTGGTAGTCGCTCACGTCGACATTGGCCGTTTCGAGCAGTTCGTCGAGCGGCACGAGATTCTCGCTCAGGTAGAAGCGGAACCACCAGACGTCGCTCAGCAGCGAGACGTCCGGCGCGTTGTTCGCCGCCAGCGCACGGCCCACGGCCTGCGCCGTCTCTTCGTAGCTGCCCTGCACCTGGTACTCCACCTGCGTCTCAAATTGCTCGTTGAAGCGGTCGACGAGCGTCTGTTCGGCTTCGCCGTTGGTGCCGGAGAAGCTGCTCCAGAGCAGAATGCTGCTGGCTTCGGCGGCGGGGGCGGCGGCGTCACCGGCAGCGCTGTCGCTGGTCGCATCGGGGGCGACGGGCGTGCAGGCGGCCAGCGCCAGCACGCCAACGCCCGCGCCCATGCCCTTGAGCAGATGACGTCGGCTAATTTTGGTAGTCATTTCGGGAGATCTCCTTTTAAATTTGAATTTACGAATTCAGCTTTGCGATTTACGCGGGCTTGTTGGAGAAGCGGCTGGTAAATCGCAAAGCTCAAGGCGTAAATTGTGTTGACCCCTATCCCCGGCCCTTCCTCTGCGTGCGGGGGAAGGGGGCCTGTAGTCGAGCCAGTTGCGTTGAGCGTTTCTTATTTCGACGCAACCGCACAGTCGACGAAGCATCGGCTCCCTCCCCAAATTGGGGAGGGCTGGGGTGGGGTTCTTACCCCTTCACCGCCCCCGCCGCAATGCCTTCGACGATGTACTTTTGCGCCCACAAAAACACAATCACCACAGGCAGCACGACAAAGAGCGCACCAGCCATCACCACGCCCCACTCAATCGTCCCCTCCTCGACCATCAGCCAGCGGATGCCGATGGGCAGCACGCGCATATCGCGCGTAGTGGTAATGACCAGCGGCCAGAGGTAGTCGTTCCACTTGGCGACGATGCTGAGCAGGCCAAAGGTGATCACCGCCGGGCGCGCGAGGGGCAGCACCACGGACCAGAGCGTGCGCAGGTGGCCCGCGCCGTCGACTTTGGCGGCGTCGAGAATTTCGCGGGGCAGCGTTCGGTAGTATTGGCGCAGCAGAAACGTGCCGTAAGCCACGGACGCGCCGGGCAGGATGATGCCCTGGTAGGTGTTGATCCAGCCAAAGCGCCCCATGGTCAGGTAGTTGGGCAAAATCGCCACCTGGCCCGGAATCATCAGCGCGGAGAGCAAAATCAAAAAGAGCCATTCGCGCTTGGGAAAGCGCAGGAAGACAAAGGCGTAGGCCGACGTCACGGCAAAGAAAATTTCAAAGGCGCTGCCAAAGAAGGTCGTGATGAGGGTGTTGAGGTAGTAGCGATCAAAGGGGACGACCGTCCACGCGCGGCTAAAGTTGGCGAAGTTGAGCGTCGCCGGAAACCACGTGGGCGGCAGCTGGTAAATTTCGCGCGACTCTTTGAACGCGCCGATGATCATCCAGTAGACGGGCAGCCCGATCAGCAGCAGACAAATCGCCATGCCGACGTAGCCCGCCAGCCGCTGCCGCCACACGTTGCGCTGCCCGGCCCACCGGCTGGAGACGCGCGCGTCTCGTCGGCCCCGACGATGAATCTGGGGCGCGGCGATTTCGGCTAATTCGGCTTGAGCGACTTCGTTTTGCAGCATCGTTAAAACTTGATCCAATTTGCCAATAACTGAGGAGTAGGCACGCCCCGTGCCGGATCTACGCTGATTGATTTTATTCGCGCGCTCCTCGTCGACCCGCGCGCACGTGGGCGTGCGCACTCCTCAAGGGATTTGCGAAGGTGTTCGTGACGATTAAGCATAATTCACCGAACGCTCGCTGTAGCGCATCTGAATCAGCGTGAAAATTAGCATGGCGATAAAGAGCGTCATCGCCGAGACGGCGGCGCGACCGGCGCGGCTGGCGCTAAAACCCTCCTCGTACATGTAGTAGATCAGCGTCGTCGTCGCGTTCACGGGCCCGCCCTCAGTCATCACGTGGATGATGTCGAAGGCCTGAAAGCCGCCGAGGATCGTGGTGACCAGCAGAAAGAACATAATTGGCGAGAGGCCGGGCAGGGTGACGTAGCGAAATTGCGCCCAGCCGCCCGCGCCGTCGACCGTGGCCGCTTCGTAGAGTCCACGCGGAATGCCCTGCAAACCCGCCAGGAAAATCACCACCGCATAGCCGATGTTTTTCCACACGTGGACGGTGATCACCGCCGCCATGGCCCAGCCCGATTCAAGCAGCCAGTTGGGCGATTTCAACCCGACGCCGCTGATAAAGATGTCGAGCAGGCCGTAGCGCGGATCAAAGATGTAGAGCCAGACGATACCGATCGCCGCGCCGCTCAACATCACCGGGCTAAAGACGACGGCGCGTACGGCGTTGCGGCCCTTGAGCGGCTGGTTGAGCAGCAGCGCAATCGCCAGCCCCAGCGCGAACAAAATTGCCATGGAGCCAAAGGTAAAGATGACCGTGTTGAGGATGATTTCGCCAAACGAGGAGTCCGTAAAGAGGCGCGTGTAGTTCTCCCAGCCGACCCAGCGCCGGGGGCCCAGAAAATCCCAGCGCACAAAGCTGAGGTAGCCGTTGTAGACGAGCGGCCAGTAGGTAAAGAGACCAAACAGAATGAGGTTGGGGCCAACGAGCAGCAGAAAGAGCAGCCATTCATTGCGCTCTGTGCGGCTGGTCGGGCGCGTGACTTGTAACATGGGCGGTCGGGGTCGCTCGCTGAATTTTGATACCCAGCCAACGTAGCCCGCCCACGTTAAGGTCGTGGCGGTGAAAGGTTATGGAAGTGTTAAGAAAACGTTATGATGTTGTAAAGCGGCAACGGTTGGCTCCGCAATTTATGCAAAATCTACGCGTGCACTCTTTGCCAGGGCGGGCATCGTCGCCGAAGAGGGCGTGTCGGTGACGCTGATTTTGCTGGCGGCCATTCGCGTGCTCTCGCGCTGGCGACGGCTCGCCAGCGCGGCAGCGGCGTTGACGGAGGCGTTGTTCATCCAGCAACGGCTTGAACAACGCCCCGATTATCGATTAGCCGGCCATTACGCCGCCACCCTCACCTGTCCATTCGCCGACAGCTCCTCCGGCACGACCTGGTGATGGTGCAGCCGGGCGTACCAGCCGCCCTTCGCCAGCAGGCTCACGTGATCCCCATCCTCCACAATCCGCCCGCGATCCATGACGATGATGCGGTCGGCACTGCGGACGGTGCTGAGGCGGTGGGCGATGACGAGGCTGGTGCGCGTGCGCAGGATGCGGTCGAGCGCGTCCTGGATCAGCGCTTCGGTGGCGGTGTCGATCGAGGAGGTCGCCTCGTCCAGCACGAGCACGCCGTCCGGGCTGAGGGCGAGCGCACGGGCCAGGGCGAGGAGCTGGCGCTGCCCCTGCGAGAGGTTGGCGCCACCGGCGAGAATCTCAAAGTCGTAGCTGCCGGGCAGCTCTTCGATAAAGCGCGCCGCGTTGGTCGCCTCCGCCGCAGCAACCATTTGCTGCTCGGACACGTCATCGCGGTAGAGGCAGATGTTGTGGCGGATCGTGCCCGCCAGGCAGACCGGGTCCTGCGGCACGACGGCGACGGCGCGGCGCAGAATGTCCAAATCCAGCTCGCGCAGGTCGATGCCGTCCAGCTTGACTTGGCCGCGCTGGGGGTCGTAGTTGCGCGCCAGCAGCGCAACCAGGCTGGACTTGCCCGCGCCCGTCGCGCCGACGACGGCGACCGTCTGCCCCGGCGGGATGTGCAGGTCGATGCCGCGCAGCACCGGCTCATCCTCGACATAGGCAAAGTGAACGTTCTCAAAGCGGATGTCGCCGCGGGTGCGGGCGTCGCCCAGGGGCAGCGGCGTCGGCTCGGCGGGGCTGCTGATTTCGGATTCCTCCTGCAACATGCGGTAGATGCGCTCCGCCGCGCCCAGCGCAATCTGGATGGCGTTGTACTGCTGCGAAAGCTGGAGCACTGGCTGGTAGGCCCGCTGCGTGTACTGCACAAAGGCCACCAGCACGCCCAGGGTTGCCCAATCCGCCAGCACGCCGCGCCCGCCGCCGTACAAAATCAGCCCAATTCCCACCGCAACCAGCACCTCCTGCACCGAAAGGAAGACGGCGCTGTGGCGGCGCAGATCGATCAGCGATTCGCGGTAGCCCGCGTTGTAGCCGTCATATTCCTGCTCGCTCTCCTGCTGCCGGCCAAAGAGCTGCACCACATCCATGCCGTGGATGTGCTCGTTGAGAAAGGCGCTGACTCGCGCCAGGGCCGCGCGCTCGCCGGTGGACGAACGGCGGATGCGCTCGCGAAAGTAGCGCGTCACCAGGGCGACCACGGGCAGTATGGCCAGCGAAATCAGCGCCAGCTGCCAGTTGAGCGCCAGCATCACCACGACAATCACGATTAGTGTAAAGCCCTCCACCAGCACCACCACCACGCTCTGCGAAAGCACGGCGTTGAGCGTGTCGACATCGCTGGTCAGCCGCGCCACGAGATCGCCGGTGGGCACGCGCGCGAGAAAGTCGTTGTCGCGCGTGAGAATGTGGTTGAAGAGACGACTGCGCAAATCGGCCAGCGCGCGCTGGCCCGCCTGCTGCAGAAAGTAGGTGTAGGCAAAGGTCAGCACGAAGATGCCGATGGCGACGGCTCCGTAGAGCAGCGCCAGCCGCAGCAGCCCGTCCCGATCAATGGGGTCGACTAGCGGTTCGCTGTCGGCCTCTGCAGCGGCCTCGCCGGTGGCCGTCCCGCTGGTTGCTGCCTCGTTGGCTGCACCGGTATCGGCTGCACCAGCATCGGCTGCACCAGCATCGGCTGCACCAGCATCGGCTGCACCAGGTGCGGCTGCTTCGGTGCTGGCCGTCTCGTCGGCGGTGCTGGCGCGCAGCCCGTCGACGGCCTGGCCGAGCAGGTAGGGCGGCACGGCGTTCAGGCTCGCCACCGCTACCATCAGCACCAGCGCCAGAATCATCCAGCCCTTGTAGGGCGCAAGCACGGAGGCGAGCAGCTTGAGCAGGGCGCTATCCTGGCTGAGATTTTGCTGATTGAGCCGGTCGGCAATCATTTCGTTGGCCGCCACATCCGCGCCGTAGCGTGATTCGTCGATTCTCGGCTCGCCGTTGGCTGGCTTTTCGGCCGCCTGCTCTTTGGGTTTTCCGTTTGTATATGGGCCGCTCATCGCGCCACCTCCTTGGCCGGCTCGACCATGATTTGGTCGGCGACATCTTCTGCTTGTTCAATTTCCCGGTCGTACATCTCCGCGTAAAAGCCACCCTGGGTCAGCAATTCAGCGTGCGTGCCGCGCTCGATAATACGGCCGTGGTCCAGCACCACAATCTGATCGGCCTCCTGCACGGCGGCCAACCGCTGGCTGACGATCACGCAGGTTTGCTTGCCCTGGGCCGCGCGCAGCTCGCTGATAATCTCGGCGGAGGTCTTCATGTCGACGCTGGCGAGCGCGTCGTCCAGCAGCAGCACCCTCGGCTTGCGCACCAGCGCGCGGGCAATCGCCGTGCGCTGCTTCTGTCCGCCGGAGAGCGTCGTGCCCCGCTCGCCGACCATGCTGTCCAGCCCGTGCGGGAGCTGGGGCAAATCGTTGGTGAGCCGCGCCTGCTGCATGGCGCTCCAGATCGTGGGCTCCGGCGTGTTGGGAACGCCCAGCGCAATGTTTTCGCGCAGCAGCATCGTAAAGAGCAGCGTCTCCTGCGGCACGTAGACCACGCCGCGCCGCAGCGCATCCAGCTTGATCTGGCGCAGGTCCAGCCCGTCGATGATCACCTTGCCCTCATCCGGATCGTGGATGCGGCCCAGCAGGCTGATCAACATGCTCTTGCCCGCGCCCGTCGGCCCCACAATGCCCAGCGTCGTGCCGGCGGGAATCTCCAGATTGATGTCGCGCAGCAGCCAGCGGTTCTGATCTTCCGCCCAGACGCCGACGTTTTCAAAGCGAATGTGGCCCTTGAGCGCCACGGCCTTGGCGTCCGGCTCATCGTGGATGCGCGAATCGTGGTCGAGCAGTTCGCCGATGCGGGCGGCGGCGGCGCTGCCCTGCTGCAGGCGCTCGAACGAGCCGGTGATCATCTGCGCGCCGCTGCTGAGCAGGCCGAGGTAGAAGACAAACTGAACGTAGACGCCAATCGAGAGCGTTTCGTTGAGAATCAGCAGGCCGCCAACAAAGATGATGATGGTCGCCGCCAGCTGCACCATCAGACGGGGCAGCGGCGAGATGAGGCCGGAGCGCAGCACAAAGCTCAAATTTTGCTGCACATACTCCCGGTTGGCCTGTGCAAAGGCCGTGCCCACCGGCTTTTCCTGGGCGTAGGCGCGCAACATGCGCGCCGCGTTCAGGTGCTCCTGGGCAAATTCGGAGATGCTGGCCATTTCGGCCTGCACGCGCTCAAACGCGCGACGCATCGAGCCGCCAAAGCGAATTTGGATGGCGATGCTGATCGAGAGCATCACAATGATCAGCCCGGCCAGCAGCGGGCTGCTGCGCGCCATCAGCAGGCAGCCGATGATCAGCAGGAAGAAGGCGTGGATCGACATCTGAAAGCCCGCGCTGTAGAAGCGCCAGATGTAGATAAAGTCGCTGGTGGCGCGCGAAAGCAGGTCGCCCGTGCCGTACTGCTGACGCGTTTCGCGGTCGAAGCCGAGCAGCTGCTCAAATAAATCTCGGCTCATCTGGTAGCTGACGCCCGCGGCGACGCGCCCGGTTAACATGCGCAAGGCGTAGCGAAAGACGGCCAGCGTCGCCGCCAGGCCAACGAGCGCCAGCGCGTAGAGGCCCAGCACGCGCAGGTTCTCGCCGTCGATCACCTCGCCCAGTTCATTGAGCCGGTCGAGGTAATCCACCGCGTTGCCGAGCACCGTGGGGCTGTAGGCGCTGGCCCCCGCGCCGATGATGGCGTAGAGCGTGCCCAGCAGCAGCGCAAGGCGATAAGGCTTTGCGTAGCGCAGCAAAAAGCGCAGACCCTCGCGGCGCGTGGGCTGCGTCGGCGTGGCCTGCGCATCCGGCGGCTGATCGTCGAGCGACGGCTCGCTTTGCTTGTCGGCTGGTGATTGTGTTTTGGTTCGCTGCATAAGAATTCTCCCTGGCTGTGCCCCCGTTTTTAGATGTTGTCCAAAAAAGCAAAGTCCCTGCACGTAGGCAGGGACTAACCGCTCTGAGTATAGGTTTGACTGAAATGTTTAGTGCGCCACATCACGCTCCTCCTTTCCTCGCTTTCCAGCTCGACGGGCCGGATCAACGGGCCGGAATCCACGGGCCAAACTGGGCTGCGCTGTGTAAGAAACTTTATTGTGGCACAGATAAATTGATTTGTCTAGGGCATTTGTGGAGAATTTTGATGGTCAACGCTCAAGCATAGAACGCGGATTGAACGGATTAAGCGGATGGACACGGATTCTTCTATCCGTCTTCATCCGCTTGATTTGCCCAATCCGCGTTCTATCTACCCATCTACCCCATCAATTTAGGCCACTCCAAGAATTAAATTATTCCATCAGATGTGACAGTCACGCCCACTATCTTGTTGGCAACCCGTTCTGACGGAGGGCCGTGACAGTCACTTCGACTCACCGATGGGATATTTATTTTCTTGGAGCAGCCTTATACCCAAGCAAAGCAAAAATGTTGCTGCGTTACGCGGCTTGTTCGCCCACCTCGATCAGCGCCGCCCCGCTCGTCAATTCGATTACGTATGCCCGCAGCGGCTCGACCTGTTCAAGCGGCAGCTTGATGCGATAGGTTACGTCGACGGCGTACGCTTCGTCCACCGCCTCGGCCTCAAATTCAGGCAGTGCACGCTGCAGCGGCGTGACGGCGCTGTAGGGCACAACCAGCGTCAGCTCGGCGGTGGGCACGCGTTCGACCGTGAGCAGCGTCGCCAAGGCCAGCTGCACGCCGCCGCTGTACGCCTGCACCAGGCCGCCCTTCCCCAGCAGCGTGCCCCCAAAGTAGCGCGTCACCACCGCCACAATTTCGCCGATGCCGGAGTGCAGCAGCACGGTAAGCATCGGTCGACCCGCCGTGCCGTGGGGCTCGCCCGCGTCGCTGAGGCCGATGCGCGCCGTGTCGCCCGGCGGCCCGGCGACGTAGGCCCAGCAGTTGTGCGAGGCGTCGGCGAACTCGGCGCTCACGGCGTCGACAAAGGCGCGCGCGTCGTCGACCGTGGGCGCGTGGCCCACGCTGGTGAGGAAGCGGCTGCGCTTGATTTCGTCCTCCACGCGGTGGGGCGCTTCGGGCGTGGCGGCGGGGATGGGGTAGCGGTCGGTGGTCATGGAATCATGATAGCACGCAGAATGCAGATATGTGATTTTGTCGACCTGCAACTAATCAAGCTCGGAACCGTATAGATTTTTACAATTTGCGTCTTTTCTTTAATACAACATCGCTGCTCTGCCTCAGAACAGCAGCGGCTGCCAGCCATCAATCATCAGCCGACGCCCTCATGCACCTCATTCAACTCCACCACCTAACCAAGCGCTACGATACCAAGCAGCCGCCCGCCGTCGACGATCTCTCCTGCACCATTGAGCGCGGCGAAATTTTTAGCCTGCTCGGCCCCAACGGCGCGGGCAAAACCACCACCATTGCCATGATGAGCGGCCTGATCGAGCCGACCTCCGGCGAGTGCACCGTCGGTGGACATTCGGTGGTAAAGGAGCCGCTGGCCGTGAAGCGGCTGATCGGCGTCGTGCCGCAGGAGATTGCGCTCTACCCCGAACTGAGCGCCCGGCGCAATCTGCTCTTCTGGGGGCAGATGTACGGCATGGCCGGGCGCGACCTACACCGCCGCGTCGACGAAATTCTCGCGCGCATCGGCCTGACAGAGCGCGCCAACGACCGCATCGACACCTACTCCGGCGGCATGAAGCGGCGCGTCAACATCGGCGCGGGGCTGCTGCACAAGCCCGCCGTGCTCTTTATGGACGAGCCGACGGTCGGCATCGATCCGCAATCGCGCCGCGCCATCCTGGATATGACCAAGGAGCTCAACCGCGATGGGGTGACTGTCGTTTACACAACGCACTACATGGAGGAGGCGCAGGAGCTGAGCGACCGCATTGGCATCCAGGATCACGGCAAGCTGATCGCGCTCGGCACGCTGGACGAACTCACTCGCCTCGTCGGCGAATCCGATTCGCTCTGGTTCGACCTCGCCGACCCGCTAACCGACGAGGCCGTGCACTCCCTAGCCGAGCTGGACGGCGTCAGCGGCGTCAACGTCGAAGAGGGCGGCCTGCTGCTCCTAGTAGACGACGGCAACGCGCGCCTGCCGTCGATCATTGCGGCGATCAGCGAACGTGGGGCCCGCGTCATGAGCATTGATATCCGCGAGCCGAATTTGGAGGCGGTGTTTTTGCACTTAACGGGTCGCGCGCTGCGCGACTAATCTCGGTTCGGGTAAGTCCAACCGGCAACCCCTCCCCACCCCTCCCCAGGCTGGGGAGGGAGATGCGACCCGGCAGACGAAGAATCGGCTCCTCCCCCATGCTGGGGGAGGCTGGGAGGGGGTTTAGATAATCGACCCACCCCACAGGCAGCACACCGCCCAACTACCAGACACCATGCCCAAACCCCTGCTCATCGCCCTCAAAGACATCCGCATCCGCCTGCGCGACCGGGCCGGGCTGGCCTTTTCCCTACTCACCCCCATTGCGCTGACGCTGATCCTCGGCCTCGCCTTTGGCGGCGGCGACGAGGCGTCCACCGCCAACTTTCGCGTGCCCGTTGCCGTCGTCAACCACGATGCGGGGCAGCCGCTCGACGCGGACGGCAGCCTCGCTTCGCTCTTTGCACCGGAGGGCGCGTCGCTGCCGACAGGCCTCTTTGATTTCGATCTCTCGTCGCTCGGCCTGGACGACGCGGCCCCCGGCGATTTCGTCCAAAGCAGCGGCGACGGCGCTGGCAACGGCGCTGGCGATGGCGGCGGCATCGCCTTTGGTCAAGTGCTGGTCGAGGTGCTGACGAGCGAGGAGCTCGGCGCAATTCTAGACGCCGAACTGGTGGAGGACGAAGCCGCCGCCCGCGCGCTTGTCCAGCGGGGCGAGCAGTACTGCTGCGTCGTCGTCATCCCCGAAGCGTTTACGGCGAATCTGCTGAACGTGCCCACCTTTGGGGATGAACCAGCCACGGAGTCAGCCGCCGCAGAAAGTGCGCCCGCAGAGGCCAATTCACCAGAAGCCAACGTGCTCGTCTACAGCGACCCCGGCAGCGCGATTGGCGCGCAGGTGGTCGAGAGCATTGTGCGCCAGGTGGTGAGCGGCTTTGCCACCAACTCGCTGGGCTTCAACGTGACGCTGGAAAGCCTTGTCGAAAGCGAGCAGCCGCCAACGCTGGCGCAGCTTTCGACGGTGCTGCAAAACTTGCTGGCTAATCTGGGCGGCCAAATCGAAGCGCAGCAGTCGCTGGAAAATACGGGCATCGGCCCCGCCACCTCGCTGGCGACCGTCGAGCTGCTGGACGGCAGCGGAGAGGCCGCGGATTTCAACGTGCTGGCCTACTTCGCCCCCAGCATGGCGATTCTCTTTGTCGCCTTTGGCGCGCTGCAGGGGGCGCGCACGATCCTGCGCGAGCGGCGCGAGGGCACCTTCGACCGCCTCAACGCCACGCCGACGCGACAGCGCTCGGTGCTGCTCGGCAAGCTGCTAGGCATCTTTTTTAGCAGTGCGCTCCAGTTCGGCGCGCTGCTCGTGGCCAGCACGCTGCTCTTTCAACTCGTTTGGGGTGACCCGCTCGGCGTGGCCCTGCTGGCGATCCTAATCACGCTGGCCTTTACCAGCCTGGGGCTGCTCATCGCCGTGGTTGCGCGCAGCGAGGGCGAGGCGAACACAATCAGCACCTTTGTCGTGATGGTCTTTGCGGCGGTGGGCGGCAACTTTCTCCCCGCGAGCAATTTTCCGGCCTGGATGCAGTCGATTTCTCAGTGGACGCCCAACTATTGGAGCGTCAACGGCTTTCTCAAGCTCGCGCAGGGCGAAGGGCTGCCCGCGCTGGGGCCGGAACTCGCGGCGCTGGCGGCCATGACGGCGCTCTTTTTTGCGGCGGGGCTATGGCTCTATCGGCAGCGCTTTGCGTAAGGCGAAGCGCTGCTTCGCGCCCGCGCGGCCTGCGAATTTACATTTGCAATTTACGCAAAACCAACCCTACCACGGGGCGAAGCGCTGCTTCGCCTTACAAATCATGCTTCCCAAAATCTGGGCCATTGCCCGCAACGACATCTACCTGGCCTTTCACACGCCCATCGTGGTGGTGATGGCCTTTATTATGCCGGTAATTTTGACCGCCGTGCTCGGCTTTGCCATCAGCGACGACGGCTCCGCCGAGGGCGAAGCCGCGGACGCGCGCACGCCGCTGCTCCTAATCGACGAGGACAGCGCCGACGGCAACGGTGACTACGCGCAGTCTGTCGCCGAGCGGCTGGTTCAGTCCACGACGCTGCGGGGCTACGAAGGCAGCAATTTGCCCGCGACCAGCGAGGTCGCGCTGGCCGATTTAAGCGTGTACGGCCGCGTGCTCGTGCTGCCGCCCACCTTTAGCGAGACGCTCGCGCAGGGCGAGCCATCGACGGCACAGCTCTACGTTGACAGCGTCGACCAGGAAGCGATTGCGCTGGAGCAGGCGGTCAATCTCGTGCTGGCGCAGGCGACGAGCCTGGTCGACGTGGCGCGAGAGGCGACGGCGCAGGGCGTGGCGATTGGTCTGGTGGCGGAGGGCGAGCGCGACGCGTACTTGGCAGATGCGCTGGTGGCCGCGCGCGAGAAGCTGGATGGCGCGCCGGGCGTCACCAGCGAGCTGGCGGTGGCCCAGGCGAGCGGCGACGCGGCCAACACGGTCGGGCCGCCGATTGCGTTGGGCACGGATCAATCCTCGCCGGGGCAGCTGACGATGTTTGCCATGATCACGATTCTCTCGTCTGCGATTGCGCTGGTGAGCGAGCGCAACTACGGCACGCTGCGGCGGCTCGTCGTCAGCCCGCTGTCGCGCGGGGCGCTGCTGGGCGGCAAGATGCTCGGCCCACTGCTGATCGGGCTGATTCAGATGGGCGTGATGATTTTGGTGGGGCGCTTTCTCTTTGGCGTGGCGTGGGGGCGCAGCCCGCTGGCGCTCGTGCTCGTCGTGCTGGCCTTTGACGTGGCGATTGTCGCGCTGGCGATCCTGCTCTCGACGCTGGTGCGCACGGAGGATCAGGCGGTAGGCGCGATGGTCGGCTTTTCCACCGTAGCGGCGGCGCTGGGCGGCGCGTGGTGGCCGCTGGAGATTTTGCCGCAGTCGATGCAGCGCGTCGGCTACCTGTTTCCCACGGCGTGGGCGATGGACGGCTTCAAGGCCATCATCCTGCGCGGCGCGGGCGCGGAAGCCGTGATCACGCCGGTGCTGGTGCTGCTGGGCTTTGCGGCGGTGTGCTTCGCGCTGGGAATTTGGCGTTTTCGGTACGAGTAATCAATGCACGTCGCTCCGACAACTTGACTTCAAAGGCCAGCCAATCTTGCACGCCAGCTGCTTCCCAAGCAGCCAACTCAGCAAGCAACTCGGCTTCGGTTTGCCCGTTCTGGGCGTCCATCTGCATGTCCAATTGGGCGCTTGCCAATTCATCTTGATTTGTTCGCAAGAAAAGCCCAAACTGATACCAGCTTGCCAACTTCTCTAGCGGCATCGCTTGAGCCAGCTCAACTACCTTTTCACGCGTGACCGTCAACATAACTTTTCCTCCTCTGCCCACATTCTATCTTAATTTTAATCCACCCTCCGCCAAAAATCAACCGCAGTTGACAATCTCCTGTGCTCCGCGCTACAATCGCCTTCTATGAGCAGCCCATCCAATCGACCCGCCTCCCTTCGCATCACCGCCCTCGATATTGCCGACCCGCGCAGCGACCGCGCGACGGGCACGCGCGCCGTCGAGCCGCCCGTCGATACGCGGCAGGCAATTCGCGGCAGCCTCTACGCCTGCGTCGAGCTGCGGCGCGCCGATGGGCGGCGCTTGCAGGTGGCGGAGGCGACGCGCGTCCAGCTGAGCGAGCGGCTGTTGAGCACGCTGCAGCGCGTTTACTACTCGGCCAAGGGCACGCAATCTTCCGTGCTGGTGCAGGCCGTGCAGCAGGCGCTGGCGCTCTTTGACCAACATCGCCCCAACGCTCCGCAGCCCCTCGAAGTCGACATCGTCTGCGCGGCGCTGCTGGGCGAGAAGCTTTCAGTGCTGGCGACGGGCGAAGGCTTTGCCCTCGCCGCCACGCCGGAAGCCGTCCAGCTCTACCCCGCCCAGCCCGATCTGCCCAACGCCTCGCCCACCCAAGCAGACGCCGATGCGCCCGATCCCGCCGCGCTCGTGCACCGGTTAACGGTCTCCGACGGGGACGCTCTCTTTCTCGGCGGCGGCAGCTGGGGCGAGCACGTGGGCGCACGCGCGCTGGCCGAAATGGTGGCGGCCACAAACCCAAACACCCGCGACGAGGTGGTCGATCACCTGTGGCGCACGATTAGCCAGCAGATGGATGACGGCGCAATTGTGCCCGGCCTGCTGCTGACGCTGGAGGCGAGCGAGGGGGCAAACGCCCGCCCCCCAAGCGCAGCGGCCAGCTCCACGCCTGCTGTGGAAGCCAGCCCGCGTGAGCTCCCGCCCCGCGCCAGCAGCCAACCGCCCGGCCTGCCCACATCGGTCTACGCACCGCCGCCCGCGCGCGATATGCCCGCCGAGCGCGCGCCCTTATTTCCCACGCAGACGGTCTCTCCCCAAGCCGCTCCGTCTCAGGCCGCTCCGTCTCAAGCCGCTCCATCACAAACATCCGCGACCGGCGCAGCGGATGGCTCCGCTGCCGTACAGGTGTTTCCCGCTTCCGGCGAATTGGCCGCGCAGCCGGAGAGCGCGCCCTTCGCGGCGGACGCTTCCCCCGACGAGGGAGCAGACTGGCGGGAGCTGACCGCGCCAGCGGCTGGGGTGGCCGAGCGGGTGGCGGCGCTCACGCGGGGCGGCGCCAACAGCGTGCGCAACCTGTTGCGTAGCGTGCTGCCCGACCGCGGCGGCAGCGCCGCGCCCAATCCGCTGGCGTCGCCCGCGCCCACGGCCGCCAGCGCAGCCGCGCCGGTAGACGGGGACCGCGAGCCGCGGGTGCGCCCCACCGTCGTTTTCACGCCGCCCAAAGCGGCCAGCGGGCGGCGCACGCGGCTCATCATCCTGGCCGCGGTGCTGATCGCGCTGCTCGTGCCGATGGTTGTGCTGGCGGTGACGGTCTCGCAGGGGAACAATCGCTCGGCGGATGCCAACATCCTCAAGGTGGCGGCGGCGCAGGACTTTGACCGCGCGCGCACCGCGCTGGACAACGGCGACGAACGCGGCGCGCTGTCCGCCCTCTCCACCGCGCGCCAGTCGCTGCGCGAGGCCGAGGCGATCACGGGCGCGCGCGACGACGAAATCAATGAGCTGGAGGTCGCCATCGACGGCGAACTGCGCGAGCTCTACAAGGTGCGCTCGCTCTACGGCCTGGTTAATCCGCTGGCCGTCTTTCCGGTGGAGGCCGATCCGCACGCGCTGCTCGTTGTCGGCCAGGATATTTACGTGCTGGATCGCGGGCGCAACCTGGTGGAGCGCTTCCGGCTGGACGAGCAGAACGAGCAGCTCGTCGAGGATCAGCGCGAGATTGTGCTGCAGCAGGGGCAGGAGGTGGGCGGGGCGCAGGTGGGGATGCTGCAAGACATGGCGTGGCAGCCGCCCAACCCCGGCTTCGAGGATCGCGCCAACCTGCTCGTGCTGGACCGCAACAACAACGTATTCCGCTACAACGGTCGCGTGGAGGGGGCTACGCTGGCCGTCTTTGGCGACCAGGGCGCGTGGGACGTGCCCATCCAAATTCAGACCTACAACGGCAACGTCTACCTCGCCGATGAAGGGCGGCAGCAAATTTATCGCTATGCGCCCGCGGGCAGCGGCTTTGACGAGCCGCCCAGCGCCTGGTTTGCCAGCGACACCTTTGGCGGCGGCGAGGCGAGCGAGGCGTTTGTCAATCTAAGCGGCCTGCGCGACATGCTGATCGACGGCGACATTTGGCTGCTCTTTGCCGACGGGCGGCTGCTGCCCTACAACCAGGGCGTGCAGCGCCCCTTCGAGCTGGAAAACAGCCTGGGCCTGCTCTCGCAGCCCGTCGACGCCTTTGTGGATGCGCAGGAGAGCGGCTCGATCTACGTCGCCGATGCAGACGAGGGCAGCGTGCTCGTTTACAACAGCGAGGGCGAGTATCAGTATCAGATGCGTGCCGCGGAGGAGGACCCCAACCCGCTGCGCAATCTCAGCAGCATCTATGTAGACGAAACCGGTGGGCGGATCTACCTGCTGACAAAGCGGGCGCTCTTTGTGCATCCGCTGCTGGAGTAAGATGTTTATACGCCCGCAACCGACCCCCGTTCCCACCTTGAGCTCGGCGCAGCAGTCTCAAATTCAAAATGGCTTGAGCCACGAATTACGCGAATTGCACAAATTTTTGTGGGTGGCTCTTTCTGATTCGTGCAATTTGTGGCTGATGGTCTTCGATACTTTTTATCAACGTTCGCCAAATCTGAGAGTTCTAGTCTCGACGCGGACCGTTTGACTCCGATTTTTGCTCAGTCCTTCAAAACGCACGCGATTTATGAAAAGAGGGGCCGTTTGCGCCTACTGATTGGCCCAAGGCTTGCTGCATTTTGTGTAGATCGTGCTATAATTCTGGATTAGGATTGTCGCAGCGGCCGCAAATTGAGCGAATTACTAACCAAATTATCGACCGAGCTATTGACCGAGTTGAAGACAGAACGATCTATGCAGCAGAACTATCCACCTCCAAAATCTTCCTCGCCCGTACCCTATCCGCCAGCGAGCGCGCCCGGTGCGCCCGGTGTGTCCAGTGCACCCTTCCCTGCCGAAGCCAATCCGCCCGTGCAGCGGGAACCGGCGGGGCAGCGCCCGATTTGGGCAGTGGTAGCGGGGATTTACGGGCTGGTGATTGTGCTGGCGGCGGTTTGGGTGGGCACGCAGGCGCACGGTTGGGCGCGCACGCGCATCGTCAACAGCGAGCCGCTGCCGGAGGTGACGGAGCTGGTGCAGCAGGAGATTCAGGCGGCCACCAACGAGGAGACGGTGCTCAACGGCGACCTCGATGCGGTGGCCGATGCCCCCGCGCCCGACCCGATCACCGTGTTGGTGATGGGCATGGATTCACGCGCGGGCGGCGGCACGTGGAGCGCCAACACCGACTCCATGCTCATCGTTTCGCTCGATCCCCAGCACGGCAACATCGGCATGATTTCGCTGGCGCGCGATTTGTACGTGCCGATTGCGGGCAGCACCGGGCACGCCAAAATCAATCAAGCCTACGCGCTGTACGGAACCGAAAGCGCGATGGGCACGGTGGGCAATCTGCTTGGCCACGAGATCGACCACTTTGTGCGGCTCGACTTTCAGGGCTTTGTTGAGATTATTGATATCATTGACGGCATCGATGTCAACGTCGAGCGCACAATTTACGATCCCGTGTATCCGCTACCAAACGATTTGGGACACGATCCCTTTTATCTGGAAGCAGGTTTGCAAACGCTGGACGGCGCGACGGCGCTCAAGTATGTGCGCACCCGCTTTGATACGGATTACGGACGTGCCGAGCGCCAACAGAAGGTAGTGCGCGCTGTCTTTGAGAAGGTGATGCGCGTCGGGATGATTGATGATTTGGTTGTACGAGCGCCCCGCCTGCTGCGCACGTTAAGCAATAACTTTGAGACGGACATCCCACTCCCAACGATGGTAGAGTTGGCACGTCATCTCGATTCGGCCACGCTCAACAACGTGCAGGACATGGTCATCGACAAAGATTACGGCAGGGAACACACGGAATACGACGATGAGGGAAATCTTACAGTCTGGCAGATTGACCCCGATACGGAGTTTATTCGGCGCGAAGTCGATAAGCATTTTGATAGACTATCCGTCGATCCGAATTCTGGCGCGCTGGCGCAGGCGACACCGGACTGGGTTCGCGTGGAAATCCTCAACGGCACGGAAACGGGTGGCCTGGCCGCCCGCACGAGCGAACTGCTTACGCGCCAGGGCTGGCAGGTCGTCTCGATCAGCGACGCAGACCGCAGCGATTACGACCACACGCTGATCATCAACTACGGCGTGCCGCAGAGCTTTGTCGAGCGGCTCGGCCAAGATTTGGCGCTGGGCTACAAGCCCAACATCTCCAACCTCAACGGGCTGGACGGCACGCGCCCCGTCGACGTGCGCATCGTCGTCGGCCAAGATGCGGTGGAGAGTGTGCAGTAGGGCAAGATTCCAGGAAAAGGAAAGAGCCGCCGAGTTGAAACTCGGCGGCTCTTTTTTATTCGCTGGTGGCTAAAGCCCAGCAGCCTGCGTGGGCGAGTTAGGCGTAAACCAGCAGGCGGTTTGCGTGCGCCGTCGCTGGCGGCTAAAGCCCGCCAGCTTGCGGATGCAAACCCGGCAAACCGGGTTCAAGAGGCTATAGCCCGGTTCATCGGGCTGGGCCTCTAAACCCGGCGGCTTCAGCGCTAACCGTTTGTCCCTGTGCGGGCTAGCTTGCTGGCCGTCGGGTTAGCGCTTGGCATTGATCAAACCCGGATGGTAGCCTGCGTTCGCTGGCGGCTAAAGCCCGCCAGCTTGCTGGCCTAAACCCGGTGAACCGGGTTACTGCTCTTTTTTCCACGCTTCATACTCCGCCCACTGCGGCGTGCCCTCGCGCAGGGGGTAGTAGTCGCGCAGGTGGCCGCCCTCCTCCAGGCGCTTGCGCGAGAATTCCTCCCACTCGGCGTGGGCGGTTGCCTTTTGAACGAGCTGCGGCGCGAGCGCGGCGGGCACACAGACCACGCCGTCATCGTCGGCCACGATAATGTCGCCGGGCATCACGAGCACGTTGTTGCACGCAATCGGCACGTTGACGGCAAAGGGGAAGACGTCCGTCTGCGTGTGAAAGTTGGGCGAGGTGCCCGTGAGCCACAGACCCAGCCCCAGATTCTGCGCGTGGGGATAGTCACGGATGCAGCCATCGATGACGACGCCCGCGCCGCCGCGCCCTTTGAAAAAGGTCAACATCATCTCGCCAAAGATGCCGCTGCTCAGCGAGCCGCGCGCGTCCACGACAACGACGTCGCCCTCTTGCGTGTGGTAGAGCACGTGGCGGTGCAGCTGAAGCTCCGGGTCGCTGTACTCGTCCACGTTGTACTGGTCCTCGCGCTTGGGCATGCACTGCAGCGTGAGCGCCGGGCCGACGACCGAGGCGCCGGGCGTGCGCGGCAGCGGCCCACGAATCTGCGGATCGCGGATGCCCAGCCGGGCCAGCTCGCCGCTGGCCGTCGCGCTGCCGATATGGCGCAGACCGTCAATCAGCTCCTGGGGCGGGCGCTGAATGTCCGGGGTGGTGACTTTTTGATTTGCCATAAACCGTTCCTCGTTTCCTCATTGGTTTTGGGATAGAAGCACAAGTTTACCCGACAGCGCACGGATTGACAATGTGTGTTGCGGAGACGTGGCAATTCCGGTTAGCTTGCATTAAAGGAATGTGCAGACGGCCCTCATCCCAACTCTTCTCCCATCCTGGGAGAAGAGAGCCAACCTCTCCCCTCTCCCACGGTGGGAGAGGGGCCGGGGGTGAGGGCGAGGCAGCGATCTGTCCACCAAAACCGCTGCACACTTTCTTCACATGAGCCATTCCGGTTAATCGTTGCCCGACGCTGCCGGGGCTGAAGCAGTGGAAATTTCAAGCGTGCCCAGCTCGACAAAGTCCGCGCCGCTCTCCGTCGCCAGGCGGGGCTGGCCGCGCGCATCCGCTTCGTAAACCGCCGCAATCACCCGGTAAGTGCCCGGCTCGCCCGGCGCGACCAGCTCCACCGTCTGCGTCACCACTTCGTCCGCCAGCCAGCTGCGCGAGCCGCCCGGCAGCGGCGCATCCGCCTGCGAGGCGGGTTGGCCCGCGTCGTCCAGAAATTGCACGGTGACGCTGTAGTCGGCGGGTGGGGCGTCGAGCGCGCGCCAGACCAGCGAGAGGGAGAGCGGCTCGGCAGGCGCGAGCTGGTCGGGCAGGGGCTCCAGGAGGCCAGCGAGGTCGAGGGTGTTGCCAAACGAAGCGTCGGTGGGCTGGGCCAGCGGCGGCAGCTCGAAGGTGCGCGTGCTGGGCAGGAGGGTGAATGGAATCTGCCACAGCGCCTTGGGCACGCTCAGGTCCGTCCACACAAAGGCGACATCGTATTGACCCGGCGGCAAATCAAGCGGCGGGCGCAGCAGGCGCACTTCGCGGAATCGGCTGCCCTCGGCAAGCAGGCGCCACGCGTCGCCTGCGCCTGCAATCTCGGCCTCCTCTTCGACGAGGGTCTCACCATTTTGCAGCCAGCGCAGCACAAAGCGAGGCGGTTCGGCTATCGGATCGCGCACGCTCCACGTCACCGCCAGCCGCACGGGTTGGCCCGGCTCGGCCTCGCTCGGCGCGTCGTCCACCGCTGTGGAAAGCGCGGCGGCGCTGGGCGGCGCCGGCTCGGCCTGGCCGGGCAGCGGCAGCGGCGCGTCCACGGCCAGCGCCAGCGCAACCCGCTTGCCGCGCGGATTGCCCGATCCGTCCAGCACGTCCAGCCCGGCGATGTCGCCGTCCGGGTCGTAGACGGTGAGGTGCAGCGTGTAGCGGCCGGGCAGCGCGCCGGGCAAAATTTCCGCCAGCGCCAGCCGCCCGACCACAATTTGTTCGGGTCGCCAGCGGCTGGTGGGGAACGCATAAGCCGCGGGTCGCTGGTCGGGCAGATCGGCGTAGCGCACGCGACCCAGCTCGCTTTCGCGGGTCATCTCGCCCGCCAGTTCGTAATCGGGGCGCAGAGAATCCACGCCGGGTGCAAGCTGCCAGAAGAGCAGCAGGTCGCCACTGGACCCGGTTTGGCTGCCAAGCAGGATAAGCTCGTCGCCAAAGTTGAAGGCGAGGTTGCGTGGCGGCTGCGGGTCGATGTTGGCGGGCGACAGGTCGTCGAAGCGCGCCAGCTCGATGTGCCAGAAATCAGCGTCTGCCAGCCTTGCCTCATCTCCCGCCTCCGATAAAAATAGCGGCACGACGCCCGTTGGATCAAGCACCTCATCCTGCCACTCCACGAGCCAGACGCGATCCGCATCATTCAGCCCGGTACGCAGAATCTCGCCCGCTTCGGTGTAGCCCAGCACCTGGTTGACGTCGAGCACGTCGATCTCCGGCAGGCGCAGCGCGGGGATGTCCGGCGCGTAGTAATCCCAGACGGGCCAGGCGTGGCCGCTGCTCAGGATGACGGCGTCGCCGGGCGCGCGGTGGTCGCGGATGTAGGCGGCGACTTCGCGCCACTGGGAGCGGGTGATGAAGGAGTCCTCGGCCCAAAGGCGATTGGCGTAGAGAAAGCTGGTAGCGAGCAGGAGGAGGGCAAGCAAGTGCGTAGTGCGTAGTGCGTGGTGCGTGAACTGCTGACGCAAATCCGAGGTTGAGATTTTCAACTGGGCGGGGAATGAGAGGCCACCACTCCACAGCAGAATCAGACCGGGGAGGGCGAGGCTGGCGTAGCGCACGTTAAACTTGGGCACAACGCCCGCGAGCGCGAGCACGCCCGCCGTCGGCACGATCATCCACAGCAGCGTGATCAGCAGGGCGGACCGGTTGCGTCGCCAAAGCACAACCGGCGCGAGCAGCGTCGCAATCGACAGGGGAATCCACGCGCTGATTCCCCATGGCAAATAGGTCTCGCCATAGACAGCCCCCGTCGCCAGCTGCGCTAGCGCCTGGTCGAGCCGGAAGGGGCCGGGCAGGTAGCTGGCGTCGCCGCCGAGCTGGCGCAGCATGACGAAGAGCCACGGGGTGTATAGTGCTAGGAGCGCAAGATGGCTAACGGTTAGACAGGCAAAATGGCGGCGGGGCAACGGGGCACGCGGCGTGAAGATCAGCCCGACGAGGGCGAGCGCGAGCACCAAGAACGCTGCAAAATAGTGCGTGTACATCGCCGCCGCCGCCCCAAGGGTGTAGACAATCCACCAGCGTTGCTCCACGCCACGGCCTGCGTCGCCCCGCTTCTCCCAATACGCGATATGCAATATGCAATATGCAACACCCACCCCCAGCGCCAGCAGCAGCGCGTAGTTGCGCGCCTCTTGGCTGTAGTAGATCAGAAACGGATGCACGGTCGTGATGAGCGCGGCGAGCAGCGTCGCGCTCCGTCGATCAAAGAGCCGTGCGGCGACGGCAGCCAGCAGCGGCACGGTCAGCGTGCCAAAGAAGGCCGAGGGCGCGCGCAAGGCCCATTCGCTCCACCCGGCGAGTCGCCCCCACGCCGCAACGAGGTAGTAGTAGAGCGGCGGCTGAATATCCGCCGCCGTCCAGCGCGTGAGGGCCGCGGGATTTAGCCCGGCAACGTAAGCGGTAACGCCTTCGTCGTACCAGAGGCTCTCCGCATCGAGCCGGTAGAGGCGCAGGGCAAAAGCGGCCAGGACGAGCGCGAGAAGGGCGAGTCGATAGAGAGTGGGGTGAGCGGGGCGGCGGGCGGTCATAGCGGTGAACGTATATGAGTCGTGCCAATCCGCGTCCCCGGCACGCGCCGCACTGTAGAGAGCAGATGAAAAGATTTCTGGCGTGTGCCGGGGACGCTAATCATCGCTTGTCTTTTCGCTCCAAGCCAGCGCCACCCCTGCGGTCACGACTTCGGCCAGCGTGTTGAGCACGCGCATGGCCAGCGCGGCAACGGTGACGAGGCCGCCGTCCAGCAGCGGAACCAGCAGCAGGTAAATCGCGCCCTCGCGCACGCCCAGGCCGCTGGGGGTGATAAAGCTGGCGTAGCCGATAAGGTAGGCCACGGCATAGACGGCAATCAGGTGTGGAGCCAGGGCGAGCAGGTCGCCGCGCGCAAAGTCACCCAGCGCAAAGGTTAGCGCGGCAAAGGAGCCGCCCCAGCAGAGCCAGGCGGCGATGCTCGCCCCCAGCAGTGCGACGAACTCAATGGCCCTCAGCTTGACCGTCAGCACCGGCCGACCCACGCGCCGCAGCGCCCAGTTGATTACGCCCAGCAGCCAGCCCGGTCGCGCGGCAAAGAGGAGCACGGGCAGCAGCGCCGCGGCCAGCAAAATCAGTACGCCGCGCTCGACGCCCTCGCCCAGCACCACGTCAAAGAGCCCCCAGTTGCCGCTCCACAAAAAGTAACCAGCGCCAATCGGTACGACGGCCAACATCGATACCGCGAGGTAGAGCACCATGCTGGCGACCGTTGCCTCCGGCGCAATGCCGAGGCGACGGCAGTGCAGCGTCATCGTCAGCGGCTGCCAGACGTTGCCGGGGATGTAGCGCGTAAGCGTGCTCAGAAACCAGATGCGCCAAGCCGTGGCGTAGGGCACGGGTCGGCTGAGCACGGCGAGCAGCCGTCGCCAGATGGCGACTTCGAGCGACCACGTCGCCAGCAGCAGCGCAGTCGAGAGCGCGAGCCAGCGCCCATCCAGCCGCCACGGGTAGGCGCGCAGGGCGGGCCACTGGCTGCGCAGCCAGAGCGCGATAAAGAGCAGCGTGGCGGCAAAGATCAGCGGCTGCCACAGGCTGCGCCACGAGAGGCGCGGCTGGATGTGCGGCGCGGCGGTCGAATGGGCTATACTGGCGTCGACTATCCTGGCGTCGCTTGGAGCCGGTTGATCTTTGAGGAAGGACATATGCGACACGACTATACGAACATTACCGAGCAGCCTGGCACGTTGGTAAACGACGAGCAGCGGGCGCGGCTGCACCACCGCTACGGGCTGGCCCTGAGCTACGCCGAGGGGCGGCGCGTGCTCGAAGCGGCGTGCGGGACGGGGCTGGGCCTGCCCGCCCTGCGCACCATTGCCGCCCACGTGACTGCGTTTGACTACGCGCAGTCTTCGCTTGGCGTGATACATTCCCGCCAGCCCACTGGCTGCTTGGCCCGCGCCGATGCGCAACGGCTACCCTTTGCCAGCAGCAGCTTTGATCTGGTGCTCTGCTTTGAGGCTATCTACTACTTTCCCCAGCCCGCCGCGTTTCTGGCCGATGCCCTGCGCGTGCTGGCTCCCAACGGGCTGCTGCTGCTCGGCACGAGCAACCCGGAGTGGCCCGCCTTTGTGCCCGGCGCGCTCACCGCCCACTACCCCAGCGCCGATGCCCTGGCAACGCTGCTGGCCAACGCCGGGTTCCGTCGCGTGCAGCTTTTTGGCGCGTTTGCCGACGAAGAGCGCTCGCGACGCCAGCGGTTGGTGCTGCGGCTGCGGCGCTTTGTGCTCGGCCACACGCCGCTGCCCAGGCTGCTGGCGCGGCAACCGCTGCTGGCGTCGCTGCTGCAGCGCGCTTCGTATGGCGCGCTGCGCCCGCTGCCCACCGCCATCGAAGCGGCGGAAGCGCGGCGGTGCTTTGCGCACGTTCCGCTCAGCCCCCTCTCGCCCCGCCAGCCGCAGCGCCAACATCGCGTGCTCTACGTCCTCGCCCACGCGTGATGCGCCCGCCTGTCAGAAATTTATCACGAAAGCCCTCATCCGCGAAACATTTTGTTTGACAAACGCGCCCCATCGCTCTAGGATTAGGGCACAGCACAATGTGTCATGCAGACAATAAGCTCAGACAGCAAGCTCAGCTATAAGCTAACGAGGTAGAAAATTTCTCCATGTCGACCGACGCCGGCTCCTACACCTATGCCCACCCCCGCCCCGCCCTCACGACAGACGTGATTTTGTTCACCTTTGCCGAGGACGAACTGCGCGTGCTGCTGGTGCAGCGACGGGGCGAGCCCTTTATCGGGCAGTGGGCGCTGCCCGGTGGCTTTGTCGAGATGGACGAGACGCTGGAGGCCACGGCGCGGCGCGAGCTGGCCGAGGAGACGGGCGTCGACGAGGTGAGCGATGATTTTTACATCGAGCAGCTCTACACCTTTGGCGATCCGGGCCGCGACCCGCGCGGCCGCACGGTGTCCGTGGCCTATTTTGCGCTGCTCTCGGTAGATCGCGTCGACCAGATTGCCGTGCAGGGCGGCGACGACGCCAGCGACGCGCGCTGGTGCTGCGTCGGCGATCTGCCCACGCTGGCCTTTGATCACGACGACATCGTGCGCTATGCGCTGCGTCGGCTGCGCTGGAAGCTGGAGTGGACGGCGCTGGGCTTTCTGCTGCTGCCGCGCCGCTTTACGCTCTCCGAGCTGCAGCGCGTCTACGAAGCCGTGCTCGGCGAGACGCTGGACAAGCGCAACTTTCGGCGCAAAATGCTCGCCACGCGCACGGAGGGAGCCCCCGTGCTGGAGGAAACGGGCGACGTGCGCCAAGGCGGTCACCGTCCCGCCAAGCTCTATCGCTTCACCGCCCGCGCCATCGAGCTGGAGCGCGCCCGCCGCCGCTTCCCTTAGGTTCCGTTGACATCTGAGAATTGACCCTCACCCCCGGCCCCTCTCCCATGCTGGGAGAGGGGAGGTCGAGCGCGTTTAGCAAAATGTCAACGGAACCTAAGCCCTATCCTACTACGCTCTATCCTACCACGCTCTATCCTACTATGCCCTTTTCTACTACGCCATGTCCCACTGCAAAGAGACTTTGACGTGGGAACGCAGGGACGCGGAGAGCTCAGGACAAGCTCCGCGTTAATCTTGCTCAATTTCTTGAACTCTCATTGTCGTACTAACTCTATCTTTCTTATACACCGCGCCACTATCGTTTTGTATTTCGCCTGTAACTGCGAGATGATAAAATACATCTTCGGTAGCGCACTAGCTGCGATGCCTTCAAAGCTGGTGCGGATTTGTATTCGCACTGGAAAAATAAAATCGATTAGAAAGTAGTTTGGAGAAAAAGTAATGGATATGTTAACTATGCAGATGGCGCAAAGTCGCCACAGCGAAATGCTGCGCGAGGCCGAACAGCGCCGCCGCACCAACGCGGTTGTACGCGCCAACCGCGCCAACCGCGCCGAGCGCAGGCTGTTCCACTTCGGCCTGGGCAAGCTGCACGTCAACGTCACGTTTGACGCGCCGCGGCCCGTGGCGCAGATGTAGCCACGACAGATTGCGCAACAAAAAGCTCCGCCAGTTGGCGGAGCTTTTTTGTTGCACAATCTGCCTCGCCGCTTTGTTTACTGCGGCGGCAGCAGCACTGCATCAATTACGTGGACGATGCCGTTGCTGGCCTCGATGTCGGCGGCGATCACGACTGCGTCGTTGATCAGCACCGTCCCGTCGGAAGCCTGTGTAATGGTGACCGTGCCGCCGGTAAAGGTAAACGCCGCCCCGTAGCCGACCAGCGTCTCCGCATCCACCGCATCCACGACGAGGTGGTAGTTGAGTACCGCTTCCAGCGCGGCTGGATCGGCGAGCAGGGCGTCGAGCGTGCCTTCGGGTAGGGCGGCAAAGGCGGCGTCCGTGGGCGCAAAAATGGTAAAGGGGCCCGGCTGGCGCAGTATATCGTTCAGCTCGGTGGACACCAGCGCCTGCGTCAGCGTGCCAAGCCCTTCCGTCACGGCCACAATTTCCATCACGTCCAGGCCATCTGTATCGTCCACCACCGTCTCGCCCACCGCTTCGTCCGTGGCGGATTCAACGGTGCCGGTCGCCACCGCCGTCTCGGTGATGACGTTTGCATCGGTGATTGCACCTGCGTCGGTCATCACCTCCGTCTCCGTCGTGACGTTGACCACGGTCACCACATCGGTATCGGTTAGCTCTGCTGTCTCCGTCGTGGCCTCCGCACCCGTCACCGCGTCCGTAGCCGTCAGCGTTTCGGCAGCGGTGACGGCGTCCGTGGCCGAGACCCCCTCCTGCACGTCCACCACAATTTCGTCGACAATGATGCTGGTGTCGGTCAACGCGTCTGTATCCGTCACAGCGTCCGTCACAGCGTCCGTGCCCGTCACGGTGGCCGTGTCGGTCAGCGCCTCCGCCGGTTCGACTTCGATGGCTTCGGCGGTGACGGGGGGCAGCGCTGCCGGATCGATCACGCTGTCGATCAGATGGATGATGCCGTTGGTCGCAGTGATGTTGGCAGTGGTCACCAGGGCGTTGTTGACGTACACGTCGCCGCCGCTGTCCTGCGCCACCACGACCTCATCGCCGGTAAAGGTCAGCGCGCCGCTGATGTTGAGCAGCGTCTCCACGTCCACCGCATCCACGACCAGGTGGCTCTCCAGCACGCTTTGCAGCGCATCGGGGTCGTCCAGCAGCAGCGCGACATCGATCTCATCGAATGCGCTGTCCACGGGGGCAAAGACGGTAAAGGGGCCTTCGCCAGCCAGCGTCTGCGGCAGGTCGGTGGCGGCCAGGGCAGCGACAAGCGTGCCCAGTTCGGGCGTATCGCGAGCGATGCCCAGAATCGAATCGTCCGCCGCCTCATCGATCGGCGAGGGGGGGAGCGTGCCTTCAGCCTCGGCGGGCGGCTCGTAGGGGTCCAACGTCACAATCTCGCAGCCGCTGGCAAGCGCGACGACGAGCAGCAGGCTAGCGACTGTCAAAATTTTGCGCGTATACGCCATCAGGGGAAAATCCTTTCGCTTGGGAAATCAAATGGGCGTTGATCAAATAATCGTTACGGATTGCTGCTTTTGTACAAGGAAACAACAGCAAAGTTTAGCAGATCGTTCCCGCAGACACAATCTGCCCGAGGCGTCTGCGGCAAATTAGCAATTCAAGATTTGAAGATTTCAACCGCAAATGGATGCAGGTAAACGCAGATTTTTAAAGACAGGCATATCAAATCTGATTACCCACGGTTCCAAGCGCTAATTGAGAATTGCTGTCTGCGCTTTTGTTCAGCTTGACAGAGCTCTGGGCTCGTCCTAAACTGACGGGCCACAGGTTCTTCCATTCCCAACAACAGCCACCACTCGCCGTGTTCAAACAGCTCCCGCTCGACCAAGCCGCCGCCCTCATTCCCGACGCTGCCACCGTCTCCATCAGCTCGTCCAGCGGTCTCGGCTGCCCGGATGCCATGCTGCGCGCCATCGGCCAGCGCTTCACCCGCGACGGCCACCCGCGCAATCTCACCACCCTTCACCCCATCGCCGCGGGCGACATGTACGGCATCGACGGCGTTGACCACCTGGCACAAGACGGCCTGCTCAAGCGTATCATTGCGGGTTCGTATCCCAGCGGGCCGTCGTCGATGCCCTCGCCCAAAATTTGGCAGATGATCCACGAGAATCGCGTCGAGGCCTACAACATTCCCAGCGGGCTGCTCTACCACCTGCACCGCGAGGCCGCCGCCAAGCGACCGGGCGTGCTGACCAAAGTTGGCATGGGCACCTTTGTCGACCCAGAGCAGCTCGGCGGGCGCATGAACGAGTGCACCACCGAAGAAATCGTCCAGCGCGTGGAGTTTGACAGCGAGACATGGCTCTACCTGCGCAGCATCCCCGTCGACGTGGCGATTATTCGTGCGACGACGGCGGACGAGCAGGGCAATCTCTCGATGGAGCACGAGGGCGGTTATCTCGGCGTCTACGACCAGGCCGTGGCGGCGCGCAACAGCGGCGGGCTCGTCATCGCGCAGGTCAAGCGCGTGGTGGCCGCGGGCTCGATTCCGCCGCAGCAGGTGCGCGTCCCCGGCGTGCTGGTCGACCACGTTGTGCTCGACCCCGACCAGACGCAGACGACGCAGACGCTCTACGATCCGGCCATCAGCGGCGAAATTCGGCGACCGCTGAACGATGTCGCCCCCGTACCCTTTGGGCCGGAAAAGGTGATTGCGCGGCGCGCGGCAGTGGAGCTGCAAGCGGGCGAGGCCGTTAATCTGGGCTTTGGGATTTCGGCTTTGGTGCCGCAAATTCTGCGCGAGCAGGGGCGCGACAACGTGACGTGGGTCATCGAGCAGGGCGCGGTCGGCGGCTTCCCACTGACGGACTTTCAGTTTGGCTGTGCCGCCAACCCGCAAGCCATCGTCGCCTCGCCGGATCAGTTCACCTACTTCCAGGGCGGCGGCTTTGATCGCTCGCTGCTCTCCTTCATGCAGATCGACCGGCGCGGCAACGTCAACGTTTCCCGCCTCGCCGCGCGGCCCCACGTTACGGCGGGCGTCGGCGGCTTTATCGACATCACGGCGGCGGCGCGGAACTTGGTCTTTAGTGGATTCTTTACGGCGGGCGGGCTGGATGTGCAAATCGACGATGGACGACTGACAATTGCGCGCGAGGGCAAAGTCAACAAGCTGGTGGACGCCGTCGAGCACATCACCTTTTCCGGCGACGAAGCCCTGCGCAAGGGCCAGCACGTCACCTACATCACCGAGCGCTGCGTCCTGCGCCTCCTGCCGGACGGCCTCACCGTCACCGAAGTCGCGCCCGGCGTGGATGTGCAGCGGGACATGCTGGAGCGGGCAGATTTTCCGCTGCGCGTGAGCGAGTCGGTGAGGGAGATGGAGGGGGAATTGTTTCGGCCGTAATGGCGCTCTATTTGGACTGGCGCTGGCGGCGTGTTTGAACGCGCCGGTCGCAGAGATGGATATGGGGTGTTTCGGATGTAAGGGGAAGTGGGATGTAGAGATATACGGAAGAATGCGAAACCATTGCTTATGGTTCTGCATCCTTTCGTAATTGTCCCGCCATCGAGGTGAGGAGTTGTCTTTGCGTCTCGCTATTTAACTGATGTTACGCAATTGTCATTCTGAGCGGGTCGACGAGGAAAGGTGGTTTACCCGTTCGGACTAGCGAAGAATCTTGACGAGGCCTTCCAGTCGATGCAGGGAGTCGCTCTCTTATTTTGCATCGACTCTCGGTAGGCCATCGCCAGATTCTTCGCTGGCCAAGGCTCGCTTGTGGTCTGGCTTCGCAGAACCGCTTAGAATGACAGCCGAGCGCGTAACATCAGTATTTAATCCAAGGCCGAAGTCTCCTCGACCGATGTGACTTCGACAATCTCGGTGGATGTGCTCCACCCAATGGTCGTGCCGGGCTCTGCCGTATACCAGGGTGATGGGGCAAGCAGGATCTCCTCTTCGGCAAGCAAGCGGTAAGTCTCTGGATCGAAGAAGTAGCGCGTTTCCGTCAGCGTTTCATTGAATTCGGACGTGTGGCTAAGGATATGCGCCGGACGGTCGAGGCGATCAACGCCATCGAGCGTTTCCTGCACGCCCTCAATGTCGAGTGCAACCGCATAGAGCGCCTGTCGCTGCTCCTGTGAGGTGGGCTGTTCGCGCAAATGGGAGCCCACGTAGTCAAACATCTGGTAGGCAATGGGATTGTCCGTCAATTCGGCCTGCTCGCGGATCAGGTCCGCAACGGCGCTCTCTTCAGTGGGCAGATCAAACAACTGCGCAATCTCTTCATCCGGGGGCCAGGATTCCTCCATAGCAGGTGGCTTCAGTTCTGGGCTACCGGCCTCTTGCCACGCCGCTTCTTCCTCTTCGGTGAAGAAGTAAGGCTCGCCATAAGTTTGGATTAGCTTCCCAGACCCATCCCGGCCCAACCAGATTTCACGTTCAACGGGAAGCAGAGTGATAAAGGTCTCACCACCGATATAGGTCGTGGTGAGTATGTGAGCGCCTTCCGACGCCGTATACAGGTACTCCCCTTCGCCCAGTTCGACATTCGTCTCTGCGGCAACAAGCACCTCTGTTTGTTCCTGAGTTAATGTGAAGCTTGTGAGGAACTGTTCTACATAGGTCGTACTTGATGCGTTGCAGCCGGCAAGCAGGAAGAGCCAGGCAGAACAAACAAGCAAAATGAACTTTTTCATGGTTGCACAACCTTTCTTCGATGGTACATCGGCAGCCGTGGTAGCCGACCCCGTATCGCTTAAGCGGTACGTATTTAACGTACTTAACCCAATGAAGGTTCCGCGCGTTGTTGAAATTGGGCAGAAAGGGTAAATTTGGTAGAAAACTAAGCCCGATGTTATTCTCGATTGACGCATGAGGCATGCGTCATCCCGCTCGAAGTGCTGAATGCCTCGATATGTACCGGGCAGCCGAAGCAAATAACGTTTGAATTGACGCCCGCTTGATCCGCTATTCGACCAACGAGCCATCGGATGTCAAGGGAAGCGTCAAAATTTGCCATGCTCGCGAAGGCGGGCATCCATGCACGGCCAATCCTGGATTCCTGCCTGCGCAGGAATGACAGACTTACAGTGTGCTAATTCAACAGATTTTGCTCGTCAGCAATGTCCAGATTTTCCCTCCGCTCGACATGACAGCCCCAACCCTCACCCTCAACGCCCGCGAAGCCGCGACTGCGACGGCTCTCTTCGAGCGCCTCTTCCCGGCTGACGAAGAACATCCCGGCGCGACCGAAATCGGCGTGCTCTCCTACATCGATCGCGCATTGGCGGGCGCTTACCGCGAGCACGAGGAAAGCTACCGGCTCGGCCTCGCCGCGCTCGACCGCTGCGCCCGCGCGCGCCACAGCGCCCCCTTCGCCGATCTCGATCCCACCCAGCAGGACGCGCTCCTCCGCGACCTCGAACGCGGCGAGCTGCCCAACTTCCACGCGCCGCCGCAGCAGGCGTTCTTCGCCCTGCTGCGCGCCCACCTGCAGGAGGGTCTCTTCGCCGATCCGCTCTACGGCGGCAACCGCGACAAGCTGGGCTGGCGCGTGCTGGGCCATCCGGGCGTTTGGCTGGAGAATTCGGCGGAAGAAAATTTGACGGGCGAGCGGGTCACCAAGGGCGGGGTGATTCAGTCGCTAACGGACGTTACCCCCGCCCAACCTCCCCTTATCGGGGGGAGGGGCCACAGCCTCGTTGACTATGCGGCTCCTTCTGCTCCTGATACGTGGGACAAAAGCGAGCGCGTAACCAACGAACCAACGGCCCCCTCCCCAACATGGCGAGGGCTGGGGAGGGGTCTACCCCCGGAGCACGAGCATTTTGACCCGGACGCGGGAGCAAAGCCAGCGGACGGGCCGTGCGACGTGGTGATTGTGGGCGTGGGCGCGATGGGCGGGCTGGTCGCGCCGGTGTTGGCCGAGGCGGGGCTGAGCGTGGTGGGGCTGGAGGCGGGGCCGTATCGCACGCAGCGCGATTTTTTGCCGGATGAGCTCGGTCACGCCTATTATGCGCGTGCTTCGATGGGGCCGAAGTTTGCGAGCGAGGCGCCGCGCTGGCAGCGCAACCAGGGCGAATTGGTTGAGGGCGAAGAAACACGGCCCGCGACCTTCTCGCTGGGCCGTATGATGAACTCCGTCGGCGGCTCGGTGATTCACTACGGCGCGTGGCTGCGCCGCTTCCACCCCCACCACTTCCGCCCGCTCAGCCGCGTCGCCGAGCGCTGGGGCCGCGACGTGCTGCCGGAGGAGAGCACGCTGGTCGACTGGCCCGTGAGCTACGACGAGCTGGAGCCCTACTACACGCGGCTGGAGTGGGAGATCGGCGTGGCCGGGGACGAGACGTCGCCCGCCATTCCGCGCAGTCGCGGCCTGCCCATGGCCGCCATGCGCCCCTTCCGCATGGGCAACGCCTTCAGCCAAGTCACCCGCGAAATGGGCTACCGACCCTACATGGTTCCCGTGGGCGTGAACACAGAGCCGTACGATGGCCGCCCGGCGACGACGTACACGGCGTGGAGCAACGGCTTTGGTTCGTTTAACAACGCCAAGTGGCACCCCGGCCTCACCCACGTGCCGCGCGCCATGGCGACCGGCAACTTCACGCTGCGCACGGGCTGTCGCGTGCTCGAAATTTTGACCGATGCAGGCGGCCACACGCGCGGCGTGGCCTACGTCGACGCGCTCGGTCGACGGCAGGAGCAGCTGGCGCGCACGGTGATTCTGGCGGCGTATTCGTTTGAGAACGTGCGCCTGCTGCTGCTCTCCGGCGACGCCAAGCACCCGAACGGGTTGGGCAACAACGCGGGGCAGGTTGGCCGAAATTTTATGACGAAGATGTTTGCTCACGTCGATGGATTGACGCCGGACGAAATTTGGAATCGCCACACGGGGCCAGCGGCGCAGGGCGTCATCCTGGATGATTTTCTAGCGGAGGAGTTTGATTCGGTGGCGCAGGGCTTTATCGGCGGGGCAACGCTGGGCGCGGAGCAGCAGTTTTTGCCGCTGCAAATCAGCCGCGAGGCCTTGCCGCCGGACGTGCCGACGTGGGGCGCGGCGTACAAGCAGCACCTGCGCAACTGGCAGCATCTCGCCGTCGTGCGCATCCAGCCGGACACGCTCCCCTACCGCACCAATTTCCTCTCGCTCGACCCGACACACCGCGACCGCAGCGGCCTGGGCCTGCCCGTGCTGCGCATCACCTACGACATGCGCGCCAACGAGCAGCGGCTGGCCGATTGGATGGAGACAAAGTCCGAAGCAATCCTGCGCGGCATGGGCGCGACGCAGACGTGGCGCGGGCCGCGCTTTACGGGCGTGGGCAGCAGCCACGATCTCGGCGGCTGCCGCATGGGGGAGGACCCGGCTGGCTCGGTGGTCGATGCGGAGTTGCAGGTCCACGATACGCCGGGGCTCTACGTCTTTAGCGGCGCGGCCTTTCCGTCGTGCCCCGGCATCAACCCAACGCTGACGATTGGGGCGCTCTGCCTGCGCGCGGCGGAGCAGTTGGCGACGCGGTTGGTAAAAAGCATAAGCGCGGCGTGAGCATCACAAAGGAAACGCATGACCAATCTTATTCAACTCACCTTCGAGCCGCTCGATTCCGGCGGCTCGCTTGCCCTGCTCATCCTCAACCGGCCGGACAAGCTCAACGCGCTCACCGTCGACATGCTGGACGGGCTGGTCGACGCCGCCGATGAAATTGAGGCGGACACGACTTGTCGCGTTGTGGTGCTGGCGGGGGCGGGCGAGCGCGCCTTCTGCGTGGGCGCGGACGTGCACGCGTGGTCGGCGCTGGAGCCGCTGGCCATGTGGCGGAAGTGGATCGTGCGCGGTCAGCGCGTCTTCGAGCGCGTGGCTCGGCTGCGCCAGCCGACCATTGCAGCGCTGCACGGCTACGCATATGGCGGCGGCTTGGAATTAGCACTGGCTGCGGATTTGCGCATCGCCGCCAAGGGCACGCGACTCGCCCTGCCCGAAGTCAAGCTGGCGACGGTTCCCGGCTGGGCTGGCACGCAGCGGCTGCCCGCGCTGATTGGCATATCGCGCGCCAAGCAGATGATTTTCATGGGTGAGCCGGTCGAGGCGGAGCAGGCGGAGCGATGGGGGTTGGTCAACGAGGTGGTGGCGGGCGAGGCGTTGATGTCGCGGGCGCGGGAAGTGGCCGAGCAGATTGCGGCAAACGCGCCGGTGGCGGTGCAGGTGGCGAAGCAGCTGGTCGACGCACAGGGCCGCGACGCGGGGCTGTCGCTGGAGGCGCTGGCTGGTGGATTGCTCGGCTCGACGGCGGACGGCCGTGAGGGCACGGCGGCCTTTCGCGAGAAGCGGTTGCCGGTGTGGACGGGGGTGTAACGCGAAGCGCTGCTTCGCGCCCCGGTTATCAAGCACATGGCATTGTTTTTGCCAATCAGATTCGTCAACCAAGAGGAACGAAGCAGCGCTTCGCATTACACGATGAACACTCAATATCTTACCCAAAAGCTCCACCGAGCCTTCGACTTTGCCGCTCAACAACTCTACCACCTCACCGCCACCCACCCCGACTTTTTCCCGATGTACACCGTCAATGGCCAGTGGCGGCACGGGGGCGAAGCGTGGACGAACTGGTGCGAGGGCTTTTGGGTGGCCAGCTCTGGCTGCTGTTTGACCACACCGGCAACGCGGCGTGGCGCGAGCGAGCCATTCGCTGTTCACGCTTGGTCGAACACCGGAAAACGGACGACACCGTGCACGATTTGGGCTTCCTCTTTATGTCGACGTGGAAGCGTTGGTATGATCACGATCAAGAGCCAGCAATCCAGCAGGTCATTCTCGAAGCGGGGCGGACGGCGGCTTCGCGCTTTCGGGAGCGGGGTGAGTATCTACCCTCATTTATCAGCCCGCAAAGCTGCTTTATCGACATCATGATGAACGTCGGCCTGATTTTCTATGCGGCGCAGCAGACGGGTGACGCCGCCCTGCTCGATATCGCCACGCGCCACTGCGAGACGACCCGTCGCTATCTCGTGCGCGGCGACGGCAGCACGTCGCACGAGGGGATTTTCGACACCGAAACCGGCGAGTTTCTGCGTCAGAGCACGCACCAAGGCTGGCGCGACGATTCGTCGTGGGCGCGGGGGCTGGCGTGGGCAATCTACGGCTTTGGCACTGCTTATGGCTACACACAAGACGCGCGCTTCCTGGCGACTGCGGAAAGCTGTGCCACTTATTATATCGCTCACACGCCGCCCCACGGCGTCCCGCCCAACGACTGGCGCGAGCCCAACCCCGCCGTGGCTTACGAAAGTTCCGCCGCCGCGATTGCGGCCAGCGGCCTGCTCCAGCTTGCCGAATTGACGGGCGATCCGCTACGCGCCCGCTACTTCCGCGAGTACGCGCTGCAAATCCTGGATACGCTCACCGAGCCGGAGTTTCTCGCCGTGGAGACGCCGGGCTGGGAGGGGATTTTGCTGCACGGCAGCTACCACGAGCGCAAGGGATTGGGCGTGGATGAAAGCGTGATGTGGGGGGAGTATTTTTTTCTGGAGGCGGTCTCAAAAGCGCTGGCGTTAACGCTCGCTTAATTAAGACATGGCCATTGTGCACGGGCGAGGCAATCGCAAAGTTATAGCGGGGCTGCTTATCGACGGTAGCAGGTGGGCGCGATGCGGATTGCTGCGTATGGGCAAGGCGGAGCAGCGTTTGAAGCTGATATAGAACTTAATGGTGGAGAGGCGCGGGGCGATCTGCGCGGCAAACAAACCAATACCAAAATAGCCAACGGCACTTGCCGTTGGCTATTTTGGTACACGAGCGGAAGCGACGGGAATCGTACACGCACGCGTACCCAAGAAGGGATAAACAGCATCGTGTTTCTGCCCAAGCATATCACCTCAAATTATTTCCGCAAAGTCCGGTTAGCGGGTACGGTTTTCGAAACTGTATAAATAAACTGGCGTGCAAAACCGCAGGTGAAAACCAGGGAGGTATCAGTGGGAGACAATAGTTTTAGGATTGAGCAGTGCTCTAAGCACAAATAACTCCGAGAGCTTTGCGTATGATTGATGCTGTATCATTTGTGCATCTATCTCACGCAAAAGCTATTTTATGCTTGCACATTTCGGCGTTGGTAGCACTGCACTTAAGCGCGGAGGTCAAGCCCAGGCATGAATAAGGTCGCGCACGGTTTGTGAGGGGTGACCGCGGCGAGGGGGCGGCGACCACTTAGGGGGCGGGATACGAAACCAAAAGAGTTCGACAATCGACCACCGATGATCGGTCAGGTTGGCGGCCATGGCCGATGTGCGCTGCACCCAGCGATAGCGGCGCTCAGTCAGCCAGAGCTTGACGTGCAGACTCTAGTACTACAACGAGACTTTGAAAAAGGGCGCTGATGAGGAAAATACTCCGTAAGGAGGCATTTTCCATGAGCCAAGTCATCACAACAACACCAAAGCTGACCTTAAGCGTTGCAGAGATTGAACGAGAGCTTCTGCCGGAGTTGCAAGCGTATCACGCCATTTATGCAGGTCTGTTCAAGCGCAGAGAACAGCGAGTCGAGAGCGAGAAATATCTGAAGGGCCTGCTGTCCGAGATAGAGAACAAATCGGTGGAATCCATGGTTTTACAGTTTGAAGGCGACAATCCGAATGCGATTCGCGCCAGCCAACAGTTTCTTGGTCAAGGCGCGTGGTCAGACGAAGCGATCCTGCGCCGGCACTGGCAAGAAGTGAGCCGGGACTTAGGCGAAGAGAACGGCGTGCTCATCGTGGACGGCAGTGATTTCCCCAAACAAGGCACGGAGTCGGTGGGCGTGAAACGGCAGATGTGTGGCGAGTTAGGCAAGGTGGCCAACTGTCAGGCCGGTGTCTTTGTGAGCTATGCAGGTAGCGAAGGGTATACGCTGTTGGACCGTCGTCTCTATCTGCCACAGGAATGGGTGGAAGAGGAAGCCTATGCCGAACGACGCAAGAAATGTGGCGTGCCAGACGATGTCCACTTCCAAACCAAGCCGCAGTTGGCCGCCGAAATGCTCCAAGCGATTGAGGCCGAAGGCAGCTTGCCCTATCGCTGGCTGACCTGTGATGCTGCCTTTGGGCGAGACACCCACTTTCTGGATACGGTCGGCGACTTTGTCTCTTACTTCGCGGAAGTCGATTGGGATACACGCGTCTGGCTAGCCAGACCCGCCACAGCCGTTCCCACCTGGTCTGGTCAAGGGCGACCGCCCACTCGCCTGCGTCTGGTCGAGGGGGAACCCGATGCGCTCACCGTGGCGGCCATCGCGCAGACCTTGCCCGCCTCCGCCTGGCAGCGCCTCAAAATTAAGGAAGGCAGCAAAGGCCCACTCCTGGCAGACTTTGCCTGCCTGCGCGTTGTGGCGGTTCGCCAGTCGCTCCCTGGCCCGGATGTCTGGCTTGTCTTGCGCCACAACCGGACCACCGGCGAGATGAAGTATTTTCTCTCCAACGCACCGCTTGAGACAACGATTCAGACCTTCGCCTGGTTAAGCGGAATGCGCTGGCCGGTCGAATCCTGCTTTGAGCAAGGCAAGCAAGAACTCGGCATGGGCGACTACCAGGTCCGCTCCTGGACGGGTTGGCATCATCACATGACCCTGGTTATCCTGGCCCATTTCTTTTTGGTTCGCCTTAAACTGCGACTTAAAGAAAAAGCCCCTGCGCTCACCTTGCCCCAAACTCTTCTCTTGCTGCAATCCACCCTACCCAAACCTGAACTCGATGCCCAACTCGCCCTGCATATTGTCCACTACCGCCAACGTCGCAATCATGCTGCCTACCGCTCTCATCGAAAAAACCGCCTTCCGCAACTCGACCCCTATTCCCAAGTCTCGTTGTAGTATTAGTAAGGAACTGAAAGGAAATCAATATGAGCAAAAAGCGACGGCAATTCACGGCGGCGTTCAAGCTGGAAGTGGTGCGAGGCGAGAAGCCCATCGCGCAGTTGTGTCGGGCGCGCGAAATCACGGACAAGCTCTACTACCAGTGGCGCGAGCAGTTTTTGGAGCGCGCGCCGAATTTGTTTGCGCGTGGTGGCTAGGCGGAGCAGGTGTTGAGCGAGCGGGCGACCCACATTGCTGAGGTAGAGCGCATAGTGGGTAAGCTGGCGTTGGAAAACGAGGTGCTAAAAAAGCCTCGGGCTTGCGGCGCTCAGCCTCAACGAAAAGCGGTCGCTTGTGAACAAGCGACGAGCGGACTACCCGGTGCAGCTGCTCAGCCGTCTGTTGGGTTGTGCACGCAGCAGCCTCTATGATGAGCCAGCAGAAGCGGATGAGCGTGAGCTATTGAGCGCGCTGGAAGCGATTCTGATGCGCTGGCCCTTCTATGGCTATCGTCGGATGCAGGCGCAACTGCAGCGCGAGTGCTTCGAGGTCGGCGAGCGACGGGTGCGCCGCCTGCTCCAGGTGTTGGGCGGCAGTCGATAGGTGGGGCGCGTCGCTGTGCGCACAACTGACAGCAACCACGCGCACTGGCGCTAACCCGAATCGACTCAAGCAGACGGTGGTCACCCATCCTGACCAGGCTTGGTGTGACGACATCACTTACATCCGCCTGGGCCACCGCTTTCTCTACCTGGCTGTCGTTCTGGACAGCCACACGCGCGCTGTGCGCGGCTGGGCGCTCAGCCGGACCGTCGACCAATAGCTGACGCTCGATGCGCTGGACAAGGCGCTGACCAATGGACGCCCCGTCATCTTTCACTCTGACCAGGGCATGCAGTACGCCGCCTGGCAGCACACCGAACGCTTGCGGCTGGCCGGCTGCGATATCAGCATGAGCGACCGCGGTCAGCCCACGCAAAATGCCTTTGCCGAGCGCTTCATCCGCACCTTCAAGCAAGAGCATCTCGATTTTGCCGACTACAGCGACTTCGATGATGCCCAACGTCAAATTCAGCAGTGGCTCGAAGAGACCTACATGACCCAGCGCATTCACTCTGCCCTCGGCTATCTTACGCCTGCCCAGTTTGAGGCCAATTCTATCAACAATCCCTTCTTCTTTGATGCGGCATAACTGTCCAAATATCCCCCCGCAGTTCAACTACCCGTAAAGAAGGTGTGCCAGCAATTTATAAAAGTCGGCATGACTCCTACTTAAGCTCTGATGGAAACACATTTGATTCCTTAACTCCCCTTTCAATTGTCTCCAACGACACCTTTTTGTAACCCAATTCTAGCCAGGTGACGTAAAGAAGTTGAGCTACAATGGCTTCTGGTGTAAGTTGCCGCAGGTAGCGAGCCTGTGACTCCGTGAAATGAAGTCCTAACTGCTCTATAATTGCTTTTGTGTCACCCCGCTGGAGAGCTTTCCTCTGGTCTTCATCTAATTGAGACGCAGAAAATTCGATTCTTCGCATCATTTCTATAAAATCCATAGCCAATCCTCCATATAGTTACCCCTTAATCGCCTGAACAAGGGATCGCATGAGTTATTTAAGCGTCACTTTGCCTACCGGCTGGCGTCCACAGTATTAGGGCTCAAAACAGGCCAAACATAATGCAAAACAGATCAGCGCACTATATGCTCATACTTATATTTGGACGAGAACAGCATCAAGAAGTAACTAGCAATTCGCAAATTTCAGCTATTTTGCAGAGGGCTTAGGCAAAATAGTGTAGCCTAACTTCTAATATACTGCCTCATTACCTGTCACTTTGATCTGTCAAGTTTCCAAGAGGGTCAAACAGCGCAAAAAGGCGCTTTTTGCGCTGAATCTAGCCTCAACCGCTTGCGAAAACCTTAAAGATTTGAGCTGAAGACGTAGCAAATGATTACGCAGCGTCTTTGGCAGGTAAATTTTAAGGTAAACAAGCCGATTTGGCCTTGACATCTAAAAGTGACAGGTAGCGAATACTGCCATTACTTAGAACGTCGCGTCTGAATTTTTATTAAAGGATTGGTTGACTTGCTTGTTCAATTCAGTGAGTTTCAATTAAACGAAGACCCAACGGCAAAATCTTTGTATCTCTAGAGATATACTTTAAAAACCTAACGTAAAAGGTAGAAAATAGCACATATTTAGCAGAATAAACTTGTATTGTTTCCTCATACCATTGAATAACCTTTTTACAGGAAAACCATAGTTAAAATTTAGTTCAAAAAAAGCTTTTGACAGCTCTCAATAATTTCTAAAAATAGTGTTAATTTGCATTAATGAAAGAGAATTGGCGAATACTATCATCTATCATTTCTATTTAAGAATTGACAGGGGAAATTGTAATTTTCTATTACAAATGCACAATGTCCTGAAACGCAGTTGCAACAGATGGATAACCATCCACGATTTGCAGCATCAGCAAATAGTATCATCTATCGCGTTGATTGATTTCATAAATAAAAAGCAGCAATTTAGCAAAAATTTTTACGCTTATCTATTAGCTTACGTTTTAACTTCTCATTCCATGACAGATATAGGTCAAATGTCCGATGCAAAAAAGCGTGCAAAAAGCTATTATATTGTCATCAATAAGTTCTCGATACGGCATAGATAAATCCTCAACTTAATGCTCTCTATATCGGCAGCCGTGATTTAGCTGAGTTTTAGCAAAAATAAAGCCTTAATTCTCGTCTTTCCACCACTTCAGCCACTTCTGAATGCCACTCGACAGTAGGGATAGCTTCCATGCACTACGAAGATTTCAAAGTCGTTATCACTGAAATATCCTCAGAAAGATACGCTGTAGCTGTAACCTATTCCCCAGCAGGGGAAGCGTATAATACAACTACGTTTCCTTTTTTAGAGGAACTTCAAGGCTTGCTTCCACAGCTTTGGAAGCTCAGTAGCAGTGCCAAGGTGACCTTTGAACATGAGGAGTCTTCTTGCAGGAGGCATTTTGAGTTAATGGGTCAAAAGCTATTTGAATCACTCATGGTGGAAGAAGTCTTGAGTTGCTATGATTTAAGCCGATATAAGGTTGCACGACAAGGAAAGGGTTTACGTATAAGGTTGACACTCCAATCGGCAAGAATAGCTGCCCTACCCTGGGAGTTGATGTTTGATTCCCGGTGCGGAGATTTTATTGCTCTTTCTCGCTACATCTCTATCGTCCGTCACATTGATCTTCAAAATCACGACAGCATTGAAACCGAGAAGCTTCCATTGAGAATTCTTTTTGCTTGTGTATCGAGCAACGATGTGTGTGAGGAGGAGGGTAAAGCGAGTGATTACACACTTCGTTCAATGTTTGCGGAGCTGGAAGAACGCGGTGTTGTTCACGTTGAGTGGATAATCGGAGGGACGTGGCGTGAGATATATCGAGTTCTCTCAGAAAATTCATGGCATATCTTTCACTTCATTGGTTACGGTAGTCTTGATGAAGACCACTGGCAAGGGTTAGTTTGGCTAACAAATGCATTCAACAAAGCATGTGCTTTCAGTTCAGCTCAGCTTGCGCGTCTTCTCGCTGATCATCAATCACTTCTGTTAGTGATTTTGGGTGTTTGTAAAGGAGGTCACAACAACAGCGAGCAAATCTTTTCCAGCGCCGCCGCTGCTTTGGTCTGTCAGGGGGTGCCATCAGTGGTCTCTATGCAGAGCGATGTTACTTACAAGGGTGTAATGAAATTTGCCTGCTTATTTTATGAATCGCTTCTTGCAGGACAGCCGTTTGACACTGCAATTGCAGAGGCGCGTATAGCTCTAAGCCTTGAAGAGATCGATTCTTTCGAATGGACGTCTCCAGTTGTGTATGTGCGCTCAACTGCCCGCAAAATGCTTAGTTCATTGCTTCCAGGTAAATAACTTCTTCATCGTGGGCACCCTTTATATCCAGATATCCAGTTCCATGCCAGGTTGTGCAGCTTGTAATAGCGCTGGTTTAGCAGAGTGGTGAGTTTTCAACATCAGAGGGGATAAAATAGCTGACGTCAACTTCTAAAGGGCAAAGATTACTACTAAACATAGTCTGTATAAAGTAAGACTATTTGGTGAATTTAGAAATTATTTTAATGGATCAATACTTGACACTATTAAACTGTTTAGAAGTGCGCGTGGCCATCTGAGAGATATAACGCTGAATGACTGTTCAAAGAAGACTTTGAAAGGCGAATAAAATGGACAAAAATTCGATGCTGGTAAATAATGGAGTTGCCATCAAGAAGTCAGAACTTAGCCGCAATTTAGCTCTTTACGGTGGACTTCTCTGCTTCGGAATCTTCTACAACAAATTGATTACATTCATCAACCGTACTCATGGTTACCACGGGTACACCGCGCTTTTTGTTGTGGTTGGAGTGGCTTTCACGTTGGCAATGAGCAGTTTATACCTGGGTGCCGTCACAACCTTGCGAGTGATAGCAGGGTTTGCTTGTTCGGGTCTTCCAATGGTATTGGGCGATATAAATAGACACCGAGCTCATCGGCGTGACCTTTGTCAAGCGCTAGAGAATGCTCGCACACTTCGGAAAGAAATTAGAAATGCCCGACAGGCCTCAACCCGGAAAGGACAAAGACCTTCGGCATATACGGCAAGCTCTTGATGAGGCGGATGCTGCCTTCGATTTGCTTTCTACAGAAATTGAACAGAATCAATCTACAGTGCTTGTTGAACCGCTTTCCGAGGTTATGCTTCTGCTGATTGAGCAGTATGACTTGCTTAACCAAATGCTTGATAATCCGGAGCTTTCCGCCTCAACAGTATTGGACTGTAACCGCTACATTCGTGATTTACTAAAGTTAATGATTCAAGAGAAGCTTTCCCCTGAAAGTCGAGCTACTTTGCTCAGCCTCATTCAGAGCGTCGGTAGTCAACTTCGCTTGTTGTTCATCACAAAAGAAATTCGGGGATAATACAGTGTACCCCAACGTCAAGACCACGAAACGATGAAAATAAGGTCCATTGCTAGAGATAACTTGTTGGACACGAGGGACAAATTGCTGGGTCAAAAGATGTGACCATACGTCCTCCTCGTTTCTGGTTGCAGCGCCCTGTCACGCAGGCTGGGCTTTGTCAACGTGAGACGAGGAGAAGTGAATGGACGCGTCTGCAAGTGGGCAGCGTCGTGAGCTGAGGACGAGCGACCGATGGCAAATTTTTCGAATGCCGTCCAAGATGAAGAAAATTTGCCGTCTTGACAAAGTGCAGCCTGCATCGAGAAAATGGGCAGGCAGGGACAAGAGAGGCAAGCGTGGCTCGGAACTGCCTGGCATCAGGACGGCAGGCGATTAGCGGCATAAACCTGTGCGGGCGTCAAATTGCCGAGCGACTGGTGTAGGCGTTCTTCCTTGCAAAAGTGGAAGTAGCCGCGCACGCCTTGATGGAGTGCGGGGACGGCGTCGTACTCATATAGACAGATGTGTTCATACTTGATTGAGCGCCAGAAGCGTTCAATGAGAATGTTATCCAGGGCGCGCCCCCGGCCATCCATGCTGATGCGTATCTGAGCTTGCTCGAGAATGCGGGCAAAGGCGGGCGATGTAAATTGTGCGCCCTGGTCACTGTTGAAAATGGTCGGTCTGCCCAAGGCCAGTGCTTCGTGCAGTGCCTCCTGACAGAAGCTGCCGTCAAGTGTGTTGGAGAGCCGCCACGAGAGAATGTAGCGACTGAACCAGTCGATGATGGCCATCAGATATAGGAAGCCGCCCTGCATACGGATGTAGGTGATGTCCGTGCTCCATACCTGGTTGGGCTTGGTAATAGGTAGATTGCGCAGCAGGTAAGGATAAACGCGATGGCCCGCTGCTGCTTGGCTCGTTTTGGGCTTGGGGTAGATGGCGCTCAAGCCCATCTTGCGCATTAAGACGACGTAGGCTTAAGCGCGCATGGCCCAACTCGACCATTTGGCGCTTGGCTTCAAGCGAAGGGGGCAGCTTTTTTTTCAGCCACTCCAACTCCATCTTCAAGCGACCAATCTGTTCATATAACTCGTTCTCTTTGTGGACGGATGCCTTCGCTTTTCGCTTGCTCTGACGACGAAAAACGCCTGGCCCCGTCTCTTTTAACTGCCGCTTCCACTGCTTCACCTGGCTGGGGTGAACGCTGTGCTCGCTTGCAATTTCATTGATGGTGCGCTGCTCTTGCATGGCCTCCAACGCCACGCGAAATTTGAATTGCTCGCTGTACTGTGCTCGCTTCTGACTCCTTTTTCCTCCACATGTTCTGAACTTTTGGTATCTTAACACGTGGTCCAGTTTTTGGCGGCCATTCTAGTTGGCCTTTGCCCTTGATCCTGGTGGATAGGCCAACTTTGAATAATGCGATAGGCGATACCCCAAATGGATTACTCCTCAGAGGTAGAAATACAGTCAGCATTCAGGTTCGCTTGCTATGGCAAAAATTTACCGGAAACTAAAGTTTACTACAAAATATCTTTATATACGCGCGGCCAGGCAGGCGAGGCGACTGTCGCCGAACCGTTTGTCTACTGCAATCGCAAGGAGACGCCTCACTCAAACTTATATGGGACTGCGTCCTCCCACATCTTGTTGAATTGATCATGAAAGAAATCAAACCAAAACGATTCTTGAATAGGATGTGGATTGATGCTAGGTGCTGTAGTAGTGGATGATTTAAATGTATACAATCTAACTAAACATTGAGCAACTTCAGGATTCGATTTAGGCAGAATCATTGTTATGCCGTACGGCGGGAAATAGTTTGTTAACCTCAATTCAATATCCGCATCCTCTATGCTTTCTTTCCATCTACCAAGTAACTCAAACTGATCTTCCACTCTTTTCTTTTGAACCTCTACAGGTGCTTCAGACTCGGAGCGCAAAGAGGCTAACTCAATCACTGAATTATAGGGGTTGACCAGCAGAATCTGAAGCCTACCTCCGTTTGCAACCATTTCACGCAACTCTTTTTGAAACACTGCTAGTACACTGTCATTGAAGTTTTGATGGGTTAGGGTAAAAGCGGTTGAAGGTCTGGCGGGCCATTTCGGGTGTGAACTGCCAGCGAATAGGAACAGGGGTTCGATTGCGCGTTTCAACCCAAGCGAGGACTTCACGGCTCAATTCGACTTGACAGGCGATGCGCCGCTTCAGGCATTGCCGAGATAGAAGCGAGAGTTGGATTTCAGCCATGTTGAGCCAACTGGCCTTTTTGGGCGTGTAGTGCATCTGAATTTGCTGCATCAAGGCGAAGGCCTTCGCCGGTTCAAAGGCGTTGTAAAATGAGGTGTAGGTGTGCGTGCTTAGGTTGTCCTGCACCAGTTGAATCTGACCACCGGGCGGACAGTGTTCCTCGACGAAGGCGTCCATGAACTCGGCGTAGTCCTGTCCGGTGCGTCGGTCTCGTACCTGCACAAAGCAATGTCCGGTGAGGGGCTGCACGGCCAGGAGAACGGAGCAGACGCCGTGGCGCTCGTACTCGTAGTTTTGTCGTTTTGGCTTGCCGGGTTCAACGGGCAAGGGGACGAGCGTGTCGCCAATCAGTTGACAGGGCCGCTCATCGAAACACCAGAGCGGGCGCAGCGGGTCAAAGGGACGGGCGTAGATGGCTAGCATATATTCCATTTGCGCCAGAAAGGTAGGCGTCAGTTTGCCCAGGCACCATTGGCGGACTAAGTGAGGCTTGACCGTGTTTTTTTCAGAATTTCGCCCACGGCGTTGTGGGAGATGTGCTCAACCAACTCGAGTTCCACCGCCTTGTCCGCCAACAGGCGCAAACTCCATTGGCTACGCCCCGCTGGCGGTTCTGAACAGGCCAACGCGGTGATTTTGGCCCGTTGCTCGCCGCTGATGGTGCGGGCGCGACCGCTTCTTGGCTTTTCACTAATCGCCGCCTCGAGCCCTTCTTGCACATAGCGACGCCGAATCCGGTCTATCGTCGACAGGCTCGTGTCGAGCTTCTCGGCAATCTCTTGGTCTGTTTTCTGCCCTTGATGATGATTTTCATCGCTCAACAGCAATATCTTTATCCGATTCAGTTTGCGTACACTCCTCACGCCGCCCAGGGTTAGCCGATTGAGGTAGCTACGTTCTTCGCCCGGCAATCTGACGTTATTTATATGCTTTTTGCGTCCCATGCAAACCTCCTTCTTTTGCTCCTTGCTTCGCGTTGGGACGTATTTTATCGCTTACCCTTATCTACTCATAATCTCGATTACACTGTACTAGGAATCTGAATAACGTAATTCCAAGTGCCAGAACAGTGGTAGCGTTCCTTATCCGCTGACGCTGCGAAGAAGTTAGCGGCATAAGGGTGGAAACAGTAGTTGTCTCTGATGGCTGGTGAGAATATCGTGATCCATTGCCTTTTAGCTCATTAGATATATCTTCGTTTTGATACTTGAGCAGTAGATTGCCGTATTTGGTTCGAGCTTCCTTCAATTTTGTATAATATGAGTTGCTGCTTGGTGAGTAATCATATTTCTCGTCGAAATATATCTTCACGTCGACAGACTTTACTTCATCCCAATATACTTTTTTTAAAATGTCGGCGTACATTTGGTTTTCTTTGCGTAGTTCCTCTAGCAGAAAACTCAGTACTTGTCGAACAGAAGAAACTGTGACCTCGCTATGCTCTGAGAGTGCATAACTCTTAAATAGTCGTAACGCTTTCCACCTCTCTATATCTTTATTTTCCAATACATCCTCTAGTAAGCGGTTCGCGATCTCAGCAGGTGTTTTCTTAGAGAGATTATCAAAGGTGTTATTCATGTCAAAAATCCTCGTAGAAAAGTCGAGAAACTCCGCAAAATCGTAGTGAATTACAGTTAATTGGAGTACTCCGTCAGCGGGAATAATTGCTAGAATTGGAAGGGAAGCGTTGTTGTACCTTCTGCTATCAGTATAAACCGATTCCACTTTCTGGTGCAAATAGGCTGCAGCAACGCATTCTAGCATGAACCGTGTCGCAGCTTTTTGTTTTCCAATTTACGAGGAGAGATCACATGTACCGCGATAATGACATTCACGAGGCTTACTACATTGACGGCCAGTACCGCGTTGACACTTCGCGCAGCAGGCCAACCAAGCAGCCCGATCCACCGCTATCCATGGTTCCAGTCCTGATCACCGGCCTATACATCATCTCGCCCATCGACCTGCTGCCGGACTTCATCCCTGTTTTGGGATGGGGCGACGATATTCTTGCCTTTGTCTACCTGATTTGGCTGCTGTATATGCGCCTTCGCTAATCTGACACCTTCTGTCTCACATGTTGATGCAGACAAAAAAGTCTGCTAGCAGTTAAGCACCATTGAGCACGTCAGTACAAACGACAAAAGACGTGTTCGTTCGCAAACCAATAGTAGGGCTCACTCCAGTTGCTTCATGTGCTTTATCTGTTGTTCTAACTCAAGGAGAATTATCAATGGTTCAGTCAGAATTGCCGATGGCCATCAAATGGATGGAAGCGCCGTCAATGTTCGGTAACGCCATTCAACAGTCGCCTAGCTACCCCGTGACGCGCGAACTGTTTGAGCGTGGCTACGCTGTGGTCGAGCAGTGCCAGGAGGCTGGCGTCGACGCGCGGCCTGCTGGTATTCAACCGCTCTTCACCGGGCGGCACCTGATCGAGTGGAATGGCAAGCCCTTTGCCGCTATGCCGTACGGCGAGCATCCATGTATTCAGCAGGGGCGTAAGCTGCCCGCCCCAAAGCACGTTCGGGATGACATTGCTGCCTTGAAGCGCGCCGATGTTGAAATCGACGCACTCTACATCGTCGAGGAATTGCCGCAGCAAGTGCTGGAAACTGGCTACATCTCCGATGAGATGCTGGAGCCACCGCCCAGCAAGGAGATGCGGGAACGTTCCGCAAAGTACGGTCAATATGGGCGTGTAGCGCAAAATGCAGCAGTGACTACGCTAGGCGTCACAGCCGGGATTGCGACGTTGCCGCTCGCAGTGGCTGGGGTAGCTTTCGCGGGTGCATTGGCTGCGGCCGAACCTGCTATGGCAATCGGCTCTGCGCTCATTTCCCTTGACCCAATTCTGTTGGCCGCTGTAGTCGATAAGCGCTTCCCCGTCAGGCGCGGGACTCCGGCAGCGATGGTTATGATCGCTCACTGGTATTGGGAGTAACAAACAGTCATATCGAAGGGGGCTGCTCGCACCTTGAGTAGCCCCAGAAACAAGGAGGTTACCGATGGAAACTGCAATCTCTGTCGAACTGGACCGGTCAAGTGGGCGCTGGCAAGGTATTGGGCCTGCGATTACTCAACCTGGAACTTCACACGCCAATGACAAATCGTTGCTCATGAACATCGACGATGTACATGCGAGCTTGGGCGAGCATGAGATTGGGCCGGCGCCAATCGACGTGAATTTTCGGAATTGGATCGCGGGTGCAGCAGCAGCCACGGCTTGGTCGCTCATTATGTGCATCACTATCTGGTCGTGGGCTGGCGTTCAGTTCCAGATTGGGGACGTGAATGTGTTTCTGCTTCAAGGCCTCTACGAGGGCTGGCTGACTCTTGTGCTCATCCTGCGGCCATTGATTGCCGTTGTGTCAATTGCAGGTCTTTGTACGGTCGCTGTTTTGTTGATTCAGACTGATGGACTTCGGGTTGCCAATAAGCGATGGCATGATATTGGCTTGTACACCGCGCTGAGCGGCAGCGTGCTGGCTGTATTAACCGTTCCGCCAGTGTTGATTGTGATTGTAAGCATTGCTATCTGGATCGCAAGCTGGGTTCTATTTATCGCCCTGTGTGTGCTTGCATTCTTCATTGCAATTGGTGCAGCATCCTCTTAAGACAATTCATATGCGAATAGACCTTTCTGAAAGCACTTTTCCAGAAAGGTCTATCACCAGATAGCGTTTCGTGGACAAGAAAGTGGTTAAATCGTGTTTAATGAATCTACGATATTCATCATATTCTTCCTGGTTGGGTGCTTCTTCATTTTTCGCTCGCTTCTTCCAGATTCTCGTCGAAGAGCATCGTTACCGATTGGGCGCACTGCCGTCTCGTTATTCAGCATTTTGTTCGGAGTATTTTACGCGCTCGTGAATATTATCGTGTTTTTCATCAGCACACTTGTTGGCGTGGCGATACCTTGGTGGGAAGCACGTCAGCTAAACAGAGAGCAGCAGCGAGAAATCTATTCAAATAGCCAACGTCATCGCACACGACGTCGAACCGTTCGACGCAGGGGAAGACGACGCTAATTCGTCCTAACCGGTTAACTTCACAAACACAACATGTTCAATCCAAGGATCATTTACCAAGGCAGCCGCTATCACGACATGCGGGATGCGGCAGAAATCGGTGTGGTAGCCGGCAGCGCAGCTGGTCAGGTTACGAGATGGCTCGCACGACGAATTACAGACGCTTTTATTCAGCAGGTCGATGGAACCCATCTAGTTGTGGGGCACCTGTTGAATGAAAATGGGCGTCAGGGAGAATCCATCGCTATTCTTGAATCTGAGCGCATGAAGCACGCTCACATCGTTGGCCCAACCGGAACGGGGAAGACGACTCTGCTGGCCAATATGATTATCCAGGATATTAAACAAGGCGAAGGAATCGGTGTTATTGATATTCAAGGTGATCTGACTCAAATTATTCTATCTCGAATTCCTCTTAGTCGCGCCGATGATGTGATTGTCCTAGACGCTACGGATACCGACTATCCATTTGGATTCAACATCATGGATATAACAAATGCGGATGAACGGACTAGAATCACGGGTGAGATTATCGGCGTCTTTAAAAAAACGGTCGGGCAGAATTCGTGGGGGCCGCGACTTGAGCACGTCTTGCGGTTCGCCTTATTGACTCTATTGAGCAAGCCTGAAACGACTCTGCTCGATTTACGCAGATTGCTTGTCAACGATGACTTCCGAGAAGAAGTTCTAAGCTACGTGAAAGATCGATCTGTGCTTGAGTTCTGGGATGAGGAATTCAACGTCAACAAACCGGGCCAACGGTTTCAAATAGTTTTGCCCATTCTGAATAAGATCGGCCCCTACATTGCCTACTCGGAAACCAGGAATATTATCGGCCAGCGGAAGAGTAGCTTTAACCTGCGTCAGATTATGGACAGCGGAAAGATTTTAATGGTAAAGCTTCCGCAGGGTGAACTGGGGGAGGACTTCAGTTCATTCTTGGGAGCACTCATCGTCTCAAAGATTCAGATGGCTGTGTTCACTCGTGCTGACATGGAACCGAGTATGCGACGCCCTTTTCTGCTCTATGTGGATGAATTCCAGAATTTTGTTACCGACTCGTTTGACAAAATTCTCACGCAGGCGCGCGCTTTTGGACTTGGTCTGGTCGTGGCGAATCAATACATTGAGCAGTTGCCAGCTAATCTAGCCCTGGCTGTAGAGAAAAACGTAGCTGTCAAAGTGGAGTGTTTTCGAGAATTAGGAAATTACCGAGCCGCACTCACCGAGATGCATGAGTACGACCATCCTTGCTTCCTGCTGGAGCCGCTGCCGCCCCTGCAATTCGGCAGTGAGGAAATGGTTACGTATCTGTATCAACAAAGTAGACATCGCTTTGGTCGTCCCAAAGATCAAGTTGAATCAGAACTTTACTCATCCACGCCCAAGAGCGCGGAGGTCGAGCAACAGGATGTGTTGATGTTAAAAAGCGGCTTGAACGAAGAGCCTTTCGACTTTTCAATGGAGTAGGCAACCATGTCGGAATCTGTCGCATCGAAGCGGTTGAAGCGTTTCCAAAGAGCTGGCTCGACACATAGACCCGCTCTACGTCTCACCGCACGAGATTACAGAATACTGCTGACGTTAGTCCAGTACCAAGCGCTGAGTACGGCTCAAATTCGGCGGCTTTTCTTTGGCATCACCAACAAATCTTCGTCGTGCGACAGTCGGCTGAAAAAGCTGTTTCATCATGACTACGTCAATCGTCTGCCACAACTCAGCCTGGAGCACGGTGAGAATAAATCGCTGGTTTATACAGGAACTTCTCAAGCTGTTCGTTTGCTCCGGCGCAAAGAAATTTTACTGGGTGAAGGTGTAAGAAGTGTGGTTCATCCGCTGCGAATGCAGTATATCGATCATCTACTGAGAACAAACGATGTTCAAATTGCTTTCTTTCAAGCATGTCGGCTGCTGTCGCTGCGAGACTTTCAATGGCGCTCTGAAGCGGACATTCGCGCTGACTCGAACAGTTTGAGACGAGAATTGGCGAAGCGCACTGCTCATCAGTTAATTCCAGATGGCATCGTTAGCTATCGGGGTACAGCAAAGCGGTATTTCGGGTTCGTAGAGGTAGACCGAGCAACCGAATCGCTTTCCGTGCTGCGCCAGAAGTTCAGTCAATACGTCCAACAGTACCAAACTGAAAGACTGAGCGCTCGCTTCGGAGTGGATGATTTGAGGGTATTTGTCGTTACGACAACACCGACACGGCTCGAAAATATGTTGAAGCTGCTGGCAGAACTCCCGCTTGGCGATAGATTTGTTGTCACTACTCAAGAGCAAGCAACGGCCGAAAACGTTTTTACGAGCGCAATTTGGTATCAGGCAGGCCGCGCTGTCCCAGTTTCTCTTCTTCGCAATCGGCAACTTGTCGATTACAGCGATGCACAGAAAATGTCCGACTCTGATTGCCAGAGAAAACTATTTGTGGACTGGTGGCGCGCACACGAGTTTGAGCCAGTCGAAATTCATTCAGCTGAGAACACAACCAAAAAAATTGATGAAGAGGAATCGACTTGTTCAGCACTCTGTCGGTATTCGAGAGAAGAGTATTCACTGTTGAATTTCAGAAAAGTAGACCGCCGGTTAGTAACTCTACAAGACGGTTACATATTAACGCCAAAAATCACAAAGCAAATTTTGGACAAACTTTACACTTGAAATTTTCAGATTTGTCGACGTCGCCGCGCACCAACGTCGACGCGGTAAAGACCTGTACTTTAAAAACCGAATAACTTCCTAATTCGTTACCCACGCTGAACTGATTCATGGCTTCTACATTGGTTGCTATCTTCTGGATGTTACCAACATCTGGAAAGTATCAATTATATGAAAGGAGCATATGAAACTGCTCACCAAAGCGCTGTTGAGGAAAATTCCTTCAACGGAAACAGCCTACAGTACAAAAGACCCCATAGTTTGGGTGAAATTATTTTACCCTGACTTTTCCTGGACTTGGTATCTGTGCGGTTTTGATCCCGAAAAAGACTTGGCATGGGGGTTGGTCGATGGATGGGAGATCGAGGCCGGTGACTTCAGCCTCCAAGAGTTGCGACAAACAAAAGGCAAACTTGGATGCAGCATCGAACGAGACCTCTACTTCAAACCACGTCCCCTCTCAAAGCTTATCGAAGAGCTAAATGAGCGGTATCCAGATCGAACAATCTGGTGGTAAGTTCAAGCGACGGTAAATAGCGAGGCCGGGAAACCGGCCTCCACCCAATTCGTGAGAAACGCTGCCGCTGACAACCTGTATGAAATTATTAAGTAGCTGGAGCAATCCAGTAAGAAAGGATGTATGCACTATAAAGCATTCGCACTTTTTCCTGCCGCAGAAGCAAAATCATCTCGACAAGCTCGTCGATACGTATATGACAAGTTGAGTGAAGGGCCGGGCTTTGTCCTTCGCACCGAAGGTTCAAAAGTCTACGACAGAGAACCACACATTTGCGACTGGTTTCAAATCGGTGGTAGGTGGAGTGGAACCCTGTATCCCAATCACGTGCGGCTGGAATTTTTTCATCAGGTAGATCAGCTGCTACCAAACGCGGCAGAGGTTGAATACTATACAGACGAGTTTATTTCTGCAAACAGGAGAAAGATTGAGCACATCTGGAAACAGGTAGGTGGAAAATATAGAAGCCCCCTGACCAGAGACTCATCCTATCCGTATGGAGAGAAAGACGACGCCTGTATTCTTACTCAGCAACTCGCTTATGATTTAGAGGAGAAGGACCAAATACTTGCGCGAGAAGGGAATCTCTTCTACCGCAAAGATTGGCCAGACGTACTTCTGATCTACATCTTTGGCGAACCTCACCGCACCACTGGCAAATCGCTGTACGACGCAATGATCGGAAACTACTGGATAGTCCTAATCGATTATCACAAGTAGATTCAGTCAGCAGCAGCGTTCTCTTAACCTCACATTACTGGCGCAATAGGGCCACTGAATTTTGATAACATCTACATTTTCTCTCGTAAACTTGTCTATAGATTCAGCAGATAGCATCCAATTAATTTGCTATTGATAACGCTCTCGGCGACACCGCGGAGAGTGGTAGTAATAGTAAAAAGAAAGGATACATGCAAAATGCAGTTTCATTCACCTCAAACACAGCTTCCGACTGGCCAGACCAAAACCAGCTACGTGCGTTCATAATTGACCACGTCTACAGTTGCCAAACTGCGTTGGTCTGCTACATGGGCTATCATCCAAGTGAAATATCGAATTTCTACTACACGGAGACCGAAATTATAGAAAACGGTTATTCGGTAGAGGAGGCGGTAAACACAGGACAGCACATGAAGGAGATTTACGAGTGGTGGCTTGTAAGTGACTGGCTTTTGGCAAAGCTAAAGGAACATGGTGAGCCAATACTCGAAAACGAATACGGCTCGTGGTGGGGCAGAACTTGCACAGGGCAAGCTATCTTTCTGGATGTAGTGATAGCACAAATCTACAGGGAGATGTAGTTGTTAGAGGCGGCGTCTGCAAACGCCGCCTCAATCATTTCTGCTGTTCGGTAACTTCGTTTATACCTCATGCTGTGCGCAAATACCATCGCCGTTTTCGGCTTTCGAGCACTTCTCCATCGGAAAGTTCTTGGCAATATCTCCTCACTGAGTCAACTGAGACCCACAAGTCATGATCTGCTTCTAATCGCTGTGCGATTTCGCCTGTGCTAAAACCTTCCGCTGCATCAGATAGCAGAAGAGGAATGACCGCTTTACACTGCTGCTTCTGCGCCGAACGAGACCCATTAAGTTCGTGGTCCCGACTAACCCTGGTCTGGTTGTGCTGCCCGCGACTTGCTGCAACGTTGGTGCGTTCCGGCGCAACAGCGACTTGCGCCACTGCATCCTGCGACAGCGTCTCGATGCGTGCTTGCTGCTGTTCCACTTGCTGCTTCAACATTGCAATGGTCTCTTGCTGCTGCCGAATTTCAACGTCGACAACTGCTTGCATCTGACCCGCCTTATGCTGTTTGCTGTAAAGCGATTCCAGCAGTGCGAGTCCGACTTCGCCTGCAAGAATCGGAATATACGACAGCGCCCGCGCCGTGTTAATCTGCATCCCCTCCGAGACGTATAGCTGCGTTTGAAAGTTAGCGCTGGCAACGCCAAAGACTGTACCAATCGCAATGGCGACCCAGCGCGCTCTGGCTGTTGTTGTTGCTGCAATATAAGCACAGACAAAGACAACGGTTCCAAAGGCGATGCCCAGCGCCTGTCCAGTCCAGTGTTCGTGATATTGACCCACATACTTCTGAACATTGCCGATGCTATTTAGGGCGAAGATGGCAATCAGGGCCAGCAGCAAGAATGAGACGGACCGCTCAATCAAGCTGCGGTCGTCTGTATCAACCACCTTGCTCGCTCCAGCGAAGCCGCTCTTGAGCGAATTCATATCGTTCATCCTCTCGATGCGGGTAAAGTCCGGCTACCCCTTCAGTGCAAACTGGCGCACAACTTCGCCCGTGCGCTTATCAACCAGCAGGTAGTACCCATTCTGCCGCGAAACGGTTTGCCCGTTTCTTGCGGCATAGCGTGCCAGTTCCGACTCCGGCACTGTGCGACGCGCTGCCGGTTGCCGCTTCCGAGCGGACAGCAAAGGTACTGCACGTTTGCGACTTGCTGAACCGGCATACTGATTGACCTGCAGGAACAGACCGCCTTCTGCCAAAACTAGCAAAACGCGACCACCATAGGCAACTAGCAGCCAGAACGTGCCAGTACTGGCAACCATTAACAGCAGCAGCGGCATACGGTTGGCCCATACCTCATTGCTCCTGCGTCTCTGCTTGGCCGCATATTTGTTAGCATCTGCCTCGAGCCGCGCCGTCGTCACCTCGGCGTTTGCCTCAATCTGTGCGACATCAACCTTCGCTTGCGACTCGATTTCGGTGCGTGTGGTTGCGCCAAATGGATCAACCATGCATTGCGACCCTGAGAGTCTATAATAAGTGAGACAAAAAAGAGCCTACGAATAGTGTCTAACTCAGGGCAAGGAAACGAGAGAAATGACAAGCGTAAGCACACAGAATGTGACCAAGCGACAGGAAACAGAACATCGACCAACGCGACCGGAACGACGGAAGTTTAGCAATGCCTACAAACGGCGAATTGTAGAGGAGGCCGCCCGCTGTGAACGCGGCGAGACAGGGGCCTTGCTCAGGCGGGAAGGCTTGTACTCCTCCCAGCTGGCCAAGTGGCGTCGGCAGGCAGCGCAAGGCGAGTTGGCCGAGCGGTCACCCAAGCAGCGGCGCAGCCCGCGCAAGGAGAGCGAAGTGGCGCTCCTGCGCGAAGAGAATACACGGCTGAGCCGGAAACTGGAACAGGCGGAGCTAATTATCGAGGCGCAAAAAAAGTTATCGCAGGCCTTGGAACAGACGCTGAGCGCGCCAAAAGACAATCACTCGTGATGGCAGCCGTTGAGGAGCTGAGTCAATCGATACCGCTCTCCACAGCGTGTGACCAGTTGGCGCTTCCGCGCAGCACCTACTATCGGCTCCGTTCAGCGGGCACAGAATTATCTGAGACAGAAGCAGCGTCAAGCAGATTGCCCAAACGCGACGCACCACGAGTCTCCGGGCGCAAGCTGGAGCTGGCCGAACGCCAGGCAATCCGAGACGTACTCAACAGCCCTCGCTTTGTCGATTGCAATCCGTACGTGGTCTATGCCACCCTGCTGGATGAAGGGGTCTACCTCTGCTCGGTCAGCACCATGTATCGCATCCTCAGCGCGCACGATGAAGTGCGGGAGCGCCGCAAGCAGCGCAAGCTGCCGCTTTACAAGAAACCCGAGTTGCTGGCGAGCCAGCCCAACCAACTCTGGTCCTGGGATATCTCCTGGCTCAGAGGCGCGAGAGCATACGTCTACTACTATCTCTACGTCATCCTCGACGTCTTCAGCCGCTACGTAGTCGGCTGGACGATTGCCGAGGGGGAGTCGGCTGAAACAGCCCGCGCGCTGATTGAGTGGGCTTGCCGCCAGCAGGGCATCGAGCAAGGAGCGCTCACCCTGCACAGCGACAATGGCTCGCCCATGAAGTCGCTACCGGTTGCCCATCTGCTTGAGCAGCTCGGCGTCGCCAATTCTCATTCGCGACCTTATGTATCGAACGACAATCCCTTTTCCGAGGCGCAGTTCAAGACCATGAAGTATCGACCAGACTATCCTGACCGCTTTGCCTCAGCAGAAGAGGCGCGTGGCTGGGCCCGCCCCTTCTTCCAGTGGTACAACGGTGAACATCTGCATTCCGGCATCGGCTACATGACGCCAGCCGCTCTGCACTTTGGCCACGCTCAATCCATCGTTCAGCAGCGGCAAGCGGTTCTCGACGATGCCTTTACTCACCATCCAGAGCGCTTCGTTCGGGGTCAGCCCCATCCGCCTGACGTGCCCACCCAGCTCTGGATTAACCAACCAGCCCCACCTGGCTCACCTGAGAAGGAACTCCCTTTCTCGATTCTTGAGCCTGAGCCGCTCGCGTCGCTAGCCACCGAACGCGAGCGAACGGGTTGACCAATGGGCTGCCGTGCTATCATGGCCTTAGGCGAGGCGAGCTTCCCTCCCTTTCCGTCATCTCTCGCCCTCGCCTGCTTGATTCCCGCACGGCTGGGCGCCCATTTGTCATACCCTGAACGGGTTCACATCCCGTGACGTTCTTGTCTAACAGCACCCATATTATGTCTACCCATCCCTAACCAATTTGCTCCCTGCTTTTTCTCTCTTTTTTGTCTCACTTTTATTGACACATACCGCGAGAGCACAAACAGCAGGAACCCAACAACGACCAGCGTTAAAAACCTCTCTACCATTCGATCCACGGGGATGCTCCTTTCTTCGTTTTGGAATGACCGGATTGACTCGAATCGACTTCTTCAAAGTAGTCCCAAATTTTTGGCGAACGCGCGCCGCGCCCTTGATTCTGACCAACCATGAAGTAGCTCATGCAGCCGAGGCTGCTCCAAAGAAATGCCACACCAAACCAGCCCAATTCGCCTGCACAGGGAAAAGCTTCCAGAATCATGAAGGAGAGAATTCCACTTAATGCAAGGGCAAAGGGCCATGGGCGATTTAGCTCGAACTCGTCAGCGGCAAACAGAGCTGCACCGCAGACGAGACAGGTGATGCCAATCTGCCACCAGTGTTCGATTACGTAGCGAGTTGGTTCAGCACACGCTTCCGGCATAGTTGCCCTCCTTTGCAAGTTGAATGCGCCAGACTTCGATTCCCACAACGTCTACAGCCGTCAATTGAAGAGGCTGATAGTTGAACGCTTTTTTGAGTGCTTTGTACGAGATGCCAAAGCTGAAGAAGATTGGCAGAAGTGCCCCGGCAGAAAGGTGTGGCAGTGTCGGAAGCATCTGAACGTAGCAAAGTCCCAGTAGCGCGCAGCAGATGCCAATTGAGAGCAGTAGGAGTTGGGCATGATTGTTGGTTGTCATCAGATTCCTTTCTATCTCATGTCGTCGACGAACGATTCTCCAAAGAGCGATTCATCCAAGTCCTCGTAGGCGCTGGGGCCAGCAGAGTGCAGATAGCCTTTCGGTTGCTGAACATCGACAACTGGAGGTGGATCAAACCACGGCGGCTGCCGAATGGGTGGTAGCTGTTTCTGACGTGATGAACCGGCGCTCCAGGCTGCCGGTGGAGCGTTCCAATTGCGGTCGTTCTGCCAGCGTGCGTAAAACACCAGGCCAACAAAAGCCGTCAGCCCCAGCGCAATCACCAAACCGCCCAAGCCGCACGCCATCGTAAGATTGCTGATGAGCACGTCGGTGTTGCGCTCATCCCATTTATCAGCGACCCGGAAGGCGAGTACGCCTATGCCGACAAACAGAGCGAGAATCGGCGCACTCACCACAATCGCAAAAATTTTCTTCATGGACATTCCTTTCCAGCCGCTATAATTAGTCACCTGCGCTAGGCGTCATCGTCCAGCCAATTGATAAGTCCCTGATTTTGCAAGGCTTCGAGCGTGCGTCTCCCTTCGTGCGTGGTCAAGTCAATGGCGTCAGTTGAATTATGGTTGCTCGCCGTAGATTGTGTCGATGACGAACTTTTCAGCTTCTGATCCAGCACAGTCTTGATATACGCGCGCACCTTCCCGTTGTAGTGACCGTAGAGCATGAAGCAGGTCTTCCGCACGGAATTAACCAGCGCATAAGCTTCCAGCACGACCGGTGTAATTTGTGCGGTCGGCGCCTGCGTTGCATCAAGGCCGAGATTTTCCTGCTTTAGCTCGTCGATAGAGAGCGAAGCAAGATATTCGATGTATTCAGATAGCTCCTGTTCTGCACCCTGTGCTCGAAACTGTTCTGACGGTTGTTCTGGCGCACGCTTCATATTCTGCTCAGTCAAGCCGCTGCGGGATGGCGTATCGTACGTGGTTCTGCCTGTTCTGACCTGCTCTTGGTTGTTTTGAGTCGCTTCACCATTGTTTTGCCCCCACGCAGGCTGTTCTACAACCTGCTCCGATGCAAAGTTGGGTAAATTGGTTGTCCTGGCAGTTGTTCTACTGCTTCTGCGTGAGTTTGCGTTTCCCCATACCGGTAAGCTTCTCTCTTGCTGCGGCAAAAGAGCAATGTCCTGATCGGCAATCCAGGCAGTCGCAATGCGCGTCGAGTATCCATCAATCAAGGCAAGTGCATCCCCTTTCGCTGATGACAATTCATGCAGGGCCAGACCACCAACCCCCGCGCCCTGAGTGCCGGTGCGAGCAGTGGACGGGCGATAGAGCACGCGCGCCGTCACATTGTTTTCGATAGCCGTGCCGCCACTGGTGCGCTTCGAGCCAGCGCCCTGCGTGCCGACCAGCAGATGCACACCGAGGCCTGCGCCCATGCTGGAGATGTCCGCTAAGTCGTCCGCTATCTGCGGTGCGGCTTTCAGAATATTCGGCAAATCATCGACTACAAAGATGATGCTGGAATGTACCCCCGCAGCACCGCCGTCATTCATTGTCTGAACCAGCCAAGTCGTTGCTTCTGCAATATCACCGGGTAGCGCAGCAATTCCGAGACAACCCTCGACTGTCGAGAAGGTACTCCAGTCCTTTTTTACCTTGGCTGGGCTGGCAACGATAATGAAGCGCAGTTGCCCGACGTTTTCCCGAATCAATGCATAGAGCGTCGACTTGATGGACTGCGTTTTGCCGCGCCGCGAAGGGCCAACCCAAAATAGTGCGCCGTGGTCTTCCAGATCGACCAGCACGGGCTTTGCCGTGGAATCGACACCAACCGCCACGCGCAAGCCGGAAGCGTGGCGCGTAAGCAGCATCCCGTTTGGCGTGCGCGGTTGAGGCGAGGGTATCTCGACAAGAATTCCTTGAGCGCTATCGACAATGCGCACGCTTTCAACTTGAAGTATTTGGGCAAGCGCAGGGCCGAGCTTCGTCAGCTTTTGGAGGTCTCGCTGCGTCGGATTGATAAGCCGAAGATAGACCGTGATGACCAATGGCCCACGTTTAATTTTAACCAAGCCACACTGCAACTCCTCGCGCACAATTAGCTCGTTTAGCTTTTTCTCAAGCCATGCAAAATATCTCATCATCTTCGGCATGGGATGGCTCCGCGCAACAGGTCGTGCTGATTTAGCTCGTTTGTGTCGTTTCGAGAAATGCCCTAATTGCTTTTTAGGGAAAACCTGGACATTTTTACGCGTAAGATTTTTCGCTGTGTTCGGCTTGAACTTGAGCCAAACGACGACAAACGCTATCGACAGAAGCAGCACAATACACCACTTGCCCTCCATTTCATTCAGGATGGGATAGAAGATGGCTGCCCCCACGATGCCCATGATTATCAGCACCGCAGCATCCTCAATCGGTCGCAATTTCTTCATGAGAATTTCAAAACAAAAAAGCTGCTCTCCGGCTCAAATGAACCGAAAAGCAGCTAGGAATTTCGTATCTCTTTGATCAAGAGATGCAAAGTTAGAGCAAAGACCACCGGCAGTGGTAAAATCACCGATTGTCTTTACCGTTGGAAGGTTCCTAGCCGCTCAACGGTATTGATAGCCTGATGTAGGTGTTCCCGCACCTACATCAGGTGCTCGTATGTAATTGTTGGTCGTGCAGATTTAGTCTGCGGTTAGCGCGACGCTGATTGCCGCTACATTTACTAACTTCGCTTCCTCTTGAATCTGATAGACAATCCGGAAGTTTTGCACGAAGAGCTGGTATAGGTTGTCTCCACCAGCAACGGTTCTCGCCTCATCGCCACGTGGATTACTCCGTAAACGCCCGATTGCTTCAAAGATTTCTGTGCGCACGCTTCGTGGTAAATCAACGGCAACTCTCGCCACGGCTATATGAATCCTGACTTCCCACTGTTCGCTCGACATTGCGCTATCCCTACCGATTCAAAGCGTCATCGAATTGAGAAAAGGTAAGGAAAGAGCGCTCGTCGCTGCCCATTTCGAGCAGGCGCCGACGGATCAGTTCTGTATCGTCAAACGCACGGATATAGGAAACCATGGAATTATAGAGTTCGATGCTAAGAAGCACTCCTACACCTATACCGTGCTGTGTTAGCAAGACAGGGCTAGTTGATAGATCTTCGATGATTTCGTTGCTCGCTTGGCGGAATTTGGATACGGGTTGAGTGGGAAGTGCTTTATCCATATGATTGCTCCAATTCTACACAGACGGGAAAATTTTGTCAAAATTAAGTCAACAAAAGTATGAGAAGAATTTAATATGGTCGTTTGAAAGATGTAGTGGTTTATATTACATTTCCACAATTTCCCCACTCGCCTGCCTCACCGCCTTCTCCAAATCGCGCTCGCTCGGCGTCACGTAAATTTTCACCGTTTCAATATTCTCATGCCCCAATAGCGTCGCCACCTGATCGAGCGGCGTCTCCGCGTTGACCAAATTCTTCCCAAACGTGTGTCGAAGCGTGTGCGGTGTGACTTGGTCGAGCCGGGCAAGATAGGCATATTTGCCGACAATGTCGCGCACGGCTTTGGCCGAGAGTGGCCCGCGCTGGCCGCGAAAGACGAAGTCTTCTGGTTCTGGCTGTCGCTCAACCAGATAATTGCTCAGCGCCTGTCGACTGTCTTTGCTCAATGGCACGGTCCTCGACTTGCCGCCTTTGCCGTCGCGGACCCATACGCTGCCCACCCGTTCCCCAATCTCAAAATCCGAATACTTGAGGCTCGCCAATTCGGAGACACGCAATCCTGTGCGGCGCAGCGTTTGAATGATGGCGAGATCGCGCACGTTGCCCAGGCGACGCACTTCGCGCAGCAGGGCGTTCTGCTGCTTCTCGTCGAGCCACTTGGGGGCAACGCCGTGCTGCTCTTTAACGCGGTGGCCTTCGAGAATGTCGAATGGATTGTCTTGGCAAAGCTGTTGCTGCTTGGCCCATTTGAAGTAGCGCTGCAGCGCGACCAGTCGGCGATTGATGGTTTTTGGCTTGCGACCTCTGCGCAGCTGATAGCGGCGGAAGTCGATGATGTCTGTAGAGGCAATCAGTTGGGGATTGAGCACTTCGCCGGTTGAGTACAAAAACCACTCAGCGAAGTTGCGCAGGTCGCTTATGTAGGCACGAATGGTGTGGGGACTTTTGCCAACGGTCAGCAGATGCTGGCGATACCTGCCAAGCGAGTGGGGCGGGGAGGGTGTGGTCGTAGTGTTGTTGCTGTTTGTGATTGATAGCGGTTTCGGTGCGTTCGACATACTTCCAAGTTATCGCACCAGTTTTTCGTGAGATCGCCAATTTCGCGTTCAGAGCAGCGAAAAAAGTTATCGCACAAGTGTACATACAAACTGGTTCGATAATACATATTATCATACCAGTTGAATCGGCGCATCGCTTCGGGTAAGATGGGGTGTATGAAAAACACTTCGCTCGTCGACGCACAACCACTACAGCAAATTCTTGCAGAATCGCTTTCCCAGAACATTTCCAATTGGCAAACGGTTGTGAAGTCGCTGCCGCAAAACGGATGTCTGCTCGTTACGCGGTTGAGCGATTTGCAGCAGAGTATGCAAATCAATGAATTGACGCACGCGCTCACCCAAAGCGGCACAAAAGTGTTCGTTCTCTCCGTGGATGACTAATGGTACAATCCACGGTTTGTGAAAGAAGGGCAGTTTCCCTACCAGCTTGCACCAACCAAAACGCACGCCGCGCGGGGCTGTCTTTATTATCTGTTGCGAGAAGTGAAGGTGTATCGAATTCCACCACACGCCTTCATGCTGAGCCATATCCATTTGCAGAAAGAATACCGTTGGTATAAAGATTGGCTCTACCTTTCCAATATCTATCGACGGGAAAGCGGCTTGATGACGTGGTATGAAGAATTCACGCTACAAGATGTCTTGGCTGTATTTCAGATGGGCGAAGATAAGATTGGCGATGCACTCATTGGCGGCATTATGATGGTATTGCTTGAGGAAACCATATCGTTGGAAAACGAAAGCAACAGCTAACCATTAAGTTAGCCACGCCGAAACTTCATCGCATTCGACAAGCGCCGAGGGGTGACGGCGAGCTTGAGCGCAGCTGATGCTCGACGCCCTCGGCGCGCACCGCAGCGTCTCTTTGGAAGGCTGTCAGCGCAACGTGGTGACAGCGCTGGAAAAGTGAGGCTGCCCCTTAATCCCTTTGCAACACGAGCGAAAATTTTCGCAAAACCAAAAATACCCATATATAACTCAAGGTAATAACTTGGCTTACTAACACGACTTGCGCAGAGAGCTTTGGTCTCTGGTGGAGGAATTATAGGCAACGAATCGTCTTCTCTCTGAGTTTCGGTGTCCTAATCACATAATTACCCTTTAACTGCACCTAACGCAAGCCCTTCGCGCTGTAAATTTTGCAGCAATAAATAAGCAACAATCAACGGGATAACGGCAATAGTCGTACCGGCCATAATGGTGGGCCAGGGGGTCGAAAGCCCCTCGCTAACAGGTAAAACAGAGATAGCGACCATCAGCGTATACATTTCTTTGGAGCGCAAGAAGAGCAGCGGCCAGAAAAAATCATTCCAGCGCGCAATAAAGGCCAGCGACGCCCACGCCCCTAGCGCGGGTGTAATCACCGGCAGCACAATCTGCCAGTAGATGCGAAATTCGCCGCAGCCATCTATGCGCGCCTGCTCCATGATTTCGTTGGGGAAGGATGTAATGTACTGGCGCATATAAAAGATGCCAATGGCCGTGGCCGCAGAGGGCACAATCAGCGCCAGCAGATTGTTGATCCAACCTAAAAAGCGCATGATGGCAAAGAGCGGAACGACCCCAGCTTCGGGGGGAACCATCATGGTAGCCAGCAGCAGCAAAAACAGTACGTCTTTCCCCGGAAACGTATATTTAGCAAAGGCGAATCCGGCCAACGAACAGAGAAAAACGGTGACAACTGTCCCCACGCCAGCCACGACAACCGAGTTGAGCAGGTTGCGTCCCATGGGCACCAGTTGGGACACCTGGACATAATTCCGCAGCGTAGGCGTCTGAGGAAGCATGGTGCTAAGACCGCCGAAGCCTTCCGCCGGTAGCTTGAGCGAAGTGCTGATCATCCAAATCAAGGGAAAGGAGGCGATGACACACCATAGCGCTAATAGAGCATAAACAGCCGCCCGCGTGCTTGTTGTTGAACGCATAAGTTTAGTTGCTTTCCACAAATCCACTTTGGCGGCGCAAGGCGATGATCTGGCCAGCAGAAACCACCAGCAGAATAAAGGTCAACGCATAGCCAACGGCGGAGGCTCGGCCAAGCTTGAAGATGCTAAAGCCGTTGATGTAAAGGTACTGCACAATCGACAGCGACGAATTGGCCGGTCCGCCTTGTGTCAAAATATAAGGTTCCGTAAAGATGCGGAACGAATCAACCGTCAGCGTGATAAAACTAAAAAAGAGAATCGGCATCAACGAAGGAATCGTAATGCTAAAAAACCGTCGTAGGGGGCCAGCGCCATCCACCGTGGCCGCTTCATGCAGCTCTGGCGGAATGGCCTGAAGCCCCGACAGGAGAATGAGCGCATGCCAGGGGGTAATACGCCAGATGTTCAGAAAAATAACGGGCAGCTTTGAAATGTCGGTGCTCGTCAGCCACGGGACGGGCGCGACCTGTACGATGGTCAACAGGTTATTGATCAGTCCGCTGTTGAAGTCAAAGAGCATGTTGAAGATTAGCCCGACCGCAACTGTTGCCGTCACATAGGGCAGAAAGACAACTGTGCGGATGGTGCGCTTGGCTCGCAGCCAACGGTGATTGAGCAGCGAAGCGAGAACCAAAGCAAGCGGAATGATGAATACCGTATTGGCCAACCAGTAGGTAGCGGTATTCCGAAGCGCTGCATGGAAGACACTGTCGCGCAGCAAAAATCGATAGTTGCTTAGCCCCACCGCTTCGGGTGCGCCCAATCCGTTCCATTCATGAAAGCTCAAATAAAAGGACCACACCATGGGCGTCAGCTGAAAGATGACGAATAGGATAAAAAAGGGAGAGATGAACAGATAAATCTGACGTTTCTCCCATAGGCGAAAGAGCAGCGTATTTGAGGACACTATGCCGATTCCTTTTCAAATCGCACCATCTATACCGGGCTGTTAGGAAAACAGCTCTTGTCACAGCCCATGGTCGGGGCTGCGCAAGAGCTGTTTACATTCCAAGCAGGATATTAGCAAGGTGTGATTAGTGACTTTGCGGTGGCGTACTCTGCTTTACTCAACTGGCGCAGTACCAATTTTTGAGCGCAATTGCTCGCCCATATTGGCAATCGCTTCCTCAATCGTCTGGTTGCCAGCGACGTAGCTCTCCAATTCAGCAGAGATAATCGTATCCGCTTCGGCATCTGCCTCCGTCACAACGAGGTTCTGCGAAACATTCTCCAACCCTTCGGCCTCGGCCGCACGGAAGGATTGCCCACCATAGTAGGGAGTCGGCTCCTGCCAGAATGGATCATCTAGCAGCTCTGTGGCAATCGGGTTGGAGTAGGGCGCCTCTTCCTCTACCATTTGTTCTGTCCACTGCTTGCGCGCCTCGGCATCAAATTGATAATCCTCCCAAACCATCTTGTACAGATCGGCGTAGACGGGGTCGGGCTTGTCAATCAGACATTCGAGACCAACAACCGGCGCGCCACCCAGTTGCAAATCGTCAAAGACGGGCGCTGGCATGACGCGCCACTTCCCTTCCATGTCGGGCAGATTCTTGCGCAGGAACTCATCCCAAAATGCGCCGATGTAGAAAGTGGCAACCTTGCCCTCACGCGTTGCATCATAGAGCGGCGGCTGAAAGGGGGTGGACTTATAGAGCAAATCCTCTTCATAAAGCGTTGCCAGCGTATCAAAGGCCCGTTTCGCACCTGGATCGCTGTCGATCACAACGTTGCCCTCTTCGTCCCAGATTTGCGCATTGGCCTGTGGTAGCAGGCCGCGGCGACCCCAGTAGCGCCAGGTAAACGAGCCTGGGTCGATATAGGAGAGATAGACCTCGCCGTCGCTGGCCTCTTTCAGCTGGCGGCCCACCTCAGTATAGCCTGCAAAGGTTGCCATCTCCGCCGGATCAATATCATATTGCTCAAAAAGCTCTTGGTTGTAGAAGAGGAGCTGCGGGCGCAAATCTTTGGGCAGGCAGTAAATGCGCCCCCTGTAGTAGAGCTGGTCCAGCGCGCCGGGCAGAAACCGATCCTCGAACTGCTCCACGTAGTCGGTCACATCCATGAGCACGCCACCATCGGCCAGCGCTTTCATGCTGACGGGCGCTGAGGACGTGGCGTCCGGCAGCTCGTCGTAGGCGCCAGCCGTGAACGAAAGCTGAATCTTTTGGCGCGCATCCGCTTCGCCTTCCGTCTGGATCATCTCCACCGTCACACCCGGCGCCACGTCAGGATGATCGGCCAAATAGGTCTCAAAAAACTGCTGCCAATATTGCGGTTGACCGTAGCCGTAGACAACCATCTCGCCCGGCGGGAAAGAGCTTTCTCCAGTTTCACTAGCACTTGCCTCATCGGATGAGCTATTCGGAGTTGGCGCTGCACAAGCGCTGACCAACAAGCCGAGCAGGCACAAAAAACTCAACAATACTGAGAGTCGTTTTGGCATAACAAGCGATCCTTTCATTTTCAACGTTAGGGTTGGTTCCCGATCGTAAGTGATGCTTAATCTATGCACAGTAAGCTGTCGTCCGTTGATTACCTAGGCGGTATGCAATACGCGCTGCTAGGGAAAAAGGAGCGAATCCATCATGCCGAATCGCGATAAGTTGCCTCCACCGCGGCGTGAATATGTTCCGTCGGCGTGGTCGTCGGGAGCGTACAATCTGCCCCCAACAGAAGGCCGCCTTGCTGCCAACCATCCACCACATCGTGTACAGCCGTGCGGATCGACTCAGCTGGGCCATCGACAATCACGCCTCTGTAGTCCATGCCGCCCAAAACCGGCCGCTCAAAGAGCACCTGCCCGCTAGACAGATCCATATTCTGTTCATGCACGGACCAATTCACTACGTGTCCGGGATAGTCGGCATAGAGCGGCAGCCGAACGCGATCCTTGCAGATGTGAAGAACGTTGAACTCGCCGTGCGGCTGGATAGCATCCAGGATTTTGAGGTCGAATGGTTTAATATACTGCAGAAATTCCTCTTCGGTGAAGCGGTACTCTTCCCCACCCAGCGCGCCGTAATAGATACCGTCGGCTCCCGCTGCCAAACAGGCCAGTGAAAGGTCCGCCAGGCTATCCGATATGGCATCCAGGCCACTCATCACCGCTTCTGGCTCTTCACGCAAGTGTGCGACCACGGGGTTGTCGCGCGCAAAGGTTTCTTCCGGCGCTTGGGTGGTATGGAACGCAGAGGCAAAGACGCCGTGAATTGTCACGAGAATCATGGCTTCATCACCGACGGCATCGCTGATACGCTTCAATTCGTCCAAAAGCGCCTGGTAAGGCGGTGCGGAGAGGGGCAACGAGGGTAAATGTCGCCAATCCGCCGGGGCAGCCGGTGGATTATCAACTCGATAAAGGTGCTCGTTCATGACCTTTAGAAAGTCGACATTGGTCGCTCGATAAAAATCCAGATGGGCCTGCACCGCCGCTGTGCCGCTATGCTGATGCAGGGGAAAGTGATACCAAAAGCTGGCCGGTGGCCGCGGAGCCGGTTGCCCAGCCAGAACAAGACGCACCAATTCTTTCTTATTCACAATGAACCTCATGGGTAGAGTCTGCTTCTTCAGCACTCATTAAGCATTCAATTCAACCATCGGCTCAATCTTACCAAACAACTCAGCCGCCAGCGAATGGTGCTGCGGGTCGGGCGTCATGGTCAAGAGCATGGTCGTGTCGCTTTCGGCGTGGACGATGCTCGAAGAACAGGGCTACATCCTTAGCATGTTGGGGAAAAGCCGCTTGAGCCGACGGCTGTATCGGGCCAAGCCCCACTTTCTGACGCTGTTCAGTCTGTTGGCGAATGCTGAAAAGTCGAAAGGGAGGAAAACGCCTATGTGGTCGACACCTATCCGATTCTGGTTTGCGACAATACCACGGGGCTCGGTGATCATCGGCGATAAAGCCTACAACCACTACGTCATTGAGGATGTTCTTGCGGGAAAAGAGATTCATCTCCACTCGATTCGCAAGAAAAATTCGAAGCGCCAGCCTGCCAGCTGGATTCACTTCTTTCAGCGTCACTGCCGCCAAGCGGTGGAAAGGGCGGGCAGCCTGATTGAGCGCTTCTTTCTCAAATCTATTCACGCCATCTCGGCTGCTGGAGATCGTGCTCTTTTGCCTCACCTCCAGCATCGCTTGGTTGCAACCTGTTCAACTATTCGCTATCTATGCGCAAAATTTGCGAGTGGTAAATTGGGTTATACCAAATGCTTACTACTACTGCGCGACAAGATCACAGAACAAATGAAGGATGTGTGGCATAATTTCTTGAAGAGCGTAGAGAGAATCTTCAGGAGGTTGCCATGCAATTGGCCCAAGCGATAGAGCAATACGACTACAGCGAGTTAGAAGGCGTGCCGCGGACTTGTTCCAGGCCGTCTTGCCTAAGCCCGACTTTGATGCCAAGGCCGCGCTCGAACGCTTGCGCTACAAGCAAAAGCGGATTGCTTCTGCCAAACGCTCTCATTATAAAATGCAAAAACAAAGACTTGACGAATCCTTTCTTGTCACGCAGTAGCATTAAGTAAGCTGCGCAAAACAATTCACGCCCCGGCGATGCGCGGCATGCGCTTCGGCTCCCGCTCCAGTTCCGCCTGCACAAAGCGCAGCAGCAATTCCTGCTTGGTCGCTGCGTGATCCGGGTCATCCCAGAGATTGCGCAGCTCCCCCGGATCGTTTGCCAGATCGAACAATTCCCCCATCTCCCCCTGACGATAGACCGTGATCTTGTAGCGCTCGGTGACCAGCGTGCGCAGATGCATCGTGGTCGGGTTGTGGCGGTTCTCCACGATGGCGTGGTCGCGGACCGGTTCGCTCTCTCCGCGCCAGACGGTCGTCTGGTCCACGCCCTGCATGGCGCCGGGCACGTTTAGCCCCGCCGCCGATAAAAATGTGGGCGCCAGATCCACCAGCGATTGCAGGGCCGCCGATCCCTGCCTCGCCGGGACCTGCCCCGGATGGCGCACCAGGAAGGGCAGGCGCAGCAGATCTTCGTAGTGGAACGCACCCTTGGCGATCAGCCCGTGGTGGCCGAGGAAATGGCCGTGATCGGTGGTGTAGACGACGATGGTGTTGTCGGCGATGCCCAGTCGGTCCAGCGCATTGAGGATGCGGCCCACCTCGTGGTCGATCAGGCTGGTCATGCCGTAGTAGGCTGCCATGCTGCGCCGCAATTCCGCCTCGTCGTGCAGGTGCGACTGAAAGCCGTGCAGCCCCTGCCGCCGGGTTCGTCGTACATGGAATAGTCGGGGTTTTCTTCCTGAGTCTTGGCGAAATGGGGCGGCATGTCGTCGAACTCGCCCGGCGTGTGCTGGGGCAGCGTCAACTCGTCCGGATCGTACATGCTGGCCCACGGCTCCGGCACCACGTAAGGCGGGTGGGGATCGAAGAAGCTGGACCAGAGGAAGAAGGGTTTGTCCGCGCCCACGGCCCGCTCGATCTGCGCCACCGTGCGCTCGCCCACCCAGTGGCTGTGGTGATATTCTTCAGGCAGATCCCAGACCAGCGCATCACGCGTGTAGTGGGGACCGGCATACTTGTCATCTTCTCGCCGCGGCCACTGTTGGAAATAGTCCTGCCAGTTTGGCAAGCCGTTTTCCTCCATCCAGAGGGCGTAGTGCTGGCCCACGTGGGATTCGTGACCGTGCATGCGGCCCGTCTCCACGTGGTTGAAGCCGTACCAGGGACCGTGGAAGTCGCGCCAGAAGTCGAGGTTGCGCAGGATCGGCTGGCTCTCGATGGATTCGCTGCCCGGCTCGGACTTGAGCGGCTGGAAGTGGGCCTTGCCGATCAGGATCGACTCGTACCCGGCGGCCTGAAAGTGATCGCCCACGGTGTCCACGTCCTCGGGCAGCTTGACGCCGATGGCCCAGCAGCCGTGCCAGGCCGGGTACTGCCCGGTGATGATCGAGGCGCGCGTGGGGGAGCAGGTGGGGTTGGGGCAGTAGGCGCGGGTGAAGTTCGTTCCCTCCGCGGCCAAACGATCCAGGTTGGGCGTCTGAATCTGTGGATTGTGGACGCCCAGCGTGGTCCAGTGCTGCTGGTCGCTGGTGATCAGAAGAACGTTGGGTCTGTCGGACATGGGACGTCGCTTTCGGTGGGATCGGAAGTTGCAGTGTGGAACGTGAATCGGTCACAGCCTAGCCGCGTGCCCGCCAAGACCGCAAGGCTGCCTAATCAACTCGACGCCGGGGCAGATACCGGGCGGCGCCGTAGCGGTTGCCTCGGTCTATGCCCCTCTGCCGAAAGTGGTCGGTTCCGTAGGGATCGCCGTGGCGATTCATCAGCGCGTGGAGTTGGTCCTGCAGATCGGCGCCCACGTCTGCGAGCGCTTCTGCGGACGCCAGGTTGTAAAGTTCCGCTGGGTCCTCTTGCAGATCGTACAGTTCATCGTCTGCAAACCCGTTGAAGACGTACTTGTAGCGCTCGGTGATCAGCATGCGCTGCGTGACAAAAAATTCGCAGCCGTAGCCGACGCAGAGAATCTGGTTCTCCCATGACTCGTTTCGCGCATCGGCAAAGAGCGGGCCCAACGAACGACCGTCGGCGTGCGGCAGGGGCGGGAGATCGAGCAGGTCGAGAAAGGTGTGGGGCAGATCGTGCGTCTGAACCAGTTGATCGCAAACGGTTCCCGCAGTCGCCACGCCTGGGGCGCGCACGACGAGAGGCACGCGGTAGACTTCTTCATACGGCATCCAACTCTTGAGCCACATGCGATGGGCGCCCAGCATGTCCCCGTGGTCGGCGGTGAAGGCCACCAGCGTCTGCTCCGCCTGGCCGCTCTCGTCCAGCACGTCTAGGATGCGCCCGATCTGGTCGTCGATCTGTTCGCAGTAGGCAAAGTAGTGAGCCGCGCCCTGGCGCACATCGTCCTCACCGACGTCGCCCCAGATCTCGGCTTCGCGGCGGTGCATGCCGGGTTTGTCTTCAAACGAGTCGTGGAAGCTGGGCGGCACCGGCAACGATGACGGAGCGCAGCGGTCGAGGTAATCGCGGTGGGGGTTGTAGGGATCGTGTGGTTCGGGAAAGTGGACGGCAAGGTGCCAGGGGCGTTGGTCGGCGCTGTACCGCCGCAAGAGTTCAATAGCGCCGTCCGCCACCCGCGTCGTGTGCAACCGCTCCAGCGGCCCTTCATAGTAGCCCCACATGGCAAATGGCTCGCTGCCGGGCCAGGCAAAGTGGCGCACGGGCGTGTATCGCAAATCGTCCAGCCCCGCGGGCAGCGGCGGCGTCGGGTCGGGCACATCGGACAGCGTGCCGGGGCCGTAGGCCGACGGGCAGGCGATGTCGTCGAAGCCGAAATCGAGCGGCGTGCGCAGGTGGCTAGCGTGCCACTTGCCCACGAATCCTTGCTGATAGCCCGCTTCTCGCAGCCGTTGCGCGTAAGAGACTGCGTCCGGGTAGAGATCAAGCGTGAGCGATGGCGGCGAGTGGACCTGCGTGTGAACGCCGTTGTGCCAGGGGTACGCGCCCGACAGCCACATGGCCCGCACCGGGCAACAGACCGGCATGGGCGTGTAGGCGCGGTTGAAGAGCATGCCCCCATCCACGAGGCGCTGCACGTTGGGCATGCGGCAGGCGGATCGTCCAGCGATCGTCTGCCACTGCTGCTGATCCGTGGTGATCCAGAGAATGTTCATGCTGGTTCTGTTTCTGCCGCCTGGTACTGCTGCACCTGCTGCGCCACCTCGTCCTGTGCCCAGCGGTTGGCGTCGATCATGGCATTGAGGATGGTCTGGTTGACTTCCTCGGTGCGGCAGTCGACGATGCCGCTGTGGTGGGCGGTGGTCTCCCAGTAGCCACACCAGGCGATGCCGATCAGCAGCGGATGCGCCACCCCCAGCCGCACGTGCTCCCAGTAGAACTGTCCCACCGCCTCATCGTCCTCCAGCAGCGCTCCGCTCTTGATGCGCCCGTCGTACGCTCGCGCTCCCACGTCCGCCGCCAGAATTGGCTTGTCCCAGTGGATCAGAATCTCCCGCAGGTTGCGCATCATCTGCTCGGCGCTGCCCATCATGTTGATCGAGAGCGCATCCACGTAGGGGTACATGGCGTCCAGCACGTAGACGGGCAGCACCTGGCGGTGAATGGTCAGGCGGTCGCCCAGGATCAGGTGGTTGGGGTCGTAGCGGCGGATGGTGTCGTGGAAGAGGCGGTACCATTCTCTGGCGACCTCACGGATAAAGGCGATCTGGTCCTGGCGCACCACCTCGGCGCTGCCGATGCCGCGCAGGGGGTCGGGCAGGTCGTCGATCTCGTCGAAGCTCTCGATGGGGTAGTAGATCTCCTTGTAGCGTTCTGTGGTGCCGTAGAGGCGGCGCATGACCTCGATCCACTTCTGCCGAGCCGGGGAACCGGGTTGGCCCACGATCTGGCGAATCCACTCGCCGAAGTCGGCGTCGACGCCCAGGTGGATGTGCGACCAGGGCGAGTTGTGGGCCAGGTGGTAGCCGATCAGGTTAGGGTTGTCGCGCAGCGCCTCGCACGTGGGGCGCAGGTGGGCGTCCAGCGCCCGCCGGAACTCTTCCGAAAATACGTCGGGATATTGCTCACGCGGCTTCATCTCGTGAAAGCCGGGGAACTCCAGCAGCAGCGTGAAGGGATAGTCCAGCGTCTCAAAGTCCTCGACCGGCCACTCCGGCGTGACCACCACCAGTCCGCGGTCGGCGACCGAGGTGGGCTGCTCGCGTTTGGGCGAATGCCCGGCGATGGTGGGACCCAGGTAGGTGAATCCCCAGGCGCGCAGGTTCTCGCGCACCTGATGAATCCATTCCTCTTTGGAAGAGTACTTCTGGTCGAAGTCAAACGGGTAGATAGTGGCGTCGCCGACGTGGTTCATGGCGGTGATGTAGACGGGCGTTCCTTCGGGATCGCGCACGGCCCAATAGCCGCCGGTTTGCTTGAGCGTGTAAAAAGACATTGTGCGTTCCTTGTTGGAGATAAACATTTTAGGCCTTGACCGCGCCCGCAATGCCCTCGATGAAGTAGCGCTGCAAGAGCAGAAAAACCAGGATCACGGGCAGCACAGAGATGGTGGCCGCCGCGGCCATGCCGCTCCAATCCACGAAGTACTCGCCGCGGAAAGCGTACATGCCCACCGAGAGCGTGCGCAGCTCAGGCCGGGTGAGGGTGATCACCAGCGGCAGCAGAAAATCGTTCCAACTGTTCAAAAACTGCATGATGATGGTGGTGGCGATGATGGGCTTGGCCAGCGGCAGCATGATGCGCGTGAAAATCAGATTGAAGCTGGCTCCGTCAATGATGGCGGCCTCTTCCAGTTCGCGCGGCAGTTGGTTGAAGTAACCGGCGAAGAGCAGGATGAAGATCACGTGGGCGGTGCCGCTCTGCGCCAGGATCACGCCCAGCAACGAGCCATTCAGCCCCAGCCGGTTGATCAGGTCGAAGATGGGAATGATGGTGTAGCCCTTGGGCATGAAGACCGTGGCGATAAAGAGGCCGGAGACGATGCGCCGCCCCGGGAACTCGTAGCGCCCCAGGGCGTAGCCCAACATGCTGGTCGTCAACACCACCAGGATCACCGTGGAGACGGCGATGATCACGGTGTTGAAGAAGTACTGGCCGATGTGCGCCTGCACCCAGGCGCGCTGGAAATTCTGCCACTGCCAACTGGCCGGGATCAGATTGAGCCCGCTGCTAAATATCTCGCCGTTGGTCTTGAGCGCCGCCGACATCATCCACAGCAGCGGGTAGAGCCAGATCAGGCTGATGGGCAGCAGGATCAGCGTCTTGAGGAAGTGGCGCACGTGGACGGGACGCAGCCGCCAACTTGGTGTCGCCGCGACTCGATTAAACATCTTGCACCCCCGACGAGAGATTCTCGCGCACAATGCGTAGCCGCCGTGCCGCCGCGCCCTGGGCAATGGCGATCAGCATGATGCTGACGCCAAAGAGCACGGCCGCGGCCGAAGCGTACCCCATGCGCGGTACGGTGTTGCTGGTGGTGGAGCCAAAGGCGGTGCGGAAGATATAGACCTCCATTACTTCGGTGGCGAAGAAGGGTCCACCCATAGTCATGGTCTGCACCAGGGCGAAGACGTGGAGCGTGCCCACGGTGACGATCAGCGTGATCACCACGGCAAAGGGCAGCAGCAGGGGCATGGTGATGTGGCGCAGCTGCGCCCACCAGCCTGCGCCATCCACCTTCGCCGCCTCGTACAGAACGATGGGAATTGTCTGCAACGCCGCCAGCCAATAGATCATGGGGTTGCCTAGCCACTTCCAGACGAAGACGCCCGCAATGGTCCACAGCGCGATCTCCGGCTTGCCTAGGAAGTCGACCGGCCTCTGCACCAGGTTGAGATTGAGCAGAATCGAGTTGATCGGCCCGTTGAAGGGGCTGAGCACGAAGGTCATGACGATGCCGACGATGGCGGCGGTGGTAACCACCGGCACAAAGAGAAAGGTGCGGATGAGGGGCGCCAGCCGGTACGACAGATCGTTGAGCAGGATGGCGAAGAGCAGGCTCAAGCCCAGTTGGATGGGCACGGCCCCAGCCACGAAGAGAAAGGAGCGGCGGAAGGCGCTCCAGAAGAAGGGATCTTGGAAGACTTCCGCGTAGTTCTCCAGCCCCAAAAAGTGCATGTCGGTGCTGAAGCCGTTCCACTGGAAGAACGAAAAGTACCAGGAGGCGGCGATGGGATAGAAGGTGAACATGGCGGCCAGGATCAGACCCGGCGCCATGTAGAGATAGCACCAGCGCGCCTTCCACACCCGCTGCCAAAAGGCTCTGCGTTTGGTTGCGCTGATCTCGATAGTGGGACGCTCGACGTCCCGTTGCACATAGACAGACATAGCGGCTCCTCGGCGCCTGCGGAGGGAGCGTCTCTCCCCACGCCCGCGCGCGACTGCTGGTTCCTGATCCAATTCCTGCAAAGCAGACCTATTCGAGGCCTAGCTCGGCGTAGTCTTCGTCGGTATAGTCCTGGTAGGGATCCCAGTTGGGGAAGATGAAGTCGTCGCGCTCCACTTCGACCCCCTTGGCCTGAGCCGCGGCGATGGCGCGATCTAGTTCAGCGTTGGCCGCGTCCTCCAGCGCCTGCAACGTCGCCTGCGGATCGTCGATCTGGCCGGTGTAGATGCCCTGGGTGATCTCGCTGTAGTTGGGCGTGGGCGGCTGGTATTCCAGGATCACCTGCGCCACGGCGGGGTTGCGCAGTTGGGGCGAGGGCGCCAGCCGCATTTGCTCCATGAACATGTCCCAGGCGATGCGCTCGATGGGCAGCAACTCCACGCTGGCCAGCGCCTCGGGCCGCTGCGGCGGCGAACTGATGCCCACGTCCTGCGCCCAGAGCCGCGCAAACTCATCGGTTCCGTAGTAGTAGAGCAGGTCACCGGCCACAATTTTATTTGCTTCGGGGCTGTCTGCGTAGATGGCGAGCCGGTCGCCGCCGCCGATGCCCATGGGCAGGGGAATCATGATGTCGTCGTAGAGCAGAGGCTGGCTGCCCACGCCAAAATTGAGATCGGGGTTTTCGCGCATCCAGATGCGAATATTCCAAGGACCCTGAAGAATGAGGCCGGCGCCGCCCTGGGCCAAGGTGGCGCGCGCCTGGGGTGCGTTCATAGAAAGGATGCCAGGAAAGACGCTGCCATCATCACGCAAGCGCAGGAGTACCTCAATACCTTCCATGAAGAGCGGATCGCCCCAAATGTACTCACCGGTCTTGAAGTCCAAACCATCCAATATGCCTCCACCACCGCAAGATGCGCCCGCCATGCGCGCAAAATTGCCGGCGATGTCGCCCCAGCGGTTGACTTGGTTGCCGCCCATGATGAAGCCGTAGTACTGGCCGTTGCCGTTCTCAGTAATCTTGCGCGCCAGTGCCACAAACTCATCCACCGTTAACAATGCTGGATCGACATCCAAAGCAGCCTCCTCCACGTAATCGACATTGTAGAGGAGATGTGTGCCATAGCGGCGGTTGGAGGTGGAAGGGAAAACGTAGGACTTGCCGTTGAAATCGCTTATCCCTTCGACAAAGACACCAGGCGGAAACGAGGCCTTCCACTCCTCAAAGTTGGGCACGTAGTCGTCGAGCGGGGCCACCCATCCCTCATTTACCATATCTGCCAACTCAATGTTGCCGGGTTGTACAAAGATGTCGTGTGCCGTACCGCTGCGCACGCCCAGTGGCACCAACTGGTTGACTTCGTTCCAGGGCAACCCATCGTACTGAATGGTAACGTTGGGATGCGCCTGTTCATAGGCGGCAAATACTTTTTCCAGGAAAGGCACGCGGTCATCGCCCGGATCTAACCAACGGAAGGTAATAGGTTGATCCGGAATATTTACCAGGTCGGGGAAGTGGAAGGGCGCGGTATCGACAGCGCCAGCACTGGTTGCCGCCTGCTCTACAGACGGCGCCGAACCTGGCGCAGGCACGGAACACGCAGCGAGTGCAATGCCCGCGCTTCCCAGGGCTGCTCGCCGCATAAATTCTCGTCGGCTTAGTCTGCTTCTCATCATGTTCAGCCCCTCCGTGAAGTAGCACAATTTTTGTGCGTTACAAATCGGTACGTCCCGTAGTGGAAACAGCGAGTGGTTACGCCCCTGACAGCGTTGCTATTACCGTGAGCGCAGTAGGGGAAGCGGTGTTGCTCCACAGCTTACCATGCTTAGGGGCAGGATTTCTACATATGCGCGCCCTATGTGTGCCCTTGCTCTGCCATCTGTCTGCCATAATAGGCCAGCTATGGGGTGTTGCACAGAAATGGTATACTACGGATTCCCACCCCGCGTTGCTCGTCAGTGGTGTCTCTGCTCTCTGCACGCAATGAGCAATTATTACTATTACGGGAATACAACCCACAATGTCACAGACAGCACTAAATTCATCGCTACAGAGGAGCTATCCATCCAGCGAATTTATCGGCCAGGTGAAGCAGGTGTTGGAGCACCTGCATGATTTCCCTTATTTACAAAGACATCCCCTGGCGCGGAAACTGGATGAAGGAGAAGAAATGCCTAGCAGGACGGCGGCACATCGGTTGCGACAGTACCTCCTCGAGGCAATTGAGGCGCTAAATCCCAGTGCGAGCGCCCCATTCCTTTCCGTTGATGCTCGTTTGTATAACCTGCTTTACTTACGCTATGTGGAAGGTCTGACCGTTCAGGAATCAGCCAATGAGCTGAATGTCTCGCCGCGGCAGGCACACCGGGACCTGCGTCGCGGGGAAGAAAGCATTGCCATGACTCTGTGGAATGAGCAGAGTCGTTCCGCTCAAAAAGCCCGCGCAATCCATCTCTCCTCACTCGACATAGAGATCAAGCGGATGCAGATACGCCCCGAGCCAGTCGCCGTTGTAGCTCTTTTACAGACAGCTCTTGTGGCCGTCAAACCGCTCGCCGAGCGTAGACATATAACAATCAAAGAACAAATTGCGGAGTCCTCGACTCACCTTTATATTGATCCAGCCATGGCACAACAGGTCGTCGTAGACCTGCTCAGTCATGTTGTGCGTGGTGCAACTGGCGATGTTCTTGCGATCTCACTGCACGCCGCAGATGAGGAGGCGAGAGACGCGGTCATCACCTTGTCTTGGTCAAGCGCTTCTGCTGCAGGACAATTTCCACTAGTTAGTCCTATGGCAGAACGACTGATCGAGAGATTTGGATGGCAGCTAAGTAGGGGGCTCCGGACCAAAGGTGGCGGCGATTCAGTCACCCTACATCTTGCACCCCATGGCCCTTCCATTCTAATTATCGATGACAATGAAGGGCTGGTTGATCTGCTTAAGCGTTACCTGAGTGAACTCTCATGTCGTGTCCTTTCTGCAACCAATGGTCAAGAGGGTTTGCAGATCGCCGAGACGGCCGAACTCGACGCTATTGTGTTGGATGTAATGATGCCAGAAATGAATGGGTGGGAGGTGTTGCAGAGGCTGCAATCGCACCCCCGCCTGACAACGATTCCCATCGTCGTCTGTTCTGTATTTGATGATCCAGAATTAGCTACGGCTTTGGGTGCATCAACCTTCTTGGCCAAGCCAGTGAGTCGAACCGACGTTCTCGACGCTCTCCAGCGCCTAAGGGTGGTTTCCTGATCTGTTTCTGGACTCGAACTGCGCAGGTGATAAACCGCTGAGAACGGCGCGCAGGCAGGAGAAGAGTTGCTCACGGGTTAAACCATTTCTGCTGGAAACAGACAATATCCCTTGTTGTTCAATTAAATTTTCCTCAACAAAGTTGGTTGCGGAAACTAAAATTATAGGAATATCGGTTAAACTTGGCTTCCGTCGCATTTGTTCTAATACTTCTAAACTGCTCATATCTGGTAGATTGAGGTCGAGAATTAGAAGATCGGGGCGTTCCTCTTCCATCATTCGTAAGCTGTCTTGCCCTGTATAGACGGAGCGCACCCGGCAGTCCCACGGACTTGCCTCAAACATCGCCTTTAGGAGTTGGCAAAATCCTCGGTTCTGATCAACAAGCAACACATCTTGAACCGGTTGCAGCCGCTCGATCTGATCCATTAACTGCTGCCGCCCAATGGGTTTCGTTAGGTATGCTTTGACCGACTGACTTTGGGTAAATTCCGTAATTGTGGGTAGAACACTTTCAATAACCGGCACTGAGCCTGGTAGCAGTGCATATTGCCGGAGCCGTTGGGCTATGGATGGTGGCGCAATCACCGCCCGAGGCAGGTAAAAAGCCGCTGCTTCTGCGAGTTCGTGCATATCAGCAACGTGAATGATTGTATACTCGCTCAAGCCGTACTCCAGTAAAGCGGAACTCATCGCTTCAGGACTTACAACTAAGACAGGTGGCCGGGTTTGTTCTATGAGTTGCTCCTGATTTCTTCCGTTCAGCACTGGTTTCAAGGGTAATAGAGAAGATGAGATTGGTAAAGTAAAGAAGAACGTTGTCCCCTTGCCAAGCTGGCTTTTGACCCAAATGCAACCGCCGTGTGCCTCGACAAATTGTTTGCTGATTGCCAGTCCCAAACCAACTCCTGAATGGCTGCGCTGGAGGGATAAATCTGCCTGGTAGAACTCCTCGAAGATGTGGGGCAACTTGCTCTCCGGAATGCCAGGACCTGTATCGCGAACGCTGATCTCTACCTCATTATTCTCCGTTTGACGCGCCGACAGGCAGACGGTTCCCACCTGCGTGAATCGTTGCGCATTCTTCAACAGGTTGAGCAGCACTTGGCGAATGCGCGTGCTATCTCCTTCCAGGATAGGAAGGTCTTCATCGAGCGCTGTCTCCAACCGAACCGAAGTACCAACAAAGAAATTTTCCGCGATGCCAACCACTTCCCGCAGTAACGACTCGATCGGTACAGGGTCTTTACGCAGTGCAAAGCGAGCAATTTCAAAGCGGGAGAGCTCTAGAATATCATCGATCATTTCGCTCAAATGACGACTGTTACGGTAGATATGGCCGACATCGCGACGAAGAGAGGGGGTCCAGCGCTCTTCACCATAAATTTCTGGCGAGAAGTGCATTAACTCGCTGAATCCGAGGATAATATTAAGAGGCGTGCGTAGTTCATGACTGACATTGGCGGCAAACTGCTCCTTCAGGTATCGCGCTTGTTCTGCCTGTTGGCGTGCGAAAATTAGTTCCTGCTGTGTGTTGCGCAATAGGAGGTTTGAGTTTTCAACCGATTTGAGCAATCGGCTGAGTTCCACCCGATGCTCGCGTACTTCGTTCAGGAGCCTGTCTGCTCTCTGCTGTGCCTGCCACGTCTGGTGGAGAGTTAGGTAGAGAACTTGTGCTGCCGACCAGGCAAAGATGACACCAAGCCCAAGCGTAATCAGAAGGATTGAGAGCGAGTACCTGGAATTGCCTGATAGGGTTAGCCAAAATGCCATCGTTGCAATGAAAGCGGCAACCGCAAACTCGCTGCCGGGCACGAGGAGAGCACCAACGAAAATCAGAAGCAGTCCGAGTGACAGAAACCATGGATCATAAAGAAACCACGGTGAAACCAGAAGCAGCAACGTGATTGCCCAAACAAATAAGTGGCGGGAAAAGCGCGGTCGGGAGCGGGCAAAATATGCTACAACCGCAGTTAGCACAGTAAGAATGACCAGCGTTGAGAGTAGTGAAATCGGAAGCGCAAGTCGCGGCATGGCCAGCACCCGACCAAGGGCCAGTAGGTTGGCTCCAAGCAAGATCAATGCAAGTCGCTCGACAAGATAGCTTCGTAGCTCTTCTAGGTTTAGTAGAGACTCAGACGACATAGGGGCTAGTATCCAAGCACTACGCAACCGTTTAGCTATTGCTTTCAAGCGTTGCACACGAACTAGGAAAAGGAACTTCACCTTGCTAATCAAGAGCTGATCTCCTTCTAACGCCAGGGTAGGAAGCCCATCCTTTACGATCTGGATCTGGTACGGTGCGCAAATTCCAAAAGTAGTGACGTGTAGGTACGCATGGTATTCCAGCCTCTTTGCCAGAGGCGAAACAGGCATATCCGATGCGAAAATAACTTGGTCAGTAAGGGCTTTGAATTACCTGCCCCTACTGACTAACCATCGCGTCTATTCGAGGAACAATGCTCAAGGTTTTTTGTAGATGTTCCTACTACTACTGCGCGACAAGGTCACAGAACAAATGAAGGATGTGTGGCATAGTTTCTTGAAGAGCGTAGAGAGAATCTTCAGGAGGTTGCCATGCAATTGGCCCAAGCGATAGAGCAATACGACTACAGCGAGTTAGAAGGCGTGCCGCAGATGGCGCTCACGGTCGAACAGGTCGAGGCTTTGGTGAACGAACTAGCGGACTACCATGCTCTATACAGTCCCTTCTTCCAGCGCGAGGAGCAGGCGAGTTGGGGCTAGCACTACCTGCGCGGCCTGCTCGACCCGGAGATTACCCGTAAATCGGCCGAAAACATCGCGCTGGAGACGGTGGGAGCGAGGGCGTGCGGCCGCTCCAGTATTTTCTGGGGCGCAGCCGCTGGTCGGAGGCGGGCCTGATTGCCGAACATCGGCGTCAGACCGGGCTCACCTTGGGTCGGCGCGACGGCATCCTGCTTGTGGATGGCAGCGACATGCCCAAGCAAGGCGAGCACTCGGTGGGCGTGAAGCGGCAGCGGTGCGGCGAATTGGGCAAGATTGCCAACTGCCAAGCGGGGGTCTTCCTGGGTTACAGCAGCGAGGCAGGCTACGCGCTGCTCGACAAACGGCTCTACCTGCCCGCAGAGTGGTTTAGCGAGGCCTATGCCGAAAAACGCTACAAGTGCCACGTACCCGCCGATCTGACCTTTCAGACTAAGAACGAGCTGGCTTGGGCGATGATAGAAGAGGTCATCCAAGCCGACACGCTGCCCTTTGGCTGGATTACCATGGACGAAGCCTTTGGCCGCGATAGCCAACTGCTTGACCGCATCGACCGCGAGTGTGACGCCTTCTATCTGGCCGAAGTCCCTCACACCACCAAGCTGTGGACTGAAGCCCCCGACACCTATGTCCCTCAGCCCACCGGGCGGGGTCGACCGGGCACGCGCCCGCGACTGGTGCCCGATGCGCCGCCCGCCCAGTCGGCGGCCGAGATGGCCGAGCAACTGGCCCGCCGAGGCCTGGCAGATGCACGCCCTGCGTCAAGCCAGTCAAGGCTTGCTCATCGCCGAGATGGCCTTTGTCCGTGTCTACCCCACCCGCGAGGGCTTACCGGGGGAGCCCCTCTGGCTCGTGCTGCGCCGTCATCCCAATGACCCGACTGCGGTGCATTACTTCCTCTCCAATGCCCCGGCCACCGTTGCACTGGAGAAGTTGGTCTACGTCTACTCCATGCGCTGGCCGATTGAGATTATCTTTGAACAGGCCAAACAGCTGCTGGGCATGAACGAGTACGAGACGCGCTCCTGGTTGGGCTGGCATCACCACATGGCCTTGGTCATCCTGGCCTTTGGCTTTCTAGCCAGACCCGCGCCATTTTTCGCACCGACGCCCCGGCGCTGACCTTGCCCCAAGTGGTGGACTTGCTCCAGGCCGTCTTGCCTAAGCCCGACTTTGATGCCAAGGCCGCGCTCGAACGCTTGCGCTACAAGCAAAAGCGGATTGCTTCTGCCAAACGCTCTCATTATAAAATGCAAAAATAAAGACTTGACGAATCCTTTCTTGTCACGCAGTAGTATTAAGTAAGCTGCGCAAATTTACTCGGGTGAATTCATCCAACTTGAACACGCAGTTAGTATTATATAATACAAAATATGTGTGACTGCGTGCGATCTTGGAAGAGCGAAAAAAAGGGGGAACACAAGGAAAACAATTTTAAGCGGAGTGAGTCGCCCTTAGCGGAGCAGACAAAACTTACCATGAAACAGCATGTCAAGGAACGGCAGTATATCGAAGTACCAAGTAGAAGTTGTGAGAGTTGGGCAGTCTATCGTAAAAAATTGCGGAGACGAAAAAATACCTCTACCGTCGCTAGTAAAAAATCACTAATTCGCAGCCCAGTCAACGGCTTCCTCGGCGACAAAACCTACCGCTTCAAGCATGAATCCGTCTAACGCCCTGTTGCTTCGTCCGACCTCTCCCGCTGCATCTCCTCAAATCCCCGATAAACCATATCCAACACCAGCGACTCGAATCCCTTCCGCGTCCGCTCTTGCGTGAGCACCTGCTCGGCCATCTCCTGATAGCTGTCCAGCCCCCCAATCACCGCATCCACAAAGCGCGACGGGAAGTCACCCAGCGCGAATTGCTCTTTCGTGTTGGTCGCGGCCTGCCGTGCCAGCGTCTCATCCTCCAGCATTTTGTCGCGGATATGGGTAGCGTAGTGGACCAAATCGGCGTCCGATAGCTCGCCGGCGAAGAGGTCGTTCATCTGCGCGATCAGCTGCGACAGGAAGGTGAACTCCGGCTCGTGGGGGCTGGCGGTGCCGGTGGCCGTCATGGGGGCGAGGGTGTAGTCCGTGCCACTCTCTTTGGCGAGGTGGATGTGGCGCTTGCCGAGGTCGGTGAGGCGGTAGTGGGTGAGCTCGACGCTGGAGAGGTCGATGGGGTCGTGGCGGCGCTCCTGGCGCAGCCAGGGCAGCAGGTGCTTGTAGAAGACGTAGCGCTTTTCAAGTTCGCTGTCGCCGTAGTCGATAATCTGTGAGAGAAATTCGTAGGCGCGGACGAAGCTGCCCAGGTCTTTGTGAACGATATCGAGCGCGTCGAGGGCGGCAGAGTCGTTGGCCGCCTCCGCGGCGCGACGGCGCTCGCGGTAGCGGTCCACGGCGGGGGCGATGTGCGGTTGCAGGTCGCCCTGCTTGCCGCGCGGGTCGAAGTAGGCGCGGGCAAAGGCGTCGACCTCGGCATCAGTGTAGAGGCGCTCGTCGTCGAGCTTGGCCTGCAGGTCGTGGACGAGGTTGGGGTCGGAGACGTTGCTGAGGGCGGCGGTGCGGAAGTAGGGGGCAAAGGCGGCGAAAATCTCGTCTGGCTCGTTGACAAAGTCGAGCACGTAGACATTCTCTTTACCCGGCGCCGTGCGGTTGAGCCGCGACAGCGTCTGCACGGCGGTGACGCCGGAGAGCTTCTTGTCCACGTACATGGCGCAGAGCAGCGGCTGGTCAAAGCCCGTCTGAAATTTGTTGGCGACAATCAGCACCTGATACGCATCGGTGTCAAAGACCTGCCGCAGATCCCGACCGCGCACGTCGGGATTCATGTTGGCTTCGGTAAAAGGGTGTGGCCCGCTCTCGCCATCCTTGACCTCGCCCGAAAAGGCGACGAGCGTGCCCACGTCGGCGTAGCCCTGCTCGCGGATGTACTTGTCCATCGCCAGCTTGTAGCGCACGGCCTCCTTGCGCGAGCCGGTGACGACCATTGCCTTGGCCCGCCCGCTCAGCAGGTGGGCAATGTTGGCGCGGAAGTGCTCGATGACAATCTGCACCTTCTGGCTGATGTTGTGCGGGTGCAGCCGCACCCAGCGCGCGAGCTGCTTCAGCCCCTGCGACTTGTCGATCTCGCGCTCGCTCGTCTCCCGCTGAATTGCCTGCCCGGCCTCTGCCAGCCGGTAGGCCAACCCGTAGGGCGTGTAGTTCTGGAGCACATCGAGGATGAAACCCTCCTCAATGGCCTGCTGCATAGAGTAGACGTGGAAGGGTTTGGGCTTGTTAAATTCCGACGGGGGACGCGAAGGATCGGGGAGGCGGCCAAAGAGTTCGATGGTTTTGTGTTTGGGCGTGGCGGTGAAGGCGAAGAAGCTGATGTTGCCCGGCTGCTGACGCGCCTCGACCGTGGCGACCAGCACATCTTCGGCGTCGACCTCGTCGTCCGGGTCGATTTGCTGGCCGGTGAGCACCTGCTTGAGCTTGCCCGCCGTAGCTCCGCTCTGCGACGAGTGCGCTTCGTCCGCAATCACGGCAAAGGCGCGCTCGCGCAACGAGACCTGCGCTCGAATCGTCTCCAGCACAAAGGGGAAGGTCTGGATGGTGACGATGATGATGGGCTTGCGCTCGACCAGCGCGGCGGTGAGCTGCTGCGACTTGACGCCGCCCGCCTCCCTCGAAATGCGTTCAACCACGCCCTGCTTGTGGTCAAACTGGTAGATGGTCTCCTGCAGCTGATCGTCGAGCACGGTGCGGTCGGTGACGACGATGATGCTGTCGAAAATCTTCTCGTTGCGGGTGTTGTGCAGGCTGGAAAGCTGGTGTGCCAGCCACGCAATCGAGTTGGATTTGCCTGACCCCGCTGAGTGCTGAATCAGATACTTCTGCCCGGCCCCCTCAACCTGCACCCGCTCCAGCAGCCGCGTCACCGCCTGCCACTGGTGGAAGCGCGGAAAAATCAGCGTCTCCCTGGTGACCTTGCGACCGCGCGCGTCTTCCTCCTCCTTGCTCTCCAAGTGAACAAAGCGGCCCACAATGTCGAGAAAGTTGTCGCGCTGCAAGACCGTCTCCCACAGGTACGACGTGCGGTAGCCGTCCGAATTTGGGGGGTTGCCCGCCGCGCCGTCGTGACCCTGATTGAAGGGCAGAAAGCGCGTGGCGTTGCCCGCCAGCCGCGTCGTCATGTGGACTTCGTCGGTGCTGACGGCGAAGTGGACGAGTGCCCGCTTTTTGAAGGCCAGCAGCGGCTCTTCGCGGCGCGTCTGTGGCTCTTTTGGCAGGCGGTCGACCTTGTACTGGCGGATGGCGTCGTGGACGGACTGGGTGAAGTCGGTTTTGAGTTCGAGCGTGGCGACGGGGAGGCCGTTGATGAAGAGGACGAGGTCGAGGCTGTTCTGGTTGTGCAGGCTGTAGCGCACTTGCCGCACCACGCGACAGCGCACCTGGCCGTAGCGCTCGATGAGGTCGTAGTTGAGAGTAAAGCCGGGCCGAAACTGGCAGAGGTCGAAGCGCGTGCCGCGATCCTTGAAGCCGTTGCGCAGCAGGTCGAGCGTGCCGCGCTTGTCCAGCAGCTTGACCACCCGCGCCAGCAGCTGCTCCTCGACCGCCTCGCCGTAGCTGGCCTCCGCCTTCCGCCACGCCTCCGGCTGCGATTCGCGCAGCCAGCCGATGAGGTCGTCCGGGTAGAGCGCCCGCTCGCGGTCGTAGCGCTGCGGGTCGCCTTCGAGCCAGCCGTGGCCGGTCAGGTGGTCGACGAGTTCGGTTTCAAAGTGGATTTCGCGGTGTTTGTCGGTCATAACTACAAAAGGTATTGCAACTCATCTTTGAGTCGTTTCTATGATTATACAGATATTGACAGCATACCTGATAAACGGCTATTTAATCCTTAATGAAGTCGCTTCTCGTCTCTTGTTCAATTTCTAGATATAAGGATTGAACTTTTTGTTTAACATATTGCCGATGTTGCAGTAGCTCTACTGAGTTCATCAATGGCAGCAGTGAGTTCCAATAATCCACCCGTCCTTGAAGCGTCGGTACTCTACTACCGAATGACATCCACGAGTGAGGCTCCAATTGAAGACGAATGAAGACATCAATGTCAGTATTCTGTTGAAGGAAATACTTGATAAAGACACGTCGCCTTTCTGCGGCAAACTTAGCGATAGTTTCAAATACGTACTCCATTACGTACAATTCTTCGTTCCAGCCATCAATTAAGCGGAAGATAAAGTCGTTTTGTCGTTCTTCGATTTTCTCTTTATTTTTATTGTTCTGTTCTCCCGGCTTGAAAAATATTTCAAGATAGATGCGTGCAAGAGCAAAGTTGTTCTGCCTTTTTGAAAATATACGGTTCAGTACTATTTCACCGATCTTCCTGTAATCGAAACGAGTCCAAATAAACGAATAGTCTCGATTAGCGCTATCGCTATCAATTTTGCCCTCGTTGATGTTTTGATACAACCATTCTATAAATTCAATTATGAAGTTGAGGTCCAGATCGAGGATGCAATTGTAGACCTGCCCTGTGTAATCATTGTTGTGGGGCGTACGCTCTACGGCTAAGTACGCTTGCTTGAGAACATCTAATCGGCCAAAAAAAAGTTCAGCCAACCGCTCAATAATTTGCGTGGAAGGGGTGAACAACAATGTAAGAGCATAGGCAGAGCCTGTATCATTGCCTATTTTTACCAACACTTTTTCCACGACCTGCACGACGACTTGAGGATCAATTGGAAGATACTTGAGCAGAAAATCCCAGTTTTGTGGCATATCTACAACTTCAGCGGTATCACAAATTTTGTAGAGGTGGTTTAAGTACTCCTCATTGACGGCATCTTTAGGTAGAACTTCGTGAAAGTAAAATAACCAACGCAATTTCGTTGGGTAATTTGGGCGACTTATAAATTTTAATACGGCACCAGCATCTCTTTGCGCTATTAGTTGCCAAATAAGACTGTTCGCTGATAGTTTGAGCGGATCGCCCAAAGAGAGGTAGTGTTTTATCACCTGCTCATATAGTACAAAGTCTTTCCTCGCCAACGTTAGGAGTACATCTATGGTCCGCAACTGGAGCTTATATTTTTGTTGTGGCAGCTCTAAATAATGCTTGATCTCAAGACATTGCTGAATGAAGTGTGAGTAGTCATCGAATGTACGATTAGAGACGTAGCTTTCTAATTGTTCTTGTTGAAACTGTCGGTAGTCTTCAACAGACATTTTCAAGACGCGACGGTTGTTCTGCTCCGGAATGAGTATCTTTGAAAGCATGTATGCATCGCTTTGGAAGTTTTGACGCATATCCTGTGTCACCGCGATGTTATGTTTCTCTAGTAAATCGAGGTAATTGTTCGACACGATACAGTGCCAATAGTTTGTGGGGTCAAGAGTTGATTCAACAAAGGGCAGTAGGTATTCAGCGTCGCCCTCGATTATTCTGCCATCAGCTTTACGAAATTGTGATGTGCTGTAATGAAGAATCAGGCGCAATATATCCAGCTGCATCTCCTCAAACTCGAAAAGTGCAAATACCGCCTTCCATATCTTCTCTCTTAATTCCGCTAGCTCGGGAGTAGGAAGAAGATAAAAGCTAACAATCTGAAGCTCTCTTCTACCTTTCATGCCATGATTTTCGAAATGAGTGCCTAGATAGTTGCTGCCGATAGCCAAAAAGATTCTGGAGAAGAGTGGCTCGTCTTTAGTAGCAAGCTCTTTAAATATGTCTACTACCGCATGTTGAATCTCATATTCTCTCATATAGGCGGTAGGATAAAAATTATAGTCTTCTGTTAACACTCGAAGCAAGACCGGAGTTTGTAACGGTTTCTTATGGAGATAGCGTGATAAGAGGTCAAGTGCTATTAGCGCTTCCTCTTTCTCAGCATGCGCAAACAATCTCAGGATGCTCAGAATAGATGGCGATGGCACAGCATTTGCGCTCTTTTTAAAGTTGACATCTACCACATTTACCAATTCAGCATCTAACTTCTCGATTTGATTACGAGTCCACACTAAAGTATCTGTTCGGTCAACAAACCAAAAAACATCGAAAAGCTGGAGAACTCCTTGGACGTCTCCCGCGTTTTCCAACCTCTCCCAATTTCGCTTTATGTGGGGTCGCATTGCATCCGCGATAAACTCATTGTCAAAAGCACTTAGAGCTGAATTTATAGACTCAATCATGCGGTACTGAAATCTAGGGAAGAAGTAGTCCAGCAGTGCTCCAAAATCCAGAGCCTTTTCTTTATAGACACCTAAATAGAAGAGGTAAGTAGCAAGAACTTGATCGGAGATTTTTACTACTTCATTCTCATATATGTCCAACAGTTCCAGCATGTGAAGTTGGTTGGCTGCCTTCCAGAAGACCACAGGTGAAATATCAAACGCTTGCTCAATGGATTTCATCAAATTGTCATCTGTGTAATCCACAGCGTTAAAGAACACCACAATAGCTGCTACCTGTAAGAGCAAAGTGCTCTCCAAGTCTATACCCTCTCCCTCTAGGTCAGCTCGAATGGAGGAGAAGTAGCGCTCGTAAAGAGCAGATGCATCATTGATTGAATTAAGAGAGTTTTCTTTTGCTACTTCGGCAGCCATAACTGCTAAACGTGGATTTCCCTGCGCAATGCTGGCAATGCGATCCAAATAGAAAAGACTGCTAATTTCATACTGGTCTTTGATTAATTCCTTAATTTCCTCGTCGGTGAATCGCCCTAACCCTATCTTCGAGTTGCCACCCAAAGCCTCTGCTGCCGTTAGGACCTTTGATAAAGCATAGTCTCGTACTGTGGCCACAACTTTGATTTTCTGGTCCTCCCTCTGATGCAAGAGAAGGTCAATAACATACTCAAATTTACTCACGCGGTTAGCATCGTCCACAAAGATCAGAAAATTTCCAGGCTTTTGAAACCGAGTGCGGAGGTCTTCCCATAGGTCGCGGTTCCTTCCAAAAACACACATCACCTCATAACTATTATGTACTTCTTCAAACCTTCGACATACCTCTAATGCTAAACGCGACTTTCCTACTCCAGGACGCCCTGATAAAACTACGAGTTGTTCGGACTCCAGACTGTCAAGTATCTGTTTAACTTTCTCATCTCGAAAATGGAAATCAGTATCAAGAGGTGTTGCTAATTTGTTGTTGCTATACAGCGTGACAAACCGATTAGGCGAAACAATTTGTCCCGTATCGATAGATACTCCAAGGAAATCACGTGCTAATCCAGGATAATTGCGGTACAAATCATATGCAATAGCATCAATGCCAAAGAGATCAAGATTCACCCCTTGTTCTTGGCAAATCTCTGCCAACTCTTGTTCCTGGTCTCCGTTGAGTTTTGAAGTGAAACAGAAGATTACTCGCTCAATCTTGTCGACTGGCACTCCTGTTTTGCCTTCGTCAAGGCACTTACTTAAATCATCCTTGATTTTCCCGAATTGGCCGCCTTGTTGAGTGGTATATTCAGCAAAAACAAATTTCCCGTTTGGTAGGGCAACAAGAGTATCAGGCGTACCTATCCTTACTTTGTTTGCACCCGTTACAGAACCGATTGAATTTATGCGCTGATATCCAAGTTCTGATAAATAGGTGTCCGCCAATTTTTGGAACTCACCGCCACTGAGGGAAAGAAGCGACTGCTGAATTTGGTTAATTTTCGACATGAAATTTTTGCTTTCGGCAAGTTACGCGACGTTTATTTTGCCAGTCACCGCAGCAGAAATTAGGGCGGTGCGGCGCTCTTGAAGTTTGGCTATCTGTATGTTTGCTCTATCTACAAGTTCAGCGATTGTAGAAGTTCGCTGATCAACGAAATTGGCGATTTTCTCTTGCTCTAATATTGGCGGTAAGGGTATTCGCAACGAGGCGACAATTTCCGTGTTCAGTGCTTCCTGATTTCCGCCACGCCCGTACTCACGAATCGGCTCGTACATGTGCATGAGAATGTGATGCAAGAAACGGCCATTTAGTTTTGTGGTCGGTACAATTGCTGCCAAATTCTGATTGATGGTTGAAGGAATCTGAATGTAGGCAGACATGCCTCTGGTTTTCCCTTGACCAATCATTCCCATGATCACGGAGCCAGTTGGAGCAACTGTAAGCCCCGCTTGTTGTTGTGCTTCTTGAGTAATATATTCAGATGGCGTCGTCACGTAGTAGTCGTTTGCTTTTCCACTCGCAAGCCATCCAATTGAACCATCTGTCCAGTAATCCATGTTCGAGCGACTTGGCGTCGAGCCGTTGAAAACTCGGGAAACGAAAGCAAGCTTCACCACCTCCCATCCCACCGGAATCTCCCCCAACCACTCGACCCCGCTGTCGCGCAGCGGCGCGTCCGGGTTCAGCCCCTTGGTGACGGTGTGGGAGATGAGCGCTTGGCCCTTTTCGCCGAGCAGGTCGATCAGCGCCTGCTGCTTGGCAATCAGCGCGTCGATTTTGGCCGTCTCGCGGTCGAGGAAGTCGGCGATGGAGGTTTGCTCGTCGAGGGGTGGTAGAGACAACGGCATGTTGCCAATGAAGTCCCAACTGGCCCTCGGCATTTTGGCCCCGTAAGTCGACGAGTTAACAATCTGGATAAATTCGTCAGAAAGTAGGTAATAGCGAAGAAAAGCCGGAACGACAGTCCGCGCGGAAAGTACAAGAAGCTCCGAGCTACATATTCCATCGTTTTCAGCGTGGAAAACCTTCGCCAAGTACGGGCGGAGTTTTCCGAAGAGAACGTCATCGCTGTAAAAACGATTGGCAGTGCCTGTCGCTTCTACCGTTTCTCCATTGACAATCAGCCGCCCCCTGCCGGACTCTATATTTTCTAGTCCGGTATACGGCAAATTAACGGCTGACGCATCAACTTTGTCATTTCTCAATTGAGCGGAGAATTTCAGACGTTCCAAGTTCCAATGGCTCGGAATCTCCCCCAGCCACTCGACGCCCGACTCTTTGTAGCTGTCATAGCGCGGGTAGCTCACGCAATTTCTCCATTCTCGCTGGCGAGTTGCAACACGCGCTCATACAGGCTATCGCTGAGATAGAAGCCCGCTACCTGTCGTAGCGCATCCAGCTGCGGCTGGACTTGGTCGATTAGCCCCTGTGCCTTGGCCGCCAGCAAAATTCCCACGACGCCTACCACGCGCAGCCCCTGTCGGCTGGCGGCGCGGCGTCCTGCTCGTTCGTCCAGCAGCACCAGGTCGGCGTTTAGCTCCAACGCCAAGGCAATCGTCTCGGCCTCGCCCCGGTCGAGGTCCTTTTGCAGCGCCCGCACGAGACTGCGATTCTGCACCTCGTTCTGCTCTATCCACTCAGCCTGTGCCACTTCGTTGCGCCCAGGCCACGAGCTGTCGCCCACGTCTATCTCCTGCCAGACGGCAGCGGCAATGTGAAGATCGGTATAGAGCTGGCGGAGAAGGTCGAACTGACCGATGGCGGCGAGGTTAATCAGCGGCGAGGTGTTGCTGACGACAATCATATCTGGCAATCAGAGCAGGCCCACGGCGTGCAGGTTGGTTACATCCTCGTTCAGGTCGGCCTCATCATAGTGCGCGGGAATTTGGCGCAGGGCGAGCAGCTGTCGAAATTGCCAGAGTGACATTTCGGCCAGTTCACGCGCCTTGCCAACAGAAAGTCGCCCCTGCTGATAGAGCGAAAGCGCTAACTCTTGCTTCGCCTCAACGGGCGTCAGCCGCGCCGATTCCATAATGTCCTGCGGCACGTCCAAAGTGGTGTGGGTAGCAATTTGTTCGCTCATGTCAATTCGTCTCGCTGTTCATATTCACCCTGCGGCGCGCGCTCGAACACGTCGTCCGCCCATGCGCCAGCAGTTTCTTGCCCGTTATGGTACGCCGTGGCGCGCGTTTCGTCAAGGCGACTGTTTTGGGTCGGCTCCGGCACGGGCAGCGCGTTCTCCTCGGCGACTTCATCGTCCACCACCTCCGCCAGCAGCGTCATGATTTCGCGGCTGAGTTGGGCCAAGTCTGCGTCGATTTCCTCCAGCGGTCGCGGCGGCGTATAGGTGTAGAAGTGTCGATTAAAGGGAATCTCGTAGCCGACTTTGGTGCGACTCTCGTCGATCCAGGCGTCGGGCACGTGGGGCCGCACCTCGCGCTCGAAGTAAGCGTGGATGTCTTCGCTTAGCGGCACGTTCTCGCTGTCGCGCAGGCTCGTGTCCGGCTCCGGGTTGCCCTGCTTGTCCAGGCAGACGTCGGCGCTTTCATCCGGCTCGCCCAGCGCCTGCCACAGCGCCTTGGTTTGCGCCGCCGTCAGCTTCAGGTCACGCTCGTGCAGCACGCGTCGCACGTCGGTCAGGAAGGTCCTGCGGTTTTGGTAGACCCGATTCGGGTCCAGTTCGCCCAGCGCGGACTTGAGCGTCGCCAGCTCGTCGCCCAGCTTTTTCAATTGTGTCTGCTCGTCCAGCCGCGTCAGCCGCTCCGGCGACGTTTGGAAATTCAGCCGCAGCGGTCGCTCGACGGTGATGGTGGCAAAGCCAAAGTCTTGGTTGTCGAAGATTTTGCTCTGCTCGCCAGCGGCAAAGTCGCCATAGAGCCGCACCAGCCGCGCAATGTCGGCGTCGCCCAGCTCCTTGCGCTTGCTGCCCAGCGATTTGCGCATCTTCTGGAAAAAGTCGACGCCGTTGATCAGCTGAATCTTGCCCCGGCGCTCCGGCGCTTTGCGGTTGGTCAGCAGCCAGATGTATGTCGCAATGCCGGTGTTGTAGAACATATCGGTCGGCAGCGCGACGATGGCCTCCAGCCAGTCGTTCTCAATCACCCACTTGCGAATGTCGCTCTCGCCCGACCCGGCTCCGCCCGTAAAGAGCGGCGAGCCGTTCAAGACAATCGCGATTCTGCTGCCCTCGCGCTCGTCGCGCATCTTCGAGAGCAGGTGCATCAAAAAGAGCAGGCTCCCGTCGGAGACTCTCGGTAATCCCGGCCCAAAGCGCCCGGCGTAACCTTTATCCTTGTGCTCCTTATGCACGGCTTTTTGCACCTTCTTCCACTCCACACCAAAGGGTGGGTTGGAGAGCATGTAGTCAAAGTGCTGCCCCGCGTGGCCGTCGTCCGAGAGCGTGTTGCCAAAAATAATGTTCTCGACCTCCTGCCCCTTGATCAGCATGTCGGCCTTGCAGATGGCGTAGGATTCGGGATTTAGCTCCTGACCAAAGGCCTTGAGCCGCGCCTGCGGATTTTGCGCGTGCAGATGCTCCTCGGCAATGCTCAACATGCCGCCCGTCCCCGCCGCCGGGTCGTAGACGGAGCGCACCGTGCCCGGCTTACTCAACACGTCGTCGTCCGGCGCAAAGAGCAGGTTGACCATCAGCCGGATCACCTCGCGCGGCGTGTAGTGCTCCCCCGCCGTCTCGTTGGAGAGCTCGGCAAATTTCCGAATCAGCTCCTCAAAGACCAGCCCCATCGTCGCATTGTCGACGGCATCCGGGTGCAGGTTCACGTGCGCAAAGCGCTGCACCACCTGGTAGAGCAGATTGGCCGCGTCCAGCCGGTCGATCTGTACGCCAAAGTCGTAGCGCTCGAAGATGTCGCGCACGTTGGGGCTAAAGCTGGCGACGTAGCTGTCCAGATTGCGCTTGATGTTTTCGGGGTCGTCGAGCAGCCGCTGCATGTCCAGCTCGCTCGTGTTGTAGAAGGGCCGCTTGGCCTTCTGGCGCAGAAAGTGGTCGAGCGGCACCTTGCTGCCCTCGCGCTTCCGCTTCTCTGCCAGCACCGCCGCCTTGGTCGGCGCCAGCACGCCGTCGATTCTGCGCAACAGCGTGAAGGGCAAAATTACTTTGCCGAAATCGGATTGCTTATAGTCGCCCCGCAGCAGGTCGGCCACAGACCAGATAAAGCTGGCAATGCCGTTAAAGTCCATCCAGGTTTCTCCGAGAGATAAGTGTGGGTCGTCTTGCATATGGGTCGGCGCTCTGCACGGGTGGGGAGGTGTGGTTGCGTGGTGCAGAGGCCGTCAGGTCAATTGTTTATTTGGTGAAGTATACCAAACTTGAACAAATTTGCGCCAGCTTTGCAAGAGCGTTCATCTTCGACAATTCAGAAAAAGTGTTCTATACTGTCCCGAACAAAACCCAACTTGATTACCGATTTTATATGAGCACTTATTTCGTTTTTCCAAAGCCGCGCGACTGGAATGCTTTTGAAGATATTGTTTGTGATGTTTTTTCCAGGAAATACGGACGCTACAATTTGCAACGCTATGGGCGTAACGGCCAGCGTCAGAATGGTGTAGATATTGCTGGCTTGGTTAGTGATGGAGTACTTGGCATCCAGTGCAAACACCATCCACTTGGCAACATTGAAGAGGACGAAATCGAGAAGGAGATTCAGCGCTCTGAAGCTTTTCGTCCAAATCTATCAAAGTATGTTCTCGCCACAAGCGCAGATCGAGACGTAAAGGTTCATAGTTTCGTATTGGAAACTTCAGAACAAAGAATCCAAGATGGCACTTACCCAGTTGAGATTGTCTTTTGGGGAGATATCGAGTCGTGGCTCTCCGACTACCCAGACCTCATCTATAAGCACTTCACGAAGTTTTTCTCGCTTCAAGATGCTGAACATTTACGACTGCCTGGACTAGAACGGCGCACACGTCAGACAGTTCATTGGCCTGCAACCCCCGATAAGCTTAAGGCTGCTGCAAGTCATTCAACTGGCGACCTCGCATTGGTTGATCCTTATCATTTGTCAATTTCTGTTTCAAATTTCCCTAGTGATGCTGTTGAAGGGGTTGTCGATTTAGCAATGCACATGGAAGCTGATTTTGATGAACTGGCAACTCAATTTCAACACATGAAATCAGTTATTTCTGACGCCTTCTTCTCAAAACGTTTAACAGTTCATCTATCTGCTCGGCTCAGCCCTTCATTTCTATTTGGCTGGATGTTTCGACGAGTCACTGGGTTTTCATTTGAGTTGATGAACCGAGGGCAGGTTTGGGCTTCTGGCGGATTGCCTTTAGTGCCATCCCGACTTGTTGACCGACTACCACTCGTTCTAGAGCAACAGAGTTATCACGCAGTTATTGTACTAAATATCAGCAGAGATATTTTTGAATCGGTGAAAAATTTTGTTCAAGGTTGGGAAGAACCTCCACGAATCATCCTTGGTTATCAGCTTGACGGAGCGGTAGAAAGCGCTGCTCATGCTCTTTCATTGGCGCTGGAAATCAGTCGCAAAATTAAGAGCATCATGGATTCAGAAGAAATTCGACATGTCCATCTCTTCAGTGCTCTGCCAGCATCACTAGCTGCTTTAGTTGCGCACAATCTGAACGGTATCAAACCCTTGTCGCTATACTTTCTTAGCGAAGATCGAGTCAATTATCAATTAGCAGGTACGTTAACCAATAGCTTGTGAGGCAATATGGCTACCCTTAATTCCCTCTTCCAAACATTCTTGAGCAACATTGAACCTGATCCGGAAGCAGTAACGTATGCCCAAGATGCACATAAACCTGTCCGTGAGTGCTTGGAAAAAGACGATGATTTTTCCGAGTTCGTCGAGGGAACTTTTTTGTACGGCTCTTACCGGCGTCATACAGCGGTGGGCACAATCAAAGATGTGGATATTGTTGTTCTCACAAATCTTGATACCGACACCAACTCTCCTCAATCAGCTTTACGCAAGTTGAAAAGCGCCCTGGCAAGGTGTTATGACGATCCGGAGAATCCTCAGTATCAACGTCGTTCTATCCGAATTGATGAACCATTGCCCAACAACCCAGACGTTGAAATGACTCTCGATGTCATTCCAGCCGTCGAAGTTGATGGTGAAGATGAGCCTAGCTACCTGACACATTTTAGAAATAGGGGATGAGGCGCAAAGGGACAGGGTCAGAGTTGGATAAAAGACGTTGAACCATGTCCCAACCAATGCGAAAAAGACTGAGGTCGCGGCGGTCAGTGCGGTCGACCAGGAAGCGCTGACCGCGCTTGACGACAGCCGAGCCAAAGGCCAGAAGCCAAACGATGAGCAGGGCCACGGCCAGGACGAGTCGCGAGAGGCGATGAGCTGCCTGCAAGCGAGTTGCTTCCAAGTCGAAGCCATTGCGTTTACAGTCGCCAAAGAGCTCTTCAATCCACATGCGACGGCTGTAGTGCAGGCGAACGAGACGCGGGTCAGTCAAATTCGTGGCGAGCAGCCAAGGCTCCTTGTAGCCAGTCTGCCAGCAGGCGAACAGATTGCAGAAGTGACCATGCGTTTTGGTTAGCAGTACCTTGGGCAGCCAGCAGCGGTCGCCGGGCTGGGCAACGAGCTGTGCGCAGGGTTGCCACTGTTCTGTTCCCGGCTGTGACCAAAGGTGGGAGCCCTTCTGACGCAGCACATAGGTCCACCGCCAGTGCTCGAGTTTGCGGATCAACTTGACGCTGCCAAACTCGCTGTCACCCAGCACGACCACAGAGGCGTGGGCCGGAATGAGCGGCTTGAGCAGTCGCAGCAGCGCAATTTGATGACGCGCCGACGAGTGGCCGCGCGTGCCTTTGCGCCATGTCCAAATCAAGGGCAACGCTCGTCGCCGAAAGGCTAAAGCAACCATCAATAATTGATGACCGTTGCCCACCTGGCTCCCGTCGATAATAAGCCGCAGCGGCAGCCCGCTTTTCGCCGCCTGCTCCAGCAGCCTGCGCGCCACCGGTTTATACCAAAGCCGCACGTTTACAGACCGATTGTTGAGTATCCGCAGCAACCCGCGCTCTTTGCTCGTCTGCTGAGCCCAACCCGGCACTTTGCGCGCTACCTTTTTGAGGTGAACACTTCCCTCCAGGTAGAGGCCAACCAACAACTTCGCGAAGCTTTTTAGCCGCGACGCGTGCTCATCCGGCCACAACATTTGCAACTCATCTAACCATCTATGGTACAGTTTCATCGGGAAGACCTCTCCGTTTCTGTTTCGCTTTTTGGTTTGTCACCTATAGCTTAACATATCCGGTTTGGTCTTCCTTTCTCTCTCTACAACCTACCTCACGTAAAAGTGTCAGGTAGCTAGAAGATGAGCCACTACTTGTTCCTGACAGAGAGGTGAACAAATGGATTCGGAGCCATCCCAAAGGTCATCTTTATAATGCTACTGCCCTCAATCAAGACGGCTACAGCAAGACGCGCTTTGTGCCGCTTGTAAAAATGATGAAGTGGTGGTGGAAATATCAGTGTGAGGAGAGGCAGCCCGAAGTCGAGCGTCCGAAGCCGAAGGGTTTTTGGGTAGAGTGTCTGACCGCAGAGAATTTCGACCCCGCTCAGGAGTTGTGGGCGGATCACTTCATTGCTACTTTAGAAAACGTTTTGGTCAACTACAGCAATGCAACTGCTGTACCAGAGCTAAAGGACCCTGGTCTCGATAACGAAGTGATTAAGACCAGCATGACAATTGAAGAATTCTGCGTTTTTCTTGACACCGTGAAAGAGTGTTTAGAACAGGCAAAGGCAGCGCGAGATGCTGAGGACAAGGTGGAAAGTTCGGAGATTTGGCGTGATATTTTTGGAGAGGAGTTTCCACTTTACGATACGGAAGAATCAGAAGCAAGCCGCAATGCCGCCAAAGCTACGCAACTAGGGAGTTGGTCCCATGCAAAGTTGCTACCTTGGGACTACAAACCCAGAAGCGGTTGCAAAATTAGGTTAGACGCTCATATTTACCACGGCAACCGTAGATTATCAGGAGTCAACTCGAACGGAAGATCATTGCCAGCCGGGTTGAGCATAAAGTATGTTGCAAAAACACGTGCATCTGAGCCTTTTGAGGTTCACTGGCAAGTTGTTAATACTGGTGCTCATGCAACAAGAGAAAACGGGCTGCGCGGAAATTTTTTTCAGGCGCACTATCAGGACGGCTCCCCTTCAGCCAGCCACATAAACTGGGAGTCGACACAATATATGGGCAAGCATTGGATTGAATGCTTCATTGTCAAGAATGGCACATGTGTCGCACGAAGCGGTAAGTTTTTTGTGACCATCAAAAGCTCTCGCTAATAAGTTGAGGACAATACCGCAAAGAGCTTCACCATTGCTAGAGTGTCCTGTTGGCAGTACGCTAGCAGAGCTTCTTTCCCTCGACATTGCCCTTTGTCAATCATCTCCAACCACTCCACCATCGCCTGCGTACCATTCTGCACCTCCAACTTAGAGTAACTCAGCTCTGGGCAAAGAACAGGCAGTACGTATTTAATCGAGTAGCTCCCCTCAAAGCGGTGGTCGAGATACTGCTGATTCCGAAACAACTCCATCATGTCGAACACCCGCTCGTTGAGACCGAGCAGAAAGGTCAAGTGAGCCGGTAAGCGCTCGGCCATGTCTTTATGCCGACCGCACTCGAACGTCTTGTTCCAAACGATAATTGTACCTTCGTCGGCGACTTCGCTGCAGAGCTGCTCGACCAGCGCACCTGTGGGGTCGCTCGCTTCTGCCCATAGAAATTCGGTATGCACGAGTTCGCCGTTAGCATGAAGCGTATGAAGCGAGTACTGAAAGACCAGTTGCTGATAGGGCTTGTAGCCAGGGTGAGGCGGTACGGCAAATGAGTATGTCTCGTAGTCGAGAAAGTAGAGTGGATAGACAAGTCGATTTAGCTGCTCGGCAATCGCTTGCGCATCAATTTGCGGCTGGCCGGACTTGACGCAGTCGACATAGCACTGCTGTCGAGCCGATAGTGAGAAGTCGTCAGGAATATCTGCTGCGGCCAGCACGCCAGCGTCAATCAGTTCTTTGCGCTTCTTCTTGGTCAGCGACGGAATGGTGAAGATCGAGTTGGTGGGTAGCTCACCAAAGCAGAGATCGCGGCACGCGCAGGATTTGGGTGCGAGACAGCCGTCGAGCGCGTGGGGTGTGGCCGTGGTTAAAGCGGCGAGCGCGGCTTGGCGCTCGTGTTGAATTTCGTCGAGGAGCGCGAACACATCTTCGGTCACGTCCTCGATGATGAAAAGGTCGGCGATGCTCAACTCCTCGCCCCGGCAATAATGCTTGTTCAGCAGCACGAGGTTTATTCGCTCAATGGCGAAGTATTCCCGAAAGATGAGATATTGGAAGCCGAGGTCGTACAAGTGGCGCTTGTCGTGCCGCGTCGATGCTTTGATTTCGCCAAGAGTAAGTCCGTTGTCTATGTCGGCGAGCCAGTCGGCGGTGGCCTGAAAGCAGTCCTGCTGTTTTGTTATTTGAAATTGAAGGTTGCTTGCCAAACGGCTAGTTAGGAACTGTTCGGCTAACTGCTCTACTTCCTTCCCCTGCTCTGCGAGAAGCTGGTCGTAATCGGACGGCGGTTGAATGGCGTCACGCTGGTGGTGTTGCGCCCAAAGATGTCGTGGTGCGTCTCGGAAGTGGAGATAGTCTGACTTCGTAAGAATAAGTTGTTTGGAGGTACTCGGCATATCTATAAATTGTATCGCAAAACGTTTGGTTACGGATTGGCAAGAGAAGCCGCCGACCAGCAGCGACCTCTCCACTAAAATAACGAGAGCTGCGCCTCGTTTTGTGCTTTGCCGCTCTGCCGACGCAGTGCCCGCTGCGTTTGCGCTTCGCGGTGTTGCGCTTGAAGCGCCAGCCAATCCATCCAGCTTCGCGTCGCAGCACCGTTCTCCGCTGCCTCGCATTCGATGTCCTCGGCCTCTTCATCCCCCGCCTCGTCCAGCTCATCCCAGAGCGATTCGGTTTGCCCATCAGCAACGGTCTGCTTCAAAATTCCGCTGAGACCATCGGTCGATAGCTCTTCACCATCAAGAATCTTTGCCGCAAGCTCTGCGGTAAAGTCACTCCCGCTCCCCGCTTCATCGGTGATGGCAGAGGCGGCGTTGTCGCCGTAAAGCAGGAGCGCCGCCTGCATCTTCTGCCCCATCAGCGCGAGGGCAGCGCTCTCCATCGAGTTGTTGTAGACGGGAAAGAGCACCTTCACCGGCTGCGTTTGGCCGAGTCGCCAGACGCGGCGCATGGCTTGCCAGATGGTGAAGAGCGAGTAGTCAATCTCGTAAAAGATGGCGGTCGAGAACATAACCAAGTCCAGGCCGGTTTCAACCTTCTTCGGGTTGGTGATCAGTACATCGACGTCAGGCGCGTGCTCTCGAATCCACGCCTCCCGTTTCTTGGGCGAGACGCTGTTTGGCAGAATCACCGCCCGCAGCCCCGCTTCCTCCAAGACGGTTTTCAGCCGTGGCTGAATATCTCGCGTTCCTGTCTGCCGCACGTAGACAAGCGCTTTGCGCTGTTGTTGTTGTTCTTTTTGGCAGTAGTCGACCAGCCACTCTTCTTTAGGGAGCAGATCATCGCCCCATGTCACCGGCTCCAGGTGGAGCGCATACTCACCATAGGATTCTGGATGCAGCACGATATCATCGGGCTTAATCGCATTGGAGTCGACCTCCTGCAAGAAATCGGAGACGAGCGGGCGCTCATTCAACTTGCCGCTTCCCATCCAATCATGCAGTTCGCTCTCCTTGACAGGAACCGGCAGCTTGAGATTTTTGTTGACCGAGTACATCACGGTCTCGTCGCGGAAGCCAGAGTTGACTCTTCCCAAGCAGTTTTGCAGCCAGACGCCCAATAACTTCTGCGCAATCCCCCTATCTTCCTTAGAGCTGTCCCATCCAGTTGAGACGTACTCCATGAGCGTTGACTGCAGCCAGTCGTACTGCTCGCGCTGCACGCCCTCCATGTCGATGCGGACAATTTCTTCATCGTAATCGGGTAGCTTGAAACCGAGGTCAGCAATGCGCATGAAGATGCAGCTTTTGAGCAGGCGGCCAAAGATGGCGGGAGAGATGCCAGGAATTTCTTTGGCTTGGCTCAGCCAGCGCCGTCTTCCGGAAAAGGCTCCATCCTCGACATCCGATGCGCGCACCGTGCGCTCCAGGCGACCATACATTTCGGCCCAGCGCGTCTCGTCGTGAAAGTCGAAGTCTTGGCGCACGGCGGTGTCGATGCGGTAGCGCAGCCAAAACAGGTCGGTGCTTTTGCCGCCAAAGAGCGTGCCGGTCAGATTGATGGTCTGCTCTGTCGCCATGACCAAGTCGTGATACGCGCCGCTTTGGTCCGTAGATTTACCCTTGTACAGGTGAAATTCATCGGCGATAAGCGTGCGGAAAAAGCCCTTCATGCGTGTGCGAATGTAATGAGCCAGCGGCCAGCGTCGCAAGCCCGTTTTCTCAAACAGCGGTGTGCCACAGCGTACTCTTTCCAACGTGCCTGCCGTGTTGTCGTGCGGGTCGCCTGCCCATTTTTGGACTTCCTCCGTACAGAAAAGGCGCTTATTGGGCAACTTGCGCAACGGGATGCCGTCGCCGTCGCGCAGGATGTTGCCGCACTGAGCACAAACAAGGACAGGTCTTGTCTCAATCTGAAGCTCACCAGAAAAATTATCAATCACCTGTTCGCGGACTGTGCGCTTCAGTACGGCGGTCTCCCAGCCGCTGCCAAGTTTTGCCCGTTCTTTGGACGTAACCGCTACCACTTTATCGCCATGTTGGTAAGTTTCTGCCAGCGTCATCAGGTCAGCGAGCGAGTCGACAACCACGCCTTTTGCGCCGGGAACGACTTCTTCGATCTCTCGCGCCCATTTGCTTACGATGTGACCTGGGCTGAGCACAATGGCTGGATACGCATCGGGCAGCAGCTCCAGCGTCGCCAGCGACATGGCCGTCTTCCCGCAGCCCATCTCCGCCACAATATCGACCCACCCCAATTCTCGAATCGCGCGGCTGGCGGCAATGGCAACGTGCTTCTGGGCAGGCAGCAGCCCCGACTTTTTTCGACCAGGGAGGCGCTTGTGCTTGAGCAATCCGCTCAGCTTTGTCCACTCCTCTCTGGTTGGCTCACTATAAAGCGGATCGTACCGCTCGGCGATGACCTGAGCGATTGACGCCGCATTTTCTTCCAGAAAGTCTTGTAGGTCGGCGACCGTCTTGAGTTCGGCATACTGACCGTCCCGCTCCAGCGTGAAGACCCGCGTTTCAAAGCGTTCGCGTGCCCGTGCCGCATTGACGCTGTCGGCGGCGACGCGATTGCCGTTGTCGTCGAGCCACTCCGTTACCTTTACAGAGCGACCTTTGGCAAGTTTGTCGTTCAGCAGCACCGTGCCCATCTGACCCGACGAGATCAGCGAGCCGACGTGACCGACACGTAGCGGCACCACGGGCTGAAACGCGCCGTCGTGGAAAGTGTCGAGCAGATCGCGCCACTGCTGCGTGCCGTGTGCGCCATGCGACTCGACGACCCCGTACACTTCAGTCGGGTAAAGTGTGACTTTGCGCAAAAAGAATTTCGCGTCGGGCAACGTCGATGGGTGAATTTCGATGCTGTCGGTGGTCTCGCTCAAGCAGGGGGCATTCCGAGAGGTTGCCATCTCTATCAGCCTGTTCATCTCCGCATCATCGCGCTGCACGTTCTGCTTGCGGTTGGCAAAGAGAACAGTTTGTCCAAAGCGCACAAACTCCTCGGCGGGCAGCTTGAATACGCGGATGTCTCGGTAGTAAGCCGCGAGAAATTTAGCAACATTCGGTCGTTGCAGGAGCGTCAATGGCACAACGTAGATCAACAGGCCACCCGCTTGAAGGGTCTTAAGCGTGTTGCGCAGAAAGATGTATTCCAGCCGATTTTTCTGCGCGTTACTTTCCCCAATTTCATCATCGTATGGTGGATTGAGCAGCAGAAGCGAAAAGCTGTTGTGCGCGCAGGTGATGTCGCTCCAATCGGCAGATACACAGGTATCGAGCACGGTCGACGCAATTTCCGCGCGAGGCTGCGAGAGTTCAACGCCAAAAGTCTTCACCTCGGCACCAGACTCCCGGACTTTCGCTGCGATTGCCTGCAATGCATCGCCTTGTCCCGCACATGGGTCCAAGAAACGAAACGACCCGCCTTTGTTGGCGGGCCGAAGAAGTTGTGTGAGCAGTTCAAGCGTTTTGGGTGGAGTTGGGTAATATCCCATTTTCTCCGATGCGGCGATTCTCATGTTGTCTCCTTGACTCTTTCTACTTGTTCGGTTTGTTGAGGTAATTGGATCGCCCCCTGACGAAGACAGTCGCCAACGACTTCCAGCCAATTGAAATCCTGTGTAACTAGCCATGCGCCGACGCAGTCGCCAAACGTTAATAGCTCGACAATTGCGCCGGCTTCAATCCCCTGCTGCCAAAGTGCTGTTCCCCAGGCTGAAACAACTGGCACGTCCGTTTCCGTGCTCAGGTACTTGATGAAGCGTTCACGAATCAACGGCCAGTGTTGACGCTTGAGCTGCAGGCGCTGCTCCTGCGTTTCCAAATCGTAGGCATCGGATAAATGCACGGCTTGTGGAGCGGCGGCGAGCAGCAAATGTGGCTGCTTGTGAATGCTGACCATGTGCTGGAAGTTGCTGTTGGGCAGCGGTTGGTAGATGGTCTTGATGTCGCTGGCCCCAACCATGTCATAGCTCCAAGGACGACAGTCAATCGTTGAGCGTTTGTTGACGAGACTGGCCCAGATTGCTTTGCACGAGCTGGCTGGCCCTGCGGTGCTCAAGTAGTAGACGGTGCTATCCCAGCAAGCGAGACCAAGCGCTTGCGTAAGCGTGTGATCGTTCGCAAAATGTGGATGGTCAGAGATAAAGTTGGACATTTAGCCCCCTGCTCTGTGGCAGGCAGTTGCACGCAACCGCCTGTTGTTGTTGCGAATTTTTATTTGCTTGAGCTTGAGACGAACTGGATACAGTCGGCAATTTGATAGTCTAGCCACGTCGTGTCGCCTCGTTTTTCTTTCCACTTGCCGCGCACCAGCTTGGTCTGGTAGAACATGCGTCGCATCTGCACGGGGTCTTTCTCTGTCCAGTGCGCGAGGACGTTGCCGAGGTCGATAACCGCTTGAGACGCATCGTTGCGACTGACAGAAATGTCCCCCTCAAACAAGCGCAATATCTTCTTGCCGCCTCGTGCCTTGAAGATATTCCGCCAGAGCTGCTTATCATCATCCGTCATTTCCTCACAGGCTTTTTCATCTTCAATCCCTACTTGAACAGCTTCTTGACTTCCAAACAGTTTCGCGTGAAGCGCATTCAGCTGAACAACTCGTTCCTGGACTTGCTTGGGGGAGTGCGTGAGCCTGTATCCGGTCACCGTCATAAAGCGCCCAGCGTCGTACATCTCGATTTGCTGATCCAGCGAACGGCGCTTTCCAGGTGGCAGCTTGCCAAAGCAGTAAATGTGAACACCTCGACCGGACGGTGAGACTTCGCTGTAGCTGTCGAGCTGGTCAATGACTGCCTGTGCATCAGGCTGGATACTTCCATCTAGCTCAACGCAATTGTCGATGTCAACAACGACCAAGTTGTCCTCCTCGGAAAGGACAATAGCTACTCCATCTACCTCTTCGGCAGTTTTGGCAAAGTTGAAGGCCGTGGCGAAGTCAGACCACGTTGCGGGATAGGTCACCCCCGCGTTGCCACCTGTTCGCGCATTCTTCGGAACTTTGTCAGTCTTCCCCTCGTCCTTGGGCACGAGCGCGTAGCCAACCCATTGTGGAATGGCTTTCAACTCCTGCGGAATCTGTGACGGCATCACCGGAAAGAGCGTCTTGACCACTGGCGCGTCAGCCTGTTGAGAAGCACAGGCGTAGCGGGCAGGAGCAACTTCCGTCAGGGAGTCGCGGTAGTGAAAGATGGCGGAGAGTTTCTGGATTGTGGGAACAGCGCCGCGCGGTACACCGAGAATATCTTCGCGTGCGCCCTGCATTAAGTCGCACAGCAATTCCTGCTGCTGCTCTTCGCTTTGAGCGGCCTTGAATCGAATCCGCGAAACAGCTTCGCTCAGCTGACGTTGAGCATGCAGCTCAAGCGGAGAAGGCTTGCCATCGCCCAAAACACAATGGTTCTCTGGCATAAGACGTGCCGCCTGCTGCAGCAGAGAGGCCCTGCTCAACCAGAAGATGACCTTTTTGTACTTCGATGCATGGTCAAAGAAGGATGAGGGCAGGGATTCAGCCAGTTCGTTGACACCAAGCACGTCTACATTTGTTCCGGTTGTTGTCAAATGCAGGCTCAGCGTATTGAGCCTCCCCTCGGCGATAAACAGCGTTTTCATGCCCGGCTCCGAATCGGAGATGGCGTGCCCACCATATAGGACGTCTGTTTGTAATGGTGTTCGAGCGAAGCAGTGCCAATTCTCGGAGCCGTCTGAATCCAGAAGCAGAAAGTCAATCGCCCGCACCCGTCCACGAACGAGCCAGGGAAAGCTAATTGCCGGTGCAAAGATAGCGGGGTTGACGCTCGTCAAATCGTGCTGATAGCCAAGTCTGTAGCGAATCCAGGCAGTTGGCGTGAAATTGCGGGATTCCAACCAGTCACGCGCGGGTTTAGCCTCCGGTAAACACATTAACGCTTCATGCGCCCGCCGCCAGTCAATAGCCGAGACCGATTCAGCCTTATCAAGGTTCACCGACTTACTTTGTTGAGACATAGGGTTACCTCCTGAAATGTGGAGCCTCCAAAGTGTCCGGAGGCTCCACATTCAATTGCTAAAACGGAATATCGTCATCCTCGACCGCATCATCTTCCGACGCAGTGCTCTCTTCATCCGCTGGTGTGCTTGGTGGCACAGCGCCCGCCAAGCCCGCAGCAGCAGCCGGGCCACCCAGAAAGCGGATGGTTCCCGGCGTCACCTCAATGCTGGCGCGCGGCGTGCCGTCGCGGTCAATCCAAGCCTGCGTTTTCACGCGCTCTGCCACAATCAGCACGGGGTCGCCCTTCTTGAGGTACTGGTCGCAGATTTCTGCCTGACGCTGCCACGTCGTTACGCGGTACCAAGTCGTCTCCTGCTGGCGGGTGTCGGTGTCGTCTGTCCAGGCGCGGTTGACGGCAACGGAGAAGTTGCAAACCGGCGTGCCATCTGGTGTCGAGCGCAGCTCCGGGTCTTGGCCGAGGTAGCCTGAAATGATTAACTGTTGGTACATGGTCTCTCACTTTCTGTTGATGGGATGAACGTTCTAACCTGCCGACTGATTGCGTTGCGCAAACCTCCTTTCTGATTTCACCCCCAACAGATCACAGCAAGCGTAGGCGTCAATCGCTGCCCTCCCCTCATCTTTGAACGTGCCGTTAACTCGGCAAACGAACTTGGGCTGAGCGCGCAGAAGCTCCCAAATTTCTGAATTTGGGGGCTTGACGACTTGAGCGGCTGTGATACAAAGAGCCGCGTGCTTACCCTTAACTACACGGAGACCAGCAATCGATGGATTCGACACAGAACGTGGACGCGAATCGGCGAGGCGCAGCGAAAGCCATCGGTTTTGCAGAATCAGTTTGCGCTGGCTGAAAGTGAATTTTCAGATGAGGAGGCGGTGAAGAAATTCAGATTGTGGCTATGGTGGGAAATGCAGGATGAGTATGGGGTAGTATGGAGAGAGATGAGCGCGCTGACCACCGCTCACGAAAAGGGCGAAGAAGTTGAGGTTTTGGTGCCAAAAGGCGCTCCGCACGGAGACGTGATTGTGCGGGCAATTCTGTGGATGCTGGAGAACACGGAGGAGGTCAAAATCCCACAAACGCGCGGCACAAAACCGTCAGCTTGCTATGAGCCGATTCTACCTGATGGGGTTTTATCGACCAGCGCGGAAATTGACCCAAGGCACATCGTCTGGATTACGGGCAACACACAGTCTCGAATCGGTGTGATTCGAGAGCAAGGGAAAGCGCTTGTGCCGGGCTACGGCATGATTCCGCTCAAAAATTTTCGCTGGGTGAGTAGAGATTTGGCCTCTTCAGCCATCATCCAAGAGCAATTGGGCGATGCGCTAGACGAAGACTTTGAGACGGAACGCAACGCTAATCCAGTGGAATACGAACCCTTCCCCTCTTATTTGAGCAGTTTGAGCTTTGGCAATGAGCCGTGGAGCCGAACTGCACAAGAGGAAGACCGGGAGCTGGCGTCGCTCGCCGTATCCGACTACGACGCCACCGTGCTTGCTGATGATTTACTGGAGGAGACCGAGAGTGTGGCAACGGCTGTCGCCATCGCTAATATGCCTGATTTAGAAAATTGGTACGCCAAGCGACCGAAGGTCTTGCGCGTGTTGAATTCGACGAATATCAAACCCGTGTACAAGCACAATGGCCCAGAATCTCCGTTGATGATATTGACGCCAGATGAACAGCTTGAAGGGAAACGCTTTCGATTTGCCACCGAGGAAGAAGCGAAAGAATTTGCGAGTCAGCACAAGAAGTGACTCTACCGCATCAAGGGGTAAGCGATTGGGAGAAGTAGTCAATTAATTTTCTTGGGCGGGAAGCATAGCTTTCGCGGTCTCGGTGTGGCTCTACGGTGCGCCACACTGGTTCTGTAAAAAACGTTGAGCCATTTAGTTTTGCATAGGTGCTAAACAGCAGATTGTTCATCAAGCCGATATTTTGAGCAACTTGTGTCAGGAGATTTTGCATTCGCCGCTCGCCAGTTGTCACAAACAGAACGGGAATATGTTCTCCCTCCTCTGCTCCGTAGCGGGTTCTGTATTTACGCATTCGCTGATAGTGCTTGTACGCAAGGATTTTCCGACAAATGGTTGATGACTTCTCAGTACGGCGGTCGGCTTCGATAAATAGGCGTACGCTTTTGCCACTTAGGGAAAGAGAGTAGAAGCTGTCTGGGATGACCGCGGCGCGCATCGATCTGCCGCTTGGCTCACGTACTTGAAGCGCATCGTAGCTCTTTGCACTCCGAATCGTACTTTCATCGAGATGGTGGTCAACACTAATCCCCTGCACTTTACAAGCTTGTTCTAGCGCTATCTTGACGTTATTTTTGCAAATCAAATGTTTGACGTGTAGCGCTTTGACGGCGTTGTGTTTTGGGGCCCAGTGTATAGCGCTCCTATCAATGCCTTGCCGTTCCGCCAGACAGTTCGCCCCCAGCTCGTCCAAGAAATACATCAGCTGACTGCCCACCCTGCGGCGGAAGATGTATTCGTGGTGATATAAACATTTCAGCCTGTGCTCACATTGGGTATTTCTCTGTTTGCCGTTGAAAAAGAGCTGCGACACCTGCTGCGGTGTGAGACCGCGAAAATGATAGAGTGCCTGAATAATTTGTTCATCCCGGCCCGTTCGTCGAAACGGCGGCAGCTTACTCTGTGATGCTCTCGCAAACCAGCGAAGCCTTTTCGTGCTCGACAGGTTCTCCTCCTCCGAAGTCGAAGATTGTGGGATTTCATCAACTCTCTGGAACAGACTTGGAATAGGTTTGGCTACTTGATGATCAGCTTCCTCGCTATTCTGGAAAATTGTAAATTCAGCCTGCATAGATACTTTCGACGCGCTGCGCTATCTGTTGTTGTATCATATCTCGTGGTTGCCCGACCTGCTGCATCAGAGTTTGACAGTGGCTCAACGCAGAGTCATGGTCTACCTGATAGGCAATTGTGTGCGTCCGGATTGTTACCGGCTGGTCTTTTCGTGGACGCTTGACGAGCGCTTGGCGTGGCTTTAGGGCTTGTAGCTGCTGCACGAACAGCTCCCACTGTTCTGGCAGCGAATAGAAAACTGGGTGGCTACGCTCCTGCGCCGTGTCGTCCTCGACGACATGCTTGATTTCCTTGGTGTCCACGCGAAATAAGTGCTTGGCGATGACTTCGGCGTCCTCTCGACTGATGCCAAAGATGATTTTGAGCTGAACGTTGCCCAACGCGCCCTGCATTCGAGCGCTGACCTGCGCCAACGTCTGGTGTGCCAAAGTCAAGTAAAGGCCAAACTTTCGGCACTCAGAAAGAATTTGCGACAGCGTCTGCGCTGCGCCGTCGTTTGAGCAGAAGTCCTGAAACTCATCGATGCAGAAGAAGAAGGGCTTGCGATTTTGCATATTCCGCCTCGACCTTGCCGCCTGCTCAATGCCAGTCACAATTAAGCTTCCCACCAGCCGTCGCGTTTCTCCATCGCAGTTTCCCAGGTCAACAATCAGTACCTTGCCATCGTCCATAATGGAGCGAAAGCTCAATCGATTTTCATCTGCCCCAAGCAGTAGTTTCAAATGAGGATTTAACGTAAACGCCGAGATTTTATTGAGCAGCGATTCCGTCATGCGGGGCGTCTCTCTGCCCCAGCGTTCATATCGGTCGTACCAAAAACTTTTGATTTCTTCGTCTTTTATATTCTGCAGAAGTGCTTCCCGAAAGGTTTCATCGGTCAGCAGGCGTTGAAGCTCAACCAGCGACAACTTGTTTTGAATCAGCGTGAGAATGCTGACGGTCGCTACATCTGCAAAACGGGGTGCTTCTCGCAGCGCTTGCGGCCACGTCCTGCGAAACGCTTCGACGACGTTTTGGGCCGTCTCATAGGCCGAGAACTCGGAATTTAGGACATTGAAGGGAATGATTGTTTCTGCATTGGTTGGGTCGAAGTAAATGATTCGATTCCAATGATGCTGTGCTAAGTCAGCGTTGCTCTTTAAGTTGCGAATCAGGTCAGTCGCCAATTCTCCGTGTGGGTCGAGCACGCCGCACCCTTTCCCCGACACAATATCTTGTACCAGCATCTGTTCCAACAGTTTCGACTTGCCCTTGCCCGTAACGCCAATGACATAGGTGTGCGTCCTTCGCTCATCTTCAGCGACTTGGCATCTGCGAATTCTCAAGGGGCCAGTTTTGCCCAAAGAGATAAGATGCTGTTTGCTGAAAAACATAAGCGGGAATTTTCTGAGATGTAGCAGATGTGTAAAAGCTGCGTATTTTTATAGCAAAATGTGTGAGCAAGCGTCAATCAACAGAACAATTTCTGCACGATTCCTGCACCCACGAAGACCACGAACCAACTTGGCCGCAGCTTCAACCACATTGGCCTTGGCGATAGCCGAAAAATGGATCAGCTGGCAAGCCAGCTGATGCTAAATGCGACGGCCAGCCGAGGGGGGTATGGGGGGAATCGGCTGGCCGCCGCCGTCGGGCGAGCGACTAGCGCAGCCCGACTAACCACGCCGACGGGAAAGCTGCTCGTAGAGCAGCGTCCGCGAGCGACACCAGCGAGCGGTTCCGGCAGCTTCTGCCGGGCCAGACGCCGCAGCCCATTGCAATCCGTGTAACTATTGCGATGACGTGGAGGAGTCTGGCAGGCGGTGTGGTTAGTCGGGGTCGCGTATGCGTGCCCCGACGGCGCTCGAATCCGAGCCTCCCCGAATTTCAACCAACGCCCGCCAGATATACGGGTTGGTTGAAATGAGAGGGGGAGCGAAGATTCGAGAACTCCCCCCATGTTATGGGGTACGGTTCCCTTAACCAGAGCCTATAATTGAACCGCAACAGCCGATAGTTTCTTCATTGAGATAAGTGAGGGATCAAGAATATTACTGGAATTCTGCTATGGAGCGGAGATCGACTTTTAAGGCGCGACCACAAATCTGAGATAAGGTTTCTTGAATTACTTTGTGATCCTGCGACTTGAGGATTTGCTGTCGGATAACTTCATTAGACACGCTGATAACGGCGGCGTTTTCAGTGATTTTTAGCAGCCGCATGGCAGCTAATTTGAACTGCGAATAACCTTGAGCGGCTAACTTACTTTGGAATTGCTGCCAGATTTCTCGCTCATGCTCAGTAGTTCCAAATTTCTGAAAGAGCGCTTCTTGCTGCTCAACGACGGCTGCGTTTCGTTCCTTAGACTGTTCTGCGATGCGCCGTTCATGGGCTTCCTGAGATGCTAAAGCAGCTTGTTTCCGTCTCTTTTCAGCATTTGCCTGTCGCTGTAGCTCTTCATCCGTTTTGAACCCATCTGGCGCGCTATAATCGTCTTGAATTGCAGTGCGCAGCCACGCAGCCGGACGTTTCACGATATTACTTTCACGCGACAGGAGAAAGTCCAAGAATGACACCTTTTTGAGAATGTAATCTGGTGAGTAAGTGTTAGCCAATGTTTCACTCACTTTTTTCGAGATTCCTTTTGATCTCAGAACATCAACAACACGACTATGCTTACCGCTTTCCGGTTGTGGATTATTTAAACCAGCGCTTGTTGCTGTTGTCTTTTGTTTAGCTCTCTGTTGTTCTGCTGTTTGTTGTGTGTCTCTGCGTGAGACACGGGGGGCATCATCTGCATACACGGGGGTGTCTCTGTCTGAGACACGGGGAGGGTCAGTTTTGATGATCCCCCCACCCACTTGACTATTTGAGATAGCTCTACCTCGAAAATTGAGGATGTAGGTTGTTGGTAAATCGCCTTTCTGTGGCGAACTACGACGAACTCGTCTAATAACCTTTTTCTCTTCAAGGCTTTTCAGAGAGCGCGCAACGCTTGCCTTGCTGAGTCCTGTTCCCCCGTCGAGTTGGGTACCCTCTTTGGTCGTGATGCCTGACACCATCTGTGCTAAAGAGATGTTATCAGCATCTTTTTTGAAGCCAAAGGTTCGGCGACAGATGTAAAGCAACGTCTTGGTTTCGTTGCCAGATAGAATGGGCAACAGCTCATCGAGCAGCTGGTCCGGAATTTGCGTGAAGTTGGGGGAGTCGAAGCCAGAGAAACGAAAGGAGGCTGGTGGGTTATCGCGTTCTTTAGGCATCGTCTCGACTATATCTAGCTACCTAAAAATACTTTGTGAGTCATCTGGGTTCAGAGCCGTTTTGAGTAAGTCGACAAACTCCTCTCGATGCTTAAGCAAGAGGTAGGACAATGCATACCGCATGAGTTTAGCAATACTGACCTGGTGACCTTGAAGTTTCTCTCGTCTCAACGTGACGAGAATGAAGTCTTCAATAAACTCTTTCTCATCCGCATTCAGCCGCAAGGATATAGCACTGTTCAGCGTCGGTGCTTGCGATAACTCCTGGATTACCTCAACTAGCAGCTGCATATCCAACTTAGGTGAACCGTTTACATCTACTGGTGATGCTACGGCATCTTTACGTGATGCTGTGGCATCACTATCACTTTTCATATCAATCTGTTTCTGTTCTGAAGACTTGTTCAGGGCTTGCTTTTGTTTTTGAGCCTCCTGATTTAGTTGGGTAAATAGATTCGACATATTTATTTCGCTAATTCGTGATTCTGCGTTCCGATACTTCTTGGATGATCTGCGGCGTGATTGCTTTTTCGATGAGACCCGCTATCTCCAGCGCTACTTGGGCGATTCCGCAGATGGTACGTGGATTGCCTTTTGAGAGCTTGAACAACTCGTCGAGCGAGGCTTGGTCGAAGGGAAAAAGCCGCCCACCGGCTTGGGTAAATCTCCACTCCAGCATGTTTTCCATTTCCCCCCGCTCCATCCGCATCAGGTCCGTCTTGACGAGACGGTTGCTAAAGCTTGGCGCATACCGCAGCTTTCGACGAATGCTCGGCATAGCGAGGAGAATAATCTGCAGAAGTTTTCCGCCTGCTGCTGCATCTTCAAAGTTGAGCAGTCCACGCAGTGATTCCAACAAATTTCCTTTCATTTGCTGTGCTTCGTCGATAAACAGAATGCAGGCCTTTTCTTCCTTATAGGAGTCGAAAAGAAACTGCTTAAACTGGTCAACTCTCGACTTGGTATCTCGACCAACGCATTCCTGCCCAAAAGATTCCAAAATTTCCTTCACCAGTTGAAAGACGCTGGGGCAGTGTTCTGCCGTCTCGATAATGGCAACATTAAAGTCGCCTGCATCCATCATGAGGCTTGTCAGGCGGCGCATGATTGTCGTCTTGCCCGTGCCGTGATCGCCAATCACCAAGCCTGCCCCCTCCCGATTCTGAATCAATCGCCCGCACATGTTGATTGCTTCTTGATGAGTTTCAGTTAGAAAGAGGTAGCGCTCGTCTGGATTTGTTGTGTAGGGAGGTTCTTTGAGGCCAAACTTTTCGAGATACTGAGGAGTTTCAAACGGGTTGTGCATAGTGTCTAAGCGACTCACTAATTTTGCATTGGGTACCCATAGTGAGCTTACTTTTCATACTACAGTGCTCGATTTGGGACTGTCAACGGTCATTTTGTGAAATAAAAACCCACGCACAGATTGGCGTGGGTTCATAATTGAGTTGAGTAGACCTACTCGTCTTGCGATCGAGCTTTTGGTCCCGGTTTATTCTCTTGAGCCAAATAGTCGTCAACTGCTTTAGGCGTCGTGTACCAATCTCGCCCAAGCTTAATTCCTTCAATTTTTCCAGTACGAAGCAGGAGCCGTAAATGGCTTGCAGAAAGCTTGCCTTCTGCTGCCATTTTAGATGGAATAAGGTCTCCTAATGGCGACGCTTGCCCTTGATTCTCAGTGTTCTTACTTGACATATTAAATCGGTTTACAGCTATAAAAAATAGCTCTGCTGGTATATTTTGTCTCCAATTCTCGCATCACTGTACTTATTCCCAAAATGCTGTAATTACGTTGTTAGTCTAACAGAAATTTCATACTTGCGATTATAATATGTTGCGATTACAATAGGAGCGGGTATGAAAAATGTATCTTCGCAGCTTATCATTGACCTCAAGTGGAGACGACGACTCTTTCTGATACGAGTTGTGATGAGCAGTCTGAACCAGCAGAAAGAACTAGGAGAGCTAATCCGTTGGGCTGAGCGCAGGCGTCTCAAAAAACCGCTGCAGCTATACCGCACCAGATTAATTGAGGTTCAAGAAAGGTTGTTTTGGCTGCGAAGAGACCATCAGACGCTTGTTGCAGGTTGCAAGTGGTTCTACCTCTGTGGCAACGTCATTTTCCCAAGGCAGAAGTATCACAAGCAGGGGAGTGCTGCCAAGTATCGAAGGAGCAAGTAATGTGAGCTAGAAGCTCAACCATATAACAACAAAATAAATCACCCTAGCGCCGTGCGCTAACACGAACGCTAGGGCTAACCTACAGCCGCTGAAAGAGCAGCGCTGCAGGCTGGGCATTATGGTATCCATGAATGCGTAGCCCGTCAATTGCTCGTGTGCGGCGATTGGCGGGCTTTTTTGATCCGCTCAGCGGCTCAAAACGGCAAGTACGAAGTGAAAGGAGGCAATGCCCAAATTAAAACCCTACATAACTCAACAACCAAGATTTTTCGTCGCTCCGCGAAAAGACATTTTCGGAGATTTAGAGAAAGCTCAAAGTTCAGCGTCTGGCGAACAAATTCGACTGTCAGCACCACCAAAACTGGAGAAAAAGATGCGTTACGCAGCCTATATGCGAATCAGTTCAGAAGAACAAGTCGGCAACTTTTCCATCGACGCGCAAGAACGCGCGATCCAAGCCTGGGTCGTTGCGCAGGGTGGGTTGCTCGTCAAAATTTACAAAGATGAGGCGCACTCGGGTCGAACTATCGAGCGCCCAGACTTCATCCAGATGCGCAAAGATGCGCGAAAAGGAAAATTTGATGCACTGGTCGTTCACAAATTTGATCGCTTTTCCCGCAACCGTACTGATGCGCTGGCTATCAAATCACTGCTGCGGTATGACTATGGCGTCAAAGTCTTTTCTGTCACCGAACCTTCAGAAGATAGCGATGGACCGCTGGGTGCGCTAATCGAAGGCATCATGGAGTCGGTTGCAGACTGGTATAGCAAAAATCTTGCTGCGGAGGTCACAAAGGGGAAGAAAGAACGGTCGATGCAGGGCTACCACAACAATGTGGCTCCGTTTGGCTATACAAAGGACGAGAATAAAATTTTGATTCCACACCCTACAGAGTTTGAAGGTCTTCTCATGGCCTTTGAGCTGTACGCGCAAGACCAGTATTCTGATGCTGACCTAGCACGAGTCCTCAACAGAAACGGTTATCGCACGAAGAAGGGTCGGAAATTCTCGAAGGACACCGTGTGTGCAATGATGAAAAATCGCACATACCTGGGGCAGGTTCGCTACAGCAAAACAGAGCGCAACGCGAGTGGAGCAAGAAGTAGAGTGAGAAACTCTGAGTGGTTTGATGGACAGCACGAAGCGCTTATCAGTAATGAGCTATTTGAAAAGTGCCAGACCGTGCGTGGCAAACGTTCCCGCCATAAGCAGGCAACAACAAAATACATTCCATATTTGCTACGAGACCTTGTCTACTGCCATCGGTGCTGTACCAACCGTCCCGAAGAAAAAGTCGTTCCAACCTATGGTAAGCTGCGCGCTCATACCAAAAGCGATTCCGAGCAACGTTACTACCGTTGCAAAGCAGGCGACCTTGGATACAACTGCAGGCAGCCGGGGGTGAGAGTGGAGGTCATCGAAGAACAGGTACTGAACATTGTGAGGACATTATGTCCTCCACGGGAATGGCGGAATAACATTGTTCGGTCGATTGGCGAGTTGTTGGGAGAGAAAGATTTGAATGAGCGTCTCGCCGAAATTCGTACGCGCATTGAGCGGATGGATTTGCGCTGGGACCACGGATTCATCACCAATGAAGATGACTATCTGCGCGAACGACTAAAGCTCCAACAAGAGCTAGAGAGCATGACGCCAGTCGACACCGACGATCTGGAGAGAGCGGTTGATTTGCTGAAAAATTTCTCCAAATACTGGGAGAAGTGTGGGGGAGATGTGGAGAGGGAAGCAGAGCTGCTCAAGCAGGTAGTGGAGCGGGTTTATGTGGAAGACGATATTGTGAAAGCAATCACGCTGCACTCAAACTGTCACTTGGTTTTGGACCATAAAACAAAAGAGCCGACGGAGCAAGAATACTCCATCGACCCTTTTATGTCGAACGTCACTTCGACGGCTAACTCTAGCTCAACTGACCATTCAGACTCCGAATGGTACACGAGCGGAAGCGACGGGATTTGAACCCGCGACCTTCGGCTTGACAGGCCGATATGCTAACCGCTACACCACGCCTCCACAAGTTGTTAGCGAGAGGCAGTATAGCAGGGTGGTAAAAATCTGTCAAATTCGTGCGGTGAAAAATTTACTTATTCCTCGTCTTTATCCGCTTCCCCAGCCGATTGAGCATCGTCCGGTGGAAAGAGGGCCGACTTATCAATGTTATCATCCGTCTCGCCCTGGGTGTAACCCGGCGCATCGCTGCCCGGAAACGATTCCCAACTTGCTTCCGTAACGTCATCATCGGGGTCGACCTCCTCGTGCGGCACGTTTTCGACCTCCTGCGCGCGCTCCTCCTCGCGCTGCTGGCGCGCTGCCTCTTCCTCTTGGCTGTCTAGCTTTTCGGCTTCTTCTGCCATGTGAATCTCCTGATATCGGTAAACAACAAATGAAATTGAGCTAAACGAGCAGCGGCGCAAGAAATTGCTGCGAGAGCTGCAAGCCCCGCATCGCCTGCTCCGGCGTCGATGCCCACGAGTCGTCTTCGTGCTCCACGCTCAGCACCGCGTCGTAGCCGATCTGGTAGAGCGCATCCAGGTAGCGCGCCCAGTCAACGTGGCCGTAGCCCGGCAGGCGATAGCGCCACCACTTGGCGGGCCGTGTCGCTTCCAGCTGTCGCCCATAAATGCCAAACTGATTGCGCCCCGCGACCAGAATCTCCGTGTCCTTGGCGTGGGCGTGGTAAATGCGATCCCGAAAGTCGTAGATGGGCTGAATGTAGTCAATGCCCAACCAGTAGAAGTGTGACGGATCGTAGCACAGCCCCAGCGCCGACGACGGCACGGCGGTGAACATCGCGTCCCACAGCTCCGGCGTAATGGCGAGCATCGTGCCGTTGCGCGGCCAATTCTCAAAGGCCAGCCGCACGCCCCGCGCTTCGGCGTGCTTGGCAATCGGCGTGTAAACTTCTTTGAACAGCGCAATGTTCTCGTCGCCGCTACTTTCGGGGTCGCGCCCGATCAGGTGCGTCACCACGCCAATGTCGTGCGACGCGGCATCATCGATCGCCCCGCGCATCTGCTCGACAATCGCCTCCTGCTGCGTCTCGTCGCGGCTCAAATCCGGCGGCACGACGGCGCTGGTCGCGTACGCTTCCAGCTCGTGCGCGCGGCAAGTCGCCACCGCGCCCTCGGTCGTCAACGGTACGTCAAGGGCTTGATAGCCCAACGCCGCCGCCTGCGTGGCAAAGTCGCTGTACTCCATCTGGCGCAGGCCACGGTTGCTCTGAAAACAGCCGAGTTTCATGCGGTTGCTGGCTCTTTCTGTCTGTCGGGTTGTTGATTGGTGGGCACAGTGCTAGCTCGGCCGTTGAGGTGCACGCGCACGGCCTCGCTGCGCTCCGGCGTCAAAATGATGCGCACGCCGCGGTTGTAGGTCAGGTACATCCACGTCCATTGCGCAAAGACCAGCAGGCGGTTGTCGAAGCCGACGAGATAGACGATGTGCACCAGCAGCCACGCCATCCACGCGGGGAAGCCGCCAAAGCGCAGCGGCCCAATCTCCGCCACCGCCGCCGAGCGCCCAATCGTCGCCATCTGCCCCTTGTCAAAGTAGCGGAACGGTCGCGTCGCCTTGCCCTGCATTCGCTTTTGAATCACTTCGGCGACGTACTTACCGCCCTGAATGGCGACCTGAGCGACGCCGGGCAGCACCTCGAAATTGGGGTCGTGTGTAAAGTGCCCCAAGTCGCCGATGACAAACAGATTGCGGTAGCTGCCCACGCTCCAGTCGGCGTTAACCTTGACCGTGCCGTTTTTAGCGAGCTCGACGCCCGTGCGCTCGGCCAGCGTTTGAGCCAGCGGCGTCCCCTGTGTGCCCGCGCCCCACAAAATCGTGTGGCAGGCAATCTGCTCGCTTTCGTCATTGTCACCGCCCGTCGGCTTGACCGTGACGTGATCGTCCGCCAGCCCGATCACCATTGTATTGAGCCGCACCATGACGCCCTTCTCCTCCAGCTGACGCTGCGCACGGCGCCCCGAATCTGGCTTGTAGGGCGGCATCACCTGCTCCGACGCCTCCAGCAGCACGACCCGCGTGTCGTTCGGATCGACGTGGCGGAATTCCCCATTGAGGGTGTGGTGCGCCATCTCGGCCAGTGCGCCCGCCAGCTCCATCCCCGTTGGCCCCGCGCCGACCACGGCAAAGGTCAGCCACGCCTGGCGCTTTTCAGGGTTCGTCTCCTGCTCGGCCATTTCGTAGGCGTAGAGCACGCGCCGTCGAATTTCCAGCGCGTTTTCGACTGATTTGAGGCTCGGCGCCAATTCGGCCCATTCTTCATTGCCAAAGTAGGCATACTGAATCCCCGTGGCAATGATCAGCGAATCGTAGCGAATCGTGCTCGCGCCGACTTCGCCATGTTTCAGCGACACCGTCTGCGCCTCGGCATCGATGTCGACGACCTCGCCCAGCAGCGTACGCACGTTCTTCTGCTGGCGGAAGATGCGCCGCAGCGGCTCCGCAATGTCGCCCGGCGAAAGACCCGCCATCGCAACTTGATAGAGCAGCGGCTGAAAGAGATGATAGTTGTTCTTGTCGACCAGGGTAACTTGCACCGACGCATCCTTGAGCGCCTTGGCCGCGTACAGCCCCCCAAATCCCCCGCCGACGATCACCACGTGGTGTGGATACATGATGGCTTTCTGTGAAAGATTGATAGCTTATTTGCGCCAACTGTAGCAAACGCCCGCGCCGCAGTCGGTTATCCCTTTCACAAAAATAAAGCCGCAGATAGACGCGGATCAACGCAGATAATTTCCTAATTCACGCAAATCCGCGTGCATCGGCGGTTGGAAATTCTCTGTATAGTCATCGCCTGCTACCGCCACTCATCGCGCAATGAACTGATGTAAGTCTGAACGTCTACATCTGCCAGAGTTTGCTACCCAATCCATGTAAATCCGTGATGTCGGTTTGACCAGAATTTACTGTGGGTTGCTCAATCTTCCGACTCAAGGCCTTCTGCTTGATTAAATCCGCAAGCTGCAATTGTTCCGCAACGGGCAACGTTTCTATATGTGGCTCAATATACTGACTGTACAAAACGGAAGCAGTAGACATAGTCTCCCCCTCTCGCTTGCCCTAACTCACATCCCCGTGCCCCGGCCAGAAGCGCTCGACCTCCGCCGCCAGCGCCGGGTACCGACTCAGCTCTGCATCTGTACTCAAAACTAACAAAGATTCTGGTTTTGTTCATAGACGGTAATTTTGTCATGCAACTCATTCACCGTCGCTTGGCCAAATTCCGCCTCGCGCCACAACAGGTAATCGCCTTGCCCGGATTGCCACCCGGCCCAGAAGCGCGCAGCCACGGCTGGATCGAGATGCTCTAACAGCACGCGAGATGCCTCTCGCATGACTTCGGCATCGCTGAGAATTTTGGTTGCCATAAAATTAAAGAACCCTCTATCACCCTAACTCACATCCCCGTGCCCCGACCAAAAGCGCTCGACCTCCGCCGCCAACTGCGGATGATCCTCCAGCGAATCCCCCTCGCCAAAAAAGCCTTGCGCCGCATCGCGCGCCTCCTTGAGCGTCTCCAAATCGCTCAGCAGCGCGACCCGCAGATTCGGCAATCCGCTCTGCTTCGTGCCTAGGAAATCGCCCGGCCCGCGCAGCGACAGATCCTTCTCGGCCAGCACAAAACCGTCGTTGGTCTCGACCAGCGCGTTGAGCCGCTCCTGCGCCTGCGCGCTTTCGCCCTTGCTGACAAGCGCACAGTAGCTCTTGTGCTCTCCGCGACCGACGCGCCCGCGCAACTGGTGCAGCTGCGCCAGCCCAAAGCGCTCGGCGTCCTCGATGATTATCAGCGTGGCGTTTGGCACGTCCACCCCCACTTCGACCACCGTCGTGCTGACCAGCGCATCGTAATTGCCCTCGGCAAAGGCGCGCATCGTTTCGTCCTTCTCGCTGCCCGTCATGCGCCCGTGCAGCAGGCCCAAGCGCAAATCGGGCAGGATTTCGGTGGACAAGCGCTCGTGCGCCTCCACCGCGGCGCCGACCTCCAGCTTCTCGCTCTCCTCCACCAGCGGGTAGATCAAGTAGCCCTGGCGACCCTCCCTGGCCTCGCGCTTGAGAAAGCCGTAGAGGCGCTCCCTCTCGGCGGGCATAAACCACTTGGTCATAATCGGCTGGCGACCGGGCGGCATCTCGTCGATAATGCTCACGTCGAGGTCGCCGTAAATCGTCAGCGCCAGGCTGCGCGGAATCGGCGTCGCACTCATCACCAGCAGGTGGGGTTGGAGAAGCTCTTCGTTCTCCTGGTCGACTTCGTCGCTGGCGACCGTGCCCTTGTTGCGCAAGACCCCTCTCTGCTCGACGCCGAAACGGTGCTGCTCGTCCACCACCACAAAGCCCAAATTCTCAAAGGCAACGCCCTCCTGGATCAGCGCCGTCGTGCCCACCACCACGTCGACCGTGCCGTCGCGCAGCCCGTCCAGCACGGCCTCGCGCGCCTGCCCCGTCACGCGGCCCGTCAGCAGCGCCACGATCAGCGGCGAGCCGTCCGGCTTCTGAAGCTGGCCCAGTATTCCATCCAGGCTGCGGTGGTGCTGCTCGGCCAAGATTTGCGTCGGCGCGAGCAGGGCGCTCTGCATCCCGCTGGCCGCCGCCGCAAACATCGCCCCCGCGGCCACCGCCGTCTTGCCGGAGCCGACGTCGCCCTGCACCAGCCGCGTCATCGGCACGGAGCGCGCCATGTCGCGCAGAATTTCGCCGAGCACGCGATCCTGCGCGCCGGTCAACGCAAAGGGCAGCGTCTGCAAAAATTGCTCGACTGCCGCTTCACCGTTCTCGACCGGCTGTGCGGGCGTCTGCCGCAGCTCGCGACGCCGCTGCATCGCGCCCAGCTGCACGTAGAAAAATTCCTCAAAGCCCAGCCGCCGCCGCGCCTCGGCCAGCGACTCCTGATCGTCTGGAAAGTGCATCTGCTCCAGCGCCGTCGCCAGGTCAACCAGCTCATGCCCCTCCAGCACGGACTCCGGCAGCGGATCCATCACGTCCCCCAGCGCGCCGTCCAGCGCCTGCTTGATCCAGTCGCGCAGCCGCTTGTTGCTCACGCCCTCCGTCAGCGGGTAAACCGGCGCGATGCGCCCCGTCGCCACCCGCTCTTCGTCCAGCTCCTCAAAGGTGGGGTTGTCGAGCGTCTTCTGCCCCAGGTAGAGGCCCACCTTGCCGCTAAAGCGCATCTGCGTGTTGGGCTCCAGCTGCTTTGTCACCCACTTGTTCCACCACGTGGCGTGCAGCGTGCCCGTGCCGTCGGCCAGGATGCCCTGCACCATGGTGCGCTTCATGCTCAGCTTGCGCTCGCGGATTTCCCACAGGTTCGCAATCACCGTCACCTGTTCGCCCGGCTCCAGCTGGTCGATGGTGCGCAGCTCGCTGTAGTCCTCGTGGCGCGCAGGCAAATGCCAGATCAGGTCGCGCAGCGTTTCGATGCCCAGCCGCGCCAAATTCTCCGCCGTCGCCCCGCCCACGCCGGAAAGCTGCGTCACCGATCCAGCCAGCGACAGCGTCGCCTGCTGACGCTGCTGCTTCTGCTTGCGCACTCGCGCCCGCGCCTTGTACGTCGGCTCCGGCGGCGGCACGCTCTGGGGCTTCTTGGCTGGCTTTGCCTCCGCTGGCCTGCCCGCTTTTTGCGACTTTCTCTCCCCGCTGGCCCCGCGGTCGGTTACCCCTCTGCCCAGCGGCATGTCGGGCTGAGCGTCTGGCTCTCCTGCTCCCTCGCTCCCCTGCTCCCCATCTCGACCATCCGGCTCCGCCGCTACCGCACTGCTCTCCGCCGCCGGCTCGATCTTGTCCAGCTGCTGCGCCACGGGCCGGCTAATCGGCGTCGACACAATCGTTTCCCAGTCGTGAACGTCGCCCGTGATCACGTCGCGCATCCGCTCCGCCACGGCGGGCCGGGCGTCCTCCTCGGCCTCATCATACTCGCCCATCAGCGTCGTCAGCGCCTCGACCACGCGCCCGTCCACGGCCTCGCCGCGCGCGTCGCCCGCCCAGCGCTCCGCCAGCGCCGCCATGCCGCCGATCACCGCCCGGTTGCGCCAGGCCTGCCGCGCTTCCAGCTCGAGTATGCGTTGCAATCGTTCCAGTGCCGAAGCCATAATTATTTATCCTTGCTCGTTCCCACGCTCCGCGTAGGAATGCAGTCTTGGACGCTCCGCGTCCTTGGATTACCTGCGAGTTGTGCTGATTGTGCTCCAAAAGCCAGCGTTCGAGCCCGTCTTCGATGGTTTTGAGCAACCTATCTTCGTCCGTCAGGCGGCGACGCAGAGCGTCGGGTAGGCATTTCCACGCAGAGCTTGGGAACGAGCAGAATACTCGTCCCGACGCTCTGCGTCGGAATGCCATCTTGGACGCTCCGCGTCCTCGGATTAACCACAAGTTGTGCTGACTGCGCTCCAAAGAAGCCAGCGTTCGATCCCATCTCCCACGGTTTTGAGCAACCATCTCCGTCCGCTACGCGACGCAGAAGCGTCGCGGCAGGCATTCCCACGCAGGGCGCGGGGACGAGATCATTAATATCGTTCGCTCTCGTAGACCACCACGCCCATCGTGTTTGGTCCCAGATAGGCCGCCAGGCTCGGCGCATAGGGCAGCCGCCACACCCGCATTCGCGGCAGCGAATCCTCAATTCGCGTCACCAGCTCATCCTGCTGTGCCGCGTAGCCGTGCTGAATAATGCCCACCTGCTCCGCCGTGGAGAACTCGGCCACGAAGTCGTAGAGCTTGTCCACCACCTCTTCGCGCGTCTGCACCTTCTCCAGCGGGACGAGCTTTCCCTGCTCCATCACGATCATCGCCTTAATGCCCAGCATCGTGCCCAAGATGCTCTGCGATGCGCCGATTGGCGTGCTGCGCTCTAGAAAATTCAGACTTTCCGTAAAGGTCGTCAGGTAAAGGTGGGGAATCGTGCCGTTAATGATGCGGGCAATCTCGTTGATGTCTGCGCCCGCGGCGGCGGCCCGCGCGGCCTTCTCCACCAGGATGCCCAGCCCCAGCGACGTGCTCAGGCTGTCCACCACGCGAATCGTGTAGCGACCGCGTAAGATGCTCGCCGCTTGTCGCGCCTCTGTCCACATGGGGCTGAGATGGCTGCTGGAGTGAATCGAGACGATGTCGTGGCTGCGCCGCCCCAACCGCTGGTAGACGCCGAGAATTTCGTTGACGTCGGGCGCGCGCACGTCGGCCTCGTGGGGCATCCCCATAGCCTGCGCCTGCTGCTGCATTTGAAACAGCTCGTCCACGGCGGAATCCACAGCAAAATCGACCGTCTCGGTCTGCGTCATCTTGCCGACGCACACCGTTTGCGGAATCACCGTGATCTCCAGCTCCTCGCGCACCTCGTTGGGAAGAAAGATGCCGCTGTCGGTAACAATTTGAACGTTGGACATGAATCGTAGTGCGTAGTGCGTAGTGCGTAGTGCGTGAACTGATGTGCAAAGAATGGGTTGCTTGGACAGCGAACTCATGTGTGTCACGGTTCACGCACCACGCACTACTTATTGTTTTAACAAAAACGCCAGCCCCGCGCGGAGCTGGCGCTGAATTCCATCAAGAGTCGCGCGTCAGGCCGCCTGCGCCTGCTGCCGCAGCTGGCCACAACCCGCGCTAATTTCGATGCCGCGCCGCAGCCGCACCGTGGCGGGCACGCCACCCTCGCGCAGAATTTGAACAAAGCGCTCGGTCTCCGCGTCGCTCGTGGGCTGGAAGGGGCTGTCCGGAATTGGGTTGAGCGGGATCACGTTGACGTGGCAAAGCAGAGGGCTCAGCTTTTCGGCCAGCTCCCGCGCCAAGGCCGGGCTGTCGTTGATGCCGCGCATCAGCGCGTACTCAAAGGTGACGCGGCGATTGGTCTTGTCGATGTAGCGCTGCACCGAGGCCAGCAGCTCGTCGATGGGGTAGCGCTCGTTGATCGGCGCAAGCTGGCTGCGCAGCGCATCGTTGGGCGCGTGCAGGCTCACGGCCAGGTTGATTTGCAACCCCTCGTCCGCCATGCGGTCGATCATCGGCACCAGCCCCACCGTGCTCAGCGTAATGTGGCGCGCGCCCAGGCCAAAGCCCTCCGCGTCCGTCAGCCGCCGCAGCGCCGCCCAGACGTTGCGGTAGTTGTGCATCGGCTCGCCCATCCCCATCAGCACGATGTTGGTGACCTGTGCAGGGCGCTCAAAATCCATGGCGGGCTCCGCCTCGGCGTCGGCCAGATAGCGCGCAAAAAAGAGCACCTGCGCCACAATCTCGCCCGTCGTCAAATTGCGCGACAGCCCGCCCAGCGCCGTCGCGCAGAAGGTGCAGCCCATGGCGCAGCCCGCCTGGCTGCTGATGCAGAGCGTGCGCCGCCTGTCGTAGACCATCAGCACCGACTCGATGGTTTCGGGCGTGCGGCGCTTGCCGTCGCCCGGCGCTTGAAACAGTACCTTCTGCGTATCCCCCGCCAGCGACGTGACCCGCGTCAGCGTCGCCAGCGGATTGACGACAAACGCCTCGGCCAGCTCCGCGCGCAAATCCTTGGGCAAATTCGTCATCTCATCAAATGAGAGGGCGTAGCGCTGGTACATCCACGCCCACAGCTGCCGCGCCCGAAAAGTGGGCTGCCCGCGCTCGACCAGCACGGCTTCCAACTCGTCAAACGACAGGTCGAGCAGCGAGGGCTTGGGCGCGTCAAGCGTATGTGGTTGGAGCAGCGAGGTGGGTTGCGCAATCATGGAGTTATTATAGCGCAAATGTTCGGAGCAAATCAAAAAGAAGTAGGGGCTCCCCGCCCGGAGTGAGCATCCCCAGACGCGAACAGCAGTCGTCAAACGTCCAGTACGGGCACGCCATGGCGTGCCCGTACTGGACGCCTACCCATCCGCCTCCTGAAACAATTCCAGCAGCGCCCCCACATCCTCGACCACCACGTCCGGTGGCGCATCTTGTTCCGCGTACCCCTCACGCGTCGTCACCCCCGTCAGCACGCCGACAGTTGGCATCCCCAGCTCAATCGCGCCGGCGATGTCCGTGTCGTAGCGGTCGCCGACCATCAGCGTTTCGTGTGACTCCGTGCCCAGCCGCTGCATCGCCTGCTCGAACATGCCCGCGTTGGGCTTGCCGATAATCGTCGGCTGCACTTCGCTGGCGGCGGCAAGCAGCGCCAGGATGCTGCCCGTGCCCGGCACCTGGCCGCGCTCGGAGGGAAAGGAGGGATCGGGGTTGGTGCCGATAAATTTGGCGCCGCCGCGGATCGCCAGCGTCGCCCGCGCCAGGTCTTCGTAGACCAAATCAAACTTCGCGCCCGCCACCACGTACTCCGCGGCATCCGGCTCGTCGACCAGGGTGAAATCGTGGTGCGCCAGCGCCACGCGCAGGCCGTCCATGCCAATCATCAAGACTTTGCTGCCCGCGGGGGCGCGCTTGGCCAACCAGGCGGCTGTCGCCTCGGCGCTGCTGAGCACCTGCTCCGCCGTGGCGTGCACGCCCATGCGCGCCAGCTTGTCCACAAACTGATCGTTGGTCTTGCTGGCGTTGTTGGTGACGCAGAGCCACGCGCGCTTGGTGGCCTCTAGGTGATCGAGAAAAGCCTGCACGCGCGGCAGCGGCGTGTCGCCGACGTAGACAACGCCGTCCATATCCAGCAGGACGCCGCGAATTTGGGTGAAGTCGAGGGAGTGGCTCATAAGGTTACCAGATGGTGGGGATAGTGCTTTGGGTGATGCTGCGGTCACGCGTCACGCACGCGCAGTTGTGGCGGTGGGCGACGGCGGCGATCATGCGGTCGTGCATTTCGGGCACGTCAGTGAGTGCGCTAAATTCGAGCATGTCGATAGCGTGTAGCGGCACGAAACGAAATTGATCGGCATGAAGTAACCGCTGCATCTCTGCGCCAAAATCAAGCGGGCGACCTGCCTTTTCGTTGGTGTAGAAAAGCTCTGCTATGACAATAGCAGGAAGAAGCAGCTTGGCTTCGCCGGATGCCCCCCGTGCAAAAATAGCGTCGGCACGAGCACCCAATCTGGATGAGCCGGAAAGATACCAGAAAAGGGCATGCGTATCAACGACAAATTCGGGCATTATTCATCCTGAGAGCCTACAACACCAACCATATCGTCTAAATCGTTCTGCCAACCGCTGCGCACATCGTTCAAGACCGCATCAATATCAAAATCATCCGGGAAGGCATCCGCCCAAATACCAGACAAATCCCGTGGCGCACGAGATATAGTGGATTGCTCTACAGCGTCAACTTTAGCTTGCTGCAATAGGGCGAGTATCCGTTCGAGCAGTTCGGGACTTATAAAACGTTCCCTTTCCGCTATGTACGCAACGCCCTGCTCGCGCAATGTGGAGTTATCCGTCATTACCCCATTCCCCAGGCTAGATTGTTCCAGCCGCGCACGTGCCGCTTCGCGCATAAATTCGCTGCGGCTGCGATGTTGCGCGCGCGCTGCTTCATCGACGGCGTTCAGCAGTTCATCCGGCATGGTTAACATGATTCGTGCCACGGTGGTCACCTCCGGCTACCCAAAAGCAATGTGATAGCCATTGTATATCACTTATGCGCTATCAACAACTTCTTCGCTTGCTACGTCGAGCGCTTCGGCCTCCGCCACGTCGCGCTCGACGTCGACCGCCGCGGTGGCGACGGCCCAGGCGACGAGAAACCAGAAGCCGCCGCCAATCAGCAGCGCCACGGCAATCGACGCGGGCTGCAGCGGCACGTTGCCGCGGGCTATGCCAACCAGCGTCAACGCGAGGCCAGTCAGGCCCGCAAGCAGGCCAGCGCGCAAGGGAAGAGGGAGGGTGGTAAAACGGGTCATAAGCATTCGAGAATTACGGGGAGCGCCGTCAAAATTTTGGCGACGGCTTGACGCCTTGTTAATCATACATCAGCTAGCGGTTGCGGCATCAGCGCGCGCACCAGCGGCAGTGTACCACGCTTCTTGTGGTCAGAAAATTGGAGCGTGGGCAGGCCGTAGATTGAGCAAGGATTCCAAATTTTGCCAGGGGGACGCCTCGCGCAGCCGCAGGTGAAGCTCGACGACGTCGTGCACTCGCCGCTTACGACAGCCACTTCACCTCCTTGAAATTCGGCCTGCGCTTTTCCAAAAAGGCGTTGCGCCCCTCCTTGGCCTCCTCCGTCATGTAGGCAAGACGCGTCGCTTCACCCGCAAAGACCTGCTGGCCGACCAGGCCGTCGTCGGTGAGGTTCATGGCAAATTTGATCATCTTGATCGAGGTGGGCGACTTGGCCAGAATTTCCTGCGCCCACTGATACGCCGTCGACTCCAACGCCTCGTGCGGCACGACGGCGTTGACCATCCCCATCTCGAACGCCTCCTGTGCCGAGTAGCTGCGCCCCAGAAAGAAAATCTCGCGCGCCCGCTTTTGGCCGACCATTTTGGCGAGGTAGGCCGAGCCGTAGCCGCCGTCAAAGCTGGTCACGTCGGCGTCGGTTTGCTTGAAAATGGCGTGTTCTTGGCTGGCAAGCGTCAAATCGCAGACGACGTGGAGGCTGTGGCCGCCGCCCACGGCCCACCCCGGCACCACGGCGATCACCACTTTGGGCATAAAGCGAATCAGCCGCTGCACTTCGAGAACGTTGAGCCGGGGCACGCCCTCGTCGTCGACGTAACCCTGGTGGCCCCTCGCGCGCTGATCGCCGCCGCTGCAGAAGGCGTAGACGCCATCTTTGGTCGAGGGCCCCTCGGCGGAGAGGAGCACGACGCCGATGGAGGGATCCTCGCGCGCGTCGACGAAGGCCTCGAAGAGTTCGGCCACGGTTTGCGGGCGAAAGGCGTTGCGCACGTCGGGCCGGTTGAAGGCAATTCGGGCGACGCCGTCGGCCTTGCGGTAGGTGATGTCCTGGTAGTCTTTAACGATGGTCCAGTTGGGTTGAGTCATAAGGGTTTCGGTGGTAAAAATGGAATCGGAAACAGTTCCTTCATCATAACAAAAAAGACAGGCGAAGACCACTCATCGACATGAAGCTCACCTCCGCCACCCAGACCGGCCTCGACCATCTCCTCAGCAATCCGCGCGCCGCCCTGCGCGGGCGACGCGTCGGCCTCGTGACCCATCCCGCCGCGGTAGCGCGCGACTGGACGCACGCAACCGACGCGCTGCTGGCTGCTGGTGTAGAGCTGACGGCACTTTTTGGCCCCGAGCACGGGCTGTCCGGCACGGCGGCGGACGGCGATCCAATCGACCACGCCGTTGACGCGCGCACAGGGCTGCCCATCTTCAGCCTCTACGGCGATACGCTCGCGCCCACCGCCGCCATGCTGGGCGAAGCCGACGTGCTGCTGTTTGACATGCAGGACATCGGCGCGCGCTTCTACACCTACATCAGTACGCTGCTGCACGTGCTGCGCGGGGCGGCGGCCCACGGCGTGCCGGTCGTGGTGCTGGATCGGCCCAACCCGCTGGGCGGCGTCGTGCGCGAAGGGCCGCTGCTGGAGAGGGAATACGCCTCGTTCGTGGGCGTCGCGCCGCTGCCGGTGCGCCACGGATTGACGGTGGGCGAACTGGCGCGCTGGTTTGTCCACCACTTCGCGCTGGACGTTGATCTAGAGGTCGTGCCGATGCAGGGCTGGCGACGATCCATGTGGTTTGAGCAAACTGGCCTGCCCTGGGTGGCGACCTCGCCCAACCTGCCGCGCCCGTCGACAGCGACGGTCTACCCCGGCACGTGTTTGATCGAGGGCACGAACTTGTCCGAGGGGCGCGGCACGGCGCTGCCCTTCGAGCTCGTCGGCGCGCCGTGGGTGGACGGTTTCGCGCTGGCCTCGCGGCTCAACGCAGCCGAATTGCCGGGCGTTCGCTGGCGCGCAACGCACTTTGCGCCGTTGGCCAGCAAATTTACGGGCGAGCCCTGTGCAGGCGTGCAGCTACACGTCACCAACCGCGACGTGTTCCGCCCAGTCGCGGCGGGGCTGCACCTGATCGCCGCCGTGCGCTCGCAAAATCACGTGGACTTTGCCTGGAACGCAGAGCACTTTGATCGGCTGGTGGGAGATGGGTGGGTGCGCGAGGCGCTGGAAACGAGCGGGCCGGTGGAGGAGATGGTCGCGCGGTGGCGGGGATCGCTGGCGGAATTTGCGGGGGGAGTTGCGTCATTCTTGCTGTACGGGTAGTGGCTGGGCGCGCCCAGCCGCGTGCGTATTAAGCTAAGGCGATTCCAGGAGTTAACTATACCGGGATAAGCCATGTTGGATGTGCGACGCACCTAGTATCATGAGAAGGGGGCAAGGACGAGAGACTGACGTCGCACAAGTGGCGAAAAGCCCGATTCTGAGATAGGTCGCCGTCCTTGCCTCCATTTGGTAGAATAAAGCGCGAGCGGGACGAGACGCCCAAGAGACCGACATCGCAGCAGAACAAGCGTTCGGATTGAGACAGGTCCAAGTGGGGCAGAAGCCCCAGCCTGAGATGACGAAGAGAATTAAGGGCCAAGAGCCCGCATACTAGTGAGTTAAGTGCCCTCAGGTTCAGCCAAGAGGCGTCTGCCTAGAAAGGAAGAGGGCTATGCGAATTTTGTATGTAGCCGCCGACATCGCCAAAAGCAGCTTTGACGGTGCGTATTGGGCTGACCGCAGCCTCAATCTGGGCAAGTACCCCAATCAAGCTGAAGGATACGAAGCCTTCGGCCAGGCCGTTGAGAGGCAACGCGCCGAGCAAGGGGCCGAGCAAGTCCACTTGGTGCTCGAGCCGACCAGTGGCTACGAGTTGGGGCTGGCGCTTTACGCCTACGCCCAGGGCTGGCTGGTGAGCAAGCCCGACCCGTGGAAGCTACATCAGTGGGCCAAGGGGGCGGGCTACCGGGTCAAGACCGACCCCGTGGATGCGCGCATGTTGGCCGAGTACGGCGCCCGCATGCAACCACCCGCCCAAGCCTTACTCGCCGAAGAAGTGCGCGAACTGGACTACCTGCTACGGCGGTTGGACGAGCTGGACAAGCTCATCCGCATGGAGGAGAATCGCCTCGACATCGCCCAGGACAAGCCCGACATGTCGCCGCTGGTGGTCGCCGACATCGAGCAGACTATCAACCTTTTGCAAGACCAGCGCGCGGCGCTCGAAAAGCAGGTCAACGCGCACGTGCGACGCCATCCCGACTTGAAGAAGCGCAAGCGCCAATTGCTGGCCATCCACGGCATCGGCCCCAAGACCGTCCTGCCGCTGCTCGTGCTGCTCTACCGCTTTGAGGCGCTGACCAACGGGCAGGGCAACAAGAAGAAGCTGACTGCCTTTGTCGGTCTCGATTCGCAGATTCGACAAAGCGGCAGCTCGGTGCGCGGCGACCCAGCCATCTCCAAGAAAGGCGATGGTCAACTTAGGGCGCGTCTTTATCTGTGTGCCCTCGGCGGCGTGCGCGGCCACAACGCCTTGCGCGATTTCTACCAACGCCTCGTTTCGCGCGGTAAACCCAAGAAAAAAGCACTGGTTGCTGCCGCGCGCAAGATTTTGCACTGGGCCTGGGCCGTCTTTTCTTCCGAACAAGATTTTGACCCGGCCCGCGCGGCGACTGGCTCGCGCTGACCCAAATCTTTAAGCTTCTCCCCCTTGACTTTCATGAGAGAATCTCAGAAGGTGCGTCGCACGGTCGACTCTCTCTCTTGTGCGGCCTACACAGCCTACGGTGCGTTGCACTTTCCCAAGTGCAGCACCTCCATCACAGTCAGCCGTGGTATATTTATAATCTTGGATTGGCCTAAGGGTATAGAAAATCAAACAGGCAAGCCGCTTTGGAAGATTGGCTGGCTACCCCCTTCCCCACCTCCGCGAGGACAGGCTCCAACCTCCCCCAGTTTGGGGGAGGAGCCGATGCTTCGTCTGTCCAGTCGCGGCTTCCTCCCCAAGCTGGGGAGGGCTGGGGTGGGGTTTTTACGCCGTTTGCCCAACCAAGTTCGTCTTTTCGCGCTTACGTCGATACCAATGTGGCTGGGCGCACCCAACCCCTACCCCCAAAGCTACCGACGCGACATAAACAACCGCAGCACGTACCAGAAGAGCAGCGCCACTGAGGCAAAGAGCTCCAGCGCGGCGGCGACGTAGCGATCCTCCGGATAGATGCGCAGCACCTTGGAGGTGTCGTAGAGAATCGCGCCGCCCGCGAGGCCAATCATCGCCACGGAGAAGAAGGTGCCCAGCTCAAAGCCAAAGATTAAGCTGGCGACGATCAGCACAATCGCCACGACAAAGCCCCAGCGCAGGATGCCGCCCATAAACGAAAAATCTTTGCGCGTGGTAAAGACAATCGCCGTCAGGCCAATAAAGCCCATCAGCGTCACCGCCGCCGCGCTGCCGATTACACCTGGCGCCTGCATGTCGGCGATCACGAGCAGCGGCACAAAGATCAGCGACTCGGCGAAGACGAAGCCCGCCAGCGCCGCGTACTGCACCGCCAGCGACTGCGCGCGATGCGCCGTGCGGCTCGCCAGCCAGCTCACAATGATGAATGCGCCCAGGATCAACAGCCACGAGCCGTTGAGCGCAATGCTGGCAATCGGGTAGGCCAACCCGGATTGGAAGTAAAAAACTTCCAGCGCCGTAAAGCCCAGAATTGCGCCGACAAGGTGCGCGTACGTGCGCATGATAAAGCGCGCGCGGCTGCTCACATCCAGCCCGATGGCTGGCACCGAACGTTGTAAATCGGTATTGATGGTCATAAGATGTTCTCCACTCTTTGCAAAAACGGTTGATAACCTGCGCTGTTAGCATAACCAGCGGTGCTGGTCGGAGGAGGCCATGAGAATCGACTAAACTTATGTGAATACCGACCAAAGTAGACACACAAAGTAGAAGATTCTCATGACCGCCGTTGATTTTACCACAGAGCTGTTCTCTAACACCACTGGCTAAGGCTAATCCAAGATTATAGATATACCACGGCTGATTATGATGGAGGTGCGTCGCACTTGGGAAAGTGCAACGCACCGTAGGCTGTGTTGGCCGCACCAGAGAGACAGTCGACCGTGCGTCGCACCTTCCGAGGTGCGTTGCACATCCAACATGGCTTATCCCGGTATAGTTAATTTCCTGGAATTGCCTAACAGTAACCCGGGGTGCATTTCAATTTGGGGGGCAAAATGTCATTTCGAGCGGATCGCCGAGGAGAGGCGGCAAACAAATCCGCAGCAGCGAGAAATCTGGGCGTCAGCGATGGCAGATTCGTTGCTGCGGGGCGCTCGGTCTGTCTGCCGTCTCCAGATTTCTCGCTAGTCTATTATCGTCTGCTATCTTTCGGGGTAGACCCGGCGTCGAAGCGACCGCTACGCGAGCGCAATGACAACTTGCCCCCAATTCTGGGATGCACCCACAGTAACCTGCTGCTCCAACCGATTGCCATTCCAAAGTTGCCACCCCACCCCACTCCATGATACAATCCCCACTTCCTGGGGAGGTCGCATAGTCCGGCCGAGTGCGCGCGTCTCGAAAACGCGTAGGGTTCATAGCCCTCGAGGGTTCAAATCCCTCCCTCCCCGCTGTGCAAAACAAAAAAGCCCGCGAGCGGAACGCTCGCGGGCTTTTTTGTTTTGCGATTTTGGATTTTGGATTTACGATTTACAAATGGTCACGGGAATTTCAGAAGTTCACGGGTGGATTAACTGGCGGTGGGTCGCCATATTCGGGCTAATCGTCGCGCTCGCCCTCGCGCTGGCAACGCTGCCGCTGCGATTGCTGCTGCCCGCCGTCGCGGCCACGGCAGGAGGGCTCCTCCTGCTGCGCTGGCCGTGGCTAGTGTGGCCGCTGATCGGGGTAGCGCTGCCGGTGAGCAGCGGCGTACGCGTTGGCCCGCTGACGGGGACGGAGGGGCTGCTGGCGGGAGCGGTCGCGCTGTGGCTGGTGGATGGGGTGCGCAGGCGCTCGCTGCGGCTGGCGTGGCGACCACGCTTGGTGCTGGTGTCGCTGGCAGTTTATCTCGCGGCACAGGGGCTGTCGCTGCTGCGCGCGCCGGATTTGGGCGAGGGCGTGGCCGAGATGGTAAAATGGGCAGAATTTGCGCTGGTGCTGCTCATCGTGCCGCAGATGGTGAAGCGCGAACAGGCGCGCTGGCTGGTTGCGGGGCTGCTGCTGGGTGGGGTGTTCCAAGCGTTACTTGGGCTTTATCAATTCGTCTTTCAGATTGGCCCGCCCTGGTTTTTGATTCTGGGCCGCTTTATGCGCGCCAGCGGCACGTTTGCCCAGCCGAATCCCTATGCGGGCTATTTGGGGCTGACCTTGCCGGTGGCGGCGAGTTTGGGGCTGTGGGCGCTGGGTGCACTTCAATCGAGGCGGGAATCCATGTCGGCGGGGCGTCCGACCTCTCCCCCTCAGCGCTGGTTTACGGGTAACGAACCGGGTGAAGCCCCCTTTCCTCGGAGGAGAGGGGGCTTGGGGCAGAGGTCTCGCGGAGCAAGACCCCATTCCCAAGCCCCTTCCCCTCTAGAGGGGAAGGGGCTTCGTCTGTCTCGTCATCAACGAGGTTCCGGCGAGGGGATGGGGTTCCCACTCGACCTGCTCTTTTACACCGGCGCGACCGCCGCCATCGGCGTTGCCCTCCTGGCGAGCTGGAGCCGCGGCGGCTGGCTGGGCGCGCTGGCGGGCGTCGGCCTAGTGGTTGCGCTGCGCACGCGGGCGACGGTCACGCTGGCCGTCGTGGGCGTGGCGCTACTGCTGGCGGCGAGCGGCCCGCTGGCGGCCGTTGTGCCCGCGCCCGTGGCCGAGCGCTTTGCCGATTTGCCCGAATTTGTCGGCGTCAGCAGCGACCCAGTCGTGCAGCAGATCGGCATTTTTCGCCAGCCGGTGACGGACGCCAACTTTGCCGTGCTCGAGCGGCTGGCGCACTGGGAGGCGGCGCGTCGCATGTGGGTGCAGTCGCCGTGGCTGGGGATTGGCACGGGCAACTACGCCGTCGTCTACCCCGAAGTCAACATCCGCCGCTGGGAGGAGCCGCTGGGCCACGCGCACAACATCTATCTCAATACGCTCGCCGAAACGGGGCTAATTGGCCTGCTCGCCTTTCTGGGATTTTGGCTTAGCGTGGCGCTCTTTATCGCGCGACGTACCTTCGGGCGCTCTTCCGATACAGCTTGGCACGAAGCCGCAATAGGCAATAAGCACTACGCAGTACGCAATACCACATGGAACCGCGCGCTCGCCCTCGGCGTCTTAGGCGTGCTGGCCCATTTGGCCGTACACAACGTCTTTGATAATCTGTTCGTGCAGGGCATGTACCTACACATCGCGCTGTGGATAGCGGCGGTGCTGGTAGCGGAAGAAGCTGTCCTGCTGCAAACCTCATCGCTCGCAACTCGCGCTCCGCGATAAGAGATCGAACGGCTTGCTCACGCTCGATGCGGGCGCGAGCTTATTATAATATAATTAGCAAAGGAATTTCTCATGGCCAACATTACGTTTACCGGTACCCATCGCAAAGAAGCCCGTCGCTTCGCCAAATTTGCCGTTGTGGGCGCATGTGGCGCCATGACGCACTTCACGATTCTCAACGTGCTGATGCAGCTGTTTGGCTTTTCTCTCTTGGCGGCTAACCCGTTTGGCTTCATTTCTGCCGTTATACAAAATTTTATATTGAACCGGCTGTGGACTTTCCCCGAAAGTCAAAATCGCAGCCGGCGCACCCAGCTGCCTCAGTTTGCCCTGGTCAGCACTGTTGGGCTGGGCATCAATCAGCTTCTGCTCTTTCTAGTCAACCACTTCGGCGAACCGCTGTGGATCGATGCCGTGGGCAGCGTCGACCTCGGCCACACGTTGAGCGCAAATTTTTCGCTCGCCGTCGCTATCGGCGTGGTGCTGACGTGGAACTTCACGGCCAACCGCCTGTGGACCTACCGGGGACTGTAGATGAGGACTGTAGACATCGATGCATCTATTTTAGGCTATTCCAAGAAATAAAATATACTAAGGAGATCATGTTTCAGCCTCGCCGCCCCCTCCTTGTCGCTGGGTTGACGAGGCGACTGGATAGCCCCTCCTCTCCACGCGTGGAGAGGAGGGGGTTGGGGGAGGTAAGGCGTTGACCCCAACCGGTACATCTATTTTCTTGGATTGGCCTTACCTACTTAGCCTTCAAGATCAGTAATTAGTAATTAGGTAGGGTACGATTCCTCTTTAATTACAAATTTCCACTTACCAATCTTCTCCTTCGTGCGCCCCAAAATCGCTATCGACTACACCCCCGCCGTGCGCCAATCTGCCGGCATTGGCCGCATCATTCGCGAGCAGGTGCGGGCGCTGATTGCGCTGAATGCGGCGCAGGGCTTCGCCTACGAGCTGCGGCTCTTCGTGGCCGGGCGCGTGTCGGCGACGGAGCGCGAGGTCGCGCCGCTGCGGCTGCACGACACGCCGCTGGTCAGCGAGCGCAACCTCGTACGTATCTGGCACCGTCTCGACGTGCCGCTGCCGAGAGTCGAGTGGTTTGCGGGCGACGACCTCGCGCTCTTTCACGCCACGGATTTTGTGCTTGCGCCCTCGCGCGCCCGGCGCAAGCTCGTCACCGTTCACGATCTCGCCTTTCTCTTCTACCCCGAAGCGTCCCTGCCCAGCCTGCACCACTACCTTCACACCGTCGTCCCCCGCTCCATCCGCCGCGCCGATCACCTGCTGGCGGACAGCCAGCACACGGCCCGCGATCTGCACGAGCAGTACGACATTCCGCCGGAGCAGATCACCGTTGTGCAGGGCGCGGTCGATCACGCGCGCTTTTGCCCGCAGCCAGCCCAGGGTGACGCTGCCGCTGGCGAAGCCGCGAGGCTTCGTGCTCACTACGGCATCGGGGAAGCCCCCTTCATCTTGGGGCTGAGCACGCTGCAGCCCCGCAAAAACTTTGGTCGCCTAATCGAAGCCTTTGCGCTGGCCCGTGCGCGGGCCCACCTGCCGCACAAGCTCGTTATCGGCGGCAGCAAAGGCTGGCTCTTCGACGAAATTTTTGCGCGCGTCGTCGAGCTGGAGCTGGAAGATCACGTGCGCTTTCCCGGCTTTATCGCCGACGAAGATTTGCCCGCCCTCTACCGCACCGCTGACTTCTTTGCCTTCCCATCGCTATACGAAGGGTTCGGCCTGCCGATTCTAGAAGCGCTGGCCTGCGGCACGCCCGTGCTCAGCGCGGATAATTCGTGTCTGCCCGAAGCCGCTGGGCCGGGCGCGGTTTATGTCGAGGCCGAGAGCGTGGAAAGCATTGCGGCGGGCATTGTCAAGCTGGCCGAGAGCGAAACCCTGCGCCGGGAGCTGGCGTTGAAGGGTCGGCAGCACGCGCTTCAATTCACGTGGGAACGCAGCGCACGGCAGTTGCTGGATGCGTATCACAAAGTTACCGGTTAGTCGAAATCAAAACGATCCACGAAGGACACGAAGGACACAAGGAACACGAAGATTTGTTCGCCGACATTCTTCCTTCGCGCTCTTCGTGCCCTTCGTGGATAAATTCTGAAAGTCTTTCATGGAGCAAAATCCTTCGCCGACCACCGTGACCGCCAGCCGCTCGACCTTAACGCGGCTGATGCAGCCGCAGCACTCCAACAGCCTGGGCAGCGTCCACGGCGGCGAAATCCTCAAGATGTGCGACGAGTGCGGCGCAATTGTGGCCGTGCGCCACGCCCGCAACCCCGTCGTCACCGTGCACCTGGACAGCATGACCTTTCTGCATCCCATCCGCGTGGGGCAGCTCGTTTCCGTGCACGGCCACCTCACCTACGTCGGGCGCACCAGCCTCGAAGTCGCGCTGTGCGTGGAGGCGGAAAATCTGCTCACGGGCGACATCACGCAGACGCACACGGCCTACTTCGTCTACGTGGCGATCGACCGCGAAGGCCGACCCGTGCCCGTGCCGTCGCTGGAGCTGACGAGCGACGAAGAACGCGCCCGCTTCGAGGCCGGTCGCCAGCGGCAGGCGGCGCGCTTGGCCCAGCGGGAGGAGGTGGCGCGATGATGGGGGGCAGGGGGGCAGGCGAGCAGGCGAGCAGGGGAGCAGGGGAGATTTTGTTGTCTCCATTTGCCCTCGTGTTTCCTTGTATGCTTGTTCTGGTTGGCTACTTCGGCCCGTGGATCAACCACCGCGCCGCCGTGCTCGTTGTGACGGGGCTGGATTTGGGCGAGTACGTGAAGTTCTTGCCGGTGGTGCAGCAGGGGCAGGTGTCGCTCTGGCGCGAGGGCTTTTACCTGCCGCTGGTGACGGCGAGCCTAACGCTGAGCTTCTGGGCGTTTCGGAACACCGCGGGTAGTGGCCGGGCGCGCCCAGCCACTACTGACCCGTTCACACCTGAGGATGCTCACTCCGCGGCGGAGCCAACAACCAACGCGCTTCAGCGCGTTTCGCAAACCAGGCGTCGATTTCAATCGATGCCGGTGATGGCACACACAGCCACCTGGCTTCTCCGCCTGCTCATGCTCGTTCTCGCCACCATTGCCGCCCTCAACCTGCTCCCTCCCGCCTGGACACCCAGCCTGCTCTTGAGAGAATACAGTCTTCAGACTGCGGCCCTCTTGCTCTGCCTCGCTGCCGTCGCCGTCAGTCCACTGCTGGCCCTGCTGCCTCGCCTCGCGCCAAGCGCCCTTGTGGTGATTTTGTCGCTGGCGTCGCTCTGGTGGCCGATCAGCGGCTTTCTGCGCGTGCTGCCCAATATCGAGGCGCTCTACAACGAGCCGCTCCGGCCCGGCTGGGGCGTGTATGTGATGGCGGTTGGACTTATACTGAATTTTGGATTTACGATTTTTGATTTTAGATTTACGCGAGATCACGGACGTTCCGAGCCCAATCCAAAATCCAAAATCTAGAATCCAAAATGGAGCTTTTATGCGACTCGGCACCATGAACGATCCCCACCGTTCCCTGCTCGACGAAATTGCCTGGATCGCCGAGCAGGGCTTTGACTTCGTCGACCTGCGGCTCGAAGCGCCCCACGCGGCACTTGAATCGACGCCGTGGCGCGAGGTGCGCGCGAGCTTAGTCGACAAAAACCTCGACGTGGTTGCGCACGCGGCGAGCTACCTGCCGCTGGCCAACCCCTCGCCGCTGGTGCGGCAGGCGGCGCTGGACGAGATGCGTCGGTCAATCGACACGGCACAGGGACTGGGCGCGTCGCTGTGCACGCTGCGCTTTGTCGGCTGGCCGCCGCACTTGAGCGAGGCCGAGGGCTACGAGTTTTGCCGACAGCTCTTTGGCGTGCTGATCGGGCACGGGCGGGCGCGCGGGGTCGAAGTCGTGCTGGAGAATGGGCCGGACAATCGGCACCAGCTCAAGTGGTTCCGCCAAATTTTTCACCGGCTGCCCGATCTGAAGCTGCTGCTCGATGTGGGCCACTGCAACCTCGCCCCCACCAACAATCTCGCGCGCGACTACCTCTTCGCCCTCGGCGACCGGCTGGCCCACGTTCACCTCTCCGACAACGACGGCACGCGCGATGAGCACCTCCCCTTTGGCGTGCCCCCGTCCGGCGGCATCGACCTGGCCCGCACGCTGCGCGATCTGCAATCCTTCCGCTACGATGGAACAATTACGCTGCAAATCGAGGGCGACCGGCGCTGGCTGCTGGCCTGTGCCGAGCTGGTGCGCAAGGCGTGGAGCCGCGCTTGACCACGCTGGAGAGCCTATTCCGAAAGGGCGCTACCGCTGCGCTGCAACCCGTACGTCAGCAAAATTTGTCTATTATCACCGCGCCACCACCGGCAGGTAGGTCCGCGTGCCGACACCCTCCGGCAGCGGCGTGGGCGTGGGGCCGCTGGTTGGTTGAGCCGTAGGCTGCGGCGCGGGCGTTGTGCCCGGCGCGGGCGTCGACGTGGCGTCAGGCGCGCTGCCGCCGCTCAGCAACACCGGCTCCTCGCCCGCGACGCCGAGATCGCGCAGCGACGTGCCGTCGGCGCGCACGGCGAACAAGCGCCACTCCTCGGCGTCGTCCGCCGTATCCGGGTTTACGTCGCGCTGGAAGGTAATCCACTGGCCGTCGCTGGAGAAGCGCGGGTTGTCGGCGGGCTGGTTGGCGGGGCCACTGGTCAGCTGCACGGGGTTGACGAGCGAGCCGTCGTCCGCCACCTGTGCGCGCCAGATTTCGTGCTGGCCGCTGGCGGGCGAGGCGAAGACGAGGTCGCTGCCGCTGGGCGCAAAATCCGAGCCGTCGACGTTGGCCCCCTCGATGCACTTCTTTTCCTGTGTACTGAGGTTGGCGATACAGAAATCACCCGGCTCGGTGAAGCCGCTGGCGTTGATGGTGCAAAAGCCGTCGTAGCGGTAGGCCATCCAGCGCCGATCCGCTGAGATCGAGACGTAGGATGAGTAGTTGTACTGGTCGGTGTACAAATCCTGCGACGCGCTGGCATAGATCGGCTCGAAGACAAAGCAGCCGCCGCTGTTGAGATTGGCCTGGAAGCGCTGGACGAGCATGGCGAAGTGCGCACCGTCGGCGGCTACGTCAAAATCGGCCAGCCCCTCGCGCGTGAAGAAGGGCTGCGGTTCACCGAGCGCTCCGTTTCCCTCGACCGAGCGCACGCCGATGCTGTCGCCGCTGCGGTAGTAGAGCCGCGTGCCGTCCGTGGACAGCACGGGCTCGTATGCATCAGCGATCGCGCTCTCCTCACCGCCCACCAGCGGCTTGAGGCGCACTGCATCATTGCGCTCGTAGACAAGCGTTCCGCTCGGCTGCACATCGCCAACGGTGGCCGCGGCGCTAACCACCGCCGAGCGCGGGCTGAGATTGCCCGTGCCATCCACGGCGGCAATCTGGTAGAGGTAGGGCTGGTCGGCGCTGAGGCCAACGTCAACAAAGCCCGTACCGCGCACCAGCAGCGGCGAAATCTGCACAAACGACCCGTCTGCCGACCCACTGCCATTACCAGGCGCGCGGTAGATGCGGTAGCCGGAAACGCCGTTGGCATCTGTTGCGGCCTGCCACGAAAGCCCAACGACCGTGTCGCCGGGCTGGGCCTGCACGTTGGTCGGCGCAGTAGGCGGCGTGCCGTCCAGCGTGGCGCGGGTGAACCAGATTTCGTCCTGCACGTTGCGGTCGTCGCGCCAGGCGATGTAGGCGCGCTCGTCAGCTCCCTCGCCACTTCCCAGCGCGACGGCGACCTCTCGCTGGTCGGAGACGGTGGGGTATTCGCCCTGATCGTCCTCGATCTCGACCAGCGTGGCAAAGCTCGCGCCGCCGTCGCTCGACGTACTGAGGTTAAGATTGCTCTCCCCGTAAAACGCTTCCACCCAGGGCAGCACAATCTGCCCGCCGCCGTCCACCGCCAAATCCCAGCTCGCGACTTCATCCGCAGCGTTTCGATGTTGGTTAGCTGCTGCGGCTCGCTCCACGCTTTGCCCCAAATCGCTGGACTTGCGCAGGATGATGTTGTTATCTGGAATCGCTGGTCGAGCGAGTAGGTGGCGTAGAGCGTGCCGTCCGGCGCGAGGGCAATGTGCGGGTTGACGGCGTCCGGCCCGCTGAGGGGCGCGCTGGCGTGTGAAGGTTGCGCCGCCGTCGGTGGAGCAGGCGCTGAAAATGGCAAAGCGCTCGCGCTGATCCTCCCACGCCGCACATATCACCGAACCGCGCTCAGTCTCGCGCAGGGCAAAATCCAACAGCGGCCCGTCCTCGAACGAAGAGTTTAGGCGCGCGCTGTGGCGCACATCATTGATGCGGATCGAACTTACATCGAGCGTGGCCGCGTCGAGCGTATCGAGGTAGATTTCGTAGCCTTCACCCGCGTCGCTGCTTGTGTAATCGTGGTAGAGGATGTAGACGTTCTGCTTATCGGCAGCAATCCGCATCTTCCACAAATCTTCGCCCTCGTCCGGCCCGTCGCGCAGGTCGTAGCGCGTCCAGGTCGCGCCACCGTCCGTCGAGCGGGCGATGCGCAGGTCGTTGACTTCGTTGGAATCGGCGGCATAGAACAGATGCCAGACAATCCAAAGCGTGCCGTCCGGCTGCACGGCAATTTGGGGGTTGTTGGCCCAATCGTCGTAGGGCAGCGCGCTGACGAGCACGTTCTCGCCCCACGTTGCGCCGCCGTCGGCGGAGCGGGCAAAGAAGACGGACGCGTGCTCGTTGAAGCGATCATCCAGCCAGGTGGCGTAGACGCTGTTGCCGAGCACGGCCAGATCGGGCAGCTCGGCATCATCGTATTGACCCAGGCCCGCGTCGGTGATGCGGACGTTGGGGCCATCGAGGATCGCGCCCGCCCGCATCGACGCGGCGGGGAGCAGCAGGGCCAGCGCGGCGAGCAAAGGAAGACAGCGGCGTAGGGTTGTCATGGGTGTAGCTCCTGAGCACAACATGCCGCCAGCGCATTCTTTAATGCGGACGGCATTCGAGAGCGGGTTTGTAATTCGAGCGGGTAGTGGGAGGGCGTGCCCTCCACTACCCGCACACGGGGCGAAGCGCCGCAGCGCCCTACTTGGCGACCACGGGCAGCAGCACGCGCACAATCGTGCCGATGTTCTGCACGCTCTCCTCGCCCGCCGCCAAACCGGTCACCCGTGCGCTCGACGTGATGGTGTGGCCGCTGGCCGTCGTGATTTGCAGGTCGTAGCTGCCCGGCGGCAGATCCGCGATGGTGTATGCGCCGTTTGCATCCGTGGTGGTGCGGGCGGCGACCTGCCCATTTGCGCTCAACACCGCAACCTCGGCGTTGGCGAGACCGGGCTCGCCCCGATCGCGACGGCCATTTTGATTGGCGTCGACGTAGACCACGCCGGAGAGCGTGCCAACTGGATCAGGTGCGGGAACGGGCGTGGGGCGCGGGGTGGGCGAGCCGGGCGAGCCGCCGCCAACGTTGACGTTGGTCGCGTTGGCCTCGAACGTCTGCCGCGTGGTGGCGACGAGCGCAAAGGGCTGCGAGCCATACGTTGGGTTGACGCGGTTGGCGATCACCTGCACGGTGTACTTGCCCGGCGTCGGATTCTCCAGCCGCACGGTCTCGACGTTGTCGACGCGGTTGGCGCTCGTGCCGCCGCCGGGGTAGATGTCGCCGTCCGGCCCGTCGATCAACAAATCTAAATCATTGACCAGCGCCGGGCCCGCCGTTACCTGGGCGGGCGGATCCGTCCAGACGAGGGTGACGTAGAGACCGCGACCGCTCGCCGGCTCGCCCGCTTCGTCGCCGCCCGCCCCACCGCCGTCACCCGCGGTGACTTCAAACCGAGCCGAGGCGCTGACGCCGCCCTGCGCCACCGTCAGCGTGTAGACGCCCGGCGGCGCACCGGCGCCCGTGGTCAGCTCAATGCCGACCGCGCCCGAAGCGTCGGTCTCCAGCTGGCCCAGCACTTCACCGTCGAGCGCGACATCGACCGTCTGGCTGGGCGCGAAATTTTGCGCATCAAAGGCGAAGGTGGAGCCAGCGGGCGCGGCGGCGGGCGAGACGGTGACGATGGGCTCGCCAGCGGCCACGGCGGTGATGGTGAAGGTGACCTGCGCGCTGCGCCCGGCGCTGTCCGTGACGCGCAGCAGGTAGTCGCCCGGCGCGGCGTTGGAGTTGGTCGTTAGCGAGAACTGCACGGCCCCTTCGGCATTGCTGCCCACGCTGCCGATGCTCTCGCCGTTGATGCTGGCGGCAATGTTGTTGTCGTTGGGCACAAAGCCGCTGCCCGTAAAGAGAAATTCCGTGCCGCCCGCCCCGCTCGCCGGCGCAGCGGAGAGCCGTGCGCTGACGCCGCCCGTGATCGTTACGTTGGTGCGCGCCGTGCGCCCGCCCGCGGTGAGTGACTCGATGGGGTAGACGCCCGGCTCAATCTCGTCGGTGCTGTAGATGTAGGCCGCCACGTTGCCCGCTGCATCGGCGTAGGCCGCGGTGATCAGCGTCTCGTCGCTGCAGGGCGCGGCGCAGAAGAAGACGGGGCTGTAGGGCACGTTGAACTGGCCCGTCAGCAGGAAGGTGCTGCCGGGCGGGCCGGTATCGGGCGTGCTGGTTAGCGTCACGTCCGGGAAGTCGACGGCCACGTAAACGTCGTCGATAAAGGCGGACATGTGGGGCTCGGCCCCGTCGCTGGTGGTAAAGAGCGCGAGATAGGCCGTTTGCCCCGCCAGCTCGCGCTTTTCCGCGCTGGTGAAGAGGTGCTCGTAGGTATAATCACCGTTGGCAGCGGCACATTCCGGGCTGTTGATCAGCCAGTTGCCGGAGGCGTCGATCAGGCCGATGCAGAACTCGTCAAAGCCGAGGTCCTGATCGACAATTCTTAGCAAAAAGCCAATGCCGCTCTCAAACTCGGAATCAATGGCGGTGGGGAATTGAATCGGGTAGAGGAGCGCGTCCTCGGAGGGGGAGCCGCCGAGCCACATCGAGTACTGCCCGCTGGCCGAGACCAAATCCGTGCGCAGCGGCAGCCCTACGCCCAGCCACACCTGCGACCACATCTCCGTCCACGCCGGGTCCTCAAAATCGCCGCCGCCGACTACGTTTTGCAGAAAGCTCTGCGTGCTAGGTGCGTCGAAGCCGCCGGCCAGCGGCTGGAAGCGGGCGTCCGCCTCGCCGCTCGGCGCGGGCTTGCTTAGCGACGGGGCGGCGTTGACCAGCGGCGCAGCGCCTTCCTTGGCAGAGCCGCTCGCCACGGGATCGAGGGGGCGGGCGCTGGCAAAGCCGGGCAGCGGCTCGCCGCTCAACGCCACTGGATTGGTCAGCGTGATGCTGGCCGCGGGAGGCTCCACGCTCGTCAGCCCAAAGGTTTCGGTGACGGGCTGGCTGGCCGCCTGCACGGTCGGCGCTTCCAGGCTGGTGGCAAAGAGCGTGCCCAGGGCCGTCTCGCCCAGGACGTCGATGACGTAGGTTTGCTGTTCACCCGTGTCCAGCCCCTCGGCGTAATCGACGAGCAGGGCATATTCACCGCCCAACGTGTTTTTGAGGTCGACGCGGCCGTGGCCGCTGTTGAGGCTGGGCACGGCCTGGCCTGGCAGCTGCAGCGCGCCGTTGATCAGCACGGCCTTGAGCAGCGCGGCGCTGGGGTTGGCAACGTTGCGCCCCTTGATCAGCCACTCGCGCACCAGGGCCGACGCGCCCGCCGTCAGCGGCGTCGCCATCGACGTGCCGCTCATGTAGGCGTAGTGGTCGTCGAAGATGCCTTCGGGGAAGCCGCCGAGCGGAACCTGCTCGGCGCGCGTCGAGAGCACCGACGTGCCCGGCGCCACCACGTCCGGCTTGATGCGGCCATCGCTGGTGGGGCCGCGGCTGGAGAAGTAGGCCATCGTGTTGGGGTCGTCGGAAATTTCGGCGTCGATGTTGGGGTGCAGATTTTCCGAAGCGCCCACGGTGAGCACGTTTTTGGCCGTGCCGGGCGAGCCAACGGTCTGCGGCCCGGGGCCAGAATTGCCCCCGGCGTAGAGCGTCAGGTAATCCTTGTGTCGCCAGAGGTAATCGTCGACGAGGCTCGAATTGATGCTGTACGCGCCGCCGTCGTCGCGCCCCCAGCTGTGGCTGGAGATGCGCGCGCCCGCTTGGTAGCCCTTGGCGAGAAAATCGCCATTTTCGTCGACGCACTGGATGCCACCGCTGCCGTCGGTATTGAGCGCCATGAAGACCAGACCGGCTTCGGGCGCGAGGCCCGCAAAGGAGCTGGTGTAGTCGTGCGCGGCGGCGTTGCTGCCGGAGAGGGCACCGTTGCCCAGCACGGAGCCGGCCACGTGCGTGCCGTGGCCGTTGAGGTCCGTCCAGTCGGTTTTGCGGCTGCATTCGGGGAAGGCCAGGTTCATCTCGCTGGGCGCAAAAGCGGCCACGAGGCGACCGTCAAAATCGGGGCTGAGCTGCCCCTCTGTGCTCAAGCCCGAATCCGAAACGGCGACGATCTGGCCCTCGCCAAAGTAGCCGTAGCTGCGCCACACCACTTCGCCCCCCATAATTTTGCGCCCCTCGGCGTTGGCCAGCGTCGGCGCCTCGTAGCGCTCCACCCAGTTGACGCCGGGGTGCTGGGCGATGGTCGCCACGGCGCTGGGCGGCGCGCTAATGCGGAAGATCGTGCCGATGCCGGGCGTGCCGGAGGAGAGCAGCGTTGCGCCCTGGGCGCGCAGAAACTCCACCAGTGCGTCGGTCGATTCGCCGGGGAAGGCGAGCACGCTTAGCTCAACCGGCTCGCTGCTGGCCGCGCTCACGCTTTGCGTCAGCGCGGGTGCGATTTTGTAGGCAGGCTGGTAGTCGCCCACCCAGCGCACGCCGGGCAGGCTTTGCACCGCGGCGACGGTCGCGCCATTCAAGCGCACGATGTGGGCATTGTCCGGCACGTAGCCGAGCACGTCGCCGCCGAGCGCCTCAATTTGCGCCACGGTCGTCGCATCGACGGGGCCGGTGAACTGGACGAGGCGGTAGGGCGAATCCGGGCTCGCCTGGGCGGCGCTCACTGGGGCGTCGATTAGCGGGTCAAAGGTGGTGCTTTGCAGGTAAAGGGAGGAGCCGGTGGGCGTCTCCTGGCCGCGGGCGGCGGGGGAGCTGGCGCTAAATGCGACGGCGGCAAAGAGCGTCAGCAGCAGCGAAAAGCGCAGGGTGCGCGTCAACGTGCGTGTGCCAAAGGGCATGGTGCAGATATCCTGTGGGTGGGAAGATGACAAGTTTTTAAGACAGCTGGTGGATGTTGGTGTGAAGATGCGTTGTTAAAGAAGAGGCGTTTGTGCGTGGAAAGCTAAGCACAAACAGGGAAAACATGATGGAATAATCGCGGAAGGAGCATCCTCAGATGCGACCGGATCGACCGGACTAGGCGGTTATGTCAAATCTGTAAAATTACGTTTGATACAACCTTGCACATTAAGACGCAAATTAGACGGTTTGACGACCAAAACAGACAGGTGTTTACGTTTTAGCTCATGCTGATTACAAATTTTTGTACACTTGTTTCGAGCACGCTCGGAGCCAGGATACTTCACGTGGTTCGCACAGTTCACAATCGTCTCCAGCAAAAACCCGACGGTGGCGATACCGTCGGGTGTGGGGTGTTGGCCGTCCAACTGTGGGGGCGCTGTCTGTATGTCTTCGTCTGAAAGGCCAAGTCAATCCACCGACCAGATGTGGGCCACTATACGTAGAAAGACTTAGCCTTGTCAAGAATCGACGCAGGCAATTGAATGTATTCTAGTTTTGGGCAAGTGCAAGCATTTAGAGCTGCGTAGCGGGTGCAGCACGCGAGACCTCACCCCCCCAACCCCCTCTCCGCGCGCGGAGAGGGGGCTTCCGAATCCTCGTTGATGAGGAGCTAACGCTGAGGGGGTGAGGTCGAACGCCCCATCAACGCAGATTCGCCCCAGAAGTGAAATACACCCAGCAATTCAGCGCAATTGACGTACACAGCCCAAGTGATAGAATAAACCGCAGTGGCTACCCGACCACTCAATCAACCCTTTCCACCCGCTCACCCAAAAAACGAGGCCTGGCATGACCGCCGCGACAACCGCCCGCCCCCATCCCCTTTCCGACGAGACGCGCGACAAGCTGCGCCACATCTCCACCGCCACGCTCACCTCGCAGCTGATCAAGCTTGGTTTCCGCAACACATTTTTGCAGGGCGTCTATCCCCTGCGGCCCGACCTGCGCATGGTCGGCTACGCCTTTACCGTGCGCTACATCCCCGCGAGGGAGGATTTGGCGGATGAGCGCTACGACAACACCAAGAACGTGCAGCGGCTGGCCGTCGAGGCCGTGCAGCCAGAGGACGTGCTGGTAATCGACGCGCGCGGCGACGTGCGCGCGGCCTCGTTTGGCCACATTCTGGGCACGCGCATCCACGCCCGCGGCGCGGCGGGGCTCGTCACCGACGGGGCGCTGCGTGACACGCCCGGCTTCCGCGAACTGGCGATGCCGACCTATATCCAAGCGCCCCACGCGACGACTTCATTTACGATCCATCACCCCGTCGAGATGCAGGTACCGATTGGCTGCGGCGGCGTGGCCGTCGTCCCCGGCGACATCATCGTCGGCGACGGCGAGGGCGTGGTGGTGATTCCGGCGCAGGTGGCGGCGGAAGTCGCGCGCGAGGGGTATGAGCAGGAGGTGCGCGAGGAGTTTTTCCAGGAGAAGGTCGCGGGTGGAGCGAGCATCCTCGGCGTCTATCCGCCCAACGAGGAGACGCTGGCGGAGTTTGAGCAGTGGCGGCAGGATCGGAGCAAGTAACGCCGAGCGCTGCTCGGCGAGGCGAAGCAGCGCTTCGCCCCACAAAAAGGAGTAACCAACTATGAAAGTCATCATCACCGGCGGCAGCGGCAAAGCGGGGCGAGAGGCCGTGCGCATCATCGCCGACGCGGGCCACGACGTGACCAATCTCGACCGCGTGCGCCCCACCGTCGACCTGCCCGGCAAATTTATCCAGCTCGATATGACCGACGCGGGTGAAGTCTACGACGCCTTGGCCCAAGTGCGGCCCGACGGCGTCTGCCACCTGGGCGCAAATCCGTCGCCCAGCGGCTTTCCGCGCCAGCAGACTTTTCAGAACAACGTGATGAGCACCTACCACATGATGCAGGCCGCGGGCGATTTGGGCGTGCAGCGCTTTGTCTACGCCAGCAGCGAAATGGCGACGGGCTGGCTTACGACAGACGAACTGCCGCCACATTTTCCCTTCAGCGAGGAAGATCGCGTCGATTCGCCCAACGCCTACGCGCTCAGCAAATACATGGGCGAGGTCATCGCCAACTCGATGACGCGCCGCTATCCCGACATGGCGCTCGTGAGCCTGCGCATCAACAACGTGGTGGCTCCGGATAACTACGCGAAGCTCCAGCACCGACGCGACAACTTCCCCGCGGGTGGCGGCAACTTCTGGAGCTACATCGACGCGCGCGACGTGGCCGGTGCGTTTTTGGCCGCGCTCGAAGGCGAGAGCGCGGGCCACGAAGTCTTCCTGATTGCGGCGGCAGATACCTGCTTGGAGATGCCGATCCAGGAGGCCGTCGAGCGCCACTACGGCGCGGAGGCCGTGTCGCGCTTCGCCGAGGGCCACGGGCCGCACCAATCGGCCTTCGACTGCGGCAAAATCGAGCGCACGTTTGGCTGGACGCCGCAGTATAGCTGGCGCGACCAGTAAGTGAGGAGTGAGCACGCCCGCGCGCGAACGAGTTGACAAAGCTCTGTTAGCTCTCCAGCCGCTTGGCCATCCAACACGATGGAACTAGAATTCCAGCCTTTTCGCGATGAGCACTATCAGGAGTACGCCTCCTGGTTCGCTGACGCTGAATTGAATCGGCGGCTCGGCCCCATCGACCAGGAGTGGTTGGAGGCCGTGTTGGATGAAGGGCCATCGAACAACACCTGGGTGATTTTTCGCGACGAGGAGATGGTCGCACTTGTGGAAACCACAGTGGATTGGCCGCAGAAAACGGCGTTTATCACGGGCCTAGCCGTGCGACCGTCGCTCCGTCGCCAAGGCATCGGGCGTGCCGTGCTGCGACATTTGCTTCATCAGCACGAGAGTCGAGGCATCCGCAAACACGTCACCTTCATTGCCCTCGATAACGAAGCGGCGCGACGGGGCGCACAACCGTTGGGTTTTGTCGAAGCGGGTGAACCAAATGAAAATGGGTACCAAAAGTTTCAGCGTTTAGCTGCACTAGCAGATTCAAAATAGCCAGCGCGTCTTTGGCGAGCGCATGAGCGATCACGACTACGGCCACAGCCTGCCCAGCACCTGTCGCCACCTCGCCTTTAGCCACCTGCTGGGCGGGCGCACCCTGCTCGGCGAGCGCTGCTGGGATGGCATTTGCGCCATCAATTATCTCCAGACGCGCGCCGATCTCGGCCCCGATGCGCTGGGCTGCACCGGCAACTCCGGCGGCGGCACGACGACGCTTTGGCTCTCCGTCATCGACGAGCGCATCACGGTCAGCGTGCCGTCGTGCTACTTCTGCTCCTTCAAAGAGTCGATTGGCACGATTTACCACTGCGAATGCAACTACGTGCCGGGCATCTTGGAACGGTCGCGTTCGCTCTCACGAGCGTTTCTTCAAATACGCTAGCAAAATATCCGGTCGATTCGTGCCGATCCCCTGCGCCCCCAGCGCAATCATCGCCTGCTGCTCGACCAGCGTATCCGGATTCCAAGCGCGAATTTCCAGCCCGCGCGCACGGGCCTGCTCGATAATGCGCAGGCAAAGGTTTTTGTACTGAACGCCAACGCCGCGCGCCCCCAGCGCAACCGCCTGATCCAAATCGGCCTCGCTGGGATTGGGCAGAATCGGGCCGACCAGCAGCTCGCTGCCCAGGGCGCGCACCCGCTCCAGCCGCGACAGCTCAAACGAGGTAAAGGTGACGTTCGCCTTCATCCCCCGCGCGCGCACCGCGGCCACGCTGGCCGCCTCCGTTCCCGCGCCCTTCAGCTCGCAAAGCAGCCCAACCCGTCCGGACTCCTGCACAATGGCCAGCACTTCATCCAGCGTGGGAACCCGCTCGCCCTCGCCCGCATCCAGCGCGCGAACTTCGTCAAAGATCAACTCGCGGATCGCGCCGCTGCCGTTGGTGGTGCGATCCACCGTCGGGTCGTGCATCACGACGAGTTGCTCGTCACGCGTGAGGTGAACGTCACACTCGACGAAGTCGACGCCCAGCTCGATGGCGTAGCGGAAGCCCTTGAGCGTATTTTCGGGCAGCACGCCCGCCGCCCCGCGGTGACCCACCACGTATGGCATAGCAAATTTCTCCCTGTTCGTTTGAGGACGCGCGGGCTGTCGCTGCGTGCAGGCCACGGCCAGCATCGAAAGAAGCGAGCCGCCCAGCGACCGCTTTAGCAGTTGACGGCGCGAAAGCTGACGCATTGATTTACATCCCTTGTTGTCTCAAGCACGAGTCGCCGCCTGCTCCAGCGCCTCCACCACCTCGCCAACCCCGTCCCGAAATGTCGAGTAATGCGGCGACCAATCCAGCACCGCCTTGGCCTTCTCGTTTTTGACCCGAAACGACGTGGTCAGCGAGGCAACCACCGGCGGGCCGATCATCAGGCCGATCAGCCAGGGCGGAATGCTGCCGACCCGCTTGTGATTGGCCGCATCGGTGATGGCGTCCACCAGCGTGCGCAGGCGAAGCGGCTCGTCGTCGACGATGTTGAAATTTTCACCGTGCGTATCGGACGCATCGGAGGCCAGCGCGCGCACAAAGGACAGCGCGAGATCGTCGACATGGACGGTGCTCCAGTAATTTTGCCCAGCACCAAAGACGCGCAGCTGATTCTTGGTGAGCGTGTCGTAGAACGAGCTTTTGAAGAGCCCACCGGGGCCATAGACAAAGCCCGCCGTCAAGATGATGACTTTGAGCCCCTGCTCGGCGTGAAGGTTCGTCAGCTCCCGCACCATGGCGGCGTGGCCCAGCCCCATGGGCGAGGGCGAGAGCGGCGTCTCCTCGGTGATCCAGCCGTCGCCGTGGTCGCCGTAGCCAAAGCAGCCGTTGGTGTAGAGCAGCACCTTGTCGTGCGCCAGGCAGGCCTCGGCCAGCGCCAGCGTCATCACCTCGTCCGCGCGGTTGATCTGCGCGACCTTCTTCTTCGTCATTCGGCCCGACACGCCGTACTGCGCGGCTTGGATCACGGCGTCCACCTGCTGCACCAAAGGCGTGTAGCTTTCCGGCTCCAGCATATCACCCACGGCGACCCGCATCCCCAACGCCTCCAGCGGCTGGGCTTTCGCCGGATTCCTAACCAGCCCCGTCACGGCGTGGCCCGCCTTCAGCAGGGCACGCACGACAGCGCTGCCGACAAAGCCCGTCGCACCCGTTACCAACACGTGCATGTGTGTACTCCTTTTGAACCAGCGGGCAGATGACCGAGCCGTGAGCCTTGCCCTAAACGGCCCCTCTATCGCTCAAGAGGGAATGGAGTGCATGGTACAACAGAGTCGCAGCGATGCGTCAAATCACACTCGCTTCTGAAAATTTATACAGACACGCAGCCCTTTGCCCAAAACGCATTTCCATTCGGGGAAAGTTGTCATTGCAAGCGGGCCAACGGGACGTTGCCAACGAACCGCAGCGCGAGCAATCTAGCCGTCGTTTACGCGGCGGTCAGCGTCTCGCGGCAGTCGCTTCGCCGACCGTCAGCAGATTTCTTGCTTCGCTTCGAAGTGGCAGAACAACTCGCCCCCCAAACTGAAATGCACCCCTTTCCCCGCCCGTTATTGATACAGGTCGTAAAGTGGAGTATGATATGTACTTTGCAATCTGCCTGTTTAACAAATAGATAGGTGACACTCCAAGCAGATAGGGACAGAATTCATATGTCGGTTGACAGTTTAAGAGCCCAGTGGTTGGGCAACGTGCGCGGCGACCTGCTGGCGGGAATCGTGGTGGCCTTGGCGCTAATTCCCGAAGCGATTGCGTTTTCGATTATTGCGGGGGTGGACCCCAAAGTGGGACTCTACGCCTCCTTTTGCATTGCCGTGGTGATTGCCTTTGTGGGCGGGCGCGCAGGCATGATCTCCGCCGCCACCGGCGCGATGGCGCTGGTAATGGTCTCGCTGGTGCGCGATCACGGGCTGGAATACCTGCTGGCCGCGACGATTCTTACGGGCTTTTTGCAGATTTTGGCCGGGGTGTTAAAGCTGGGCGCGCTCCTGCGCTTTGTCTCGCGCTCTGTGATGACGGGCTTTGTCAACGCCCTGGCCATTCTGATCTTTATGGCTCAGCTGCCGGAATTTAGCGGAGCCGGGTGGCCCGTCTATGCAATGGTGGCGGCGGGCTTGGCGATTATTTACCTCTTCCCCTACGTTACCAAGGCTATCCCCTCGCCGCTGGTTTGCATTGTCGTGCTCACGGCCTTTAGCATGATGATGGGCATGAACATTCGCACGGTCGGCGATATGGGCGAATTGCCCAACGCCTTCCCCGTCTTTTTGCTGCCCGATATTCCGCTCAACTGGGAGACGCTTACCATCATCTTCCCCTACTCGGTGACGCTGGCCGTGGTTGGGCTGCTGGAATCGCTGATGACGGCGGTCATCGTGGATGACCTGACCGATACGCCCAGCGCCAAAAATCAAGAGTGCACGGGGCAGGGCATTGCCAACATTGTGGCCGGCTTCTTTGGCGGTATGGCTGGCTGTGCGATGATTGGCCAATCGGTGATCAACGTTAAATCCGGCGGGCGGGGGCGGCTCTCGACGCTCTTTGCGGGCAGCTTTTTGCTCTTTCTCATCCTCGTATTGGGCGATCTGGTGCGGCAAATCCCCATGGCTGCGCTGGTGGCCGTGATGATCATGGTCTCCATCGGCACCTTTAGCTGGTCGTCGCTCAAAAATTTGCGCATCAACCCCAAACGTTCCAGCTTGGTGATGATTTCGACGGTGGTCGTGGTCGTAGTCACCCACAATCTGGCGCAGGGCGTGGCGGTTGGCGTGTTGATGAGCGCTCTCTTCTTTGCCCACAAAGTGTCGCAGCTGCTGCCGGTAAAATCCGTGCTCTCCGAGGATGGCAACCAGCGAACCTATACCGTTCAGGGGCAAATCTTCTTTGCCTCGGCCGATCAGTTTGCAGCAGGTTTTGATTTCAAGGAAGTTGTCGAGCGCGTGGTGATCGACGTCGGCCAAGCTCAATTTTGGGATTTAACGGCGGTGGGAGCGCTCGACAAGGTGGTGCTCAAGTTCCGGCGCGAAGGAACAGAAGTCGAGGTGGTGGGGATGAATCAGCCCAGCGCCAAAATTGTAGAACGCCTCGCCATCTACGATAAGGCGGGCGCACAGGAATTGCTGATCAGCCATTAAGCCGCATCCGATGCACAGCGAGCTGGCCATGCCGGTAGGATACTGTCGTAACGTAGAGATTGAAAATTCAGTAGAGCGCAGCCGAGGCGTGAGCACGCTCTCGCGCGAACGGATCCGCACGAGAAGAGAGCGACTCCATTGCGGTCTGTTTAGATTACACCAACAGCAAAGGGAGACGATGAGCAATCCACGTCCAACCATTTTAGCCTGCGTCGACGGCTCGCTTTATACGGATAGCGTCTGCGACCATGCCGCGTGGGCCAGCCAGCGGCTCGACGCCCCCATTCAGCTGCTTCACGTCCAAACGCCCGCCTCCACCTACAGCTCTTCACGTGATTTAAGTGGTGCACTGGGCTTGGGCGCCAAAAGCGCGCTGCTCGAAAAGCTGACGCAGGTCGATGAAGCGCGCGGCAAGCTCGATCAGCAAAAGGGCAACCTCATTTTAGCGCACGCCCAGGAGATGCTCTCCGTGCATAAATCCGCCGATGAATCTGCCGATGAACTCGGTGGAGCGAGCGCACCCGTTGAGACGCTCCACCGGCGAGGCTCACTGGTGGAGACCATCAGCGAGCTTGAAGATTCGGCCCAGCTGATTGTCCTGGGCAAGCGGGGCGAGAATGCAAATTTTGCCACGCTCCATTTGGGCTCCAACCTGGAGCGGGTGGCCCGGGCGGCGCACGAGCCGATCTTGGTGGCCGCGCGGGCTTTTCAGCCCATCGAGCGCTTTGTTATCGCGTACGATGGAGGCCCCAGCACGCTCAAAGCTTTGAGCTATGCGATCAGCAGCCCGCTGCTTCAGGGGTTGGCCTGTCACCTACTTCAGATTGGCTCGGACAATTCAGCCAATCGGCAAAGTCTGGAAGAGGCCGCCGCCCAGTTGACGCAGGCGGGCTTTGCCGTGGAGCCGCGCCTGCAGCAGGGCCAAGCCGACGAGGTGATTGCCAGCTACGTTCAGGCCAACGACGTGAATCTGCTCGTCATGGGCGCTTACGGCCACTCCCACATCCGCACCCTGATTATTGGCAGCACCACCAGCAGCATGCTTCGTTCGTGCCCGATTCCTGTGCTGATGTTTCGCTAAACGGCGTTTGTCTTTACCCGGATTGGATAAATTTTGAGAAGCAGATTCTACTTTTGACTGCTCGGAATAATCTTCGCTGCTAAATCAGTCAGTCACGGCGGTTTCTGGCACAAAGTTTTAGCCCTTCATTCCTGTGGTGACGATGCCCTGCACGAAGTACCTTTGCGCCAGGAAGAAGAGAATCAGCGAGGGCAGGGCAACGAGCACCGAGGCGGCCATAAGCAGGTGATCTTGGGGCACGGCGACGGCGGAACCGGCGTTGAGCGAATCGCTAAAGTAGCGCAAACCCACGGCGACCGTGTACTTCTCTTCGGAATTGAGAAAGATTAGCGGGGCCAGAAAGGCCTGCCAATGGTTGATAAAGCCCAGCGTGGCCAGCGTGGCAATGGCTGGTTTGGCCAACGGGATGATGATCTGCCAGAGGATGCGCCAGCTGCTCGCCCCATCGATCTTAGCGGCCTCGTCCAAATCAAAGGGAATGCTGAGCATAAATTGCCGCATCAGAAAGATGTTGAAGGCGCCGCCGCCAAAGAAGGCCGGAACCGTTAGCGGGTAGAAGGTGTCGATCCAGCCAAAGATGCGAAACATCAGGTAGGTGGGAATCAGCGTCACCTCCGGCGGCAGCATAATTGTGCCCAACGTCAACAGAAAGAAGACGTTGCGGCCGGGGAAGCGGAAGCGGGCAAAGCCATAGGCCACCACCGTCGCAGAGATTACTTCGCCGATTAAAGCAATGGTGGTAATGAGCGTGGTGTTCCAAAACCAGCGGGCAAAGGGCGCGACCCGCCAAATCTCCGAATAGTTGACCAAAAACTGCGGGTTTAGCGGCCAAAGGGTAGGTGGGTAGCGATAAATCTCGGACGGTGTTTTGCCTGAGCTGATCACCGTCCAGAAGAAGGGCATCATCGATACAGCGGCCCCTGTGACGACAAGGAGGTAGATCAGGGTGCGGTTGCTGATGCGCCAAAAGGTGTAACGGGTCGAGCGGCGTTTGGGGGAGCCTCGTAGCGTTTGTGCGGTCATTTTCCACGCTCCCCTTGATAGAAAACCCAGGAGCCAGAGAAACGAAACTGGAGATAGGTTAGGGCAAACAGAAGCAAAAAGAAGAGCCACGACAGCGCGGCGGCGTAGCCCATGTCGAAGCGCACAAAGGCGTTCTCGTAGATGTGCAGAGCAATAAACCAGGTGGCGCGGGCGGGACCGCCCTGGGTAGCAACAAAGGCTGCTTCAAACGAGCGCAACGCGAAGATGATGCCCAAGATCAGGTTGAAGAAAATAGTGGGCGTCAGCAGCGGCAGCGTGACGTGGCGGAACTTGCGCCACACGCCAGCCCCGTCCATCTCCGCCGCTTCGAGCAGCTCTTTGGGCACGTCCTGTAGACCAGCCAGAAAGATGATCATACGCGAGCCGCCGATGCTGCCCCACAGCCCAATCATAACGAGCGAGGGAATTGCCCAGCGCGGGCTACCCAGCCAAAGCGGACCATCGATGCCAATCTGCGCGAGAGCATAGTTAAAGAGCCCATATTGGGGGTTGAGCAGCCAGCGCCACAGCAGCGCCGCAGCGACAAGCGGCGTCAGTGTAGGCAGAAAGAAGAAGGTACGCCAGAAGGCCGTCCCCACCAGCCTTTGGTTAAGCAGAATCGCCACGAAGAGCGAGCCGATCATGGCCAGCGGCATAAAGAGCAGCGCATTGTAAAAGGTGCGGCCCACCGAGGGCCAGAAGAGTGGGTCCTCGAAGAAGGCGACCACGTAGTTTTGCAGCCCAATAAATTCGGGGGGCCGCAGCACGTTGTACTTGGTTAGGCTGAGAAACATGGAGGCGAAAAGCGGCCCCGCAATAAAGACAAAAAAGCCGATAATCCAGGGCGACGTAAAGAGAATGCCTTCCAGGGCTTCACGGCGCCGAGCGGCGCTCATGGGCTCCCGCCGCCCTTTTTTGGCGGGCAGCGGCAAAGCCCCAACGGGAGAAGAAGAGGAGATGGACATAGGCAAGTTTTGAGGTATCAGGAAGTGTCAGAATGAATGTCACGTCCGAAAGTAGAAGGACAAGACGGGGTTACCGAGTACGGGCACGCCATGGCGTGCCCGTACTCGGTAACCCCGTCTTGTGGACTAAGCTGGCTCCTTATCCAGCACCGCTTGGCAAAGCTCCTGAATGCGCTGTGCTGCCTCTTCCGGCGTCACTTCGTTCAGCTCGACCAGATCGTAAACCTCCTGGAAGGCTTGATCAAACTCTTCACCGCGGAAGTTGGCAACGAGGAAGTCCGGCTCAATGGATTCCATGATCGGCTGGAGCTTGCGGAAAGTGGGAATGGCCTCGTAGACGCGTTCGTCCGCCCAGAAATCTTGGCGGGCGATTGGCCCCTTCTGCCCCTGGATCACGCCCTGCACGTTCATTTCGTGGCCAGCGATCCAGGTGACAAAGTTGAAGGCTTCCTGGTGGTGCTGCGAGGCGGTCGTCACGCCAAAGACGTGCTCGTTCAACATGCTGCGTCGCTCGTCGTCCACATTGACCTTGGGCGTCAGCACAAAGTCCATCTCGAAATCGGTAAAGGTGTTGGGGTAGATGGTAATGCGGAAGGGCCAGATATCCACGGCCAGCACGTTTTGGGAGCCGAAGACTTCTGGCCCCTCTGGATTCCCTGCTGGCGAAACGGCCCATTCGTGGATCAAATTCTGACGGTAGGCCAGCGCGTTGACAAAACCTTCTTCGTTTTCCAGAAAAGTGGCTTGCGTGCCGGTTTCATCAGTCATCTGCACGCCCCACTGTCGGAAGTAGGGCGCACCGCCATAAGCGCTGCCTCCATCGGCACGGTAATAGCCAAAGGTGCCGTCGCTGGTTCCGGTCTGTGCCCAGTCGACCAGTTCGTCAAAGGTCCACTCGTCGGTTGGCTCGCCGATGCCCATCTCCGCCACTCTGGTTTTGTTGTAGGCAATCACCGGCACAATGGGCTCGGAGATGAAGGACATCCAGTACATGCTGCCCTCGAAGGAATTCACCTCGATGGCGCCTTCAAAGAAGTTATCCTCGATCACGTAGCCCGCCGCGTCCGCCAGCGGGCGCAGGTCGGTCACCAAATCAAACTCCGTGCCCCAGGCGATGTGCGAACGGTGACGCGGCGGAAACCAGACGGCGTCACCTAGCGTGCCCGCCGCGGTCAGCGACAAAATTTTCGGGATGTACTCCGGCGTCCACCCCGGCACCGTCTCCAGCTCCACGGTAACACCGGGATTGTCGTCGTTAAAGCCGCCGATGTTGCCATCCAATCCGGTCTGAATCCAATCCGACACGTCCTGCTTCTGCACCATGTGGGCAACAAGCGTCACCGCTTCGCCGCTGGGTGCAGCGCCGTCTCCGCTGGATTCGGCGGGTGGATTGGCCGCGCCGGGGGCACAGGCTGCCAACAGCGCCGCACCCGCGGTCGCGCTGGCGCTCATGATCAGAAACTGACGACGGGAAAGCTGGCTGGGGTTGCGAGATGCACTCATTTCTTGTTCTCCTGATGTGTGGTGAAGTTAGATGGGCGTAAACTGGGTAAAGGGAAGCTTACACGAATAAATGATTACGGCTTGGTCATGCTGAGGCGGAGCCAGGTCAGTCTGCTTACGCAGCTGGAGAGCCTTTGCTGATTACGTGAAAATTTCTCGGTCCAGCGTCGAAGAGACCGCCACGCGCGCAAAATGACAGGGGAAGGTTCAGGCGATGTACACTCCGGAATATAGATCCGTTGACATTTGGCTGATAGCTCGAATCTGGGTGATTTGCGACGCCCCCATCCTCAGCCTTTCTGCTCCCCTCTCCAATAGGAGAGGGGCTGGGGGTGGGGGCCTAATTGTCGAATGTCAAAGGAAGCTAATAGTGCTTCTGGCGAGGTAAACTCGATTGTATATTGGGACGGAGGAACACGTTTATCGTACAACCAAACTATGTAGCTGTCAACACATAAAATTCGCCCTCAATTAAATCGAGTTGCGAACAGCATCCGCAACGGGTTATAATCTCATTCCTTACTCATCTCCCCAACCACCACATCACCCAAAGGAGACTCCCCATGCAGATTACCGCCGTCCGCCTCTTTCGGCTCACGGGTACGCTCGAATTTGAGGGCGAATTCTGGGAAGAGCGGCTGATCCGCCCCATCGATATCTACCCCGAACACAAAGTTGAGCAGCGCCGCTTTGACAAGGCCGATTCGGATACGCCCGCCGACGGCGGCGTTCAAATTGTCGCCCACTTTGTACAAATCGAGACAGACGACGGCGTCTACGGCATTGGCGGGCCGATGCCGCACGAGCAAGCCTACGTAATCGGCACGCAGATTGCGCCGCTGCTAATCGGCCACGATCCGCTGGCGACCGAGCGGCTGTGGGACCGCTGCTACCGCTTCATGGTGCACGGGCGCAAGGGCGTCAACATAATGGCGTTGAGCGTGGTGGACTGTGCCCTGTGGGATTTGAAGGGCAAGCACTTTGGCGCGCCCGTCTACCAGCTGCTCGGCGGGCCGACGCGCACCGAAATCCCCGCCTACGCCTCCATGTTGGGCCACTCCATCGATCCCGAACTCGCTTACGAGCGTGCCGAAGAGGTCGTCAAACAGGGCTATCGCGCGACCAAGTGGTTCTTCCGCGACGGGCCAACGGACGGCAAGGCGGGCATCGAGCGCAACCTGCGGCTCGTGCGCACGCTGCGCGAAGCCGTTGGCCCCGATGTCGACATCATGCTCGACTGCTGGATGAGCTGGGATGTGCCCTACACCATCCAAATGGCGCGGCGGCTGGAGGAGTACCACCCGCGCTGGATCGAGGAGCCGGTGCTGCCGGACAAGATTGAACAGTACGCCGAGATTCGACGCAACGTCAACATTCCGATTTCGGGCGGCGAGCACGAGTACACGCGCTGGGGTTTGAAGCAGCTGATGGACGCGGGCGCGTGCGACGTCTACCAGCCGGACATCTACTGGGCGGGCGGCATCTCCGAGATGCAGAAAATCTGCGCCCTCGCTTCAGCCTATGACGTGCCGATCATCCCCCACGGCCATTCGACGCCCGCCTCGGCACACCTGATTGCCGCCTGGCCGGAGCCGACGACGCCGCTGCTGGAATATCTGATTAAGTGGAACGAGGTGCACCAGCACTTCCTGGCCACGCCGCTCAAGCCGGTGGATGGGAAGATCACGCTGCCGACGGCGCCGGGGCTGGGCATGGAGTTGGACGAGGCGAAGATGGAGAAGCGGGAGGAATTGACATTCTAAAAACAATCGTCTCTTTGAGGAATAGTAGAGTGTTAGACTGGTTCAGTTTGAAAACTGAACCAGTCTAACCGATGCAGCCCCACAATTGCTCGGAGAGCCAAACAATTCTTCCATTCGGCAAAAGCAAGGAAAGTCCCATGAAAATTACCGCCGTCCGCATCTTTCAGCTTCAAGGCACGCTCGAGTACGAGGGCGACTTTTGGGCGGATCGACAGGCGCGCCCCATCGATATTTACCCGGAAGACAACTTCTGGGAAATGCGCTCCCGCAAGGGAAAAACGCCAGCGGGCGCGGAGGGGATGCCGCTGAAGAGCTACTGCGTCCGCATCGAAACCGACGACGGTGTCTACGGCATTGGCACGCCGATGACGCACGAGCAGGCCTTTGTGGCGGGCACGCAGGTTGCGCCGCTGCTGATCGGCCACGATCCGCTGGCGAGCGAGCGAATTTGGGATCGCGTCTACCGCTTTATGGTCCACGGGCGCAAGGGCGCGACCATGATGGCGTTGAGCATCATCGACTGTGCGCTGTGGGATTTGAAGGGCAAGCACTTTGGCGCGCCCGTCTACCAGCTGCTCGGCGGGCCGACGCGCACCGAAATCCCCGCCTACGCCAGCATGTTGGGCCACTCCATCGACCTGGAGCTTGTGTACGAAAAGGCGCAGGAGCTGGTGCAGCAGGGCTTCCGTGCGACCAAGTGGTTCTTCCGCGACGGCCCCACCGCAGGCAAGGCGGGCATCGAGCGCAACCTGCAGCTGGTGCGCACGCTGCGCGAGGCCGTCGGCCCCGATGTCGACATCATGCTGGACTGCTGGATGAGCTGGGACGTGCCCTACACGATTCAAATGGCGCAGCGGCTGGAGGAGTACCACCCGCGCTGGATCGAGGAGCCAGTGCTGCCGGACAAAATTGCGCAGTACGCGGAAATTCGGCGCAACGTCAACATTCCGATTTCGGGCGGCGAGCATGAGTACACCCGCTGGGGCTTGAAGCAGCTGATGGACGCGGGCGCGTGCGACGTCTACCAGCCGGACATTTTCTGGGCGGGCGGCATCTCCGAGACGCAGAAAATCTGCGCGCTGGCTTCGGCCTACGACGTGCCGGTCATCCCCCACGGCGCGTCGACGCCCGCCTCGGCGCACCTGATCGCGGCCTGGCCGGAGCCGACCACGCCGCTGCTAGAGTACCTGGTCAAGCACAATGAGCTGCTCCAATACTTTCTGGCCACGCCGCTCAAGCCGGTGGACGGCAAGATTACGCTGCCGACAACGCCGGGGCTGGGGCTGGAGCTGGATGAAGAGAAGATTGAGAAGCGGGAGGAGATAACGTTTTAGTGCGGAGACGCGATCTAGCCCTTGACCGCGCCCGAAGTCAAGCCTTCGATAAAGCGGTCGCTCAAAAAGATGTAGAGGATCAGCACAGGCAGCAGGGCGGCGACGAGGCTGGCCGCGGCGATGGCGTAGTTGGCGCCGTTCTCGCCAACAAACATCATCATCGCGGCGGGGAGCGTGCGCCTGGCCGGATCGGTGACCATCGTGATGGCGAGCAGCAGCTCGTTCCAGAAGCTGATAAAGTTAATCAGCACCACCGTTAGCAGCGCGGGGCGCGTTAGCGGCAGCATCACCTGCCAGAAGACGCGGAAATCGGTGCAGCCATCAATGCGCGCGGCGTCCTCCAGCTCTTCCGGCAGCTGCGAGAAGTAAGTCGCCATGAGGTAGGTGCTGATGGGCAGGCCGAGCGCCGCGTAAAGCAGCACCAGCGCCCAACGCGAGCCGAGCAACCCATACTGGCTCATCATCACAAACTGGGGAATGTACATCACCTGGGGCGGCAGCATCAGCGCCAGCAGCAGGAAGACGAAGAGCGGTCCGCGCAGCCGAAATTCATAGCGGCGGCGACCAAAGCCGTAGCCGCCCATGGTCGAGAGAGCGATGGTCAACAGCAGCGCAAAGCCCGTGACGAAGATGCTGTTGAGAAAGAAGCGGTAGAAGCGAATGCGTGGGTCGAAGAAGAGCTGGGTGTAGTTTTGCCAGCGCATCTCCACGGGCAGGCCGTAGGGGTTCTGCAAAATGCTGCCGGTCGTGCGCAGCGAGAGGGCAACCATCCACACAAAGGGAATAAGCACGAGCAGCGTAAAGATCAGCAGCGCCGCGGAGAGCAGCAGCCCCCGCAGACGGCGCATCCACCGGGTTTGGGGAAGAGCAACGGTCGGCGATGTAGTGGCCATGGCGTCGGTAAATCGCAATGTTAAAAGGTGATGGGCTTTAGTGTAAGGGCATTAGCTTATGTAAAGAAAGTATCCAGCGGTTCTTGTAGATAGCTCGCTGCCTCGCCCTCATCCCCAACTCTTCTCCCAGAATAGGAGAAGAGTTGGGGATGAGGGCCGACTGCACTTTCCTTTGATGTGAGCCAGCCGGTCTTATCATGTAACTCAAGTTGCTACCTATATCCGCTGGTGGTTGAAGTCCACTAGCTGACAAGCTTTAGCGCTGGGCGATGCGTAAGTGGCAACTCAAGTTATTTAGCAATCGATTCCGGTATGCACGAGTCTCTTTGCGTCCACTCTTCTGCGGCTACCCCGAAGTGCAGAGCGCGGCATCGAGGGCTTCCACGGCCTCATCCACGCTGATCTCGCCTTGCGGCAGCTGTTCGTTCAGCACGGCCGTCGCGGCTTCGTCAAACTCGCTGCAGCGAGAGGCCGGCGCAATATCCGTGGGCAAGCTGCCGTAGACGGCAACAAACTCTTCCCAATACCAATCCCACTTGCCCGGCTCCGTGCCCAATTCAATGAGCGTTTCGTCCTCGGGCCAATCTGCCGCCGAATCGTACTGGATGGCGGAGGGGGTGTTGGTCACCGCGGTCCACAGCGCACCGTAGCGGGGCTGTGCGGCGAAGGCCAGAATGTCCTTGGCCACCTCCGGGTAGGGCGTGGAGGCGAGCACGCTGTAGCCCGATTCAAACTCGAACCAAAGCGTGTTGGGGGCGGCGGCTCCTTCCTGCAGCGGGTAGCGCAACATGCCAAACTGCCAGTCGGGGTCCTGCCCGCCGTCGGCTTCGGGCTTAAAGGCGCGCCCCGTGTACCAGGTTGGGATGTAGATCATGCAGGCTTCGCGCTGCGTGTGAAAGTAGGCGTGAAATTCATCGATGGTCATGTCGGCAAAGCCTTCGGGCCAGAGGCCCGCGTCGCGCAGCGTGGCGCTGTACTCCAGCGCCCGCCGCGCTTCTGGTGTATCCCAGGATTGGAGACCGGCGTTGTACCGATCAAACTCCTCGGCGCCGACAAGCGTCCACAGCGGATACTGCACGGCCCAAACCGCCGGGTAGGGCCGATTGCCAATGGCGTCGGCAACACCGGCATAGCCCGCGTCGCTACAGGTCTGCACCACCTCGACAAATTCATCCTCGGTAAATTGGTAATCCTCCGGCACCTCGATCTCCAACTCGGCAAAAATATCGGGGTTGTAGAAGATCATGTTCATCTGCGAGCCGATGTTGAATTTGTAATTCCCCTCGTAGCCCAGCGCAGGATAGGTCCCGTCCAGCTCCGTGCCTTCCCAAAAATTTTCCCACGGGAGCACGTCGGCCAGGTCGAGCAGCCAGCCTTGCTCCGCCCACGCCGTCTGCTCGCTATCGAAGGTGGTGATATCGGGCGCTCCCTGGCCCGCGGTCATCGTGCCGCGGACGGCTTCCTGCAGCGGATTTTTGTCCCACCAAACAATGTCGATATTAACATCGGGATGTTCGGCTTCGTAATCGGCCGCAATTTTCTCGATGACGGCACGCTTGCTCGGCTCGTTGACCCAGTGGCTCCACCACTGGATGTTGGGGGAACTATCGGCGGGTGCAATCTCGGTAGCAATGGGACCCGACGCGGCTGGCGCGGCACTTTCAGTTGTGCCCACGGCCGCATCGTCGGCACTCTCCTCCACCGCCGCAAGCGGAGCCGCTTCCGGCGCGGACGACAGCAGGGGGCGGATGGTGATCAGCAGCGCCAGAAAGAGCAGCGCGACCATCACGACCTGCAGCAGGGTTAAAATGACTTCTCGTCGCTTTTCGGACATAGGGTTTTCTCCACGTGAATGAAGTCAATGCCCTAACGGGAACGGTGCAGTGGAACAAACAGGGGCATACAACTAGGGTTTGCCAAACGTTTAGCAGGCGGTTGAAAATTAAAGCCAATTGGTTTTTGCAGCAGCCCGTGTAAAATATAGCCGTCTGCCAACCCCAACGGTCTTTAACAAAGCAAACCTATAGTTCGACTAACCTTGCCCAGCAGTTTAATCAACTGCTCGTCGAAAAGCGGCCATCCGGTATTTACCAGCGACCCAGCAAAATTTCTATAGGCTCTCCTCTTTTATCGGCCAATTGTATCAAAATCATTCTGTGAATTTAATACGTTGAGCGCACGCGCAACCAACGATTGATCAAGCTGACGCCGACGATTACCACACCAAACCAAACGACGGACATGGCAGCGGGGTAGCCCAAATCCAGCGAGCTCCAGCCAAAGGCTCGTTTTTGGACGTAGGTGGCGACGGTTTCGGAAAAGTGCAGCGGCCCGCCGCCCGTCAGCACCCACACAACGTGGAAGGCGCGCATCTTGCCCATAAACGATAGGATCAGCACCGTGACAAAGGTGGGGCGCAGCAGCGGCAGCATCACGCGCAGGATGGTCTGCACGGTTGAAGCGCCATCGATGCGAGCGGCCTCGATCAAGTCCTTGGAGATGGCGCTGAGGCCGGCCAGCAGCAGGATAAAGGAGTAGCCAAAGGTGGCCCAGTAGTGGACAAAGATCACGGACCAGAGCGGCGTGTCGCGGCGACCCAGCCAGTTGACGGCCAGCTCCTCCAGCCCAATCGAGCGCAGCCCCACGTTGAGCAGCCCCCAATCGTAGTTAAAAATCCAGCGGAAGATCAGCCCCACGATCACGCCGGAGACGAGCACGGGCGTAAACCAGGCCACGCGGTAGAAGCGGTGGAGCGGCGCTTTGAAGTAGATGACAAAGGCCAGCACGGTCGCCGTTACCATTTCCAATATGGGGCCGACGAGCCCCCACGTCAGCGTGTTGCGGATGGCGAGGTGAAAGATGTCGTCGGTGAGCAGCTGGCGAAAATTCGCCAGCCCCACAAAGGTGGAGACCACCCGGCCGCCCGCGGGCGCAATGGTGTGGACCGAGTAGTAGAGCGTCGCCAGCAGCGGGTAGACGACGAAGACCGTGTAGAAAAGCAGAACCGGGCCCAGGAAGAGCGCGATCGCGCCCCAGGGCTTGCGGTGCGGTTGACGGCCAGAGCGAACGCGCGGGGCAGCGGCGGATTGCGCAGGGGCGAGGGGTTGAGCTTGTGTGGCCATGATGAATGCTGGAATGTATAACCGTGCCGCTTGGAGATGGATTCACGGGAAGGGGTCAGCCAGAGCGGGTTTGCTCTGGCTGACCCCTTCCCGTTGTTCACACATTTGTTGCTCACGCGTGTGGCAAGCGTGAGCAACAGGACTTTTGTGTGAACAACCTCCCAAAACAGCAGCGGTCGCCTACCTATTCGGCGTGCTTACTCCGTGCAGAGGTTGCTGTCCAACAGCTCGACGGCTTCGTCCACGCTCAGCAGGCCCAAGGGCAAGCCTTCGTTGAGCGCCGACACCACGGCATCTTCAAATTCACCGCAGCGGGCGGTCGGCGCCATGGCGCGCGGCAGCCCGCCGTAGACTTCGTCGTACTCCTGCCAGTACCAGTTCCACTGGCCCGGCGTGGCGCCCAGCTCCTGCTGGAGCTCCTCCGAAGGCCAATCTGCTTCCAGATCGTACGTGATCACGGATGGGATGTTGGTGACGGCCGTCCAGAGCGCGCCGTACTGCGGCTGGGCGGCAAAGGCCAGAATGTCCTTGGCGACTGCCTCGTGCTCGGTCGAAGAGAGCACGGCGTAGCCAGACTCAAAGCCGGTCCAGACGGTCTCCGGGGCGGCGGCGGCCTCCATCAGCGGGTAGCGCAGCATGCCAAATTGCCAGCTGGGGTCTTGCCCGCCCTCCTCCTCGGCCTGAAAGGCGCGGCCGGCGTACCAGGTGGGGATGAAGATCATGCAAGCGTCGCGCTGGGTGTGGAAGTAGACGTGAAATTCGTCGATGGTCATCGTCGAGAACGAAGTGGGCCAGAGGCCCGCATCGCGCAGCGAGGCCGCGTACTCCAGCGCCGCCCGCGCCTCCGGCGTATCCCACGATTGGAGACCGGCGTTGTAGGCATCAAATTCCTCGCTGCCCACCAGGTTAAAGAGCGGATACTGCACGGCCCAGACGGCGGGGTAGGGTCGATTGCCAATCGCGTCGGCCACGCCCGCATAGCCCGCCTCGCTGCACTGGCTCACCACGTCCAGGAATTCCGCTTCGGTGAACTGGTAATCCTCGGGCACTTCGATGCCCAGCTCCGCAAAGAGGTCGGGGTTGTAGAAGAGCAGAAACTCCGTCGCCCCGATGTTAAATTTGTAGAGACCGTCGTAGCCGAGGTTGGGGTAGCTTCCATCCAGCTCCGTACCGGGCTGGAAATTTTCCAGGGGCAGCGCGTCGGAGAGGTCCAGTACCCAGCCCGCTTCCACCCATTCGGCCTGCTCGGTGTCAAAGGTGGTGATATCGGGCGCACCGTCGCCCGCCGTCATGGCGCTGCGGACGGCGTCGCGCAGGGGGTCTTTGTCCCACCAAGTCAGCTCAATCGACACGTCGGGATGTTCGGCTTCGTAATCCGCCGCAATCTTCTCGATTACCGCCACCTTGGCCGGCTCGTTGGCCCAGTGGCTCCACCACTGAATGGTGATGGGGCCGTCTGCGGCGTCTGTGGATGCGCTGTCTGTGGATGCGCTCTCGCCCTCGGCGGGCGCGGCATCCGATGTGGTAACGGCGGGGGCGGGGCAGGCGGCCAGCAGCAGCGCCAACAGCAGCATGGGCAGGATGAGCAGGGATCGCTTTTCGTGCATGGGGGGTCCTCCTAAGGGAATCGTGTGAATGGAATGGGTGAGTGATGTACGGGTACGTCGTGAGTGTGAAGATGCGTCTATGATTTGGTGGACGATTTAGCGGACGGAGACAACGAAGATGTGTGCCGGCATGGGTGCGCTGGCAGGGTAAGCCTCAAGCTCGAAACGGTGGGATGAAGCCGAGTTGAAAATTGGCATTGATGCTACACAACAATCATATAGGACAGAAGACTGCTTGTCAAGAGCGCGTGTGATACTTTTGTTTGATGCAAGAAACTTTGACAAATTTTGCGGGTGGGGTCGACTGTAGAGGCAATTCGGTCGCGGATTGTGTTCGCAGTACAGAACAATCGAGAGCGCACCCGCCCAATCGGACGCATTTCAGCAGCCGACCACGGAGTGGATAAATTTAAAAGAAACCAGAGCGAGCAGTGGTTTCTTAGTACTACAACGAGACTTTGAAAAAGGGCGCTGATGAGGAAAATACTCCGTAAGGAGGCATTTTCCATGAGCCAAGTCATCACAACAACACCAAAGCTGACCTTAAGCGTTGCAGAGATTGAACGAGAGCTTCTGCCGGAGTTGCAAGCGTATCACGCCATTTATGCAGGTCTGTTCAAGCGCAGAGAACAGCGAGTCGAGAGCGAGAAATATCTGAAGGGCCTGCTGTCCGAGATAGAGAACAAATCGGTGGAATCCATGGTTTTACAGTTTGAAGGCGACAATCCGAATGCGATTCGCGCCAGCCAACAGTTTCTTGGTCAAGGCGCGTGGTCAGACGAAGCGATCCTGCGCCGGCACTGGCAAGAAGTGAGCCGGGACTTAGGCGAAGAGAACGGCGTGCTCATCGTGGACGGCAGTGATTTCCCCAAACAAGGCACGGAGTCGGTGGGCGTGAAACGGCAGATGTGTGGCGAGTTAGGCAAGGTGGCCAACTGTCAGGCCGGTGTCTTTGTGAGCTATGCAGGTAGCGAAGGGTATACGCTGTTGGACCGTCGTCTCTATCTGCCACAGGAATGGGTGGAAGAGGAAGCCTATGCCGAACGACGCAAGAAATGTGGCGTGCCAGACGATGTCCACTTCCAAACCAAGCCGCAGTTGGCCGCCGAAATGCTCCAAGCGATTGAGGCCGAAGGCAGCTTGCCCTATCGCTGGCTGACCTGTGATGCTGCCTTTGGGCGAGACACCCACTTTCTGGATACGGTCGGCGACTTTGTCTCTTACTTCGCGGAAGTCGATTGGGATACACGCGTCTGGCTAGCCAGACCCGCCACAGCCGTTCCCACCTGGTCTGGTCAAGGGCGACCGCCCACTCGCCTGCGTCTGGTCGAGGGGGAACCCGATGCGCTCACCGTGGCGGCCATCGCGCAGACCTTGCCCGCCTCCGCCTGGCAGCGCCTCAAAATTAAGGAAGGCAGCAAAGGCCCACTCCTGGCAGACTTTGCCTGCCTGCGCGTTGTGGCGGTTCGCCAGTCGCTCCCTGGCCCGGATGTCTGGCTTGTCTTGCGCCACAACCGGACCACCGGCGAGATGAAGTATTTTCTCTCCAACGCACCGCTTGAGACAACGATTCAGACCTTCGCCTGGTTAAGCGGAATGCGCTGGCCGGTCGAATCCTGCTTTGAGCAAGGCAAGCAAGAACTCGGCATGGGCGACTACCAGGTCCGCTCCTGGACGGGTTGGCATCATCACATGACCCTGGTTATCCTGGCCCATTTCTTTTTGGTTCGCCTTAAACTGCGACTTAAAGAAAAAGCCCCTGCGCTCACCTTGCCCCAAACTCTTCTCTTGCTGCAATCCACCCTACCCAAACCTGAACTCGATGCCCAACTCGCCCTGCATATTGTCCACTACCGCCAACGTCGCAATCATGCTGCCTACCGCTCTCATCGAAAAAACCGCCTTCCGCAACTCGACCCCTATTCCCAAGTCTCGTTGTAGTATTAGGCAATTCCAGGAAATTAACTATACCGGGATAGGCCATGTTGGATGTGCGACGCACCTCAGAAGGTGCGTCGCACGGTCGACTCTCTCTCTGGGGCGGCCAACACAGCCTACGGGACGTCGCACTTGGGAAAGTGCAACGCACCTCCATCACAATCAGCCGTGGTATATTTATAACCTTGGATTAGCTTTAGTAGTTTTGGCAGTCGAAGCTGTCATTTCGAGCGGAGCGAGAAACCTGGGACCATCGACGAACCAACTGCTCTGAGACATGCGATGTGGAGTCGTCCACCCCAGATTTCTCGCTGGGGTTGCGTCGTTTGCTGCCTTGATTCGCCGACCCGCTCGAAATGACAACTCGTCCCCACAACCGAAACGTCCCGCCCAAATCGACGCGGTTTCCGTCGAGCAAGAGACGGTGTATAATTGGGTCAACTCCTCTATCTACAATCCACTTTTTTCGGAGAAACATTATGACAGTTCGTATCGGCGTGCTTGGTTTGGGGCAGCGAGGGCTGCAGCATTTGAAGGCGCTGTGGGCGCTGCAGGGTGAAGGGCTGGTCGACGTGGTGGCGCTGGGGGATGCGTTTGAGGTCAACCTCGGCGAGGCCAAGCTGCAGCAGTACGTCCCCGGCTTCGAGGCGGGCGACATTGTCCACTCGACCAATTTTGACGAGCTGCTGGCGCAAAAGCCGGACGCCCTCTACATCAACCTGCCGCCCAACGTCCACAGCGGTGAAGTCGTGCGCGCGGCAGAGGCGGGCGTGCATCTCTTTGTCGAGAAGCCGATGAGCCTCTACCTCGACGAAGCCCTTGAGATGCAGCGAACCATCGACGAGGCGGACATCATCTCCAGCGTCGGCTTTCAGCAGCGCTTTGACCATCGCCACGAGGCCATGCAGCAATTTCTGGACGACAAGCAGGTCGTCATGGCGCAGTACGTGATGCACGCGCCGCTGGAGGCGCACAGCGTCAAGCACACGCTGACGGAGCAGTCCGGCGGGCCGAGCAACCGGGTGTGGACGGCCAACCGCGCGTGGTCTGGCGGCACGGTGGTGGAGGCGGGCATCCACCTGCTCGACCTATGGCGCTACTGGTTTGGCGATGTGGCGTGGGTACAGGCGCGCTATGTGCATCGATCGGGAGAGGAGATCATCGACGGCGCGGACAATCCCTACACCTACTCGGCGCTCTTTGGCTTCGAGAACGGCGCCATCGGCACGATGACGCTGTCGCGGCTGCGGCGCGTCTTTGCCACGCAGAGCGACCACACGGTGCTCTGGCGCGAAGGTCGGCTGCGGGTGGAGGGGAACGACGTGGCGGCTTACCACTACGACGGCGTTTATCCGCCGGAGGTTGTGCCCACGGCGGAGAGCGTGCGCCACGTGCTCAATCTTCCGCCGCAGCGGGAAAACACGACGGTCGCGATTGCGCGCGCCTTTGTCGAGGCGATTCGCCAGGAGAATCCATCGCTCGTGCGCTCGCCTTTTGGCGATGCGATGAACAGCTTGGCGGCGGTGGTGGCGGCGAACGTGTCCGATGAATTGGGCGGGGAGACGGTAAAGATCGACGAGCTGCTGACGGGCGAGCGGTATGCAGAGTTTCGGCGCAAAGATACCGCAGGCTCACGTTAGGCAATTCCAGGAAATTAACTATACCGGGATAAGCCATGTTGGATGTGCGACGCACCTCAGAAGGTGCGACGCACGGTCGACTCTCTCTGGTGCGGCCAACACAGCCTACAGTGCGTTGCACTTTCCCAAGTGCGACGCACCTCCATCACAATCAGCCGTGGTATATTTGTAATCTTGGATTAGCCTTAGCGTCGTTGAGCGGACCCTGAGCTCGTCAAAAGGCCTGCCGGAGCCAAAGCGGGTTGGCACGGCCCACTCCGCCTTTAATGGGCCCAGGCTCCGTTCGCTGCGTCATCTTTCACCCACCGATCATACATCACCAGCGTCCCCGCCTGGGCGACGTTGTAGCTGGCGGTGCGCGCGGCGGGGATTGAGACGAGATGGTGGCAGCGCCTTTTCACGTGATTGGGCAAGCCGCCATCTTCTGCGCCGAGCAGATAGACGGCGCGCGGCGGATGCAAAAAATCGGGCAACGACGTGCCGCCCAGTTCAATGCCGACGAGTGGGCAGTCGTAGGGCTGGGCGGCGAGCATTTCGTCGAAGGTGTTGTAGGCAAAGAGGGGAATTTGTCGCCACGTGTCGAGCACGTCCGTCGCCTGCGGGCGATAGCGCTTGCCGACGGTGAAGATAAAGGAAGCGCCAAGTTGATAGGCCCCGCGCCAGAGCACGCCGACGTTCTCAAAATGTTTGGCCTGGTAGATGCCGATGCCAAAATAGCCGGGTGGGGAGGCGAAGTCGCTCACAGCCGCTCCGATGCACCCTCGCGCCGCGCCACCTTGGCCGCACCCCGCATGGCGACAATCGTGACGGCGAGCCACGTGCCGCTGATCAAGAGGCCCCCGGCCAAATCGCTCGGCCAGTGCGCGCCCGTGAGCAGGCGGCCCACCACCACCAAAGCCAGCAGCCCCGCTATTAGCAGCACGGCCACTGCGCGTTCGCTGCGGTGGGGCGAACTGCGAATCCAGTAGTAGCCCAGCAGGCCCCAAAGCACCGTCGCGTGAGCCACGTGGCCAGAGGGAAACGAATTGCGTCCCGGCGCGAGCATTCCGCCCAGCACGGCGTCGGGTCGCTCGCGGCTCCACAGCTTCCAGCCCAGAAAGACAAGCGCCGTACAGCCCAGCACGCCCACGAGCAGGTTGAGCGCCGAAAGCGAGCGAGCGCGGTAGACAAAAATAATGGCGGCAACGACCGTCACGGCGACCACGATGGGCGTGTCGGCGAGAATGTCGAGGCTGAGCGCGCGCGTGATGGAAACGGCGGGCGTTTGGGTAAGCTGGTCAAGCCAGGGCTGCTCCCAGGCCAGCGCGCCCGATTTCACCAGCGCCTTGCCGAGCCAGACCAGCGCCGCCACGAGCAGCGCCGCGCCCAGCCAGCCAATCAGCAGCGTCAGCAGCCAGCGCTGCCAGACGGCAGCGGGCAGCTTTTGCCAGAAGGCGCGGGCGTGCTGCGTCGCGTGGTGCGCGCCATCGATGGAGCGCCAGCGCGTCTGCTCGCTGTGTGCTGGAGACGCTTGTTCAGCGTCGCTGCTCTTGGTAGAAAGTGCAGAAGCCATGATCGGATTCCGGTGGTTGCATTGGTTGGTTGCGTTTTTGGCTGATTATGGTTTTGGCTCTCTTTGGGTGCGGCGTTGGTAAAGCCAATCCAAAACCAGCAGCGAAAGCAGCGCCCACGCCGCGCCGACGGTCCAGCCCGCCAGCACGTCCGTCGGCCAGTGGACGCCGAGATAGACGCGGCTCACGCCCACCAGCACGGTGAGCAAAATCGCTATGCCCATGATGTAGCGCTTGAGGCGCAGTTCAGGTTGCATATGAGCCAGCAGCGCGCCCAGCGTCAGGTAGGTAACGGCAGAAATCATGGCGTGGCCGGAGGGAAAGCTGCTCAAGCTGACAATCGACCCCTGTGAGACAAGATCGGGCCGCGGGCGCTCGAAGACATTTTTGAGCAGGATGCCCAGCAGGTTACCACCCCAAATAGTAATAAAAATGAAGGCCGCCAAAAATTTTTGTCGCCGCAGCAGCAGGTAAATCACAATGCCAAGCGTCAACAAAACCAACATGCCCACGCCGCCAAAGGCGGTAAAATCGCGCATCATCTCTTCGGCCCAGCCCGGCCCAACGGGGTTGTTCAAATCGCCCGGCGTGCGCATGGCCAACAGCACGGCTTCATCAAACGCGCGGGTGTCGTTTTCGACAACTTCCCCCGCCAACTCGACAAAGCCCCATACGGCCAGGACAATCAACGCCATGATGATTAGCACCGAGTGCTCGATGCTCGACGCTTTTTGCTTGAACTGCGTCAAGTAAGTACGCCATCGATTTGGCGCGCGGCGACGCTGCGTTGTCTGATCCAAAAGAGAGTTTCCTTTTTTCTTCAATATCTGCTACGTTAGCGGAATGTCAACGAAAGCTAAACGGCGGACGCGACAATGTTCGAGCAAATTAGCGTAGTAAACCACAGCACGAAGATCAGTACCATCCCATCCAAAATTCGCCGACCCGCAGGAGACCCCCCATGAAATTGCTTGTTTACCCCGCGCTCAAAGACGAAGAGCGGCAGCAGCTTGCCGACGTTGACCCCTCGGTCGACCTGGTGAACGCACGGAGCGAGGACGAAGCGCTGGCCGAAATTGTCGACGCCGAAGCGATGTACGGGCACATCACGCCGGAGATGCTGGCGCGCGCCGAGAAACTGCGCTGGCTGCAGACGCCGATTGCCGGGCTGGAGAACTACATGTTCCCCAAACTGGCCGAGAGCGAGCTGACCATGTCCAACATGGCGGGCATCTATAACGACCAGATCGCCGACCACACCATGACCTACATTCTGATGTTTGCGCGCGGCTTCCACATTTACCTGCGGCGACAGCTCGACCGCAACTGGGAAACGGACGTGCCCATCATTCACCTCGCCGACGCGACCATCGGCATCATTGGCCTGGGCGGCATTGGCACGGCGATTGCCCAGCGCGCCAAGGCCGCCGAGATGCGCGTGATCGCCACCGAAGCGCGGCGCGACGAGCAGCCGGATTTCGTCGACGAGCTGTGGCCGCCGGAGCGGCTGGACGATCTGCTGGCGGCGTCCGATTTTGTGGTGAGCTGCGTGCCCCACACGCCCGCCACAGAGGGCATGATCGGCGCGGCGCAGCTGGCCAAAATGCAGCCGACGGCCTACTTGATCAACATCTCGCGCGGCGTGGTGGTGAAGCTGGAGGCGCTGGTGGAGGCGCTGCAAAGCGGTACGATTGCGGGCGCGGGGCTGGACGTTTACGAAATCGAGCCGCTGCCGAGCGATCACCCGCTGTGGGGCATGGAGAACGTGATCTTGACGCCACACGTCGCCGCCGCCAGCCCGCACGTTGCCCAGCGGCGCATCAACGTGGTAGCGGAGAATTTAAGACGCTGGGTCAATGATGAGCCGCTACGCAACGTGGTGGATAAGCAGATGTGGTTTTAGGCTAATCCAAGCTCATAAATATACCAGGGCTGATTGTGATGGAGGTGCGTCGCACTTGGGAAAGTGCAACGCACCGTAGGCTGTATTGGCCGCACCGGAGAGAGAGTCGACCGTGCGACGCACCTTCTGAGGTGCGTCGCACGGTCGACATGGCTTATCCCGGTATAGTTGATTTCCTGGAATTGCCTTAGTCGATCAGCAATCGCCTTTTGGCAAGTACGGGCACGCCATGGCGTGCCCGTACGGCGCCGTGTTAGGCCTCCCCGTGATAGCGCGACGCCTCGCCCGCCATCGCGCCCGCCGTCTCGCGCCAGCGAAATTTGGGCAGCCAGCGATTCGCTTTCCCCTCGACCGCATCCGCAATCATCTCCCCCAGAATCGGCCCCATCTTAAAGCCGTGACCGCTGCCGCCCGCGCCAACGGTTAGCCCCGCGACTTCGGGATGGCGGTCGATCCAAAAGTGCTCGTCGATGGTGTCGTTGTATAAGCAGCGGCGCGTGTAGACCAGCTCCGCGTCGAGCAGCGCGGGGAAGGTGTCGGCCAGCATCGTGCGCAGCTGCGACACGTCGGATTCGTAAACGGCACGCTCGTCGCGTTCCGGATGTAGCGTGACGCCCGCGCCGTGGTTGGCGATCTTGACGACGCCCGCGCGCGGGTGCAGCGGAAAGCCATACCAGCCCGTACGGCTGACGTCCGCCGTGAAGACGACGAAGTTGGGTGGGGTGAAAAGGTCAGGGTCGCGCGGCTTGAGGTGAAAGATGGGGTGGCCGGTTGCCTTCATAAAGGGCTGGAGTTCGGGCAGCAGGTAGGGCGTCCACGCCCCGGCGCAGACGATGATTTCGTCAGCGGAGAAGGTCTCGCCCTCGCGCGTGCGCACCGTCGTCGCCCGCCTGTTTTCCTGGATGATTTCGTCCGCCGTCTGGCCCGCCTGCACGTCCACGCCCAGCGACCGTGCGTGCCCAATCAGCGTCTCCACCACGCGACCGCTCTCCGCATAGCCGCCGCGCGGGCTAAAAAAGCCATCCACGTAACAATCCGCATTCCACGCCGGAAAGCGTTCGCGAATCGCCGCCGCATCCAGCCGCTCGACGGCGTGGCCGTGTGCCTTCAGCGTGTGGTAGCTTTCGTACTGATAGCCGCCCGGCGCCATCGGCTGCCGCGTCAGCATCGAGACGCCCGTCTCGTGGTAGAGCGTGTCGCCAAACTGCTCGTTAAGCGCGTGCCAGCCGTCGATGGCCTCGTCCACCATCTGCATGTAGTCGACATCCGCGCCGTACTCCATGCGCACGACCTTGCTGATGTCCGTCGACGCCGCCAGCGGGTGGGGCAGCGGGCCGGGGTCGATCACGCCGACGCGGTGGCCGCGCTCGCGCAGCTCGATGGCGGTGGTGATACCGTAAATGCCCGCGCCGATGACGAGGGCGTCGTAAGAGTTGTTCATTTTTGGAGTGTTGGATATTGGACGGGCAAGCTGTCAACAGATTTCCAGAACGGATTGAACGGATGTCTTTTGTGCATCTTGCCATCTACACAATCGTCGGTTAATTGGGGAACGGATGAGTACAAGCAAAATCCGCTCAATCCGTTCCCCGAATCCGTTGACAGCTCAACGACGATTAATGTGATCGATCCCCCGCAGCGACCGATTCGCCTTCTGGTAGTCAATCTGCGAAAAGTCCGGCACGAGCGCGCCCGGCGCGGCCACGTAGATGACCTTTGCGGCAATCGGCGCAAACGCAGCGTAAAAATGCTGCATCGACTTCACGACCAGAATTTTCTTCTGCGCCGGATCGATGCCGACGTTGGTGAAGACGTGCGGGCTAAAGGTTTGCGTGCGCCTGGTGTTGACGACGATGCCAACATTATTCTCGGCGTGCAGCGCCACGGCGTCGCCCAGCGGCTGCGTGCCGTCGCCGAAGCGCTGGGTGGCGTTGCGCGCAATCTGGCCGATGCGCACGCGCAGGTCGACCGGATCGCCGGACATGGGGCCGAGCTTGCCGCCAATGCGCAGGTTGGTCGTCACGCCCTCGCCGATTTCCTGCGCCAGCTCGACCACACCGGGGTCCCAGATGCAGCCGACGGCCGCGTTGCCCACGCCGCGCTCCAGCAGGCGACGCAGCACAAAGGTGGAATCGTTGGGCGCGCCGCCGCCAGAGTTGTCCGCCACGTCCGCCAGCACGACGGGCTGACCGTTAAAGGCCAGCGCCTCGTCGATGGATTCGTCGAGAGTACGGTAGGGCGGCTGGGCGTCATCAAAAATGTCGTCGAGTTTTGCACAGAGCGACGCCGCGATCTCGTCGCCCAGCGCGTGCTGGTTGTCCGTCACCACCAGCACGCGCGTGCCCAATTCGGCGACATCGCCCCACGGAAAGCCGTGAGCGAGCGAGACGGATAACACACCAGTGAGCACGCCCTCTTGCTGCTCCAGCGCGCTCATGCCGTCGACAAAGGAGCGCATCGGCTCGCGCGAGGTGTGGTAGACGCCGAGCAGCCCGCAGTCGCGCAGGGCGATATGCGGCTGCGTCTTGCCCTCGGCGGCGTCCGCCGTTAGCTGAAACACTTCCTCGGCGCGTTCAGCGATGTCGATGTGCGGATACTCCTTAAAGGTCACCAGCACCGTCGCCGCGTCGACCATCTGCTGCGTCAGGTGACAGTGCAAATCAAGTTCTCCACCAATCGGCACCTCCGGCCCCACGATCTCGCGCACGCGGGCCAGCAAATCGCCCTCGGCGTCGTCGTAGCCCTCGGCGACCATGGCGCCGTGCATGTTGAGCAGCACCAGGTCAACCGGCAGCGCCGCGCGCAGATCGGCCAGGATTTCGTCGCGCAGCGCTTCGTAGACGGGGCGCAGCGTCGTGCCCGCGGGCGTGGCAAAGGCGGCCAGGCTCTCGACGACTTGCCAGTCGCGCTCGCGCGCCCGCTCGCGCCAGATCACGAGCGGCAGGCTAAAGGCGGGCGGCGGATCGGGGTGCTGGCCGTGGCGCACGAGCAAGGTCTGCTCGAAGTTGTGCAGGCCGGTGAGGAAGGGGGAGAAGGTATTGGTTTCGGTGCCGAGGAGGGCGGTGAAAAGTTTCACGATTTTGGATTTTGGATTGGGGATTTTGGATTGTTGGTACGCAGCGTTTTAATGGATGAGACGACCATCGCGACAATTTCATCGGTTTCTTTCATCAATTCTTCCAAGCGCTTTTCGGAAACGATTTCAGCTTCAACCAGAATTTCCAGCCAGTATAGCGTCTCGTCCGCTTCTTCTTCGACAATGGTGAGCTTGGCAATCATATCTGCGTTGGATTTGGCACGACTTGCGGCGCGGTAGTTCGCCCCAACCGAAGTCGCCGAGCGCAGAATCTGCCTGGCGCTCACGTCATTCACACGGTTGTGCGGCAACGTCCCCACCAATCGAATTACCCGCAGACCAATCTGCTTTGTTCGCCGCTTAAACTCTTGCTCGTTCACGATCACCCTCAATCCAAAATCCAAAATCCCCAATCCAAAATAGATCGTCCTAAACGGGTGTCAGTTCTCGCTGCTCAATCGGCTCTGCCAACGGCAGCGCGGCCAGCACGTCGAGATACCACCACCAGTGCGCGGGCGGCGGCTGGCGACGTTGACGCTCTTGCTGCATATCGGTAAAGCGCGATAGCTCGGCCAGAAATTGCGGCGCTTGCTGGACAAGTAGCGCGTCGGCGGCCTGAAGCTGCCCTTGCTCTTTAGCAGATAGCCTTGATCCCATCTCCGCCAACTTGTCGCGCGAGTAAAGCATGTCAAACATCTCAAAGCCGCTAACGCCCGGCTCTGTAACCGCGACCGTATAGTGAGTTAGCAATTCATCCATCAAACAACTCCTTCAACCCAGCCGCATACTCAAACTTCGGGTCAGCAAAGTACTCATGAGGATTGGACGGCGGAAAAGCCGTTTCCATTACGCCATCCAAACTGAACATGACGAGCCAAATCTTATCTTCATAATCGCCGACAATGGTCGGGTAAACGTCGATGTTCCAACGGTAAATATACACGCGCGCTGCTTCATCAAAAATGATGCCCTTGATAATTGACTCATAACTGACTAACGTCGCATTCGACAGAAGATGTTTACGCTTAACCCGCGTTTGCAGGTGCTGCTCGCCTTTGTTTGGCTTCCAGCGGATTTCTGCGCGAACAAGCAAAATTGCATCAAGTATGCGCTGACGCAAGGATAAGTCTATCATTGCAATTCTATCACAAAGTCAATTTCTAACGGTAGTGCTCGTAAACAGCCTTTCCGATCAGCCCAAAGGCGCGGTCGATTTTCTGAATGCACTCCCACTCGGCAACTGGGTCGTCGGCGAAGGCGGCTGTGTCCCAGCGCGAGAAGACGGTGAGGGCAACGTGGCTGTCTTCGCCCGCGTAGAGAATGCCGGCATCGTTGCGGATGCCGTGCAGCGTGCCCGTTTTGTGGGCGAAGGGAATGCCGTAGGGGAGGAAGAGGGGCAGGCGCGCGTTGAGCTGTTGCTGCAGCAGAATGTGCAGCATTTCGTCGCAGGCGGCGCGGCCAACAACTTCGCCGCGAAAGATCATAGCAAGCAGCCGCGTCATCTCGCGAGGCGTGCTGACGTTGTTGTCTGAACCGCTGCTAAAGGCGCGCCCGGCCCGATTGGTCGGGGGCTTTTCGCGCCGTTGGTTCAGATTCGTCAGCAGGCGATCCGGCGCGGCGGCTTCGCCCAGCATGTCGTCAAAAATGCCGCGAATCGTGAGCGCCATGTGAATGTCGGTCAGCGTTAGGTCGTGCATAAACTGGTTGACGGACCGCACGTTGATGCGCTCCAAAATCATGTCGGTCGCCGTGTTGTCGCTGATGATGATCATCAGCGTCAGCAGATCGCGCACGGTGGGCGTCAGCCCATCCTCCAGGTAGGTCAAGACGCCGCTGCCGATGTTCTTGATCGGGGCCGTTAGCGGCCTGCGATCCGCCAGCGTAAACGCGCCCAGCTCGATCTGGCGCAACGCTTCGCAGAGCACGGGGATTTTGAGGACGCTACAAAGCGGGAAGGAGACGTCGGCAGCAAGTTCGATGGCTTCGTCCCGTTCGACGTGTAATAAAGCGACGCCCATTTCGGCGCCGCTTTGCTCGATGATGGATTGAATTTGATCGGAGAGCGACATCGGTGGTTTGTGGAAGTGGTGGGCTGTTTAGTCCGAGCGCTCGCGCGGATCGAGCGCGTCACGCAGGCCATCGCCGACGAAGTTAAAGGCGAGCACCGTGAGGAAAATCATGAGGCCGGGGAAGATGGTGATCAGCGGATATTGGCGAATCAGCGCGCGACCGTCCGCCAGCGTGCCGCCCCAGGAGGGATTGGGCGGCTGGATGCCGAGGCCCAGAAACGAGAGCGCCGATTCAAGGATGATGATGCTGCCGATGCCGAGCGAAGCCAGCACGATCACGGGGCTGAGAATGTTGGGAATCACGTGGCGCCAGATGATGCCCCCATCGCGCAGGCCCACCGCGCGCGAGGCGGTGATAAAGTCCGTGCGCTTGACCGAAAGCACATCCGCGCGCACGACGCGGGCAAAGCGCGCCCAGGTCGTCAGCCCAATCACGGTGACAGTGGTCGTGAGGCTCGGCCCCAGCACGGCGGCCAGGACAATCAGCAGCGCGAGCAATGGAAAGGCCATCAGCGTATCGATGATGCGCGAGAGCACGATATCCACCCAGCCGCCAAAGTAGCCAGCGACTGCACCCACCGCCACGCCGATGGTAACCGAGATAAAGGTGGAGACGAGCCCCACGGTCAACGCCGGGCGCGCGCCGTAGAGGATGCGGCTAAAGAGATCGCGCCCGATGTGATCAAAGCCAAAGAGATGGCCCGCTTCGGGCGGTGCGCCCCGCTTGCCGGGAAAGCTAAAGGTGGGGTCGTGCGGCGCGAGCACGCCGGCAAAAACTGCCACCAGGCAGATGGCGATGATAAATAGCAACCCCAAAATAGCGACGCGATTGGCCTGGAAGCGTCGCCAGCTGCGCTGCCATTCCGAGCGGCGCTCCGTCTTTTTTACTACAATTGCGGGTCTATCTAAAGAGGCGACGGCCATGGAGAATTCCTCAAGGGGTGGGGCAAGGGGTAAGGCGTGGTGCGGTCGGCGCTCTCTGCGACAAGCGCACGGGACGCCGGTGGGATAGCCTTTGCTAGTCCGTCCGAATACGCGGATCGACCAGCGCGTAGGTCAGATCGGTGAGCAGGTTGACGGCGACGACCAGGGTCGCCAGCAGCACGACAATCGACTGCACGACCTGGTAATCCAGCCGGAAGACGGAGTCGACAAAGAGGCGACCGATGCCCGGCAGCGCAAAGATCGTTTCGACGACGATGGTTCCGCTAAACAAAAACGCAATGCGAAAGCCGATCACGGTGACGACGGGCAGCAGCGCGTTGCGCACGGCGTGGTTTAGCACCACCGACTGGCGCGCGAGCCCCTTGGCAGTGGCCGTGCGCACGTAATCCTGGTTGAGCGTTTCGATGGTCGCCCCACGCATGACGCGGGTGAAGACGGCCATCTGCTCGGTGGACAGCACGATCACGGGCAGAATGTAGCCCTGCCAGGAGCGCAGCCCAAAGGGCGGAACCCAGCGCAGCCAGAGCGCAAAGACAATGATGCCTATCAAGCCAAACCAAAAGTTGGGCAGCGCCACGCCCACCGACGCGCCGATGGTGGCGATGTAGTCGAAGATGGAATTGCGGTAGACGCCCGCGAGGATGCCAAAGGGAATCGAAATCAGCAGCGCCAGCCCGATGGCGAGCACGTTAAGCTGGCCCGTCACTGGCAGCGCATCGAAGATCATGTCGCGCACGGGAACGCCGCGGCGGATGATCGATTCGCCAAAATTGCCGGTGAACATGTTGCGCGCCCACGTCAGATACTGCTCGTGGTAAGGCCGATCCAGCCCCCAAAGCGAGCGGATCGCCTCGATCTGCTCCTCGGTAATTTGGATGTCGCCCTCGCCCAGCAGCAGCATCACCGGGTCGCCGGGCATAAGGCGCATAATGGCAAAGGTCGCCACGCTGATGAGGAAAATAACGAGTGCGCCCTGGAGCAGGCGGGAAACGAGGAATTGAAGCATGGTTGATTGGAGAGGTTTAGACCTGTTCGGTGCTAATAGTGGTACAAGTACGCTGACCGGTGTTTTGGTACGTTTGACACTGGGAAATTGGCCCGCTCAGCAACATGTCAACTGAACCTATTGCTTGACCAAACAAAGTTTGACGGGTGCGGCAGCGACCGTACGGGCACGCCATGGCGTGCCCGTACCCGTCAAAATAAGATTGCTGGACTACTAGTACAGTGTAATCGAGATTATGAGTAGATAAGGGTAAGCGATAAAATACGTCCCAACGCGAAGCAAGGAGCAAAAGAAGGAGGTTTGCATGGGACGCAAAAAGCATATAAATAACGTCAGATTGCCGGGCGAAGAACGTAGCTACCTCAATCGGCTAACCCTGGGCGGCGTGAGGAGTGTACGCAAACTGAATCGGATAAAGATATTGCTGTTGAGCGATGAAAATCATCATCAAGGGCAGAAAACAGACCAAGAGATTGCCGAGAAGCTCGACACGAGCCTGTCGACGATAGACCGGATTCGGCGTCGCTATGTGCAAGAAGGGCTCGAGGCGGCGATTAGTGAAAAGCCAAGAAGCGGTCGCGCCCGCACCATCAGCGGCGAGCAACGGGCCAAAATCACCGCGTTGGCCTGTTCAGAACCGCCAGCGGGGCGTAGCCAATGGAGTTTGCGCCTGTTGGCGGACAAGGCGGTGGAACTCGAGTTGGTTGAGCACATCTCCCACAACGCCGTGGGCGAAATTCTGAAAAAAACACGGTCAAGCCTCACTTAGTCCGCCAATGGTGCCTGGGCAAACTGACGCCTACCTTTCTGGCGCAAATGGAATATATGCTAGCCATCTACGCCCGTCCCTTTGACCCGCTGCGCCCGCTCTGGTGTTTCGATGAGCGGCCCTGTCAACTGATTGGCGACACGCTCGTCCCCTTGCCCGTTGAACCCGGCAAGCCAAAACGACAAAACTACGAGTACGAGCGCCACGGCGTCTGCTCCGTTCTCCTGGCCGTGCAGCCCCTCACCGGACATTGCTTTGTGCAGGTACGAGACCGACGCACCGGACAGGACTACGCCGAGTTCATGGACGCCTTCGTCGAGGAACACTGTCCGCCCGGTGGTCAGATTCAACTGGTGCAGGACAACCTAAGCACGCACACCTACACCTCATTTTACAACGCCTTTGAACCGGCGAAGGCCTTCGCCTTGATGCAGCAAATTCAGATGCACTACACGCCCAAAAAGGCCAGTTGGCTCAACATGGCTGAAATCCAACTCTCGCTTCTATCTCGGCAATGCCTGAAGCGGCGCATCGCCTGTCAAGTCGAATTGAGCCGTGAAGTCCTCGCTTGGGTTGAAACGCGCAATCGAACCCCTGTTCCTATTCGCTGGCAGTTCACACCCGAAATGGCCCGCCAGACCTTCAACCGCTTTTACCCTAACCCATCAAAACTTCAATGACAGTGTACTAGCCACCCAGACCAAGCATGTAGGCGCGATCCATCAGGTCGTTGCCGTTGACGGTATCTTCCGGAGCGGGCAGGCCCGTGACTTCAGGACGGAAGACGTCGTAGGACGTATCGAACTGGAGGTAGAGGAAGGGGACCTCCTCCGACACGATCTGCTGGACTTCCGCGTAGTAGGGAGCGCGCGCTTCGGGATCGGCTTCCTGCAGGCCGAGCGCGAGCAGCTCGTCCACGCGCTCGTTTTCAAAGTTGGACCAGTTGTTGGCACCGGTGGAGCGCAGCGTGTCCGCTTCGGGGTCGGTGGCGCTGCCGTAAGTCCAGTTGAAGAGCGAGCAGTCGATTTCGCCCGCGCGCAGCCCGTCCAGAATCGATGAGATGGGCGCTTCCTCCAGCTGCATATCGATGCCGACATCGGCGAAGAACTGCTGTGCCAGCTCGGCAATCGGCCGACGCGCCTGATCGCCGGTGATGGTGGTGCAGGTGAAGGTGAAGGGCTCACCGTCCTTCTCGCGGACGCCGTCGCCATCTTCATCGACCCAGCCCGCTTCTTCCAGCATCTGCATCGCCAGCTCCGGATCGTACTCGTAGGTGGTGATGCCCTCGGTGGTGTGGTAGGGCGAGGCGGGCGTCAGGTTTGTGTCGGCAATCTCGGCGGCACCTTCCCACAGGTCGTCGATAATGCGCTGGCGGTCGAGCGCGTGCATCATCGCCTTGCGCACCTGCACATCGCCCAGGATGGGGTGGTTGTTGTTGAGCGGGAAGTGCTTGACGGAGTTGGCGGGCGAGGCGTAAACGGTGTAGCCCTCGCCCGAATCGCGCAGGCGCTCGCTGTCGATTACCAGCAGCGGCCACGTGGCGTAGTGGGCCTCGCCCGTCTCCAGCGCAATCGCGCGCACGGAATCTTCCGGCACCACATCCTGGCGCAACGTGTCCAGCGAGGGCCGGCCGAGGAAGTAGTCCTCATTGGCCTCCAGCAGCGTGTACTCCGCCGGAATCCATTCGACGAGGCGGAACGGGCCCGTGCCAATCGGCTGCGTGCGGTAGATATCCTCACCCACCTCGGCGTGATAGTCCGACGGCACGATGAAGTTTGTCATCGCGAAGGGCAGGAACGAGGCGTTGGGCTCCTCCATGTTGACAACGACGGTGTAGTCGTCCGGCGTCTCCACCGATTCCATGCCCGCATACTCACCGGCGAGCGACGAGCCCGTCTCCTCGTCCGAGTAGAAGTCGATGCTGTACTTCACATCTTCGGCGGTAAAGGGAGAGCCGTCGTGAAAGACGACATCCTGGCGCAGGTTGAAGGTGTAGGTCAGCCCATCTTCGGAAACTTCGTACGATTCGGCCAACTGCGGTTCGAGCTCGTAGTTGGGCGTCACCCCCAGCAGCCCATCGTGGATGTTGCTGATCATGGCGTACTGCACGGTGGGGCCGGCGTCGCTGGGGCTGAGGCCCGCCACTTCCTGGTGGCCGACCCAGACCATCTCGCCGCCGGTCGCTTCCTCGCTGGCCGTGGCATCGGTGTCGCCGCTGGCTTCGCCGTCGCTCGCTGGCGCCGCCGTGGGGGCCACACAGGCCGCCAGCACGAGGCCGAGCAGGCCGACCAGCAGCAGAAAGTTAAAGATCGTACGTTTCATCGGGGTTCTCCTTAGAATCGATTGTCTGTTGAGTTGAGTAAGACGTTAGTCTGGCGGGGAGCCACTAAGACGGGAATGCGACGGATCGCGGTAGATACGGTTTTGGTTTGGGCGCTCTTCTCTGCGCGGAAGGCGGGGGGTGTTGGCTTTGCGGATGGGCTGGTCGCACGAGGGGACGCTAGTGGTAGAGGCGCAGCGCGCTGCGCCTCTACCACTAAACCAAGCGCTGCCCCCTAAACGAGATTGCGCTGCGCCACTGAACGCTAAGCGGGATCAAGCCACCATTCGGGCAGGCCGTTGAAGTAGATGGTAAAGGCGTCGTTGGCCTCCACCGGAAGCCCCTGCACGCGGTCGGTGAAGACGTTGTACCAGTCGTCCCACTGCAGATAGAGCATGGGGACTTCTTCCACCACGATGCGCTGAATCTCGTCGTAATACTCTTTGCGCTCGTCGGGATCGACCGTGCGCAGGCCCAGGTCGATCAGCTCGTCCACCCGTTCGTTCTCAAATGAGTTCCAGTTCTGGCCGCCGTCCGAGCGCAGCGTGCTGGAGGGATCGGGGTCGGTGGAGCCGTAGGTCCAGTTGAAGAGCGAGGCGTCGATGGTGCCGCCCGTCAACCCATCGAGAATGCTGGAGATCGGCGCTTCGGCGAGCTGCATATCGATGCCCACTTCGGCCAGAAACTGCTGCGCCAGCTCGGCAATCGGGCGGCGCGCGCTGTCGCCGGTGATGGTGGTGCAGGTGAAGCTCAGCTTCATCCCGTCCTGCTCGCGCACGCCGTCGTCGCCCATCGTCCAGCCCGCTTCGTCGAGCAGCGCGCTGGCCTGCTCCGGATCATACTCGTAGCGCTTGATATCGGGGTCATCGTTGAGCGAGTAGAAGGTGAATTTGGGGCCGAGGTTGGTGTGGGCCACCGTCGCCGCGCCGTCCCACAGGTCATCGATGAGGCGCTGGCGATCGAGGGCGTACATCATGGCCTGGCGCACGCGCTTGTCCGAAAGCTGGGGCAGCTTGTTGTTGAGCGGGAAGTGCTTGACGCCGCCCGTCGAGGTTTTGATGACGGTGAAGTTGGGGTCCTCCTGCAAGCGCAGGCTATCTTCCACCAGGAGCGGCCACAGCGTCGAATCGGAATCGCCCGTTTCCAGCGCAATCGTGCGCACCGAGGGTTCGGGCACGACCTCCTGCCGAATTTCGTCAAAGTACGGGCGACCGCGCCAGTGCTCCTCGAACGCCTCCACAACCACAACCTCTGCTGGATTAAACTCGACGAGCCGGAAAGCACCCGTGCCAATCGGGTCGGTGCGGTAAAGGTCTTCGCCCAGCTCGGCGTGATGGCCGGCGTGGACGATGCAGACCTGTGCGCCGGAGGTGAGGAAGGCGGCGTTCACCTCCGCCATGTTGACGACGACCGTGTAATCATCGGGCGTATCGATGGAGCCGACGCCGAGGAATTGGTTGATGATGGCCGTGGCGTTGGCTTCGTCGCGGTAGAAATCAAAGGTGTACTTCACGTCGGCGGCGGTCAGCTCCGTGCCGTCGTGGAAGAGTACGCCCTCGTGCAAGTTAAAGGTGTAGGTCAGCCCATCCTCGGCGACCTCGTAGGATTCGGCCAGCAGCGGCTGCGTGTCGAGATTTTCATCGTCGAGCAGCAATGAATCGTGGATGGCGCGAATCATCGTTGCCTGCACGCTGGGCCCTTCATCGGCGGGGCTGAGGCCAGCGACCTCCTGGTGGCCCATCAGGCGCAGCGTGCCGCCCGCTTGCGGCTCGCCCGGCGCGGCGTCGGCGGCGCTGTCCGCGCCCGTCTCTACGGCGGCGGGGGCCACGCAGGCGGCCACGGCGGCTGCCGAGAAGCCCGCCGCGCTCAGCTGCAGAAAGCGGCGGCGCGTCAGCGAGCCGTTGAGCCGCGAGAGGGTATCTGAATTTTTCGAGTGCGTCATAAAAATCTCCTAATCACAAGGGGAATGGGAAACGCAGCGCGCCGTTGCGCCGGTCGGTTGGATACAAGGTGGGTAGAAAAGCACGCAGCGCTGGGTAAAACAGTGGCGTTGGCGCTAAATTTACAGGTAATGGTAGCGTTCAATCGACATGAGTCGATACTTGGGGCCGTCGGTGGCTGGGTCGTCTGTCGAAGAAAGCTGTCGAAGTAACCGGTCGAAGCGACGGGTGGGGGCAGCGCTGCCCCGCGTGGCGAAATGAAACTACGCAATTTATAGCGCAGTTGGGGCAAGTTGTCAAACGGGGAAAATGAAATGCGGATTGGTTGGATAAAGATGGATTCAAGAGATATCCGCTTTAATACAGCGTCAAAAAAGTTTCTGAGGAAAGCGCCCTCAGAAAGTTATTTGAGGCTATATTTAATCTGCCTAGTCCGCCCAATTCACCTTCTATTCTTGCGCCCGCGCCGTAAACTCGACCGTCACCAGCAGCTCGTCCTCCACCTTGACAAAGCCCGCCATGTTGGGGGGCGCGATGTTGTAGTCGCTCAACAGCAGGGTGCTGGTGGCGACGCCGCTGAGGGTGGGGCCATCGAGCGTGGCGTTGATGTTGAAGGTGACGGGGGCCGTGACCTCGCGGATCGTCATGTCGCCGCTCAGTTGAAATTCCGTGGGGCTGCCCGGCGTGTAGCCCGCTGCAAAGGCGGCGACTTCGGTGGGCACAAAGAGCGCAAGGGGAAAGTCCGCCGTCTCCAGGTAAAAGTCACGGACGCGCTCGTCGCGCTCGTCGCTGTCGCTGGCGAGCGTGCGCAGATCGACTTCGATGGCGCCTTGGACGATGTGCGGCTGCGCTGCCCCATTTACGTCGACCACGTCGATCACGAATTCGCCGCGGATCTCGCTCGTGCGGGCAAGCGGCACGGTGATGGGTGCCCACACCTGGACGGCGCGGCCAAAGAATTCCTCCTGTGCCTTGTAGCGCGCTTCGGAGGCGGCGGGATCGATGGTAAAGGTGCGTGGGAAATCGAGGGCGGCAGCGGACGGCGCGTCTGGAATTGTCGCCGACGCCGGATTGGCGGACGGCGGCGCAGGGGCCGCGGCGGCGGCGTCGACCGTAGGGCTGGGCGAGGTGACGGTGGGCGCGGGCACGCTGCAGCCGATGGGCAGGGCCAGGAGCAGAATTAACAAAAGAATTTTTTGCATTTGGCGAGCGAGCCTCCATCTATTACGGGGTGGATGGGGTAAGCTGGTAAACTTTGAAACGGGTCAAAGCGTCCCCGGCACGCGCTGAACGATGGTGGTGATGCCAACCGTTATGTAGCGCGTGCCGGGGACGCGACCATACTCACCATACACGAAGTCGACGAAATTACCAATTACCAATTACCAATCTCCAATCTCCCATGTTCAAATCTCTCACCGTCCACCGCCCCACCGTCCGCAGCGCCTCTACCATCGTCCACGCCACGCCCTTTTACTACGGCTGGATCATCATGCTGGCGGGGACGCTGGGCATGGTGATGACGAGCCCCGGCCAGACCTATGCAGTTTCGGTCTTCATCGAGCACTTTATTGCCGAGCTGGGCATTTCGCGCGGCCTGGTGAGCACGCTCTACGCCATCGGCACGATGACGGGGAGCTTTGCGCTGCCCTTTGTGGGGCGGCAGATCGACAGGCGCGGCGCGCGGGCGGTGGCCGTGGTGGTGGCCGTGCTCTTTGGTGGGGCCTGCCTCTACATGGGCCAGGTGCGCAACGCGCTGATGCTCGGCATCGGCTTTGTGCTGATTCGGATGTTGGGGCAGGGCAGCCTCAGCCTGGTGAGCACCAACCTGATCAACAACTGGTGGATTCGGCGACGCGGCGTGGTGCTGGGCCTCTCCGGGGTGATCGGCGCGCTCTTGGGCACGGGCAGCTTTCCGCTGCTGCTGGGCTGGCTGATTCCGCTGGTCGGCTGGCGCTGGACCTACGTGATGCTTGGCTTTGCGCTGTGGACAATTATGGTTCCGGTGATCGTCTTCTTCTTTCGCGAGCAGCCGGAGATGTTTGGCCTGCTGCCGGACGGTCGACGGCCCAAGCGCAAGGCGCGTGCGGATTCGCTGGAATCGTCGCTGGAACAGGCGCTGGAAAGCGAGATGGTGGCGGAGCTGGATGAGGATTCGGAGAATGAGATTACCGAGGACAACTGGACGCTGGCCGAGGCGCGCAACACGGGCATCTTCTGGATTCTCGCCGCCAGCATTGCCACCATCAGCATGATGGGCACGGGGCTAACCTTTCACATGGTCAGCATCGTGACGGACAGCGGGCTGGACGAGCAGATTGCGATTGCCGTTTTTGCGCCGTTGAGCGTGGCCGTGGCGCTCTCCGCGCTGCTGGGCGGCTGGCTGATCGACCGCTTCCCCGCGCGCGGGCTGCTGGCCGTGGCGCTTGTGTTGCAGGGGGCGGCACTGCTGCTGGCGCAGGTGCTCAGCAGCGTGGCGCTGGCGCTGGCCTACGGCGCGCTGCTGGGGGTGATGATGGGTTTGCAGCGGGCCGTGAGCAGCGTGGCCTGGGCCAAATACTTTGGTCGGCTGCATCTGGGCGCGATCACGGGCGTTGCCACCACGATTGGCGTGGCCGCCTCTGCGCTGGGCCCCATGCCCTTTGGCCTCGCCCGCGATGCCTTTGGCAGCTACGGCCTGGTGCTGACGCTGTCGGCGCTGCTGCCCTTTGGGCTGGCGGTGGCGGCGTTGTTTGTCAAGGAGCCGCGGCGGGAGTGAGGGGTTTACTCGACCGAGTGATTTGACGCTTTGATTCGTTTTGTCATGCCCATGGAAACGGAAATGACAAAACTTGACGGCTCCGCTGACCTGTGCGACCACGGAGCGTTTTTTAGCAGCAGCGCAAATGTAACATACCCCTTCAGTTTCAAGAGTAGCGAAGGGGTATGTCATAATCGTGCGGCTACAAGCCGCACCTACGTCTAACTGCTCACAGCTTTGCCTGACGCTGTATTAACCCCCGTTCGAAGAGAGCGGCACGATTTGGAACTGATTCTCCTGCAGCAGCGGCAGCAGCAGGTGATCGCGCCCCGCATCGTAGCCGATGTCGGCGGGCGAGTTGACGTTTTCGACCACCAGCGTCGGCTCCAGGTCCTCCGCGCCCTCGGTGCGGTAGACACCCATGGCTTCCCAGCTGGTGACGAGGAGCGAGCCGTCGTCCAGCGCGACCACGCCGTCGAGCTGGCCCTGGGGCAGCGTAATGGCCGATGCAAGCATGCCGTCGGCACTCACCTGATAAACCTCGTTGGTGCTAAAGGTGACCGTGACAAACTGACCGTCGGCCACCATCGCAATGCCGTTGGGTCCGTTCAGTTCATCGCCCTCGATGACGACTTCCGGCGTGCCCTCCGCGTCGAAGCGGTAGATGGTGGCCGTGCCGGAAGGCTGCGCGCCGCTCTCGGTAAACTCGATGGCCGTGTCGGTCACGTAGACCGTGCCGTCCGCCCCCAGCGCGACGTCGTTGAGAAAGGTCGCGCCGTCGACTGTCCACGAGTCAATCGGCTCGCCGGTCACGCGGTCGAAGAGGCGCACGGCGTCGATGTCGGCCACGTAGAGCGTATCGCCGTCGATAGCCATGCCCTTGGGTGCGTTGAGCGTGACGCCCTCGGCCTCGCCGTCGATCCAGCGCAGCGCGGCAATCGTGCCGTCCGGCTGAATGTGTGAGATAAAGCCGTTGCCGTCCATCGCACCCGGCTGCCCGTTGACGTTGGAGACAACGTAGAGATCGGCCTCGACATCGTGCAGCGCGGACTCAGGACCCATCAGCCCCTCCTCGACGATGATGGCTTCGCCCGCCATCATCGTGCCGGCGTCGCTGGTCATATCGCTTTCCATGTCCGCGCCCATCTCGCCCGCCATCTCAAAGGCTTCGGTCAGACGCGAGGCGGCAAAATCCTGTGCGTTGACGGCCTGCTCCAGCACGGCGGACATGCCGAAGAATTCGTGGGTGACGCCGGGATAGAATTCGCGCACCACGTCCTCGATGCCAGCGGCTTCGAGCGCCGCCGCCAACTCCTCACCGTCCGAAGCCAGCGGATCGATTTCGGCGTTGATAATCGTGACGGGCGGCAGGCCGCTCAGGTCGGCGTCGATCAGCCCGATCAGCGGCTCTTCCGTCTCGCGCCAGTCCGCATTGTAGCGGTCGAAGAACCACTCCATGAAGCCGCGGCTCAACGGCAGGGCCATGGCAAATTCGTCGTAGCTGGGGGACTGCACGTCGCCATCGGCGATGGGATAGACGGAGACGATATGCACCGGCAGCGACACGCCGCGGTCGCGCGCCATCAGCGCCACGGCCACGGCCAGGTTGCCGCCAGCGCTCTCGCCAGCGGTGGCGATGCGGCTGGGATCGCCGTTCAGCTCAGCGGTGTTTTCCACGACCCACTGATAGGCGGCAAACGAATCTTCGTGCGCCGTGGGAAAGACGTGCTCGGGGGCCTGCCGATAGGCGACCGACACGACCACCGCGCCGGTCTTGGCCGCCAGCGCCGCCGCGCCCGCTTCGTAGGTGTCGAGGTCAGCGATGACCCAGCCGCCGCCGTGGAAGTAGACGATCACGGGGAAGGGGCCTTCGCCCTCCAGCGGCGTGTAGGTGCGCACCAGCACGCCCTCCTCCGGGCCAACGGGCAGCACGCGGTGGGCGATGTCGACCATGGGCTCCTGCGGCGGCAGGCCGTTCTGCGTCAGCAGGTCCGCCACGGCTTCGGCGGGCAGCTTGGCGTTGCGCACCTGGAAGGCCGTCAATTCAGGAAAGGGCGGCGCTTCGTAGGACATCAACTGCTCGATCACGGCCAGCATCTGCGGGTCCATGTCGGGCGCAAAGTCTGGCGCGGGGCCTTCGGGCTGGATGTTCATCGGGTCCGGAATTTGCGGAATCGTCTGCCCGCTCTGTTGCATCTGGCTGGATTGCATCTCGCTCGAAGAGACGGCGACGCAGCCCGACGCCAGCAGCGCGACGAGCGCAACGGCCAGCAGGGGAAGCCGGTAAATGGGGTTGATTGTTTTCATAGTTGGAAATTCTCCTTGTTCTGCCACCGGTTGGGTGGCGGATTGAAATTGGTTAATCGTTGCGGCGCTCACGCTGGGCTATGCGCCATCGCGCAGGGCACTTTGTAGGGCGGCAGCGGCCAGCGCCACGCCGACAATCGCCGCGCCCGTCGCTACCGGATGGCGGGCGGCGCGCGTGTAGCGGCTGTGCTCGAAGACGTAGCCGTCGTAGTCGCCCCGCTGCGACAGGTTGCCGGACGGGCCGTCCAGCCCGTTTTGCGAGCGCGGACGCGGCGGCGCATCCTGCTTCTGCTGCTCGACAAAGACGTTCTCCATCAGCGCATCCATCAGCCGCGGCGCGACTTGCCCCAGCACGGAGACGAACTTGCCGCCCCCGCCGACAATCGCATCGCGCTGCGGGTGTTCGGCGCAGTGCAAAATTGTGCGCGCCACCGTTTCCGGCGCGTAGACGGGCGGCGGAACGTCGGTGCGCTCGTCCATGTAGTTTTTGGCGTGCTCCACGTAGGGCGTGTCGATGGCGTTGGGCTTGACCAGCGTCACCGAGATGGGCGCGCCCTCCTCCTCCAGCTCCGTGCGCAGGGCGTCGGTGAAGCCCTTGACGGCGTGCTTGCTGGCTGAGTAGATGCCCTGCAAAGGAATCGCGCGGTCGGAGAGCACGCTGCCGATATTGATGAGTGCGCCGCCGCGCTGCTTGAGATGCGCCGCCGCCTCCAGCGAGCCGTAGACCAGCCCCCAGAAATTGGTCTCAAAGAGCTGACGCATCTCCTCCACAGGAACTTCTTCGAGCCGACCATAAATTGAGACGCCGGCATTGTTGACCCACGTGTCGAAGCCGCCAAAGGCCTCCTCGGCACGGCGGGCAATGGCGCGCACGTCTTCGCGCTTGCTCACATCGGCGACGACGTGGACGGCCTGGCCGCCGCGCCCCGTAACTTCGTCCACAAGCTGGCGCAGCGCCTCTTCGCTGCGCGCGGCGAGAACGAGGCGCGCCCCGCGCTCGGCCGCCATGCGCGCCGTCGTCAAGCCGATGCCGGACGATGCGCCGGTGATCACAATGGTTTGGTGTTCAAACGGTTTTAGGTTTACTGCCATGTTTTCCTCCAGTTGACGCTTTACCTTTGGCGCGATGCCTCTGGTGTCGCATCCGATTAAATTTCAGGGCGCGAGCATGTACAGCGCGGCAGGCGCCACGAAATCACCAGAAATCACCAGGCAGCGCCTGGCCACAATTTTGTTTGCAGCAGGGGATGGTTGTCAGACGGGGATGTCAACCAGCTTGTTTATATTGCACCGACTAAGTGGCGTGTGCAGCAAAAAAAAGATAGCACGCTGGGGGCGCGCTGCTCCTTAAACTGGTTTAAAGTGAGGATATATGTCAGCAAACTTGTGCCGTGATACAGGAGGGGCCGCTAAATTTTTGAGCGCTACTCGTTCGTGCTGGGAAACCACGAAATATCAACGCGACCGTAGCGGTCGATGAAGTCGGCCATTTGCTGCATTTTTGCCTCCTGCAGCAGACGCACGTGGCCGTTGTCGCGCTCGATGAGGCCATCGTCCGCTAGCCCCTGGAGGGTGCGGCTGACGTAGACATTGGTGAGGCCAAGCGCGTCGCCAATGGTCTCCTGGGTGAGCAGCAGCGAAAATTCGGCGTCCATGCCGGGGTTGGTGATGCGCAGACGGCTCACAATTTCCAGCAGGAAGTGGACGAGCCACTCGCGGGCGCTCATCCGCCCCATGGCGCGCAGCCGATCCAGCAGCACCACCTGCTGCACCATGCCGAGGCTAAACATCAGGGCCGTCAATCGCGGCAGGGCCTGGAAGACGGGGTCGAGTGCGTTTTTGGGGAAGGGGCAAAGCGCGCTGGGGGTCGCCGTTTCCAGCGTGGAGCTGGCGTGCGCGAAGGCCACATCAGTCATGCCGACGATGTCGCCGGGGTAGTAGACGCGGAGCACCTGCCGCTGGCCGCCGGGCAGAATGCGGCTGGAGTAGAGCCAGCCCGCCTGCACGACGTAGAGGTGGCGCAGCGGGTCGCCCTCTCGGCGGATGATTTGGCGCTCGTCGAAGTGATGTACATCCTGCTCGAGCTGCGTTAGAAACGCTTTGTCTGCGCTGTTGAGCGGGAAATAGTGGCCCGCCATTTTGAGCAGACAGCTCTCCGCTTCGCTGGGCTTGGGCACGGTCGGGGGTCTCTGCGGTTGCATTTTATGGCTCGATCAGATTTCGCGTGGTTAATGAGTATTTGTATGGGCACGCCGTGGCGTGCCTATACGAATGTCAGCGAACGGCTGAAGAGCGGAATTGTATTTTAGGTCAATTCAAGAAAAAATAAGTATGCCGCTGGATAGCGTCCCCGGCACGCGCCACACGTAGGCTCGTCATGCCAATCGCTTCTGGCGCGTGCCGGGGACGCGGATTGTTGGTATCTTCAATTTTCTGGAATGACCTTATTCAGCACAGACGCAGAAACTCCTTGTCCACGAGCGTAACAAACAATGTGAACAAAGAGTTGTGAGTAAGTACACCTTTACGATACGTCTAAAGGCACATTGTAGATGTTTTTACCACTGAGCTCAGTCTTCCCCGCAGGCCAAAACATACTCGCGCTCCTTGGCTAAACCGGCCCATTCGTTTGGCTCATTATTGTCGAAGATAAGGGTGTACGGCCCTCGAAAGCCAGCATCGGCTGTGATTTCCAGGCAGCGTGCATAGTCCTCCCCATCGATGATGCCGTCCGTGAACTGCGCCTTGGCGTGACACGATTCGGCATAGCGCGCGATCGCCGCCAAGCCCGCGTACTTCTCCTCGCCGCGCCAGTTGCCAAAGTCTAGGCAAAGCCCCACGCGACCGTCCAACTCCTCCAGCAGCGTCGACACCGCCTGCGGCGTTGAGGTGAGCGCAAACCAGTTCTCCGTCATCAGCCGCACGCCTTCTCCAGCAGCACGCTCCGCCAGATGACCCAATCGCTGCGTGCTCAGCGCGAGTGCTTCCGCCATTGGCTCCTGCTTGCCCGCAATCGCGCGCATTCGCTGCGCGCCCAGCGCCGCCGCCACCTCCACCCAGCTTTCGATCCACGCCGCATCGCGCGCGCCCGTCTGCGGATCGGTGATGTCGCCATCGTCCACCAGCAGCGAAAACAATTCGACACCCGCCGCCTCAATCGATGCACGCAGCTCGCGCAGATAGCCCGCATCGAGCGTGGGCAGGTGAAAGTGGCAGAGTTCCAGCGTGTGGAGGCCAAAGTCGGCCACAGCCTGCGGCAGCTCCAGCAGCGATAGGTCGCCGCGATTGTACGTGTCGGCAGGAATGGCGTGGCCCGCCTCTGGGCCGTAGAAGGCGGGATCGCCCAGCGCGCGGCGCAGGCTCCAGCTAGAGACGGAAAGTCGCGGCGGCGGTTGATTTTTAGATGGTGTCATTGGCATTAACCCACTTTTCCTCCACCATTGCGTTTTGTATCCGTTCCGACATCAGCTTTAGAATTCCGTCCTGCTCGTTGTGGAAGTTGGAGATGGGGACGGTCGGTGGCATTCTATACACAAAAGGCTCCTTTCAGCTAGGAGTGTACTTTATCGGCAAGTAGCGTACTTTGCTTTGCTGATTGTAGAGTAGCCGAGCGAGTCCGTCAAGCGTTGTAACCAATTGAGACGCACTGATGTCCTTATCCTATCCCACTCGTGTCCTTAAAACAGGGATATGAACCCATTGCTATTTGGGATGTATTTCAGGATGGGTAAAGGCTCAACTCACCCGGCCACCGTCCATTTCCATATGCCCACCCTCGCCGACCTCACCACCTTTCTCGACCGCCTCCTGCCCCTCCTCCATCGCCCCGCCGCCACCCTCGTCATCCCCCGCGAGGGCGACGTCGCCCGGCTCGGTCTGCGGCTCGATCCCGGCGGCGACCTGCCCGCCTGGGCGCGCCAGCACGCGCTCGACGCGATCTTTCTACACCGCCACTACAGGCTGGACGCCACATCGCTGCCGCTGGGCGTCGGCGTGATCGCCGCCCACGATGCGTTTGATGTGCACCTGAGCGTCGGGGACAACGCACATTGGGCGGGGGCGGTTGGTTTGCGCACGCGCGAGGCGTTTGGCGAGAAAAATGGGCGGTCGCTGGGGAGGATCGGCGCGGTTGCGCCGCGGGGGTGGAAGGTCTTTTGTGAAGAGGCGCGGCATGAGTTTGGCGGAATCGAGGAGATGCAGCCGCCGGCGAGCGGACGCGTGACGCGGGTGGCGGTGGTTGGGGCGATGACTGAAGAGCTGGTGCGACGGGCGCACGCCGCGGGCGTCGATGTTTACGTAACGGGGCAGTTTCGCCAGCCGGCGCGCGAGGCCGCGGCGGAGACGGGCATCGGCGTGATCGCGGTGGGCCATCGGCGCGCCGAGCGCTGGGGGTTGCGCCAGCTGGCCGCGCTGCTCGATGCAGAATTCCCGGCGCTGACGGTCGTGAGTTGAAGGTCAATCGTTACAAAAATCCGCCTAGCGCCCCCGCCGTTTCTTTGCTATACTTTAGACTCTTCCTTTGCCAACCCACCACTCGAAGGAGTTTTCCATGTCCACCCCCAAGCTGGTTCACAATCTCAATCGCCGCGATTTTTTACGCCTGAGCGGACTAGCCGCTGCCGGCGTGCTGGCAACGGCCTGCGATCCCCCAGCCCCCGGTGATCCCGGCAGTCCTGCTGCGGGCGAGCCCGCCGGTCAAGCGCCCGCCCCCGTCGAGGCACCCGTCGCCGACGGCAGCCTGCGCGAGATTCCGCGCGACCGCACGCTCATCGTTATGTTCGACGGCGACGGCGGTCAGTTCCGCGATGTCGGCCTGGGCAACCCGTACCTGGCGGGCACCTCCACGGCGGGCTGGCGGCTCGTCTTCGGCGCCATGGAGCCGCTCTTCTACTACGGCGCCTTCACCGGCGAAGTTATCCCCTGGCTGGCGACGGGCTACGAATACAACGACGACTTCACCGAGCTGACCATCACCACCCGCGAGGGCGCGGCCTGGAGCGACGGCGAGGCCTTCGACGCCAACGACATTATCTTCACGATCAACATGCTGATTCAGAACGCACCGCAGTTGCGCAACTCGTCGGAGCTGAGCGACTGGGTCAGCGAGGCAACGGTCGTCGACGACACGACGGCGCGCATCGTTTTCAATGATCCGCGCCCGCGCTTCTGGTTCACCCACCTCTGCGCCAAATTTGGCACGGGTATCTGGTGGGTGCCGGAGCATATCTACAGCGGGGTGGAGGATGTCACCACCTTTGTCTTCTACGACCCCGAACAGGGTTGGCCCGTCCACACCGGCCCCTACCAGGTGGTGGATTGGCGACCGGAGCAGCAGATTATCGACCGCCGCGACGACTGGTGGGGCGCGACCACCGGCTTTACCGATTTGCCCGAAGTCGAGCGCATTATCAAGCTGCCGTGGAGCAGCGAAGAGCGCGCCGCGCAGCTCGCGATCAACGGCGAAATTGATTCCTGCCTCGACCTGCGCGCGACCACGATTCAGCAGGTGGTGAATGCGGCGCCCAACGTGATCACGCACACGGGTAAGGAGCCGCCCTACGGCTATATCGACTGGTGGCCGACGTCGATCTGGTTTAACTGCGACGAGCCGCCCTACAGCGACAAAAACGTGCGCTGGGCCGTCAGCCTCACGGTGGATCGGCAGCAGATGCTCGACGTGGCGCTCGAAGGCTCCGGCATTCTTACGCAGCTGCCCTTCCCCGCCTACGACCCGCTGCTGCCCTACTTCGAGGCCGCGCAGCCGCTGCTCGAACAGTACGACACCAACGAGCACAATCTCGAAAAAGCTGCCGAGCGCATGGCCACGGCGGGTTACGAGATGGATGGCGACGGCTTTTGGGCCAAGGATGGCGAGCGCATCCAGGCGCCGCTGCACGGCTGGGCCGTCTTCAACGACATTGGGCCGGTGTTGGCCGAGCAGCTGCGCCGCGGCGGCTTCGAGGCGGAGTACGTCACGCCCGCCGATGCGGGCACGCGCATTTCTAGCGGCGAAGCCAGTATTTTTCTCAATGGCCACGGCGGCAGCGTGCGCGATCCCTTCCCCACGCTGGACATGTACACGAGCAAGTATTACCGACCGACCGGCGAGCCCGCTCAGTTCAACTCGCGCTGGCGCAACGAGGAGTACGACGCCATCGTCAACGAAATGGCCGCCATCGCGCCCTCGCCCGACGATCCGCAGTACATGGAGTTGTACCTGCAGGCCATGGAAATCTGGCTGGACAATCTCGTCGACTGCCCGATCCAGCAGTGGCTGCACCGCATCCCCATGAACACCACCTACTGGACGGGCTGGCCGGACGCGGAGAATCCCTACGTCAACGGCGCGTTCTGGACGATGACGATTGGGCTGATTCTCAATAACCTGCAGGCGGCCCAGGCGTAGACGGAAATATGTGCTAGGGAACGGGCGCTTTGAGATTTGAGGATTGGGATTGGTTGTTCGTGGGTTGCGGTTCCTTGTTGGGGTTTATTGCCAACGCGGATAAATGGTGAACGGTGAACGGTGAATGATAAACGGTGAACGGTGAACGATGAACGGTGAACGGTGAATGAAAAAGCACCGTCACAAGAGTCGACCTCTTCTCATTCACCGTTAGCAATTCACCATTCACCATTCGCCATTCGCTGTCAATCCAAATGAAAGACCTCCACCAGCTCCACCAGCTCCCGACCGGCGCGTTGGCCGTCGATGCTTTCGAAGTAGGGGGCCATCAGGTCTTGCCACTGCTGGTTGATCGGCTCCGTCGCCATGCCGTCCAGCGAGGCCTGGAAGCTCTCTGCGGCTTCAAAGTAGCCAAAGAGCAGGCCGTCCTCGCGCAGAAAGAGCGAGTAGTTGCGCCAGCCGTGTCGCCGCAGCGCCGCCAGCATCTCCGGCCAGACGGCCTCGTGGTGCCGCCTGTACGCGTCGAGCATTTCGGGTTTTACCTTGAGCAGAAAGCCAACGCGCTGCATGGGAGCAATTCAGTAGGGTGAGGGAGAGGGGTTAGAGTGGGATGGGAACTAAGGCTTCCGTGTTAAACGGAAGCCTTTTTTTGTTGGTTTCAACCCCTCGATTGGGTTGATTGGTGTGGTGACGCCGCGCCAATGTCGGTCCCTGTCAACGCCCACATTTGTTTCAATCCCTCGATTGGGTTGATTGGTGTGGTGACACGTCATCAACCTGCTGTGGGGGTTCCACGTGACAGTTTCAATCCCTCGATTGGGTTGATTGGTGTGGTGACTGGTCGGGGTTGGGGTCGAGTAGGTCGACAAAAATGCGAGTTTCAATACCTCGATTGGGTTGATTGGTGTGGTGACATGTGGGTCTCGCGCGGTTCCCGCCGGAAGCTGCTGGCGTTTCAATCCCTCGATTGGGTTGATTGGTGTGGTGACCCCACGCCCGGCGCGGCCCCCACCGATACGCCAACGTTTCAATCCCTCGATTGGGTTGATTGGTGTGGTGACAGGGCGGCCAAGTCCTTGAGACTATCGATGTCGCTGGTTTCAATCCCTCGATTGGGTTGATTGGTGTGGTGACACGGTAAAACTGGTACAGGTGGCGTCCGCTGCGCGTTTCAATCCCTCGATTGGGTTGATTGGTGTGGTGACAGCGCGTCGGCTGGCGCCAGGAATGGGTTTGGGACGGTTTCAATCCCTCGATTGGGTTGATTGGTGTGGTGACTTGTGCGGCTGAAACAGCGCACGGGCCGCGAGGTAGTTTCAATCCCTCGATTGGGTTGATTGGTGTGGTGACCTATCAAGCCCAGCACCGTGGCCCCGGCTCCCTCAACGTTTCAATCCCTCGATTGGGTTGATTGGTGTGGTGACTCGACTTTCTTCAGCTTGATTTTGCCGTTTTTCTCGTTTCAATCCCTCGATTGGGTTGATTGGTGTGGTGACACGACGGCAAAACGTACACCTACCGGCGCGAGGTGGTTTCAATCCCTCGATTGGGTTGATTGGTGTGGTGACACGAACGGAACCATCTACCACGCCGACATTGACGACTGTTTCAATCCCTCGATTGGGTTGATTGGTGTGGTGACGGGGCGCTCTTTTGGTTTTGGTGCGCGTTGCTGGTGTTTCAATCCCTCGATTGGGTTGATTGGTGTGGTGACCGTTTGGCGTGGGAACGGCTCCCACGCCCACTGCGGTTTCAATCCCTCGATTGGGTTGATTGGTGTGGTGACAACGCGGATACTTTCGTCTGGGCTTGTGACTAATAGTTTCAATCCCTCGATTGGGTTGATTGGTGTGGTGACTTCTATCAACACGGGATGAGCTTTTGAGAGTGGAGTTTCAATCCCTCGATTGGGTTGATTGGTGTGGTGACCCATATTGCCGGGGGTCGGGCTCTTCAATTGTCGTGTTTCAATCCCTCGATTGGGTTGATTGGTGTGGTGACTTTGTACTATTGTTAGGCACGTTGCTTTTAACAATGTTTCAATCCCTCGATTGGGTTGATTGGTGTGGTGACCTTGACTACGCCCTGCAGATCATGGCCGAGCAGCCGGTTTCAATCCCTCGATTGGGTTGATTGGTGTGGTGACCAAACGCCTAATTGGCCTCAAGTTTGGCTTGGGGAAAACAGTTTCAATCCCTCGATTGGGTTGATTGGTGTGGTGACGCGGCGGTTATGGCTCGGCGGGTCTGTGTGTTGAAGTTTCAATCCCTCGATTGGGTTGATTGGTGTGGTGACAAAGCCGACAAAATCAATGCGGTGGAGGAGATGTTGTTTCAATCCCTCGATTGGGTTGATTGGTGTGGTGACAGTCCTCCTCGGCGTGCTGTGGAAGTCGTCCCTTTGGCGTTTCAATCCCTCGATTGGGTTGATTGGTGTGGTGACGGTTCTGGAACGCCATCTGCACGAGTGCATCGTGGTTTCAATCCCTCGATTGGGTTGATTGGTGTGGTGACGCTCGGCGAACGTATCGGCAAAGCTGGCGACAAACGTTTCAATCCCTCGATTGGGTTGATTGGTGTGGTGACAGATCGCGTGTCCATCCGCGGGTTGGCATGTCAAAGTTTCAATCCCTCGATTGGGTTGATTGGTGTGGTGACGCCATCGGTCGCTGCCCTAAATTTGAGCCGGAATTCGAGCAAAGCGCTCCACTAGGCTGGCGTTCAACATTCAAATCGACGTGCATTCCCATAAATCCTCCTAGTTTTGATGGCCATTCTCCCACCCGCGAGCGTCAACCGGCGCAGCGAGAAAAACTGGGCAAACTGCGGCTAATTTGCCCCTTCACCTGCCTGCTGCCCGGCAATTTGCCCCAATTCAGCGGCTGAAGCCAGGAATTGGCCGCGAGCATCAGCGGGTGGCAGCCCGCCCGCTTGGATGCTCGCCCGCCTCCAAGCGAAAAAAATTTGCCAACCGCTAGACCAAAAAGAGCACGGGCTCCTTGGGCTTGGCGCTGCCCACCGTCTCCGCCCGCTCGCGGCAGGCCCCACACAGCGCATAAAAGCGCACGCTGTCGTGCTCGTGATCCAACAGGCGATCCAGCCGCTGCCGCAGCTGTAGATACTCCTTCTCGCTCAGGTAGCACTCGAAGAGGCTGTACTGCGTCCAGTGGCCAAAGCCGCTGAGAATTTTGTGCACCTTCGTCCGCCGCCGGTCGTGGCTGATGTCGTAGGCGATGATGTAGAGCGTGGTCGGCTTGTTGCTCATTGTAGGCGATTCCGTTCTTTTGCGCAACTAGCGAATTTGAAAGGGTCGATAGACCGGCACTTCGCCCATCAGATACTTGGCCAGCAGCCGCGCCTGCAGCTCCAGGCAGCGGCGATAGCTCGCCCTGTACTCGAAAATGGGGTGCTGAATCTCCGTGTTGAGCCGCTGCTCGAACTGCTGCAAAAAGAGCTTGCGCCCCTGTGCCGAAAGGTGGTAGACGCCAAACTTTTCCTCAAAGTGCCCCGCCCGCAAAATCTGTTTGTTGATCACCGTCAGCACCACCGAATCCACGATGGGCGTGCGCATCTCCTCCATCAAATCCAGCGCCAGCGCGGGCTTGCCGTAGCCCTCGCTGTGCAAAAAGCCGATGTATGGGTCAAAGCCCACCACCTGCACGGCGCTCAACGTGTGGTTCATCAGCAGCGTGTAGCCAAAGCTCAGCAGCGCGTTGATGGGGTCCGTGGGCGGGCGGCGCTTGCGCCCGGCAAAGCCGCCCTCGATACCTAAATCGTGCTTGAAGAGCAGCCCCAGGCTGCGGAAAAAGGCCGCCGCGCCCGCCCCCTCCAGCCCGTGCAGCGTGCCCAGCGCCGATTGCCACTGCGGCCGCTGCGGATCCAGCGGCCCCTCCGCCTCCACCTCCAGCCGGTCGACTTCGCCCATCGCTTCGCCGATAGTTTGGATCGAATCGGCCAGGCGGTCGGCGTGTGCTTCATCCATCAGCGTGCGGCGGCTGCGCATCAGCAAAGTGCGCTGGTTGTGCAGCTTGCCGCGCACAAAGCGGGCGGCCAGCCCCACGCGCCGCGGGTAATCCTCGTGGGCGCGAAACTGGGCCGTGCGCGCAAAGACATTCTTGCTCACCGGCGGGGCCAGCCGCCCCTGAAATTTGCCCCAGTAGTTGCAAAAGCAAATGTCCGCGTTGCGCGCCAGCAGCGCCAGCAGCGCGGGCGTCGTCACCGTGCTGTCGCCCAGCACCACCACCTGATCGACCTTCATCAGCGGCACGCGCACCGAGCGCTTGGCCGTGCCCAGCGCTTCGTTGGCCGGGATTTTCACGGTCAGCGTGTCGCCATCTTTGCGCACCACGGAATAGGGTTCGGTTAAATAGAGGGTCGTCATGGGGAGGAAATTCCTTCCTATTTGAACGATCTTGTTTCTGTAGAGGTGACGCGTGAATATCGGATGCGTGACGGCCCGTCGATTACATAAATTCGATTTGATAACCAACCGGGCCCATCGCAACGCTTACACATCCCGTATCACGCCACCTGTAGCTGCTTTGTCTCATCCGGCAGGCAAACATCGAACAAACTGCACCCGCGACAGCGCTGATGGTAGGGCGTGTGGGTCGGGATTTTTCCTTCGGCCAGCGCCAGCTGCATCTGCTGCACAAGCTGGCGCGTCGTCTCGCGCAGCGCGTTGTTAAAGAGCACCTCCACGCGGCGGCGGCTGCCAAAGTAGAAGATCGCGCCGCGCTCGATGGTGGTGCCGCGCATCTCTTCCAGGCAGAGCGCCTGGGCACAAAGCTGCGCCTCATCGTTTTTCCACTTGCCCTGCCGCCCCTGCTTATACTCCACGGGCAGAAGCGTGCCGTCGGCGTGCTCCTCCAGCAGATCACAGATGCCGGTGAGGCCCAGCCGGTGGCTAACGACGTAGATTTGCCGGTGAACGACGACGCCCGCGGGCGTCGTCTCGTAGCCGGGCGCGTGCGCCTGCTCGTGGTTGATCAGGCCGCGGGTCACGTGCGCGTTCTCGATCATCTCGCCCTGCACGTACATGTACCAAAAGCGGCGCGCGCAGTAGCTAAACTGGTTGATGCGGGAGAGCGGGAGGTAGTTGTCCGTCGAGTAGTCGTTCATCAGATCAGCCTCATCTGACCCAGCCCGTGGGTTGTTTTATAGCCAATGCCCGCATAAAAGGCAAGGTGCAGCAGCCGGTTGAAGTGGGCGACGTTGGCGCGGCTGCTGGTGCTTTTCGATTTGTCCAGCAGGTGGTAATCGAGCTTGCCCACGCCGCCAACGTAGGTGTTCTTCTTGTAGCGGATCGGCTCCGTCTGCCACTGGTGCACGCGCCCCACCACAATGTTGCGCTCCACCCACGCCTCAAACTCCGTGCCCCACTCTTCGCTCGCCAGCCCGTCCCAGCGCGAGCGCAGGCTGGCGATGGCGACGCGCGGCTGGGGAAAGACCTCCACGCGCCGCGTGCCGTCGTCCGCCTGCCCCCAGCGGATCGCCGTGGGGCTGGCAAACTCCAGCGACCAGCGGCGCGGCGTCTCCCCCAGCGCGCGCAGCTGCTCCACCGTGGTGTAGCCGACCCAGGGATGGCTGCCCGGCGTGCCCAGCACTTCGCCGATGGCTAGATGCACCTCGCCGATGCGAATAGTTGGCTGGCGCAGCGTCATCAGGTGGCGCATCAAGGTACCGAAGAGTTCATCATCCAGCAGGCTCACGCGCAGCCAGCCCGGCTGGCCGGGGTTGATGTGAAAGCGCTGGTCCGCGGGCGACTGCCAGTAGCCGTAGAGCGGCGAAAGCGCAAAGCCCTTGCGCGAGGGCGCATCGTGCAGCCGCTGGGCCAACTCCGCATCGGCGGCCTGAATCGCCGCGTAAAAGGCCGCGTGTGCCAGCTCGCCCACCGTGCTGTGCAGCGTCCCCTGATTTTGGGCGGTAAGCTTGAGGACAAGGGCGTGGAGGGAATGGGAGTTGGGCATGGTTTGGTAAAGGTTCAGGTTGATTTTTGTTGTAGAACAGAAAGAAGAGAGGTGACAATCACGGCCCGCACGTTGACGGGTCATCCATTCTCCCAGCGGGCCGCGACGGTCACCTCGACTGGCTTGATTGATCAACAACCGGCCTGAGTGGCCACTTAAGCCAGTCGAGCAGCAGGCGCGGCGGTCAACGTGACCGTCACGGCCCACAGCCGGTTCGACTTGCCCGATTTGTCCGGGCCGTGATTGTCACGTTTCTGCCTGTGCCGCCGATTGCTTGGCGGATATTGCTAAAGAATGATGGCCTCATCCCCCTCTTTCTCCCACTTTTGAAACGCCCACTTGAGCAGGGGCGACATCAGCAACGCTGCCGTGCCCAGCACAATCTGGTACTGTACCGCTACGCCGTTCAGGTCGACGAAGAGATCACGGGGATAGATTTGCCGAAAGCGCGTCTCTTTGAACAGCAGGCCACAGAGCGGATCGGGTACTAAGAGAGCGGTAATGTACTGGGTACGGATGGCCTCTTTGAGTTCCAGCGCAATGGGCTCGTCCGCCTTCAGCTTCAACCCCTGCAGCGCGACGGGTGTGCCGGAGACGTAGCAGCGCTGAAAGGCAGCGGCGTCCCACCCGGCGTGCAGCAGCTTGGGCGGTTGCCAGCGCAGGGAAACGCGCAGGCGCTGCTGCCGATGGCTGCGCAGCTGAACACAAAGCGCTTTTTCGGGCAGTGGCTCGTCGCTGATGCGCTTCATGGCTTCCCGCTCGAGGAAACGATAGTCGTAATTTTGAATCACGTGCGTTAGATCGTAGCGCGTCACGTCCGCCGAAGAGAGCAGATGGGCTGGGTCATAAATCCAGCCCTCCGGCCCGCTAAAGCTGTCGCGGAAGCTGAACTGCGCCTGCATAAGCGCCTGCTCTGCTTTGCAGTAATGTTGGAGGCTCTGTTTGAAGCTGTCATCTTTTAATAATTCTGGAAGGTGTGGCTTGATCTCTATAGCGTCGGGTCGCGCTCCCTCAAGCCACTCCAAGAAATCGGCGGCAATCTCTGGCAGCTTGTCGCGCGAATAGGCATTGGGTGGCTCGCGCAGCCAGCCGTTAATGATGGTTAACCGACTAAACTCTCTCACGATGCCGCTGTAGGAACGCCTGCTGCCGGGTGCAAAGAGCTCGCGGACAGTCTCGAACAATTTCTCCAACTGGTTATAATCTCGCTTGGCGAACATCTCTCGCAGGCGGTAGAGCGGATAAGCATTTTCGGCCAGACCACCGTTGCGCAGATAGGCGACAAAATCGTCCTTCTGCGGCAGGGCCGTCGTGTGCTGGAGCAGCTCGTTGAACTCTGCACGCGCCAGCTGCCGCCCCGCCGCCAGCGCTGCCAACGTCACAGCCGCTTCTTTGCTGATCAAGCCCACCGCGTGCGAAGGAGTATCCGTCACCCGCTTGCCCAATACGCGACCGGCTCGCCCCAAGCGCTGTAAAAATTCATCCTGAAAGCGCGCATCGAACACCACGAAGTCCAGATTCTGACGCTCTTTTTCGTGCTTCTTAAAGTTGTAGCCAATGTCGACGGTCGGTGTTGCCAGGATTAAGTCCTTGAACTGGTCCGCTCGCCGCGCCTCCACGGGCTGCGCACCCGTGATGCGCCCCATCTGCGTCTCGTGGAGGCGGGAACGCAGCGCATAAAAGGCCTGGTTGATCTGGCGCAGCGAGCCGGAAATCAGCGCGCCGTGCTCCCCCGCCGCCAGCCACTCGCGCAGCGTGGCGGCCTCGTTCTCGGCAAATTCTTCGATGGTCTCGGTGCGAATTTGCAGCGTCAGCGGGGCAAGTACGGGCGTGGTCGCCAGCGTCGCCGCCTCAGCTGGCTCAGTTTCCGGGCTAATCAACGCCCAGCCGTTTTCGCCCAGGATGCGGTTTAGGTAGCGCTGCGTATTGGCATCCGGCGTGGCCGACAGCAGGCAGAGCCGTCGTCCCTTATCAAAATAACCCCACTCCTCGGACAGCAAAATGAAGAAGAGAAAGTTCGCCATCTGCTTTGTATTGTAGTAGTACACTGTCATTGAAGTTTTGATGGGTTAGGGTAAAAGCGGTTGAAGGTCTGGCGGGCCATTTCGGGTGTGAACTGCCAGCGAATAGGAACAGGGGTTCGATTGCGCGTTTCAACCCAAGCGAGGACTTCACGGCTCAATTCGACTTGACAGGCGATGCGCCGCTTCAGGCATTGCCGAGATAGAAGCGAGAGTTGGATTTCAGCCATGTTGAGCCAACTGGCCTTTTTGGGCGTGTAGTGCATCTGAATTTGCTGCATCAAGGCGAAGGCCTTCGCCGGTTCAAAGGCGTTGTAAAATGAGGTGTAGGTGTGCGTGCTTAGGTTGTCCTGCACCAGTTGAATCTGACCACCGGGCGGACAGTGTTCCTCGACGAAGGCGTCCATGAACTCGGCGTAGTCCTGTCCGGTGCGTCGGTCTCGTACCTGCACAAAGCAATGTCCGGTGAGGGGCTGCACGGCCAGGAGAACGGAGCAGACGCCGTGGCGCTCGTACTCGTAGTTTTGTCGTTTTGGCTTGCCGGGTTCAACGGGCAAGGGGACGAGCGTGTCGCCAATCAGTTGACAGGGCCGCTCATCGAAACACCAGAGCGGGCGCAGCGGGTCAAAGGGACGGGCGTAGATGGCTAGCATATATTCCATTTGCGCCAGAAAGGTAGGCGTCAGTTTGCCCAGGCACCATTGGCGGACTAAGTGAGGCTTGACCGTGTTTTTTTCAGAATTTCGCCCACGGCGTTGTGGGAGATGTGCTCAACCAACTCGAGTTCCACCGCCTTGTCCGCCAACAGGCGCAAACTCCATTGGCTACGCCCCGCTGGCGGTTCTGAACAGGCCAACGCGGTGATTTTGGCCCGTTGCTCGCCGCTGATGGTGCGGGCGCGACCGCTTCTTGGCTTTTCACTAATCGCCGCCTCGAGCCCTTCTTGCACATAGCGACGCCGAATCCGGTCTATCGTCGACAGGCTCGTGTCGAGCTTCTCGGCAATCTCTTGGTCTGTTTTCTGCCCTTGATGATGATTTTCATCGCTCAACAGCAATATCTTTATCCGATTCAGTTTGCGTACACTCCTCACGCCGCCCAGGGTTAGCCGATTGAGGTAGCTACGTTCTTCGCCCGGCAATCTGACGTTATTTATATGCTTTTTGCGTCCCATGCAAACCTCCTTCTTTTGCTCCTTGCTTCGCGTTGGGACGTATTTTATCGCTTACCCTTATCTACTCATAATCTCGATTACACTGTACTAGTGGAATTCGTCGATGATGACGTAGCGAAAGCCCTGTGCCATGCTCTGAAAGAGGTTGCGCTGGTCGTGGCCTGCAAACTGCCAGTAGAAGGCGTAGTAGGACCAAGAAAAGCTCCGCCGCGGAGCGGGTTGCAGTTTGTAAATCGAAGCCTATATTGAGCGGTTGCTGATAGCAGGAAGAGGGGCAGATCGAGAGGAACCAAGCGATGATACTATTCTGAATACTCTGTAATTATTGTGCCGTACTGAAGTACGTGGACTTGATTTTCTTTTGGCCAGTATGGCGGATAGCAAGCGCCTACTGTCTCCAACGCATTAACTAATCGGAATTGTTCACAACCAAACAGAAGCTTGTTTTCCAGTGCTTGTTCTCGTTGAGCAAGAAAAGAATAATAGGGCACTGTTTTTAACAGCGCTCGCTGCTGTCCATCAAGTATGGAAATTGCTAAAGTTGAGTCTGACTGAGTTTGACCTGAGATATTGAATGCAGCTATACGACCGTATCCCAATGTCGTTTTTTTGCCAATGCCTATATTGTTGTCGCAAGCAAAACGCAGTAAGCGCTCAACTCCGTTTGCATCTCCCCGAAAGCAGAACACATACTCAGTTGTCAACGAGTAATAAACTCTATTGTTTAAAGCCTTATTTTTACCAGAACTGGAATTGAGCTGCGACTTAAGTCTAAAGGGTTTCTCCAATGGTTCTGCAACTCGCCGTCGAAGCGAAATAGAATCAGCAACTGCTGGATACTGCCTTAAATTGTACTGTTGTTCAACAAAGAATGCTCCGGCTGGAACCCACATGTTACCTGCAACAACTGGTAAACCGATTGAGCAATCATAAAGCGGAGTTATTCCCATTTGTATACGGCGAATCGGAATCGAAAAATCAATCCACTGCTCCAAATTTTTTAAGGCTCCAGTCCACTGCCAAAGAAGCGATTGAGCGAGATCGGGGCGTAGTTGTAACGCGTTTCGCAGTGCGGCCTGAAATGCAAGGAATTTCAGAAACCCATCTAACGTAGGTAAGCCCGGCAAAGGAATGTCGGCTTTTGCTGGTGGAAAGATTCCAGGTGAGGACAGCTGGATGCGCAGTTCGTAAACTTTATCACCTGTGGTAGAACCGAATTGCCACTGATTCTGCATCAGAATTTGATGGGTGTTGCCATCATTGGGAGTAGAGTCAGCTTTCTGTGCCTTAGACACTTCTTACCCTCACTTCCGCCTGAAGCGCGTTTAGAATGTTATTCCTGTTGTGATCAATATACTGGCGGTAATCCGCAATCGAATCTTGGATTACTTTGGGCCATTTGCTTGGCCAGTCAATACTTTCTCGAGCGGCTTCCCCCTGGATTGCTACCTGTACCTGACCATACCCAGCGGCACTTCGGCCTCCAATAGATGGTCTTTCTAGCCACTTGGTTAATGCATCGAAAAGACATCCTAATTCCAGCCTATCCAATGAGTACTTAGTATAAATCTGCTGAAGCAACCGAGTTCCTGGAGCAATACATTCGACATAGTAGATCATCTGCTGACGATCCTCAGGCCCAGTTTCAGGAATTGCCCCGAGATCGGTGAAACGTTGCTTCAAAGGGTCTCTCCGATCATCTTTACGGGTCAAAGGTCCATCATTGAACAAAATGTCTCGTGCTTTTGGCCAATTCGTTTGAGCCAGCAGCAGTTCCGAGGATAGCGATTGAATAGTGGCTTGATGAATATCTTGAGCCTCCTGGACACAAGGAGTAATATGCGTAGCAGCAATCTTAGACGGCCACATGACATTCCCAAAGGCCGCACCCATCAAGCGAATCATAGGTGTGTTCTCAGCTATCTCTCGCATTAGCCCAGCTAATTGAGATGCATCTCGAAGTGCCCCACCACTGTAGAGTGCGCCGTAGACTTCATTGTTGTTAAAGGTAACCACTTGTTGACCGTTGTCGGTCAACAACGCAAACATCTGATCGGCAAGTATATCGCGCAACTGACCACGAAAGCTATTGCCCGAAAGTGCTGGAACCAGAACCGCTTCCCCTTGGTGTATAATCCTCATCTTCTTGATTTTGCTAACATTACCGATGGTCTCTTCTGTGTGGAGAATCGGCTGTTCAGCCAGGTAAACTAAATAGAGTTGAAAATCTTCGAATCTGTGAGCTTGAGTCATTTGGTGTCTCCCTCTTCTGCCTCCAACTTCAAATCTGCTTCGTCATATCCTAGCGCTTCTTGGTAAAGTGCTTTCATTAGCATTACGATAGGAATTGTCTCTTCTTTTAATAGAGATACCGTTGCACGTTCGCGCTCTTCATTTGGAAACAATTGAGAAATAATTGCTCCAGCTGATTTTAGCGTGACAAAGTTGGGTGAAATATTGTGAATGACGTCGTCTATTAAGGAACCCAAAGTCTCTGCATTAGACGCACGGATGTGCTTTGCAATTGGTGGGTATGGATTGTAACGGTCGCTCGGCATTGGCCCCCGAAACAAAGAAGGATGAAGTCCGCTGCGAATGACTAGCAACGCTTTTACCGCCAGCCGGACCGCGTCTGCACGTTCCCCCGTTAAGTTTAATTCATCTACAGCTTTTACTGCGCGTTCCAATGTTAGCCCGACAGAGGAGCGTTCAGGTTGTGAATTATCATTTTGCATAATTCGTGTTTTTCCTCAAGAGTGGCATAAGGTGAAATAAGAAAGGGAACCTGTTTGAAATTTTTTCAACGACCGTACGAGAAATTTCATACTCAGACCACGCCTTCGCTAAATCTTCGGCTCCGTGCAAACGTTTCCAATATCGTTCTGCTATGCCAAAAGCAGCTTCTTCCCTAGGGCGTAACTTTGTAACTGCTTTCGCTGCCTCATAAGTTGCGGAAATAGGGTCGCTACCGAGCAAAGATTGAGAAAGCCAGTAGTGCTCTTGCTGATTGTTTTTAGAGCGCGGTAAAAGGTTTGTCAATTGGTCAACCGCTGCGAACAACTCTGCACTAAGCTCAATTTGAGAGCTATTGTTGAGTAGAACGTGCAAACGAGAGGTTGGCGAAATCGGCAGCGTTGTTGAGCGAGCTTTCAAATAAGTATGACGACTCACGTGCTTAGAATCATTGAGATAGGTGTCTAAAGCTATTTCGACTGATGGCGATACCGGGATTTCATATGGGTATGCACGCAGCAGAACCTCTTGGAAAAGCGCTCTAAACTCTGGCAGGAGTTGGCGCACCTTCTGGTTGTTTTCGTGAGTGAGCAAAATCGCACCTAAGTATGGTAGGGGCAAAGGTGCTTTTGGCTCAATTCGTCGCCAAAGTTGTGCTACGATCCGACGAGAAATTTGCTGGAACAGGGTAAACTCTTGTGTAGTTACAGTGACTCGATCCAACGAGCCCTGAAAGCGACCACTTATATCTAAAGGAGGTTGTTCGATGGGCGTTGCGGTCATCGACTGAATGCCAAAATGCGATGTCGGTATTATAATCGCAAATGACCCCCGCAAAACTTTTCGTTTTCCCTTGCCTGCCACTGCTCCTGGAGAATTTAGTATATAAAGTCTACATAGAGGACAAACATCTGTTGCCGTCTGTCCTAGATATTGACCGTCCGTAAAATCAGCGGAAAAAAGTTTTGCTAAGTTTCCTGTTTCAGGAAGCAATCGACTGCCAAAGGCTGAACCACAAAGTCTACATTCGCGACCGGACGAAGCCCTTTGCTCAAGCAATTTCCCAGGTCGTTCCAAAACAGGAGCAACCAGACGAACAGGAAAGCCTTTTTGCGAAGTATGTCGCTGATTGGGAACTTCTCGAACTTCAATCTGGTCCTCAAACGCCGCTTTCAAATAATCTACGTCATCTTTGTCTTTAACAATGGCATTCAATGAATTGAGTTTGTGTCGAGCCACTCTGTATATTTTCTGCGAAAGCCCGTTTAAATCAAATGTCTGTATAGATGGCTGCGGGATCGTTAAAATAAGTGTGCGGCTGTCCTGATGCATCACGAGAAGCTCTGATAGCGAAAGTACATTGGAAGCCCCCTCTTCTGACGTTGGCATTCGTCCCGTCAAATCTACGAGCACTTCTGTTGCATAGTCAGAAAAGGAAGGGTTCTCTATTGGTGTTACATGGTTAAGAATAAGCTCGCTGTTTGCAAAACGAATGTCAAAGTGTTGGCCTACTTTGTTCCAAATTTCGTTATCAGTTGGCGGATTAGAAAAATGCACGCCGTCAATGACATCGAACACAAACCGTATCGTCTTAAAATAGGGTTGCTTTATTGACAGCAATTTCCTCAACGACCGGGCAACACTTCTCGTCACCACTGCAATAAATGCATCAGCAACAACTGCTCGAACCAACATGGAAGTAGTGCTCGGTTCGGCAGCAAAACTTAATTGTACGTAACGTGAGTCGACTCCAAGCAGCACTTGCCTCACTTGGTCTTCCATTATTTGTGATTCACGAATCGAAAATTTTTCTCCCGTTAGTTTCTTCCACTTTTTCAACCCGTCGTGGTGATGTATCACTCTATTGCCCGATGTTCCCGTTACCTTCGCAAAAGGTGCCAATGCTGGTTGATACGGTGGTTTCCCAGGAACGTGCCTCCAACTGTGTCCACTTCCCTGTGTTGGGGGAAAATAAAAAGCTGGCTTGAACAAATCATGCCAAATCCACTCCACAAACTCATCTCGATTTGTAGAGGCCATCAAAGCATCTAGCATGACATGTAGTGGCAATGAGGCCAAGTTGAATGAATCTTTCGTGTGTGCCGCCCCCGTACGACCAATTGGCCCGAAGTTGAATACCCACTTTTTACTATCCTTATTCACTGGTTTTTCTCTGCTGTGATTTGCAGTGCCTCATTGAGTATGAAGGTGCAAGTTGTTTTTAATGTAATGAGGAGTGGAGAAGTAGCTTAGTAGTATACGCCATCGTTTACAGATCGCCAAGGCACTTTTGCTGTAGAAATTTCTCAAATCTGTGCCCGCTGCGAATCCATTTGGAGAGCGTCTCCAGCACTCGGCGCAGCAGCGGCTGAATCTTTTCTGCAAAGGGAAGCTCGGTGCCAAACATATCCATTAGCACAGCCACTGCGTCGATTTCATCCTCGCTCAAGGAGAGGGGTCGCAGTTCGCCAAAGCCTTCCAGCACATATTCATTGGTGCGCATATCCACGGGGGCAATCTGGACGCCGAGCTTGTTGCGCAGGAATTTGATGTCATGCTTGAACTGGCTGACGATGTCATCGGCAAAGATCTCGCCGAATAACTCCGGGCCAAATTGAGCAATCAAGTCGCGCCTCACGGCGTGGATTAAATCGTTGCGCGTAGAACTGCCCAATTGCAAGCGGCGCAAAATCGCCAGGCTGCGCCAAAGCCGCAGTTGAGGAGGTGTCATTGTATTGAGGAAGTAGAAAATTGAGGAAGGAAAAAGCCGCCTCCAAGCGGAGACGGCTATATGGGCCCCCTGGGACTCGAACCCAGAACCCACGGCTTAAAAGGCCGTTGCTCTGCCAATTGAGCTAGAGGCCCAGACGCAGAGACTGTACCACAGGTGGGGTGGTTTGTAAAATTAGCACGGGAAATGGCGGGCGAATCGCTTGCAACAGAAAGGGCCAGTCCCCACGCGGGGACTGGCCCTTTCTGCTTCAACAACCCAACGCCCTTACCGCTCCACCGTCGCTGGCAGCTCGACCGGGATCGGCGCTTGCTCCAGCTTGTCAAAGGTGAGCTTGTTCTCGCCCTCGGCCTCCGCGTCGTAGTCGATCTGGACGTGGTCGCCCGTCTGGTACTCGCCCTTGAGCAGCCGCTTGCTCAGCTCGTTCTCCACGCGGCGCTGCAGCAGGCGGCGCATCGGGCGCGCGCCGTAGTTCGGATCGTAGCCGATCTCGGCCAGGTGATCCGCGGCGGCTTCCGTCATCTGCACGCCGATGCCCAGCTCGTCCAGGCGAGCCTGGATGTCGCCCAGCAGCAGCATCACGATCTGGCGAATCTCTTCCTGGCTCAGCGTCTCGAAGACGATCGTCTCGTCGATGCGATTCAGGAACTCCGGCTGGAAGAGCCGCTTGAGCTGATTCGTGTACTCGCCCTCGGCGTACTCGTTCTCATCAAACTCCGGCGTTGCAAAGCCGAGCGGCCCGCGCTTGACCACCTGCGCGCCCGCGTTGCTCGTCATAATGATGACGGTGTTGCGGAAGTCCACCGAGCGCCCCTGGCCGTCGGTCAGGCGACCGTCGTCCATGATTTGCAGCAGCGAATTCCACACTTCCGGGTGCGCCTTTTCGACCTCGTCGAAGAGAATCACCTGGTACGGTCGGCGACGCACCTGCTCGGTGAGCTGGCCGCCCTGGTCGTAGCCGACGTAGCCGGGAGGCGCACCAAACAAGCGGCTGACGGTGTGCGGCTCGCGATATTCGCTCATGTCGATGCGGATCAGCGCGTCGTCGTCGTCGAACATAAAAGCGGCCAGCGCCTTGGCCAGCTCCGTCTTGCCGACGCCCGTCGGCCCCAGGAACAAGAAGGTTCCGATCGGGCGGCGGGGGTCCTTCAGCCCGCTGCGGGCGCGGCGAATTGCGTCGCTGACTGCTTCGATAGCGCGCTCCTGGCCAACGATGCGCTCGCTGATGCGCTCCTCCATGTGAACCAGCTTGGCGGCCTCTTCCTCAAGCAAATTGTTCATCGGCACGCCCGTCCATGTGCTCACCACTTCCGCGATGTCGCGCGCCTCTACCAGTTCGTCCAGATTGGCGTCCGTGCGCCACTGGCCCACCGCTTCGTTGTACTCCTCTTCAAGGCGCACGCGGTCGGTCTTGTACTGCGCCGCGTTCTCGTAGTCGCGCGCGGCCCAGGCCTCCTCCTCCAGCGCGACCAGCTCGTCGAGCTTGGCCTTCTTCTCCTTCAAATCGGCGGGCATCGAGTAGATGGCGACGCGCAGCTTGGCCGCGGCTTCGTCAATCAGATCAATCGCCTTGTCCGGCAGCTTGCGCCCGGTGACGTAGCGGTGGCTCAGCTTGACGGCCTCGACCAGCGCCGCGTCGTCGTACTGCACGGCGTGGTGCTCTTCGTAGCGCGAGCGCAGCCCGCGCAGGATGTCGATGCTGTCCTCGATGCTCGGCTCGTCGACGTAGACGGGCGCAAAGCGGCGCTCCAGCGCGGCATCCTTCTCGATGTTCTGGCGATACTCGTCCAGCGTCGTCGCGCCAATGCACTGCAATTCGCCACGGGCCAGGGCGGGCTTGAGCATGTTGCTGGCGTCCATCGCGCCCGCCGCATTGCCCGCGCCGACGACGGTGTGCAGCTCGTCGATAAAGAGGATGATTTCGCCCTCGGAGCGCTGCACCTCCTCGATGGAGGCCTTGAGCCGCTCTTCAAATTCACCGCGGAAGCGCGTGCCCGCCAGCATGGCGGCGAGATCGAGCGAGATGACGCGCTTGCCCATCAGCGGCTCCGGCACGTCGTTGTGGACGATCTGCTGCGCCAACCCCTCGACGATGGCCGTCTTGCCCACGCCCGCCTCGCCAATTAGCACCGGGTTGTTCTTGGTGCGGCGGCTCAGCACCTGCAAGACGCGCAGCACTTCGGCATCGCGCCCGATCACGGGATCGAGCTTGTCCTCGCGGGCGGCCTCGGTCAGGTCACGTCCGTATTTTTCGAGGATGCGGTACTTGCTCTCCGCATTCGGCTCGGTAATGCGCTGGCCGTTGCGCAGCTCGGTGATGCCTTCCTCCACCTTCTCCTTAGTCACGTTGGCTTCGCGCAGGATGTTGGCGCTCGGCGTGTTGCGCTCGCTGGCAATCGCCAAGAAGATGTGCTCCGTGCCAATATACTCATCGTTGAGCCGCTTGGCCTCCTGCTGCGCCACATCCATCACCCGCTTAAGCCGCGGCGTAATAAAGACCTGCGCCTGGTTGCCCATGCCGTAGTTCGCCCCCGTCACCTTGGGGGCGGCGTCCAAGATATTTTCCAGCTTGCGCGCAACCACGTCTCGCGGCGCGCCCAGCTTCTCAAGCAGTTCGGGGATCACCCCATCCTGCTGCTCCACGAGCGCCAGGAAGATATGTTCGGTGTCGACCTGCGTGTGCTTGTAGCGCTGCAGAATCTCATACGCCTTCATGGCCGCTTCCTGCGCCCGCTCGGTAAATCGATCAAATCTCATCATGATAGTCCAGGTTCTCCTGCTATAAATTAGCGCGCGTCCGCCTTTCATCATCCGATAAATGGGGAGCACGTGCGCAATAAAAAGAGTATAGCAAGATTGTGTTTCAAGCGCGTATGCTTTGTATTTGCAGAATGTATGCGATGTTGATACAAAGACTTTAGCGCTAGGGAAGGGAGCCTCGTCCTCCCCTCTCCCACGGTGCTTAGCTTTACCCACAAGTCGCCGCTGAGGCTCAGCGCATCGCGGGCCAGGCAAAACCCCACCCCCAACCCCCTCCCCGCCAGCAACTTAGCTTTACCCACAAGTAGGGAGGGGGGTATCGGTAGGGACAAAAGTTTGGTAAAGTAGGCATCAAGCAAGGGAAAGGAGGCCAAAGATGCTAAGACAAGAACGACTGGATAGCAGTTGGGTGGCTGACGAACTGGGCAGTGTCTCGCTGGGCGATGCGCGGCTGGACTGGCGGCTGCTGGACAGCGGGGCCAAGCTGGCGGCCAGGCCCAGCGCCTCGGTCAACGAGGCGTGCGATGAGTGGGCGGACACGAAAGCGACCTACAACTTGTTTGGCAACCAGAAGACGACGCCTGAGCAGATTCTCAAGCCCCACCAGCAGCGGACGCGTGAGCGGATGGCCGGACACGCGCGCTGCCTGGTGGTGCACGATACAAGCTTTTTGGACTACAGCCAGCACCCGCAGACCGAGGGGCTGGGGCCGATTGGCACGAGCGAGCAGCCCGGTCTGGGGCTGCTGATGCACAGCAGTTTGGCGGTCACGCTGGACGGTCTGCCGCTGGGCGTGCTGAGCCAGCAGCTGTGGGCTCGCAACGAGGCGGCGCGCCAGTTGACGCCCGATGAGCGACGGCAGCTGCCCATCGCAGAGAAAGAGAGCAACAAGTGGCTGGTTGGCCTGCGCCAAAGCGAAGCGGACAAGCCAGACGGGACACAGTTGATTCACGTGGGCGACAGCGAGGCCGACGTCTTCGAGCTCTTTGCCGAAGCCAAGCAGCTGAAAACCGACCTGCTGGTGCGCGCTGCGCAGAACCGCGCGCTGGCTGAACCGGAGGTGGGGCTGCTCTGGGAGGTGCTGCGCAACCAACCCGCCGCGGGCGAGCTCCAGGTGCAGGTGCGCGCCCGCCCCGGTCGCGCCGCCCGCGAGGCCACGGTGGCCGTGCGCTTCACCTCGCTCTCGCTCAAGCCGCCCAAGCGCCTGCGCGCCACCCACAAGCCGCTGGCGCTCTACGGCCTTCTGGTCGAGGAGGTCGACCCCCCCGCCGACGCCGACCCGCTCGGCTGGCTCCTGCTTACCACCGTGCCCGTCTGCGACTTTGACCAGGCCGTCGAGCGCATCCGCTGGTATGGCCTGCGCTGGCGCATCGAAATCCTGCACAAAATCCTCAAGTCCGGCTGCCGCATTGAGCACGCTCAACTGGCCAAAGCGGAGCGGCTCCAGCCCTTGATTGCGCTTTACACCATCGTTGCCTGGCATCTCTTCTGGCTCACCCATCTCGCCCGCACCGACCCCGACGCCCCGGCCACCGCCTGCCTGGCCGAGCACGAGCTCCAGGCCCTTTACCACTTTGTCCACCAGCGACCCCTTCCGCCAGACCACTGCCCCACTGTCCAGGAAGCCGTGAACTGGATTGCTCAACTCGGCGGCTTTCTGGCTCGCAAGCACGATGGCCAGCCTGGCCCCACCGTCCTCTGGCGCGGCTGGCAGCGCCTCCAGGACATTGCCCAAGCCTATCTCGCTTTTCACCCCCCTGATACTTATGGGTAAAGCTAAGCCCCAGGATGGGGAGGGCTTCTGTCGACTCGTTAATTTTGCGGCTCTTCTCTAACATCGCCCGCTCGATAAACCAAGAGAGGCGATCCCACCGTGACCGCTTCATCAATCAGTCACCCTTCCCCTGCGCGCGGGGGAAGGGCCGAGGATGGGGGTTCTTCTCCGCCCTTCCCCCTTCGCCACCCCTCCTCCTACTTGTGGGTAAAGCTAAGCCCCAAGTTGGGAGAGGGGCCAGGGGTGAGGGCCAATTCTCAAATGTCAACGGAGCCTAATAATTACGCAGAAGAAAGAGAGTTTAACGCCTTTGTGTCTTTGTGTCTTCGTGGTTAAACTCTTTAAGTATTTACGCCATTGCGTACTAAGGGGTGCTTGCCTCGTCCTGCGCCGACCAATCCGCCTGCAGTCGTAGCCACGCGGCCTCCACCCGCTCGGCCTCGGCGCGGCTCGGCGCATCCGGCGCGTAGCGAGCGGCCAAATAGCCGCTGGTGATCGTCGCCAAATCATCCTCGCCGAGCGCTTTCTCCCGCGACAGCCGCGAACCATACTCGACCGGCGTGTGGCTCGGTCGGCGGGGGTGGCCGCGCTGGCTGGCCCCGGCGAGCAGCGCCTGGTAAACGGCGCGGATGGCGCGGCGGCTGTCCGGCTCGCCGTCGAGCGGGAGGAAGGGGTTGGCGCGCGCGACGCCGCGCAGCCGGTTTAGCACGTTTTGCAGTAGATTGCCGGCCTGGTCGCTCAGCAGTTCGCTGCTGAAGATGGAGTCGCGCGCCTCTTCGTCCGCCTCGCGGGCAGCGGCCCGCAGGCGGCGCAGCGCCAGGTAGAAGGCAATCGCCAGGCCGACGAGCAGCACGGTTAGCCCCAGCCAGCGGTATGAATCGGGCAGCGCCGCGGCGTCGGCAACGGCCTGCGGCTCCGGCTCCGGGACCTCCTGCAGGGCCTCCAGCGTTTCGCGCAGCGGGCTTTCGGCCAGGCGCTCCATCATGCGATTCAGATAGGGTTGCAGCCACTGCAGGAGCCAAAACACGATAAAGGCCACCACGTAGGTAATCGCCACCAGCACCAGGCTAATTAGCCACCAGGCAAAACGCAGCACGGCCCCCAGCGCATCAAATACGACCGTCAAACTCTGTGGCGCGACGAGCAAATTCACCAGCAGCGCCGCCCCCAGCAGCCCGGCCACGACCAGCCCCGTGTTGAGCAGCCAAAAGCGATCCACGCTCGGCGTCCGCCCGCTGCCGGTCGACCCCGCGCCGCCCAGCGCCCGATCCAGCCCGGCGACGGTGCTCAGGTTGGAAACCGCCAGCGCGACCATGCCCAGCGCAAAAAAGAGCACGATCAGCCGCCTGTCGACGCCGGAGAGCGAGAGGCTGGAGAGCGACACCAGCAGCAGGTAGAGCACAATCGCGCCCAGCCCCACGCGAAAGCTGGCCCACACGTCGTCGTGCGAGAGGCGCTTGGGGGCATCCTGCAGGCCGCGCAGCCAGAGAAAGGCGGCGGCGAGCAAGGTGAGGAAAGCTGCGGGCACGCCCGTTTCCCAGCGGATCAGCCCGTTGCCCAGCTGGACGAGCCACGCCGTCTCCCAGAGCCAATACGCCCCGGCGTAGTAGCGCCCCCAGAGCACGAGCAGCAGCGCCAGCAGCCCACCCCCCGTCACCGCCAAGCGCACGCTCAGCGGCACGTCGCGCCGCGGCGTCTGGCGCGCTCGGCCGGGGTCGACCGCGTCGCTCTGGCGCAGGAGGCGGGCGAGCAGCAGGCTCGCCACGGGGAGCGCGACGATCAGCGGCAAGGGCAGCAGGGGTTGTTCCTCGCCGGTGAGGGTGCGGCGCAGCAGCGTCAGCCAGGGCCAGAGCCAGCAGGCGCGGACGAGCGCCAGCAGCAGGGGCAGCAGGCCGTCGCCGAGCCAGTGAAGGTGGGGGAAGCGAGGTTGTGTGGTGGTTGTCATGGCGCGTTGTTGGTAGCGGCTGAAAAGAAGACGTTCAGCAAACGCAAAGAAACGGTTGTGACCTTCGCGCCTTCCGGTTAAGCTATACGCTATCCAAAATGAAAGCCGTAGTCTTGTCGGCGCGTGATAATGAGGTAGCGTTCATCGAGCGGCTCCCCCAAGCGCCCGAAGCCCTTTATGTCGTTTTGATTTCGCTCTCCCATGGGAGATTTCGACGCCTTGGAGAGAATTGTTTAATTGAATGCTGACAGTTTACGGCAAGAACGAGCGTGAAACAATTGCAGCACACGTGTTGAAGCAGATTGCTCAGGAGATTCGCGATGGCTGGACGGGAGAATGGGTTGGGAGCAGGGGCGGCGCACGCCCAGCGGCCCGGCCAAATCGCTGCTGCGGATTGCCGAGCAGCATCCAAAAGTGTTCATGGAATTGCGTTAGCGCAAAGGGCCGACTTCATTGAGAAGTCGGCCCTTTTTTTACCCCACCCGCGCATAATGCGCCTGCAGGCTCTCCACGGCCAACCCCTGCTGCTGCAGGGCCCGAATCCCGCTCACTGCAGCCTGAGCCGCCAATTTCTATTTGTACTTTGACAGCAGTTCAAAAAATCATTATGCTATTATTATGTACATTGACGATTTCATTTGGCTGCCGCACATTGTTGATAAGTTAGCGGCAAAGCATGGCGTCATTCCAGAGGAGGCAGAGGAGATTTTCTTCAACCGCCCTCGCTTTCGCTTTGTCGAGCGTGGTAATGAGCCGGGCGAGGACGTGTATTCCGCAACGGGTCAAACAGATTCTGGTCGTTACCTCATCGTGTTCTTTATTCGGAAGCCGCAGAATCGCGCACTTGTCATCAGCACCCGCGATGTGAATCGACGCGAACGACGAAGAGCAAAGTAAGCATTATGTCAGAAACATTAAGCAGCATTTCCAAAGCCAGCACAATCGAAGAAATTGGCGAATTCTGGGACGATCACAGCCTCGACGAGTTCTGGGACCAAACCGAAGAAGCCGAGTTTGAGGTGCGTGCTCCCGCTCGACGACGCGTGGCGCTGGAGCCGGAGGTGTACGGTCGGGTAAAGGCGGTGGCGCAGCAGCGCGGTGTCTCGCCAGAGACATTGGTGAATTTGTGGTTGGTTGAACAACTACAGATGCAGGGCGCTGACTAGCAAAAATTGCATAGGATAGCAAAAAGGACGACTTCCGACAAAGTCGTCCTTTTTGCTATCCTATGTGCACGCGTAATGCGCCTGCAGGCTCTCCACAGCCAACCCCTGCTGCTGCATCGCCCGAATCCCGCTCACCGCGGCCTGCGCCGCCCCGGTATTGCGCTAAACCGGATGCACTTCTTGGAAGGCCTCGCCCTGCTGCCGCTCGCGCACGCTAATCGTCACCTTTTGGTTGAGCCGCTTGAGAAAATCGAGCAGCTTATCTGTGGAGAAGAGATGAAAATGGCCGTTCATCAATCGCGATACCTCAGATTGGTTTATGCCCAGCAGTTCGGCAATCTCGCGCTGTTTTAGCCCGCGTTCCTCAAGCAGTTGAAAGACAACCGCACCAAGGCGGGCATGGACTAGCCGTTCTTCGGGGTTGTCCAATTGTAAATCGGCAAAGACGTTGCCGCTGCTAACTGTATGCTCCGGCAGATGATTCATGTGCTGCAATCTCCTGTGCTTCTCGATAACGCCGTTTGACCAAATCCACATCCTGTTTCGGGGTAGCAATGCCGCGCTTGAACTTCTTTTGAAAAGCGTGAAGCACGTAAATCCGTTCGCCAAGCTGTAAGGCAATAATAGCCCGATATGCATTGCGGTCATGCCGGATAGCCAACTCCGTCACGCCGCTACCCACGCCTCGAAAGGGCTTTGCATCTTTCGGGCGCTTGCCAATCTGCAACAGATGCAATTCATACCCAACGAGGTTGCGCGCCCCATCTGGAAATGACTGCACTTGTTTGAGCGAATCACCCATCCACACAACTGGTCGCTCTTTTACCGAGTCGTCCATGACATTGTCCTATTGCATGGGAAATTCTCCATAAAGTACAGCGCCAAAATCACAAAGTCGGCTCTTTCTTACACCCGCGCATAGTGCGCCTGCAAGCTCCGCACATCCAGCGACTGCTGCTGCAAAGCCCGAATCCCGCTGACCGCAGCCTGCGCCGCTGAGAGCGTCGTGATCAGCGGGATTTCCATGCGCGTGGCGAGGCGGCGAATTTTGAGGCCGTCGGCGCGGGCCTGGGAGCCGAGCGGGGTGTTGATGATCAGCCCGATCTGGCCGCTCCGCATGGCGTCGAGCGTGGTGTGGCCGCCGGCTCCCTCAGTGATTTCTGCCGCCTTATCCAGCACGGTGACGGGGATGGCGTTGCGCTCGATCAGCGTGGCCGTGCCCTCGGTGGCGAAGATGTGGAAGCCGAGCCGATGCAGGTCGCGCGCGATTTTGAGGGCGGCCCCTTTATCAAAATCATTGACCGTGATCAGCACTCCCGGCGCATCCTTCCCCGCACCGTTGGTCGACCCATTCTCAAGCTGACCGCTGACCGCTGACCGCTGACCCGCTACCGGCAACCCAACCCCCGCCCCCAACTGGCTTTTTGCAAAGGCGTGACCAAAGTTGGGCGCCGCGCCCATCACCTCGCCCGTCGAGCGCATTTCGGGGCCGAGCAGGGTGTCGATGCCGGTGAATTTTTTCCAGGGCAGCACCGCCTCCTTGACGAAGAAGCCGTTGACCGGCGGCTCCGCCGTCAGCCCCGCCTCGGCGAGCGACTGCCCGGCCATCACCCGCGCGGCGACCTGCGCCAGCGGCACGCCCGTGGCCTTGCTCACAAAGGGCACGGTGCGCGACGCCCGCGGGTTGACCTCCAGCACGTAGACCACGTCATCCTTGAGCGCGTACTGCACGTTCATCAGCCCGCGCACGCCCAGCGCCAAGCCGAGCCGCCGCGTGTAGTCGCGGATGATGTTGAGGTGGTATTCGCTGATTTTGTAGGGCGGCAGCACGCAGGCGCTGTCGCCGGAGTGGATGCCCGCCTCCTCAATGTGCTGCATAATGCCGCCGATCACGACGCGCTCGCCGTCGCAGATGGCGTCGACGTCGACCTCGAAGGCGTCCTCCAGGAAGGCGTCGATCAGCACCGGTCGCGCCTCGCCCACCAGGTCGGAGGCGCCGAGCGCTTCGTCCATGTAGCCGCGCAGCCCCGCCGCGTCGTCGACAATCGCCATCGCTCGCCCACCCAACACGTACGAAGGCCGCACCACCACCGGGTAGCCTACTTCGTCTGCGACTTCGAGCGCGCGCTCCAGCGACGTGGCCGTGCCGTGGGCGGGCGCGGCAATGTCGAGCTCCGCCAGCAGCGCGCCAAAGCGGTCGCGGTCCTCGGCGAGATCGATGGCTTCGGGCGGCGTGCCGAGGATGGGAACGCCGGCTTCGGCGAGTCGGTTGGCGAGATTGAGCGGCGTTTGCCCGCCGTACTGGACGATGACGCCGAGGACCCCCTCCCCCGGCCCCTCGCCCCCGCGGGGGGGAGGGGAGTCTGTTGGTAGCGAACTGGGTGTTTTCCCCAGTTGGTTTGCGCGTTCGCCCGACCTCGTAGCCGACGAAGAATCGGCTCCCTCCCCCATCTGGGGGAGGGCTGGGGAGGGGTTCTTCCGCGTGCCGCTCTCCCGCTCCACAATATTCAACACATCCTCAAAGGTCAGCGGCTCAAAATAGAGCCGGTCGCTCGTATCGTAGTCGGTGCTCACCGTCTCCGGGTTGCAGTTGACCATGATCGTCTCGTAGCCCAAATCCTGCAGCGCAAAGGAAGCGTGGCAGCAGCAGTAGTCAAACTCAATGCCCTGCCCAATCCGGTTTGGCCCGCCGCCCAGGATGATGACCTTCTGACGCTCGGTCGGCGCGGCCTCGCTTTCACTTTCGTAGGAGGAGTACAAATACGGCGTGTAGGCCTCAAATTCCGCCGCGCAGGTGTCGACTTGGTGATAGGTTGGGTGGACGTTGTATTTGGCGCGGAGCTGGCGGATGTCCGTTTCGGCGATTGGTGATTGGTAATTGGTAATTGGTTGGGTGGGCGGACTGTCTGGTCTCTGAATTTCCAACCGCTTTTCGTTGGCGATGCGGGCGAGTTGGCTGTCGCTGAAGCCCATGCGTTTAGCACGTCGGAGCGTTGTGGCATCTAGTGTTTTGATGTGCTTCTCAAAGTCGACGATCTCCCACAGCTGATGCACAAACCACGGGTCGTACCCCGTCAACTGCGCAATCGTGGCGACATCGTCGCCCTGCTTCAGCGCGTCATAAACCGCAAAGAGGCGGTCGCGGTTGGGGAGACGCAGGAGATCGTGGAGGGTGATGTCGGGCGCGTAGCCTTTGAACGTGCCGTCGGCGTTGCGCTGGAGGCCGCCGAAGCCGTCGCGGCCGATTTCGAGGCTGCGGATGCCCTTTTGCACGGCCTCCTTGAAGGTGCGCCCAATCGCCATCGCCTCGCCGACCGACTTCATCTGCGGCCCCAGTTCGCGGTCCACGCCGGGGAATTTCTCGAAGGCCCAGCGCGGGAACTTGACGACCACGTAGTCAATTGATGGCTCGAAGGCGGCGACGGTCTGCTGAGTGATGTCGTTTTTCAACTCGTCCAGCGTGTAGCCCACGGCGACCTTCGCGGCCAGCTTAGCGATGGGGAAGCCGGTGGCCTTGGAGGCCAGCGCGCTCGACCGCGACACGCGCGGATTCATCTCGATCACCACGACGCGCCCCGTCTCTGGGTCGATGGCAAACTGGACGTTGCTGCCGCCCGTCTCCACGCCGACCACGCGCATGATCAGCCGCGCCTGGTCGCGCAGCCGCTGGTACTCCTTGTCCGTCAGCGTCTGCGCCGGGGCCACGGTGATCGAGTCGCCGGTGTGGACGCCCATGGCATCCAGATTTTCGATGGAGCAGACGATCACAAAGTTGTCCGCCCCGTCGCGCATCACCTCGACCTCGTACTCCTTCCACCCAATCAGCGACTCCTCGACCAGCACCGTGTGCACCGGGCTCTCCTTGAGCCCCCATTCGACCTTCTCCTCAAATTCCTCCGGCGTGAAGACCGTGCCCGCGCCGCTGCCGCCGAGGGTGAAGCTGGGGCGGATGAAGAGCGGGTAGCGCCCAATCTCCGCCGCGATCGAGCGCGCGTCGGCCAGCGATTTGGCGACGCCCGAGCGCGGCGACTCCAGCCCGACTTCGTCCATGGCCTGCTTGAACAGCTCGCGATCCTCGGCGACCTGCATGGCCCGCAAATTTGCGCCAATCAGCTCGACGCCGTACCTGTCCAGGATGCCCTGCTCGGCCAGCGCCACGGACAAATTCAGCCCCGTCTGCCCGCCGACGGTCGGCAGCAGCGCGTCGGGCCGCTCGTGGGCGATGATTTTTTCGAGGATGTCCACGGTCAGCGGCTCGACGTAGGTGGCATCGGCCAGCTCCGGGTCGGTCATAATCGTGGCCGGGTTGGAGTTGACCAGGACGGTGCGGTAGCCCTCTTGGCGCAGCGCCTTGCACGCCTGTGCGCCGGAGTAATCGAATTCGCAGGCCTGCCCGATCACAATGGGGCCGGAGCCAATGATGAGAATGGAGGAGAGGTCGGTTCGCTTGGGCATGGTTGGCTCGTGTTAATTGAGATTTTCAACGCGGAGGGCGCGGAGGAAGAGGCGCGGAGGGCCGCGGAGGACAAAGAGTTGTCATTTCGAGCGAATGCGAGAAATCTATTCGCAGTGAACGAATCCGCGTCTCGATTCGATATGTTGTGCTATCGACTGCCAAAAGATTTCTCCTTCCGTCGAAATGACACCCTTTCTTCTCTCCGCGCTCCTCCGCGCCTTCTCCGCGCTCTCCGCGTTAAATTTCTTGGCTTTCGCTAAATCGTTGTTACAATACCGATTCGTTCGTAGCGGTCGGAGTTCCCGCTTTACCAAAACAGAAAGGATTGTAACGTGAGTCTATTCGAGGTCGCAAAAGAGAAGCGCGCGCAAACGGTGAGCGTGCCCCAGTCGATGTCGCGCGTGGCCGTAGCAATTGTTTCGGCCTACATCGCCGCGCAGATGGTTGCCGACATTGCCAGCATTAAAATCGGCGTGGTGGCGCTGCCGCTGGCGGGCGCGCTGGCGGTGGACATGGGGACCTTTATCTACCCCATCACCTTCACCCTGCGCGATGTGGTGCACAAGCTGCTGGGCAAGCGCAGCGCCCAGGCGCTGATTGTAACAGCGGCGGTCGTCAACCTGGGAATGGTGCTCTATTTGATGTGGACGGCCTCCGTGCCGAGCGATCCGGAGGCCTTTGGCAGCGCCGAGTTTAGCGCCGTCTTCGCGCCGCTGTGGCGGATTGTGGTGGCGTCAATTGTCGCCGAGGTGATTAGTGAGTTAACCGACACAGAAATTTACCACTGGTTCGTCACGCGCATCACGACGCGGATGCAGTGGCTGCGCGTGCTGGTGAGCAACACGGTCAGCGTGCCGATCGACAACGCGATTTTCGCGCTGATTGCCTTTGCGCCCGTCGCGCTGCTGGGGACGGCGGGCCTGCCGTGGGCTGTGGTGTGGGAGATTTTTGTCTTTAACCTGATCGTGAAGTATGGGGTGACGCTGGTGAGCCTGCCGCTGATTTACATTGCGCCGGATCGGGATTGGGGTCGGGGCGCGTGAGCATGTGATGCGTGAGCGGGACCTTGTGTGAGCGAGTCACACATCTCACACATCACTTTCTGTCGATAGTCATCCGCGGTATAATGAAAGTCAACTGGAGTGTGTTGAAAGAAAAGAGGAAAAATGGTAAATACCCCTTCTGCGGTTGTTCAGCTAACTATCCCGTTTGAGGCACTCGCACAATCTGTAGCGAATCTTTCTACAGATGAAAAATACCGTCTGTTCCAGCAGTTGGAGCAAGAGCTAGACGAAGAAGATGCGTGGGAGGAGCACGATCCGATCGCGCTTGCTGAAATGGAGGAAGCGCGCGCTGCTTATGAACGCGGTGATTACATCACGCTGGAAGAATTTGTAGAAAGACTAGATAGTGGTGACGAATGACCTACAGACTTGTTATTCCGAAACCAGTGCAGAAGCAGCTCAATAGATTGCCAAAATCTGTACAAAGGCGAATATCGATTGCGCTTGCCGATATAAAAGAAAATCCCTTTGCTTATGGTGCGATTAAGCTGAAAGGTTATGAAAACGAATACCGCATCCGCGTTGGCAACTATCGAGTCCGGTATCAGGTCAATGCTGAACAGGTGGTTATCTTCCTGCTGCGCGTTGGGCATCGCAAAGACGTCTACCACAATTGACTCTCCTGGAGAACTCATGGCCTTTGAACTGCGTCGGCACAAGCGCTTTACGGCAAAAGAATACCTGATGCTGGAAGAAGTCGCCGCGGAGAAGAGCGAGTTTTACAACGGCGAAATCTACGCGATGGCAGGCGCATCGGTCAACCACAACCGCATTGCCCGCAACGCGACGCGCGTTTTGGGCGAGCAGTTGGAGGAATCGGCTTGCGAAGAATTCCCAAGCGACCTGCGCATTTTTATCATTGCCAACAATTTGTATACCTATGCGGATGCGATGGTCGTTTGTGGCGAACTTGAGTTTTTTGAAAGCCGAACCGATACAATTACCAATCCCACCGTTATTATCAAAGTGCTCTCTTCCTCCACAGCCGACTACGACCGCGGGCAGAAATTCCGCTTCTACCAGTCCATCCCCACCCTTCTCCATTATCTGTTAATCGACCAATACCGCATCCACGTCGAGCACCGCTTTCTCGCCAATGACAGCAAGTGGCAGAGCGAAGAATTCATCGACCTCGACGACTCGGTTGGCCTCGCCAGCCTCAACGTCAGCCTGGGCGTGCGTCGGCTGTATGAGCGGGTGGCGTGGGAGTAGCTTACTCGTTCCCACTGCTCGTTCCCACGCTCTGCGTGGGAATGTCTGCCGAGACGCTCCTCCGTCTCAACACGACCGACAACTCATCTTGATAAAGCCCGACCCAGTCAATTCGTAGGTGATTCGCAGTCAAGCGGGAACGCGGGAGCGTCCCCGGAGGCATCCCGACGCAGAGCGTTGGAACGAGCAGCGCTACAGCCCCGGATACCACAACTGCGCGTTCTTCGCGTAAAATTGCTCCAGCACTTCTGCCGACAACCCCAACCCCTGCACGGTGCGACCGCGCACCTCGACCGTTCCCTTCGACTCAAAATACGCAAAGTGCGTCGCATACGTCTCGCACAGCCGCTGGCTAGCCTGCGCGCGCTCGTCCGCGCTCATTGCGCCGGGGTTGACCAGCACCACATCCGTGCCAAAGAGAATTCTGTCGGGGAATTCAGTAAACAGTCTGCGCACCTTGCTGGCATCCTGCAAAGCCAAGTCGAGCAGGCGCGCGGAAACGTCGACGGCGAAGTTGGGGTAGCGGCGCAGGCGCGCGGCCACTTCGTCCACGTCATGCGAAAGGCTGCCGTTGTGCGCGCCGACGTGGCGCAGCGTGGGGTGGTGGGCCAACACGTTGTCGCGCGCCTGCATGAGCTCGGCGTGGGAGGGAAAACCGGCGCGGTTGTGCATGTGCCACTGCGGATGGCGGCTGTAGTAGCCGTAGTGGGGGCTCTCCTCGCGCAGGGGCAGCCAGCAGTCCAGCGGCTCGGCGATGTGGGTGAGCAGCGTGTGATTGTTGTCGGCGAGAAAGTCGAGGATCGGCGCGAAGAGCGGATCGTCCGGCATCACGAAGTCGCCCTCCGGCGTGCGCACCGCCATGCCAATGTTCTTCCAAATTTTGCAGGCGACCGCGCCGCTGGCAAAGTCGCGCTGCAGCCCGTGGATTACGCGCTCGACGTAAGCGTTTGCGTGGTGGAAGTCATCCGCGGTGGGGACGTCAAAGGTGGTGCACCAGGCGTAACGCCGCGGCTCCATTTGCGCCAGCGCCCGGTAAGTGGCCGCCTGCTCGCGCCAGTCGCCCAGCTCGTCGGTGGCGACGCAGATGTTGAGCAGCTTGAGATCGTGCTCGGCCAGCAGCTCGGTCAGCGCCGAGGGTTGCAGACCAAAGTGGAGGTGGGCATCAATAATCATACCAATTCTCTTTCAGTTTTTGATGATTGATTAGGTTCCGTTGACAGTGGGAAAGTGGCCCTCACCCCCGGCCCCTCTCACCGTGGGAGAGAGTTTGTGGCTCCCTTCTTCCATCCTGGGAGAAGGGCTGGGGATGAGGGCGCGCTCGACTTACCTTTCAAGCCCGCTCAGCCAAATGTCAACGGAACCTAGTTAGTAACTGTTGATGTGCCGAATGCGCCGTCGTGACGCCCCATCTCTGCCTCGCGACCACGCACTACGCGCCGACCGGCCAGCTTGCCCTTTGTCTCCGTCACCACGGTGTGCTGACGCGTTCCCGGCGATGTTGCCTGATCATCGGGTTCGCTGCCGCCAGCGGGGCGCACGTAAATCACAACCCAGTCATGCGTCTTATTCAGCCGGTGCGCCTGGGCCGTGTTGGAGTAGAGCACGACAAACGACCAGCCCTCGCGGTCGACGCGCATGATGGGCAGCCACGCCTGCCAGGTGGGGTTGAAGCGGCGCGGAGCAATCTGCCGCAGCTCGCCCGCTTCGGCTTTCCGGCGATACTCTTCGTCCAGCGCCAGCAGCAGCTTGACCGGCGGCTGCTCGTCCGGCGAGCGCACTGGTTGCTCAGTGAACTGCTCAGTGAACTGCTCAGTGGACTGCTCGGTGGCCTCGCCGCGCCCCGGTGCGTGTCGACGGTGCTGTGCCGTGCGCTCCAGCAGCGCGGGCAGCGTCTCGCGCACCACGCCCACGCGGTGCGGCCCAAAGCCGCGCACCGTCTCCAGCCGGCCGTCCCGCGCCGCGGCCTCCAGCGCCTCCAGCGTGGGCAAGTGGAGCGCATCGCTGATGCGCGCGGCCAGCGCCGGGCCGATGCCGGGAATCAGCTGCATCTGCATCTCGATGGAGACCGTCGACAGCAGCTGCTCCAGCCGCGGGCAGCGACCGGTCATCACATAGTTGGTAATCAGCCGCGCCAGCCCGTCGCCAATGCCCGCCAGCTCTTTGAGCGAGGGGCCGCCTTGCTCGTGCACCTGCTGCGCCAGCGAGTGCTGGGCGTCGCGCACCGTCCACGCCGCATTCTCATAGGCGCGCACGCGGTATAAGTTGTCGCCCCGGTCTTCCAGCAGCTCGGCAATCTGCTCCAGTAACTCGGCGATTTGCTGGTTGGTGGGGGTTGGGTTGCTCCCGCTCATGGTTTGCTACAATCGTTTGAATCTCGCCAGCGGCTGGTTGACGTTTTCCGCTGGTCACCAAGCTAGATTGTAGCAAATTTCTGTGTGAATCAAGTCAACATAACATTAGCAATCCGTGTGATAATCGACGCCGTTTCAACGGAGAAAGCGCTCGATAAGCGGGGCAAAATCCGCGAGGCTGTGGATTTCATCGGCCAACGCACGGCGCGATTCGGCGGACTCGCCGCCCAGCAGAATCGTTGGCACGGGATTGCGCGTGTGCTTGCGGTCGGCACAATTTTCGATGTTGCCGTGGTCGCTGCTGATGATGACGAGCGTTTGCGACTGCGCGCCGTTGGCTTCGATGGCGGCCAGCAGCCCCGCCAGAAAGCCGTCGAAGCGCTGCAAAATGTCGATGGCCAAAGCGAGCTGACCGCGGTGGCCCAGCAGATCGGTGAGCCAGTGCTCGAAGAAGACAAAGCGGTGGGGTTGCGCAATCCGCCAGAGCTGTCGACCCGCCTCCTCCGGTGTGTAAACGGGCACGTCGGTATAGCCCAATTCGTCGCGCCAGCCTTGGTTGGTAAAGTCTGCGGCCAGGGCGGAGCCGCCGCGCAGATTGTCCGCCGTTGCCAGCCTTTGGCCAGCCTGCGTGGCGGCGTAGGGAATCGCGCTCAACAGCCGCCGCCCGCTGGCGATGTGCTCGAAATAGCGTTGGGGATAGGCGTTGCAAAAGTAGGCGCTGCGATCGGCGTCACCCAGGCGGCGGAAAAGATTGCCCTCGTCCAGCACGGCGCGCACGCGGGCATCCGGGCGCGGGCCGTAGTGCTCGCCCAGCCGCGCCGCCGCGTTGATGCCGCTGAGAATCGTCGCCTGCCCCGTCGCGCTCTGCGGGCGACCGGCCACGCCGAGCGTCGCGTCGGTGGGAATCAGCTCGGCGCGCGCCGTGGACAAGCGCCCCGTCGAGGCGGTGATGGGGTGCTCGTCCAGCAGCGCGGCCAGCGTGGGCAGCGAGACGGCCGCCATAGGGTTCACGGCGGGGTCATCGCCGCCGAGGCCGACGCCATCGAGAAAGAGAAAAATTGCGCGAGTCGGGACCATGGGGGGAAGGATTGCCTATTGTTTATTGCGTATGGGAAGATTCGTTGGTTGTGCGATTGGGCTTTGCCTACGCAACCAGCAATAAGCAATAAGCAGTACGCAATATCTTACGGTGTGAGGACGCGCAGCAGCACGCTGTCGCTCTGCGCGGCGACGTGGTAGCGACCCAACCCCGCTGGCAGGAGCACCCAATGCACGGGCGTCAGCCGAACGGGCTCATCGACGGGTGGATTTTCGGGGTCGTCCTCCATCCAGTACAGCTCGATTTCGCCCTCCAGCACGCCCCAAATTTCAAAGGTCTCGCCATTGCAGTTGCCCTCGAAGACCGTGCCGCTGGGGATGTGCAGCCGCTCGGTGTGGAAGTAGCGGCTGTGGCCAACGGCCTCGACGGTGACGTCGCCCAGGGTGGCGGTGTGCGGCTCGACGGGGCCGGGTTCGATCAGCTCAAAGTTGAGCACGTCCAGCGCCTGCTCCACATGGATGGGCCGGTCGCGCCCCCAGTCGTAGATGCGGTAGGTGACGTTGCTGTTCTGCTGAATTTCAGCCACGATGATGCCCGGCCCCAGCGCGTGGATCGCGCCCGCGGGCACAAATATCACGTCGCCCGTCTCGACTTTCACCCGGTGCAGGTACTGCTCAATCGCGTCCGACTTGGGCCCCTGATGCACCGCTTCGGCCACCTTCTCTTGGGTGACCAGCGGCTCGAAGCCGTAGATCAGCTCGGCCTCCGGCTCGGCGTGCAGCACGACCCACATCTCGGTTTTGCCGAGATCATCCTCGTGTTCGCGCGCGTAATCGTCGCGCGGGTGAACCTGCACGGAGAGCCAGCGGTTGGCGTCCAGCAGCTTGATCAGCAGCGGGAAGCGATTGCGCTCGACGGCGTCCCGGTTGCGCGAGCCGACGAGCTGCTCGCCCAGCGCCTCCATCACCTCGGCCAGCGTCTGCCCGGCCAGCGGGCCGTGCGCCACCGTGCTCGCGCCGTCCGGGTGCGCGGCAATGTCCCAGATTTCGGCGATGTCGCCGTCGGGAATCTCGCGGCCCAGCTTGTCGGCCAGGTTGCGCCCGCCCCAGATGTAATCCTTAAAGACCGGCTCAAAGGTGAGCGGGTAGAGGTCAGTCGTTGTAGGAGTCATGCCAAAATCCGTTCTGGTAAATCGGCGTCGCTTCAGAGATTGCGCCGGCTGCCCCCATTTTAGCACAACGCGCCCGCTTCGCTTGCAGCATGGCTAGCGATTGATCGGGGACATAGCTATTCGTGTATTTTACTGAGAATTGTCGCGGTTTGTGTGGTATAACCCATCAAACGTTTAGGGTGTGAGCCAAGGAAAAGCGATGACAGTACAATCTCTAAAGCTTGATTTACCGGAAACGGTGATGCAACGTCTGCAGCAGGCTGCGGACGCGATGCAGCGCCCGCTGGAGGAGGTGATCGAGCAAACAATTACTGGAAATTTGCCGCCCCTGCCCAGCGACTTGCCTTCGGCCTTTCAAACAGAATTTGCGATTTTGCAGCGTGCCGATGAACGGGCGCTGTGGCATCTTGCTCAAGAGACGCTTCCCACCGACCAATGGGCCCACCACGAGGAGTTGCTTAATCGACAGCAAGAGGGCCACCTTTCCGACGCTGAGCGACAGACGCTCAATCAACTCCGGCAACAGGCTGATCTATTTGTGATGCGTCGCTCCTATGTATTGGCCTTACTCAAGTGGCGAGGGCGCACCTTGCCTGCCGTAACAGTAAACGTTCCCTAATTTCCTCAGCTTAAGCCAATCCAAGAAAATAGATGTACCGGTTGGGGTCAACGCCTCACCTCCCCCAACCCCCTCCTCTCCACGCGTGGAGAGGAGGGGGCTATCCGGTCGCCTCGTCAACCCAGCGACAAGGAGGGGGCGGCGAGGCTGAAACATGATCTCCTTGGTATATCTTATTTCTTGGAATAGCCTTAAGGACAAAAAGCCCCGCCATCTTGTGATGACGGGGCTTTTCCCTATGCTGCTCTAAATCTACAGCCTGACTTACCGTGTTCTACTAATTGTTCCCGTTGATCAGCGGCAGGAAGATTGCGCCCGTCTGCTCCGAGCCGTCGGCGGTGTCGTCTGCGGCGTGCTCTTCGGGGGTGAGCTCAATGTCCCACTCCTCGACCGAGTCCACGTCCACATCGACTTCGTTATCGTCGATCACGTCCGCCGCTGATACGTCCATGGCCGGATCGTACTGGGCCGGGAAGCCGCTGCCGAGGGCGATGCCGTCTACAACTTCGCCGCCGAAGCGGTTGTCCGCGCCGCGCCAGAAGAGGCGGAAGGTGCAGTCCGTCTGCGCACCCAGCGAGATCGGCGTGCAGACAAAGATGTCGCTCGCATTGCCGCTGATGCCGCCCGTCTCGAAATCACCCTTGGTCGTCAAGTAGATGTCGCCGCTGGCGTCGATGTAGGTGCCGATGACGTCCTCCGAGAAGTTGAACAAATCCACGTCCGAGCCGTCGAAGTAGCGGCGCATGAAGCCGTTCGTCTGCTCGCCGGAGAGCGCGATCAGGTCCTCGTCGCGACCGCGGATGCCGGGGATGAAGAAGGTGCCTTTCGTGCTGAGCACGGTGCGACCATCCGGGGCCAGCGCCACGGCGTCGATGTCCTCGCGGCCGTTGCCGGCGCTGTTGAGGCCGACAGCCGAGCCGTTCAGATAGGGCTGGAAGCCGCCGCTTGTTTGCGCGCCGAGCGAATCAGGCACGAAGCGCACCACATCCGAGGCAAAGACGTACTGGTCGATGCCGTCAAAGCGCATCCCCTTGGTAAAGCTCATCAGGATGTCGCCGTTGCTGAGCACCGTGAAGCCATCCAGATCATTGCTGCGGATGCCCACGTCCGAGGCGTCAAAGAAGAGACTCCACGAATCGTCGGCCAGGTTGTGGGCCAGGATGTCCATGTCGCCAAAGTTGATGCCGTCGACCGTGCCGCCAGTGTTCGAGCTGACGTAGACAATTTGCGCGTTGTCGGCGTTGCCGCCGTCACCGTCACCGTCGCCGTCACCGTCGCCGTCGCCGTTGCCGTTGCCGTTGCCGTTATCATCGTCGTCACCGCTGCGCTCGACCGAGCCGAGATCGCACTGCGGACCCTGCGGGCGGGCTACGCCGCGCTGGTCGACGTTGTTAACGGGCGGGGCCGCGCAGATGGCGTTGTCGCCCGCATCAATCGCCGGGCTACCGGCCATCGGCAGGTGGCTCATCGTCGGGCCGCCGTAGTCGCCGAAGGGGTTGAGCATCGGGTCGGCGGTGATGGAAGCACCACACGTGCCGTCGTCGTCGAGATTCGGGCCGTTGGTCGTGATGTCGCCCGCACAGGCGTCGCCGTCCTGCGGGCCTTGCGCCACGATGCTGTTGCTAATCGCAAGCGTGTCGTTGGCGTTGAAGATGCCGCTGCCCACGTTGGCAAAGACCGTGGTGTTGATCAGCGTCGTCGTACCAGCGCCGTTGAGCACGCCGCTGCCGACCGCCGCCTGGTTGCGCCAGACGGTGCTGTTGCTCGCGGTAAGCATGCCGCCGTCGTTGTAGAGGCCACCGCCGCCCTGCATGGCGTCCGTGCCGGTGACCGTGTTGTCGCTAATCGCCGACTGGCTCACGTTGAGCACGCCGACTGCGGAGTTCCACAGCCCGCCGCCCTGCGCCGCCGCCGTGTTGTTGTTAACGGAGCTGTTGCTGACGCTCACCGTGCCGGGGCCGGTGATGTGGAGCGCGCCGCCGTTGCCGGGCGCAGCGCCCGTGCTGTTGCCGTCGAGCGTCACGCGCGTCAGGTCGGCCGTCACGGTGTTGGTCATCGTGGCGTTGACCTCGATGCCGCCGCCCGCGCGGTTGGACGTGTTGTCGTTGATTGTGCTGTCGCTGACGTTGAGCGTGCTGCCCGCGTTGGCGAGGATGCCGCCGCCGGAGCCGCTCGCGCCGTCCGCCACGTTGCCGTGGAGCGTGCTGTTGGTCACCGTCAGCGTGCCGCCGTCGTTGTAGAGTGCGCCGCCACCGTTCACTGCTTCGGGGCCGCTGGCGACGTTGTTCGCCAGCCGCGTGTTGTCCACCGTCAGCGTGCCGACTGCAGAAACCCACAGGCCGCCGCCCTCTGCCGCCGCCGTGTTGCCGGAGACGGTGCTGTTGCTCACGCTAACGCTGCCCGCGCCGGTGATGTGCAGCGCGCCGCCGTTGCCGGGGTTGGGGCCCGTGCTGTTGTTAAAGAAGTCGATATCGTCCAGCGTGACGCTGACGCCCGCGTTGTCTTCGATGGCGCCGCCTGCGCGGTTGGCCGTGTTGCCCGTGAAGGCGCCGCCGCTCACGCTGAGCGTGCCGCCGTTGTTGAGGATGCCGCCGCCGGAGCCGCTTGCGCCGTCCGCCACGTTCATCTCGATCACGGAGTTGGTCACGTTGAGCGTGCCGCCGTCGTTGTAGAGCGCGCCGCCGCCGTTTTCAGCATCCGGGCCGCTGGCCGTGTTGCCGGTCAGCGTCACGCCCGTTACGTTAAGCGTGCCGACTGCCGAATTCCACAGGCCACCGCCCTCTGCCGCCGCCGTGTTGCCGCTCACCAGGCCGCTGATCACGTTAACCGTGCCGGGGCCGGTAATGTGCAGCGCGCCGCCGTTGCCGGGGGCGTCGCCCGTTGCGTTGTTGCTGAGCCGCACGCCGGTCAGGTCCACCGTCACGGTGTCGGTCATCGTCGCGTTGACTTCGATGCCGCCGCCCGCGCGGTTAGAGCTGTTGCCCGCAAATTCGCCGCCCGTCACGGTGACCACGCTGCCGGGCTGGGCCAGGAGACCGCCGCCGGAGCCGCTGTCGCCGTCCGCGACGTTATTGACCACGTGCGCGTTGACCACGGTCAACATACCGCCGTCGTTGTAAAGTGCGCCGCCGCCCATGTCCGCATCCGCGCCGCTGGCCGTGTTGGCCTCGAAGCGAGTGCCGTTGACGGTGAGCGTACCAACCGCCGAATTCCAGAAGCCGCCGCCTTCCGCCGCAGCCGTGTTGCCGCTAATCGTGCCGTTGAGCGCCGTCACGTCGCCGGGGCCGGTGATGTGGAGCGCGCCGCCGTTGCCGGGCGCAGCGCCCGTGCTGTTGCTGGCAAAATCGACATTCTTGAGCTTGAGCATTGCCACCGCATCCGCCGTGGCGTTGACTTCGATGCCGCCGCCCGCGCGGTTGGAGCTGTTGCCGCTGATGGTCGTGGCAGCGACTTCGGTCATGCTGCCGGGCTGTACGAGGATCGCACCGCCGGAGCCGCTCGCGCCGTTGGCCGTGTTGTTGGTCAGCGTCGCGCCGATTACCTTGAGCGTGCCGCCGTCGTTGTAGAGCGCGCCGCCGCCCATGTCGGCGTCGTCACCGCTGGCGACGTTGCCGTCGTAGGTGCCGCCAATCACGGTGAGCGTGCCCGCGCCGGAAACCCAGAGCGCGCCACCCTCCGCCGCCGCGTTGTTGCTGGAGGCCGAAGCGTTGAGCACCGTCACGTCGGCGACGCCGGTGATGTGGAGCACGCCGCCGTTGCCGGGGGCCGCGCCCGTGCTGTTGTTGTTAAAGACGTTGCCGCTGAGCAACACCTTGGTCATCATCTCATCCGTGCCGACGACTTCGATGGCGCCACCGGCGCGCATCGAGCTGTTGCCCGAAAGCTCGCCGCCCATGACGTAGACCAGGCTACCGGGCACGGCCAAAATGCCGCCGCCGGAGCCAGCCGCGCCGTCCGCCACGTTGTTGGTAATTGTCGCATCGGTGACGGAGAGCGTGCCGCCGTCGTTGTAGATGGCGCCGCCGCCCTGATCGGCATCGGGGCCGCTGGCGGTGTTGCCGTCCAGCGTCGCGCCGTCGACGGAGAGCGTGCCCGCCGCGGAATTCCAGAGCGCGCCGCCCTCGTTAAGCGCCACGTTGCCCATCGCCGAGCCGCCCATCATGTCGACGAGGCCATCCGCCGAAATGTGCAGGCCACCGCCGTTGATGCCAGCGCTGTTGTTGTTGAGGGTGAGATCGTTAAAGGCCACCACGCCGCCGTTGTTCTCGACGCCGCCGCCAGCGCGGGCCGCCGCGTTGCCGGAAATTTCGCCGCCGTTGACGGTCAGCGTCGCGTCGGGGCCGTTGAGGATGCCGCCGCCGTTGCCCAGCTCGGTAATCGCGCTATTGTTGACGACGCGCGTATTGTTGAGCAGGAGCGAACCGTTGGCAGCATTCCAGATGCCGCCGCCGCCTTCGCCCGCTTCGTCACCCAGCGCCGCGCTGTTGGCGACCACGCTGTCGACCAGCCGCACCAAACCGCCGTTCGTGTTGGCGATGGCGCCGCCAGAGCCGTCGGCTTCAGTTTGACCATTCTGCACCGTCGCACCGCTGATGGTCACATCTGCCGCACTCACGATGTGGAAGATGCGGTCAATGCCCATGCCGGCTTCGGGGCCAGCCTGGATAATTGTACCGTCCGCCCCCGCGCCCGTGATGGAGACCGAGGTCATTACGTCGAGGTCGCCGGTGGCGTTCATGTCCTCGCCGCTGCCGTCAAGCGTCAGCGTATACGTGCCCGCGGGTACGTCGATCGTGTAGGGAGCCGTGCCGTCGACCGTGCAGCCGCCAAAATTGCTGCCGGTGTTGACGGCCTGTACGGCCTCGCGCAGCGAACACGAGTCATCCGTGTTGCCGCCAAATTCGTCGTCGGTGGTGGTGACGGTGACGGTGCTCTGGGCGTAAGCCGTGGCCGGTACAGCCACGAGCCAGGCCAGCACGAGCGCTGCCGTCAACATCAATGAATAAGTTCGTCGCTTCATCTATGCATATCTCCTTTTGGATGTTTCGGGGGATTTTGTCAACGGAGACTGCATTGAAAGATGGTGGCGAAGGGGAGGTCTCCACTCTGTTTGACGTAGCGGCGATGGGGTTGGATCACCAAAAGTTGTGAAGAAATTGTTAAGATTCTTTGGAAAGTGATGGCGCGGTGCAAGAGAGGGGATTTGATAGTGCAGCAGCGCCCAGATAACGCTGCCGTAGAAAAGAATGAGCGCGGCATAGGTGAGCAGCTGACGCGTCGGATTGAAAGGGGTGCCGGCGAAAAGAAAGCCAAAGGTGAGGAAAAGCAGTGCGCCGCCGTTCATCGATATGCATGGGCAGGGGGAGCAATGGCGTTAGGTTAAGCAAGCTGGTTCCCATGCTCTGCGTGGGAACCTAGTACAGCTGGGCGTAAGTAGTTGTACAGTTACCAGCGCGTGTCCCCATCAAGCCAACCGGCTTTCAGCCGGTTTTCTTCAGGCAAGCTGGTGGGCTTTAGCTACCAGCGGGCGCGCACACGAACCGGCTGCTTATTTCCGCCCAGTTGTACTAGCCTAGAGGCTCTGCCTCCGAAGGGGGAGGCGGAGCCTCCCGCAGCGCATTCCACGCGGAGCGTGGAACGAGGAGGCCTCAACTTAACGCCATTGGGCAGGAGGAGGGGTATACGTAGGCATGGAAGCCCGGCTTTTTTGGAAAAGCCGGGCTTTGAAAGTGAAGCGCTACCCGACCAGCGATGCGTCGAGCGTGATCTCGTTCACGCTGGCCAGCGCCTTGGAAACGGGGCAGCCTTCCTTGGCCTTTTGCGTGTACTCGGCGAAATCGTCCTCGCTGAGGTTGGGGACTTCGGCCTCGGTCGTCAACTCGATCTTGGTGATAGCCGGGCCTTCGCCGAGCGTCACCTTGGCCGTGGTGTGGATGTTCGTCGGCTCGTAGCCATCGCCGCTGAGCAGCGCCGAGAGGAACATCGAGTAGCAGCCCGCGTGGGCCGCGCCGATCAGCTCTTCGGGGTTGGTGCCCTTGCCCGTCTCAAAGCGCGATGCGTAGGTGAACGGCCCCTCGAACATGCCGCTGCCCAACTTCATCGTGCCGCTGCCGCCCTTGAGCGTGCCCTGCCATTGTGCTTCCGCGGATTTAACTGCCATGAGAATTCTCCTTTTCATTGAAGATGAATGGGTCGATTGATAATCTCAATCGACCCATAACATATCACTTCTCACCGTCGCGCTCCGTTGTTTCGTCCACTTTTTGGTCAAACGCCCAGCGCCTCAATAACCAGCTTCGCCGCGTTCGCCCCCGCGTACTGCTGCTGCCCCGTGATCAAGTTACCATCGCGCACGGTGTGGGGCTTGAACGGGCTATCTACGATGAAGTTGGTGTTGGGCAGCTTCTTGGCCTCGTCCTCGATGCGAAAGGGCTGGATGGGCTGGCCGACAAACGAATCGGCGTAGTCCTCCTCGGAGTTGGCAAAGCCCGTCCACGTTTTGCCGTCGACCAGCAGCTCGCCGTTGGAGAGCTTGACCTTGAGCAGGACGCAGATCGCGTGGCAGATGACGGCGGTTGCTTTGCCGGTTTCGTAAAAATCGGCGACGAACTTGTGCAAGTCTTCGTCGTCGTAGAAGGTATACATCGGCCCCTGCCCGCCGACGAGCAGAATGGCGTCGTAATTATCGGGGTTAACGTCCGCCAGCTTCTTGCTGTGTTCGATCAGCGCCATGTGCTGGGGCGAGTGGATAAAGCCCAGGCTAATCAAATCCTCCGCCGAGTAGCCGCTCTCGTCACGCGGGTCGCTGAAGCCGTCGCCCCGCAGCGCGCCGCCGTCCGGGCTGGCGATGTCGACTGCATAGCCAGCCTCGATGAACTCCCAGTAGGGATGGGTCAACTCGCTCCACCAGAAGCCGATGGGCCAGCCCGTCTGCTCGGAAACGGCGGGGTTGGAGGCGATGATGAGGATGCGCTTGGGGTTAAGTGTGTCAACTGCTTTGCTCATGGGTTGCTCCTTAAAAATGTCGCTGCGGTTAATTATTGATGGCGACGCAGCAGTTCCAAATCTAAGCATTTACGGAAGAAGACCAGCTACGAATTGCACGAATTGCACAAATTTTGGAGACCGACCCACCGACCATTCGTGTAATTGGTGTAATTCGTGGTAAATCTTCTTGGCGACATACGCTAAATTTGGAATTACTGATGGCGACGACGCCTGCTTGACAATTCAAGCGGCGCGCTCAACAATAGCAGCGTGGCCCCCGCTTGTGAAGAGTGCACTTTTTGGGAAGTTGGTATCCTTTTGGAAACCATATCTAGCCAGCAGCGAGAAACAGAAAGGGAATTTCGCGTGGGATTTAGCTACAATCGCATTCACGTCTGCCCGGTGGAGACGAGCCTGGAATTGCTCAGCGGCAAGTGGAAGCCGCGTATTTTGTGGAAGCTGCACCGCGACGGGACGCTGCGCTTCAGCGATTTTCGCCGCCAGCTGCCGGAGATCACGCCCAAGGTGTTGACGCAGCAGCTCCGCGATTTGGAACGCGACGGGCTAATTGAGCGCAAAGTCTACGCCGAGGTACCGCCCAAGGTAGAGTATTCGCTCAGCGAGTTTGGTCAGACGTTGGAGCCGGTCTTAATCACGATTGCGGAGTGGGGAATGGCAAACCAGGAAAAGATTGTCGACATGTTTGAGGCCCAAAGCCACGCGCCCGCTGCCTTTGAGCCGCCAAAGGGTTTGACAAATATCAGCCTTGCGCCGCGTGAAATAGAGTTGGACACCTGCTACGTCTAGCCAACCGTCAAAACACAGCACGCCCAACCTGCACAATCCGCCGCCCCAAATGCTGTGCAGGCTGACCCTGTCGCTTGATGCGCGGCTGTTGTACTGTACATTTCTACATCGGCAAGCAACACCAAATTCCCAGCAGGACGCTCATTTATGACTCAGCCCCAAGGCCCCGGCGTGCCCTTTCAACTGCTTTTCACTGAAGAAAGCGCGCCCGCCCCCGCCCTGTCGGACGACTTTCTCGCCATCTACCCCGGCGACTGGCACATGCCTGACGTGAAGGAGCGCCCCTACATCTACACCAACTTTGGCATGTCCCGCGACGGGCGCATCTCGTACAACGAGCCGGGCCAGGAGGAGGCCGTTCACGTCACCCTTGCCAACCCGCACGACCGCTGGATCATGGCCCTGCTGCGGATGCGGGCCGACGGTTTTATGGTGGGCGATACGACGCTCAACTTGGAAAAATATCACTTCGCCACGGCGGGCGACGTCTGCCCCTGGACGGCGGAATTTATCTACCCGTCCGACGCCGCGGCCTTTACCGCCTATCGCGAAAGCGTCGGCCTGCCCAAGCAGCCGCTGCTGATCGTGCTCTCGCTCGACGGCCAGGTCGAGCTTAATGAGCATTGTTTCTGCCACGCAGATCGCCCCATCGTCCTCGCGACCACCACCCGCGGCGCGGAGACGGCCCGGCAGCGCGGCGTCCCCCCCAACGTCGACATCCACGCGCTGGGCGAGCACGCCGCCGACTTGACGCGGCTGGCCGAGCTGCTTTACGGTGATTACGGCATCCGCCATCTGCTCTGTGAAGGCGGTGCCAACGTCTTTGCCAATCTGCTCGATGCCGGTCTGGTTGACGAAGAGTTTGTGACGTGGTGCCCCACGTTTGTTGGTCGCAGCCGCGAGCGCCACCGCCCCAGCTACACCGAAGGCGTCGCCTGGCTGCCCGGCAGCGCGCCCTATTCCAAGCCGCTGAGTCTGCATCGCGGCGGCGACTGTCTGTTCCTGCGGACGCGCTGTGAGTATGGGAAGTTAGCATAATGCACAATATTGAAGTTTACAGTGCAGAAAACATCAACTTCTACAACGGCGGCGTGAAACTTGCCGGTACAGTGTACCTTCCAAAGAGGAAAGGCCCTTTTCCCGCAGTAGTATACGTGGCAGGTTCGGGTCCTTCTGGGCGCGATGGTTATGGAACTTTACCACCGCTCTGGGAAGAACTGGCTCGGCGAGGAATTGCTTCTTTTGCGTGGGATAAACCAGGGGTTGGAGAATCAACAGGGGACTGGAAAGCACAAACAAATCAGGACAGGGCACGAGAGGCAATCGCAGCTATACAAGCCATACGCGAGCGTGAGAAGATAGACCCAACGAAGATAGGTTTATGGGGAATCAGTCAGGCTGGCTGGGTATTGCCCGTCATCTATTCAATAGCTCCACAAGATGTCGCTTTTCTCATCTGTGTCTCTGTCCCTGTGGGTACGGGCGCACAACAGGAACTTTATCGAGTTGCACACAGTCTGCCCGCCGATGGTTTTTCACAGTCGGATGTATCGAAAGCTGTTGCTTTCACAGAACGGCGATTGGCGTTGATGGAAGAGAAAGCACCATTTGCGGACATTGAAGGGATACAAAAAGAAGTTGAAACAGAAGCGAGGTTCGCGCCGCTCGGGAAACTGAACCAAGAAGCATACGAATTCTTGCAGGCAAACGCGTTTTTCTCACCGCGGGATTTAATTGGGAAGATTGATTGCCCGGTGTTGGTCATCTTTGGTGAAAAAGATACCATTGTGAATTTCAGGGAAAGTGCAAGAGTTTATGAGTCGCTTTTGAAGCGAGGGGGAAATCCGAATGTAACAGTTAAATTCTTCCCAAATGCTGATCACGTTATCTTCCCAAGTAAAACTGGCGGTGGGAAAGAACTTGAGCGTTCGTTTCAACGATCCGATAAAGTATTTGCTTCGGGATATTTAGAAGCAATAGGCGAATGGCTGCAAAACCGATTTGTGGAAAAGTAGATTAGTTATGCTCTCCCAATCCTTCCTCTCCGACCTCCGCGCCATCGTCGGCGACGAGCACGCGGTCGACGACGCGAAAGTGCTGCAAAATGGCTCGCGCGACTGCTACTGGTTTTCGCCCGTGCTCAAGCCGCTGCTGGACGATAAAGCCGCCGACGTGATCGTGCGCCCCGGCACGGTCGACGAACTCAAACAAGTTGTCGCGCGGACGGTGCGCGAGCGCGTGCCGCTTACGCTGCGCGGCGCGGGCACGGGCAACTACGGCCAGGGCATTCCGCTGCACGGCGGCGTCCTCGTCAGCACCAAGCGGCTCAACCGGATCATTGAGCTGACGCCAGAATCGGCGCGCGTGGAAGCGGGCGTAGTGCTCAACGCGATTGAGCAGGAAGCCAGGGAGATCGGCGCGGAATTGCGCTTCTACCCCAGCACGCTGCTCACGGCCACGGCGGGCGGCTTCCTGGCGGGCGGTGCCGGCGGCATTGGCTCCATCACCTGGGGGATGCTGTGGGACGAGGGCAACGTCCTCGCCGCCACGGCCATGACCATCGAGGAGGCGCCGCGGCTGATCACAGCCACGACGATGGACGCGATGCAGGGCATCATCCACAACTGCGGCGTCACCTGCATCATCGTCGACCTGACGCTCGCCCTCGCGCCAGCGCAGCCCTGGCAGCAGTACGTCGCCGCCTTTGCCGACTTTGACGCGGCGCTGCGTTTCGGCGAATCACTGGCCCACGACAGCGAGGTCACTAAGCGGCTGGTGACGCCGATTGAGTGGCCCGCGCCGAGCTTCTTCCGCCAGCTCGTGCGTCAGGACGCCTGCCCGGAGGGCGAGTCGATTGTGCTCTTGCAGGTGACGCTGTCGCCGGATGAAATGCGCGAGCGCGTCGAGGCGGCGGGCGGCCACATCACCTGGCACAGCCCCAGCGACACGGAGCGCCTGCGCCTCTCCGACTTCTCGTGGAACCACACCACGCTCTGGGCCATCAAGCGCGACCCGCAGTGGACCTACCTCCAGGACATGTTCGACCCCGACCGGCTGCACGAGCAGATGGCGGCGCGCAAAGCCCGCTTTGGCAACGACATCGTCGAACACGTCGAGTTTGCCCGCTTCAAGGGGCGGCTGATCCCGGCAGCGCTGTCGCTCGTGCGCTTTCGCTCGAAGGAGCAGCTGTGGGAAATCATCGAGTTCTGCGAGTCGATCGGCATCGAAGTCGCCAACCCGCACACCCATCGGCTCGACGAGGACATCCGCTGGAACGGCCAGCCGATCCTCGATGCCAAAGCCGAGTGGGACCCGTACGGGCTGCTCAATCCGGGGCACTTGCGGGCGTTGGAGCAACAATGAGCAAATTGTCAATGGTCAACGGTAAATTGCCAATTGTCAACGATCTCGCACCCAACCGACCAATTTACCATTAACAATTTACCGTTGACCATTGACAATTAATCTATACCCATGACCCGTCACCTCACCCACCTCGCCTCGCCCGACATCGCCGCGCTCGACAAGCGCAACGGCGTCGTCATCCTGCCCGTTGGCGCAGTCGAGCAGCACGGGCCGCACCTGCCGACGCTCACGGACACGCTGCTGGCAACCGGCGTGCTGGAGGCCACGCTCGCCAGGCTGCCCGACCACGTCGTCGCCTGGGCGCTGCCGACGCTGCCCTACAGCAAGAGCAACGAGCACGGTCATTTTCCCGGCACAATTTCGCTCTCGGCCAACACGCTGCTGGCCGTGCTGCACGACATCGCCGCCAGCGTCGCCCGCGCGGGCTTTAGGCGGCTGGCCTTCTTCAACGGCCACGGCGGCAACATGGCGCTGCTCGACGTCGCCGCCCGCGACGTGCGCGCCGCCACCGGTCTGATGACCTTCTGCCTCCAGCCCCACCTCTACATCGAGCCACCCTTCGCCATCAGCGACGACGAACAAAGGGTTGGTTTTCACGCGGGCGAACTGGAAACGTCGCTCGCCCTGGCGCTCAAGCCGGAGTTGGTCGACATGTCGCGCGCCGTGCGCCACATCGCCCGCTTCCCCGACACCGACACGCTGCTCAACTACTTCGGCCCCGCCGCCACGGCCTGGCTCGCCGACGACTGGAGCGAAAGCGGCGTCTTCGGCGATGCAACGCTGGGCACGGTCGAAAAAGGCGAGGCCATGCTGGAGCACGCGTCGCAGAAGCTGGCGAAGCTGGTCGAGGTGATTAGCACGTTTGAGGTGGGGAATGAGCGAGCGTAATTCGCCGTCAAGCTGTCAACGGATTGTTGGAACGGATTGAGCGGATGGCGGTCAATCCGTTTTGTGATTGACCAAACTACTGAGTTGAGCAGAGCGAATTGATGGTTCCCAAATCCGTTCAATCCGCTCTCCAAATCCGCTGACAGCTACACGACGCAACACCCATGACTCCCTACCTCCTCCACCAAGCCCGCCTCCTCGACCGCGCGTCACCCGTCGACCTGCTGCTGCGCGACGGCCAAATCGCCGCGCTCGCAGAAAATCTGCCCGATGACGCGGTCGATCCCACCACCGAAACGTGGCATCTCGACGGGCGCGTGGTGCTGCCCGGCCTGGTCGACCTGCACACCCATCTCGACAAAACCTACAGCACCGTCCACAACGCAAGCGGCACGCTGCACGAGGCCATCGACGTCTGGAACGAGCACAAGCAAACGCGCAGCGTCGACAACGCGCGCGCTGCCGCCGAGCGCGCGCTGCGCAACGCCGTCGCCCACGGCGTGACGGCCCTGCGCTCGCATCTCAATGCGACGGACGAGAGCGATTTACCCGTGATCGAAATGATGATTGAGCTGCGCGAGACGTGGCGCGACCGCATAGACTTGCAGTTTGTCGCGCTCGGCCATCCTGGTGAAAACGCGCGCGAGGATGCGCTGATGCAGCAGGCGCTGTCGCTCGGCGTCGACTTTGTCGGCGGCGCGCCCGCGCTGCTGGACGATCCACACGCCTCCATCGATGCTGCCTTTGACTTGGCGGAGCGCATGGGGAAGTCCATCGATTTACACATCGACGAAACCGAGAATCCAGACGCACTCACGCTGGCCTACCTTGCCGAGCAGACCATTGCGCGCGACATGGTTGGCCGCGTCACCGCCGGGCACTGCTGCTCGCTGGCCTTTGTGGACGACGAGACCGCCGCCCGCGTCATCGACCAAGTCGCCGGGGCCGAAATCACGGTGGTGACGCTGCCGTCGTGCAACCTCGTGCTCATGGGACGCGGTCGCCAGCCCGCGCCGCGCGGCGTGACGCGCGTCAAGGAGCTGCTGGCCGCGGGCGTCAACGTCTGCGCCGCCTCGGACAACGTGCGCGATCCGTTCAATCCGTTCGGCGCATACGATTTGCTCCACATCGCCCATTTCAACGCCCACGCCGCCCACATGACGGGCGACGAAGAGTTGCGCACGAGCCTCGGCATGGTCACCACGCGACCCGCTCGTGCATTCGGCGCAACAAACGTCGGCCTGCACAAAGGTGCGGCAGCCGATCTCGTCGTCCTGGACACGCGCGACCCGCTCGACGCGGTGCTCTTTCCGCCGCCGCGCCTGGCCACGTTCAAGCGCGGTCGGCTCGTGGTGCGGACGTCGATTGAACGGGAGTGGCTGTAATGCGAAGCGCTGCTTCGCGCTCGTACCCAACCCGGTTCTGAATCTATGTCAAATCAGGTAACTTCATCCGGTCGAAGCAGCGCTTCGACTTACATGATCCTCCGCCACGCCCGCCTGCTCGACGGCACGACCGCCGATATCGCCATCCGCGATGAAATCATCGCCGCCATCGAGCCGACCCTCGACGCAACCGCCGAGCGTGAGCTCGATCTAGAGGGCAAGCTCGTCCTCCCCGCCTTGGTCAACGGTCAGCTGCACGCCTGCAAGTCCTTCTGGCGCAGACTGCTGTCGACTCTGCCCGAGGAGGTGCAGAGATTGCCGCGCTTTGAGGCGGCGAGCCACGTCAAACGGTTGTACACAGCGGAGAATGTCTTCGAGCGCGTCGACGAGGTGATGCGCTTGGCGATCCAGCACGGCACCTGTGCGATTCGCCTCTTTGGCGATGTGGACGAGGATTCGAGCGTGAGCGCGGTGGAGGGGCTGCTGCGGATTCGCGAGAAGTACGCGCCGCTGATGACGGTGCAGGTCGTCGCCTTCCCACAGGATGGCGTCACGGGCGAGCGCACGCTGTCGCTGATGCGCGGGGCGCTGGCGATGGGCGCGGAGGTGGTCGGCGGCATTCCGTGGATCGAGCCGAACGAGGCAGCGCAATCGCAACACACCGCCATGTGCTTCGACCTCGCCGCCGAGTTCGACCGCGACCTGCACTTTGTCTGCGACGACGTGCTCGACCCAGCAGCGCGCTCGCTCGAAGGGGTAGCGCGGGAGACGATTGCGCGCGGCTGGCACGGCCGCGTGGCGGCGACGCAGTGTGCGGCGCTGGCGGCCTATCCAGACGATTACGCAGCGGAGGTGATTGGGCTGGTGAAAGAGGCGGGCATCACGGTTTTTTCCAACAGCCACGTCTCGCTGATCGCCACCGATTTCGATGCTTCGCAGCAGCCGTGGCCGCGCGGGCTCACCCGCGTGCGCGAGCTGCTGGCCGCAGATGTGCCCGTCGCCTGTGGGCAGGACGACATCGACAACTGGTTTTACCCTTTTGGCCGGAATGACCTGTTGGAGGTCGCCCAGTTTATGGCGCACAACGGTCAGTTCGCGTGGAATGGCGAGGTGGAACGCGTGCTGCCGATGGTGACCTCGACGCCCGCGCGGGTGCTGGGCCTGGAGAATTACGGGCTGCACGTCGGCGCCGCGGCCAACCTCGTCGTGCTAGATGCGACAAGCTGGCACGAAGCGATTCAGTTTCAGGTGGACAAGCGCTACGTGATTTTACGGGGTCGCGTAGTGGCGGAGACGGTGCGGTCGTGTGAGGTGAGGTTGTAGCGCTCGGCGTTATGCCAAATAGATGAGGCGTGAGGATTTAATGCATGAGGGTTCGTCAACTACCCTTCACGCATCAAATACTTACGCCTCACGTCTTAACTCCACCCCTCCAGCGCCTCTTTCACCGCCACGCAGAACGCATCCGCCGTCGCGCCGTCCAGCACGCGGTGATCGTAGCTAAAGCCGAGGGTTGTCATCGGCTTGAAGGTGAGGTAGTCGCCGGTATTGGCCTCCAGCGGGTGGCCATTGCTGACGACGACGGCGCGCTTCTCCGCCGCGCCCACGCCCAGAATGCCCACCTGCGGCTGCACGATGATCGGCGTCTGGAAGCGGCTGCCGCTCGTGCCGTAGTTGCTCACGGTAAAGGTGCCGCCCTGGAGATCGTCGCTCTTGAGCTTGCCGTCGCGCGCCTTCTCGGCCAAATCGTTGACCTGGCGCGCCAGCCCCATCAGGTTGAGGTCGCCCGCGTTCTTGATCACCGGCACGATCAGCCCGCCGATGCCGTTTGCATCCATCGGCAGCGCCACGGCCATGCCGATGTTGTAGTAGCGCTTGATGATCACGCCGTCGTCGGTGTAGGTGGCGTTGGCGGCGGGCACGGCCTTCAGCCCCTCGATCACCGCGGCGATGAAGTACGCCGTAATCGTCAGGTTGACGCCCTGGCTGGCAAACTCCCGCTTATTGGCCTTGCGATGCTGCAAGACCGCCGTCATGTCCACGTCGTGCATGGTGGTGACGTGCGGCGCGGTAAAGACGCTGCTGGTAACGTTGCGCGCTACGGCCCGCCGCATCGACGAGAGCTTGACCAGCTCCTCGTTTTCGCCCGCCTCGGCTTCGGGTGCAGGCTTGCGCTCCGGCTTCGCCTGCTTGGCCTGCTTGGGGTGACCCTGTGACGGCTGGGCCTTCACCTCGGGTTGCGCCTGCTGTTCCTGCGATTGCTGTTCTTGAGCTGGGGCGGCCTGCTGCTGCGGCTGACGCTCCGGCATCTCAAAGCTGCGCTCGACCGTCACCGGCTCGCCCGCCTCGCGCGTGGCAATGGCGCTGAGCACGTCGTACTTGGTCAGCGCGCTAAAGGGCTTGTCCTGTGCGATCTCGTCGAGATCGATGTTGTACTCCGCCGCCAGCCGCGTCACCACCAGCGGTGCGACGTCCGCCAAATCGCCGGGCAGCGCCTCGCCCGCAGCGCTTTGCCCGCCGCTTTGCCCATCGGATTTACGCTGGCCGCCACCCTCGGCAAAGGCCATTACGTCATCCTTTGTAATTTGGCCGCCCGGCCCCGTGCCGTTGATCTGGCCCAGCGAGACGCCCTGATCCTCGGCTACGCGCCGCGCCACCGGGCTCGCCTTAACGTCCGCGCCGTTGGTATCGGCCTTATTCGCCATCTCCTGCTCGGATTGCCTCTGCGGCGCTTCCCACTTGCCGGATTGCTTGCTGGCCTCTTGGTCATCGCCCGCCCCGCCGCTGGATTTTGTCTGCGACTGCTGCGACTGACCGCTGCCGGAGCCGCCTACGGATGCACCCTCCGGCCCAATAATCGCGACCACTTCGGTGATGTCGATCAGCTCGCCCTCGCCAAAGTTGAGCTTGAGCACCGTGCCGTCGGCGGGCGACGGAATTTCGGTGTCGACCTTGTCCGTCGCCACCTCCAGCAGCACGTCGCCCACGCTGACCTTGTCGCCCTCGCTGACGAGCCAGCGGTTGATCGTCACATCTTCAATTTCGTCATCCTGCGGCAGGCGCACCTCAATCGTCTCGCCGGACGAGCCGCCGCTGGCCGACGAGCTATCGGCGTCGCCCGAAGCCTGCTCGGTCTCCTGCTGCTCGGCTTGCGGCGCTTGTTGGGCTTCCTGGCGCTCGGCCTCCTGCTGCTCAGATTGTGACTCTTCCTGCTGTTCAGCCTGTGGCTCACCCCGCGATTCGGCCTCCTCGTCGCGCTCGGCCTCAGCGCTATCGCTGCCGCTCGCGCCGTTGGTTTCTTCGCCCGCCTCGCCGATCTGCCCCAGCACGGCGTCGATCTCGACGAGTTCGCCCTCGCCGTAGTTCAGCTTCAGAATCGTGCCGCTCGCTGTCGCCTCCACCTCGGTGTCGACTTTGTCCGTCGCCACCTCCAGCAGCACATCGCCCTCGCTGACTTCGTCGCCTTCTTTGACGAGCCAGCGGTTGATGGTAACGTCCTCAATGTCTTCGTCGCCCACGTCGGGCAGTTTTATGTCGATGGCCATGGGTTGCTCCGCTTTTGTCCGGTTTCGTAGAATTCGTTCTTTTGTATTCGCAATGCTTCACCCCCTCCCAGCCTCCCCCAGGCTAGGGGAGGGGCCGATCCCTCGTTAACTGAGTTGTTGCATTTCACGTAGTCGAGGAAAAAGCCGATCCATCGTTGATCCAGTCGCAGCCCCCTCCCCAAGCTGGGGAGGGATGGGGAGGGGTTCTCACTTTGTCCGCCCTGGGGCAAAGTCTCGCGCACTACGCAAAGCTCCGCTCGCGCAAAGTCTCCAGCACCGCCGCCTTGATATTTTTCTTCCACGGCAGCAATTCCTGCTCCAGCGGCTTGCTGACGGGAATCGAGGCGGGGGCCATGCCAAGGCGGCGGGCCGGTCGCCGCAGCAGGTAGGGCGCTTCTTCGTTGACGCGCGCCACCAGCTCCGCGCCAATGCCGCACATTGCCTGCGATTCGTGCACCGCCAGCAGGTGGCCCGTCTTGGCGACGGATTCGAGCACGGTCTCCGTATCCAGCGGCACCAGCGAGCGCAGGTCGACAACCTCGACGCTGATGCCGTGCTCTTCCTCCAGTTCCGCCGCCGCTTCGAGCGCCTGCAAAACGCAGTAGCTCACCGTCGCAATCGTAATGTCCGTGCCCTCGCGCTTGATGTCCGCCTTGCCGATGGGCACGGTGTAATCCTCGTCCACATCGGGAACTTCGCCGCGTGTGAAGTAGAGCATCTTGTGCTCCAGGAAGAGCACGGGGTTGTCGTCGCGGATCGCGGCCTTGAGCAAGCCTTTGGCGTCGTAGGGCGTCGACGGCACGGCGACTTTGATGCCCGCAAACTGGGCGAAGACGCTCTCGACGGCGGCGCTGTGCTGCGAGCCGTAGCTCTTGCCGCCGCCCTGCTGGCCGCGGATCACCAGCGGCACGCTGTGGATGCCGCCGCTCATGTAGCGCATCCTGGCCGCCTGATTAAAAATTTGGTCGGCGCAGACGAGGAAGAAGTCCATGTACATCAGCTCGACAATCGGCCGCATGCCCGTCATTGCCGCGCCCACGGCCATGCCCATAAAGCCCTGCTCGCTGATCGGCGTATCGAGCACGCGATTTTCGCCAAATTCCTCAAACAAGTTGCGCGTCACCCGGAAAAGCCCGCCGTAGCGCCCAATGTCCTCACCCATGAGGAAAACGTCTTCATCGCGGCGCATCTCCTCTTTCATCGCCTCGTTGATGACCTGAATGTAGGTAGTCTTTCGCATCGTAAATCCCCTTGGGAAAGATTGAAGATTAAAGATTAAGTACCCAGTCTTTAATTTTTAATCTTTTAATCTTTCTTCTGTTTAGTAGGCAAAAACGTCGGTGTACGCTTCCGCATCGTCCGGCCACGGGCTGTTTTCCGCAAACTCCGTCGCCTCCTTGATTGCCTGCTCGACTTCGTCCTGGATGTCGCGCAGATCGTCTTCGCTCACCCCGTCGTCCAGCAGACGCTGCTTGGCTACCGCAATCGGATCGCCCTTGCGCGACTCTTCGATCTCCTCGGCCTCACGGTAGCTTTCCAAATCGCCCGCCATGTGGCCGGCAAAGCGATAGGTCAGCGCCTCGATGTAGACGGGGCCGTCGCCGCCACGAGCGTGCTCGGCGGCTTCCTGCGTGGCCTGGTAGACGGCATCGACGTCGTTGCCGTCGATTTGCAGGCTCTTCATGCCGTAGGCTTGGGCAAATTTGTAGAGCTCGGCCACGGACGACGTGCGCGAAATCGGCGTCATTTCGGAGTAGCGGTTGTTTTCGCAGTAGAAGATGCAGGGCAAGCGCCACTTCTGGGCGATGTTGTACGTCTCGTGCATCACGCCCTGGAAGTTTGCGCCGTCGCCAAAGAAGGTGATCGCGAGCTTGTCCTCGCCGCGCAGCTTGGCCGCCAGCGCCATGCCCGCGCCGTGCGGCACCTGCCCACCAACGATGCCGTTGGTCTCCATCACGCCCTTGCTTGGCGCGTAGAGATGCATCGAGCCGCCCTTGCCCTTGGCCACGCCGTCCACGCGCCCCAGCACCTCGGCGATCACCTTGCCGGGGTCCATGCCCCAGGCGATGGCGTGGTGGTGGCCGCGGTAGGTTCCCGTCACGTAATCGTTTTCGTCCAGCGCCAGCGCCACGCCGACGGCGTTGGCTTCGTGGCCAATCGCCGTGTGCATGGCGCCGCCGATCTTGCCCGATTCAGCCAACTCCAGCAGCGATTCCTCCATGTGGCGGATCAGCAGCATCGTGCGGTAGGCATCCAGCAGTTGCTCGGACGAAAGCGCGCCCGGCTCGTATTGATTGGCCGCCTCGGTGGACGGCATGCTCGCGGTAAGCGAGGAGGTTTCAGCGGGGGGTGGCGCCAGTGTGGCCATGGGAGTTCCTTCCTCTGAATAATTGGTTCCCGCTAGATTTGATGTTTCGGCGGGAGGTAGATCGACGCAGCCAGCGCACTGGGGTGATCAAACTGGAACGTTCGGAACGTGCAACTGAACTGCAACGGGTTTGCCCTGCATTATAGCACAGCCCGCCGGGGAATCGACAGTGGGTACAATCACGCTTTGGCGCTTCCAGATTTTGGGCAGCTGACAAGTGATGAAGGTCGAGTGCGCTGCACGGCGCAAGGTGGAATTGCGTTACCTCTGGGATGGCGCGTCGTGCATTGCACTCACGATCCACCCAATGCAATCTTGTCGGATCGCAAGTGCAACGCACGGCGTGGGCAACGGCTCGCCTGCTTGCTTGACGGACGCCGTGCAGCGCACTCGCGATGATGGCTCGCTTGCTTGACAGACACCGTGCAGTGCACTCGCAACAAATTTTCTTTTCACCCAATCGAGGCTACAATCAGCCAACCAATTTACCGCAACCCGTGAGACTCGCACCCATGCCCAACGCTCAACCCACCCCCTACCCCAACGGCACGCCACCCGACCGCCACGTCCTGCCCCTCGCCACCGAAGCCGTCCACGCGGGCGAGGCGCGCTTTCGCTCGCACCACAGCCTCACCGTGCCCATTACGCAGACGGCGGTCTACACCTTTGAATCGTGTGCAGCGCTGGAAGAATTTTTCGAGGAGCGCATGTTCTGGGAGGTGATCGAGCGCGAGGAGTACGGCCGCTACGGCAACCCAACGCTGCGTGCCGCCGAGGCGAAGCTGGCCGCGCTCGAAGGCGGCCAGGACGCGATCCTCGTGGGCAGCGGCATGAGCGCCGTAGCGATGACGCTGCTGATCCTGCTCCAAGCGGGCGATCACCTCGTGCTCAGCGGCGACTGCTACCGCAGCACGCTCGAACTCTGCACCCAATTTCTACCCAAGCGCGGCATCGACTGCACCGTCGTCCCCTTCGACGAGATGGCGAGTGACTACGGCGCGCTGGAGGCCGCCATCCAGCCCAACACCAAGCTGATTTTCACCGAATCGCCGACCAACCCCTTTCTGCGCTGCGTAGATTTTGCCCAGTTCGTCGACATCGCCCAGCGGCACAAGCTGCTCACCGCCATCGACGCCACCTTCGCTACGCCCGTCAACCTGCGCCCGCTCGAGCACGGCGTCGATATTGTGATCCAGAGCGTGACCAAATACCTGGCGGGGCACAACGATTTGCTGGCCGGCGCGATCATCGGCTCGTTTGACGTGACGACCCGTCTGCGCCAGGCCCACAGCTTGTTCGGCTCCATCGTCGATCCGCACCAGGCGTATCTAATCCTGCGCGGGGCCAAAACGCTGGCGCTGCGGATGCGGCAGCACAACGCCAACGGCGAGGCCGTCGCCCGCTTCTTAAGCGAACACCAGGCCGTGCGCCAGGTTTGGTATCCCGCGCTGAAAAATCACCCGGATCACAAAGTCGCCACGCGCACAATGCGGGGCTTTGGCGGCGTGGTCAGCTTTGAACTGCATGGCGAGGGAGAAGAAGCCAAGCAGCGCGCCCACCGCTTTATCGACGCGCTGCAAATTCCGTCGATTGGGCCAAGCCTGGGCGGCGTCGAGAGCATGGTCAGCCCGCTGGCGGTGATGGGGTATCACGATCTTGCGCCGGTGCAGCGCGAGTCGCTGGGGATCAAGGACGAGCTGGTGAGATTGTGCTGTGGGATTGAGGACACGGAGGAGCTGGTCGCTGATGTGGCGCAGGCGTTGGAGCAGGCGGGGTGAAGCTGTCAACGGATTATTGGAACGGATTGAGCGGAGGGCCAGCCAGCAATCCGCTAATTTGCCTATACCTTTACTAAGTCAAATACGGATTGGATGGACGCAACCTATTCCGTTCAATCCGTTCTCCAAATCCGCTGACAGCTAAGCAGCCGCACGAGCTTACAGATTTACCAGCACGCTTATGTTCAACTGGGGGCGGGCAAAAAACGATGCGACAACAACGACTCGTCGCCCATCCATTCAACCATCATCAGCTACGGAAAGAATCGGCTGGATGCAAACATTTATCTTCTTTGTCGAATTCGTGGTCGTCGCCTGTGCCTCGTTTTACATTGGCAAATTCTTTACGCGCATCGGTCTGCCCTACATCACCGGCTACCTGTTTGCGGGGGCGCTCGTCGGCCCCTTTCTACTTGATTTTCTGCCCGGCGAATCGGTTACCCACCTGCGCTTTGTCGAGCAGCTTTCGCTGGCTATAATCGCGTTTGTGGCGGGCAGCGAACTGTTTATCAAAGAGCTGCGGCAGCGCATCCGCAGCATCGTCTTCAGCTCGATTGGCATTAGCGTCGTCGGCGTGATCCTCGGCGGCACGGCCATTTTTATCCTGACCAACTTTCTCTCGTTCACCGCCGGGCGGCCCGTCGTCGAGCGGCTGGCCGTGGCGCTGCTGGGGGGCGTGGTGCTGCTGGCGCTCTCGCCGCCGTCGACCATTGCGGTGATCAAGGAGGTGCGCGCCGCCGGCCCCTTCACGCGCACGGCCCTCAGCGTGACCGTCTTCATGGACGTGCTGATTATCGTGCTCTTCGCCATCACCACTTCGCTGGCCAGCGTGCTGCTGACCAACGAAGGCTTCAGCCTCGCGTTTGTCCTTCAGTTGACCATCGATTTGGTGTTGGCCGTGGCCATTGGCTACCTGGTGGGCAAGCTGCTGCAGATTGTGCTCGCCCAGCGCATGAGCGCGCCCTTCAAAATTGGCATGGTTTTGCTGATTGGCTACGGCGTCTATTTCCTCTCGGATCAGGTCAAAATTTTTACGCCCGACCTGGTTGGCTACGAAGTCTACATTGAACCGCTGCTGATATGTCTCATCGCTGGCTTTATGATCACCAACTTCACCCCCCACCGCGATGAGTTTGAAGAGCTGCTGCACGATGTCGGACCCGTCGTTTACGTCGCCTTTTTCACGCTAACTGGCATCTCGCTCAAGCTCGACATTCTGCTGGCGACTTTGCCCTTTGCCGCGCTGCTCTTTTTTATTCGCATGGGCGGCATCTGGCTGGGTACGCGGATCGGCGCAACGCTGGCCGGTGAATCCAAAACCTTTCGCAGCCTGGCCTGGATGGCATTGATTACGCAGGCAGGGATTGCGCTGGGGCTGGCACGCCAGGTTTCCGTGCAGTTCCCGGTGCTGGGCGCAGGCTTTTCCACGCTCATTATCTCCGTCATCGTGCTAAACGAAATTTTTGGGCCGATGCTGCTCAAGGAGGCGCTCAAGCGATCGGGCGAGGCCAACATTCCGAGCGGCGACAAGCGCGAGCAGCGCGACGCCGTGATCCTGGGCGTGGAGCGGCAGTCGCTGGCCCTGGCGCGACAGCTGCAGGCACAGGGCTGGTCGGTGATCATGGCGGATACGGACGCCAAGCACGTGGCCGATTTGGCGGCGGAGGATGTGGACGAGCGCCACGTCGAGGCCGTGAACGAGGAGACGCTGCGCAGTCTGATTACCGAGGACACCGACGCCGTGATTGCCCTGCTCGCCAGCGACGCCGACAATCTGCGCGCCATCGATTTCGCCCGCGAGCGCTTTGGCATTGAGCGCCTCGTGGTGCGCCCGGCGGACAGCACCACCGCTGACGATTTCGACTACGCCGGTGCGTTCGTCGTCAACCCCGCCTCGGCCATGATCAACCTGATGACGCAGGCCGTCGTCGCCCCGCAGTCAACGGCGCTCGTGATGCATCGCGAGGCCAGCGACTTCGAGATTGTCCAGCGCACGGTTACCAATCCCCACGTCAACGGCATCTACGTGCGCGATCTGCGCCTGCCGCTGGACGTGCTCATCCTGGGCGTGCGCCGCGACGGCCAGTCGCTGCTGCCCGCGGGCCACACGCAGATTTACCTAAAGGATGAACTCACGCTCGTCGGCAGCCCGGATAGCCTGCACGAGGCGACGATGCAGTTGGGCTATTGAGCCGCAGTCGTAAAAAGCGCACTGACTTGAACAACGACACGCTTTTTGATTGAGTTGTTATGCGCGCTGCCAAAAGCCGATGATATATGCCAACCTTCTGGGGTGAGCTCGCTCGAAATAACACTTCGCCCCCAAGCCAGAATGCACCCTTGCCTTGCAGCAATTCCAAATTTAACTTACCAGAAGAATTTTTCGCCGCGGATTGCGCAGATTTGCGCGGAGTCAGAGACAAAAATCCGCGCGATCTGCGGCGAAACTCTCTTCAACTAGGCAGCAAACGGTCCAAATTTGGAATTGCTGCTTGCCTTGGCGAACAGTTGTGCCCTGCCGCAGAGCGCGGTACACTATGCGGTCTGTCACCCTTGAGCGCCGCTGCTTGCCAACCGCAGCGGCGCGCCACCGGAGCGTTTCCGTCGCTTATGCGTACCCGATCCACGCCGCCCGCCGATCCCCCCTCGCCCAGCGCCGCCGAGCCGCCCTCGCCCAAGCGCGACCCCTACGCCGCCTTTCGCGTGCCCGACTACCGCTTCTATGTGATCGGCTGGTTTATCGCGATGCTGGGCACGCGCATTCAGAGCGTCGCCATTGGCTGGGAGATGTACCAGCGCACGGGCGAGGCGCTCTCGCTGGGGCTCGTCGGCCTGGCGCAGGCGCTGCCGACCATGCTGCTGGCGCTGCCCGCTGGCTACCTCGCCGACCGCTTCAATCGACCGCGCCTGGTCATGATCAGCCTGCTCACGATGACCCTCACCTCGCTGAGCCTGGCCGTGCTCTCGTATCAAGAAGGCTCCACCGCCTGGATGTACGCGCTGCTTGCCCTCGACGCCACCGCCGTGATGATTGGGCGACCGGCGCGCGTGGCGCTCTTGCCGCAGCTTGTGCCCAAGGACGTTTTCCCCAACGCCGTGACGTGGAACACCAGCTTGATGCAGATTGCGGGGGTAGCGGGGCCAGCCATCGGCGGCTTTGTTATCGCACTGAGTGTGCCAATCGCCTACGTCATCACCGCCGTTTCGTCGCTGCTCTTCGCCATTATGCTGGCGCGCCTGCGCTTTCAGCCGGCGACCAAGCCCGTCGGCGCGGCCTCGCTGCGCACGCTGGTGGCGGGGATTAGCTTTGTGTGGGACGCCAAAATCATTCTCACCATGATCACGCTGGATTTGTTCGCCGTGCTGCTGGGCGGGGCCGTCTACCTGCTGCCGATCTACGCGACGGACATTCTGGACGTGGGCGCGACGGGCTTTGGCTGGCTGCGTGCGGCCCCGGCGGTGGGCGCCTTCTGCATGGCGATTTCGATGGTCTACCTGCCGCCGATGCAGCGCGCCGGGCGCACGCTGCTCATTTGCGTGGCGGGCTTTGGCGTGGCGACGATTATCTTTGGGGTGTCGCGCTCGTTCTGGCTCTCGCTGGCCATGCTCTTCCTCACCGGAGCCTTCGACAACGTCAGCATGGTGATTCGGCAGACGCTGCAGCAGCTGCTCACGCCGGACGAAATGCGCGGTCGCGTCTCCGCCGTGACAAGCGTTTTCGTGGGCGCGTCCAACGAGCTGGGCGGGCTAGAATCGGGCGTGGTGGCGCAGATTTTTGGGCCGGTCTTCTCCGTCGTCAGCGGCGGGATTGGCACGCTGATCGTGGTCGCGGCGACGGGGTGGCTGTCGCCGGGGCTGCGCGCATTTGGCGCGCTGGAGGAGGCGAAGCCGGTGGAAATTCCAGAAGAAAGTGGGACGCGGAAATATGCGGAAGAACGCGGATCGGCCTCGGCGTGAGGTGAACGCGTCATCGGTGCATTCTATCCCGCTAATCGCCTCGGCCAATTTCTCTTTGCCACGCTGCTCAAGCTCAGGCAACTCCGCCTCAATCTCCGCCCGAATCTGCTCGTGACGCACCTGTTCTTCGGCCGTCGCCGCGCGGTAGATTCGATTGGCTTTGTTTTGCGTACTCGTTTCTATTGTCATCATTTGTCATCATTGCTCTACGCTGTCTCGACCTCCACGGCTAAGCGCAGGCCAACGCTTTGCAGCAGCGTCGTCAGGCTGGAAAGCTGTGGGTTGCCGCTAGATGACAACATGCGGTAGAGATTTTCTCGGTTGAGCGTAGTCTGCTGTGCGACTCGCGAAAAGCTGTGCGCTTCGGCCACATCACGCAGCGCAAGCAGAAAAATCTCCCGGTCGTTTTCTTCGAGCGCTGCATTCAGATAAGCAGCCGCCTCGTCGGGATTTAGCAAGGAAGTTTTCAGGCCACTCTCGTATTTAGCAACTGCTGTATCCATGATTTACGTGGTCGCAATCTGCTGAAGCCGCTGCTCCAGCAGCAAGTTCGTCAAACTTTCGGTGCTGACACCTCGTTCACGCGCCAAACCCCGAATCCGGGTCAGCAATTCGGCGTCAACGTTGACCACGTACCGCCGACGCGCATTGGGATTAATTTCAAACTCAACGGGTTCGGTTTGGTCCCAGTAATCGGCCAAACTGTGTGTGTCCCAAAACTCGACAATCTCTTCATAACTGTTCATATCGGGAATGACGTTAGCGTCTGCCATAGAGCCTGCGTTCCTTTTACTCCATATCGCGGGCGCTCAGTACCAGCGCTTCACGCGTTATGTTGTAAGCAAAGTATACCACCAAGTAGCGTTCAGCACTCGTTAAGCGATTCATTCTCCTTGAGATTCGTGCTATAATGAACCCGGAACCCAGAGAAGCCTTGATTGAGGAGAGCGCCATGTCCATTTCTACATACGTCGGTACGCTGCGTAATGGCAAGGTGGAAATTTCCGAGCCCATTGATTTACCCGATGGCTCCGAGGTTTCTGTCGTCGTTCCCTCGCTGCTGGACAAGCAAAGCGCGCGCCGCAAAGCCAATGGCTGGTTGATCAGCGATGTCGCCTATATGTTGCTCGCGCAGCACGGCGAACTGCAAAAGACGTTCGACCGCCTGGTTTGGCAATTTGAGGTGTTTGTTACTTCCTCCACAAGCGAACCGCGAGGTCCTATTGGACAAATACTGGTTGATGCAAGCACTGGACACGTCCTCGATTCAGAGCAAACAAAACAGAATCTGATCCGTCATGTTGCCCATCCAGCATAGCCTGCAGCAAGCCGATGGATATTGCCTGCCCGCCTGCGCCCAGATGGTCTTACGCTATCTGGGCGTTTCTCGTTCGCAAAAGCACCTGGGTCGCCAACTGGGCGTGATCGCAGACTGGGGCGCACCCATGTTCCACATAATGAAGCTCACTTCTAGCCAGCTCGACGTGCTCTTTCGCGCCGATGGCGAAATTCAAGACGTGCGCGTGTGGCTAGATCAGCAAGTGCCCGTTGTGGCAGCCGTGCAAAGCTCATAGTTGGCCTACTGGCGCGGGCAAAATTTCCAGCACGCCGTTGTCGTTGCTGGGTTGGAAAACAACGATATTCATTTATTCGATCCGGGAATTCAACGCGCACCCGTTACCATATCCATCGACGAATTTTTCCTTGCCTGGGATGAGATGGAGAATCGGTATGCCGTTATCACAAAAAAATAGGGACTCACCATGACCTTTGACACCCTGATCCACGCCGCTCGCATCGTCGACGGCTCGGGCAATCCCTGGTTCTACGGAGACGTGGCCCTCTCCGGCGAGACCATCGCCGTCATCGCCGCACCGGGCGCGATTGCGCACGAGAATGCCGCCACCGTGGTCGACGGCAGCGGCCACGTCGTCTGCCCCGGCTTTATCGATATTCAGAGCCACTCGATTCTACCGCTGATGATCGACGGGCGCTGCCTGAGCAAAATCACGCAGGGAGTGACGACCGAGATCATGGGCGAGGCGTGGACGCCCGCGCCCTACGGCGGCAAAATCGGCGAGCCGCTGACCAACGCGCTCTTTTCCCACGGCGAAATGGATGTATGGCGCGAGCGGATGCGCACGTGGTCGCGCTTTGGCGACTGGTTTGACGCCATGATGGAGCAGGGCGTGTCGCCCAACGTGGGCTCGTATTTGGGCGGGGGCACGCTGCGCAAATACGCCAAGGGCATGGAGATGGGCCAGCCGAGCGACGACGAGATGTCGACCATGCGCCGCATCATGCACGAGGCCATGGAGGATGGGGCCTTTGGCGTGAGCTACGCGCTGATTTACCCGCCGGATGCCTACACGAGCACGAGCGAGATTGTCGAAATCTGCAAGGTCGTAGGCGAGCACGGCGGCCACTACATCACCCACCTGCGCTCGGAGGCCGAAGACTTTATCAACGCGACCGAGGAGGCCTTTGCGATTGGCCGCCGCGCCAACGTGCCGGTGGAGATTTATCACCTCAAGGCGTCCGGTCGCAACAATTGGGACAAGCTGGACACGGTCATCGAGATGATCGAGCGCGCGCGCGCCGACGGTCTCGACGTGACCGCCGACATGTACCCCTACCCCGCCTCCGGCACGGGCTTGACCGCCGTGCTGCCGCCCTTTGCCGCGGCGGGCGGCTCCGTCTTCGACAACCTGCGCGACCCCGATACGCGCGAACGCATTCGCCGGGCCACGCTGGCGCCGGACAACTCGTGGGAGGCGATGGTGCTGCACAACGGGCCGGAAGCGGTGATGCCGATTGGCTTTCAGAAAGAGGAAAATCAGCAATACGTGGGGATGCGGCTTTCGGAGATTGCCGAGTCGCGCGGCGAGGAGTGGGTGGACACGGTGATCAACCTGCTGCTGAGCGAGGAGCAGCGCATCAGCACGATTTACTTTACGATGAGCGACGAGCAGGTGCGTGACAAGCTGCGCCTGCCCTGGAACAAAATCTCCACCGACGCCGGCGGCTACGACCCGGCGTGGGCGGCGGCGCGCGGCCCCGTCCACCCGCGCGGCTACGGAACCTACCCGCGCGTGCTGGGCCGCTACGTGCGCGAGGAGGGCGTGCTCACGCTGGAGGATGCCATCCGCAAGATGACGTCGTCCGTGGCGGATCGGCTGCGCCTGCGCAACCGCGGCCTTCTGCGCGAAGGAATGCAGGCCGATGTTGTGCTGTTCGACCCCGCCACCATCGCTGACCGCGCGACGTTCGAGCAGCCGCACCAGCTTTCGGTCGGCGTGCGCGACGTGTGGGTCAACGGCACGCGCGTGGTCGAGGGGGGCGCGCACACGGGGTCGACGCCGGGGCAGACGGTGCGGTTGGGATAGGTGACAACGCTTCTTCAGGACGTGGAAAAGCCGAGTGTACGGCTAGCCACCATTTCTGCTATAATAAGCTCATTGCAGTAAGTTTCAGTTCCTATGCGTAAAATAGTTATGACCACTGTCCAATTAAAATCAGAAATCCACATCGACCTCGACGAGTTTGTTGGCGGCGTTTCTCAGCTGGACACACCAGAAATCGAGCACCTTCTGACTGAGATCAGCCTGGTGCTTGCCCAACGGAAAGTTTCCAGTCTTCCAGCCAGGGAATCAGAGCTGCTGCAAAGAATTGGGGGAGGATTACCTGATGATGTTCAGCAGCGGTACGATATGCTTCAGCAAAAGCTGCTCGCGGCAGAGATTACGCCGGGGGAGCACCAGGAGTTTCTGGAGCTAATTGACGTAGTTGAACAGGCGGATGCAGAGCGGTTGAGCCACTTGATTGAGTTAGCCCAACTGCGTCAAGTCAGCTTAGATAAGCTGATGGATCAACTCGGCGTTTACCCACCGCCAGCGTATGTCTAGTCGGTATATTTCCGTTGAAGCGCAAGGATTTCTCAAAGAGCGCGCCGCAGATCGCTGCGAATACTGCCAGTGTTGGGCTGAATACTCAGCCCAATCGTTTGTTTACGAGCACATTTTTCCGATGGCGAAGGGTGGAAAGACGCACTTGGACAATCTGTGCTACGCGTGCGGCGGCTGCAATGGCCACAAGTATACCAAGACAGAAGCCGTGGATCCGGTGAGTAAAACAACGGTTGCTCTCTTCAACCCACGTAGACAAGCATGGATTGAACACTTTGCTTGGAGTCGAGATTATTTGCATGTCGTCGGCTTAACGCCAATTGGCCGCGCAACCGTGCTTGCTTTGAGGATGAACCGGCGAGGAGTAATCAACGTGCGTACGCTGTTGCTGATGGCTGGCAAACATCCGCCCCTGTAGAAACAGAGGCAGCGTCCCGGTCCGGTGAATGATGTAGTACCGCCAGTGCTGGGCTGAACCATCAGCCCAGCCTTTTTGTAGCACTTCAAAAGCCCGCTATTTCAGAGCGTAACTCAGTGCATCCAAACATCGCCAAATTCTACAAAGTCATCCTCATCGGCGCGGGCAGCGCCGGCCTGGCGACCAGCTACTACCTGACCCAGCACGGCGTCGACCACGTGATCTTCGAGCGCGGCCAGATCGGCAACACCTGGGCCACGGAGCGCTGGGACAGCTTTCATTTGGTCAACCCCAACTGGGCGATCAAGCTCCCCGCCTTCTTTTACGGTGGAGAAAATCACAACGGCGACGATCCCGATGGCTTCCTGGCACGCGACGAAATTGTCGATCATCTGCAGCGCTACGCGGAGCAGATTGCCGCGCCCGTCTACACGGGCGTAGAGGTCGCGGCGCTCTCGCGCCGAGGCGAGGGCTATTTGCTCGAACTAAGCGACAGCCAACCGGTCGAGTGCAAAGCGGTCGTGGTGGCGACGGGGGCCTTTGGGCCGCCGAAGTACCCGGCCTTTGCCGAGCAGATCGCGCCGGAGATTTTCCAGCTGCACTCCGCGCACTACAAAAATGCCGACCAGCTGCCGGCGGGCGCGGTGCTGGTGGTGGGCTCCGGTCAATCGGGCGCGCAAATTGCGGAGGATTTACACGAGGCGGGGCGGCAGGTCTATCTCTCCGTCAGCAGCGCCGGTCGCCGCCCGCGACGCTATCGCGGGCGCGATTCGTCGTGGTGGATGCGCGAGCTGGGCTACTTTGAGCACACGCTGGACAACGTCGACGCGGAGGCGCGCGCGCGGGTGGCCAGCGGCGGCATCAGCGCGGGCGGCTCCAGCTACGTCTCCGGCGGCAAAGGAGGCCACGACATTTACCTGCGCGCGCTCTGTCGCGAGGGGATGACGCTGCTCGGCTCCGTGGTGGATGCCGGTGGACAGAGGCTGACGCTCAAGCAAAATCTTTTGGACAACATGTGTCGGGCCGACGCCGCCGCGGCCTCCTTTAAGCGAGAGATTGACGCGCACATCGAGCGGACGGGGATGGACGCACCCGCCGACGACGCGCCCGACCCGCCCGGTCTTGAGCAGTGGCCGAAGACGGAGAGCCCACCCAGCCTCGATCTCAAAGCGGCGGGCATTGTCACAATTATCTGGGCGACTGGCTTTGGCTACAACTACGATTGGATCAAGCTGCCCGTTGGCGACAAGAACAACTACCCTGTTCAGCAGCGCGGGGTCACCCGGTGGCCCGGTCTCTACTTTATGGGCTTGCAGTGGATGTATGGCTCCAGCTCCGCCATCTTCTACGGCGTGCGCAAGGATGCGGCGTATGTGGCGCAACACATTGCGGAACGCTATGGCGGCGATTTGCAAGAGAGAATTAAGGAATGATTTCCAGAGCATGAGTAGACGGGCTCAGTTCGTCCGCCTCCCCAGCACGCGCCACGTGCCTATTTCCCCTTTTCCGTGTATCATAGTCTCGGCGGCTGAACTTACCCGCCCGACAACGCCCAACCTCCACCAAAGGAGCCATCCATGCACATCGTCGACACGCACTGCCACATCGGTCTGCACAAATACGAACCCATCGAGGCGCTGCGCTTTCACATGCAGCGGGCCGAGGTCGATCAGGCGGTGCTGATTCAGTATGCGGGGAACTTTGACAACGGCTACCTCGTCGATGCTATGGCGGCGCACCCCGGCACCTTTGCCGCGGCGATGATTGTCGCGCCGGAGGACAACGGGGACGCGATTCGCCGCTGGCACGAGCAAGGCATCGGCGGCATTCGGATCAACGTGGATGCGCGCGCAACGGGGACGGATTCGCTGGCGCACTGGCGCACGGCCAACGAGCTGGACCTGGTGGTGAGCAGCAACTGCACGCCGCGCACGCTGCTGGGCGACGACTTTGCCGACGTGCTGCGCCAGTTTCCCAACCTGCGCATCGTCATCGAGCACCTGGGCGGCGTCAATAAGCCACCCAACATGCCGGACCGCGACACCTTTCGCAAGGTGATGGCGCTGGCCGAGCGCGACAATTTGTGGATCAAGCTGCCGGGCTTTGGCGAGTTTTGCGAGCTGCCGCACCCCTTCGACGACTTGCCGCCGCTGGCCGATATGGCGCTGGAGGCCTTTGGCCCGGCGCGCATGATGTGGGGCAGCGACTGGCCGCCCGTGAGCAGCCGCGAGGGCTACGACAACTCGCTGAGCTTCCCGCTCCACTACTTCCGCGCGCTGAGCGAGACGGAGCGTGCGCAGATTTTTGGCGGCACGGCGCAGCAGGTGTGGAACTTAAAGTAAGAAGAACAGGATCAATTTCATGGAACGGCTCCGGTCAATTTTAGGACAACCCATCGCGGCCTATCTGCTGGGCGCGGCCGGCTTGGCGATTGTCGTCATCCTCGCCTTTTTGCTCGGCCAGCAGTTGACGTCCCCCAGCGACGAAACGCCCAGCCCCACGCCACAGGTCATTATTGATGATGAGCTGCCGACGGAGACGCCCACCCCCGGCCCCACGGAAACCTTTACCCCGCTGCCAACAGTGGAGCCGACCCCGGAGCCCACGCTTGAACCGACCGTTGCGCCGCCCACCAACACGCCCATCGTCAGTACGCCGGAGCCCACGCCCATCGAAACGGCAACGCCGGGCGCGATCAGCGGGCGCGTCTGGCTGGATGCGGATCAGGATGGGGAGCTGGATGAGGGCGAAAGCGGCATCGGTAATCTGCGCATCTCGCTGCAAAATGCCGAGCTGGGCACGCTCAACGTGTCGACGGACGGCAACGGCCTCTACTTCTTTGACGGCGTCGCCCCCGGCGACTACGTGATCAGCGTCAACACGGAGGCGCTGCCCGCGAGCGCGCTGCTCACCTTTGACGCCGACGGCCTCGACTCGCCCAACGCGATTGCGGTGACGGTGGAGGCGGGCCAAAACGTTTCCGGCCAGGACTTTGGCTACTTCTTTAACCTCACGCCCACGCCGACCACGACGCCGCCAACGGAGACGCCGACCTTTACGCCCAGCCCGCCGAGTGAAACAGCGACCAACACCGCGGAGCCCACGCCGGTTCCCGCCGTCGTCGCCACAGCCACGTGGACGACCGTGCCAAGCGCGACGGCTACCGTGCCGCCGACCAACACGCCACAGAATACGCCAACAAATTCACCGCAGCCGACGGCCACGCCCTCATTTACTTCATCACCGACGGTGGAACAAACGCCTACCAACACGGCCACAGCTGAGAGGACGCCGACAGCGACCGTCGAAGCAGGAGAAACTGCAACCGCTGAGGCAGAGGAAACTGCAACCGCCGAAGCAGGAGAAACTGCAACCGCTGAGGCAGAGGAAACTGCAACCGCCGAAGCAGGAGAAACTGCAACCGCCGAAGCAGAAGAAACCACAACGGCGGCAGCAGAGGAAACTGCCGCTGCCGAAGCAGAAGAAACTGAAGCTGCTGAAGCAGGCGAAACCGCCACCGCCGAGGTGGAGGAAACTGCAACCGCCGAAGTGGAGCAAACTGCCACTGCCGAAGCAGAGGAAACCGTGGCCGCCTCGCTCACGCCGACGGGCACGATGACGCCCACCGACACGATGACGCCCACCGGCACGATGACGCCCACCGGCACGATCACACCCACCGGCACGATCACACCCACCGGCACGATCACACCCACCGGCACGATCACACCCACCGGCACGGTGACCCTGACCTTGACACTTGACCCGTGCGCGCCCACGCTTGACACACCCACGCCCACGCCGACAGGCGAGCCCGCACCCGGCCCTTCCCCCACGCCCTGCCCAACATCGGCGCCGAGCGGAACGCCCCAGCCCGAAACGGAAGCACCGGGCGAAGATGATGCGCCGCCCGTCGACGAGACGATGGAACCCGACGCTTCAAGCGAGGCCCAACCCCCCGTGTCGGTCACCGAGACGCCGACCAGCACCGAGCCATTAACCGATACCCAGACGCCGACCGCTACTGAATCGCCGACCGCTACCAGCACGTTTACCACCACGATTGCGCCCACGGTGACCGACGCGGCAACCGTTACCCCAACCCTGATAGTTACGTCAACCGAGGAGGCGGGGGAAGTGCCGGCTGTCGGCATAGGGGAAGCGCCAACCGAGGAGCCAACCGCGACCCAGGAACCGGCGGCGACCCAGGAACCGACGGCCACGGACACCCCTACCGTAGAAGCGGCCCCTACCGAAGCGCCCACGGCTACGGACGCGCCCACTATCGAGCCAACGGCCACGGACACGCCGACTGAAGAGCCGACCGTCACGAACACGCCGACAGCAACGGACACACCGACCACCGAGCCAACGGCAACGGACACGCCGACTGAAGAGCCGACCGCCACGAACACACCGACAGCAACCGAAACGCCTACAGACGAACCAACGGCGACCGAGGAGCCAACGGCTACAAACACACCGACCGTCGAGCCAACGGCGACGGACACGCCAACTGAAGAGCCAACGGCGACGGACACGCCGACTGAAGAGCCGACCGCCACGAACACACCGACAGCAACCGAAACGCCTACAGCAACCGAAACGCCTACAGATGAACCAACGGCGACCGAGGAGCCAACGGCTACAAACACACCGACCACCGAGCCAACGGCCACAGATACAGCAACAGCAACCGAAACGCCGACGGAAGAACCGACGGCGACCGAGGAACCAACCGCAACCAACACACCAACGCGCAGGCCAACGCGCACGGCCACGCCCAGCCGCACGCCAACCCTCACGGCCACGCCCACAGTGACCGCCACAGTAACGGCCACGCCGACCGTGCCCGCCGACGATAACCTGATCGTGACCGACACGGTCGGCCTCACGGGGACGGATGAGCTGACCGACAGCGACGAGCTAACTCAGGCGGTCGAGCTGACGGATGCCGTCGAAATCACTGAAGGCACCGACATCTCGGAGCTGGTGATAATTACGGGGGGCGAAGCGCTGACCGATGCACAAGTTATAACCGACGCCGGTGAACTCACCATCACGACTGACCCTACCGACACGGACAGTCTCACGGATACGGGTAATCTCACGGACACGGATTCGCTGACCGGAACCACGTCGCCCACCGATTCAGACGTGCTCACCGGTGCGGATGCCGCCACGGACACTGATGATCTTACCGACACCGGCGGCCTTACCGACACCGACGACCTCACCGATACGGATGCGCCAACTGCGACAGATGCGCTCACCGACCTGATTCCCGCGCCGGACGCGCCGGACTTGGCGTTCACGACGAACGAGGACGAGCCGCTGACGGTCGACCTGCTGGGGACCTTTACCCAGACGTCTACCCAGACGTCTACTGGGACGCTCACTGGGACGCTCACTGGGACGCTCACTGGGACGCTCACCGTGATCGACATCACGCAGCCGCGCCACGGCGCGGCGACGGTCGACGATGACGGCGTGTTGACCTACACGCCAGCGCCCAACTACAGCGGCGGCGATTCGCTGCTCTACACACTGGCGAACGCTGTGGAAGATACCGTGGGAGACGCTACGGGCGGCCAGGCCACGGGTGCGATCTTCATCAGCGTGCTGCCCGTGCTCGATGCGCCCCTTGCCGTGCCCGATGCGGTGACGACCACCGTCAACGGCCCCGTGCTCATCGATCCGCTGCTCAACGATGTCGATCTCGACGACGAGGTGGGCGAACTCACGCTGCTCGAGCTCGGCCAGCCGGAGCAGGGTACGGCCAGCCTGACCGTTACCAACACCGTGGTCTACACCCCGGCGCTTGACTTTGTGGGCACGGATGTCTTCACCTACACCGTCACCCGCGCCGTTACCGGCACGCTCTCGTTTACCGACGGTACGAGCATGGGCACGGTGACGGTGCTGGTCGCGCCAGCGGAAGAGGCGGCGAACGACGCGCTGCCGCTGCTGCCGCCGGTTGAGGAGATGGCGGACGCGGTGAGCACGGACGAAGACACGCCGATCCTGATCGACGTGTTGATCAACGACCATCTGCCGGACGACGAGCGCAATATCACGCTGCGCACCGTCGGCGTGACGGGCGGGCTGGGTCAAGTTAGCGTCGATGATGAAGGCGCGCTGCTTTATGTGCCGCCACCCAATTTCTTCGGCGATGACGAGCTTGTCTATACCGTTCTTGCCAGCGTGGAGGATGTGAACACGGGGCAAGTCAGCAGTGAAATGGCCACCGTTCCGGTTCGCGTCAGCGTGGCCCCGGTCAACGATGCGCCGGACGCCGTCAACAACACAGCGACGGTCGCGCCGGGCGAGAGCGTAGAGATTTACGTGCTCGCCAACGATACGGACGCCGAGGACGATCCGCTCGCGGTGGCCGATTTTATACCGCCCGCTCACGGCAGCCTCACGCTGTCAGACGACGGCGCGCTCGTCTATGTGGCAAACGCCGATTTTACTGGTGAGGACACTTTCCTCTACACCGCCACCGACGGCGCAGCAGAAAGCACCGCGCTGGTGCGCGTGACGGTGCAGCCGTAGGGGCACGCCGTGGCGTGCCCCTACGGCTGCACCCGCGTTCCCCACAACAACGAAAGGCTCCCCATGCCCCATGAAACGCACCCCTGCCCCGTTACGCGCGTGACGGACGGCCCCTTTCAGCACTTTTTTGGCTACTATGAAAAGACGCCCTGGCGCGCGGATGGTCGCTACCTGCTCGGCCTGCGCGTGGCGCCAATGGCGCGGCCCGTCACGTCGGAGGACGTGGCCGTCGTCGGCCTGATCGACCTCGAAAACAACAGCCGCTGGCGAGCGCTGGACGCGACGCTGGCTTGGTGCTGGCAGCAGGGCGACATGCTGCAGTGGCTGGGCGATTCCAGCGAAGTTATCTTTAACGTGCGTAATCAAGACGGCTTTGGCGCGTCGATTCTCAACGTCGAATCGGGCGAGCGGCGGGCGCTCAGCCGCCCCGTCTACGCCGTCGACCCGCGCGCGCGCTTTGCGCTCTCCGCCAATTTTGCGCGGCTGGCCGAAACGCGACCGGGCTACGGCTACGAAGGCGTCGCCGATCCGTGGACGGATGATCCCGCGCCGGAGGAGGATGGCGTTTATCACGTCGACCTGCAAAGCGGCGCGTCGACGCTGGCGCTGAGCCTGGCGCAGCTGGCCGCGCTGGCGCCGGAGCCGTCGATGGCGGGCGCGAGGCACTGGGTCAACCACCTGCAGATCAGTCGCTCCGGCACGCGCATTGCCTTTCTGCACCGCTGGCAAGCGCCGGACGCGTCCAAGTGGTCCACGCGCCTGCTCAGCGCCGATCCGGACGGCGGCAACCTGCGGCTGCTGGCCAACGAGCACAAGGTGTCGCACTACGACTGGCGCGGCGACAGCCACATTCTGGCTTGGTCGCGCCACAACGGGGAGGAGCATTATCATCTCTACAGCGATCGGTCGGATGACGTTGAAGTGGTGGGGGCGGACGTGCTGGAGCGCGACGGCCACTGCTCCTACAGCCCCAACTCCGGTAGTTTAGATGGCGAGTGGGTGCTCACGGACTGCTATCCCGACGCCGAGCGCTCGGTGCGCACGCTGATTCTCTACCATCCAGCCAGCAACCGCCGCGTCGACATCGGTGACTTCTACTCACCGCCCCATCTCACCGGCCAAACCCGCTGCGACCTGCACCCGCGCTGGAACCGCGACGGCACGCAGGTCTGCATCGATTCGGCCCACGAGGGGATGCGGCAGATGTACGTGGTGGACGTGGCGGAGGTTGTGGAGGCGTAAGCTTCACGTAGAGCAACAGACCAGGATCAGCGGAGGCTGAACTCCCTTAAAGCCAAAACGGATCTCTCCAACCCGCTCCTTTGTCGCTAATGATTTCCGGGTCTTCATTAAAAAGTGTACCAACAGCTTTGTTCGTCGTGCGTGGTGCGTGTACCGGTACACGCACTACACACGACGAATTACCCAAAACTGCCCCAGGTACACGTTCACGCGAAGACCCTGATTTCCTCGTTCCCATCCATTTCAACGGAGACTATCCCCATGAAAGTTCTCTTTATCGGCGGCACGGGCAAGATCAGCTCGGCCTGTACGCCGCTGGCCGTCGAGCGTGGCTTCGAGCTGTACCTGCTCAACCGCGGCCAAACCGACCGCCCCGTGCCCGATGGCGTCACCCTCCTGCACGGCGACATCCGCGACCCGCAGTCGGCGCGCGAGGCGCTGGGCGACCACGACTTCGACGTGGTCGTCGACTGGATTGCCTTTACGACAGAGCATATCGAAACGGACCTCGATCTCTTTCGCGGGCGCACAAAGCAGTACATCTTTATCAGCTCGGCTTCGGCCTACCAATCGCCGCCCGTCAACCTGCCCGTGACCGAATCGACGCCGCTGGACAATCCCTTTTGGGCCTACTCGCGCAACAAAATCGCCTGCGAGGAGCGGCTCGTGCAGGCCTACCGCGACGAAAAGTTCCCCATGACCATCGTGCGCCCCTCGCACACCTACGACGAGACGATGCTGCCCATGGCCGGGCGCTGGACGGTTATCGACCGGATGCGCAAGGGGCAACCGGTCGTGGTGCACGGCGACGGCACGTCGCTGTGGACGCTGACCCACCACCGCGACTTTGCCAAGGGCTTTGTCGGCCTGCTGGGCAACAACCGCGCCATCGGCGAGGCCTTCCACATCACCTCGGACGAGTGGCTGACGTGGAACCAGATCTACGAAATTCTCGCCGAGGCCGCGGGCGCGCCGCCGCCGCAGCTTGTCCACGTGCCGTCGGATTTGCTCAACGCCATCGACCCGCAGCTGGGCGCGGGGCTGCTCGGCGACAAAGCCAACTCGATGGTCTTTGACAACACCAAAATCAAGCGTCTCGTGCCCGACTTTGCGTGTACGATTCCCTACGCGCACGGAGCGCGGGAGGTGATTGCCTGGTTTGAGGGAGACGCGTCGCGGCGGGAAATCGACGAGGCGTTTAACGCGCAGACGGAGCGGCTGGTCGAGGCGATGGCGCAGGTGCAGGCAACGCTAACGGCGTGAGCGAGGCGTCGCGTACGGTGCAGACACATCGAGACTACGCCGCTTTGTGGGGTCGGCGCTTGGCGTAGGGCGGCAGCGTCTTCAAGACGGCCAAGTCCGCCGGCAGCAGCTCATCGTCGAACGCGGCTGCGCGGGCAGATTCGGCGGTCAACGGCGGGTCGATGGCGTTGTCGCTGGCGTTAACGGCCACGTAGTCGGGCGACGCGGGCGGGGCGGCGCGCGTCCGGCTGGGCCGCCACTTGCTGCGCATCGAGACGTCGCCCTCCTGCTCGCGCGCCTCCATCTGCATCCCCTGCGCATACTCTTCGTTGACGATCATCTTCTGCACGCGGGGCAGCTCCAGCCCCTCGATGGCGGAAATTAGCTGCCAAAAGGTATCCTCGGAGATGTCGCCCGCGCTCTCGCGCAGCAGCAAAACGGTGCGGTCTCGCGCAAAGCCGCCGCTGCTGCCACGCGTGCTGAATCTCACTGGCAGCCTGCACGCCAAAGTAGCCCAGCGCCCGCCGCTGCCCCTCGCTTAGCACCAGCAGCCCCGGCGCGGTGACAAAGAACGTTCCCACGACGAGGGCCGTCTCGCCCTGCCCAACGAGCAGGGGCAGGTGCGCCAGCCCGTGGATGGCGTTGAGCGCGCGCAGCTCTGGCCGCAGCGTGGGCACGGCGGCGGGCCACTGCCGCACGTCGGCGACGAAGAGCGGCTGCTGGGTATCGATGACGTAGCGGGCGGTGCCGTTGGGGCGGGGCGCGTGGCGGCGCAGCAGACCGCTCAGCGACCCGGTGACGGCGGTGGGCATCAGCCGCCGCTGGCGCGCGTGATAGGTGGAGATCGAGGCGGAGACGTCGTACCCGGTGAGCAGCTCCTCGGCGAGCTGGCGCAGAATGTCGTCCAGCGTGGCCGCGAGGGGCTGGCCCGATTCGGGCCCGGACCACGTAGTCAAAAGCTGCTGGCTGATGCGCTGCAAAAAGCGTTCCGTGCTGATGCCGGTGGGGGACGTGGGCATTGGTGAGCATCCTTAATCTGCAAACGGTCAGCCGCTGTCGGGCCGTGATTGTCACTTCTCTTCCGGTGACTCGCTACTTTTCAAATACGCTCTAAGCTTGCCCCCGCAGCCCAGCACGCGCCGCGCCGGAAGCGTTCGCCCCCCGCAATGCGCAAGGAGATGCCATCGCCGAAACTTCCGCAGCACGCACCCCGTATAGAAACCAGGCCGCCCCCCCAAGGCCCAATCTCTACCGATCCGACCCGCTTTTCAAACCGGAGCGCCCGTTATGAACCAGCTTTTCCGCCGACTCCTCTGCCTGCTTCCCCTCGCCCTCACCGCCTGCGTCGCCGCGGCCGAGCCCGTGGTCTACCCGTCCAGCTCGCTGGCTGCCGCGCTCGAAGCCGCGCGCCACGAGCAAAACGTGCCCGCCCTGGCCGCCGTCATCGTTGATGGCGCTGGCGATGGCGTTGGGGCGGGTGACGCCGCTGATCCGCAGATTGCCGCCGTGGGCGTGCGCAACCTCAATCAACCGATTGCCGCCACCGCGGACGACCAGTTTCACATCGGCTCCAACGCCAAATCGATGACGGCCGTCCTCGCCGCCCGCCTGATCGAGCAGGGCCATCTCACGTGGGAGACCACCATCGCCGACGCCCTGCCCGACCTGGACGTTCACCCCGACTACCGCGACGTAACGATTACACAGCTGCTTTCGCACCGCGGCGGCGCGCCGGGTTCACCACCGGGCGACGCGTGGGCAGAAACCTGGGAGCGGCTCGACCAGCCGCCCATCGAGCAGCGGCGCGCTTTTGTCTCGGACGTGCTTGCGCTCACACCGGAAGCCGCGCCAGGTACAGCTTTCATCTACTCCAACCAGGGCTACGCCATGGCGGGCCACATGCTCGAAACGATTGTGGGCGAACCGTGGGAATCGCTGATGCAGCGAGAATTGTTCGAGCCACTGGGCATGACATCTGCTGGCTTTGGTGCGCCTGCGACTTTGCGGGACGGCAAGCCGCTGCTTGACCAACCGTGGGGCCACACCGCGCGCTTTGGCCTGCAACTCACGCCCGTTGCCCCCAGCAGCCCACAGGCGGACAATCCGCCCGCTATCGGCCCCGCGGGCACGGTGCACCTCGACATGGCGGACTACGGACGCTACCTCGCCATGTTCCTCGCCGCCGTTGGGGGTGATACAACTTTCCTCAGCGCCGACTCCATCGAGCGGCTCTACACGCTGCCGGACGATCTGGAGCCGTATGCCCTCGGCTGGATCGTCGCCGAAGTCGACGGGCGCACGGTGCTGACGCACTCCGGCTCCAACACCATGTTTTTTGCCACAATGGTGCTCGATCCCGCCAACAACCGCGCCGTGGCGATTGCGGGCAACGCCTTTATGGAGGACGGGGAGGGGTTGGCATTTGAATTGTTGGGGCGGAAGTAAATATGGTTTTGGGTGGGGTTCACTATCGGACACTTTTGAAAAGTGTCCGATAGTGAACAAACTGAACAAAAGAAACCGGGTTAACAAAGAATCTTGGCGACAAAACTTCTCCAAGCTGCCTCTCTTCGTCGGCCAGTTTAGAATGACAACTCATCCCAAACTGCAATGTGCCCGGTTGAGAGTTGACGGTTGCAATTTTCACTCGGCTCGAAGTATACTGAATGCGCTAACTAGACTCCACTGAGATGTAAATACGAGACGCACATGTAATACGTTGCGAGACGGAGGTTTATGATGTCGCTTGTTGAAATGGTTCCTTCTGTACGAGATTTGCCCCGCGCCGACAAGCTACGCTTGATGCAGCTGCTCGTTGTTGATCTGGCAGAAGAAGAAGGCGTTCCGTTACTAACGGCCAACGGGGAATATCCGATCTGGTCGCCGCTTGATGCGTTTGAGGCGGCGGAAACGCTAACAAAAATGTTGGACAAGCACAAAGCCAGAGCATGAACGACGCCGCTTAGTTTCCCTATGTGCAGAGCAGTCATTTGCAGTCGTCTGAGCTGGCCTACTTACCGATCACGTTGCAAACCTCAATGGGATCTATAGAAATTTCTGCGCTCCTCGACAGCGGGTCAACCGTCAACGTCTTACCCTATCAACTCGGTCTTGAACTGGGTTTTGCTTGGTCGGAACAAACGATTCCCGTGGCGCTGACGGGCAGCTTGGGCCGACTACCAGCGAGAGGAGCAATTCTCTCCGCTCGAGTTGCTGCCTTCCCGCCGGTTGATTTGGTTTTTGCCTGGACACAATCTGACGATGTGCCTACGATTTTGCGGCAGGTCAACTTCTTTGCGGAATTCGATATTTGCTTCTTCCACTCCAAACAAATAGTCAAAGTAAACCCCAAACCACCCGAAAGCTCCCCACCTTGATCTCCACTGACCCCATCCAGCGCATTGCCCAGGCCGTGCGCGACAGCGTGGCCCGCGTAATCGTCGGCAAGCAGGAGGTCGTCGAACTGCTGCTCGTCGCGCTCTTTTGCGAAGGGCACGTGCTGCTCGAAGACGTGCCCGGCATCGGCAAGACGACCCTCGCCAAGACGCTCGCCGCGTCGCTCGGCTGCACCTTCCAGCGCATCCAGTTCACGCCCGACCTGCTGCCCTCGGACATCACCGGCGTCAACGTCTACAACCAGCAGTCGCAGCACTTTGATTTTCGTGCGGGGCCGGTCATGGCCCAGCTCGTGCTGGCGGACGAGATCAACCGCGCCGGGCCGCGCACGCAGTCGGCGCTGCTTGAAGCAATGGAGGAGCGGCAGGTGACGGTCGACGGCGAGACGCGACCGCTGCCCTACCCCTTCCTCGTGCTGGCCACGCAGAATCCCGTCGAGCTCGACGGAACCTTCCCGCTGCCCGAAGCGCAGCTTGACCGTTTCCTGCTGCGCATCGAGATGGGCTACCCCGACCGCGACGAGGAGCGTCAAATCCTGCGCCGCTTCCGCACCGATAATCCGCTGGCGGCGATCACGCCCGTCATCGACACCGAGGACATTCGCACCGCCAACGCCCTCTGCCGCGAAGTTTTCGTCCACCCGGTGCTCGAAGAATACCTGCTCGATCTCGTCCACGCTTCGCGCGTCGATCCTGCCGTGGCGCTCGGCGCCAGCCCGCGCGGCAGCCTGGCCCTCTACCGCACCGGTCAGGCGCTGGCTGCCATTCGCCACCGCAGCTACGTGATTCCGGACGACATCAAGCGGCTCGCCCCCGCCGTGCTCGCCCACCGCGTGATTCCCAGCAGCGAGGCGCGCCTGCAGGAGCGCTCCGCCGCCGACCTGCTGGCCGGGTGGATCGAGCAGACGCCGGTTCCCGTGGAGGAAAGCTGGAGCGCGCGACCGTGAACCGCGTTTGGTGGATCATCGGCGCCGCGCTGCTGGTGGTGAGCGTGCTGCTGCACGAGCCAGCCATCTTTCTGATTAGCCTGCTGCTGGCGCTGCTCGCCGCCGTCTCCCACCTGTGGGCCAAGTATTGCCTCGTCAACGTCAGCTATCGCCGCCTCTTCGAGAGCAGGCGGCTCTTCTGGGGCGAAGAGAGCGAGCTGCGCGTCGAGATCGTCAACGCCAAGCTGCTGCCGCTGCCCTGGCTGCGCATCGACGACGATGTGCCCGCCGCTCTCGAAATCGCAGAATCGTGGGGGAGCGGCAGCTTTAGCGCCGGGCGACAGCGCCTCGTGCACACGCTCTCGCTGCGCTGGTACGAGCGGGTCACGCGCCGCTACCGCATCCGCGGCGTGCGGCGCGGCGTCTGGTCGGTGGGGCCGACTCAGCTGCGTTCGGGCGACTTTTTTGGCTTTGATATCCAGCGCCTCACGCTCGGCAACCGCGAGGACATCACCGTCTACCCGCGCACGGTTCCCGTACGTGGGCTGACCTTGCCCAGCGGCCACCCCGTTGGCGACGCGCGCAGCCAGCAGCGCTTGCTGGACGATCCGCTGCGGCTGATGGGCGTGCGCGACTACACCCGTAGCGACACCTTTCGCCACATCCACTGGAAGGCAACGGCGCGGCGCCAAGCGCTGCAAACCAAAGTCTTCGAGCCATCTGCTTCGCAGCCCACGGCCATTTTCTTAAACGTCGACACCGCCGTGCAGAGTGCGAATTTTTTGAGCGGGCAAGATTGGGAGCTGGCCGAGCTGGCGATTGTCGCCGCCGCCTCGATTGCGCGCACGCTCTGGGCGTCCGGCCACTCGCTCGGCCTCTACGCCAACGCGCTGGGCGCGCGCGGGGCCCAGCGCCTGCACCTGCGCCCGCGCAAGCACCCGGCCCAGCTCGTGCGCCTGCTCGAAGCGTTGGCCCACATCGACGGTCGCGCGCGCTGGTCGATCGAGGCGCTGCTGCAGAGCGAAGCGCCCCGCCTCCCCTACGGCACCACGCTGGTCGTGATCAGCGGCGCGATCACGCCGCGGCTGCGCATCGCGCTGGCGGATTTGCGGCGCAAGGGCTACGCCATCGCGCTCGTCACGCTGGGCGCGGAATCGCCGCCGATGGTGGCCGATGTTGCGCATTATCATGTTGATGTGGGCGAGGGGGACGAGCGCAAAACGTGGCAGACAATGGAGACGCTAAATTTTGTGCCAGCCACGACGCGAAGCGAGCATCCCCCAATGCGAACGGCCCAGCCGCTACGCGAAGATTAAACCGGATGATGGTAACGATTCAGGGATAGGCAGCGCGTTCGCCTCCCGTCTAAATCCTCCCTCCACACGTGAAGGGAGGACTTCTGTCCCCTTGTCGGCGACGCGAGTGCGCGAACACGCAAACTGATTTCTTGACCTTTTGCTGCACGCCAGTGTTTGGCTGTTACTGGAAAACCCTCACGGCAACAAAGGTCAGCGGAGGCGTCCAATTTTGTCATTCCCATGAAAACTGTCTGGGTTTGATGAAGTTGATAAAGTACGCAAAATAGTCAACGCTTACAAGACTGTGCTACGCGGCGCGGGCGACAGGGCTACACCGCTTTCAAGCGATATCCCACGTACCGGGATTCAGCAGCTCGGCATTGTCCAGGCGCAGTCGGTGGAAGAGGGCGAGCAATTCATCCGGCAGGATGACCGCCACGGCGCGCAGGTCTTCCCGCAGCTCCTGCTGGCTGCGCACGCCCACGAGCACGGCGCCGAGCTGGGGCTGGTGCAGCGCGAAGGCCAGGGCCGCCTGGGCCGGGGTGAGGTCGAGGCCGCTCTCTGCCACGGCCTGGCGAAATCGGCGGGAGCGGGCCCGCAGCGGCTCCAGGTGATCGGGCAGGTAGTCGCCGCGCTCCGTGAGCGCGCCCTGCAGCAGCACCGACCGCGCGACGATGCCCACGTTGTGCGCCGCCGCCAGCGGCAGCACGTCGTCGGCCAGCCGCTGATCCAGCACCGAGTAGGTCACCTGCACGGTGTCGAAGTGGCCGCAGCGGACGGCGGCAGCGGGCATGTCGACGCCATAGGTGGAGGCCCCCAGCCAGCGCACTTTGCCCGCTTGCTTTACCTCTTCAAACATCTCGGCCAGCAGATCGCTCTGCGCCAGCAGGGCCGCATCCAGGTTGTGAATTTGCCAGAGATCGACCCACTCCGTCCGCAGCTGCGTCAGGCTCTCGTGGAGCGAGCTGAGCATTGAGCGGCGCAGGGCTTCGCCGGTTGGGGTGGAGCCGTCCGTCCGCTGGGTGCTCACCTTGGTGGCCAGCACCACCCCCTCCCGCTTGCCCCGCAGCGCCTGGCCCAGCACGGCTTCGCTTTGACCGTAAGCGCGGGCGGTGTCCAGAAAATTGATGCCTGCGGCCAGGGCGGCGTGAACCAGGCGCGTGGCTTCCGCCGTGGACGGACGCCCGTAGTGGCCGGGCGTCCGAATGCCGTAGTCCAGACCCAGCTCGACCGTGCCCATCGCCAGCGCCGAGACCCGCAGCCCCGTTCGACCTAACGTTCGATAGTCCATGTTACCCTTGGGGCGAGTCGGGTGTGGGGTCACTGTTTTTGTTGAGGAACTCACGTGCCTCCGCTTCCAGCTGCTGGAGGCCCGCTTGCTCCACGGCGAGCAGCAGCTGGGTGCGTTCGGGGGCGGAGAGGGGCCGCTGGGGGCGACGGGGCGCGCCGCAGTCGAAGCCCCACTCGCTGAGCAGCGCCTTGATGCCCGCCAGCATCGGCACGGACAGCAGCGCTTGGATTACTTGGTCGGCCCGGTATTGCAGAGTGCGCGCCCGTTCCCAATCGCCCGCCTGGGTGGCCCGGTAGAGGGCGCTAAAGGTGGCGGGCAGCACGTTGTAGGTGCTGCCAATCGCGCCGTGGGCGCCCATGGCCAGCCCGGCCACGCAGACCTCGTCGAAGCCGGAGAGCACCGTGAGATCGGGGCGCAGCTCAACGATTTTGCGCATGTCGTAGAGGTTGTACGAGGAGTATTTGATGCCGGCAATGCCGGGGATTTGCAGCAGATCGGCCATGACCTCGGCGCTGATTTCAACGCCGGTGGCGCTGGGGATATTGTAAACGTGGACGGCCGTCCCCGCCGCGGCCTCGGCGATCAGCGCGTAGTGGCTCAGCAGCGCCTCGCGGTCGACGCGGAAGTAGACGGGCGGAACCGCCGCCACGGCGTCGACCCCAAGCGCGGCGGCGTGACGCGCCAGCTGCTGGGCGGCACCGGTCGCCAGCGCGCCCACGTGGGCAATCACGCTTGCCCGGCCAGCGACCTGCTCCACCACCGTTTCCAAGATGCGCCGCCGCTCCGCGTCGGTTAGCAGCAGCCCTTCCCCCGTGCCGCCGCAGACAAAGAAACCGCTCACCCCGCGCTCAATTTGATAGTCCACGAGACCATGGAGCGCGGCGTAGTGGACGGCCGTGCCGTCTTCGTTCATCGGCGTCACCAGCGCCGGCAGGATGCCTCGGATGAGGGAATGATTGTTCACGCGTTTGCTTTCTGAAAGGGGAGCGGATGTTGATGCAGCGCGGCACGAACCGCTTCGGGCTTGCGGGAGCGCAGCGCCTCGATAATCCGCTGGTGCTCGTTGACAATCCGCTCCGGATTGTGGAGAATGGCTTGGGGGGTGTGCAGAACGGTCAGGCGAAAATGTTCGACGAGCAGCGGGATCAGCTTCACCAGCACGGAATTCTGCGTCGACTGCAGCAGCACCTTGTGAAACTCCAAATCCTCTTTGACGACACTTTGTCCCTTGCGCAGCTTCTCGGCCAGGTTGCGGTTGATCGCTTCCAGCCGTTGAATCTGCTCCCCGGTGATGCGCTCGGCCATCAGCGGGGCGGCGCCCAGCTCAACAACGGCGCGCGCTTCGCTAAATTCCGCTAAATCGTGACCATCGTGAGAAACACTTACAGCCACCTGCTTCACGACCTGTGCCGGGTCAAACTCCCGGACGAAGATGCCGCGCCCCGCCTTTTTCTCAATCAGCCCCTCCGCCACCAGACACGCTCAACGCTTCGCGCACGATGTTGCGGCTGACGGCCAGGCTCCCGCTCAAGTCGCGCTCGCTGGGCAGCTGCGCGCCCGCTTGCAGCCCGTCGCTTAAAATAAAGCGTCGAATGGTATCGGTGGCCTGCTGGGTTAGCGTGTCTCGGGAGAGTGGTTTCAGCATAGCGCTTTGGATGTGACCGACCCGCGGTTAAGATACGAGCCTACTTCCACTGGCTCATTGGTGGAACCAAAATACCGTGAAACCAAAATACCATGGTGCTGTTAGCGATGTCAAGGTTTTAAGGAACCAGCTTGCTCAACTTAATGCCATTGCGCGCAGGCGGGAATGACAGTCTACCTCGCTTCTGCCTGACTTCCCCTAAGCTAAAATGAGCCTCGCAAAGAAAGCAAAGAATAAAAATCAAGGAGAGAAGGTAATCATGAACGAAGTGGGACTAAGGCTGGACGAGCTGGATACGCCCGTGCTGTGGGTGGACTTGGAGCGGCTGGAGCGCAATATCGAGCGGGTGGCCGCTCACCTGCGCACGGCCAACGTGGCGTGGCGACCGCACACCAAGGGAATCAAAGTCCCCGCGTTGGCGCACAAACTTTTGCAGGCGGGCGCCATCGGCGTGACGTGCGCCAAGCTGGGCGAGGCGGAGGTGATGGCCGCCGCTGGCATCCGCGATATTTTGATTGCCAACCAGGTGGTGGGCACGCACAAGTACGCGCGTCTCGCCAATCTGTGTCGGCACGCCGACGTCAAAATCGCGGTGGACAGCACGGCCACGCTGGCGTCGTTGAGCGCGGCAGCCGTGGCGAAAGGGGTGGAGATCGGCATTGTAATCGAAATCGACACGGGCATGCACCGCGCCGGTGTGCAACCGGGCGAGCCGGTGGTGGCGCTGGCCGAGGCGGTGGCGCAAACGCCGGGCCTTGCCTTCCTGGGCGTCATGGCCTGGGAAGGGCACGCGCTCAGCGCCGATACGCCGCAAGCCAAGCGACGCGCGGTGGAGGCGGCCATCCAGCTGCTGACGGAGAGCGCCGAGCAGTGTCGCCGGGCCGGGCTGCCGGTCTCCATCGTGAGCTGTGGCGGCAGCGGCACCTACCAGATCACGCCCTTTTTGCCGGGCATCACCGAGATACAGGCGGGGGGCCTCATTTTTAGCGACGCGACCTACACGGCCTGGGGCGTGCAGAGTGAACCGGCGCTCTTCGTGCGCAGCGTGGTCAGCAGCCGACCAACGGCGGATCGCATCATATTTGATGCGGGCTTCAAAACGCTGCCCGCCTGGTTCAAGCCGCCGCAGCCGCTGGGGTTGGAGCACGTGAAGACGGTTGTCATGTCGGCAGAGCACGGGATCGTCACGCTAGAAAGGCCCAACATGGAGGTGGCGGTGGGCGACTTCTACGATTTCATGGTCGGCTATGGGGACGCGACGGTCTTTCTGCACAACGACTTGTATGGCGTGCGCGACGGCACGGTCGAGGTTGTCTGGCCGATTGCTGGGCGCGGGCGGCTGCGTTGAGGGCAGAAGAAAGACTGTTGGTGATTACCCATCAGGCTCTTCCAAGAAAACAAATATCCCGTGAGATGGCCGCGGTGACTGTCACGGCCCTCCGAGAGCCAGAGTTACCAGCCAGTTTGTGGCCGTGACCGTCACTTCCGCCGGGATAATTTAATTCTTGGAATGGCCTCAGTAGAAGCGGGACGGGGAAAAGGAGAAAGGGCTAAGCAGGAGAAGGTGGGGAGCGATTGAAAGAGAGCGGAGAGTCATTACTGCCCGTTGTCCTTGCTCACAAGGCCACGCACGAAATCACGCACGATCAGTTGCCCCGGAACCAGGTGCATCACCGGCGGCAAGTTCGGATCCACGATCCGCTGTTGAAGAAGATCGATAGTCGCATTAATCATAAGGCTTACCCGCTGGCGAATAGTCGTCAGGCGGTAAGCAGCCCAATGAAGGTACGCGAGACGGTTGCTTGCGAGACACCAGCCACACAAGCAACATCATGCGAGGTAATGAGTCTCGCTTCATCTTTTCCGAAACTTTGTTCCCACACCGTCAAGGGTTTTCCCCTGAAAGTCTATTCAAAACTCACGATATTTATGCTACTTCAAGCCAAGGTTATCGTAAACGTTTGTGAAAAGCAACTGCATCAGGCTTGAAGATGTCCGGTTTTTCGCGCAGATTGTGGTGACGGCTGGAACTATCACGCTGAAGAGCTCCTCTAGTCACGTTTCAGCACTCACCCATCACCCTCTGCAAGTTGATAGGCCGCGATTTGGGCATAAACAGCCGTGTCGTCCATGACCAGCCACTCGTTCACGACCGCGCCATCGCGCAGTTCAAAGTGGCTGATCCCCAGCACGGCGACCGGTACGCCAGTCGCCTCCCCGTAGCGCCCGTGTCCGCTGTGCGAGCCGCAGTAGGACCAGCGCAGCGCCACGCGTACGGCTCGCTCGGGCTGTTCACGAACGATGAGGTGGTGTGGCTCCCACCTGCCGTTTGGAATAGAGGCCAGCATGGCGGTGAACACGTTCCCCGTGCGGGTTCGCCCGTAGCAGAGGTGACCAGCGGGTCCTTCAAAGCGCACCGCGCGGTCGTACCCCTCCTGCATGACGTCCAGATTTTTGTCGTTCCAGATCGCGCTGTAGGTGTCGAGGATGCGATTGGCGATAGCTTCATCGCCCACGACGGTCAGTCCATCTGGGTCGGCCCATCGCTGGCGCATCGCCTCGTTGCCGATGGCGTAAGCACCTGGGTTCCGTTGCCCCAGCGCTTCTCCAAACGCGACTGGGTCGAAGCCCAACTGAATCAGCGTCGCCGCCTGGTCTCCTAGCACCCACTCCTCAACGATCCGGTTATCTCGACACAAACAATCAGCAATCGCCAGCATAGTGACTGGTCGGTCTGTAGCCTTGCCGTAGTAGCCGTTCCCCAGATGCCAACCGACTGAACGCACGCGGTGGGACGAATAGAAGCCGCTCGGCTTGTCCCCGATAATGACATCTTCCGCCAGAAGGTCTCGGTTGGGAAAAGCTTGTTGGGATGAAAGCGTCTGTCTCACCACGTCTTCACTCGTATTTGAGACACCATGTGGCGAGCGAACCGGACCGTCGGCTGCGTACCAGTCACGGATGCGGCCCACGCCCTGCTCTTCCCATATCTTGTAGGTAATATCGATAATGTATTGTTCAGGCGTTTCAAATTCTGGAGCGAAATTTCGCATGGCCATCTGTCTATTCTCCTCTTGCGCGGCTCTTATCCCTTGAGTTTCGGAGTTTGACACAGGGGATTCAACCGTATCTTTAACTATTCAGCCCCCCTAACCCTCCCCTAGGGTGGTGGAGGAAACGGCTCTCCTCTCCCAAGCTGAGGGAGGGGCTGGGGGTGAGGGCTGAATAGTTATCATCTCTGTTAATTGGCTTGATAGGCTGCGATTTGGGCATAAACAGCCGTGTCGTCCATGACCAGCCACTCGTTTGCGACCGCGCCATCGCGCAGTTCAAAGTGGCTGATCCCCAGCACGGCGACCGGTACGCCAGTTGCCTCCCCGTAGCGCCCGTGTCCGCTGTGCGAGCCGCAGTAGGACCAGCGCAGCGCCACGCGCACGGCTCGCTCAGATTGTTCACGAACGATGAGGTGGTGTGGCTCCCACTTGCCGTTTGGAATAGAGGCCAGCATGGCGGTGAACACGTTCCCCGTGCGGGTTCGCCCGTAGCAGAGATGACCAGCGGGTCCTTCAAAGCGCACCGCGCGGTCGTACCCCTCCTGCATGACGTCCAGATTTTTGTCGTTCCAGATCGCGCTGTAGGTGTCGAGGATGCGATTGGCGATAGCTTCATCGCCCACGACGGTCAGTCCATCTGGGTCGGCCCACCGCTGGCGCATCGCCTCGTTGCCGATGGCGTAAGCGTCGGGACGGCGTCGCCCCAGCTTCAGCCCAAAGTCAACCGGATCGAGCCCAAGTTGTTGTACTGTTCCGGCTCTATCCCCCAGCGCCCACTCCTCAACGATCCGGTTATCCCGGCACAAACAATCGGCGACGCCAAGCGCGGTAACCGGCCGGTTCGTGGCCGCGCCGTATGAGCCATCGCCCAGGTGCGTCATCACCGTACGCACGCGGTGGGACGAATAGAACCCGCTCGGCTTGTCGCCGATGATGACGTCCTCCGCCAGCACCTGCTCGTCCGGAAACTGCGGAATCGCCGCCAGCGTATTTTGCACAACCTCCTCAACGGTGGTTGTGACGCCATGAGGTCTGCGGACGGGACAGTCGGCTGAATACCAGTCACGGATGCGCCCTACGCCCCGTTCTTCCCATATCTTATAGGTGATATCGATGATGTATTGCTCAGGCGTCTCAAATTCTGGAGAAAAATTCTGCATACCCACGGTCGCAACCTCACTTTATGCTGAAGACGATGTCCGTATGCATTTGCAAAACATACGCGACTCTCAAGTTGGATAGAAGCGCTCTTCAAATCGCAATAGCCGTGATTCGACGCTTCGACTGTCGTGCTGCCGCAACGGGGGTCTGGGCGCGATTGGCCTCACGCCGCGGGCTGGCGTTCTGCTGTGACGCGGATTCCCCGTTTGTCGAGTTCGCGTACAAAAGTTTCATACGGCACATCGGTCACGGGTGAAAGAAGACCTCGTTTGGTGATCTGGCCGTTACCAATCATCTGCGCCCCAATGCTGGCCGTATAGCCCACGGTCCGGCTCATAGCGGTAAAGCCGGTTTCCGGCTCGCGAAAGTCTATCACCTGATAGACCGCGCGCCTTGTCTCCCCATCTTTCGTCCCCACCACCTCAATGCGGACGACCACCACATCCCGTTCATCACCATGATATTGGAGCTGGGGCTCCAGGAGGGCTGCCAGGTAGTGTCTCCGGTTCACCATTTTGCCATCGACCTCTAGAGGCTCCATGTCCAGGAAGTGAAGGTCGACCAGGGTTTTCCAGAAGGCACTGTGTCCGGGCCATCTCAATACGTAACGGCCCAGATTTTTGAGATGCTCGGGCTCGATTGCGAGCAGGTCGGCATAACTGAGCGCATCGCCATTCGGGAACGCTTCCAGGGTGCCCAGGCCCTCTAACTGCAGGTGATGGAGATGTTCGGGGCGGAACATCTCCGTTTCCGTAAACTCCACGATCTTCCCGTCGCGAATTACCCGACCAGCGCGATAGTAGGACCTAAGCAACCCTTCAAAGGTCCAGCTCACTTTATACTGGAGGGGATTATTTCGAGCTTCCGGGGCGGGGAATCCCGCACCGTAGGTGGTAATTTCTTCAACCTCGTCAAACGAGCGCACGGCTTCGCCGAGCAACACGAGGTCGATCCCAGGGTCCATGCCGAACTCGGGGAGGATTGCCACCCCGCTTGCCTTGGCCGAATCAGAGAGGCGCACTTCCTCGAGCGTCGTGTAGGCCCCGTTCACTACACTGACCCCGTGCCGCACGGCAGCCGCCGCCACGTTATCGCGAAGCAGCGGGTTGCCCAAGTCGATGGCCACGTCAAAGCCCTGTGACAACAACCGATCCAGGCTGTCTGCGCTGGCAGCGTCGACATGCTGGCACTGTACGTCGTGGGCATACGGCGTGGAGCGAATGTACGCCTGGAGGCCAGTAAAGTTTATATCGGCCGCGATCACTTCGGACACGTCCGCGCTGTGCATCAAATCGTGCAGCGCAGCTTTTCCCTGCCTGCCCACGCCCAGCAGTAGCACCTTCATGTTGTCTCCCTGGTTCACGCGCGAGATCGGGGTTGCGCGGCTCCTTTGCTAATCGTGGAAGATTTGCTGCATGACTGCAAACTCGTTAAAGAGCATCCATTCGTTCGTAATTCGCCCATCGCGGATATCGTGCTGCGTAATGCCCCACATATGAATAGGGCGGTGGGTCGGCGCTCCATAAATACCCCAGCCATCGTGTTTGCCAACAATGCTCCAGCGCATAGCCGTACGATACCCGTCGTTATCATTGCCCATCCAGTACAAATCATCGATCTGGAACGCCAGATCGGGAAACATAGCCAAAAGGGAGAGAAGAAAGGCCTGGTATTGGTGACGACCGTGAAAGCGTCGGCCATTGGAACTCAAGGTGCGCAAATTGGGTGCGTGTGACTCAGTAACCGTGCGCAACATGCGTCGGTTCAAGATATTGTGGTACGTTGTATGGAGGAAATCAGCCACATCGAAGGATTGGCCGGGTTGGTAGACGAGGTAGGGTGGCTTGCCCTGTCCAGGCAGCCGTTCTGGTTCAAACGAGGAAACAGCAATTTGGGTATCCTCGCGTTGATTACCCACGGCCCGCGCCATCTCGCGCAGGTCAAACCCCAACTGTCGCACCAGATCGGCATTATCGTATAACACCCATTCTTTGAATATCTCATTTTCCAGCGCAACACAGTTGGCAATGCACCAGAGCTCGACGCGTCGACCCGTAGGTGGGCCATAGCGACTGAAGCCTGTGTTATCTCCCTTGATGATCGTTCGGTGTGACGTGTGAAAGCCAATCTCATCGTCGCCCGCCCAGACAATTTCATCGGCATAAAGGCGGATGTTGGGAAACGCATTTATCGTATGCACCGTATCGGCGACGATTTTGTCGCGGCCATATTGAAGGCCAAAGCCATCTACGACCTGCGAGTTGTGTCTGTAGGTGTCGTAAATGTACCCAATATCTTTTTCTTCCCAGATGCGGTGGGTAATGCGCACAATGTAATCAATAATGTCTACATACGTCTCTTCAAACCCCCGCATTGATTGCAGGCGCGTGTTGCCAGGGTTGACCAGCAACCGGTCCGTGCCGCCTTTGGCTTCCAATGAAATTGTATAGTCGGGCGGCATGGCTCGCTGCTCCCCTGTTGAGCGCTGTGCGGGGGCACGCTCAGCCTGTTGGGAATCAGTTTCCGTTTTCTTGTCAGCCATTGCTGTTTTACTTTGCTAACTGATAGATTGCCATTTGCCTGTAGATGGCCGTCAGGGCAGTAGGTTCCGTTGACATTTGAGGCGTCCCCGACTGAAGTCGGGGCCTAGGATTGCAAAGTGCGCTGAAGCGCACTGGGTTTCAACCCGCTGAAGCGGGTTTGGCGCCGTGTTAGGCTGACATTTCAATGCCAGCCAACGTAAACAACGGAACCTAGTCAACCCCCGTCCGACGCGCGCACAGCCTTCACAAACCCGCCCCGCCGGTTAGAGCTGCTTCTTTAGCTCCTCGAAGATGTCAACACCCATTGTCTTGAAGAGGTGGCCCATGTCCACGGGCACCCAGTTCTCGATAATCAGATCGCCCTCCCGCCGGTAAAAGTCCATCAGCCGCCATTCGACGATCTTACCCGTTGGCGGAACGCCCAGGTATTCGCTGCTGTGGTAGGTGCGGATGCTAGGCCAGCCAACCCAGCCGGCGTAGCTGCCCTCGCCCACCTCGGCCACGTGAAGGCCCGCGTATTCGCAACCGTAGTCGGGCAAAGCCTCGTAAAAGGGGTTCTGATGAAAGTCGTTGAACTCTTTATAGCCATGGGTGGTCCCGATGCCGCTGGGTCCATACCACATCATTCTGTCTGCGTCCCAATACTGCTCACAGCGAGGGGTGTTTAGCTCCCCACACATGATCTTCGCCAGTTCGAGAGTCCAAGCGCCCTCTTTGTCATCGTGCGGCGTCGTGAGCACGCCATCGCCCGTCATCGGGCCGGTGACCATGCCTTCGCGGCCCAGGCTGGGCGCGACCACCTGATACCCCGCCTGGCGTATCACGTCCAGCACGTCGGGAATGATGTAGGTCAGCCCGATCTTCCCGCCATAGACCGCGCTGAACTCGCCGAAGCGAATCTGTATCTCGCCGCCCGTCGCCGGAATGCCCAGCCAGTCGTTCGTGAACGTGCCGCTGAAGTAGCCAACGGCGCCAACCCAGTGGCGATAGCCGCCAATAAAGATTTCGGTCGTCCGCTGCAGATCGGGAATTGCGCGCAGCAGCGGCTGCCAGAAGCCTGTGACTAGCGCGTCCGCCCCTTCCAGGTCGTTGAAGGGGTGAGCGCCGTGCCACGAGATGTCCTCGTGCACGTAGGACTGCACGACGCTGGCGACGCCGTCGAGCGTTGTGTTGTTCAGCGCCTGCCAAAACTCCCATACGATTTGCTTGTTCTTCTGCACAGTCTCGCTCGACAGCGTGCGTTTCATTCGGCTTCCTTTCGATATAGAGCGGCTACAGTTTGGTCTTTATTGAGCGGAAACGTTTTCTCGGCTCCCGCTGTTGACCTGCTTCTTCAGCTCCTCGAAGATGTCAACGCCGATTGTCTTGAAGAGGTGGCCCATGTCCACGGGCACCCAGTTCTCGACGATCAGGTCGCCCTCTCGCCGGTAGAAGTCCATCAGTCGCCATTCGAGAAGCTTCCCCGTCGGCGGAACGCCCAGGTATTCGCCGCTGTGATAGGTGCGAATGCTGGGCCAGCCAACCCAGCCGGCGTAGTTGCCCTCGCCCACCTCGGCGACATGCTGCCCGCCGAAGACGCTCCCGTAGCTTGGGAGACCGTGATCGTATGGACGTGCATGATGCGCCCTGTACTCTTCCATGCCGCAACAGGTGCCGATGCCGCTGGGCCCGTACCACCTCATCCTGTCCGCGTCCCAGTGGGTGGGATCGGTCGATTTCCGGCACATGATCTTCGCCAGTTCGAGAGTCCAAGCGCCCTCTTTGTCATCGTGCGGCGTCGTGAGCACGCCGTCGCCCGTCATCGGGCCGGTGACCATGCCTTCGCGGCCCAGGCTGGGCGCGACCACCTGATACCCCGCCTGGCGTATCACGTCCAGCACGTCGGGAATGATGTAGGTCAGCCCGATCTTCCCGCCATAGACCGCGCTGAACTCGCCGAAGCGAATCTGTATCTCGCCGCCCGTCGCCGGAATGCCCAGCCAGTCGTTCGTGAACGTGCCGCTGAAGTAGCCAACGGCGCCAACCCAGTGGCGATAGCCGCCAATAAAGATTTCGGTCGTCCGCTGCAGATCGGGAATTGCGCGCAGCAGCGGCTGCCAGAAGCCTGCGACCAGCGCGTCCGCCCCTTCCAGGTCGTTGAAGGGGTGAGCGCCGTGCCACGAGATGTCCTCGTGCACGTAGGACTGCACGACGCTGGCGACGCCGTCGAGCGTTGTGTTGTTCAGCGCCTGCCAAAACTCCCATACGATTTGCTTGTTCTTCTGTACTACGTTGCTAGACATCTTTTGTTCCTTGCCTCTGTGCTGGAGATGTGAGCCACCTCATGTGGCGGGTAATCAGTCGGTCCGCAGTGGTCTTTGTGTTTCCGTCTCGGTACAGCCAGTACACGACGGCGCAAATAATCAGGCAGTTGTCGAATTGTGCTCGCGCTCAAAACCAACCGGCTTCAGCCGGTTTTCCCCGGGCAAGCTGGTGGGCTTTAGCCACCAGTAGCGGTGGCCTGCGAAACTGCCCAGCTATTTACGCCGCCTGTACTAGCCTTTGACTGCCCCTGCCCCCAACCCCTTCACCAACTGCTCCTGGAAGAAGAAGACCAGAATCAACAGGGGCACGCTGGCAGATACGGCGGCAGCAAAGGGGATTGTGTTGGTAGCGGCGAACACCGTGCCCACGTACTGAGTCATGGCCACAGCCACCGTCCATCTGAGCTGCGTAAGCACTCTCACCAGCAAGAACGAGTGATAGACACTCAGGACGTTCAGTAGCGCAACGGCAATAATTCCAGGCCACGCAATGGGCATGATCACCGACAAGAAGGCCCTAAAATAGGAGGCGCCATCGAGCATGGCCGACTCGTCAATCTCTTTCGGGATCTCCCAGAAGAAGCCGCGCAGCAGCCAGATTGCGAATGGCTGGTTCAGCCCCACCATGACTGCGATCAACAGGACATAGGAGTCCTGCAGGCCTAGAGCGGCGGAGAGTTGATAGTAGGGCAAGGCAAAGGCAATCGCGGGTAGAGAGCCAAAGGCCAGCGCCAAAGTGAGCGCGACCGCCCCGGTGCGTCCGCGATATCGCGATATCGCATAGCCTGCCATAGAGCTCAGGCTGACGGAGATGCTCACCGCGAACACGGTTACGATTAATGTGTTTACGAAAAATTCGTACCAGTCGGCGGTGTTGGCAACGCGTGGAATTGTCCAAAAGATCAGGGTGAAACCAGCCACCACAATGCCCATGATCACGAACCTGTTGGCAACACCCCGACGACCGATGCTCGTGGCCGTGAAGATGACCACCAGGCTGGCTGCCACGAACCCGAGCACGAGCAGTGGCAGGTTCTCTGGCTCCGACCTGAACCACAAATCAATGTAGGACTGAAACGTCGGCTCGAAGATCAACAACGGGGTACGAGAATTCGCCTGCCGCAGGGTCTTCAAAGACTGAAGCAGCGTCCACAGGAACGGGAGGCTGTTGATGAAGACAAAGATCATCAGGCCGAGATAGATAAAGAAGCGGGAGAGAGGATGTTTAATGGTCCGCATATCAATTCTCCCTTGTTTGTGTGCGCCACGTTTGGTACAGGAATGGGAAACGCACGACCATCACCCCGATTGCGGCCAGGATGGCCATGGCGTTGGCTCTTCCCAACTGGTTCAGCTGCGTTGCAGTCCTCCAGTTGTAGGTCATGATCGTGTCTGAGCGGAAGACAGGATTCATCCCAGTTATAACAAAAACTGGATCGAACAAGTTGTATAGGGCACCCAACACGATGATGGCGATCAGGATGAGGAGAGGGGAGAGGTGGGGAATGGTAACGTGGCGGAGTTGCCTCAAGCGCCCGGCACCGTCGATCGCCGCAGCGTCCAACAGATCGTCCGGCAGTGACTGTAGCCCGGCAAAAACAACGAGAATGACAAACGGCGTATCGCGCCAGATTTGATAGATAATGATGAGAACCTTGACGGAGACCGCATCCAAGAGCATGCGACTGCCCGTAATTTGTTCGACAGCCCAGCTGCCCAAACCCCCTGCATAGAACAGTCCCCTGAACATATAAGAGGCGACAACGGGAACGCTGACGTAGGTCGTCAGGGCAAGTGCGATGAAGATACCCCGGTAGCGCCTCGCAATCTGATCCAACCCCAGCGCAACGAAGAAGCCAATGACCATCTCCGACGGGGTGACGATGGCCATGATTAAGAACGTGAATCCAACCGAGCGCCAGAACCTTGCATCGGCTAGAATATACGTATAGTTCTGAAGGCCAACAAATAGCCGGTCGTTCAGAGTCTGGTATCCAAACGACTGGAATGAAAGCGCAATGGACACAACCAGTGGAATGATAGTGAATGTCAACAGCGTGATCATGCTGGGCGCAATGAAGGTGAGAAGCTGTTTGCGGTTCATGCCCCGATCCTCCTTAAGATGAAGGTCGCGCCCCTCTGAGCGGGCGCGACCTTTGTGTCACCAGGTGTCACTAGGTGTCACTAGCTAGATTGTCAATCGAGGTAACCCTTCGCCTGCGCTTCCTGGATGTACTCCTCCTCTGCCGCCTGCAATATCTCTTCTGCGGTCATCTCGCCGGTGCCGAGGAACGGGAGCCAGTTGTCGAGGACCGCGCTGAGTGTCGGCTGAGCCTCTTTCCTGGGCGTCGCGCCCGCGCCTTCGGCAATCGTCGTGAGGGCTGCCTCCGCAACCGGAAGCGCTTCACCGGATTGCAGAACGGATGTACGGGTCACCATTCCCACGTCGGCAGCCGCCGCCTGGTATTCGGGCAGTGCCGCTTCCATCATCATCCGGAAAACGAGATCCACATCACCATCGTAGTTCGCCGGAATGGCCCAGAAGTCGCCCCACGCACTGCCAGCCAGCTTACCCCCTGGTTCCGTAGCGGCTGCCGGTGCGAACGCAATCTGCTCCCACATATCGCTTCTCTCTGGGTCCTTCAGGCTGGCTCCAGAGGAGGCCCAGGTGTGAATAAAGGCAATGCTGCCATTCCCCAGGCCGGACGACATCGCGCCGGAGTCATACGACAGACCCGCCTGGCCCATGCAGCCATCTATGACTTCCTTCATCTTGTTCAGGGCGGCCACACCCTCTGGACTGTTGAAGGCTGGCTCATTCGATCCCTCGACAAAAAGGTCGCCACCTTCCGAGACGAGCGCCTCTCGGAACGCAATGCCCCAAGCCCAGCCTGCGCTCAGGTCCATAGCGAACGGCAGTTCGAGATCCGGATCTTCCTTGAGCACTTCACACGCCGCGATGATCTCATCATAGGTTGTCGGGACTTCGATGCCGTATTCCTCGAAGAGATCCTGCCGATACATGAGCATAATCGCGTTCGCCCCCATCGGAACGCCGTAAATCGTGCCGTCGAAGGTGGCGCCCTCCCACATGCTGGGATCAATGTCGTCGAGGTTATACTCCTCCCGATACTTCTCAACCAGATCGTCGAGCGGCGTCAGCCACCCCTGCCAGACGTTCTGCTGGATTGAGGAATTGGATTGCTGCACAATTGCGTAGGGGGAATCGCCGCCCGACGCGAACGACAGGGACATCTGCTCAATGGCGCTCGCATTGTCCATCGTGCGGATGTCCACAGAAACGTTTTCGACCTCATTGCACTCATCCAGGACTGAGGTGTACACGTCGAACAGGGGCGCTGGCCATCCAAGATAGGTGACTTGCACAGGCTCGGCGGGTGGATCAAGGGGGCAGTCGGCAACAACGCCCTCATCTTCTGCCATCTCACCTGCTGCATCCTGCTCGGTTGAATCGGTGGCCTCCGGTGCGGTAGTGCCAGCACAAGCCGAGAGTGCCGCGATCAAAAGCATACTAGCGATCGCGATTCCCCACCTACTGAGCTTACTCAAATTTGTCATAAGTCTTTCTCCTTGATTGGGTTGGATTGTGAAAATAGACCGCCGCCGTGGCTGCCGGATACCGGTTCAGACCTTGTCGTTCGCCCGTCACGTTATGCTCACGTTATGCTGTTGTATTGCTACATGTTGCTACCGGTCAACTCACTGGTGCGCTGCTCGATGAGAGTTGTAATCGTCTGCACGTGTTGAATATAACCCTGCAGATTACATTTGTTGGGGCAAGAGGAGAATAAGGAGATTGAGCCCGGAAGTGGTTGCTGCGCCAATGGAGAAGGCCAATGAGGAAGTAGCGGCTGACGAGTAGTCATCGCCGAAACTTTGCACGAGTAGCCCGATTCGGAGCAAAGAGTGCAACGTGATAAGTAACTGTATACATATACAGTATTAACATGGAAAGTGAGCCTTGTCAAGGAGAAAATTGCAGATTCAGCAGTTTCAAATTTAGCTGATGCACAAATTTTACTTCGTTGCCCAGTAGGCTTTTCAATTTTGGAATTGCCGTTGCAGATTGCAGTTTTGCAGTTGACATTCCCCCGCCACTATGGTAAAGTGGTACTATATATGAACCACTTCCACGTGGCGGAATTTGCTGTCTCCCTTTCTTATTGGCCGTACCTCTTGTCGGCCGTACCTACGACACCGCACTCACCCGCACCGCGTGAAAAGGCTCAATCTCCTTCCAAACTCTGTTGGCTTTCCCATCTATTCACAACGACGTATTCAACTTGCGTCCAAATACAAAGGAGAATTTCATGGCAAAGAACAAATGGCGTCTATCTTTAGTGTTGCCGTTGATTGTTGCCCTGGCACTCAGCGCCTGTGTCGCGTCGACGCCCGTGGACGTGGATGGGGACGTCGGTGAGGCGCAGACGGATACGCAACCGGCGGCGGAGGCGGCCCCGCAAGCCGCCGAGGGCGAAAAGGTGGTGCGGGTGCAGACCAGCCAGGGCAAGGGAACCTATTTCAACCCGCTCTACTGGATCGGCACCGGCTCCCAGTACCACTCCTTCATGTGGATTTGGCCGGCTTTGACTCGCTCCGACGATGCGGGTCAGCAGCTGCCCAACCTGGCCGAAAGCTTTGAAGCTTCGCCCGATGCGCTGACCTGGACCTTCCAGCTGCCGGAGAATGCAGCGTGGAGCGACGGCACGCCGATGACGGCGGAGGACGTGCTCTTTTCCTACGAACGAAAGCTGGATCCGGAGTTTATGACGGCGCTTGGCCTGCCGTGGGCGCCGGGCTGGCACGCCACGCGCCTGGGCGAAATCGAGGGGCTGGACGCCTTTATGAACGGCGAGGCGGAGAGCATCGCCGGCATCACCGCACCCGACGAGCACACGGTGGTCTTTGAGCTGGCGGAGCCGAACGCCGTGCTGCCGATTGGGACGCAGCACATCTACACCCTGCCCAAGCACATTTTGGGCGATTTGAGCGCCGAGGAGTATGGTCAGCACCCCTACGTCACCGAAAACCCCGACGTCGTGCTGGGGCCGTTTCGGCTGGCCCGCTACGAGGTGGACGAATTTATCGAGCTGGAGCGCAACCCCGAATGGTGGGGTGCGGAGAGTCCCAACATTGATCGGCTGGTGCTCTACCAGTCCGCTCCCGATGCGCACCTGAACCGGATGCTGGCGGGCGAGGAGGATGTCATCTACGTGGGCTCTGACGAAATTCCCCTGATTGAAGAAAGCCCCTACGCCAGCGTCGAGACGGTGGACAGCCTGGGCTGGCTCTCGCTGGTGCTCAACGAGCGCGATCGCCCCTACATGACCCAGGAAGTGCGCCAGGCCATCGCCTACGCCATCGACCGCGACGTGCTCAACTCGCTGCTCTTTGAGGGCGAAGCCGTCGAGCCCGATTCGCTCATCCTGGGGCCGGAGTGGGCCATTCCCGACGGGCTAAACGCCTACAACCGCGATCTGGAGAGGGCGCGCGAGCTGCTGGAATCGGTGGATTGGGACTTTGACCGCCAGCTGGTGCTGCCCTCGACGGACCCCGAAGACGTGCTGGCTCCCGTCCTGCAGCAGATGCTGGGCGAGGCGGGCATCCAGGTGGAAATCCGGCTGATCTCCTACACCGATGTCGCCAACATCCTGAGCGAAGGCGACTACGACCTGTGGGTCTCCGGCGGCGGCTCGGCCGGGGCGGATCCGTCGCTGGCGGGCAGCTACGTGCGCTGCGTGCCCGATGGCTACAACCAGGCGGGCTACTGCAACCCGGAGCTGGACGAGCTCTTTACGCAAGGGGTGAGCTATTCCACCATCGAGGAGCGCCAGCCCTACTACTATGAAGCGGCCCAGATTCTGAATGAAGAGCTGCCCTTTATTGCGCTCTTCCGGGCGCGGCTCGGCTACGCCGTCAGCGACCGGCTGCAGAACTTTGTGCCCGCCGCTTCCCTGGACGATCTGACGTGGAACCTGATGGAGTGGGACGTGGAGGAGTAGCGGTTACCCATGCTCCAGTACATCTTCCGCCGCATCCTGCTCTTTTTGCCCGTGCTGCTCGCCATCAGCTTTATCAACTTCGCTCTTTATTCGATGGCTCCCGGCGATCCCATTACCGCCATGTACAGCCACATGGTGATGGAAGGAGGGAGCAGCAACCTGACCGAGGAGGCGATGGATTCGATGCGGGCGCGGCTGGGGCTGGATCAGCCCTGGCCCGTTCGCTACGGCATTTGGCTGGGGCAGATTCTGCGCGGCAACTTTGGGCGCAGCCTCACCTCGCAGCGCGACGTGCTCGCCATCATTCTCAAGGCGCTCTGGCCGACGGTGCAGCTAAACGCAATCGCCATCAGCGTGGGCGTTACCGTCGGCGTCGGCCTGGGCGTTGTGCAGGCGCTTAAACAGTACAGCGTGCTGGACTACGCCCTCTCCTTCCTCTCCTTCTTCTACATCAGCCTGCCCGGCTTTTTTCTGGCGCTGCTGCTCATCTACCTGTTTGCCCTCCAGCTGGGGTGGTTTCCAGCCGCCGGTTACGAAACCGTGGGCGCGCCGCCCTCCTGGCAGGATCGCCTCCAGTACAAGGTGCTGCCCGTGATGACGCTGTCGCTGGCCAGCGCGCCCGGCCTGATGCGGATTACGCGCACGTCGGTGCTGGAGGTGCTTGGCCAGCCCTTTACCACCACGGCGCGCGCCAAGGGGCTGGTGCAGCGGACGGTGGTGTGGCGGCACGTCTTTCGCAACAGCCTCATCCCGGTAACCACCTACGTGGGCTCGGTCCTGCCCGGCATCATCGGCGGCTCGATCATCATCGAGCAGATTTTTGCCTGGCCCGGCATGGGGCGGCTGGCGCTGCGCGCGGCCTTCGAGCGAGACTACCCGCTGCTGATGGGGCTGGTGATGGTGTCGGCGGTGGTGCTGCTGGTCAGCATTCTGCTGATCGACATCATCTACGCCGCGCTGGATCCGCGCATTCACTACGGCGCCCAGGAGTGACGCCCACCCGTCGGGAGAAGCTACCGTGACCACCGCGACCCGCCGCACCGCTGCACCACCGCTGCGGGCGGAGATCAAAGAGACCAGGGCCACCTCCACCTTTGGGCTGGCTTTGCGCCGCTTTCGCCGCCACCGCCTGGCCCTGGCGAGCGTGATGGCGCTGGCCGTAATCGCGCTGCTTTGCGTGGGCGCTCCCCTCTTTGCCCCCCTCGATCCCAACTACATCGATGCCACCGCCCTCAACCAGGGGCCCAGCTTGAATCACCCGCTGGGCACGGACGGCCTGGGCCGGGATATTTGGGCGCGGCTGCTGCACGGCGGCCGCATTTCGCTGATGGTAGCCTCCGTCTCCGTTTCGATTTCGCTCGTGATCGGGGTCGTCTTTGGCGTGGTTTCGGGCTACTACGGGGGACGCGCAGACCTGCTGATGCAGCGCGTGCTGGAGGTGGTGACGGCGGTGCCGGCGCTCATGATCATCCTCAGCTTCGTGGCCGTCTTTGGCGCCAACATCTACAACACCATGATCATCATCGGCCTGTTGAGCTGGGAAAATTTGGCCCGGCTGATCCGGGGGCAGACGCTGCAGGTGCGCAGCCAGGATTTCGTGCTCGCCTCGCGCAGCACCGGCGCGGGCGTCTCCTCCATCCTCTTCAAGCACATCCTGCCCAACGTGCTGCCCTACGTGGTCGTTTGGCTGGCCTTCGCCTTTACGGGCGCCATCCTGATTGAAACGTCGCTCAGCTACCTGGGCCTGGGCGTCCAATTGCCGCAAGCCAGCTGGGGCAACCTGGTGGGCGCCGCCGGCAACCTGCGCGACATCCGTGACCGCCCCTGGATTTGGCTGCCGGCTGGCTTCTTGATCACCTTCACCGTGCTCAGCTTCAACTTCATCGGCGACGCGCTGCGCGACGCGCTGGACCCCCACATGCTCATCGAGTAGCGCCTACTTCGACCTGCTGATGCACCCATCCGTTCAATCCGTTCTTCAAATCCGTTGGCAGCTTGTCGCGTCAATCCGATGGGATCGAACTACAGGAAGTTCTCCATGACCAGTACCGTGCTGGAACATCAAACCATTCACGCGAAAGCGCACGACTACGCCGCCTTTCCTTCCCTGCTGCGCCACCCCTCCGGCGACCTGTACGTCGTCTTCCGCATCGCCCCGCAGCACGCCCAAGATCAGCACACCCACATTGACGTGCGCTCCACGGCCCTGCTCAAAACATCGACGGACGGCGGCCAAAGCTGGACGCCGGTGGGCCAGCCCATCACCGGGCACTTGCCCCAGTCGGGCGTGCAGGACCCCTCGCTCACTATTCTTGCCGACGGCACTTTTTTGCTGACCTACTTTCACTGGCGCTATGAGCCGGAACACCCCGCCGCCCGCCAGGACGCCATCTTTGAAGGCGCCTGGGTGCGCCGCTCCGCCGACCGGGGACAGAGCTGGAGCGAGCCGGTTCACGTGCCCGTCAACGGCGCGACGGAGCTGGCCGTCAGCGAACCCGTCATCGAGCAGGCGGACGGCGCGCTGCTCCTGACTGGCTATGCCAGCACCGACGACGGCGGGCAAGCCGCCTTGCTCGCCCGCTCCACGGACGGCGGGCGCAGCTGGTCGCCGCCCAGCCGCATTGCCCACGACCCCAGTGGCATGATCGATTTTCAGGAGCCGGCCCTGCTGGACTTGGGGGAAGGTCACCTGCTCTGCATGATGCGCGCCGTGGATCGCCACATCGTGTCCGACGATCCCGACGCACAGAAACGGCAGTGGGCCCCGGTCGCCTGGCTGTACCAGAGCCACAGCTTGGACAACGGCAGCAGCTGGGAGCCCTACCAGCGAACCTCCATGTACGGCCACCCCCCCAATCTGATTGCGCTGGCGGATGGGCGCGTGCTCTGCACCTACGGCCACCGGCGCGAGCCCTACGGTATCCGCGCCTGCCTCAGCCGGGATCAGGGCCAAAGCTGGGAGAGCCAGTACGAAATCGTGTTGCGGGCCGACGGCGGCGGGGTCGACATCGGCTACCCCAGCAGCGCCGCCCTGGCCGACGGCACCATCGTGACGGCCTACTACTTTTACACCCAGGAAAATCCGCTGCGCCGCATCGAGGCGACGCGCTGGCAACTTCCTGAATAACACTGCTCGTCTAGACAGTGGCTGGAAATCTTCCAAGGAGCGCAAGCAATGAACGAGGAGCGCGAGCTTTACACTCTGCTGGACTTGACCGGCAAAGTCGCAGTCGTAACCGGCGCGACGGGCTGGCTGGGCGCGGCGATGAGCCGGGCGCTGGCGGAAGCGGGCGCGACCGTGGCCATCACCAGCCGTGACGGGGCACGAGCCGAAGCCTTTGCCGCCGCGCTGCCCGGCAGCGGGCACGTGGGCATTGGTTTGGACCAGAGCGAAACGGCTGCCATTCCCGCTTTCGTGGCCGAGGTGGTGGCGCGGCTGGGGCAGGTGGACGTGCTGGTAAACAATGCCTACGGCGGTGCGGCCCCAGAGATTGACGACGCCACGGCAGAAGAGTTTGACGAGGCCTTCCACGTCGGCGTCACCGCCTGCTTCTTGCTGGCCCGCGAGGTGGTTCAGCACCTGCGTCAGCGCGGTGCGCCCGGCTCCATCATCAACATCGCCAGCATGTACGGCGTGGTCGCCAGCTATCCCAGCGCTTACGAGAATTTGCCCGTCAACAGCCCCCCCAACTATCATGCCCTCAAAGGCGGGCTGGTGCATCTCACCCGCCACCTGGCGGCGTACTGGGCCGGGGACAACGTCCGCGTGAACGCCATCAGCCCCGGCCCCTTCCCCCAAGCCGCCGTCCAGGCGCAAATGCCCGAATTTATTGAGCGGCTGGCGGCGAAAGTGCCGCTGGGCCGGATGGGCCGGCCAGAGGAGTTGAAGGGGCTCACCGTGCTGCTGGCGAGCGATGCCGGCAGCTATATTACGGGGCAGAATATTCTGGTGGATGGAGGGTGGACTGCTTGGTGAGAAAAAGCCACTCTCTCTCTTCATAACCCCTTAATTGTCTCTAGCAGATTAAGGAATTAACCAGGTGATCTCGTCGGGCCGTCCATGTCTGGGGATGCTCCCTCCGCGTTATTCGTTTATTTGTTTAATCTGCTAGAGCGTCCCGGTAGTCATCCCGACGCCGAGCGTCGGGACGAGCCACCCACGACACTCAATCGTAGCGCAACGCCTCCGCCGGGTAAATCCGCGACGCCTGCACGGCGGGCAGAATCGTCGTCAGCAGGGAGAAGAGGTAGGCGACCAGCGCAATCGCGCCAATCGAGAGCCACGGAATGGGCAGCGTGCTGCCATCGGTGACGGCGGTGAAGATCGTGCCGACGATGTCGCGGCCGAGGACGACGCCGGTGAGCACGCCGACGCCGATGCCGACGAGCGCGATAAAGCTGGCCTCCAGCACAAACGAAAGCGCGACCATGCGCGGCTGGTAGCCAATCGCCCGCAGCATCCCGATCTGCTGCCGCCGCTCCACCACCGTGCGCGACGAAATCACCCCCAGCGCGGCGATGCCGACCAGCAGACCCAGCGCCATAAAGCCCTGGAACAAGCGCAGGATGCCGCCGGTGATCGCCTGCCCGGCGGCAAACTGCTCCGCCAGCACCGTGGCGTTGACGCCGCTGCCCGCAAAGTTGGATTCAATGGCGCTGACGGCCTCGCGCACGTCGGCACCGTCCGCCACGGCGACGTATTGCTGAGCCTCCAGCAGCGGCTCGCCGCGAATGGCTTCGAGCGTGCTGAGGGGCAGGATAAGGCCACCATCATCGTCGAGCAGCGGAGGGGTATCCTCTAGCACGCCGATGATTTGCACGGTGCGCGGCTCGCCGGTGCTGGCCTCTGCTTCCGTTTCCACGTCGCCAAAATTGGAATCAAAGCCGCGAAAATCCGAGGGTGATAGCGTCAACTCCACCAGTGGAATCTCGCTGTCCTCCAGCGTGAAGAGCGACCCGTCTCCCAGGTAGAATGCCTGCGAATCGGGTAGGACCACAGCCACGTCATTGCGCGTTTGCAGCGCTTCCCACACGTCGGCGTTCGACTCGAACTCAGTGGCGCGGCGTTCGAGCGTGGCGTACTGCGCCATCTGCTCAGCGAAGCCGGGATTGATTCCCGTGGCAAAAAGTGTTGGGCCATCCAATTCTTCAAGCTGTTCATCCCCATTGACCACAACTTGTGTTGCTCGTACAAAGTCGCCCCCCACGCGCCCAATCGCGCCGATGCTCTCGCCGGGAAAGTCCGGCGTCTGGGCAATCGCGGCTTCCAAATCCTCTAGCGGGTTGAAGAAGCTGAGCAGGGTGCGGCTGATCTGGATGTCGAAGCCGAGGTTGCGCTCGTCCGGCGGCACGACGACGGTCTGAGTGGTGGCAATCACCACGCTCATGATGGTGACGGTGCTGATGATCATGGCGAAGAGCAGCATGGCGACGCCGGTGCGGAAGCGCGCGTTGAGCGGGTAGGCAATGGCCGTGCGCAATACGGGCGTCAGCGCGCCGATGCCGCCAAAAATGCGGTTGACGAGCCAGAGCAGCACGTCGGCGTTGTACATCACGGTCAGGATTGCGCCGAGGATAATCAGCGGACCGCTGAGCGCAAAGCCCGCCAGCACGGCAAAGGGATTCTGCTCGAAGAGCGCCCCCTCGCCGCCGAGGATGCGCGCCCAGGGCACGATCCACGTCACCAGCAATCCAATGCCGATAACCGACCACGTGACGCGTGAACGAATCGACGCACGAACATTTGTCCAGCGCAGCACGGCATCGACCACAATCGCCGCCCCAAACAAGATCAGCGATGCACCCAGCTGCGTCTGCGTGACCTCGATGTCGCCCAGGAAGAAGGTGACGTAGACGCCCGCGCCCAGCAGAATCACGCCCAAAATCCGCCGCAGCCACATGCGCCACAGCGGCGGCTGGCGGAAGCTCTCCTCGGGCAAATCGCGCACGGCGGCGATGATGTTGACGCGGCTCGCCTGCACCGAAGCGAAGAGGACGATCACAAAGGTAAACAGGACGCCGACGCAGTAGGCGATGATCAGCGAGCTGTTGGCGACGTTGAAGCGGAACTGGAAGAGATTGGTCAGCGCCACCTGGCCGCTAAAGCGCTCGGTGATGTCGCCGAAGAGACCGCTGACAAAGCCAATCATGGCCCACGAGACCAGCAGCCCCAGGCCGAGGCCGACGACGCCCGCCAGCAGGTCGTAGATCAACCCCTCGCTGACAAACATCTGCACGAGCTGTCGCCGCTGCATGCCCACGGCGCGCGCCATACCCAGTTCGCTGCGCCGTTCGGCGGCCAGCATCACAAAAATCATAAAGACGAGCAGGATGCCCGCCAGGATGGAGAAGAAGGCAAAGAGCGAGAAGACGCTGGAGAAGGCCGTGCCGCCCAGCTCCGCCGCGGTGAAGATGGTCTGCTTGCTCAGAAAGTCGAGCGGCTCCAGCTCGTAGACTTGGCTGATCGCGGAGTTGAGCACGCGGGCCTGCTCGGTAGGCAGCTCGCTCGCCACGCCAATCAGCGAAAACTGCACGGCGCGATCGGCCAGCGCGTCGACGGCCGCGTCGGGGACGCCCGGCTCGTCGAGCGCCGCCTGCAGCTGCTGCAGGCTGACGCCAAAGCTGCGCACGTTGAAGAGATCATCCGCAATTTGAGAAAGAAATTCGGGAACCTCGCCGCCCTCGGCAAAGGGATTGTCCGTATTGACCTCGTCGACAAATTGGTTAAACTCGCGGCGTACGTCCGGCTCGCGCAGCACGCTCAGCACTTCCGCCACGGCCTCCTCATCGGTCACGAGCCGGTGCAGGCGCTCCGTCACCTGCGGCGTCAGCGCCATGCTTTCCGTGCCCGTGCCTTCGTTGGAAACGAGCACCGCGTTGACGCGCCCCTCCATAAAGAGCAGCCGCTGCGCCTCGTCCATGTTCATGACGACCACCGGCGCCAGCGAGGCCGCTGGCCCCGCGCCGTCCACAATGTCGACCACGCGATAGGGAATCGGAATCGGGCCGATGTAGACGTCGAGGATGTCGCCCGGCTGCGCGCCCAATCGCTCCGCACCGAGTCGGCTCAGGTAGACTTCGCCCTGGCGCAGCTGCAGGCCAGCCTGCGCCAGCGAGGCGTCGATATCCTCGCCCAGCGTGTTGAGGTTGATGTTGTCGAGCAGGTTGCTCGTCAGCTCGTTGATGTCGATGTTGTCGAGCGTGTTGACCAGCGGATTGGCCGGGGTAATTTCGTCGCTGGCGGCGATGGCGCTGTCGGTTGGCGTCTCCGTTTCGGTGATTTCGTTGCCAGCGGCAACTGCGCCGTCGGTGCTCACCTCCGTCGCGCTGATGTCGCCAACAGCAGCAATTTCGCCCTCGGTCACGCCTTCCGTCCCGGTGATTTCGCCCCCCGCCACCGCGCCCGTCTCGGTCGTTTCTGCCGTTAGAGTGATTTCGTCATCTGCGACCGCTTCTTCATCGGCCAACATCTCTGCCGCTGCGGACTCGACCACATCGGTCAGCGACGCCGCATCGGTCAACGCCGCCGTCTCCGTCAGCGCAACCGTCTCGCTAATTGCTGGCTCGCTGACTGCTGACTCGCTAACTGCCGACGGCTCCACGAAGCCGATACCCAACTGCTCGATAATTGTCGGCAAGTCAAACTCGCCCGCTTCCAGCGACGCCTGCAGGGCCTCCAGGTCGACATTCTCCGCGTTGAATTCGGCGTTGCCGAGCGCCTCCAAATCGACGCTGTCGAGCGTGCCGTCCTCGGCCACGTCCGCAATCAGCGCGCCGACGGTCGTCGCCACCAGCGCCACGTCCGTCAATTCGACGTTGCTCAGGCCGAGCTGGCCCGCCGCGTCACGCGTGAGCTGGGCCGCGCCGCCCGTCAGGTCGCTCGCCAGCTCGAAGACGTTGCCCACGCCCGGCGCGAGATCCTCCGGCGCGACGGGGTTGCCTTCGGTGTCGACCAGGCCAAAGTTCTGCACATACTCCTCGTCCACGGCGAAGAGGAAGCCGTAGGGTTCGCTCTGGCCGCTGGTGCGGTCGCGCACGATGATGGGGAACAAAATCGAGGGGGCCGTGCCGTCGATCAGCGGCTCGTCGAGCGCGGCGTCGCGCAGCTCGGCGTAGCGCTCTTCGCTGATGCCGGGCAGGCCATCCTGCAGCAGCGCCAGCACCGAGTTGAGGCCACCCGCCAGCAGGTCGGCCTCCAGCGGATTGGTTTCGCCATCATCGATGGGGCCCGACGTGGGGTCGATGCCGAGCTGGGCCAGCGTGCCCAGAATTGGCGGCGCGAGCACCTCGTCCGCCTCGCCGTAGGCGTCGATCACCTGGCGCTCGATGGAGTAGGTCAGCGTGTCGCCCGTGGCCAGCGCGCTGACGATGATGACGGTGCTGAGCGTCAGCCCCAGCACGATCAGCGCGGACTGGGTCGGTCGGCGCGGGATGTTGCGCAGCCCCATCTTGGCCGGGATGGGATTGCGCAGGTAGGTCAGCAGCATGATCAGCAGCACGACGCCGACCAACGCGAGCAGCGTGATGATAACGTAGAGGCCGATGTCGTTGAAGATGTTCATGGAGATACCAGAGATTGATCCACGAAGGGCACGAAGACACACGAAGGAAGAGGGCTTGCGATCTTTTCTTCGTGCTCCTTCGTGTTCTTCGTGGATCGAGTTTTCTTTATTCGCTTACCAACTCAAAGATATACACATCCGCGCCCACACCAAAGCTGACGATCGGGTTGCCCGCTTCATCCTCGATCAGCTCAAAGAGCGTGCCGATAACGGGGGCATCGGTGGCCAGGTAGCCTTCGAGTTCGCCCTCTTCCTCCAGCGGACGCAGCTCCGTGGCAAATTCGCCCACATCGAGCACGAGCACGTCGCCATCCAGCGACAGCGTAAGCTCGCCCAGCGCCTCGTTGGTGAAGGTGGTCAGGTAGGAGGCGACGGCTCCCTGATCAACGCTTTCCAGCAGCCCTTCGGGTTCGGCAAAGGCCTCCTGGGCTTGCTCCAAGGCAAACTGCGCCTGCTCGCCCGCCGTGGGCGGCTGCTCAAAGACCAGCTCGAAGAGTCGCTCGCGCACGGAGGCGCTGAAGGCGTTCGTGCCCTGGCCGTTGGTCAGCACGATCACGCCGAGGTCGGCGTCGGGCAGAAAGGCAAAATCGGAGGTGAAGCCGAGCGTGTTGCCGCCGTGATCGATCAGGCGCAGGCCGTTGTAGTCACTCACAAGCCAGCCCAGCCCGTAGTCCGTGTTGGCATCGACCGGAACTTGCGCCTCCCGCGTTTCAGCCAGGTTTTCTTCGCTGACGACGCGCGTGCCGTCGGCAGCGACGCCGTTGGCGAGCTGCATGATCATGTAGTTCGCCATATCCTCCAGCGTCGACCAGTGTGAACCGGCGGGCGCAATCGGCACGAGCACCTCTTCGTCCTCCAGCGGCAGCAGCTCATAGACAAAGCCAAAGGTCGCGGCGTGGGGCTGGGCGTACTGATCGCGCTCGCGCACTTCCTCGAACGAAAGGGTCGTGTTGGGCATGCCAACCGTTTCCAGCACGCGCGTTTCGAGCGAGTTGGCGTAGCCATCAAATAGATTACCGAATTCCGCGCCATCGGCGGCGGCGGCAGCGTAGCCCCCCGTAGCAACCATCTGGTTGCTGTACTGAAAGGCCTCGCCAAAATCGGTAAAGAATTCAAACGTGCCCAGCGATTCGACAATGTCCTCGGCGCTGAGATTGTCGGCGTTGAAGAGCAGCTCGTTGTCGCGGCGGGGCACGCCCGTACAGGCGCAGACGAGATTGCGCAGCGTGATCGTCTCGCTCAATTCTGGATCGGCCACGGCAAATTCGGGCAGCACCTCGATCACGGGCGTGTCCCAATCCATCAGCCCCTCATCGACCAGCATTGCCATCAGCAGCGTCGAGAGCGACTTGCCCGTGGAGCCGATCATCATGTGCGTCTGCGGCGTGATCGGCTCGCCTCCTTCTTCGGTGACGCCAAAGCCGTTCAGGTAGGCGATCTCGCCGTTCTGCACAATGCCAACCGCCGCGCCGGGAATGCCGAAGTCGGCCAGCCCCTGCTCGACAAACGCTTCGAGTTCGGCAACGATGGCGTCGTCCACCGGCAGCGCCGCTGTATCGCCGAGGTCGGTCTCCTCCAGTGCGGTGATGGTGAAGCCGCTGTCGATGATGCTGATCTGCGCCTGTCGCCGCTGGGCCGCGGCGAGCTCGGCGTCGACCAGCAGCAGGTAAGCCGTGCCGTCATAGAGCTGGGCCACGGCTTGGTAGATCACCTCGTCATCGCCAATTTCGTACTGCACAAAGTAGAGCTCCTCCACGCCTTCTGGTGGCGGTGGGCTGACGGTCTCCTCGACGGGCACCTCAAAGGTCGGGTCGACGAGCCGCCAGCCGTCGACGACTGCACCTTCGAGATCGTCCGTCGGCAGCGCGAGCAGGTAGAGAAGAATCGCCCCATCCGGGTCGGAGAGGACAACGTAGCCCTCCTCCTGCGTCGCCGTCCAGTTGGTGGGGATGGGCGCGGTGAAGAGGCCGTTGGGATCGGTGTAGAGATCGGCGCTGGCTTCGTCGGACGGAATCGTTTGGTCGGCGGCGGGCAAGGTTCCCTGAGCTGCGGGCGCGTCGCCCTCGGAGATGAGTTGAACCTGGCAGCCAGCGAGCGCGAGAATCAGGATCAAGCCGAGGAAGTGTTTAGTGTATTGCATGGTGGGTTCCTCTGAACAGTGAATAGTTGATGCGTGATAGTCTTCGTAGGTCACCTATGCTCCGCTATGTGACAATCTCGACTTACGCCGCTGCCTGGAATTTCGGAACAGCCTGGACACCCAACGCTTGTCACCTTGCGGAGCAAAGGTGACCTACGGCAACTCACGCCACAATCTCCCCATCACTCATCCGAATAATCCGGTCGCACACGTCGCCGACCTGGGGATCGTGGGTGACGACGACAAAGGTCTGATTTTGTTCGCGGTTGAGCGTCTTCATCACCGTGAGGATGTCGTCGGCGGTAGTGCTGTCCAAGTTGCCGGTGGGCTCATCCGCCCAGATGATGGCCGGGTTGTTGACGAGCGCACGCGCAATCGTGACGCGCTGGCGCTGGCCGCCGGAAAGCTCGGCGGGGCGGTGGCCGGCGCGGTCGCCCAGGCCAACCTGTTCGAGCGAGGCAATAGCTCGCTGGCGCGCTTCGCCCGGTCGCGTGCCGGAGACGAGCAGCGGCAGCTCGACATTTTCGGCGGCGGTGAGCACGGGCAGCAGGTTAAAAGTCTGGAAGACAAAGCCCATGCGCCGGGCGCGATAGGTCGTGCGGCGGCGGTCGCCCATCTTGCGCAGCGATTCGCCGTCGATCAAAATTTCGCCGGAATCAACGTCATCCAGCCCGCTGAGGCAGTTGAGCAGGGTTGTCTTGCCGCAGCCGGAAGGGCCCATAATGCCAACAAATTCGCCGCGTTCCACCGCGAGCGAGACGCCGCGCAGCGCCTCGACTTCGATGCGCCCCATGCGGTAGGTTTTGACGACGTCGGTGGCGGCGATGATGGCGTCGGCTGGATCGAGGGGTGGCGTGTTGGAGATGGGCGTCTGGCCTAAATCTTCCTGGATGGATTGTGCATTCGTTTGGTCGACGATTGGGGGTTGAGCCATGAGTGATGTTGTGGTGGGGCGAAGCAGTGCTTCGCCCTGTATAAGTAGCCTTGCTCGTCCCGACGCTCTGCGTCGGGATGAAGATTGGGCGCTCTGCGCCGTCAGTTGAAATAGTGAGCCTTCGCAATTGAGACAACCAATGATTGCCCGGCGACGCAGAGCGTCGAGCAGGCATTCCCACGCAGAGCGTGGGAACGAGGGTATAATTACTGGCCCTGCTGGAAGCTGATGCGAATCGTCATCTGCAATTCGTCGTCCGTCACCGTCACGTCCGTGAATTGAACGTCGCCCTGCTCGGCGGCAGCGGCGAATTCGCGCGCCAGCTCCTGGTTGGCCCGCTCGATCTGCGCCGGGTTCACGCCCGCAATATCGACGTTGACCAACTGCACGTTGAGCTGACCATCGACGGCCGACATCTGCAGGTCGACGCTGCCGCTCTGCGTCTGTCCGTTGGCGTCATACGTGCCCTCGACGTGGATCACGCCGTCGCGGAAGTCAATCTCCGTGATTTGCTGCAGCATGGCGTCCCCGCTCTCGTCGACCATGACCTCCGCGCGGCGCAGCAGCCCATCGACTCGCTCCTCCGTGAGGGAGACATCAATGGTTGCGCCCTGGCGGCTGATGTTGGAGATGGGGCCGCAGCCGAGGCTGGTCAGCGTGACGGCGAGCAGGATAAGGGCGGTGAAAAATTTGGTACGCATGGTGGTCTCCTCAAAGAGTGATTAATTTAGACAAGCCGCGCTGTGTTGACGGGGCTCGATTTGTTCCAAGGTCGCCAATTAGTACGTTGCGGCGGCTGAAAAAGTTTCGCTGCTTTTTTCAACGGCCCATCACGCAAAGCAGCATATTATACAAACGACCGACTCTTGAATGACCGGCTCGCTAGGAGGTCGATCATTTGCTGCTGAAAAAGTATCCAGTAGTTAAATAGCGCCACGGAGAAAAGAGCGTGCGGCAAATGTAGGGGAACGGTCTTACCCAACGGCCTAGTCAACGCCGCCAAGCTGCGCTACAATAGGTGGATTGCAATTTATTTTCGCAAAATCTACACAACCGACCAGTCGAGACGCAGCATGGCGCTTTCATCTAAAGCACAATTACCCACCCACCCCGCCACCCCAAACACCGCCACCGCCGAACCCACCACCATTGAAAAATTACGCGGCCTGCGCTGGAGCATTGCGGGCAACGTGGGCAACACGATTTTTGTCCAGTTCACCTTCTTTGGCTCCGTTTTTGCGCTCTTTCTGCGCGAGCTGGGCCTCAGCAAAACGCAGATGGGCTTTCTCTTTTCGCTGATGCCCTTCTGCGGCCTGATCGCCCTCTTTATTGCGCCCAGCGTGGCCCGCTTTGGCTACAAGCGCACCTTTCTTATCTTCTGGAGCATTCGCAAGGGCTTTGCCGCCCTGCTGCTCTTTACACCACTTGTTGCCAGCAGCTTTGGCGCGCGGGCGACGTTGATCTACGTTTCGGTGATCGTAGCTGGCTTTGCGCTGGGCCGCGCCGTGGGCGAAGTGGGGCGCTACCCGTGGACGCAGGAATTTGTGCCCAGCTCGGTGCAGGGCAAATACAACGCCACCAGCAACACCTTTACCCAACTGGCTGGCTTTGTAGCCGTTCTGCTGGCAGGCTTTGTCGTGGGCCGCAGCAGCGGGTTGACGGGCTACATGCTCCTGATTGCCATTGGCGTGGCCGCGGGCGCAGTCTCGATGTACCTGCAATCGCACGTGCCCGGCGGCGCCCCCATTCCGCGCGACGCCCAAAAGGCCAAGGCGCGCGATCTGACGACCGCCCTCAGCGACCGCAACTTCCTGCTCTTCCTGCTCGGCACGGGGCTGATCGTCGTCAGCACCAGCCCGCTGGGCGGCTTTATCCCGCTCTTTATGCGTGAGCAGGTCGGCCTCAGCGATGGGCAGGTGATCTACCTGCAGCTGGGGACGCTGCTGGCCTCGATGGTGACGAGCTACGTCTGGGGCTGGGCGGCGGACCGCTACGGCAGCAAGCCGGTGGTGATCACCGGGATTCTATTTGCGCTGCTGCTGCCGCTGCTCTGGTCGGCCATGCCGCGCTTCTCGCCGCTGAGCCTGCCGGTGGCGTTGAGCATTACGTTTGTCAAAGGCTTTGTGGATATGGGCTGGCTGATTGGCTCGGCGCGGCTGCTCTTCGTCAATATGGTGCCGCCGGACAAAAAGGCCGACTACATGGCGCTCTACTATGCCTGGATCGGGATCACGGGCGGCACGGCGCAGCTGGCCGCCGGTCGCTTGATCGACACCTTTCAGGGCGTCAACTTCGCCATCGGCCCGCTGCACATCGACGCCTATACGCCCTTCTTCGCGCTGATTTTCGTCTTCTCGCTGCTGGCCGCGCTGGTCTTTAGCCGCGTCCAGATCGAGAGCGACGTGCCGATGGGGCGCTTTGCGGGCATCTTCCTGAGCGGCAACCCCTTCCTGGCGGCGGGGTCGCTCATTCGCTATCAGTTTGTGCGCGATGAAGAGGGAGCCGTGCGCGTGACGGAGCGGCTGGGCAAATCCAAGAGCTTGCTGGCCGTGGACGAGCTGCTGGAGGCCCTGCGCGACCCGCGCTTTAACGTGCGCTTCGAGGCCATCATCGCCCTGGCGCAGACGGCCAACGACCCGCGCGCGACCCGCGCGCTGGTCGACGTGCTCAACAGCGACCTGCCCGCCATGAGCGTGATCGCCGCCTGGGCGCTGGGCCGCAGCGGGGACGAGACGGCGCTGGCCCCGCTGCGCGAGGCGCTCGATGATCGCTACCGCTCCGTCCAGGCCCACAGCGCCCGCGCGCTGGGCACGCTCGGCGACGCCGACAGCATCGAGCTGATGCACAACCGGCTGCGCGACGAATCGGACGTGGGGCTGCGCGTGGCCTATGCCTCGTCGCTGGGCAAGATGCGCATCGAGCGTGCGACGCCGGACATTCTCGCCCTGCTCCATGAATTGGAGGATGAGACGACGCGTAACGAAATGGCGCTGGCCGTCGCCCGCATTATTGGCAACGAGCACCGCTTTATCCAGCTCGTGCGCACCACCCGCAGCGACCCCGGCACGGCGTTGGCCCAGGCGGTGGCCGCGCTCGAAAAAGCCCTGCGCACCAAAGCGAACGAAAACGCCGATCTCGTTCAAACGCTGCACGAAGACGCCAACGCCCTGGCCCACGACGACCTCGACCACGGCACGTCGCTCCTCGTCGACGTGCTGCACCAGCTTGATCGGGCGCGCTACAGTGAAACCAGCTCCCTCATCCTCGACGAATGCAGCGTCCGCATCGGCGAATACGGCGACGCGCGCCTGGAGTACGTCCTGCTTGCGCTGCACACGGCGGAGGTCGGCGTGCAGTAGACAACTTTTCCAGATTTGAAGAACTGCCGTTAGAATAGCGTGGGCAAGCGGGGCATCCCGCTTGCCCACGCTAAACTTGGGTAGACCCAGCCAGCGACAACGGTCCGTGAGCGGCGGAGAAAAGATGTTAACGCAACCCGCGCAGTCGACAAGCGCCCCAACACCCACCAGGGTTTCGACCAGCGCGCCCAGCACTGTGAAGGCGCCCGCGACCCGGAGCGTCCACGCTCGGCTCTACCGCATCCTCATCCTCAACGACGACGTGACGCCCTTTGGCTACGTGATTTTGCTGCTGGAAGATATCTTTGAGCTCTCGCTGGAGATGGCGGAGCACGTGGCGTGGATGGCGCACACCGACGGCAGCGCCGTGGTGCGCATCTGCCCCAAGCCCGAAGCAGAAAAGCTCATCAGCCGCGCGCACAGCCGGGCCCAGCGCGATGGCTTTCCCCTCGCGTTCGACCTGCAGCCGGAGTAGCCATCGACGCCATGAGCGACCCCGCCTGGCTCCACGGCCACCCCCACGAGCCCAACCCCGCCCCGCCCTCGCCGGACGCCACCCTTACCCTCGTCGCCCCCGGCCATGATCCAATCGTCATCGGCGTCGACAAACTGCGCGACCTGCCGACGACCACGGCACGCGACTGCTACATCGTCAGCACCGGCCACGGCACGAGCGGACCCTTTGTCTTCGCCGGCGTTCACCTGCGCGACCTGCTGGCGGCACACGGACTGCTCGATGCAGCGTGGCAGCGCGCGGATGTGATCAGCGCAGATGGCTTTGGCAACCGCGTGCAGCGGGCGGAGATCGCGCCCGCCGATCCATCTGCTGGCGAGCCGCTGCTCATTCTCCTGGCCCACACGCTGGACGGCGACCCGCTCACCAGGGCGCAGGGGCTGGTGCGCTTGATTGTTCCCAGCGAGATAGACGACGCGCTGCGCCAGGTCAAATGGATTGCGCGGATCGAGCTAAGCTAAAAGGGGATTCACCAAGGAAAGCAGCGGACTCTTCGTGGAGGGCCCCGCTTTTCTTTTGCTGGGAAAGCCCCTACAATGGGGATCGGCCCCGCAGCATTTTTACAAAATTTTACAAACGAAATCCTTCTTCAATCAGGAGCAATCCATGAGCGACATCAAATTTGGAACAGACGGCTGGCGCGCCAAAATTGGCGACGACTACACCTTTGCCAACCTGCGCCGCTGTGCACAGGGCTTTGCCGAATATCTGCGGGCCAACGGGCGCACGGGCAGCGTCGTCGTCGGCTACGACCGGCGCTTTCTGGCCGATCAATTTGCCGCAGCCGCCGCCGAAGTGCTGGCGGGCAACGGCTTCAAAGTCTACCTCACCGACGTGGCGACGCCCACGCCGGTCATCAGCTTTAGCGTGGGCGCGACGGGCTCACTGGGCGCGGTCAACATCACCGCCAGCCACAATCCACCGGAGGATTGCGGCTTCAAGGTGCGCGACGAAAACGGCGGCGCGATTGCGCCCGACGGGCTGACGCAGATCGAGGGGCTGATTCCAGAAGCGGGCGATGCCAGCGCCATTAAGTCGGTCAAGCTCAGCGACGCGCTCGACAGCGGCGATATTGAATACTTTGATCCCAAGCCCAAGTACCTCGAGCGCGTGGCGGAGCTGATCGATGTGCAGCCAATCAAGGACGCGGGGCTGACGGTCGTCGTCGACAACATGTGGGGCAACGGCGCGGGCTGGCTCACCCAAATTCTGGGCGGCGGCCACACCGAGATCATCGAAGTCCACGCCGCGCGCAACCCGATCTTCCCCGAAATGTCCCGCCCGGAGCCGATTCCGCCCAACGTGGACGCGGGTCTCGCCGCCGGTGTCGAGCACGGGGCGGACTGCGTCTGCATCATGGATGGCGACGCCGACCGCTGTGGCTTTGGCGACGAGAACGGCGAGTTTGTGGATCAGCTGCGCGTCTACGGTCTGCTGGCCTACTACCTGCTCGAAGTGCGCGGCGAGCGCGGCACGATTGTCAAAACGTTGAGCACGACGACCATGCTGGACAAGTTGGGCAAGCAGTACGACGGCGTCGACGTGGTCAACACGGGCGTCGGCTTCAAGTACGTCGCGCCCGCCATGATCGAGCACGACGCGCTGATTGGCGGCGAGGAGAGCGGCGGCTACGCCTTCCGCGGCCACGTCCCGGAGCGCGACGGCATCGTCGCCAATCTCTACCTGCTCGACCTGATCGTCAAGACGGGCAAAAAGCCAACGGAACTCCTTCAAGCGCTCTTTGACAAAGTCGGCGGCGAGCACTTCTACAAGCGCATCGACACGCGGCTGACGGGCAACGAGATGAAGGAGGAGGCGCGCGAACGGCTCAACAACGTCGATATCGACGGGCTGACGCTGGGCGGTCACGAGGTCACGGAGCTGGTGACAACCGACGGCTACAAATTTGTGATGGACGACGGCGGCTGGCTGCTCGTGCGCTTTTCGGGGACGGAGCCGCTGATTCGGGTCTACACCGAAACAACGGACGAGGGGGCGGTCGACCAGATTTTGGCGGATGGGGAGAAGGTGGCGGGGCTGTAGAATTTTGCGGCGTGGTCGATCCGGCGCTACGCCCGGCGGATCGACCACAAGCGCGGCTGGACCGTTGCCCCTCGCAGCGTCTGGGCCAAGTCGTCGTCATCCGCAAAGGTGAGCCGGTGGAGCGGATAGACATCCAGCGAGACGGTAAATTCGTCAACTGCATACGGCCACGGCTCCACAGTTAACGCGCCGCTGCCGCCGGCGTTGACGTCCTGCGCGCCGCCGAGCTGGCGCACGTCGTGGCGCGTGCCGTCCGGCCCCGCTTCGATTTCGAGCGCGCGCCCACCAAAGGGGATTTCGCCGCGGCAGAGAATCAGCGAGAAGGTGTCGCCAAAGAGCAGGAGCGCATAGGCCCGCTCCAGCGCTTTTTCGTCGACATCGAGCTGGCTTTGCCACCTTTCGCGCAGTTCCGCCTGCTCATCCAGCAAATTATCCAGCGCCCGCAGCTGACCACGCTGTGGCTCAAAGAGCTGCTTGGCGTGTCGCGACACCAGCCAGCCGCTCCACAGGCTCTGGTGGCGCGCCCGCGTGATGGCGTGGTCAAGCTGGGTGACGGCATCCGCCAGCGCGCCTTCGCCCAGCGTGCGCGGCGTCCCCAACGGCGTGAGCTGGTTGGAGGCTTCCCACTCCTGCCAGCCGTTGTCGTGCTGGGCCACGGCGGCCAGCGTCTCGATCCAGCGCGCGGGCCGCTGATCGCTGCGCCAGTGTTCGATGAGCGCCGCAGCCAGCAGCGCGTGCGCCCGCTGGTAGATTATCTCCCAGCCGGTCTCGGTTTTGTTGCAGATCATTTTGGATGGGGTGGTGGGATCAACTCGCGTCCCCGGCACGCGCCACGCGTTGCTTCGTCTACCCTGTCGGATTTGGCGCGTGCCGGGGACGCTAACGCTTGGTACATTGGGCTCGTACGGGCACGCCATGGCGTGCCCCATAGGTATCAAGTTAAGGTTATGTAAATCTTAAAAGACAGCTCGCTCCAGTAGATTGCCCGGTTACCCCCTCCCAGCCTCCCCCAACTTGGGGGAGGAGCCGATGCTTCGTTTGCCCAGTCGCGGCCCCCTCCCCAATTTGGGGAGGGCTGGGGTGGGGTTTTCGCGCCCTTTGCCCACTCAAGTTCGTCTTTTTGCGCTTAACTTGATACGCATGGGGCACGCCATGCGTGCCCCTACGCGCTCAATGCGCTTAGAAAAACCGTTTCGCCACGCCCAGCGCGCCCTGCTTCCACGGCACGCGGTGCGAGACGCCGCTTGCGCCCCGGAAGCTCTCCAGGTGGTCGACGTACCACTGGTAGTTGCGGATCAGCGCGTCCTGGTTGGAATACTTGGGCGACCAGCCCAGGACGCGCTCGGCCTTCTCGATGCCGACAAACGAATCCTCCGTCACCGTTTCGTAGACCCACTTGTAGAGCGGCGACAAATTTACGCGCTCCAGCAGCCGCAGCGTCCAAATCGCGGGCGCGGCGGGGATGGGGACAATGCGCTTGCCGTGACCCGCGTAGTCCAGCACGGCCTGATAGTCCTGCTTGATCGTCGTAAACTCCTTGGCCCCAATGTTAAAGACGTCGTTGACCACGTCGCAATCCAGCGTGGCGCAGAGGTAGATGGCGTCGCAGAGGTCGGCGACATCGAGGAACTGATAGCGGTTGTTGCCGCTGCCCAGCACGGGAAAGTTCTTGCCGTCCTTGGCCCAGTCGTAGAAGAGGGCAAAGACGCCCAGCCGCTCCGGCCCAATAAACGATTTGGGGCGGATAATCGGCAGGCAAAGCCCCTGCTCGCGGAAGTGCTCGCAGAGCGCCTCCGCCTCGACCTTGGCTTCGCCGTAGGGGCCCACGCCGTCGAGCTGGTCGTCCTCGTAGAGCGGGTGGTGATCAGGAATGCCGTAGACGGCCGTCGACGAAATGTGAATGGCGCGCTCGACCTGATGGTCCAGCGCGGACTGCATGACGACGCGCAGGCCGTCGATGTCCGTGGTGTAAATGTCCTCCGCCGAGTAGAGCGGCAGCGCAGCGGCGGTGTGGACGACGATGTCGACGCCCGCCATGGCGGCGTCAACGTCGGCTTTGTTGCGGATGTCGCCGCGCTTGATGGTGACGCGCTCATCGTTGCGCTCGGGGTAGTCAAAGTCGCCGATGTCGAGCGAGACGACTCGGTGGCCGCTCCCGAGCAAATGACGGGTGAGGTTAATGCCGAGAAAGCCCGCGCCGCCGGTGATGAGGTAGGTTTTGGTGGCGGTGGAAGTGTGGGTGTTGGTGGTGGTGGGTTCGGTAGTGGTTTGGTCTGACATGTTTGTTTTGGTTAATGCTTGACCAGCGTAGCGCCTGAGTTCGTCGCTTGTCCTGAGTTTGTAGAAGGGAAGGCGGAGTGGGTATTTCCCTGAACCCGCTGTGGCTTCGACGAGCTCAGCCGCCGCTGGTCTTGGTTCCGTTAAATTTTCAAGTTTCGTAGACAACGACCGGCTGATAACCCAACGGGTTGAGTTATTCGCACAGCCGGTTCGTTGGTCCAGCATGGATTCCCGCACCCAGCGGGTACCCGGCGCAATGGCGTTAAGTTAAGGGTTATTCGTTCCACGCTCCGCGTGGAATGCGCTGCGGGAGGCTCCGCCTCCCCTCTAGAGGCTCTGCCTCTAGGCTAGAGAGCATGGGAACCAGCTTGCTTAACTTAACGCCATTGCGCACCCAGGGGGTACCCGGCGGGAATGACAAAACGCGCTGAAGCGCATTTTGCAAAATTGGTATTGCTCGTCACGACGCTCCGCGTTGTGATGCCTACCTGAATGCTCTGCGTCCCTTCGTGATTAATGCTCTACCTTGGGCTATTTTGCGACGACGCAGAGCGTCGGGCAGGCATTCCCACGCAGAGCGTGGGAACAAGCAAACTCAGCCGCCGCTGATGTTGGTTCTGTTTTTCCACCGCCGCAGCAGCGACCGCGTGGACTCAAAGGCTATATCGGCGTCGCTGGGCAAATCCTTCGGAGTGAACCAGCGGGCGGCGCGTACATCGTCGCCGCTGGCGAGTGGGGCCAGGGCATCGACGGGTGTGGCGCTGTAGATGAGCACGAGACCGTCGGCAAAATCGCCGCGCATGAGAGGTAGAATGTCGAGCAGCCGCTCAGTTTCGACCGCCAGCCCCACTTCCTCGACAAGCTCCCGCGACAGTGCGCGCTCCGGCAATTCCCCTGCGTCCATATAGCCACCCGGCAGCGCCCACTTGCCCAGCTCCGGCTCGACGCCGCGCTGTACGAGCAGCACTTCTTCCGCGCCATTTTGCCCCCGCGTGACAAAAGCCGTTACCGAAACCTTGGGATCGTGGAACTGGATAAAATTACACTGCGGGCAGGTGGGGCGCAAGTGATCGTCGACCGACGCTTGCTGCACCAGCGGCGTGGCGCAACGCGGGCAGTAGACAAAGATTTCGCGCGCCACGGCGTTACGGTATCCAGTAGATCAGCGCGACCACCATGACCGCCCACAGCACGGCGTCGAGCAGCAGCGGGCGGTCGCGCAGCAGCAGCTCGTCCGGCGCCCCGCCTTCGCCCTTGACGTGAATGAGGTAGAGGTAGCGCGCGATGAAGTAGAAGACAAAGGGCACGGTCAGCAGCAGCCGGTCGTCGCTCACGAGAGCGGTCTGTGCCTCGAAGGTGTAGAAGGTGTAGGCGACGAGCGTGCTGGTGGTGACCACCCCAATAATTTGGTCGAGCAGCGGCAGGTTATAGCCGCTGAGGCTTTTGCGGTGGCTGGCCGCATCCTCGCCCAGCGTGGCGACTTCGTGGCGGCGTTTGCCAAAGCCCAGGAAGAGCGCCAGCAGCGTGATGCAGACGTAGAGCCAGGGACTAAAATTCGCCACGCTAATCACCGCCACGCCCGCGACCACGCGCAGCAGATAGTTGGTCGCCAGCACCATCACGTCGATCATGACGACGTTTTTCAGGTAGAAGCTGTAGGCCACGTTGAGCAGCAGGTAGCTCGCCAACACCGCCCCCTCCAGCGGCGTCAGCCAGAAGGCGACGCCCAGGCTTATCACCGCCAGCGCCAGCGCCGCCACCAGCGCCACGCGCGGCGACAGCTCGCCGCTGGGCAAGGCGCGCAGCCGTTTACGCGGATGCTGGCGATCCTTTTCGATGTCGACCAGGTCGTTCATCAAGTAGACGCTGCTGGCGGCGAGGCAGAAGCAGCCGACCATCGCCGTGGTGCGCAGAAAGGGCAGCCAGTCAAAGAGCTTGCCGTCAAAGACAAGCGCGGCGTAGATGAGGACGTTCTTCGTCCACTGCTGCGGGCGCATGGTGCGCCAGAGGCCGCGCAGGTTGGTGGTCAGGGTCGGCTTGGCGGCGTCGGATAGGGAGGAGTTGGCGGCAGACATGATTGGTGGCTTGCGCTCGGTGGCGCGTCAAAATTTAGCAGCTGGATGGGTATCATACCAGCAAATCGCACATCGCACAGATATTTGGTGCGTTTTGGATACATTTGTACAGCGGGATTTCCAGAGAGATTTGGCTCTACTTCACTCGGCGGTCTATAATGAGCGTATAACCAACTTGTAACTCACCTAAAATAAAGTCAAAGCAGTCCAACTTTTATTTTACCTCAACACTCTACCGCGCAAGGAGATCAGCTTGAATCTGCACGAATATCAATCCAAACGTATTTTTGCCCAGCACGGCATCCCCATCCCCCAGGGCGACGTGGCCGCCACGCCCGCGGAAGCCCAATCGATTGCCGAACGGCTGGGCGGGCGGGTCGTCGTCAAGAGCCAGGTGCTCGTGGGCGGGCGCGGCAAGGCGGGCGGCATCAAGGTGGCCGATTCGCCGAGCGATGCGCAGGCCAAGGCCGAGCAGATTCTCGGCATGGACATCAAGGGACTGACGGTCGAGCGCGTGCTGATCGACGAGGCCTCGAATATCGAGACGGAAATTTACCTGGGCGCGGTGCTGGATCGCGCGCAGCGACGGGTGGTGCTGATGGCGAGCAGCGAGGGCGGCGTCGAGATCGAGCAGGTCGCCGCGGAGACGCCGGACAAAATTATCACGGTCGCCATCCACCCCTACCTCGGCGTGCGCGACTACCAGGCGCGCATCCTGGCCGACGGCATCGGCCTGCCCAAGGAGCACGCCAGGGCCTTTATCAAAATTGTCAAGGGGCTTTACGAGGCCTACGTCGCCAACGACGCCAGCCTCGCCGAAATCAACCCGCTCGTCATTACGAAAGAAAACAACCTGCTCGCGCTGGACGGCAAGATGGTCGTCGACGACAGCGCGCTCTTTCGCCATCCTGAATTGAGCGAGATGCGCGACGTGAGCGCCGAGGACGAATCCGAGCTGCGCGCCCAAGAGGCGGGGCTGACCTACATCAACCTCGACGGTGAAATCGGCTGCATGGTCAACGGCGCGGGGCTGGCGATGGCGACGATGGACATCGTCAAGCTCAACGGCGGCAACCCGGCCAACTTCTTGGACATCGGCGGCGGCGCGGGCGCGGACAAGGTCGCCGAAGCGCTGCGCATTATCCTCGGCGACGAGGGCGTCAAGGCCGTGCTCATTAACATCTTCGGCGGCATCACCCGCTGCGACGACGTGGCGCGCGGCTTCCTCACGGCCATCAACTCGCTGGAGGTAGACGTGCCCTTTGTGATTCGCCTGGTCGGCACCAACGAGGAAGAGGGTCGCAAAATCTTGGAGGAGGCAAATCTGCCCAACGTCCAGACGGCGACCAGCCTGGCCGACGCGGCGAAAAAGGCCGTGGCGGCTGCTAAATAAAAATTCAACGCAAAGACGCAAAGACGCAAAGGAACGCTTCGTTAACGATGCCGCTCCCTTGCGCCTTTGCGCCCTTGCGTTAAAACGATGGAGCAAAAGATGAGTATTCTCGTTGGCAGTAACACAAAGCTGGTCGTGCAGGGCATGACCGGCTCGCAGGGGTCGTTTCATACGGAGCAGATGATCGAGTACGGCACAAACGTCGTGGCCGGGGTGACGCCGGGCAAGGGGGGCGAGTGGGGCGTGGGCAACGTGCCCATCTTTGACACGGTGCAGGAAGCTGTCGACGCGACCGCCGCCAACACCAGCATCATCTTCGTGCCCGCGCGCTTTGCGCCGGATGCGATCATCGAGGCGGCGGATGCGGGCATCGGCCTCATCATCTGCCTCACTGAGCACATCCCGGCGCTGGACATGGTGCGCGTGCGCACCTACCTGGACGGGCTGGGCACGCGGCTGATCGGCCCCAACTGCCCCGGTCTGATCACGCCGGGCGAGGCCAAAGTCGGCATCATGGCCGGGCACATCCACACGCCGGGCAACGTCGGCATCGTCAGCCGCTCCGGCACGCTGACCTACGAAGTCGTCTACGCGCTGACGGCGCGCGGCATCGGCCAGAGCACGGCGGTCGGCATCGGCGGCGACCCGATCATCGGCACCAACTTTATCGACGTGCTGGAGATGTTTGAGAACGATCGCGACACGGCGCAGATCGTGATGATCGGCGAGATCGGCGGCACGGAGGAGCAGAAGGCGGCGCAGTACATCAAGGAGAACATGAGCAAGCCCGTGACGGCCTTTATCGCCGGGCAGACGGCTCCTCCCGGTCGGCGCATGGGCCACGCGGGCGCTATCATCTCCGGCGGCGAAGGCACGGCGGCGGAGAAGATGGAGGCGCTCAAAGATGCAGGCGCGGATGTCGCGCGCCATCCCGACGAGATTGCGGAGATGGTGGCGGCGAAGGCGTAAGAACCCTCTCCCAGCCTCCCCCCGGTGGGGGTCTTGTCGGCAAATGGGTGTAATGCACTCTCGAAGCGAGATGGTCGAGTGCGCTGCACGGCATCAGGCGTGGTGGCACAGCGACCAACGGGTATGCCGTGCATTGCACTTGTGATCCAACCAATTTTGTCTATCAAACTGGTTGGATCACAAGTGCAATGTACGGCGTGGGCAATGGCTCGTCCGCACGCTTAACGGACGCCGTGCAGCGCACTCGACTGGCTTGACTCATCTATTTTCTTCTACAACCGATGTTCAATTTTTTCAGCAATCGATGTGTAGTTCTCCTCGTTCTTCTCCTCACCCTTCTCCCCGCCTCGACCCACGCCCAATCGACTACACCCGACTCGACGCCCCAACTTGGCTTTCACATCAACGACGGCACGGCGGCCCACATGCAGGCCGTGCGCGAGGCCGGCGGCGGCTTTGTGATCGCGGTGATGAGCTGGGAGGATATTGAGCCGACGCCCAATTATCTCTACTGGGAGAAGCCGGATGCGCTGCTGCGGGCGGCGGAATTTTACGGCGTCGGCGTCGTCGCGCGGCTGGATCGGCCGCCCGCCTGGGCGCTGGACGACGGCAGCCCGTCGCCGTGGAGCCTGGATGCCTACGCGAATTTTGTCCGCCGCGTTGCCACCCGCTACGGCGGCCGGCTCGACGGCGTCATCATTTGGAACGAGCCAAACCTAGCGCTGGAGTGGAACGGCGAAGTGCCGGACGCCGAGGCCTACGTCGCCCTGCTCAAGGCGGGGTATGAGGCGAGCAAGGCCGTCGCGCCGGATGTGCCCGTGCTGGGCGGCGGGCTGGCCTTCACCGAAGGCGACGGCGTCAACGGCGTCAATGATTTGGTTTATTTTGATTCGATGCTGCAGGCGGGCGCCGCCGACTATTTTGACGTGCTGGCGCTGCACCCCTACGGCTTTGGCCGCTCGCCCAGCGAGCCGCCCGCCCTCGACCGGCTCAACTTTCGCCGCCTCGAATTTCACCAGCGCCTCATGCGTGACTATGGCGCTGCAGGCCAAGACGGCGGCGACAAGCCGATTTGGATCACCGAAATGGGCTGGCGCACCAGCGCGCCCGACCCCGCCGACCGCTGGCAGGTCGTCACGCCGCGGCAGCAGGTCGGCTATTCCCTCGCCGCTCTTGGCCTGCTCGCGGCGGATTATCCCCAAATTCAACGCGCCACCTTCTGGGAATTCACCGACACCCCCGACCAGTACGGCTACGCCCTCTGGCTCGGCCCCAGCCAAACCACATTGACCTTTGACGAGCTGGCCACGCTCCACCCACAGCCGTTGCCAGCGAGCCAATCGGAAATCCCAAATCCGCAATTCCCAATCCCCATCCTCGCCCCCGACGCCCCCATCCGTCTCGGCGACATCGGCTGGCTGCACCCCCACTGGGTGCATCTCTACGAAGGCGGCGAAAACTTTAGCCCGCTGTGGACGGGCGAATTTTTTCTGGATGATGCACAGGTCGGGCCGAGCTACGAGCTGCTGATCGAGACCATGCAGATCGACCAGCCGACCAATCGCGTGCAAATCAACGGCGTCGACGTGGCGCGGCTGGAAGCCCGCCCGCGGCTCGACCCGACGAGCACGTGGGTGATGCAGCGGCTGGCCGTGCCGGGCGACGTGCTGCGGGCGGGCGTCAACACGCTGACGGTGCGCAGCGGCCAGCGCAACCCAACGCGCCAGTACGACTGGTGGCGCTGGGAAAATCTACAGTTTCGCAACGCCCGCCTCGTGCCCGCGCAAGCCTTGGGCGAACCGCTGCTCACGAGCTGGCAGGCGCAGCCCTCGCCCAGCGGCTGGGCCGAATTCAACCGCCTCCGCGGGGGCCTCACCAACGACGACGGTAGCGTCGACCTCTGGCTCACCGGCAATCGACCGGGGCAGCTTTTCCGCGCGCGCCAGGCCGTGGACGGTACGCCGAGTGCGCTGGTCAACGAAGCGGGTTCGCTGGCGAACGTTGTCTTTGTCGATATCCTCGCGACCGAATCCGGCCAGCTTGCGGCGACGGATGACGGGCTCTTCTGGCGCACGGACGGCGACGTGCCGTGGCAGCGCGCCGCTGGGTTGCCGGATCGCTATGCGTACGTGGTCACCGAGATTGATGGGCGATTCTATACAGGCTTTGAGGAGTTTGGTCTGTGGAAAGCCGATGCGATTGGGGGGCCGTGGCGCTACAGCGCGCTGGCGCCGCGGACGGTGACGGACGTGGTCGCTGTTTCGACTGGCGAAGTGAGCGCGTCGTTGAGTGTGGGGCAAAGTTCCACCTCGTCGGGCGTCCGACCTCTCCCCCTCGCTGTTGGTTCGTCATCCACGAGCCGAGTGAAGCCCCCTCTCCTCAGAGGAGAGGGGGTTTGGGGGAGAGCTCTCGCGCAGCCCGCGCCGACGCTCGATATTTTCGCCGCCACCAGCAACGGCCTCCACCGCAAGAGCATTGACCCGCAACGCCCCACCTTCTGGAGCCAACTGCCCGCGCTGCCGGACATTGGTCTCGACGGACTCTACGGCCCCGTGCCCAATCCATTTATGACGCGGCTCTACCCCGCGGACGGCACGGTCGTCGTGCGCAACGTCGACCAGCTTTGGCGCTGGAGCGAGGATGCGTGGCAACCCGTTGGGCCGGAGCCGCGCTACGGCAAGCTCAACACGCTGCTGGATTGCTGCGGCGGCGATGCGCTGATTGGCACGAACCTGCTGGGGCTTTACCAAAAGCAGGGCGACGGCTGGCGCGAAGTCTCGCATGATCTGTTCACCAATCTGGAGCCGACGACAAGCGCCCGTATCAGCGACACCATCTACATCGGCACGACCAACGGCGTTTACTACACGCAGCTTGGTGACGGTGAACAGCTTGCCAACGACCAGCCCTGGCAAAAGCTCGACGGCCTGCCCGCCACCGTGAGCGATCTGCTGATCGACCCGGCGAATCCGCAGCAGCGCATCGCCGCCACGCCCGCCGGCATCTACCGCAGCGGCGACGGAGGTGCGACGTGGCAGCCGAGCAGCGAGCCGTGGGTCGTCTGGGATTTGGCGCTGGGCGGCAACGGTCGGGTGTACGCGGCCAATGCGGACGGCACGGCGTGGTCGGCCAACGCCTTTGCGGCGGACGCACGCTGGAATGAACCGTCCGACCTCGACAATCTGCTCTACTTCAGCGTCAACCCCAGCCCCTTTGACCCCAGCGTAATGTGGGCGGGCACGTGGGGCAACGACATCGCCGTCAGCAACGACGGCGGCGCAACCTTCGAGCTTTTGCACAACGGCCTCGAAACGCTCTCCGTGCTGGACGTGCTCTGGCATCCCACGCCCGGCCAGCTAACCATCGCCACCATTGAAGGCCTCTTCCGCAGCGACGACGGCGGCGCGTCGTGGTTCAAGCTGCCGGGGCTACTCGACCAGCAAACCGTGCACTCGCTGCTCCAGGGCGACGACGGCGTGCTCTGGGCGGGCGCGGCGGACGGGCTGTGGCACAGCGATGATTTTGGGGCGACGTGGTCACTGGTCGAGGGGATGCCGCGGGCGACGATTTTGCGGCTGGGCACGCTTGACGCTCAGCAGAACATGCAGCAGAGTCGCTGGCTGTGGGCGGGCAGCGAGGGCAACGGTCTCTGGCTTAGCCAGGACGGCGGCGCGTCGTGGCAGTTTGGCGGCCTGCCCGAGCACAGCGTCTTCCAAGTGCTCGCCGATCCGCTGGATGCCGGTCGCGTTATCGTGGCAACGGAGCGCGGGATTTACCACGCGTCGCTGCCGTAGCCATAAAAACGATCCACGAAGGGCACGAAGAGCACGAAGGAAGAGTGTCGACGTTCTTCCTTCGTGCTTTTTGTGCCCTTCGTGGATGAATTCTTCCCCATGCGCTCACCTCTCCAACACTATCTCATTGCGACCCTCGCCATCGCCGCCATGATTGCCCTCGTCCACGGACAGTGGATCGCCGCCACCTGGTCGACGACGACGTGGGAGGACCCGATGTGGTTCGACTATATCGCGAGTGAAATTCGCACGCCGGTGGATTGCTTCACCGCGCCGCCGCTCTGGCCCGGCCTCTACCGCCCGCTGACGACCGGCTGCTATTACGCGGCGGGCGTGGCGCTCTTTGGCCAGCGAATTGAGCCCTTCCACGCAATCACCGTGGCGATGTACGGGGCGAATGGAGTGCTGCTCTTTGCGCTGGCTCGGCAGCTGCTGCCGCAAGCGAGTTGGCCGTGGGCGCTCGTGCCTGCGCTGCTCTGGGTCTCGCGCCGGGCGCACGTCGAGACGGTGACGCTGGCGGTGGAGTTTCAGTCGTTGTTTGCGGTGTTCTGCTCGCTGCTGGCGATCTTGGTGTTTATTAGCGGTCGAAACGGGAGCGCGGTGGATAATTCGGTGGGGCATTCAGCGCGTCCCCGGCACGCGCCGCAGCCAACCTCGTCTACCGACTCGCGTCCGACGCGTGCCGGGGACGCCATCACTGCTCGCACAATTTTCACCGCCCTCCTACTAATTCTCGCCCTGCTCAGCAAAGAGTCCGCCGTCATCCTCCCCGCGATCCTGCTCGCCCACGACTGGACCTTCCAGCGCCTCCGTACCCGCCGCGACTGGCTGCCGCACCTGCTTTTTTTCGCCACCAGCGCCACGTGGGCCATCCTATTCTTCACCGTTTTCCGCGCCACCAGCGGCTACGAACCCACCGGCTTTGGCTACGCCAGTTCGCTGGCTGGAACCCTGCGCGTCGCCCTGCGCAACCTCGCGGCCCACTTTATCGACTTTAGCAATCTGCTCGTCACTCCCTCTTCGCTACGCGAAAGTATCATCCTCGCGCCAACGGTCGCGCGCTGGTCGCTAGTCGGCTGGGTGCAGGGCGCGGTGTTGGTGACATTGATCGCCGCGCTGGCGGCGTTGCTGGCGCTGGGTCGCCGCCCATCGACGGCGCTCCATGCCGTTCACGCTATCGCTTTTGGCTTGGCTTTCTTTCTGCTGGCCGTTGCCCCCTTCCTCGTTTTCGACGACCGCCTCTTTATGCGCTACAGCTACTTCGGCCACGCCGGTCTGGCGCTGGCGGCGGGCGCAGCGTTGTACTGGGTCGTGCAGCGTCTACGTCAATTTGCGCCCAACCGTTGATCTTCCTCCGCTTTCCCGCTACAATGGAGACAACCTGCAGCGCTTCTTTGGATGCAGCCTCGATCCACTCCGACTCGACGCCATGAACGCCTTCCTGCCCTACATCCCCATCGACCGCCGCCGCGCCCTCGCCACCGGCACGTTGCTGCCTGACCGCACCCAGGGCACGGCGCTCTTCGTCGACATCTCCGGCTTCTCGCGGCTGACGGAACAGCTCGTCCACGCCCACGGTCGGCGGCGCGGCGCGGAGGAGCTGACGCGCCACCTCAACGCCGTCTACACGCCGCTGATCGCCGCCGTCCACGCCCAAGGCGGCAGCGTCATCGGCTTTAGCGGCGACGCCATTACCTGCTGGTTTGACGCGCGAGCCAATGATTCGCGATTCAGCAATACCCAATCCGATAACGCAATGCGGGACGCCGCAAATCGAGCCGCCGGTGCAGCGGGCGCCATTCAGGCCGCCATGCCCCAATTTGCCACCATCACCATTAACGGCACAGGGGGCGACGCCGTCGTCTCGCTGGCCGTCAAGACCGCCATCGCCAGCGGCCCCGCCCGCCGCTTCCTCGTCGGCGATCCCGACGTGCAGGTCATCGACGTGCTCGCTGGCTCAACCGTCGATCGCATGGCCCAAGCCGAACAGCTCGCCCACCAGGGCGAAACCCTCATCGACGAGGCCACTACCACTCTGCTTGGAGAAAATGTCGACCCGCTCCAGTGGCGCACCGCCGCCAACAGCCGCTTCGCCCTGCTAAAAAACCCGCCCACGCACCAAAAATCAACAATTAACAATTCACCGTTAACCATTAACCATTCCCTCTCCCAAACTTGGCTCCTCCCCGCTCTCCGACCCCGCCTCCGCCACGGCCACAGCGCCTTCCTCGCCGAGCTGCGCCCCGCCGTCGCCCTCTTCCTACGCTTCGACGGCATTGACTACGACGGCGACGAACAGGCAGGTGACCAGCTCGACCGCTACATTCGCTGGGTGCAGAGCATTCTCACCCGTTACGACGGCGCGCTGATCCAGCTCACCACCGGCGACAAGGGCAGCTATCTCTACGCCACCTTCGGTGCCCCCATCGCCCACGACGACGATGCCGGGCGCGCCGCCGCCGCCGCCCTCGCCCTGCGCACGCCGTCCAGCGATCTCGCCATTGCCTCCAGCCAAATCGGCCTGGCCCAGGGCCGAATGCGCGTCGGCGCCTACGGCAGCGAGATGCGCCGCACCTACGGCGTGCTGGGCGACGCGACCAACCTCGCCGCGCGGCTGATGACGCAGGCCGCATCGGGTCAGGTGCTGCTCAGCCCCGCGGTAACGAGTGAGATCAGCGCCTCTCATCGCACGGAAGCCGCGGGCGACGTGACTTTGAAAAGCGGCGCGACGCTGCCCGTCCACCGGCTGCTCTCCGTACGGGCCGAAGCAGCCCGCGCCCTCGTTTTGCTACACGAAGAGCCGCTAGTGGGGCGAGAGGATGAAGTCGCGCGGGTGGAGGCGCTGCTGGCACAGGTGCGCGAGACGGGGCGCGGCGCTATTTTGCGCGTCGAAGGCGAAGCGGGCGTCGGCAAGAGCCATCTGACCGCCGAGATTGCGGCCCGTGCTCGCCAGCGCGATTTTGACGTGAGCATCGGCGCCTGCCAGAGCATCAGCCAGCAGTCGCCCTTTGTGCCCATCCGCCAAATCACGCGCGACCTGCTCGGCCTACCCGTCAGCACCTCCAGCGATGAAGAGGATGTACAGGCTCAGATCGAGCGCGCGCGCCAGGCCGTCCTCCGCATGAACACGGATTGGCTGCTGCGCCTGCCCCTGCTCGGCGACCTGCTCGGCCTGCCCATTCCCGACAGCGAGACCACCGCCGCCTTTGATGCCGGGCTGCGCCGCGAAGCGCTAACTGCATTGTTGATTGAGATGGTGCAGACGCGCGCCCGCCGTGCAGCGGCTGAAGCTTCAGCCAGCCAGCCGCTGCTGCTCCTGATCGAGGACGCCCACTGGATGGACGAGGCCTCGCAGTCGATCGTGCTCGCCCTGGCCCGCGTCGTCGCCGATGCGCCGATTCTGCTCGCCCTCGTCCAGCGCCCGCCGCTCGACGAAAACGACCCGTTCTACCAGGAGCTCACCACGCTCGACCAGCAGACGCACCTCGCGCTCGGCGAACTTTCCGCCGAGGGCGTCGCAGCCCTCGTGCAGCAGCGGCTGGGTGGTCCAGTCGACCCGCTGGCGCTGGCGCTGGTTCAGACGCGGGCGCAGGGGAATGCATTTTTTACCGAGGAATTGGTCGACGCGCTGGTGGAGGGGGACAGCTTCGTGCGTAGGGGCACGCCATGGCGTGCCCCTACGCACGCGCTGTCCCCCTCCCTCGTCGACCGGCTGCGCCGCGCCGACTGCCTCGACCGCGACGGCGCGCTCCGCCCCGATGCCGACCTCGCCAGCGTCGACCTCGGCCTGCCCGATTCGGTGCATGGGCTGGTGCTCTCGCGGCTGGATCGGCTGCCGGAGCCGGTCAAGCTCACGCTCAAGGTCGCCAGCGTCATTGGGCGCGTCTTCGAGCTGGACCTGCTGCGCGACGCCCACCCGGCCACGATTGAGCGCGACGCGCTCGACGGCCAGCTCTCGACGCTGACCCAGCGCCACTTTGCGCGGCTGGAAACGCCGGCGCCGCAGGTCGCCTACATCTTCAAGCACAACATCACGCAGGAGGCCGTCTACCAGACGCTGCTCTACCGCCAGCAGCGGACGCTGCACGGTCGCGTCGCCCGCGCGCTGGAAACGCTGCGGCCCGACGCCGTCGACCGGCTGGCCCACCACTTCCACAGCGGCGATCTGGCCCGCCCCGCCGTGCGCCGCAAAGCGCTCCACTATCTGGACGCCGCCGCGCACCACGCCCAGCGCGACTACGCCAACGAAACCGCCTTGGCCCAGCTCGATCGTGCCTTGGCGCTGGAAACGCGCTGGGCGTGGCTGAAGACGAAGATCGAGGTGCTGCATCTGCTCGGTCGGCGCGACGAGGAGCGGGCCGTGCTGGAGGAGTTGGCGGGGGTCGAGGATGTACCGCCCTTCGAGCTGCCTTTTTTGTGGGGCGAGTATTACGAATCGATCAGCGAATTCGATGAAGCGCGCGACGCGCTGCAGAAAGCACTTGTTGCCTGCCGCATCGACGAAGACTGTGGCCAGGAGGCGCGGGTGCTGTCGCGGCTGGGGATGATTGCTTGGCGGCAGGGGGATTATGCGGCGGCGGAGTCGGTGTACGAGGAGGCGCTGGGGGTGATTGGGGAGGATGAGGCGTATCGGCGTGAAGAGGCGGATGTGCGGTATGGGTTGGGGTTGGTGTATCGGCAGCAGCAGAACTATGAGCAAGCCCAGCAGCAATTTCAGCAAGAGATTTTGCTGAACCAAAAACGCTCAGATCGACAAAAAGAAGCAAGGACGTTAAATGCCCTTGGCGGGATTGCATTTAATACCAAACAACCTGATGTCGCGCTTCAGTTCTGCAACCGTTCGCTTGAAATCCGCTACGCAATTGGTGACTTAACCGGCGTTGGCTCCAATTTGCTGAATATAGCCCAAATCTACTATAGCACGGGTGATTACTACCAGACCGAGCAGTTTTTGAAACGCGCACTCGCAATTCACCAAGGCGTGCGCAGTTCCTGGTGGCTCGCCTCAACGTTAAATCAATTTGGGATATTGTATACTCTTATAGGTGACTCGAAAAAAGCCATTGGATATCTTCAAGAAGGGCAGCAGGTTGCACAGAAGATCGGTAGTAAAGATTTGGAGGTCAAAATTCTTTGCAACACAAGCATAGCGCTACAAGGTCTTCACGCCTTTAAGCAAGCTCAAAACATTTTGACCCAGGGATTGTTGATTGCCAATTCAGCTGATTCTGAGTACGTAGAGGCAATTCTGCTTGAAGAACAAGCAAAAGTCATGTTGAAGTTGAACAGAATTGGGGAAGCAATAGAGTCGGCGAACGCGTCGTTAGCCATATTGAAAAAATTGGGCGGACACAACGCGGCCACGCCCAATTTAATCACCCTTGCCATGGCCTATCACAAGCTAGATAAGGGTTCCACAGCACTCGTCTATGCACGGGAAGCAGTCGACATGTTAAACGAAGATAGTCAATCCGACTACGCTCACCAAGAGCTTTACATGTGCTCACAGATTTTTGCCTCGAACGAGGAAAACGCGCTCGCTCAATTGACGTTAGAAGCCGCACACACGGTATTAATGGCTAAAGCCGACCGAATCAGCGATCTTCATATGCGCAACGCATTTCTAACAGACGCATCTGACAATCGGGAAATATTGGAGGCATTCCGAAGACAATGATAAAGATCATTTTGCGATGAGCGGCAGAAAGATGAAGTCGAGCTCTGTTTCCCTTAACACGGCATATACACCGACTCCTTGGCTGCGCGCAGAAATAACTTGGGCCCCGTCTTGAGCGTTAGCCGCGAGCACGGACGCAATTGTATCTAAGCGACGCCAACTTTCACCATTCCAAAAGTAGAGACCAAAGTCGTTTGTCTGTGCTGAACTGGCCGCAGCGACATCGGCAGTCGCCGATGGAATCTGATGCTCAATTCTTATTGTTCCCAATTCGACAAGTGACGCGGGAAACGCATCTAAGCGGTATGACTGCCCGATAATTTGTTGATTTCGGCGCAATGGTGGCGTGCCCGGCATGCTTTGCAACGCAATCGATTGGACCGGAAGCAACTCAATCAATTCATCAGCCTTGAACGACGCTTTCCCGTCAGACGACAAAATCAGCGTACCGCCCCATTCAGATAGATGGCCAAACGCTCCACCGCCCCCCGTCCCCCGATCGACCACAACCTCGCGCCGCGTCGACGGCTCGACCACTGTGTCCTCGATCCACAGCTGCCCGTAGAGCGCGGGCACAAAATTCCCCGCGCCAAAGTCAACCGTCGCCGTATGCACATCGCGCCTCTCATTCGGCGCCAGCGCGACCGTGCTCATCAGCGCGCCGTGCTCCGGGAAGAGGGAGACGTTGATGAGCTCACCAGCGGCCAGCGGCTGCTCGACGGTGATGGCGACCGTCGTCTCGCCCGTTTGGGCCAGCGTGACAATCGGTTCCCAGGCCAGGTTTTGTGTCATTGTCAGCACGTCATCACCCGCCTTGATGGGTTCGCAGGCGAACTGGTGGCGCTCGCTCTCTTCCCCCTCGGCATGGTCGTTGATGTCGTAAACGCAGAGCCGATCCTCGGCGCGCGCGTCCACCAGGTCGACGTAGGTCGTGCCCTTGGGCGGCTTGCCCTGCTCGTAAATCCGGTTGCCGCGCATCAGAAAGGCGCGCGCTTCGCCGGAGCTGTCTTTGCTGTCGATGTAGCCCAGGTTGAAGCGCTGGCTGACGAGCGGCTGCGTTGGCGCGACGGTTGGTGAGATCGTAACGGTCGTCAGCGGCACGGGCGGGGCAAGCGGGCCCTCGTCGCGCGCTTCGGGAATCACCGTCCACGGGTGGTGGGCCTGGATCGTCTGCCACTCGCTGCGGCCAACCGTATCGACGTAGGCCTCGCTGGCCTTGCACGCACCCGGCGAACTGCTCACCGCTGTCCAGTCGAAGGCAAACTCGTTGCCGTGAAATTCGTAGACGTTGCCCATCGCCGTGCGGCACGAATCGGCCAGCGCCTGGCTGCTGTTGCCGTTGGCGTCGGTGTACGTGTCGAAGAGGAAGAGCAGGTAGTGGCCCAGCTCGTGGGCCGCCGTCAGCGACCAGTGGTCGGCAAAGGTCTCATCGGTGACGACAAAGGTTTCGCCGTCCACGGTGATCGACTGGCCCACGGGCACGCCGTAGCCGTTCCAGCCGCGCCCCATGCGAACCGCGCCCGGCGTGTAGGTATGCACCGCCGTCGCCGCAATCTGCTCGCTGCTGTTTACCGCCTCCAGCGTGCCGGAGATAGTCTCCGTGGTCGGCGCGAGCACGACGCCGCCGCCAATGGTGGCGTTGGGGTGGAAGACGTTGCCGGGGTTGACCTGCAAATCGGCGGCGTCCCAGCTCTCCTGCGCTTGGTGCACCGTGATGTTGCCCAGCGCAAACTGGCCGTCCGTCCAGTCGTAGAAGTAGTTGGCCGCGGCGAGCAGATTCTGTGTCAGCTCGTCATCAAAATCGGAGTCTTCGATGTACCACAGCGTCGACACCTCAAAATCGCGCACCATTAGCGGCGTCTGCGCGCTGGCGGGCAGCGTCAGAATGTTGTTGACGTCGGGAACGCCGTCGGCCACGGCAACTGGGTCGCGCCCGCTAGTGTGGTAGAAGCGCGCTCGCGGCGGCAGCGTCGCGTAGGTCGTCGGTGAGACAGGGTCAAGCGCCCACAGCGAATCCGTCGCGCTGATGACGCCGCCGTCCTGCACAAAGCCAAATTCATCCGTAGCGAACTCATCGGTGAGTTCGCCGTTGGTCAGGCGATAAACCGTGGCGTCTGCGCTCGGCAGCCCGTCGTTGTCGAGCACCTGCACGCGGAAGGGGCAGCCCCGCTCCGCCAGCGTCGCCGACAGCCACGTCTGCGGCTGATTGGCAAATTCGTTGCTCGGCCAGCCGTAATCGTCGCCCGCCGCGTCGACATCCTGGTGATAGAGGGCCAGCCCAAAGGGCGCACCGCAGTAGCGCTCAAAGAGCGGCAGCGGAATCCGATACTCGGCGTTGTCCAAATCGCCCGCGCTGGCGTCGGCTTGCCAAGCGCGCGCGTCGATCTGCTCGTAGCCGCCCGCGCCCGCACCAATCCACTCGCTTGTTCCGCCATCTTCGGGGCGCACGCGCAGCGAGAGGTCATCCGGCTCGGCCAGCGCCTCGCGCCCGTTGTCCACGTCCAAGTAGGCGCTAAAGAACGCCTCGTCCGAGCGGCTCAAGCGCCCCTGCACGCAGAGGTAAAGATGCTCATTGGTGTGCTTGACGAAGAGCTGGCTCGCCGTTGAGTCGGCGTCGCGAAAGGCGAAAGCGAGGGCGTCGGCATATTCTGTTTCCGTGTTGCAAAAGCTGTCGAGATCGATGTTTTCTGCGCCGAGCGGAATCGCAATCTCGCTGGGCGGCACCTGCCACGAGACGCTCAGCACCGGGCGCAGGGCGGCGTCGGCCTCCAGGCTGTGCAGGCTGCTGCGCCCCTGCCCCGTTGAGTCGGGAATGCCGGAAATTTTTAGACCGTGGTTGGGCGTTTCGCCCGGCGTGTAGCTCCACCTGCGCACGAGAGTTGTCACATCCCACAGCAGCGTCTCCGGGCCATCGCCCGTTGTCTGGCGGAAGCCAAAGTTGCCGCTGGCGGCGGGCTGGGTTGCCCACGTCACCGTTGCCGCGTCCCACGCCTCCTCAATGCGCGACACAACAAGCGAGTAGCCGCCGCTGCCGTTGATTTGCACCAGCCGCAGCTGCGCATCCAGGATGACGGCATCGGTCGGGATGGCCGAGAGGTCGAACTGCAGCAGCGCGTCGCTATCGATCACGGCGGTCAGCCCGCCGTCGTTCACCAGCAGCTCCGGCACATCGTTAAAGTTGCCGTCGGGCGCGCTGAAGGCAATCGTCGTGTCCGCGCTGGGCGAGAAGCGCTGGGCATTCTGCTGCAGCGCGGCGGGCGCGGGGCTTGCCGCTGGCAAAGTTGCTGTCGCGGCCCAAGCGGGCACGCTGCCGATCAGCAATGAACAGAGTAGAATAATTGAGCAGAGCGTGCGATGTAGTAATTTCACGGGGGTCTCCTTGAGCCGTCCAGCAGTTTCATGCCGGGCAAGCGGGCAAAAGCCGCCTTAGCAGGTTGAACTCTTCAACGCGTTTCACGCGTTTTGCAAAATAGGCGGCGAATGAATTCGCCGCCGGTGGTGGTCGACGAAGCAAGATCGTCACGCAGCCGTCGCTTCGACCATTCACTGCTTAATTGCCGTTTCCAAACCGCACGGTTGAGCAGTGTAAAGCAACGTTGTCGCAATTGTCGCCTTTGCAACCAACGCCGGTGAGAAACTGATTTTGATTGCAAATACTGACGCCGGGACTTTCTTCCGAGAAAAACGGTTTCCACTCCCACTGCCCGGTACGCGTGAGGTGGGGGGTCTCGATAACGAAAAACGAGATGTTGTCACAAAAACCCCCGCTGCATTTAAGCCCACCCACGAAGCTCGGTTGGGGCAAGCTGTCGGTACGAAATGAAGCATTCGGTTGTTCTTCCGAAATTACTTGAGGATGCCAGTAGGCCCTGCGTGCCTCATCTTGCGACGGCAAATAGGGACGACAGAGCAACCGTTTTTTGTCGCACCTGTCACCGCTACAGGATACGCCTGCCACGGCAAAACCAGAGGCGCACGTCATCTCGCCCGATCCTTCTTCGGAGAAGGCGTCTGTCCAGTATTCATCGGGCAGCGACTGTGGCGCTGGCGGTGGTGCGTGGCTGATTGCAACGCTTCGTCCAAGCTGCCCGGTCGAAGAAGATAGCGTGAGTCGCCGAGCGTTGCTGGAAAACTCAGTTTCATCAAAGTCAACCGTGACAACATAGTGGGTTGGGCTATCCACGCAACACCGAGTCAAATCGTCCGTGCTGCCATCTTCGGATTCAAGTAAAACCCGCACGTTCAGATTGCCATCCACATCGGTAAAATCATAACCGGCAAACTTGATCCACTCCTGGTTCTTGGGCCGCAAATTACCGTCTAATTCGAGCACCTCATCCGGAAAAACACTGCAAATCCGGGGTGATTTTGCCGGTGGATTTTGATTGCGGAACGTTGCCACCAAAATTCCAAGGTCTGTTTTGAGTCTGGATCGAATAAAGTCCGTTGAGCACTTGAACTCGGTGCCAGCCGCATCGATTGCATTTTGGAAGGCCAAGTCAAACTGTTGGCGAACGTCCTCCGGCAGTTCTTGCCGCGTGTCCTGCCATTCTTCACGCCACTGAGCCGATTCACCAGTCAGTTGGGGAATGATGTCCTCAATTGTCTGTGCAATGGTTTCCGCCGCTTCTTTCCCCGCATTTTCACCGATGCTTTTGAACGGGTTCCAGCCGCAGCCGACCAGCGAGCTGCTCAGAACCAGAAAGCTAATGAGTAGCAAAATTAAGCGGCCAAGTTTCATAGCTCGAAACGCTGCTGCCGGCTGTGGATGGTGGGTGCAGCCAAAGACTGGGAAGGGCTTTTCTAATTTATGCATTGTCAATTTCTCCTTTTTAAAAACCAATCACCAGTCGTATGCACCGTTCGCACGAAGGCGTGCTCACTCCTCGCGCTGTATGCTTACCGCTTACCAATAGGCAATAGGCAGTGCGCACTACCATGCCATCTCTCCCTGGTTTGCTTCGATCCGGCTGTCGCGCTCGGCCTCGACGCGCTCGATGTCCGGCATGGTAACGACGCCGCGCGTGTAGGTGAGCAGGCCGCGCTTGCGCCAGTCCCGCAGGATGCGGTTGATCCACTCGCGGCGCGCGCCGACGAGCGAGGCCAGGTCGCTCTGGTTGAGGCCCAGCTCCAGCGAGCAGTGGCCGTCGGCGTTGAGTTCGCCGTGCTGGCGCGTGTAGAGTAGCAGCAGGTGCAGCAGCCGACCGGCGGCGTCAAACTGAGCGATCGATTCAGCCAGCGCCGCCGTCCAGTTAAGCTTCTGCGAGAGCATGCGCGCCAGCCCAATCGACAGCTCCGGCATACTTTGCATATGCTGGCGGAAGCGCTCGTGTGACATGGCGAGCAGCGAAACGTTGTCGATGGCCTTGCCCGTGGCGTTGCGCGGCACGTTCTCGATGACGGCCTGCTCGCCAATCACGTCGTGGGTGGAGAGAATTACGAGCGACGTTTCCTCACCCGCCGGGCTGATTTTGAAAATGCGGATTTTGCCACTGAGCACGAAGAACAGTTCGTAGCCATCGTCCCCCTGGCGGAAGATCGTCTCGCCGCGGCGGTATTCGCGCAGGCGCAAATCGTCCATAAAGGTGGCAAGCTGGCTATCGGTTAGCTCGTGAAAGAGCGTCATCTCGCGCAGAAAGGCCATTCGTGGCTCCAGGTTGGTTCCTGTAGTGGTCGCACTCCCCGGCTTGGCGGATGCAGACGATTGCATGGGTCGGCTCCATTATGGTGGGCAAAATAAAATAAGGCTGTGCGGCAGAGCACAGCGGCCAGTGATCTCGATCACAACTGGGCTGTGTCCTACAGTATAGCAGAAAATGCCGTGCTTCTTTAAGCTGAAAAATTATCTACTTCTCCACCTATAAATGTCATGACCCTCTTTAGCTGGCTGTTCTTGGCCCACCTGCTGGGCGATTGGGTGTTGCAAAATGACTGGATGGCGCGCAACAAGCAAAACGCGCTCTTTACGCGTGCCGGGCTGCTGCACTACTTGATTTACACGGCGACGATTGCCGGGCTGCTGGCGGTCAGCCACTGGGTCACCTCGCCAATCTCCACCGCTGCCGCGGGGTTTTTTCTTCTCCTCACTTTCCTTTCACACTGGGTGATCGACGCCAAAGACCTCGCAGGCTGCTGGATGCGCCTCATGCAGCAGACGCCCAATCCGCTGGTGCATACCATGGTCGACCAAACCTTTCATCTTGTTCTGCTCGCCGCATTGACGCAACTGCTGCTGCGTTGATGCCAAGCAGAACAAAAAAGGGGAGAGCCAGTGGCTCCCCCCTACTACGCAAGCTGTCGCGCGAATTTCCCGCTTGTTCTACACGTACATCACCTGCGCTTGGCGACCTTCACCCCGACTTTCGTCCCTTGTCGGTCGGCTATCCAGCTCGGCCACAAAGGCCTGCACCACGTGCACCGGCACGGCAACGCCCACCTCCGGCCCGTTCATCAGCGTGTTGATGCCGACCAGCCGCCCGCTTGCGTTGACCATTGGGCCGCCGGAGTGGCCGGGGCGCAGGTGGAGGCTCGCCGCCAGCCACTCCAGCCCGCTGCGCTCCAAGTCGGGCAGGTCCGCCCCCACGCCGATCACCACACCGGCCGTCGCCGCCCCCTGAATGCCAAAGGGATGACCAAAAGCCACCACGACTTCGCCCGCCGTTAGCGCGCGCGAATCGCCCTGCGCCACGCCGACCGGCCGCTTCGCCAAATTGCCCGTGTCGATTTCCAGCGCCGCCAGGTCGTGCGCTGGGTCGCGGCCCAACAGCTCCGCGTCGAGCGTGCGCCCGTCGGCCAGCGTCACCGCCAGCGAGCCAGCCTGGCTCGCCCGCTGGCTCCGTCGACCGCGCCGTGCGCCTTCGACAACGTGGGCGTTGGTGATAACGAGTGCGCATCTGCCCTCGCTGCGCCAAATCACCCCCGCGCCGACACCCACGCGCCCGCTGCGCACTTGAACGAGGGAGGGCAGCACGCTTTCAGAAACGTCGGCGAGGGCGGCGTTGAATTGTTGAAGAATGTTCATTTTTTTATTGCCTACCCCTGCTGCCCCAGCGTGACGCTCATCTCCTGCATCTGACCGCCGCGGACGACGCGCGCGGGAATGCTGCGCCCCACGCGTTCTCCGCCGAGCAGCTTCTGCAGCGCGTCGACGTGCTGCACCGCTTCACCATCAAGCGCGATCAGCACATCGCCCTGCACGAAGCCAGCTGCCGCCGCCGGGCTCTCCGTCTCGACGGACATGACCATCAGCCCCGTTTCCTGCTCGGCCTGCTGCTGCAAATTCTCCGCGAGGCGCACGGGCTGCACGCCGATGCCCAGGTAGCCGCGCGGCACGCGCCCGTGCGACATCACGTCGGTGACCACGCGGTTGATCGTCGCTGTCGGCACGGTGAGGCTAACGCCGCGCATGAGCGACGAGGTGTTGAAGCCCGCCGTGCCGCCGTCTGCCATGACCAGCGGGCCGCCGGAGAAGCCAGGATACATGACGACATCGGTCTGGAGGTAGCGGTCGATGGTGCCGCCGCCGGGCGTGCGCCACTCCGTGCCCAGCGCGCTCACGATGCCGAGCGTGGCCTGCACGGTGCGCCCCGGTCGCCCCAGGGCCAGCGCGAGATGGCCCACGCGCAGGTCGCCCGCCTCCACCGTTTGCACGGGTGCAAGGTCGCCGAGATCGGCACGCAGCACGGCGAGATCGGTCGTCGGATCGCGGCCCACAAGCGTGGCCGTCGCGGTACTGCCGTCCGGCAGGCCAATTTCGATGTTGTCGTCGCGCTCGACGACGTGGTGCGCCGTCACGATCACGCTGCCGCCCTCGCGCGGCCAAACGATACCGGTCGCGGCCTGTCGCCGCCGGGCCGCCACGCGCACAATGCTCGCGCCCGCCTGCTCGACCACGTCGGCCATGGCGCTGGACATGGATTGTAATGCTTCGTTCATGGGAATTGCTCCTGTTAATCGGAAGCGACCGTCACGACCCAAGGTGGGATAGATTTGCCCAGCCGCAAATTGGCCGTGATGGTCACTTTCCTCACGTTCTCTCGGAATCCAAATCTGCCCAAGCGATGAGCCACCGCACCCGAAAGGTTGGTTGGAATTGGCTCGGCGGCTCGCTGCTTTGGCAATGAACATATTGTGCCAGAAGCAACGAGGCTGCGCCTCGCCCGTTTGGGGAGGAGGGGGCTAGACCTTTGGGTAGGACAATAGTTGCTCGTTCCCACGCTCCTGCGTGGGAATGCCCCGCCCGACGCCTTTGCGTCGTCGGGTCATCAGCGAAGATACATGGTCAACCACATGAGGACGCAGAGCGTCCAGCACGGCATTGCGACGCAGAGCGTCCAGCACGGCATTGCGACGCAGAGCGTCCAGCACGGCATTGCGACGCAGAGCGTCGCAACGAGCCAGCAAGCGTCTTGATACTTTCTTGACGCTCCCTCACGCCATCTTGACCCCGCCTTGACACGATTTCCGCTAGACTAGCGCCATCCGCGAACGACATCGGCGGAGTGAATTTTGCAATCGAGGAGACTGAATCGATGAATGACTTGATTTTCGTGGGTACGATGCTCGTCTTTTGGCTGGCGAGCTTTGGCCTTGTGGCCGGTTTTCAAGCGCTAAAGGAGGAGTAACGTGATTACGCTATACGCCATTTGCGGCGCAGTTGTCCTGCTGCTGCTCGTCTACCTGACCTTTGCCCTGCTCAAACCGGAGTGGTTTTAATGAATGCCTTTACGATTGGACTGATCCAAATTGTGGCCTACTTTGTGGTGCTGCTGCTGCTCGTCAAGCCACTGGGCACGTACATGGCCAACGTCTTCGGCGGCGAGCGCACATTTTTGACGAAAGCGCTGCGACCCGTCGAGCGCTTGATCTACAGCGCGGCGGGCACGTCGCCGGAGCAGGAGATGAACTGGCGCGTTTACGCCGTGGCTGTGCTGCTCTTTAACGCGGCGGGCATGTTGCTGCTCTACGCCATTTTGCGTATTCAAACCCTGCTGCCGCTCAACCCGGCGGCGCTGACTGATGTGCCCGCACACCTTGCCTTCAACACCTCGGCCTCCTTTGCCTCCAACACCAACTGGCAATTTTACGGCGGCGAGACGACCATGAGCTACCTCACCCAGATGAGCGGGCTGACGGTGCAGAATTTTCTCAGCGCCGCTACCGGCATCGCCGTGCTGATCGCCTTTATCCGCGGGCTGTCGCGGCAGCGGGTGAGCGAAATCGGCAACTTTTGGGTGGATTTGACGCGCACGGTGCTCTACGTGCTGCTGCCGCTGTCGCTTCTCTTTGCGCTAATTTTTGTGTCGCAGGGGGTGGTGCAGACTTTTGAACCATACCAAACGGTGCAGCTGATCCAGCCCGCAGCCGACGCCGAGGGCAACAGCGTCACCGAGCAGGTAATCGCGGTGGGCCCGGCGGCGTCGCAGATTGCGATCAAGCAATTGGGGACAAACGGCGGCGGCTTCTTCAACGTCAACTCCGCGCATCCGCTGGAGAACCCCACGCCGATTTCCAACTTCTTCCAGCTGCTGGCGATCCTGCTGATTCCGGCGGCGCTCTGCTACACCTTTGGCAAAATGGTCGGCGACACGCGCCAGGGCTGGGCCTTGCTGGCGGCGGTGGGCGTGGTCTTTGCGCTGGCCTTGGGCACGGCGCTGTGGGCCGAGCAGGGCGGCAACCCCGCCTTCGCGTCGCCCGCCTTTGAACAGGTCGACCAGAGCGCGAGCCTGACGCAGAGCGGCGGCAACATGGAGGGCAAGGAGACGCGCTTTGGCATTGCCAATTCCGCGCTCTGGGCCACGGCCACCACGGCGACCTCCAACGGCTCCGTCAACTCGATGCACGATTCGTACACGCCGCTCGGCGGTTTTGTGCCGCTGATCATGATGCAGCTCGGCGAAGTGATCTTCGGCGGCGTCGGCTCCGGGCTGTATGGCCTGCTGGCCTTTGTGATTGTGGCCGTCTTTGTGGCCGGGCTGATGGTTGGTCGCACGCCGGAATATCTGGGCAAAAAGATTGAATCGTACGAGATGAAGATGGCCGCGCTCGTAATTCTGATCCCGCCCGCGCTCGTGCTGCTCGGCACCGGGCTGGGCGTTGTCAGCGATTGGGGGCGCGCGGCCATGCAAGAGACGGGGCCACACGGCTTTAGCGAACTTCTGTACGCCTTTTCATCGCAGGGCAACAACAACGGCAGCGCCTTTGCCGGCATCGGCAACAGCGCGCCCTTTAGCTGGACCGGCGGCGTCGCCATGCTGATTGCCCGCTACTGGTTGATCATTCCGATTCTCGCCATGGCGGGCGCGCTGGCCGGCAAGGCCAAAGCCCCCGCTGGTGTTGGCACGCTGCCCACCTACGGCCCGCTCTTCGTGGGCTGGCTGGTCACCGTGGTGCTCATCGTCGGCGCGCTGGCCTTTATTCCCGCTCTGACGCTGGGGCCAATCGCGGAGTTTCTGCTGGCAAACGGCGGGGTGACGTTTTAGCGTATCACCTGATACGTAACACACGAGGCAACGGCCCCTCCCCCATGATGGGGGAGGCTGGGAGGGGTGAAATGATGGTCTACCCTGGTAGATTATTCGAAACCCCTCCCCATCCCTCCCCATCCCTCCCCAACTTGGGGAGGGGGCCGATGATTCGTTGGTGACCTGGTACGTAACACACGAGGCAACAGCTCCTCCCCCATGATGGGGGAGGCTGGGAGGGGGTGAAATGATGGTCCACCCTGGTAGATTATTCGAAACCTCTCCCCATCCCTCCCCAACTTGGGGAGGGGGCCGATGACTGGTAGATGATCCGAAAGGTGATTCGCCCACCCGTTCACGCATCACGCATCACGCATCAAGAAATTTTTTACCGAACCGAGGAATTTCCAATCCATGTCCGTTAACCTGGGCACTGCGCCCAACCCAACGCTTCCACAGCCCGCCGACGCGCCGCGACCGCGGGCCGCGCGCCAGGGCATCTACCAGCGTGCCATTGGCGACGCCTTCCGCAAGCTCGATCCGCGCCAGCAGCTGCGCAACCCCGTGATGTTTGTCGTCGAGATCGTCAGCCTGCTGCTGACGGGGCTGCTCGCGTGGCAGCTTCTGGGCGGCGAGACGGGTGATTCGCTGGGCTTCACCGCATCGATCGTGCTCTGGCTCTGGTTTACGCTGCTCTTTGCCAACTTTGCCGAAGCGCTGGCCGAGGGGCGCGGCAAGGCGCAGGCCGATGCGCTGCGCAACACCCGCCAGCAGACCGAGGCCAAGCGTCTGCAGCAGCCCCGCCACGGCGCCAAGTTTGACCTCGTCTCCTCGACCGATCTGCGCAAGGGCGACACCATCATCGTCTACGCCAACGAAGCCATCCCGGCGGATGGCGAGGTGATCGAGGGCGTGGCGGCGGTGGACGAGAGCGCCGTCACGGGCGAGAGCGCGCCCGTTGTGCGCGAATCCGGCGGCGACCGCAGCGCCGTCACCGGCGGCACGCGCGTAATCTCCGATTGGCTCGTGATCCGCATCACCACCGATCCCGGCGAGGGCTTCCTCGACCGCATGATCAGCCTCGTCGAAGGGGCCGCGCGCCAGAAGACGCCCAACGAAATTGCGCTGACAATTCTGCTGGCGAGCTTTACGATTGTCTTTCTGCTCGTCTGCACCACGCTGTTGCCCTTTTCGATTTTCAGCGTGGAGAGCGTCGGTCGCGGCGCGCCCATCACGATCACCGTGCTGGTTGCGCTGCTCGTCTGCCTGATCCCGACCACGATTGGCGGGCTGCTCAGCGCCATCGGCATTGCGGGCATGGATCGGCTGATCCGCCGCAACGTGATCGCCATGAGCGGTCGCGCCATCGAAGCGGCGGGCGATGTCGACGTGCTGCTGCTCGACAAGACGGGCACGATCACGCTGGGCAACCGGCAGGCAGTCGACTTCGTGCCCGTCAACGGCACGCTGGATCGCGAGCTGGCGCGGCTGGCCCAGCTCGCTTCGCTGGCGGACGAGACGCCGGAGGGGCGCAGCATTGTGGTGCTGGCCAAGGAGCAGTTTGGCCTGCGCGGCGAGGGCGTCGAGCACGGCAACCGCGCGGGCGACCAGCCCGAGTTTATCCCCTTTGCCGCGCAGACGCGCATGAGCGGCGTCAACCTGAGCGGCGACGAAATCCGCAAGGGTGCGCCGGACGCGATTGCGCGCTGGGTCGGTGAACATGGCAACAGCGTGCCCGCCGAGATGCAGGCCGCGATCGAGCGCATTGCCAAAGATGGCGGCACGCCGCTGGGCGTGGCGCTCAACGGTCGTCCGCTGGGTGTCGTGCATCTCAAGGACATTGTCAAGGGCGGCATGAAGGAGCGCTTTGCGCAGATGCGCGAGATGGGCATCAAGACGGTGATGATCACGGGCGACAACCCGCTCACCGCCGCCGCGATTGCCGCCGAAGCGGGCGTCGACGACTTCTTGGCCGAGGCCACGCCCGAAGCCAAGCTGGAGCTGATCCGCGACTATCAGAGCGGCGGTCGCCTCGTCGCCATGACGGGCGACGGCACGAACGACGCCCCGGCGCTGGCCCAGGCCGACGTCGCCGTGGCCATGAACACGGGCACGCAGCCCGCGCGCGAAGCCGCCAACATGGTCGATCTGGACAGCAACCCGACCAAGCTGATCGAGATCGTCGAAATCGGCAAGCAGCTTTTGATGACGCGCGGCGCGCTGACCACCTTTAGCTTGGCCAACGATGTGGCGAAATACTTCGCCATTATCCCGGCGGCCTTTGTTACGATTTACCCGCAGCTGGCGGCGCTCAACTTCATGCGGCTGGCCACGCCGCAGAGCGCCGTGCTCTCGGCGGTGATCTTCAATGCGCTCGTCATCATCGCGCTGATTCCGCTGGCCCTGCGCGGCGTGCCCTACCGCCCGCTCGGCGCGGCCCGCCTCCTGCGGGACAACCTGCTGATCTACGGCCTGGGCGGGCTGATCACGCCGTTTGTCTTTATCAAGCTGATTGATGTGGTGCTGGTCGCGCTGGGGCTGGCGTAAGTTTTGGGGAGGGCGAAGCTGAACCCCCTCCTAGCCTCCCCATGATGGGGGAGGAACAGTCGCTTCGTCAACGAAGAAACGGCCCCCTCCCCAAGTTGGGGAGGGATGGGGAGGGGTGAAACGCCAGTTTACCTCTCAAAATCATCAAGGAGAATCAACCATGAAGAACCTACTCACCAAGCTCGACCTCGGCGGTCTCGTGCCGCTCGCCATTTACGCGCTCGTCTTTACTGCGTTTGCTTATTTGCTATAACGGCTGGATTGCAGTCGCAAAATTGATTTATCGATAGCTGTCAGCGGATTTCGAGAACGGATTGAACGGATTGATTGCGACATAATCCGTTCTGAATCGACCTTCGCTTGTTCAGCGCTAGAAACAGAAAGATGGTTTACCCATCCGTTCAATCCGCTCTCTAGCATCCGCTGACAGCTAGACAAAAGGAACCACACCCATGACCATTCGCAAACAAATTCGCCCCACCCTGCTGATTTTGCTGCTCTTCACCCTGCTCACCGGCGCGATTTACCCGCTGCTGGTAACTGGCTTCGCCCAGGTCGCGCTGCCGGGGCGGGCCAACGGCAGCCTGCTCGAGCGCGACGGCGCGACCGTCGGCTCGGCGCTGATCGGCCAGGAATTCACCGAGCCCGGCTACTTCTGGGGCCGCCCCTCGGCCACGGGGCCGCAGCCCTACAACGCCGCCGCCTCGTCCGGCTCCAACCTCGGCTCGACGAGCGCCGACCTGCAAGCCAACGTCCAGGCGCGCATCGACGCGCTGCAGGCCGCCAACGCCGAATTCGGCATCGAGACCGACGCGGCCATCCCCGTCGATCTCGTCACCGCCTCGGCCAGCGGGCTCGATCCGCACATCAGCCCCGCCGCTGCAGATTATCAGGTCGCCCGCGTCGCCGCCGCCCGCGGCTTGGACGAGACAACGGTGGCCGACCTTGTGGCCGAGCACACCGCGAGTCGTACGCTGGGGCTGCTGGGTGAGCCGCGCGTCAACGTGCTGGCGTTGAACCTGGCGCTGGATGGGGTAGAATAAAAGTACTCACATTATGTGTCAGTTTGGAGGTAGTTGCTGGGCGCGCCCAGCAACTACCTCCAAGCTCCGCGTTGAAAACACCATGACCAACCGCCCCAACCCCGACCAACTCCTCTCCGCCGTGCAGCGCGAAGGCGACGACCAGCGCGGTCGGCTGATTCTCTTTCTGGGCTACGCGGCGGGCGTGGGCAAAACCTACGCCATGCTCCAGGCCGCCCAGCATCGACACGCCGAAGGCGTCGACATCGTCGTCGGCTACGTGGAGACGCACGGGCGGGCGGAGACCGACGCGCTGCTGGACGGGCTGGAGATCGTGCCCGTCCAGCAGATCGAATACCGCGGCGTGACGCTGCGCGAGATGGACCTCGACGCCATTCTCACGCGGCGACCGGAGTACGTACTGGTCGACGAGCTGGCGCACACCAACGCGCCCGGCACGCGCCACCCCAAGCGCTACCAGGACGTGCTCGAGCTGCTCGATGCGGGCATCAACGTCTACTCGACGATGAACGTGCAGCATCTGGAAAGCCTCAACGACGTGGTCGCGCAGATCACCGAAGTCGTGGTGCGCGAGACGGTTCCCGATCACGTGCTGGAGGTCGTCAGCGAAATTCGGCTGATTGATCTGCCCGTCGACGAGCTGATTCAGCGGCTGCACGAGGGCAAAATCTACGTGCCCGATCAGGCCGCGCGCGCCGTCGAGCGCTTCTTCCGCCCTGGCAACCTCACCGCCCTGCGCGAAATCGCCCTGCGCCGCACCGCCGACCGCATCGACGACAAGCTGCGCGACTACATGCAGACCCACGCCATCAGCGGCGTCTGGCCCGCGGGCGAGCGGCTGCTGGTCTGCGTCGGCCCCAGCCCGCTGAGCGAGCGGCTCGTGCGCGCCGCCGCCCGCCTCGCCACCAACCTCAACGCGGCGTGGACCGCCGCCTACGTCGAGACGAGCGCCGCGCTGTCGACCGACGACCGCCTGCGCGTCGAGCAAACGTTGCAGTTGGCCGAGCAGCTCGGCGCGCAAACCACGACCATCACCGGGCGTTCGGTGGCGGAAGCGGCCATCGACTACGCGCGCCGCCACAACATCAACCGCATCGTGGCCGGGCGACCGCTGCAGGCGCGCTGGCGCGAGTGGCTGCGCGGCGGCTCCATCGTCGATCAAATTATTCGCCGCGCGCCCGACCTTGATTTGTATGTCATCAGCGGCGAGGCCGAACGAGTCGAGCGGTCAACGCGTGGGACGGACAGCCAACCTGGCGACAGCTGGATCAGCTACGGCTGGAGCACGCTGCTCGTGGCGCTCACCACGCTGCTGGCGCTGCCCCTGCGCATGACCATCGAGCCGACCAACATCGCCATGGTCTACTTCGTGGCCGTGATCGTCGCCGCCGTGCGCTTGGGCCGCGCGCCCGCGATCTTCGCCTCGTTGCTCAGCGTCGTCGCCTTCGACCTCGTCTTCATCCTCCCCTACTACACCTTCGTCGTCGCCGACACGCAGTACCTCCTCACCTTTGGCGCGCTGCTGGCCGTCGGCATCGTCGTGAGCACGCTGGCGGCGCAGGCCCGGCGGCAGGAGCTGGCCGCGCGCCGCCGCGAAAGCCAGACCGCCGCGCTCTACGATCTCAGCCGGCGGCTGGCGGGCGCGGTGGAAGCCGATGATATTGCGACCACGCTGCTCCGCCACATCGAGCAGACGCAGGGGGCCGCGACGGTGGTCTTCACGCGGGACGACGCCGGTGCCCTGGTGCAGCGCGCCACCAGCGACGGCGTCACCGCGGGTAGTAGAACAGATGGTAAAATGGATAGCGACGAACAGGCGGTGGCGACGTGGGTGGCGCAGCACGGCCAGCCTGCCGGTCGCTTTACCGAGACGCTGGTCGCCGCCGAGGGGCACTATTTGCCGCTGCGAGCTACAGGTAACACCACAGACAACACGCTGGGCGTGGTTGGCATTTTTTTTGACGAAGAGCTGGCGTCGCTGCCGAGCGAGCGTCGTCGCGCGCTGGAGCTATCGAGCAGCCAGGCGGCGCTCGCCTTGGAGCGCATCACCCTCGCCGCCGACGCGCAGCAGACCCAATTCCTGCGGCAGGCCGAGCAGATGCAATCTGCGCTGCTCAACTCGATCTCGCATGATCTGCGCACGCCGCTCGCCACCATCACCGGCGCGCTCAGCAGCCTGCGCGACGACGCCGCCCTGCTCGACGCCGCCACCCAGCACGACCTGGCCGACATGGCGTGGGATGAAGCGCGCCGCCTCAACGGCCTCGTCGGCAACCTGCTCGACATGACGCGCCTCGAATCCGGCGCGCTCCCCCTGCGCCGGGACGAAAGCGACGTCGAGGACATCGTCGGCGCGGCGCTGACGCAGCTCGCGCGCGGCCTGCGCGGTCGCGAGGTTGACATCGACGTGCCGGGCGATTTGCCCGCCGTGTCCGTTGATTTCCCGCTGGTGGTGCAGGCGCTGGTCAACGTGGTGGACAACGCGCTAAAATACTCGGCGGAGGACGCGCCGCTCTCGATTGCTGCGGGTGTGGAGAATGCCAGCGTGGTCATCGAAGTCGCCGACCGCGGCATCGGCATCCCGGCGGACGAGCGAGCACACGTCTTCGACAAATTCTACCGCGCCGCCAACGGCGCCAGCGGCACGGGACTGGGGCTGGCGATCAGCAAAGGCGTCGTCGACGCGCATGGCGGCCACATCGAGGCGAAGCCGCGCGCGGGCGGCGGCACGGTCGTGTCGCTGGCGCTGCCGGTGGGCTAAAAAGCTGTCATTTCGCACCGCGGAGTGAGAAATCTGTTTGAGCAGTGCACCCAAAGCAGTGTTTAGGAGACAAAGTTCGAGATGTTATCGCCCTCGCGCTTCTGCGTATCTGCTTGCCGCAGAACCTCGGCTTTGAACCACGTCAGGTTGGTCTTCGGCTTTAACAATAATGTCACGGCGCGTGCTGAACTTGCAGCGCCATCTCGTCTTGCATTACGCCTGCTGATTCGCGCGCTTGTAATTCTGCAACATCGTCCGACTTTGAAGCTTTCATAGCCTTCGTAGTATCCGTCTGCAAATTCTGGGTCGCGCTCCATCCGCTCGTTGATATATTTTTGCAAATCGTCCATTGCTAAAGTTCCTTTCGCTCCAAGATAATCGCGTCGTACTCTGTTCGGCCAGATCAATGTCCTGCTTGAGGTGTCTTTTGCAGTCTTTTTGGCAAAGCCGTTCGTCAGAATAATCAGATTTTCTCCATCCAAGCAGCCGAAACGTATCTCGACCGGCCTTCACGCGCACTTCCCAAATCTCACCGGTGTTGACGCACCTTCTGAGGTACTGGCGTCGGCACAATCTCAATCATGGCTTTAATCCCGTGTCAATACCCAGTTAACTCTTTGAACCTGTTTACCCGAATCGCTTAACTCAGAAATTGTTCTACAGGCGAGCGGCCAGATTGTGTTTTGTAGAAGACAATGGTTTGCATGATTATAAAATTTGCAGTTACGCAGCCCATTCAGTATAGCAGAACTGCGGAATTATCCCTAGGAGACATTGAATCCACCCCACCCACCGGCCCGCGCGTCCTCATCGTCGACGATGAGCGGGCGATTCGGCGCTTTTTGCAGACGGCGCTGGCGGCGCACGGCCACGAGATCATCGAGGCGGAGACGGGCGAGGGGGCGCTGCTGGCCGCCGTGCAGCACCGGCCCGACGTGGTGATCCTCGATCTCGGCTTGCCCGACCTCGACGGGATCGAGGTGACGCGGCGGCTGCGCGAGTGGAGCCGCGTGCCCATTCTCGTGCTTTCGGCGCGCGAGCAGGAGGGCGACAAAATTGCCGCCCTCGACGCGGGCGCGGACGACTACGTGACCAAGCCCTTCAGCGTGGGCGAACTGATGGCGCGGCTGCGCGTGGCGCTGCGGCACGCGGGCCAGCCGGAGGGCGAGCCCGTTTTTGAGAATGACGGACTGCGGGTGGACGTGGCGCGGCGCGTGGTAACGGTCAACAGCGAGGCCGTGTCGCTGACGCCGACGGAGTATGATTTGCTGCGCACGCTGGTGCAGCACGCGGGCCGCGTGTTGACGCACGGCCAGCTTTTGCGCGCGGTGTGGGGGCGCGGCTACGAGCAGGAGGCGCACCTGCTGCGCGCCAACATCAGCAACCTGCGCCGCAAAATCGAGCCGGAGCCCGCCCGCCCGCGCTACGTGCTCACGGAGCCGGGCGTCGGCTATCGGCTGTATGCGGAAGAGTAGACGTTACTCGTTCCCACGCTCCGCGTGGGAATGCCTGTTCGACGCTCTGCGTCGCCGCGTGATCAACAAAGATTGGAGGGCAATCGCGCGGGGAAGCGTAGCGCAGTGGGCGAAGAGCGAAGCAGCGCTTCGCGTCACAGCAAAATCAGCCCCGCTCGCGTGGCGCGGACGACGGCCTCGGTGCGGCTCTGCGCGCCGAGCTTGCCGAGCAGCGCGTTGACGTGAAACTTCACGGTGTGCTCGCTGATATCGAGGCGGCGGGCGATGGTTTTGTTGGGGAGCCCCTCGGCGATCAGCCCGAGAACTTCGGTCTCGCGCGGCGTCAGCGGCTCGACGAGCAGATTGTCGTCCGGCGAGGGAACGCGGGCGGGTGACGCGAGCGCCGTCGCCATCTCCGGCGCGACGACGACGAGGCCGCTGGTCACGGCCCGCAGCGCGGTCACCAGCGTTTCGACATCGACTTCGCGGGGCAGCAGAGCGCGTGCGCCCGCGGCAAAAATCTGCGCCGCGTCAGCGACGTCGGCCAGCAGCGCCAGCAGCGGAATGCCTTCGTCCGGCTCATCGCCGATCAATTCATCGAGGGCGGTCAGCGCGTCATCCAGCCGCCAGCCCAGGTCGGCCAGGAGCACGTCTGGCTGATAGGCGTCGACGCTGGCCGCGAGATCGTCAAAATCCCCCTGGCCGACGATTTGCAAATCGGATTGATCGGCCAGCAGGGCGCTCAAGCCCGCGCGCGCCAGCGGGTCGGCAGCGGCGATGAGCACGCGCAGATCAGCCATCGGCTTGCTCGAATTCTTCGCGCGTCAGGCCAAAAAGGATGTGGTCCCAGTAGCGACCGTTGGTGTAAATCATGCGGCGGATGCGGCCTTCGTGCTGAAAGCCCAGCCGCTCGTGGAGGCGAATTGAGGCTTCGTTAAACTCATAGACCCCTGAATTGACCTTTTGGTAGCCCAGTTCGCGGAAAAAGTAGCGCAGCACGAGGCGAATCGCATCGCTGGCGTAGCCGTGGCGCCAGTGTTCGCGCTCGATGGCGAGGCCAAAGCTAAAGGTGCCGTGGCGACGCGCGCAGTCGTGCGTGTTGATATTGCCGACCGCCGCGCCTTCGTGATTCTCGATGATCCAGCGGTAGCTGTCGTGCTCCGGCTCCGCCTGCGTCAGCGCTTCGACGTGCTTTTTCGTGCGCGCCATCGAGCGCGGAAAGGGAATCTCATAGCAGAGCCGCGCGACTTCATCATCGGCGCTCCACTGCTGAAAGATCTCGGCGTCGCTCGGCTCGACGGCGCGTAGGCGGATGCGGTCGGTCTGCCAGATGGAGTGGGGGTGAGTCATGAGAGTTTTTAACGCGGAGGGCGCAGAGGAGACGCGGAGGAACGCAGAGAAAAGATGTGTCATTTCGAGCGGATGCGAGAAATCTGTTGATAGCAAACGAATCGGTAAGGCGAACTCTATAACGATTCGTTGACCGCGAGAAGATTTCTCCCCTCGGTCGAAACGATCGCCCAAACGCCCTTCCACGAATCTTTCTACCGCTCCCACAAATCGCTGCTCTTTTGGAAAGAATCGACGTACTGCCGGGCCTGTATTTCAAACATGGTAGCATACTCGCCCTGCAGCGCCATCAATTCGTGATGCGCGCCTTCCTCGGCGAGGCGACCGGCTTGCAGGACAAGAATGCGCTGGGCGATGCGGACAGTGGAAAAGCGATGGGAGATAAAGACGGTAATTTTGCCCTCCGTCAGCTGGGCAAAGCGCTGATAGATTTCGTGCTCGGCAAAAGCGTCCAGGGCGGCGGTGGGTTCGTCCAGAATTAAAATTTGGGCTTCGCGCATAAAGGCGCGGCTCAGCGCAAATTTTTGCCACTCGCCGCCGGACAGGTCGACCCCGCCCTCGAAGGTGCGGCCCAGCACGCTGTCAAACCCATTCGGTAGCCGATCAACAATGGCGGCGGCGCCGCCCAGCTGGGCCGCTTGCTCGACGCGCGCCAAGTCGTCGACAAACTCCACCTGCCCCAAGCCAACGTTTTCCCTAGCGGACAAATCATAGCGCACAAAATCTTGGAAGATCACGCCGATGCTGTTGCGTACATCTTCCAGCCTGTAATCGCGCAAATCTTTCCCGTCCAGCAGAATTGCACCTGCCGTGGGATCGTAGAGCCGACAGAGCAGTTTGACCAGGGTTGTCTTGCCGGCCCCATTCTCACCCACCACTGCCACTGACTCCCCAGGATGCAGGCGAAAGGAGACGTTGTGCAGAGAGAATGAATCTGCTCCGGGATATTTGAAGGAGACATTGCGAAACTCAATGCCGCGCTGGATTGGATTGGGCACGGCGGCGAGATTTGCCCCGTCTCCATCGCGGCGCGACAGCGAGCCTTGCACATCGTGGGGTTCGATGTCCAAAAAGTCAAAGTAATTGCTGATAAACAGGCTGTGTTCGTAGAAGATGCCGACCGTCCAAAAAATCCTGCGCAATTCAAACAGCGTCCGCTCCGAGGCCTGAAAGACGAGCGCCACATCTCCAACGGTAATGCGGGCAAGCACGGCCTGCACCACGGCATAAGCCCACACAAGCGCCGTGCCCAGCATAGAAAGAATCATTAGCAGCGCGTTGACCTGCTCCTTGGCAAATTGAATTCCCTGAATCTCATCGATAAATTCCTGCCAAAAGGCGCGGTATTTTTCCAAAAACACCGACTGTAGGCCAAAGACACGCATCTCTTTGATGCTGCCTCGGTTGCCCAAAGCCCCCAGCAGCCCAGCTAAATACTGCGCCATCCGCCGCGCCGAGGTGCGGCTCATCCAGATGCGATGCGAGCGGGAGCCAAAGTAGACTTCGACAATGGTTTGGGGCGCGGTCGTCAAGAACAAAATCAAGAAGAGCAGCGGCTGCAGCTGGATCAGGAGGATGGCAACCGTGATGAGGGTAAAGAAGGCGCTGATAAAATCTAGCCCCAAATAGGCAATTTGGCGCGCGCGGCCAATGTCTCGCTGGGCATTCTCCATCTGGTCGTAAAACGTCGAGTTTTCGTAGAACGCAATGTCGAACTGCGAGGCCTTCTGGAGCAGAAGATATTCGGCGTGATGACCGACGTGAAAGGCCAGCAGCGTTGAGATGCCTTCCAAAAGAGAACGGCTGACGCCGCCGACAATCCACAGGACGAGGATAAAGGCGATGGGCGAAAAAATTTCCAGCCAGTTTGGCGCAACGCTCGTATCGATGCGCTGCACCTCCAGCGTAATGCGGTCGATCAGCAGCTTGGACGCCCAAATCTGCGCGGGGGCAACCACGGCGCTGCTGATGTGCAGCAGCACGGCCCACATCGTTTGGCGCGGATTGGCCTGCCACACCAGCTTCAACACGCGCGGGTAGTAGCGCAGAAGACGCAGGGAACCGCCGAAGCGCTGGCCGAGGGAGTTCATGGGTTAGCCTGTTGGTTGAGGGAGAAACCGCAGAATTGTATCTCAGAGGTGCGGGAGCGAAAAGAAAGTGTGTATAGGCTAGACTTCACCCAAGACCCCCATCCCCGTCCCTTCCCCCAAGAAAAAACCGAGCGGGGGAAAGGGGCCTGTTGACCCGTTGGGTGCAGCGAGACAGATAGTCGAGTGCATTGCACGGCGTCCATCAAGCAGGCAGACGAGCCATCGCCCACGCCGTGCGCTGCACTCACGATCCAACCCTCATTCCCGACCCGTTGCGCGCGGCACTCGTACCAGCTTGGTCGGATCGGGAGTGCAATGCACGGTCAGCCGCCCGATAGGCGTGCCACCACGCCTTTGACCGTGCAGCGCACTCGCCAGCGCTCTTCCTCGAATCTCTCTTCCTCTCCGCGGCCCTCCGCGCCTCTTGTCTCCGCGCCCTCCGCGTTAAATTCTTCAATTCACGCTAAACGATGAATTCTCCTGCGACCACTGCATCGTATACAGCCCATGATACCGACCCCGCCGATCCAGCAGTTCCCGGTGCGAGCCGACTTCGACGATGCGCCCCTGGTCCATCACCACAATCTTATCGGCGCTGACGATGGTGCTGAGGCGGTGGGCGATCACGAAGCTGGTGCGGCCCGCCATCAGCGCATCCATCGCGTGCTGGATTTGCTGCTCGCTGGTGGTGTCGACGGAGCTGGTGGCTTCGTCCATGATCAGGATGCGCGGGTCGGCGAGGTAGGCGCGGGCGCAGGAGAGAATTTGGCGCTGGCCCACGCTCAGGTTGACGCCATCCTCGCCGACTTCGGTCCAGTAGCTCTCCGGCAAATTTTTGACAAAAACGTGCGCGCCCACGGCCTTGGCGGCGGCGATGCACTCGTCGTCCGTAGCGTCGAGCTGGCCGTAGCGGATGTTGTCCAGGATCGTGCCGCCAAACAAGAAGGTGTCCTGCAGAACGATGCCGAGCTGCGAGCGCAGGCTGGTGACGGTGACCTCGCGCAGGTCGTAGCCGTCGATGGTGATGGCGCCGCCAGTCACGTCGAAGAAGCGCGAGAGCAGCCGAATCACCGTGCTCTTGCCCGCCCCCGTTTCGCCGACCAGCGCAATGCGCTCGCCCGGCTCGGCCACGAGGTCAAAATCCTGCAGCACCGGCTCCTCCGGCTTGTAGGCAAAGTCGACGTGATCAAATTGAACGCGGCCCTCGATGGCGGGCAGCTCGCGGGCGTCCGGCGCGTCGTCGAGATCGGGCTGCTGGTCGAGCAGGCCGAAGATGCGCTCGGAGGCGGCCATGGCGGCCTGGAAGGTGTTGTAGCGCTGGGCCAGCTCGCGGATCGGGTTGAAGAAGCGCTCGACGTAGAGCACGAAGGCCAACAGCGTCCCCGCCTGCAGCGCGTCGCCCATCACGAGCCAGCCGCCAAAGCCGACGACCAGCGCCATCGAGAATGAGCCCATAAAATCGACGCTGGGGAGAAAGAGCGCTGTGAGCCCGGCAGCCTGGACCGACGATTCAAGATGGGAAGCGTTGAGATCGTTGAAGTGCTGCTCGTTCTGCTTCTCGCGCGTAAAGCTCTTTGTGACGCGGATACCGGAGATCGACTCGTTGAGGTAGCCGTTGATCAGCGACATGCGCTGGCGCACGCCGCGGTAGGCCACGCGCACGCGCTTGCGCCAGTAGTTCGTCACCAGCAGCATCAGCGGCAGCACGGCAAAGGTAACGAGCGCGAGCTGCCACTTGAGCAGCAGCATCGAAACGATGATGCCGCCCAGTACAAAAACCGAGCGCGCCAGCCCGGTGATCGACCAGGTGACAAAATCCTGGAGCACGCCAACGTCGCTAATCAGGCGGCTCATCATGCGGCCCACGCTGTAGTTGTTGTGGAAATTAAGCGAAAGCCCGTGCAGGTGGCGGAAGAGCCGGCTGCGCAGATCGGCCACCACTTTGGTGCCAACGTAGGCCATGATTGCAATGCGCGAGCGGTTGGCGATCCACTCGCCAACGGCCGCACCCAAAAAGACCCACGTCCAGAAGCGCAGGATGCTCAAATCCTGCTGGGCGATGCCGTTGTCCACGGCAAAGGCAATAATCGCGGGTCCGGCCACGCTGAGCAGCGAGCTGACGATCATAAACGCAATGGCGGCAATTAAGCGGCCCTGGTACGGGGCCATCTGCCGCAGCAGACGCCGCACGAGGCGACCGTCGTAGGCCTTGCCCATTACGTCGTTGTCGCCGTAGGAGAGCAGCTCGTTGACCTTGTGCTCGCGCCGCGCTCGGTCGCGCGCGCTGTCGTCGCTGTCTGCGGTGACGAGCCAGGAGAGTTCGCGCTGGAGGTCGGCGGTGGTGACTTGGGCTTGGGTGTCTTCGGTTTGGGTTGTGGGTTGAGTCATAATCTCCTCGTTCCGACGCTCTGCGTCGGAATGCCTGCCGCGACGCTCTGCGTCGCCGGGTGGCATACGGTCGTTGTTGATCAATTACACGGAGGACGCGGAGCGTCCAAGAAGGCATTCCCACGCGGAGCGTCGAGCGAATGTCTTGAAGGGATGGGCAGCGTTTCACCCCCTCCCAACCTCCCCCATGCGGGGGAGGAGCCGATTTTTCGTTGATTACGTTGCAGCTTCTTTGCACAGCAGCGAAGAAACCTCAATTCTTCGCTTGCCCAGTCGCTGCCCCCTCCCCAAGTTGGGGAGGGCTGGGGTGGGGTTCAGTCCGCCGCCACCCGTTCGCGCCGTCCATTCACCCGCTCCGCCACCTCCCCGCCGACCAGCGTCTCCGCATCGCCAAATTCCTGGGCGAACTCCTCCTGATCGCGCAGCTGCACGTCATAAATTTCGCGGTAGAAGCCTTCGCGCTGGAGCAGCTCATCGTGCGTGCCGCGCTCGACGATGCGGCCATCCTCCAGCACGAGGATGCAGTCGGCGCGCTTGAGGGTGAGCAGCCGCTGGGCGATCACGAAGGTGGTGCGGCCTTCCATCAGCTCGTTGAGCGCCTGCTGGATCAGGTGCTCGGTTTCGGTATCAACGGAGCTGGTCGAATCGTCCAGGATCAGGATGCGGGGGTTGCGCAGCAGGGCGCGCGCAATGGCGATGCGCTGCTTCTGGCCGCCGCTCAGCGTTACGCCGCGCTCGCCGACGCGGGTGTCGTAGCCGTCCGGGAAGCGCAGGATAAAGTCGTGGGCGCGGGCGGCCTTGGCGGCGGCGATGATCTCGTCGTCGCTGGCGTCGGTGCGGCCATAGGCGATGTTTTCGCCAATGGTGCTGCTGAACAAGAACGGATTTTGTAGCACAATGCCCATGTGCTCTCGCAGGCTGTGCAGATCAACCTCGCGCACGTCCACGCCATCTACCAGGACGCGCCCTTCAATTGGATCGTAGAAGCGGGGAATCAGGCTGGTGACGGTGGATTTGCCGGAGCCGGTCGGGCCGATCAGCGCCACCGTCTTCCCCGGTTCGGCGACGAAGTTGATGTCGTGCAGCACGGGGCGCTCGTCTTCTTCATCCGCGTGCTCGACAGCAGCCTCCTCCTCGTCGTCGTCATCGCTGATGGCTAAATCCTCGTGCGTATTGTAGGCAAAGCTGACGTGCTCAAATTCAACGCGACCCTCAACGTCTTCGAGCACGCGCGCGTCCGGCTGCTGGGTGAGCACGTTGGGCACGTCCATCGCTTCAAAGATGCGGTTGGCGCTGGCGGAGGCCGTGGCCGCGCGGTTGACGAGGAAGCCGAGCCGCTGCACGGGGCCGTTGAGCATCTGCACGTAGAGGAACATGGCCGAGAGCGCGCCCACGCTCAGCTCGCCCGCGATCACGCGCGGGCCACCAAACCAGAGCAGCAGGAAAATCGAGGCCAGCAGCGTGAAGGTGAAGAAGGGCCAGTTGTTGGCCCAGGTCTGAATCAGCGCAAAGCGACGGTCGAACCACTCGTCGTTGTCGCGGTCAAACTTCTCGAATTCGTAGGGTTCGCGCGCAAAGGCCTTGACGACCTTGATGCCCGTCATGCTCTCCTGCATCGTCGAAGAGAGCGCGCCCATCTGCTCCTGGATGCGCTTGAACATGGGGCGCACCACGTTGCCAAAGCGAATCGTGGCGACGACGAGCAGCAGCAGCGGCCCCAGCGTCAGCAGCGCCAATTCGGCGCTTTCGAGAAACATGGCGACGATCACGCCGCCGCCGAGAAGAAAGACGGAGACCAGATTGAGCAGCCCCTGGCCGATAAACTGCTCGGTTTCGCGGATGTCGCTGGTGGCGCGGCTCATCAGGTCGCCCGTCTGCGCCTGATCGTGAAAAGCCAGCGGCAGGCTGGTGACGCGCTCGTAGAAGTCGCTGCGCAAATCGTAAGCCACGCGGTGCGTCAGCCACAGCCCGTAGTACATCTGCCCAAAGCCCACCAGCCCTCGCACCACGGCAATCGCCATGATTAGGCCGCCCGCAATCAGCAGCGGGCGCACCTGCTCGCTGCGCACGCCGTTGTCGATGGCCTCCTCGATAATCTGCGGGATCGCCAGATTGATCAGCGCCGCCACCGCCATCGATATATAGGCGATGCCGACCTGTCGCGGGTAGGCGTTGAGGTAGGCAAAGAGCCGCTTGTAAACGCCAAGTCGTCTCAACATAATGTTTTCTCCATAAATGCTCGCAGCCGGGAACCGGTCTAAACTCGCCACTATACTACGGATCGCGCGGGCTGTTCGTACCCGTATATCCGTTCCGCCCTCTTTGTCTCCGCTCGCGGTGATCTTCCGCTTGCAATGGCCGAGGAAGCGTTGCGCACTGCTCGGCGAATTATTGCGTCATTTGCCCCATATACGAACGCGCCCAACATTTTGTATGATCCACCTACGCAAACCATGCGTCTGTATTTGTCGAATCGCTAACATGGCGTTATTCTTTCCTTCACCGTCGCGTTCCCCGGCTGTTGTTTCATCTATTGTTTTCATTGTAGCGTTTGGCCATGTTTAACCATCCCTTCCCAAACCTCTCACCCTTTCGAATTTTTGCGTCGAAAACCACGACCATTTGCAAGGAGTAAATTCATGACTGCAACCCATCGAAGATTTACCTTGACGTTTGTCGCCAGCTTGGCGCTGCTCTGCCTGCTGGCAATTCCATCCGTCGCCCATGCGCAGGGCACGATTGATGTCGACACGCCGCTCGACCAGTTTGGCGGTGCTGACCTGGGCTGCTCGCTGCGCGAGGCCGTTCAATCCGCCAACACCGACACCGACTTTGGCGGCTGCACGCGCACGGGCACTACGCCCTACACCATCAGCCTGCCCGCAAACGTTGTTCCCTATACCCTGTCCATCATGGGTGATAGCGAAGACGGTAACGCGACCGGCGACCTTGACATCGGCGTCTCCTTGAACATCGTCGGCGCCGGCGCAGCTGCGACCACTATTGACGCCGCGGGCATCGACCGCGTCTTTCACCTCACCGACGCGGTTGCCGTCTCCATTACGGGCGTGACGGTGCAAAACGGCGTCACCGAGGATGGCGGCTCCGGCGGCGCGATCCTGGCTGGCCCCGGCAGCACGCTCGCGGTAAGCGACGCCGTCCTTGCGGACAACGTCTCCGACCGTGCTGGCGGCGCGATTGAGCTCAGCGCCACCGCAACCGACACCGTGGACGTAACGCTGACCGACGTGGTGATGTCCGGCAACAGCACGGGCGACGTGCCCGGCAACGGCGGCGCGCTCCACACCACCGGCCCCGGCATGGTCAGCGTGACGGGCGGCTCGGTGACGGGCAACAGCGCCGCGGCGGAAGGCGGCGGCCTGTGGAACTCGGCCGTCGGCACGATGACCATCAGCGGCACGCTTATCATGAGCAACACGGCCAGCGGCCCGGAGGCCGTTAACGGCGGCGGCGGCTTGTACAACGACGGCGGTGCGATGAGCGTTACCAACGCCACGATTTCGGGCAACGTCGCCGACGGCGCGTCCGGCTCCGGCGGCGGCATCCTCGTCAACGCGGGCAGCGTTTTCACCGCGACAGCGAGCACGGTTGACGGCAACAGCGCCAACCGCGCGGGCGGCGGCATCGAAGTCAACGCCACGATGACGGACACGGCCACTGTTTTGCTCGACGGCGTCAATTTTGACGGCAACAGCACGGGCGACGCGCCCGGCAACGGCGGCGCGCTCCACATCACCGGCCCCGGTGACGTTTCGGTTGTGGGCGGCACGGTCTCCAACAACGTCGCCAGCGCCGAGGGCGGCGGTCTGTGGAATTCCGCTGTTGGCACGTTGGCGGTGACGGGCACGCAGATCACCGGGAATACGGCCAGCGGCCCGGAGGCCGTTAACGGCGGCGGTGGCTTGTACAACGACGGCGGCACGATGACCGTCACCAACGCGACCATTTCCGACAACGTCGCCGATGGCGCGTCCGGCTCCGGCGGCGGCATCCTCGCCAACGAGGGCAGTTCGCTTACGGTGAGCAACAGCACGCTTACGGGCAATGTTTCCAACCGCGCGGGCGGCGGCATTGAAGTCAACGCCACCGTGACCAACACGGTTGGCGTGACGTTAACCGATGTGTCGCTGATCGAGAACGCCACGGGCGACGCGCCCGGCAACGGCGGCGGCCTGCACATCACCGGCCCCGGCGCGGTGCTCGTCAGCGGCGGCAGCGTGATCAGCAATACGGCCAGCGCCGAAGGCGGCGGGCTGTGGAATTCGGCGGTCGGTACGCTGACCGTGGATCAGGCGGAGATTCGCGCCAACGTCGCCAGCGGCGCAATGGCCGAGAACGGCGGCGGCGGTCTGTACAGCGACGGCGGCACGCTCACCGTGAGCGACAGCGTTATCTCCGACAACGTGGCCGACGGCGAATCCGGCTCCGGCGGCGGCATCCTGATCAACGCAGGCGGCCTCTTCACGATGACGGGCGGCACGGTCTCCGGCAACAGCGCCAACCGCGCGGGCGGCGGCATCGAAGTCAACGCCACGATGACGGACACGACCTCCGCCGACATCAGCGGCGTCGATTTTTCCGAGAACGCTGCGGGGGCAAATCCCGGCAACGGCGGCGCGCTGCACGTGACGGGCCCCGGCGACGTTTCGGTCGCGGGCGGCACGGTGACGGGCAACACGGCGGCAGCGGAAGGCGGCGGCTTGTGGAACTCGGTCGCGGGGTCGATGACGATTAGCGGCACGATGATCAGCACCAACACGGCCAGCGGCGCGGATGCGGCAAACGGCGGCGGTGGTTTATACAACGACGGCGGTGACATGACCGTGACCAACGTCACGCTGAGCAACAACGTGGCCGACGGCGCGTCCGGCTCCGGCGGCGCGATTCTCAACAACGGCGGCACGCTCGCCGTGAGCGGCGGCATGATTTCCGGCAACACGGCCAACCGCGCGGGCGGCGGCATCGAGGACAATGCCACCATGACGGACACGACGACCGTCACGCTGGACGACGTGACGCTGGACAGCAACAGCGCGGGCACAAACCCCGGCAACGGCGGCGCGCTCCACATGACGGGGCCGGGCAACGTTGCGGTGACGGACGGCACGGTCTCCAACAACACGGCCAGCGCCGAGGGCGGCGGTCTGTGGAATTCAGCGGTCGGCACGCTCGCGGTGGCGGGCACGCAGATCACGGGCAACACGGCCAGCGGTGCGGATGCCGACCAGGGCGGCGGCGGCTTGTATAACGACGGCGGCACGCTCACCGTTAGCGGCGTCACCCTCGGCGGCAACGCGGCCAACGGCGCGGCAGGCTCCGGCGGCGGTGTGCTCAACAACATGGGGACGCTCACCGTTACCAACACCACGCTTTCCGACAACACGGCCAACCGCGCGGGCGGCGGCATCGAAAGCAACATCGGCTCGGTGACGTTGACCAACACCGACTTTAGCGGCAACAGCACGGGCGCGGCCCCCGGCAACGGCGGCGCGCTGCACGTGACGGGCGCGGGCACGGTCGCCGCGACCGGCGGCGAGGTGATCAGCAACACCGCAGCGGCGGAAGGCGGCGGCTTCTGGAACGGCTCGGCCACGATGTCGGTGGACGGCACAATCTTTACTGGCAACACGGCCAGCGGCGCCGATGCCGACAACGGCGGCGGCGCGCTCTACAACAACGGCGGCACGCTTACCGTGGTCAACGCCACGATCAGTGGTAACGTGGCTGACGGCGCGTCCGGCTCCGGCGGTGGCATCCTCAACAACGGCGGCTCGCTCGCTGTAAGTGACAGCACGATCTCCGGCAACAGCGCCAGCCGCGCGGGCGGCGGCATCGAGGACAACGCTGGCACGGGCATCACGCTGAGCGGCGTCACCCTCGACGGCAACAGCACGGGCGACGCGCCCGGCAACGGCGGCGCGCTCCACATCACCGGCGCGGGCACGGTCACGGTGACGACGAGCATCGTCTCCGACAACGTGGCGGCGGCGGAAGGCGGCGGCCTGTGGAATTCGGCGGTTGGTACGCTGACCGTGGATCAGACGACGCTCAGCGGCAACGCGGCCGACGGCAGCGAGGCCGAGAGCGGTGGCGGCGCGTTGTACAACGATGGCGGTGCGCTCAACGTCTACAACAGCACCGTTAGCGGCAACAGCGCGGCAATGACGGGCGGCGGCCTCAACAACACGGGCACGGCCAACGTCACCAACGTGACGTTCTTTGAGAATAGCGCCGCAAGCGACAGCGATGATGATGGCAGCGATGACGACGATGGCAGCGATGACGGCGACGACCAAAGCGCGGCGGGCGGCATTGCCAACAGCGGCACGCTAAACCTTGCCAACAGCATCGTCGCGCACGTTTCGGCGACGGGTGCGGACTGCGTCGGCGTTGACGCGGGCGCGTTCAACCTCGACAGCGACGGCACCTGCGGCACGGCGATCACCGCCAACCCGCAGCTCGGCCCGCTGGCGGACAACGGCGGCCCCACGCCGACCCACGCGCTGGTGGCCGGCAGCCCGGCCATCGACGCTGGCGACAGCGCCGTCTGCGCCGCGCCGCCGATCAACAACGTCGACCAGCGCGGCGTGGCCCGCCCCGTTGGCTCGGCTTGTGACCTGGGTGCGTTCGAGGGCAGCGAAGCTGTTGCGACGGGAACTACGCTCTTCTTCCCAATTGTTGCCCACCAGCCGCAGGCGGGGGAGCGGGCGGTAGAGGATCCGAAGCGGTAAAGTAAGGTACTGAGGAACCTTAAATCTTTCCAAACAAAAATCCTCTCGCGCTTGGGCGCGAGAGGATTTTTGTTTGGAATCAGATGCAATCAAACTGCTTTGACGTTTAATACCGCTCCATCAGCGTTTGATTATATAACTGACCGAGGCTCAGTTAGTCGACCTCAACGTACTCTGGCTGGACGTTGTAGCCCAAGTCGGTCCAGTACGTCTCGATGTTGTCATCAAAGGTAGAATCGTAGTAGCCGCCCTCGTCGTAGAGCGTGCGGTCAAAGGTCGGTGCGTTCTCCAACTCGTTCACATCAAAATTGGCGTTGAAGCCGATCAGCCCATTCTGGAACGACTGCACATCGAAGGCGCTGAAGGGCACGGCGACCAGATTGTTGTCAAACAGATCCGCGCCGTAGTCCACCAAGATATAGCGGACCGTACCGTTGGAGAGATCCACGACCATGTCCTGGATGTTAGCAGCGCCGTAGCCAAACTCATCGTAAGCGCCCAGGCTCAAATCCTGAATTTCCGAGGCATACATCACCGTGGTCGTCCCTTCCGGCACGTCAAAGCCCACGTTAACGCCCGCGCTGTTCCAGAAGTCAACAACTTCCTGGTCCCAGTTGGGCACCTGGTAGTCCGGCCAGGCGTCGACAATGTCCGGGAAGCTCTCCAGCGCCTGCTCGTCAAAGTTCAAAACCAGCGGACGGATGCCATCGCCCGTCCAGGTGAATGCGCTCAGCGGCATGGGCACCTGCTTGTCGCCCAGCTCGAGGATGCCGCCGTATTCGGCAATGGCAAAGAGCACCTGGCCGTTGCTCAGCTCGATCAGCATATCCTCCAGCTCGCCGCGAATGTCGCCGCCGTCATCTTCAAAATTGGCGTCGATCAGCGTCGAGGCCGACAGGAAAGTATCGCTCGCATTGGCAACGCCCAGCGCGTTGGGGTCGGTGACCCCAAGGTCGGTGGTCTCTACGACGTTAACATCCTCATCGACCACTTCTTCCTCGATGACATCTTCATCAACCACTTCGGCGTCGCCATCTTCGGCAACCACGCCCGGCTCAACCACGGCTTCCGGCTCCGGGTCGGTCAGCTCACACGCCGTCACGACCAGCGAAATCGCCATCAGCAGCGCGACGAAGAGCACGCTCTTCTGTTTCATTTGTGCAAAATTCATAAAAGCTCCTTTGGTTACGTTTTAACATTTACTTGTTGGCTCACACAACTACGCATTTCGATCCACCTCAACAGTGGCTGGAGATAAAGCCAGCAGCTTCTGAAAGGCGTTGTCTTGTAGGCGTTGCGTGAGATGGTTTAAGCATAACAACACAAAGGGAAGCTTCTTGTGTGAATCTTTCCAAATCTGGTACAGCTACTATCACATATATAGGCATAGATATTGCACATTCAGCAATTATTACCCGTAAATTAACCCTGAATACGGTAATGATACGAATAAAGCGTTTCAAAGCCGATGCGGGCGTACAGCGCCTGCGCCGCCTGATTTTCCACCTCCACCTGTAAATAAACGCGGGTGGCTCCCTGCATCTGCGCCGCCCAGATCGCCAGCGTACGCAGCAGCGCCGTGCCCGCCCCCCGCCGCCGCGCACCGGGCAACGTCGCCATGCAGAAGAGGCCCATCCACTCGTCCTCGACCACGCCCAGCCCCACGGCGACTGGTTCCTCGTGCAGCCGCAGCGTCGCCAGCGCCAGCGGCTGCTGCGGCTGCTGGCTCAGCCGCTGGATGATGGCGCGGCGCTCGCTGGCCGCACGCTCGTCGTAGCCGCCGACTTCTTGATAGACGGCGAACCAGTCGCGCTCGCTGTCGTCGTCCCAGCCTTCGGCCACTTCCAGCGCAAAATCGCTCTGCCCATAAAGGCCGGGCGTTGCGCGCAGGATAGCCTCTGTGGGCGCGGTTTGGACGAGCGTGGGTGAGTGGCGTTCATAGCCGCGGGCGGCCAGCGCAGCGTCGAGGTCGGCGGGCTGGGCGGCGGGGGAGAGCTGAAACTGCGGCGGGAGGTTGCGGGCGCGGTAAAAGCGTTCGGCCTGCCCGATTTGCGCGTCGAGCGACACGTCGCCGAGCGGTGCGTTGGGCCAAACGGAGTTGGCGCGGCTCGTGGCGCCCTCGCTCGCGCGCAACCGCCAGCCGTGCAGCGGCTCAATCTCGCGCGCGGGCCACGCGCTGAAGGCGAGGGTTTCTATGTGGTGGATTGGGTTGGCACTCATATCACTCATTTTGCATAGCGGATGGCAAGTATACAAGTATAATAGTGGACAGTAATAGTGGACAGTAAAGGTGCTGAACATGTAGCGGTTGCTGTGTAGAATAATAAGTGGGAACCGTAATTACGGAAGGCTCAACCAATCGCCACTACGCTGATCAAGCCGCTGTTACGTTTGCCAAGCTTAGCAGCAAATGCAACGGTTCGCCCGATGTTGACCCATTCCCCGACGCCTCTTCCCCCGCTTTAATCTATTGATCGTTTGCTGGTCTCAGCCGATCCCCAAGGAGAATATCTTTTGATTACCACTTTTCTCAGACGCGTTTCCAGCAGGCTTCTGCTGTTGAGCGGCCTGCTGGCGCTGATTTACCTGCTGGTGCTAAACAGCACCGCTGCCGCTGCCCCCGTCACCCAGACCGTGCCACCGGACGATGCGGCGCTGATCAACATCGCTCACTTTGCCCCCTTTGCCGACGCTGTCGAAAACACGGCCGTGACGGTGCGCGTGGATGGCAACGACTTGGCAACCGGCGTCGCCTACGGCGGCGTGGTTAATGGGCTAACGCTGCCCAGCGGTGAGCACCTCGTCGAAATTGTCGTACCGGGCGCTGATGGCGACGACACCGTCGCCATCAGCGGTACGGTAACGCTCGCAAATGCCACGGCCTACACGCTGATCGCTATCGGCGATGGCGACAACCAGCCGCTCGAACTGCTTGCCCTCGTGGACGATACCACGCCCGATCCCAGCATGGCAAAGCTGCGCGTCGGCCACCTGGCACCCTTTGCCGCGGACGTCGCCGGTACGGCCATCGACATCTGCCTCGACAACGGCATCCCCGTGCCCGGCCTAAACGGCATTGAATACGGCGTGGTGGCGGAGCAGGCCCTCGCGTTGCCCGCCGGCACTTACGATTTGCTGATCGCCCTGGCGGGCAGCAACTGCGAGGCCGTAGTTCTGGATCTGGAACCGATTGCACTCGAGGCGGGCGACCTTATCGATGCTTTTGCCATCGGCAAAAACAACGACGCGTTCCCGCTGGCCATTGCCTCCACGCGACCCGCCGTTGCGGTGGCACTCTACCTGCCCCTCGTCACCACCGATGGTGCGGGGCAGCCGACAACCACCAACACCGTGGCCGACGTTGTCGCGGAGGTGGATGAACTGAGCGTGCTGGAACGGAGCATTCGCGCTGCGGGGCTTGTCGATGCGCTGGACCTGGACAATCTCAATCGCTCCTTCACCTTCTTCGCCCCCACCAATATCGCGTTTGACGAACTGCCGGCGAGCGTGCTGATCGATCTGCTGCGCAATCCCCAAGAAGAGTTGCTCGAGATTCTCTCCTATCACGTAATTCCGGAAACGGTTCCGGCCAGCGAATTTACCGATGGCCTGACCAAAGAGACTTTGCAGGGAGCAACGTTGACCTTCAATGTGACGGACGATGGGGCGCACGTCAATGGCATCGATATCGAACGGACGGACATTTTTGCCGTCAACGGCGTTATCCACACCATTGACGGCTTGCTGCTGCCGCCGAGCGAGGAGTAAACTTTATCGACAGCAAGTGCCGCTGTGGACAGAAAGCGGTCGGGAAACTCCCGGCCGCTTTTTTGATGCTTCTCACCGGGTCATACGCTTGAGCGAACGCCCAGCCCTGTGCTACACTCGGCCTTGAAGAGACCGTATCGCAACGACAAACCAACAACCCGCAAAATCTGCGGCCAAACTGACATGAGTGAATATCAACTGCTCGATTCGGGCAATGAACAAAAATTGGAGCGCGTGGGCGACTATACGCTGATCCGCCCCGCGCCGCAGGCCATCTGGTCGCCGCAGCTGCCGCCCTCGGCGTGGAAGCAGGCCGATGCCATCTACCGCCGCGGCAAGGGTCGCGACGACGACGAGAGCGAGAGCGGGCGCGGCAAGTGGGACTGGCGCAACGACATCCCGCGCAGCTTCCCCATTTTGTTTGACAATCTCTCGTTCGAGATTAAGCTGACCGACTTTGGCCACCTCGGCCTCTTTGCCGAGCAGCGCGACAACTGGCAGTGGATGCGCGAGCTGATCCGCAGCCGGCTGCGCGCCACCAACGGCCGCAATCTCCACGTGCTCAATCTTTTTGCCTACACCGGCGGCAGCACCCTCGCCACCTCGCAGGCGGGCGCGCATCTCGTCCACCTCGACGCAGCCAAGGGCGTTGTCGACTGGGCGCGGGACAACGCCAAGCAGTCCCACCTCGCCGATCGGCCCATCCGCTGGCTGGTGGACGACGCGCTCAAGTACGTCAAGCGCGAGGGCCGCCGCAACCACTCCTACCAGGGTATCATCCTCGATCCGCCCTCGTTTGGGCGCGGGCCCAAGGGCGAAGTCTTCAAAATTGAGAAGGACTTGCTGCCGCTGCTGGAGGCCTGCACGGAAATTTTGGCAGACGACGCGCTCTTCGTCCTCTACAGCTGCCACACGCCCGGCTTCACGCCGCTCACGCTGCACAATCAGCTGACGAGCGTGCTCGGTCGCCGCAAGGGCGAGATCGAAAGCGGCGAGATGACGATTGTCGACAGCCGCGAGCGACCGCTGCCGAGCGGGGTGTACGGGCGCTGGGTGGCGGGCGAATAGATACCGAATCTGTTCCGCGCATTTTTCACTGCTAACTCGTGTTCACGATGCATAAAATCTCGTGGTCGCTGGCGGCATTGCTCAGCGTGACGCTGCTGGCCGCCGCCCTGCGCCTCTGGCAGCTTGATGTGCTGCCGCCCGGCTTCCACCTCGACGAATCCTATCAAGGTCTCGAAGCGTGGCGCATCCTCGGCGAGCCAGGCTACCACCCCTTCTTCTTACGCGGCAACTTTGGCCCGCTGCCCGCCAACGCTTATCTCAACGTTGCCACCTTCTGGCTGGCCGAGCAATTTGGCGGTGCAGCAGGACCCGTCGCCATGCGCACCACGTCGGCGGTGGTCGGCGTGCTGACGGTGTTGTCGGTCTACGGGCTGGCCGGGGAGATACGGCGGCTGAGTTTAAGCCACAACAAAGTGAGCGGCAATCCCGCTGTAGCCACGGCCTCCAATTCTGGGTCATCTAACCCCACCGCCCCAGCGCTCATTCTGAATCAGCCAGAGCTCAGAAGCCCCCTCCCCGCGCGCGGGGAGGGGGTTTGGGAGTGGGGTCTCTCCCCCCTCTTTCCCCTGTTCGCCACCGCCACCCTCGCCCTCATGCGCTGGCACCTCCACTTTAGCCGCATGGCGATTGAGCCAATCTACGTGCCCCTCGTGTGGACGGTCTCGACGTGGCTGCTGCTGCGCGGCTGGCGCACAAGAGGCTGGCTCGCTTACGCGGGCAGCGGGCTGGTGCTCGGCGCGGGCGTGTACACCTATCGCGGCGCGTGGATCATCCCGCTGCTGCTGGCGCTGGTCGTGCTGCATTTGCTGCTTATGGCTATGCGAACAGAACGTCTGCCCCTGGCGAAAATCATCCAAAGGCTGCGCGGGCCGCTGCTGGCGGCGCTCGTGGCGACCCTGCTGGTCGCGCCGCTGGCGTGGTTCTTCTTCAACAACCCCGATCTCTTCACCACGCGTCTCCAGCAGGTCAACATTGTCGGCGAGACGGCCAGCCCCGCCGACAGCACGCTGCTGGGCAACGTCGCCAAAACGGCGCGCATGTTCGGCCCGGCGCTTGGCCCGCTGACGCAGCTCGGCGACCTCGACCCGCGCCGCAACCTCCCCGGCGCGCCCGCCCTCTCATGGCCGCTGGCCATCGCGTTCTATCTCGGCCTCGCCCGCTGCCTCTGGGGCATTCGCCGGGTGACCTTCTCCCTGCCGCTGATCGGCCTGGTCGGGCTGCTGCTGCCCGGCGTCGCCAGCGAATATGCGCCCCACTTTCACCGCGTGCTCGGCGCCGTGGCGCCGACGGCGCTGCTGGTCGCCGCAGGGCTGGATTGGCTGTGGCAGCTTGGCGCTGTTGGGTCGCGTACGGGCGCGCCATGGCGCGCCCGTACGCGACCCAACAACCTGGTGATGCGCTTCTCCTCGCGCCTGCTCGCCATTCTCCTGCTGCTCGGCGGCGGCCTCGTCGAGAGCCACAACTACTTCAACCGCTGGGCCAAGCTGCCCGCGCTTTACTACGCCTTTGACGAAGGGCTCTGGCAAATCGGCCACGCCCTCGCCGATCAGCCACCGGGCACGCCGATCTACCTCACCCCGCGCGACATGGCCCACCCGACGCTGGCCTTTGCCTGGCAGACGGAGCGCACCGAATTACTCGGTTCGCCAAGCGCCCCCGTCTCCTTCGACGGTCGCCACATCTTCCCGCTTGCCGCCCAGCCGCCCGGCCAAGCCGAGCTGTACGCCGTGATCGAGCACGAGGACTTTCGCACGTCGCTGCTGCTGCCCGGTGCGCTACCCGCTGCGTTTGTCGAGCGCGAATTTCTGGACGACGCGGGCGACGTCTACGCCCGCTTCTATGCGCGACCAGCGGGCAGCGCGTTTGCATGGCCGCCAGATCACGCGCTGGACGTAACGCTGGGCGACGGCATCACGCTCGTCGGCTACGACGTGCAGCCGGAGGCGTTGCGCGCGGGCGAAATTTTGTATCTCCAGCTACGCTGGCTCGTCGCCGATGCGCCCGCCGCCGACTGGACCGTCTTCACGCACGTACGCAGGCTAGATGGCGAGCGCGTCGCCGGGCAGGATGGGCAGCCGGGCGCGGGCAGCTTGCCGATGACGCGCTGGCGGGCGGGCTGGCGCATTCTGGATGAATACCAGATCGCGCTGCCTGCCGATCTGGCGCCGGGGACATATGAATTGTGGACGGGGCTCTACCAGCCAAGCGGTGAGCAGCTGCCGGCCAGCGGGGAAGGCGTGCGCCTGGGCCGCGTAGAAATTTTGGGGAGCGAGTGAGCGGGGTCGCAACGGAGTCGATGTGTTCTCTGGTTGCCTGTTTGTGTTTATGTTCCGTTGACATTTGGGAATTGGCCCTCACCCCCAGCCTCTCTCCCAGGCTGCTTACCTTTACCCACAAGTTCGAGAGGGAGCAGCAAAGCGGGGAGGGCAGAGAAGAACCCCCATCCCCGGCCCTTCCCCCGCGAGCAGGGGAAGGGTGACTGGTTGACGAAACAGTCGCGATGGGGTTGTCTCTCTTTGTTTATCGAGCGGGCGATCTCAGAGAAGAGCCGCAAGGGTAACGAGACAACAGAAGCCCTCTCCTTGCTGGCGGGGAGGGGGTTGGGTGGGGTGCTGCCTGGCCCGCAATGCGCTGAGCCTCAGTGGCTTGGAACTTGTGGGTAAAGGTAAGCCCAGGATGGAAGAGGGAAGCTTCATGCTCCCTTCCCCCACGCATGGGGGAAGGGCCGGGGATGGGAGCGTACTCGACCTGCCCTTCAAGCCCCTTCAGCAAAATGTCAACAGAACCTAAAAGTGCTCGCTTCCCAGTTGCGGTCTATTGAGCACGACCTAATTCTACGTCTCCTCGTCCACAAATAAAACGCTGCGCACGACCTGCTTGCTGTCGGCCTGGCCACCGAGGGAGCCAGCGAGCACGCCAAAGGCAGCGAGAAAGCTGCTCAGCTTGAGGTGTTCGACCAGCCCGGTGGCCGGGTCGACGGTGGTCCAGGTGCGCATGAGGCTGCGCGGGAAGATCAGGGTGATGCTGAGCTGGGAGAGGGCGAAGAGACCGATGTAGACGAGGAGAATCGTGCAGAGCAGGCTCAAAACCGTCACCGCCTGGGTGACGACGGCCGATTCGGAGAGGCGGCGCTGGCGATCGAGCACGACGCCGATGGCAAAGGCGCGATAGAGCACGAGTGTCGCGCCGCTGATGGCAATCAGGGAGAAGATAACGAGCTGCGCCGTGCCGACGGTGGAGGAGAGATCCCAGATGTCGGCGTTGAAGAAGAGCGCAATGGTGATCGAGAGCGTGGCCGTGAGCATGGTGGGCAGGCGGGTGACGAGGTTGAGCGGGTTGGCGCGCAGCACGTTGACCGCAATCGTGCGCCAGTTGCGACGAAGCTGCGCCAGCCGAAAGCGCCAGCGTGCGCCCTGCTCGATCTGGTCGTGCGCCTCGCTCGGCAGCTGCCGGCGCATGGCGGTGCGCTGCTGAGCGGAGATGTCGCTCATTTTGTCCAGGTCTTCCATGATCTGGAAGTCAAACATGGCGTTGTGCGGATCGGGATCGTGGGGCAGGTTAAGCAGGTGGCCGAAAGTGTGCAGCAGCAGCGAGAGCAGCCGCTGCTCGGTGCGCGCCTCGTCCGCTGGCTCGCCCCAGAAGGCCGGATCGAGCCGCTTGACGGAGATGATGCCGACGTTGGTGAGCTGGCTGGGCAGCGCCAGCGTGTAGGCCAGCGTCGCGGAAGTCAGGTCGACATCGGTGACAATCAGCAGGAAATCGATGGAGCGCTCCAGCTTCTCGGAGACGCCGATCTGCAGAAAATCGAGCGGCGCATAGGTTCCCCCCTGCGGCGTGAGGTGGGGGCCTTTGAACTCGCTCAGATTGATGGTGAGATCGAGCTCGCCCGCCAGCGCCTGGCGCAGCTGGTCGGTGGCTCGCGCCACGCGTTGGTCGAACGCGGTGTCGGGCCGCTCGACGGCCATCTTCATCACGCCAATGGTGTAGGCCATAAGTTACCTTCTTGGTTGTTCATCATCTGTTCCCGCCAGCCAGCGCGTCAGCGTAAAGGCGACAACCGCCAGCCCCAGCAAAATCAGCGCCGTGACAAAGGTCGCGCGCAGGTCGCGTTCGAGGGCGGCGTAGACGAGCAGGGGCATGGTCTGCGTGCGGCCGGCGAGGCTGCCCGCGAATAAAATCGTTGCGCCGAACTCGCCGAGGGCGCGCGCCCAGGTCAAGATTAGCCCGGCCAGCAGGGCGCGGCGACTCTGCGGCAGCATCACCCGCCAGAAAATTTGCCAGCGCGTCGCACCATCGACGGCGGCGGCTTCTTCGAGCGTGCGCGGCAGCGATTCAAAGCGGCTCTGTACGGCGCGAATGTAAAAGGGCGAGGCGACGAAAAGCTGCGCCAGCACCACGGCGACAGCGGTAAACGGAATCGACAGGCCGAGCGCGTCCAGCGGCGCACCGAGCAGGCCGCGTCGCCCAAAGGTGGAGAGCAGCGCGAGACCGGCCACGACCGGCGGCATGACGATCGGCAGCTCGACCAGCGTGATCACCAAACGCTTGAGCGGGAAGGCGCGGCGGGCCAACCCGTAGGCCAGCGGCGTTCCGAACAGCACGGCCAGCAAAACGGTGATGGCCGTGGTGCCGAGGCTGAGGGCGAGCGCGTCCACAATGGCGGGGAGGCTGGGGGCGAAGTCGCCGTCGAGGGTGAACGCGCGCCAGATCAGGGCTAGCAGCGGCAGCACGAGAAACAGGGCCATGACGGCGGCCAGCACCGCCGTCAATAGCCCAACACCGCGCTCGCGCCACGATGGGGTCAATCGCATCATGTGCGGGCTGTTCGTCCAATCGGGTAGTTCATCAGTTCAGCTCGCAATTAGAAGAGCAGAGCCCAGGTTAAAGAGCAAAAGCAACAGCGCCGAGAGTGCTGACGCGACCGGGCCGTACCGCGCGAACAAGAGAACCGGATTGGCGAAGAGCAAAGAGCGTGTTCACTCGATTTGCTCCAGATCATGGAAGAGACAGTAATCCTCTGGCGCGCGGCTGGCCGGATCCGTCTGTTCGCCGAAGCTGACGGCGCGGGCCAGGCCATCGCGGAAGCGCACGGTGACAGTGCGCGACCCATCGGCAGACGTATCGCCGGCGGGCGCGCCAACGGTGGCGGTGGCGGCAAAGCGCGCGGGGCCGTGGCTATCGATAATACAGCGCAGGGTTGGGCCGTCTTCGTTGTGGCACGCGCAGTTCCGTGGTGTAAAAATCCACGTCCAGATATTGCACGACCTGATAGCGCTGGCCTGAGTCGGCCACCTGCTCCGTGACAACGCGCGGCTGTGCCCGCACCACATCGGGCAGCCAGACGCCGACAACTTGCAGAACGATGAGCAGCAGCGCAAGCGCACCAACGACGAATGCTGCACCAAGAACCAAGATTGTTTTGCGCAGGCCAACGCTGGCGTAGAGGGTGGCCGCCCACGCGCCGAGGCCAACCAGAATGAGCAGCGCACCAAAAAGAAAAAGAAGTGTGAGGTAATTCATGATTTGATTATCTTATGAAATGTACGGGCATTCAACGGTAGCTGTGCCGTTTACGCCCTGGCGGATGCGCCAGGAGAACCATGACATATTGGTCAATTGACAACGAGAAATTGTCAATTGTCAGTGGAAGGGCCGAAGCCCCAGGCAGCGAGCAGCTGCTGGGGTTAAGTCTGGCCGGGGTGCTGGGCGGGCTGCACGCGCTGACGCCCGGCCACGGCAAGACGCTGGTTGCCGCCTACCTGGTCGGCAGCCGCGGCACGGTGGGCCACGCCGTCGCGCTCGGCGCGATTGTGACCTTTACGCACACCGCTTCGGTGATCGCGATTGGCCTGCTGGCGCTCTTCGCCAGCCAGTACATCGTGCCTGACGTGCTCGTGCCCGCCCTGACGATTCTCTCCGGCCTGCTGGTGGTTGGTCTGGGCGTGCATCTAATCTGGCAGCGCTGGACCGCATTTCGCAGCGGCCAGCCTGCGGGCCATGACCATCATCACGACCACAGCCACGACCATGCGCACGACCATGCGCACGACCATGCGCACGACCATGCGCACGACCATGCGCACGACCATGCGCACGACCATGCGCACGGTCATGCCCACACGCATCACCACGGCGACGGGCACGTCCACTCGCACCTGCCGCCGGCGGAGGGCATCCGGCTGAGCAACCTGGTGGCGCTGGGCGTGTCGGGTGGGCTGTTGCCCTGCCCGGAGGCGCTGGGCATCATGGTGATCGCCATCGGCCTCAACCGCATCCTGCTCGGCCTGGGGCTGATCGTCTCCTTTAACTTTGACCTGGCCGCCGTGCTGATCGTGATCGGTGTTCTGCTCGTGCGCTCGCGCGCGCTGGTCGAGCGCGTTGGCGGCCTCGGCGGCCGCTGGAGCGCGGCCCTGCCGCTCGCCAGCGCGGTGATCGTCACCGTGCTGGGCGTCGGGATTACGCTGGGCGGGTTGACGAGTTATTTGGGTTAGGCAGGACGGAAAGGGAGTAAATAAAGGGCGTAGTAGACCGGCGCGCCGGTCTACTACGCCCTTTATTTTATTCGGATGTACTCGGTAAGGGCTTGATGGCCTCAATCCAAAGTTTTGGTTGCTCGCCATCCGTGCCCCTACGAATCAGAATCGCGTGACCATGAATGGTCCACAGATAGCGGCCATCGCCAATCCCCTCATCGACAAAACCATCTGCTGGTAGCCCCGTTGCACTTTTGCGCAAATCAGCAAAGGCCAATTCAAGCCGATCCACCAGCCCAACATTGTCCCGCAAGTAGTTGAGCGCATCTCTAGACCAGGCGAATTGATAGATCATGTCGACTGACGTTGGTGGAGAGCAAGCGCCTCGGCGATGGTGTCGGCTTCTACAAAATCATTGGCGGCCTGAATTCTTTCCCCCTCCGCACGCCAGCCGCTGCGATATGTCTCCAGCAGCTCAACCATCTGATTCCACTGCTCTACACTAACCAAAACAGCACGTTCCCGCCCCCGCTGCGAGAGAATCACGGGTTCCTGATCCATCGTGTTGAGGATTGAATCTTGATCCTGGCGCAGGCTGGAAATTGGTCGGATCGGTGGTACGGAACGAATCGATTGTAGATTAACCATAATTTCGCCTCTTTTCTAGCAGAAACTTTGCAGATTTTGCTAGATTGTATCACGAATGCGCTGCGCCAACAAGGAAAATGTAGGTAACGCCCACCAAGTGGTCTGCCACAAACCTCAGCTGACCCTTGCCCCAGCGGCTTCCCGCAGCCGCTCCACATCGCGCATGGGCGGCTGGTTGAAGAGCCGTTTGTACTCGCGGTTGAAGTGCGAGGCATCCTCATACCCCACTCGATGACCAGCGGTCGTGGCGTCTAAATCCTCACCCAGCATCAGTCGGCGCGCTTCCTGGAGCCGCAGCCGCTTCTGGAACTGTAGCGGCGTCATGGCCGTCACGGCCTTGAAGTGCTGGTGGAAGCTGGAGACGCTCATGCCCAAGCTCCCGCGCGATGTCGTCGATGCGCAGGGGCTGGTCAAACTCCCGATGAAAGCGCTGGATGGCCGCGGCGATGCGGTGCGTGTGGCCGCTCTGCATCGTGATGTAGCGCAGCCGATCACCCTGCTTCCCCATCAGCAGGCGGTAGACGATCTCGCGCGTGATCAGCGGTGCGAGGAACCCGGCTTCGGCAGGCGAATCCAGCAGTCGGACGAGCCGCACGGTCGCGTCCAGCAGGCTTGCATCCAGGGAGCTAACGTTAATGGCCCGCACGTTGGCCCGACTGCGCGACGAAACGTGACCCGCCTCCACCATGACCGAGCTGACGAGCGTTGGGTCGAGATCCAAGCGGAGGCTGAGGTAGGGCCGCGCCGGCGACGCTTCGACGATCTGGCTCACATAGGGCAACTCGGCGGTAAAGAGCAAGTAGTGCGCGGGATCGTACCGATAGCGCTCGTTGCCGAGAAAGATCTCCTTGCTGCCCTGGGCAATCACGCAAAAAGCGGGATCGGAGACGCCATGTACGCTCTTTACGGCGGAAGAGCGTGCGAGAAACAGACCGTCCAGCGGCGACACCAGCCCATCTTCGCAGACGGCGCGGTCGATACGCTCCAGCAGCTCCATTTGATTCGCTTGTACCTTCTCTATCTCACGCGACCCCTGTTGGTGCATCATCGGCTCCCCGCTGGCTTTTCCATTCATTTCAATACATCCCCCAGATTTGTAGAATCGTCCAATCATCTTGGAGAATCATCATACCACCCTGCGCTCTTTCCCTGCTAGTATAGAGCTGAGTCGGAGGAAACAATCACGACTCGTGAACGTTGAGCTGGATGATTGTTCAAAAGGAATTTAGAAATGCAAAAACGAAAACTCGGCAACAGCAACTTGGAAGTCTCGGCTCTCGGCCTCGGCTGCATGGGCATGAGTTCGGCTTACGGCCCGCCCGCCGACAAGCCGGAGATGATGGCCCTTCTGCGCGCGGCGGTGGAACGCGGCATCACCTTTTTTGATACGGCAGAGGCCTATGGACCCTTTGCAAACGAGGAACTCGTTGGTGAGGCCCTTGCGCCGCTGCGCGATCAGGTCGTCATCGCCACCAAGTTTGGCTTTGATATCGATCTCAACACCGGGTCACGGTCGGGGGGTCTCAACAGCCGCCCGGCGCATATCAGGCAGGTCGCGGAGGCAGCGCTGAAGCGGCTCAGGACGGATGTGATCGATCTGTTTTACCAACACCGCGTTGACCCGGACGTGCCTATTGAGGAGGTGGCTGGCGCAGTAAAAGACCTGATTGGGGAAGGCAAGGTGAAGCACTTCGGTCTTTCCGAGGCGGCAGCCAAGACGATTCGCCGCGCCCACGCCGTGCAGCCCGTCACCGCCGTTCAGAGCGAATACTCCCTGTGGACGAGAGACCCCGAAGCGGAGGTGCTGCCCACCCTGGAAGAACTCGGGATCGGCTTTGTTCCCTTTAGCCCGCTGGGTGCGGGCTTCCTCACCGGAAAGATTGATACGGACACGGAATTTCACAGCACCGATTTTCGCAACATCTCTCCGAGGTTTACGCCCGAGGCGCGGCAAGCGAATCAGGCCCTGGTGGATTTGCTGCATCAGGTTGCCGAACGAAAGGGGGCAACGCCAGCGCAAATCGCCCTGGCCTGGCTGCTTGCCCAGAAGCCCTGGATTGTCCCCATTCCGGGCACGACGAAGCTGCACCGCCTGGAGGAAAACATTGGGGCAGCCCAGATCGAATTCACGCCCGATGAATTACGCGACATCGAAGATGCTGCGACAAAGATCAAGGTGCAGGGGGCCCGTCTGCCCGAAGCGGTGTTGGAAATGACAGATCGTTGAGTCTCAACCTCACAGAAATTTTCGAATCTAAAGTAAAAGCAAATTGGGAACAGGAATTTGCAGCCAAAATTCAGGTTTGAATTTCTCGTTTTCAGCAAGTTTTCACAGGAAGAGAGAGCATAGGACACGAATGAACACGGGCTACGCACACGGATTTTTGCTGATTTTCGTCAAATCACAGCCTTGGTTGTTTCGGAAATCCGTGTTTTCCGTGTCATCCGTGTCCAAAAAATTGGCGCAGTATTGAATTTCCCGCTTTCAGCGAGTTTTCACTTTAAGTAAAAGAGATTTCAAATGGACTATGTAGAACTGGGCAACACCGGCCTGGATGTCTCACCGATCTGTTTGGGCTGCATGAGCTTTGGCTCGGCAGAGGGGTGGGTTCACAACGAGTGGGCGCTGAATGAGGAGGAGAGCCGCACCATGATCCAGCGGGCGCTGGATTTGGGCGTCAATTTCTTCGACACGGCCAACGTCTACGCCCGTGGCGTCAGCGAGGAAATTCTCGGTCGGGCACTACGGGATTTTGCGAACCGCGACGAAGTGGTGATCGCCACCAAGGTACACGGCAAAATGCACGAAGGTCCAAACGGATCGGGCCTCTTTCGCAAAGCCATCCTGAGTGAAATCGATAAGAGCCTTACGCGGCTGGGCACCGATTACGTCGATCTCTACATCATTCACCGCTGGGATTATAACGCGCCGATCGAAGAGACCATGGAGGCGCTGCACGATCTGATCAAGGCGGGGAAGGTGCGCTATCTTGGTGCGTCTGCCATGTACGCCTGGCAATTCCAGAAGGCGCTGCACGTGGCGGATACGCACGGCTGGTCGCGCTTTGTCTCCATGCAGAATCACCTGAACCTTCTCTATCGCGAAGAGGAACGGGAAATGATTCCGCTCTGCCACGAGGAAAATATCGCGGTGACGCCCTACAGCCCGCTGGCGTCGGGCCGCGTCGCGCGCCCGTGGGTGGCGCGCACGACGCGCCTCGAAACCGATCCCATTGCCAGGCAAAAATACGACGCTACCGCCGACGCCGATCAGCAAATCGTGGAGCGCGTGGCGGAAGTGGCTGAACAACACGGGGTGCCGATGGCACACGTGGCACTGGCCTGGCTCTTGCAGATCGCCCCCGTGGTCGCACCCGTGATTGGCGCCACGAAGATTTCGCACCTGAAGAGCGCGGTCGACGCTTTGTCGGTTGGGCTAGCGGCTGAAGATGTTGCCTACCTGGAAGAACCCTTATGCCCCACCCGATTGTTGGGTTGATCCCGTATAGCGAACGGTAGCACCGAAATGGCTAAACGCGTGACGACAATCAGCGCCAACGTCCAGGAAGGCGGTTTTCTGGCGCTGGTACGTTGATCTTTGCGCTGCAAGATGTGGCGGTGAAGTGGATTGGCGGTGACTACCCCATGTTGGAAATCGTCGCCTTTCGCAGCCTGATCGCCCTGCCTTCACCCTGCTCTTTCGTGGATGAAAGGGGGCGGGGACTATATTCTGCATCGGGGGCAGAAGGACCGATTAGTAGCGGTAGCTTACTGCGGGAATTGCAGTGGTGGCCCGAAGCCCCAGCGCGACAGAATCGCCTGGCCCTCGTCGCTGAGGACAAAGTCGATAAAACGCTGGGCCAGCTCCGGCTGCGGCGCGTCGACCAGCGAGGCAATGGGGTAGATAGCGGTTATATTTTGCCTGTCGGGGATCGCGATCTGCAGAACGCGGCCCGCAATGTCCGGCGTTACGTCCGACCCGTAGACGATGCCTGCGTCCGCCTCGCCCAGCGCAATTTTGGCGGCGACCTGGCGCACGTTGCTCTCTTCGGAAACGAGATTGGCATAAATCGCCGCCGCATCGCTCGCCTGCGCTGTGAGCAGCGCATCTGTATATTCGCGGATCGGCACGCCCGGCGCGGCCAGCACGATTTGCACACCGGATTGCGCGAGATCGTCCAGCGCCTGCACGTCGGCTGGATTGTCGGCGGGCACGATCAGCACGAGCTGATTGGTGGCAAAGGTTTGCGCCGTCCCCTTCTCCACGCGCTCGGCCTCGATGGCACGCTCCATGCTGATTTCGTTGGCGGGCGCGAAGACGTCGGCCTGCACGCCCTGCTCAAGCTGGGCGACCAACTGCGACGAGCCTGCAAAATTGAGCACGATGTCCACGCCGGGATTTTGCGCTTCAAACGTCGCGGCCAGTTCGGTGAAGGCGTCCGTCAGCGAACTGGCGGCAAAGATGGTGAGCGTGGACGATGCGTCGGCGCTGTCGCGTGGCGTTGCCGCACAGGCAGCGAACAGCCACGCCACCACGCCGAGGAGCGCAAGCGCCCAAATCCTATTCGGCATTGCCAAGTTTCTTCGTCGAACCGTTCGCATTGGAGAATGCTCACTCCGCGGTTGTATATTTCTAGCGCTTCGCCCATAGCTTACTACAAATAGCCAACGAACAGGAACCTGCGCACGGACAATTTGCCAGACGTGTGTTACACTGCGCGCAGTTTGAGAAAGTAGCAGAGCCTGCCCCCGCAGAGGCGGGTGGCAAGCGCTCACCAAGCAATAAGCAATAAACACTACATACCCATGCCCGATTGCGACGTTCTCCTCATTGGCGCTGGCCACAACGCATTGGTCTGCGCGGGCTACCTGGCCCAGGCCGGCCACAAAGTCATCCTGCTCGAACGGCGACACAAAGTCGGCGGCGCGGTGGTGACGGAGGAGATTCTGCCCGGCTACCACTTTGACCTCGGCGGCTCGGCCCATATTCTAATCCACCACACGCCGATTATCGAGGATTTGCGGCTGGCCGAGTACGGGCTGGAGTACCTCGACGTCGACCCGCTCTTCTTCGCCCCCTTCCCGGACGGCAGCCACCTCACCATCTACCGCGACCTGGACAAAACGTGCGAATCCATCGCCGCCATTTCGCCCATCGACGCCGATAACTACCGCCGCTTTATCGAGCGCTGGACGCCGCTGTCGAAGGGCATGGTCAACAGCTTTCTCGCGCCGCCGACGGCCGGTAACCTCTTCAAGAATCTAATTTGGCGCACGAGCAAGGGCGAGGAGCGCTTTGAGCGGCTGAGCGACATTCTGCGCAGCTACGGCCAAGTGTTGCGCAAGACCTTTGTGGACGAGCGCGTGGCCGCCGCCGTGGGCTGGATGGCCGCGCACAGTCCGGCCCGCCGCCGGGCGAGCCGATCTCCGCGCCCTTTGCGCTCTGGCAGCCGATGTACCACCGGAGCGGCATGAAGCGCCCGCGCGGCGGCTCCGGCGAGCTGACGCAGTCGCTGGCGAGGATGATCCAGGCGCACGGCGGGCAGATTATCTGCGGCGCGCCGGTCGAGCGGATTTTGACCGAGAACGGACGGGCCATCGGCGCAGTGACGAGCGGCGGCATCAAGGTGACGGCGCGGGCGGTTGTCTCGGGCGCGCACGTGCACACGACGATGCGAATGCTGGAGCAAGGGCCGCAAAACGGTGCAACCTTGCCACCCTCGGCGCGCAACCTGATGGCCAACGCGCGCGTGGGCAACGGCTTTGGCATGATGGTGCGCTGTGCCGTGGATGAATTGCCCAACTATGCGGCGCTGCCGTCGCCCGCAAGCGGGAAGGCCGGGCCACAGCACCGCGCCATGCAGTTCGTCTGCCCCTCGCTCGACTATCTCGAACGCGCCTACGGCGACTATCTCGGCGGCATCCCCTCGCGCGATCCGGCGCTGATCGCCATGACCTTCTCGGCCATCGACCCGACGCTCGCGCCCGAAGGCAAGCACGTCCTCTTTATCTGGGGGCAGTATTACCCGTATGAGCTGGCCGACAACCAATACGGCAGCCGCTCGTGGGACGAGATCGGCGAGCGGGTGGCGGACCGCATGGTCGAGACGCTGGCCGAGTACGCGCCCAACGTGCCTGGATCGATCACGGGGCGCTTGGTGGAGCATCCGCTCTACTTGGAGCGCGAATTGGGGCTGCTGCGCGGCAACGTGATGCACCTGGAGATGTCCATCGATCAGATGTTTATGCTGAGGCCAGCGATTACGATGGCGAACTACCGCGCGCCCGTCGACGGGCTCTACCTCACCGGCGCGTCGACCCACCCCGGCGGCGGCATCATGGGCGCGGCGGGTCGCAATGCGGCGGGGGTGGTGCGCCGCGATTTGGAGGGTCGGCGTTGGTGGCGGGGAAGCAGATAGCAAGCTACTATCCCGAAGTTAGCGATTGGAGATTAGGTCCTGTTGACATTTTGTTGAAAGGGCTTGAAGGGCAGGTCAAGTGCGCCCCCATCCCCGGCCCTTCCCCCACGTGTGGGGGAAGGGAGCATGAAGCTCCCCTCTCGCACACGTCAACGGAACCTAGTAAATTAGAGATTGGCAGATTGTAGAGACCACCAATTACCAATCTCTAATACTCAAAGCAAGCACGCTGGCCGACCTAAATTTTTATGAACGCAATCACCCAACCCCCCTTTCAAAACGTCTACGTAATTCGCAATCCCGCTTCCGGGCGCGAGCCGCTGCCAATGGAGGAGCTGTGCGCTGGGCTGGACAATTCGTGCTCCAATTGGCGGCTGCTCGACCTCGATGAGTCGCACTCCATTTACGATTTGGCCAAACGAGCCGTGGCCGAGGGAGCTGACGTGGTGGTGGCCTGCGGCGGTGACGGCACGGTCGGCAGCGTGGCGGCGGCGCTGCTGAACACGGGCGTGCCGCTGGCGATTGTGCCGCAGGGCACGGCCAACGTCTTTGCCGCCGAAATGAATACGCCCACGGAGACGCACGCCGCCCTAGCGTTGATCAACCACGAGTCGAGCGTCGCGCGCACGGTCGATGTGGGGCGCGCCACCTTTGGTGAGCAGGAGCGACACTTTTTGCTGCGCCTCAGCATCGGCTGGGAAGCGGCGACTTCCGTGCTGGCGGATAAGCCCATCAAAGAGCGCTTTGGCCGCTGGGCCTATCTCGTGACGGCGCTGCAGGCGACTCGCGAACTGCGCTCCATCCACTACCGCTTGGAGATCGACGGGCAACCCCAAACGGTGCGCGGCGTAAGCTGCCTCGTCACCAACTCCGGCAATGTAGGGCTGCCCGGCTTGCAGGTGCTGCCTGAAATCGATGTGGCCGACGGCGCGCTCAACGTGCTGGTGGTGCAGCGCGCCAACGCGGCGGCGGTCGGTCTGCTGCTGCTGCACACGCTGCGCAGCCTGCTGCCGCAAAAGCTCCTGGGCGTTTCGTCCGCCTCCGTCCGCGAGCGGCAGAACTATGCCCTGCGCTCGTTCACCGGTCGCCGCGTGCGCATCAACGCCTCGCAGCCGCAGATTGCCTCGTGCGATGGCGAAGAAATTGAGGCGCGCTGGCCCATCGAGGCGGAGATTGTGCCGGGCGCGTTGCGGGTTGTCGTGCCGAGGGAGTCGGTTGGAATTGTTGAGTAACACATGAGCATCTTTATCGAGCTCAAGCGGCTGGCCCAGCAGCTGCGGCGACAGGGTCCCATATTGACCTTTTGGGCGGGCGTGGATAAATTTGTGCGCTGGCGAACGGGTGGCCCGCTGGCTCGCTTTAGCCGCATCGACGAGCAGCTCTGGCTCGGTGGGCAGCCCCAGCGCGACGGTTGGAAACGGCTCTTCGCCGCGGGCGTCACGGGCGTGATCAACATGCGTAGCGAATATGACTACGAGCGGCTCGTCGACTTTGGCACGGGCGACGGTCGCGTGCGCTACCTGCACCTGCCCACCGACGACAACGAAGCGCCCTCGCTGCAGCATCTAAGCGAAGGCGTCGACTTTATCCGCGAGGAGGCGGCGCGGGGCGGGCTAGTCTACATCCACTGCTGGGAGGGGCTGGGCCGCGGGCCGACCATGGCGGCGGCGCACTTTGTCGCACAGGGGCTGTCGCCGGAGGAGGCTTGGCAGCGCATCCGCAAGGTACGTCCTTTTGTCCGTCCCACCGAAACGCAAATGAAACGTCTACACGAATTTGCCCGCACCTATCGACCGGGCGAAGCACTGTCCAATCTCGAATCATGACCTACTTTGGCTTTCTCGCTCGCTTTCTGCTGCCGCCGCTCGCTATCCTCATCGCCCTCACCTGGTGGGATAGACGACGCGGGCGCACGCAGCCCACCGCGCTCAACGCCTGGCCGCCGCTGGCCGTCATCGCCGCGCACGTCGTCGTCGCCGTCCTCTACACCACGCCGTGGGACAACTACCTCGTCGCCACCCGCGTCTGGTGGTACGATCCCGAATTGGTGACGGGCATCGTCCTGGGCTGGGTGCCGATTGAGGAGTACACGTTTTTTATTCTGCAAACGATTATGACGGGGCTGTGGGTGCTGTGGCTGATGAAAAGATTAAAGATTGAAGATTGGGTACCAGTCCACGCACCACGCACCATGCGGTCGGTTCGTCTGCTGGCTTTCGCACCTATTTTCCTCATCTGGCTTGGCTCCATCGCTCTATTAATTTCGCGCTGGCAGCCCGGAACTTATCTGGCGCTCGAACTGGTTTGGGCGCTGCCGCCGATTTTGCTCCAGCTTGGCTTTGGCGCGGACATCCTGTGGCGCAATCGACGCGTCGTCTTCTGGGGCGTTGTGCCAACGACCATCTATCTTTGCATCGGCGACGCCCTCGCCATCGGCGCGGGCACGTGGACCATCAACCCCGCGCAGTCGACCGGGCTGCTGGTGGGCAATCTGCCCATCGAAGAAATTCTCTTCTTCCTGCTCACCAACACGCTTGTCGTCCTTGGGATGACGCTTGTGCTGGCCCGCGAAAGCCAAAGCCGCGCCCCGCACGCGCTGCTCGATGTGCTGAGCGCCGTGGTTAAGCCGCAAAAATCTGCACAGTCAGCTTAAAACGACTCAGGGATGGTAGCAGAATAGCTGTCAACGGATTCCTGGAACGGATTGAACGGATTGACGAACGACTTTCTTGTCAGCCGAAGCTGACAGGACCGGCTAAATAAGAACGGATGAAACACGTTAGTCCGTTCCCAAATCCGTTCCCAAATCCGTTGACAGCTGCACCTTACCTGCCAAGATTAGCCAACAATGCCCATCGACGACTTCAACACCTACCAAGCCCAAGCCCAACAAAGCTGGCTGACCTTTCTGATGACCACTCAAGACTTCGAGAGCTACCAAAGCCAATCCCGCAAAACGTGGAATGCGATCGCCACCGACCACCCCATCGTCTACCCCACGCTCGGCCTTGCCAATGAGGCGGGCGAAGTCGCGGGCAAAATCAAGAAGATTTTTCGCGACCGCAACGGTGAAATCAGCGACGCCGACCGCGACGCGCTCAAGGGCGAGCTGGGGGACGTGCTCTGGTATCTTGCCCAAATTTGCACCGAGCTCGATCTCTCGCTGGCCGACGTCGCCGCGCACAACCTCGACAAGCTCTCCTCGCGCCTCGAACGCGGCGTGATCCGCGGCGATGGCGACACGCGATAGGCGCGGAATGGATTGTTTTTTACAGCGGCATTTTTCCCAGCGGCGTTTCTCCTGGTGGCGCTTGGGTGGTCGGCGCGGGCTTTGGGTGATTTTGTTGGCAGCGGGGGTGGCGCTGCTGCCAACTGGCTGCGGTCGCTGGCGGGCCGACACCACGCCAGCGCCCGCCCCTACGCTCACCGCCCTCCCCAGCGCGACGCCGCTGCCCACGGCCACGCCCCAGCCGACGGAGACGCCCGCGCCGACCGCCACGCCAACGCCCGCCGTCGAATTGGGCGACGAGCAGCGCGTCGATCCCGGCGGCTTTGCCTTCCGCCTACCCGCGGGCTACGAGATCACGCAGCCCAGCCCTAGCACCGTCGCCCTCACCGCGCCGGGCTACGCCGATGCGCCACTGGCCAACGCGCGTCTTGTCTTCAGCGGCGGCCCCAACGTCGAGCGGCTGACGACGGGGCAGCTTTACGCAGACTTTGCCGAGCAAGTGGCACAGAACGCTGTTGCGGAAACGGTCGGCGAGCCGGTGTCGGTTGCGGTGAGCGGCGTCGAAGGCGTGGCCGCCAATTGGCGCGTCGAGGTGGATGGACAAATTTTACTGGGCCGCGTCGTCTTTGTCGCCACCGAGCAGCAGGGCTTTACCGCGCTGGCTCAAGCGCCCGCCGCGCAGTGGGAGGCGTCGGTCGCCGACGAATTCGAGGCGGCGCTGAAAGTCATTACGCTGTTTACACCGGAAGAGTAAGTCAAATGTGACTGTCATGGGCCAAAGCATCACAGCTTCCCCTTTCAGACAGCGGCCCGTGATTGTCACATTTTCCACCAACATCCATGTCCCAACCCCAACCCTACAGCACGCCCGAACACCAGCCCTTCTTCTGGCGCGCTGAAAATTCAACCCGCGCCGCGCTCCTCATCCACGGCTTCCCCGGCACGCCCGCCGAGGTGCGCCCCGTGGCCGAAATCCTGCACGCCGACGGCTGGTCGACCCACGGCCCGCTGCTGCCCGGCTTTGGCGTGCAGAGCGAGGAGCTGGCAAACTACACGCAGGACGACTGGCGCGACTGCGTGCGCGACGCCCTGCGCAGCCTGCAAGCCAATTACGAAACCGTGCTGCTCGTCGGCCTCTCGATGGGCGGCGCGCTCTCGCTGCAGGCGGCCGCGGAAGTGCCGTCGCCGGATGGGCTGCTGCTGCTCGCCCCCTTCTGGCGCGTGCAGCATCGCTGGCTGGATGCGATCTACCCCGTCGCCAAGCTCTTTCTGCGCAAGCTGCGCCCCTTTCGGAACGCCAAGCTGAGCGATCCCCAAGTGCGCCGCGAGCTGCTGCGCGTCATGCCGGATGCCGATCCGGACGACCCGCAGACGGAGCTCATGCTGAACCAGATTTCGCTGCCGACCAGCGTGCTCGGCGAAATTCGGCGTGCGGGCCAGCTCGGCTACCGCGCCGCCCCGCACGTCAGCGCGCCCACGCTCGTCATCCAGGGCACGCGCGACGACGTGGTCGCCCCGATGCTGGCGCGTGCCCTGGCCGAGCGGATTCCGGGGCTGCGTGATTTTGTCGAGGTGGAGGCCGATCACCAGCTGACGATTGTGCGCGAGGGAGGCTGGCCGCAAATTGAAGAAGCGGTGCGGGAATTTGCGCGCTCGCTGTAAAGCGAAGCGCTGCTTCGCTCCCGCTCGACCAAGCACATGGGGTGCTTGACCACCACCATCCAAGGAGTATTCGGAACGAAGCAGCGCTTCGTTTTACTTTATGAACACCGTCTTTCGCCGCTTCTCCCAGCCCACCGCGCCGCGCCTGCGCCTGCCCGCCCTGCTGCTGATCGCCTGGCTGCTGGCGATGATCAGCGTGCCCGTGCTGCGCTGGACGGTCGGCGATCCGGCGCTGCCGCTCGCCATCATCTTTACCAGCTTTCTACTCGCGGCGACAGTGGTGAGCCTGCTGGGGCCGCCCTGGGGCACGGCGCGCGTGCTCTACGCCGTGGTGGTGATCGGCGTCGGCTCGTGGGCCATCGAGCGCATCGGCAGCACCACGGGCTGGCCCTTTGGCGTTTACGCCTACACCAACGCGCTCCAGCCGCAGATCGGTCACGTCCCGCTCGTCATCCCCATCGCGTGGCTGATGATGCTGCCGCCCGCCTGGGCCGTCGCACAGCTGATAACCAATTACACGCATATTCGACAGAACGATCAACCGCAGGTAAACGCAGGTAAACGTAGATTCCCCTTTACGCCTTTGCGCCTTTGCGTTAAATTCTTGCTGACCAACTGGCGCTTTATCCTTGTCAGCGGCCTCGCCTTTATGGCCTGGGATCTCTTTCTCGACCCGCAGATGGTCGGCTGGGGCTTTTGGACGTGGGCCGCGCATGACGGCTGGCTCGGCGGCTACTTTGGCATTCCCTGGCTCAACTTCTTCGGCTGGTGGCTCGCCGCCTCGCTGCTCACGGCCATCGTGCAGCCGCCGACAGTGCCCGCGCGCCCGCTGCTGCTGATCTACACGATCACGTGGGCGCTTCAGTTGAGCGGTCAGCTTATTTTGTGGGGGCAGCCGGGGCCGGCGCTAGTCGGCGGGGTGGCGATGGGGACGTTTGTCGTGCTGGGATGGAGGAAAGTAAAGAATAAAGATTGAAGATTGCAGGCCAACGTTGGCTGCAATCTTCAATCTTTATTCTTGGACAACCAACCATGCAAAATCTATCTTTACTCCTCTGGCTCACTTTCGCCTTTTTCTGTGGAGCTCTCCCCTTTTCGCTGATCGTCGGGCGCTTGTGGCTGGGGGTGGACATTCGTCAGTTTGGCGACGGCAACCCCGGCGCGACCAACGTGATGCGCGCGGCGCGGGAGCGGGAAAAGGGGCGTGCCCCCGCAGCGGCGGCGCTGGTGCTGGATATTGCCAAGGGCATCGTGCCGGTGAGCCTAGCCTTTTCCGGCGCAGGCGTCGAAGGAATTCCGATGGCGCTGATTGCCGTGATGCCGATTGCGGGTCACGCCTTTTCGCCCTTTCTCGGCTTCAGCGGCGGCAAGGCCGTGGCCGCGACCGGCGGCGTCTGGATTGCGCTGACGGCATGGGAGGGGCCGCTGGTCGGCGGGCTGCTGCTGGGGCTGGCGTCGCGCGTAGTCAAGCCGGACGGGTGGATCGTGCTGGTGACGCTGGTCGGGCTGCTGGGTTACTTCGTGATCGTGCCGCCGCTGGACGGTGGCTGGACAATTCGCCCCCCGCTTTGGCCAACAATCCTACTGACTTGGCTGGGGAATTTTGCCATCGTTGCTTGGAAACAGCGGCGCGAGTTGGCGACGCGGCCGCACTTTCAACTTGGAAAATAACTGAGAATTGTGAAAAGTAAGGCAAACTTAGGCTAAGCCAAGATTATAAATATACCACGGCTGATTGTGATGGAGGTGCGTCGCACTTTCCCAAGTGCAACGCACCGCAGGCTGCGTTGGCCGCACCAGAGAGACAGTCGACCGTGCGTCGCACCTTCTGAGGTGCGTCGCACATCCAACATGGCTTATCCTGGCATAGTTAATTTCCTGGAATTGCCTTAGGCTCCGCTATCAGCGATTTATCTTCATCACCAAACGATTCTATGGTCATCCTACCCAGCTTTGCCACGCTGTCGCTCGCGGGCATGTGGGGCATCGCCCTCACCAACCGCCGCCTCTTTCCCCGGCTCCAGCCAGTAGACGCGGGCAACCAAGTCGACGCTGCCCCCGGCGTCTCGATTCTGATTCCCGCACGCAACGAGCAGCACAATATCGGCAGCACGATCCGCAGCCTGCTGTCGCAGAATCACGGCGACTTTGAGCTGCTTGTGCTCGACGACCAATCCGAGGATGAGACGCTGGTCGAAGCGCGGCGGGCGGCGGCGGGCGACAGCCGCGTGCGCGTGGTGGCCGGCACGCCTAAACCTGACGACTGGGTGGGCAAGACGTGGGCCTGTCACCAGCTTGCGCAAGCTGCGCGCCACAAGCTGCTCATTTTTACCGATGCGGACGTGCGCTGGCAGCCCGGCGCGCTGGCGGCGGTTGCGCAGGAGCTGCAGCGACCCCACGTCGACGTACTCACCGTGTGGCCGACGCAGATCACCGTGACCTGGGCCGAGCGGCTGGTTGTGCCGCTGATGGGGATGGTGGTAATGGGCTACATGCCCGTGCGCTTGTTCAACGATACGAACTGGCCGGGCACGGGCGCGGCCAATGGCCAGTGCCTCGCCTTTACGCGCCAAGCCTACGCGCGCTGCGGCGGCCACGCCGCCGTAAAAGATAGCGTGCTGGAGGATATGATGCTGGCGCAGCAGTGCAAGCAGCAGCGGATGCGGCTGCGCATGGTGGACGGCAGCGGGTTGCTGACCTGCCGCATGTATCAAAATCGCCGCGAGGTTCTTGATGGCTACGCGAAAAATATCTTGGCGGGTCACGGGCAATCGATTGCGCTGCTGCTGCTCTCCACGCTGGCCCACCTTTCGATTTTTGTAATGCCGTGGCTCTGGCTGGCGCGCGGTCGACGGCGCAACGTTGGGCTGAAGGAGATGGCGTGGGGCTGGCCCGCCTGGCCCGCGGCGCTTGTCGCCGCGGGCGTCGGCCTGCGTGCCTTCACCGCCCGCCTCACCGGCCAGCGCGCCCGCGACGCCGCCTTTCTCCCCCTTTCGGTGCTGATGATGACGGGGATTGCGATGCGCTCAATCTGGTGGCAGCTGCGCTTTGGCGGGCCGCGCTGGAAAGGTCGCACGATTCGGACGGGGCAGAGAGTTAGCAAGGTAATCGAGGAGTAGGCGCGCCCCGTGCCGGCCCCATCTTGTATGACAACTGTATGTGACAATTGAGCACCGTGTACGACCCGTTCGCACGTGGGCGTGCTCACTCCTCGTCTGGACACCCACCCACTATGACCCCACCCCAAATCACCATCATCGGCGCGGGCATCGGCGGCCTGAGCGCGGCGATTCGGCTCGCGGCGCGCGGCTGCCAAGTCAGCGTCTACGAGCAGAATCCCGTTGTCGGCGGCAAGATGAACCAGTACCGCGCCCACGGCTTCTACTGGGACACCGGCCCCTCGATCATCACGATGCGCCACGTCTTTGAGCAGCTCTTTGCCGAAGCCGGGCGCGAGCTTGGCGACTACGTCGACCTGCTCCCCGTCGAGCCGCTGACGCGCTACCGGTGGCTCGACGGCACGACGCTGAGCGCCACGCGCGATCTCTCCCACATGCTGCGCCAAATCGAGCAGATCGACGAGCGCGACGTCGAGGGCTACCTGCGCTTTTTGGCCTACGCCGCGCGCGTGCACCGCATCGCCGGCCCGGTCTTCATCTATGGCCAGCCGCCCAGCCTGCGCTCCTTTACCCAAGTCCACCCGCGCGACCTGCTGCGCGTCGACTTTACGAGCACGCTCAGCGACCTGATCGAGCGCAACGTCCACTCGCGCTACGTGCGTCAGCTGCTTGGTCGCTACGCCACGTACACCGGTGCCTCGCCCTATCAAGCGCCCGCCATGCTCAGCGTGATCGCCCACGTGGAGTTGACCGGCGGCGTCTGGTATCCGCGCGGCGGTATCCACGCCGTGGCGGACGGGATGCGGCGGCTGGCGCTGGAGCTGGGCGTGGACATTCACACGGGCTGTGGCGTACAGCAGATCGATGTCGACACGGCTGGACGCAGGGCGCGCGCGACGGGCGTGACGCTGGCCGATGGAAGCCGTGTGCAGGCGGACGCCGTCGTTGCCAACGTCGATGTGGCAACAGTTTATGAGCGGCTGCTGCCGGACGATATTGGCGCGGCGGGGCTGCGTCGCTTTGAAAACGTTGAGCCCTCCTGTTCGGGCTTCGTGCTGCTGCTCGGCGTCGAAAGCACGCCCCAAACCGAGCAGCTAATTCAGCACAACATCTTCTTCTGCGACGACTACCGCCGCGAGTTTGCCGACATCTTCAAGCGCGGCATTCCCCCGCAGGAGCCTACCGTCTACGTCTCCATCACCTCCAAAGTCGACGCCGACCACGCGCCGCCGGGCCATGAAAATTGGTTCGTTCTCGTCAACGCCCCGCCCGCGGACGGCCACTTCGACTGGCAGCGCGAAGCCCGCGCCTACCGCGATCGCGTGCTGCAAACGCTCGCCAACTTTGGCGTAGACGTGCGCGACCGCATCCGCCACGAAAAAATTCTGACGCCGCTTGATATTCGCACCACCAGCGGCGCGTGGCGGGGGGCGCTCTACGGCGTCTCGTCCAACAAAGCGCTCAACGCCTTCCGTCGCCCGCCCAATCGCGCGCGCAAGGTGAAGAATCTCTACTTTGCTGGCGGCACGACGCACCCCGGCGGCGGCGTGCCGATGGTGACGCTTTCCGGCAAGGTGGCGGCGGAGATGGTGGCGGCGGACTTGTCGATTGCTTAGGTCCCGTTGACAGTGGGAAAGTGGCCCTCACCCCCGGCCCCTCTCCCACAGTGGGAGAGGGGAGAGCTTGGCTCCCTTCTCCCATCCTGGGAGAAGGGCTGGGGATGAGGGCGCACTCGACTTAAAATTGAGCAAATCAACGCGGGGACGCAAAGGCGCAAAGCGTTGGTCGCCAGCGGTATTCTTTCCGCGTCCCTGCACTCCTGCGTCAAAGTCTCGTTGTCGTGCTAATACGATGAATGTAGGGTAACCCCACACGGATTGCTCCACCTGCGCTACGGCGGGCTCGCGAGAGGCGTGGCGAAAACGGCGGGAGCTTTTGATAGGTCGTTGGGCGTAAATGGTCGAACAGTAAATGGTTGAGCAGTTTCGCAAGCCATCCCACTGGTGGCTGAAGCCCACCAGCTTGCCTGGGGAAAACCGGCTAAAGCCGGTTGGCGCTGGTCGGGCCAACTCACTATCTGCCCAATCGTTTATGCCTTCATGTACTAGTACACTGTCATTGAAGTTTTGATGGGTTAGGGTAAAAGCGGTTGAAGGTCTGGCGGGCCATTTCGGGTGTGAACTGCCAGCGAATAGGAACAGGGGTTCGATTGCGCGTTTCAACCCAAGCGAGGACTTCACGGCTCAATTCGACTTGACAGGCGATGCGCCGCTTCAGGCATTGCCGAGATAGAAGCGAGAGTTGGATTTCAGCCATGTTGAGCCAACTGGCCTTTTTGGGCGTGTAGTGCATCTGAATTTGCTGCATCAAGGCGAAGGCCTTCGCCGGTTCAAAGGCGTTGTAAAATGAGGTGTAGGTGTGCGTGCTTAGGTTGTCCTGCACCAGTTGAATCTGACCACCGGGCGGACAGTGTTCCTCGACGAAGGCGTCCATGAACTCGGCGTAGTCCTGTCCGGTGCGTCGGTCTCGTACCTGCACAAAGCAATGTCCGGTGAGGGGCTGCACGGCCAGGAGAACGGAGCAGACGCCGTGGCGCTCGTACTCGTAGTTTTGTCGTTTTGGCTTGCCGGGTTCAACGGGCAAGGGGACGAGCGTGTCGCCAATCAGTTGACAGGGCCGCTCATCGAAACACCAGAGCGGGCGCAGCGGGTCAAAGGGACGGGCGTAGATGGCTAGCATATATTCCATTTGCGCCAGAAAGGTAGGCGTCAGTTTGCCCAGGCACCATTGGCGGACTAAGTGAGGCTTGACCGTGTTTTTTTCAGAATTTCGCCCACGGCGTTGTGGGAGATGTGCTCAACCAACTCGAGTTCCACCGCCTTGTCCGCCAACAGGCGCAAACTCCATTGGCTACGCCCCGCTGGCGGTTCTGAACAGGCCAACGCGGTGATTTTGGCCCGTTGCTCGCCGCTGATGGTGCGGGCGCGACCGCTTCTTGGCTTTTCACTAATCGCCGCCTCGAGCCCTTCTTGCACATAGCGACGCCGAATCCGGTCTATCGTCGACAGGCTCGTGTCGAGCTTCTCGGCAATCTCTTGGTCTGTTTTCTGCCCTTGATGATGATTTTCATCGCTCAACAGCAATATCTTTATCCGATTCAGTTTGCGTACACTCCTCACGCCGCCCAGGGTTAGCCGATTGAGGTAGCTACGTTCTTCGCCCGGCAATCTGACGTTATTTATATGCTTTTTGCGTCCCATGCAAACCTCCTTCTTTTGCTCCTTGCTTCGCGTTGGGACGTATTTTATCGCTTACCCTTATCTACTCATAATCTCGATTACACTGTACTAGTGTCGCGTCAAGCGTAATTTGATGGGAATCGTAGGCGCTGCTTCCAGCTGCGCAAGCGTAGATTACCTCTTCGCTAGACCAATGCGAAAGGGTAGGTCACGACCGTGCGGTTGAAAACCGCACCTACAATTCCCATCATTTCAGCCTTGACAAGACACTAGGTCATTGGGCCACCTCTCGGGCCTTCTCGCTGCGCGAGATAATCGCGAGCCTCGTTACTGCGTCTTCTCGACGGCGGCGTCACAATAAAGGGTAAATCAACTAAAGACGCTATGGGAGATTTAATGGCAAGAAACGCAATGATTTGGGGCGCGAGCGGCGGCATTGGGCGCGCGCTGGTGACCGCGCTGCTGGACGACGGTTGGCAGGTGGCCGCGCTCTCGCGCCACGGCGAGGGGCTGGAGGACGCAACGCTCTACGTCGACGCCGATCCGGGCGACGATTTTTCGGCGCAGCAGGCCGTGATGCGGGTGGCGCGCGAGCTGGACGAGATCAACCTCTGGATTTACAGCGTGGGCGACATCACCGGCAGCAAGGTCGACGAGATGGAGGTGGAGACGTGGCGGCGCATTCTCGACGCCAACCTAACGGGCGCGTACATCGCCACCCATCACAGCTTGCCGCTGCTGGCAACCGATGCGCATCTCTTTTACCTGGGCGCCTACAGCGAAAAGCTACAGCTGCCGGGGCTGACGGCCTACGCCGCGGCCAAAGCGGGGCTGGAAGCATTTTGCACGGCGCTGGGCAAAGAGCAGCGCAAGCGCAAAGTCACCAACGTGCGGCCGCCCGCCGTGGACACGCCGCTGTGGGAGAAGATGCCGCTGCGTTTGCCCAAGGATGCGCTGGAGCCGCAGACGGTGGCGGAGAAGATTTTGTCGGCTTATGCGGAAGGAACGAAGGGACAGTTGGACTTATGACACAATCAACCTCGCACCAAAGCGAGTCGGCCCAGGCCGTGTGGAATTTCCAGCGCAAGGTGGGCAACCGCCTGCTGGGGTGGAGCGCACTGAGCGTGCTCGCTGGTGGGCTGGTGCAGCTCCGGCTGAACGGGCGGCGACTTGGTGCATTCTGGCAGGCCGCGAGCATCCAGGCGCTCGCCTGGGGCGCAATTGACGCCGCCATTGCGCTGGCCGGGCGGCGAGGCGCGGCCAAGAACGAGCGCGAAGTGCGCGACAGGCTGCCGCTGGAAAAGCAGCTCCACGCCGCAGAGCAGGCGCGCAAGCTGCGTCGCCTGCTCTGGCTCAACGCCGCGCTGGACGTGGGCTACATGGTCGGCGGCTGGTGGTTTGCCCACCGCTTCAACGGCGCCCAGGGCGAGCGCGACCGCAGCGTGCGCGGCCACGGGTATGGGATTATTTTGCAGGGCGCGTTTCTGTTTTTCTTCGACGTAATTCACGCGCTGCGGTTGCCTTCGCCGCGTTCAATCAACTAAACTGAGGTCAAGTTGGAACAGGAGTGTTTACCGCCCCTTTTGCATAGCCAAGCGGTTGACCCCGCTCGCAAACAGCGCGAGAGCGCAGCCCTCCCCATCCTGGGGAGGGAGCCGATCCGTCGTCTGTCCAGTCGCGGCTCCTCCCCCATCCTGGGGGAGGCGGGGAGGGGGTGAAACGCCGTTTCGTCCGTTCACTTGGCTCTAGCCCAAAATCCCTCTTCCCATCTTGACTTTACTTTAAATTCCCAAAACCTATGACCAACACCGACCTTCTCATTATCGGCGCGGGGCTGTCCGGCTTGATGACCGCCACCACGCTGCGACAGCGCGGCGACGAGCGCAGCATCTTCATTGTAGACAAGGGCCGCAGCGTGGGCGGGCGGCTGGCGACGCGGCGGATCGGGCCGGGCCGGGCCGACCACGGCGCACAGTTTTTCACCGTGCGCAGCGACAAGTTTCAGGATTACGTCGACCGCTGGCAGAAAGATGGGCTGATCTACGCCTGGTCCAGCGGCTGGGCGCACGAATTGGGTGCGAGCAGTGCGAAGAGCGGCAATGAGCGCGACGGCCACCCGCGCTATGCCGTTCACAACGGCTTTAATCAACTGACAAAGCATCTGGCATCGGAGCTGGAGAGGCAGAACGTCGATATCCAGACGAGCGTGCGCATTGCCACCGTGTCCCCTACTGTAATGCCCGACGGCGACGGTTGGCAGCTCACCGACGAGCAGGGCAACGTCTACGGCGCGAAGACGCTCGTGATCACCTCGCCCGTGCCGCAGACGCTGGCGCTGCTCGATGCGGGCGGCACGCAGTTGAGCGAGGGGGATCGCGCGGCGCTGGAGCGCATCGAATACGATCCCTGTTTGTGCGGGCTCTTCTGGATCGAGGGCGAAGTCAACCTGCCGGAGCCGGGGGCAGTGCAGCGCCAGGATGAGACCTTCCAGTGGATCGCCGACAACCAGCGCAAGGGCATTTCGCCCGAAGCCAAGCTGATCACCCTGCACGCCGACCCGGACTTTAGCGCGCGGCTTTACGAAGAGCCGGACGACGTGGTGCTGCCGCCGATGCGGGCGCAGATGGAGGCGCTGCTCGCGCCCGGCGCGTCGATTCGCGAGGCACAGGTCAAGCGCTGGCGCTATTCGCAGCCCAAGGTGCTGCACGGTGCACCGCATCTGCTGGCCGAGGGGCTACCGCCGCTTTACTTCGGCGGCGACGCGTTTGACGGCGCGCGCGTCGAGGGCGCGGCGCTGTCGGGGATGTCGATGGGGGAGGCAATATGAACACCGACGACCTCCGCAGCATTGCTGACAACCCCGATTTGATCGAGGGCATTTACAACTACTGCTGCACCTGCTTGCCCATCTAAACGGGCTGCGGCGCGAAGCCGAGCGGGCGTTCCCGGCGGCGCACAACTTTGTACGGCCCGGCTTTAACCCAAAGGAAACATCGATGGCCTAAGCTACTGCCCCCCTCTGCTTGGGCAGTGACCGCCCTGCTTTCGCCCACCCATATTCTCGCACTTAATCTCCCCAATCAGCTTCGCTTGTCCACCATTAGCAGCGACAAGAAATTCAGCGCGTCCGTCCGGAAAGCGTGCCAAAGCGTACTGCCTCTGCTTGAATAGCTTCCATGCATTTTTCCGAACGCTCACCCTGCGAATTTGCCTGTTCGGCCCCTTTTGTTCTTTAAGTTATTACTGACAAACCATCTTCCAATTTGTCCTTATTAAGACAAATATCCTATGCCCTTCCAGTCCCAATCTGGTCAACTGCCCTCCTCTTTATTATACCCCAACGTCTACCCCGCGACCGCCGTTAATCGGAATTCTACGTACATTTGTTCGGCAACGCCTTCCGTATACTACAATCTCAGTTTCGTTTGGTTATGTGAATCTAGCGCTAAATTTTATTGATCTATCGTCTTGCCAGGAAAGGGGAGTGCGCTAGTTGAAAGGAAGAGCATCCGTGAACAACCTCCACGATCTCGTGAACGCCAAGCAGGCCCAGCCCATTCTGCAACTGGGCCGCGTTGCCTTTATCGGCAACTATCTGCCGCGACGCTGTGGCATCGCCACCTTTACGACAGATATTTGTCGAGCGGTGGCCGCGCAATACCCCGCCACACACTGCTTCGCCCTCGCCGTGAACGACCCCGGCCACGAGTACAATTACCCCGACGATGTCCGCTTTGAAATCGAGCAGGAAGAGCTAGCCTCCTATCAGCAGGCCGCCAATTTCCTCAACATCAACGATGTGGAGATGGTCTGCCTGCAGCACGAGTACGGCATCTTTGGCGGCGAGGATGGCGAGCATATTTTGACGCTGCTGCGTGCGCTGCGCATGCCGGTGGTGACGACGCTGCACACCGTTTTGCGCGAGCCGACGCCCAAACAGCGCGCGGTGCTGATCGAGGTGGCGCACCTCTCGGATCGGCTGGTGGTGATGAGCGAAAAAGGGCAAACGTTTTTGCACGAGATTTACGGCATCTCGCCCGACAAAATCGACTTCATCCCCCACGGCATTCCCGACGTGCCCTTTGTCGACCCCAACTTCTACAAAGACGAGTTCGACGTCGAGGGCAAGCGCGTGCTGCTGACCTTTGGCTTGCTGAGCGAGAACAAGGGCATCGAAAATGTGATCCGCGCGCTGCCGGCCATTCGCGCCCGGCACCCGGACGTTGTCTACCTGCTGCTGGGGGCCACCCACCCCAACGTTGTCGCCTACGAGGGCGAGCGCTACCGGGAGAGCCTGGTTGCGCTGGCGGAGGAGCTGGGCGTGGCGGACATCGTGCGCTTCCACGACAAATTTGTGGAGCTGGACGAGCTGGTCAAATACATTGGCGCGGCGGACATATACATCACGCCCTACCGCAACCAGGCGCAGATTACCTCCGGCACGCTGGCCTACACCGTGGGCGCGGGCAAGGCCGTGGTCTCCACGCCTTACTGGTACGCCGAGGAGCTGCTGGATGAAGAGCGCGGTCGGCTCGTGCCGTTTGACGATCCTGATGCGCTGGCGCAGCAGGTGACGGATCTGCTCGATCACGAAGCGGTGCGCCACGCCATGCGCAAGCGGGCCTACACGCTGGGTCGGCAGATGGTTTGGTCCGAGGTGGCGCAGCGCTACTGCGAGAGCTTTGGTCGCGCGCGCATGGGCAATGTTGCCCCGCTACCGGCGCTGCCCGTAGTGATGTCATGCCAGCCCCCGCTGCCGTCGGCGCGCCTGTTAACTTACTCCAGCCGCCGCCTGCCGCCGCTCAACCTCAATCACCTGCACACGCTCACGGATGACACGGGGCTGATCCAGCACGCGATTTTCACCGTTCCCAACTACAACGAAGGCTATACGACCGACGACAACGCGCGCGCGCTGATTTTGACTACTCTGCTGGAGGAATTTGGCTGCGACGCCACCCTGACCCAGCCGCTGTCGACGCGCTACCTGGCCTTTTTGGGCCACGCCTTTAACCGCGAGCTGGGGCGCTTCCGCAATTTTATGCGCTTCGACCGGCACTGGCTGGAGGAGGTTGGCTCGGAGGATAGCCACGCACGGGCGCTGTGGGCGCTGGGCACGGTGCTTGGCCGCTCGGCGGATGACGGGCTGCGCGGCTTTGCCAACGAAATTTTTGCCCGCACGCTCCACCCGACCGTCGGCTTTACTTCGCCGCGCGCCTGGGCTTTTACGCTGTTGGGCATCCACGAATACCTGCGCACCTTCTCCGGCGACAGGCTGGCGCATTCGGTGCGCGCCGAGCTGGGCGAGCGGCTGCTGACGCTCTACCAGCAAAATCGCGCCGCTGAGCAAGGAGAGAACTGGTGCTGGTTCGAGGACATTCTCACCTACGCCAACGCCCAGCTTCCCCACGCGCTGCTGCTCTGCGGCCAGTGGATGGAGCGGGCGGACATGACCGAAGCCGGGCTGGAATCGCTGGCCTGGCTGATGACGGAGCAGTACACGAACGGCCACTTTGCGCCGATTGGCTGCAACGACTTCTACCGGCGCGGCCAGCAAAAGGCCCGCTTTGATCAGCAGCCGATCGAGGCGCACTCGACCGTTTCCGCCTGCCTCCAGGCCTACCACATCACGGGGGACGAGCGCTGGCGCAGCCATGCGGAGTTCGCCTTCAACTGGTTCTTCGGCCTCAACGATATTGGCCTGGCCCTTTACGACCCCACAACCGGCGGCTGCCGCGACGGGCTGCACCCGGACCGCGTCAATCGCAACCAGGGCGCGGAATCGACGCTGGCTTTCCTGCTCTCCCGGCTCGAGATCGAGCAGTCCATCGAGCAAACCGTGCGCGTCTTTCCGTCGCACGTTGCCGTGCCCGCTCTGCGCAACGGCGAGGATGGCGTGGGGCATCGCGGGCTGGTGCAGACCAACGGGAGCGCGCACGGCCATCGCACGTCGTGGCTGGCGGGTTAAGCAAGACAAAATCTTCTCGACTTTCAAGTTTCGTTGTGTACGGGCACGCCATGGCGTGCCCGTACGCTTTCCGGCCAAATCAATCTCATGCATATTGCCATGCTCGCCCCCATCTCCTGGCGCGTGCCGCCCCGCCACTACGGCCCGTGGGAGCTGATCACCTCGCTGCTAACGGAGGGGTTGGTCGCCGCCGGAATTGAGGTGACCCTCTTCGCCACCCTCGATTCAGAAACGTCGGCGACGCTGGCGGGCGTGGTGCCGCGGCCCTACTCGGAGGATTCGTCGCTGGATGCGAAGGTGTGGGAGTGTCTGCACATTGCCGAGCTTTTTGAACGCGCCGACGAGTTTGACCTGATCCACAATCAGTTCGACTTTCTGCCGCTCTCCTACAGCGGCCTGGTGTCGACGCCCGTCGTGACCACGATCCACGGTTTTTCCTCCGAGCGCATCCTGCCCGTTTACCAAAAGTACAACGACTCCACTCATTATGTTTCCATCAGCGATGCCGATCGTCATCCCTCGCTGAGCTACGCCGCCACCGTCTACCACGGCATCGACCTGCCGCAATTTACGCTGCGCGAAACGCCCGATGATTACCTGCTCTACTTTGGGCGCATCCACCCGGACAAGGGCACAGCGGAGGCCATCGAGGTGGCGCGTCGACTCGATACGCGGCTGATTTTGGCCGGCATCGTGCAGGATGAAAATTACTTCGCGCGCGAGGTTGCTCCTCACCTGAAAGATGGTAAAATTGATTTTGTTGGCTCGGTAGGCCCGACACAGCGAGACCAGCTTCTGGGCGGCGCGCGCGCGCTGCTGCACCTGATCAACTTCGACGAGCCCTTTGGCCTGAGCATGGTGGAAGCCATGGCCTGCGGCACGCCCGTGATCGCTACCCCGCGCGGCTCAATTCCCGAAGTCGTCGCGCACGGCGCAACGGGCTTCGTGGTGGACGATGTGGAGGCAGCGGCGGTCGCCCTCGCCCAGTTGGACAATCTTGACCGGCGCGCGATTCGCCAGCACGTGGAGCATCGCTTTAGCCGGGAACAAATGGTGCGCGGCTACGTTGATGTCTACCGAGCAATACTCAAGTGACCCACCCCCATCGATCAGGAGCATCAATGTCTTCCCGCAATACGCATTACCCGAAGTTGATTCAGCGACACCCCAACAATCCAATTCTCACGGCAGACGATTGGCCCTATGCCGCCCACATTGTCTTCAACCCCGGCGCGACCCGTTTGCAAGACGGCACGACGCTGCTGCTCTGTCGCGTGGAGGACAGGCGCGGCATGTCGCACCTAACGGCCGCCCGCTCGAAAAACGGCGTCGACAACTGGCAGATCGATCCGGAGCCAACCTTTGCGCCCGATCCCGAAAATCACCCGGATGAGACGTGGGGGGTGGAGGATGCGCGCATTGTCTATGTGGAGGAGCTAGGCAAATATGTTGTGACGTACACGGCCTACTCCGAAGCAGGGCCGTGTGTTGCGCTGGCAACGACTGAGGATTTCCACACCTTCGAGCGCTACGGCGTCTGCATCCCGCCGGAGGATAAGGATGCGGCGCTCTTTCCCACCCGCATCGGCGATTCGTGGGCGATGATTCACCGCCCGATGACGGCGGTACGCGCCGACATGGCGATTTCATACTCCGCCAATCTGTCCGATTGGGGGCGCACCAAGACGCTGCTGCGCGCACGGCAGGGCGCGTGGTGGGATGCCAACAAAATTGGTCTCTCGCCGCCGCCCATCCGCACCGACGAAGGCTGGCTGGTGATGTACCACGGCGTGCGGCGCACCGTTTCCGGTGGGCTTTACCGGCAGGGGCTGGCCCTCTTTGCGCTGGACGAACCCAGCCGCTGCCTGCTGCGCAGCGACGAGTGGGTCTTTGGTCCGGAAGAAGAGTACGAGCGCGTTGGCGACATCGACAACGTGGTCTTTGTCAGCGGCTTTACCGAGGGGGACGACGGTGACTCGCTCAACTTCTACTACGGCGCGGCGGACACGTCGATTGCGCTGGCAACGTCGAGCAAAAGGGAGCTGCTGCACTGGCTCAAGGAGCATGGCCAGGTGGCGGAGGCGGGGGCTCAACCATGATCATCGAATGGAACGTCCACATCTTCAGCGCCGACACGACGCGCTATCCCTTCCACCCCCAAGCCACCTACGTGCCCGCTCCGTCGGCGCGCGCCGACGATCCGCTGGCCGACTATCTTGCTCACATGAAGAGCGAGGGCATCGACCGCGCGGTGCTGGTGCATCCCGAACCCTACGGCGACGATCACCGGCTGCTGCTGGACTGTTTGGCGCGCGAGCCGGATCGCTTTCTGGGCACAAGCCTGTTTTACCCACGGGATGAGAAGGCGCCCGCTAAGCTGACGGCTTTGGCTGAGCAGGAGCCAAAAATTATCGCCACGCGCTTCCACACCTACTCCGGCGAAAAAGCCTACTTCGAGCGCTTTGACGAAGCGGGCGTCCGCGCGCTGTGGGAGCGGGCGGGCGAGCTGGGGCTGGTGATCGAACTGCACATTACGCCCGAATACGGTGCGCAGGTGGCGGAGCTGATTCGCGCTTACCCCGACTACCCCGTGCTCATCGATCACCTGGCCGAGCCGCACCGCAGCCACGCCGTCCACTACGCGGACATCCTCGCGCTCGCCCAGTTTGACAACGTCTACATGAAGCTCTCCGGCCTCAATCACTTTTCGGATGACGCGCCGCTTTATCTGGAGGCCAAAAATTTTACCCGTCTGGTGAGCGACGCCTTTGGGCCAGAGCGTTTGGTGTGGGGCAGCGGCACGCCGCAGATTGTGGATGCGCATTTGGCGCACTGGTCAGAGGCGGAGCGGGAGAAAGTAAAGGGCGGTAATTTGGCGCGGCTGCTGCCGTGGTGATGGGTTCGCGGGGCTAGGGAAGATAGAGGATTCTTGATTGGTTGCTGCTGTTCTACTCGCCCAGACGATCTTCGAGAGGTTGAATATCAACCATGTAAAGCGCCATCTGTTCACGTAGCCGCTCGTAGGGAATCCGATGGTCAGCGACTATCCACTCAAACACGTCCTCCTCCCATTCGACGATGGCCCCCAGCTCGGAAGTGCCGTCAGCCGTTTGCTCCACATGGTTTAAGGCATCAAATAGAGCACCGAAGCCAGATTGGAATTGCGTTGCAATATAGGCTTGGTAAAGCCGGGGAATTTGCCAGCGCCACGGCCTCACGCGAGAACCTCAGCATTCGGTTCAGCGCTTCTCACAACCTCATCGAGCGTCACGGCTGGCCCTCCAGCAATTTGACGCTTTTTGTGGACGAACTCCTGCAAAAAGGTAAGTTTATCAAGCTGATCGGCAGCGGCGTTCCACTCGTCGATGCTGACCAAAACGCCAACCGGCGTGCTGCGGGAAAGCAGAAGTACCGGCCCCTTATCCATTTGGGCCAAAATTTCTGCCTGCTTCGTATTAAGATTGCTGATGGGGGCTGTCTCTGGAATTCGAGTCATAAGATGTTCCAATTATTATCTATCGACACGTTTTCGACATCTTTCAACCACTTTACCATGAGCTGACTCGGTTGGCGTAAACAATGAACACTATCCTTGCTTCAAATAGTGAGATTGCTCGCTCGGTACACATTCTCCTGGGCAGTGCAGGCTTCTTGCTCGGCTTTGTCGCCATCGTTAGCGCCAAGTTTGGTAAGCGAGCCGCGTGGCATCGCTGGGTGGGGCGCGGCTACGGCGTGTGCATGATTGGCATGAGCGTGCTTGCCGTCCCGCTTTCCATTGGGGACGGCAGCACGTTCCTGCTGGTGATTGGCCTCCTTACCCTGGCCTGGGTGGTTGGCGGCTGGGCGGCTCTCCGCCAGTGGCGACACGCCCGGCGGACTGCTCCGCGCGGGCGGGCCAGCAAGCTGCTGCGCACCCACCTCATCTTGATGGGATCGTCCTACATCGCCGCGTGGACGGCCTTCCTGGTCAACATTGAGCCGCTGGGAGCAAACGGCGTCGTCTTCTGGCTCTACGCCCTGGGGCCAACGGTGCTGGGCACAATTCTGATCGCCCGCACCTCGCGGCGCTATGCCGTGCGCAACGTGCCCAGCGCGTAAGCGAATTTACCGCTGCTAGCAAATCAAGAAGACCATGCTGCTGACCCTTGCCCAAATTGCGCTATCGATGCTGGTTTTCGCGGCGGGCCTGGCCATTGTTCTGGTCGCCGTGCTTTCTACGATCCGCACCTTTATCCTGCCCCGCAGCGCGCGAGACCCCATCTCGGCCTTTGTCTTCACCAGCCTGCGCCACCTGTGGGAATTTCGCCTGCGCTGGCTGGACACCTTCGAGGCGCGCGACCAGGTGATGGCGCTCTACGCGCCCGTTAGCCTCTTTCTGCTGCTGCCCGTCTGGCTTACGCTGCTGACAATTGGCTACGCCATGATGTTCTGGGCCACGGGCGTGCAGCCGTGGACGATGGCGTTGCGCATCAGCGGCTCGTCGCTGCTTACGCTCGGCTACGCCAGCGACGAGCAATTTTTCCACACGCTGATGGAGTTTAGCGAGGCCGCGCTGGGGCTGATGCTGATCGCGCTGCTGATTGCCTACTTGCCCACCATGTACACGGCCTTCTCCAAGCGCGAAGTCGCCGTGACGCAGCTCGACGTCCGCGCGGGCTCGCCGCCCACCGCCGCGGCCTTTATCTTGCGCAATCACCGCATCGGTAATCTGAACAATCTGGGCACTTTCTGGGCCATGTGGGAAAGCTGGTTCGCCGACCTGGAAGAGAGCCACACCTCGCTGGCGGCGCTCGTCTTTTTTCGTTCGCCGCAGCCCGAATACTCCTGGATCACCGCGGCGGGGGCGGTGCTGGATTCCGCGTCGTTTCTGGCGGCCGCGGTGGATAAACCGCGCGAGCCACAGGCCGAGCTCTGCATCCGCGCCGGCTATCTCGCCCTCCAGCGCATTGCCGAATTCTTTAGCGTGCCCTACAGCGCCAAGCCCACTTTCCCCGACACGCCCATCAGCGTTACCCGCTGGGAATTTGACGAAGTTTGGAATGAGCTCGCCGCGGACGGCGTTCCGCTCAAGGCGGACCGCGAGCAGGCGTGGCTGGATTTTGCCGGCTGGCGCGTCAACTACGACCGGCCGCTGATCGCTATCAGCACCCTCGTCATGGCCCCCTACGCGCCCTGGTCTTCCGATCGCTCGCTGGCCGATTCCGCCTTCCCCCGCGACCTGCGCTTCGTCCGCCGCAATTTCGAGCTGCGGCGCCAGTCCAAGCCATCAGAATAAACGTTCTTGGAAATCCCCCGCCGATCTGCTAGACTGATGGAGTAGATCGGAGAATTTTTTGCGACCAATGAATCAACAGCTTTACCAAACCGCTGCCCTGCGCCTCTGCGTCTTCACGTTGATGCTTTTGCTTGTTTCCTGTGGTCGGCTCGATTTGGCGACGGGCCCGCTGCTCTACGACGCCTCGTTTAGCGCCGAGACCATCACGCCCAACGCCGACGGCGACACCGACGCCGTCTCGATTGCCTACAGCCTGCGCCGCGCGGCGGACGTGAGCATCTATTTCGAGAACGAAGCGGGCGAGCGCTTCTACTTTCGCAACGAGCAGCGCCGCGCCCCGGACGATTACCGCGTGGACTGGGGCGGCGTGATCGACAAGCCGCACCTGATCGAAAGCAACGCCGATCGCCAGGAGGTGCTGAGCCGGGTGCTGGCCGACGGCGACTACACGTGGACCATTGAAGCGACGGCGGACAGCGGCGAGACGGAGTCCACCAGCGGCCAAATCACCCTGCGCGACGGGGACAGCGAGCTGCCGGAAATCCAGAACTTTGCCGTCGTGCCGCAGACCTTTACACCCAACCAGGATTCGCTTGCAGACCGCGTCAGCGTCAGCTACACGCTGACCAAGGATGTCGACTTCAAGCAGGTTTACCTCTTCGAGGCCGATGCGCCCACGGTGCACTTCAACATTCCGGAGGACGAGGGCGTGGAGGAGCCGGACGAGAGCGGCTACCACTCGCACAACTACGACGGCGGCGTTGACCTTAACGCAGAGCCGCCGCCCGCTGGCGAGTACGTCGTGCGCGTCGACGTGCGCGACCGGGCGGGCAACGCCGTGCGCGTCGAGGATCGGCTGACGGTCGAGAGCAGCGGCCAGCCGCGGGCCGACGTGGCGGGCGGCGAGCTGACCTGGCTGGCTGACTGGTCCGACAGCTGGGCGGACGAGGAGACCAATCGCAGCGTCGACATGAACCGCAACGTCAGCGTGATGCTGGGCGAGCAGATTTGCGTCAAGGCCGTTGTGGTCAACGAAGGAACCGTGCCCATCCGCACCTCCGGGCCGTGGCCGGGCGAGACGTACCGGCTCAGCGAAAATTACAATACGCTCTCGGTGCGTGAAGCAGAAGAATCCTGGGAAGAGCAGCCCGGCGTCTGGCGCTTTGGCGTTAACTACCAATCTTCCGTCAACGACATTCCCTTTCGCTGGGCCGTGGGCTACCAGGAAGATTTGGCAATGCGGCTCGACGACGAAGGGCGCGAGCAGTGGTATCTCGACCCCGGCGAGCGCGGTCGCACCGGCGGCTGCATCATCATCGACGAAGAGCCGCTGCGCGAGGGCACAATTTGGTGGGGCGCGCTCATCCACCAGTCCGTCGAAGTCGTCAACAACAATGTCGACCGCATCACCATCCGCGTTGGCGTTCCCTAAGGCTATTTCAGGAAATCAACTATACCGGGATAAGCCATGTTGGATGTGCAACGCACCTCAGAAGGTGCGACGCACGGCCGACTCTCTCTCTGGTGCGGCCAACACAGCCTACGGTGCGTTGCACTTTCCCAAGTGCGACGCACCTCCATCACAATCAGCCGTGGTATATTTGTAATCTTGGATTAGCCTAAGCGGCGCAAAGCGCCGCTTCTTTGCCCCCGCGCCGCCCGCCAAGCGACTCGCGAAGCACGTGGCAACGTCATAACCGCTCTTCCTTCGTGCTCTTCGCGCCCTTCGTTGATCGCTTCTAAATTTCTACATTTATCCCTCATCACCGCCGAACCGACACCGCCATGAACAAGTCACGCTCCGTCTGGGAAACCCTCAATCGCCCCGTCTGGTGGATCATCGGCCTCGTGCTGTTGCTGATCGCCACCGCCTTTACTTTTGGCCTTATGCGGCCACCGGGCGCACTGGTGCGGCTGCTAACCATTGAGCCGGACGCGACGCCGACCGCCACCTCGCTGGCCGAAATCGAAATCACGCCCATCGTCGGCGGCGCCACGGCCCCCACCGCAACGCCCGCGGCAGACGTCAACGTCGCGGCCGTCGATGCCGTGGACGCTGGCGAAGCTGCCGCAGACAACGCAGTGAACGCGGACAGCGCGGACGCAGCGAACGAGCAAACGGAGGAACCGCCCGCTCCCCTACAGATCGGCCAGCGGGTGACGCTGCTGCCCGGCCAATCGCTCACGCTCTATGCCGACGCCAGCACAACCGCCACCCCGCTCGTCACATACAACGCCGCGCCGCTCGATCTGATCGTGATCGAGCCCAGCGGCGACTACGCGGGCTACCCCGTCGAGAACGACGGCCAGCAGTGGTACCGCCTGCGCGACGAGAATGGACTCGTCGGCTGGGTCAGCACCGCAACCATTGCCCGCTCCAACCAGCCCAGCGCCAATCTGCGCATTGCCGAACAGACCGATGCGCTGGACGAGACGAGCATCATCCCCGTCGACGCCGATGCCGTGGTGACCGTCGAGCGCGGCCTGACGGAGACCACGCTTATCATCACCGGCAGCGGCCCCATTACCGGGCCTCAGGCCATCGAACGCGTGCTGCTGACGGCCACGCCAGCGCCGTAGCGCCGATTTTCCGCCACCATGTCGACCGCCACCTCTCCCACGACCGACCTCGCCGCGCGCGCCGCCCACCTGCGCGACGCCGTGCGCCACCACCAGTACCGCTACTACGTGCTGGACGAGCCCGAGCTCTCGGACGCCGAGTTCGATGCGCTCTTCCGCGAGCTGCAGGCGCTGGAGGCCGAGCACCCGGAGCTGCGCACGCCGGACAGCCCCACCGTGCGCGTCGGCGGCACGATTTCCGAGCGCTTCGAGCGCGTGCGCCACCCGGCACCCGTGCTGTCGCTGGCGAATGCGTTCAACGGCGCGGAGCTGCACGCCTGGCGCGAGCGCGTCCTGCGGCGGCTTGATGAATCCCAACACGCCGACCTCGCCTTTGTCGTGGAGCCAAAATTTGACGGGCTGACCGTCGTCCTGCACTACGAGGACGGCTCATTCACGCTGGGCGCCACCCGCGGCAACGGCGAGCAGGGCGAGGACATCACCCCCAACCTGCGAACCATCCGCCAGCTACCGCTGCAAATCCCGCGAGACCCCGCGGCTTCGCTGGCCGCGCCGTCTCGGCTCGTCGTGCGCGGCGAGGCGTACATTGACATCGCCGATTTTGAGCAGGTCAACGCCGAACGTGTCGAGCGGGAGGAGGCGCCCTACGCCAACCCGCGCAACTTCGCCGCCGGGACGCTGCGCCAGCTCGACAGCGCCATCACCGCCTCGCGCCCGCTCAAGCTCTGGGTCTACAGCGCGATGATTTTGGAGGGCGCAGAGTCGCCCGCCTCGCACTGGGAGATGCTGGCCTATCTGAAGTCGCTTGGCTTTCCGGTTTGCCCGCTCAATCGGCGCTTTGTGGACGCCGAATTCGAGGCGCTGGTTGACTTTGTCGAGTCGTTCGCCGAGCGGCGCGACGAGCAGCCCTTCGAGATCGACGGCATCGTGATCAAGGTCGACTCGCTCCGGATGCAGGACGAACTCGGCTTTACCGGCAAGGACCCGCGCTGGGCCATCGCCTACAAATTTGCCGCGCGCGAAGCCATTACCCGGCTGACCGATATCTTTATCCAAATCGGGCGCACCGGCGCGGCCACGCCCAACGCCGTGCTCGAACCCGTCGAAATCGGCGGCGTGACCGTCTCCGCCGCCACGCTGCACAACGAAGATTACGTGCGCGACCTCGACATCCGCATCGGCGATCAGGTGGTCGTCAAGCGTGCGGGGGACGTGATCCCCAAGGTGATGCGCCCGCTGATCGACGCGCGCGACGGGAGCGAGCAGCCGTGGCTCATGCCAGAGCACTGCCCGGTCTGCGACGAGCCGCTGGAGCGGCTGGAAGGCGAAGCGGCGACCTACTGCGTCAACAGCGCCTGCCCGGCGCGGCTGGTGCGGCTCGTCGAATACTTTGTCTCGCGCATGGCGATGGACATCGACGGCTTTGGCGAACGGCAGGCGCAGCTCTTTGTCGACCAGGGCTTTACCCATGATTTGGCCGACATTTATTACCTGCCCTGGGATGAGATTTACGAGATGGAAGGCTACGGCGAGAAGCGCGTCGAGCGGCTGCGGCAGGCGGTGGAGGCCAGCAAGGCGCGACCCGTCGCCCGGCTGCTGACGGGGCTGGGCATTCGCTTTGTCGGCGAGACGGTGGCGGAGCTAGTGATGTCGCACTTCGAGAGCTTACCGGCGCTGGTTGAAACGGCGACGAGCGATGGCGGCGTCGAGACCCTGAGCGCCATCGACGGCATCGGACAGCGCATTGCGCAGAGTGTCGTCGACTTTTTTGCGCTGGCCCCCAACCGCGCGCTGGTGCAGAAATTTGCGGACGCTGGCGTTAACTTGATCAACCACAGCTACGCCGCGCCCGCCGCAACGGGCCCACTGGACGGCCTCACCTTTGTCCTCACCGGCACGCTGCCCACCTGGACGCGCGACGAGGCGAGCGACTTCATCGAGCAACGCGGCGGCAAACTCAGCAGCAGCGTGAGCGGCAAGACGGATTATTTGATTGCGGGCGAAAAGGCGGGCAGCAAGTTGACAAAGGCCGAGGCGTTGGGCGTGAAGGTGTTGGACGAGAATGGACTGAAGGCGCTGGTAGATTGAGGGTTGATTTTGTGCGGTGTCCGTGGCATGATCGGGCGTAGTTGCCCGGCGCGCCGGGTAACTACGCCGTTTGCAGCTAGGAGAAGATTACTATGACCATTGCCGAGCGACAGCGAACCCATCAGCGAGCCACAATCCAGAATGGCGCAGCCGCGCCCCGGCCCGAGAACATTCCTCCCTTGGAGAACGGCGACCGCCTCACCCGCGTCGAGTTCGAGCGGCGCTACGACGCCATGCCCCACCTCAAAAAAGCCGAACTCATCGACGGGAGAGTCTACATGCCTTCACCAGTTAGATATAAAAGACATAGCCGGCCCCATTTTTTAGCCATCACGTGGCTGGGTCAATACATTGCAATGCTGCCTGATCTCGGTTCCGGCGACAACGGCTCGCTGCGTATCGACGAGGACAACATGCCGCAGCCCGATGTCGTGCTGTTTATTCCGGAAGAGTTGGGTGGCTCCACTTACGTTAGTGAGGATGACTACCTTGAAGGCTCACCGGAATTGGTGGTGGAAATTGCGGCCAGCACCGTCTCCTACGACATGAACGAGAAGTTCGACACCTATCGCCGCATTGGCGTCCAGGAGTACCTCGTCTGGCGCGTGGACGACCGCGCGATTGACTGGTTTGCACTGATGGAGGGGCGCTACGAGCCACTGCCGCCGGACGAGGACGGCATTATCCGCAGCCGCGTCTTTCCGGGGCTGTGGCTGGCGACGGATGCGCTGATCAATGAGGAGATGGCGACCGTGCTGGCCGTGCAGATGCAGGGCGTCCAGAGCGAGGCACACGCGGCGTTTGCTGCTGGCCTGGTGGGGGAGGATGGCGATCCCTCGCGGGCGACGATCGACGCGGAATAAATTCCGCATCTGATTTGCAAAACGCGCTGAATAGGGCATTTAAAAATTTAATCGCCACTTCTGATAGCTGCTTCATCGCGCCGAAGAACCGCTTCAGAGGTAGAAACAAATATTCAAATCCCCTCTAAAAAATCTCTCCGCGTATATACAACCCATTTGCCCCATGCCCTACACCCACCCCGCCCCCCTCGCGCCCACCGTCGCCAAGCTGCGCGACGGCCAGCACAGCCTTTCGCTCTACATCGAGCAAGTCTGCGAGCGGATCGAGCTCGTCGAGCCGCACGTGCAGGCGCTGCTGCCCGAAGCGGGGCGCGCCCGTCGGCTACAGGCGGCGGCGCGCGAATTGCGCAATCGCTATGTCGACGAAGAGAAGCCGCCGCTTTACGGCGCGCTGGTCGGCGTCAAGGATATTTTCCACGTGGCGGGCTTTACCACGCGGGCCAATTCGGACGTGCCGCCGGAGAATTTTGCCGGGGAGGAAGCGGCGGTCGTGCGGCGGCTGCGCAACGCCGGCGCGCTGATCCTGGGCAAGACCGTCACCACCGAATTTGCCTATTTTGCGCCGGGGCCAACGCGCAACCCCGTCAACACCGCACACACGCCGGGCGGCTCCAGCAGCGGCTCGGCGGCGGCGGTGGCGGCGGGGCTGTGCACGCTCGCGCTCGGCACGCAGACCATCGGCTCGGTGATCCGCCCCGCCGCCTTCTGCGGCATTACCGGCTTCAAGCCCACCTTTAATCGCATCCCCACCCAGGGCCTCGTCTACTTCTCGCGCACGGTCGATCACGTCGGCCTCTTTACGCAGGACGTCGCCGGGATGACCTTGGCCGCGGGCGCGCTCTGCGACGGGTGGGACGCAGCCGTCGCGGCGGAGATAGCGGAGGAAGTGCCGACGTTGGGCGTGCCCGATGGCCCTTTTCTGCAGCAGGCCGAGCCGGAGGCGCGCTATCTCTTCGAGGAGGCAATGATCGCCCTGGGTCAGCAGGGCGTCGACGTGCGGCGCGTGCCCACGCTGGACGATATCGACGCGCTCAACCGGCTCCATCGCCGCCTGATCTTCCGCGAATTTGCGGACGAACACGCCAGCTTCTACGCGGACTTCGCCGACCGCTACCAGCCCCAAACGAGAGACGCCGTGCAAACGGGCCGCACGGTAAGCGATGACGAGCTGGCCGAAGCCCGCGCCAGCACCGTTGCACGGCGCGAGTCGCTGACGGCACAGATGAACGAGGCAGGCATCGACCTGTGGGCCTCACTCGCCGCGCCCGGCCCCGCGCCCGAAGGCATCCACGCCACGGGCGATCCCAACATGAACCTGCCGTGGACCCACGCCGGTTTGCCGACCGTCACCATTCCGATGGGCACGGCGCAGAACGGCCTGCCGCTCGGTTTGCAGTTAACGGCGCGCTTTGGCGAGGATGAACGGCTGCTGGCGTGGGCGGAGCAATTATCGCGGTTCATAAAGCAAAATTAACGCGGAGGCGCGGAGAGATGGTCGAACGTGACCGTCACGGCCCCAGGTGTCTCGACCCGTCCAGCTGCGCTTGGGCCGTGATTGTCACGTTCTTCCACCAACTTGGGCAGTTCAATGACGTTCACGTTCGACCGGCTTGGCTGGACGACAACTGCCCTAACCAGCCCGTAGCGCGATTTTCTTTCTCACGGATTATCTGTTTACCTGGCCAACCTCTCCTTTGCGCCTTTGCGCCTTTGCGTCAAAACAATTAGGTAAACCCCATGACTCAACCTTATTCCGACCACTTTATCCGCCTCGGCGACCAAATCAACCGCAAGATGCGCGACGAGCACGTGCCCGGCGTGGCGGTTGGCGTGCTGCACGAGGGCCGCCCCTACAGCGCCGCCTTTGGCACAACCAGCGTCGACCACCCGCTGCCGGTGACGGACGACACGCTCTTCCAAATTGGCTCAATCACCAAAACCTTTACCGCCACGCTGATCATGCAGCTGGTCGAGCAGGGCACGCTGGAGCTGGACGCGCCGCTACGCCGGTACCTGCCCGGCTTTCGCCTGCGCGACGAAGCCACTGCCGCCAGCGCCACCACGCGCCACCTGCTGACCCACACGGGCGGCTGGACGGGCGACTTTTTCATCGACACCGGCGAGGGCGACGACGCTTCGGCCAAGTATGCGGCGCGCATGGCGGAGCTGTCGCAGCTTGCGCCGCTGGGCACGCACTTTTCGTACAACAACGCGGGTTTTTACCTGGCGCAGCACTTAATTGAGACGGTAACGAAGCGTCCGTATCACGACGTGCTGCAGGAAATGCTGCTGGAGCCGTTGGGCATGGAACAGGCTTACCTCACCGCGGCCGATGTGATTACGCGCCGCTTTGCCGTGGGCCATTTGGTGAAGGGCGAGGAGGGCGCAGAGCGGGCCGAGGTCACAAGACCGTGGGCGCTGCCGCGCGCCGTCAACGCCGTGGGCGGATTGGTGACAAACGTGAAGGAGCTGCTGCGCTACGCTCAATTTCACCTGGGGGATAGCACAGTCAAAAACGGCGAGCGCTTGCTGGCGGCGGAATCGATGCGGGCAATGCAGACGCCGCAGATCGAGAGGTGGGGCGGTCGGGAATTTATGGGGCTGTCGTGGTGGATCGACAACGAGGGCGACGCGGACGACCCGCTGCGCGTTGTCCATCACGGCGGGGGCACGAAGGGGCAAATCTCGCGGCTGGTGCTCGTGCCGTCGCGCCACTTTGCGCTGGCCATGGTCACCAACGCCGACCGCGGCGGGCGCGTGATCGACGAGGCCTATCGCTGGTGCTTGCGCGCGTATTTGGGCGTGGAGCCGAACATTCCGCAGCCGCTAGATGATGTTTCGATAAAGACGCTGCGCGAGTACGTCGGCCGCTACGAGCGGCCGCTGAACGACGCCGAAATCGCGCTGGACGGCGACGCGTTGACGCTGACGATTACTTACAAAGCGGGCTTCCCCACCGAGGACGTGCCGCCGCCGCCGCCGGTTGGCCCATCGCGCTGCGTGGCTTGCGAGACGGATCGGCTGCTGGTGCTGGAGGGGCCGCTCAAGGAGAGCACGCTCGATTTCCTACGCAATGAAGATGGATCAATTGGCTGGCTGCGGACGAATCGGCTGCACCGGCGGGTGGAGGCGTGATTGGGGGCCGTTTTGCAGAAGCTAAGGAAATATCGACTGGATTTAGGTAGCGGGCGCTTCACGTTCGGGTTGACGGGTCAGATTGATTTCGAGGCCCTCGCGCGCGATGTCGATCTCACAGCTGGGCAGCGTGGGATTTTGCGCCTGGTAGGCGCGCGCATCGGCCAGCATCTGTTCGAGCTGCTCGTCGGTGTAGGTGGGATCGTGGTGCGAAAGCAGCAGCCGCCGCACGCCCGCTGCCCGCGCAATCTCCACGCCGATCTCGGCTGAGCTGTGGCCCCAGGCATCGTGAATCCACGAATCGCTCAGCGTGTACTGCGCATCAAACAGCAGCACATCGGCCCCCTCAAAAAAATCCAGGTGGGGCTGTTGCTCTGCTGGGTTGAGCGCATCGTACTCACCATCGTGCGCATAGACAAATGCGCCGCCGTCCGCCTCGATGCGGTAGGCGTAGGCGTCGCCGGGGTGGCGATTGGGGTGGGCGCGCAGGTGGAGCGAGCCAATGGTGTAGACGTCGTCGTAGCGCAGCCGCTCAAAGGAAATGGTGGCAGCCAACTGCTCCCAGCGCACGGGGAAGTTGCGCTCGTTCTGCTGCTGCTTCAGCGAGCGCTCGATGTTGTGAACGCTGAGAATGCGCAGGCGGTTGCCAGCAACAAAAGCGGGGGCAAAAAAGGGAAACCCCTGGATGTGATCCCAGTGGGCGTGACTAAAGAGCAGGGTGAGTTCGCCCTCGCCGCGCCCACAAGGGCCATCCATCAGCGCGCGGCCCAAGTCGCGCAACCCCGATCCGGCGTCGATGATCAGGGTCGTCTCGCCGCTGGTAATTTCGACGCAGGAGGTGTTGCCGCCCGCCGTGCCGCGCCGCAGCGGCGACAGCGTCTCCACGTAGGAGCGCACCGCTTCCCAATCGGTCGTATCAACGGCTGGCATCTGCCAAATGGCCCGAGCAATTTTTTCGGCCACGGCGCTGGGCCGCAGCGGGCTGGGCGCCGAACCGCGCGCTCCCCAAATTCTAATCCTCACGGCTTCACTCTCTCGCTTCTGGTAAAATGCAGCCACTTGTAGCGAAGTCAAGGGAGTGTGGAGGCGGTGTCGAGCTGCACAATTATGCTTTTACAAAAGTTCGTTGAACAAGTTGCAATGACTTATACACACGAGGGACACAGAAGATCGACAAAAAATTTTGCCTCAAAAAACAAACACTCCGCGCATTTGTGCGGAGTGTTTCCTGTCTTGGAAGCGGATTGTCAAAATCTGCTGCTTTCCATTCTAAAATGGCATTACAATTATCACATCGCGCTTCAATTGACGGCAGCACGAGCCAGATAGATCACCCTGTTGGCAGACTCTAATCTAGCATTAATGTAGAACAAAACCTGTTGCCTCTGCTGAGCATCTTTGTGAAAGAGTTTACCGGGCTTTAACTATAGGCCTGCTTGAGGGCACGCTGCACATCTCGCTTGGCGTCGCGTTTGGCGATTGTGTCGCGCTTGTCGTAGGTCTTTTTACCACGGGCCAGGGCGATTTCGGTTTTGGCTAGCCCGCGCTCGTTCAGGTAAAGCCGCAGCGGGATGATTGTCCAGTTGCGCTGCGTCGCCCCTTCGTGCAGCGTTTCGATCTCGCGCTTGTGCAGCAGCAGCTTGCGCGGGCGCGTCTCCTCGTGGTTGTTGCGGTTGCCGTGTGTGTATTGGGCAATGTGCACGTTCATCAGCCAGGCCTCGCCGTCGCGCACGAGCACAAAGCCATCCTGCATCGTCACGTGCCCTTCACGGATCGACTTGATCTCCGTACCCATCAGCGACAGGCCCGCGTTAAAGGTCTCCTCGATAAAATAATCAAAGCGCGCGCGCCGATTGGTGGCCACGGTGCGCGGGCCGGTGGGTGTACTTACTTTACTCTGCTTTGCCATAAAATTCCTGCCGCATTTGTCGGGACATATCTGCTTTGAAAGATGGAGGCCAGCCGGGCAAAGCAGCAGGACAAACGTCCGCGATTGAGCTTATGGCCTGCCCATGCCCGCTTGGTTTATCCAGCTGTTTAGGCCAATCCAGGGAATAACTATATCAGGGTAACCGATGTTGGATGTGCGACGCACCTCGGAAGGTGCGACTCACGGTCGACTGTCTTTCTGGTGCGGCCAACACAGCCTACGGTGCGTTGCACTTTCCCAAGTGCGACGCACCTCCATCACAGTCTGCCGTGGTATGTTGATTATCTTGGATTAGCCTTAATCGCTCGACGGCGTCGCTTCCACCTCAATCTCCTCGGTTTCGATGCCCTCGGTGTCGGTAAGCGCCTCGGTGTCGGTGAGCGCACCTGCCTCATTCGCGTCGTCCAGCAGCGATTCCTGGAGCAAATCTTCGGGTAGCGCATAGTTGTCGCGCTCAAAATCGCCCTGCAGGTAGTCGATCGCCGCGTCGAGCTGCGGGTCGCGCTCTGCCTCGAAATCCTCGATGGTCAACGCGACGGGAATATCCGGCTCCAGCCCGTTGCCGTCGATCGAGCGGTCGTCCGGTGTGAACCAGCGCGCAATGGTCACGCGCATGATCGAGCCATCGCTCAGCGTGTGCGGAAGCTGGACGCTGCCCTTGCCGTAAGTCGTCTCGCCGATCAGCGTGGCTCGCTCGTGGTCCTGGAGCGAGCCCGCCACAATCTCGCTGGCGCTGGCGCTGCCGCCGTTCACCAGCACCACCAGCGGAATCTCCGTCGCAATCGCCTGCCCGTTGCGGTCAAAGCGCTGGACGGTTCCGTCGCTAAAGCGCTCGATCACCACCTCTTCCTCCTCCTGGAAGATGCTGGTGAGATTGACCGCTTCGTTGAGTAGACCGCCGGGGTTGCCGCGCAGATCGAGGATCATCGCGTCGGGGCCGCCCTCCAGCGCATCCTCGACGGCCCCGCGCACGAGCCGCGATGCATTTTCGTTAAACGCATTGAGCTCGATATAGGCAATCTCGCCATCCTCACCCAGCGCTTCCGTGCGAATGGTGGGAATCTCAATGCGATCACGTACAATGACGACCTCGCGCGGCTCCACATCCCCCTCGGTGAGCACCGTCAGCACCACTTCGGTTCCCTGCGGGCCGCGAATCAAGCTGACGGCTTCGTTGATGTCCATCTCCTCGACGGATTCGCCGTCGATGGCGAGCACCAAATCGCCGCGCCGCAGGCCCGCGTTCCACGCCGGCTGGTCCTCAAACGGCTCGACAATGCGCACGACGTTGAGCTCGATATCATATTCCACGCGCGAGCCGATGCCCTCAAATTCTCCCTCCAGCCCCGAACGCAGCATCTCGGCCTGTTCCGGTTTGAGGAACGACGTGTTGGGATCGTCAAGCTCGTTGACCACGCCGGTGATCGCGCTGTAAACGGCCTCGTCGTCGGTGGGAAGCTCGCCGTAGAAATCGCGGTAGAGCAGCCCCATTGCTTCCCAGAATAGGCCAAACTCTTCCTCAAGCGAATCCACGGACGGCTCTTCGTCACCGGGCGCGTCGAAGGGGTTGAGGGAAGCCGAGGCCAGCGCAGAGGTGCCGGTGACGCGGCCCAGGCCGTAGCCAACGCCCAGGCCAATGACCAGCATGGTCAGCGCAGCCAACGCAGCCAGCAGCGCAGTGGTCCACACGCCACGTGAGCGCAGACCGCCGCGCGTCGTCTTCGTTTCGTCGGTTGGTTGAGTAGGAGTCATAAAAATTTACTTCCAGTAGAATGCCGGTAAAAGTTGTCGGCAAAGTTCAATCCGTTTACCGTACAGAAAAAGCGGGGGGAAGTCTGTAGGCTAATTTGCATCGTCCAGCAGCCGCAGCGCCCCGTGCAGCAGCGCATCTCCGCCCGCCTGGATGATGATCTCGTCCGGCGTGAGCCCTTGCCCCTGAATGGGCTGCTCGTCCGGCGTCAGCCACTGAGCGTTGGTGACGTGCAGGCTGCTGCCGTCCGCCAGCTCGTAGATCAGCTGCACGCTGCCCTTGCCAAACGTTTGCTCACCCACCACCACAGCGCGCCCGCGATCCTGGAGCGCGCCCGCCACAATTTCGCTGGCGCTGGCCGTCGCCCCGTCGACGAGCACCACCAGCGGCGCGTCGGTCTGTGCGCCCGCCGTGGCCTCGAAGGTTTCGCGCTCGCCATCGGCCTGTGCTTCGTAGAGGATCACGCCGCCGTCCAGCCACAGATCGGCCACCGCCACCGCCGTGTCGACCAGGCCGCCGGGATTGCCGCGCAGGTCGAGCAGAAAGCGCTCGGCCCCGGCATTCAGCAGCTCGTCGAGGGCGAGGCGCATTTCGGCGGCGCTGCGCTCGCTAAAAAGCGAATGTTGGATGTAGCCGATGGTGGGCAAATCACCGGCGGGAATTTCTCTAGACCGCTCGTCGCTCGACGCGCGCAGCTCTTCCCAGTCGAGCACGCGCCACTCAACGCTGGGCAAATCGATTTCGGCGCGCGTGATCTCGAAGCGCAGCGGCTCGGCCTCGACGGGGATTTCGCTGGCGTCGGCGGTGGTGGATTCGCTCCGCAGCACATCCAGCGTTACGGTGCTGCCCGGCTCGCCGCGTACGAGCGCCACCACGGCATCGAGCGCGACCTCCAACGAAATTGGCTCTTCGTCCACGGCGACGAGCCAGTCGCCCGCCTGCACGCCCGCCAGAGCGGCGGGCTGTTCGGGCAGCGGCAGCAGCCGATAGCCCGCCTCCGTCTGCTCGATATTCGCGCCGACGCCGCCAAAGCGCCCGCGCAAATCGTCCCGCTCCAGCTGGCGCGGAGTTGGTTCCACAAAGAAGGTATAGGGATCACCAAACGACGCGGCCAGCCCGTCGATTGCGCCGTAGAGCTGCTCGGTGGCGGGCGGCGATTCGCCAAAAAAGTCGCGGTCGAGCAGGCTCCACGCTTCCCAGAAGAGCGCGAGATCGGGGCGCGCATCGCCGCTGCCGGCGCCGGACGCAACCGGCGCGCCGTTGAGCCGCGGGTAGCTGGCGTAGCCCAGCGCGAAGGTCAGCAGCAGCAGCAGTGCGCCGATGGCAAATAGAATCAGTCTGCGGGCAAACATGCGGGGGATTGTATCACAGCCGGGGGAAAAGCGAGATTAAGGGTTGGGGGAAATTTGGCTCAAATAAATTTGATTGTGATTTTCACAGCGATTGACAGAGAGATGGAGGTGTAGTATCTTACGCCACGTGCTCGCGCAAGCCCTTTGCACCCCAGGCTTGCTCTGCCCCAGCACGCTTTTCACTTTTGGCTGAAGAATCCAACCACGTTTATTTCTAACCGGGACTGTTCCCAACTACGCAGTAGCTTTAGCCTGTCAGCACATATTTTACCTCTCTTCAAGCAACCTTTTAGTTGGGTTCAACTTCAGCTTTCTATTCAAACTTCAAAGGAGCAAAGTGTATGAAACATCGAAAACAGAGCCTGCACTGGCTGAGCTTTATGCTGGTGCTGGCGCTCGTCGTGGCTGCCTGCGGCGGCGCGGGTGATAGCGGCGCGGCGGTGGAGGACGATGCCGCCGATACCGCCGCCGATGCCGTCGCTGAAGGCGATCTGGTTCAGCTAACCCACTGGTATCACCAATATGGCGAGGAAGGCACGCAGGAGGCCGCCGCACGCTACGCCGAGGAGTGCGGCGCGGAGGTGGGCGCCGACGTGGAGATGGTTTGGGTTCCCGGTGAGTACGGGGACAAGCTGAACGCCGCGCTGCTGACCGATGAAGCACCGGACGTCTTTGAGACAAGCCTTAATCTGGACCTGGTGCGGTCGGGGCTGGTTGCCCCGCTCGACGACATTTACGGCGACGCGCTGGACGATTTTGCGCCGCAGGCCCTGGCTTCCAACACCATCGACGGCACGCTCTACGGCGTCAAAATGATCGACGACATGGGCCTGCTCTACTACCGCAAGAGCATGTTGGAGGAGGCGGGCGTTGAGCCGCCGACCACGCTGGCCGAGCTGGGCGACGCCATCGATGCGCTGAGCCAGGATCGCGTCAAGGGGCTCTTTATGGGCAACGACGGCGGCATCGGCGTGATGGCCAGCAACATTCTCTGGTCATCCGGCAACGAGCGGCTCGACGGCACGGAAGTCGGCTTTGACAACGAGCGCACCGTGGAGGCCTTTGCCGAAGCGCAGGATTTCCTTGCGAACCACGGCGACGGCATTCTGGTTGGCGCGCCCACGGACTGGTGGGATCCGTCGGCCTTTAACGATGGCCTGGTCGCCATGCAGTGGACGGGGCTGTGGGCCATGCCCGGTATTCAGGCAGCGCTGGGCGACGATTTCGGCGTGGTGCCGTGGCCCGCGCTGGATGCAGAAGGCGAGCCCGTCACCTTCTGGGGCGGCTGGTCGCAGTTTGTCAACGCCAAGGGCGACAACGTGGATAAGGCCAAGGAGTACGTCCAGTGCCTCTGGATCAACAACACCGATATCCAGCAGGATTGGGCGCTCTCCTACGGCTTCCACGTACCGCCGCGCAAGAGCGCTGCCGCCGAAGCGGAACCCCTGCAAACGGGGCCAGCCGCCGAGGCCGTCGAGATTCTCTATGCAAATGGGCACGCCGATCCGCCGATTTGGAACGGCGCCATGGGCACGGCCTACAATGATGCCGTCGATAATATCTTGCGCAACGGCGCAGACCCCGCAGCCGAGCTCCAGGCCGCGGCGGAGACGGTTCGCGCCGAGTTGGAACGGCTCGATCTTGAGTAAGAGTTAATCCTTCCCCGTATCGGAACGCCGCCAGCCTGCACGCCTCGCAGATGGCGGCGTTCTTCTATCAAGCGATTTGGACACAAAGGAACGACATGGCTGCACAAAGCGTTTCCACCTCCTCCCTCTCGGCGCAGAACCGACCCTCCGGCAGCCGTCGGCAGCGCCGGGCGACGCTGGCCTTCTGGGCCTTTGTCGGCCCCATGATGCTCGGCCTGCTCGTCTTTACCTACCTGCCCATTCTCTGGGGTCTCTACCTGAGCCTCTTTGAGGCACGCTTGACCGTTACGCCGCAAGATTTCGTTGGGCTGGCGAATTACGTCAGCATGATTCAGAACCCCGCCTTTATTCAGTCGCTCGTGACCTTTGGCTTTTTTGCCCTCTTTATTGTGCCCACCACCTTTGCCCTCTCGCTGGGGCTGGCGCTTCTGGTGAGCAGCGTGCGCATGGGTCAGGGCTTTTTTCGCTCGGTCTTCTTTATTCCCACGGCCTGCTCCTACGTGGTGGCATCGCTCGTTTGGCGCATGAATCTGTTTAACGGCCTGCCCTTTGGCTTTGCCAACATGGTGCTCTACTGGCTGGGGCTGGACCCCATCACCTGGATCGGGACAACCAACCCGCCCTGGTACTGGCTGGTGCTGGTGACGGTGCGGCTGTGGCTCCAAGTTGGCTTCTACATGATTCTCTTTATCGCGGGCATCCAGGAGATTCCGCGCTCGCTCTACGAAGCCGCCTACGTGGACGGGGCCCGGCGCGGCTGGACAACCTTTCGCTACATCACCTTCCCCCTGCTGCGCAACACCTCGATCTCGGTGCTGCTGCTCAATTTAATCGCCGCCTTTCAGGCCTTTGACGAATTTTACAACATTCTGGGCGGCACGGGCGCCAGCAACAACCTGACCCTGGCGCGCCCGCCCCTGGTCTATCTCTATCAGGTCGCCATTGGCAACCAGGATTACGGGCGTGGCTCAGCAGGCGCGTTTATCTTGGCGGCGATCATCATTGTTTTTACGCTGGTGCAGGGTCGCTTCCTAGGCTTTGGTGAATCCGTTCAATAAACGTCCAATCACTTATTTTATCGATTCACTTTTTAGCGGTAACGGATTCGAAGAACAGACTCAGTCGTATACAATCATAGTCCGTTCAATCCGTTCTAAAAATCCGTTGACAGCTCCCCTGCTGCCAACCCCAAATCGTTACCGGCAACCCATAGAGGAACCGTCCATGTCCGCTCTTGCCCCACGGGAGACACAATCTGCGCTGCGGCGCGGCGCTGCCCCGCGCCGGCCGCTTAGCCACTACGCGGGGCCAGCGCTGCAGTACCTGCTGCTGATTCTGCTGGCGCTCCTGTTCCTGATCCCCTTTTACATTATCTTTCGCAATGCCCTGCTGACCCAGCGCGAAATTACCTCTTTTGATTGGGTGTGGCTGCCCGTTCCGCCGCAGTTTGACAACTTCACGGCGCTCTTCAACGACCCCAGCGCGCCCATGCTGACGGGGCTGCGCAACTCCGTCATCATTGCCTTCGTGCAGACCGTTGGCCAGATGTTTATCGCCTCGCTGGCTGGCTATGGGCTGGCGCGCATCCCCTACCGCTGGAGCAACCAGGTCTTCTTCCTGATGCTGATCACGCTGATGATACCGGGGGCCGTCACCTTTGTGCCGCTCTTTGTGATCGTCGCCGGGCTGGGCTGGGTCAACTCCTTTCAGGGCTTGATTGTGCCCGGCCTCTTCAGCACCTTTGCGACCTTTCTGTTCCGCCAATTCTACCTCGACTTCCCCAAAGATTTGGAGGATGCGGGCTGGGTCGACGGGCTGGAGTACTGGGGGATTTACCGCCACCTGCTGCTGCCCAACTCCATTGGCATTCTGGTCGCGCTGGGCGCCATCACCTTTATCGGCAGCTGGAATGCCTTTTTGTGGCCTCTGGTGATTGGTCAAACGCCCAGCTGGTGGACGGTGCAGGTCGTGCTGTCGACCTTTCTGACGGCGCAAACCATCAACCTGCCCGCGCTCTTTATGGGTGCCGCGGTCGCCATTTTGCCGCTGCTGATTCTCTTCCTCTTTATGCAGCGCTACATCGTGGAGGGCGTGCGCATTTCGGGTATTAAAGGGTGATGCGGAAACCGACCCGAAGTCATGGGGTTGAGACAATTCGCATTCCCAAGTTGGTTGAATTGTGAGTGCAGCGCACGGCGTGGGCGACGGCTCGTTTGCTCTCCTGACGGACGCCGTGCAATGCACTCGACGATCAACCGGGGTTTACCGAAACGCGAAGCGCAGCCCGGCGACAGGCACGCGTACATCGCTGCCCCTGCGAACGCGGAAGCGTAGGATGCCCTCGCGGCGAGGCGGCCCAGTGCATTGCACGGCGCAAGGGGTAATTGCGTGACCCATCGGGCGGCGCGTCGTGCGCTGCACTGATGATCCAACCAAGCTGCTTTACACGGGCTAATCTGGCTTGGATTCGTTGGCAAAATTTCCACGTCGACCCGTCGGCCTGGCAGATGGCCCCCAACCGAAAATGCACCCCCTCCCCCCGCTAATTAGACAAAGATTCGTCTTCCTTGCTATACTGCCCCCGTCCACCCAGACCCATCGCAACGCAAATTCCATCGAGTTCACTCGCTGCGCCCCTACAAGCGTAGAGATTTCCTCTGCTGTACTGCCAACTGGTGCGTCGAGTTTCTACTGTTTTGCGATGGCGGACCCCTTTCGCCTGGCGTGGATAACCAACCAAACCGAACAAATGTAAACCCAAGGAGACCCCCTAATGCGAAAATGGATTGTACCCGCCCTGCTGCTGCTGGCGCTAACGCTGGCGGCCTGCCCGGCCCCGGCGGCCCCCGCCCCCGCAGCGGATGACGCCGACACAACAGCCGACACCACCGATGACGCCGCAGCCGATGACGCCGCCACCGACAGCGGTGAAGAAGTCGCCCTGCGCTGGCGCACGCGCCCGGACAACCAGGAGGAGATCGACGTCTACCAGTCGATCAGCGACCAGCTCGACGAGCAGATGGCGGACATTGCGCTGGCCTACGAGCCGGGCGGCAGCGAGGATACGAGCTACCAGGACGTGTTGCGCACCGAAATCGCCGCGGGCACCGCGCCCGACGTCTTCTGGATTCCCGGCACGGACGTGGCGGACTTTGCCCAGCGCGGCCTGATTCTCAATCTGGCCGATCTCGCCGACGCCAGCGACGACTTCAGCGTCGATGCCTTCTACCCCGGCCCGATGGAGTTTCTGACCTACAACCCGGAGACGAGCGAGAGCGGCGCCGACAGCGGCGCGCTTTGGGGCCTCCCGCGCGACGTGTCGACCTTTGCGCTCTACCTCAATCTCGATCTAATCAACGAAGCGGGCGCACCCGATCCGCGCGAGCTGGCCGCCAACGGCGAGTGGACGTGGGAGACGTTCCTGGACGTGGCCGAGCAGACCAGCGCCCTGGGCGACGACATCTTCGGCTACGGCGCCAACGCCTGGTGGGCCCCCTATGGCGTGTGGATGAATTCGGCGGGCGGCGGCTTCTTTAATGAGGATCGCACGGCCTGCGGGCTAGATTCCGAGGCTTCGCTGGACGGGCTGGCGTTTGCGCAGTCGATTTATCAGGAGGCCAACGTCGCCGTGCCCTACGGCGAGGACAGCGAGCCGCCCTTCCGCGCGGGCAACGTCGCCATGTTCCAGAACGGTCGCTGGGGCACGCCCGGCGTGCGCACGGTGGACTTCAACTTCGATGTCGTGCAGCTGCCCGAAGGGCCCGGCGGCGAGATGGGCAACTGGCTCTTCTGGGGCGCGTACGCCGTCAACGCCAACACGGAAAATCCCGAAGCCGCGTGGGAGCTGGTGCAGATGTTGACGACCGCCGAAGTGCAGGGGCAGATCGCCGAGCTGGGCGCAAACATTCCCAGCCGCGTCAGCCAGGAAGCGCTGGACGCGTTTCTGACCTACACGCCGCCCGCCAACAACGAGGCTTTCCTGGCCGGCCTCAGCGAGAACCCCGTCTCCGAAGGGCCGCTGTGGCAGGGCAACTGGCCCGCCTACGAGCAGGTGATGGGCCCGGCGGTGCAGGCCGTGCTCACGGGCGACCAGACGGTGGAGGAGTTTGCGGAGAGCATCTGCGACGAGGCAAATCGCACGTTTGAGCAGTAAGCTGAGTTGTGAATAAAAAGCAGGGGCATGGAATTCCATGCCCCTGCTTTTTTCAGTCAAGCAAGTATTTCCTAGGTGCGGCTTGCAGCCGCACGATGGTGGCCTGTCCCTTCAGGTAAATAAACCGAAGGGGTAGGCAACTGTTGCGCAGCTGGAAGCAGCGCCTACGAATTCATTGTTACTTGGAGCCTACCATGAGCGCCGCCGCCGTCGATTCCGCCCCATCCACCACCCATTCCACATCCAACGCCCAGCGCTGGGTGACGCTTGTCACCGGCTGGCGCGTCAGCTTCGCACTGCTGGCCGTGGTTGCGGCGGCGGCGCTCTGGTTTGGCTACCTGCTGCCGCAGTGGGCCATCTGGCGGCGGGTGCTCGCCGCCGCCGTGCTGCTGATCGGCGGCGTCGCCAGCGGGGCCGCCGTGCCCCTGCTGCTGCGGCGTCGCCACGCGGGGCGCGTGCTCTCGCTGGGGGTGGATTACGTTGGCTTTATTGCCAGCGCGATTTTTCTGCTCAACCGCACCGGCGTCTTCCTCAGCATCGACGCGCTTTCGGACACCTTTGGCCGCGGCGTGCCCTGGCTGGGCGCGGCCTTCATCGGCTACCTGATCACCACGCTGAGTGATCGCTTCGAGCACGCGCCCGCCGCCCGGCGACGCTGGCAGCGTGTGGGGGCCGTTGTGGCAGCGGTGGCGGCGCTGGGCTTTTTGGTGGCGGTGGATGGCTTGCAAGGAATCGCGTGGTGGCTCGGTCAGCTGGTCGACCCCGTCGCGCTGGGGACGCTCTTGGCGGCGCTCGTTTTTGGCGCCGCGCTCTGGATCATGTGGCGCGAGCCGGCGGCGCGGCTGCTGGGCGCCAAGGTGCGCGACAGCGAGATGCTCAGCGGCTGGCTGCTGCTTTCGCCCAACCTGCTGGGCTTTCTGATTTTCTTTGCCGGGCCGCTGCTGCTCTCGCTCTACTTTAGCTTTACCGATTCAGACGCCTTTAACCCGCCCAACTGGGTCGGTCTGAGCAACTACGCGAACATCTTTAACCTCACTTTCCAGCCCCTCGCCACGCCCGATCAGCTCGCCTCCGCCGCCATCGACGTCACCTCCTACGACGAGCTGGCGCGCTTTACGATCTTTGGCAGCAGCTACATCATCGGCGCGGCGGACAGGCTCTTCTGGCTGGCGCTGCGCAACACGCTCGTCTTTGCGCTGGTGGCCGTGCCGCTCAGCGTGATTCCGGCGCTGGTGCTCTCCAACTTTCTTAACATGGAGCTGCCGGGCATGAAGTTCTTTCGCGCCGTTTATTTCCTGCCCAGCATCGCCGCCACGGTTGGCATTGCGCTCGTCTGGCAGTGGCTCTACAACGCGACCATCGGCTACATCAACTACTTCATTACGCTGGGCGTGGAATTTCTCAATGGCTTTGGCCTCCAGCTTGTCGACCCGCGCATCCAGTGGCTTTCGGACAACCGCACCGCGCTGCTGGCCGTGATCATCGTCACCGCTTGGCAGACGACGGGCTTTAACACGGTGCTCTTCCTGGCCGGGCTGCAAAGCATTCCCCGCGCGCTCTACGAAGCCGCCACGGTCGACGGCGCGGGCGCGTGGGCCAAATTCCGCAACGTCACCCTGCCGCTGCTGGCGCCCACCACTTTTTTCGTCGTCACGACCACGACAATTCAGGCGCTCCAGGTCTTCGAGCAAATTTTCATCCTCGTCAGCCCCACCAACGCCACCATGACGATGGTGCTCTACCTCTACCGCAGCGGCTTCCAGAATTTTCGCCAGGGCTACGCCTCCGCGATTGCCTGGGTGCTCTTCCTGATCATCTTCGTGGTGACGATTGCTCGCTTCCAGCGCCAAGGAGCAGGTGGCGAGGCGTATGATGGCTAACCGCGGAGTAGGCACGCGCCCAAAGGGCACCCGGTGCCGGGTCTACCCCGAATGACCATCTTGTGCTCGTCGGCCCGTTCGCACGTGGGCGTGCGAACTCCGCGGCGCGCGACTCCACCTGCCACCTGCCACCTGCTACCTGCCACCACTCAAAAAACCATGACCTCCTCCCACAAAACCGGCCTCCTGATCCGCAACGTTGCCATCTACGCCGTGCTCACCGGCTTTGCGCTGATCATGATCTTCCCCTTTATCTACATGATGACCACCTCGCTCAAAACGCCGGTGGATACCTTTCGCTACCCCCCGCGCCTGCTCCCGCGCGACCCGGTCACGACGGCGGTGACAGGTGTCGAGGGTGAGCGTCCGCTGTTTACCGTGAACTACGAAGGCGAGCCGCGACAGTTTGCGCTGGTGGAGGACAACATCCGCGTGGGCATTTTTGCCGACCCGCAAACTCCAGCGCAGCGGGTGACGGTGCCGCTGGAGGAGGTCGAGCCGGTGGGGGCGGCGGCGACCGTTGAGGGGGAGGAGCGCGAGCTGTTCAACGTGAACGGGCAGCAGCTGGCCTTTCTGGAGCGGACGACCGCCGGGCGCTTCGTCAACCCCGACGATCCCTCGCAGTCCACGCTGGCGAACGTGCGGCTGAGCGAACCCGTCGAGCAGGTGACGGCACATCCGGAAAACTACACGAACGTGCTCCAGCTGCGCAACCTCGACCGCAGCCTCACCAATACGGCGCTGGTCACGATTCTGGTTGTGCTCGGCCAGCTGACCACGTCGGTCGTGGGCGGCTACGCTTTCGCGCGCCTCAAATTCCCCGGTCGGGACAGCTTGTTCCTGCTCTACCTCGGCACGATCATGATTCCCTTCGTGCTGCTGATCGTGCCGTTGTACCAACTCATGGTGCTGATTGGCTGGGTGGACAGCATGGCCGCGCTGGTGATTCCCTGGCTCTTTACGGCTTACGGCACCTTTCTGATGCGCCAATTCTTTATCACCGTGCCCAAGGAAATCGAGGAGGCCGCGCTGCTCGACGGCGCGTCGCGGCTGCAAATTTTGTGGCGCATCTTTATCCCCGCCAGCGTCCCCGCCCTCGCCACGCTGGCGACCTTCACCTTCCTCTACGCCTGGAACAGCTTCTTCTGGCCGCTGGTGATTATCAACACCGGCAACGAGGCCAACCACGTGCTCACGCTCTCGCTCAACGTGCTGCGCGGTCGCGCGGCGGATGCGCCGAACCTAATCCTGGCGGGCGCGGCGATTGCGATCTTGCCGCCCTTTATCATCTTCATCCTGGGCCAGCGCTTCTTTGTCGAGAGCGCGACGAGCAGCGGGGTGAAGGGGTAAGAAGAGGCGATCCACGAAGGGCACGAAGGAGCACGAAGGGAAGAGTGTTGACGATCTTCCTTCGTGCTCTTCGTGCTCTTCGTTAATCATTTAATCCGAGAGTTTTTTGCCACATGCCCATTTCTACAAATCCCCTCGGCCAACCGATTGGCGCGTCGCTCGACGGCTGGACAGCGCGGCCCTTCCCGCCGCACGAAGCGCTGAGCGGACGCTTTTGTCGCGTTGTGCCGCTCGATCCGGCAGCGCACGCCGAACCGCTTTTTCGCGCCTTTGCCGAGGACGCAGAGGGGCGTGGCTGGACGTATTTACCTTATGGCCCATTTGAAGATTTCGAGAAGTTTCGCGCGTGGCTGGCGTCGATTGCCCAAGCTAGCGACCCACAATTTTATGCCATTGTGGAGGTGCAGAGCGGTGAGGCTGTAGGCGTGGCGAGCTACCTGCGCATTGCGCCCGACATCGGCTCAATCGAGGTGGGCCACATCCACTTTGCGCCGCGCCTGCAGCGCACGCCCGCCGCCACCGAAGCGATGTACCTGATGATGCACCGTGCCTTTGACGAGCTGGGCTACCGACGCTACGAGTGGAAGTGCGACGCGCTCAACGCCGGATCGCGCGGGGCAGCGCAGCGGCTCGGCTTTCAGCCGGAGGGGATTTTTCGCCAGGCGACGATGTACAAGGGGCGCAACCGAGATACGGCCTGGTTTTCGATTATCGATGGAGAGTGGCCCGCGATGAAGGCGGCGCTCGAACAGTGGCTGGACGAAGACAATTTCGACGCGGAGGATCAACAGATTCAACGGCTGTCGGATTTTATGCCCGATGGAACGGCTCATGCGTGATGCTGGCCGCAGCAGCAGATTTTGATGGCTCTGTAGGCACTGTTACAAGAAACTCTTCTAAGTTGGTTGGATTGTGAGATTCTCTCATAGAAGTCAAGGGGGAGAAGCTTAAAGATTCGGGTCAAGGGGCAGAGGCGGCGCGGGCCGGGTCAAAGTCCTGGCCGGACGAGAAGACGGCCCAGGCCCAGTGCAACGCACGGCGGGAGTGATGGCTCGTTTGCTTGATTGGCGAACGCCGTGCAATGCACTCGCGGTAATGGCTCGTCTGCTTGCCTGGCGGACGCGGTGTAGTGCATTCACGGCAAGGCGGTCGAGTGCATTGCACGGCGCAAGGCGTGGTTGTGTACCCATCGTGTAGCGCGTCGTGCGCTGCACTCATGATCCAACCAAGTCGGTGGGACACTTCGGTTGGACACAATTAGGTGGGCGAAGTTCGGTGTACTACTCCTGGTAGATCGGCTGGCACCGAAGCTCGCCAAAAATCTGGGACACACCCATTACTCTCTCTTGACTTTCATAAGAATCTTTTCGCTAATCCCCCAGCGACTGCTCCAGCGGGGCCGCCGGTATCGGCTGCGAGCCCTCGCTCCGCTCGCGGATGTAGCCCCACACGCCCAGCCCCAGCGCCACGATCACCAGCAGGGCAATGCTGCGATAGGTGGTCTGGAGCGCCGCTACCTGGATGGCGGCGGGGGCGGTGGTGGCGTCGACAGTCGCGGCTTCGGCCAGCCTGTAGACGCGGCTGGCCCAGAACGACCCCAGCACGGCGATGCCGACCGTCTGCCCCAGCGTGCGCGTGATGCCCAGCAGGCTGGAGACAACGCCCAGCTGCGCGCGCGGCGCCGCGCCCATGATGACGCTGTTGTTGGGCGACTGAAAAATCCCCATGCCCAAGCCCACCGGCAGCAGCCGCAAAATATAGCCCACAATCGTCGTCTCCGTAGTCAAGGTGCTGATGGTGAAGTAGCCCAGCACCAGCAGCACCAACCCCGTGATCGTGATCGGCCGCGCGCCCAGCCTGTCCGAGAGCGAGCCGGCAATCGGCGCGGTGATGCCCAGCGCAATCGGCGTCACCGCCAGCAGCAGGCCGACGTTGCCCACGGAAAAGCCCAGCACGTTCTCTAAGTAAAAAGGCAGCAGAAAGATCGTCCCCGCAATGGCGATAAAGGTGATAAAGCCGGTGACGAGATTGATCGAGAGCGTGCGGTTGCGAAAGATGCGCAGGTTGATCATCGGCTGCTCGGTGCGCAGCTCGATGGCGATAAAGAGCGCCAGAAAGACGGCCCACACGGCGAAAAGCGTCAGCGGCACGGGGGCGGCAAAGCCCGCCTCCTGGCCCAGCGTCAGCCCCAGCAGCAGCGCAAGCAGGCTGACGAAGAGCGTCGCTGCCCCCCAGTAGTCAAAGCGTTGGCTCGCCTGCGGCAGCGTGTCCGGCACGTTGCGCCACGCAATCCACGTGCCCAGGATGCCAATCGGCAGGTTGACAAAGAAAATCCAGTGCCAAGAGAGCGCGCCAATCAGCAGCCCACCGAGCACCGGCCCCGCCACAATTCCCACCGACACAATCGATCCCGTGATGCCCAGCGCCTTGCCCCGCTCGCTTGCCGGAAAGGCTTCGGTAATAATCGCCGGCCCCAGCGCAAAGATCATCGACGCGCCCACGGCCTGCAGGACGCGCATCCCAATCAGCCAGTAGACGTTTGGCGAAAGGCCGCAGAGCACCGAGCCCACTGTAAAAATCACGAAGCCGCTCACGTAAATCCGCTTCTTGCCCTGAATATCCGCCAGCCGCCCCACCAGCAGCAGCAGCGTGCTCAACGTCAGCAGATAGGCCAGCACGACCCACTGCACGGTGGCAAAGTTGCTTTGCAGGTCGGTTACCAGCGTGGGCAGCGCCACGTTGACGATGCTGCCGTCAATCGTGCCCAAAAAAATGCCCATGGCCACGGCGGCCATCACCAGCCACTTGCGGCTGTAGTCGATTTCGTCGTTCGGTTGAGGACTGCCTTGATTTGCTTGGCTAGATGTCATCGGATAATTTTTTACCTCAGTTTGTAACTGTTCAGGCTCCTGGTCAAACTTCGTCTGAAGCATAGAAAAACCGGCTCCCCTCTCCCACGCTGGGAGAGGGGTTGGGGGTGAGGGCTGAATCTTTACCTCGGTGCTAATCGTAATTGAAAAATTGTACCACGGGCGAACTGAAGAGCAAGTACACTTTTGCACGTTCAAGCTGCGCAGCGGAAAAGCCCGCTAGTTTTAAGGCAAGCACATCTGAATCGTAGACTGGGCGTCAAGTAAAATCGAGCAGACAGGTGCAAAATCAGCGGGCACAAGAGCTCCGTGCCGCGTGTATTTACGGTAGAAGTGCCTCACAACCGCCACCATCATCGCCTCGCTTCTACGCCTGACCACAATTCCTCCCGAAAAGCCGTGCTGACGTTGCACGCTGCCAAGCAAAGCTTGCAGCATCCGCAACCTCGCGCGGCCACTTAAAATTTGAGCGATGCGATTCTATTCTAAATTCCTACTTCTACTTACCGGGCTCGCCTTCTGCAGCCTAGCCCTGCTGCACGCTGGCTCGTCCAGCGCCGCCCAAACGATCCCCCCAACGCCAACGCCTCCCGCTGCGCAAACGTTTACCCCCACACCGGTTTCCACACCGACGCCAACGCCGACGCCGGGGCGCATCGTGCCCACGCCGCTGCCCACGCCCATCATCCTGCCGGGGCGCGATGGCTGTGCCTATGCGCCCGCCAATTCGGGCAGTGGACTCTGGGCCTTTGAAGCGACCTTTAATGGAGACCCCAGCGCCCCATCGCAGACGCTGCTGCCCTGTAATTTTGATTTCGCCGCCACCCATCGCACCGTTCCAGGCGAAGTCTTCGCCCCGCTCAAAACCTTTCCCGCCGACCATGGCCAAGATTGTGCAGGCCCCAACCCGGCACATGATCCGCTGGCGCAGCATCAAGTTTCCACTTCGCACTTTAGCGGCAGCCGTCAGCCGGACCGCAGCTTTTACGTCTGCAAGAACCACATGATGTCGTCCGTCGGCCACGTGTCGGGCTACTCCATTACCTCGTTTTGGCCCAAGCAGGAATTTGATTTTACTGATGGGGGCATCCTTGAATTTGATGTCAATATCAACGGCAATCACCGGCGCACCTGGTTCGAGGTGCTGATTGCCCCACACGACGAGTTGAAGATCAACTCCGCTCGCAGCTGGCTGCCCATCGAGGAGACCTACCCCACCGAGCATATTGTGCTGGTCTTTCAAGATTCCAAGCGCACCGTTCAGGTGGGCAAGGGCGCGCTCGATCCCGACGGCGTCGTGCTCGATGCAAGCGAGGATTACGGCTGGGAGACGCGCCACCCCACCGACCCGGCCAATGTGGATCGGCGCATCCGCCGCAAAATGCGCGTGATGATGCGCGAAGGGCGGCTGATCTGGTCGATTGAAACGGCAAACGGCTCGTTCGACAGCTACGAAGTCGACGTGCCGGGCGGCTTTCCGCTGACGCGCGGCCTGGTTCTCTTCAAAACCCACTCCTACACCCCGGAAAAAGAGGGCAATTTCAACGCCTACACCTTTCACTGGGACAACATCCGCTTCAGCGGGCCAGAGGTGGGGCAGTACGAGGTCCACGAGGCAAGCAAGCCCGTTTATCTGGAAGGCAACGGCCACCGCACCGCTGGCGAGCGCGAGAACGTCACCGTTGAATTGCCGGAGTCAGCGTCCAGCTGGGGGCAGAATCCCGTGCTGTTTGGGCAAATTCACGGGGCTATGCAGGGGCAGGTACAGGTGAGCATCAACGGGCGGCCGCCCGTTGCGGTGCACCCTTTCGTTTATACCGAAAACAACTGCTTTACCGAAGATTGGCACTCGTTCCGCCTGCCGCTCGATCCCAGCCTGCTGCGGCCCGGCGACAACACGTTTACGTGGATCATCGGCCCGCGCCCCGCCTGTGCAGGAGGCGATTGGCCGTGGAATGGTTATTCCGTCAAGGGGCTGGAGATTCAGTTTGCGCAAGCGGCGAGCATCGCGCCGGTTCCGCTCGACAGCGAAGAGCGTCACGCCCTGTTTGGTCGCGTCTACGTGGACACCAACGGCAGCAGGGCAATGGAGGAGAGCGACCAGCTACCGCCAGGAATTTTGGTGCAGCTTTTTGACGTTTACACTTCGCAAACGCCCTTAACGCAGGTAACGACCGATGCGCAGGGCCAATACCGCTTTGAAAAGCTGCCGCCGGGCCCATATACCGTTAAATTTGTTACGCCGCCGCTGTTGAGTCCGATCCAGGTCAACACCGTTGCCGTCCAGTTGGGCAATCGAGATGCGCAACTGCCGAATTTTGGCTTTACCCCGCTCGAACAGCAGGCCCTGCTGCCGCTGGTCTGCGGCCCCTGATCTGCCGCTGCCGGCGGTTATCGCACTGACACAGTACGTAAACAATAAAAGAATAGAACGCGGAGCGGGCGGATTGGGCGGATGAAAGCGGATCAAAAATCCGCCTCAATCCGCCCAATCCGTCAAATCCGCGTTCCATTCTTCCAAGCAGCTTACGCCGGCACTTTGTTCGCGCCGATGCGCTCCAGCATCGCCCCCACCTCCACATACTTCACCCGCGGGCGACCCTGATCCGCGCCCGCCGCCTGCTCGGCGGCGTCCAGCAGCTTCCAGTCGCCGTACATCGCCGGCTTGACGTTGCGACGGCTTTTAGCGAACGGCGCGACCACACAAGAAGCGCTCCACATGCTCTTGCGGGTCAATCGGTCCACCGACAAGTTCTGGGCTGATTGAATCAGCAAAGCCGGTTAAAAGTATAGGGGCCATCAGCGAGGCAACGGCGTGAAACGGTGGCTCTGCCACCAGCTTGCCTTCTTCCTGATAGCGCCGGATTATCATCGCAATTTTTCCCACCAGCATCAGCGGCGTCTGCATCACCTCCAGCAGTTCGGGCTGCCGCGGCACTTCGGCCAGCAGCACGGGCAGCACGTGGCCGCGCTTCTGCACGAGATTGCGATAAAATTGAGCAACGCGCAGCAAATCGGCTTCCAGATCGCCCGTGTACTCGATCCCCGCCGCCACAAAATTGGCCGCCTCCTGCTCCACTGCGGCGGCAATCAGCTTCTTCTTGTTGCCAAAGCGACGAAAAAGCGTCACCTCGTTAATGTCCGCCGCCGCCGCAATTTGGCGCGTGGTTGCGCCGGTGTAACCCTGCTCCACCATCACATTGAGGGCCGCGTCCAAAATTTGGTCGTCTGAGATTACTTTTGGCATGAGTTCTCCTTAATTTTTATAAGTTTACCAGATTTTCCAAAATTGCCTATTGACAAGATAACGCATCTGCGCTACAATTGCAAGCAAGTAGTTGCATTATTCTTTTCTGTAACACAATTTCTATAACACGAAAGGACTCTCCCATGACAACGCTTCTCTGGACGCTTCAGATTCTCTTCGGGCTCTTCTTTGCCGCGCACGGCATCCTGCTCATCGTCAAGCCCGCCAACGCACGTGAGCAGTTCGACGCCCTGCCCTTTTCGGGCGGCTTTCTCTCCTTCATCGGCCTCTGCGAAACGCTTGGCGGCCTGGGGCTGATTCTGCCCATGTGGACGGGCATCTGGCCGTGGCTGACGCCGTTGGCCGCTGCGGGGCTGGTACTTATCATGGCGGGAGCCGCGTGGACGCACCTGCGCGAGCGCGAAGTGCCGCAGGGCAGCGTCACGACCGTGATTGTGCTGGCGCTGGCCTTTGTTGCCTTTGCGCGCTGGCCGCTGTTTACCGGGCTGCTGTAAAGGTATTTTTGCTCATTTGAAGCTTGAACACGAAGATTGAAGTTAGCAAGGAACAACCCATGTTTAAGGATATTTTTGACACCATCATTCTCGGTCGCGGGCAGGAGGACGGCGGCGGGCCGTCGCTGGATACGCTCTTGGTGAGCGCGGACAAGCATCTGGAGAATCTCGAGCTGATCCCGCCCGCGCCCGAATCCCGCCCGCGCACGCCCTTCAATTCGGACGTGCCCGCCAGCGAGGCGTCGCTGATCAACCTGTCGCTGAAGCAGAAGATGCGCGTGGCCAAGCGCATGGTGCCGCTCTTTCTCAACATGAACGCCGGCGCCAAGATGTATGACAAGCAGTTTGAACCCAAGCAGGACGAAGCCACGCCCGAATTTCTGGCTCAATTTGAAGAGATGGCGCGCGCGATGGGTGCGAAGGACGTGGGCTACGTCAAAGTGCCCAACTATGCCATCTTTCAGGAAAAGGGCATTCCTTGTCAGTACGCCATCGTCTTCACCGTGGAGATGGACAGGGAGCCGATGGAGACCGCGCCCAGCCTGGACTGCCAGCTTGAGGTGATGGACGGCTACAAGGATATGGCGATTATCTCAAAGCGGCTCTCGCAGCACCTGCGCAAAAATGGTTACGCCGCCTATCCCGGCACGGCGCTCGGCGGCATCACCGATTACCCACACCTGGCCGAACTGGCGGGGCTGGGCGCGATTGGCTACCACGGCCTGTTGATCACCGAGGGCGAAGGGGCGCGCGTCCGCATCAACACCATTTACACCAACATCAGCAACCTGCCCACGCTCGAGGCCACGGGTCAGGAGAACGAGCACCTCTGGGTGCGCGACTTCTGCGCCATGTGCAAGAAGTGCGTGCGCCAGTGCCCCGTCGACGCGATTTACGACCAGCCCCAGCCGAGAGGCGACGGCGGCATGCAGACCATCGAGCACGCGACCTGCCGCGACTACTTCACGCGCAACTTTGGCTGCGGCGTCTGTCTGGCCGTCTGCCCCTTCAGCCACACAGGCTACGACAAGATCGAGGCCAAATTCAAGGGCAACCCCGATGCGCCGCAGTTTCGGATTCCGGTGCCGGCGGAGGAAGCCGTCGCGGCAGGAGCGGCTTGAAAAGCTTCTAGCGGATCAGGCGGATCAGGCGGATAGAAACGGATTAGAGAAGACGGTGTCCGTTATCCGCTTAAATCCGTCTAATCCGCCCGATCCGCTAGCAAAAGTGGATCGAGTGAAGTGGTCGTAATATTCTACAAAAGCGTAGACAGTACACTGCACCAGTGGCGATGTATTGATTGTTTAGTCAATCTTGCTCACCAGTTAATCTTGTTCAAAGGAGAACCATCGTGACCACGCACACAGACATCCTCATCATCGGCGCCGGGCCGACCGGCCTCACCGCCGCAACGCTCTTGGCGCGCTACGGCGTTGATTTCCGCATCATTGAAAAGAAGAGCGGCCCGACCACGCAGTCGCGGGCGCTGGGCGTGCAGGCGCGCACGCTGGAGCTGTGGGACAAGCTCGGCCTGGCCGACCAAGCCGTGCGCGACGGCCAGAAGGCCAGTTCGTTCAACATCCTCACGAAGGGATCGCTATCCAAGGGAGGGAAGCCGCTGCTCCCCATGGAACGCGGCGGGGAGGCGCTCTCGCCCTATCCGTTCATGCTGGTGCACGAGCAGTACAAAACCGAGCAGCTGCTGCTCGATGACCTGCACGCCCACGGCGGCGAGGTGATGTGGGAGACGGAAATCGCGTCGCTGGCCGAATCGAATGGCGGGATTGACGCAACGCTGCGTCGCGTCGACGGCGACGAGCCTGCCCCGAGCTCCGTCGAAGGGGAGACGGTGCGGGCAAAGTATGTGATCGGCGCGGATGGGGCGCACAGCTTTGTACGGCGCTATCTTGACCTGCCCTTCGAGGGCGACACCTATACCCAGCAGCTCTTTCTGGCTGATGTGGAGATGAGCTGGTCGCTGCCGCGCGACAAACTCTACGTCGAGATCACCCGCTTTGGGCTGCTGGCCTTCTTTCCCATGCGCGGCGACGGCTACGGCGATAAGCAATACCGCATCGTCGGCAGCTCGACGCCGCAGATGGCCAATAAAGAACAACTCGGCCTGGAAGCCGTGCAGCAGACGCTCGACGAGTACAGCGTGACCGGCGCGCGCATCACAAAGGTGAACTGGGCCTCCAGCTACCGCATTCACCGCCGCATGACGGAGGAATTTTGCAAGGGGCGCTTCTTCCTCGCGGGCGACGCGGCGCACATTCACAGCCCGGCTGGCGGCCAGGGCATGAACACCGGCATCCAGGACGCGTGGAATTTGGCGTGGAAGCTGGCGCTCGTGGTGCGCGGCGAGGCAAGCGAGATGCTGTTGGAGAGCTACGAGCCGGAGCGCGTGCCCGTCGCGCGCACCATCCTCAACGGCTCGGACCGCGGCTTTGCCCTGCAGGCCTCGCCCAACCCCGTTGCGCGCCAGCTGCGCTACCGTCTCACGCCGCTGCTGCCGCTCTTTACAAACAACCGCTGGGCGGGCTCGCAGCTCTTCAAGCTTGTCTCGCAGACGTGGATCGCCTACCGAGACAGCGAGATCGTCGATGGCGACCGCTCGTCGAAAGCCGCCCGGCCCGGCGACCGCGCGCCCCATGCCCTCTTCGACACGGGGCCGCTCGCGGGGCAGAGCATCTTCTCGCTGCTGCGCGGCGTGGATCACCACCTGCTGCTCTTTGTGGGCGACGCCGTTGGCAGCAAGGCCAGGCGCGAACGCATTGAGTGGCTGCTGGCTCGCTACAAAATCGACGCGCACGTTCACGTGATCGACGGCGCGCAGCGTTCGCTGTATAATACCTACGGCGTTCAATCGCCCACCGCCCTGCTCGTGCGGCCGGACGGCCACATCGCGTGGCGCGGCGCAGTGCAGGGAGAGGGAGAGCCGCAGGGATTGGCGGCCTACCTGGATCGGCTGTTTATGCGGCGGGACGCGGCGGCGGAGGCGCTGTCGACCGCAGCGGAGGAGTATCTAAAGGAGCTGGCATGAAACTGATTGGTGCAGGCATGGGGCGCACGGGGACGAAGTCGCTGCAAATTGCGCTGCAGGAGCTGGGCTTCGACCCCTGCTACCACATGACCGAGGCGTTCAAGCACCCGGCGCACATGCGCCTGTGGCACGCCGCGGCGCAGGGCGAGCCAATTGATTGGGACGCGCTGCTGGGCGGCTACGAAGCCACGGTCGACTTTCCGGGCTGCTCATTTTACCGCGAGCTGATGGCGCACTATCCCGATGCCAAAGTGCTGCTCTCGGTGCGCGATCCGGAACGCTGGTACGAAAGCGCCTACGCAACGATCTATGAGATGACGAAGGTTATTCCGCGCTGGCTGCGGCTGCTCGTGCCGCCCCTGCGCCAGCTCCATGAAATGGCCGATGCCGTGATCTGGGGGAATCTGGGTGCGTTTGAAGGGCAGATGGAGAATCGCGCGCTGGCCACGCAGAAGTTTATCGAGTGGAATGAACGGGTGCAGCGGGACGTGCCGCCGGAGAAGCTGCTGGTCTACAGCGTAAAAGAGGGGTGGGAACCGCTGTGTGACTTTCTCGGCGTGCCCGTGCCGGACAAGCCCTTTCCCCACGTCAACGATCGGGCGGAGATGATGCAGCGCATCCGCGTAATTCGGGCGGTGGGAAGGATTGGGCCGGTTGTGGCGGGGGCGCTGGTGGTGGGCGTACTGGTTGCGCTGTGGCGGCGGTTTCACGTCAACGGCATTTAGGTTCCGTTGACACTTTGCTGAGAGTGCTTAAAGGGTAAGTCGAGCGCGCCCTCATCCCCAGCCCTTCTCCCAGGATAGGAGAAGGGAGCCAACCTCTTCCCTCTCCCAAAGTGGGAGAGGGGCCGGGGGTGAGGGCAACTTTCCAACTGTCAACGGGACTTAAGGCATTCCAGGAAATTAACTATACCGGGATAAGCCGTGATGGATGTGCGACGCACCTCGAAAGGTGCGACGCACGGTCGACTGGTGCGGCCAACACAGCCTACGGTGCGTTGCACTTTCCCAAGTGCGACGCACCTCCATCACAATCAGCCGTGGTATATTTATAATCTTGGATTAGCCTTAGGCACCTCCATCGCCATCAGCCTTGGTATAGTTTATTCCTTGGATTGACCCAAATGGAGTGCTCTTAATTGGCAGAATTTTGGGGTTGGTCCGGCAAGTCAGCCGCTCCGGCGGGAGCGTGGCTGCGCGGGTCCAGCACTTCGTCCACGTGCAGCCAGATCACGCGGGCGTAGCGAAAAATAAAGGGGGAGGCTACCAGCGCGCCCACCAGCGAGACGATCAGCCAGGGCAGCGTGAATTGACCGAGCCGGACAAGCACGTAGTAGAGCGGCCCCAGCAGCAGCGCGTAGATGACGTAGGCAATGAAGACGGCCATCGAAAAATAGCCGTGCTCGCGCTCGAAGACAATGCCGCAGTAGGGGCACGTTCGGTTCATGGAGACAAGGCCGTTGAAGACGGGACCAACCAGGCAGTGGGCGCAGCGCAGGCGAATGATTGCTGGAATTCGCTTAATCATGTTGGTGGCTCGGTATCCGTGACTCGGCTGCACGATTTTCCTGCTCAATCTACTGCTGCCGCTTCCGCTCGATGCGCGCCAGCCGGTGTTCCAGCTCTAAAATCGGCCCGACTGCGCGCTGGTGAGGCGGCGCCGTGCGCAAATTGTGGAGCGCCCAACCCGTCCACATGGCCGCCTGCTCCAGGTCGCGCGCCTGCCACTCGCAGTATTTTGCCAGCTCGATGTAGGGCTCAGGATCAGCGCCGGGCACGGAAGTCAGCCAGCGCTGCCACAGCTTGGTGGCCTCGTCCCAGCGCGCCCGCCGCTTGAGCAGCCGACCGAGCCGCGCATAGAGATCGGCGCAGTCCTTTGCATTGGCTGTCGCCTCCAGCCCGCGGCGGTAGGCGCGCTCGGCCTGTGCCCACGCCTTTTGATCCTCGTAGCAAACGCCCAACCCCACCCAATCCAGCCCCTGGACTTCGCCGCAGTCGTCTGCGTCGGCCGTTTCGCCCAGCGGTGCAAAGGCGGCACACAGCCGCTCGGCCAGCGCCACCATCGAGACAATGTCCTCCTGGTTGTGGTAAAAAACGCCGCGCAGGGGGCGCGCATCGAGATCGCGCATAAACTGGGTGTAGAGCAGCGGGATCAGGTGGCCGGGCACATCGTCGCTGCTGCGTTCGCGGCGCAGGATGTGGCGCTCCAGGTTGATCAAGCGACAGCTCTGCAAACGTCGCCGCCACAGCCGACGGGCCGGGTGCAGCAGATCAAAGTGGGGGACGTTTTCCTCAAGCAGCGCTGAGGTCGCGCCGTCAAGCGCCCAGCGATTTTGACGTGCCCGCGTGCGCAGCAGGGGCAGATCAAAGGTGCGGCCGTTAAAGGTCACCAGCAGGTCGCGCTCGGCCAGCAGATCGAGCAGCGCAGCCAGCAGAGCGGGCTCCTCGGCCGGGTTGCGCATAAAGAGCTGGTGCACGACGAAGTGCGTGGGCGCGGCAAGCGAGTCGCCCGGCGCTTCGGACTCAAATAGCCCCACGCCCACCATAAAGCAGTAGACGCCCGCCCCGCCCCCCAGCCCGGTGGTTTCCGTATCGATAAAGGCGGCGCGCTGAAAGCTGTGGCTGCTGAGCAGATTGTGCTGTGGGTGCAGCGCGGCGAAGCGGCTGGGGCAGTGCAGCAGCAGATCGCCGAGCGGGCGCGGGCCGTGCGCGGTGGCGAGCGGAATGCGCCGGCTGTGTACGTAACAAACCCCCGCCCCGTTTTCGATTTCCCGCCCCGGCACGAGCAACGCCAGCGCCGTGGCCTCGTCGATCTCCTCTCCCCACGCGTTGAGCGGGGTATAGACTAGATCGACCTGTGCACTGCTTGCGTCTACAGCTTGCTCCCCGGCAGCACGTCGCCCGCCGGGGGGCGCGCTGGTGCTGGGATCAATGGAGATTTCGCGGCGGCTCTGCTGGGGCCGCAGCTTGTGCAGCCGCCGCAGCCGGTCAAGTGTGGTGGACATGGCGATAGCTTACCACAAGGCTACGTCCTGCTTCAAGCGACAGATTCATCCGGCGTGCACTTCAGTTTGGGGGCGAACCCCCGTCGGCTGGGCGTTCGACCTCTCCCCCTTGCTGTTGATTAGTGGGTAACGAGTCGGGCGAAGCCCCCTCTCCTCACAGCAAATTTACGAATTAACCAGGTAATCTGGTTGGCCCGTACGCACGAGGGCGTGCGCGCTCCTCGTTATCCGTCTATTTATTTAATCTGCTAAAGCGCCCGCTTTGCGAGCATCCCCGGTTTCAAATTCTAAATTGAGAACTGCTCTTTATCTAACATGGAAACAATCCGACGCACCCAGAAAAACTCGATTTTCCATTGTAAATCGATTGTGGTATGATGGCCCCACGCGCAGCCACGCGCAGCGGTATTACCACTAGCGTAATCTATCTACCAGACAGATCGTGTCTCCCAGTGGCATGATCAGAGCGGTAGCCACCCGAACAATACCGCAAATCATACTGTCGCAAGCACTAAAATTAAATAGAATTGTGTTTGGGCAGAAATTCTAATGTTCAGAACGGAGCGTTTTGTGGTACATTATAAATGCCGCCGTTTTGTGATTTGCCCGCGCGGGTAACTGCCCCGCGGTCAAGCGCTCTCCTATTTACTCATTTCATCCAACTTCCAATCAAAACTCGATTCATCGTCAACCCAAAGGAGTTACTCAAATGCAAAAAGCACTTCGTGCACTACCCCTTGCCCTGATCGCGCTGCTCGTCTTTGCCGGCAGTGCCTTCGCCCAGGATACACAATACTGTGGCGATTTGGCCGAAGAAGATTGCGATCTGCTCTACGCCGCGGACACCACCAACCAAAGCGACATCATGGGCACCACCGCCGACTGGGATATTGAGCTGTCGCTGCAAAATCTGCCCCAGGTTCCCTTCCAAGATTTGGGCTTCACCGTGGACCAGACCTACTCGTACAACGTTTCCGAAGAAGGCGGCATGGCGATGATGAGCCTGGACCCGATGGGTGATCGCGCAGATTTCGCCGACGGCGTGGCGGACTTCTTCTCCGGCATTTCTTTGGACCTTTCCTCCGACGTGACCTTCTCCGAAGAGCTGGCGAGCCTGATCGAGGGCACGGCGAACATTGCCTGGCCCACCGAAGTGACGATCAACGCGCTCATTGTCGACGGCGTGCTCTACTTTGACCAGGACGCCCTGGGCGAATCCGTGCCGGAGCTGGCTCCGAGCCTGGGCGAAGGCTGGGTCGGTTACGAACTGGCCCCGCTGCTGCGCGGCGCGGCGCTCAACCAGCAGGCCCTGCGCTTCCAAGTGCCCGCCGGCCTCGGCGTAGCCCCCGGCCTCTACGAAGTTTCGGTCGATTCCGTGCTGGGTGCCCTGGGCATGAACGCGCTGCCCGGCCCGCTCCTCAGCGATCTGGCTGCCGTTGACCCGTCCGACACCTACGCCTCGCTGTTGACCATCGAGCGCATGGATGATGGCGAAACCATGAGCGGCGTTGAAGCCGCCATGTTCGAGACCAATGTGGACTTCAACGCGCTGGTGCAGAGCGACCTCTACGCACAGCTCGTCGGGCCGCTGGCGCCGACGCTGGGCTTTGATGAGACGCAGTTCCTGCAGATCTCGCAGCTGGCCGCGCCAATTGTGGCAAGCAACCTTGATCTGAGTCTGACGGAAGCCGTTGGCACGGATGACAGCTACCTCTACGACAGCAACCTCGTGCTCGACCTCGACCTGACGAGCCTGCTTGATGCGGCCGGCGCCCTTGGCCTCGAAGGCTTGGGCGGCGATGGCGACGCCACTGCCCTGCTGGATGTGGCGATCAACAACAGCGACATCAACGAAGTCGAAATGATTGAAGCGCCTGCGGACGCCGGTGTTGTGGCGGCGGAAGATGTGGCCGCGGCGATTAATGCGACGCTTGGCCAGTAAGTTTACGGCACGCTGAGTTCAGCGTTAGTTAGAATCAGCAGGTAAATGAAAAAGGGGCGGGGCTTGATGGCCCCGCCCCTTTTTTCGTTTGAGAAATATCTACCAAAGCGTGTCTACACGAACTCGATCCCCTGCGCCAGCGGCAATTCCCCACTCCAGTTAAGCGTGTTTGTCTGTCGTCGCATGTACGCCTTCCACGCATCCGACCCCGACTCGCGGCCCCCGCCCGTCTCCTTTTCGCCGCCAAACGCGCCGCCAATCTCCGCCCCGCTCGTACCGATGTTGACGTTGGCGATGCCGCAATCCGAGCCCGCAACGGAAAGAAAGCGCTCGCTGGCGTGCAGCCCGCTGGTGATAATGGCGCTGGATAGCCCCTGCGGCACGCCGTTGTGCAGCGCAATGGCCTCATCCAGCTCGTCGTAACCCATCACGTAGAGGATGGGCGCAAAGGTCTCCTCGCAGACGAGCGGCGTCTGCCTCTGCATGTAGACGATGGCGGGCTGGACGAAATGCGGGCCGACTTCATTGAGCCGCCGACCGCCCGCAAGGATTTCGCCGCCGTCCTGCTGCGCACGCTCCAGCGCGGCCTCCATCGCCTGCACAGCATCGGCGTTAACCAGCGGCCCCATCAGCGTGCCCTCGGCCATCGGATCGCCGATGGGCACGCTCTCGTAGGCGCGCACCAGCCGGGCGACCAGCTCGTCGATCACATCGCGGTGGACGATCAGGCGGCGCGTCGTGGTGCAGCGCTGACCCGCCGTGCCCACGGCGCCAAAGACGATGGCGCGCGTGGCGAGGTCAAGGTCCGCATCGGGTGCAACGATGATCGCGTTATTGCCGCCCAGTTCCAAAATTGTTCGGCCCAACCGCCCGGCCACCACCTGTGCGACCTGCCGCCCGGCGCGCACCGAGCCGGTAAACGAAATCAGCGGCAGGCGCGCGTCCGCCGTCATCCGCTCGCCCACCTGCTCGGTGCTGCCGATGGCGAGCGTGAAGAGCCCGTCCAGCCCGTGGTCGGCCATAACGCCGTTGCACAAATGCTGCACAGCGATCGCGGTCAGCGGCGTCTGCGGCGAGGGCTTCCAGATCATCGTATCGCCGCAGACGGCGGCAATCGCTGCGTTCCACGACCAAACGGCGACGGGGAAGTTAAAGGCGCTGATAATGCCGATCGGCCCCAGCGGATGCCACTGCTCGTACATGCGGTGGCCCGGCCGCTCCGAGTGCATGGTCAGCCCGTAAAGCTGGCGCGACAGGCCGACGGCAAAGTCGCAGATGTCGATCATCTCCTGGACTTCGCCGATGCCCTCGGCGCGAATTTTGCCCATTTCAAGCGTCACCAATTCACCCAGCGGCTCCAGACGTTCGCGCAGCGCCTCGCCCAAATCGCGCACAACGAGGCCGCGCTTGGGGGCTGGCCACTCGCGCCAGGTGGCAAAGGCCCGTTGAGCTTTCTCCACGACTTGATCATAAGTTTCGCCCGTGGCCTGGGTGACGCTGGCAATGGGATCGCCCGTGGTGGGATTGTGCGAAACGAGCCGCTCGCCGTGGGGATCGCTGATCCAGCCGTCCGGGCCGGTGCAGGCACCGGGATTTACGTCGGCGATGTGTAGTTTTTGCAGCAGGGATTGCATAAAAGCTCCTGAGGTTTGGGTAATTTGGATGAAATTATAGCATTGCTCTGCTCAAACGAAGATTTATCAAATCTGGGTTTGCTCTCTCTTGTGAAATTTGGTACAATAAGCCAAACAACTCGGTAAGGTTGCCGCTTCTCTCTGTATTTCCGGGCCGGGCCATTTGTGATAATTTTGACAATCACCCTGCTCTATGCTACGATTTGCGCTACTGATTTTCCCTTTTTAAGACCACGTTTTCCACAATTCCAGTTCTACTAAGATGTGTATCGGCAATATAAGTTTTTTACCCTGATGCATTTGACTGTCTTAGTTGAAGGAGACCCGCAATTATGGCAAAAGTCTCTGAAATGAGCGGCGATGAACGCCAAAGCCGCGTTGAAGAATTAAAGAAAAAGATGCAGGCCGCCGCGGCCAAGAAGCAGGCCGCCACGGAGCCAACCAGCGATGCGGAAAGCACGGAGACCAAAGTCGTGACGCAGCAGGCCGCGGCAGCCGCGGGTGCTTCCGCCGCCGCGCCCGTGCGCGCCAGCGACGAGCGCGATGGCGTCACGCTGGCCGAGCCGCCCGCCAACGCGGAAGCGCAGGTGGATGCGAGCGAACTGGACGAGCCGCGCACGGCGGGCGAGCCCTTCCCGGTGAAGGTCGCCGAGGAGCAGGCCGATCCGCCCACGGGGATCAGCGCCCCCGCGAGCACGCCCGGCAGCGGCGTCAACGGGGCGAGCGCCAACGGCTCTTCGGCCAACGGGGCGGTGGCGACGAACGGTTCATCGGCCACAGTGGCGGCGCAGCCCGCCAAGGCACAGCGCCCCTCGCCGGAAAAGGCGGAGTTTGAGCACACGCCCGGCGAGATGAACCGCCGCGAGTTCTTTACTTACACCTGGGGCGCAGCGCTTGGCCTGGTGGTCGGCGGCGTGGGCTTTGCGACCTTCCGCTTCCTCTACCCGCGCTTTGCCGCGGGCACCTTTGGCGGCGTCTTCTTGGTTAATCCGCCCGAAGCGGAAGCGCCGCCCAAGCCGAATGCAGACGGTCGCTTCTGGCTGGTGGAGACGGAAGAAGGACCCAAGGCGCTCTACATGGTCTGTACCCACCTGGGCTGTCTGTACGCCTGGGTCAACGAGAACAATCGCTTTGAGTGCCCCTGCCACGGCTCCAAGTTTACGCGCGAGGGGATTTACATCGAAGGGCCGGCGCCGCGCAGCCTGGATTATTTTGAGGTAGCGCCGGCGGAAGAGGGCGAGATCGCGGTCGATACGGGTAGTCGCGTTATTGGCGATTCGCCTGCCTAATCAAGAGTGTTGGGGGGCGGCTTTGGCTGCATCCACGTTGGCATTTTTTACTGGGCTGTTACCAGCCGATTAAATTTTTTAGGAGAGTTACTGCATGGCCGTTCAACCAGAGATTCGCGAGGACAGGGGGCCGCTCCAGGCCGTGGGCGAATTTGCGTCGGATACCTTTAGCCGCATCACCGCTGGCATCTCGCCCGGTGAATTTCGGCGCATGTTGCGCGGCGAAGCGCCGGGCAAGCCCAATCCGCGCTTGAAGCCGCACTCGGATGCCTTCCTGCTCCACATCAAGCCGACGTTCTACCACGAGAGCGTCACCCGCTTTACGCACACTTATCGGCTCGGTCTACTTTCCACCTATCTCTTCTTTGTGGAAACGATTACGGGCCTCTACCTGATGATTTGGTACGCGCCCTCGCCCGATCGCGCCTATGACGACATGCTGCGGCTCTTGAGCAACGTGCCTTTTGGCCAGTTCATGCGCGATTTGCATCGCCTGGGCGCAGAGGCCATGGTGGCGATTGTGACGCTGCACATGGTGAGAACCTACTTGACGGGCAGTTATAAAGCGCCCCGTCAATTTACCTGGTTCACCGGCGTGATTCTGCTGGTGCTCACCCTCTTCCTCAGCTTCTCCGGCTACCTGCTGCCGTGGGACCAGCTGGCCTTCTGGGCGGTGACCATCGGTACCTCGATGGCGGAAGCCGTGCCGCCCGCGATTGTGGGCGAGACGGTCAACCTGCTGGCGCGCGGTGCGCCGGATATTGGGGCGAACGGCCTGCTGCGCTTCTATCTGCTGCACGTCTTCTTCCTGCCGCTGCTGACGCTGCTCTTCTTCTTTGTCCACTACTACAAGGTCATCCTCTACGGCATTAGCCTGCCGGCTTCGGAGGAGGAAGTGGGCCAGGATTCGGCCAAGCGCGTGCCCGCCAACAAGCGCCGCTACTACCTGCCGGACGTGCTGATCGACGAAACGTCGTTCCTGCTCTTCTTTACGGCGCTGATAATGGTTGTGGCGGCTTTCTTCTTCACCGCACCGCTGGAGACGATTGCCAACCCGCAGTCCACGCCGCTGCACACCGTGGCCCCCTGGTACTTCTACTGGCTACAGGGGCTGCTCAAGGTGGCGGACAAGTTTATCGCGGGCGTGCTCGTGCCGGGCGTGCTGCTGGTGCTGCTGATGGCGATTCCCTATCTCGACCCCAACCCAAGCCGCCGCTTCCGCGATCGCAAGGTCGCCATTATTTCGGGCATTGTGGCCGGCATGGTCATGATCTTCCTCAGCTACATGGGCACGCCGCAGTACGCCGTCCAGGGCGCGGCCTCGCAGGAGGTGGTGCAGGAGCTGATGCCGGAAGAGGGGGCCGGGCTCGTGCGCGAGATGGGCTACGACGCGCTGCCGCTCGGCACGTACAGCACCATCGAGCCGGAGGAGGCCGAGGCGCTGCTGACGCAGTACGCAGAGGTGGCGGAGTCGGAGGAGTTTATTCCCTACCTGAGCAACCTGGCCGACGAAGAGGTGGTGCTCTACAGCGCCGAAACGTATGAAGCAAGCGGCCTTGAGGGCGAAGCGGCACACTTTGCCGAGCTGATGCACGAGTTCCGCGAGGGCATCCACAGCTGGGAGGAGCGCGACGGCGCGTTCAACAATGCCTACGGCGTTCTGCACGTGATTCAGGATCAGCCGGAGCTCAAGCGGCTGCACTGGGAAATTCGCTACATCTCGGCGGAAGGCATCGCCGATTCGTTTGAGCGCGATTTCTACCTTCACCAGGATTCGCTCTACTGGGAAGAGTACGCGGTGAAGGACTTCGAGTACGTGGAAGAAGCCTTTAACGACCCCGGCACGCAGATGGAAGCCATCGAGGTGGACGAAGTCAGCGCCGCGGAATAGATGGCAGAAAAGATTAGAGATTGGTCAGTAGAAACGGGGTGGCTTGTCCATTCACCAATCTCTAATTACCGATTGCGACGGTAGCGACAGGGAAAACTACGAGGTAACAAAACACCAATGAATGGAAATAACGGGAAGCCGTGGTATCACGCGCTCTACGTTCGCTCGCCGCTGGCAAAAATCGGCTACGGCATTCTCGCCGTCGTGTTGACCATGGGCGTGATTCTCTTCCTCTCGGTTTTCGAGAATTCGCGCATGGAGGCGCAGGCGGAGAGCTGGGAGGGGCGCAGCATCGAGATTGGTGCGGCTATCTTCCAGGGCAACTGCGCTTCGTGCCACCAAGCCGACGGCAAGGGCGCGATTGGCGTGGCCCCGGCCCTGCACAGCAAGTATTTCTTCGAGCAGCGCCTAAACGACGTCGAGTGGACGGGTTCGCTGGAGCAGTACATCCGGGCAACGCTCCTTGCCGGTCGCCCCAGCAAGGATGGCCCCAGCTATCAGTGGTCACAAGTAATGCCGGCCTGGAGCCAACAGGTGGGCCAACCGCTACGGGACGATCAGATTCAGAATGTTGTTAATTACGTCCTCAACTGGGAAGATTCGGCGCTGGAGCAGACGGCAGAGGAAGACCCGTGGATTTTCTTTAACGACTCGCTGTCGACGGGCCTGCCTTATGAGCCGAGCGAGCCGGGCTATCAGGAGAAAGTGGATGCCGCCATTGCCGCAGCCGAAACTAGCGGTCGAGCCAGCTATGAATTTTTGGACGAAATCTATGAGTTCGAGCAGACTGCAAGCAGCGACGCACGCCCTCCCCAGGAGCTCTACGTCAGCATGGGCTGCCAGGGCTGCCACAGCCTGGAAGACCCGGACACCGTGTTAGCTGGCCCCTACCAGGGCGATCTGCACGAGACGGCTGCGACGCGCATCGAGGGGCTGACGGCGGAAGAGTATGTCTACCAGAGCATTGTCGCGCCCAACGAGTACATTGTCGATGGCTACCTGCCGGGCGTGATGCCGCAGACCTTCTCCGAGCAGATGAGCGAGGAAGAAATTCGCGGCCTTGTGGATTGGATGCTGGACCCAAATCGCGAGCAGTAAACGAACGGGTGTCCGACCAGACCCCAAGGGTTCTTCAAGCCCTTGGGGTCTTTTTGTTCAGTGCGTCGCCCAAGCTGTTATCCTTCCATGGCGATCCCGCTGTTTTTTACCCACTACTATGACTCAGGCCATCTCCCACACCCCGCCACCGTCCACAGCACCCAGCCTCACGCGCGATCCGTTTTTCTACACCACGGTTGCGATGTTTGCGCTCATTTTAACAGGCTTCCCCGCCCTCCTGGGTCAGTTTCGGCTGATGCCGCTGGGGCAAAGCGTAACGCTCTTTATTTTTTTCGCCATGTGCATCCGCCGCGGCGACCTGCGTGCGGCGCTGCGCGTGCTCGCCATCTGGGCCATTGTCCAAGTGGCAACGCTGGCGCTCATCTCGTGGACGCTGCCGCGCCTGACGGAACAGGCCATCGCCGACGGCTTCAACCAGCGCGTACTCTATTTGACGTGGTTCTACGGCGGCGAACGGATGCCGGCCACGCTCGTCGGGCGTGCCGTCGAGGTGGTTGGCGTGCTGCTGGGGAGTTTGGTCAGCGGCGGGCTGCTTGGGCTGTGGTTCTTTGCGCGCGCGCTCAACCGGCTTGGCTTTTTCACCGGCGCGCTCATCGGCTCCGTCGACAACGTGCTGATGATTATCCCCGCCCTCAACCCGTGGACGCTGCTGCGCCTCGTCGGCTACGGCGGGCTGATCGCCGTGCTTGGCGAGCCGCTGCTTGGCGGTCGCTGGTCGCCCGCATTTTATCTACGCGAACGCCGTCGGCTGCTGGTGATTTCGCTGGTCGCGCTGGTGTTGGGGCTGCTGCTGGAGCTTGTGCTGCCGGGGCTGTGGCGCGGGCTCTTCAACGCCATCTTCGCGGCGACGATTGATTATGCGCGGCAGTAACAAAGGCAGGCCAAACTCGTCGGTTGAGAAATTTTAACGCGGAGACGCGGAGACGCGGAGGCGCAGGGGGAGGATTTGCGGAGGAGCGCTTGTGTTGATCTTATCCGTGTTCCGCCTTATCCGTGTATACTTCTCTTTTCTGGCTTATCTAAATTAGGAGCGCAAAGGAGAAAACAATGCCCCATCCATTTCCCGGCATGAATCCCTGGCTGGAGGATTCGCGCTACTGGCGCGGCATTCATCAGCGTCTCATTACGAGCATTGGTGATGCGATTGCGCCAGAGCTGGCCCCGCGCTACTTCGTCGACGTGGAAACACACACCTACGTTTCGCGCGAGGGTGCGCCCACCCGATCGCGCTTCCCCGACGTGGCGATTCTCGACACGGGCGGTACGGCCACGCTGGTTGCCCCCTCGATGGCTGCGGTGGCAGAGCTTGATGAAGCGGTTGACAACGAGATGGAGCCGTACACGGTCGATCTGCCGCGCGAGTCGTTTGAGGAGGCGTTTCTGATTGTGCGTCTGGTTTCAACTAACGAAATCGTTACGGTCATCGAACTGCTGTCGCACACGAACAAGCGACGCGGTGCGGACCGGCAGAGCTATCTGGAAAAACGACGGGCTTACTTCGAGTCGATTGTCAACATCGTCGAGATTGATTTTCTGCGCGCCAACGAGCCGATGCCGCTGACGGAGACGGCACACGACCAACCGGCAGGCGACTACCGCATCCTGCTGCGCTATCGCGACGAGCCGGGTGTTGTTCACGTGTGGCAGATCGGCGTGCAGCAGCGTATTCCCAAATTTCGCGTGCCGCTGCTCCCGCCCGATCTCGGCCCTTACCTCGATCTCGGCGCGCTGCTCCAGCAAATCTACGACCGCGCGCAGTACCGCCTCGTCGTGGACTACACGCAGCCACCCGTCCCACCGCTGAGTAATGCCGTCGCGGCGTGGGCGGCGGAACAGATCGCGGTGGTCAAGCAAAATTCGTAAGGCGAAAATTTTAACGCGGAGGCGCGGAGATGCAAGGGGGAAGGCTCGCAGATATGCTGGTCGGTTAAGGCCATCCTTTCCGTAGGCAGAACGCTTCACAGTTCGGACAGTTTACCCTGCTTCTCTTTACGCCTCTACGCCTCCACGTCAGGTTGAGTAGGTTCCGTTGGCATTTTGCTGAGCGGGCTTGAAAGGTATGTCGAGCGCGCCCTCATCCCCGGCCCTTCTCCCACCGTGGGAGAAGGGAGACACCCTCTTCTCTCTCCCACGGTGGGAGAGGGAAGAGGGTGAGGGCCAGTTGCAAATGTCAACGGAACCCAGTGCTTTGACAAGGTTGTTCTGTCGGATAGGGTTGGGCACGCCGGGTATCTATCCGTCAAACTTTGTCTGTTCAACTACTAGGCTCCCCAACCGCAGCTCACCCGCGCACGATCTTGCAGCGGAGTTCCCGCCTCTTGGGCCCGTCCATCTCCAGCAGCAACACGTTTTGATACGTGCCCAAATCCAGCTTGCCGCCCTCGATGGCGAGCGTGACGCCGGGGCTGCCGAAGGCGCTGAGGATGTGAGCTTCGCTGTTGGGGTTGTTGTTGCGAACGTGGGCAAAGGGACGACACGCCGCCAGCCACAGCTCGGCCGTGCGCTCCAGGTCGGCGCGCAGCTCATCGTCGTCCTCACAGAGCAGGAGCGCGGCGGTGGTGTGGGGCAGGTAGAAAAGCGCCAGCCCCTCCTCCACGCCGTCTATCAGCGTCGCCAACTGTGCGGTGACGTTGATGGCTTCGGTCGTGCGGCTCGTTTCGATGTGGATTGTCTGAATCACTGTGTCCTCACTCCCCACCCAAAATGGCAAAGGGCTGCTCCAGCGACTGCACGACGCGCGTCAAAAACTGCGCGGCGGGCACGCCATCCAGCACCCGGTGATCGGCCGAGAGCGTGAGCGTACAGAGCGGGCGCACGGCGGGCTGACCCGCCACAGCAACCACTCTGTCCCTGATGCGGCCCACGGCCAGGATCATCGGCGCGGGCTGCTCGATAATCGCCGTGAACGAATCGACTGCGTACGTGCCCAGGTTGGAAAGCACCAGGCTCTTGCTGCCCAGGTCGTCGGGCCGCAGCCGATTGCCGCGCGCCCGTTCGGTTAGTTCCTTTAGGCTCGACGAGACCCCGCGCAAGGAAAGCTGCTCGGCCCCCGCAATCACCGGCGTGAGCAGGCCACCCGCCACGCTGACGGCCACGCCAATATCCGCGCTCTCCCGCTGCACCAGCTGGCCGTCGACCAGGCTGACGTTGCAGCCGGGCAGCGCCGCCAGCGCCAGCGCACTAGCGCGCACCAGCACGTCAGTGTAGGTCGGCGCCTTAGCCCAGCCCAGCGTGTCGACGCAGTAAGCGCGCAGCTGCTGCACCGCGCTCATGTCCACATCTGCCGTCAGGTAGAAGTGGGGCACATTCTGCTTGCTGGCCTGGGTGCTGGCGGCAATCGCCTGCCGCATGCGCGAGAGCGGCTGGCCTACCCCAGCTCTTTGGGTCGACTTTGCGGGTGCGGCGACGGCGTTCGTGGAATCGCCCTGCACCGCCTCGACATCCTTCGTGCGAATTAGCCCATCCACCCCCGTGCCGCTCAAGCCACTTAGCGCAACACCCAACTCCTCGGCCACGCGCCGCGCCTTGGGCGAGGCCAGCACGCGCGCCGGCGTTTCTTGCGCTTGTGTCGCCAGCCGCCGCACGTCCTCCGCCATCACGCGGCCGCCGGGCCCGGAGCCGTTCTGTCCAGTTAAATTCACGCCCATTTCGCTTGCCATGCGCTGCGCCACCGGCGACAGGCGACCGCTGCCGCTCGCCTCCGGCTGCGCAGGTTGACTGTCCGGCTGGGCCGGGGCCGCGTCCGCGGACGCGGCCTTCTGCTCCGGCGGCGCCGACTCAGTCGCCTGGCCGCTACCGTCGCCTAACAGGCCGACCACCTGCTGCGGCATCACTTCGCTGCCGTCCGGCATCAAAATGCGCTCCAGCACGCCATCGCTAAAGGCCTCCACGTCCATCGTCACCTTATCCGTATCGACCTCGAAGAGCGGCTCGCCCTTCTGCACGGAGTCGCCCTCCTGCTTGAACCACTGCACCAGCAGCACTTCCGATACCGCTTCGCCCACCTGGGGCACGACTATTTCTTCGGCCATGGTATTTCCTGTTTGTATAGTAAATGCTCGTTCCCACGCTCCGCGTGGGAATGCCCTCTTCGACGCTCTGCGTCTCCGCGTGGACAATCACCAATTAGGGTAAATTGCACGGGGACGCAGAGCGTCCACTCTGCATCACGACGCAGAGCGTCGTGACGAGCAGCAGAGAATGCTCGTTCCCACGCTCCGCGTGGGAATGCCGTCTTCGACGCTCCGCGTCGCCGCATGGTCAACCACCAATCGGGGCAAATTACGCGGGGACGCAGAGCGTCCGGTCTGCATCACGACGCAGAGCGTCGCGACGAGCGGCAGAGAATGCTCGTTCCCACGCTCCGCGTGGGAATGCCGTCTTCGACGCTCTGCGTCGCCGCGTGGCAAACAGTAGATCGAGGCAAGTCGCGCGGGGACGCAGAGCGTCCGGTCTGCATCACGACGCAGAGCGTCGTGACGAGCGCTTACGGACGCACCAAATCCAGAATCGCCTGCCGAATCTTCGCCTCGTCGGGCACGACCGCGGCCTCCAGCACGGGCGCAAAGGGCATGGGCACGCTGGGCGACGCCAGCCGCCGGATCGGCCCGTCGATCCAACCAATCGCTTCGCTGGCAACCGTAGCCGCCACCTGCGCGCCCCAGCCGCCGCGCTCGCCGCTCTCCTCCACAATCAGCAGCAAGCCCGTCTTCTTCACCGACTCGACCACCGTCTCCGTATCGAGCGGCACAAGGCAGCGCGGGTCGATCACCTCGACGCTGATGCCTTCGTCGGCCAGCGCTTCGGCCACGTTCATGACGCGGTGCAGCATCAGCAGATTGGCGACCACGGTCACATCGCTGCCCTCGCGCTTCACGTCCGCCACGCCCAGCGGAATCGTGTATTCTTCCTCCGGCACGTGGGTCATGCTGAGGCTGCTTTCAGTGAGCTGGCGCCCCTTGCTGCCGTAAAGATGTTTGTGGACGCAGAAGAGCACGGGGTTATCGTCCCGAATCGCGGATTTGAGCAGCCCCTTGGCGTCGTAGGGCGTGGCCGGGGTCACGATTTTGATGCCGGGCACGTGGAAGAAGTAGCTCTCCATCGTGTTGGCGTGCTGCGCACCGCGGCCCGACGCGCCCGTGGGCATCTGCAAGACCAGCGGAATCTTGACCTGCCCGCCGGACATGTAGCGCAGCTTCGTCGCCTGCTGCACGAGCTGGTCCATGGCGCAGAAGACAAAGTCGCCGTACTGAAAGTCGATGATGGGGCGCTGCCCCATGATGGCCGCGCCAATGCCGAGGCCGACAAAGCCCGCTTCGGAAATCGGCGTGTTGACGACCCGCTCCGGGCCGTACTCGTCGAGCAGGCCGAGCGTAAAGAGGAAGGAGCCGCCGATGCGGATATCCTCGCCCATGACAAAGACGTTGCCGTCCTGGTTCATCTCCTCGCGCAGAGCCTCGCGCAGCGCCTGCACAATCGTCAGCTGCCGCTCGCTGCTGGCGGCTTGGGCTGATTCCATTTGGGGGGCGGATTTTGTAGGTGTGCTAGGCATAAAGGTGCTCCAGGGCCATTTCAATGGGAGGATTGGGGCTGGATTGGGCAAAGTCGACGGAGGCTTCCAGCGTGGCTTCCACGTCTTGCTCGATGTTACTCACAGCTTCTTCACCAAAGCGTGCGTCATCCACAAGCCGCTGGCGGAACATGGGCACGGGGTCCTGGGCCAGCCAGGCGTCGACCTCTTCCTGCGGGCGATAGGTGGCGGGATCGTCTCGCTTGTGGCCGCCGCGGCGATAGGTGAGCGCCTCGATCAGCGTGGGGCCTTCGCCCGCGCGCGCACGCTCCGCCGCCGTGCGCACGGTTTCGTAGACTTCGATGGGGTCGTTGCCGTAGATGGTGACGCCGGGCATCCGGTAGGCCTCGGCCCGCTCTGCCACGTAGTCGTTGAGCATGACGTCGGTCATGTGGGTGGAGACGCCGTAGAGATTGTTCTCGCAGAGGAAAATCACCGGCAGCGACCAGACGGCGGCGAGGTTGAGCGCCTCGTGCCAGTCGCCCTTGTTGGCCGTGCCTTCGCCAAAGAAGTTGCAGGCAACGCGCCCGCTGCCGTCGCGCTGGAAGGCAAAGGCCATACCCGCCGCAATCGGCGAGGAATCGCCGACAATTGCAATGGCGGGCAGCGCGCCCACGCTGATGTCGCCCACGTGCAGCGAGCCGCCCTTGCCCTGGCAGCAGCCCGTGATTTTGCCAAAGAGCTCGGCCATCAGGCTGTCAGCGGAGACACCCTTGGCCAGCGCCTGCCCGTGGCCGCGGTGGGTCAGGGTGATCACGTCCTCCTGGCGCAGCGCGAGGCACGCGCCAACGGAGGTCGCCTCCTGGCCGTGGGAGAGGTGAATGGTGCCGGGCATCAGCCCGCGCAGGAAGAGATCGTTGACGCGCAGCTCAAAGTCGCGGATCAGCTTCATGCGCCGATACATTTCGCTAAGCAAGTCGGGTTCGTAATTGGTGAGCGAGCGCGACTCGCTCGGTTTCGGTTTTTGAATTCGCATTCGGTTTTGCTTTCTGTGTTTTGTTGATCAATTGGTTGGATCACGAGTGCAGCGCACGGCATAGATGTTGGTCGCTAGGCCAACACGCCTGATGCCGTGCAATGCACTCGACGATCTTGGCTCGACGGACGCCGCCGTGCAGCGCACTCGAAGCGAGACAGTCGAGTGCATTGCACGGCGTCCGTCAAGCGGGCAGACGAAGCGTCGCCCCCGCCGTGCGCTGCACTCACGATCCAGCCAACAAACTCGACCGGGTGGACAACGCCGCCAGCCTCCGGTCATGCGCAGCCAAATCGCGCGTGACCTCTCGGAAAATTTTAAAGTAGCGGCTGTACAACTCGTGCGCGTCCGCATCCGGCTGGAGCACGGTTTCGTGCCGGATGCAGGTCGCCAGCGCCGCTCGCCAATCCGCAAAGATGCCTGCGGCGACGCCCGCCAGCAGCGCCGCGCCGTAGGTCGCATCCTCGGCAGCGGGCACGACGAGCGGCGCGCCCAGCACGTCGCACAGGATTTGCCGCCAGAGCGGACTGCGCGAACCGCCACCCACGATGTGGTAGCTCGTCAGTGGCTCGCCCAGCGCCTGCACCGCGTCGCGGCAGTCGCGCAGCGAAAAGGCGACGCCTTCCATCACGGCACGGGCAAAGTGGGCCAAGCCGTGGTGCGCACCGATGCCGACGAAGTTGCCGCGCAGGTGCGGGTTCCAGTGGGGTGAACGCTCGCCGCGCAGATAGGGGTGAAAGAGCAGCCCCGCCGCCCCCGCTGGCGCTTGCCCAGCCAGCTCGCTAATCTCGGCAAATGAGGTGTCGGCGTCAAAAAACGTGTCGCGGAACCAGCTCATTGCGCCCGTGCCGCTGTTGGTGGCGGCGATGGTAAAGCCGTGCTCGCCCGTCACGTGGCGATAGGTCAAGGTCTGCGGCGACGGGCGCGGCGCGCTCGTGACCAGATTGATATTGCCCGCCGTGCCCAGCTTCACAATCGCACTGCCCGGCTCGACGGCGCCGATGCCAAAGGCCTCAACCGTTACGTCGGCGCTGCCCACGGCGACCGGCGTGCCCGCGCACAGCCCCGTCGCGGCGGCGGCTTCGGGCAGCAGCGTGCCGCCCTGTGCAAAAGCAGGCCGCACGGGCGGCAGCCAGTCTAGCGGAAAGTCTAGCAGCGCACACATTTCCGCCGACCATGCGTCTCCGTGCAGATCGTAGAGCTGGAGGCCGATGGCGTCGAAGGCGTCGGTGGCGTAGTCGCCGGTGAGCCGATAGCGCACGTAATCCTTGGTCACCAGCACGCGGCGCAGGCGCGACCAGCGCGCCGGCTCGTTTTCCTTGAGCCAAAGCAGCTGCGAAAGCGTCCACGACGGGTTGACCCGCTGGCCGGTGACCCGAAAAATCTGCTCGCCGTGCGCCGCTTCGAGCCGCTCGGCCTGGGGCGTGCTGCGCAAATCCGACCAGTGCAGCGTCGGCCCCAGCAGCGCGCCCGCTTCGTCGAGCAGCGCCACGTTGTGCGCCGGGCCGACGATCGCCAGCCCGGCCACGGCTTCCGCCGCAAAATTGCCCCGCTGCACGCACTGGCGAATGGCGGCGCAGGCGGTGGCGTACCAGTCCTCCGGATTCTGCTCGGCCCAGCCGGGGCGCGGGTAGCGGGTGGCGTAGGCGTGCGTATCGCTCCCCGCGATGACCGCGCCGTGAGCGTCGACCGCCGTGGCCTTGGCCCCGCTGCTGCCCACGTCCACGCCGATCAGCACCGGCAGCGTTGCGTGCTCACTCACAGGTCACCAAAGCGCGTGGGCAGATGCACGGGCTGGCCGCTCTCGATGGATTCGTAGCCCGCCTGCACCACGGCGAGCGTGCGCCGCTCGCTGCGCCCGTCCGTCAGCCCATCCTGGCCGCTCTGCACGGCGTTGACAAACGCTTCGATCTCCTGCGCGTAGGTCGAAAGCGACGATTCGGGATACTCGATCACTTTGGGCGATGATCCATCGGCGTCGGCCAGAAACAGCTCGGCGCGCTCCGCCCCGGCATGCAGGCTGCCGCGCTCGCCGTGGAGCACGTAGCCCGCCAGCGCGGCGGGCAGGCGCGTTTCGCTGCTCTGCACAATGCTAATCGGCAGCCCGCTCGCCAGCGTCAGCAGGCCGCTGACCGTGCCCTCCAACTCACGGCGCTGGAAGGAGGGCGCTTTGTGCTCGCGCAGGTAGATCGTCTCGACCTCTCCCTCGCCTGCGCCAAAGATTACCCGCAGCTCGGCCATCGAGTGGATGCCGTGCAGCATCCACGTGCCCGTGCCGCCCGCTTCGGGCCGGGTGAGCCAGTCGCGGCGACCGGCGTAGCCAAAGTTCTCCGCGCGAAAGCCCGCCGTCAGCGAGGCCGCCGTCAGCGCGCCGATGGGCTCACCGCTCTGGACAACGTCACGCAGGTAGCGGGCGCGGTCGCTGTAGGCTTGATTTTCGGCCACGAAGAGGGTGACGCCGCTGGCCTCGGCGGCCTCGATCATCTGCGTGGCCTCGTCCACCGTCAGCGCAATCGGCTTTTCGACGAGCACGTGCTTGCCCGCCCGCGCCGCGGCGATGGCCATGGGCGCGTGCAGCGGATGCGGCGTGCAGAGGGAGACGGCGTCGAGCTGTGGATCGGCCAGGGCAGCGTCAAAGTCTGTGAACGTTTGGTCAACACCCAGCTCGTTCGCTTTGGCGGCGAGGAAGTCAGCGTCGTTGTCGACCAGCGCGGCGACCTCGATCTCGACGCCGGTCTCATGCACCAGCTCGCGCACGGCCTCGCTCTGGCGCGTGCCCGCCCAGCCCACGCCGACCACGGCAAGTCGCAAAGTCACGGGGTTTCCTCCTCGGTTTCTTCTTGCATAATTTTTTGCACGGTGTCGCAGTGGCGCTTGGGCATGTTGTGGCGCGCCCTGGGCAGCCGGTCGCCGATGAATTCGTCGTAGTCGATGCTGTCGGCAATGGTGTCGGGGGGCTGGCCCGCGCCGAGCCGCTGGCGCACGGCGGCGCGCACGTTGCGCAGGTAGCTCGGCAGCCAGCGCAGCCAATCCTGGATTGCCTCGCGCCCGTAGATCACTTCGCCGTGGCCCGGCATGAGGATGTCGATGTCCATCCCCGCCAGCTTGTTCAGGCTCGTCTCCAAAACGCGGCTATCGCCGTTGCCAATGGCGGGCACGATGCTCGTCACCACCGCATCGCCCACGATCAGCAGCCGCTCGTCCGGCAGGTAGACGGAGACGCCGTCCTGGCTGTGGCCGGGGGTGGGGAAAAGCGCCAAGCGGCGGTCGCCCAGGTCGAGGGTCAGCTCGTGGCTGAAAGTGATAGTGGGCCACGCAATTTCTGCGCTCATCTCCTCGACGGACTTGCCCGCGCGCTGGGCCAATCCCGGCAGCAGGCGGCGCATCTCCACAGGCATCAGCTCGTGGGCGACGATTTCCGCGCCCCGGAAGGCGGCGCTGCCGAGGGCGTGGTCGCCGTGGCCGTGGGTGTAGATCAGCCGATTTGGCTCTCGACCGAGGCCGCGGATAAAGTCCGCCATCTCCTGGCCCTCGTGGGCGTGGGTGCCGGTGTCGATGGCCCAGACGGCGCGCTGGCCAACGACGATGGCGTTCTTGCCGTCGGCCACGGCCTGATCGACGCTGTAGACGCCGGAGAGGATTTCGGTGATCATGGTGATGCGTGACTCGTGATGCGTGACTCGTAACGCTTGGTTTCGTTCACTCAACAAGGGCAGTGGGGTCAACTCTGCTGCAGGAGGCGATCAAACCAGATCAGCTCTCCAACACGTGTGGATACGTCCGCTGCCAGCCCGGCTGGCCAAACTCTTCGCTCGCCCACAGTGCGTCGTCGCGGGGGGAGTAGACCAGGTTGTAGTCGTGCGACTGCTGCACCGAGCGCATAATTTCCTGATAGAGCACGGTATCGAGCCGCCGGTATTCGGCGGTGTGTTCGGCAGAATCGATCAGGTTCCGCTGCTCGGTCGGATCCTCGACCAAATCAAAGAGGCCGACGCTGCCGTTGCCGTACTTGACCAGCTTGTAGCGCCCGTCGTAGGCCATCCAGCCCGACTGCAGGCCACCCACTAGAACTTCGTGCTGTGATTCGCCGTCCAGGCCGAGGCCGGGCAGCGGGCGGCTGTCCATGTACGCCGGCACGCCGTGGCCGGAAGCCGCCAGCAGCGTGGCGGTCACATCGGTGAGGCAGACCAGGTCGTCGCGCACCTCGCCCGGGGAGCCATCTGACATGCCAACTGGCGGGCGCACCAGCATGGGCACGTGGGCGCTGCCCTCGTAGAAGTTGCCCTTGGCGTTGATGCCGTGATCGCCCACCATGTCGCCGTGGTCCGAGGCGAAAATGATGAGGGTGTTGTCGAGCTGGCCGCGCTCCTCCAGCGCGTCGAGAATGCGGCCAACCTCGTGGTCGATCTGCAGGATCAGGGCCGAGTAGTGGGCGCGCACCCTGCGCTTCTGCTCGTCGGTGTAGGGGCCGGGCGTCTCTGGCTGCCAGCGCGGCACGTTTGCCTGGCGCTTGGGATGCACGCCGTCGCTGACGTCGCGGTGGATGGGATCGCCCGGAATCGGATCGGGGATTTTGTCGACATCGACCTGCTCCAGGAACTCGGCAGTCGGGTCGTAGGGATCATGGGGGCCGGGGAAGCCGACCATGCAGGCGAAGGGGCGCTCGTCGTCGTAGTCGCGGATGAAGCGGGCCGCCTCCTCGCCGACGAAGTAATCCCAGTAGCAGTCCCAGGGCAGGCGCGAGATGCACGCACCGCGCTGTTCATCGTACCCCTCGTGCTCCTTGCCCATGTACTTGCGGTGGCCGCGCGCCTGCAGGTAGTGCCAGTAATCGTCCCGAATGTTGACCCAGACCTTATCTTCACAGGCGATGCGGTGCTCGAAGCCAAAGGAGGCATCCCACGGGTAGAAGTGCATCTTGCCAATGGCCGAAGTCAGGTAGCCGTGGTCGGCCAGGAGCTGGGGCCAGGTGGGCATGCCGCAGGCGCGGTGATCGGGGCGCAGGTAGTTGCCGTTGGTCAGCACGTGGGTGCGCCAGGCGTTGAGGCCGGTCAGCAGGGCACAGCGGGCGGGCACGCAGACCGGGTGCAGGCTGTAGGCGCGCTCGTAGCGGATACCCTCGTTGCCGATGCGGTCGATGTTGGGCGTGTTGATATGCGGCGCGCCGTAGCAGGAGAGAAAGTCGTGCCGCAGCTGATCCGGCATGATAAAGAGCAGGTTGGGACGATTGATCATGGTTTTGCTCCTTTTTTACTTGCGGTGTGCGGCAGCCAGCCTCACGAGAAAGGCTGGATTGGCGGGGTCAACGCCGTTTGTCATGCCCGCCTAAGCGCAATGGTGTTAAGTTAAGTAATCTGGTTCCCAGACTCTGTCTGGGAACTCAATCCGGAGGCTCTGCCTCCGAAGGGGAGGCGGAGCCTCCCGCAGCGCATTCCACGCAGAGCGTGGAACGAGTAACCCTTAACTTAATGCTATTGCGCCTAAGCGGGCATGACATGATCCTGGCTACCTTATCTCGAGTTTATCTGGTTACTGGAAATTCTCGTCGTAATACTCCTGGTAGCGGGCTGTCCACTCGCTGAAGCCAGCGTCTTCCAGTTCGGCCAGGTACTCCTCCCACTCGCTCTCGAAATCCTCCGGCGCGGCGGTGATGATTTCGGTATAACCGGTGATGTAGGCATCGGTGATGGCGGTGTCCATATCGCTCAGGTCACCGAATTCGGTGAATTGGAAGAGGAAGGGTGCGCCGACCCAACCCGAACTGGCGGCCATGGTGTCGGCCAGGCTGGTTTCCGCATCGTTTGGCTCCCAGATCGAGACGTCCAGCAGCGCATCGCCCACCGCATCGTGCGCTTCGCCCAGGGGCACGTAGCCGCGCGTGACGCCTGCCCCAGGTAGAAGTGGAGGGGATAGTAAGGGTTGTCGTACGCCCAGTTTTCCTCGATGCGGTCGAAGGTGCTGCCATCAAAGTTTTCGTAGTGCGTGCCCTCCAGCCCCATCACCAGCAGCTCACGGCCCTCGTAGGAGTTGAAGAATTCCATCAGGTCGACGGCCAGCTGTGGGTTGTCCGAAACCGACGAGACGGCGATGAAGCCGTTGCTGTCGATGCCCTCGGCGCGGGCAAATTCGTAGCCCTCCGCCGCAAAGGGCGGCAGCGCTACCAGCTCCGAGTCGGGCACGTTAAAGCCGGCACCGCCGGGAATCCAGCCCGCGCCCGCCTGGCCGCCCTGCAGGTAAATCTCGCTGGTCTGCGGGAAGCTGGTCAGGCTGGCAAAGTCGGTGTTGATCAGGCCGTCATTGTAGAGCCCGTTCATAAATTCGAGCGCGGCCTTGACGTTGTCCGAGGTGATTACGGGCACGAGGTTGCCCTCGTCGTCGACGCTGAAATTGCGCTCGCCGTCAAAAAAGCTGACGGGCGCGCCAAACATGGAGAAGATGGGGGCCATCGAGCGGCGGATTTGGCGCGAGCCCTCGATCTGCATCCCCGTGGCGCGGCCGTCGGCCCCGCGATCCTTGAAGGCCTGCAGCATGGCGCGGAACTCGTCGGTGTTGGTCGGCGCTTCGATGCCCAGCTCGTCCATCCAGTCCTGGCGCGCGATCAGCACCCAATCGGAGCCGCCGCTGAGCATGGGGACGTAGTAGACCTGGCCGTCGCGCTTCATGTCGGCGTAGGCGTCGGAGTTGACCAGGGCGTGGAGGTAGGGGTGGCGCTCCGGGTCGATGTAGTCGTCGAGCGGGATGATAAACTCGTCGTCGATCCACTGCTCGTTGGTGTCCATATGGTGGTAGATATCAATGTCTTCGTCCGTGCTCATGGCGAGGTTGCGGAACTGATCGATGTCGCCCCAATCCACGGTGGCGAACTGGATGTCCGTGTTGGTGCGCGCCTCGATCTCTGTGATCACGGGGTCCGTGTCCCAATCGAGCGTGACGCCGCCGCGGAAGATGGTGATGGTCTCGCCACCGCCGTCGACGTTAATTTTGTGGTACTGATCCTTGTAGAGCGTCTCGCCCTCGCCGACGGTGCTGGCGGCGTCGGCGGATGGCTCGGTATCCGATGTGGAGTCGACGGGGGCGGCGGCGCAGGCGGCTGCGGCGATAAGCAACAGCAGGAGCACGGCTGCGGTCAGCAGTTTGGTGGGGAACCAGTTGGTTTTTTGCATGGTCTTTCTTCCTTTGTGGGTTGAGATTAAATTACTCCTTCGTCGCCCCCAGCATGATGCCGTGGACGAAGTACTGCTGGATAAAGGGGTAGACGAGAATAATCGGCGTGATCGCCATTACGATGGTGGCGGCGCGCACGGTGGCCGGATTAAAATTGCCCGCCACGCCGGGGTCGATGGTGACGCTGGCCGAGGTGGAGACGACGTTGCGCAGAAAGAGCGCCAGCGGAAAGAGGTCCCGGTCGGAGAGGTAGATCATGGGCCAGAACCAGTCGTTCCAATACTGCACGGCGTAGAAGAGGCCAATCGTCGCCAGGATGGGCTTGGCCGTGGGCATCACGATGCGAAAGAGCACGGTGAACGAGCCGGCCCCGTCGACCACGGCGGCCTCTTCGACTTCGGGATTACGGCTGGCAAAGTAGGCGCTCGTCAAAATCAGGTAGAAGGGGTGAATCGTAAAGGGCAGGATGATCGCCAGCAGATTGTTGCGCAGACCGAGCTGTCGAATCAGCACAAAGTTGGGCACGAGGCCGCCGTCGAAGAAGAGCGTAATCAGAAAGAGCGTGGCGATAATTCGGACGAAGGGCAGCTTTTTCTTGGAGAGGAAATAGCCCATGATGGTCGTCCAGAAGAGGCTGTTGAGCGTGCCCACCGCGGTGACGAAGAGGGAAATCGAAAGGCTGCGCACAAACTGCGGATTGGCAAAGTTGAGCACGTAGGCCTCGAGCGAAAAGCTGTTGGGAATCAGGTGATACTGGCTGGCAAAGTAGGCATCCGATTCCGAAAAGGAGATGACGATCAGGCTCCAAAAGGGGTAGACCGTCATAAAGGCGAAGAGGCCCAGCCCCAGGTAGATCAGCAGATCGACGGGTGCAATTCGTTGCTTGCTCATCCGAACAGCCCCTCCCCATTGCGAAAATACTTGACAGTTTCGTTGGCGATGACAAGCAGCACCACGCCCAGGGCCGACTGGACAAAGCCCGCCGCCGTCAGCCGCGAAAAGTTGGGCGTCTGCTCAAAGGAGCGCACGATGTAGGTCTGGATGATGTCGCCCGTTTCGTAGACCAGCGGGTTGTAGAGGTTAAAGACCTGGTCAAAGCCGACGCGCAACACGTTGCCGATATCGAGCAGCAGCACGACGACCATGATCGGGTAGAGCGCAGGGATGGTGATGTGGCGAATCTTTTGCCAGCGCGAAGCGCCGTCCATCGCCGCCGCTTCGTAGAGCGTGGGGCTAACCGTGGTAATGGTCGCCAGGTAGATGATGCTGCCCCAACCCACCGTGCGCCAGATTTCACTGAGGATGAGCGTCATCGGGAAGACGGATTCGTCCTGTAAAAAGTCAATGCGCCCCATTCCAACGGCGTCAAATAGATTATTGAGTGCGCCGTAGTCGCGCGCCAGGATGTCGTTGAAGACGCCCGCCAGCACCACCCACGAGATGAAAAAGGGCAGGTAGGACAACGTCTGCACCGTCCGCTTGTAGGCGGTGAGGCGCACCTCGTTGATCAGGATGGCCAGGATGATGGGGGCCGGGAAGCCGAGCACGATGCGCAGGACGTTAATTTGCAGCGTGTTGAAAAAGGCGCGTACAAAGTCGGGGTTGTCGAGCAGCCAGCGGAAGTGCGTCAGCCCCACCCACTCGCTGCCAAAGTAGCCGCGCCGAAACGAGAAGTCCTGGAAGGCCATGATCACGCCGTACATGGGGATGTACTGAAAGATGATCACGTAGATCAGCGGCGGGATGATCAGCAGGTAAAGCCCCTTGTTCATGCGGATTTCGCGCCCGACGCGGCGCAGATAGCCGGGGCGCGAAACTTGTCGCGCCTGCATGGCGGGCATCGTGCTGGGAGGCGAAATGTCTTTGAAGGATTGCATGGTCAGCCTTCTGAGGGGAGCGAGGTGTCAATCTAGCAAAATTGAAGAGTTTTGTACGCAGATTTTCACAGATTGACACAGATTTTTATTTGTCCTGAAAAAATCTGTGGAAATCTGCGTCAATCTGTATACAATTCCAGTATTGTCTATTCAGTCATGCGCAGCACGGCATTTTGCGCACCGCTATTCGTGACCACCAGCCGAAACATATCGCTGCGGTAGACGGCGCGCGTAAAGCGCACGGGCTGGCCGTTGGCGGTGTGCGCCACGCCCTCGACGTTGAGCACCGGGCTGCCCGCCGCAATCTGCAGGAGCGCTCGCTCGCCCGGCTCCACCAGCCCCGCCTCGACGGAATCCCTGGTGTACGTCACCGGCGTGGGCAGAATTTCTTCGATGGAGGTAAGCAGGGAGTTTGTGCTCAAATCCACCTGTAGAATCGGCGCAAAGGTTGCGCCGTCCAGAAAGGAGCTGTGGATGGCCGCGGGTTGATCATCCACCAGGCGCAGTCGACGAATCAGCACCACCGGCGTGCCCGGCGCAAGCTGCAGCCTCTCCGCCACCGCCGCCGTTGCCGGCATGGTCTCCTGCTTGAGCACTTGCGTGGTCACAGCATAGCCCAGCGCACGCATGGTCGCGCTAAAGCTGAGGAGCGTGGAGAGGTTATACGAAACCACGTGTTGGGCAACAAAAGTGCCCTTGCCCTGCTGCCGAAAGAGCAGCCCCCGGTTCACCAGGCCGTCAATAGCTTTGCGCGCCGTCATGCGGCTGACGTTGAACTGATCGGCCAGTTTTGTTTCGGACGGGATGCGCACACCAGGCGCGAGCGTGCCGCCGCGAATCTGCTCCAGGAGCGCATCCTGAATTTGCGTATAAAAAGGGGTTGGGGAGGCGTGATCAATCACAAATAGTTTGTTGTATGTACTTGTATAGACAAGTACGCGAAGAGTGTATACCAAAATACACAGGTTGTCAAGAGGCAATTTTTTGGAGAGAGTAAGCTGTCATTTCGAGCGGGTCACCCCCGAAGGTAGCGGACGAAACCGGACCAGCGAGAAATCTTTGGGTAGCCGTCGCAAGCGCTTTACAGAGACCGGAGCGCTTCCGTCCGTCACAAAAAAGATTTCTCGCCTCCGCTCGTTTGCATTATCTAGCCATTCAGCAAAATGCGGCTCAACTGCTATAATAACGCGGGTTGGTCAACGCCGCGTCAGACTAAATCGGTGGACCAAAATCTCAACGCAAAGGCGCGGAGGCGCAAAGGGAATCGGGTTGAACTATCTATAGGATATAGCGCTACTTCCCAACCCCATCCACGACAGATACCGGCGGTTAACCAGCAAGATCATCTACGAGAGCTCCCCTTGCGCCTTTGCGCCTCCGCGTTAAATTTGTAAACCCTTTCCAAAACTCTATTCATCGCCAATAGTTTCGTCATTTTATGCGCATCAAACGCGTTCAAATTCAGGGCTTCAAGACCTTCGCCAAGCAGACCGACTTTGTCTTCGACCCCGGCATCACCGCCATTGTGGGGCCGAACGGCAGCGGCAAGAGCAACGTCGTCGACGCGGTGCGCTGGTGCCTGGGCGAGCAGAGCTTTAGCCTGCTGCGCTCGAAAAAGACGAGCGACATCATCTTCTCCGGCTCGGACAAGCGCGCGCGCCTCAACCTGGCCCAGGTGACGCTGACGCTGGACAACGGCGACGGCGAGCTGCCCATCGACTTCGCCGAAATCGAGATCACGCGCCGGGCCTACCGCGACGGCGACAACGAGTACCGGCTCAACGGCGCGCGCGTGCGCCTGGGCGACATCAACGACCTGCTGGCGAGGACGGGGCTGGGCAAGCGCACCTACGCGCTGATCGGCCAGGGGCTGATTGACCGCGTGCTCAACCTGGCGCCGGAGGATCGGCGCGCGCTCTTCGAGGAGGCCGCGGGCATCACCGGCTACCGCACGAAGCGCGAAACCACGCTGCGCCGCCTCGACGCCACGGCGCAAAACCTGACTCGCGTGCGCGACATCATCGCCGAACTCAGCCCGCGCCTGGGCTACCTGCGTCGGCAGGCCGAGCGCGCCCAGGAGCGCGACCAAATCGCCGACGACCTGCGCCACCTGCTGCGCATCTGGTACGGCTTCCGCTGGCACGAGACGCTGGGCAAGCTGGAACAGCAGCGCACCGAGGAGAAGCAGATCGCGCGGACGGTGGCGGAGCGACAGGCGGCGCTGGCGACTTTGAACGAGCAGATCGAACAGGTACGGACGCAGCGCACCGAACTGCGCGCAAGCCTGGGCGAGCTGCACGGGCGGGCAAGCGCGCTGCACACGGAGGCCGAGCGCGTGGGGCGCGAGCTGGCCGTGGCGCAGGAGCGTTTGCGCCAGATCAACGAGCGCCGCGAGGAGACGCAGCGCGAACTTGTGCCGCTGCGCGTGCAGCAGGAGACGCTGGCCGAGCGGCTGACGATGCTGGCAGAGGCCGTGACTGCGGCGGAAGCGGAGCAGGCGGCCAGGCAGCGCGACGTTGATGCCACGCAGGCCGAAGTCGCGCGCTGGCAGGCGTCGCGACAGGCGGCGCAGCAGACGGTGGACGACGCGCGGCGGCTGCTCAACGAGGCGACCGAGCGGCGGGCGCGGGCGGGGTCGCGCTTGGAGCAACTGCGCGAGCGGCTGGACGCGCTGTCGGGCGAGCAGCAGCGGCAGCAGGCATCGCAGGAAACGGCGAGTGCGGAGGCGGAGAGGTTGTCGCAGCGGGCCGAGGAGCAGACGAGGGTGCTGGGGCAAATCGAGCAGGGGCTGGCCGACGCGCAGGGCGAAATCACCCAGAGCGAAACGCGGCTGAGCGAGCTGCGGCAGCAGGGCGAGGCGCTGAATGCCGAACGGCGCGAGGCCGACCGCGCGCTCGATCAGGGGCAGACGCGGCTGGATTTGCTGCGCCGCCTGCAGCGCGAGGGCGCGGGCTACGCGAGCGGCGTGCGCAGCGTTTTGCAGGCGAGCGAACGGGGCGAATTGAATGGCGTGCTGGGCACGGTCGCCTCGCTGGTGCGCGTGCCGCCGCAGTTGGACAAGGCGATTGAGACGGCGCTGGGCGGGGCGTTCCAAAATGTGATCACCGAGCGCTGGGCGGATGCGTCGCAGGCGATTGGGTGGCTCCAGCGCAGCGGGCGCGGGCGGGCGACCTTTCTGCCGCTGGATCGGCTCAACGTGCGCAATCGGATTGACGCACCGAACGGCGACGGCATTTTAGGGAATGCGGCGGAGCTGGTCGACTGTGATACGCGCGTCGACGACGTGGTGGGGCTGCTGCTCAACGGGACGTGGGTGGCCCAAGATTTGGCGACGGCGCGGCGGGCGCTGGACAAGCAGCGCGGCCCAACGCCGACTGTGGTCACGCTGGCGGGCGAGATCGTGCGGCCGGGCGGCGCGGTGACGGGCGGCAGCGACAGCCGACGGCAGGATGAGTCGGTGCTGGCGCGGGAGCGCGAGCTGCGCGAGCTGCCGGCGCGGGTGGCGGCGGCGCGGGCCGGCGTGGAGCGTGTCACCGAGCGCAGCCGGGCGTTGAGCAGCGAGACGGAAAGGGTGCGCGTGGCGCTGGATACGCGACGGGAAGCGGTGCGCGAGCGGGAACGGCAGGCGACGCAGCAGCGTCACCAAGCTGAAGCGGCGCGGCGCGAGGCCGACCGGGCGCAGCAGGCGCTGGCGTTTCAGGCGCAGCGGCTGGCCGAAATGGAGCGCGAGGCGGCGGCGCTGGGCGAGCGGCGCGCGCAAATCGAGGGCGAGCAGGAAACGCTGGCGGCAAGCCAAGCCGAGGCGGAATCGACGCTGGCGGGGGCCGAAGCGAACGCGGCGTTGAGCGGGGGCGAGTCGCTGCTGGCGCAGCTAGGCGATTTGCGGGCGGCGGCCTCCGAGGCGCAGGCGCAGCTGCGCAGCCAGCGCACGCTGCACGAGAGCACCCAGCGCAGCGGCCAGAGCGCGGGCGACCAGATTCGGAACAAGGAGAGGCGGGGCGCCGAGTTGATTGTCGAGGCGGAGACGCTGCGGGAACGGGTCGAAGCGTTGACGCGGGAAGAGCGGCGGTTGGCGGGCGCGATTGAGCGGTTGCGGGGAGAGATTGAACCGGTCGAGGCACAGGTCGCGGCGCTAGAACAGCAGCAGGGCGGCGCGGAAAAGCAGGAGCGCGAGGGGCAGGAGCAGCTGCGGCGGGACGAGCGGGTGTGGAGCGCGGCGCAGCTTCGCCTGCAGCGCACGGAGGATGGGCTGGTTGGGCTGCGCCACGAAATCGAGCAGGATTTGGGCTTGGTCGCGCTGGAGCGGCTGGACGATGAGGCCTACCAGCCGCCGCTGCCGCTGGAGGCGATCGTGGAGGAGCTGCCGGTGGTGGACGAGCTGCCGGAGGAGATGGCGGCGGAGATCAAGACGATGCGCGGGCGCTTGAGCCGCGTGACCAACGTCAACCCCGAAGCGCCCAAGGAGTACGAGGAGGCGGCGGGTCGACACGATTTTCTGCTCGAGCAGTCGGTCGATCTGGAGGAGGCGGCGGCCAACCTGCGCAAGGTGATCCGCGAGCTGGACGAGCTGATGGAGGCGGAGTTGGCGAAGACCTTTGCGGCCGTCTCCGAGCACTTTGTCGTCTATTTCCAGAAGCTCTTCAACGGCGGCACGGCCAAGCTCGTGCTGACGGAGCCGGAGGATTTGAACAACACCGGCGTCGAAATTGTGGCGCGGCCGCCGGGCAAGCGACCGCAGAGCCTGGCGCTGCTCTCCGGCGGCGAGCGCTCGCTGAGCGCCTGTGCGCTGATCTTTGCGATTCTGCACGTCAGCCCCACGCCCTTCTGCGTGCTGGACGAAGTCGACGCCGCGCTGGACGAGGCCAACGTGGATCGCTTCCGCTTCGTGGTCGAGGAGCTGAGCGCGGAGACGCAGTTTATTCTCGTGACCCACAACCGGCGCACGCTGGAGGGGGCCAACGCGATCTACGGCATCACCATGGGCGACGATGGGGTGAGCCAGATGATTAGCCTGCGGCTGGAGGGGGAGAAGATTGTCGAGCGGGAGGGAGGTGAGGAGGTCACGTCGGTCGTGGAGATGTAGGCGCGGGGATCGAAGACGTAATTTGTGCTATACTGTTGCTTATCGCACGGCTGTCAAATGCAGGAGCATCAATATGCTAACCATTGAGAAGAAGCTCGTTGTCAATGAAGCGGGAGAGCCACAGGAAGTGATCATTACCTGGGCACAGTATCAGGAGATTGTCGAGATGCTGGGGCTGGATTTGGATGAAGAAGCGGTTGGGGATTTGCGTCAGGCGCAGCGAGATCGCGCGCGTGGGAATCGGGATGCCTACGTCGCGCTGGAGTCGATTACGTGAGCGCAACGGTTGTCCACAAACGCGCGCTGCGCTATCTGCGGCGGTTATCTCGTCCGGAACAAGAACGCATCCGGGCAAGCCTCTCACGGCTTGCAGCAGACATCGACGCCTATCCCGGCATTATCCAAATGTCTGGCGACTGGGCTGGCTACCGGCGCATTCGAGTTGGGGAGGTGCGCGTCATTTTTTGGTATGACGTCGAGGAAGACACGCTCTATGTCGACCACATTGGGCCGCGTGGCGACATCTATAAGCGATAACGCATAGGTCGACGCCACGCTGGATGAGGCCAATGTTGACCGCTTCCGGCTGGTGGTCGAGGAATTGAGTGCGGAGACGCAGTTTATCCTCGTGACCCACAACCGGCGCACGCTGGAGGGGGCCAACGCGATCTACGGCATCACGATGGGCGACGATGGGGTGAGCCAGATGATTAGCCTGCGGCTGGAGGGGGAGCGGATCGTGGAGCGCGAGGGGGGGGAGGTCGATGCGGTGGTGGAGATGTAGGGTATTGAGTGCTACGAGGGCGGATGCGTGCCCAGCATCCGCAGAGCACGACGCAGGTTAACGACACCTTCTCGGTTCAGATGAAGACGTTCAAGCGTTGCTCGACCCGTAGGTGTCCGACCAACAACCGTCTCAAAATTATCTATCCACGCAAAGTGCTCTTCCCACTGATGTAGACGAGGATGATAAAGAGGAACCGTTTCCCCCGTGACCGGATCAATCCAAGAGGTGCTTGTGTATTTGTGATTGTTGCATCCCTGGCAGGACAACGCCAGATTGCTCAAATCGTCTGATCCGCCATTAACGAGCGGGGTAATATGTTCCAATACAAATGGATCGGGACAAAACTGTAGTTGACTCAAACAGTACTCGCAGGCATAGCCAGCACGTTTAGCAACCAAATCTTTGCGAGTCGCCATAGCGCCTGCTATTCTTCGATTTCTGGCGCACTAATGCCAAATTCATCCATCAGCGCATCCAGAGAGGTTTCGCGTTGTGCGGCTAGCGTCGCCAGTGCCATCATTCGGCTGGCATTCGCTCTTTCAATCTGGTTGCCAATGGAAATCAACTCGGCGTGTTCAGATTCGGTCAGCGTGCGTGCTCGCTTTTTCTCCTTCAGCTCATCGTATCGCCGCCACGTGCTCGGCATAATACCCAAACTAATTTGCTCGACCAGCTTGGCTTCCGCGTTGACAAGCGTGTCGCTGCGCCTTTGTGCCTGCAAGGTCAGTACGTCTGCAACGAAGTGATCAAACTCCTGGGGTTCAAGTCTTGTCACCTTTGCCATGAGGTCATTGGTCAACTCGCGGGATGCAGGAGAGGTCATTGGTGCCTCCAATTTTAAATTTCCGGATGCTGCTATCAAGGTAGCATATTTTGCACACACGCTCAAGTCGTCTTTGCAGATTTATCATCTACCTTCCCCGCTACGCCCAAACACATCTCCCCAAAAAACGACGACGGCACGCGCTTGACAATCCGCGCCTCGACCGCCCATACTCTATCAGCGGCAAAATTATCCTGATTCGGCGGGTGGATATTCGACTATTCTTCACCCGCCGCTTTCAAAATACGCTGAACAAGCGCAGCGCTAAGACGAAATTCTCGCTCGTTTAGCGTTTCTAACGCTGGTCGTATATGTTCGAGCAGGCCGACTTCCTTCGCCTTCAGCAAAATGCCAAGCGTGCCAATCTTTACCAGCCCCAACTTCTCCAAGGCTTGGCGACCGCGCCGTTCGTCCATCAACGTCCATTCAGCATCTACCTGCTGGGCCAACACAATCGTTCCGCTTCGCCCAAATCTAGCGTCTCCAGCAAGCCTTGAACTGCCTCGCGGTCTTCTACCGTTTCAACACGAATCCAACTCGCTTGCTTCAATCGTTGGAAAGCCTCGTCCTTCTGGCTGCCTGCGGCCGCTTCGTCGTATACAGCTTGCGCAATTAAAATCTCGCCGAACAATTCTTGCAGAAGCGCGAAGCGCCCAATTGCCGCCATCGCGATCAGCGGCGTCGTATTGGAAACGATGGTCATGCTGTCGACTTTGCGTTCAGTGACGATGCGGCGTCCAGTTCGGCAGCCAATTCAGCTTCCGACCAGTCAAAGTATGCCAGCCCCTGCTCGTGGAGCAGCTTCAAAAAATCGATGCGCGTCATCTCCAGCAAATTGGCTGCTTTGCCCGATGACACTTTTCCTTCCGTGAAAAGCGACAGCACCAGCCAGCGGTTTACGCGCTGCTGCACATCCTCTCTGCCAAGGCCGTACTGCAACAGATTTTCAGGCACGCTTACTTCTACGGTTGTGGCTTGCATGGGATTCTCCCGCTTTGATAATCGATCAGCGCTGTTCCAAATTCTGCGTTACGGTAGCACGTTTTGTGTTAGTGCTCAAATTATCCTTCCAATTTTTCTTCCCCGCCACCCCCAAATACATTTCCCCCAAAAACGACGACGGCACGCGCTTGACAATCCACGACCCCCGCACCTCCATCGCCTCCGGCACGGCTTTTCGCTCTGCACTGCGCACGGAATTGGAGATGAGCGCCGTATTGCGCTTTGCTTCACAAGCCAGTTGGGTATCCACCACGCGCTAGTGAACGGCTTCGACTTTGTCGGCGTCAGCAGAATGCCACCGCGCCGCAGATGGTGGAGGCCTGCGCGCCGGAATTGGCACGCGGCCCCTACGGCGTCGTGCTGGAGAGGCGTTGAGCAAAAGCAAGCAGCGAGCGGGCGGCCTGGCTGCTGTGGCTCGCCGTGAAGGTGGAGAGGTCTTCGTATTCACCCCGGGGCAGGCAGTCGGCAATGCGGCGCACCTCCGCCTGGTCGTGCAGCCGATCCCGCGTGGCGCCCACCACGAGGCTCGGCAGCTGGATGTGGCGCAGGCGCTCAAAATCGAGATCGTAAGCGTAGAGGCCCAGCGTGCTGTCGCGCAGCTTGGTGGCGCTGGCCGCGCCCATGGCCGCCATAAAGCGCTCGTGTTGACCGCGATCTTGGGAATTCATCTTCCGCCGCTGCACGAACGTTTGCGCTACACTCTTAATCGGGGGCAACAGACGGGCCGGCAGATACTTTAGCAGGCGGACGTAGCCGGGCAAATTGTAGCGGGAGTTGGGCAGAATCAACCCCAGGCCGCCGGGCTGGGCAGCAAGCTGCGGAACCGCTTCTAAAATGCTCGTTGCCCCCAGCGAGCTGCCGGCCAGGATGTAGCGCTTGTCCGCCAGATCGAAGTGCTCAACGACGCGGGCAATGTCTCCTGCAAAATCCGCCAGGGTAAATCCCACCGGGCCGCTGATTTGAGACGAGTACTTCTCCCGGCTTTCCAGGTAAAGAACCGATTTGTGCGCCGTCAGGTGGGGCAGGAAGTAGCGCCAACTGTTCATGAGCGAAATCCAGCCGGGCACAAAGAGGATAGGTAATTGGGCGGAATCGGTAGGCTGGCGAAACAGAATGCAGCGCAACGATACACGTGGCGCAACGCTGATGTACGTACTGGTCACTTCCGCACCCGTTCCCGCAAATTCCTGTGGCTCTTCCACGGCACTCCTTTGCTTTATCATAGATTAACTGTTCAGCCCTCTCACCCCCAACCCCTCTCCCAGGCTGGGAGAGGGGAGCCGTTCGCTCCGCAGTCGGAGAGAGGCTCGGGCAGGAGCTTGAATCGTTAAGCAATCAGGCTCTCTGAGGGATTGTGGGGTGCAACGAGCCATGCGGCCCAGCGTGCGTTGCACCTTCCGAGGTGCATCGCACATCCGGCTTGTCGATCACCCGAAAGGGGCAGGACTTTCCTCAAACGTGCAACGCACTTCGGAAAGTGCGATGCACCGTCGGTTGAGCCTTGCCCTCCTACCCCATAAAAGCTCAGAGAGCCAGCAATCAATTAACTCAACTTGTAAAACAGCGACTGTTCCCCATGAAATTATCCCCCTCACAGCTTGAACCCTATCTCTCGGCTTACCTGACGCAAGGGTGGCGACAGGACAACTTTGCGCTGGCTGGCGTGGAGGTGAAGCCGGGGCAGGTTGTCGGGCGACTTTGCGTGCTCGACTACTTTATGCCCGGCGACGGCGACTTTCACTTTGCCGTGCCCCACGCCTTTATCTGGGCGGCGCAGCTTGCCATTATCTACGCCTGCTGGGAACACGGCCTGGCGGAAAAGTCCGGCGAGGCGTACCTGCGCGAGATCAATTTGCAATGTCGACGCAAAATTACCAGCAAAGAGATTGATATGCAACTGACCTACAGCAAAAAGCGCTATCTGCCGGAGGGCGTCTACTACCTGGGCGAGATCGATATTGGAGCGGGTGCATTTGTGGGCAGCGGCAAGTTTATCATTCCCCTGCCCCAGGAGGCAATCAACGGCGCAGCGGCGTCATAGTGCGTGGATTTTTACGAAAGTTGAGATCGAGCCATGCAGCCAATGCGGAACGCGGAGAGGAACCCAATAAGCCCTATTCCGGCAAGTTGATGTTGCGGATGCCGGTTGAGACCCATGCAGCGGTTGCGACGATGGCCGAAGTCAACGGCAAGAGCATTAACCAGTGGATCGTCGAGACGCTGGAGCGTGCAACCGCATAATAATTGTTCAACTTTCATTGGCCTCGCTTTCCCGCCACCCCCAAATACATCTCCCCCAGAAACGACGACGGCACGCGCTTCACGATCCGCACTTCTCGTAACCCCACCGCCCCGGCCAGCGACAAAAACCCAGCATCATCCAGCGGATACGGCACGGCGCCGTTGCCGCGCGTCGCGTTGTACTCGACCAGCAGCAGTTGACCGCCCGGCGCGAGCAGCTCGACCAGTTGGGCGAGCACGGCCTGCTTGTCGCGCACAAAGTGGAGCGAGTTGGCGAGCAGCAGTCCATCTAATGGCGATATGTCGAGCGGCTGGGTAAAGTCGGCGCGGTGGGTGTGGAGGGTGACGTTGTTGTTTGCAGCAGTGGGCCAGTCGCGGCGACTGTGCTCAAGCGTGCGCAGAGCGCTGCGGCTTTGGTCGACAGCGTGGAGGATGCTGCCGGCGGGCAAACGCTCGGCGAGCAGCCGGGTAAAGATGCCGTCGCCGCAGCCGATGTCGGCCCAGGTAACGCCGGGTGGATCGTCGGGCAGGGGAACGGCGTCGAGAAGCAGGCGGGCTTTGGCAGCGCGGCGGGTGGTCCAAGTCATAAAGAGAAGTATCGAGAATATCTTAAATTGGAACGAGCAGGAAATTGCAAATTAGAACTGTTCGTCTATTTTGAAAATAGTATCAAAAAGTAGTATCATCCGTCTACGAACAGCCGACAGAGACGCACGTTACAACAAATTTTTACCAATCCCGTTCTGCGAAATATCGAATGGCGGCGAATCGAATCGTTGTTGATTGCAGTTGGTTGCGAGTTGGTCGAGGGAAGCGGCTCGCGCGTCGGCTTTACAAAAGACGGGTTACGCGCTGACTTTCATCGGCCTCATCCTGGCAAGGAGGCCAAGCCCTATCAGGTGCGTGCCGTGCGTGAATTTTTACAGAAGCTAGAGGTTGAACCATGAAGCCAATGACGTATCAAGACTATGCTGCTCATATCGAATACAGCGATGAAGATGAGCTGTTTGTTGGACGCGTCGTTGGCATTCGCGACGTGATTACGTTTCACGGCGAAAGTGTCAGCGATGTGCGAAATGCGTTTCACGAAGCGGTTGATTTTTACCTGACCACGTGTGCTGAACGCGGAGAAACGCCGAACAAACCGTATTCTGGCAAGCTGATGCTGCGAATGCCTGTCGAAACACATGCAGCTATTGCGGCCATGGCTGAGGTTAACGATAAAAGCATCAATCAGTGGATCGTCGAGACGCTGGAACACGCCACGGCTTAATTATCCGCCGAGACATCCTCCACCGGCAAGCCCTCCTGCCGCATGATCGTCAGCGCGTTGGTGGTGGGGGAGGGGCCGGGGCGCAGGATGTAGTCGAAGATCATCTGGCGCGCGTGGATTTCGTCGCGGAAGTGGAAGTTGCGCAGCTGCGGCAGCGTTTCGGCCAGCGCGACAAGCTCCAGGTCGTGGGTCGAGATGAGGCCAACGCCGGCGCGCTGGGCGACGCCTTTGATAAACGAGCGACTGCCAATCAAGCGCTCGCGATTGTTGGTGCCGCGAAAGATTTCGTCGATCAGGAAGAAGAGCGGTTGGGGATGGGTCGCGTCGAGCGCGGTGAGCAATTGGCGCAGCCGGCGCACTTCGGCGTAGAAGTACGAAATGCCGTCCGCCACGGAATCGCTGACCTTGATCGTGGTGAAGAGCCGGAAGGGCATGGTGCGCAGCTCAAGCGCGTCGACCGGGCCGCCCGCGTAGGCCAGCACGAGATTAGCCCCCATTGTTCGCAAAAACGTGCTCTTGCCGGACATGTTCGAGCCCGTCACCAGCGCGACATCGCCCAGCTGCCGAATGCAAAAATCGTTGCGCACTTTGACATCGACCCGTTCGCCGCCCGCCACCCGTTCGCCACCTGCCACCGGGCGCTGATCCGGCAGCAGCGGATGGCCCAGCTGCTGGGCCTCCAAAACGGGCGCGGCGGTGCCGGCGTTTTGGGGTGCATCGATTGGCGAAGGCTCAACGGCCTGGAAGTCGGGAAAGGTGGCGTGGGGATTGAGATAGCCGTAGTTGGCCAGCGCCGATAAGGCCTCCAGCTCAAACCAAACGTCGAGCCAGCGCGGCATCTGCTCGGCCAGCGCCTTTTTGAGATTTTGCAGCCGGTGGGTAAAGAGGTGGTCCCAGGGAAGAATGGCGTTGAGGACAAACCAAATCAGCGGGTTGCCGCGCGCGCCCGTCGCATTTACCACTGCGCTCACCTGCTTGAGATAGCGAGAGGGTCGCCGTGCTTTGTTGAGAAAGGGCGAGCAGAGCGCCCGCAGATGCGGCGTGTCGCGGTAGGAGAAACTTTCCAGCAGGTGAAAGGTGCGGACGAAGTGATTGAGCTGATCGCGCAGCTTCAGGGCCTCCCCAAAGAGCGCGCCCTCATTGCGCAGCGAGCTCATCAGCAGCGCCCAATAGATGGCAAAGGGCAGCAGCCAACCCCAAAACGGGACAGTACCCAGGAGCACAAGCACCAGCAGCCCCCAGTTGACGACGGAAAATCCGCTCAGTCCGATAAGCCACCCGCGCAGCTGACTGTCGGGCGGGTCGCTGGCTAACCAGTTTAAGAGCGAATCCGTATCCAGCTTGCTTTCGACAACGGCTTCCACATCGGCTGAATCTGCGCTGGCCCCCGCCCATTTGGCATCCACAAAGAGCCGGCTGCGCAGCCAAAAGCGCGGCATCAACTCGCGCACGAGCCGCTGCCGCGACAGCACGGCCTCCACGTCGACCTCGACGGCCGTCAGCCACTGGCGCAGGCGACGGCTGCCGCCCAGCGTCGTCGACACATCCAGCAGCCGGTGGAGCGAGATGTCGTCGGCGCGCTCGGCGACGACGTCCAGATCGGCTTCAAAGGGGTGCGCGTAGTCCGGCTGCGCCTCGGTTGCCAGCGGGATTTGCGACCAGTCTAGCGTCGCGCGCGCCACCTGCATCTGCTTCCAGCGCCGCCACAGGACGCGCCGGGTGATCGCCGCCTCGATTCGCTGGTGAAGCAGAATCGACGCCGCGAAGAGCGCACCGAGGCCCACAAGGAGCGCAGCGGCCAGCCAAGGGCCACGCCAATAGAAGCTGATTGAGCTACCGACGAACAGGGCCCCGAAGAGCAGAACGCGCAGCCAGCCCAAGCGATTGCTCCGCTTGTGCAGCGGGCCAAGTTCGCCTGTCAACCGTTCGATCTGCCGCTCGATGGCCCGCAGACGATTTGCTTTGCTCACCATGCTAGGCAACCACCTCCCTCAATCGACTCACCGGCCCCGTTAACCCCAGTCGTTCCGCGAGCGCGACGAGTCGCCGCCATGCGCTGCGTCGTCTCCATCCGGCGCGACGTCGAGACGGTGGTGACGCAGCGCATGGCGGCAAGGTAGTCGCGGCGGGTAATCTAGGTCGTGGGTACAATTTGAAAAATCAAAAATTATTTCAGTACGCGATTAATTACTTCCTGCACGTCGCTTACGCCTCGAGCGATGCTTGCGTGCCGAATCGGTAGATAATCTTGGAGTTCGCTCCAAGCGTGTTCATCTTCGATTGGGTTGTGTTGCTGAAATAGCAGCCGCGTTACATAATCCGCAATTTCCTGTAGACACCAACGATAGAAATAGAACTCGAACACTTCGGGGTGGAGCGAGAGATTTGGCTGTCGACGCGCGTATTGGTTTAGAAAGTAGGCGAACGTGTCGCCCGTCCAGAACATCAGGTCACGCTCCACCGGGCCAGCGGCCAGGTCACCCCAATCGATCAAATATAAGCGGCCATGCTCGTCCTTGAGCAGGTTATCGCCGTGGCAATCGCCGTGAGTGAGGACTCGCTTGCCGACAAGCGTTTGCGCCTGCCTTTTTAGCCCATCCATTTTGACGAGCGTCGCTTCAATGTCGGCCTGCTCTCCAACCAGCAAGCGGCATACTGCTTGTTGCAGAGACGTCTGAGGAGTTGAGGAGCGATGCGCAACATCCAGCGCACGTGCGATTGGTGCTTTGAACGGATTCTCAAATTGCTCATGCGGCAGGTTTGACGTGATTGACGGAACCAGTGGTAGATGATGCACGCGGGCAAGCAGCATCGCAGCTTCTGCCATGTCGTCCTCCGAAGGATCGTGCTCGCGCAGCGTTGCGCCTTGAATACACGGAAAAACAGCAAGGGAGTAGCCCTGAAATTTAACGATGAAGGCTCCATCGCGTGTTTGAAAAGGGGCAACAACCTGCGTCAAGCCGTGCTGATGGCAAAGGGAGTGGACGACGGAGTAAACGCGCCCGAGATTGGCTGCAGAAACCGTTGGCTGAACACGGATGAAGTAGCGTTCATCATGGGCTGTATGCCCAATAAAGGCGAACGCATCCTCGCCTTTTGGAACAAAAGAGGCGGATAGAATAGGCAAATCATAGGCGGCATTTACCGCCTGAATCAACTGCTGCTTGTCGATGTGGGGACTGTCAGTTTTCATGAGCTTATCGTAAATTACAGTACCTCCCTCAATCGACCCACCGGCCCAGTCAACCCCAGCTGCTCCGCGAGCGCGGCGAGCTTTGACTCGTCGCGCTCGCTTTGCGTCATCACCATCTCGACGTCGCGCTGGATGGGGACGACGCGGCGCATGGCGGCGAGGTAGTCGCGGCTGTGGCGCAGGTTCTCGCTGAGCTTGGGCGTGAGGGCGTCCTGCTCGGCGGCGTCCAGCAGCGCGTCGAGCGACTCGTATTGGGCGATGAGCTTGGCGGCGGTCTTTTCGCCGACGCCGGGAACGCCGGGCAGGCCGTCGGACGGGTCACCGCGCAGGGTGGCGAAGTCGACGTAGCGGTGGGCAGGGACGCCGTACTTTTCCTCGACCGCCGCGGTATCGAATTCTGCCAGCTCGGAGACGCCGCGCACAGTGTAGAGCACACGCACCCTCGGACGCTTGCTGTCACCGTCGTCGATCAGCTGGAGCATATCGCGGTCGCCGGTAACGACGTCGACCCTATCGCCGGGCTGGGCCTGCTGGCAGAGCGCGCCGATGGCGTCGTCCGCTTCCCAGCCTTGCGCTTCGGCGCGGCTCTGGCCCAAAGCGTCGAGCAGCGCGGGCAGCTGATCAAACTGGGGCTGGAGCGCGGCGGGCACGCTTTCGGGATCGGCGGCGCGCTCGGCTTTGTAGGCGGGGTAAGCCTCAACGCGGGCGGCGGGGCGCCAGTCGTGATCGAAGACGTGGATCAGCGCGTCCGGTTGCTGGTCGCGCAGGAGATTGGCCGTCATGTCGAGGTAGCCGTGCAGGGCGTTGACGGGCTGGCCGTCGCTGTCGCTGATGGAGTGGGGAAGCGCAAAAAAGGCGCGGTACAGCAGGCTGGAGGTGTCGAGCAGAAGTTGGTGGGCCATGGGGAGCGTAGCTCGCTGCGGGATCGCTTACAAAATTCACGATTGATAGTTTGGCGTCCTGCCCAGTTTACGCTACGATCACCCGCTATGTCTACATTTGCCGCGCCGACGTTGGCGCATCCACCAACAGAACTTTCCGCGCGCGACGGCTCGCCCTCGCGCGTTATTAAAATCGACGAATTTACGGGAAGCCTCTCGACGCGCCCGCTTTACATCTACCTGCCGCCGGGCTACGATGACGAGACAGAGAGCGAACCAGCGCGCCGCTACCCGGTGCTTTACATGCACGACGGGCAGAACGTCTTCGAGGCGTTTGTCGGCGATTCCTACATTGGGTCTTGGCGGGCGGACGAGACGGCGGATCAGCTCATCCGCGAAGGTGCTATGCAGCCGTGCCTGATCGTCGGCGTGAGCAACGGCGGCCAGTCGCGCCTAACCGAATACCTGCCGGACTATACGCAGTGCCCCGACCCCATGCGCCCGGTAACGGCGCGGCGCAAGCGGCGCTGGGGCACGCCGCGGGAGCAAGCTCCGCGAGTGATGGGCCAGGCGGACCAGACGCTGGCCTACTACCGAGACGAAGTCGCTGCTTACGTCAACGCCCACTTTCGTACGCTAACGGGTCGCGAGCACACGGCAACCTGTGGCTCCTCCATGGGCGCTCTCTTTTCGGCCTACATCGCCTGGGAATGTCCGGAGTTCGCGCGCCACCACGCGGTGATGTCGCCTTCCTTGTGGATCACGGACGTGACGCCCGAACGGCGCGGCGGCCCCTACGAGACCATCGAGCGCTTTCGCACGGGCGAGCCGCGCGACGTGCGCCTGTGGCTGGACAGCGGCACGCGCAATGACGGCCTCGCGCTGGCGCGGGAGGCGGCGCGGGCGCTGCGGCAGAATGGCTATGTCGAGGGGGAAAATTTCCGCTACTTCGTGGATCAGGGAGCGACGCACAACGAGGCGGCGTGGGCGGCGCGCTTGGCGCTGGTCTTTATGTTTTTGTTTCCGGGCACGTAGGGTGAAGCGCTGCTTCGCCCCTTGCCCATTACGGCTGAGCCGTGACTGCGACTTGGCTCCAACCAATCAGTTTGGTCGCGGCACGTGACAATCACGGCCCACGCGTAATGGGGAAGTTAACAATCCGTTGGGCCGTGACGGTCACGTTCGACCAGCTCGCCTTCCGTTCGCCGTCTGTCCACTAATCCACCGCCACAATCCGAACCGTCGTCTTCCCATTCGGCGCATCGACGGTCACGCTATCGCCCTCCTGCTTGCCGAGGATCGCTGCGCCGACGGGCGAGTCCGTGGACATGGTGTCGTAGTCACCGAGGTCGACGCCGCCCTGGGCGTCGAGCAGGAGAAATTCCTGCTGCTGGCTGTTGCCGTCCCCGTCCCCGTAATTGAGCGTGATATAGCGGCCAATGCGCACGGTGCGGTGGTCGGCATTCGGCTCTTCGGATTCACGCTCGACGCGCTCGATCAGCTCGTCGATTTTGTCGAGTACGGGCTCGTACTTGGCCGTGTCGCGCACGGCTTCGATTTGGGGCACGAAGTCGGTGGTGATCACGTCCATGTCCGGCTCTTCGCGGCCCACCATAATTTCGTCCAGCATGTCGGCAATCTGCTGGCGGCGGGCCCGCAGAATTTCCAATCCCTTGCTTTTGCTTTGCATAGTGTATCCAGTCGCTAATCAATAAACTTTTTCCACCAACGTAAGAGCATGAAGGGTCACAAAGGTTGACAGTTGAGCGCGCTTCTTCGCGTCTCTTCGTGCTCTTTGTTGATCGCTCTTACTCCTGCGGCGACACCACCCGCACGGCGATCACGTCGTCGCTCATGTCCATGTCGTCGACCTCGGAGGCTAGCTCATCAAAGGCGCGGGCGAGGCAGTAGGGGATCACGGCCAGGGCCACGCCAAAGGCCATGCCCTCGACGCCGCGGAAGAGCGCAAACGGCACTTCTAGGTCAAAGGCAACGATAATCAGCACGGCGGCGGCAAAGAGACCGCCGAGGAGTGAGGCGATCCACAGCAGTAGGGCAACAAACCCGGCAATGCGTTCAAACATAAAAGGCTCCTGACGGTGGGCGCTGTCGGGGTAGCGGGGTTGGACAAAGAAAGAGCAGCCAAGCGCTCCGCGTTGGCTGCTCAGAGCGGCTGCCCAGAGCGGCTGCTCAGAGCGGGTGAACGGATTCGAACCGTCGACTCTTGGCTTGGGAAGCCAAAGCTCTACCACTGAGCTACACCCGCATGATAGGGGAGTATAGCGACAACGAAATAAAATGTCAAGCACCGCAACTTCAAAACAGAGTTCCAAATTTGGACCACTTGCTGCATAGTTGGAGAGCGTTTCGCCGCGGACTGCGCGGATTACGCAAATTTTTTGTCTCTGACTCCGCGCAAATCTGCGCAATCCGCGGCGAAAAATTCTTCTGGTAAGTTAAATTTGGAATTGCTGACCTCAAAATCTTAAGGCTAATCCAAGATTATAAATATACCACGGCTGATTGTGATGGAGGTGCGTCGCACTTGGGAAAGTGCAGCGCACCGTAGGCTGTGTTGGCCGCACCAGAGAGAGAGTCGACCGTGCGTCGCACCTTCTGAGGTGCGTCACACATCCAACATGGCTTATCCCGGTATAGTTGATTTCCTGGAATTGCCTAACGCGGAGGCGCGGAGATGAAAAGAGGCGACAACGTCAACGAGGACATCTCGTTGCGCCTTGGCGTCTCCGCGTTAATTTATCTTTGACGCGGCGTCTGCGTTTCGTTAAGATGAGCTTCCATCGACCATTCAACCACCCCAAGCGAGAAGTTTCCGTATGAACGATCAAATTTTGGCGGATGTCGAGGCGCGGCTGCTGCGCTACGTTCAAATCGATACCCAATCCGATGAATCTACCGGCGAGGTGCCGAGCACGGCCAAGCAGTGGGCGCTGCTCCACCTGCTGCGCGACGAGCTGACGGCGCTGGGCGCAGCCGACGTCTCCGTCGCCGACTACGGCGTCACCTTTGGCACAATTCCCGCGACCAACGGGCTTGACGACGCGCCGACGGTCGCGCTGCTCGCGCACGTGGACACGGCGCCGCAGTTTAGCGGCACAAAAATAAAACCGCTGGTGCACCGCGATTACGACGGCTCGCCGATTGCGCTGCCGGACGATCCGCAGCAAGTGCTGTCGACGGACAACTCGCCGGCGCTGGCCGACAAGCTTGGCCACACGCTGATCACCGCCAGCGGCCAGACGCTGCTCGGCGCGGACGACAAGGCGGGCGTGGCGATTATCATGTCGCTGGCAAAGTATTTGCTGGAAAACGATGACGTGGCCCACGGGCCGGTGCGCGTTTGCTTTACGAGCGACGAGGAAATTGGCGTCGGCATTCGGCGGCTGAAGGTCGAGGATTTGGGCGCGGATGTCGCCTACACGCTGGACGGCGCGCTGCCCGGCGAGATTGTCTACGAGACCTTTTCGGCGGACGGCGCTAAAGTCAAAATCACCGGCGTCTCGATCCACCCCGGCAGCGCAACGGGCAAGATGGTCAACGCGCTGCATTTAGCGGCCAAGTTTATCAATATGCTGCCGCAGGCCACGCGCTCGCCCGAAGTCACAAGCGGGCGCGAAGGCTTTATCCACGTTACCTCGATGAAAGGGTCGGCGGCCAGCGTCGAAATTTCGATGATTCTGCGCGCCTTCGAGCGCGACGAACTGGCGGCCCACGGCGACTTTGTGCGCTCGCTCTGCGAGACGCTGCGCCAGCACGAGCCGCGCGCGCAGATCGAGTGCGAGATTGTCGAGCAGTATCGCAACATGCGCTACTGGCTGGAGAATGACATGCGGCCCGTCGAGATCGCGCGCGAGGCGATTGTCGCGCAGGGGATGGAGCCCCACAGCCCACCAATCCGCGGCGGCACGGATGGCTCGCAGCTGACGGCAATGGGCGTGCCCACGCCCAATTTGTTTACGGGGATGCAAAATATCCACGGCCCGCTGGAGTGGGTGAGCGTGCAGGACATGGGGCAGGCGGTGGCTGTTTGTGTGGAGCTGGTGAAGCGCTGGGGCGCGCTGTCGGCGACGGAATAGCGTGGGTTTGCTGGCTGCAACGGGCGTTAGGTTCCGTTGAGATTTAGGAGTTGGCCCTCACCCCCGGCCCCTCTCCCATCCCACGCGTGGGGGAAGGGCCGGGGATGGGGGCGCACTCGACCTACCCTTCAAGCCTGTTCAGCAAAATATCAACGAGACCTAATTGAAACCAACACCCATGCTGCAAAGCGAGCGGAAGCGCGCTTCCGCTCGATTCTACGCGAGCGCGGCCAGCGCCTGCTGGATCAGTCCCTTGGCGAGCGGGACTTTGTAGCCGTTGTGCTGAAGCGGCTGGGCATCCGCCAGCGCGGCATCCGCCGCCTGCGAGAAGAGCGAGTCGCTCGGCTCGCTGCCGTTGAGCAACTCCTCCGCCGCCGCCGACCGCCACGGCACGGGCGCGACGCCGCCGAGCACAACGCGAGCGTTGGCCACGCGGCCATTTTCCACCTGTGCAGCCGCGGCGACGCTCACCAGCGCAAAGGCCCACACTTTGCGATCCATGGCCTTGAAGTAGGTGCTGCGCGCGCCGTTTGGCAACGGCAGCTCGATGGATAAAATCAACTCATCATCCGCAATCGTCGTTTCGCGGCGTCGATCCGGCTCCGGCAGCGCGTAGAAGTCGGCCAGCGCCAGCGTGCGCTCGCCATTCGGACCGCGCAGACGCACCGAGGCGTTCAGCGCCAGCAGCGCCGTCGCCAAATCGGAGGGGTGAACGGCGCAGCAGGGGTTGTCGCCTGGGCTGCCGGTTGGGCCGCTGCCGTTTGTGCCGGCGACTTTGTCGTAGCCAAACAGGGCGTGAAACTCGTTTTCCCCCTGCTGCGCCGGGCAAGCGTCGCCGCCCTTGAGCCAGCAGTTGAAGAGCGAATTGCGGAAGTACCAGCAGCGCGGTCGCTGCAGGAGATTGCCGCCGAGGGTCGCCATGTTGCGCAGCTGGGGCGTCGCGGCGAGGGAGGCGGCTTCGCTCAGGGCGGTGTAGCGTTCTTGCAGCAAATCGCTCGTCTCGATTTCAGTCAGCGTCGTCAGCGCACCGATGGAGAGGCCGTCGTCGCTTTCGCGGATGCCGCTGGGCAGGTCGTCCAGCCGCTTGATGTCGGCGAGGCGGTCGGGCGCGGCGATGCCCGCCTTCATGCGCGTGAGCATGTCCGTGCCGCCAGCCAGAAATTGGGTGGTGTCGCTGGCGGCTTGGATTGCCTCGTCGATAGTGGTGGGGCGGGTGTAGTCGAAGGGTTGCATAGATATTTTTCTGCTTTATTTTTGGCTTAACCGAAACTTTGCGGAATCGGCAGCATTCGTACGGGCACGCCATGGCGTGCCCGTACGAATGCTGCCTGAATTCCTGAAGCGCCGCATGTTTTGTCTGGGCGCGAAGCGGCGCTTCGCGTTACCGCGCCAGCGCCTCGATCAACTTCCGCCTCGACAGCGGCGCGTGGCGCAGGCGCACGCCAACCGCGTCGTACACCGCGTTGGCAATGGCGGCGGCGGTGGGGACGAGCGGCGGCTCGCCGATGCCCTTGGCCCCGGTGTTGTTGGCCTCCAGATCGGGCACGTCGACCGGGGCGTGGGTAATCGGCGGCACGTCGGCCACGGTGGGGACTTTGTACTCCTCCAGGTTGGCGTTGAGCACGATGCCGCTGGCCGCGTCGATGACGCGCGCCTCGGTCAGCGCAAAGCCGATGCCCTGCGTGACGCCGCCGATAATCTGGCTATCCACCGTTTTGGGGTTGATGATGCGCCCGCAGTCGTGCGAGGCGACGAGCCGCAGCAGCGTAATTTCACCGGTGGCGGTGTCCACTTCGACTTCGACGCACTGCACGCCAAAGGTGCGAATCGTCTTGTCCTCCGGGTTCGGGCCGCGCGCGCCCTGCCCCTGCAGCATCTTGGGCGCAAGGCGACCGGCCACTTCGGCCACCGTGACGCCGCTGGCCGGGTCGCCGCCCGCCGCAAAGACCATGCCGTCGCGCACCTGAAGCGTGTCCGGCTCCTCTTCGAGCACGAGGGCCGCGGCCTCCAGCAGCTGCTGCTTTACGTCGGCGGCGGCGGCGCGAATCGCCGGGCCAATGGTGGCGAGCGTGGCGCTGCCCGCGCTGGTCGGCCCGTAGGGGGCGTTGGCCGTGTCGCCGAGCTGGAGGGCGACATCCTTCATCGGTAGCCCCAATTCCTCGGCGGCGATCTGCGCCAGCCCCGTGCGCACGCCGGTGCCGATGTCCTGCACGCCGGTCACGACCTGCGCCGTGCCGTCGGGGTTGAGCTTGATCCAGGCGTAGCCCGGTGGGTTGCCCGTGCCGCCCTGCCACTCGTGCGCCGCGATGCCGATGCCGCGTCGCTTTGTGCCCTGAACAGCCGGGCGTTCATAATCGTGCCAGCCAAAGGACTCGGTCGCGCGCTCGTAGGCAATCCGCAGCGTCTCCGGCGAGGTGTAGGGCTGCTTCTTCGTTTGGTCGCGCTCGGTGTAATTTTTGAGCCGTAGCTCGACGGGCTCCATCTCCAGCTGACGCGCAAGCTGGTCCATCGCCGATTCAAGCGCAAAGCAGGCTTCCACGTAGCCCGGTGCGCGGAAAGCGACGGCGGGGCCGGTGTTGGTGTAGACCGAGGTAATGGCGGTGCTCACGTTGGGGCAGGCGTAAAGATGTTTGTACATCCCCGCGACCATGCTCGCCTCGCCGCCGACCCGGTACGCGCCGACGCCGGAGCTGGCCTCGACCGCAATGGCCGTCAGCGTGCCGTCGCGCTTGGCGGCGAGGCGCACGTGCTGGCGCGTGGCCCCGCGATTGCCCGCGGCAAGGCTTTCGCCCGTGCGGTTCAGCATCAGCTGCACCGGTCGCCCGCTCTGCTTGGAGAGCAGCGCGGCGATCAGCGTCGGCTTCCAGGGGATTTGCTTGGCGCCAAAGCCGCCGCCCATGTGCTCGGTGATAACCCGCACCTTCTGCAGCGACAGCCCCAGCTTCTCGGCCACCGCCTCGCGCACGCTAAAGATGCCCTGTGTAGAATTGTAGAGCGTCAGCTCATCGCCCGCCCAAAGCGCCGTGCAGCCGTGCGTTTCCAGCGCATTGTGGACGTGGGTCTGCGTCGTGTAAATCTCGTCGACAATCACGTCGGCCTCGTCCAGCGCCGTCTCCACATCGCCGCGCGCGTAGCTGTCGACCTCGCCCGCTCGATTGCCCTCGCCCTCGCTCTCTTCGTGAATGACCGGCGCGTCCGACGCGAGCGCGGCCTGCATATCGGTGACAAAGGGCAGCACTTCGTAGTCCACCTCGATCAGCGCCAGCGCATCGCGGGCAATCTGCTCGGATTGCGCCGCCACCGCCGCCACCTCCTCGCCGACAAAGCGCACGGTCTCGCTAAAGAGCGGGCTTTTTTCCTTGTAGACGGTCACGTCGTCTGCATCCAGCTCGGCCAGATTGGCCGAACTGATAACCGCATGGACGCCGTCCAGCGCTTCGGCTTTTGACGTATCGATGGAGCGGATGCGCGCGTGGGGATGCGGGCTGCGCAGCACGGCGGCGTAGAGCTGGCCGGGCAGGCGGATGTCGTAGCTGTAGCGGGCGCGGCCGGTTACTTTTTCCGGCCCTTCGAGGCGCGTCTGGGGCTTGCCAACGATGTTAAACTGCTGGTCGCGGCCCCAGGCGGCCAGGCCGTTGGTTTCGTTGACTTGAATTTTCCCGTCGTCATCGCGTGTAATTTGAACTTCTTGGATTGGCATGGATTGAGGACTCCTAAAAAGTGAATAATCCGTCTTTAGCAATCTCGGTTGTGATGCGTAGTGCGTGATGCGTAGTGCGTGGTGCGTGAACTGGTACTGATCTAAATGGTTATTAAATTCAAACCAAGCATGTGTACTGGTTCACGCATCACGCATCACGCACTACGCGCCTGCCCCCGCCGCCAGCCGACCGGCGTCCAGAATGTGCCGGTACGCGCCACAGCGACAGAGGTTGCCGCTGACCGCGCGCTCGATCTCGTCGTCGCTGGGCTGGGGCGTTTGGTTGAGCAGCCCCTTGAGGCTCAAAATCTGGCCGGGCGTGCAGAAGCCACACTGGAAGGCGTCGGCATCGATGAAAGCCTGCTGCACGGGGTCGAGCTCGTCGCCCTGCGCCAGCCCCTCGATGGTGGTGATCTCGCGCCCGTCGAGGTCGACGGTGAGCAGGAGGCAGGCGTACATCGCCCGCCCGTCGACAAGCACGGTACACGCGCCGCAGTTGCCCATTTCGCAGACTTGCTTGGTGCCGGTGAGCTGCAAATCGCCGCGCAGGGCATCCAGCAGCGTCTGGCGCGGCTCGACAGCCAACGTGTGCTCGGCGTCATTAATGTGTAAGGAAATTTGGTGAGGTGATGCTGGCATGGAACGACTCTGAATCTGAATAAAATGAGTGAGCGTTTGACGCAAAAATATGCGAACCTTTGGGTTGGTTAGAATACTTTACAGGCGACTGCACAGACGTGACTGTTACGTTGAACGCAATGTTGACTTTTTGTGGGGCAAGGCAACTTAATGGCTTGTGCTCGAATCTAAAATTCTAAACGGATGCGTTTCATTTTGGGGAAGGCAGCGCTGAGTTGTCATTTCGTTCGGCAACGGTCGCCACTGCGACACCGAAGCGAGAAATCTGGACGTGGCCGAAGCGACTGCGCCAAGGCGACGCATCTGCTGTAAACGACCCCTAGATTTCTCGCTGCTGTGGATTCGTTGCCGCCTCTCCTCGGCGATCCGCTCGAAATGATATTTTGCCCCCCAAATTGAAATGCACTCCAAAAAAATTTGGGGGTTGACGCGACGCCGAAATCGTGATACCTTGCTCTTTGGATAAATGCTTACGCGTTATAAACCAAGCCAAAATATCAACCCAGAAAGGAGTGTGCGACATGCTGAAAACCATATCTGTCTTGTCAAAACGTCTCCTTTGTCGCGGTTATGGCGCGCGCTGATTTTTCTGCGCGTAGTTGAGCTGCCCGGCCACGGAACGTTTGCTTCCGTGGCCGTTTTTTATTGCCTGCCGATTGTGCGTGCGGGTCGAACGGCCACGGAGAAATTCCGTGGCCGTTTTTGTCTGTAATGAAAAGAGAACGTAATGAACCCAATAGTTGACCGACAACCCGACAAACTCACCAAAAGCCGAGAAGCTAAAATGAACATTCGACCTTTTAACCCAACTGATGCCGAATACGAAGCCGTTGTCGGCGTCATCAACCAGGCGTGGCCAAAGATGCCTTTCACAGTGGAGGCGGTGCGCTACAGCCACGAACACCGCAACCCACAGTACTTCTATCAGCGCGTCGTGGTGGAAGACGAGCAAAGCGGCAACATGATCGCCGTGGCCGACTATTTCGAGGCGTCGTGGGCGCACGTGCCGGGCAAGTACAGCCTGGATATGGACATTGTGCCCAGCTACGAGCAGGCCGTGATGCAGCCCGTCTACGACTACATCCTCGCGCAGCTGGCTAAGCGCGAGCCCGCGCCAGAGAAGCTCGTGGGCTTTACGCGCGAGGACAAGACGGCCATTATCGACTTCTTTACGAGCCACGGCTTCGAGCAGGTGATGCGCGAACCGCGCTCGGAGCAGGACGTGACAAAGTTCAACTTTGCCCGTTATGCCGATCGAGAGGAGAAGCTGGCGGGCAAGGGCATCCGCATCTACACGCTGCCCGAACTGCAGGCGCTCGACCCCGACTGGCTGACCAAATACTACGATCTGGAGTGGCACGTGGATCGGGACATCCCTTCACCGGACCCGGCCACGCGTCGACCATTGGCGCAGTTCGAGAAGATGTTCAACCACCCCAACTTTCGCGCCGACGGCCACTTCATCGCCGTGGATGAAGCGAAGGCAAGCGCACCGGGGCGCGGCGAGTACGTCGGCGTCAGCTCGATTTGGATGCGCCCGCCGTCGACCGAGCGCGTGGGCGTAGGCGTCACGGGCATCAAGCGCAGCCACCGTCGCCGCGGCATTGCGACGGTGCTCAAGGTGCGCGCTGCCGCCTTTGTGCGCGACATCGGCGCGCGCTACATCACTACCGAAAACGAAGAGAACAACCCGATGTACGATCTCAACCTGCGGCTTGGCTTCGAGCCCAAGCCCGCGTGGCTGGAGTTTGCGAAGGAGTTAGATAAGGCAGAATCGGAAACCAACGTTGCGGAGTTGGCGATTGGCGATTAGCAGTTGGAGAGCCGCTCTCGCAGGGCATTTTCGCGGAGAAACGATAATCCATCATTTCGACCAGCTGGAGAAATCTTTAGCCGGTCGACGAGGCCGGTTTCTCATTCGCTGCCGACATGGTTAACGTCGCCGCAGCAAATCGACCGATATTTGTATCAACGACGAGAATCTGTTGGCCGCGTTCAGATTTCTCACATTCGCTCGAAACGACAACTCGACAATGCTGTCATAACTGGGCACACAGTAGAGGAAACACACCATGCACATTCGACCCTTTGAACCGAGCGACGCCGAGTATGAGGCGGTCGTCGACTTGATTAATAATCTCTATTCCGACATGCAGCCGAGCACGGCTGAAGATTGGCGACATGGCGATAAGACGCGCAACCCCAAACACTTCTTCCAGCGGCTGGTCGCTGTGGATGACGAGGGCGCGCCGGTGGCGCTGGGTGCGATCTTTGAGCCGCAGTGGACGCACGTGCCCGGCAAATACTTTATCGACATGGATATTCCCGCCGCGGTCAGCGGCATCGAGCAGCAGCTGTTTGATCATCTGTTCGAGCAGGTCGCTCATCGCGAGCCCAAGCCGACGGCGCTGCTCAGCGCTGCTCGCGAGGATCAGACGCATCTGATGGACTACTGGCAGGCGCAGGGCTTTCAGCAGACGATGCGCTTTCCCACCTCCGAAATCGACTTGGCAACCTTCGACGCCGCGCCTTACGCGGGCCTGGCCGAAAAGCTGGCAAAGCAGAACATCTGTATCTACACAATCGAGCAACTGATGGCGCAAGACCCGCCGTACAAAACGAAGCTGTACGATCTAAACTGGGAAATCGTGCAGGATGTACCCATGCCCGATCCGCCCGTGCGCCAGCCGATGGAGGAATTCGAGAAGTGGTTCCAGCGCCCCTCCTTCCGCGCCGATTCGTGCTTTGTCGCCGTGGATGAAGCCACCGACGAGCCGGGCGGCACGTACATTGGCCTCAGCACGATCAGCGTGCGCTCGGAAAAGCCGGAGCGCGTCTCCGTGGGGCTGACGGGCGTTGCGCGCGCCTACCGCCGCCGCGGCATTGCGACGGCGCTCAAGCTGAAGACCTTTGAATTCACCGAGTCAATTGGCGCGCGCTACATCTTCACGGACAACGAGGAGAACAACCCAATGTACGCGCTCAATGTGCGGCTGGGCTTCAAGCCCAAGCCCGCGTGGGTGGATTTCGAGAAGGCGCTGGTATAGACCAACAAATTTAACGCAAAGGCGCAAAGACGCAAAGGCCCACGGGCGTTCACCGTCGACCCGTGGGCCTTTGCGTCTTTGCGTTAGGCCAATCCAAGGAAATAATCATACCGGTTGGGGTCAGCGCCTCACCTCCCCCAATCCCCTCCTCTCCACGCGTGGAGAGGAGGGGGCTATCCCGTCGCCTCGTTAACCAGGCGACAGTGAGGGGGTGGTGAGGCGGAACCGTGACCACCCTGGTATAGTCTATTCCTTGGCATAGCCTTAAACTCTACAGCATACAGCAAAATTCGCGCCATGCATTGAGGATCATTTATGACCAACCCACCCCAACTGCCCCGCAGCACGCCCGAAGCGCAGGGCGTGCCTTCTTCCGCCATTGCCACCTTCCTCGACGCCGTCGATCAGCAACAGATCGAACTCCATAGCCTGATGCTCCTGCGCCGCGGCCACGCGATCGCCGAGGGCTGGTGGTCGCCCTACAGCGCCGAGCGCATCCACCTGCTCTATTCGCTCAGCAAGAGCTTTACGTCGACGGCGATTGGCCTAGCCGTGGAGGAAGGGCGGCTCTCCATCGATGATTCCGTACGCTCATTTTTCCCCAACAAGCAGCCGGAGAAGATAAGCGAGCACTTCGCCACCATGCGCGTGCACCACCTGCTCTCCATGTCGACGGGCCACGTGGAGGATGCGCTGGATCGCGTAACGCAGCGCGGCGACGACTGGGTCGCGGGCTTTTTCGCCGTGCCGCCCGATCAAGCGCCGGGCACGGTCTTTGCCTACAACAACATCGCCACCTTTATTCTTTCGGCCATCCTGCAAACCGTCACGGGCGAGAAGTTGATCGACTATCTGCAACCGCGTCTCTTTAAGCCGCTGGGCATCATGCAGACGCACTGGTTTGAGAATCCACAGGGTATCAACCTCGGCTTCTCCGGTCTGCATATCACCACCGAATCGATTGTGCGCTTTGGGCAGCTCTATTTGCAAAAAGGCGAGTGGCAGGGGCAACAGCTTGTGCCCAGGCGGTGGATCGAGATGGCGACGGTCAAACACATCGCCACCGACGCCGAAAAAACCGGCGATTGGGCGCAGGGCTATGGCTATCAATTCTGGCAGAATCACCCTAGCGGCTACCGCGGCGACGGCGCGTTCGGGCAATTTTGCCTCGTCCTGCCCGAACAGGACGCCGTGCTGGCGACCACGGCGGGCGTCGAGAACATGCAGTCCGTGCTCGATTTAGTCTGGGCACACCTGCTGCCCGCGATGGGGGCTGAGCCGCTACCAGAGGATGAAGCGGCACAAAGCGCGCTCACCAGCCAGCTTGCCAATCTGTCGATTGAGCCAACGCAAGGAGAGCGCACGTCGCCTATCGCTGCATCAATATCGGGCAAAACCTACGATTTTTCCTACGACGTAAGGGACGACTTCCACTGGCTGACGCTTCACTTTCACGAGGATGAGCTTCTCTTTTTAGCCGAAGATGACAAAGGAGAACACCAAGTCCGCTGTGGCTATGCCGAGTGGACACCCGGCACGACCACCTTCCGCGCGCCGGAAGAAGCGCCGGTCTTGTGCAGCGGCGCATGGACGGCGCCCGATATGTTTACGCTGGAAATTTGCTACATCCAAACGCCGCACTGCCTCACCCTTCACTTCCGCTTTGACAAAGAGCGGCTGCGGCTGCGCGGTCGCTGGAACGTTATGTTTGGCGAGACCGAGTTGCGGGAGATGGTGGGGCGATATCAAGCCTAGCCGTGTAAAAAATAGCGGGCGTAAGGGCATGGAATTCCATGCCTCTACGCCCGCATCGGAGTTTTTCAGAAACTAGAACAGGTGGCGAATATGATGAAGCTAGAGCTCATGCAGACCGTTGTTGCGACGGTCGACAGCGAGTGGCGCAGCCCGCTGGCGGACGAGATTTTGACGCGCTGGGTACACGATGAGGCAACCGTCTATTATTGGCGAGCCAGCGCCAATTTCCTCTTTGTCTTTGAATCCGCAGGCGAGCGCCGCGCGCTGCGCTTTAACCACAAGCGCGAACGCAGCGCCGAGGCCATTCGCACCGAAGTTGATTATGTGCTGTCGTTGGCGGAACAGGGCGTCGCCGTTGCCAAACCGATCCCGTCGCAGAATGAACATTATGTCGAGAGCGTGCCGACCAAGATGGGCCTCTTTCACGCCGTCGTCTTCGGCTGGCTGCCGGGCGAGCAGATGGAGCTGGGCGACCTGTCGCCGGTGATGGTCAAACAGTGGGGCGCGGCCCTGGGCAGGCTCCATGCGGCCACGCAGCGCTTGCGTGTCGAGGAATCTCTTGCTACCGGTAGCGTGACCTGGGCCGACCACATCGCTGCCATCAACGCCGCGCTCCCGGCAGACGAAATCGACGCGCGACAGCTTCTTACGGACGTTCAGAACAGACTAGAGCAGCTGCCCATCACCCGCGAAAGCTTTGGCCTCATCCACTTTGATTTTGAGCTGGACAATCTGCTCTGGCACGACGGGCAGGTCGGCATTGTCGACTTCGACGACTGTGCCCGCTACTGGTTTGTGGTCGACATTGCATTCGCGCTACGCGACCTGTTCAAGGATAACGCGACGGCGGTGGATTTGGAAAACAAAACCGTACAACATTTCATTCGCGGCTATCGACGACAAAAGCCAATGAACGAGGCAGAACTCGCGCACATCCCGCTTTTTCTTCAGCTCCATAACCTGCTCACCTTCGTCAAGCTGGAGCGAGCGCTTACGACAAGCGAAGGGAAGGCGGATGTTGAGTGGGCGCGGACGTTACGCCAGAAGCTGTTGGATAAGCAGACGCAGTATCGGGCGCACTTTGCCGCCTACGTTCAAGATGAACGTTAGCGGCTTGGATGCCAAACCGCGTCATCGGGTCGAGTAGGGCTCACTTGGCTTTTCTGCTATAATTTGAGACATCAACTGAACAAACGTGCGACAGCTCAGCGAAGAAATACGATGGGTAAACATAGCGAACTCATCCGAGACATCATCGAAGAGTTTGGCCCGCACTTTGCACCGGGCGCAGAAGTGCTTTACATCGGTGACACTGGGACAAAGTTAAGCCGCTTCGAGGAATCGACGTTCCGCGAGCTGGGCCTTGCCTTTGACAGCCACGGCAAATTCCCTGATGTCGTCCTGTATTACCGCGAGAAAAATTGGCTCCTGCTCGTGGAAGCCGTAACCAGCCACGGCCCTGTCGACGCCAAGCGCCATGCGGAGTTGGCCGAATTATTTAGCGAATCGACGGCAAGCCTCGTCTACGTGACTGCATTCCCCGACCGCTCCACGCTGTCGCGTTATTTTGGTGCAATCAGCTGGGAGACGGAAGTCTGGGTCGCCAGCACACCGACGCACCTGATTCACTTCGATGGCGAGCGGTTCCTGGGGCCGTACAGCTAATTCCCCATCAGCTTCGTCCTTACAGCCACTCAAAGGGAATTCCTCCATGAAAATCACCGAGCTCGAAATTCTGCGCATGCAGGCACACGTGGAGCCGCACAACAACTGGCTCTTCGTGCGTCTCCACACCGACAGCGGCATCACGGGCACGGGCGAGGGCAGCCTGCAATATAAAGATGCGGCGCTGGCCGCCGAGCTGGAAAACTTTGGCAAATTCCTGCGCGGCCAAGACCCCTTTCAAATTGAGCACATTTGGACCTCGCTGCACCGACGCGTCACCTGGACGGGCGGCGCAGTGACGATGAGCGCCATCAGCGCCATCGACCTGGCGCTGTGGGACATCAAGGGGCAGGCGCTGGGCGTGCCCGTCTATGAACTGATTGGCGGCAAGGTGCGCGATCGCGTACCGCTTTACGCCAACGGCTGGTTTGGGGGCGAGCGACCCAGTGCGCACGGGCCACAGAACGAAATCGACAACGAAGCCGCGTGGTACGCCGAGCGCGCGCGGGATGTGGTCGCGCAGGGGTATCGCTGCCTGAAGCTTTATCCCTTTGGTGGGGAGCAGGTGATTACGCAGGAGCGGATCGCGCGCGGCGTGGGGCTGGTGCGGGCGGTGCGCGAAGCGGTGGGGCCGAGCATCGAGGTGGCCGTCGATGTGCGGGCGCGGCTCAACCCGTGGAGCGTGCGGAGAGTGGCACAGCAGTTGGAGCCGCTGGATATTGCGTGGCTGGAGGAGCCGATTCTCTTTGACAATGCCGACGCGATGGCGGCGTTGGCGCGCGAGCTGAGCGTGCCCGTGGCAACGGGCGAGCAGCTCTACACGCGCTGGGAATTCCGGGCGCTGCTGGAGCAAAACGCCGTCGGCATCATCCAGCCCGATATCTGCCACGCGGGCGGCTTCTCCGAGCTGCGCAAGATCGCGTCGATGGCCGAAACCTACTACGTAACGCTCGCGCCCCACAACTCCAACGGCCCCATTTCCACAGTCGCCAGCCTCCATCTCGATATGGCAATCCCCAACTGCCAGCGACAGGAACTCTTCGTCAACTCGCTGCCGCTCTATCAGCAGGTGCTGACGAACCCGCTGGTCATCGAAGATGGTTACGGCACGCCGCCCGCTGGCCCCGGCTGGGGCACGGCGCTGGATGACGCCGTGCTGGCCAAGCATCCGCCCGCCGACTTTGTGCCGGTGGAGTCGGAACCGTACTTGGCCTTCTGAGAAGTAGCAACGCGCAGTCGCGGGAGCGCGCATCCCCCGATGCGAACAGACAAACGCGGAAGCTGGTCCATCGTAGGTCACCTATGCTTCGCTAGATGACAAACTTGCCTTAACCCGGCAGGCGGGGAATACCAAATCCGATTGGGTAGATTACGCCCGTCACCTTGCAGAGCAAAGGTGACCTACGGCACGCCGTCTGCCGGCGAACAACAAGAGGTGTTAAGTGGCCCTTCACAAGCCGCTCTCCAGCTCACACGTCTCCCGATACTCGCGGCCGGGCAAATACTGCTCCCATTCGACGGGAGTGAGGTTGCGGTAGACGTTCGCGCAGGCGCGCTCGGTGATAACGCCCAAATCGAGCGGCAGCGAGAGCGTGCGCCCGTCCGCCGTGCCGACGAGCACCGATGCGTCGTTGGGGGCCCAATCGCCCGCGGTAATGCGCGTGCCGTCGACGGCGAGCGTAACCGGCTCGTCCGTCGGCAGGCCGTCGGCGCCCAGCGTCCACACGCGCAGGCGGCCATCTTCGCCCACGGTGAAGAACTTGTCCGCGCTGTCGCCCCACTGGCCGGATGAAATCGGGCTGGGCTGCTCGGCGGAAAAGGTGATCTCGCCGGACTCGATGTCGAGCAGCCAGATGCGCGGCTGAACGTCGTCCGGCGGAATTTGCGAGGAGGTGTAGAGCAGCAGCTTGCTGCCCGCCTCGTTGTCCAGGCCAAAGAGCATCCCCTCCAGCTCAAACTGGTAGAGCGGCTCGTCGGGCGCGGTCAGCGACCAGAGGGTGACGAGCGTTGGCTCCCTGTAGCGTGCCGGGTCCAGCTGCGTTGGGCTGCCGTTCTCGGCCATGCCAAAGAGATCGTAGTTGACGTGGCTGAGCGTCAACAGTTGCTGATTGTCCGGCCCCATGAACAGCGCCAGCCCCACTGGCCGGTCGTGCTGAAACTCGTGCGTAGGCCGCTCCGGATTGGCCAAATCCCAGACGGCGACGCGCCCATCCAGGCCGGGCGTCACCGCGCGCGTCTCGTCCTTGTTCGTCAGCGTGTAAAGCGCTTTGACATCCGGCAGCGTCAGCAGCTCCTCGCCCGACGGCACATCTAGGAAGTGGATCGCGCCGTCGATGGTGTTGTAGAAGAGGCCGCGGCTGTCGTTGTAGAAATAGGCCGAGAGCAGCAGCGAATCGACGGGGGCGGAGAGGGTCGTTTCGTCGGTTTCCACGTCAAACAGCGTCAGCGGCCCGGCGAGCGGCGCAACGAGCAGCTGCTCGCCGTCGTCGTGCCACCCCGTTTGCATGATCAGGCCGTCGACCGCGCGCTGGCTGAGCACGTCGCCGCTCTCGCCCTCGAACACGGCCACCTCGCCCGCCCCGCCCTCGGCGTAGTAGCGCCGCCCGTCCGCCGACCAATCGACCGTCTCGACCTCGCCGGACAGCACGTTGGCAAGCTCTCCCTGCGGCGACAAATCCCACAGCACCGCGCCACCCGCCCCGTCATACGTCGCCAGCCGCTGGCCGGATTGGGACCAGCTAAAATCCTGAATGGTGTCCGAGGAAACAAGCCGCAGCCGCTCCTCACCGGCCTCGACGTTCCACACAATGAGCGCGCTCTCGCCAACCGGAGTCACGTCACCCTCGGCCACGCTGCCCTCAAAGGCATCGCTGACGTTGTAAAGCAGCAGGCTCTCGCCATCCTCGGCGATTTCGCCGCCGCCGATGACCGGCAGCGTCTGTTCGTCCAGCAGCTCGCCCGTTGTGCCATCCCACACCAGCAGCCGCGTGTCCACGGTCAGCGCCAGAATCGTGCCGTTCTTGCCCCACAGCGCGGCGGAGACGGGCGTGGCCGCGTCGTCGATCAGGTCGGCATCGAAGCGGGGCGGCTCGCTCAGGTTGAGCAGCAGCTCGCCGCTCGCCGCGTCCCACACAACGACGCTGCCTTGGCCGGTCGCAAGCGACGGGTTGTGCACCAGCACGCGCGAGCCCTCTTCGCTCCAGAGCGCGGAGTAGCTGAGGGGCACGGGCGCTTCGTCGATCTGCGGCGGGAATTCGTGGAGCTGCTCGCCGCTCTCCACGTCAAAGAGCAGAACGTTGGTTTCGCCCTCGACGAGCAGCTGCGTATCGTCGGGATGCCAGCGCAGACGCACCGCGTACTCATCCACCGCCAGCGTTTGCAGCCGCTCTTGGCTGGCGACGTCCCAAATGGCGACCTCTTCATTCTCCAGGTCAAAGGCGGCCAGCCGCGTCTGATCGTGGCTGAGGCGGGCGATGCTGGCCGGTTGGTCAAAGCTGGCCACGACCTCGCCATCGTCCGCCCGCCACAGGCGCACGTCGGCCAAGCCGGCGGTGATCACGCGCTCGCCGTCGGGGTGCCACTCGCCGGAAGCCACGCCCTCGTGCTCGACAGTTTGCAGCGGCTCGCCCGTCGCGCCGTCCCACACGGTGGCGGTGCCTGCATCGGCGTCGATGGTCAGCAGCCGCGAGCCGTCGGGGCTCCAGACGTTGTCGCTAAAGGAGAAGAGAAAGTTGCCGACATCGATGGCCGCCCGGCGGCGGCCGGGATTTTCCAGCGCCTGCTGGATCGCCAGCCGCCCTTCGAGCGTGTCGCGCAGGTTGAGCGATTCCACGGCCAGCAGCAGCGCCAGCTGCGGTTCGGATTCGCCGATCAGCCGCGATTCGTTGGCCAACGCGCGGGCCTGGGCCAGCAGGTTGGCCGCTTCGGCTTCGCGGGCGCGCTCGTCGGCGAGCCGCGCGTTTTCTTCGGCCTCGGCGGCGTTGACCTCGGCTTGGGCCGCGTTGTCTTCGGCGAGATCGGCGTTGGCGCTCGACTCCGCCGCACGCGTGGCGGCGAGATCGGCGTTGGCCACGGCTTGCTGCTCCGCCGCTGCACGGACGACCACTTCCGCCGCTAGATCGTCGGCCAATCGCTGCGACTGCTGCTGCTGCTGAAGCGCAAACCACGTCGCCAAAATCAGCCCCGCCAGCAGCACCACGCTCACCGCCGCCGCCCACTTGACGCCCGCTGGAATCAGCTGCCACCAGCTGACGGGCCACTGGTTGCGAATCCAGCGCCGGTCGAACACCTGCTCGTAGATGCGGTTGCGCACGACGAGATCATCCTCTTGGCGCTTGACGATGCCGGAGAGCTTGAGATGCGTCTTAGCGGGCGCCTGTTCCTCGTCGCGGACGCGCTGGCGAGCGAGGCGCACGCGCTCGTAGGTCGCCAGCACGTCGCGCTCCAGGCCGTTTGGCACGCGCTTGGTGAGCATGTCGCGCACGAACTGGAGGTTGTTGTCCTTGTAGCTATTTTCGCCCAGGAAAATGCTGGCCACAGTTTGGTCGACGTTGGGCTGGGCGCCATTTGCCGCGACGGCGGCGCAGAGGCGCTGGGTCAAATAGGGGTGGCCGCCCGTCCAGTAGATGATGCGGTCGAGCAGCTTGGTTTGCTGGGGGGTGGCAGCGTTTTCTCCAAGCGGCGCGCCGGACCTCTCCCCCTCAGCGCTGATTCGTTGATTCCGAGACAGGTGAAGCCCCCTCTCCTCAGAGGAGAGGGGGTTTGGGGGAGAGGTTGGACGACCCGAAATTTTGGAAGCACTCTCTTCGCTACCCCCCGGCAGGCCCGCCGCCAACGGCAGCGCTTCGTTCAGCGTAAAGTCCGTCAAATCCACGCGGCGACCGATGTTGAAGGGCGTGCGCTTGGGGTCGTCGATCAGGTCGCTCGGCGTGGCGACGCCGATCAGGACGAACGAAAGGCGGCGCAGCGTCGGCTCGGTGGAGCGGGCGTTGTAGAGGTAGCGCAGCGCGGCGAAGAAGTCGTCGGTAAAGGGCAGGCTGAGCGTCGTGTCGATCTCGTCGATAAAGATGACGAGGGGCCGGTCGCTGGCGGGCAGCACGACCTCCTGGAAGAAGAGCGAGAGCCGCTGGGTGACGCCCATCGTCGAGCGGTCGCGCCACCAGGCGATCAGATTCGCCTGCAGATCAAGCCGCGAGGCAATGCGAAACATCAGCCCCAAGTACCACTCCTCGACCGTCATCTGCACGCCCAGCTCGTTGAGATCGATGATGATAGCGTTGGTCTGCTCGGCCTCCAGCCGCTGCGCCGTGCGCACCATCAGGCTCGATTTGCCCATCTGCCGCGCCGTGAGCACGTAGGCGTATTCGTGGGCGAAGCAGGCGTTCAGCAGGTCGGCATCGGCCTGGCGCGGAATGTAGATGCCCTCGTCCGGCAGAACGGTGCCGCCGACGGTGTAGAGGGGTGTGATCATGTAATTTTTGCTCGTCACGGCGCTCTGCGTCGTGATGCGGACTGGACGCTCTGCGTCCTCTCCCTTATGATAAAGTTTTAGGTATGTGTCAGGTGGCGACGCAGAGCGTCGGGCAAGCATCCCCACACAGAGCGTGGGGACGAGCATTACGACCCGAATTGCCGCGCAAAAAACGCAGCATACAATTCGTTCGCCAGCACAATGCGCCCACTCTCCTCGCGCACCAGCCCCGCCCCGCGCAGCCCAAAGAGCGCGACTTTGTCATCGATCTCCTGCCGCGAGAGCACCTGCCGCAGCGCATCGACAAAGGCCGGCTTTTCGTGCAGCATCATCAGCAGGCGGCGCAGGTGATCGCCAAAGGGGCCGTCGATATGATCGGCGTGACGCGAGAGCGCGTCGCCGTCGAGCCGACCCTGGGCGGCTAGGTAGCAGGCGCGTCGCGTGAGGAAGGGGTGGCCGTTGAGCAGCCGGTGCAGCGCGGCGACCTGCTTGTCCGCAAAGGGGCCGCCATAGCGTCCGTTGAGTTCGTCCACGCGGGGCCGGTCGAAGGGCTGCATCTCGATCACCTCGCCCACGTTGAAGGGCGACTGGTTGAGGTTGTCGATGAAAAAGTAGGGCTCGGTCGAGGTGACCAAGACAAAGTTGAAATGCCGCCAGCGCGGGTTGATGGCGCGGTAGCTGTGCCAGGCGCGCAGCATCCCAAAAAAGTCGGTGCGGTAATTTGTCTCAAACATCGTCTCGACTTCGTCCATCGCCAGCAGCACGCTGCGGACGCCCTCGGCCTCCAGCTGCCGCAGCACGTGCTCGGCCACGTACTCGGTGGTGCGGAAGGGGTTGGGCATGGGCAACTGCCAGTAGAGCTCCGTGCCGTCGGCCACACCAAGGCGAAAACTCAGGAGACGGGCAAAGAGACGGAAGAAGTTATCCGCGTCGCCGAGCTGAGATTTGAGCATCTGAAAGTCGAGAAAGGCAACGCGCTGGTGGGCCTGCTCCGCCTGCTGCATCATGCGCACGAGCAGCAACGTTTTGCCCACCTGCCGCGGCCCCTTGATCACGACCGTGGCGCCGCTGGGGCTGGCGAGGGCATTGCTGGCGATCTGGTCGCCGGGGCGCTCGATGTAGTAGCGCGAATCGAGCGGCATCGCGCCCGCGGGCAGCTCGTCCGACGGCGTGGGCGCGGCGGGTGATGGAACCGACGCGGGAGCGGAATCGGCCTGGAGAAAGGCCTGCTTGGCCTCCGCCGAAGCGAGGGGCAGCTCCGCGCCGTCAAGCGCCCGCTGGATGTCGTCGACCAGTCGCTGGCTGTCCGCCGCACCGTTCCAGTAGGCCCAGCTCATCTCGTCAAACTGACGCGCGACAACTCCGGCGAACGGCGCGCGGTAGTTCACGCGCACGGGCAGCAGACGCGGCTGGCCCGTCTGCTCAAAGAGGCTGGCCGCGCGCTTAATTTCGGCCAGCACGACCTCGTTGTTGACCGAATCCGCCGAGAGCAGCGCGACAAAAAAGTCCGTGCGGCGCAGCTCGTCGCTGAGCCGGGCGGCCCACGCCTGATCAAACTCCTCGACCTGGTCGAAGAAGACGCTGTGGTCGCGGCTGAGGGCGCGAGCCAGATCGAGGGCCAGCCCTTCGTCCGGCTGGAGGTGGCGCTGGTAGCTGATGAAAATTCGCGGCTGCTCGGCAAAGAGCTCGCCGAGCAGAGTGCCGGCGTCGCGGTACTGGGTGGCCGTGAGCATGGACTGCGCCCACTGCCTGTCCACGCGTCCATTCGCCACGCAAAAGCGCACAATTTCTTCGACAATGGCGCGATCCTCGGGCGCGTTGCCGCGCTGCCAGTGCTGCACGTTGTGCATCGAGTAGCCGGTGCGCTCGCCGAGTTCTTCTTCGACGCCCTGCTTTTTGCGGCTGTGTCGTTTGGCAATGCTGGTGATGCCTTCGTTGAGCAGTTGACCAAATCGGGCGTTGCGGGCCATGGGAGATATCCGTGTGGTTGGGTGTGGCAGCGCACCACTGCGCGGCTGAACCCGAAAAAGTTTTTTGTACCACATAGCATATCAGCCCCAAATGTGTGCTGCAAATTTTCCTGGAATTTCCCAATGCTGCTGAGGCATAGGGGCACGCCATGGCGTGCCCCTACGCAGCCAGACAAGCTAACCTTGCTCTAATCCTCGCTGATCCACTCCACGTTCTCAAAGCACATGTAGTCGGCCTCCAGCCGCCGCCGCCCGGCGACCAGCGCCCAGTTGAGCACGTCGCCATCGCCGACGAGAACGCGACCATCCTCGATTTGGTAGGGGAACCAGGCGTAGGTTTTGTCCTCAAAAATGTTCGCCCACGGGTAGCCACCGTCCGACGTGTAGATATTGGAGAACATACCGACGCGCCCGTTGGGGAAGAAGGTGTAGAGGAAGCTGCTGCAGTAGCTGCCCTCCGTGCAGCCCCAGCCGGTGGCAAACCAGGTATAGGCCGTTGTCTCCTCGAAGACGGTTGCGCCCTCGAACACGTCGCTCGGATTGGGATCAATCACTTCGCCGCCCAGGTATGGATGTGGCCAGGGCGACCAAATTTCGCCCTCCTCCAGCGGGCCAATGGGCACGCGCGCCGTCCACTGCGCATTTTCAATCGCCTGGTAGGCGTCGCGGTAATACTGCTGCTCCAGCGCCCAGCGATCCGAGGCGGGCGTGTAGGTGTTTACGACGGTGGCGATGTCGCCGGGCTGCACAGTCTGGTTGCCCACCAGATACGTCTCCCGATAGCCCGGCGTGTTGCAGTAGGGATCGAGGTTGAGGCGTGGCTCTTCAAAGCTCAGCCACTCACCGCTGCCGATTTGGCCGCTGCTGGTCAGGTTAAGGTATTCGCCGCCGGGAAAATAGACGTTGACCAGCGCATCGCTGTCGCTGTCGCTGACCCAGCGGCCCGCAATGCCCGTGGGATGGGGCAGCGGCTGCATGGCGACCTTGTGCAGGAAATCCGGGGCCAGGTAGAAGGCAACGGGATCGTCGACCACGCGCAGGCCGTTAAAATCGGCGGCCAGCACAATTGGATCGTCCTCATCCGCTGCGGGCGCGAGCACGTGCAGCTGCCCCTCCACGACGCTGACCTGCGTCTCAAGCAGCTGCCCTTCGTAGACAATGTCAGCCTCGTAGCCGCTGCCGACCTTCGCCACCTGCAGCGTCAGCCCATCGCCGGTAAACTGGCCGACAAAGGGATCGTCTTCGCCCAGCGCGGGCGCACCCCTGCGCGCCACCTGCCGACCACTCGTTACGCCTGGATTCGGTTCGCTGCCCAGGTAAAAGTAATTGCGCGTGGAGACGCGGTAGTACTGCATCTCTGGGTCGCCATCACCGCCATCGCTGAGCGTGAACCGTTCGCCATCGAACGACCACGTACCGCTGACCGTATGCTCCGTGCCTTCGTAGATGCTGGAGAGCGTCAGATCGTAGGTGCCGTCGGGCCGGAAATCGTAAATGCGCGTAATGGTCGTGCCAGCATCCCAGCTGCTCCAGCGACCGACAAAGTACAATCCTTGGTCGATGGTGATACCGTTGCTGTCTGGGCGCATGTATAAGATGGATTGCGGCCCCAGCCAGTTGCCCGCGACACGGAACGAATCGTCGGTGGGGCGCTCCATGTAGAACGGTTCGCGACGGGGGCCCAGCAGGCTGCCGGGATCGGGGTACTCCTCCTCCTGCGCGGCCTGCACGCTGGATTCCGCCGCGGGCGCAGCGCTCGCCAGCCCCGCTGCATTCGTCCAATCGACGGGCACGAAGGCGGCAGGCATGGGAACGGTTCCGGTGATGGCTGCTGCCGCGGATGAAACGATTGCCCCGCTCTGGCTGATGAGCGGCAGGAAAATCGGCGTCTCATCAATGATGGGCTCGCCGGGCGTGGGATTCTCATCGCCGGGATTCTCGTCGCCGGGATTCTCGTCGCCGGGCGCGTCGCCGGGGTCGTTGCTGGTCGGATCGTAGTTGGGCGGGTTGATGTGGTAATCCGGCGGGCTGTCGACGCCGGAGGCAAAGTAGTAGTAGCCATCTTCCACCCACCACGCGCCGCTGAAGTTGGAGGTTTCACCCGTGGTGTGTTTAAAGATCGTCGCTTCGTACGTGCCGTCGGCATTGTGGCGCACCCAGCGCTCCTCCGTGTTGCGCCACGTCACCCACTCGCCGACCATCCACGCCGGGTAGACGACCTCGCCGGAGGGCGGCGTCGCGTCGGCGGGCGCGGTCGCCTGGGCGTAAGTCGCGCCGGTGGGCAGCAGCGCGAATGCGAGCGTCACCAGCAGCGCCGCCAGCCAGGGCAGGCGGCTGCTGAGCGCGGGCCGCGTACAATTTGGATTACATTTTGGACTGTGAGCTTTGCGATTCATGGTTTGTCTCTCTGCTAATTGAACGGCTCTCGGTTGACCTTCATCTTGCTTTGTTCGCATAATGGCGCAAGCCTTGCGACACTTTGCAGCATACAGGCCAGCCGCTACATATTTTTGTAAAGATGCCGAATCCCGAAAACATGCACGGACGAAGGCCCGGCTTTTTTGAGAAAGCCGGGCCTTCGTCCGTTGACAATCATTAATTACGTCACGCAGTTGAGCAGCCGTTTTCGGCGGTACGGGCACGCCATGGCGTGCCCGTACCGCCGAGGTAGCGCGTAACATGAGTCGTTAGCGGCAGCAAACGGCGCGTGGCATAGAGAGACATCTACTCGTTGAGCAAAGTCTCGATCATCTCCGCATCAAAAATCTCAGCGGGATCGTCGCCCGCCGCCAGCCGTTCAACCCACGATTCGCGCAGGTCGTACAGCTCGCTCATCTCGTCGGCGTCCACTTCGCTCAGGAAGGCCTCAAAGTCCTCAATGGCCCCGTCGACGTCGCCCGTAAGCGCGCGGGCCAGGCCGCGGCTGTCGCGGTAGAAGGGTAGATTTTCCACGTCGGCCAATGCAATGGCCTCTTCGCAGGCGTCGTCCACCACTTGATCAGCGAAGCCGTAGAGGCTGCTGTACCAGCAGAGGCTGTTCCAGGCGCTGGCGTTCTCCGGGGTAACCTCGGTGGCGGTGGTCAAATCGGCCAGCGCTTCGTCGTACTGTTCAAGCGCGCCGTAAGCGCGGCTGCGCTGCTGGTAGGCCCAGGCGTAGTCGGGGTCGAGGTCGAGGGCTTGGGAGAGGTCGTCGATGGCCTGCTCATAGTCGCCGAGCTCGATTTGGCAGTAGCCGCGGTTGGCATAAACCCACTTGTAATCGTAGCCGGCCTCGTCCAGCGCCAGCGCCTCGCTGAAATCGGCGACGGCCTCGGCGCAGCGATCCAGCTGCAGATAGTCAAAGCCCCGCCAGTCGTAAGCGTAGGTGTAGCTGGCATCCAGCTCGATGGCCGCGTCAAAATCGTCGAGCGCCCTTTCATATTCACCCAATTGAGTGTGGGCAAAGCCGCGATTGGCGTAGACCCATTGGTAGTCGTCCTCTTCGGTCTGCTCCAGAGCCGTGGTGAGATCCTCGATGGCCTCTTCGTAAAGGCCTAAATTTGCACGAGCCGCACCGCGTTGAGCGTAGACGTAGGACCAGGCGGCATCGCGGTCGATGATGGTGGTGAAATCTTCAATCGCCAGCTCGTACTCGTCCAAATCAAGGTAGCGCGCGCCGCGTTCGGAATAGACGTAGGTATAATCGTAATACGGTTCATCGAGTTCAATAGCCGTTGTGTAATCGGCGATGGCCTCCTCGTACTCACCCAGCTGCGTATGAGCCAAAGCTCGGTCGCGATAGGCACGCATGTAGGTCGGGTCGAACTCGATGGCCCGCGAATACCAGGCCAACGCCTCTTCATAATCGCCGTTGGTGTAAGCTGCGCCGGCCACGCCCTCCAGCATCTCGGCCAGTTCGTCCGCGCGCTCCAGCGCCAGCGTTTCGTCCGAGGCCAGCGTCTCCTCAAAGAGCGCGAGCGCCTGCTCGTACTCACCGGCATAGGCCAGCTCCTGCATCTCGGCAAACGGCGTGCCGGTCGACGCGCGCTCGTCGCCACGCGACTCCTCCACCAGCAATTGGCGCTCCACGCCGCTGATCCCCCGCTCGCGCCGCCGCTGAGCCATGGGGTCGGCAAGGGCAGTTGGCTCGCCCTCCTGCACTTGTACTGCTTCCACAAAAGCGTCCACATCCAATGCGGTGGAGAGCGGCGACAGATCGCCGATCGCGAGCGATTCCAGGCTGCTGTCCAGAATTTCCTCATCGATTGGCTCGATGATCTTGACCAGAATGAAGAGCAGGTAGTCGCCGCTTTCCGGCGTGGCGGCGATGATGTAGCCTTGTGCATCCGTGCCCGCGCACGCCTCGCCAGCCCTCGTCTGGGTTGTATAGACAATCGCTTCTTCTTCCTCGCTCAAATCACTCGTCGATTCATATTCGTCGATCGCTTGACACTCGGCCAGGAAGTCGCGCGTGTGGTGGGCCAGGAGCGCGTCAATAGCGCGCTCGTCCACAAGGGAGCGCGAAAGGCCGATCTCAATACCGGGCGTTTCCCAGCCGCCGTAGAAAGCGGGCAAATCGGGCGAAGCCGCGACGAGCGTGCCCACCTCCTGCTCGTTTTCCACCCAGGGCAGAGCGCGAACGCCCTCCCACGCTTCGGGCAGCAACAGGCTAAAGACATCATCGTCCGCGGCAAAGGGGGCGAAACCGGGAAGATCAACATCCTGCGAGGAAGGCATCGCGGTTGTCGATGGATTGGGCAGCGGCATTGGCGCAGCCAGCGCCGCTCCCGGCGATATCAGCAAGGAAAGCGTGCTGCAAAGGATAATGAATACAAACAAAATGTGTTTTGTGCGATACACAGCCATAGTTGGGGTCTCCAAAAGCGTTTGGGAAAGTCAGGCGGGCGCAAGGGGTCGACACCTCCGTAGCTTAGAGTTTAGAATGCAACCACTACACTTTTTTGTAAAATATTGACACCCTATCTGACCAACGAGGCCAATCAATGAAGCATATTCCCTGGAAGCGAGTCGCCATTGCGGCGGCGATTATGCTCGCGGGCGCGATCGTGGCTGGCTCAATTTACTACCGGCAGGCCGTCCGCCTGCCCACGGCGACGGCGCTGCAGGCGCTGCAATCTACGGAGGAAGTCGCAGTGACACAAGAGGAGGGCAGCATCATCTTCGAGGCGACAAATGACGCCGGGGATGGCGCCGAGGCGGGCTTGATTCTCTACGCGGGTGGCTTTGTGGACTATCGGGCCTACGCGCCAGTGGCGGCGGAAATTGCGGCGCGCGACCATGTGGTTGCGCTGGTTAGCGCGCCGCTAAATCTGGCCTTTTTCAACGTCAACGCCGCGGATGCCGTGATCGAGCAACATTCGGCGGTGGCGCACTGGGCGGTTGGCGGCCACTCGCTGGGCGGGGTGGCTGCCGCCAGCTACGCGGCGCAACACAGCGAGGTCGACGGCATCGTCTTCTGGGCCTCCTACCCCGCCGGCGAGGCGCTGCGCAAACGGGAGATCGCCGTGCTCTCCCTCTCCGCCTCGCGCGACGGGCTGGCCACGCCAGCGGACATTAGTGAATCACGCACGCTGCTGCCGGATGACGCGCTCTTTGTCGAAATTGAGGGGGGCAATCACGCCCAGTTTGGGTCATATGGCCCGCAGAGCGGCGACAACGCGGCGACGATTTCGCCGGAGGCGCAGTGGGCGGAGATCGCGGAAGCCACGGGGGAGTTTCTAACGGGGATAAACCGCAATGGTGAATAGTGGACGGCGAATGGTGGAATGGTGAATAAAAAACCACCGTTACGAGAGTTGGCCTCTTCTCATTCACCGGCCATTCCAAAAATCTATAACACCGGGAAAAGTCATGTTAGATGAGCGACGCAGTTCAGAAGGACAGTGCTGGCAAATTCCGGATCGGAGGATAACTGCCCCGGATGTGCGAGGCACTTCGGAAAGTGCCACGCACGGTCGACTCTCTTTTTTCTAATTCGCCAGCCGCATCTTTCCCAAGGGCGACGCACCTCCCTCGCCGTCAGCCACGGTATACTTTATGCCTTGCGTTAGCCTTGCGACCGCACGCTGTTATAAAATTCCACCTGCCAGCGCCACTCCTGCTGATCTTCTGCGTGCCACCACTGTTTCAGCAGCGCGACTTCGCCTCCCGGCAGCAGCACCGGCAATCCATGGTGCGACGCATCCGGCCAAATGTCCTCGCGCGTGACCTGATCGCCCAGGCGCGTGAGCAGACACATGGGTGAGTCGAGCGTCGCCTCTAAATCTTGACCAAACGCTACCAGGTTACGCTCGCTGTTGTAGACTTCCGCCGTGAGCACGGGCGGTGCGGCGTGGACAATCAGCCGCTCGCTGGGGTCAAGCTGGCCACGGGCAACGAGCAGACCCGTGTTGCCCGCTTTGGGATACCAGATGGACCAGTATTGAGTGTTGTTCATGAGTGTTTCGCTTTCTTGGGTCGACTGGCGGACGCGAAGCGCTGCTTCGCATCACGTTTGCCACCGCGGCATCGGCACGACCAGCTCGTAGTCTGCCCGCGACAGCGTCAGCAGCTCGCCGCGCTCGTTCAGCGCCACGGTGTCCTCCACGCGCACGCCAAAGCCCCGTTCCGGATAATAGAGCCCCGGCTCGACGCTGACCACATGGCCGGGTTGCAGCACTTCACTCTCCGGCGCGGCCTGCGAGAGGCGCGGCGTCTCGTGGATGTCCAGCCCCAGGCCGTGGCCGAGCGAGTGGACGTAGCCTTCGCTCGTGCCCGGGTTGCTCATGGTCGTCTGGTGGCCGTGCGCCTCGAAAAATTCACAGGTCATGGTCTGCAAATTGCGGCAGCGCTGGCCCACCTTCATCGATTCGACAGCGCGCTCGAAAATCTCGCGGCACTGGTCGTAAGCGGCCTGCACCTCCTCCGTCGCGTAGCCGAGCGACCAAGTGCGCGTCAGATCGTGGTAGTAGCCGGAATCGGCGCGGGGGAAGATGTCAAAGATAATCGAGTGGCCGAGACGCAGCGGCATGTTGCCGTCGCCGCGATTGTGGGGGACGCCCGCATCGCGGCCCTGGCTGAAGATGGTCGCGCCGCCGTCGTCCAGCCCGTAAGCCTGAAATCGCTCGCGCATAAAGGCCTTCACGTCGCTAATCGTCAGCGGCTCGCCGTTGTCCCGGATGACGACCTCGTCACCGTTGACCGCGTGCTGCTGAATAAACGACTTCACCTCGTCGACCACGCGCCCCGTCCGCTCGCCGACCTCGCGCATGGCCGCCAGCTCGCGGTCGTCCTTGGTTTGGCGCAGCGTCTCGAAGAGCGAGGAGCCAAATTCACCGACGATTTTGGTGTCAATCTCCTCATCGTCGAGGTGAGCCTGCAGCGCCGTCAGCAGCGCGTAGGCCGCGCCCGCATCATAGAGGCCGTAGACGCCAAGCTGCCCGCTCAGCTCAAAATCGTGGATAACTTGTGCGTAGTAATCGACGTAGGCCGCCAGCTGGTCGCCGCCGTGCTTTTCCAGCAGCGTGTACGTGTTGTAGCGCTCGTCGCGGTTGACGAGCGCAAAGCCGACCTCGTCCGCCACGTCGCGCGCCGTATCGCGCTCCATGCCGCCGTGGATCAGCCTCATCGGGCCGCCGCGTCGGTGGACGATCAGCGCGCGCTCCAGGTGACCACCACCCGTGAGATACTGCATCACGGTGTTGCCCTCGCTGTCGCCCATCACCAGCAGCGCGTCCAGATTGCGCGCCGCCATCACTTCATCTAAATCGGATCGCATGGGTGATTCTCACACGTAAAGCGAAGCGCTGCTTCGCAGGGGGCGAAGCAGCGCTTCGCTTTACTATTACACCGCGACCGTGTCGTCCGTTTTATCCTCAAACGAGCCGCGCAGGTAGGACAGTTTCTGCTCCATGCCGTCGCGCAGCAAATCCCAGCCGTCGCCGTTTTCCTCGGCGACCATGTCCGAGAGCTGCTGCCGGGCGATTTCGAGCTGGCCCTGCAGCTTATCCAGCTCCGTCTGCGCGCCGTGTCGGCTGTCAACCACGGGGCCGGGGTTGTCGCGCAGCTCGTCGATCCGTGTCTGCCATGCGTCGAGCTGCTCTCTGGCTTGTCGTTCGTAGGCCTGTCGGTCGGGGTTCATGGGGTTCTCCTTAATTGAGGGTTGGATAGATTTCGCTTTAGCGTAAAGGACAACTGGGCTGCGATGCTGTATGCCGCTACGCCATCACTCGCTCGTAGAGCGCAATTTGCTGCGCCAGCCGCTCGCGGTGGAGGGCGTGGTGCGTGGCGTTGGGCTCGTGCGTTTCGCCGATGCGCGGCGGCAGGGCGGCCACGCTGTCGATGGCGCCAACCTGCGCCAGGGCCAGCAGCGCCAGCCCGCGCCCGGTGATTTCGTCCTCGTCCAGCGCCACGATGGGGTAGCCCATGGCGTCGGCCAAAATCTGCCGCCACGCGGGCGACCGCCGCAGCGCGCCGCCCCCCGCCATGATGCGATACGCCGCATCCTCCGGCAGGTGGGCCACGATGCGCTGCTGGATCAGCGCCAAGCGGTAGGCCACGGCTTCGAGCGTGGCCTGCAGGATGTCGAGCGGCGTCGTGTCGAGCGCGAGGCCGTGAAGCGTGGCGCGGGCGTTGGCGCGCCAGCCGGGGGCGCGCTCGCCCGCGACAAAGGGCAGCACCGTGAGATCGTGGGCCGCGGGCGAGCGCGTTGTGGAAGAAGCAGTCAGCAGCGGCGCGGTCAGGTCGCGGGAGAGGGCGTCTTCGTCCGGCCAGTCGAGCAGGCCGCGCAGCCAGCCGTAGACGTTGCCGCCCTCGCTCGTCGCGCCGCCGAGCAGCCCACGCGCCGCATCAACGCGATAGAGCCACAGCCCGTCCGGCACGCGCTCGATGGTCGGCTCGACCACCATGCGCATGGCCGCCGTGCTGCCGACGGTCAGCGCAATCTGGTGGACGCCATCGGGCGTTGTGCCGTCTGCGCCGCTGCCGAGGTTGGCCGCCGCGCCGTCGCCGATGGCGGGCAGCCAGGCGGCCTCGCGCAGCGCTACCCAGCGGCCCGACCACGGCGTCTGCAATCTCGCCGCGTCGCCCACGTCGACCAGCGGCGGCAGCGCGGCGCGGCGAACGGGCAGCCGTTCGATCCACGCCGCGTCCCACGTCAACTCACGCCGATTGAGCAGCCCGTTCCACGAGGCCAGGCTGAGGCTGACGCCGCGCGCGCCGCAGAAGTGGCGGCGCAGGTAGTCGCCAATGGTGGTCCACTCGGCGACGGCGTCCAGCAAATCTGGCTGCGTTTCGGCGAGCCAGCGGAAGCGCGCGGGCAGGTAGGCCGCGTGCAGCAGGCAGCCCGTGCGGTCGTGGGAGGCGGCGAGCTCGTCCGCGTTCAGCTCGCACTTTAGTGCCGAGACGGCGTCCGCCGCGCGCGTGTCGGCGTAGGTGTAGACGGGCGTGAGCGGCCTGCCCTGCCCGTCGATGCCGAGCAGGTTGCCCGCAAAGGTGGCGACGGCCACGGCCCGGATGGCAGCGGACGCAGCCGCGAGATCCCCCAACGCCGCGGCCGCCTGGTCGAGAACGCGGTCCACAGCGGCGATGGCGTTTTCGAGCAGGTGCTGCGGATCGAATTCGCTGCCGCCGTCGGCGGTGTGGCGCAGGCGATTGGGCAGGCTGGCAACGCAGCCCGGCACGAGCCGCGCGTCGCCATCAAAGAGCAGCGCGCGCGTAGCGGAGGTGCCGACGTCGAGGGCGAGCACGAAGGGCGGGTTGGGGGACGGATTAGGCATGACGGGCGCGAGGTCAAGGGTTGATGAATGGGGACAGTATAGTCAACTTGGCGGAAAACGGGAATTCCGTGAGAATGAAAAGCAGCCGTCTAAACCCAATACGTCTAACCCAAAGGAGCGGGTATGAAACGCTTTTGTGCTCTGCTGGTAATGTGTACGCTTCTGACCGCCTGTGAATTCGTGGAACCGGGGGTAAGGGTCAATTCTCAAATGTCAACGGACCCTAAGCTCGCCACAGCAGCAAGCAATACATATAAGCAGTACACGGCCCCGCTACGTCGACGTGCCGCCCGCGCCCGAATTTGACGCCACGTCGGCCACGGGTGGGGCGACGGCGTGGCGCACGCCCAAGTCGGCCAAGGCTTCGCGCCCGCGCACGGTGAGATCGCTGATAAACTGAAATTCATCGCGCCCGTCGATGGGGTAAGCCTTGAGGCGGTAGTGGGTTCCCCAGGGTTTTTCGAGCACGATCACGGTGCGGGTGGCGTCGAGCTGGGTGTAGGGGCTGGTGGCGATCACGTCCAGCAGCTTTTGGCGCACGAGGCGGGCGTCGTGTTCGGGGTAGAGGTAGAGATCGGCCACGCACATGTGCTCGCGCTGGCCGTCGTTGGCGTTGGCGACGTTCTCCGTCCACAGCTTCTGGTGCGGAATGCTGACAACCGTGTCGTCCGGCGTGAGAATGCGCACGGCGCGCACGCCGTGGGCCTGCACCTCGCCGTAGTCGCCGTCGATCTCGATCCAATCACCGATGCGGTAGGGGCGCTCGTAGAGCGCCACGATGCCCGCGATGATGCTGCTTACGTAATCCTTAAAGGCAAAGCCGATCGCCACGCTGGCCGCGCCGAGCACGGCAAAGATGTTGGAGGGCGAGATGGCGCTAAAATCGATCAGGCGCGTCGCCACCAGGTAAAAGGTAAACAGCACGATCAGGATGCGCAGAATGGGAATCAGCGGCAGGATGTAGAAGCGGAAGCGGCTCTGTACCTGGTTGGAGAGCCAGATCAAAAAGCGACGCAGCAGCCACGTCACAACGATCGCGATGATGATAATGAATAGAATTTGCCCAAACTGAATTTTCTGAAACTCGACCAGAATATCTTGGATTTGGTTGGCGCTATCCGCCGCCATGTCGCCCACCGCTTCGCCAGCGGATCGCGCGCCGTCTGCGTTTCGCGCTGCCGCGGGGAGCGGGGTGCTCGTTGCCGTTTGCGTCGCGGTTACGGTCTGCGTTGCCGTTGTGGTCTGCGTGATCGAGGGGCTGCTGAGGGTGTTGATCACGTCCGGGACGCCGTCCTGCTGGAGGCCGAGCCCCGCGATTGTCTCTCTGTTGAGCATGGTTGATTTATTTCTTTCGGGCTATGTACAGAAAACAAGCTATTCGGGTTCTCTAAGGGATTGGGAGGTGCAGCGAGCAAGGCGGCCCACCGTGCGATGCACCTTCCCAGGTGCGTCGCACATTCGGGTGGTCAAGCACCTGAAGGGGCAGGGCTTCTCCCAAACGTGCGTCGCACGTTTGCAGGTCGTTAACGGCGATTTCGGGGTGTTAGCCATGCCCGATGTGCGACGCACGTTTGCAGGTCGTCAACGGCGATTTCTGGGTGTTAGCCATGCCCGATGTGCGAGGCACTTGGGAAAGTGCCACGCACGGTTGGCAGCATTCGGTGCGTCGCACTTTCCCAAGTGCGTCGCACGTTTGAAGGTCGTCAACGACGATTTCTGGGTATCGGCCAAGCTGGATGTGCGAGGCACTTCGGAAAGTGCCTCGCACGGTCGACCCCCTTTTCTAATTCAACAGCACTACCTTGGAAAAGGGCAATGCACCGTCGGCTGCCTACAGCCCATCCATCAAATACCCTTCGTTTTTGAGGAAGGCCCGCACGTTGGGGTAGGCCAGCACGTGGACGCGCCAGCGCTTGGTCGTCTGCGTGCGCTCGTCTAGTTCACCGACCTGTTCGATCACGCCGCGTCGCTTCAGCCCCTGGGCGACCTCGATAATGGCCGATGGGGAAAAGGGGATCAGCACCGGCAGCGCGGTGCCGGGCAGGCCGCCGTGGATGAGCAGCGCGTGGAGCACGAAGGCTTCTTCGGTGCTGGGGTGGGGCGGCAGCGCGGGCAGGTCAAGCTGCTCCCAAGGGGTAACCCACACCGTTGTGCCGTGGTCGGCTTCTGCCGCCTCCTGCACCTCGTCGGCCACCTGCTCGTCGCTCGCCACGCGCAGGCTGTATCGCCACAGCGCCCAGGCAACGCCGGGGTTGCCGCGGCTGCGCGTGGCGATGTAGGTCAAGAAATCCGAGCGGTTCTCAGTTTCGTGCTGCTTGACAGGCAAAGGCGGCCCATCTTGCTCCGCGTGCTTGTGGGAGAGGACGGGCTTGCCGTTGTCGGCCTGCCGAAAGACGTAGCGGCTGGGCGGCGACTGCTGGCTCAGTTCGGTGAACCAGTTCGCCAGGGCGTCGGCATCAAACGCACAGGGCGTCAGCACGTGATCAAAGAACGAGCTGAGGTTGAGGACGTTGCACAGGTAGGCCCAAGACCAGCTGTCGCAGAAGATTAGCCCGCTGTAGGGGCGCTTGAAAAGATTGTCCAGCAGCTGGCGCATCAGCGTTAACCCGTCGTGGTGGCGCAGGTAGCAGCGGTGCAGGTGGGGGAGGACGAAGCGAGTGGTGGGCGCGTTTTGATCGTCGAACTGGAGCGTTTGGCCGAGCCAGTGCTCCAACCAGCGGCTGCCCCCGCTCAATATCTCGTCGATGGAGGGCGGCTCGATCCGCACAAAATCGTGGGCTTCCCCCCAGGCTGCCACCGCCTCGTCCAGGTGGTTGAAGGGCGCATCCACCACCACGCGCACGCCCGCCTCGCGCCCGTCCCGAGCCAGCCAATCCCCCAGCGCGTCGTCCAGGGCGTCGCGGTAGAGGGTGGGCCAGGGCGGTTCGGGGGCGGCCCAGTTTAGCAGACGCTGGGGAGCCGAGCGCAGTTCCGGCGCTTCGTACTCCTTCTCCTCGCTGTGCAGCTGGGTGCGCAGCCAGCGCTGAAGCGCCAGCCACCGGTCGCGCAGGTTGAGCAGCACCGTTTCGGAAGTCGGCTCGGTGGGGCGGGTATACTCTTCAATTGGGGTAAGCTGCCAGGGCGAAGGGGAGTGGGGCATGAATGGTCAGTGAGATGGCGTGTTCACAGCGAACGGGCGACCGCGCGAAGTTGTTTACAGCGCCTTCTTGAGCGATAATTTGTGAAATCGTGCACGTAGCCTACCACGTCTCACCCTCGATGACGAGAGGTTTCTTTCCAATGTAGTAGCTCTGCGGTAGCGAACCCAAACACGCACCTGTGCCGTAACCGTCAGCCACAGACGCCCCAACGACTTCACCCGCCAGCCCTTTGGCTGGCTCCACCCCAGAAAGTACTCATGGCCGCTTCGACCTTTGATCCGCAAACCAAAACCTTCGCCCCCTGTCCGGATTCGCCCAACTGCGTGAGCACGCAGGAAGCGCGCGAAGATTTCCGCGTGCAGCCCATCTACTACAGCGAAAGCACGGGCGAGGCCAAAACGCGCCTGCGCCAGATCATCAGCGAGATGCCGCGGGCGACCGTTGTCCGCGAGCAGGGCAACCACCTACACGTCGAGTTTCGCTCGCGGATCTTTAAATTTGCAGACGATGTGGAATTCTACTTCGACGATGAGGCCAGCCTCATTCACGGCCGCAGCGCAGCGCAAAAGGGACATGCGGATTTAGGCGCGAATCGCAGTCGCTTTGAAGAGATTCGCAGCAAGTTTCACCGCGGGGACAAGCTGCGGTAATTTGCGCGACCGCGGAGTTTTGAATTTGAAGCTTTAGATTTGGCCAAGGCGCTCAACTGTTTAGCCGCAAAAAGCCGCTCCCCAGCGCCTGCTGCGAGACGCCGATCACGACAAAGGCCTCCGGGTCAGCGTCGGCCACGGCGCGGCGCAGATCGCGAACCTGGGGGCGGTAGACGGCGCACAAGATCATCGTGCGCGGCTCGTCCCGGTAGCCACCCTTGACCTCCCAGTACGTTACCCCGCGATCCAGCCGCTCGAATATCTGCTGCGTCACCGCTTGCGGGCGGTTGGTGATGATGGTGGCCGTGCGCGCGCGACTGGGCCCCTCCAGCACGTAATCCGCCGCCGCGCCCCACACCATCAGCGTCAACATGGCGTAGAGCGCCAGCTCCCAGCCAAAGATGGCGCCCGCCGCCAGCACAATCGCCCCATCCGTGTAGAGAAAGACCGTGCTCAATGGAATGCCCGTTTTGAGCTGCACCACGCGCCCTAAAATGCCCGTGCCGCCCATGGTCGCCCCGGCGCGGTAGAGCAATCCGCCGCCAATTCCGCCGACCAGCCCCGCATAAATCGCGCTCAGCAGCACATTGTCCGTGATGGGCCACGCGTCCAAGTAAATCGGTGCGTAGCGCAAAATCACCTCGGAGGTGAACGAAAAGAGCACCACGCCCAGCAGCGTGCGCAGCACAAAGGGCCAGCGCCCCAGGTAGAAGAAGCCCAGCGCCAGCATGGGGAGGTTGTAAATAAAATACTGCACCCCCACCGGCCAGCCCGTAAAGCGGTTGACGAGAATCGCCACGCCCGTTAGCCCGCCCGCGGCGATGCTGTAGGGAACCTGAAAGATGGCGTAGGCCAGCGATGCAATCAGGATGCCGAGGACGAGCAAGGGCAGGCGGCGCAGCTCCGCCACCGCAGCGTTCCAAATTGGGCTGGCCTGTAGACGCGTGCGCCCGGCGCGCCAGGTTGCGGAAATGCGGGACATGAGTGGATGCTCTGAAAAGGAAGGCGCGGAGCTGGGAAATTGTCTAGGGTAATCCAAGCTAATCGTTGCTGATGACGGGCAGGTAAAAGCGTCCCGAGCTTTGATACTGGAGGTGCTGGTCGAGGTAATCGCTGCTCCAGCCGCCAATCAGGTGCAGCCGCCCTTCGTAAGACACGGCGCTGAGGCCGTACCACGGACCCTCGATCGGCGAGGGAATGCCGATCCACTTTTCATCTTCTCCGCTAATCTTTAGCTTTTCATGCGTCTCAATTGGCTGCGACCAGCCGCCGCCCAGCGCCCAAAGCGTCGAGCCGTCCACATCGTAGACGAGGCCGAGACCCGCCCGCGGCGTGGACAACGCGGGCAGCGTCTGCCAGCGGTTCTCGGCCAGGTGGTAAGCGGCGGTGGTGGCAAGCGGGCGCGCGCCGTCGTGGCCGCCGACGACGTAGAGCACGCCGTCGACCAGGGCAGCGCCCAGGAAGGCGCGGCCCGCATCGAGCTGCGTAACAAGCTCCCAGCGCGCGCTGTCGTCGCTGGCCAAGCGCCACACGTCATCGTGCATAGTTTGGCCGTCCCAGCCGCCGATCAGGTAGAGCGCCTCATCGTCCGCGACGAGGGCCGCGCCCGCCAGCCCACCCGTGGGTAAGGTGGCAAAGGTTGCCCAGCCGTCGCCCGCCCTGTCCGGCAACAAGCGCCACAGCGTGTCGCTAAAGCCCAGCGCGTCCGCATCTGCTTCCTCCCCCGCTTCCGTCCCCGCTTCCGCCCCATCGACGAAGGTGCCGCCCGCCACAAAGAGGGCCTCGCCTAGCGAGGCCGCCGCCGCGTTGGAGAGCGGCAGGGGCAGCGCGCCGCCCGCCAGCCGCTGCCAGGAGCCATCACCCGCCAGATCGTAAGCGGCGACGCTGTCGAGCAGTTCGCCGTCCGCGCCCTCGCCGCCGATCACGTAGATGGTTTCGCCGGAGAGGGTGGCGGCGGCACGGGTGCGGGCGCTGGGCAGCGGCGTGATCTCGGCCCAGCGCCCCTCGCTGTCGACCTGCGGCGCGCCGGTGATGGTGCGAGTGCGTTCGGTGAGCAGAGCGGTGAGCGGATCGGTGGGGGAGAGCGCCAGCGTGCGCGCGCGCGGCAGGGCGGGCACGACAAGCAGCGCCAGCAGGGTGGCGAGGGTAGCCAGCAGCAGGGCGCGCTGCCAGGCGGTGGGCCGCACGGGCAGCTCCGGCAGCGGCGGCGGAGCAGGTACGCTGCGCACGGCGGCCAAAGCAGCGGGCACGTTTGCTGGCTGGGTCGTGCCCACTGCATCGACGCCCGGCACGCTGAGCCAGCCGCGCTCGACCAGCCGCATCGAGGCCTCGGTGCGGCTGTTGACCTCCAGCTTCTCGTAGATATTGCGCAGGTGCACCTTGACCGTGTTGGCGGTGATCGTCAAATCACGCGCAATTTCGGCGTTGGTCGCGCCCGTCGCCAGCAGCTGCGCGACATCCATCTCGCGCTCGCTGAGCGGATTTTGGGTAAGCGTTGTGGACTCGTCCAAAGGGTTGGCAGAAACTGTCGAGGTAGCCATGCAGCTATTATTCCACAGAAACGGAAGTCGCACCAAAAAGAGGCAATTTCTACCTTCAGCTGCGCTACGCTTGCCGCGCCGCCACGTGCGCGGCAATTTTGGCCATGATCGCGCGCTCTTCCTGATACTGCGGCTTGTCCAGGACGTCGGCGACTTCGGCCTCGCTGCGGCGCGAAGCGGGCCACGCTTCGGCGCTGGCGATGCGCAGGGCCAGCCGCGCCGCCAGGGCCGCGGCCTCGCGCAGGGTGCGAATTTCCAGCTTATCGAGCGTGTCGTAGCGGGTGTGTCCGTAGCCGCGCCCGCTCAAATCGCGCGACACGGGCTCCATGCCGCCAGTGGGGACGCCCGCCATCATAAAGGGAAAATGGTCCGAGTGGGCGCTCACCGACTCACCGACCTGGAAGTCGAGCGCCATCTGCTCCTGCCAGCCCTCGAAGAGCGGCTCCAAATCGGGCCACTCGTTGAGCACGACGTCTTTGGGTCGCGAGCCGCCCGCAGCGTCCATGTTGTAGTAAAAGCGGATGTTGTCCAGTTCGTCGGCGTGCTGCTTCACGTAATCGTGCGAGCCGAGCAGCCCGATCTCCTCGACGCCCCAGAGCAGGAAGCGCACGGTGTGGGGCAGCGGCGGCGCGTGCTGGGCCAGCACCCGCGCCGCCTCGATCACGGCCACCACGCCCGACGCCGGGTCGTTGGCTCCCTGTGAAATATCGTGGCCATCGTAGTGGCAGCCAAGCATCACCAGCTCGGCGCTGTCGCTTGTGCCGACGAGCTCACCCATCACGTTCCACGAAGTCATCGGCTCAATTTCATCCGTGCTGTGGATGCGCAGCGTGATCTCGCCGTGTCGCTTGAGCAGCCGCTGCAAATAAGCGCCGTCCTCGTAGGAAATGGAAATCGCGGGAATCGGCCCGGCGTCGTTGTCGCCGATGGAGCCGGTGGCGGGGCCGTAGCCGGGATAGTGGTTGACAAAGATAAAGGCCGACGCGCCAGCCAGCATCGCGCGCCCGTACTTTTCGCTGCGGTGCACCCAGCGATTGCTGCCGCGCGGCTGCGTCTTGCTGTTGACCATTGCGATCTTGCCCTCAATCGCGTCGCCGTACTTCTCAAAGTCGGCGGGGCCGCCGTCGCCCACGTCAAAGAGCGTGGCTTCCAGATCGGTGGGTGGCGAGTGGGGCAGCGAGATGCAGGGGATCGACTTATGGACGGGGCTGACAATCTCAAGCGTCGTCTCGCCGCGCCGCCAGCCGATGTACTCAATCGGCTCCCGCTTGACGTTTTGCAGGCCGTACTCCTGGAATTTGGCTTCGATAAACTCGGCGGCTTGGCGCTCGCCCTCCGTGCCGCCAAAGCGCGAGCCAAACTCATCCGTGAGCATGGTGAGGTTGTCCATGATTTCGGGCGAGGTGTAGATGTCGCCGATCATCTGCTGATCGACGGAAAGGAAAGGGTTGTGGGTCATGGGTGAAAGCCTGTTGAGGGAATGATTGAATTGCGGGGGTATTGTAGCGGTAAGTCGCAAGGCCGAGCAACAGAGCTTTGGAGGCGGGTGAACGCGGAGCGACGCGGAGCAGAGAAAGAAACGATGCTGCCCTCACCCCCAGCCCCTCTCCCACGGTGGGCTTGTCTTTACCCACAAGTCGCCGCTGAGTCTCGCCGCGTCGCGGGCCAGGCAAAACCCCACCCCCAACCCCCTCCCCGCCAGCAGGGGGCTTCTGTTGACTCGTTAACTTTGCGGCTTTTCTGTGACATCGCCCGCTCGATCAACAAGAGAAACTATTCCATCGCGACCGCTTCATCAACCAGTCACCCTTCCCCTGATGTCGGGGGAAGGGCCGGGGATGGGGGTTCTTCTCCGCCCTCCCCGCTTTGCTGCTCCCTCTCAAACTTGTGGGTAAAGCTAAGCACGGTGAGAGAGGGGAGCAATTTCCTCGCCTGTGGCAGCGAGGGTTACGGTGGGGGTAGTATTGTCATAGGCTATTCCAGGAAATTAACCATACCGGGATAAGCCATGTTGAATGTGCGACGCACCTCGGAAGGTGCGACGCACGGTCGACTGTCTCTCTGGTGCGGCCTACACAGCCTACGGTGCGTTGCACTTTCCCAAGTGCGACGCACCTCCATCACAATCAGCCGTGGTATATTTATAATCCTGGATTAGCCTAAAAGAAATCTGCGTGTTTCCGCGTCGTTCCGCGTCCCAAAATTTCCTCATCAAATTCGCGCCAGCACCGCCTCGGCCATTTCCGCTGTCGACGCACTGCCGCCCAGATCGCCCGTCTTGACGCCGTCCGCCAGCGCGCCTTCGACGGCGCGGCGCATTGTGGATGCGCTCTCGTGTTCGCCCAAGTGCTCCATCATGTTGGCACCCGCCAAAATTGTGGCGATGGGGTTGGCCACCCCGCGCCCGGCAATGTCCGGCGCCGTGCCGTGGACGGGCTCAAACATCGAGGGGTACTCCCGCGTGGGGTTGAGGTTGCTGCTCGTCGAGAGGCCGATGCTGCCCACCATGGCGCCGCCCAGGTCGCTGAGAATGTCGCCGTACTGGTTGGTGGTGACGATCACGTCGAATTGACCGGGCGACTGGATAAACTTCATCGTCGACGCGTCGACGAGCAGCAGGCTGTACTCGACATCGGGATACTCTGCCGCCACCTCCTCGACAACCCTATCCCAGAAGACGTTGCCGTGCAAAATCGCGTTGGATTTGGTCACGTTGGTGACGTGCTTGCGCCGCGTGCGGGCCAGGTCGAAGGCAAAGCGCGCCGCCCGCTCGATGGCCATGCGCGTAAAGACGTTGGTCTGCACCGCCAGCTCGCCCGGCTGGCCCACGTGGACCACGCCGCCCGGCCCGGCGTACTCGCCCTCGCTGTTCTCGCGCACAATCATCATGTCGACGGCGTGGGACTGATCGGCCAACAAAGTCGGCACGCCCGCGAAGGTGCGCACGGGACGCAGGTTGATGTATTGCGCAAACTGCTTGCGTATCACAAAGACAAATTCCCACGAGGCGCGATAGTCGGGCAAATCGGGGTGGCCCGCAGCGACAAACCAGATGGCGTCGAACTGTCGCAGCGTCTCCACCCCGTCGTCCGGCATGAGGACACCCGTCTCCAGACAGTGCTCCGCGCCCCAGGGAAATTCCTCGGTCTCAATGGAAACGCCCGTCGCGTCCACGGCGGCCCGCAGTACGCGCATGGCTTGCGGCATGGTCTCCTTGCCAATGCCGTCGCCGGGCAGGATTGCAATTTTATGTTGAGTCATGGGAGCCTTTTCGGTGAAATTTATCTATTATCGATGATGGATGTGGGGGTGGGCACTGGCTCCACCGCATAAACTCGAATGTCGGCGTCCGCGCCGCTAAATTGCTGAAGCAACCTGAACTGTTCAAAGAAACGGTTGTACTGTGAAACCTCAAGCGGGTACTTCTCCGGCTCGTGGTAGAAGCGCCAATACATCCGCTCGCTGAAGACTAGGTAGCCAAAGCCACCTTCCCTGTACCAGCTAGGTTCGTGGTCAATCATTTTGCCAAACCCTTGCACCGTGTAGCGGCTTGGTTCCACAAAGGGTGCATAGGACTCAATTGCCACGTGCGCGCCAGCCGGCAAGTTCTCGCTGATCCACATCTCAGCAATCTCTCGATTGTCGACAGCTCCTAGTTGAGCAGTATCGTGCACGGTGTGCGCCAGCGGCACGCCCAGGCCAGCAGCGCAAAGCAGCGTCGTCGCAAAGAGCCCCGTTCGACGCCGTGGCCCCGGCTGCCAGGCAGCTGCCTTCTGAAACAGATAGACGAGAAAGGAAGCAGCCAGCAAAAACAGAAACGGCGTCAGGGGCAGCAGCGTGCGGTCGTTTCTGACGGTAAAGCTGCTAATAAACACAAAGTAGGCGGCAGGAAAAGCCGCCAACAGAAGAATAGGGCAGCTGCGGCGGTAGAGGCCGCGCACCATCTCAACAGCCGCCAGCGCATACAAAATGCCCGCCGTGCTTGCCATATAGCCCAAATACCACGAGAGCGCATTGCCCTCCATTCCAGCGTGGCCGGTGGCGTAGTGCTGGCGCTCAAACTGCAAATCCGCCAAAAAGCGAGTGCCATCGAGCAGCGCGTAAGGGGTTGTCGCCAAGAAGCCGGCAGCTGTACAGAGCAGCACCAAATAGAGCTTGGCGCTGCGCCACCCCTCTGGGCCGCAACGCAAAAAATGGGCAAGCATCGGGGCTACAATAATTAATCCACCATTGTACTTGCTCGAAGCCGTCAGTCCAATGCAAAGCCCAGCGGCTGCGTAGTGCCACGCTTTGCCGTGCCGGTAAATCCACGTAGCCGCCAACGCGGCAGCGAGCGCAAAAAAGACAACGAACGTGTCCGGCGTGATCAAGCGGCTGTGGTTCACGTTGGTTGAAGAAACGGCAACCATGAACGCGGCCAGTCCTCCAATCCATGCGCTGCGCCGCAGCTCTTTCCCGACTAGAAAGGTCAATCCAACAGCCCCAACGCCAAAGGTCAAGGTCACCAAGCGCCCCAGCAAAATCGACGTGGGCATCGGTGACTGCGTTACGCCCATCGCCAGAGATACTGGATAGAGAATGTCCTCTCGCGTAGCAAACAGGCCGAACAGTTTACCCAAAAGATAATAGGGCACGTAGGCCAGTGCGTTGATGTAAAAAAACAGAGATGGGTAGTTAAAGAAATGTGGGTTGAGATCACCTGTCTTGAATATGGTCTGGCTAATCGTTACGTAGACCGGCTCGTCCGGATGGCGTATGTAGGGTAAGTCGTAAGCGATTCCCCACACCCGGAGCAAAAGGGCAACAAGCAAAATCAGCGCGAGCAGCGTGCACTTTTTGCCTTTTCCCAGCATCTTTTCGTGCCACATCGAATCAGCCTACTCTTGCGACTACTTGACAGACGGCGTTGTACATCACCAGTGCAGCGCGGCGTAAATAGTTATACAGTTGCCAGCGCGTATCCCCATCAAGCCAACCGGCTTTCAGCCGGTTTTCTTCAGGCAAGCTGGTGGGCTTTAGCCACCAGCGGGCGCGCACACGAACCGGCTGCTTATTTCCGCCCAGCTGTACTAGTTATGCCCCATCGATCGCAATCGCGCGCACGGGCGAGCCGTCGACGCCGTCGAGCTTGAGGGGCAGCGCCGTGAAGTGGACAATTTCGTTGCGCAAGTCGCGCAGGTTGGCCAGCCCTTCGACGATCACAACTTCGGCTTCGAGCAGAATGCGGTGCACCGCGGTTAGCTCGTCACGATTTTCCGGGCGCAGCGAAGCAACCGAAGGCGTCTGCACGCCGAGCAGATAAATGCCCTTCTCCACCAGCCAGCGCGCCAGCTCCGCCGAGACGCGCGGCATGTGGGTGCGGTAGTCGTCGGCGTCGGCGTGGGCGTCCCAATCCGTGCGCAGCAGCAGCCGCGTGCCGGGCGTGATTTTGTCCGCCTGCGGGGCCAAATCCTCCACGGAAATTTGGCTGTTGGGCTCTTTGTGCGAAAGGTCCACCACGAGCGCATCGCCTACGCACTTTTCGAGATCGACGCGGTCGATCGTGCGCGCGCCGTCGATGAAGTGCAGCGGCGCATCCATGTGCGTGCCGGCGTGGCTGTACAGGGCAAGGTCGGTGGTGTTGTAGCCTTCGGTTTGAACGGAGGTGTTGGGCGTCATCGCCACGCCGCGCATTCCGTCGCGAAAGGGGAGGGTCAGATCAACGATGGTCGACATGGGCGTTCTCGCTGGGGCGGGTGATAAATAACGGCCATCAGCATAGTCGACAATCAAAAATTTGTCCACAGCGTTGGCGGGCCAGGGTGTATTTCAGCAACCGACCACGCCGAGGGTGGATTATTCTAAAAGAAACTAGGTCGAGCGGTGGTTTCTCAGTAATTTGGGGGCGAATACCCCTCAATCTTCTCTCCCCCATTCTCTCCCACCCACCCATCAAACTCGGCCAGCAGCCTCTGCTTGATCTCTACCTCCGCCGCCATTGACACAAACGCATTTCTGGCAATCCGCACCAGACCCGCCTGCCCGTAACCAAATTCACGCGCCAACGCTTCGTACTCCTGTGTCAGCGACGTATTGAAGAGCGGCGGGTCGTCGCTGTTGACGGTGACGAGCAGCCCCATGCGATCCAGGTGGGGAAAGGGTTGTTCGGCCAGGCGGCGGTAGACGTGGAGGCAGACGTTGCTCGTGGGGCAAATTTCCAGCGGAATCTGCCGCTCGCGCAGCAGCGACAGCAGCGCCGGGTCTTCGATGGCGCGCACGCCGTGGCCGATGCGCTCCGCCCCCAGCGCGTCGATCGCGCCCCACACGCTTGCCGGGCCGACGGTTTCGCCCGCGTGGGGCAGCGAGCGCAGCCCGCCCGCCTTGGCCGCGGCAAACACCTCCGCAAAGGGCTCCGGCGGCGCACCGACTTCGTAGCCGCCCAGCCCCAGGCCGACCACGCCGCGCCCGCGGTTCGCGAGGGCATAGTCGAGCGTTACCTCGGCGCTCGTCGCTGTGTACTTGCCCTTTGGCCCAGTCAAGCCGTTGAAGGCCGCGTTGCGCGGAATGTCAAACACCCAGCGCATTTCCACGCCGTGCTCGCTGCACGCCTGCCCACGCCCCGCCTCCAGCCCGTCCACAACGTCACCAATAGATAGGCCCTTGTGCAAAATGTGGGTGTGCGTAAAGGGCGTGACGGTGTACTCACGGTAGCGGATGTTCTGCGCGGCCATCTCCGCGCCCGCCTCGCGCACGATCAGCGCAAAATCGTCCGGCGTGCGCAGCAAATCCGAAATGGTGACGTAAATTTTGACGAAGTGGGGAAAATCGACGAAGCGAAACCAGCGGCGCAGCCCGTCGACATCGCGCGCGGGCAGCGCGTCGACCGCGTCGTGCTGCTGCGCCAGCTTGAGCAGCGTGCGCGGCTGGATCGCGCCTTCGAGGTGAATGTGAAGCTCGGCCTTGGGCATGGCGCAAATAAAACTGGCCAGCGCGGGGTCGAGTGCGGGGGAATGGTTGGGTTGGGTCATGGCGGATGGGTGTTTGAGATGGTTGAACGCCGTGTCTCCATTATCGGCTCGGCTATAAGAAGCGACAAATCCGATTGTTCAATTCCGCCGATCCGTGGCAGAATTCTCCTGCCGCTGCGAAAAACTGCGACAAACACTGACGACGAACAACGGAATCATGAGCAAACGAAGCAATCGCAAACGAGCCACGGCTAAATCCCCGGCCAAGCCAGCCAAGCCGCCGACTCAGCCGCCAGCTCAACCAACCGCTCAACCAACTGCCCAACCAACCGACAGCCCCGCGCCGGTTGTCCCCAGCGTCGCGGACCCCACCTCGCCGCGCTGGACACAGAGCACCAAGCAAATCGTGGCCGTGGCCGCGCTGCTCGTGCTCACCATTGTGCTGTGGCGCTTTCGCAGCCTGCTGACGTCCATCGTGATCGCGTCGCTGGTGGCCTATCTGCTGGCGCCCGCGATTGAAATGGTCTGGCAGCGCACGCCTCTCAACCGCGTGCTCTCGGTGCTCGTTGTCTACACAATCACGGGCATCGTCGCCGCCCTCGTGGGCTGGACGCTGCTGATCAGCGGGCTGGAGCAGCTGATCGCGCTGGCGACGGAGCTGCCCCAGCAGCTCTTCACCTGGGCGTCGGCGCAAATCGAACCCTACGTTGCGGTTACCAATGATGGCGTGCTGCGCCTCCTCTTTGATCCGGAGAATCCGCGCGAGATCAACCTCAACACCCTGCTCGGCCCAGAACAAAATGATGTGCTGCGGGACGTGCTCAATCCCTCGCTTATTTTTCAGCGGGCCAGCGCCGCCTTTCTAAGCACGGGGTCGCTCGCGCTGCGGCTGGTGCTTGGCGCAACGGGGCTGCTCACCAATTCGCTGCTCATCCTCTTTCTTTCGATTTACCTGGCCAAGGATGCCTCGCGCTTTCGCCGCGCCCTCACCCGAGCCGCCCACAGCGCCAACTACGGCAGCGATGCCGAACAGCTGCTCACCCGCTTCAAGCACATTTGGGATGCGTACCTGCGCGGCCAGCTGATTTTGGCCCTGGTCATCTTCTTAATTGTGGGCACGGCCCTCAGTCTGTTGGGAGTTGATAACGCGTGGGGGCTGGCCGTAGTGGCGGGCGTGGCGGAATTTTTGCCCATTATCGGCCCCACGGTGTCCACGGGCGTGGCCGTGCTCACGGCGCTAATCCAGCCGCTGGATGCAGCGGGCGCGCCGACCAACGCGCTGGGGCTGGGCCCCATTGGCCTCGCGCTGGCCGTTTTCGTACTGATGTTCGTGATCCAGCAGATCGAGCAGGCCGTGCTCGTGCCGCGCATTGTGGGCAACGCGCTCGATCTGCACCCCATCCTCGTGCTCACGGGCGTCGTCATGGGCACGTCGATTGCTGGCGTGCTCGGCGCAATTTTGGCCGCGCCGGTGCTGGCGTCAGTTAAGCTGGTGAGTCGCTACCTCTGGAATAAAATGCTGGATCAAGCACCCTTTGCCGACGAAGAGAAGCCCGTGGGTGGCGGCCTGGGCCTGCCGGGCTGGAGCTGGCTGCGGCGTCAATTTGGGCAAGCGACGGCGCGACGGGCGATATCGGGGAGCTGATTGTCGCCGCAAAATCTCGTCCGCCGCCAGCGTTCGACCAGTGCGCAGCACGGATTTTGTAATCAAACTGTCAACGCCCTCCAATTTTTTCCTCATCTGCACGTGGTAATCTAAGGCATGAATCTTGACCAAACCATCTGGAGCCGCCCATCTCGCGGCTCCTTTGCGATACCGACGGCTCGGTCACCGCGCCGCTGGGCGCGCATTCGGCGATCGCTGCTTGTGCTCACCGCCGTCGCCATCCTGCTGCTCGCCCCAACGCGCGCGACGCCGGAGAGCAGCTACCTGCGCAACGTGTCGCTGGCGGCGACGGTGGCCGAGCACCCGTTTGATTGGGTCACGTGGCAGTGGCAAACGGCGGTGGACAAGGTGCAGGCGCAGATCGAGCGCCCCGCGCGCGACCTATCCGACGGCGAAGCGACGGCCCTGGTGCGCGACTACGTGCAGCGCGCCCAGCAGATGGGGGCGCTGGAAGGCGAGATTTATCGCCACGAGAGCGGGGCATCCAACCTGGAGCTGGCCGTGCGCGATGTGGAGATCGACCTGCTGCAGCGGCAGATCGATGCGCTGCGAGCCGAGCAGATTGCCACGCGCGCCACCGTCGAGCAGGTGATCGAGCGGCAGGTGGGCAGCGAGCTCGTGCGCGAGGGGCTGGCGACGCCCGCCTTTCTGGGCAGCCAGACGCTGCCGCCCGTGCGCTTCGCCTTTACCGAGCCGCCCAAACAGCTGATCGTCTCGCGGCGCGATCGCATCGAGCGCGTCTACGGCCACACGGTTGCCCCCGACATCGGCATCGACGAGATGGCGGCGGCGGAAGCGCGCGTGCGCGAACAGGACTTTAGCGGCTACGTCACCAACGTGGGCGGGCTGGGAACTTTTCCGACGATGGTGGTGGATCGCGCCAGCCTGGAGTGGATCGTGAGCACGGTAGCCCACGAGTGGACGCACAACTACCTGCGCTTCTTCCCGCTCGGCGCAGGCTATGGCGAGCAGGCGGAAATGGTGATTATCAACGAGTCGGTGGCCGAAATCGTGGGCAACGAGCTGGGCACGCGCGTGCTCGAACGCCGTTATCCAGATTTAGCACCCGTGCCCGTCGACGCCATATCTACTGACGAAGCGGGCCAACGCCTCAACATTCCAATTCACACCCTGCCCCTCTTCGATTTTCACACCGAAATGCGCCAGACCCGGCTGCGCGTGGACGCCCTGCTCGCGCAGGGCCAAATCGAAGAGGCCGAGCAGTACATGGAGCAGCGTCGACAGGAATTTGTCGAGCACGGCTACCCGCTGCGCGTGCTCAACCAGGCCTACTTTGCCTTCCACGGCAGCTACAGCACAAGCGCCAGCGCCGTCAGCCCCATTGGCCCCAAGCTCGAACTCCTGCGCAGCAGCCTTCCCGATTTGGCGACCTTCCTGCGCATTGTCCGCCCGCTGCGGACGGAGGCGGAGCTGGACGCAGTGCTAGCAGAGTGGGCAACGTGATCTTCCCCTTCACCACTCAATCCGCCACCTTCCGCGAGCGCCCCAACCGCTTCCTCGTCCACGCGACGCTGTGCGAAGGCGAACGCGCGGGCGAGACCGTGGCCGCGCACTGCCCGGATCGCGGTCGACTGGCCGAGCTGCTGGTCCCCGGCGTTACCGTGCACCTGAGCTACGAGGACAACCCCGCGCGCAAGACGGACTACACGCTGCGCTTTGTCGAGCACCCGGAATACGGTCAGTTGGTGAGTTTGGACACGCGGCTGCCCAATGCCGTCTTTGCCGAGGGGCTGGCCAACGGCTTTTTTGCTCCTTTCCGCCCGCCCCAGTTTGACACACAGCTTGTCGAGCGGGAAGTCACCGCGCCGCAGCCGCCCGGCCCTGCACGCAGCCCCCGCGCGCGCGACGCCCCTGCGCGCATCAAAAAGATGCCGCGCAGCCGCATCGACTTTCGCCTCACCAGCCAGGCGGGTCGCCTCTGCTGGGTTGAGGTAAAATCGGCGTCGCTCGTCGAGGGGCGCACGGCGATCTTCCCCGATGCGCCGACCGAGCGGGGGCGACGTCACCTGGAGCACCTAGTGTGGCTACACGAACAGGGTGACCGAGCCGCCGCCGTCTTTATCGTGCAGCGGCCCGATGCCGATCGGCTGCGGCCCCACTGGGGAACCGACCCGGCCTTTGGCAAAGCGCTGGTCGCGGCGCGGGCGGCGGGGGTGGAGATTTATGCGTATACCTGTCACCTCACCAAGCAGGAAATCCGCTTGGCGCGCGAGATTCCGGTTAAACTAGAAGAGAGTGATTTGTGTAGGGGCACGCTATAGCGTGCCCCTACACAAATCACTCTCTTCAAGCCTACGTCTACCCAAAAGGAATAACCCATGAACACTCCCCTCCGCCTGGCCATCGTCGGCACGGGCAGCATTGCGCTGCGCGGCCTGCTGCCCCATCTCACGATGGATGACCTCCAGGATCGCGTCAACGTTACCGCCGTTTGCGACCCCGTGCTCGAACGCGCCGAGGCGGCGGCGCAAAAGTTTGGCGTGCCCGCCGCCTATCCCAGCTTCGAGACGATGCTCGACGCGGGCGGCTTTGACGCCGTGAGCATCGCCTCACCGATTGGCTTTCACTACGCGCAGGGCAAGGCGGCGCTGGAGCACGGCCTCCACGTGCACTTCAACAAAACGATGACCACGACCGTCGACGAGGCCGACGAGCTGATCGCGCTGGCGGCGCAGCAAGATGTAAAAATCGTGGCCTCGCCCGGCGAAATCGTCAACCCGCGGCTGCGCGCCATCCGCCAGCTGATCCGCGACGGCGCGATTGGTCGACCCACCTGGGCCGTGGCGGGCGCGACCTTTGGTACCTACCACGAGGATGAAGCCAGCGTGCGCGGCGGCGACGACCCGCTCACCAACGTCAACCCGGCCTGGTACTTTCGTAAGCCCGGCGGCGGCCCGCTCTACGACATGACCGTCTACGGGCTGCACGCGCTGACGGGCATCGTCGGCCCGGCCCGGCGCGTGACGGCGCTGTCCGGCGTGCGCGTGCGGGAGCGACCCTTTGCCGGGCAGCTGCTGCCCACCGATATGGACGATCAGACGCTGATGGTGCTGGATTTTGGCGAGGCGTTTTTTGGCTTTGCCTACGGCGTGGCGGCGGGGCGATTGCCCAACGTGGGGCGGCCGTTTGTCTGCGGCACGGCGGGCGTGATCAACGGCAACCTGCTTAACGGCGAGCCCTTTAATTTTGTGGGACGGGCCAAAGAAGACAAGTGGGGCTACGCGGCCAACCTGCCGCACGTGGTCGGCGACCATCTGGGCATGGAGGAGACGCACGTCTACGAGGATGTGATGCAGCTGGTCGATTGGGTGCGCGAGGGCAAATCGACGCCCGCCACCGCCGAACACGCCCGCCACGTGATCGAAATCATCGAGGCGGCCTATCGCTCGGCGGAGACGGGGCAGGCGCAGGACTTGCGCACGACCTTTGAGATGGGTTGAGATCGCGAAGGGGCGAACTGATCTCGAAAACTTACCAAATTAACGCAAAGGCGCAAAGGCGCAAAGACGCAGGGAGATGCTCGTTAACGAACAACGCCTTGCGCCTCCGCGCCTCCACGTTAAAATCTCTTTACCAGCGAAGCGGCGCTTCGCCTTACATGGCTTCGCGGAAGGTTACGAGGCGGCGCTGCTGCTCGTGCCAGAGCGTGAGCCAGACGGTGTGGAAGCTCTCCTTGAGCGTGAGGTGAACGACGCGCTGGAGATCGGGATTCTGTTTGTGGCACGCCTCCAAATGGTAGTTGGGAATGCGCGGGCTGAGGTGGTGGATGTGGTGGAAGCCGATGTTACCGGTGAACCACTGGAGCACCTTGGGCAGCTGGTAGTAGGAGCTGCCGGCCAGAGCCGCCGCCGTGTAGTCCCACTCGGGCGTGTGCTCCCAGTAGGTATCCTCGAACTGATGCTGAACATAGAAGAGCCAGGTGCCGACGCTGCTGGCAATCGCCGCCGTGGGGATAAAGATCAGCAGCACCGCGCCAAAGCCGATGAGCGCGCTGGCCGCGGCTAGCCAGCCGGCAATCGCAGCGTTCGTCCACCAGACGGAGGCGCGCTCGCCGTGTCGCCAGCTCTCCTCGCCGCCGATGGGGAAGCGCGCCAGCAGCATGAAATTGAGCGTGGGGGCCAAGCCAAAGAGAAAGAGCGGGTGGCGAAAGACGCGGTAGACCATCCGTTTCCACGGGGAAGCCTGCTTGTACTCGTCGACGGTCATCGTCCAGACGTCGCCGGTGCCGCGCTCTTCGAGCTCGGCGTGGTGGGCGTGGTGGACGGCGTGGCTTTTGCGCCAGAATTTGTAGGGCGTCATCGTGAAGAGGCTGCACACGATGCCGACGCTGTCGTTGTGCTGGCGCTGCTTGAAGAAGGCGTTGTGTCCACAATCGTGCTGGATGATAAAGATGCGCACCATAAAGCCTGCGGCGGGCACGGCCAGCAGCAGCGTCAGCCAGACACTGAAGCTGAGGCTTAAGTACATCAGCGCCCAGCAGAGCGCCAGTCCGCCAAACGAGTTGGCGATTTGCCACACGCCTTTGCGGACGCTTGGCTCTTGATAGGGCTTGACCAGCGCGCTCCACTCCTTGGGGGTGAGGCTGGACGCGTTTGGATTTGTCATAGTTTGTCTCCTAAAGTCTTGCATGTAACATCATTATATGCTGATCACCTTTGGTAGATCAGCAAGCAAATTTGGGCAGGACTGTTCTCAGGCAGCTTGCTCCGCGCGCGTACAGCGCCGGGCGCTGCCGATTGCGCTGCGGCACGGTTCGCGTCTGAGATTGAAAAAGTGGAAGGGTCGATCAATGTACGCTGACAATGTACGCTGATGCGGGCAAAAGTTGATGAAAGTAAAGTTCAGCGTTGTTTACATTGATCGCGGATCAAGGTCGAGCATGGTTGTGCTAGTTATAACACGCCGCTGCGCCAGAAGTTGCGCCAATTCATACAAAAAATTTACTTTACAGCGCCGACCGTTTGTGCTATACTTTAGCTGTTCTCACAAGGGGACAGTTCAATCTGGGGATGACAGGCTTCGACGGGGCAGGAAGTTCTAGGGTTGCAAGCCGTGGCGCGCCCACCACGAAAAAAGGTGCAAACACTATAAATGCCAACAACACAGGCAAGGCCTTTAACTTTGGTTTCGCGAACGCCGCTCCGGCTGCGTTGGCCGCTTAAGTAAGGTATCAGACGCCGTCAAACGCGTCGTGGCCCATCCGGTGGCGCAACCAAGCCGGGCGGTCGCCAACATATATTGGAGTGCTGCGGTAGCTGAACGCCGATAAGGCTACCCAAGATGATCGGCTAGCTGGGCCAATGGCATCCCGTCGCTGGGAGGCCGCCTAGCGAACCAACCAAAGCAGCGACTAAGCTTGTAGACGCTTTAGGGCAAATGTTGCGGACGCGGGTTCAATTCCCGCCATCTCCACCTCAAAAGAAGCGGACTGGTTTGAGCCAGTCCGCTTTTTGTTATCAGTAGGACAAGGCCAATCCAAGAAAATAGATGTACCGGGTGGAGTCAACGCCTCACCTCCCCCAACCCCCTCCTCTCCACGCGTGGAGAGGAGGGGGCTATTTGGTCGCCTCATCGACCAAGCGACAAGGAGGGAGCGGCGAGGCTGAAACATAATCTCCTTGGTGTACTTTATTTCTTGGAATAGCCTAGACTTTCCAGGAAGCTCGGAAGTTTCCTGGAAGGTTGTACACCACCATTGCTTTAACATGACCACCTTCTTCTCCATCTCCGACCAGCCCCACTTCAAAACGCGCGCCCAGCTCTACCACTACGCCGCCCACGTGACGCGCGTCTACGATGCCGACACGCTGACGGTCGACATCGATCTGGGGCTCAATCTCTGGCGGCGCGACCAGACGATCCGTTTGTGGAAGATCGACGCGCCGGAGCTGCGCGGCGAGGAGCGCGAGCGCGGCCTGCTCGCCCGCGACTTTGTGCGCGAGCGCGTGCTGGATCGCGACGTGCTGCTGCGCACGATTTTGGACAAGCGCGGGGTGGATCGCGAGGGCAAGTACGGGCGGCTGCTGGGCGAGATTGTCTTCGAGAATGAGCGCGGCGCGTCCATCAACCTCAACGCGCTGCTGATTGAGCGCGGCCACGCCGTCGAATATGGGGAAGATGGCTCGGCGGTGGAAAGCGAGGCCGCAGCGCTGCCGTCGACGGTGGCCGTGGCGCTGGTGCGCTGCCCGTTCTGTGGTCAACTAAGGGGGGTGCAGCCGGAGCAGGATCAGCTGCTCACGTGCCCCAACTGCCTCGATCCCGCCCACCAAAGGAGTTATGTAGCCGTCGCTTGAGCAGCCGAAAGAAAGTGATCCACGAAAGGCACGAAGAGACACGAAGAAAGAGGATTGCTCTTCTTTTCTTCGTGTACCTTCGTGCCCTTCGTGGATCGTCTTCTATTTTTCCACGCCCGTGATTACGACGCCCTGGATAAAATAGCGCTGGGCGAGGAAGAAGATCAGCAGCGGGATAATCAGCGTCATCACCGAGGCGGCCTGGATCAGCTGCGGTTCGCTGCTGTAGACGCCGTTGAAGTAGCGCAGGCCGACGGTGAGCGGGTAGCGGTAGTCGATGCCCGCCAGGTAGATCAGCGGCTCGAAGAAGTCGTTCCAGGCAAAGAAAAAGTGGAAGAGCGCCACGGCCAGCAGCGCGGCCTTGGCCTGTGGCAAAATCACCGACCAGAAAATGCGCGGCGCCCCCGCACCGTCGATCATCGCCGCTTCGTCCATGGCGCGCGGGATGGTCAAGAAATATTGACGCATGAGGAAGATGTTGTAGCCGTTGGCAAAATACTGGGGCACGATCAGCGGCAGCCACGTGCCAACCCAGCCAATTTGTAGAAAAAAGGCGTACTTGGGCACGAGCGTCACCTGCGGCGGTAGGATGATCGTGGCGATGACCAGGACGAAAAGCACGTTGCGAAAGGGGAAGTGAAAGCGCGCAAAGCCGTAACCAACCAGCGCCGCCGACGCGACCGCACCCAGCGTGCTCACGCCGGCGTAGTAGAGCGTGTTGCGCAGCAGCTCCAGGAAATCGATGGTGCGGAAGGCGTCGGCGTAATTTTGCCACTGCGGCGCGATTTCGCGTACCGCGTCGAGCGTGCGCCAGCGCCCTTCCCACTCGACCAGCCCCGCTTCAGGATTTTGCGGATCGAGAAAGCTGCTGGCTTCGCGTCCCCTTTGGACGAGCGCCAGCTCGCGCGTTTCGCCCTCGAACGGCACTTGATAGAGCTCGTAGCGTTCGCCTTCATACTCAAATATCGCCGGTTCGGCGGGCAGGATGGATGAGGCGGGGTCGGTCGATTGACTTTTGCTTTTGAGCGACGTCGAAATTCCGTAGGCGAGCGGCATCAAATAGAGCGCCAGCACGGCGGCGGCCAGCAGCGTCACCAGCAGATTGGTGCGCAGGCGGCGGCGTCTTGAATGGGATGCAACTTTGGCCGCGGCGGGGCGGGCTTGGGTGGGGACAGCAGCAGCCACGGCTCAATCTCCAGAGTAGTAGACCCAGCGGCGCGACGTGCCAAAGAGCACGAGCGTCACCACCAGCGCGACGATAAACATAAACCAGGCCAGCGCCGAGCCGTAGCCGAGGTTGGTATACTGGAAGGCCTGATCGTAGAAATAGATCATGTAGAAGCGCGCCCAGCCAAAGACGTAGCCGTTGTCCGAGGTCAGCACAAAGGGGACGAGGAAGTACTGAATCAGCCCAATCACGCCGAGGACGAGGTTGTAAAAGAGCACGGGCGACACCATGGGCAGCGTCACCGCCCAGAGCCGCCGCCACCAGCTCGCGCCGTCGACCTCGGCGGCGTCGTAGAGATCGGTCGGCACACCCTGCAGGCCGGCCAGCGTGATTAGGATCGCGTTGCCGATGCCCCACAGGCCGATGAAGGCAAAGGCAAAGTAGACCAATTCCGGCTCGTAGAGCCAGCGCAGGCCGCTTGGCCCCACGGCGTTGATCGGCGTCAGCCACTCGATCAGCCGGTTCAACCAGCCCGTCTGCGGATTGAGCACGCCGTTCCAGATCAGCGCCGCCGCAATCACGGGAACCATGGTCGGGGCGTAGAAGAGGGTACGGAAGAGATTTTGCCCGGTGAGCGCCCGCGAGTTGAGCAGGATCGCCAGCGAAATCGCGGCGACAAAGTTGATCGGCAGCGTGATCGCCGCAAACAAAAAGGTAATCCCCAGCGACTGCCACACCTGCCGGTCGGCCAGCAGCCGCGACCAGTTCTCTAGCCCGATAAAGGTTGCCTCGTCCGGTCGCTGCAGCTGAAAATCAAAGAGGGAAAGCACAAACGATCCCACGAAGGGAATCAGCGTAAAGGCGAGGAAGCCAATGATCCAGGGGCTAATGAAGATATAGCCCCACACGGCGTCGTAGCGCTTGCGGGTAAAGCCGCGGCGTGGTCGATATGAGGTCGCGGTTGCCATAAAAGTCTCCGGAAAAAGATTGAGGATTCAAGATTGAGTAGACTACTCAATCTTGAATCCTCAATCTTTCCTCTTTAATTGGCTTGGTCAAAGATCGTCTGCAAATCTTGGCGCAGCGATTCCAGCCCGGCCTCAATGTCAAAATCCGGCTCGTTGATCAGCCGCTGAATGAACTGACCGTACCGATCCTGCACCTGCACCAGGTTGGGCAGCCCCTCTTCGTGGCTGGGATTGTCCGGATATTGCAGGCTCTCCGCCGCCAGCGCCCAGTTGACTTCTTGGTCGGGGAACTGCCCCTCCAGGCTGGCGAAGTAACCCTCCTGTAGGCTGCCGCGCGCGGGCTGTCCACCGTAAAGCTGCGTCAGCGTGGCGGCAACGTCGGGGCTGAGCAGGTAGCTCAGCACCTCAAATGCCTCCTGGGGATGGTCGGTCGAGTTAACGATCGAGAAGGTATCGGCGTGAATTTTTGAGGTAATCTGACCGTTGGCCATCGGGGTCGCGCCGATGCCCCACTGGAAATCAACCTCCTGCAGGCAGCACGAGGCGTACCACAGATGCATCGGCACCATCGCGACGTTGCCGGAGGAGAAGGCGTCGCCCTCGTTGAGCAGCGTGCTCTCCTCGTACGCACCGCTGGGGTAGAACCGGTCCTCGAAGATGGCGGTGTGAATCCACGCGAAGGCATCGCGCCACGGATCAGGGATTTGGGCGTTGCCCTCTTCGTCCATCAGGCTGCCCGCGCCCCAGAGCGTGGCCCGCGCGCGCATGTCCGAAAACTGCTGGTCAAAGCCAAACTGCACGACGTTGTCCGGATCGAAATCGGGGCTGGTGGCGTCGTTGCCCTCGGCGTCGACCGTAAGCAGCTGGCCAATATCGCGGATCGCATCGACATTCCACTCGACCTCTTCGCCATCTGGCATCACGTACATCTCGTCGTAGCTGGTGGGCGGGTAGTTGAGGCCCGCTTCATCAAAGAGCTCTTTGTTGAAGTAGAGGAAAGAGGGAAAAATGGCAAAGGGCAGGCCGATTTGCCCCTGGTCGGGCAGGTTATAGAAATCGACCAGCGCGGGGTCAAAGTCGCTCAGGTCGTAGTTCGAGCCTTCGACGAGGTCGCTGAGGTCGAGCCAGTTGCCGTCGAACTGGCCGCGACCACCGATGCCGACGGGGCCGACGATGTCGGGTGCGTTGCCCGCCGCAATCTGCGTGTTGAGAATGTCCACCGCCGATTCGGTTTCAATAAACTCAACGCGCAGCGCGATTTCATCCTGCGACTCGTTAAACTGCTCGACAATCTCCAGCTGCGTAGGCTGAAGCTCCTCCTGGTGGCCCGTGCCCAGGCCAACGAACCAGCGAATTTCCGTGCGGTCGCCGGCGTTGGCGTCCGCGCCGGGCGCTTGGGGTTCCGCTTGGGCGGCGTCACCGGCATCGGCGTCCGGCGCGGCGGCGGGCGTGCAGGCCGCGATCAGCAGCCCCAATATAGTCAGGGCAAGCAAGCGACGAAAGGTAGGCATAGATTCTCCTTTGAAATGGATAGCCAGAGGGTATCGATTAGTGGGGTGGGATAAGCTCACTATACACCCAATCCAAAAAAGAGCAAGGCCCATCTAGGATACAAACTCAGGGTACAGCATTGGTCACGTAGAGCGAGTCGCCCACCTCGATACACGTTTCCAGGGCCAAATTGGGCTTTGTGTAGAAACCGCGCGTGCCGTTGTGTAGAAATTGCAGCGCCGCTCTGGTCTCTTTTGCTTCCAGCGGATGGCCCGATGCAAAGCGGGCAAAGGGCAAGCAGGGCGCAGCGACAACCACTTCGCTCAGGGTGAGCCAGTGGTCGGCGGCGCGATGGTGGACGAGCAGCTCCGGCTGCACGTCGTCCAGCGTAAGAATTCGCTCCGCTTCCACGATAATGTTTTCGCCTGCGCAGCCAAAGGTCAAGTGTTCGCCAAAATACGCCTGCATTTTATCGTAGTGCGCCGTAAAGCCAACCGACACCCCATTCTCGCCGCGAAATCGACTGTGCGGGTGATCGCGGTGGTGTACGTCAATGATGCACTCGCCCGCCGCGTCGATGCCGTGGACGCCGTGCGGGTCGATCGCAAGCTGCGTCACCGGCAGCAGGCGGTCAGGCAGGTAATCTTCGTCTGGATATTTGCCCTCCTTGATTTTGGTTGGCTGAACTTGCAGCAGCACAATGCGCCCGATTTCTGTTAAATTTTTCATGGCTGTTCTCGTATGGTGAGTGGGGGAAATTTAGAAAGCAATCCACGAAGGGCACGAAGAAGCACGAAGGAAGAGGGTTTACGCTCTCTTCTTCGTGCTCTTCGCGTCCTTCGTTGATCATCTTTTCTGATTTTACTGACTTTATTTGATTGGGGTCAAATAGGCTCGTTTAAGAGCGCAGACGCTCCGGCAAATAGCTTTGGTGAGCCGCCGCCAGCTCATCGTAGAGCGTTTCGGCCAGCGGCCAATCCATGACCAGCGGATGGCTCGCCAGCGCGCGCACGCCGTCGATCCGACTGCCGCGCCAAGCCGCCTCCGCCGCCAGCGCCTGGTAGTGCCCCAGCATCTCGACCAGCCCCGCGCCCACAGCGGGCACGCGCCCGGACGCCAGCGGCTGTGCCCCGTGGCGATCCACCAGACAGGGCACTTCCACCACGCGCTCATCCACAAAATTTTCGATGGCGCCGCGGTTGGGCACGTTGCAGGGAAAGAGCAGCCCACGGTCGTTGACAATGGCGTCCAGTACCTCCACGGCCAGCTCCAGCTCCATTAGCCCGCCGCGCGAGCGGGCCGGATCGAGCGTGGGCTGGTCGGCCTCGGCCTGCTCTGCGTAGTGCGCCAAATAGGTCGGCACTTGATCGAGGATGACCTCGGCGCGCGTGCGGTCATCGGCCCGCAGCTCGGCCAGCACTTCATCTTTGTAGTAGTAGTATTGAAAATAGTGGGCAGGTAGGTGGCCCATCGTGCAGGCCAACTCGACGCGCCGCTTGAGCGAGCGCGATACGTCCGGATCGGCCATCACGCTGTCGTAGCGCTCTTGCAGAATCGCAATCATGTCCTGCCCGTCCCCGTCCGAATCGCGGTAGAGGTGGCGCGTGCTCCAGCAGGCGTGGTTGAGGCCGATCATCACGGCGTCGACCTTTGTGGGATCGAGCCGGGCGGCCGCGGCAATTTCGCGTGGAAAGACAATCGGCCCCTCGCACAGGCTCACGGTGCGCACATCGCTAAAGCGGGTCACGGCCTCGCTGACGATGTTGATGGGGTTGGTGTAGTTGAGGAGCCACGCGCTGGGGCAAAGCCGCTCCATCTCGGCCACAATTTCCCGCACCACCGCAATCGCCCGCAGCGCCATAAAGAAGCCGCCCGGCCCCTGCGTCTCCTGCCCGATCACGCCGTGGCGCAGCGGAATACGCTCGTCCAGCCGCCGCGCCGCAAAGCCGCCGGGCCGAAACGAGGTGAGCACCGCGTCGGCGTCGACTAGCGCGGCGCGTCGATCTGTGGTGGCGCGCAGCCGCAGGTCGGCGCCCGCCGCCTTGATCAGCCGCTGGCCCAGCCGGTGCACCAGATCGAGCGCCCGCTCGTCGATGTCGACCAGCACGATTTCGCTGCCCGCAAATTGGGCGGCGTGCTGGACAAACGAGGCAATCGTACCGGGCCCGCGCGTCGCCCCGCCGCCGATGTAGACTAGCTTGATGGCTGCCATGTAAATGTTCCTGTTGAAATTCTCGTCCGGGCTGTACCGGTTTTTAATTGATGCGTGATGCGTGGTGTGTCTACTGGTACACGCACCACGCATCACGCATCATCCGGTTGGTACACTTCACGGCAAAGAGCTCAGCTTCCCATCGCCCTGCCGAATCAGTCCATATCGTTGACTGCCGCGTTCGATATTGGCCGCGACCTCTCCGTCCACCGCCACCTCCGCTGCCTCCATCGCCAGCAGCAGCGCGCCGACCACCGGCTCGTAGCGCGCATCAACCAACCGCGACAGCGGGGCGACCCGCTCAATCTCGTCGCGCATCACGCTTTGCAGCAGCCCGCCCTCGCCTTTAAAGACGCTGCCGGACAGCACAACCTCCACGGGCAGCTTTGTCATCTCGAAGCGCTGCAAGCCCGCCGTCACCAGTTCGGCCAAGCCCTGGCCGAATGCGGCGAGAATGCTCGCGGCAACCTCATCGCCCGCGCGGGCGGCCTGGAAGACAAGCGGGGCCAACGTCTTCACCATTTCATCCGCAAAGTGATGTTCACAATCCGCACGCAGCAAATCGTCCACCGAGGCAAAATTTAGCTGACGCAGCACGGAGCACGTTAAACGCGTGGTGGATTCGCGGCCCGTTTCGGCGCGGTAGACGGCGCGCAGCGCCCGCCGCCCCAGCGCCACGCCGCCCTGCAAGTCGTCCTCGACGTAGTAGTGGTAGAGGTACTCCTCGCCCGCGGGCGAGCGGATGGCGCAGTTGCTGCCCGTGCCCGCCGTCACAATTGCGCCGTAGGCGTGGGATGTCCCGCCACGCAGGGCGACGATTGTGTCGTTGACCACGCGTACCTGCCGCGCCAGCTCCAGCGCTTCCACCCTGCGCTGCAAAAAGTCGTACTCGTCCGGCCAATCGGCGCTGGTGAGGCCGGCGTAGAGCAGATCGACGGGCTGGTTGGGTAGATTGGCGTTTGCGAGCGCCGCCTGCACGGCTTCGCCAATGTACCTCATCGCCTCGTCCGGTCGGCGCGTGGGGTAGCCACCCGCCGCGCGACCCACGCCCAGCAGTCGACCGGCGGCGTCGCTAATGGCGGCCCACGTTTTGCTGCCGCCCTGGTCGAGGCCGAGGAGAAGGGACATGTGGAAGTGGTTCGTGGATGGAGTTAATCGCGTCCCCGGTACGTGCCGCACGCTACTTTGTCTACTCTGCTGAGTCTGGCGCGTGCCGGGGACGCTTACCGCCGCGACTTCAAATTTGCGTGATGACCTTTTCAATATGGCGAAAGGCCGGGTCGATGCCGCGGCGTCGGGCGAAGGCTTCGCAAAAAAGCTGGGCGACAACGGTATCCAAAATGGGCGCGAGAAAGGGATCGAGATCGCCTGGCGCAGCGGCAGCAAACTCCGCCGGCGAGGTAAACGTTCGCCCCTGCTCGACAACCACTGTTGAAACCCCATAGCCGTCCAGCTCCGCCACCAGTGTCGCCACCGATTCGTGTACCTTGCCCGGCGCGGAGAAAATCACCACGCCCAGGCCGGGGCGCGCAAATTCGATAGGGCCGTGGCGAAAGGCCCCGGCGCTCATGCTCAACGCAGGCGTCTTGGCCCATTCGCCCAGCATCATCGCCGCGTGGCGCGCCGTCGCCGCACCGGGGCCATGGCCGACGAAGAGCAGCGTTTCAATTTTGTCCAGCTCGGCAAACCAATGCTCAAGCATAGCATCTGCCTCGCTCAGCAGTTGTTCCACCTCGTCGGCCACGCTCGCGACGGCGTCAACGTCCGCCCGCGCGCCGACCCCGGCCCAGCGGCGCACCAGCAGCCAGAGCGCGGCCAGGGAATTGACGTGGGTGCGGCTGGCGACCAGCGCCTGCTCTTTCTCCGCGACGAGCGGCAAGACCAGGTCGGCGCGGCGGGCGAGCGTGCTTTCGGGGCTGTTGGTCACGCCCAGCAGGGTGGCCGCGGCGGGCAGCCGGTCAGCCACGGGCGCAACTTCGGCGCTCTCGCCAGACTGCGAGACGAAGACAAAGGCGTCGCTCGTTGCCAGAAAGCCATCGCCGTGAAAAAGTAATTCCGTGGCTTCGACGGCTTGGGCGGGTAAGCGGTAGCGCTGAAAGTGGGCAGCGGCCACCAGCGCCGCATGGAACGACGCACCCATGCCGGTCAGCAGGGGGGCGGGTCGCTGCGGCAGGCGCGCGAGCTGGGCTGCGCCTTCTGCCGAGCCGTACCAGAGGGCAAGCCGGCGCAGCTCGGCGGGCTGCTGGAGAATATCGCGGAAGAAGGGAGTTGGCACAACGGGTGTCTTCTGAATTGGGGCGCTGGTTGTGAACTGTTGCCGTTAGTATAAGGAAGCCGCGTCGCGCTGTCAACAGTGGGGTGCGCCCCCATTCAACCTGCCGCCTGCGACAAAAGAGTGGCGGATCCACGGCGATTGCAGTTCAAATGCAAGTTGGCCCGCACCCGCAATTGGTAGTACAATGCCGTCACCAGACCAACCGCGCCGAGCACTGGCCTCTACTGCAAGTTCGCCAATGTTGACCACGCCCCTCCACGAACCGTGCGACAGACCGCTGAAAACGCCGGCCCCACATACTGATCATTTATGCCCCAACCCAATCTTTCGCGCCGCGCCTTTTTGCGACACGCCACCCAGGTGGCGGCTGGCACGCTGATCGCGGGCTGTGCCGCTGTCGATCTCGCCATGGTGCCGATGTCTGCCGTGCCGTCTGCTATGGCCAGTAGTCTGCCCCGCGGCCACGGCCAGGAGCCGATTCCGCCCGTGGAGGGCGGCGTGATCGCGCCCAGCCTGCCCACGCCGGACGACGCCTCGCTGGACTTCAAGATCGGGCAGATGATGCTGCTCGGCTTTCACGGCACAACTGCGGCAGACGACAGCATCATCATGCGCAGCGTGCGCGACTTCAACGTGGGGGGCGTCGTGCTGTTCCGCCACAACGTGAAGACGCCGGAGCAGCTGAGCGCGCTTAACGGCTCGCTGCAGACGGCCTCGCGCGAGACGCACGGCGCGCCGCTTTTCATTGCCATCGACCAGGAGGGGGGCGCGACGAGCCGCCTGGACGAGCGCTTTGGCATCGGGGACGATCCCGCGGCGCGCGATTTTGGCCAGGCGGACGACGTGAACCGCACCTACGAGCACGCGCGCACGACGGCCACGGCGCTGCAGAATTTTGGCTTCAACCTCAATCTCGCGCCCGTCGTCGATCTCGACGTCAACGCGAGCAGCCCGGCGATTGGCGCGCACGGGCGCTCCTTTTCGCCCGATCCAGAGGTGGTGGTGCGCCACGCCAGCGCTTTCATCCGGGCCCACCACGAGCACAACCTGCTCTGTTCGCTCAAGCACTTCCCCGGCCACGGCAGCGCCGCCAAGGATTCCCACCTCGGCTTTGTGGATGTGAGCGACACGTGGAGCGACGTGGAGCTTGCGCCCTACAAGCAGCTGATCGACAGCGGCCTGGCCGATGCGGTGATGTCCGCCCACGTTTTCAACAGCGCGCTGGATCCCTATCTGCCCGCCACGCTCTCGCACAACGTTCTCACCAACATCCTGCGCGCCCAGCTCGGCCACTGGCGCATGGTGATCACCGACGACATGCAGATGGGCGCGATTCGCAATCAGTACAGCTACGACGAGGCCGTGCGCCTCACCATTCTCGCCGGTGCGGACGTGATCGCCATCTCCAACCACAACCACCGCGACCAGGGCATCGCCGCCTACACCGTCGGGCTGATCAAGTCGCTCGTCGAATCCGGTCGCATTGCCGAATCGCGCATTCACGAGTCGTATTTGCGGATTCACCAAGCGAAGCAGCGGCTGATTGCATAAGGTTAGAGATTAGACATTATATCGATTAAATGGACAAGAAATAGAAGGGCGGGTAAACTGAAGGCATTCCAGAAAAAAGAGGAGATGCCCAATGAGCCACTACCAAAAGTATGCTGAAAAGCCAATTGACTTTCTGGCCTTGACCGGCTACACACGCGAAGAGTTCGACGCCTTGCTTCCCCACTTTGCGGACTGTTTTTATGAGCGGATGCGCACCCATCAGCTGGACGGCAAGCCTAGGGGGAAGCGGCGCTATGTTGACTACCAGAATAGTCCGTTAGCCACGGTAGAAGAGAAACTGTTCTTCATTTTGAACTACCTGAAGAGCAACAATCTGCAAACGGTGCAGGGGTCACTCTTCAACCTTAGCCAACCCAAAGCCAACCAGTGGATTCACACCTTGCACCCCGTCCTGAATCAGGCGCTTGCCCAAGCGGAGGCGTTGCCTGCCCGCGAGATGGACGCGGTCTCCTTTGCCGAAGAGGAGACGCTGTACTTCCATGACGGAACGGAGCGCCCGATTCCCCGCCCCAGCGACCCGGACAAGCAGCGCTTTTTCTACAGCGGCAAAAAAAACGGCACGCCGTAAAGAACAATGTCGTCATCGACTCGCAAGGGCAAGTGCTGTTTGTCTCCGACACGGTCGAGGGCAAGCGGCACGACAAACGGCTGGCGGAGGAAATAGACTACACGCTGCCACAGGGGAGTCGACTGGCTCAGGATACCGGCTTTCAGGGCTTCAGCTTGGAGCAGGTGACGATTTTGCAGCCCAAAAAGAAGCCGCGCAACCAAGAGCTGTCTGAGTTTGACAAGCACAAGAACAGCTGGCTTTCCTCGTTGCGCACCCGGATTGAACATGCCATTGGCGGTGTCAAACGCTATCGGATTGTGAAAGACAAAATTCGCAACTGGAAGCCGGGCTTTCGCGACGCGGTCTTTGAAACCTGTTGTGGCCTGCATAATTTTCGACTCAATTTCCGCCCTTGGTCCTATGGCCCCCTTCAGCTTCATCTCTTTATCGAATTCTAATCGATATAATGTCTATTGGTAATTGGAGATTGGCCGAGCCCTACAACCAACCAATCTCCAGTTACTTCCCACGACCAGTTACTCCCCACGAAAGGACTCCCCATGAATCTTCACCTCGACAACCGCGTGGCCGCCGTGGCCGCTTCCAGCGCAGGGCTGGGCTACGCCACGGCGTTGACGCTAGCCCAGGAGGGCTGTCGCGTCGCCATCTGTTCGCGCGGCGAGGACAAGCTCAACGCGGCGGCTCGCGCCATCCACGAGGAGACGGGCATCAAGGTGCTGGCTATTGCGCTGGACATGAGCGAGCCGGAAGCGCCCGCCGAGTTTGTCGAGCAAACGGCGGCGCACTTTGGGCAGCTCGACATTGTCGTCGCCAACGCGGGTGGCCCGCCCAGCGGCAACTTTGCGAACATGACGGACGAGCAGTGGATGCTGGCGACCCAGCAGAACATGCTCTCCACCGTGCGCATGTTTCGCGCCGCCCTGCCCCACGTCCAGCAGAGCGACCAGGGCCGCCTGATCGCCGTCACCAGCATCAGCGCCAAGCAGCCGCTGGAGGGGCTGGTGCTCAGCAACGCCACGCGGGCGGGCGTCCACGGCGTCGTCAAAACGCTGAGCCGCGAAATTGCTGAAACGGGCGTCACCGTCAACGCCGTCTGCCCTGGCGTCACCCGCACGGACCGCGTCACGGAGCTGGCCGAGCAGGAAGCGGAACGGGAAAAGATTCCCGTGGACGAGGCGTTCAAGCGCCGCGCCGCCAGCGTCCCCATGGGCCGGATTGGCGAGCCAATGGAGTTTGGCGCCGCGGTCGCCTTTTTGTGCAGCCAGCAGGCCGCCTTTATCAGCGGTGTCGCGCTGCCGGTCGATGGCGGCTTCTTGGCGGGATTGCCGTAGCCTAGCCGTGACCGTCACGGTCCACCGATAGCTGGCTCGAGGAATCGCGTCCGGGCCGTGATTGTCACTGGCAGGTCGATGGAGCAACGTCAGTTTCTACGGCCCGCTTGATGTAATTGTTCTGCACCAAACCGATGAATAAACTTTCATTCGATACAAATTCTCTTTCTGCAAAGCATTCAAGCGCTTCTCTGTCGATTACGACAACAAAGCCGATGTGCTTTACATCAGCTTCCAGCGTCCCCAGCAGGCCATCAATACAGTCGCAACCGACGACGGCTTGCTGCTGCGCTACCGTCAGGACGAACTGGTAGGCGTCACGATTCTGGATGCCTCCACCCGCACGTGATCGCGGGAGCCAACCTCCTATCTTGGGTAAGGCAATTCCAGGAAATTAACTATACCGGGATAAGCCATGTTGGATGTGCGACGCACCTAGTATCATGAGAAGGGGGCAAGGACGAGAGACTGACGTCGCACAAGTGGCGAAAAGCCCGATTCTGAGATAGGTCGCCGTCCTTGCCTCCATTTGGTAGAATAAAGCGCGAGCGGGACGAGACGCCCAAGAGACCGACATCGCAGCAGAACAAGCGTTCGGATTGAGACAGGTCCAAGTGGGGCAGAAGCCCCAGCCTGAGATGACGAAGAGAATTAAGGGCCAAGAGCCCGCATACTAGTGAGTTAAGTGCCCTCAGGTTCAGCCAAGAGGCGTCTGCCTAGAAAGGAAGAGGGCTATGCGAATTTTGTATGTAGCCGCCGACATCGCCAAAAGCAGCTTTGACGGTGCGTATTGGGCTGACCGCAGCCTCAATCTGGGCAAGTACCCCAATCAAGCTGAAGGATACGAAGCCTTCGGCCAGGCCGTTGAGAGGCAACGCGCCGAGCAAGGGGCCGAGCAAGTCCACTTGGTGCTCGAGCCGACCAGTGGCTACGAGTTGGGGCTGGCGCTTTACGCCTACGCCCAGGGCTGGCTGGTGAGCAAGCCCGACCCGTGGAAGCTACATCAGTGGGCCAAGGGGGCGGGCTACCGGGTCAAGACCGACCCCGTGGATGCGCGCATGTTGGCCGAGTACGGCGCCCGCATGCAACCACCCGCCCAAGCCTTACTCGCCGAAGAAGTGCGCGAACTGGACTACCTGCTACGGCGGTTGGACGAGCTGGACAAGCTCATCCGCATGGAGGAGAATCGCCTCGACATCGCCCAGGACAAGCCCGACATGTCGCCGCTGGTGGTCGCCGACATCGAGCAGACTATCAACCTTTTGCAAGACCAGCGCGCGGCGCTCGAAAAGCAGGTCAACGCGCACGTGCGACGCCATCCCGACTTGAAGAAGCGCAAGCGCCAATTGCTGGCCATCCACGGCATCGGCCCCAAGACCGTCCTGCCGCTGCTCGTGCTGCTCTACCGCTTTGAGGCGCTGACCAACGGGCAGGGCAACAAGAAGAAGCTGACTGCCTTTGTCGGTCTCGATTCGCAGATTCGACAAAGCGGCAGCTCGGTGCGCGGCGACCCAGCCATCTCCAAGAAAGGCGATGGTCAACTTAGGGCGCGTCTTTATCTGTGTGCCCTCGGCGGCGTGCGCGGCCACAACGCCTTGCGCGATTTCTACCAACGCCTCGTTTCGCGCGGTAAACCCAAGAAAAAAGCACTGGTTGCTGCCGCGCGCAAGATTTTGCACTGGGCCTGGGCCGTCTTTTCTTCCGAACAAGATTTTGACCCGGCCCGCGCGGCGACTGGCTCGCGCTGACCCAAATCTTTAAGCTTCTCCCCCTTGACTTTCATGAGAGAATCTCAGAAGGTGCGTCGCACGGTCGACTCTCTCTCTTGTGCGGCCTACACAGCCTACGGTGCGTCGCACTTGGGAAAGTGCAACGCACCTCCATCACAATCAGCCGTGGTATATTTATAGTCTTGGATTAGCCTAAGGTCATCCGGTCACAACCATTGGGGAGCAGGCTAATGTCAGCCAAAAACCGTAGATTTTCCTACTTGCTCGCTTTGCTCGCCTTCTGCCTCGTTACCCTCCTCTGGGGAACCGCCACCAGCAGCCGAGCGGAGGCGTTTAGTGAATCTGTCGTTCAGCAGGCAACCGCTACGTGGACGCCGCTTGTTTCGGCAACGCCCGTCGCCTACAGCACGCCGCTGCCCAGCGCGGTGCGCACGCCGCTGGACGGCACCTACGCCAAATTTGTGGAGTCTCCACCTCAGTGGTGGCTCTGTCGCCGCTGTGCCGACTACCGACCCATCGGCGGCACGTGGACGCTCCAGTTTGATCGGGGCGTCCTGCACATTTACTATGATGTAACGGGCTGGCGCAGCCTGGCCTCCTATACGATTGAGGGGGATCAGCTTTCCCTGTTCAACGATCCCTACTGCAAGGAAGCGGTTGGGCAGTACACGTGGCGGGTCGAGGAGGGGGTGCTGCTGCTGGAGTCAGTGGAGGATGGCTGCTCGTTTGGGTTGCGCGCGCGAAATTTAAGCGAACAGCCGTGGCCCATCTGCCCAGCCGTCAGCGAAGCAACGGGGGAGGCGGAACCCCTACCGCGTGGCTGCGAGGCGACACCACTGCCGACGTCGCTGGTTCTGGATGAGGAGCCACTCACGGTCAACGTTTACGGCAGCGACGCCCGCTTTTTTGAGACGCCACCCGACTTGATCATCCATGCCAATCAGCAAAACCAGCCGCAGTCAGCGCCTATCGAGATTACCGCGAGCGAGCGCAGCTTGCCCTTTGGCTTGAACCGCGTGCTGTGGGCGGATGGAGACTGGATCGAAGCGGCAATCGACGAAACGGCAGCCGCGGTTGGCGTGCAGTTTCGCGGCCCGCCCTTCAACGGCTGGGCCAGCGTTTATTTTGACGACCAAGAAGTTTGGCGCGGCGACACATCCACCCTGTGGAATGCGCAGGGCATTCACGCTGGTTATGTAGAGGTGGTTGGCTTCGAGCCGGGCAACCACACGCTGCGCGTCGAACGGTTGAGCACCTTAAGCCGCCCCGTTGTGGTAGGTTTCTTTGGTTTGAATCAAGAGAGCGGCGTCGTGTCCACAGCCGCTGCGGACGCTTTCCCCAAGCCATGAGCACCCAAGCCGACGTTTACATCCACGCCGCCAGCCCCGCGGTCTTCCGCGCCTTTAGCGATATCACCCGCTGGCGCGACTGGTATCCCGGCGTGCTCGGCGCGCGCTGGGTCGACGGCGAGCCGTGGGACGAAAATGCGCGCTTCGCCATCGAGACGCGCAACGTCCTCGGCGCGACGACGGCGGGTGAAGCCATCGTACGCATGAGCGTGCTGGATGATCTGCTGGTGTGGGAAAACAACGTGCCGGGGCTGAGCGTCGTCGCCACGGCGCGCTTCGAGGACGAAGTCGGCGGCTGCAAGCTGACCTTGCGCAAAACGTACCACGGCCCGTTGGCGGTGGGGATGACGCTGCTGGGCGCTCGGCAGCGGCGGATGTTGACGGAAGGGCTGGGTCGGCTCAAGCAGCGGGTCGAGGGGATGCCGAGGGGGCGCTGATCCAACAGCAGCGGAGTGAGCACGCCCTCGTGCGAACGGGGCATATCAAATGACGCGCGGTTGATCCGACACCGAGTGACCTTTGGGCGCGTGTCTACTCCTCAGCTCGCTCTATTTGTAAATTACCGCTCGTAGGGCTGCACGGTACGCAAATTCTCAATAACTCGGTAGTGCTTCACGTTAAACGTGGCTATTGTGAGATTCGCGCCAACCGCCGTTTGCGCAATCAGTGCATCAATGAAACCGAGGCTGTGGCTCAGCCAGTAGTCGGAGAAGCTCTCGTAAGCGCGTGCACAGTCCGCTTGGGTTGGCCAGAAAAGGGGCATTCCCGCAAGTCGCTTTTGCACAAGTCGTTGTGCCCGCTGATTCTCACAGCCTTGAATCAGCTCCATTGCCACAAGGCCGGGTAGCCCAATTTCCGTTTCATTTTCTGCAATCGCTTTGAACCATTCGACCGCTGGTGCGTAGAAACGCATTGAGTCGATCAGCACATCGCTATCAATTAGCAACACGGTTACTCCCAAATGTGTGGTCTAGTCTCCGCTTGGCGACGAAGTTTTCTGGCAAACTCCAGCGTATCCCCAATATCGTCCCGATCCTTCCATAGACCAACGAGCCCGCTATTCAGCAAATCCCGTGCAGTGTAAGGCTTTTTTTGCTGCTGCTTTTCTTCCTCTTGCCTGCCTCCCTCCTGCTTCGTTTCCTCCGGCTCTACTTCACCCGTCCCATTCCCATTCATCTCGACCGCGCGCTCGCGCAAATAGCCAATAAAATCGACTACCTCGAACCAGCGCGCCTCATCCAGTTGCCGCAGTTCGTTTAGCACATCCTCTTCCCGCACCGTTGGTAAAGCCATCGTTTTGCTCCTTTCCAAACCAATCGTCGCTATTCCCTATTCTATCACATTCCCCGCCCCAGCCGCGACCGCAGCCGCGACCAGTCGTCCGCGGCCCGCGCCGCCGCTTCGTCGCGCCGATCTGCTGTGGCGTAGCGGCTGTCGCTGATTTCGCGGCTCAGCGTGCGCAGCGCCTGCGAGGCGTGGCGACCGCGCTCCATCGGCTCCGTCGCCCGCACGTGCTCGGCCAGCCCCGCGCCGTATTCGAGCACCGTCTCCTCGGCGCGCAGCGGGCGGCCGACCACGCGACCCCAGCGCAGCAGTCCCGTCCACGGGTCACGCGCGCGCAGAACGCCCCACCAGCGCGGCGAGCGCACAAGCGTCTGGCCCAGCACCCACCAGCCGGGAACGCGTCGATTGAGCAGCACAACCGCGCCCCACGCCAGCCCCGCCAGCGGCAGCAGCCAGATCAGCATTTGCCAGTTCCAATTCACCGTTGCCACCCTGTCGCGCCAGCGCGCCCACCACGGCTCGCGCGGCGGCGGCAGCGGCTCAAAGGCCGTCGGCTCCACGGGATCGAGCTGCCCCGCCTGCTGCTCCGGCGTCGTGTCCACGCGCGCCAGCTCGGGGCGGCCCGCCGTCGGCTCAAAGGCAATCCAGCCGTAGGCTGGGAAGTAAACTTCCGGCCACGAGTGCGCTTCGGCCTCCGTCACGACGCGCGCCTCCAAATCGGGATTCCACGTGCCGACGGCAAAGCCCGTGGCAAAGCGGGTGGGCAGCCCGTTGAGCCGCGCGAGCACGGCAAAGGCCGTGGCATAATAGTCGCAGTAGCCGCGCTCCAGGTCAAAGAGAAAATAGTCGGCGATTTCGACATTTTCGGGCGGCTGCGGCACGTCCAAATCGTAAGTGTAGCGGCGCAGATATTGCTCAATCGCCAGCGCCTGCTCGTAGGGCGTCGCCAGCCCCTGAGTGATTTCGCTGGCGAGCCGGCGCGTGCGGTCGGTGATTTCCGGCGGCAGTTCCAAATGCACGGCCAGCGCTGTCGGCAGCTCCTCCACGTTCCACGGCGGCACGTCGACCAAATCCGCCGCATCCACATCGGGAATGGCGGAGATGACGGTGTAGCTGCGCGCCTGCCCCGGCTGGTTGGGGCGCAGCGTCACGAGGTCGCCCAGGGCGGCCGCATTCTCGGCAACGCCTTGCGCACGCCAGTCCACCTCGTAGCCAATCGAGGCGGCGACCGGCTCCGGCGCGGCGTAGAGCACGCGCGCATCGATTTGCAGGACGATGTTCTGCGTGAGCAGCCGTCGCCCGGCGGGCAGCGCGTCTGCAATCAACGTGGCGTCGCCCGCCAGCCGCTCGCGCGAGCGGCTGGCGGGATTTCCCCAGCCGCGACCGGTATAGACGGCAAGCGTGCCGCCGCGCAGGTAGTGGCCCAGCGGCGGCACGCTCGCCATGCCCAATTCATCGGGCGCGCCCACCGGTTCGAGCACCGTTTCATCCGTGCGAATGCGCAGGACTTCGCGGTCGCGCAGGTTGGGCGCGCCGTCGATTAAAAAGGCGTTGGGCAGGCCGCCCACGCCGCTGCCGCCCAGCCCGTACGAGCGCTGCAAATCGGGGAAGACGCGCTCGCTCAATTCTACAACGGGCGCGCGCAGCGGCTCGGTGAGCTGGAAGTAGCGCGAGGCAATCGGCGGCACGCGCAGGTTGGGCACGACGAGCGCCAGCACGAGCAGCGGCGTGGCAACGGCGGCGGCGGCGGCGGTGCGGTCCAGGCCGAGACCGCTGCTGTGGGGCCAGCCCTGACTTTCCCACGCGCGCCAGCGCCGGCGCTGGTCGAGCGCGGCGTGGAGGGCGAGCGCGAGGGCGAGCGCGGTGACAAGAAGCGTGCGCGAACCGTCGCCGTAGAGGTAGAGGGCAACGGTGAGGGCGAGCAGCGGCAGGGCGGCGAGCAAGCCGGACGGCTCATCCTGCTCGTCCCCATGCTCTGCGCGGGGATGCCTACCCGACGCTCCGCGTTGTCGCGTGGCCGACGAAGAGACATCCGGCACGCCCGCACCGTCCCCAACGTCCGCCGACTCGCGCCCGGCGCCGAGGCCAAGTTGATTCGTTGATGGCGGGGGGACGCGGAGCGTCCGGGCTGCATTCCCACGCTCTGCGTGGGAACGAGAAAACGGCCTTTTTACCAGCCAAGCGCTGAGGGCAGAGGCCAGCCACAGCGCAAGCCCAATCCAGGCGGCGACGATCCACGGGTCTTGGGTGGCATCGCCGCTTTGGACGCCTTGCCACCAGAGTGAGAGGCGCGTGCCCAGGGCGAGCCAATCGGCGGCAGTGGCTTGAGCAAGCGCTGTCCACGCCCCCGCCCGGACGGTGCGCGCGAGGGCAAGCGGGCTGGGCAGCCAGCCGACCAACACCTGCGCCACGCCAGCAAAGCCAAGCAGCGCCAGCCAGGCGACGGCGAGCAGGCGTGGCCCGGCAGCGGTTCGCCCCCGCGCGCGAGTGGGCAGCAGCCAGACGGCGGCGACGGCTGTTGGGCCAACGAGCCAGAGGCCGCGGGCGGCGTCGCGCCAGCGGGCGGCGCCGCCGAGGGCGGGGAGCAGCGCCAGCAGCAGGCAGAGCACGAAGACGAGCCAGCCGCGCGTGGGCTGCACGCGGCGCAGCAGCCACTGCGTGCCGCGCCAGAGCCAGTTTAGCAGACGCTCGCTCATCCGACTTCCTCCTCGATCTGGCGGGCGATGACGCCGCCGCTGGGCGTGCTGCGCAGAACGGTGCGCGTGCGGCGGTGGGTGAGCACGGGCGGCAGCTCGGCGTCGGCGGGGAGGGCTTGCAGGGGGATGCCGTGGCGCAGCAGCAGATCGCGCAGGGCGTTGGCCTGCGCAGGAATGGTTGACGACGAATCGCTGGCGACGGTCGAACGGGTGGCCGGCCCAGCCGAGTGGGCGGGCGCCCCGTTGGCAGCGGGAGCGGCGGGTGCAGGAGCAGCGTCGCGGGCCCCGCCAGCGGGGGGCGGGGGGGTGACGAGAAGGACGCTGCTGGCCGTCCCCGCGACGCGCAGGGCGACCAGGGCCTCGACCCACGCCGGGACAAAATCATCCAAATTTTCTGCTGCGGTGTTTGATGGCAAAGCCGTGATGGCGACGAGGCTGCGGCCCAGGGTGCGCCGGTGGCTGTGGAGAAGCTGACTCAGCGAGACATCGACCGAATGGGCGGCGGCGAGCGCACCGAGGATGCGCCAGAGGTGGCCGGGGCCGGCCTGGGGCGGCAGCATATCGAGCGCGGTGAGCAGGCCGACGCGGTGGCGCGCGCCGCGGTTGAGCAGATCGGCGGCGAGGCTGGCGGCGGCGACAATGCTGGTTTCGAGCGTGCTAATTTCCCCGCTGCTGCTGTGCTGCGCCGCGTTCAAATCGAGGGCGATCCACAGGTCGCGGCCCGTGTCGATTTCGGTTTCGGTGACCATGAGGCGGCGGTGGCGGGCGCTGTGCCGCCAGTGGATGTGGCGCAGGCCGTCGCTGGGGCGGTGGTCGCGGACGGAGGGGGCGCGGCGATCGCCCTGCCAGGGGCGCGTTTGGCGCTGGGCCCCGCGCTCGCGGCCAATGGGCAATCGAGCGGGGGCAGGGCGGCGACGCGCGGATAGATGGCGAGCGTTTGCGATGCGGCCTGATCGGCGGGCGGGGCGAGGGTGAGCGTAAAGAGCGCGAAGGGATCGGCGCTGTGCAGGGCGTGGGGGCCGAGTCGGTAGAGGCCGCGGGTGCGGCAGGTGGCCTGGGCGCTCCAGGTGGTGCGGCTGCTGCCGGCACAGGCGACGACGCGGCTGGCCGTGTAGCCGGGCAGGGTCGAAGCGTCGCGCAGCTCGGCCCAGAGCAGGGGCACGGGGCCGTGGTTGTGAAGGGTAAAATTTTCGGTAAGCACGTCGCCCGCGACGAGGACGCTGCCTTCGCGGGTGCGCGCGAGGGCGAGGCCGCGCGCGAGCTGTCGCACCCAGAGCCAGCCCACACCGTAGAGGCCGGCGATGACGAGGATGAGCGTGATCCAGGCCGGGTGCGGGGCGAGCAGCTGGTTAATGAGCAGCAGCACGAGCACGACGAGCGGCCAGCGCACGGCACAGACGATGTGTGCGTGATCGGGCAGGCCGTGATTCCAAAGGCGGTCGAGACGGGCGTTGAGGGCAGCAGCGATGGTGGGGAGCGGGTTCATGATTGGCTTGACAACGAATTTGTAAGGCAGCGCGTGGCGTGTCAGAATGGGCTATCTAAACTCATGAAACACGAAAGCTAACTTTATCGCCGTTTGATAGCGAATGCAAGTAGCGTTGCTATAGGGGGCGTCCCAAATTTTTGGCAAGATTCGGCGGAAGACGATCAGCCAGGGTCGGCTCGCCCGACCCCACCCCCAACCCCCTCCCCGCGCGCGGGGAGGGGACTTCCGAGGCATCGTTGGTCAAGAACCAGCGCTGAGGGGGTGGGGTCGGATATCCCACCAACGCAAATTTCCCCCATTCCGAGACCTACCCACCACCCGCCACCCGCCAATGTCCATCCAAGACCTCTCCCCCAGCCGCCACCGCGACGGAACGCTGACCGCCGTTGTTGAAGCAACCGGCAAGCCGCTGCCGGGCGGCACGGGGCTGCACATGCGCGTGCCGGCGGGCTCGCTGACGGGACCGGTAGCGGGGCGCTACGTGCTGGCGCGCTGTGGGGCGCTGGACGAGGGAGCGCTAAAGGCCGATAGCGAACGGATGCAGCAGTGGAGCTTTCCGCTGCGGCGACCGCTGTGGCTGACGGGCGTGCGGCTGGCGGTGCAGGAGAGTGAGCACGAGACGTGGTCACTGCTGCTGCCGAAGAGTTTACACCCGGCGGACGCGTGGCTGCGGCGGCTGCAGCCGGGCGCGGCGATCAACCTGCTGGGTCCATTGGGCAACGGCTTTGCGCTGCGACCGGGGAGCCGCAATCTGCTGCTGCTGGCGGATACAGCAGCACGAGCAGAAGGCATCGCGCCGCTGCTGGCGCTGGTCGATGAACGGCTGGACGATGGCGGTCGGGTGACGCTGGTGGTGCGGAACCCCTCCCCAGCCCTCCCCCGGCGGGGGAGGGAGCTGTCGGCGGATGACTCTGTCTTGACGGGTAAAGACGCGAGGGGGGAGGCGCTGAACATTGGTGCATGGCTGCGGGGGCGGCTGCCGCTGGCGGTGGAGCTGCACCTGGTTTCTGACGAAGAGTGGATGGGGCAGGTGGAGACGTCGCTGGCGTGGGGGGATCAGCTCTGTGCGGCGCTGCCGATGGAGGTGTATCGACCGCTGGCGGAGGCGATTCAAGCGCGGCGATTTTTCCTGGAGGAGGGCTTTGCGCAGGGGCTGGTGCAGGCGGACTTGGCCTGTGGCGTGGGGGCGTGTCTGGCCTGCGTCGTGCCGCTGTCGCGCGGGGGGTGGACGCGGGCGTGCGTGCACGGGCCGGTGCTGGATTTGGTGCGGCTGGTGGGGTGAGGAGCAAGAGGGGGTGAGGCTGCGTCCCCGGCACGCGCCAGATCAAGCGGCGAAGACAAGGATGCGTGCGGCGCGTGCCGGGGACGCTTTGACGATTCGATCAACTCCTCTCCATCTGCTATAATTCCCCCATGCCCATCAAAACCTTTGATTCCCTCCAAGCCCTCGCCGAGTGGTACGACAGCGAAGTCTTCCGCGATACGCTGGACGATTCGCTGCTCGTCCACAACGCCACCGAGCACGTGTGGTATCGCTACCAGTGGTCGCCCGGCCACCGGGAGATCGCCTTTGTGGACGAGCACAGCGGCGAGCTGCCGCTGGTTGTGCAGGTCTACCCGCCGCTGTAGCCAAGCAGACAGGGCCATGCACCACCAGCACGCTCCGCATCCCCACCGCCTCAACCTCGACGGCCAGTCGCTGACCGCGCTGCCCGATAATTTTCCGCAGCGTCCAAGCTTGCGCAGCCTCAGCCTGTACAACAATGCGCTGGACTCGCTCCCTTCCTCGATTTGGCAGCTATCCCAGCTGCGCGTGCTCAATCTGGCGGGCAACCGCTTGCGCAGCCTGCCGGAGGCCGTGGGTCAACTTCAGCGGTTGGAAATGTTGGATGTGGGGCACAATCGGCTCGACGCGCTGCCGGGTGCACTGGGCAATCTGCACGCGCTGCGCTTTCTTTACGCCAGCCACAACCAGCTCGCCGCGCTGCCCAAAACGCTGCGGCAGCTGCACGAGCTCGCCTACCTCAATCTAAGCGACAATCGGCTGCACGAGCTGCCGCCCTGGCTTGGCGACTTGCAAGCCTTGCAGGAGCTGCGGCTGTACAACAACCAGCTCGGCGCGCTGCCAAGCGAAGTGGGGAGGTTATCTCGGCTGCGCGAACTGCACGTAATGGACAATGCGCTGACGGCGCTGCCCGCAACGCTGGGCGCACTCTCAGATTTACGCGTGCTAAACGGGCAAGGCAATGCGCTGTCCGCGCTGCCGGAATCCATCGCTGAATGGGGAAGGTTGACAGAGCTCAACCTGCGCTTCAATCAAATCACGACGCTGCCGGAATCGCTGGGCCAACTGCGCAACCTACGCTTTCTCGATCTGCGCGCCAACCAGCTAACGGCGCTGCCCGCCAGCCTGCGCGACCTGCCGCGGATCGAGAAGTTAGATTTGCGCTGGAACAAGCTGTCGAGGGAGCCGGGGTGGATGGGCGAGCTGCGAGCGCGGGGCTGCGTAATTTATGTGTAGCGCTTGACCAAGCAAGCTGGAGGCGTTGCCTAGAGAAATCACAGTTCCGCCTCATCAGCCCCCTCGCTGTCGCCTCGTCGACGAGGCGACGGGATAGCCCCCTCCTCTCCACGCGTGGAGAGGAGGGGGTTGGGGGAGGTGAGGCGTTAGCCCCAACCGGTACGCTTAATTTTTTGGCATGGCCTTATTGACGCCCTACCGTAAAAGGCAGTCACCTGGGTGGGTGAATGGAAAAGGCCCGGCTTCTTACAGAAGCCGGGCCTTTTTTAGCAAACAAGTTAACGCCTTACCCTACTCTTCGCTCTCCTCTTCCTCCACGTCCAGCCGCACCACGCGCGGCTCCTCCGGCGGGCTGGCGATGTCGACCTCGCCGCCCAGCTCTTCCTGAATGTAGTCGATCAGAATCTGGCGCTCGCCCAGCTCCGTCTCCTCCGCGCCGTTGGCTTCGGCGGCGGCGGTGAAGGCGTTGTAGCCGTCGCCGCCTGTGAGCAGGAAGCTGTTGGTCGCCACGGTGAAGGTGCGGTCGAGATCGCCCTGCACCTCGCCATCCTCGACGAGCACCTCCTCCGTACCGTCCGCCCGCGTGACGATCAGCGACTGGATGCGCGACGCTTCGTCCAGACTCGTCTCGCCCTCGACGCCGGGCTGACTGGCGTCGTACTCTAGCGTCATCCCCGCGACCTGCGGGAAGCGACCGTCGGCGGCGGGGACGCGGCTGACGGCGTTCTCCATGGCCGCCAGCAGCTGGTCCGCCGTTAGCTCAACGACCGAGAGCGTGTTGTCAAAGGCCAGCGCCGAGGCAACGCCAAAGCGGGTGATGTTTGGCCCGTCGATGGTGGCGCGGATGCCGCCGCCGTTCTTGAGCGCCACGTCTACCTCCATCTCCGGAAATTCGTTTTGCGCGAACCAGAGCGTCGAATCCGCGGCCAGGCGACCGAGACTCGTCTCCATTGAGCGCACGTCGGCGCGCTCGCCGTTGAGCACGTTGGCCGTTTCGCCAACGACCTCGAACTGCTCTTGGATCAGCTCGGTTTCTGTCAGAGTGCTAAAGGTGGACTGCACGGCCTCCGGCGCGGTCAACGTTTCGCCGACTACTTCTTCCAGTGCGGCGACGGCCTCTTCCGTGGTGGCGATGGGACCGCTGCGCGGGTCGACGTTGACGATGCGGCCCTGGCCGTCAAAGGTCACCAGCAGGTGGCCGACGTAGGTGTAGAGCTGGTCGCTGTTGACAACGAGCAGCAGGTTGCCTTCGCTATCCAGCCGCAGCGTGGGGTAGCTGGCGCTGGCCTCGTCCCCCTCGCGCAGCAGGCCAAAGGGGCCGTCGGCTTCGGGGTTGCCCATAAAGCCCGTCGAGCCAGCGGCGACGATGATGTCGATGCCGCGCAGGTTGCGCGCCGAGAGCGGATCACCCGTGAAATCCTGGGCATGATCCAGCAGGATGATCTTGTTGATGCCCTGCGCTTCAAGCAGCTCGACCTGCTCGAGCACCTGCGGCACGGCGGATTCCAGCGGCTGGTTGTCCTCGGCATCGCGCCCGCCGACAAAGTCCAGGCCGGGCAGGGTTGTCTCCGGATCTTCAATCACGTTGAAGAAATCCGCCGGGGCGCGGCCAATTAGCCCAATGCGCTCGCCGCCGACCTCGACGTAGGCGCTCTTGGCCACCTTGCCGGCCAGCTCTTCCACGCTCAGGCCGTCCTCGCCAATCTCAAGCGCCAAGTCCCCCTCCAGCTCAACCTCGCTAAAGTCCAGGTTCACGGCCAGGAAGGGATAGTCAGCCACGCTCAACATGCGGGCAAAGTCGTTGATGCCGCCGTCGAATTCGTGGTTGCCGATGCCTGTGGCCGTTTCGCCCAGCGCATTAAAGATGGCGATGTCCGCCAGGCCCGGCGCGCCCAGCTCCGCCACCTCCGCCGCTGCCTCGTAGAAGGGGCCCGGCAGCGTGTGGTCGCCCGCGGTGACGTGGATCGAGCCGTCCGCCTCCAGCAGACGCAGCCCCTCGACGAGGGCGCCGTAGTTCAAAATTTTGGTTTCAAAGGTATTTGGGTCCTGGAAGGCCGATTCGTTGTCCGAGCTGTGGAGCACCTGCAGCGTAAAGTTGCTCGCGGCGGGCGTGCCCAGCGGACTGTCCGGCGTCGCCAGCGGGCTATCGTCCTGTGCCCAAACAACCGCGGCGCCGCTGCTGATCAGCAGCGTGAGCACGGCCAGCAGGGCCAGCAGTTTGGTTCGTGAATTCATCAAAGTCTCCTTTTTGTGGCAGATACTTACGAAATTTGTGCGACGCGGTTCAGAAGCGCGCCGCGCGTTCAACCGTCACCTGTAGAGTGCCGTTGCCTCATTATCTTACCACAGCCCCTTTAATAAACGATTGTCGCAAGATTAACGAAGCGTGGATTTGCCCCGTTCAACACCTACCGCCCACCCGTCGAGATAGCTTTCAGTTTGTCACTCGAAGCGAATCGACAACGCATCCGATCTGCTCAAATTTTATTGACACAAAGCAGGTGGCCGTTTACAATTCCTTCACCGAGACGAAGCCACTTCGTCACCAAAAGATTGCTGCAATTTTGCACCCCTGCCCGGCCTACACCGGAGAACAGGAAGAACCATGACCCGACAACACGAACGTCCGCACGCACACGATGATGCGGTCGAAATCAACGAGCGCGCCACGCTAGTTCACCCAGATGCGCCGGCGGACGCCCACGGCAAGTATCACATTTGGACTATCGGCTGCCAGATGAACATGGCGGACAGCAACCACGTGGCCGCCGAGCTGGAGAAGATCGGCTACGGGCCGACGGAGCGGCTGGACGAGGCCGACGTCGTCGTGCTCAACACCTGCGTGGTGCGCCAATCGGCCGAGAACAAGGCGATTGGCAAGCTCGGCAGCCTCAAGCCGTGGCGACAGCAGAAGCCGGAGGGCACGGTCGCGCTGATGGGCTGCATGGTGGGCGTGAAGCCGAGCCAGCAGCTGCTGGACGCCTACCCCTACGTCGATGTCTTTATGCCGCCGAGCGAGTCGACGCCGCTGGTCAACCACCTGCGCCAGCACGAGATCGACGCCGAGATGGCGGCGATTGAGCGCGAGCAGCTGGCCCATCGCCACCAGTTCCAAGATGAAGTGCAGCCCGCGGGGACGGTGCAGTCGATCAAGCACCTCGCGCTCAGCGGCGAAGCGCCCGTCTCGGCCCACGTGCCGATTGTCTACGGCTGCTCGCACGCCTGCACCTTTTGCATCATCCCCTTCCGCCGCGGCATTGAGCGCAGCCGTCCCATTGACGAGATTGTGCGTGAAATTCGCGGTTTGGTCGATCAGGGCGTGCGTGAAGTCACGCTGCTGGGGCAGATCGTGGATCGCTACGGCTACGACTGGCGCACCAACGAGGCGGGGCAGGCTAACCTGGGCAACAGCGCCGCCGTCGCGGCCTTTGACGGGCTGGCCGACGGCAGCGTTCCCGACTTGGCCGACCTGCTGCGCGCCGTCCACGAAATCGAGGGGCTGTGGCGCATCCGCTTCCTCACCGGCCACCCCAACTACATGACCGACCGCATCCTGGAAACCGTGCGCGATTTGCCCAAAGTTTGCGAGCACATCGAAGTGCCGATTCAGGCCGGGAGCAATGTCGTGCTGGAGCGGATGCGGCGCGGCTATACGAATGAGCAGTACCGCGACCTCGTCGGGCGCATCCGCACCATCGTGCCGGACGCCGCCATCCACACCGACATCATCGTCGGCTTCTGCGGCGAAACGGACGCGCAGTTTGAGGAGACAGTCGCCGTGCTGCGCGATCTCCAGCTGGACAAGGCGCACCTGGCCCGCTACAGCCCGCGACCGGGCACCGTCAGCGCACGGCGCATGGCGGATGACGTGCCGGAAGCCGAGAAGGTGCGTCGCCACAAAGTGCTGGAAGCCGTGCAGGAGGCGGTGAGCGCGGAAATCAACGCCCAGTGGCTGGGCGAGACGCTCGAAGTGCTGGTCGAGAGCGAGCACAAGGGCAAGTGGCGCGGACGCACGCGCCAGAACAAGCTCGTCTTTATCGAGAGCAAGCTGCCGCTGCGCGGTCGGCTCGTCGAGGCGCAGATTACGTGGACGGGGCCGTGGTCCATGCAGGGCCGCTTCGTGCGCGACGTGTCGCCGCTGGCGGAGCGGGTCGAGCCGCCGCGGCAGAGCTTTTCGAGTGGAGCGCCCGCGCTGGCGTTGGCTGCGGACTGATGGGAGAGGCCGGTCGGGGCGCAGCGGGTGAACGGATACCTGTGCGCCACGACCGACTTTTCAAAGAATTCCTGCATCGCTTTCTGCCACAGTTTGTCACGCTCTTCTTCCCGAAACAGGCTGCGCAGCTCGATTCTTCGACGCTGCATTTTTTAGACAAAGAGCTGGTCGTCAACCTGCCGGTGCAGGCGCTGCGCATTCCGGACGTGGTGGCCGAGGTGCAAACGCTCGACGGGGAGATCGAGACGATCATCGTTCACGTGGAGGTGGAGGCGCGGGAGCGGCGAACCTTGCCCCGGCGTATGTTTGAGTATTACGGCCTGCTGCGGCTCTTGCGCCAGCGACGCGTGCTGCCGCTGGCGCTGCTGCTCACGCCCAGCTCGGATGGGCTGTTGTGGCAGGATTACCGCGAGTCGCTGCTCGGCGAGGAGCTGCTGCACTTTCGCTACGGCGAAGTCGGCGTGCGTGAGCTGGCGAGCGAGGCGTATCTGCGGCGCAACGAGCCGGTGGCGGCGGCGCTGGCGGCGCTGATGAAGCCCGCCGAGACGGAGACGGCAGTCATCAAATTAGAGAGCTTGCGGCAGGTGCTCGAAAGTGCGCTGCCGGAGAATGACCGTTCATTTTTGGCCTGGTTAGTCAACACTTACCTACCTCAGGCTCAAGTGTCTGCAACGGAGGAACACATCATGCAAGAACTGGAACTAATGGTCGACTCCGCTGTTTACCACGCTCGCTATGAGGCGCTGGAAGAGGGTCGGGAAGAGGGTCGGTACGAGGGGGAGCAGCGCTCGCTCCTGCGCATGCTACGCCTTCGGTTCGGCGAACTGCCGCAGCCGCTTGTGGACAAAATCAACTCGCTTGACGATTTGAGTGCCTTCGCTCAACTGATGGAACGGGGTCTGCTGGCAAGCAGCATCAGTGACGTTGAGCGTTCTCTCGATTCAAGCGAGTCCAATGGAACCACCCATGCCGGATCTCTTTGAACAACCCGTAATCTGTCTACGTGAGACTTCCGTCGCTTATTGAATGGAAGCTACGAAGCGCGAAGCCTACGTGAAGGGGTTCTATTTATTGGCTACCCCATCGACAAAAAGGCGTCCTTGCGGCGTCTTTTTTCATGGAAATGAGTGTTTTTGCAGATTATGTTTGGTGAAACAATTGTAGGCAGCATCATCCAGTTCATTCTCGGCTTTTCGCTGCTGACGGCGGGCGCGGAGCTGCTGGTGCGCGGGGCGGGGCGGCTGGCGGCACGCTTCAACGTGCCCGCCGTGGTGATCGGCTTGACCATTGTGGCCTTTGGCACGAGCTTGCCGGAGCTGCTGGTCAGCGTCGTCGCCAACTTGGAACCGGACGGCAGCGACCTGGCGATTGGCAACATTGTCGGCAGCAACATCGCCAACCTGGCGCTGATCCTGGGCGTGGCCGGGCTGCTGGGGGTGATTCACGTCGAGCGCAATTTGCTGCGGCGCGAGTATATTCTGCTGCTCGTGGTCTCGTTTATCTTTGTGGCGATGGCGTGGAACGGCAACATCGCCCGCTGGGAGGGGCTGCTGCTCTTTGCGGGGATCGTCGCCTTTATCTACTTTAGTTACGCCACGGCGCGCGAGCAATCCCCCGGCGATCCAGCCGCCGCGCTTGATGACGTCGATGAAAGCGTAACGACACCCAGCGAGCGCCCGCTGCTCGATGCGGCGCTGGTGGCGGGCGGCATGGTGGGGCTGGCCGTGGGTGCGGATTGGCTGGTGGCCGCGGCCCACGTGCTGGCCGATACGCTGGGCGTGAGCGAGCTGATTATCGGGCTAACCGTGGTGGCCATTGGCACCAGCCTGCCCGAGCTGGCGACAACCGTGATTGCCGTGGTGCGCAACGAGGGCGATTTGGCGGTGGGCAACGTTGTGGGCAGCAACCTGTTTAACATGCTCTGCGTCGGCGGCGTGGCGGCAATGGTAAAGCCGCTGCCCGTACCGCTCCACATGCAGCGCCTCGATTTCCCCATTATGATCGGCATCACCGGTCTCGTTTACCTGCTCGTAATGCGCCGCCCCCACCAGCTAAAGAGCTGGAAGGCGCTGCTGCTGCTTACCATCTATATCGTCTACTCCGTCTGGATATTTCTGGCGGGCTAGACGCCGCAGCCCCGCCACCTCCGCTGGCCCGGTGCGGCAGCAGCCGCCGATTAGCGCCGCGCCCGCCGCGTGCCAAGCCGCCGCCGCGCCGCAAAAATCTGCCGTGCGAGTCGCTTCTACCCACCGGCCATCGCGCCACGCTTCGCCGCTGTTGGGGTAGGCCAGCAGCGGCTTCCCGGTGACTTCGCGAGCGCTCCGCAACAACCCTTCCACGAATTGCGGCGGCGTGCAGTTCACCCCCACGGCCACAACCTGCTCGCTCCAGTTAGCCAACGCCGCACAGTTGACAAAGAGTTCGCCGTGGTTAATACGCTCTTCGTCGCTACACGAAAAAGACAGCCACGCCTGCGCTGTGGGGAACTCGGCCAGCAGACTCATTAGCGCCTGCCCTTCTGCTAGGCACGGAATCGTTTCGCACGCCAGCAAATCTGCCCCGCTCTCGGCGAGCACGCTCATCCGCTCGCGGTGAAAATCCATCAACTCCGTTATCGACAGCCCGTAATCCCCGCGATACTCGGAGCCATCCGCCAGGTACGCCCCATACGGCCCCACCGACGCCGCCACCAGCGGGCGCTGTCGCCCCACGCGATTTTCGGGCTGCGCCCAGAACTTGTCGCGCGCCTCGACTGCCAAGCGCACGCTGAGTTGCATGAGATCGGCGGCCTGCTCGTGATCGATGTCGCGGTTGGCAAAGCCGTCAAAGGTCGCCTGGTAGGAGGCGCTGGTAATGACATCGGCTCCGGCAACGAGGTAATCGTAATGCAGTTGGCGAATCGCATTGGGATTCTCCAGCAGCAGCCTGGCCGACCAGAGCGGGTCGTCGAGATTGGCGCCGCGTTGCTCCAGCTCGGTCGCCAGCGCGCCGTCGAGGATGAGGAAAGGTTGGGCTTGCAGGAAGGGTTGGAAGATGTTCATTGGGAACGGGCAATACAGTTGTATCAGCGGTGTGACTTGCGGAGAACGAGCAGTTGACGCACTATAAATGAAGATATCCAGGCAATCAGAAATGAGAAGAACCTTTATGCTCAATAACTCTTCCCTCAGCGCCCGCCAGTGGATTGTCGTTGGCCTCGTTGTAGCGGTATCCATCATTCAATTTGTGCTGGCCCGCACGGCCGATGCCACCTTTTTGTTCAACGGGCTGGGCTACTTGGCGCTGGTGATTGCGCTCTACTTCGTACCCCCGCTCGCCCGCTACCGCTCGTGGATTCGCTGGGCGCTGATTATTTACACGGTCTTCACCTTTGCCGTCTACTTTATGATGCGCTCGCCCGCTCTCTGGTTTGATGCCTTGGGGCTGCTCGACCAGGTAATCGAGGCGGCGATCATCGTGCTGCTGCTGGTGGATCGGTAAGCACGAATAGAAACATCAGACAACTATTACACATGGATTGCCCTCACCCTCGGCCCCTCTCCCACGGTGCTTAGCTTTACCCACAAGTAGGGAGGGGGGTATCGGTAGGGACAAAAGTTTGGTAAAGTAGGCATCAAGCAAGGGAAAGGAGGCCAAAGATGCTAAGACAAGAACGACTGGATAGCAGTTGGGTGGCTGACGAACTGGGCAGTGTCTCGCTGGGCGATGCGCGGCTGGACTGGCGGCTGCTGGACAGCGGGGCCAAGCTGGCGGCCAGGCCCAGCGCCTCGGTCAACGAGGCGTGCGATGAGTGGGCGGACACGAAAGCGACCTACAACTTGTTTGGCAACCAGAAGACGACGCCTGAGCAGATTCTCAAGCCCCACCAGCAGCGGACGCGTGAGCGGATGGCCGGACACGCGCGCTGCCTGGTGGTGCACGATACAAGCTTTTTGGACTACAGCCAGCACCCGCAGACCGAGGGGCTGGGGCCGATTGGCACGAGCGAGCAGCCCGGTCTGGGGCTGCTGATGCACAGCAGTTTGGCGGTCACGCTGGACGGTCTGCCGCTGGGCGTGCTGAGCCAGCAGCTGTGGGCTCGCAACGAGGCGGCGCGCCAGTTGACGCCCGATGAGCGACGGCAGCTGCCCATCGCAGAGAAAGAGAGCAACAAGTGGCTGGTTGGCCTGCGCCAAAGCGAAGCGGACAAGCCAGACGGGACACAGTTGATTCACGTGGGCGACAGCGAGGCCGACGTCTTCGAGCTCTTTGCCGAAGCCAAGCAGCTGAAAACCGACCTGCTGGTGCGCGCTGCGCAGAACCGCGCGCTGGCTGAACCGGAGGTGGGGCTGCTCTGGGAGGTGCTGCGCAACCAACCCGCCGCGGGCGAGCTCCAGGTGCAGGTGCGCGCCCGCCCCGGTCGCGCCGCCCGCGAGGCCACGGTGGCCGTGCGCTTCACCTCGCTCTCGCTCAAGCCGCCCAAGCGCCTGCGCGCCACCCACAAGCCGCTGGCGCTCTACGGCCTTCTGGTCGAGGAGGTCGACCCCCCCGCCGACGCCGACCCGCTCGGCTGGCTCCTGCTTACCACCGTGCCCGTCTGCGACTTTGACCAGGCCGTCGAGCGCATCCGCTGGTATGGCCTGCGCTGGCGCATCGAAATCCTGCACAAAATCCTCAAGTCCGGCTGCCGCATTGAGCACGCTCAACTGGCCAAAGCGGAGCGGCTCCAGCCCTTGATTGCGCTTTACACCATCATTGCCTGGCATCTCTTCTGGCTCACCCATCTCGCCCGCACCGACCCCGACGCCCCGGCCACCGCCTGCCTGGCCGAGCACGAGCTCCAGGCCCTTTACCACTTTGTCCACCAGCGACCCCTTCCGCCAGACCACTGCCCCACTGTCCAGGAAGCCGTGAACTGGATTGCTCAACTCGGCGGCTTTCTGGCTCGCAAGCACGATGGCCAGCCTGGCCCCACCGTCCTCTGGCGCGGCTGGCAGCGCCTCCAGGACATTGCCCAAGCCTATCTCGCTTTTCACCCCCCTGATACTTATGGGTAAAGCTAAGCCCCAATTTGGGGGAGGGGCCGGGGGCGAGGGCTGGACAGTTACATCAACGCAATCTACAGCTCAAGCTGGCCCAAAAACGCGCCGCGCCCCGCAATCAACTCCGGCACGCCGTCCGGAAAATTGACCCAATACAGCTCAAAGAGCACCGGCTCCCGCTCACCATCCGAGCGGTGGCGCTCGTAATGCCGCCAACGCTCCGGCGCGTCGCCCATAAATTCAAGGTGGTAGAAGTGGCGGCGCTGAATCGCACTGTGGCCGTGGGCGCGTCCGTCGTAGTCGACGGTGCCGAGCGCGGCGCGCACTACCAAATTGTCGAGCCCCGTCTCCTCGCGGGCCTCGCGCAGAGCGGCGTCGGCGAGCGCTTCGCTCGGCTCAACAGTGCCGCCCGGCACCTGAATGCCCGCTTCGGGATAGCGCGGCTGCCGAAAAACGAGCAGCTGCTTGCCCCACGTAATGTAGGCATAGACTTTGTCGACCGTTTTCATTTATCGGTCTAGCTACCTGACACTTTTACGTAAGGTAGGTTGTAGAGAGAGAAAGGAAGACCAAACCGGATATGTTAAGCTATAGGTGACAAACCAAAAAGCGAAACAGAAACGGAGAGGTCTTCCCGATGAAACTGTACCATAGATGGTTAGATGAGTTGCAAATGTTGTGGCCGGATGAGCACGCGTCGCGGCTAAAAAGCTTCGCGAAGTTGTTGGTTGGCCTCTACCTGGAGGGAAGTGTTCACCTCAAAAAGGTAGCGCGCAAAGTGCCGGGTTGGGCTCAGCAGACGAGCAAAGAGCGCGGGTTGCTGCGGATACTCAACAACCGGTGTGTGAACGTGCGGCTTTGGTATAAACCGGTGGCGCGTAGACTGCTGGAGCAGGCGGCGAAAAGCGGGCTGCCGCTGCGGCTTATTATCGACGGGAGCCAGGTGGGCAACGGTCATCAATTATTGATGGTTGCTTTAGCCTTTCGGCGACGAGCGTTGCCCTTGATTTGGACATGGCGCAAAGGCACGCGCGGCCACTCGTCGGCGCGTCATCAAATTGCGCTGCTGCGACTGCTCAAGCCGCTCATTCCGGCCCACGCCTCTGTGGTCGTGCTGGGTGACAGCGAGTTTGGCAGCGTCAAGTTGATCCGCAAACTCGAGCACTGGCGGTGGACCTATGTGCTGCGTCAGAAGGGCTCCCACCTTTGGTCACAGCCGGGAACAGAACAGTGGCAACCCTGCGCACAGCTCGTTGCCCAGCCCGGCGACCGCTGCTGGCTGCCCAAGGTGCTGCTAACCAAAACGCATGGTCACTTCTGCAATCTGTTCGCCTGCTGGCAGACTGGCTACAAGGAGCCTTGGCTGCTCGCCACGAATTTGACTGACCCGCGTCTCGTTCGCCTGCACTACAGCCGTCGCATGTGGATTGAAGAGCTCTTTGGCGACTGTAAACGCAATGGCTTCGACTTGGAAGCAACTCGCTTGCAGGCAGCTCATCGCCTCTCGCGACTCGTCCTGGCCGTGGCCCTGCTCATCGTTTGGCTTCTGGCCTTTGGCTCGGCTGTCGTCAAGCGCGGTCAGCGCTTCCTGGTCGACCGCACTGACCGCCGCGACCTCAGTCTTTTTCGCATTGGTTGGGACATGGTTCAACGTCTTTTATCCAACTCTGACCCTGTCCCTTTGCGCCTCATCCCCTATTTCTAAAATGTGTCAGGTAGCTAGGTTATCGGTTACTCAGTTCAGTAAAGCCCCGTATGCGGAAGTGACAATCACCGTCCGCTGGCTGGTCGGGCGGGCGCGCTGTCCTGGACGGTGACAGTCACTTTGCCCACCGCTAGGGAATTTGACCATCGCGCTGGCCAGCCTTGCGCTTAGGCACGAGCCGAGTCGGTCGAAGTGACCGTCACGGCCCGGTAAAAGTTGGTCTTGCCCCGCCACGGGCGGGCCGTGATTGTCACTTCTCTTCTAGGGACTTACTACTTTTCAACTAGGCTCTGTTATAAGCGACAAGGGCTGGGTGATTCAGCTCTTTCTGCACACGCTGCCACGCTTGTCGACACGCTGGATTGTCTAATTCAGCTGGAGCGGGGTGAAAGCCCAAATCGAGATAGACCTTGAGCGCCCACACGCGGCTGGACGACGTGTCCAACATGGCGCTCTGGTGCTCCTGCGCCAGCCGATGCAGCGCGTGCGACACCAGCGGCTTGCTGAGGCCGCGGCGCTGGTGATCGGGATGGAGGGCGACCCAATGGATGCGGCCCCGGTCGCCGGGATCACGCCCCTCGTTTTCCCACCACGCCGTCGTCGTGCCGACGGCTTCTCCCATCTCCGTTTCGACAAAGACCATGCGGCTCGGCAGCGCCTCCGGACGGCTGCCGAACTGGCTGACAAAGAGCGCGTCCGTGACGTTGATCAGCGGTTCCGCCGCGCGTTGAATTCGCGTCCACGTCTGCTCATCGCCCGCTCTGAAGCGCCGGAAGCGGTAGCCAGGCGGCAGCGCGTGCTGGGGGATGGCGTCAAGCGTGTCGCGCAGCATGGTGAGGGGGTGATTATCGGCCATCGCTCATCGCCTCGTCCACAAACTGCCCGTTTTGCATAACAACAACCTCCTCGCCCTTCACCGTGCGGCCAATCACATCCATCGTCGCCGTGCCAATCATAAAGTCCTGGTGCGCGTCGGATTTGTTCACGCCCAAAGCGCTCAATTCATCCTCGCTCATCTCGTCGCCGTCGACCACGCCCTCGCTGTAGGCGCTGCCAAAGGCGATGTGGCAAACGGCGTTCTCGTCAAAGAGCGTATCGTGGAAGACCGTGCCGAGCTGGTTGATCGGCGATCGCACGTCGACCAGCGAAATCTCGCCCAGCCGCCGCGTGCCCTCGATCTCAAAATACTGGTCGAGCACGGCCTGTCCCGTCTTCGCCGTCCACTTCACCAGTTCGCCGTTCTCAAAGCGGAAGTAGGCGTCCTGTACCTCGCGCTCAAAGGGAAAGGCGGGCTTGGAGGTGCGCACGTAGCCGCTGGCCTTACCGCGGTGGGGCGTGGTAAAAATTTCCTCGGTTGGCATGTTGGCCATAAAGGTCACGCCCGCTTTGGAATCGGAGGAGCCGCCAATCCAGAAGGGCCGTTCGGTTAGCCCAATCGTCAGGTCGCTGCTGGGCTTGCCGTCCGGCCCCGGCGCTGTGTCGACATAGCGAATGGATCGAATTTCGCGCGCCATCAGAAAATCAGCCACGCCCTTGAGCGCTTGGTCGTGCTGCTGCCACGCCTGCACGGGATCGGGCTGATCGACGCGGCAGGTGCGCAGGATGGTGCGCCAGAGCTGGGCCAGCGCGGCCTCGGGCGCCAGCGCGGGGTAGACTTTCCGCGCCCAGGCCACGGTTGGTACGCCGGCGACGCACCACTGAAGTTGGTTAGTCACCACGGCGTCCATGTAAAAGCGCATGGCTTTGCGGCGCGGCTGCGATGCTGCCAACATCCGCTGCGGGTCGACGTCGTCCAGCGCATCGGGGAATTCGGAGCCGGTGAGGCTGAGCCGCGGCCAGCCTTCGTCGACCATCTGCTGAAATTGGGTGATGGCGTAGTCCGGGAAATAACCGATGTGTTCGTCCGCCGCGTGGAGCAGCCGCTGCTTGGCCGTGAGCACATCCCCCCACTGCACCTCCACGTAGCGCGCCCCGGCCTGGTAGGCGGCAGCGGCGAGCTGTCGCACAAAGGGGGCGTGCGCCAGCTCGGCGGAGATAAAGAGCGACTGGTCGCGCTGGAGATTGACGCCGCTATGAATAAGCAGGTGGGCGTAGTCGGCTTGGAGATCGGGCAGCGTTTTAGGGTTGGAGGAAGCGGTCATGGGAACCTCGGTGGGTGGAAAAATTCGATTGGAAGTTTTGACAGAATACCCGCGCCCTGCTATAATCACAAATCCAAATGACATGGCCCACTAGCTCAATTGGCAGAGCAGCTGACTCTTAATCAGCGGGTTCCAAGTTCGACTCTTGGGTGGGTCACAATAAAAAGCCGCCTGGTTTGCACCAGGCGGCTTTTTGTTTTTGCCCTAACTGCACGTTTGTTCTACGATTTCACTCTTATCCAATTCTCAAATTTAAGAGCACAAACATGCCTCAATGTTCATGCGGTGAAACCGATCCCTCTCAATTTGGCAAAAACAGTCGTCGTACCAATGGTTATCAAAGTCAGTGCAAGGCATGTAAGCGCGTGTCGCAGCAGAAATGGTACGTAAAGAATAAGCGCAACCACGTCAAAAATGTTCGACGTCGCAATTTGAAAATAATTGAAGAAAATCAACTGAAGTTGCTCGACTATCTTAAAACGCATCCTTGCATTGACTGTGGTGAGGCAGACCCGATAGTTCTCGAGTTTGACCACGTGCAAGAAAAGAAGCGCTACACCATCTCGATAATGGTCACAACTACTGCTCACTCCTGGGAAGCCATTGTAGAGGAAATTCAGAAATGCGAAGTGCGCTGTGCCAACTGCCACAGACGAAAAACGGCGGAGCGACAAGCATGGTACAAGTGGCGGTAAAAAACAAAATGGGGCTCGCAATAGCAAGCCCCGTTCCAAATGTGTTGCCAAGACAGCAGCCCTAGCGGCGACCGCCAAAAAAACCGCCCAGCAGCCGACCGCCAAGGTTCATCATATCGTCGGTGATGTCGCCGTCGCCGTCCATGTCCAGCAGGCGGGCCATGCCGCCGAGCTGCGATTCGGCCTGCTGGCGCTCGCCGCGCAGCAGATTCTGCACGTCGTTTGCCCCCATGTTGTTGCGCTGCTGCATCTGCCCCAGCTGGCCGAGCACCACCGGGGCCAGCATCGCCAGCAGCCGCGACGAATTGCCCGTATCCATCCCCGCAAACTGGCTCAATCCCCGTTCGACGACGCTGCGCTGGTTGCCCAGCACGTGGCCCAAAATGCCGTTGCCGTCCTGAACGTCGCCGCCGTTGCTAAAGTAGCCGCTCAGGTTGTCGACGACGCTGCCCTGGTGCTTGTTGCGCAGCGCGTTGGTCAGCGCCTCGGCGCCCTGGTCGCTGTCGGCGTTGCGACCGAGCGCGTCTACCAGAAGCGGCAGCGCCGCCTCGATGGCGCTCTGCGTGCTGTTTTCGTCCGTCCCCAGCTGGCGGCTGATCTGTGAAATGTCCTGCTGACCGATTTGGCTGGCGAGCGATTCGAGTAGGGAAGCCATGGTTGTCTCCTTTAGGTGCGTCAGTGTTAGCGAATCAACGGTTAGTGAGTTATAAAGCTAATCATAGTCGATGTAGACGCTTCAACCAAATTTAGGTGTAGAATCCGTGTGCTCCTGCGGAACCGCTGCGAACTGGCAGACGTTCAGCCTATGGAGCCCCGCGCTACCACACAATTTCGCCCGCCAGTTCGTCGGCGATAAAGACGCGGATAATCTCCTCCGCCGATTCGTCGCCGCGGAAGCCGAGCCGTTGGGCGCGGGCCGGGTTAAAGCGGGCGGCCCAGCCCTGTACCAGCTTATCGATGAAGGGATCGTGCTGCCAATCAATGCGCTCGACCACCTTTGGCCCGGCCAATTTCTCCAGCGCTTCGACCAACTGCCGAATTGTTACCGTAATGCCGGGCAGGGTGACAATGCGGTTGGTCACGACGTTGCCGGTTTCGATGGTGTCCTCGAAGGCTTCGGCGGGCAGGCGCAGGGCGTGGATGATGTTTTCCACGGCGCGACGCGGCGAGCCGATCCACATCGCCGTTTCGGGCGAGACGGGGCAGACGGCGCGCCGCCCCTGCAGCGGCTCGCGAATGATCGAACTGGCAAAGGTGGACGCCGCCTTATTGGGTTTGCCGCCACGCACGACAACGGTCGGCAGCCGCAGCACGCGTCCATCGACAAAGCCCTTGCGGCTAAAGTCCTGCACGAGCAGCTCGCCCGCGGCCTTTTGAATGCCGTAGGAGGATTGCGGTACGGTCGCCGTATCATCTTCGACCACGGGTGGCAGCGCGCCACCAAAGACGGCAATCGAGCTGGCGAAGACGAAGTAGGGCACGGTTGATTTGGCTGCGCCCAGCGCGCGACAGGCTTCCAACAGCGCCAGCGTGCCGTGCAGGTTGACGCGCATGCCCAAGTCAAAATCAGCCTCGGCCCCGCCGCTGACGACGGCAGCGAGGTGAATGATCACGTCCGCATCCTGAACGGCGTCGCGCACGTCCTCGGCGCTGGCAATGTCGCCGGGCCGGGCGTGCAGACGTGACTCGTCGAGGAAGTTGGCGGGTAAATTGTCCAGCGCGGCCCGTTGATCAAAGAGGGTGATGCGCTCGATGGGCTGCGTGGCGGCGTCTCGAGCGGTGGAGCCGAGGGCCAGCTCGCCCTGCTGCCGCAGCGTGCGCGCCAAGTCGCGCCCAACAAAGCCCGCACCGCCGGTGATTAAGATATTCATAACTTTGTAACCGTTTTGTCAGGAACGTTCATGCAAAATTCATGCGCGCTCCTAGTTTTTAGTCTAGGCTGAATCAATAGTAGACTGAAGCAACCGTTTTGCCAAACGCTTTTGCTTGGTCGCTTTAGTATAACGCTTTAGTATAACAATGAGACTTCGGGAAATTGGGCAAAATTAACGCGGAGACGCAGAGGCGCAAAGCGTTGTTTGTCAACGGGCTTCTCTCCGCGTCCTTGCGTCTCCGCGTTAAAGTCTCGTTGGTAGTATTGGTTTGGCAACTTTATTCGCCACCCGCCATTTTTGACGGCGCTTAGAATTTCATTTGTAATGACGGCTGTGTCGACAGCATTCTTCGGCAAACAGCTGCCTTGAGATGACAACCCTAGAGTGATCACTCGTAAACGACTCAAATGACAGCCCGTACCCGTCCCCCTGCATTTTGCCATAGCACAAGGAATCTCGCCGTGCCGTCTTACCGTTGGAAAATTCTCATCGTCCCCCTGCTCCTAATTCTCGCCGCGCTGGCCTGCAATCCCGGCTTTGATCAGCCCGCTCCCTCGCGCCGGCCGACCGGACCCAACCCGCCGATCGCGCCCGTGCCGCCACAGGTTGCCCCGCCCCAGCGCGTGGCCCTGCCGCCGCCCACCGCCACGCCCGTGCTTCAGGGCCCGGACGTGGAAAGCGAGGAGGAGCGCATTGCTGGCGAACAAATCGAGGAGTCAAATACGGGCGAAACGGGTCAGATTGTCGAAGCCTTTTTAATCGAAGAAGTGCAGTCCAACGTAATTAGCGCGTACACGCAGGGCTTCTACCAAACGACCAACCAAGTCGCGCCGCTCTACAGCGTGGATCGCTACCGCGTGCGCTTCCAAACGCTTAACGAGCGGCAGGAAGTTGTCCCTATCCGCGCCGATCTGTTTATCCCACGTGTGGATGTCGAAACCAGCTTTCCCGTTTTCGTTTACGGCGCGGGCACAACGGGCATCGGCAACAACTGTGCGCCGCTGGACGAAGATGTCGCGGGCGGCACCAACTGGGGTAACTATCGCACCCATATGTTGACCTACGCCGCACAGGGCTACATCTCGATCCTGCCGCTCTGGCAGGGCTACGACGATTTTGCGCGCACCCACCCCTACTTCATTGCCGAGCTAGAGGCCTTTGTGATGCTGGACGCCACGCGCGCCGTCTACGAATTTTTTGAGAATCCGCCTTCGTCGAACATTTTGGCCCGCCCCCAGAACGACGTCTTCTTTGCGGGCTATTCGCAGGGCGGCCACGGCGCCTTCTCCGGCGACAGCTACGCCGCCTCGTACGCGCCGGACGTGGCGAGCCGCATCCGGGGCGTTATCGGCCACGCCAACGCGCCCAGCGTGGAGGCGCTCCTGCGCGAGCAGCCCGCGCTGGCTCCCTACATCGTCTATGCGTACCGTGACTTTTACGGGGCCAATACGATTAGCCCGGAAGATGTCTTCGCGCAGAATTGGCTGAATTCTTTCTATCAAGATGCAGCGGTCAAGTGCGTAAACGAGGCCTATGCGTATTGGAAAGACGATCCCAACCAAATGTATAACCCCAACTTTACCGGCGCGCTCTTTGGGCAGCGCATCCAGGAGCAGTATCCCAGCTTCTACGAGCGCATGGCCATCAACGACGCCGGGCGCGCCGCCAATCCCAGCACGCCCGCGCTGCTGGCCCACGGCCTCAGCGATCCGGTTGTCTACCCGCAGACCAACCAGCATTTTATGCGTCAGCTGTGCGAGCAGGGCAAGCCCGTCACGAGCATCAACTACCCGGGCGTTGACCACTTCCAAACGCGCCAGGCCGGCTTCCGCGACACGCTGGATTGGATGCGCAACATCCTAAACGGCGGCCAGCCCCGCAACGACTGCGGCACGCTGGCGGCGAATTGACGAATTGTCATTTCGTTCGACAACGATCGCCCCTACGACACCGAAGGGAGAAATCCTTTCACAGCAGACGAAATCCGCGCTGCCTGAATATAGCAACGCTGCCTACATGCGGTGGGCACGCGCTCGTGCCAGACAAATGCGAACTCGTTGGTTACGTACAAATTTCCCCCATCCGTTCGGAATGACCGATCCGCCACGCCATGAAGTCTTTTCTCCTTCGCTCGATTCTCTTCGTCGCGCTGCTGCTGGGCGCACAGGCGGCGGTGGCGCTGGCCTACCCCGCCAATATTCCCACTGAAATTCTCCAGTTCGAGACGCTGCTTCACGAGGGCGTCGACGTGCTCTACTTCGGCGACAGCACGCTCTGGTATCCGCGCGGCACAGAGACGACGCCGCAAATTTTGCAAACGCTGCTGCCTAGTCAGACGGTGGGCGAAGTGTCGCACGCGGCCTACGGCTTCGAGGTCTACCAGGCCTATGCAGAGGCCGCCGCGCGTGAGTTGGGGGCGGGTGGGGAGGCCCAAGCGCCGGCGTGGGTAGTGCTGCCCGTCAACATGCGCTCGTTTTCGCCGGAATGGAATTTACGCCCCGGCTACCAGTTTGTTGAAGAGCAGACGGTACTGCAGCTTGGCGTGCCGCTGGCGCGCTTTGTCGCTCGCCCGCTGGACATCCTGGGCGGCTTTGACGCCGACATTACCCAGGATGAATTTTTGGCGACCACCGTCTACAGCAACACCACGCCCGTGGGCGACGTGGCTGAGTTCGAGGCGCTGACGGGCGTTTCCGCGCTCGATGCGCTGCCCGATGAAGATGCCGATGGCGAGCAGGCGGGCGATGACTTTGCCTACTACGCCGGCGCACCCCAGGAAAACGACCTGGATGAGGTGCTGACCTACTACTACATGAATGCGCTCGACCCCGGCCACCGCAAGCTGGCGGCCATTGCCGAGACGGTGGAGCTTTGGCGGGCGCAGGGCACCACCGTGCTGCTCTATCTCACGCCCGTCAACGCCGATCTCGGCGACGCCTACGTGGGCCCAGCCTTTCGCGCCCAGTTTGCCCGTAACGTAGAGGTGGTGCGCACAACGCTGGCCACCAGCTTTGACGAGCCGCCGCTTCTGCTCGATTTGTCGACCGACCTGGAGGCCTTCAACTTTAGCGACACCGAACACCTGACCGCGCGCGGCAAGCGCTACGTGGCCGAACAAATCGCCGCCGCAATTGCGCCCAGTGTTGATCCCGCAAGCGTTGATCCAATAGAGGATGAAGCCACGCCGGGCGGTAGCGAGCCAACGCCCGACGCGACGCCCACGCCGGGCAGCGGGGCCAATGCCGGAGAGGGCAGCGAAAATAGCGCCAGCGCAACGCCCGTGCCACCGCTGCTGGCAACGCAGCTTGCGCGGCTGACGCCCACTGCTGAACCCGGTGATGGGGCCAAACTGGGAGACGCTACGGAACAAGCTGCCCAAACGGAGGAAGCAGCGACGCCATCCGGAAGCAGCGCCACGGCAACGCCGGCGCCAAACGGCGATGATGGCGAAGCCGAAAACCGCGGCGACAGCGCGGCCACGACCGTGCAAAACCCGCTGCTCGCCACCACGCTGGCGCGCGTCACGCCCAGCGGCGCGGCAACGCCTACGCCCACACCTTAGTTCACTTTAATTTTATCTTCTGCTAGGAGACCTTGTTCAATGCATCGCCACGCTGCCGTGCGCTCATCGCGGCTCATCGCCATCCTCGCGACCCTCGCCCTGCTCAGCGCGCTGCTGCTCAGTGCGTGCGACATGCCCATGCCCGAACTCGCCGCGCTGCCCCAGGCGGACGAGAGTGCACCCACCTCCACCCTCAGCGACACAGCGCCGGTCTCTGATTCGATGTCGCTAACAGAGCCGCTGACCCAAACGGATGCGCTCTCCGCAACCGAGCCCGTGACCGGAGGAGAAGAAATCACCGCAGAGAACGACGCGTTCCTATTCGTCGCCCAAGCGCCAACGCCGATGGACGCGGATGTTCCCACCGAAGCGCCCACCGAAGCGCCCACCGAGACTGCAACAGAGGCAGGTACGGCGACGGATGCGCCCACCGAGTCACCCACCGAGTCGCCCACCGAAGCGCCCACCGAGTCACCCACCGAGTCGCCCACCGAGTCGCCCGCCACGCCCACCCGGCTGGGCGCTGCCGCTGCTGCCCGCGCCACGGCCACCTTCCGCGCCCAGCAGCGCGCCGAGCGCGCCACGGCCACCGCCGACGCCGCGCCGCCCACCCCGGAAGCTGGGGCAGAACCCGCTGAAGCCGAGGCGAACGCCCCCAGCGCCCTCAGCGACGGCCAGCCCAACGCCGACGCCGCGGCCCAGGGCAACGCCGTCGAGATTCCAGACGGGCCGGGCGGCCTGCTGGACGTGACGCGCGTCGAACGCGTCAACACGCGCGATATCAATGAACTGAGCGCCGGTTTCTACCCCGAAAGCAATCTGCTGCCCGCGCAGTACGCGGTCGATATCTATCGCGTCTCGTTCGAGACGGTCAACGAGAATGGCGAAGTCGAAGATGCGCAGGCGGACATCTACGTGCCGCGCGCCGACGAAGCCTTTCCCATCATCGGCTACTCGCCGGGCACAACGGGGCTGGGCGACGGCTGTGCGCCCTCGCTGGAGTATGAGCTGGGCCGCAACTGGGGGCTCTACCGCACCTACCTGCTCAGCCTTGCGACACAGGGCTTTATCGCCATACTCCCCGACGGCATGAGCTACGACGACAACGACCGCATCCACGAATACTTTATCTCCGAGCTGGAGGCGCGCGTGCTGCTCGACGCGACGCGCGCGGTTTACAATCTGCTGGCGGAGAACGACGACATCGATGCGCAGCCGCTGGATGCCGTCTTCTACGCGGGCTACTCCAACGGGGGCCACGCCGCCTTTGCCGCCAAGGATTTTGCTCGCGAGTATGCGCCGGAGCTGCCCGTGCGCGGCATTATCAGCCACGGCGCCACGACGAACGTGCGTCGGCTGCTGGAGGAAAATGCTATCTTCGCGCCCGCCATCGTCTACGCCTACCAATTTTTCTTTGGCCCAGAGGTGATCACGGGCGAACAGGTGCTGGCCGAGCGCCTCGTCCCCGACTTCTACGACGCGCCCAACCTTTGCGTCGACCAGCTCTTCTCGCTCTACGTCTCCGACCCAGCGGTGATGTACAACCCGACCTTTCTCAGCGCTATTCGCAGCGACAACCTGGGCCAGCAGTACCCGCTCTTCGACGCTGTGCTCAACGCCAACTACGCCGGCATCTACGGCGGCTTTGATATTCCGGTGGTCTTCTTCCAGGGCACGGCAGATACCGTCGTCACGCCTCCCACGCAGCGTGAGTTCGCCGTCGATTTGTGTGAGCAGAGCGAATCCGTCACTTATGTGCCGCTGCCCGCCGTCGAGCATTTCAATACGCGCCAGGCCAGCCACCTCAATACGCTGGCGTGGATGCGCGCGATTGTCAACGGCGAGACGCCGACGAACAATTGCGATCAGCTGGGCGGGTAACATGGAGACTTCATCCCCTCCTCCAGCTTCTGGCCCCCTCACAGATAAAGTGCAGCGGGGAGGGATTCTGCTCGGTCTCGACGGCGGCGGCACGAAAACGGTCTGCGCCGCGCTCTCCCTTCCAGCTTGGGGCGACGCTGCTCGCAGCGCGGGCGAGGTTGCTGGCTGGGGCCGCAGCGGCTCGAGCAACCGCAACAGCGTCGGCGACGAAACGGCGCGGCGCCACATCTACCTCGCCATCGACGCGGCGCTGGTGCAGGCTCGTGCACAAGCAGCCGACGTTGCCGCCATCTGCCTCTGCCTCTCCGGCATCGATCGGCCCGCGGACATCGAGCTCGTCAAACGCTGGGCGCGCGATCGGCTGCCCCGCGCCCAAATCAGCGTCTACAACGACAGCGTCGCCGCGCTGGCGAGCGGCACGGGCGGCAAGCTGCACGGCATCGTCGCCGTTAGCGGCACGGGGATGATTGTGCTGGGCTACAGCGAGCGGGGCGAGCGCCAGCGGGCGGCGGGCTGGGGCGCGCTGCTGGATCGCCACGGCAGCGGCCACGCCCTCGGCAGCGGCGCGCTCCACGCCATCACCCGTGCCGCCGACGGCAGCGGCCCCGCCACCGCGCTCACGGAAGCCGTGCTGCAACACCTCGGCCTCGACGCACCGCAGCAGCTCATCCCGTGGCTCTACGGCGATCTGGCCTGGAGCCGCGTCGCCGCGCTGGCCCCTTTCGTCTTTGAGTGCGCCGCAGCGGGTGATCCGGTCGCCGATGCGCTGCTCGATGCAGCCGCGGACGAGCTGGCCGCGGCGGTGGAGGCCGTGGCCCGGCGCTTGGACATGGCAAGCGCCGAATTTACGCTCGTGCTCTCCGGCGGCAACCTGCGGCCCGGCCCGCTCCAGGATCGGCTGCGCGCCCGCATCCGCCAAGTCGCGCCCCGTGCGGAAATTGTACGGCCAACCGTGGAGCCAGCCGTTGGCGCGGCGTGGCTGGCGGCGACTTCACGTAGTGCGTAGTGCGTGAACCAGTTAGCTGCTCAGTTTTGCATCAACAACCCAACCGCGTAAACTACCAGTTCACGCACCACGCACCACGCACCACGCACTATGCCTCCTCTTTCCCCCACCGAACAACGCAACCCCCTCAGCCACAACCTCGACGCGCTCTCGCCGCTCGATCTGGCGCGGCTTATCAACCGGCTGGACGCCGACGTGCCGCTGGCCGTGGCCGAATGTTTGCCGCAGATCGCTCAAGTCATCAAGCGCGTGGGCGACGTGCTCGCAAACGGCGGTCGACTTTTCTATCTCGGCGCGGGCACCAGCGGGCGGCTCGCCGTGCTGGATGCGGTGGAGCTTGTGCCCACCTTTGGCATCGACCCGACGCAGGTTGTTGGCCTGATTGCGGGCGGGGCGGCGGCGATGATGCGCTCCGTCGAGGGCGCGGAGGACGATGCCGAGCAGGGGCGGCGCGATTTGGCAGCGCACAACTTTTCCGCACGCGATGCGCTGATCGGCGTGGCGGCGAGCGGGCGCACGCCTTACGTTGCGGGCGGGCTGGGCTGGGCGCGCGAGAGTGGTGCGTTCACCGCCGCCGTGGCGTGCAACCCCGGCTCCGCCATCGGCGAGATTGCCGAAGTCGCCATCGAGGTTGTCGTCGGGCCGGAGGTGTTGACGGGCAGCACGCGGCTGCGCGCGGGCACGGCGCAGAAGCTCGTCCTCAACACCATCAGCACGGGCGTGATGGTGCGGCTGGGCAAGGTCTACGAAAATTTGATGATCGACGTGCAGCCGACGAACGCCAAGCTGCGCGAGCGCGCCGTGCGCATCGTCGCTACGGTGACGGATGAATCGGTGGAAGCGGCGAGGTCGCTGCTGGACGGGGCGGATTGGCAGGTGAAAACGGCGGTTGTGATGGGGCTGGTGGAAGTAGGCGCGGACGAAGCGCGGCGTCGGCTAACGGCCAGCGGCGGTCGCGTGCGCGGAGCGATTGGGAGGGGATGATGGTGGTGCGTGGTGCGTGGTGCGTGAACTGTTAGAGTTACGCAAGTCACCTTTGCTCCGCAAGGTGACTTGCTCATCTATCCCGTCTCGCCGTGAGTTCGACAACCTTCGAGGTCATACCAGGTTGACACATAACGGAGCATACGTGACCTACGGTTGGCTGGTGGGGCAAGTGGTTTTGTGCTCGCCATGCAGTCGCTCAAACTACCAATCCACGCACCACGCATTACGCACAATTACCAACTTGCGGTAAAGTACACCCGTTACTGCTTTCACCCTCAACACGCACCGAAGGAAACTCCCCTATGACCAAACCGAAACTGTGGTTCCAGTTTAGCCCCGCCCCCGAGGCGCGCAGCCAGCTGGAGCCCGTTGCTGAAATCATCGAAAACGGCCCGCTCGATCAACTGCCGGGCGCAACCGGCATGATTCTGGGCAACACGCTGATCACCGATGGCGCGCTGATGGACGAGGTGGGCGCTTCGCTGCGCGTGATCGCACGCCCCGGGATTGGCGTCGACAACATCGTGTTGGCCGATGCGACCGAGCGCGGCATCGCCGTGATCAACACGCCGGACGCGCCCAGCGAATCCACCGCCGAGCACGCGGTGGCGCTGCTGATGAGCATTGCCAAGCGCACGGTGGCGGGCAGCCGCCAGATGCAGGGGCAGGCCGTCGAGCGCGCGGCGATGCGCGGCACGGAGCTGCGCGGGCGCACGCTGGGCGTGGTCGGCTTTGGGCGGATTGGGCGGCGGGTGGCGGAAATTTGCGGGCTGGGCCTGCGCATGAACGTGGTCGTCTACGACCCGTTTGCGGCGGAGGCCATCGACGGCACGGACTACACCACGCGCGAGGATGATCTCGATGCGCTCTTTGCGCAAGCCGACTTCGTTACGCTGCACTGCCCTTTAATGGATGCAACGCGTGGCCTCGCCAGCGCCGAGCGGCTGGCGCTGATGAAGCCCGGCTCCTACCTGGTCAACGCGGCGCGCGGCCCCGTTGTGGACGAAGCGGCGCTGATCGAGGCGCTGCAAAGCGGCCACCTCGCCGGCGCGGCCATCGATGTCTTTGACCCGGAGCCGCCGCTGCCGGAGAACCCGCTGCTGCAGATGGACAACGTTGTCGCCACGCCGCACATTGCCTCGTTTACGGACATGGGCCAGCACCTGATGCAGACGGGCATCACGCGGCAGCTGCTGCAAATTTTGAACGGCGAGCGACCGGATTATCTCGTCAACCCCGACGTGTGGCCGGGGCGGAACGGGTAAGAGCAAACAAATTCAACACGGAGCGCGCGGAGGAGGCGCAGAGGGCCGCGGAGGGAAGGATGTCATTTCGAGCGAAGGGAGAAATCGTACGTGCTCAACGCAGCGGCTTGGTGATTTACCTAGCGGCTTGCGTGCCACCAACAGATTTCTCGCCGGCAATGGTTCGTTGATCCACTTGCCTCGTTGACCTACTCGAAATGACAACTGTCTCCCCTCCGCGCTTCTCCGCGCCTCTTCCTCCGCGCCCTCCGCATTAAAAAACTGGAGGTTAACGATGAAACTCAAAGACAAAGTCGCCCTCATCACCGGCGGCGGGACGGGCATCGGGCGCGGCATTGCCGAACTCTTTGCCCGCGAAGGCGCACAGGTCGTCATCAGCGGGCGGCGCGAGGAAAAGCTGCATGAGGCGGCGGACGCAATCAACGCGGCCAATGCGGACGTCGACGACGCAGGTACGGTGGATGTTGTGGCGCTGGACGTGGCCGAGCGGGCGGCAGTCGACGAGGCGGTGGCGCAAATCACCGAGCGACACGGGCAGATCGACATCGTGGTCAACAACGCGGGCGTCAACATTCCCGACCGCGGGCTGGACGTGCTGACGCCGGAGGTGGTGGATCGGCTGCTGCGCATCAACGCCACGGGAACCTTTAACGTGATCCACGCCGTGCTGCCGCAGATGCGCGAGCGGCAGGACGGCGTGCTGATCAGCGTTACCTCGATTTCGGGGATTCGGCCCAGCGTGGTGGCGGGCGCGGCCTACAGCGCCTCCAAGCACGCCCAGTCCGCGCTCACCAAATCGATCTCGCTGGAGGAAAAAGATCACGGCATCCGCGCCACCGTGATTTCGCCGGGCGAAGTCAACACGCCGATTCTGGACAATCGCCCCGTCGTGCCCAGCGACGAGCATCGCGCGCAGATTTTGCAGCCGGAGGATGTGGCGCAGGCGGCGCTCTTGGTCGCCACGCTGCACCCGCGCGCCCACATCGCGGAGATCGTGATCAAGCCGACAACGGCGGCGTTTGTGTAGCGATTAGCTGCCGTTGTTGGCGGCGCGCCACACCTCAATCTGGCGCTGCACCCAAGCGGCATCGGTGCGTGACAGGTCGGGCGGCGGGGGCAGTTGCGTATAATCGACGCTTAGATCGTAGCGTGCCCGACGATAGGTTTCGTTGAGGGCGCGCTGTAGCTCCAATGGAGCGTCGCCATCCTCTCGGCGCAGGGGCACGGCCACGTTGGGCAATTCGTCGCGCAGGGCAACAAACCAAACGTAGTGGGTAGCGGAGCGGGGGGGTCGTTGAAGCACAACACAGTAGGCACTCTCGCCCGCAATCCGCTCGCCTCGTTCGCCAGCGCGCAGCAAATCGATCTCCAGCCAGTTGACGCCCGCGGCCAGCAGGTCGCGCTTCTTGGCCAGCAGCGCTTGACGACCGCGCGAATTGGCGACCTTGTTGGCGGGCGAAAGCAGCTCGATGGCGGTGACAACTTCGTTGCCGCGTGCATCCCGAATCTCGATGTAGCGATCGTGAATTTCCGGTTCAAACTCGATCTCTACCTCCATCGGCTCGGCAATCGCCACGCCGCCCGCCAAATTGCCCGCTGGCTTCAGCTGCGCCGGACGCCGAATGCTTGTTACGGCCACATCGGGAATTACGAGCCGGAAACCGGGGTCCGCAATGGGATCGGTGATGTAGACTCGCTCTTCAATGCGCGCAAAGTAATTGGGCGAGACCTTGCTGACGATCATGTCGCCGATCTGCGTGATTAACCGATGATGCACATCGGGCCAATCGATGGGATTTTCCAGGAACGGGTCCATGCCTGGGAAGGGCGAATACATGGCGAGTCTCCTAAAATGTTGAAGCCTGTTGCAAACTATTCTATCTTGATTGGGCAAGAGAATCAAGCAGTTTGAATTTGCTAACCTGATTGAGCAATTAATCTCACTGTTAACGCAAGGGCGCAGAGGCGCAAAGGAAAGGCTTCATGAACGAAGCCGCTCCTTTGCGTCTTTGCGCCTCCGCGTTAAAATCTCCACATGCAAGATAAAATTTTGGACGCACTCGTCGAAGCCATCGAGCGGCGCGAATCCGTTGCGCTCATCAGCGTGACCGAGGCGACGGGATCGCTGGCGGGGGCAATGGGGCAGCGGCTGCTGCTGTGGGCGGACGAGGAGCGAGCGCCCCTGGGCAATCTGGCGCTGTGCGACGAGCTCACCTTGCGGATCGTGCGCGACGCGCGGCGGGCGCTGGACGTACGCGAGCACCGTCACCTGGATTATGCAACGGACGAAGGGACGGTTAAGCTGTTTGTTGAAGTGCAGGCGCAGCCGCCGCACCTGATTGTGGTGGGCGCGGGGCACATCGCCGTGCCGCTGGCGCAGATCGCCAAAATCAACGACTTTTCAGTAACGGTGCTGGACGATCGACCGCAGTACGCTCACCCGTCGCGCTTCCCCACGGCGGATCGCGTGATCGCCGGCGAATTTCGCGCCGAACTGGCAAGCTTGCGCGACGCCGGGCTGCTCGACCGCCACACCTACATCGTGCTCGTCACGCGCGGCCACCAGTACGACGTCGATTCGCTGCTGGAGGTGTTGGATGATGATTTGGCCTACATCGGCATGATCGGCAGCCAGCGCCGCGTGCGCGCCGTTTTCGAGCTGCTGGAGCGCGAGCAACACATTCCCCCGCAAAAATTTGATGGCATCTACGCGCCCATCGGCATCGACATCGGCGCGCGCACGCCCGCCGAAATCGCCGTCTGCATCATGGCCGAAATCATCAACGTGCTGCGCAACGGTCCGGCGCTGCCGATGAGCGAGCAGATTCGGCGCGAGCGGCAGGCGCGTCGCAAGCGGGCGACGAAGCAGTAGGTCACGTATGCTCCGCCATGTGACAATTTTGACTTAACCGCGAAGGTTTGTAAACCCAGAGTTGGTTCTGCTAGACAACCCTGTTACCTTGCGGCGCAAAGGTGACCTACTTCGCTACGCAACACCGGCTTTTCAACACGGCTATGAATGATCTACTCGCCCAAGACCTGTTCGAGCTGTTTACCGCCATGGACTGGTCGCTGATTCTCACGATCGTGCTGATCACAAGCGTTTCAGCGACGCTGGGGCGCAGCTTGATTTTGTTGGCCAACCAGGTACCGCCGTGGCGCTTTGCCGGCAGCCTCATTATTGCGGCGCTGACCTTTGCCTTCACATTTTTTGTGTGGGTCGGTGCAATCTACATTGTCGGGCGGCGCTTTCCCAACGTAACGCTCACCCTACACGACGCCACAGCGCTGACGGCGTCCGGTTACCTGCCGCTGGTGCTGGCCATCTTTGGGCTGATGCCCTATTTGGGCAGCTGCCTGGTGCGTATTCTCTACGTGACGAGCGCCGCGCTGCTCTATATTATTTTGATGACGCTGGGTTTTGGCTGGCAGGGGGCGCTGATCGTGCTGGGTGCGGCGGCGGTAATCATGGGAGTAGCGCAGTTTACCCTGCTGCGACCGCTGATTTGGCTGCAAAATTGGGTGGCGGGCCGCTCGCTTGTGCGTAACTACCGCAAAATTCTAACGGGCGAGGAGTCGCGCTGATGCAGTCAATTGTGGAAACCGCGCTCAACTTTCTCTTAAACAACTCGGAGACTCTGCTGTTCTCGCTGGCAGCGGCGCTGATCGTTGCACTGATGCTGGCCCCGCTGGAGACGATGGGCTGGTGGGCGGGCTGGTGGCTGACGGATAGCGAGCGGGCCGAGGCGGAAGGCGAGGATAATACAACCGATAGCGACACGAAAAGCCGCGGCCACGGCCCCTGCCACGACGCCGCGCACTACGTCGTCTTCCTCACCGGCATCGGCGGCTCGACGGAGGAGGTCAACGTGCCGGAGGAGAAGCATTTCCTCCAGGCGCTGCGCGAGGCGCTGCCGAATATCTGCCTGATCGAAGACATCTACCCTTACTCCGTTGCCAACCGGGGGCTGCTGGAGAATCGGCTGCTGGCCCCGCTGTGGCGCTGGGTGCTCAAGCGCAAGCTGAGTGGCCAGCGGCGGCTGGGCTTTATCATCAATCTGCGCAATCTCTTCCAGGTGCTCGTCTGCGCGGATGATCGCTACGGAGCCTTCTTTAGCAACGGCGCGGCCAAAGTTATTTTGCGCGAGCTAAAGCGGCAGGGGTACGACACACACAGCGAGAAGCCGCTGACGATCATCGGCTACAGCGGCGGCGGACAGGTTGCCGTGGGCGCCGCACCCTACCTGGCGCAAATTTTGACAGGCCCCGTGCAGGTGATTTCCCTGGGCGGGGTGCTCAGCTCCATGCCGCTGATCAACCGCATCGACCACGTGGTGCACATCTACGGCACGCGCGACACGGTGCAGCGGCTGGGCATGATCTTTCCCGGCCGCTGGCGCATGATGTGGGCGTCGACGTGGAACCAGGGCAAGCGCAGCGGCCGCATCGAAACGCGCCAGCTGCCCCACATGGCCCACGACGGCCCCGGCGGCTACCTCGACCCCGAACGCACGCTGCCCAGCGGCCAAACGTACTTGACAAAGACGGTGGAGACAATCGCCGACATTTTGCACACGCCGGTGGAGCCGATCCCGGACGAGCCGGAGTTGGTGCGCAATCTGCGCGAACGGCTGGGCGTTGCGTAGAAAGCGGGGCAAAAGCATAGGGGCACGCCATGGCGTGCCCCTATGCTTTTGCCCCGCTTTTAGTTAAAGTTTAGGTTCCGTTGACATTTGAGAATTGGCCCTCACCACCGGCCCCTCTCCCATCCTGCTTACCTTTACCCACAAGTCACCACCGAATCTCGGCGCATCGCGGGCCGGGCAACACCCCACCCCCAACCCCCTCCCCGCCGGCAAGGAGGGGGCCTTCTGTCGACTCCTTGATTCTGCGGCTGTTCTGTGACATCGCCCGCTCGATAAACAAAGAGAGACCGTCCCATCGCGACCGCTTCATCAACCAGTCACCCTTCCCCTGCTCGCGGGGGAAGGGCCGGGGATGGGGGTTCTTCTCTGCCCTCCCCGCTTTGCTGCTCCCTCCTCCTACTTCTGGGTAAAGCTAAGCCCATCCTGGGAGAGGGGAGGACGAGGCTCCCTTCCCCCACGCGTGGGGGAAGGGCCGCGCTCGTCCTCCCCGTCAAGCTCGTTTGGCAAAATGTCAACAGAACTTAAGAATCGCCCAGCGACTCCTGGAACTGCGGCAGCATCTCGTCCAGCAGCGCCGCGTAGACAACCGCCGGGCCGCCGCCCATCATAATGGCGACATCCGCCGCTTCGTAGACTTCCTTGGCCGTGGCCCCCTCCTCCAGCGCATTGCGCAGGTGGTAGGTGATACAGCCCTCGCACCGCGTCGCAATGGCGATGGACATGGCCATTAGCTCTTTGATCTTCATGCTTAGTTCGCCATTCTGCGTGGCGGCCACGTGCAAATCGGTGTAGGCCTTCATGGAGACGGCGTTCTTGGCGATGTTTTTCATGGAGTGCCGCAGCTTCTTGTCGTACTCAACGTAGTTGTCTTGCATGGTTTGTCCTCTTCTAAATTTTTCTACTGTTCTGCCTCCACGTCATAAGCCCAGCCAGCCCGGCGAGCCAGCCACTTGACGCCGCGCAGCACAAACATCACCAACAGCGTGACGCCGACGGCCAGGATGTACTGCTCCAGCGCCACGGCAATGCCGACGGCAGCGGAGAGCAGCAGCGAGGCGGCGGTTGTCAACCAGCGCACGTCGGGCTTGTCGCGGTTGTGGAGAATCGTACCCGCGCCGGTAAAGCTGACGCCGGTGATGACGGCTCCCAAAATGCGGATCGGGTCGGCCTGAATGTTGTTGCCGCCCCGCGTAAAATAGTCCAGGGTCACGTTGCCCAGCGAGACGAGCAGCGCCGCCGCCGCCGCCACCAGCATATTGGTGCGCAAGCCCGCTGGCTTGTCCGAAATTTCACGATCCAACCCGATGACGCCGCCCAGCACAATAGCCAGCGCCACGTGCGCCAAAATTACGAGTTGGCCTAGCACAAAGGTCTAAGCGTCGTCGCGCCCGTGGGCGTGGGCGGGCGGATGCGTGGCCTCGACGGCGGTGAACGCTTCGGTAATTACGTACGCGTGGCTCGCCCCCTGCGGCACGACCCACGAATCGCCAGCCTCCAGCGTCACCATCTGCCCCTCAACGTGCAGCTCAGCGCGCCCGGAAATCACGTAGCCCACGGTTTCGTAATCGCGCGTGTGGAGCGTTTTATCGTCGGAAGGCTGCTCGTTTTCCCACATGCGCATGGCTATCGCTTTGCCGGAGGCCAGATACTTTTGCCCCATCTCGCCTTTGGGGGAGTGCGCGGAATCGATTTTTTTAACGGTTGTGTCTGCCATGAGAATTTTCCAGTCATTGAGTGGTTGATGAATAGGGCCGGGGAGACCGTCGTGGCGCTACTGATTTTGCCGCTGCCAAGCGGATTCGGCGCCGCGCTCAAAATCGGCAAAGGCCTTCTTGAGCCCGCCCAGCACTTCGGCGGCCGTCTCGAAGAGCGCCTTGGCCTGCACATCGTCGACTTCGCCCACGCCGTCGCGCAGGTAGTTAATCGTCTCCTGCAGCTGGGTGCGGGCTTGGGTGGAATACTGGGTTGCGCTGGTTGCCATAATTTTTAATTTTTCCTTACGCTGAATCAATTGTTCAGCATCTCTGCGAAGAGACGCTCCGTGTCGTCGCGGCGGCAGAGCAGCGTGCCCGGCGTCATCACGGCGGCGGCGCCGGCGGCGACGGCAAAACGCGCGGCCCGCGGCACCGATTCGCCGCGCGTTAGCGCCAGCACAAAGCCGCCCACGGTGCTGTCCCCCGCGCCGACTTTGCTCTCGATGGACACAACTGGCGCGGGAATCCGCTCACAGCCCTCTGCCCACGCCAGGAAAGCCCCCGCCGCCCCCAGCGAAACCAACACCACTTCGCTCTTGCCGTCGTTCACGAGAGCGTTGGCAATCGCTTGCACCTTAATGTCGCGTTCCTCGCGCTCCACCAGGAGGCTCAGCTCGCGCACGTTGGGCTTGCATAAATAGACGCCCACCTCCAGCGCCGCCATCAGCGCCGGGCCGGAGGTGTCCAGCACCAGCTTGATGCCGGAGGCTTTGGCGATCTCCGCGATCTGTGCGTAAAAATCGACGGGCACGCCGCTGGGCAAGCTGCCGCTGGCGACGAGATAGTGCGGTTTCGGCGAAAAATCACGCAGGTGGGTCAGCAGCTTCTCCTGCTCCGCCGGGGTGACTTCGGGGCCGGGCAGGTTGAAGCGGTACTGCTGCGTGCTTGTCCGCTCAAAGACGGTCAGGCTGGTGCGCGTAAGGCCCTCGATTTCAACGGCGACGGTGAGAAAGCTGGCCGGCCTCGCCTGCCTGCGCCGTCTGCTGCTCCTCGTCCAACATTTGGCCCAGCATCTGGCCCGTCGGCCCGCCGGCCAGGTAGAGCGCCGTCGATTCGCCGCCGAGTTTGTAGATGGCGCGCGACACGTTGATACCGCCGCCGCCGGGATGAAACTCCGGCGACTCGCAGCGAATCTTGTGTTCGGCGACCACATTTTCCGCGCTCGTGCTTTTATCGATGGCGGGGTTGAGGGTTAGGGTGAGAACGCGCGGCATGGCGAAGAGCAACCAGTTGAACAAGTCGGCTTGGTGAGTTCCGCTCTACTATAGTGGCCGCAGTCAAAAGGCAATATAAGTTTGGTCACAGTTAGGGGCCAGCCAAAGGCGGGCGCGGGGATGTGTACATCTGTTGCTTACATTTGAAGAAGTTCTTTCAGCGAAGAGGCCAGTTCGTCCAAGTTGTAGGGCTTGTGTAGGAATTGAACGGTGGGGGATTGCAGCAGATCTTCCAAGCTGGATTTGCCCGTGTAGCCGGAGGTCAGCAGCACGCGCGCCTGTGAGTCAAACGCGCGCAGAATGGTCAGGGCTTCCGTACCATCCATCACCGGCATTTTTACGTCCAGCAGCACAATGTCAAAGCGGGGCTTCTGCTCCATGTAAAGGTCCACCCCCTCGCGACCGTTGGTGGCCTCGGTTGTGTGCATGCCCAGGAAGGTCAGCGCTTCGGCCAACGTTTCGCGCACAACCGTATCATCATCGACAATCAGGGCGCTGCCGGAGAGCGTGGGCAGCGTGCTGGCGGCCGCGCTTTTGCTTTCGCTTGCGGCGGGAGCCTGCACCGCGGGCAAATAGATGCGAAAGATCGAGTGGCTGTTGGCGCGGCGCTCTACTTCCAGCCCGCCATCGTGGGCGCGCACAATGCCGAGCAGCACGGAAAGCCCCAGCCCGCGCCCGCTGCTGGTGGCGGTAAATTCTGGCTGAAAGAGCCGCTCCGCCTGGGCTAATTCATCCTCCAGCGCCCCGGCGCTCACGGCGAGACAGAGATATTGGCCCTCCTTTAGCGGATTTTGCTGCACGAAAATTTGATCGCCATCCTGCTCGTAGTGCGAGGTGAGCTGTGGCCCGCCGATCCAATCGTAGGGGCCTTCGTTGCTGACAATTTTTTGCGGGTAGGCGAAAACGTAGGCCGTCTGCGTCTGCGCCGTGGCGAGGCGCTGCTCCTCTATCGCATCCACGGCTTTGAGCACGAGGTTCTGCACCACAAGCTGCAGCTGTCGCCTGTCCGCCTCCACGGCAAAGGGGTCGGTTTGCAGGTGGGGCTGCAGGTGGATGGTGGACGGCAGCGTGGCGGAGAGCAATTCGATGCACTCGCCCACCAGCGCGTCAAAATCCAGCGGCTCTACTTCGGGCGTCTCGCGACCGCTGTAGGCGGCCAGCTGCTGCGACAGGTTGGCGGCGTGGCGGGCCAGCTGCATCATCTGCTGCACGTGGCGCTGCACCTCGCCGCTGCGCTCGCCACCGGCCCGGCCGTTGGCCATGGATTGTTTGAGCGCAATCGAGCCCTGCGTCATCATGCCCGTCAGCAGGTTGTTAAAGTCGTGGGAGAGGCCGCTGGCGAGCAGGCCAATGCTCTCGATTTTTTGGATGCGGTTGTTGGCCTCCTCCTGGCGCAGGCGCTCCGTGACGTTGCGCATGACGGCGAGAAAACCCAGGGGCATCCCCAGGTTCTGCGGGTCGCGTACAAGCGTCATGTGCAACTCCACTTCGAGCGCCTTGCCATCTATTTGCCGGAGCAGGTAGATGTCGCTGTGGTTCTGCTGCGTCTCGATCATCCGGTAGACGTTGCTGAGAAAGCGGGCGACATCCGACTCCGCCAGCAAATCTACCAGCCGTTTGCCAAAGACGTTTCTTATATCCGCCACGCCGTACAGCTCGGCGGCGCGCCGATTGCAGTTGGTGATCACGAGGCGCGGATCGCCCACCAGAATCGCATCCGGCACCATCTCCACCAGATTTTGATAGCGCCTATCCAGCGCGTGCAGCTCCTCCTCGGCCCGCGCCTGGGGCGTCACGTCGCGCAGCACCAGCACGCAGCCGTTGACGAAGGGCCGCTGATCGAGCAGGGGAAAGATCGAGATTTCGATGTGGGCCGTCTCCTCGTAATCATCCACCAGCGGCTGATTGGAAAAGAGCCTGGTTAGGGGCCGCCTCATCTTGAGCTTGATCGTAATCCGCTCCACCTCGGCAGGCGGGGCGTTTAGCCGCCCGCTGCGTTGGCCGGCAGCGGGCGGCACGTGGGTTTGCAGATGGCGGTGGATGGCCAGGGTGCTGCCCGGCAGCAAAAGTTCGATGGGCTGGCGCAGCACTTCTTCTTCGCTCTTGCCCAGCATGGTCTGTGCCGCCGCGTTGAGGTTGGTCACCCGGTTTTGCTGATCCAGCACGAGCACGCCGTCGCCGATCTGGGCCAGCACTTCGCGCTGCGCCAGCATCAGCAGATCGCGCAGGGGGAAGCGAAAGATGTACCAGGCCGCCGTGGCGCCGATGGTCGAGAGCGCAATGGGGGTGAGGTCAAAGAGGCTGAAGGGGGAGACGCCAGCGATGCGCAGCACGTTGACGACAAATGGGGTCAGCACGCTGAGTATCAGCCACAGGATGTGTTCGGGGCTTTGAAACATTGTCCGCAGCAGGTGGCGTGCATAGAGGATGGTTCCGGCAAGAAAGAGCAAATAAGTAAAGCCGGTATGAATGGCAAAGAGCGGGCCGTACGCTACCTCCAAAATAGGCGTGGGATAGTTGGCAATCGTTGCAAGCGTGTAGCCAGACCAAATCCACTCGTCAAAAGGTGACCAGGCAATCACCCACAGCAGCAGTGGCTCAATCGACAGCAGCGCTATCCACAGCCGAGTCCGCTGCTGAATTAAGCGGCTGATCTGCGCATTGAATAAAAACCAGGCGGCGGGAACAACAGGAATCCCTAAATAAGAGAATTTGTGCCAAAATATCTTGGCGTTAAGAGTCGAAACGACCTGCTCCATGGCGTAGGAGCTCGTCCACGCGGCAATCGCCAGCAGCATAACCATGCAGGTCAGCGCGCCGATGTGTCGCTTGCGCAGCCGCCAAGCGAGCCAGGCAAAGAGCACGGTAACAATTGTGCCAAAGAACGAAAGCGTTGTAAATAGAGAATACCAGAACATACAGCTTTACCAGGAATTGGTAACCTCGACGGGTGCAGCTGTAAAGGTTAGCGAAAGAAGCGTTGCCGCTCACGGTGGTTCACTACAGAAGTAGCTGGACATTGCCATCATATCACAAAATCCAAACATTGATTGCATCTGTTTTGACGAGACAGATAACCCTCCTCTATGATTAAATCTGTCAAGGCCGACGTGAATAAGCAACGTTTTATGTAATCGATTACGATTCAGAACAAACTAGATAGACAAAGGTTTTTTTGATGACGCCCAACCCAACGTTTGACGAGAAGATCGAGGCGCTGCCCAGCAAGCTGCGCGATATTGTAGAGGAATTTCGCAGCGTGGATCGGCAGGAGCGCATGGAATACCTGCTCGATTACGCCATGGATTTGCCGCCGCTGCCGCAGCGCCTCGAGGCCGCCCGCGACGAGATGGAGCAGGTTCACGAATGCCAGGCGCCCGTCTTCCTCCACACCGAGGTGGACGAGAGCCAACAGACCCACTTCTACCTGGACATCCCGCTCGAATCGCCCACCGTGCGCGGCTACGGCGCGATCCTCGTCGAGGGGCTGGATGGCGAGCAGGCGCAGACGATCCTCGACGCGCCGGAAGACATCTACTGGCTGCTGGGTCTACAGGATATTGTCACGCCGCAGCGGGTGCGCGGTCTGCACTCGCTCATGATTTACATGAAGCGGCAGGTGCAGAAGCAAATGTAGGGGCGCTCAGGGATAGCCCAACTAATTGGTTGGGCTATCCCTGAGCTCGGCCATCTACCCATTCCCTCGGCCTCATTTCGAGGGCGCAACTCCCCCCCTTGACTCGCCCCGCCCTGCTCGGCGTCCTCCTGCTCGCCGCCGCCCTGCGCCTGCTTCCGCTCGCCGACCAGCCGCTCTGGATCGACGAAGCCTTTAGCCTCTGGCTCGCCGAGCAGTCGATTCCGCAAATTATCAGCCACAGCGCGCGTCTCGATCAGCACCCGCCGCTCTTCTACCTGGTGCTGCACTTTGCGCGCGACGGGCTGGGTCGCTCGGCGTTTGCGCTGCGCCTGCCCGCCGCCCTCGCCAGCGTCGCCGCCGTGCCGCTGCTCTTCGTCACCGGCGCGCGGCTGCACGGCCAAACCGCTGGCCTGCTTGCCGCGCTGCTGCTGGCGCTTTCGCCGCTGCACGTTCGCTATGCGCAAGAGGCGCGCATGTATGCCCCGCTCGCGCTGGCGGTTGCCGCTTCACTCTACTTTTTTGTGCGGCTCAGCCCTTTAGAGCCTGACGTTGACGAGCCTGGCGTCGTGCACCCAGAGCGCTTGTCGACCGTTCGCCGCAGCATCTTTGCCGCCGTGGGATTGGCGCTCTCCACGGCGGCGGTGCTCTACCTCCACAACATCGGCGTGCTCTGGCTGGCTGCGCTGGGCAGCGCGACGGGGCTTGCCACAGGTGGACGATGGGCGCGCGGCTCCTGGCGAGCGGGGGCACTGTTGGCAGCGGGGGTGCTGTGGCTGCCCTGGCTGCCCACCTTTCTGGCCCAAGCCGCCGCCGTCGATGCGCGCTTCTGGCTGCCGCCCCCCACGCCGCCGCGCCTCCTCAGCACGCTGGGCGAGTTGGCGCTTGTGCTGCCCGGCGCGTGGGGCACGCCCTGGTGGCTGCTGCCGACGTTGAGCCTCGCGCTCTGCCTGCCCCTGGCGACGCTTGCCGCCCGTCGCCAGCGTTGCGGGCGGCTCCTCGCTTGGCTCTGGACGCTGCCGCTGGCGCTGGCGCTGCTAGTTAGCCTGCGCCGCTCAATTTTTTCTGCGCACGCACTGCTCTGGCTTGCCCTTCCCCTGCTGCTGCTCGTTGCCAGCGGCGCGGCCACGTTGGCCCGGCGCCCGCGGCGGATTGCCGTGGCCGGGCTCTGCGCCCTCGCGCTCTTCTCGCTAACGCACGCGTGGCGGGCAGCCCCCCAGGAAGCGTGGAAGCAAGCGGCGGCACACGTAGCGGCCCACGTCGAGCCGAGTGATCTGCTGCTCTTTCACGCGGGCTGGAGCCGCCTGCCCTTTGGCTACTACTTTGATGAGCTCTTCAAAAATTGTTCCAAAGATCACTTGGACAATTATGTAGCGGAGCAGTGTGTTCCGTTCGTTACCCAGCACAGCCTGCCCGATGGTCTCTTTGCCCGCGGAGAAATTGAGCCGCGCTTTACCCCAGCCGATTTGGCCACGCTGCGGGCGCAGATCGCCGGGCGTGAACGCGTTTGGCTTATCTACAGCCACGTCTGGTACAGCGACCCGAACGATCTCGCGCTGCGTTATCTAATGCAGGAGCGGACGCTCATTGACCAGCAAATCTTTGCGGGCGTCGAGCTTTACCTGTTTGGGTTGTAAGACATCCGCTGCTCGCGCAGGTTCTCCTGCGGCCATCACGTCCGGGCACACGGTCGTTCGATAGCGGCTGAGTTACCCCTCCTTCTCCACCCACTCCCCTTGGTCGTCCTTCTCGTACTTCTGCTTCACCGCCGCCCACGCCACGCGGTGCGCCGTCTCTTCGCGCGAAGCGTCGCCGCGGCGGTCGTCGGCATCTTTGTACTCGTCCCAGGCGCTGTTGTAGGCGGCCCGGTAGATTTCCTGGGCGTGTTTGGGCACGTTGTCGGTCACGGAATCGGGCAGGTCGGACGTGCTATCGTAAGGCATGGTGAGTCTCCTGATAAGTTGTTCAACGGCCGGGGGCCTTTACTGTACAGGAAAATCTCACGGCTGTACTGTTACTTTGGCTGCAAATTTCCTTTGCGCCTCACTCCGCCAGCACCACCTCCCCCGCCTCGATCATCGCCAGCAGCGGTGAATCCTCGATTTCCAACGGCAAATCAATGCGCGCCCGGCGGCGGCTGGATTCGTAAGTGGCAAAGATCAGCTCCGTCGCCCGCAGCGCTTGCCGACCAGCCAGCTTCGGCCTGCGCCCATTTTTTAGCGCGTCAATCAGGTCCAGCACGCCATCGCGCACGGCCTCCATGCCGTGGATACCCCCCTCCACCTCGACGGCGCGCCAGCCGCCCGTCTCGCCGTTGAACAGACGCAGCGGCTCGTCGCCGCTCACGCCCACCTCGATCAAGCCATCCGTGCCGACGATGCGGTTGAGCAGTTTGCCCTCTGCGCCCAGCCCCGTAATCAGCAGCCCCTCCACGCCATTTTTGAAGCGGAAGTGGCTCAGCCCGTGCCCCTCCATCAGCGCGCCAAAGACGGTTTTGTGGCCGCGCACGTCGATCTGGCCGATGACCCATTCGACATCGGTTTCGTTGTTGTACATGCAGAGCATATCAAACCAGTGCGTGCCCCAGTCATAGAGGTTGCCGCAGCTGCCCTCGACGCGCACGAGTTCGCCAATCGCGCCCTCGTCGAGCAGGCGCTTGGCTTCGCGGAAGGCGGGGAGGAAGCGTCGCTGGTGATTAAAGGTGAGCTGGACGTTATTTGCTTCACACGTTTCGACCATGCGGCGCGCATCGCCAAAGGTAATCGCCATGGGCTTTTCGCAGTGGACGGCCTGCACGCCCGCCTCCGCCGCCGCGACGACCATGTCGGCGTGCAAGTGGGGCCACGTGCAGATACTGACGATGTCGAGATTGGCCCGCGCCAGCATCTCGTGATAGTCGCTGTAAATTTCGTCGCCGCCCCACTCCTGCTGGAAGGCGCGAGCGTTCTCCTCGCTAATGTCGGCCAGGGCGACAATTTCAGCGTGTGGCGATTCGCTGTAGCCCTTGGCGTGGGCGTGCGACATGCCAAAGCCCGTTGCGCCCTCGGTCTGGCGCGGTCGCCCACAGCCGATGATGCCGACGCGGTAGGTGGTCATGGTTGGTTGCCTCTTTCGTGTTTGTATTCAGGGATTAATAGAGAGATGGGGAGTGGGAAGCAAGCGCGGGGTTGGCACGCCCGATGCCGTGCGCATGTGGGCGTGCTCACTCCGCGCTTTGGGGTGAATACCGCTCTAGGTAAGTTCGCTGTCTCCCACCGAGCTGCTCCAGAATTTGATGCCCGATTTTGAGCATGGGCTGGCGATCGCCTTGGATTGCATCGATTAGCGCCGCATCCAGCGGTTCGACCAGCGCCGGTAGGGACTGGCGCAACGCGCGCCGCAGCGTTTTGCGCTCACCGCGCCAGCCGCGCGCCGCATCGATGGCGGCCTGGGCCAGCTGCGTGTGGCACTGGGCCGCGAGCGCGGGCACTTCCTCCGCCGCAGCGTGTGTCAAATCGTGCAGCAGGGCGGTGAGCTGCCAGCGTAAATCTAGCTTTTCCACTGTGTTGAGTTCGTCGGGGCCGTGCGCCAAGACGCTTCGCGCAGCTGCTTTCACCTCTTCTGCATAGCCCAACATGCCCGCGACCACGATACCGTTCAGAACTTGGTGCGGTACGGGCGCGCTGCGATTGCGCGCCGATGAAGCAAAGAACGTCTCAACCCGCTGTGGCGGCAAGGCACATACCTCGATCAAACAGGAGTCAAAGAAGAGACCCTCAAAGAGGAGGTCGTTCACAGTGGAGTCGATGACAAATAAATCGATATCCGAGTCCTGGTGCGCGCAACCACGCGCCCAGCTTCCGCACACAAGAGCCAGCCGTGCGTCTGGGTAGCGTTGTTGAGCAAAGCGATGCGCGATATTTAGCACTTGCTCAAGATTTTTGCCACCCATTATTCCGTCAAATCCGTTCGCATTTGAGAATGCTCACTCCGCGCCTCAATAGCCAAGGCTGCGCAGATACTCGCGGCTCATCACCGCGCTCTCCAGCGGCGAGGCCAGCTGCGTCACGTCCGTCTCGATGATGATCCAGCCGCTGAAGTTTGCTCCATCCAGCACATCGAAGATGGCGGGAAAATCTAGGAATCCTTGGCCGAGCTCCGTCCAAATCCCGTGCTTGGAAAAGGTTCCATAATCCCACTCTTGGGCGACGCCCTCTTCCAGGACGCTGCGCTGTACATCTTTGATGTGAATCGTGTAGATGCTGTCGGCGTAGTCGCGCAGAAAGTCGAGCACGTCCGCGCCCGCCCAGGCAAGGTGGCCCGTGTCCGGCCCCATAAAGACGACTTCACGATCCACCAAGTCGAAGAGGCGGTCGATTTCGGCGCGCGTTTCGATCGTGCTGCCGACGTGGTTGTGGAAGCACGAGCGCACGCCCTGCGCCAGCGTAATCCGGCCGACTTCGCTGAGCACGCGCGCAAACTGTTCAAACTCGGCGTCGCTCATAGCATCTTCGGGTCGCACATTGCCGGCGACTTGTCTGCGCGTGAGTCCGCGGCTGGTGACGTAGCCATCAAAGCCTCCAGCGGCCACGTATAGCTCAGTCAGCCCCGCCGCTTGAGCAAAGTCGGCGTGGTCGCGGGCGCGCTGAAGGATGTCGGCCTCCTGGGTGGCATCTTCAAAGCTGGCGCTGAAGTAGCCCGGCGCGGGAAGGAGATTGTGCGCTGCAAACAGGTCGAGCGTCTCTTGGGCAGAGCGGCTCTTGTTCGGCCCGGCGGGCGCGCCCGCATAGCCCGCTTGCGCAATTTCGGCGAGCACCTGTGCTTCCGGCGGTCGCTCGCTCGCGCCGCTGTACCAGGTAATTTGGCCGCAGCCGATTTGGATATTTTGCATGGACGGTTCGTCCCGAATGAAACGAGGGGTTGGTGAAGGTAAAGGGACTTGACAAGCCAAGCGCCTGTTGGGTGAGCAAGAAAAGTATAGCGTGGGTTCAGCGCCAGGACAAACGGCAAATTAGTTCTTATTATCAAGGGTTGCCAAGCCAATTGGCCAGCCATCAACGGGAAGAGAAAAGTACAAAAGCTCATTTTGAATGTGTGTTCATTCACTTGAACGATTAGTCATTTAACTAGACAATGAGCTTCTTGTATTTCAATCTCATATTAACAGTTGTCTAGGATAACTGTTCGTTAAAGGTAACTATTTAGCGGATTAAGGAAATAAGCTGTCAGCGGATTCACAAGAGCGGATTGAACGGATGGCGAGACTATCCTTCCGTTTGATGACCGACCGAATCGCTCTATTGGTTACGAACTCAAGGAATGCGAGCGAATCCATTCAATCCGCTCCCCGAATCCGCTGACAGCTGAATCATTACTATCAAGGAGAAAAATCCAATGACCGATCCCATTCAGCAACAGCTCGTTGCCGCCCGCAGAAATCAAATTCTGGACGCCGCCGCCGTCGTCTTTGCCGAAAAGGGCTTTCACCCCACCACCATTCAAGACATCGCCAAAACGGCGGGCATTGCGGGCGGCACCATCTACAACTACTTCGACAGCAAGCCCGCGCTGCTGATGGGCATCTTTGAGCGCATGAGAGAATCGATCATGGAGGATGCGCGGGCGAACCCTCTGCCCGTCGCTAGCGAGATGGATCTGCACGCCTTCGTCAAAATGACGCTCTCCCATCCGATGATGGCGCGCGAGGGCGATGACTTTGCCCTCTTTCGGATTGTCGTCTCGGAGATGATGGTCAACGAAGAGATGCGGGCGCTCTACTACAAGCAGATCATGGAGCCGACGCTGGCGACGGCACAGCATTTCCTGGAAGAGCATGGTCTTGCCCCCGCCGACGCCGATCTCACCATTCGCGCCATTTCCGCCACGGTGATGGGCTTGATGATGCAGCATATCCTGGGTGATCCCACCGTGAGAGCGCGCTGGGACGAACTGCCCGATTTTCTCGCCGACTTGATTGTCGACGGGCTGAGCAAGAACGTATCACAACGTTAGAAAAGGAAATTTCACATGCAAAACATTTCGATTGTTGCCTCCGGCTCGCGGGGCGATGTGCAGCCCTACGTGGCCTTGGGCAAGGGGCTGCGCAACGCTGGCTACAGCGTCCGCCTCTTAACCAGCGACGATTTTGAAGCGCTTGTCACGGAGGCGGGGCTGGGCTTTGCGTCGACGGGCTCCAGCACGCAGGATAGGGTGCAGGGCGAAGAGTGGCAGCAGGTAATGGAGAGCGGCAACTTCCTGAAAATCATGGCGAAGATGCGTACGGAATTAAAAAAGGCGGGGGCAAAAATGGCTCAAAAGTTGCCGCCGCTGATCGAAGGCAGCGATTTGGTCGTAACGGGCATGGCGGGCATCGGGGGAACCTTTTCCATAGCCGAGCGCTTTGGGATTCCGCTGGTGGAGACGCACGTCTTTCCCTTCACGCCGACGCGGGCCTTTCCCAGCCCGCTCGTGCCCAAGCTGCCGCTGGGCAGGCTGCTCAACTCCCTCTCGTTCCAAGTGACGCGGCAGCTTTTCTGGCAAAACTTTAGGGGCAACGATGGCACGATGCGCAAAACACTGGGCATGTCGCGCCCGCCCTTTTGGGGGCCCTTTCGCAAGCTGGAACAGATGCGGGTTCCCTTGCTCTACGGCTACAGCCCCCACGTGCTGCCCCGCCCCGGCGACTGGCCCGCCAGCCACCACGTCACCGGCTATTGGTTTCTGGACGAGCCGGCGAGCTGGTCGCCGCCCGCCGATCTGGTGGACTTTCTGGAGGCGGGCGAGCCCCCCGTCTACATTGGCTTTGGCAGCATGGGCAGCCGCAACCCGGAAGAAGCGGGTCGCATCGCGCTGGGGGCGTTGGCGCGCGCTGGACAGCGCGGCGTCATCGCAGCGGGCTGGGGCGGCCTCAGCGTGGACGACCTGCCGGAGACCGTCCACGCCGTCGGTGAGTTGCCGCACAGCTGGCTCTTTCCGCGTATGGCAGCCGTCGTCCACCACGGGGGCGCGGGCACAACCGCGGCGGGGGTGCGCGCGGGCGTGCCGTCGATCATCGTTCCCTTTATGGGCGACCAGCCCTTCTGGGGCCAGCGTGTTGTTGACTTAGGCGTGGGGCCCGCCCCGATTCCGCGCAAGCAGCTTACGGCTGAGCGCTTGGGCGATGCGATTACGCAGGCCACCGCCGACGCGGGCACGCGCCAGCGTGCGGCGGAGTTGGGCCGGCAAATTCGCGCCGAAAACGGCGTCGAGCGGGCCGTCCACTTAATCAAGCAGTTCGACCATCGCTTCCCAAATGGCGATTCCTCCAGCAGTTGCCCGCAACCGGAAAGGGCTTCCACCCGATGATTCTTGAACAAAACAAGCAGCGCAAGCAAACGCCAACGGTCTGGATGGCGCTTGCAGCGCCCTTTCAACGCAAAGGCTGGTTGCAGCGGATTCTCCCGCTGGCGCTGCTGCAGCTGATTCCGCTTGTCGGCCAGATGATTTTATTTGGCTATGGCTTGGCGGTTGTACGGGGAATTTACGCGGGGGACGTTGCTTTGCCGCGCCTGCACTGGCACACCGCCCTGCGCGAGGGCGCGCTCTTCTTTGGCCTGGGGCTGCTCTACCTCGCCCCGCTGCTGGGTCTGATTCCCAACATCGTTCTCCTGGAAGTCGGCCTGCGCTTTCTCGGCGTTGTTCCGGCGTCCGGTAGCGTTGGCGCGCTGGCAATCCAGTCGGTGTGGATCGCCCTGCTCTCACTGTTGACCCTTTTGATTTTTACGGGCTTGCACCTGAGCGCCGTGCGCTATGCTGTGGAGGGCCAGGGAATTAAGGCGCTGCTAAATCCGACAAGCGAGGCCAAAATGCTCTGGCACCAGCGTGCCCTGGCGGGGCGGATGCTCCTCAATCTGCTGCTGCTCCTCTTGGTCGGTGCGCTGGCTGTGGCAGCAGGGCTGGTGCTGCTGGTTGTGCCCGGCTTGGTCGCGCTCGTGATTTTGTCGATTGCGCTGTGGCATCTCTTCGCTCATTACGCCATGTCGCTGGGCATCAAGGCCGCTTGACCGCGAACGCATCGCGTGCGATGCACGGCGCAAAGCAGGGGTTGCATGTCCGCTCACGCTTGCGCCGTGCGTTGCACGCTTGATCCGACCGAGTTTTTGTTCGCGACAACTCGAGGTAAATCCGCGTGCGACGCCCGGCTAAACGCCGGGCGCGCACGCTTTGCGAGAGCGCAGCAGCGCTGCGCCGCTACGGCTCGACCGTCGTAATCCGCAACGCCTCATTATCCAGCACGAGGATCATCTCCGTGCCGATGGAGAGCCATTCGGCATCCACGTTGGGATTATTTAGCAGCTCGAAGTAGTCATCGCTGCCGAAGACAATCTTATCCAACTCATCCAACTCGCCCATCGACTCGGCGTCGTAGTCGACATCGACCCACAGCGGCTGCTCGACGCCGTCGGCATTCTCGACTGTCCCCCGCTGCTGGAAGGTCTTGCCCGCCACGTTGCGCAGGCCGGATGCGGCGTCTGCCGCCTCGTCGACGGTTTCGGCCTCGCGCATTTCGTTCGTTTCGATACTGGAGCGCACGGCAGCCTCGCCGCTGGCGGCGACGACGGTGGGTGAGGCCGACACAAGCCCTTCTGAATCGGTCTCTTCTACTTCCTCCGTCATGGCCATTGTATCGGTCATCACCTCCACGCTCACGGCAGCTCCGGAATTGGCGCTGTCGAAGTCGGCATCGTCGGTGGCAAAACCGCGACCGGGCGCTTGGGCCGCGGCCACCGGCACGGACTGAGCAAACTCGGGCTCAATGGCGATGTAGCTGGTGTAGGGCGTGGCGATGCCATACGCCAAACTCAATTCGACGATGGCATCAATCAGTTCGTCATCCGACCCGTTGCGGCGAATCTGAGTGAGCAGCGCGCCGATCTTGCGCGTGGCCCACAGCCGGGCGACAAAGGCGTCGCCGCTGCCGTCGGCCAGCTCTTCGCCCTCGTAGGTGAAGACGTTGCGCTCGCCGTTGACCGTGCCGCTCAGCTCAATTGCGACCTCGCCCGGATTATCACCGCCCGTGTCGTCATCGAGCCAATAGCGCCCGGCGATGACGAGCTGCTCGCCCGCGAACAGGTCGGGCAGCGGCTGCGGATAAATTTCCTCGACGGTGACGTTGCCGTCAAACTCAAGCTCCACGTTAGCCAGCACGGGCGTACTGATGCTGCTGTAGAAATCGCCGACGCGCTCGTCGATGCGCTCGTCTGGCGTGACGTAGCTGCTGCGGCCACCAAGTTCGTCGCTCAAGGCGTCGAGCAGGATCGTGTTGACATCAAAGCCGACGCCAAAGGTGAACAAACGGACGCTGCGCGCGGGTTCGTTGTCCAGCGCGTTGCCGAGAATTGTCTCCGTGCCGGTGGGGCCCTGGGTGGGCAGGCCGTCGGTTAGGAAGAGCACGTAGGCCGGGCGATCCGCGTCGTCCGCCTCGTCGAGCTGTGCCAGCGCTTCGAGCAGGGCCAGATTGATGTTGGTGGAGCCGCTGGCGTCGAGGTCGCCGATCCACTCGCTGGCGTCGGCCACGGATTCTTCGTCGACCGGCTGCAACTCGCGCGACCAGAGGCTGGCGCTCGTGCTAAATTCGAGTAGGTTGAAGCGGTCGTCCGGATTCAAGTTATCCACCACAAATTTGGCCGCTTGGCGCGTCTGCTCGATTTTGTCGCCCTCCATCGAGCCGGAAACGTCCATCACCAAAATGATGTCGCGGGCGACGATTTCGTCCGCAGCGGCGTCCAGGCTGGGGGCGGCGAGCAGGACGAAGAAGCCGTCGTCGCTGGCCGGGTTGTGCGAAAGCAGGTTGAGGCCAATTGCCTCATCCGACGTGCCCCAGAGGATTTCAAAGTCGCGCTCCGGAGAAACATCCGTTGCTTCAAAACCGGCGACGGCTTCGTCGTCGCCGGTGCGCTGGATGTCGATGGCGGCGTCCGGGCTGTAGAGGGTGCGCAGCCCGGGCTGGTCGACCAGCTCGACGCTGACGGCGAGCGTTTCGACGGGCTGGCTGCTGTAGCCGCTCGTGCGCAGCGGGTAGACGAAGCGGTACAGCCCGTTTTCGCGTTCCAGAATCTGCGAGTAGGTCAGCTCGATTTCGCGCGTCGCGCCGGGCGGGATGGGGAAGATCGAGGCCTGGAACAAATCGCGACCAATGTATTCGAGCAGCGCCGGATCGCGCCGCTGGCGGACGATCTCTTCGTAGATGCCGCGCGCTTCGTCGCGCTGGAGCAGCTGCCCTTCGAGCACGTCGCCGTCGACCGTCATCTGGAAATCGCCGATGGCGGCGTCCTCCGGCAGCGGAAAGATAAACGTGCCCTCGATGGTTCCGTTCGTGTCGTTGCGGAATACCTGCGTCAGCGTGACTTCGGCGACGGGGCCGTCGATGGTGGCTTCGACCAAGTAGGATTCGAGGATTGCATTTTGCAGCGGCGACGGCAGCGCGGGGTCGACGGGCAGGGGGGTGGGCGGCAGGGGAATCACCGTCGGCTCGATGGGGCGCGGCAGGACGGGCGTCGCCTGGGGCGAAATTTGCTGGACGGGCGCGCGGTCGCCGGGCAGGACAATGATTTCGACTTCGGGCGTACCGTCGAGCTGGCTCAGGCCGGGCATCGGATCAAACCAGGGTGGGACGGTTGGGCCGAAGCGCATGGGATCGAACTCGGGCGGAACGGTCGGGCCATAGGGCATGGGGTCGAGCGGGCGGGTTGCGTCCGGGCGGCTGAGCTGGGCATGTGCCAGGGCCAGGGTCGGCACGAGCAGTGCGCCAACAAGCAAGAGGGCAAGCGGGAGGTAGCGTTTGCGGAAATTCATGGTGTCTCCTTTTCAAATGCGCTGGGTTGTGCATTGGAGACGGAGGGACGGAGGATTTTGTTCCAACAAATTTTTAGTGGCCGTTACGGTGTCGCCTCTTCAAAGCGGCGAATCGTGCCGCCGACCAGCGGGCGATAGGCATAGCGCAGCAGCCAGCCTGGAAAGCGGCGACCGCGCTCCTCCAGCGCGACGCGCGCTCGTGGATGATCCATAAAACGAAAGCCGGACGGTCGATAGGCTGGCGGCTCGACCGAGAGTTCCATCTGCTTGAGATGCTTGGGGTTTTTGTAGCCGTAATGCTTCGGCGCCACGAGGCGCAGCGGCGCGCCGTGGGCGGAGCCAAGCGCCTCGCCGTTTAGCGAGTCGGCCAACAGCACGTCGTCGGCCAGCAAATCTTGCAGCGGCAGGGCCGTGCGTGCCCCATCCAGACAGCGAAAAAGGACGTGCGTCACCGTATCGTCCGGTGCGGCGAGCGGCTTGATGATTTGCTTGTACACATCCGCAAAGCGATAGCCGCCCCAGTGAACGTTCAGTGCCGACCAGGTCGTGACGCAGTGAAAATCCGACACTTGGTCGAACCGATTTAGCGAAGCTAACACGTCCGCCGTGATGAGCGCCTTCCGTTGGACAGCACCATCGATTTCAACGCGCAACGGTCGATCGGCCGGCACGATGCGTGCGGCAAAGCGCGGCAGGCCAAAGCGGGGAAAAGAGGATATGGGTAGCTGCCCGGGCGGAAGCTGATTCATAAGCTGATTCACAATGAGCCTCATGCTGGCGTGAGTATACAAATCTCGTCCGAATTTTATGCGCTGTTGGCAGATTCCATAAATTGGAATCTCCGCTGCGTTGACAGCCGCGTGCGTCTATGATAATTTCGCTGCAACAAAGTACAAGACCATCACCGCGCCGCGAGAGAGCCTGTGTTTCCCACAGCGCCGAAGGGGCCAGCCACGCGGCGGCGTCAGAGGCGAGCGGGATCATCAAAGTGACCGTCACGGCTCCATGCGTTGCCGTCATTCCCCTCGTGCGTGGGCCATGACTGTTACATTTAGACAACGAACTCCTGTTTCCATACTGCACGTAGCATAGTGTTTCAGACGCTGTTTGCGGCGAGAACGCATCGCCAATGTCGGGGTGACAGAGTGGCGTGAAGTCTGCTGTCAGCCACTAATTTCAATCCGCGGCAATCCACGGGTCAGCGGGGGTGACGCCCCCCTCCACAACAGCCAATACGGCACAAAGCCATAGTACCACGCAAAGAGCAGCGCCAAGCGCAGCCCGGCCCAGCCGTCGCGATAGCCGTGCAGCGTGAGGAAGCGGCGACGAACTTCGCGCAGCGGCTGCAGCACGAAGTTGTGCGGTCGTGGACGGATGCCGCGGCTGGCGAGGATGCGCGCTTCGTAGCGGGCGTAAAACTTTTGCTTGCGGCGAAATTGCGACCAGTCGGCATAATTGTAGTGAATCAGCGGCGCGGTTAGGCGAGCCGATTCCCCGTCCAACGCCACAATCTCATGCACCTCGCGCTCGGCCACGTAGCGCGCCGATCCGCGCCGCAGCAGCCGCAGCTGGTAATCCGGCCAGTAGCCGCCGCCCCGAATCTCGCGGCCCACAATAAAATTGCGTCGTGGCGTCCAGTAGCCATCGATCCGTTTATTGATTTTGTCCGCAGCGTGGCCGACATCGCCTCGAACTAGCGCTTGTATTTCCGCCGCCAGTTCGGGCGTGGCCCGCTCGTCCGCATCCACAAAGAGAATCCACTGAGCGTTGATGGCGTCCAGCGCGGCCTGTCGCTGCGCGGCGTAGTGGTCGAACGGGCGCTGCACCACGAGCGCGCCCGCCGACAGCGCCAGCGATGTGGTCGCATCCGTGCTCGCCGAATCCCACACGACGACGGCGTCGACCCAATCACGCAGGCTGGCGATGCAGTCGGTGATGTGGTGGGCTTCGTTTTTGGTGAGGATGACGGCGACGAGATTTCTACACATAGAACATTTAGGCAACTTGTTCGTGCCAAATTGACAACTCTAATAGTTTACGTAAAATGATTACGGGCGTTCGCCCATTTTGAATGGAAAAACCGAAATTCGCTATCAAACGCTGCTTTCTACTCAATATAGCGGAGTCTTCGAAAAATAATTTGCTATTCCCTTGTTGGTAAGCATCTCATTGTGCTAAGTGGCGAATGATGGTGTCCTTTGCAAAGCATAAATTGCCAAAAACCACTACATGTAGTGGTTACGAACTTTGCGAATACCACAAAAAGATGACCGAACGTCCAGTGATTAGAAATTATTTAGAGAGGCTTAAATACATGTTTGACCAAGAAGACAATAAAAACTGGTTTGCTTCAACCCTAAATCACAGCATTTTTGTTCCCAGTGCGGTACTAATTCTAGTTGCAGTGATTGCCCTATTTCACTATTGGCGTGCCTCTCAAGCTGAGCCTTTAACCCAATCCGAGACAGCCCTTTTCACAATCAGTGAGCTATCATTGAGTATTTGGGCGTCTGCAAGCATCAGCAAATATTTGGCGTATCAAGATGCTCTTAGACAAAGTGCCAGGAGCAATCGACTTTTCGGTCAAGCTGCTATCCGACGTGTAGAAGCAGTAGTTGATAATCTCAAAGATTTGAATACTATTTTGGAGTCCCGAAAGGGCTCCATTGTTGGAAGCGAGAATCTATCTCATGAGCTAGTTACCGAGTATTTAGATCATGTTAGCAGTATGGTGAACAGTGCAAAAATCTCTGCTTACAGTGCGATCGAAGATTGGATTGACTTTTCTGATATTTCGAGAGAGAGTGCTTCTAGCTACAAGGAGTTACTCAAAAATATTGCGGATATTGAATCGCAACTTGAACAGAAAAACCAAGAGCTTGAGTCGGTGAGTGACGATGAAAGTGAGAAGATCAGTCAATTACAGGCAGAATTGCAAAGACTCGATCAAGAGAAAAGCAGAATGCAGAAAGAGTTAAGATACAGCGTTAAATTACCAGAACCTAATCCTTCGGCGCTTGCAGCTCTGGCAAAGGCGTTTAATCCACCTTCTTTGGACGAAAAGTCATCTCAACTGGCGCATAAAGTTCTGGTGTCCTCTGAAAACGATTCACGTAATAGTGTCGATTAAATCATCCCCGACACCGCTCGATACGCCGCCAGCTCCTCCGCGACCTGCTTCCCCGTCAGCCGACCGCGCGCAAAACGACGTCGCGCCAGCTTCCCCCGCATCCAAATTCCAAGCTGTACAAGCACGTGCACCGCTAGCAAATAACCCGGCGGATAAACTTGGCGGTGCTTGCAATAGAAGCGAAAGCGACTTCGCCACAGCTGCTCAAAGGCCGACCAGCGCACCTGTCGGCTGCTTTGCCCTTCGTAGTGGACGACGCGCGCCGTTGGTACGGCATAGACTTCCCAGCCCGCCCTCCGCATCATTAGCGCCCAGTCCATTTCCTCGCAGTACATAAAATAGCCGTCGTCCAAGCCGCCGACCTGTCGCACCGCCTCGGCGCGCACCATCATCGCCGCACCCAGCACAAAGTCGACGGGGAAAGGCGCGTTGCCCTGCCACAGCGTTTGCGGGTAGCGACCGTTCCAGCGGCTGTCGCGCAGCCGCTCGTGCAGCCGCCGCACGCCCTTGAGCTCAGCCAGCGGCCACAGGTCGAGCATGATTTGGGCGAGTGAGGGAAAGCGGAACGCGCCGTGCTGAAAAGAGCCGTCGCCGTAGGTGAGGTGCGCGCCACACGCGCCGACGCGGGGATGGTCGCGGAGGAAGCTGGCAAGGTGGTCGAGGGCGGCGGGGTCAAGGACGGTGTCGGGGTTGAGGAACAGGAGAAAATTAGGCGTGATACGTGGTTCGTGGTTCGTGGACTCCACCCTTGTCTGCTCCCCCGCTCCCCTGCTCCCCTGCTCAATCAACCCCAGCCGCGCCATCGCCAGATTATTACCGCCCGTAAAGCCAAGATTCTCCGCCGAGGCGACGAGGTCAACCTTCGGAAATTCCGCCGCTACCGTTGCCGCGCTGCCGTCGCTGCTCGCGTTGTCGACGACCGTTACGTCCACGTCCAGCCACTCGCTCTCCCCCGCCGCGACCTCGACGCTACGCAAACAATCCTGCAGTAACTCCCGCGTGTTGTAGCTGACGATGATCACGGCGAGCCGAAGTCGCTGGGCGTTCGACCCCATCCCCTCAGCGTTGATTCTACCCCCACGACGCAGGCGAAGCCCTTTCCCCTCTAGAGGGGAAGGGGTTTGGGAATCGGGTCTGGATCGCCGTGCCACTACGCCGACCCATCCTTCAACATCCCCAGCATCTCCTCCACCTCCCGCGTGTTGATCACGTCCGCCGCCGTGATCCACGCGCGCTGGGCCGTGCCCATACCATAGGGCATCAAGTCCATGTTGTCCGGCGCGTGGGCGTCGCTGCTGATGGCAATTTTGCAGCCCAATTCGACGGCGCGGCGTGCCCACACGTCGTTGAGATCGAGCCGGTAGGGGCTGGCGTTGATTTCGACGACCGTGCCCGTTTCGGCGCAAACTTCGAGCACACGCTCAACGTCGATGTCCGAGGGCGGTCGCGAGCCGATCAGCCGACCGGTGGGGTGGCCGAGGATGTCGACGTGGGGATTGCGCACGGCTTTGAGGCAGCGCTCGGTGATCGTCTCGCGATCCTGGCGCAGGCCGCTGTGGATGCTGGCGACCACCACGTCCAGCTCGGCGATCACCTCGTCCGGCAGGCCGAGCGTGCCGTCGGCGAGGATTTCGAGCTCGGTTCCGCGCAGCAGCCGGAAGTCGACGCCTTCGTCGGCCCACTGCTGGTTGAGCTTCCGAATTTCTTGGGCCTGCTTGGCAATGCGCTCACCGTCCAGCCCGTTGACCATGCCCAGCCCGGCGCTGTGGTCGCTGACGTTCCAGTAGCCGTAGCCTTGGGCGCGGGCCATCGCCGCCATCTCGGCAATCGAGGCCGTGCCGTCGCTCCAGGTGGTGTGGCCGTGCAGCTCGCCCCGAATGTCGTCGAGCGTGACGAGGTCGGGCAAGTTGCCATTTTGCGCGGCCTCAATTTCGCCGCGATCTTCGCGCAGCACGGGCGGGATCCACGTCATGCCGAGGAATTCGTAGAGCGCTGCTTCGTCCTCGAAAAATTTCTCCTCCCCTTCCTGAGCATCGCCCTTGCCCGTGGCGACCAGGCCGTACTCGTTCAGGCTCCAGCCCCGGCGCAGCGCAACGTTGCGCACGGTTCGATTGTGCGGCAGGTTGCCCGTAAAGTATTGCAGCGCCGCGCCCCAGTGCTTGGCCTCGACCACGCGCAGGTCGACCTGCATTCCGTTGGCGAGAATCACGCTCGTCTTCGTCGCGCCCGCAACGGCGACATCGCTGACCTGGGGAAGGCTGCAAAAGGCCTCCATCACCGCTGCCGCGTCGTCGCTGACGGCGAGCAGGTCGAGGTCGCCAATCGTTTCGCGCCAGCGACGCAGGCTGCCCATCACCTCAATTTTCTCGAGCTTGCCGCTCGGCAGCGCTTCCCGCAGCGCGTTCACAAGCTCCTGCGCCAACGGTCGCGCGCGGCCAATCGACATCCGGTCGTCGCCGCGGCGCGACATTAGCTCGATGTTCTTGAGCATCTTCTGCTCGCTCTTGGCGCCAAAGCCCTTGAGCTTTTGGATTTCGCCCGTCTCGGCCATGTGCTTGAGCTGCTCGACGCTCGTAACATCTAGCTCCTGCCAGAGCCGCTTGGCCGTCTTGGGGCCCACTTCGGGAATCTCCAGCATCTCGACCACGCCTGCGGGGATTTGTTCCTGTAACTCCTCGTAGTCGGGAAACGTGCCGCTCTCCAGCAGATCGCGGATGTGCTCGGCGATGCCCTTGCCGATGTTGGGCAAATCCTCCAGCTTGCCCCCCTCCGCTTCGACTTTGCCGATGTCCGTGCCCAAATCGCGCACGGTCTCCGCCGCGCCGGAAAAGGCGAGGTAGCGGTAGCGGTTCGCGCCCAGCAGTTGGAGCATGTCGCTGGTCTGGGTTAGAATTTGAGCGATCTCTTGGTTGGTCATGGTCAACAAGGAATGAAAGTTTGAACGGGCCGTGATTATAGCATGAGCCAGCAGAAGGAAGAAGAGATGATCCACGAAGGACACGAAGAAACACGAAGGAAGATTGTCGACCCTCTTCCTTCGTGCTCTTCGTGTTCTTCGTGGATCAATTTTTTGGGTAGATTAATTTAACCTTCAACGTTCGGAGACCCCTTTGACAACAGAAAAAATCCGCGTGGCCTTAATTGGTGCAGGTGGAATTGGCAAAACACACCAGCAAGCCTATGCAATGTGGCCGGAGCAGTGCGAAATTGTAGCGGTGGTGGATGTCGTCCAGGCGGCGGCGGAGTCGCTGGCGGAGGCGGCCAACGCCAGGGCTTTTACTGACTACGCGCAAATGATGGAGGATGTGCGACCAGATTCCGTCTCGATTTGCACGCCGCCGCACGAGCATTTGCCCGTCGCGCAGGCAGCGGCCCAGCGCGGCATCCACGTGCTGTGCGAAAAGCCACCGGCACGCACGCTGGCCGAAGCACAGGCGCTGGTCGAGGCGTTTTCGGAAAGCCCAAAAGACAACAAAGCCATGCTCCAATTTGCCTTCTGCCACCGCTTCCACCAGCCGATCCAGCAGGCGCAGGAACTCATCGCGTCCGGCAAGCTGGGCGACCTTGTCCACGTTGACAACCGCTTCGCCTTCCGCTTCGACGGCGTCGAAAGCCGCTGGTTTAGCGACCCCACCACCGCAGGCGGCGGCATCATCATCGACACGCTCGTTCACAGCGTCGACATCTTCCGCGCGCTGGCCGGTGAAGTAGCGATGGTGCAGGCGAGCGCGGGCAACAAACTTGCGGCGCTGGAAGGCCGCGTGGAGGACACGGCGTCGCTGCTGGTAACGAGCGAATCGGGCGTGCTGGGGACGCTGTCGTGCAGCTGGGCCACGGCGCTGCCCCGCTTCAGCGTCACAATTTTTGGAACGAAGGGCGAGGCCCTCGTTGACTACGCGAATGACGGCGGCGTGCAATATCGTACGGTCGACGATGAGACGTGGACGCAGATGGAATTTGATGCACCGGATCGCTTTGCGCAGCAGGCGCGGCATTTTCTGGACTGCGTCGCTCAGGGTAAGATGCCGCTGGTCGATGGCCAAGATGGGCTGGCGGTGATGCGGGTGTTGGATGAGGCATACCGGCAAATCAATCAAATTTAACGCGGAGAGCGCAGAGAAGACGCGGAGGGCCGCGGAGGGGGTTGTCATTTCTCGCTCCGCTCGAAATCTGGATGCGATAAACGAACCAACGCAGTCAAAACCGTGAAGTTGTGCTCAACGCTGTTTGGTTGTTGATTGCGCCGAGATTTCTCGCATTCGCTCGAAATGACACTCTATCTCCCCTCCGCGCCCCTCCGCGCCTCTTCCTCCGCGCCCTCGGCGTTAAAAATCTGGAGACACATTATGAAACTTGGACTCAGCATGTGGAGCGTCGTCGCGGCGGTGCGAACGGGGCAGATTGATCTGCCCGGCTTTATCGACTTTGCGGCTGAACAGGGCGCGGAAGGAGTGGAGCTGCTCGACTACTTCTGGCAGAACGAGGCGATGGAGATATTGCAGGTGAAACAGCAGGCAGCAGATGCGGGGCTGGCGATTGCCACCTACTCCATTGGCAACGACCTGATCCAGCCCGACGCCGACGCGCGCACATCCCAAGTGTCCGACATTCGCCGCGCCGTGGACGTAGCCAACGCGTTGGAAACGCCGCTGGTGCGCGTCTTTAGCGGCAACGCCAAGGGCGAGATCACGCTCGACGAGGGGCTGGCGTGGATCATCGACGGGCTGGCGGCGGGTGCGGACTACGCCCAGGCAAACGGCGTGACGCTGGCGCTGGAGAATCACGGCCTGCTCGCCGGGCGCAGCGATCAGGTGCGCCACATCATCGAAGCAGTCGATTCGCCGGCGCTGCGAGCCAACCTGGATACGGGCAATTTCTTACTAGTGGATCAAAATCCCACGCAGGCCGCTCGCGAATTGGCCGAGCTGATCGCGCTGGTGCACCTCAAAGATTTTCGCCGCGCACGGGCGGACGAGACGGGCGACACCTACAAGGGGCTGGACGGCACGCCCTTCACGGGCGCTGTGGTGGGCGAGGGCGAGGTGGATTTGGCGCAGATTGTGGAGACGCTGCGCAACGCGGGCTACGACGGCTGGCTCTCGCTCGAATATGAGGGCCACGCGGATCCGCTGTCGATTGGCGTTCCGCAAAGCCTGGCCGCGGCGCGAGCGCTGCTCTAGCCGAAGCGCTTTCCGCGCGAAGGGCAGGGGGATACCATAATTTGTGGAGAGGAGAGTCTACTCGTTGGTCAAGCGCGGGCCGGTGAAGCCGAGACCGGGTAGTCTTGTCACTCCCGTGAAAATGGGAATCCATCTTGGTCGCGCTGATTCCCGCGTTCGCGCAATGGCGTTAAGTTAGAGCCTCCTCGTTCCACGCTCCGCGTGGAATGCGCTGCGGGAGGCTCCGCCTCCCCTCTGCAGGCAGAGCCTCCGGATTGAGTTCCCACGCTCTGCGTGGGAACCAGCTTGCTTAACTTAACGCCATTGCGCACTCAGGGGGTACCCGGCGGGAATGACAAAATTTGATCCTTCCACGACCGCCGCGGCCTTTGGGCGTTTTTGTAACCACGTCTTCAAAATATACACGCGAGGAGAGGGCCCGCCGATTTCATCGGCGGGCCCTCTCCTCGTATAAGCGTCTACACCAGACGCTTGCCGCCCACAAAGATTTGCACAAGGACACGCTTAGTCAACGAATAATGAACGATCTATTTACAGCTTCCCCATCCGGTGATACAGTCTAGCCAGCAATTGTGCAGCGATCCGTCCGCTCCGTTGCTGTTGTTCTACCGCTGTTGCTCTATTGTCATCGCTCTGTTTTTCCTGCTGTCGTTTTCTCAATCGTCTCTTCGTCAATCTCGCTTTGCTCTTTGGAGGAGAAATATGTCAAGTCGACCCACGCTGCGGCGCTCTTTGTGGAGCGCGCTCTTTGTGATGCTGCTGGCGCTGTCCGCCAGCTTTGCCCCCGCCTCGGCCCAAACCAGCAACGTCCCGTCAGCAAACCCCGCTCCAGCCGCCCCCGGCCAAACGACCCCCGGCGGCACCACCCCCGGCGGCACGCTGCCCGCCGCGCCCCCCGCCAACGAAGTGCTGACCGTCTTCCCCGATGCGCCGCCCGCGCCCCTCTACGACGAGTCAACCCTGAACACCATCGCCACGCTGCAAAACGTCAGCTATCCCGCGCTGCTCAGCCCCATCAGCCCAGACGGGGAAGTCGCGCTGGCGGGCGTTGGCTTTGAGCTGCTCCTGCTCAACGTGTTGGATGGCTCGACGGTGGCCGTGAGCCCCAATCTGTTTCGCTTCGGCCCCATTAGCGACTACGTTTGGCGCGACATCGACACGCTGGAGGTGCTGGCCTACAATTTGGAAAGCTTTGTGCCCGAGCTGGTGCGCGTCCTAATCGACCGCGCCGACGGCTCGATCAGCGTGGAGCTGTTGGATGTGCCGCTGCCGGGCGTGCCGCTGGCCGTTTCGCCCGACTTGACCAAGGTGCTGATTCTCTTTGTGCCCGAAGCGCCGCTCGCCCAGGGCGAAGTCGAGGCCAGCGGCGTGGACGCGATTCGCGGTCGCGCGCCGGCGACGGAGACTGTGTCGCTGACGGAAGGCTTTGGACCATCCGCCGCGCGCGAGCTGCCTTGGGCCGAGAAGCTGGCCGCGGCCTATCCCGTGTCGGGCAAAGCCAGCGGCCTGTTCCACCCCGCCAGCGGCGACGACCAAGCGGTGCTGCAGGTGACGGCGGAGCAGAGCGAGCTGGCCGTGCTCGATCTGGCCGCGCCCAGCCTGACGCCGCTGGCTTCGCTGCCGCCGGGAACCTTTCTCGCCAGCGCCTTTTGGCAGCCGGATGGCGAGCAGATCGCCCTGGTTTACGCCGGCTTTTTCGAGCAGGACGAAGTGCGCCCCTTCTACGATGGCGCGCTGATTTCCTCGCTCACCTACAAAGACGTGACGGGCCAACTGCCGCCGGAGGAGAATCCCGTCTACCAGAACAACCAAATCACCATTTTTGATTTGGCGAGCGGCGAATCGCAAACGCTGCGCCCGGCAGATGATAGCGATGCGGGCGATGACGGCACAACCTTTAACGGCGTCGCCGACTGGGCGCCGGACGGGGCGACGTGGGTGGCGGGCTTCAACTACCCGTCGCAGCCGGAAGGTCGCACCTACCCGTCCTACCTCTTCGCCAAGCAGTCCGGCCTGCGCTTCTACAGCGGCACGCAGCCGGTCGACGAGCTCGTGGTGCAGACGTGGGGCCTCTTCCCCGACGCGCGCTTTATCAGCCCCAGCGACGTGTTGATTCAAACCGTGGAGGCCACCAACTACACGGCCTACCGCTACGCCGTCGGCGGCGGCGAGCCCGTCTTGCTCAATCCAGCGCCGGGCATTTCATATCAGGGTCGCCTCACGCCCGCGCTCGATCAGTTTGTCTTCAGCTACATGTCGTGGACGCAGCCGCCGGAAATCGTGCGGCTGGATCTCAGCAGCGGCGAGCTCTTGCCGCTGACGGGCGTCAACGCGGCGGCGAGCGAGGCGGCGGCCGCGCGGGCCGAGCCGGTATCGTTCACGCTCGTGAACGGCGCAACGCGCGAGGGCTACCTGATCCTGCCCGATTCGATGGCCTTCCCACCGCAGAACGTGCCGCTGGTGGTGTGGCAGGAAGGTGGGCCGATCAACCCGATCTTTGCGCAGTACGGGGCGAACGTCGAAAATCCTTTTGCGCTGCTGCCGACCTTTGGCTACCCGCTGCTCGTGATGCCGCTGCAGGGCCGCGATGGTTACGGGCCGGAACAGCTGGAGGCGCTGGCGGACGGTCGCAACTTTGGCCAGATCGACATCGACGAGCAGGCCGAAATCAGCCAGCAGATGATCTTCCGCGGCTGGACAAGCGAGGACAAGCTGGGCATCACCGGCTGCTCCTACGGCGGCTACTTTACCACGCAGAGCATCGCGCGCCACCCCGATCTTTACGCGGCGGCCAACGCCCAGTGCTCGCTGATCGACCTCGTCGTCGAGTGGACGCGCGGCTACCAGGAGTTCCTGCCCTACCTGGAAGGGCCGATCAACCCTTACGAACATACGGAAGAGTTCCTGCAGGATTCGCCCGCCTACAACGTCGACAGCATGAAGACGCCGCTGCTCCTCTTCAAGGGCACGTTTGACTTCCTGCCCATCGTGCTGGACGAAAACATGCACGCGCAGCTTGTGGAGCAGGGCGTGGATTCACGTTTCGTCAAGTTCGCCTTTGAAGGGCACGGGCTGGGGATTCCCAGCAATCAGCTTTACGCTGCGCAGGAACAGCTGCGCTGGTTCCAGTACTACCTCGGTTCAAACGGCGGCGCGGTCGCGGATGGCGACGTCATCGACGCGGACCGCAACGGCATCCCCGATGCGCAGCAGCGCGACGTGTGGCTGCCGCTGGTGACGCAGGGAGAATAACGGGTAGACGGGATCAGGCAGATAGGTAAGCGTCGGGTACGGGCACGCCATGGCGTGCCCGTACCCGACGCTTGCTGCTTCCCCTCCAAAATGAGCGCATTCTTGCGGAGCGCCCGCCCCGAATCTGCCACACTCGCTTCAACCAACATCCCCCTTGGATTGGAGCAAGTCGATGGCAGATTCTTTGCGCGGGCTGGAAGCGTTTGACGAAGTCAAGCGGCTGATCGTGGTGGCCGCGCACCCGGACGATTTGGAGTGCATGTGCGGCGGCACAATTTGGAAGCTGGTGCAGCGCGGCGTCGAGGTGCACTCCGTCAACTGCACGCTGGGCGACATTGGCGCGCAGGACCGCAAGATGTCGCGGCCAGCGATTGGCGCGCGTCGGCTGGTGGAGACGGACGCCGCCGCCCAAATTCTCAGCCTGTGCGCCACCCACAACCTCGGCCACCCCGACGGCGAACTCGTCCCCAACCTCGCCCTGCGCGCCGAAGTCGCCCGCCTCTACCGCCTTACCCAGGCCGACACCGTCTTCGCCTTCGACCCTTACTGGCAAGGCCAAATTCATCCCGATCACCGCGCCGCGGGCCAGGTTGCCATTGATGCGTTTATGCCCTCCAAAATGTCGCTCTACCAATCCGCGCAGCTGCACGGTGATTTGCAGACAGCGCAGGTCGAGCGCATCTTCCTCTTCAGCCCAGGCAGAGCGCAAATCACCATCGATGTAAGCGATGTCTACGACAAGAAGATGGCCGCTTGCAAAGCGCACGAAAGCCAGTTCCCGGAAGGCGAGGAGAACCTCGAGTGGCTCAAGAAAATCGACGGTAGAAACGGCGAGCTTATCGACGTTGAGTACGCTGAAAGCTTCAGGAAGGTGGGGACGTGGTGACGGAGCGCAGCGTTGGAGGTGGGGCAGCGGCCAGCTCGGCGGCTTCACGCGTGGAGATCGCTGCCGTTTCACGCACGGAGTTGGAGAGCGTGCGCGAGGAGATCATCGACGCCTACCGCGCGGCCTTCTCCGCGCCGCCCTACAACGAGAGCGAAGCGGACGTGTCGCGCTTTGTCGACTTTTTCGCTTCACACATCGAGCGCGCAGGCTTTACCTGCTTTGCGGCGCGGGAAATTCCAGCGGGAAATAACAAGACGGGCCAGGTCGTCGGCTGGGCACACGGCTACACCTGCCAGCCCGGCCAGTGGTGGTATGACACCGTAAGCCGGAAGCTGGCCGGCGGGGCAGTCCAGCGCTGGATGGTCGAGGCGTTCGAGCTGGTCGAGCTGGGGGTGCGCCCCTCGCACCAGGGCTGTCGCCTCGGCAGCCGCCTGCACGATGCGCTCTTCCAGCACATTCCCCACGACACGGCCCTGCTCTCCACCATGACGGGCCGCACCGTGGCCCGCCACCTTTACAATCGCCGCGGCTGGCAGCCGCTGATCGAGCCCTTTCACTTTCCGGGGGTGAAGCGGCCGTATGCGATTCTGGGGTTGGATGTCAAACGGTTTCAGCGAAGTCACCCTGGATAAGAGGCGCGCGCTTCGTCGACTCCCATCGGCGACGAATGAATTCGCCGCCTGCTTTGCAAAACGCGCCAAAGTGCGTTAGATGACGGGCCGCTAATGGCGCGAGCTTCGCTGCATCCCGCGCAGCAGGTCGACCATCTCGGCGGGCAGGCCCACAATTTCCGCAAAGGCCGACACGGGCGCTGGCTGCCGACCGGGCCAGAGCCAGTCCACCTTGAGCCAGAAGCCGTCGAGCACGGTCGAGCAGTAGATGCCATCCTCGACGAGAGCTTCTCGATAGCGCCCCTTTTCATCCAGCACAAAAAACTGCGCCTGCTCCCGGCCCGCGCGCGGGTCAACGCTCCAGTATTCTCGCACGCCTGCGGCTTCGTATTCGGTGAATTTTTCTCTCGTGTCGCGATGTACGCTTTGGGGTGAAATAATCTCCACGACGAGATCAGCGGGGCCGTTTAGCTTTTCTTCGTCGAACCGCGACAGGTTTTCTGTGGCGACAAACAGAATGTCCGGCTCGCGCGCGTTACCGGAAGGCGACAGTTTCATCTCGAAGGGTGCAGGGAGGATGTCGCCAAGTTGAAAGTGACTTACAAACGTGCCCAGCAGCGTTAACAGATACGTTTTGACATCTTGATGCCGTAAACTCAACGAGGCAAAGATAATCGCTTCGCCACTGACCCACTCGGTTTGCCGGGACTCGTCGATCTGCGTGCGCCACTCTTCGTAGCTCATGGGCAGCCAAATCTCATAGTCGGCTGCCACCTCGCGCAGCGTTTTTTCCATGAAAGACATATCACACCTTTGCCAATCGTAATTCTCGCCGACAAAAAACAATCAAACGAGGAGTTCGCACGCCTACGTGCGAACGGACTGTTCTACGCTTTCTCGCAACAAACTATTAAAAGTATGGATCGAAGTGGAAGAAGTATACGTATAGCGCAAGGAGGCATAAAATAATCAAAGAGTAACCAATCAAAACTGTCAGCGAAATTGTAGCAAAGAGTAAATTTCTACCAAGGCCAGAAGCGGTTCATTTGTGCGTTCTCTTGCTTCACGAATAACCCTCATATTTGCCAGCGACTTTCGCAAAAATATGAGAGCCAGCGCCGCGTGAAAAGGCATTAGGAGCCAAACAGGCCACCACGCATCACTGTAAAGATACATTGCGACCGCGACAACGACAGACAAAGGAATCAGAAAGACGCTCCATCGCGCACTGTGGTAAGCATTTTCCGCATCACGAATAAATTTTTGCTGCAAATCGTTTTCATTTTGCATTAGACTAAATTGACTTGTCTAAAGCCCAGAGTAAAACAGGAACGAAATTAGCAAAACGTATAGGCTCCCAACTAGAGTCACCAATGAAATTGCAGCAAATAATAAATTTCTGCTAATACCTGGAAGATGATTGCCCGTACGCTTTCTCGCCGCGTAAATTATTCTTATGTTCGCTAGCGATATGCATAGGAACGCAGATGCGAGTACCGCAAGGGAAAGTATCAAAAACCAGCCAAGCCAAAATTGATCATAATCAAGTATTAGCGGTAGCACCATCGCAACAACAGATAGCGGAATCAGAAAAGCGCTCCACCTCGCGCTGTTGTATGCACTTTTTGCGTCGTCGATGAGTTCTCGATTTGACTTTCCTTTTTGTTGTCTCAAATCCACACCTCTTTCTCCTTCGCCATCCGCACCAATTCCCACAGCCGACTTGGACTCAGCGGAATCTCCAAAATCTCCAAGCCCGTGCCCGCCAGCGCATCCTCGACGGCCTGGGCGAAGAGCGCGCCGACGGGGATCGCGCCCGCTTCGCCCGCGCCCTTGATGCCGAGCGGGTTGAGCGGCGAGGGCGTCTCGACGTGGTCGGTCTCGATGCGCGGGACGGTGTCGCTGGTGGGCAGCAGGTAGTCCATGAGCGAGGCGTTGAGCAGCTGACCAGCGTCGTCGAAGACCAACTGCTCGTAGAAGGCGTTGCCGATGCCCTGCGCCACGCCGCCGTGGATTTGCCCCTCCACAATCGTCGGGTTGATCATCACGCCGCAGTCGTGGACGACGATGTAGCGCTTGATCTCCACCATCATCGTCTGCGGGTCGACTTCGACGATCATGGCGTGGACGCCGCTGGCCGTCGAGCCGCTTTCGGGTCCAAAGTAGTCGGTCGCCTCCAGCCCCGGCTCCGTCCCCGGCTTGACGGCGCCGCGCAGCGGGTTGGCGCGGGCGGCCAGCTCGCCCAGCCCGATGCGCGCATCCGGCGTGCCCTTGACCTGCACGCCGTTGTCCACAATCTCCAAATCCTCCTCGGCCACTTCCAGCGCCTCCGCCGCCAGTTCGAGTGCCTTCTTGCGCACCTTGAGCGACGCCGCATGAACGGCATTGCCCGCCACCACGGCCCCGCGCGAGGCAAAGGTTCCCGCGCCCCAGTAAAATTCGCTCGTGTCGCCCGTCACCACGCGAATGTTCTCAATCGGCGTGCCCAGCTGCTCGGCCACGACCTGGGCAAACGAGGTGTAGTGTCCCTGCCCCTGCGTGCCGATGCCCATCGCCACCGAAATCCGCCCGCTCGTCTCCACCGTGACCTTTGCGCCCTCATACGGCCCAATGCCCGTGCCCTCGACGTAAGTCACCACGCCGATGCCGACGTGCTTGCCCTCGGCGCGCAGTCGCGGCTGCTCGTGTTCGATGAAATTGTGGTAGTCGATCAGGTCGAGCGCCTTGTCGAGCGCCGGCTCGTAGTTGCCCGAATCGTAGCGCAGCGGCGCAAAGTCCTGGTAGATGATTTCGTTGTCGTATGGAAAGGAGTCCGCCGGGATGAGATTTTTGCGCCGGATTTCCGTGCGGTCGATGCCCAACTCTTTCGCCGCCAAATCGAGCAGCCGCTCCATGACAAAGACGCCGTGCTGCCGCCCCGCGCCGCGGTAGGGGGTGACGATGGGCTTGTTGGTGAAGATGGAGCGGAATTCGCTGTAGTAGTGGGGCACGCGATACTGGCCGAGCAGCGTACACTGGCTGTTGATGGCGACCGTCAGGCCGTAGGGCGCGTAGGCCCCGGCGTCGTGCAGAAATTCGTCGTGGATGCCCAGGATTTGGCCGTCCTGGGTGAGCGCCATCTCCGCGTCGTGAATTTGACCGCGCTCCTGCGTGGTGGCGTAGAAATTTTCCTGCCGATCCTCGATCCACTTGACCGGTCGCCCCAAGCGCATGGTGATCCAGGGCAGCAGCACCTCTTCGGGGTAGAACATCATAATTTTGGGCCCGAAGCCGCCGCCGATAAAGGGTGCGATCACGCGCACCTGCTTTTCGGACAAGCCGAGCATGACCGCAATGCCGTTGCGGATGGGGATGGGCGCTTGGGTCGTGTCCCACATCGTCAACTGCTCGATGTTGGCCTCCCAGTGGGCCACGATGCCGCGATTTTCCAGCGCCGCCGCCGTGCCCCGGTCGTAGTGAAAGCGCCGCTTGATGATCACGTCGGCCTCGTCGCGCGCCCGCTCGTAATTGCCCTTCTCCTGGATGACGTGGGCGTTGAGATTGCTGTCGAGGTTTTCGTGGATCAGCGCGGCGTCCGATGCCAGCGCTTTCTCTAAATCAACAATGACGGGCAGCGGCTCGTAGCGCACGCGGATGTCCTCGACCGCATCCTCGGCAATGTAGCGGCTCTCGGCGACGACCACGGCAATCGGCTCGCCGACGTGGCGCACTTTGTCCTTCGCCAGCGGAACCTGCGTCGCCTCGTGGAAGAGCTGGCGCTTGATGGGCGGCGGCGGCGGCAGCAGCAGCGGCCCCGGCTGCCAGTAGTCGCCCAGATCGTCGGCGGTGTAGACGGCGACGACGCCGGGTCGCTCCTTCGCACGCGACACGTCAACGTCGCGCAGGCGGGCGTGGGCGTAGTCGCTGCGCAGGAAGGCGACATGCAGCATGTTGGGCAGCTGCACGTCGTCGGTGAACTGCGCGCGCCCAGTGAGCAGGCGCGGGTCTTCGTTGCGTTTGATCGGCTGGCCGAAGTAGCGGGTGGTCATGGGGTAAAGTCCAAGAAAGTCGAAGTGACCGTCACGGCCCAGGCTGGGTGGACCGACCCCCAATTGTGGGGGCCGTGATTGTCACTTCTTGATAGTCTGCGAAAAGTGACAATCACGGCCCGCACCAGGTTGGGTACGTCTATCTTGGTTTGGGCCGTGACGGTCACTTTGATTGGCTTGGCTCTAACTCGCGCAGCCGATTGGCCGCCAGCAGCGCCGCGTCGACAATGTTTTGGTAGCCCGTGCAGCGACAGAGATTACCCGACAACGCATCACGGATGTCGGCTTCGCTGGGATTGGGATTCTCCTGCAGAAACGGTATCAGCGTGAGCACGAAGCCGGGCGTGCAGTAGCCGCACTGAAGGCCGTGCGTCTCCCACAGCGCCTGCTGGATCGGGTGCAGGTGATCGCCGCTGGCGTCCGGCGTTAGCCCTTCGATGGTCGTGATTTCGTGACCGTTGGCCTGCACGGCGAAGATGATGCACGAGCGGACCGATTCAAATTCACTTTGTGCAGCAGCGCCGCTCTCTGCTGCACGCTCTTGCTTAGATGCGCCTCGCCGCATCAGCACCGTACACGCGCCGCACGAGCCGTGCGCGCAGCCCACGTGCGTGCCGGTCAAGCCGAGCTCCTCGCGCAGGAAGTCGCTGAGGAGGAGGCGCGGATCGATGGTACGGGTGTAGGTCGTGCTGTTGACGGTGAGGGAGATGGAAAAAGACATGACTGAAGATTAAAGATTGGGTACTTTGCCATTCGCGGAAGCGACGAAGCCGCGGAGTGAGCATTCTCAAATGCGAACGGTGGCGCACGAGAATTTAACGGTCTCGCTTCGTCGGCCATCATCGGCGATGAATGAATTCGACACCCGGTCTGCGAAGCGCGTTAAAACGCGTTGCCACCCACCCGACCAAACGCCTCGACCAGCGCGCGCTCGGTCAGCACCGCGGCGAGGTGGCGGCGGTAGGCGGCGGTGGCGTGGATGTCGGCGAGCGGGTCGATGTCCTGGGCGGCGGCGACTTGGGCGGCTTCGGCAATCAGCGCATCCGACGGCGTCTCGCCAAGCAGCACCCGCACGGCCTGCCGCGCCTGCACCGGCCCCTCGCCGACGCTGAGGAAGACGATGCGCGCCTCGTCGCAGCGACCGGCTGTATCCAGCGTGGCGACGACGGCGACGCCCGCAAGGGCGTAGTCGCCGTGGCGGCGGGCCAGCTCCTGGATCGACCAGCCGCTGCGCGCAGGCAGCGCGGGTAGGGCGACCTCGGTGAGCACTTCGTCCGATTCGAGGGCGGTGGTGAAGAGGCTGACGTAGAAATCGGCGGCATCGATCCAGCGTGCGCCGCGCACGCTCTGCGCCCGCATTTTTGAACCGAGCGCAACGGCGACGGCGGGCAGCTCGGCGGCGGGGTCGGCGTGGGCGAGCGAGCCGCCGAAGGTGCCGCGGTTGCGAATTTGGCGATGGGCGATGTAGGGCATCGCGTCGCGCACCAGCGGCTGCCGCTCGGCGACGAGGCCGCTGCGCTCGACGGCGCTCTGCCGCGTCATCGCGCCGATGTGGAGGCTGCCGTCGCCGTTCGGTCGAATGAAATTTAGCGCGTCGATCCCGTTGAGGTCCACGAGCACGCCGGGCTGAGCCAGGCGAAAGTTCATGGTGGGCACGAGGCTTTGGCCGCCAGCCAGCACCTTGGCGTCATAGCCGTGCTGGGACAGGTGGTGGAGCGCTTCGTCGAGCGTCTGCGGGGCGAAGTAATCGAACGGGGCAGGTTTCATAGATGGATTATAGAGGAGGGGATGGGGGCTGTCAATCGAACAAAAATAGCCTCGGGCATTTTCTCAGCAGAAATTGAACCGCGGATGAACGCAGATAAACGCAGATGTTTAGAGTTCTTTATCTGCGTTTATCTGCGTCTATCTGCGGTTCCCTTCTCTCTGCTATTCTTCCACAAAGGCCACCGCGCGACAGAACGCCGCTTCGCCACCCTTGAACAACCATGGAAACGCGCCGAGCGTTACCCGTCGATTTTGCAGCTCGGGCGCGCCGATCTGACCGCCCAAATTCTCGACGTGAAAGCAGTCGTGGGGAAAGAGCGCGTTGTGGGTCAGCTGGTAGGCGCCGGTGGGAAAGAGCTCGTCGACGGCCTTTGAGCCGCCAAACTTTTCCTCGCACTGGGCGCGCACCTTTTGCCACTGCTCCAGCGCGCCCCTGCCCAGGAAGCGGCCGATCGGTAGGTTCATGGGGTGGTCGGTGGAGATCATGTCGACGCCCCAGCAGTGGATTTTTTTATCCAGCAGCCAGTCGCAGATGCTGTGGTGCGGGCCGGGATGGCGCAGGATGTACCGCTCCTCGTCGCCGTCGGGGGCGAGGAAGGTGTACTTGTGCCAGCCGGTGTTGATAAAGAGAATGTCCCCCTCCTTGACCTCGACGCGCGCCTCGATGTCCTCCGGGCGGAAAATGTCCAGCTCGCCCAGCATGTCGCTCAGGTCGACGATGACGCCTTCGCCGTAGAGCCAGTCGAGCGGCAGCTGGTCGATGGTCTTGCCGTTGGTGACAAAGTGGCGCGGCGCGTCCAGGTGCGTGCCCATGTGGTTAGACGTCTGGATGTACTGCGCGTTGACGCCGTGCTCGGATTTGCGCTTGAAGTATTTTACCTCAAAGGGCGGGTAAAAGGGCCAGAAGGAGCAGTCCTGGTTGAGGGGTTGGGAGAGGTCGTAAATTTTCATGGTTGGGGTCTCCGATCGTGTGTCGTGTGATGAGCTTAAGGGTAAGGGTGCGTTTGAAATGGGCGGAGCGAACGCGTTTGGCCGACCGGTGTGCAGTGGACATCAGCCTGCTTGTTGACTTCAACTTTTCAACGCGGAGACGCAGAGGTTACGCGGAGGGCCGCGGAGAAGAAGAGAGGGGATAACCCATCAGGCTGGACAAAGCGCAGCATTCTCGTCCGTCCAACCACCTCCTTTTCTTTTCTTGCTCCGCGGCCCTCCGCGCCTTCTCCGCGCCTCCGCGTTGAATTCTTTGGGCTGCATTGGATGGGGATTGGAGCGGACACGAACCTTATCCACCTGCTCCCAGCGAGCGAATCTGTCGTCGCGCCAAGTACAGCACCACCACGATCACCAGAAGCGCCCCACCGACGATTTCGTAAGCGCTGCCCATGCCAAACCGCTCCGACAGGGGCTGGCTGATGAAGGGTGATAGAAACTGCCCCAAAAAGAGCGAGGTGGTGAAGCCGCCGAGCGCCCGCCCCCGCAGCCCCACCGGCACTTCGTCGGCCAGCCACAGGCTCAAGCTGGGAATAATCAGCCCCAGCCCGTAGCCACCCAGCATCAGCCCGATGATCACGCCGACCCAGCCCGTGGCCAGGCCTATTAGAATGTAGCCCGTGCCCGTAATCGTAAAGCCGACCACCATCAACATCACGCGCCCGATGCGCTGACCAAAGAAGCCAAAGGTCAGCGAGGCGATGGCGTAGAAGAGCGCGGTGGCGGCAATGGCCAGCCCAGTCTGCGACGAGGAGGCCTGCAGCAGATTCTGCAGGTGAAAGGGCAGCTGCACCGGCACCAGGTAAAAGACAATCTGCGTCAGCGCAATCGTGACGTAGATAAAGAGCAGCAGCTTTAGCGGCAGCTTGGCGTCTGGCGGCGCTGCGTCGGACGTGAACAGGACCGGCGCTTTGGCTGGCTCGTAGAGCACCCAGATGGCAAAGGGCAGCACGACAAACGAGAGCAGGTAGATAAAAAAGGGCCCGCGCCAATGAATGTCCGCCAGGTAGCCACCCAGCGTGAGGAAGACCGTGCCGCCCAGCCCGGCAAAAGCCGCCTGTAAACCCATCATTTGCGTCCGTTCGACCCCCTCAAAATAGTCGGCAATCAGCGTCGTGCCGTCCGTGCGAATGCCGGCTACGGCAACGCCCAGAATCGCCCGCGCCACCAGCAGCAGCCCCAGCGTCGGCACGAGGATGCCGGAGCCGCCCGCTAACCCGTAGAGCGCAATCGCAAGCAGCATCAGCGTCTTGCGCCCAAAGCGGTCGATGATCAGGCCCACCAGCGGCGAGCCAATGGCGATAAAGAGCGCGGGCAGCGTCAGCACCAGCCGCACCAGAAAATCCGCGTTGGGCACGTCGGCAAAAACCTGCTGCATGGCCGGCAGCGAGGGCGCAATCGTCACCCCCGCCATGACCGTCAAGGTACTGGTCGACAGGAGCGTGCCTTTGAGCAGCAGCCCGTTTCTCGACTGCGGCTCATCCGGCACTGCAATCTGCATTGAATTTCCTTTTGGTAGATAACAATCAAAACCCATACTTCTCCGCAAACGCCACCAGCGCCTCCTCAAAAATCTCCATTGGTGGCCGCACCAAGCCTGCCCCAATCTGCCCGACCCCCGCCTCCTTGTGCGCGATGCCCGTGTTCACCCGCGGCGTAATCCCCGTTTCGACGACCTTGCGCAAATCAATGCCCGTTGGCGTGCCGCGAAAATCGAGCGCGGGGATGGTGAAGTAGCGGTGCTCGCCAAAGTTGATCTCGTACATCTCCAGCGTGGTGTCGATGGCGTCGCTAGGCTTGCCGCTGACGAAGGTGACGATGGCCGGGGCCGCGGCCATGGCAAAGCCGCCGATGCCCGCCGTCTCGGTGATCGTGCTGTCGCCAATGTCGGGGTTGGCGTCGGCCAGCGAGTAGCCGGGGAAGTAGAGGCCGTCGGGCTGCTCGCAGGGCGCGGTAAACCACCGCTCGCCCAGCCCGCTGACGCGAATACCAAAGTCCGCCCCGTTGCGCGCCATCGCGGTGACAATCGTGCTGCCCTCGACGCCGTGGGCCGCGTCGGCCATCGCTTTGCAGGCGGCCATTACGGGATTGAGCACGCTCAGGGCATTTTCGCCCAGCGCCTTGAGGATCGCGCTGGCGGTTTCGCCATCTGGCGCGACGCTGGGAATCAGCGCGGCCAGCTTGGTGGTGAAGAGAATGGAGCCGGCTTTGTTGCGATTGTGGCCCTCATCGCCCATGTGGAGCGCTTCGGCAAGCAAGGCGCGGATGTCGATCCCGCCGCTGGCCTCGATGGCGTCGCGCAGCACCGGGGCCATCACGTCGTGCATCCAGCGCAGCCGCACCTGCACGTCCTCCTGGTACGCGCCGTAGCGCAGCACCTTGCCGTAGCCCTCGTTCAAATTGGAGAAGGCGCGGTTGCCGCCCTCAGCTTGATTTTCCACAATATAAACCGCCATCGACGGCGACGTGACCCCCGCCATCGGCCCGACCGCGCCGTGGTGGTGGCAGGGCGCAAACTCGACTTCGCCGGAGGTCGCCAGCGACTCGGCCTCCTCGGCGCTGCTCGCCTTGCCCTCAAAAATCAGCGCGCCCACAATCGCCCCCCGCAGCGGGCCGGACATGCGATCCCAGATAATCGGCGGCCCGGCGTGCAGCAGCAAATTGTCATGCATGCCGGGGATCACGTCGCGCGCCGTGCCCAGGCCGATCAGCATCGGCCGCGACTCGATTAGGCGCTCGACGGCGGTGGCGTTGGCTTGGTCGATGTTGAGGGTCATAGAGGTGGCCTTTCTGATTTGAAGATTGTGCAGTTGGTTGGATCACGAGTGCAGCGCACGGCATAACTGTTGGTTCATCACGCAACCAGATCGGATGCCGTGCAATGCACTCGACCACCTCGCTGCGAGTGCATTGCACGACGCCAGGTGGGTTGGCGTCACCCGTTGGGCGGCGCGTCGTGCGCTGCACTCATGATCCAACCCTCCCTACCCCCGCATCCGCGACAAAATTCCCGCCAGCCGCTCGTTGCCTCCGGCGGGCGGCCGCCAGTCGACCTCGACGACTGACGCGCCCTGTGCAGTAAGACTTTCCGTAAACGACGCCAGCCCCACGTTGATAGCGACCAGCGGCTCGTGCAGCACGCTCAGGTCGACGGGCGGGAGAGCGGCAAAGGGCTCAACCGCGTCGGTCGACCACTGGCTGGCCGTGCACTCGCGCGGGGAGCCGGAGGCTTCGTCGACCAGCGTCTGGCCGATGTAACGAACGGCGGCGGCGTTGCTGGAGAAGACGGCGGCCCCCTCTACCGCTAATTTTTCCACCTGCTGCTCAAAATTCTGCGGATCCGCGTCCGTCCCCACCACCACGACAACCACAGCGAGCGGGCGATCCATTGCCCGCGCCGTCGTCAGCGCCTGCTTGATAGCGGGCGCGAGCTTGCTGGCCGGGTCGGCGTGCGCGCCGTAGCCGAGCACGACATCGAACAGGATGACGGCAGTTTCCGGATCGGCGGCTTCTTGCTGCAGGCGCTGGAGGCGCAGCTCATTATCGATCATCGGATGCAGCCGACCGACGGTGAACTCATCCTCGCCCAGGTCGACCACGGTGTGCTCACGGCTGACGGTGGCGTGGTCGAGCTGGTGCGCTGGGTCGAGCGGGACGTTGGAATAGACGGCGGGTAGGTAATCTTGCAAAAGCAGCAGCGCTTCGTAGGCAAGCGTGCCGCCGGAGTACAAAGCGCGCAGATAGCCGGGTTTGTCTAGCGGCGGCTGAGCCTGTCGAAGCCGGAGCAGGTCCTTTTCCTGGGGTTCGGCTGGCTCACCCATCGTTAGTTCAACGGCAGCGCTTGCCGCCTCATCCAGCGTTTGGGTAAAATGGAGGTTGTCCGGTAGATTTTGCGGCGGGTGCAGACCAAGAAAATTTACAACGACCGGCTTCTCCAGGGTCGACGCCGCGTAGAGCAGCCGCTGCGCCACCGCAGGCGACGGCGGCTTCGACACCAGCACAATGACCTCGGTCTCTGGATCGCGCGCCAGCAGGTCGAGCGACTGGCGGGCGGTGATCGCGCCCACGGCGTCGGACAAGTCGCGGCCGCCCGTGCCCAGCGCGTGGGTGAGGCCGCTGCCCAGCGCGTGAATGCGCGACGTGATCGCCTGCACGCCCGTGCCCGAGGCGCCGACCACGCCAATCGGCCCGCGGCGCACGCGGTTGGCAAAGCCCAGCCCCATGCCGTTCACAATCGCCGTGCCGCAGTCCGGCCCCATCAGCAGCAGCCCGCGCCCCGCCGCCTCCCGCTTGAGCGCGACTTCGTCCTCGCGTGAAACGTTGTCGCTGTACAGAAAAACGTGCTTCCCCAGCCGCAGCCCCTCGCGCGCGACTTCGGCAGCGTAGCGACCGGGCACGGAAATCAACACCCACTCTGCATTCGGGAGCATTTTCGCCGCTGATTCTAAACTTTTAGGGCGGTACGTGCTGTCGGCGCCCGCGCTGCTCGGGCGCCGCGTCAGCAGCGCATCGACCTGCGCCAGCGCCGACTGCGCCGCCTCGTCGCTGGCCGCCTGGATGACAATCACGAGATCGTCGGCCTGGGCGTTCTCGGCGTCCGGCGGCAGCAGGTCGCTCTGTGCCAGCACCTCTTTATTGGCGGTCGTGCCCATGACCACGCCCGCCGTTTCAACGCCGGGCAGGGCGGCCAGCGCGCGCTGCAGCTGCATCAGCACAACGGAATCGTAGTAGGCGCCGGGGCGAATTTCGGCTTGGAGCATGGATAGCGAGTAGGTGGGCCGCGCGTCGCCGGTGCGTCGATGAAGCCGGCTGAGGTGGGACGGCAGAGCTAGATTGGCGCGCGGTGGAGGATGGCGCATAGGAAAGATATGGAGCGATTATACACGGTCGATGAAGCTTGGGCAATCCCCAAAAGTGCGTCGGATGTATTTCAGCGCGGCAGCAAGATGTCATTTTGAGTACCTGAGGCCGCGGGGCAGCCCTCAAACTGAAAGAAACAAGGTCGTTAGGTCGACCCGCTTTGGCTTCGACGGGCCCTTCGAGGGGGCTCAGGGTCCGCTCCGCCGACGCTAGCCTTTTGACATAACGCTTGTTTCTTAGCAGCGACCACTTCGTGAGCAAAATGACAGCTCATGCCAAACTAAAATGCACGGCAAACGCAGATTTATTGACAAGCGCTTGCGCTCGTTGTATCGTGAATTCACTCAACAAACGCACCTAAAGTTTCGCCAAAGTCACATTCACCACCTATGTCCGACACCCCAAACTCAATCCCCCTCACCCCCACCCTCGCCCTCGCCCGCGATCAAGTCGCGCACCTGCCGCCCGAAGTGCGCGACCAGGCGCTGCGCTACCTGCACGACTGGGGCGACGCCGAGACGCAGCTCGCGCTCGTCGAGGCGCTGCGCGAGGCGCACGGGCCGCTGCTCTTCCTGCTGGACGAGCAGGCGCAGGCCCTCTTCCGGCTCGCTCGCTTCGAGGAGGCGCTGCAGGTGATCGAGCGGCGGCAGCGGCGCAGCGCCAGCCTGGCGAGCCAGGCGCTTGAAGTGCGCGCGCTGCTCGCCGCGGGCCACGAGGATCACGCGCGCGACAACGCCAATACACTGAGCGAGACGCAGACGCGCAATGCTTATGCCGTGGCGCTGGCGCTGAGCGCCGCCGCCGAGGTCTACGCAGGGCTGGGTCGCTTTGCGCACGCGCGGGAGCTGCTGGAAAATTATCTGGAGCAGCATTCGGGCAATACGATGGTGACGCTGGCGCTGGCCAAGCTGGCCGAGCAGGCGGGCGAGCGCGACGTGGCCGCGCGCTACGCCGAGCGGCTGGGTTCCGGCATTCCAGCCCACATCACCAACGAGCAGTTAGTGCAGCTGGCGAATTTACAGGCCGCGCTGGGCAACGCCGAGAGCGCGGACGCCGCCCGGCTCGAATCGCAGCGGCGGCAGGAGGTCGACGAGCTGGCCCTGCGCGGGGCACTGGCTCCCTTTGTCGAGGGCGACGAATCCGACCTGGAAAGCCTGGCGGCTCGCGTGAATGGGTATACCCGGCGCGGCGCCATCGACACCGTTGAGCTTGATCGCAAGGAGAAGCGCAACATCCAGCTCGAAGCGGTGCGCCACTTTGGCTTTACCAAGCTGCGCGAGGGGCAGATGGAGGCGGTGGCGCTCGTCCTGCGCGGCGAATCAATTCTCACCGTCATGCCGACGGGCGCGGGCAAGTCGCTCTGCTACCAGCTTCCCGCGCTAACGCTGCCGCAGTCCACGCTCGTGATCAGCCCGCTGATTGCGCTGATGAAGGATCAGGTCGAGAGCCTGCCCGCGGCGGCGAGAGCCAAGGGGACCTTTATCAACAGCACGCTGGAGGATGACGAGCTGGCCGAGCGCATGGCGGCGGTTGCCAAGGGCGAGTACAAGCTCGTCTATGCCGCGCCGGAGCGTTTGCGGCAGAGGGAATTTTTACACGCCCTGCGCCAGGGCGGGCTCGATTTATTTGTGGTCGACGAAGCGCACTGCGTCTCGATGTGGGGCCACGATTTTCGGCCCGACTACCTCTTTATCCAGGAGGCGCGCACCGAATTGGGCAACCCCACCGCTCTGGCGATGACGGCCACCGCGCCGCCCCAGGTGCGCGACGAGATCGTCGACTATCTCGGCGCCGATGGCGCAAACGGCACGGGTAGCGGCGGGGAAGAGCGCCGCGCGCGCGTGCTTACGCTCGACATCTTTCGCAACAACCTCCACCTCTCCGCGCTGCGTTTCAACAGCGACGACGAGAAGATGACGGCGCTGCTCAAGTTTGCAAGCGAGACCGAGGGCAGCGGCATCATCTACGTCAACAGCCGGCGCAAGGCCGAATCGATTGCCTTCCAGCTGAGCGACGCGGGCATCTCCGCCGAGGCCTACCACGCGGGCGTGAGCAATCGCGGCAAGGTGCAGGATCGCTTCATGTCCAACAAGACGCGCGTCGTGGTGGCGACCATCGCCTTTGGCATGGGCATCGACAAGCCGGACATCCGCTTTATCGTCCACTTTCACCCGTCGCGCAGCCTGGCGGCTTACTACCAGGAGGTGGGTCGCGCCGGGCGCGACGGCAAGCTGAGCCAGGGCGTGCTCTTTTACAGCAACAACGACTGGGCCAACCTGCGCCGCTGGGCGCGCAGCGACGAGTACAACCTCGATTTCCTGGAGAAAATCTACCGCGCCATCGCCACGCAGTTGGGGTTGAAGCGAGAGACGGGCGTATCCGATGACGCGAGTCGTTCGACCTCTCCCCCTCAGCGCGAGCTCGTAGCCGACGAATCGAGTGAAGCCCCCTCTCCTCAGAGGAGAGGGGGTTTGGGGGAGAGGTCGGACGCGCCAACCGATGGTACTTCGCCACAATCTGAAACTCCCTCCGACTTTATCGACGACGAGCCAACTGAAGCCCCCTCTCCCCTCGAACATGTGGGGGAGGGGTCTGAGCCAATTATCGGCCCCGTCGAAGGACGCCGCCTGACGCAGGTCGCCAACACGGACGAGACGACGATGCGCGTTTCGATTGCGACGCTGGAGCGGGCCGACCTGCTGAGCCGCTCCTTTGATTTTCCCCAGTCCGTGGAGCTGGGCGTGCCCAAGAAATTGTCAAAATCGCTGGCGGCGCAGGCGGAGGCCGACGAAGAGTATCAGCTTTTGCTGCGCGGGCTGTCGCTCAAGCCGGGGCGCAAGGCGGAATTTCAGACGCGCGACGTGGCCGAGTTTATGGACTGGCCTTTGCACGAGGCCGAGGCGCTGCTGCTGGCGTGGCAGGCCAAGGGGCTGCTTCACCTCAAGGGCAGCAAGCGCGCCATGCTGATCGAGCTGCCAAGCGGTGCGGGCATCGACGGCCCGCCGGACATGCGCGAGCGGCTGGAGCGCCTGCAGCAGCAGGCCGCGGCCCTCTCCCAACGCCGCATCGACGACATCATCGGCTACGCCACGGCGGAGAGCTGCCGCCACGGCTATATCAACATGCACTTTGGCAGCCCGCCGCGCATGAAGTGCGAAGTCTGCGACAACTGCACCGGCGTGCGCCCCGAAATCCCCCTGCCCGCCGAGCCGAGCCACCCGCTGCCGGACGATGCCGACGTCGAGCCGATGATCCTGGATTGTCTGGTCAGCCTGCCCAAGCCGGTGGGCCGCAGCGGGCTGGCTCGCATATTGACGGGCAGCCTGCGTGCCCCCGTACAGCCCAACGAAGCGCGCCACCACGGTCGGCTCAAGACGATGGGCGAGGCGGGCGTGATGGAGATCGTTGACATCATGCTGGAGGATGGGCGCGCGCGCCAGTTCTCGCGCGGCGGCTACCCCGTGCTGGCGGCGACGATGCGCGGTCGCGCGGAGGCGGAGGCGTGGCTGAGCGAGCACCCGGAGCTGGCCGAGTTCGGCGAAGCGCCGGAGCCAGCCGAGGATGACGCCGATGCGATTGAGGCAGCCGCCGAAGGTCAAAATGAAGAGGGTGAAACCTACACCGGCTTGCAAAAAGCGCTCTGGCTCTGGCGCAAGCGCGTCTCCGATGAGCAGGGCTCGCCGCCCTACGTAGTGATGAGCAACGAGATCATGCTGCAAATCGCCGAGCAGCGCCCGCAGGACGAGGACGACCTGTCCGAGATTCCGGGCATGGGCGCGCAGCGCGTCAAGAATTACGGCAGCGCGATTCTGGATTTGGTGCAGCTCAACGATGAAGGGGAAGGCGATGTCGATCTGCTCACGGCTCAGCGCGAGGCGCAGGCCAGCGGCGAAGCAAAGGGCAAGGGAGCATTCGGCGGTGCAGCGGTGTCGCCACAGGTGGAGCGCCAAATTTTCCTCAAGCTACAGGAGCTGCGCATGAAAATCGCGGTTGGTGAGGGAAGCAAGCCTTACCTTGTGGCGGGCAACGGCGTGCTCAAGGGCATTGCCAAGCAAGCGCCCACGGATGACGCCGCGCTCGAAAAAATTGTCGGCTTTCGCAGCAGCGGTCTGCGCGAGCAGAGCGAGCGGATTCTGGAAATTGTAAATGGGGCGCTGGCGGCGGAGCAGTAAACGAGGCATTGCTTTGCTTTATAACGGAAGCTGAAGTACCATTCATTCGAGTGCACAACCTCCCTTCCTTTATCTCATCATTCACAAAAGGCACCATCATGAAACTTCTTCGTCGCCTTGTCCTGCTTGCGTTGATTGTCGTCTCATGCACGCTTCTACCCGCCGCGCCGCCAACTGTTTCCGCCCAAACCACAACGCCAATTTTCCTGCCGATTATACTCTCGCCGCCCAGCGTTGCACCGCCAATTTTTGCAACGTTCGATAGGTGTACCGATCCGCCCAATGAGCCCGTCATTGAACCCGAAATGCTGGAGTACGGCTTCTACGCGCTGGCTTACGCTACGCTGATTAACGCCCGCCCAGGCTCGCCATATCGTATCGAGTGGACAATTGATGGAGAGCGCATCAGGGAGTTGGATCAAGAAGGGGTGACGGAAACTTCTTCAGAAGAGATGAGCGGTTCTATTGCCATCAACACGGTTGATCCCGATACAAATCGCATCGTCGAGCGCTGCAGCGAACCCGTCTACCGCGGCAGCTATGAGATCGATTTCTTTATCGACGATGTGCTCTATCGCGAAACGAGTTTTGAAATTCGGTAGTTCACGATTGTGATACAAAACGGCGGAGCGAGGCTCCTCAGATGCAAACAGGTCGGCGAAAGCGCGGCATCTGAGGAGGCTTACTTCGTCAGATCGTGAACAACCAAAATCCAAATGCGTTGCTGCCGCCGTGGTTGCGAGGTACTCCGAAAAAGTTCGATTGCGGCAGGCCATACTTCTTCATTCTGACATAAATTCCATCTCTTGTCCTAAATTCTACCTATGGAGGACCGATGAACGGTAAGCTGTCCACGCCGCTTCTACTCTCTTTATTTCTAATTTCTGTGATAGTCGGTGTTGGATATGGAGTGCGAGGGCAAACCCCCACCGCACAAGCCCAGGACGAGCCGGACGTGCAGCCCGACATCATCGGCGGCGAGGAGGCCGTGCCGGGGGCGTGGCCGTGGGTGGCGGCGCTGGTGCAGGCCGAGCGGGCGGACGCCTTCCAGGGGCAATTCTGCGCCGGCTCGCTGATCGCCCGCGACTGGGTGCTCACGGCCGCGCACTGCACCTATCGCCCCGACGAAGATTTTTCGCAGCCGGACGGCGTCAGCTTTGTCCCCCTTGCGCCCGGCGATATCGACATCGTCCTGGGGCGACACGAGTTGAGCGCATCCAACGGCGAGCGCATCGACGTGCGCCGCATCATTCGCCACCCCATTTACGACGAGCGCAATTTCAACTTTGATGTCGCCCTGCTTCAGCTTGCGCGACCCTCCACGCAGCCGCCGATTGCGCTCAATCGCACCAACGATCCCGTCTACCGCGAGCGCGAGGCGGCGGGCGCTCTGTCCACGGTGGTCGGCTGGGGGGTGCAGGCCTTTGCCGACTTCACGCCGCTCTTTCCCGATGGCCTGCGCCAGGTGACGCTGCCCGTTGTCTCCACCAGCGCCTGCCGCGACGCCTACGGGCTCTTTACCGAGAGCATTACCGACAACATGCTCTGCACCGGCTTCAACGATGCCGAGCGCTCGGCCTGCAACGGCGACAGCGGCGGGCCGACCATGGTCTACGACGAGGCCAACGCGCAGTGGATACAGATTGGCGTCGTCAGCTGGGGGCGCGGGGGCTGTGCCGTGCCCGAAGCCTACAGCGTCTTTGCCCGCGTCTCGTTTTTTGACGAGTGGATTTCCACCCAGGCCTCGGCTTTGGCCGCGCCGGCGATCACGCCCACGCCCACCGCTACCTTTACCCCCACCGCCACGTCCACGCCCACCGTTACGCCCACGCCGCTAACGCCCGTGCCCACGCTGCCGCCCACGCGCACGCCGACGCCCACGGCCACGACAGTGCGCGTGCAGCTGCCGCTGGTGGCGCGGCAGGAAGCTCTTGCGCTGCAAAACGCGGGCTTCGAGCAGAGCGCCACCACGGGGTGGACGCCCTCCTCGCTGAGCGGGAGCCCGCTGCTCTTTGCGGCGGAGCGCTTCGAGCTGAGTCCGCGCGAGGGCAGCCGCGTGGCGCTGCTGGGTGGGGCAAATTTCGAGGTGGGCAAGCTCACGCAGACGGTCACCATTCCGCACGGGGCCCCGCGCCTGCGCATCTGGTTCCAGCTCGATTCACCCGATCCCTGTGGGCCAGCAGCCGACGATTTTGGCGGCGTAGTGGTGAATCAGGTGGTGGTGGATCAGTTCGAGCTCTGCCGCGATGCGCGCGCGGCAGACTGGACCGCCCGCGTGGTCGATCTGAGCGCCCATGCCGGAAAAACGGTGGCCCTCCAGCTACGCGTCGAAACGGACGCCGCGGGACCGAGCGTGCTGCTGCTGGATGATCTGTCGTTTGAGTAAAAACTAGGTTCCGTTGACATTTTGCTAAACGAGCGGCGGGGAGGTCGAGCGCGCCCCCATCCCCAGCCCTTTCCCCACTCGTGAGAGCCAATTCTCAAATGTCAATGGAATCTAAGCAAAAATCAGCGCGTCGTCAGACAAACGTCATCGCCCGCGAAGCAAATCGTGATACAATCTTGTGGCCTACGCGTTTCGCAACCATTTGTCCGCTTGGACGTATTTGTTACCGGGGACAATTCACCCCGGCAACCCAACCGCCACAGGAGGCATCTACCCATGGCATCGCTACTGGATAAAGTTTCAACCCTCATTTCCGCCAACCTGCACGACATGGTCGACCGTGCGCTCAAGACCAACAGCATGGCCGTGATTGACCAGTACATGCGGCAGGTGCAAAGCAATCTCGCCGAGCTGGAGGACGCCGCGGCGACCGTGGGCGGCGAGGTGCGCACGCTGCAGCGCAAGGCCGATGAATTCGAGCAGCGCGGCTCCGAGCTGGACAAGGCCATCAACGCCTTTTTGATGGAGGGCAACGATTCCGCCGCCGCCGCCGCCCAGAGCCAGCTCAACAGCACGCAGCGGCTGATCGAAACGTACAAGGAGCAGTCCAAGCGGCAGAACGAGGAGTTCCAGAACCTGGTGAGCGCGCGCGTCAAGCTTCAGTCGCGGCTGACGACCATGCGCCAGGAGCGCGAGGAATTGCAGTCGCTGCTCATGCTGGCGCAGAGCAAGGAGACGACCGTCAAGGCAATCAAGAGTCTGGACGATCTGCGCGGCACGGGCGATAGCGACATCCGCGCGATTGCGGACAGCGTCTACCGCCGTCTGGACAAGGCCTCCGCCGCCAGCGAAATGCGCTCGGCCAGCCTGGATGCGCAGATGGACGAGGTGCTGGGCCGCAGCGAGCTGGACAATCAGCTCGCCGCCCGCCGCGCCCAGCTCGGCCTGAAGGACGACAGCCAAGACGAATCCGAGAGCTGGCGCGTGGTCGAGGAGGAGGGGTAATTCCATTCATTCCGGGGCGCGGTGCGCCGCGTCCGTCAGGCGTTCGGCTTCTCCGGAGAAGCCGGACGCCTAACCAATCTATGCAAGAGCCCAATCAGATCGGGAGGCCGTATGTCCGGGGAAGAGGTTGCTGGTCTCGTTATCGGAATTCTTGCCTTACTCTTTGTCCTTGGGTATTTGGCATTTTTCGTCTACGTCTACTGGCGCATTTTCGCCAAGATGGGGTTTAGCGGCGCATTGGGCTTTTTGATGCTGTTGCCGCTTGTCAGCACGATCATGTTTATCTACCTCGCCTTTTCGCGCTGGCCGATGTCGAACGAGGCGACGCAGCTTGAGGAAGAGATCGGTCGCCTGCGGCAGGAAACAGCGGCGCTACGGCATCAGATGAATCAACTGCCCAACGTAGCTGGCAGCTAAATCGCTGGCAGAAAGGAGATACGGCATGACGGGAGAAGAATTCCCCGTTGGATTAGCATTTGCGCTGACAGGCGTCTTTGTAGTCGTCCTAGCATTCGCCATCCTGCTCTACTCACGCATTGCCCGACAGATGGGCTATTCGGGCTGGGTAAGTCTCCTCTTTCTTTTTCCATTTATCGACCTGTTAGTCCTGCTCTACCTAGCCTTTTCCAGGTGGCCGGTGTTGGAGGAGGTGGAGCGATTGCGACGCGAAGCAGAGCGTCTGCGCCAAGACAAGCAAGATTTGCAGCGTAGATTGGATGAGACAAATCGTGTCGGTTGAGATGACTGAAACTATTCTGCCCATCGTTCTTACAGTTGCTCTATTTCTATTGGTCAGCACAGCCTTTTGGCGGATTGCCGCGAAAGCGGGTTACTACGGCGTCACGGGTTTGCTTTTCTTTGTTCCCGTTATCAACCTACTCCTGATTTTCTTTTTAGCATTTCGCCAATGGCCCGTATCTGAAAGCAACGAAGTTCTACAAGAGCAGGTCGCTACTTTGGAGTGGGAGCGCGCCAGCCTGCGCCGGGAAGTCGATATCCTGCGCCAGGAGTTAGCGGAGCGGGATGTTCGTGCGCTGCTAGATTAGGAACGACGTAGATGGATGTCGAGCTGATTGCCGGTGTGACAATCGGGCTGTTGCTGCCCTTTGTCACGTTCGGTGCAACTGGTTGGGTGGTCTGGCGCATCTGTCGATGGCTTTGGCGCGTCGCTCGCAAGTTTGGCTATCCGGGCGCTTATGGTCTGCTCCTGTTGATCCCGGTTGCCAACGTTTTCCTGGCCGCCTATGCGTTTCACCAGTGGGATTTGAAACGCAAGACTACGCCGCAGGAAGAACGCACAAATCAAGAAGAAAACTTTTCTGCACCAGATAGCTGAATTTCAATTATGTCTATCCGCACCCAACTGCAAAAGCAGGCCCAAACTACGTTGATTCAGAACGCTCTCCTGCGCTGGGAAGGGGCGCTGGTGCTGGCATTGTCGCTCGTGCTGACGTTTCTGCTGCCCGCCCCCTTTCCCTGGTGGCCCCACATTGCATCCTTTGGCTGGGGCTGGCTCGTGCTGGGGTTAATCGGCTACGGCGCGATCGCCGCCTCCAGCCTCACCGACAGCCAGGCCAACGCCCGGCTGCTGCTCGACCAGTTTCAGCAGCAGTTCAACCCCGGCACGATCCGCAACGCCGTGCTGCGCGAGGATGTCGAGCGGGCGCTGGAGTATCAGCAGCGCATCGAAGAGCAGGTGCGCGATCAGCCCGAAGGCATGATGCGCAGCCAGCTGGAGGACATCGCCGGGCAGATTTCGACGTGGGTTAACAACGTCTACGAGCTGGCGCGGCGGCTGGATGCCTATCGGCAGGACAATCTGCTGGCCCAGGAGCGCAAGTCGCTGCCGCAGGAGATCGAGCAGCTGGAGGCGCGGCGCAAGCTGGAGAGCAACGACAACGTCGCGCGCGAGGTGGGGCGGCTGATTGAGAGCAAGGGGCAGCACTGGCAATCCGTGCGCGCGCTGGACGAGCGGATGCAGCAGGCGCAGCTTCAGCTCGACCAGAGCGTCACCGCGCTGGCAACGCTGCACAGCCAGATTCGGCTGATCGATTCGCGCGCCGTCAGCAGCGGCCAGGCGCAGCGCCTGCAGGCGGACATCCGCGAGCAGACGGCGCGGCTGGATGATTTGGTGGCGGGAATCAACGACGTGTACAACATGGATACGCAGGGTGTGGGGTAACCCGTTTTTCGTTTTCTGTTTTTAATTTTCCGTTGTCTGTTTCTCGCGGATTTGCGAGTCGACATAATTAACAAAAAACAGAAAACAAACAACGAAAAACTGAAAACCGGTTACTGCCCCTTGTAGTGTACACCGCTCATCGCCCGCAGCCGACTCGCGGCCTGCTCCGCCGTGAGATCGCGCTGGGCGGTGGCGAGCATTTCGTAGCCGACGCGGAACTTTTTGACGGTGGCCGAGCGCAGCAGCGGCGGGTAGAAGTGGGCGTGGAGCTGCCAGTGGTCAGCGTTGCGGCCATCGGTCGGCGCGCCGTGCCAGCCCATGGAGTAGGGGAAGCTTGTCTCGAATAGGTTGTCGTAGCGGGTGAGCAACTGTTTGAGCACATCGGCCAGGGCATCGCGCTCGCCGTCGCGCAGATCGGGCAAGTGCGCGACGTGTCGCCGAGGCAGCACGAGCGTCTCGAAGGGCCAAAAGGCCCAGTAGGGGACAACCACCACCCATTCCTCATTTTCCACAACAACTCGATTTTCCCCATCTCCATTTTGCAAAGCATCTCCGCCGCGCTCGACCTCCGCCGCTAGATAATCCACCAGCAGCGGCGATCCGTGCTGCTCGAAGTACGCTAGCTGATTCGCCTCCTCCTTCGCCGGCTCGACGGGCAGGCGACGATTCGCCCACACCTGCCCGTGCGGGTGCGGATTCGAGCTGCCCATTATCGCCCCCCGATTCTCAAAGGGCTGCACGTAGGCGATGTCGTCGCGGCTGCCCAGCTCCGTTACCTGCTCGGCCCAGACGTCGATCACGGAGCGGATGTCGCCTGGCGCCATCTGGGCCAGCGTGAGATCGTGGCGCGGGCTAAAGCAGATCACGCGGCAGAGACCCGTCTCCCCCTCGGCGCGAAATAAATCGCCGTCGCTGACTGTGCCGTCCGGCGTATCCGGCAGCAGGGCGGCGAAGTCGTTCTGGAAGACAAAGGTGCCGTCGTATTCGGGGTTGACCGCACCGCCCGCGCGTTCGTTGCCGGGGCAGAGATAGCAGTCGGGGTCGTAGGCGGGGAGCGCGTCCGCCGCCGTTTTCTCGGTTTGGCCCTGCCAGGGGCGCTTGGTGCGGTGCGGCGAGACGAGCACCCATTCGCCCGTCAGCGGGTTGAAGCGGCGATGGGGATGTTTGGTGGGATCAAAGTTCATGGGGCAGTATTTGGAAGAGGCAGAGAAATGATCCACAAAGGGCACGAAGAGGCACGAAGGCAGAGGGTCGACACTCTTTTCTTCGTGCTCCTTCGCACCCTTCGTGGATTGTCTTCCGCTTCTATTTCGATGAGTTGGCCTGCTGAAGCGCCTGCTCCGCCAGCGCGATCGCGCCGAGGACGCCCGCGCGATTGCCGAGGCCGGGTGGAACAATGTAGTCGTCGATGTTATCCGTGATTTGGGGCTTTTGAACATAACCATTAAGCGATTCCTGCACCCGCTGCCGCACCAGCGGAAAGAGCTGCGCCTGATCCATGACGCCGCCGCCCATGATGATGCGCTGTGGCGAAAGGGTGGTGATGATGTTGTGCAGGCCCAGCGCGAGGTAGTGCGCCTCCAGCGTCCACGCCTCGTGGTCATCTCCTAATTCACTGCCGGGTTGGCCCCAGCGATCTTCAATCGCGGGTCCCGCCGCCAGCCCTTCCCAGCAGTCGCCGTGGTAAGAGCAGTAGCCTGCATAGGGATCGGCTTGCCAGTCGTGGGGAATCTTCATGTGGCCCATTTCGGGGTGCAGCAGGCCGTGGATTAGCTGACCGCCCACCATGCCGCCGCCGCCCAGCCCCGTCCCAATCGTGAGGTAAACAAAGGTTTCCAGCCCCTGGGCCGCGCCCCAGCGCTGCTCGCCCAGCGCCGCCCCGTTGACGTCGCTATCAAAGCCAATGGGCACGTCAAACGCCTGCCGCAGCGGGCCGACGAAATCCGTGTGCGCCCAGTGGGGCTTGGGCGTGGTGGTGACGTAGCCAAAGGTATCGGAAGTGGGATCGGGGTCGACGGGGCCAAAGGAGGCAATGCCGATGGCGGCCAGCGGCTCGCCCTGGGCCGCCTGCTCGCGGAAGAAATCGAGACACTGCTGGATGGTTTCGTCGGGTTTTTCCGTGGGGAAACGCGTTTGTGCGCGGATGTCGTCCGGCCCGCTGCCAATGGCGCAGACGAATTTAGTGCCGCCCGCTTCAATGCCGCCAAAGAGCTGCATGGAGCCTCCTTGATAGGTTTAAGTGCGTAATGGTGGGCGAAAGAGTTGATGGCAAAAGCGAGGGGACACGGTGGCCGTGTCCCCAACAGGCTTTGGCATTACTCGCCCAGCCTCTCTGCCTGATGAAGTTTGCGTGGCTTACCAGTTGTTACGCTCGCGGGCGAGTTTGAAAAATTCGTCTTCGCCCAAGCCGTCGTCCGCGTCATCATCGGCCTCGTCGAAGTCGTCAAAGTCGTCATCTTCAAAGTCGTCGTACTCATCGTCATCATCCAAATTGCTGCGCAGGTCGAGCACTTTGTTTTCATAGAGCCGCTCGTCCAGCTCATCCTCGATCAGCGAGTCGTCGTCATCCCAGTCGATGTCCACATCTTCGTCGCTTAGCGCATCGTTGACGTGAACGCCTGCCGCCACATTTACTGCATCCACCGGTTCCTCAAAGGTCAGGCAGATTAGCGTGTGTGCTTCCAACTCAATTTCGATGCTGCCACAAAGGCCGTCCACCCAGTGGATACAGCTCTCTTGTGGACACTGAATTCGCGTCATAGCCAGTCACCTTTTTCCATCGAATGGCTGCTGTCAAAGCAGCCATTTCCTCAAACCGTATAGCTTCCCTGCACAATAAGTATGAGCAGCAGAAAAAATTCACACTGTAGTCTGCCGGGTATTTCTTCTATTTTTGCGAGTATAACACAAAAGATCGCCGCGTCAACCACCGAATTTGAAAATTAGCAAAATTTTAGGTTTCTGGCCCTTTCGCAATTGTGGCGCGGCTTGCTGGTTGATGTGCCGTTGCCCCTTACAATGGGCCGTAGCACAAATCACGATGTCAAGGTTTATGTTCACTCCGCCGGGCGACGTTTGCCGTCCGCCTACCGTTTCGTTCAAAACCCCTATGAATCAGCCACGGAAGCATTCGCCCACCAGCCGCAACCAGGCCAATCACGACCGTGTCCCAAACGGCCATGGCCACGACGAGCACGATCACGGGGGGCACGACCACGGGGGGCACGACCACGACGATCACGGAGACGGTCTGCTCGGTACGCTCAAGGCGTGGCTGCACATTGTTGATCACACCCACTCACACGGTACGCAGGAGCTGATCGCCGACCCGGCCTTTACCAACAACAAGCGAGCCATCCGCACCGTCTGGCTCGCGCTGGCGCTGCTGGCGGTGACGACCGTCGCCCAAGTCATTATCTATCTCGCCAGCGGCAGCGTCGCGCTGCTGGCGGACACGGTGCACAATCTGGGCGACGCGCTCAACTCGGTGCCGCTGCTGATCGCCTTTTACCTTGCCCGCCGCGTGCCCACCCGGCGCTACACCTACGGCTTCCACCGGGCGGAAGACGTTGCCGGCGTGATTATCGTGCTTTCGATTGCCTTTAGCGCCGCCTACATCTTCTGGGAATCGTTTCAGAAATTTGTCGATCCCGATCCCGTCCGCAACCTGGGCTGGGTGGCGGCGGCGGCGCTGATCGGCTTTCTCGGCAACGAGGCCGTGGCCCTGCTCCAAATCCGCACCGGGCGCGACATCGGTTCGGCGGCCATGGTGACGGACGGCCTGCATGCCCGCACCGACGGGCTGACTTCGCTGGCCGTGCTGGTAGCCGCCGGTGCAACCTGGGCCGGCTTTCCGATTCTCGATCCGATTATCGGCCTGCTGATCGGCTTCGTCATTCTCTTCATCACGCGCGACGCCATCGTCTCCATCTGGTTCCGCCTAATGGACGCCATCGAGCCGGAAATTTATGAGCCGGCGCTGGCGGCCGTCCAGGCGCAGGTTGCCCACCACGACGAGCTGCGCGAGCTGCGTCGCCTGCGGCTGCGCTGGCTCGGCAACCGCCTCCACGGCGACCTGCACCTCGCCGTCGACTCCGCTCTCAGCACGAGGCAAGGCCACGATTTGGCCGAGCACGTGCGTCAAGGGCTCTTCGAGGAGCTGCCGCTGCTCTCGGATTTGGTCGTGCACGTGGAGCCGTGGTCGCCGAATTTGGCTGAATCACATCAGCACACCTCACAGCGCGAATCGGTGCCGGAGCCGCTGTAGCAGCCAGCGCCCTTGCAGAAATTTCCCCCAAATTTCGATTTGCTGTTACACTGACCGTTAACCTGAGAGCCAATCGCCAATTTTTTATTATTTTTATTCCTATCGGTGGCGGGCGAGTACGCTTTATCCCCTTTGTTTTCCTCCCATCGACACCGCTATCGTCAGCATTTACTTATCGCACCATTTATATCTAAGGGAGCACCCATGTTATTCGACAACGTCATGATTGAATCGCTCGGCCACGAGGTGGGGCCGCACGTCGTCTCTTCGCTTACGCTGGAAGAGCAGATTTCGGACACCATGCAGCGGCTGGAAATTCCACCCAACTACCTCGAAAAGATGACGGGCATCCGCGAGCGCCGCTTCTTTGACGCGGGCACGCAGCCCAGCGAAATTGCTACGCGGGCGGGCGAAAAGGTAATCGAGCAGGCCGGCATCGACCGCGACCGCATCGGCAGCGTCATCAGCACCTCCGTGACGCGCGACTATGCCGAGCCGTCCACCGCTTCGCTCGTTCACGGCAATCTGGGCCTCTCCGCCAACTGCATCAACTTCGACATAGCCAACGCCTGCCTGGGTTTTGTCAACGGCATTGCGCAGACGGCCATGCTGATCGAGAAGGGTGTAATCGAGTACGGCCTTGTCGTCGCGGGCGAATGCGTGCGCGTTCCTGTGGAGGCAACGCTGGATCGCTTGCAGGCCGTCACCGCCACCAAAGACGATTTTCGCGACCAGTTTGCCACGCTCACCCTGGGCGATGGTGCGGTGGCGATGTTGCTCACCAATCGCGATCTTGCCAGCGAAGGGGCGCATCGCGTCAACGGCGGCGTCAATATGTCCGCCACCGAGTTCAATCGCCTCTGCGTCGGCGCGCTCGATCACTCGCAGATGGTGACCAAAGCCAATATGGTGCTGCGCGAGGGCATTGCGCTGGCGGGCCGCACGTGGCACCTCGCCGCCCGCACGCTCCACGATTGGAGCGATGGCGCAATTGATTTGTACGCGCCGCACCAGGTCAGCCTGCGCCAGATTGCGGGCATGGCCAAGGTGATGGGCGTCAACCCCGACAAGATTCACCTAACCGTGCAGGAATTGGGCAACAACGCCGCCGCCGCCATCGCCATCGCCCTCAGCGTCGCCGAGGAGCAGGGCCGGATGCAGCAGGGCGATCACGTCGCCATGCTGGGCGTCGGCAGCGGGCTGAACTGCTCGATGATGAGCGTGACCTGGTAATTGAGATGGGGAGCAGAGGGGCAGGAGAGCAGGGGAGAAAAATTCTCGGAAACATTCCCGGCTTCCCTGCCGCAAAGCTCCCCGGCACCCCACCTCTCCTGCTCCCCATCTCCCCCGCACCCCGCCTCCCCTGCTCCCATGCTCAACAAAAACCTCTACCCCTTCGACTCGCACTGGCTCACCCTGCCTGCTTCAGATTCCGGCAGCGGCACGCGCATGCACTACCTCGAAGAGGGTGCGCGCGATGCACCGCCGGTGCTGATGCTGCACGGCAACCCCACCTGGTCGTTCTACTACCGCGAGCTCGTTGCGCCGCTGGCCCAAACGCACCGCATCATCGTGCCCGACCACGTGGGCTGCGGGCTCTCCGACAAGCCGCAGACTTACGCGTACACGCTCGATCAGCACATCCGCAACGTCGAAGCGCTGGTGGAGCATCTGGGGCTGGATCAGCACCCAGACGGCATCACCCTCGTGCTGCACGATTGGGGCGGCCTAATTGGCATGGGCTACGCCACGCGCCACCCAGAGGCAGCCGCGCGCTTTGTGATTTTCAACACCGCGGCCTTTTACATCCCCACCTTGCCCAAGCGCATCTTGATGTGCCGCATTCCAATTTTTGGCGACGTGCTGGTGCGCGGATTCAACGGCTTCGCCCGCTTGGCCACCTTCATGGCGACTTCGCAGCCCCGCCTGCCGCGCGATGTGGCGCGGGGCTATCTTGCGCCGTATGATTCGTGGCAAAACCGCATCGCCATTCACCGCTTTGTGCAGGATATTCCGCTGGAGGACAACCACCCCTCGCGCCCCGCGCTGGACGCCATCGACCGCAGTCTACACGTCCTGGCCGACCGCCCCATGCTGATCTTCTGGGGCGACGACGACTTCTGCTTTACCACGCGCGATTTCCTGCCGGAGTGGCAGCGTCGCTTCCCCGACGCCGAGGTGCACCTCATCCCCAACGCGGGCCACTACGTGCTGGAGGATGCGGCGGCGGAGATTGTGCCGCGGGTGGTGGATTTTGTAGCCGGCTAGGCAAACAAAGAGCGCCAGTCGAGTGCATTGCACGGCGTCCGTCAAGCAAGCAAACGAACTATCGCTCACGCCGTGCGCTGCACTCACAGCCCAACCAATTTCGTATTCCTGACTCGATTGGTTTACGAGTGCAGCGCACGGCGCACACCAACCCTCGTCCACAGCCCGAATTTACGCCGTGCAGTGCACGCGGCCATCACTCTTCAGTATACTGAACTGATTCCCTCATGCCCAATCCCAACATCGCCGCCGCCCTTGAAGCGATGGCCGCACGCGCCCCCTACCGACCCGCCGTAATCGCGCCCGTTGGCCCGCGCAAGCCCGTGGCGCGGCCCACCTTCCAGCAGCTCTCCTTTGCCCAGCTGGACAAGCTGTGCAGCGAATACGCGCGCGGCTTCCAGCGCTACGGCATCCAAAAGGGCGAGCGCACGCTGCTGCTGATCCGCCCCGGCATCGACCTGATCGCCGTCGTCTTTGCGCTCTTCAAGCTCGGCGCCGTCCCCGTTATCATCGATCCCGGCATGGGGCGCAAGGCCTTTTTGCAGTGCGTCGCCGAAACCGAGCCGACGGCGATGATCGGCATTCCGCTGGCGCACGCGCTGCGCAAAGTCTTTCCCCGCCCCTTCAAAACGGTCAAACGCGCGGTGACGGTCGGTCGCCGCTGGGCGTGGGGCGGGGCGACGCTGGATGACTTGCGCCACTGGCGCGGCGTCGAGGATGGCGAGCCCTTTCCGGCAGTCGAGAGCGGGTGGACGGACGAGGCGGCGGTGGCCTTTACCTCCGGCAGCACGGGCATCCCCAAGGGCGTTGTCTACGAGCACGGCATGTTGCGCACGCAGCTAGACATTCTGCGCGACGAAATTGGCATGGGCGAGGGCGACGTGCACCTGGTGGTGCTGCCCGTCTTTGCGCTCTTCAACCCCGGCCTCGGCGTCACCACCGTGATCGCCAACATGGATTCGCGCCACCCGGCTCGCGTCAATCCCCGCGTGCTGACAAAGGCCATCGACACCCACGGCGTCACCCTCAGCTTTGGCTCGCCGGTGATTTGGGAGAAGGTGCGCCGCTCGTGCCAGCGCCGCGGCGTCACGCTCGATTCGCTGCGCGCCGTCTACATGTTTGGCGCGCCGGTTTATCCTAATCTTGTTGCTGGCTTTGCCGAAGTTATGCCACAGGGCACGGTTCACACGCCCTACGGCGCCACCGAAGCGCTGCCGCTGACGGACATCGAGCACCGCGAAATCGCCACCACGGCCCAGGAGACGCTGAACGGCGCGGGCGTCTGCGTTGGCCGCGTGCTGGGCGACGGCGAGGTGCGCATCATCCAAATTTCGGACCAGATTATCGAGCGCTGGGACGAATCGCTCGCGCTGCCGACGGGCGAAATCGGCGAAATTGTGGCGCGGGGGACGGTTGTCACCCGCAGCTATTTGCACCGGCCACAGAAGACGGCGCAGGCGAAAATTTATGATGGAAAGAACCGCGTCTGGCATCGCATGGGCGATGTCGGCTACCTAGACGAGGCGGGGCGCGTGTGGGTGCTCGGTCGCCTGTCCCACCGGGTGGAGACGCGCGACGGATTGCTCAACCCGATTGCGGTGGAGGTCATCTTTAATCAGCACCCGGCGGTGCGGCGGACGGCGCTGGTGGGCTTGGGCGAGCGGCCCCGGCAGGAGCCGGTTTTGGTTGTCGAGATGACGACGGGTGTGCCGTCGAGCGCGGGCGAACGCCAGCGCGTGGTCGCCGAGCTGCTGCGGCTGGGGGCGCAGCACGGTCACACGCAGTCGATTCAAACCGTGTTGTTTCATCCGGACTTTCCCGTCGACGTGCGGCACAATGCCAAGATCAAGCGCGAGCTGCTGGCGGCGTGGGCGGCGGGAGCGTTGAATTGATCTGTCATTTCGAGCGGAGCGAGAAATCCGGAGACGGCAGTTCAGCGTAAGTCACATATGCTTTGCTATGTGACGGGCTCGACTTACCCCGGTAGAGGGGAAATTCCGAATCGGTTGGGTTGACCAGCCCGTCACCTTGCGGAGCAAAGGTGACCTACGGCACTACGGCACTCACCGTATGCCCTCGATGTGTGTAACATGAACTAATCTATGACTCCAACCACCGAACGCCAACATTTTCACCTCGGCAACCACCGCGTCTACTACGAAGTGGCGGGGCAGGGCGAGCCGCTGATCATGGTACACGGGCTCTCTGGCTCGTCGCGCTGGTGGGATCACAACATCGACTTTTTTGCTCAACACTTCCGCGTCTACGCCGTCGACCTGCTCGGCTTTGGCGGCAGCAGCGGCCAGCCCTTCGAGCTGGAGCGCATGGCCGACCTGCTGCAGGCGTGGATGGACCACCTGAAGATCGACTGCGCCCGCATAATCGGTCACTCGATGGGTGGCCTGATCGCCGCCGAGCTGACGGCGGACGCCCAAGAGCGCGTCGAGAAGCTGGTGCTGGTCGATGCGGCGGCGCTGCCGCTCGGCCGCACGTACTGGCAGAACGTGCTGAGCCTCATCTGGGCCGTCCGCTACGCCCCCCTCGACTTTTGGCCAATCCTCTTCGGCGATGCGTTGCGCGCGGGGCCCTTCACCATTCTGCGCGCCGCCCACCAGCTCCTCGCCGCCGACATCAGCGACAAAATCGACGAAATCCGCGTGCCCACTCTCCTTGTCTGGGGCGAGCGCGATCCGCTCGTGCCGCTGGAGATGGGTCGCCGCTTGGAAGAGCGGATGCGCTACACCGATCTCATCGTGCTCAAGGGCGTCGGCCACAACCCCATGTGGGACAAGCCCGAAGCGTTTAACCGGGCGGTGCTGGACTTTCTGCGGTAGCCTCAACGTTCATCGGCAACTTATCCAAAGAAAATCGATCCACGAAGAGCACGAAGAGCACGAAGGAAGAGAGTTCACACTCTTCTCTTCGTGCTCCTTCTATTCTTGGTGGATCAACTCTTTTTCCACTTTGTTTGGGGAACGAAAGGTCAGCGCGTGTCGTACTTTGGTTGTGAATACGTTTCAACCTTTCGGATGACCATGCAGCAGAAATCTCCGCCGACCGATCGCCCGCTCGACTACAAACTCAATACGTGTCAGCGAATGCGCCGCGATGTTGTTCAGCTTCTCCTGGCTTTGCTCTTACTTGGGATAGGATTCTGGGCGGTCGACAGCGGGGGCTCCTACCTTCGCGCCGCCCTCTGGCTGCTTGACCCCGCCCCGCGCAACGCCTGGACCGTCACCGCTGGCGAGCGCTGCGGCGACGCGCCGCTGCTGATTCCGTCGACGGGCTACGTTGGCTTTGGCTGGGACGATGCGTTCTACCCCGGCCACCACCACAGCGGGATCGACATTTTTGGGCCAGATGGGCGCGACGGCGTTACGCGCGTGGTCGCGGCGCACGATGGCTATCTGACGCGGGAGGAGAACTGGCGCAGCTCGGTCATCATCCGCCACCCCGATTTGCTGCCGGATGAGGAAGTCTGGACGTACTACGCGCACATGGCGTCGCGCAACGGACGCACGTCGTTTGTCGTCGATGACTTTCCGGCGGGGACGGCAGGAAGTGTTCGTCGAAAGCGGGGACGCTGCTGGGCTACCAGGGGACGTGGTCGGGCGCCGGGCTGATCAACCAGTGGCGACCGATGGGGCGGCATCTCCACTTTTCGGTGGTGCGCTCGACGGCGGAGGGTGGCTACGCGAATGAGCAGCGTATTCAGAACACGCTCGATCCACTGCCGCTGCTGGGGTTGGTCGAGGACGAGCGGGGAATCGTGAGGTGCAGGGAGGAGTGAGCGCGGTTTTACACAGCTCGATTCGTTTGTCGCGGTGAGACGCAGGAGCGTCTCGATAGGCATTCCCACGCAGAGCGTGGGAACGAGGAATCATGCCACTTCCCGCATGACCGACCTTGCGGCGAAGTAGCCGCACATGCCGTGGACGCCGCCGCCCGGCGGCGTCGACGAGGAGCAGAGGTAGACACTGCGATTCGTGCCGCCGTTGGTCGAAGTCAGCGGGACGCGATACGGATTAATGCTAACGACGGGGCGGGTGAAGAACTGGCGCAGGTCCTGCACGCCGCCGTTGATGTCGCCGCCGATGTAGTTGGGGCTGTAGGCCTGCATCTGCACGGCGTTGCGCGTGCTGCGCGCGAGAATCACGTCGCGGAAGCCGGGGGCGAAGCGCTCGACCTGCGCCTCGATGATGCTCGTCATGTCGCGGGTGGAGCCGTTGGGGACGTGGCAGTAGGCCCAGCCGGTCTGCTGGCCAGCGGGGGCGCGCGTGTCGTCGAAGTGGCTTTGCTGGGCGAGCAGGATGAAGGGGCGATCGCTGTGGTGGCCGCGGTAGGTGGCGCGCTCGCCCGCGGCAATTTCGCGCAGCGTGCCGCCCACGTGCACCGTGCCCGCCCGTCGACAGGCTTCCGCGCGCCAGGGAATCGGCTCGCTGAGCGCCCAATCCGCTTTGAAGACACCCGGCCCGTAGCGGTAACTTTCAAGCTGTCGTCGGTAGCGAGCGGGCAGCGCGGTGGACTGTGTGTTTTCCATCAAATCGAGCAGATTTTGCGGCGTGATGTCGAGCAGCACAAGCGGCGCGCTCGGCAGATCATCCAACGACGTAACGAGCGTATCGGTGACGATCTCGCCGCCCAGGTCGCGCAGGTAGGCGGCCATGGCGTTGGCGATCTGCTGCGAGCCGCCCTTGGGCAGCGGCCAGCCGACGGCGTGGCCCAACAGCATCAACATCAGCGCAATGCTGGAAGTCGCCAGCTTGTCCAGCGCCATAATCGAGTGGGCGGCGTTGCCGGCAAAGAGCGCGCGCGCGGGATCGTGGCGGAAGAGAGCGTAAGCAAATTTGTCCGCGGGCCAGAGCGCGCGCAGCCCCAGCTCGACCGTGGCGCGCGGGTGGCGAGCCAGCGCCCCCGGTCGCAGCGGGCCGAGAAAGGCCTCCATCACCGCCGCCCAGTTCTCCACCAGCGGCGACATCAGCCGTTCGTACATTGCCCCGTCGCGCCCCAAGCCCCGTGCCGTCTCGGCGACCGACCGGTACTGCACGGCGGCCGTACCGTCGTTCAGCGGGTGGGCGAGCGGCAAATCGGGCTGAATCCATTCGAGGCCGTAGCTCGCTAGCGGCAGGTCGCGGAAGAAGGGCGAGGCCATGCCCAGCGGCTGAATCGCCGAACAGATGTCGTGGCGAAAGCCGGGCAGCGTCAGCTCCTGCGTGCGCATCCCCCCGCCAACGGTGGGCTTGGCTTCGTAGACAAGCACCGAGCGGCCCGTGCGGGCAAGCGTAATTGCGGCGGCGAGTCCGTTGGGGCCAGCGCCGACGACAATGGCATCGTATTGGGACAAGGGGTTCTCCTGGGCAGATTGAGCGTGCAGATTATTTTTCGGTTGACAAGGACAACCGCCTCCGCTACACTGGAGGCGACCCTAATTTACCTCCCCCACTATACAGCACCAGCAGCGTGGGACGCAATCCCCACGGAAAAGCAGCAATCCCATGAGTAGCCCAATGCAGCTCACCAACCGAACCGCCGTCGTCACCGGCGCGGCGAGCGGCATTGGCCGCGCGATCGCGCTCTCGCTGGCGCAGCGACGCTGTCACCTTGCGCTGGCGGACGTGAACGAGACGGGCCTGGCCGAAACGGCGGCGCTGGCGAGTGCGCACGAAGTGCACATCTCCCAGCACCGGCTTGACGTGGCCGATGCCGAGGCGATCGCCGCGTTTCCGGAGACGGTGCTGGCCGAGCACGACGGGGTCGACCTGCTGGTGAACAACGCGGGCGTGGCCGTGGGCGGCAATTTTGACCAGGTGAGCGAGGCCGATTTTGATTGGCTGCTCAGCATCAACTTCCACGGGGTGGTGAGCATGACGCGCGCCTTGCTGCCGCTGCTGCGAGCAAGCGACGATGCGCGGCTGGTCAACCTATCGAGCGTCTTTGGTTTGTTTGCGCCGCCGGGGCAGACGGCCTACGCCGCCAGCAAGTTTGCCGTGCGCGGCTTTTCCGAATCGCTGCGCCACGAACTGGTTGGCTCGTCCGTGGGCGTCACCGTGGTCCATCCCGGCGGCGTCAACACGGCGATTGCCCGCTCGGCGCGCGTGCCCGCCGGTATCCACGCCGACGAAGTGGCCCGGCAGCGCGACGAATTCCAGAAGTCGCTCAAGCTGCCGGCAGCGGTAGCGGGCGAAACCATTGTCAAAGCCGTCGAGCAGCGGCGCGACCGGGTGCTGGTCGGCAGCGACGCGCGGCTGGTCGACTGGGTGGTGCGGCTGCTGCCGGTGGCACACCTAAAGCTGCTCGCACGGCTGGCCTAAACCCATCCCTTTCATCAGAAATCAACGCTCATGCTTCTCACCATCGATACCCCCATGACGCCGCCCCACTGGGCGCTGCTCGAGCGCGAGCTCCTGCGTGCCCAAAGCGAGGCCTGCGCGGCCTTTTTCAGCCACTACTTCGACGAGCGGGGCTACCTGCTTTGCGTGCCGCGCTGGGGCGGCGACGACGGCCCCGACGATGCAGCGGAAAACATTCTCAACTGGACGATGCTGCACGCGCTGGGCGCGCCGGACTGGGTGCTGGCGCTCTACAAGCGGGGCTGGGAGGGCCACCTACGCCAGTACACCGAAGCCAAGACGGTCGAAGTGGAGCTGGCGCGCGAGGGGATGTACTACAAAGAGTTCCCCGTCATGTTCGATTGGTTCCACAACGGCGAGGGCTACTCCGCCTTCTTTCTGCAGGGGCTCTCCGATCCGGACGACCGCGCCTTCCAGGTGCGCTCGAAACGCTTTGCGGGCTTCTACCTAAACGAAGAGCCGCAGGCGCCCAACTACGACCCGGAACACAAGATCATCCGCAGCTGCTTTAACGGCAGCCGTGGCCCGCTGCTGCGCAAGGCGACCGGGCTGGACTGGGCGGGCGACCCCATCGACATCGCCGGGCGCTTTCGGCTGGCCCACGGCGAGCGCAGCTACGAGGAGATGGTCGCCCACTTCAAGGATTACAACGACGTGGTGGGCGACAACCCCATGAATCTCGCCACCACCGTGCTGGCGCTCAACGCCTACGCGCTCGACCACGAGCCGAAGTACCGCGACTGGGCACTGGAGTACATCGACGCCTGGGTGGAGCGCACCGAGGAAAACGGCGGCATCATCCCCACCAATATCGGGCTGGATGGAACCATCGGCGGCGCGTGCGACGGGCGCTGGTACGGCGGCATCTACGGCTGGGGCTTTACCGTGATCGTGCCGCAGACGGGCCAGCCCGCGCACCGCACCTACGGCCACAAGCGCGCCATCAACGGCTTTGGCGTCGGCCTGCTGCTCACGGGCGACCAGAAGTACGTGGACACGTGGCGCGGCGTGATCGACCACATCAACGCCAACGCCCGCGAGATCGATGGTCAACAAATGTGGCCCAACGCCTACGGCGACTACTTTGGTGAAGAGGACTGGTACGACTGGAAGCCGCACCCCTTTGATTCGGGCGCGCTAGAGATCTGGTACTGGTCGATGCAGCGGGAGGACGTGGCGCTGGTGGCGCATGACCCGTGGGTGCAGTATCTTGAAGGCGGCAATCCCAGCTATCCGGTCGACGCGCTGGAAGGAAGCCTGGCCCGCGTGCGCGCCGACATGGCCGCCGTTGATGCCGACGCGGCCTCGCCCGACGCACGCCTGTCGGACGAGATGAATCATCTCAACCCGGCCAAAACCGAAGCGCTGACGCAGCTCATGCTCGGCGGCCTGCCCACGGGGCGCGTCGGCTCGCCGCTCTACTGCCGCCTGCGCTACTTCGACCCGGCACACCAGCGTGCCGGAATTCCCGAAGAGGTGGCCGCGCTGGTCGAGCAGATGACGGACAACAGCGTGACGGTGACGCTGGTCAACCTCAATCAGCTCGAAGCGCGCACGGTGGTCGTGCAGGGGGGCGCTTATGCCGAGCACCAAATTGACAGCGTCGCGGTCGGGGGGGAGCAGACGGCGATTGAGGGAAGCGCCTTTTCCGTGCGACTCGCACCCGGCTGCGGCGCCCGGCTGCAAATTGCGACGCGGCGTTACGTCAACCAACCGACCTTTGCTTTCCCCTGGAACAGAACCGCTTAACGGATTTACCATGCAACAATATACCCTGCCCCACACCGACCTCACCGTCTCGCGCCTCGCCTACGGCTGCATGAAAATCGGCGGCAGCTGGGATGCTGCTCCGCTCACCGACGCCGACAGGCGAGCCGCCACCGAAGTCGTGGTGGCCGCCCGCGAGTGCGGCATCACCCTCTTCGACCACGCCGACATCTACACGCGCGGCAAATCGGAGACGGTCTTCGGCGAAATCTGCGCCACGGTCCCCGGCCTGCGCGACGACATCGTCTTGCAGTCCAAGTGCGGCATCCGCTTTGCGGACGATCCGCAGCCCGGCGCGCCCCAGCGCTACGACTTCAGCTACGACCACATCATCGCTTCCGTGGAGGGCAGCCTGCGGCGGCTGCAAACGGATCGGCTCGACATTTTGCTGCTGCACCGCCCCGATCCGCTGATTGAGCCGGAGGAGGTGGCGCGGGCGTTTGACGAACTCCACCGCAGCGGCAAAGTGCGCTACTTTGGCGTCAGCAACCACACCGTTTGGCAAATGGAGCTGCTGCGCCGCTTTGTGGACCAGCCGCTGGTGGTCAATCAGCTGGAGGTGAGCCTGCTGCACCACTATTTGATCAGCGAGGGTATCGTCGCTAATCGCACCGCCGACAACAACGGCGGCGAGTTCACCGCATCCACCGGCATTCTTGATTACTGCCGCGTCCACGACATCCTCGTGCAGGCGTGGTCGCCGGTGGCGGGCGGCAAGCTCTTCGACCCGTCGCCGGACGCGCCGGACAACGTGCGCGAGACGGCGCAACTGGTCGATCGGCTGGCCGCGGAAAAGCAAACGACGCCGGAGGCCATCGTGTTGGCCTGGCTGCTGCGCCATCCCGCGGGCATCCAGCCCGTTATCGGCACGACAAAGGCCGGGCGCGTCCAGCGTAGCGTACGGGCGGACGAGGTCGAGCTGAGCCGCCAGGAATGGTATATGCTGCTGGCGGCGGCGCGGGGAAAGGCCGTGCCGTGATGCTTTGTATTTCCCCAACAACTCATAGCCCCGCCGCGTCGTCGACCACCACGACGCGTCCATTCATAAAGGCGTGCAGCGTGCAGACGTAATCGTAAACGCCCGCTTCGGCAAACATGCGCGAATAGTCGCCCTCCGTTAGCACCGGCGAGGCCGCGCCGCCAAAGACGACGTTGTGGGCAACCGGCGCGCCGTCCTCGTCCACATCCGCAAATTCCCAGGTCACGGTCGTCCCCGCTTCGACCTGGATCACGGCGGGGCTGAAGACGTGGTTGAGCGCGTCGTCCGCCAGCACGAGCACGCGGTTGACGTCGGCCTCGACGGGGGCCGCGGTTTGGTTGGCCAGGTAGCGCTGGCCGGGTGGCGAGAAGATAAAGGAGAGCGCAGTAATCGCGGCAACGAGGGTCAGCGCAATCAGCACGACTTTCAGCGTGCGGGCGGATCGAAGATTTGGGGGCTGAAATTTAAGCGTCTGTCGCGTAGTGGCTTGCATAATGGGTTTCCTCCTGCTAAATCGGGTGGTTATCGACGGGCTGGCTGCCCACCATCCCAGTTTAGCCTCTGACACGATGTCAGAGTCAAGAGGGGAATTGCGATTGCGCGTCAATTCGATTAAGGCTATTCCAGGAAATTAACTATACCGGGATAAGCCATGTTGGATGTGCGACGCACCTCAGAAGGTGCGACGCACGGTCGACTCTCTCTGGTGCGGCCAACACAGCCTACGGTGCGTTGCACTTTCCCAAGTGCGACGCACCTCCATCACAATCAGCCGTGGTATATTTATAATCTTGGATTAGCCTAAATTGATGCCTTATCCGCCTCCAAGAAGGAACCGCCATGATCCACCCACACACCGAACTGCGCTTTATCAGCGACGATGTCGGCTACGGCGTCGTTGCCACGCAGTTGATTCTCAAGGGAACCATCGTCTGGACGCTCGATAAGATCGACCGCGCCTTCACGCCCGCCGAATTTCAAGCGTTTGACGCAACCTACCAGCGGCTGCTCGACACCTACTGCTTCCGCAGCCCTACGGGCGATTTTATCCTCTGCTGGGACATCGGCAAGTACGTCAACCACAGCTTTAAGTCCAGCGTTCTTTCCACCGCCTACGATTTCGAGATCGCCATCCGCGACATTCAGCCCGGTGAAGAGCTGACGGACGATTACGGCTACCTCAACATCACCGAGCCCTTCCAGCCCGTCGATGAAGGCACGGAGCGCAAGTGGGTCTACTCCGACGATCTCGTCCGCTACCATCCCGTGTGGGATGAGCAGCTGCGCGCCGCGTTTCCGCAGGTGGCACAGGTCGAGCAGCCGCTGCGGGACTTTCTTTCGCCGTCGGTGTGGGAGACGGCGCGGCGGGTCGCGGCGGGGGAGGAGGAGATGGCGTCAATCCTAAAACTTTATTTTGACCCCGACAAAGTTCAGTCCAAAGCAGCGTAGCTGCCTCAATTGTGCCACACCTCGACTCCTTCTTCGCCAGCCGCGGCTGGCAACCCTTCCCCTTCCAGCGCGAAGCCTGGCAGGCCTATCGCAACGGACGCTCCGGCCTGATCCACGCGCCGACGGGCGTGGGCAAGACGCTGGCGGCGTGGCTCGGCCCCGTCGCCGAGTGGATGGACGAGCACCCAGACGCCGAGCAGTGGCCCACGCTGGACGCGCCGCCGCTGACGGTGCTCTGGATCACGCCGCTGCGGGCCCTGGCGCGCGACACGACCGCCGCCTTGCAGTCGACGGTCGCGTCGCTGGGGCTGCCGTGGACGGTGGAGCTGCGCACGGGCGACACGTCGAGCAGTGCCAAGCAGCGCCAGCGCAGAAAGCCGCCGACGGCGCTCGTCACCACGCCGGAAAGCCTCTCGCTGCTCCTCTCCTACCCCGACACCCAGCAAAAATTTCGCCACCTCCGCTGCGTCGTCGTCGACGAGTGGCACGAGCTGCTGAGCACCAAACGCGGCACGCAGACGGAATTGGGGCTGGCCCGATTGCGCCGCTGGAACCCGGACTTGCGGACGTGGGGGCTGTCGGCGACGCTGGGGAATTTGGACGAGGCGATGAAGGTGCTGCTTAGTAATTGGCAGTTGACAATTGGAGAGGCCGAATCAACACTGTCTTCCCCAACTCCCCAATTACCAGTTGCGAATAACCAATTGCCACCCACCCTCATCTCCGCCGATCTCCACAAACCCATCGCCATCGAAACGCTGATTCCGCCCAACATCGAACGTTTCCCCTGGGCGGGTCATTTGGGGACGAAACTCGTGCCGCAGGTGGTGGCACGGGTGCAGGCGGCGCAGTCGACGCTCGTTTTCTGCAACACGCGCGCGCAGGCCGAGCTCTGGTTCCAGGCCATCACCGACTACACTTTCGACCACGCGACCGAACTGATCGGCGCGGTGGGGCTGCACCACGGCTCGATTGAGCGGGCGCTGCGCAACGAAGTCGAGGCGCGGCTGGACGATGGGCGGCTGCGCTGCGTCGTCGCCACGTCGAGCCTGGATTTGGGCGTGGACTTTGCGCCGGTGGAGCAGGTTATGCAGGTGGGCTCGCCAAAAGGGGCGGGGCGGCTGCTGCAGCGTGCGGGGCGCAGCGGCCACAATCCGGGGCGCACCAGCCGCATGATCTGCGTGCCGACGCACGCCTTTGAGCTCGTCGAATTTGCCGCCGCCCGCGACGCTATCGAGCGCGGAGAAATTGAATCGCGCCCGCCGCTCAACAAGCCGCTGGACGTGTTGGCCCAGCATTTAGTCACGCTGGCGCTGGGCGGCGGCTTCTCGGCGGAAGTTGGGCCCATCGAATCGCGGAGTGAGCATCCGCAGATGCGAGCGGATGAATCCGCATTGGTCGAGCATCCGACCTCTTCCCCAAACCCCCTCTCCTCAGAGGAGAGGGGGCTTCACCCGATTCGTAAACAGTCTGTTCGCGCTGAGGGGGAGAGGTCTGTTCCCGCCGCCGCCCTCTTCCACGAAATCCGCTCGACCTACGCCTACCGCGACCTCACGCCCCAGGAGTGGCAATGGGCACTCGACTTCATCACCACCGGCGGCGACACGCTGCGTGCCTACGACGACTACCACAAGGTGGTGCTGGCGGACGGACGCTACCGCGTGCCCGACCGACGCGTGGCGCGCTTCCACCGCCTGAGCATCGGCACGATTACGAGCGACGGTATGCTCAACGTCGCCTACCAGAGCGGCGGCAACATTGGGCGCATCGAGGAGTCGTTTGCCGGGCGGCTCAAGCCGGGGGACGTCTTTATCTTTGCCGGGCGGCTGCTCGAATTTCGCCGCGTCAAGGAGATGACGGTGCAGGTGCGGCGCGCGACCAAGCGCAAGGGCATCGTGCCGCGCTGGGCGGGCGGGCGTATGTCGCTCTCTTCGCAATTGGCGGATGCGGTGCGGCTGCGGCTGGCCGCGGCGGCCGTCGGCATGTTTGATACGCCCGAAATGGAGGCCGCCGAGCCGATTTTGCGCATCCAGCAGAAGTGGTCGCGGCTGCCGGTGGGCGGTGAGCTGCTGATCGAGCGCGTCAAAACGAGAGAGGGCTTTCACACTTTTTTGTACCCGCTGGCCGGTCGCCTCGCGCATGAGGGGCTGGCGACTTTGCTGGCCTATCGACTGAGCCGCCTGCGCCCGCTGACGATCAGCGTTTTTGCCAACGACTACGGGATCGAGCTGCTGTCTGAATCGCCGCTGGAGGGGGCGGTTGACGAAGAGACTCTGGATGATTTGCCAGTGCCGGAGATGGATGAGGCGGCGTGGCGCGCCCTGCTCTCGACCGAGAATTTGCTCGATGACATCCTGGGGAGCCTCAACCAGTCCGAGCTGGCCCGCCGCCAGTTCCGCGACATCGCGCGCATTGCGGGGCTGATCTTCGCTGGCTATCCCGGCAGCCAGAAAACAACGCGCCAGCTGCAAACGTCGAGCGGCGTGCTCTACGACGTCTTTAGCGAATATGATCCCGACAATGTCCTCCTGCAGCAGGCGCGGCGCGAGGTTTTGGAGCAGCAGCTGGAGATCGAGCGGCTGCGCACCACGCTGGCGGAGATTGCGGGAGCCGAGATTGTGCAGGTCGCCCCGCCGCGGCTGACGCCGCTGGCCTTTCCGATCTGGGCCAGCCGTTTGCGCACGCAAACCGTCAGCAGCGAAAAGTGGACGGATCGCGTGCAGAAGATGGTCGTGCAGCTGGAGCGGGCGGCGGATAGGTAGAGGGGGAAAGTCACATATTTGGGCACAGATTACCAAGAAGGGAATGGGCAAAACGTAACGAAATCGTGGAGCGGCTTACGCTGTAGGTCGAAGCGCTGCTTCGACCAAGACAGCCACAACCCAATTGATCGCATGTATCGATCCAACACAAATAAACTACTTGCCTTTCTGCTGGGGATCTTCATCCTGTGCGGATGCGCTACCCCCGACTTCGTTACACCAACACCCCTGCCAACACCTACGCAGGCGGAGCGCGAGGCGTTGCGTACGGAACTCATAGCGATGTTGCAGGAAGATCAGGCGGTGCTTGATGCGCGGTCGATTACCGTAGAAGAATTTAATGATATTAGCGCGAGGCACGTGCAGCAGTTAGAAGAAATGATTGACCGATTCGGCTGGCCAACAATTTCTATGGTGGGCGCAGAAGCCTCAGGTTCAGCCTTCATCATCGTCCAGCACGCCGACGGCGACCTCGAATTCCAGAAGAGAACTCTGGCCTTGATCGAGCCGCTGGCTGCACGGGGCGAAATTTTTCCGGCTAACTACGCCTATCTCTACGATCGCATAGCGCGCAACGAGAACCGGCCACAACGCTTTGGGACGCAGGGCAGATGCATGGATGATGGCTCTTGGGAGCCATTCCCGCTTGAAGAGCCCAAGCGGTTGGAAGAACTGCGGGCCGAGTATGGATTGGAGCCATTTGAAGAGTACAAAGAAGCAGTAGCGGAATTGTGCAATTGATGTAGATCGAAGCGCTGCTTCGACCCTCGCCAGGCGCCGCTTGGCGCTACAAAGGAGCAACTCATGCAGCTACAAAATCGAGTCGCCGTCGTCACCGGCGCGGCCTCTGGCATTGGGCGGGCCTCGGCCGAGTTGATGGCGCGGGAAGGCGCGCGCATCGTGGCCGTGGACGTAAGCGAGGACGACCTGCGCGACCTGCGCGACTCCATCGAGCACGAGGGCGGCGAGGTGCTGACGGTGCAGGCCGACGTGGGCGATGAGCACGACATGCAGCGCGTTTACGCGCGGGCGATGGAGCGCTTTGGGCGCCTCGACGTCGTCTTTGCCAACGCGGGCATCAACGGCGTGTGGGCGCCCATCGATGAGCTGGAGCCGGAGGAGTGGGACCAGACGATTCGCACCAATTTGCGCGGAACCTTTCTTACGGTAAAATATGCCGTGCCCCACTTGAAGCAACACAGCCAAGAGCGGCGCGCGTCGATTATTATTACGGCCTCCGTCAACGGCACGCGCATCTTTAGCAACACGGGCGCAACGGCTTATTCGTGCACCAAAGCGGCGCAGCTGGCGATGATGCAGATGCTGGCGCTGGAGCTGGCGAGTGATAAGGTGCGCGTCAATGCGATTTGCCCCGGTGCCGTGGGCACAAACATTGAGGAAAGCACGGAAAAGCGCGATGTCGATAAGGTGAAGCCCGACGTCGAATTTAAGGGCGAGGGGACGCCGCCCCTGAGCGGGGGCTTCCCCGCCGAGGCCGAGGAGGTCGCCAAGCTGGTGCTCTTTCTCGCGTCGGACGCATCTCAGCACATCAGCGGCACGCCGATTTGGATCGATGGAGCGCAGTCGCTGCTGCAGGGCTAGGTTTATCACCAGGCGACCGTCACGGCCACACGTGGCTCGCTACCCTTTCCGACCGTGGCCCGTGACGGTCACACCAATCTATCACCAGGAGAATTGATTATGGCCAGACGACGCACCTCGCGCCGACGAACAGGTCTGCCGGGCGGCTGCGGCGGGCGCATTTTGATTGCGCTCGTACTGGCAGCCTTTGCCATCGGCTCGTACTACTTTGGCACGGAAACTGAGGACAACCCCTACACGGGCGAGACGCAGCGCCTGGCGCTCAACACCGAAGAGGAGATTATGATGGGCCTGCAGGCCGCGCCACAGATGGCGCAGCAGCACGGCGGCCTCTACCCGGATGAGGGATTGCAGCAGCAGCTCGATGACATCTGCCTGCGCCTGATCAACAGCACCTCGGTTCAGGAATCCGAGTATCGCTTCGAGTGCCACCTCCTGCGCGATGACCAGACGATCAACGCTTTTGCCCTGCCGGGTGGTCAGGTGTTTATCACTTACGCGCTGTGGGAGCAGCTGGACAGCGAGGGCGAAATTGCTGGCGTGATGGGCCACGAGATCGGCCACGTGATTGGCCGCCATTCGTCCGAGCAGATCGCCAAGACGCGACTCACCGAGGGGTTGACCGGCGCGGCGGTCGTCGCCGCCTATGATCCGGAGAACCCCACCAGCGCGGGCGCGGCGCAGATGGCGGCGCTCGTCGGCCAGATGATCAACATGCGCTACGGCAGGCAGGACGAGCTGCAGGCGGACAATCTCGGCGTGCAGCTGATGGCCGAGGCGGGCTACGACCCGCGCTCGCTGATCGAGGTGATGCGCGTGCTGGCCGGGGCCGGTGGCGGTCGCCAGCCCGAATTTTTTAGCACCCACCCCGATCCGGGAAATCGCATCGAGCAGATCGAGCAGGCCATCGAGGAAGTGTTCCCCAACGGCGTGCCGGACGGATTAATTCAGTAGCAAGTTTTATCCACGCGCAGAAAGAGAAAAGGGGCGGGCGACCAGAGTCGCCCGCCCCTTTTCTCTTGTCTACTTATTTCCACTAATTTTTCTGTAATGTGACCGTAAGACGAAATCGCTCCGGAATCACGATAGATTAAGAGAACCATACGAAAAGCCTACGCAAACCAGACGACGTATCGGGACGCGAGCAGAGCTTTCGTTTTGGACGTTTTTCCAAGCACCCAAGTGCTTTAGAGAATTAGGACTTAACAAATGAATTGCATAAAAGGTTATTTATCCCGCTACCCTTATTTTTCCATCAGCGCACCGCTGATTACGCTTTTCCTGGGACTTCTTTTTTGGATGAACTGGCAAGCGGCGCTGGTGGCGGGGGCGCTGGTGATCGCGGCGATGGTCGCGTGCATTGCCGTGTGCCGCTGGCAAAAGCACCAAATGCGCGCCCAGGTCGTCGCCGATATCCGCACCACGCTCACGGATGTGATCCAGAATGAGATGACGGCGCTTGCGCTTTACATGGCGATCGTCGAGCGCAAGCCCGAACGCATGGGCGAACTGGTCGATATTTACGATTCGATGCGCCAGCACATTGGCAGCGCCATTAACAATCTTTCGGCGGATTCGCTTCAGCAGTGGAAGGATCGATACGGCGTGGGGTAACGGTAGTTTTTACTGCTGTACAACCCCTCGAAATCCGAAAGAACCGGATTTATTCTTGCAAATCCGCGTTTGCCTGCGTTCGTCCGCGCTTTCAAATTCCGAATTGAGAATTGCTGTCTGGACTGGCCCAAGTTGTTGTCAGCGCAGCCCTCCGGCTGTACAATAGCGCCATGCTTCAGCCAAATTCCTGCACCACGCTCACGTGGGCTGGCGAGCGGCTCGCGCTCCTGCCGCAGCGCGCGCTCCACTGGCCCACTGCCTCCACCCTCTTCATCACCGACCCGCACTTTGGCAAGGGCGCAACCTTTCGCCAGGCGGGGCTGCCCGTGCCCCGCGGCGGCACGCTGAGCGATTTGGCTAAACTGGACGCAGCCCTCAAGGCGACGCGCGCCGAGCGGCTGATCATCCTCGGCGATTTTTTTCACACGCGCACGAGCCGCGCCCCCCACGTGTTGGCGTCGCTGCAAAGCTGGCGCGATGCCCACGCGTCGCTGGCGGTAACGCTGGTGCGCGGCAACCACGACCGACACGCGGGGGATCCGCCCGCAGCGCTCGACATCGAGTGCGTGTCGGGTTCGCTGGCGCTGCCGCCCTTTGTCTGCCTGCATCATCCGGTTGACTTCGCCGACTCGTTGACGAATTCGCCCGCCGAGCCAAAGCTTTCAGCGGAGGCGTTCGCGCTCGCGGGCCACCTGCATCCCGTCGTCACCCTTCACGGGCGCGGCGGCTCGACGTTGCGCCTGCCCTGCTTCCACTTTGGCGCGCGGCAGGCGCTGCTGCCCGCCTTTGGCCGCTTCACGGGCGGCTACCCCGTGCGCCCCGTGCCCGGCGACCGCGTCTTCGTCGCCGGTGAAGGCGAGATTGCCGAGGCCAACTTAGCCTAACCGTGACTTACTCTACCCATGACTATCGATTCCCTGATCGGGCGCATTCGCAACGCAGCGCTGCGCGCTTCGACTTACGAGAAGCGCGTGGTCGAGCCGCCGCTAGATGGTGCTGGGCGGGGTGCACATGAAGCCGTGCGCACGCTGTCGCGCAGCCGCGTGGCGCACGTGCTGCGTCAACTGCGCGCCGCTCACGGCCTCACGTATGACGAGGTGCAGGCGCAGACCGGCCTGTCGCAGCAGACGCTTTTTGATGTGGAGTACAAGACGCGGCGGCTGACGCTGACGGAGCTGCGTGCGCTGGCCGCCTGCTATGACGTGAGCGTCAGCGACATTTTGGGCGTCGAGATCGAGGGCGCGGAGATGGATGATCGGGATCTCGGCGCGTAAGGTACGGGCACGCCATGGCGTGCCCGTACCTTACGCGCCGAAACATAGAGTTTGTTTAAGAAAAGGAGCCTTCCCATGACACCCACCCACCGCGTTGAACCCGGCCCCGGCCAGGAATCCGTTTGGGATTACCCGCGACCGCCCCGCTTGGAGCGCACGAATCAGCGCGTCCAAATTATCTTTAACGGCGAAACCATTGCCGACACCACGCGCGCCTACCGCGTGCTCGAAACCAGCCATCCGCCCACCTACTATCTGCCTCCCGACGATCTCCAGATGCAGTACTTCCAGCCAGTGCCCGGTCGCTCGCTGTGCGAGTGGAAGGGGCAGGCCAGCTACTACACCATCGAGGTCGGCGATCAGCGGGCCGAGCGGGCCGCGTGGTACTACCGCGATCCGACGCCCACCTTTGCCGACATCCAAGATTACGTTGCCGTCTACCCCTCTCGCATGGAGGCTTGCTACGTCGACGGCGAGCGCGTGCAGGCGCAGGAGGGGGACTTCTACGGCGGCTGGGTGACGAGCAATATCGTCGGCCCGTTTAAGGGCGGCACGGGGACGTGGGGGTGGTGAGAATGGAACGCGGATTGGGCGGATCGGACGGATTAAAGCGGATTTAGCACAAACAACCCGCTCGATCTGCATTCTGTCCACCTCAAATTTGGGTGTGCTTCAGTTTGGGCAGCTTCGGCACGGGGCAAAATGGCAGCGCGCGGCACGCCAGACCTCTCCCCCAAACCCCCTCTCCTCAGAGGAGAGGGGGCTTCACCCATCTCGTTACCCACGAACCAATAGCGAGGGGGAGAGGTCGAACGCCCTGCCAGCGCGGCTTCGCCCCCAAACCGAAATACGCCCCTCAAATTTTACCGACTTGACGCCCGCTTCCGGACATAGTATCCTACGTTCCACTTTCCTCTTGACAAGCCTGTTGTTCAACAACCGCCGTCCAGTCTACTGCCATTTATTCCATGGCCACCACCTTCGACGCCGTGCCCGAACAAGCTGCCGAATCCGTCCAGTCGACCTCTTGGCTGCGCGGGCTGGCGCAATCCTACCTGCTGCGCAAAGCGTTCAAGGCGCTGCTCACGGCCTTTGTCGCCATCTCGCTCACCTTTTTCCTGATCCGCCTGCTGCCCAGCAACCCCATCGAGCTCTTTATTCAGCAGCTGATGGTGCAGTACAGCATGCCCTACCACGAGGCGCGCGATCAGGCCGCGGCGCTCTTTGCGATTGACCTGAATCAGCCCGTGCTCCTGCAGTACGTCGACTACCTGGCGGGGCTCGTGCGCGGCGATTTGGGTACGTCGATTCTCTCGCCCGGCACGCCGGTGGCGGACTTTATCAAGCGCTTTCTGCCGTGGACGGTCTTTAGCGTGGGGCTGGGGCTGATCATCAGCTTTACGCTGGGCATCCTGCTCGGCCTGCTGATGGCCTACAAGCGCAACAGCCCGCTCGACCACGTGCTAACCATCGCGGCCTCGATTCTCAGCTCAATCCCCAACTATCTGCTCGGCATCATGCTGATCATCTGGCTCGGCGTGCAGTGGCGGATCATTCCCGTCTCGCAGATGCGCGGCTCGCTCTCGCCGGGCGTGCAGCCGGGCTTCACCTTCACCTTCTTTTTCGACGCGCTCCGCCACGCCGCCCTCCCCGTGCTGACCTACGTGCTCACCACGGTCGGCAGCTGGATGTTGACAATGAAGAGCAGCACGATCAGCGTGCTGGAGGAGGATTACGTAACCGTGGCGCGCGCCAAGGGGCTGAAGGAGAGCCGCATCACCACCGCCTACGTGGGGCGCAACGCGGCGCTGCCGCTCTTTACGCTGCTGGCCATTTCGATTGGCTTTGTCGTCGGCGGCTCGGTGCTGATCGAGACGGTCTTTACCTATCAGGGGATCGGCTACATCCTGCTGCAAAGCGTCAACAAGCGCGACTACACCGTCATGCAGGGCGTCTTTCTGATCATCACCCTCTCGGTCATCTTCGCCAACTTCTTCGCCGACATCCTCTACTCCTGGCTCGATCCGCGCATCCGGCTAGAGGAGTAGCAATGCTGTCATTTCGACCGGAGGGAGAAATCCTGACGCAGCGGACAAGTTCTCGTTGCTAAAGCAAAGTCAAGATGGAAACAGGGACTTGAGCTAGACCCAAGTGAACAGGGGGGAAACACCGTTTCACCCCCTCCCAGCCTCCCCCATCATGGGCTTAGCTTTACCCATAAGTATCAGGGGGGTGAAAAGCGAGATAGGCTTGGGCAATGTCCTGGAGGCGCTGCCAGCCGCGCCAGAGGACGGTGGGGCCAGGCTGGCCATCGTGCTTGCGAGCCAGAAAGCCGCCGAGTTGAGCAATCCAGTTCACGGCTTCCTGGACAGTGGGGCAGTGGTCTGGCGGAAGGGGTCGCTGGTGGACAAAGTGGTAAAGGGCCTGGAGCTCGTGCTCGGCCAGGCAGGCGGTGGCCGGGGCGTCGGGGTCGGTGCGGGCGAGATGGGTGAGCCAGAAGAGATGCCAGGCAATGATGGTGTAAAGCGCAATCAAGGGCTGGAGCCGCTCCGCTTTGGCCAGTTGAGCGTGCTCAATGCGGCAGCCGGACTTGAGGATTTTGTGCAGGATTTCGATGCGCCAGCGCAGGCCATACCAGCGGATGCGCTCGACGGCCTGGTCAAAGTCGCAGACGGGCACGGTGGTAAGCAGGAGCCAGCCGAGCGGGTCGGCGTCGGCGGGGGGGTCGACCTCCTCGACCAGAAGGCCGTAGAGCGCCAGCGGCTTGTGGGTGGCGCGCAGGCGCTTGGGCGGCTTGAGCGAGAGCGAGGTGAAGCGCACGGCCACCGTGGCCTCGCGGGCGGCGCGACCGGGGCGGGCGCGCACCTGCACCTGGAGCTCGCCCGCGGCGGGTTGGTTGCGCAGCACCTCCCAGAGCAGCCCCACCTCCGGTTCAGCCAGCGCGCGGTTCTGCGCAGCGCGCACCAGCAGGTCGGTTTTCAGCTGCTTGGCTTCGGCAAAGAGCTCGAAGACGTCGGCCTCGCTGTCGCCCACGTGAATCAACTGTGTCCCGTCTGGCTTGTCCGCTTCGCTTTGGCGCAGGCCAACCAGCCACTTGTTGCTCTCTTTCTCTGCGATGGGCAGCTGCCGTCGCTCATCGGGCGTCAACTGGCGCGCCGCCTCGTTGCGAGCCCACAGCTGCTGGCTCAGCACGCCCAGCGGCAGACCGTCCAGCGTGACCGCCAAACTGCTGTGCATCAGCAGCCCCAGACCGGGCTGCTCGCTCGTGCCAATCGGCCCCAGCCCCTCGGTCTGCGGGTGCTGGCTGTAGTCCAAAAAGCTTGTATCGTGCACCACCAGGCAGCGCGCGTGTCCGGCCATCCGCTCACGCGTCCGCTGCTGGTGGGGCTTGAGAATCTGCTCAGGCGTCGTCTTCTGGTTGCCAAACAAGTTGTAGGTCGCTTTCGTGTCCGCCCACTCATCGCACGCCTCGTTGACCGAGGCGCTGGGCCTGGCCGCCAGCTTGGCCCCGCTGTCCAGCAGCCGCCAGTCCAGCCGCGCATCGCCCAGCGAGACACTGCCCAGTTCGTCAGCCACCCAACTGCTATCCAGTCGTTCTTGTCTTAGCATCTTTGGCCTCCTTTCCCTTGCTTGATGCCTACTTTACCAAACTTTTGTCCCTACCGATACCCCCCTCCCTACTTGTGGGTAAAGCTAAGCCACAAGTTGGGGGAGGAGCTGCGGCTGGACAGACGACGGATCGGCTCCCTCCCCATCCTGGGGAGGGGTCGACCGCATGGGTACGCGGAGAGAGGCCGGTAAAAATTCCTGCTCCCAATTTGATCTCACTTTAATTCGGTACCGGTCGGCTCACGGCCTCATGTCAACTGTGTCGGTTGATTTAAGGGAAACAGCTTTCGTCTGCCACCTCCAAATTTCTCGCATCCGCTCGAAATGACAGATTGATTATGAACCTCGTCACCCAATCCTTCACCGCGCTCGGCAAGACGCTGCGCATCATGGCCTTTAACCGCGTCGGCTTCGCTGGCTTTTTATTTGTGGTGGCGATGGTGCTGATCTCCTATGTCGGCCCGCGCTTTATCGAGCTCGACCGCACGACGAAGGTCGACAGCATCTTCCAATCGCCGACCGCCGAATACTGGTTTGGCACGGACCACCAGGGGCGCGACATCCTGTCGCAGATCGTCCACGGCGGGCGCGACGTGATCGAGGTGGCGCTGATTGCGGGTGCATTGAGCACCGTGATCGCGGTCAGCTTTGGCACGCTGGCGGGCTTTCGCGGCGGCTGGATTGACGGCGTCGTCACCTCGATCACCGACATCTTTCTTACGATTCCGGGGCTGCCGCTGCTGCTGGTGCTGGCCTCGGTGATCAAGCTGGAGGAAATTTGGCTGCTGGGCGTGCTGCTGGGGCTGCTGGGGTGGCCCGCGCTGCTGAGGGCCGTGCGCTCGCAGGCCCTCTCGCTCAAAGAGCGCGACTTTGTCGAGGCTGCCCGCTCGCTCGACCTCGGCACCTGGCACATCGTCTTCCGCGAAATCGTGCCCAACATGATGACCTACATCATCGTCAGCTTCGCCCTGGCGATGACGGCGGCGATCTATCTGCAGGTGGCGCTGGTGCTCTTTGGCGTGGTTCCGTTCTCCGGCAGCAACTGGGGCGTGATGCTCAGCCTGGCCTACAGCCGCGGCGCCCACTTCAACCCGCAGAGCATCTGGACGATCATGATGCCTGTGCTGGCCATCGTGCTCCTCCAGCTCGCCATCATCACCATGACGCGCTCGCTGGAGCTGATTTTCAATCCGCGCCTGCGTGCCGATGTGTAGGTCACATATGCTCCGCTTCGCTACCTGTCAGTTAGGTATGTCAAGAAGAAAGATTGGTAAACAGCGGGAATTCTGAGTAAAGTTAAAGTTGCGAAACCAACTCACTCAGGAGAGACCATGTTTACCAATCTCGCTCAACATGATAAATTCCTTGCCTATTGTCGTCAACTGCTGCCCCAAGCGCGGCTGACCCAGTTGCGAACGCTCAGTTTAGTCGTTATCGGGTTGCTGGAAAGCACGGACGCCCACTTGAGTAGCTTGGCGGAGGTCATCCCGCTGGACATCACCGACTTGAGCCTGGAACAGCGGGTGCGACGCTGGCTGAAGAACGAGCGCATTGAGGTGCGCAGTTGGTACGAACCCTTTGTCCTGACAGGGTTACAGCTCTATCGGCCCCAAACGGTTTATGTGGTCATGGACACGAGCCAGTTCGGGCCGAGTTGCCGCGCGTTGGTGGTGGGCGTGGCCTACGCAGGGCAGGTGCTGCCGCTGGGCTGGCGGGTGGTGAAAGGCAAAAAAGGACACACCGACCCCCAAGTGCAGAATGAGTTGCTGGCCGAAATTCGTCCGCTGCTGCCGCCCGGCCAGGTCGTCTTGGTAGCGGATAGCGAATTCAGTTCCGTCGAGATGCTAACGCCCATTCAGGCTTGGCACTGGTTCTTCATTGTGCGCGTGCGCGGCAACGTCTCGGTGCAGCGCGAAGACGACTCCTCTTTTCTGCTCAAGCAGGCGGGCTTGCAAAAGGGGCAAACCAAGTCCTGGCAGCGCATCACGTGGACAGCTAAACATGCCTTTGGCCCCTTGATGCTGGTCGCCACCTGGCAGAAAGACGAGAAAGACCCCTTATATGTCCTGACCAACACCAACAACATGCAGGCCGCTTTGCTCGTCTACGCGTGGCGCTTCTGGATTGAACCGCTCTTTGGCGACTTCAAAGGCCGGGGCTTCCACCTGGCTCAGACTCGCATCCGCGACCCCAAGCGCTTGGCCCGCCTGCTCTTGGTCGCCTGCCTTGCCTTCCTTTGGTCCTTGGCCACCGGCAGCTTTGTCTTTCATTCCCCCAAGCAGCGTCTCGTTGACCGCAATGACCGCGACGACCGCAGCTTCTTTCAGCTTGGCTACCGCTTTATCAAGCGCTCTCTCAAACTTCGTCAACTCGCTGATATTACGTTCTCAATAAACCCAATTTGGCTACCTCACAACTTGACTCTACAAACTGACAGGTAGCGAAATGCTCCGCTATGTGACAATCTTTGTCTTACCCAAATGGCCGTCGAATTCGGGATGAGGTCGGGTAGACCACCCACGTCACCTTGCGGAGCAAAGGTGACCTACGGAACGCAACCATGACGCTCGACTGGCAAGTCACTTCCCCCAACGGCAGCGCGCCCGCCCCACTCAGCCTGCGCGATGTTCACATCGTCTACCGCTCGCGGCGGGGGCTGGTGCAGGCCGTGCGCGGCGTTGATCTCGACCTGCGGCCCGGCGAAAGCCTGGCGCTGATCGGCGAAAGCGGGTCGGGAAAGACGACGCTCGGTCTCGGCATCATGCGGCTGCTGGTCAAGTCGGCGCAGATCAGCCGGGGCGAGATCATCTACCGGCGCGACGGCAGCGAGACCAACGTGCTGACGCTCTCGGACGGGGCGCTGCGCAAGTTCCGCTGGAGCGAGTGCAGCATGGTCTTCCAAAGTGCGCTCAACGCCTTTAACCCCGTGCTGCGCGTGTGGGAGCAGATGCTGGACGCCGCCCAATCCCACGGCTGGCGCGACAGAGGGGCCGTGCGCCAGCGCGCGCTGGAAATTTTGCGCTTTGTGCAGCTCGACGCCGAGCGCGTCATCGACAGCTACCCCCACGAATTGAGCGGGGGGATGCGGCAGCGCGTGCTGATCGCCTTGGCCCTGCTGCTCGACCCGCAGGTCGTCATCCTCGACGAGCCGACCACCGCGCTCGACATCCTGACCCAGCGCACAATCATCGACCTGCTGCGGCGCATGAAGGAGGAGCAGGGGTTCACGATGCTCTTTATCTCGCACGACTTAGCCATCGCCGCCGAACTGGCCGACCGCGTGGCGACGATGTACGCGGGCAAGGTGATCGAGCTGGGCTCGGCGGAGGACATCTTCTACCGCCCGCGCCATCCGTACACGCTCGGCCTAATTCGCGCCGTGCCCAAAGTCAGCGGCGGCTTCGAGGAGCTGTCGTCGATCCCCGGCTCGCCGCCCGACCTGATCGACCTGCCCTCCGGCTGCAAGTTCCACCCGCGCTGCGCCTTTGCCACGGACAAGTGCGTTGAGCTGGAGCCGGAGTTGGAAACCGTTGGGCCGGGTCACGAGGCGGCCTGCTGGCACTGGGCGCAGGTCGAGGCGGAATTAGGGAAGAGCCCGCTGCACGGCGTTATACAAAAGTAGGCGCTACTTTTAGCTGCGCAATCATCGTCTTTCTCACCGGATAATCTGGCAGGACGAGCCACCATCGTGCGGCTACAAGCCGCACCTACTACAAGATTTTCATCCGCTATGGCTCCTCTAATCGAACTGCGTAACATCACCAAAAATTTTGGCAGCGGCGACGCGGAAGTCACCGCCGTCGATTCGATTTCGCTGCACGTGGATCGGGGCGACATCCTCTGCCTGGTGGGCGAGAGCGGCTGCGGCAAGAGCACCACCGGGCGCATGGTCGCCGGGCTGCTGCCGCCGACGGCGGGCGAGGTATTGTACGAGGGGCGAGACATCACCCAGATGAGCGCGGAGGAATACCGCGACTATCGGCTCAACGTGCAGATCGTCCACCAGGACCCCTACGCCTCGCTTAATCCGACGCAGACCGTGCGCCAAATTGTGACGAGGCCGCTGCTGCGTCACAAGAAAGCCCGCGGTCGACGGGCGGCCGAAGACCGCGCCATCGAGCTGCTGGAGATTGTCGACCTGACGCCTGCGCGCGACTTTCTGGACAAATTTCCGCACCAGCTCAGCGGCGGCCAGCGACAGCGCGTCTCCGTCGCCCGCGCGCTGACGGTCGAGCCGCGCTTTATTGTGGCGGACGAGGCCGTCTCGATGGTGGACGTCTCAATCCGGGTCAGCCTGCTCAACATGCTCTCGCGGCTGCAGAACGAGTTTGACGTGACCTTTCTCTTTATCACCCACGATTTGGCGCTGGCGAAGTACTTTGCGTGGCAGGGACGCATCGCCGTCATGTACCTGGGGCGCATTGCGGAGGAGGGGCCGACCTCGCGCCTGATCACCGACGCGCGCCACCCGTACACGCAGGCGCTGCTGGCCGCCGTGCCCGAGGCCGACCCGGAAATCGCGCGCCGCAAGCGACAGATCGAGCTGCGCAGCGCCGAAATTCCCAGCCTGCTCAACCTGCCCCCCGGCTGCTCCTTCCACCCGCGCTGCCCCCACTGCGTGCCCGGCCAGTGTGACGTCGAGGTGCCGCCGCTGGAGGCCATCGCCGCGGGCGGGCGCGTCGCCTGCCCGCCGCGCAAGGACGAGTCGGTGGAGTTGATTGCGGGATAACCATGTCACACATCCGCTCGACTTATAGATTCCCCCTCTCCACGCGTGGAGAGGGGGCCAGGGGGTGAGGCCATGCACCCAACGCTCGGTCAGGCTGGCTTCCGCATCGGCACCTTCATCCTGCTCACCTCCGGCCTGCTGCTGCTCGTGCTCGAGCGCGACACGGCGGAGTTCGCGCTGATGGCTTTCATGTTTGTCGTCGGCCTGCTCTTCACCGGGGCCGTCGCGCTGTGGATGAAGTGGAGCCAGCGGCGGCGCTGATTACAGAGACTTTCTTGGTTGGGGTATGAGTGCAGCGCACGGCGTGAACGATGGCCAGTAGACTGTCTTGGTGGACGCCGTGCAATGCACTCGACCACCTCGCCGCGAGTGCATTGCACGGCATCGGAAAAGATGGCGTACCGACCAACGCCTATGCCGTGCGCTGCACTCACAGCCCAACCAATACAATTTATCAACACAACTTTTTCACTTCCAAAAGGAGCAACCCATGAACAAACGCACCTGGCTCGCCATCCTGCTTGTGCTGGCGATGACCATCGCCGCCTGTGCCGCGCCCGCCGTCACACCTGCTGAGGAAGGCGCGGCGACGGGCAGCGGCGAGGTCGCCGCGGGCGACGCCGAATTCCGCGGCATTTGGCCCTACGTCGTGCCGCCCGCCGGCCACTTCAACACCTTTGTCAGCACCAACCGCATCGAGCTGGGCATCTACCACCACCTGATGGAGCCGCCCTTGTTCTTCTACCTCTGGGCCGAGGACGATTGGATGCCCGTGGCGGGCGAATCGTGGGAGTGGGTGGACGACACAACCGTGCGCGTGACGCTGCCGCAGGGGGCCGTTTGGAGCGACGGCAGCGACTACACCGCGCAGGACGTGGTCGACACCTTCTACATTCAGCACCTACAGGGCATTACCGTCTGGGAATTTTTGGAGGACGTGGTCGCGGTCGACGATCACACCGTTGACTTCCTGCTCAGCGAGCCCTCCAACACCGTGCTGCGCCGCATCTTCCGCGAGACGAACATTCGCGCCTCGTCCGTCTACGGCGAGATTGCGCAGCAGGTGCGCGACCTGGTGGATAGCGGGGCCGACAGCGAATCCGCCGAGTGGCAGACGCTGCTGCAAACGCTCAACGAATTCCGCCCCGACGGCATCGTCTCGCTGGGGCCGTACGTGATGGACGTGGACAGCATCACCGAATCGCAGATCACGCTGCCCAAGAACGAGACCTCGTTCCTGGCCGACCGCACGAACTTTGATCGCCTGCTGATCTTCAACGGCGAAACGCCCGACGCCACGCCGCTCATGCTCTCCAAGGAAGCGGACTACGCGACCCACGGCTCCCCGCCCGCCACCGACCAGCAGTTCCAGACCGAAGGGATTCGCGTGATCCGCGGGCCCAACTACAACGGCCCGGCGCTCTACTTCAACCACGACATCTACCCCTTCAACGTGCCCGAATTCCGCCAGGCCGTCGCCCACGCCATTGACCGCGCGGAGAACGGCGTCGTCTCCATGTCCGAATCGGGCGTGACCATGGAGAACATCACCGGCTTCTCGGATAACCTGACCTCGCTCTGGCTGACGGACGAGACGTTGAGCGAACTCAACACCTACGAGTTCAACCGGGAGCAGGCGACGACAATGCTGGAGGAGCTGGGCTTCACCAAGGGCGACGACGGCATCTGGATCGACGACCAGGGCAACCGCCTCAGCTTTGAGCTGACCGCGCCCTCGGAGTTTGCCGACTGGTCCGCCGCCGCCGAAAATCTGGCGCAGCAGCTCACCGATTTCGGCATCGAGACGACCTTCCGCGGCGTCACCTTTAGCGAGCACCCGGCGCTGATCAGCGCCGGCGACTTCGAGCTGGCGATCCGCGAGTGGGGTGCGGGCAACCCCCACCCGCACTTCTCCTACGACGTGGACTTCAACCGCTTCAACTACACCGGCGGCAGCACCGAAGCCACCGACGCCGGCCCCGGCATGAACTTTCCGCTGGAGCAGAACGGCATGGACATCGGGGAGATGGTGATCGACAGCGGCCAGGGCTCCGACCGCGAGGCACAGGCCGCGCTGATCAACGAACTGGCGCTGCTCTACAACGAACTGCTGCCGCAGATTCCGCTCTGGGAGCGCTACGGCAACAACCCGGCGGTCGAGGGTCTGCGCGTCACCGGCTGGCCCGCCGACGGCGACGATGTCTACCTCAACGGCACGTATGCCGATCCCTTCTCGATTGTGCTGATGCTGCGCGGGGAGCTGGCGCCCGCTCAGTAGCCTAAAGTAAAATTTCGGTAAAACCACGGGTTTGATGAGCTGGGCCAGCGCTGTTGCGCTGGCCCAGTTTTTCTGACAATTGGCGTTGTATGCGACAATTCTCCATCTAATTCAATCTTTGGAAAGCGAAGACCATTTTGCGATTTCTTCTGCGGCTGTTGCTCTGGCTGCTGGCCGGGGTGGGGGCGCTGCTGTTGCTGCTCGTCGGCTCCATCCTGTTCGACGCGCTGATCGACGGCGGGCGCGTCGACGCGCTGACCAACACGGTCATCGACAGCGCAGGGGGCCCGTCCGTGCGCGCCCACGTTACCCAGCCCCCAGGCGAAGATCAGGGTGACGGCCCGCACCCCGCCGTCATCATGCTCCACGATTTTCGCGGCGTGTCGGCGGACGTCAACAGCAAGGCCGATCTGCTGGCCGCGGAAGGTTATGTCGTTGTCGCGCCGGATACCTACCGCGGCGCGGTGAGCCGTTGGTTTCCGCGCTCGCTCTACCTCACCATCACCACGCCCACCGAGCGCGTCAACGAAGATTTAGCGGCCGTCTTCGCCTGGCTGGCTAGTCAGCCCAATGTCGATCCGCAACGGATTGCCGTGCAGGGCTTTTGCTACGGCGGCGGCAAGGCGCTGCGCTACAGCCTCGCCAATCCCGACCTCGCCGCGACCGCCGTCTTCTACGGCTCGCTGATCGACGACCCCGCCGTGCTGGAGGCGCTGACAGCGCCCGTGCTCGGCATCTTTGGCGCGGAGGACACCATGCCCTCGCCGGAGGAGGTCGCGGAATTTGAGGCGGCGCTCAATGCCGCCAACGTGCCCAATCAGGTGACTCTCTATCCCAACGAAGGGCACGGCTTTGTCGAGAATGCGCAGACGATTCAGCGCGACCCGGAGCAGGGCGCGGCCTGGGCCGAATTCGTGGCCTTTCTCGACGAAACGCTGCGTTAGCGAGTCGCCATGACCAACTACCGGCTGCTCATCGTCATCAATGCGCTCTTCTACGCGAGCCTCGGCCTCACCTCGCCGCTGCTCACGCTCTATCTCGAATGGCTGGGCGCCAGCTACGGGCGCATCTCGCTGATCCTGACGAGCAGCGTGGCGATTGTGCTGCTGGCCAACCACGCCTGGGGTCGCCTGTCCGACCGCTTCGGGCGGCGCAAGCCCTTCTTTGTGGCGGGGCTGCTGCTGCTGGTGATGGCCCAGCTGCTGTTGAGCGGGGCGAGCAGTGCCAGCTGGGCCTGGCTCGTGCGTACGCTGGAGGCGTTGGGCATCGCTGCCTTTCAAACGCTGGGGTTAACGCTGATCGGGGACGCCCTGGCGCGTCAAGAGGCGGCGACCCACGCTGGCGGGGGATCAATCACCAAGAGCGGGCGACGCATGGGGCTCTTTCGCGGCGTGGGCTCGCTGGCCTTTGCCGGGGCCGCGCTGCTGAGCGGCCGCCTCGCCGATGCGATCTCGCTGCGCGCGGTCTTTCTGGCCAGCGCCGGCGTCAACGCGCTGGCGCTGGGCGTGGCGCTGGGGCTGCGCGAGCGGCGCGCCGTGGCGACGGCGCAGCCCGTCGCGGCCTCGGCGGTCCCGCTTTCAACTCGTAAAGCGGCTCGCCAGCTGCCCGTGCTCTTTACGGCGGGCGTGGTGCTGTGGATGGCGGGCCACACGGCGTCGGCTTCGATGTGGCCCAACTTTATGGGCACGCTTGGCTACAGCAACACGGCCATCAGCAGCCTGTGGGGCGTGGCCGCGCTCGTCGAAATGCCGACGATGGTCGGCGCGGGCGTGCTCTCGGACGTGATCGGCCGGCCCGCGCTGCTGGCCGCGGGCGGCCTCACCTGGGCGCTGGTCATGCTCGGCTATTTGACGCTGGCGCAGCTCTTCCCCGCGCTGCTCGGCGTGCAGCTCGTGCGCGGCGTCAGCTACGGCAGCTACACCGCCACGGCGATGACCTTTACCGCCGAGCAGGGCGACGGCGCGAGCCGCGGGCGCACCAGCAGCGAGTTCTTCGTCGCCAGCAGCGGTGGGCAGCTCGTTGGCATGTTGATGGGCGGCACGCTCGTCCAGTGGTTGGGCTTTGGCGTATTGTTTGGGCTCTGTGCGCTGCTGGCTATCGCCAGCGCAGGCTGCTTTCTCGCCATGCGAACGCGGGCAATCAAACCCGCGACGGCGGCGGCGTAAAGCGTGGGTCGCGTCCAATACCCAATGAATTGGGCATTTAAAGTGAGATCAAATTGGGAACAGGAATTTTTACCGGCCTTTCTCCGCGTACCCAAGCGGTCGACCCCTCCCCAGCCCTCCCCGTGATGGGGAGGGAGCCGATCCGTCGTCTGTTTAGTCGCAGCTCCTCCCCCATGATGGGGGAGGCTGGGAGGGGGTGAAACGGTGTTTCCCCCCTGTTCACTTGGGTCTAGCTCAAATCCCTGTTTCCATTTTGACTTTGCTTTAGTTTGCAAAACGCGCTAAAGCGCGTTTCGCAATTCAGGTGTCGAATGAATTCGACGCCGGTGACGGTCATCGCTTGTTGAAAGCATTGCACCGATAAACTTACCCACCAGCCGGTGACAATCGCTGTCCGCACCAGGTAGGGCATGTTATGATGCCCTGGACAGCGACGGTCACCTTCAACACACGTGAGAACTTACATGAAGCGAGTAGGCATCTTGGGCGCGGGCGCGATTGCGCGGCTGCACGCCGTGGGCTGGCAAGCGCTGCCGGTTGATCTCGTCGGCTACTTTGATTTAAACCGGGAGACGGCAGAGCACTTCCAGCAGGAGTTTGGCGGCACGGTCTTTGAGACGCTGGACGCCTTCTTCGACGCGGTCGACATCGTCGACATCTGCACGCCCGCCCACGCGCACCGCGCCAACGTGCTGGCGGCGGCGGCAGCGGGCAAGGCCATCGCCTGCGAGAAGCCGCTGGCCCGCCACGTGGCCGACTGCGAGGCGATTATCGACGCCGTCGAACAGGCGGGCGTGCCGCTCTTCGTCGCCCACGTGGTGCGCTTTTTTCCGCAGTACGCCCGCGCCAAAGCGGTGATCGAGAGCGGGCAAATTGGCGACGCGCGCATGGTCCGCACGATTCGCGCCGGCAGCTTTCCGCGCAGCTTTCCCAACGCCAGCTACTACAGCAACTTCGCCCTCAGCGGCGGCGCAATTCTCGATGTCGCCATCCACGACATCGACTTTCAGCGCTGGTGCTGCGGCGAGGTGGAGCGCGTCTTTGCCCACGGGCGCGCCTTTGCCGGCGATCTGCGCCGCGACCACGCGCTGATCACGCTGCGCTTCGCCAACGGTGCAATCGGCCACGTTGAAACCGGGTGGGCCCATCCGCCGGGCCACTGGCGCAACCGCATCGAAATCGCGGGCACGGCGGGCTTGGTCGAGTGGGATACGATAGACCGTTCGGCTATCACGCTGCTGCGGACGGAATCAGGGGAGCCACCGTTTGTGGCGCAGTCGCTCAGCCCGACTGCGCCGGTTGACAATCCCTATTACGTGGAGCTTGCCCACTTTTTGCACTGCCTGGAGAGCGGGGAGCCGCTGCGCGTCTCGCCGCACGACGCGCTGATGGCCGTCAAGGTGTCGCTGGCGGCCATCGAATCCGTGCGCACGGGCCAGCCCGTGACCATCTCTGATTTTGTCGAAAATGTCGAGGAGGTGACCGCGTGACTCCCATACGAATTGGTTTGTTCAGCTTCGCCCATGGCCACGCCGACAGCTACGCCGCCGCCCTGCGCCAGATGCCGACGGTTGAGATTGTCGGCATTTACGATGACGACGAGACGCGCGGGCGGGCGAAAGCCGCGCAGTTTGACACCGACTTCTTTGATTCAGCCGACGCGCTGCTTGACGAAGCGCTGGACGGCGTGCTCATCTGTTCGGAGAACGCCAAGCATCGCACGCTGGTCGAAGTGGCGGCGGGGCGCGTGGGCGCGATCCTGTGCGAGAAGCCAATTGCCAGCACCCTCGACGATGGGCGGGCGATGATCGACGCCTGCGCCGCGGCGGGAACAAGGCTGCAAATTGCCTTCCCCGTGCGCTTTGCCCCCACCGTGCAGCAGCTCAAAGCCCTGCTCGACGAAGAGGCGCTGGGGCAGGTCTACGCCGCCAAATGCACCAACCACGGCTCGATGCCCGGCAGCTGGTTTGTCGACCGCGAGCTGGCGGGCGGCGGCGCGGTGATCGACCACACCGTCCACGTAATCGACCTGCTGCGCTGGTTTTGGCAAACTGAAGTTACGGAAGTTTACGCCGAAATCGGCGAATCGCTGCTGCACCCTGATCTCGGCATCGACGATGCGGGGCTGCTCTCCTTCCAGCTCGCCAACGGCGTTTACGGCACGCTCGATACAAGCTGGTCGCGCCCGCCGAGCTACCCGACGTGGGGCGATGTCAAGCTGGAGCTGGTGGGCGAGCGGGGCGCGGTCTGGGTAGATGCGTTTGCGCAGCAGCTCGCTGTCTATGCGAACGGAGCAGAGAAGACGCAGTGGCTCAACTGGGGCAGCAATATGGATGCGGGGCTGATCGCCGACTTTATCGAAATGATCGAGCAGGATCGCGCGCCTTCGATCACGGGCGAGGACGGGCTGCGGGCGCTGGAGGTGGCGTTGGCCGCCTATGAATCGGCGCGCACGGGTCGGAGCGTGTCGCTGCGATAGCGCAAGAGAAATTTAGCTGTCGACGGATTCAGGGAACGGATTGAACGGATTTATTTCCGTTCAGTGCGCCCTATTTGTCGTACTTAACTGTTGTGTAAAGGAGTCTTGATGAGCGACCAAACCAACGGCCAATATGCCCAACCACCCCGCCGCGACGACCCCACGCTCAACCGCGCCGCCCGCCGGCAGCAGGCCACGCAGGACGAAATGCTGCTCACCCACCCGCAAGCGCCGTCGCGCAGCCTGCTCGACGGCGACCCGTGGCGCGTGCTGCGCATCCAGGGCGAGTTTGTCGAGGGCTTCGACACGCTGGCCGATCTCGGCCCCGCCGTGACCATCTTTGGCTCGGCGCGCACCAAGCCGGGGTCGCCCACCTACGAGGCCGCGGTCGAGACGGCGCGGCTGCTGGCCGAGGCCGGGCTGGCGGTGATCACCGGCGGCGGGCCGGGCATTATGGAGGCGGGGAACAAGGGAGCGCAGGCGGGCGAGGGGACGTCCGTCGGGCTGGGGATCGAGCTGCCCTTCGAGCAGGGCGTCAACGCCTACGTGGACGTGCCGATCAACTTCCACTATTTCTTTGCGCGCAAGACGATGTTCGTCAAGTACGCGCAGGCGTTCGTTATTTTCCCAGGCGGCTTTGGCACAATGGACGAACTCTTCGAGTCGCTGACGCTGATTCAGACGGGCAAAATCCACAACTTTCCCATCGTCCTCTACGGCAGCGACTTCTGGCGCGGCCTGCTCGGCTGGCTGCGCGATACCATGCTCGCCGCCGGCAACATCTCCGCCGCCGATCTCAACCTCATGGCCATCGCCGATTCGCCGGAGCAGACGCGCGACCTCGTCGTCGACGGCATGATCGAGGGCGGCTGGTGTCAGCGCAAGGAAGAGGCCGCCCGCGAAGTCACGCGCGAGGTATACAAACCGTAACGCGAAGCGCTGCTTCGCGCTTGATGCCTGACAGGAATCACCTTGAACACGAGCCAAAGTGCCTCTGAGGAATTCTTGGCCAACGCCAAGCGGGTCGACTTCCCGCCGAAGGAAAAAGTTGAATGATGGTGTGTCGGGTATTACATCACGGATGGAGAGGAAAAGAGAGGAATTCCTGGTGGGAAAGCAAAGAGGTTATCGCCTACTCCACGAGGATCAGGCTCTCGGCCAGGGCTTTGACCTCGCGGATGAAGTGATCGGGGTTCGGCGGGGTGGTCCAGCGCACGGCTTCCCAATCGGCGCGGGTGATGGTGAAGAGGCGGCGGGCGAGCGCGGGCGGGTAGATGCCCGCCGCCTTGCTGCGCGCCCCGGTGATGGCCTTCTTGATGGAGAGCCCCATTTCGCCGGTTAGCTTCCAGACGTCGGCCACATCTTTCGGCTCGTCGCGCCCCAGCAGGGCCGTGAGCTTGTTGGCCAAGATGTTCTCGGGACTATCCAGGCGACCCAGAACGGGGTGCTGCCGAATTTCGCCGATGTGTGAGGGCACGTCGTTGACGCACTCGATTTTGAGCGTGACATCGTCCTGTATAACAAAGATTCGCACAAAGTATTGCTGGCGCAGTGCAACGGTGGTTTGCCACGCGCTATTTGCCTCCAGCGCAGTGGCAAATTGTTCACACCAAACGGCAAAGCGCTGTTCGAGGTTGGCAAAGAGGTCTAGATCATCTGAAAACCGATGTTCAAGATAGCCACGCGCAAGGGCCGTTCCGCCCGTTAAATAGAGACCAGTATCCGTCTGGTTCAAAACTTCCAGCACGCGATCTTGAAGTGGATAAAGCCTGTTATAGAAAAATTCACTATCGATTGCTGCTGAGGGCGGTTCATTCATTGCGAAGTAGCTCTGGATGATGGGTTTGGGCCCACTCTACCACAAAATCAAGTGCTTCTTGCTGATCGTGCGCCCGCATCCGCTCTCGCCAGCGCGGCCACCCCTCCACCAGGCCGCTGTAGCCGAGCAGGCGGATCATCTCCTCGTAGGGCGCGTATTCGATCAGGCGCACGGCGGCCCAGTCGCGGTCGAGCCGACCGAGGCGGAACGTGCCGTCCAGCATGGCCTGGAATTGCGCCCAGGTGATGTTGTAGTCCCACACCCAGGGCGGGCGCTGCTGGGGGTCGGTCGGGGTGAGGGGGGTGTTGGTCATGGCAGTATAGCTGGAGAAACTGATCGATTTCGCCAATGCTTTCCGTCTCTCAACTGGCGCTCAGGTATTGTACCCCAGATGGGGAGGGAATGGAAGGAATTTTTGGCGAGAAAGAGGAATGGAACGCGGACGGAGCGGACGGAGCGGACGAAGATGGATGGAGGCCAAGCCGTTGGTCGCTGCGTTGTTTTGACGCGGGTAGACTATAATCGGCGGTGAAGGGCCGCGACAGCTTTGTCGATTACGAAAGGTTTACCCGTGAATTTTCTATTTGATGTAACTATTGCGAGTTTGAAGGATATACATGAATTGCCGGACGTCTGGACGGACGCGCGCTATCGTCAGCTGCTGGCGCTGCTTGAATTCGACGAGGGGGACGAGCTGCCGGCCGAGGAAGTGCCGGAGATGACGCTGATGGCGCTGCAGGATGTCGATGAGCCACACGAGGCCGCCGAGCGCGTGTTGACGCTGCTCTTTGGCGAGGAGCTAAGCGCAGGGATGCGCCAGCAGATTGCCCATAAATTTGACGAAGCGCAGCCCTGGGAAGAGCATGGTGACATGAGCCACCACGCGCTAATTTGCGCCGCAGCCGATATTTTACACCGCGCCTATCCCAAGCAGTTTGCCCGCCCGACCCTTGCCCATCTAGCCGCCGAGGTAATCGCGCGCAACTCCGCCGCGAGCCATCTGCTGGCGGATGAAATGCCACCGGCCTTGCTGGTGCGCCTGCTCGCCGACGGCATGGATGCGCGCAGCTCGCTGCACCGGCTCTTTGAGGAGCAGATTGCTGGACACACCTTTGCCGAAGCGTCCTCCATCATCTGGCTGGCCGAAACAAGCGAGCGCGATTCGTCCCAAGCGTTGACTCAGCTTACCCTCGATGTCTACAGTTCGTGGACTTGGCTAGAGCCGCTCAAAGGCGTCCAGCACTTTGAGTCCACCGCTCACCCAGATAGAGCAGTTTAGCGTGCAGCTTGCAGGAGAGGCGCGTGCTCTTGGGGTACAGCCGGTAAGGGTCGCCCCATCTCAAAAAACAACTGATGCGGCAACTCAAAGAACACCGCCAACCCGTCAATCTGCGCCACCGTCAGTCTGCGACGCCGCGCGAGAACGTCCGAAATGACGGACTCGTGCCGAAAAATCGACAGCAGGTCCCGCTGCTTCAACTCTGATTCTTCAATCAGCATTTCCAGCAGATCGACCCCGCGCAGTTCGGGAACCGTTTCCCGCTCTTTGTCATACTGCTTCATCAGCAGGCTGAGCAAATCCAAGTAGGTCGCTTCATCCTTCGACAGGCGCTGTTTGGCGAGCAATCCGTCAATGACTGCTTGTGTGGCCCAGTACTTATCATCATTGGTAATGGGGCGCGGCGCAAAGTTTTTCCACAGTTGCGCGTACGTTAGGCTAGTACCAGGGATCATTTTTCCACTCTTCCTTGCTATCATACTTCGGATTAGAGATAAAACGCGGATTGGTCGGATTAGAGTGCAATTATTGCAAGAACTGTTCCTGCGGTTGTCAGGATCAACCCAACAACTGCAAAAATCCAATGCTCTTTGATTAATATTCCAATCCTTACTGGATGCCACTTCCACTTCGACCAGTTTGAATCCACAATCAACTGATTCGTTGCTACATCATCGATAATGTTGCAAAGAATGTTGACTTTACGAAGTGTAGAAAGATGAACCAGACGATATTCTTCATCGTCTGCAAGTTGTGCCTCTTCAGCACCTCCTAACATGTCTTTACTGGAGTATTTGTTTCGCTGCACTAAGCTTGGAAGACGAGGGTTAGGGACATAATCTGGTCCGTACATTTTGTACAGTTCATTTGATATGTCAACCAGCGAGCTGTTTGCAAGCTGCATAGGTTCTCCCCCCAAAAGTCGATATCTATACTCTATTGCAGGGAAACCATAGTGCATGTCTCTCATACCCCAATGGAACCAAACCTTATCTCGCTCTCTATCTACAAACTCATAAAACTTTTGCAACATTGACTTTTCAAGCTGATCGATGCTACCGCTTGAATTCTGTAACAGTTCCTTCTCCATGAACAATGCGAACGAACGAGTAACTCCTGAACCTAAATTCCTCACTGCTATAGATGTAACTCTTGGCGTAGAGTCCTCTTGCTTGTAAAAACTCTCGCATGAGTAATGAATAACGTTTATTCTGTGGGGCTCTCCTAGCAACTGTTGAATTTTACTTCTTGATGAGGAAGCTCTTTGTAAAATTCGGTTTACATTAGCCATGAGGATCTTTCGACAAGATGTAAATTTAGCCTAAACAGACGGGGAGAATTTATAAAAGTCGCCCCTCTCATGTCAAGTAATGTTGGTTGGAGTGAGGGTGTTGTATGGCGTCCGCCAGGCAAGCACTCAACCCATCAGCTCGAGTGCATTGCACGGCGTCCGTCAAGCAGGCCAACGAACCATCGCCCACGCCGTGCGCTGCACTCAACACCCAACCAGTTTCATCCACCAACTTCGCCCACCAGCTTGGTTGGATCGTGAGTGCAGCGCACGGCGCGCCGCTCGACGGGTGACACACCACGCCTTGCGCTGTGCAATGCACTCGACTGCCTCACCGCGCGCACTCGACCGCTACACCTTCTCCTTGAAATAATCAATCGTCTTCTCCATCCCCTCGCTCAGCGACACCTTCGGCTCCCAGCCCAGAATCTCCCGCGCCTTCGTAATATCCGGCTGGCGCTGTTTGGGATCGTCCGTGGGCAGCGGGTTGTGGACGATGCCGCCCGCGTTGCCGGTGATGCGGTTGATCTCCTGCGCAAACTGCAAAATCGTCATCTCGGTCGGGTTGCCAATGTTTGTCGGCTCGACTTCGTTGCTGAGCAGCAGCCGGTAAATCCCGTCGACCAGGTCGCTGACGTAGCAGAAGGAGCGCGTCTGCCCGCCGTCGCCGTAGACGGTGAGCGGCTCGCCGCGCAGCGCCTGCTTGATAAAGTTGGGCACGACTCTCCCGTCGTTGAGCCTCATCCGCGGGCCGTAGGTGTTAAAGATGCGCACGATGCGCGTCTGCACGCCGTGGTGGCGCTGGTAGGCCATCGTCATCGCCTCGGCAAATCGCTTGGCCTCGTCGTAGACGCCCCGCGGCCCAATCGGGTTGACGTGGCCCCAGTAGTCTTCCGTCTGCGGATGCACCTGCGGATCGCCGTAGACTTCGCTCGTGCTCGCCAGCAGAATGCGCGCGTTCTTCGCCATCGCCAAGCCCAGCGCGTTGTGCGTACCCAGGCTGCCGACTTTCAGCGTCTGAATCGGCAATTCCAGGTAGTCGACCGGGCTGGCCGGGCTGGCAAAGTGCAAAATCGCATCCAAGTCCTCTTTGATGTAAATGTAGTCCGTGATATTGTGCTCGATAAAGCGGAAGTTTTGATTGCCTGCCAGGTGAGCAATGTTGTCCGTCGAGCCCGTCAGCAAATTGTCCATGGCGATCACGCTGTGGCCCTCGGCCAGCAGCCGATCGCAAAGGTGGCTGCCGAGGAAGCCAGCGCCGCCCGTTACTAAAATACGCATGTTGCTCCTTTAATTTAATCATAGATAATCGGATTTAACGCGGAGGCGCAGAGGCGCAAAGAGATTCTTCGTTAACGAAGCGACTCCTTTGCGCCTTCGCGTTAAACTTTTGACTTACACAATATCTTTATCTTACACCCTGTACGAAATCCCGCGTTCAATTTATGCACCCTTTTCTGCGGCTCGGCCCCCTCGCGCTTCCAACCGGCATCGTGCTCACGCTGCTGGCCGTGGCGCTGGGCATTGACGTGGCGGCGCGCGTGGGTCGGCGGCGCGGCCTGAACGCGGACGACGTGGGAAATACGGCGCTGCTCGCGCTCGTGGCCGGCTTGATTGTAGCGAGATTGTGGAATGCCGCCCAATTCTGGTTCGTCTACGCCGACGAGCCGCTGCTCCTCTTCAGCCTGCGACCGAGCGGCTTCGCGCTCGCGCCCGGCCTCGTCGCGGCGGCGGTGGCGGGCTACGCCTGGCTCTGGCGGCGGCGGTTGAACCCGCTGCGCGTGCTGGCCGCGCTGGCCGTCGGCGCACTCGCCGGGGCCGCCGTGCTCAACGTCTCGGCCCACCTCACCGGCGAAGTCGTGGGCACGCTGACCGACCTTTCGCTCGGTCAAAATTACTTTGGCGAGCTGCGTCATCCCGTTGGCCTTTACCGCGCGGCGGGGCTGGCCCTGGCGGCGATTCTGCTTTGGGCGCTGTCGTCGCGGCTGTCGACGGGGCGGCTGCTGTGGGGGGTCGTGCTGGCCTATGCGCTGGTGCGGCTGGCGGCGGATGGCTTTGTCGATGTAGCGCTGTCCGAGGCCGCGCTGGTGGGGTCGCTGCGAATGAGTCAGGTGGTGGCGCTGGGGGTGGCGGTGGTGGCGTGCGTGGGGTTGGCGTCGCAAAGGGATGTAAAGGAGAGTACGCTGAACGGCGCAAGAAGTAGTTGAATATCCAGTCTTGCGTGCGCCGCGCGTTGCACTTGGCTCTACCGACTATTTTGGCGAATGGGTAAGTTAGTTGGTCGACGAGTGCAACGCACGGCGTGGATGAGGGCTCGTCTGCGGGCTTGACGGACGCCGTGCATCGCACTCGACTACCTTGTTTCAAAACACCGATCTCACCGATCCCGCGTCAGCGGTTCGATTTGTACAATATCACTAAGCGCGAAAATTTCTGGATCGCCCGTAAGCACGATGGCGTCGTGCTGCACGGCGGCGGCAACGGCAAAGCCGTCTGCATAAGAAATTTTGTGGTGCAGTTTGTAGTGAGCAGCATTAAAAATCTCATGCTCATCGGCGGGTACTAATTCTACCGGCAACAGTCGCACGGTCTCCACCAGCTTTTTGGCAGCGTTTTCATCTTCTTCTTGCCCAACAATATAATACGCCTCGCCTAAGTTAATCAGCGTCATATATAATTTGCATTTATCTTCGATTGCCGCGTCAATCAATTCTTGGACACGGGAAGCAGCTGGTTGTTCTACTTTAGTCAGCGCGAGCAGCGCCCACGTATCGAGCAAATAGCGCGTCATCTCGTTCAATCTCCTGCTTGCGTTCTTTTTCTAAATTTGCCAGCAAGTCACCACTTTCCTGAAACATGCCGGTTAATGCGCATCAAGCGCCTCGCGCGCTGCCCTTTTATCCACCAAGGGTTCTAGCTCAATGTGGCGATTCACTCTTGTTACACGCAGTTCATCCCCTGCCTTCAACCCAAACGACTGGCGAATCTCCTTTGGAATCACCAACTGCCCCTTCGACGACAATTTGACGAGCATCGGGAAACCTCCTACAATCCATCCTTACTTTTTTGCCTAAGTTGTAAGACATAGTATAATTTGTTCTCCAAACTTCCACCTGTCAAGGAACCCCATGACCCACCACTGGACGCCCGACCGCCTCATCCACTACCCGCTTATCGAGCACGTCAACCTCTCGCCGGACGGGCGACGCGTGCTCTACACCGTGCGCCGCGCCCACATCACCGATGAGGCCAGCGAGTTTCGCCGCCAGCTTTTTCTGGTCGACCTCGACGACGCGTCGAGTGAGCCGGTCGCGCTGACGCATGGCGAATCGACGGTGCTGCCGCAGTGGAGCCCGGACGGTGCGTGGATTGCATTTCTGCGCAAAACGAGCAGCGACGGCAAGCCCGGCCTCTGGCTGATGAGCGCGCGCGGCGGCGAGGCGCGCTGCCTGACGGGCGCGGCCAACGGCGTGCGCAACGCCGTCAACAGCTTTCGCTGGAGCCCGGACGGGACGCGCCTCGCCTTCACCGCCGTGCCGTGGGACGAAGAAAAGGAGGCCCGGCGCAAGGGACGCGATGACGCCAGGCAGTGGCGCGTCGACTTTGACTTCCCGCACCTGCATGTGCTCGACTTTGCCGATTCTGGCGACAACCCGCTCGCCTTCGACGAGCTGCCGCCGGTGCAGCAGCTGACAGCCGGTCGACTCGCCGTGATGGGATGAGCTGGAGCCCGGACGGTGCACGCCTTGCCTTCACCCACATGCCGACGCCCGAAGCGGGCTCGTGGGGTAAAACGCGCTTGTCGACCGTCGCGAGCAACGGCAGCGAATCCAAACCCACCGACATTGCCCCCATCCAATTTTGGCCGCCCACGCCCCAATACTCGCCAGACGGCCAGTGGATCGCCTGCGAAACGGGCGCAGCCGGTGGTCACTGGACGTCGATCAGCGAAATGGTGCTTTACCCCACGCCGCAAAATTCAACGCATGATGCAGCCGTCACCCTGACCGAAGTCAGCGACAACCAGCCACAGCTGCTGGGCTGGCGGCCGGATAGCGGCGGAGTCTACGTTCACAACCGCCGCGGCCTCGACTCCGAAATTTTGGCGCTGCCCGTGGACGGCAGCGCGCCGGAGCCATTGGGCGGCGGCGAGGGGCGTATGGGCACGCCCGGCGGCACGGTCATCCACGTCAACGCGAGCGGGCAGTGCGCCTTTGCGCGGCAGACCTTCGAGCAGCCGCTGGCCGTCGAGGTGGTGGATTTGCGGGAGAAGGCCAAGCCTCGCGCGGTTGCGTCGCCGGGGGTTGATTTTGCGAGCGGGGGGCCGCTGCCGCAGGTGGAGACGCTCTCGTGGCAGAGCGAAGATGGTCTCGACATTGAGGGGATTTTGTACCTGCCGCAAGATTACGACCAAAAGCGCGACGGGCGACTTCCGCTGCTGCTGCACATCCACGGCGGGCCGATGGCGCTCTTCTATCGCCAGTTTTCCGCCGTGCCCTACTACTACACGCCCACCGCTTTTTGCGAGCGCGGCATCGCCATGCTGCGCATCAACCCGCGGGGCAGCGGCGGCTACGGCGCGAGCTTCCGCGAAGCCAACCGCCGCGACTGGGGCGGCGGCGACTACCGCGATTTAATGCAGGGCGTGGACAAAGTCATCGAAATGGGGATTGCGGACGAAGGCGCGGCTGGGCGTCTGCGGCTGGAGCTACGGCGGCTTTATGACGAGCTGGATCATCACACAGACCAATCGCTTCCGAGCCGCGTCGATTGGCGCGCCGGTGACAAACCCGATGAGCTTTACCGGCACGGCGGACATTCCCGGCTTTATCGAGGATTTCTTTGGCGCGAACCACTGGGAGGACTTGGGTTTTTATCGCGACCACTCGCCGATCTTCCACGTCGCCAACGTGGAGACGCCCGCCCTGATCCAGCACGGCGACGCGGACGTGCGCGTGCCCATCGAGCAGGGCTTGCAGTTCTACAACGCGCTCCATCGGCGCGGCATCGAGGTCGAGATGCACGTGTACCCGCGGCAGGGCCACGCGCCGCGCTTGCTGATGCACGGATGCGGAAAAATTTGGATTGGTTCGCGAAGGGGGATTGATGGAAGCCACGCATGCTTGCTTTCTGAACTTCGAGCACCGTCACAACTCGGTCTTGATCGTCTACCTCGAAGAAGACACGCCATCCGTCGAGCTTCAGACGGTAGCGTCCATGTAGCTCGCGCTGAAGCTCGCTATTGGGCGGGCGTGGTTCATCGCGCAGATCGAGGATGGCTTGGATCATCTCCCTGCGCAAGCCATCGGGCAGCACGGCTTTGAGCTGCTGCTTTGCTCGGTCGCGAACGTCAAGTCGGTAGCGGTTCATCGGTGCCCATCACTTCATTGACAAAGGCAGCGCCATCATCAATCGTCTCAACTTGGCTCTGCCCCGCTGCAATCGCCAACTCCGCTTGTAGCGTGATCAGGGCATCCTGCATCTCTTCGAGCTTGTCCACAATGGCATTCCACTGCTTGGGCGAAACGATCATTGCGCGATTCATCAGAATCACTGGGCCTTCGTTTAGCTTTTGCGCTACGTCGCTCGTTCGATTTTTCATCTCCTGCATGGAGGCAGTTTGCGGAACGTGGTTAAGATTCATATTTGCTTCCTGTAGCGCGGCAATCACTGCATGATAACGTGAACTTTACGACCACAATGATAGCGCGTCGCAACAATTCGTGTCAACCGCCTTGCCGTCTCCGCAAAGCTCACACAAATCCTACGCTTTACAGAACGCTCTCATCATGCTTTACTCTTGATTTATTCTTTCTCCAGCACCTGGTGGATAAACTGCACCGCCATCGACCCTTCGCCCACCGCCGACGCCACGCGCTTGACGGAATTCGCGCGCACGTCGCCCGCGGCAAAGACACCGGGCAGGCTGGTTTCCAGGTGAAAAGGCGGGCGGTTGGGCAAGGGCGTGCCGTTGCCACGAAAGCCATCCAAATCATTGCCCGTTTTGATAAAGCCCTTGTCGTCCATCTCGACGATGCCGTCCAGCCATTCGGTATGGGGTTTAGCACCGATGAACACGAAAAGGCTGGCGACATCGTAATCCTGCGTCTCGCCCGTCTGATTATTCTCGACGGTGATGCGCTCCAGCGCGGAGTCGCCGTGCAGCGCGGTGACTTCGATGTGGGGGGCGAGGTGGATGTTGTCGGCCTGCTCGATGCGGCGCGTGAGATAGCGGGACATGCTGCTGGCGAGGCTGTCGCCGCGGATGAAGATGTGGACGCGGTGGGCGTACTGCGAGAGAAAAACCGCCGCCTGCCCGGCGGAATTGCCGCCGCCCACAATTGCGACATCGCTGCTCTGGCAGGCAGTTGCCTCGGTTGCCGTGGCGCTGTAGAAGATCGAGGAGCCTTCGTACTGTGCCAGATTCTCCAGCGGCAGACGGCGGTAGGCCGCCCCCGTGGCGATGACGACGGTGCGGGTGCGCACGATTTCGTCCCGATCCAGCGTGATGACTTTTATTGATTCTTCTGTCGCTAGCCGCTCGGCACAGCGAGCGGTGAGCAACTGCACGCCAAACTTTTCGGCTTGGATCACCGCCCGCTCGGCCAGCTCCGAGCCGGAGAGCCCCGTGGGGAAGCCCAGGTAATTCTCGATCTTCGAGCTCCACGACGCCTGCCCGCCCGGCGCGCTCTCCTCCACCACCAGCGTCTTCAACCCCTCGGATGCGCCGTAGACGGCAGCGGCCAGCCCCGCCGGCCCGCCGCCCACCACCACCAAATCATAAAGCTCATCATCCGGCTGCGTGGCAAAGCCAGCGATTTCGGCCAGCTGTTGGTTGCTGGGATTTTTGAGCGGCTCTCGATTGCCGTAAAGGATGATGGGCGTCTCTTCTGGATCGACGCCCAGCTGCTTCAGCAGCACTTCGACATCCTGATCCCGCTCCAAATCCAGCCAGGTGAAGGGCACGTGGTTGCGCGCCAGAAAATCGCGGATGCGAAAGGTATCCTGCGACCAGCGCGAGCCGATCACGCGCACGCCGGCGAAATCGCTCTCCAGCAGCTGCTCGCGGCGGGTGAGAAAGGCGTTGAGCAGCAGATCGCCCAGGCTGCTGTGCGCGCGAATCACCTCGCGCAGCTGCTCGCCGCCCAGCTTGAGCGCCCGGCCCTCTGCTTTGCCCGCGGCCTGAAAGAACGAGCGCTTGCCGCTGAGCATGTCGATATCGCCCGTGAACTCGCCCGGACCGTGGACGGCAATCTCGCGCTCCTCGCCGGTGGACGTTTCGGTGATGCTGATCGAGCCCTCCTGCACAACATAAAAGCAGAAATCACCGTCGCCTTCCTCGATCAGCACCTCCCCCGCCGCAAAGCCGATCGGCTCGGCCTCGCGCGCGATGAGGTTGATCTGCTCATCTGTGAGAACGGGAAAGGCGGTGGAGGCACTGTTTGTCTGTGATAGTTGGTTGGACATGGCGATGACTCCAAGTGAATAGCTGTTTGCTGGTATAATCTGCGGTAGGCAAATTTAATCCCACTATACAATGCGTTGAGGGTAAACGCCGAAACCAATTCTCCCATGAACGAAACCGAATTTATCAAGCTCGACCAATTTCTCAAGCTCGCCCAAGTCGCGCAGACGGGTGGCGAGGCGAAGTATTTAATTCAAACGGGGCTGGTGCGCGTCAACGGGCAGGTGGAGACGCGGCGCGGGCGCAAGCTCTACCACGGCGATGTGGTGGAGTTCGAGGGGGAGGAGATGGTGGTGGAGGTGGAGTAAAGATGTTGCTCCGCGAAGCGTCTCCGCGTGGAAATCAAACTAGATAGTGGTATAATCAAAATCTTGTAACTATTATTCGAGGAACTACCATGGCTGAACTTTTTACCGCCGAAAATCTGATTGCCTTGCTCACGCTCACCTCGCTGGAGATCGTGCTCGGCATCGACAACGTGATCTTTATCGCCATCCTCAGCGGCAAATTGCCGCAGGAGCAGCAGGCCCGTGCCCGCACGGTAGGCATTAGCCTCGCCGTGATCATGCGCGTGCTGCTGCTGCTTGCCATTGGCTGGGTTATGGGCCTGACGGCGCCGTTCTTCAACATTTTTAGCAACCCCATCTCCGGGCGCGATCTGATCCTGCTGGCGGGCGGCCTCTTCCTGATTGGCAAGAGCACCTACGAAATCCACGAGCGGCTGGAGGCCGAGGACCACTCTCGCGAAAAGCGGGCCGCCGCCACCTTTGCTTCGGTAATTGCCCAGGTGGTGCTGATCGACATCGTCTTCTCGCTCGATTCGGTGATCACCGCCGTGGGCATGTCCGGCGTGCTGGCGGTGATGATTCCCGCCGTGCTGATCGCGGCCGTTGTGATGCTTGTCTTCGCCGGGGCCATCAGCCGCTTTGTCGAGCGCCACCCGACCTTCAAAATTCTGGCGCTGGCCTTCCTCGTGCTGATCGGCACGCTGCTCGTCGTCGAGGGCTGGAACTCCGAACTGGCGCACGAGCTGCACCTGCGCAACTACATCTACTTTGCCATGGCCTTCTCCGTCATCATCGAGCTGATCAACGTGCGCGTTCGCAACCAGGGCACGCCCGTCAAGCTGCACAACCAGCCCGTCGAGGGGCAGGCGCCCGCGTCAGGGGATTAGCCCATTATGCAAACTCAAATCGCACTGGGTTTGGTCGACAAGCTGAAGCAAGCGCTGCCCGACATTCTGCGCCCCCACCCCATCGACGTCGCCTACCTCTACGGCTCCACCACCAGCGGCGACGCAACGCCAGCCAGCGACATCGACATTGGCCTCGTCTTTTCGCCGGACGCGCCGCCCGCTGCTGACGCCTTTCGGCTGACGCTGAAGTTGGAGCAGGAAATCGGGCAGCGCCTCGGCGCGCAAAATTTGGACGTGCGCCGCATCGACAACGCGCCGCTGCGGGTGTGCGGCAAGGTCATTACAAGTGGCGAAGTGCTGTATACGCGTTCGCTGGCGGCGCAGCACAAGTTTGAAGAAACGGTGCTGCCGCGCTATTTTGATTTTCAGCCGGCGCTGCGCGAACAGCAGGGGGATTTTTTCAGCCGACTGGCAACAAAAGCAAAGGGGGAGGGCGTGCCGGAGCAGTCCGTTAGCTTAGACTTTGACAAAGTCGAGAATTTATTGCGCGAATTGGATACGTACTTGGCGCAGCTGCAGACGCTGTCGCAGAAGTCGCTGGACGATTTTTTTAGCGACTTCGTGCTTGTCAACGCGACCAAGTACGCGCTGATGACGGCCATCGAGTGCTGCGTTGATCTCAACCGCCACATTATCGCGCGCAAGCAGCTGCGCCGCTACGAGTCGTATGGTGATACCTTCCACGTGCTGGTCGAGAACGAGATTGTGCCCGAAGAGTTTGCGCTGCTTGGCCCGGCGATGGTCGGCCTGCGCAATCGGCTGGTGCATCGCTACTGGAAGGTCGACACGGGGCGGCTGCACGAGATTCTGCAGGATCATCTCGACGATTTGACGCGCTATGGCGGCGCGATTGCTCAGTACGCACAGCAAGAACAGGAAGACGAGGAATCCCATGCAGTTTGAACTCAACGGCCAGCCCCAAGAAGTCGCCGACAACCCGGACGCGCCGCTGCTGTGGACGCTGCGCGACGAGCTGGGCCAGACCGGCACCAAGTACGGCTGCGGCGTCGGCATCTGCGGCGCGTGCACAATACAGGTGGACGGCGTGGCGCAGCGGGCGTGCATTACGCCGACGGGCGCGGTCGAGGGCGCGTCAGTCAAAACGATCGAGGGGATGGCGACCGTCGACGAGGCGGGCCAGCGCACGCTGCATCCCGTGCAGCAGGCCTTTATCGACCAGCAGGTTCCGCAGTGCGGCTGGTGTATGAGCGGGCAGATCATGCAGGCCGCGGCGTTTTTGGCGCAGAATACGTCGCCCAGCGAGGACGAAATCAACGGGGCGCTGGAGAACAACTACTGCCGCTGCGGCTGCTACGTGCGCATCAAGCGTGCGGTGGCGCAGGCGGCGGCGGAGTTGATGGTTAACGGTTAATTGTTGATTGTTAACCAATCTCGTAATCTACAATGCCTCTTCTCATTAACCGTTTGCCATCAACCATTAACCATTCGTCTTCAACCCATGACTATCCAACAACCCCGCACCTCCACCCCCACGACTGAGCTGGAGCACACGGCCTGGCCCCAGCTGGATGACGCAATCATTAAAAAGCTGCGCGAACGGGGCGAAAGCCGTGCCGTGCAGGCGGGCGACATTCTATTTGAGATCGGCCAAGACAGCTACGACCTCATCTACGTCGAGGAAGGCGCCATCGAAATCATCGACCGGGCGGGCGACAGCGTCGTGGTGCGGATTGAAGCCGGTAACTTTGTGGGCGAGCTAGGCATGCTCATGGGACAGAAGACCTTCCTGGCCGGCGAAGTATGCGAAAGTGGCCGCGTGATCATCGTGCCGCAGGCGACGCTGCGCGAGCTGGTCGCCACCGTGCCCGAAGTGGGCGACGTGATTGTGACTTCATTTGCAGCGCGGCGGCGGCTGCTGATGGAGTGGGGCGAAGGCGGCCTCATCATCGTCGGCGACGAGGACGACCGGGCGGCGCTGCGGCTGCGCGAATTTGCCAGCCGCAGCCAAATTCCCTACCGCTGGGTCGATCGGGCAGACGGGGCAGCGGTGGCGGAGATTGCGGAGAGCTGCGATCTGCCAGCCACCGGTGCGGCGGTGGTGGTTGGTCGGGCCGAGGTCTACGCCGACCCGTCGCCGCGCGAGCTGGCGGCGGCCATGGGGCTGGATTTGGTCGCCGACACCACGGAGGTTTTCGACGTGCTGGTCGTGGGCGCGGGGCCTGCGGGGCTGGCGGCGTCGGTCTACGCCGCTTCCGAAGGGCTGAGCGTGCTGGCGATTGAGGACACGGCGATTGGCGGGCAGGCGGGCACGTCGTCGCGCATCGAGAATTACCTGGGCTTTCCCAAAGGCGTGGCCGGTGCGGAGCTGGCTTACCTGGGCGAGGTGCAGGCCATTAAATTTGGCGCGCGCATCACCGCCCCCCGCCGCGCGACGCGGCTGCGCAAAAATGGCGACCTCTACGAACTCACCCTCGATGACGAGCGCTGCGTGCGCGGGCGCACCGTGATTTTGGCGAACGGCGTGCAGTACCGTCGCCTGCCGCTGGAGCGGCTGGAGGAATTCGAGGGTCGCGGCGTCTACTACGCGGCAACGGAGCTGGAGGCGCGCTTCTGCCGCGACACGCAGGCCGTGATCGTCGGCGGCGGCAACTCCGCCGGACAGGCGGCGATGTTCCTCTCGCGCACCGCGAGCTGCACCCACATCCTCGTGCGCGGCGATGGCCTCAGCGACACCATGTCATCGTACCTTTCTGACAGAATTGAGGGCGACGAGCGCATCCAGCTCTGGACGCATTCGGAGGTAGATCAACTCCACGGCGACGAGCGGCTGGAGCGCCTTACCATCCGCAACCGCGAAACGGGCGAGACGCACGAAATCGACACGCGCGCCCTCTTCATCATGATCGGCGCCGCGCCCAATACGAATTGGCTCGACGGCCAAATCGCCCTCGATGCCAAAGGCTTCATTCTCACCGGTCGCGATGCGGGCGACGAGCTGGACGGCTTTGCCACCTCCCTCCCCGGCGTCTACGCCGTGGGCGACATCCGCGCGGGCTCGGTCAAGCGTGTCGCCTCGGCGGTTGGCGAAGGGTCGGTGGTGGTGTCGGCGGTGCATGGATATTTGGAGAAAAGGCGGCTGGCGCAAATTGAGGACTGATCTTCGTTCACATGGGAGAAGGCTCGCTCCGCGGGGCGGGGTTACTCAAAAAAATCACACTGGTCACGGCCAGCAGACCGTTCTCCGCATCGCGCAGCTCGACGCAGCACCACTTCGCCCGACCACTTCCCAGCGTCCACATCAATTCACCCTCGCGGCGCACGCCCACGGCGACGAGGTGGCCGAAACAGGTGGATAATTCGATGCCGCCAAGGACGAGCAGTTCGTCGGCGGCGAGGCTGCGCGCCTGGGCCAGGCCGGAGATGGCGTTGTGATTGCTCAGCGTTATAAAGCCCGCGCCGCGCTCGCGCCAGAACTGGACGAGATCGGGAATATTCCAGCGGCCGTCGGATTGGTGGGCATGTGGAGTTCCCTATTGGGATTTGAGTAATGCCAACGTCGCATCTTGAAGCTGACGCAGCTTGTAGACAAATGAATCCGTCGGCAGCTCGACCATGTCGTGTGAAATCGCCTGCCCCTCGTCGACATCGATCTTGAGCCGCGCGCCGTGAGCCAAGCCGAGCGGCAGCAGCCCATCGCGCTGCGCCACGTCCGCCCGCTCGCACAGGCCGTTAACCGTGTAGCCTCCACCGCCGTCGAGCGTTTCACCCGCCGCCAGCGCTCGCTTGGCCACCGTAATCGTCTCCGCCACGGGCGCGGTCAGCGGCGACCCCGTCGCCTCGCCGTAGAGCGCGGCCTTCATGATCGACACCGGCGCTTCAACGGCCACGAGGTGGTACGGTCGATAGAGCAGATAATTTTTGCCGTTGCCGCCCTGGTGAAGCCCGTAAAAGGCCAAGTCCTCTTGGATGATGTCGCGCTCGGTGCGGATGACGGCGAAGACGCCCATGCCCAGGCCGTTGGGCAGCAGCGTCTTGCCATTGGCGGCCACGCTGTTCGCCAACTCGACCACGCCCTGCTGCGACAAAATGCCGCCCTCGGCTTCCAGGCTAAAGCGCTGCGCAATCTCACCCACGTTGACCGACGGCTCGTGCATACCGCGCACGTCCGGCGGTAACCCAGCGGCGTTGGCCAGCGCCGTCATCTCGACTTGCGCCTTGGTGCCGTCGCGGAAGGTGTTGTACATTTTGCGGTTGATCGTGCGCCGTTCGAGCGTCTCCGCATCAAAGCCAAAGCGTTCCGGCACGGTGTCGGGCGTGCCCGCGCGGTCATCGCTGTAAAAAACCGTGCCGCGCCCCGCCGCCACGATCTCAAAGCCCAGGCTGCGCGCCCAGTCGACCAGGTTCATCACGCAGCCCGGCTGATCGCCATCGACCAGCGTGTAGACGACGCCCGCGGCGTCGGCTAGGTGGCGCAGAATCGGCCCCACCGTCACGTCCGCCTCCACGTTGACCATGACGACGTGCTTGCCGTGCGTAATCGCCTCATACGCCATGCGCGCGCCGACTTCCGGTATGCCCGTCACCTCCACCACCACGTCGATGCCTTCTGCCTGTGCGACCAGCAGCCCGTCTTCCACGACGACCGGCTTGCCCGCGCGAATGGCATCGTCGATGTCGTTGGCCGTTTCCGCCGTGCGTACATCTCCCCGCGAAATGCCGGAATCAACATAAGCCTTGATCGCCCGCTCCGGCGCAATGTCGGCGATCACCGCCGTGGTCATGCCGCGCATCTGCGCAATCTGCGTTACCAGCGCCCCACCAAACTTTCCCACGCCGATGATCCCCACGCGGATCGGATTTTGCTCAACATCGCGCTGAATTAACCGTTCGACAAACATTTGTGCCTCCCAATGTTTCGGGTAAAATGAAGAAAATTAACGCAAAGACGCAAAGACGCAAAGGGGTTGACTCGTTAGTAAAGTTGGTTCAACGGAACTAATGCGAGCGGCGGCTGAACTTATCGAAGCCAGAGCGGGTCTCTGAGCGGCACAATTGTTGACGAGACTACCCCTTGCGCCTCCGCGCCTTCGCGTTAAAGTTCATAATTCACCCAAATTTTTTTGCCATTTATAATGACTCAACCCACCGTTAGTTTCGCCATTCTCGGCGCGGGCATGGTTGCCCACTACCACCAGACGGCCATCCTGGAAAACGCCGACCGCGGCGCGCGCCTCGTCGCCATTGGCCACTACGACCCGGCCCGCTTCGGCGCCATCCGCGACGAGTTTGGCGCCCCCATCCAAACCTACGACGAAATCCTGGCGCGTGACGATGTCGATGTTGTCGCCATTTGTACGCCGAGCGGCCAGCACGCAGCGCAGGCCGTCGCTGCCGCCCGCGCGGGTAAGCACGTGATGGTCGAAAAGCCGATGGCGCTTGCGATGGACGATGTGCAGCGCATGATGCGGGCCTGCGACGAGGCGGGCGTGCTGCTCGGCGTGACGATGCAGCGACGCGTCGACCCGCTCTTCCAGCGCGTGCACGAGGCGATTGAGGCAGGCGATCTCGGCGAACTCACCCTCGGCGTGCTGACCCTGCCCTACAAGCGCGACCAAGCCTACTACGACCAAGCCGACTGGCGCGGCACGTGGGCGCTGGACGGCGGCGGCGTGCTCATGAACCAGGGCATCCACATCATCGATCTACTCGTCTGGTTTATGGGTGATCCGGTCGCCGTGCAGGCCACGGCGGGCACGCACCACCACAATATCGAGGTGGAGGACGTGGTGGCGGCGACGCTGGAATTCGAGAACGGCGCGCGCGCCTCCATCACGGCCACGACGAGCGCCGCGCCCGGCTTTCCGCACCGGCTGGAAATCTACGGCACGCGAGGCGCGATCCAAATCGAAGGCGAATCCGTGCGTCGCTGGACGCTTGTTGATCCGTCCAAAGCAAAGGTGGAGCCGATCCAGCCCATCGAAGGCGAGGAGGAAGCTGGCTCGGCGGGCGACCCCAAGGGCATCAAGCCCAGCGGCCACATCGCCCTCGTGCGCGACTTTCTGGACGCGCTGCAACACGATCGCGCGCCGAAAATTGATGGGGTGCAGGGCCAGCGCAGCCTGCGCACGATTCTCAAGATTTACGAGGCCGCGGGCATTCTGCCGAAAGAAAGTTAACCGCAAATGGACGCAGGTAAACGCAGGTGAGGAGCAATCGCAGGCGCTGCTTTTAGCTGCGCAATCGCAACCTGTCCCTTCGCATTGCCAAGCGAAAGCAACGCCATCAGCCGTGCGGCTACAAGCCGCACCTACAAAATTCGTCCTTCTGAATCCGTTCAATCCGCTCCCTCAATCCGCTGACAGCCATGCTCCGCCTCAACCTCTGCTCCGGCCCACGTAATATCTCGACCGCGCTGATGTATGCCTTCGCCCAGCGCAGCGACACCCGCGTCGTCGACGAGCCGCTCTACGGCTTCTATCTCCACACCACCGACGCCGACAGCACCCACCCCGGCGCGGAGGAGGTGCTGTCGACCATGAAGACGGACGCCGACCGCGTCATCGCCGACACAATCCTCGGCCCCTGCGACCGGCCCGTCCTCTTCCTCAAGCAGATGGCCCACCACCTCGCCGCGCTTGACGCCGACACGCGCCGCGAGCTGCTGGCTCAAACCACGCCCGTCCTCCTCACGCGTGACCCGGCGGAGATGCTGCCCTCGCTCGCCAAACAAATCCACAATCCGACGCTGCGCGACACGGGACTGGATGCGCAGATTCTCTTGCTCGAAGAACTGCGCGAATTGGACAAACCCCTCATTGTCCTCGACGCCCGCCAGACGCTGCTCGATCCGCGCGGCGTGCTCAGCCAGCTTTGCGAGCGCGCTGGCCTTCCGTTTGACGAAGAGATGCTGTCGTGGCCAGCGGGCGCACGTTCCGAAGACGGCATCTGGGCCAAGCATTGGTATCACAACGTTCACCGCTCGACGGGCTTTGCGCCGTACCAGCCAAAGAACGAGCCGCTGCCCCGCGGGCTGCAACCGCTGCTCGACCAGTGTCGCCCGCTGTACGCGGAACTGGCAACGCTGGCGATACAGGCTGGCTAGGCTGTCATTTCGAGCGGAGGGAGAAATCTTTTCGCGGCAGACGAATCCGCTCGGCAAATACTCAACCCGCGTCACCCCCTACCAAATGGGCAAACAGACTTGGCAAGGTCAAGGTTGGCTTCTAGCCTGCGAAGAGCATTCGTCGACCATCCCCGGATTTCTCGCATTCGCTCGAAATGACGGCTACGTTTACGCCGCCAGCCGCTCCGGCTGATTCTCCAGCCTCGTCAGCCAGTAGTGCACGTCAAATGTCTCATCGCCCGTGAGGTAGCGCCAGAGCTTGACGCGATTGACGATCTCCAGCCGACCCGCCGCCGCCTCGAACCACGGCTCCTTTTTAGCAAGAATGGCCTGAATGTCGTCGCGGTTTTCGCCCGCGAAGATGGGCTGGTGCGCGCCCGCGTCCTCCAGCAGATCGTCGGTATTCCAGAGGCGAAGCTGGCGCACCGTGGGGTTGAGGCGCACCTTGAACATGTAGCGCCGCTGGTCGGTTTGGTTCTGTCGCCCGCAGTGCCAGATGCCGTGGTGCAGCACCAGAATCGTGCCCGCTTTGCAGACCATCGCCACCTGGCCCAGCAGATTCTGGTAGCGCGCGATGTCCATCTCGTTGATGCGGCGAAAGTGGCTCCCTGGCACCAGCAGCGTCCCGCCCATCTCCGGCGGCACGTCGTGCGGGAAGTACATCAGCTGGATGTCAAAGGCCAGGCGCGTGTCGATGATCGAGTCGCCGTGCATGCCCTGCGCCTTGCCCTGGTTGGGCTCGCGCACGTGAACGGCCTGGTGGTCAAAGAGCGGATTGGGGCCGACGAGGCTCTGGATCACGCCCTGAATCTCCGGCATCCGCAGCATCTCGCCCACGGCGGATGGCTGCGGATAGCACTGCGACAGCGGCGTCCCCGCGGGCGCCGCTTTGATGGAGCCTTCATCAATCTGCTGCATAATGCGCTCGTTCAGTTCATCGGGCACCAGCTCGTCAAAGCGCAGAAAGCCGCGCGCGACGAAGCTTGCCATCTGTCGCGAATCGAGTAGGTACTGCTTGTCGATGGTGGATGTGGAATCGGTCATCAGATTTTCTCCAATCTATATATAATGGCATAGCTATCAGCGAATTCGGAGAACGGATTAAGCGGACTGACAAGCTATCTCTCCGCTTTGACAGTTCGGTCAGCTCATCTGCCACCCAAAACGGATTGGTGTTTCCCATCCGTTCAATCCGTTCTCATAATCCGTTGACGGCTAAACGCTTTCCAATTTTTCAAAGATAAACTCATACATCTGAAACGATGTCGTGTACTCCAGGTTGGGGTAAGGCGGAATTAGCTGGGGGAACTGAATCACCCGCCAGCCGTCCTGCAGCGCATCCAGCCCCGTCGCATAGGGCGGCGTCTCGCCGTCGCCCGTCGTGTGCGCATCGCGCCCCGTCCCGTCGTAGAGCGACCAGCCCGTCACCCCGCTGTCGAGCGCCGATGTGGCGAGGTAGAGCACCATTACTTTTTGCCGCTGTGCCATGAAAGTCTCCAAGATGAGTGATGAATAAAGAATGATGAATATGTACCCAGCCTCTATTCATTATTCTTTATTCATCCGTAGATTGTAAAAGCGTGCTGCATTCCCGCCCATCACCGCCGCCTGCTCCGTGGCCGACAGCTTTTCCACGTACTCCCTCACCACCTCCGCCGTCTGCCCATACGACCCCGCCAGCAGACAGACCGGCCAGTCCGAGCCAAACATCAGCCGATCCGTGCCAAAGGCCTCGAAGACGACATCCAGGTAGGGTGTGAAGTCGGACGCTGCCCAGCTTTCACCGGCTTCGGTAATCATGCCCGATACTTTGCAGTAGACGTTGGGGCAGGTCGCCAGCCGCCCAATGTGCGTGGCCCACGGTTCGAGCACCTGCTCGGCGATAAAGGGTTTGGCGATGTGATCGAGCACAAAGGCCTGCTCCGGGAAGTGGGAGACGAGGCGCTGGGCAGCGAGCAGGTGGCGGGGGCGGATCAGCAGGTCGAAGGTGAGGTTGTGGCGGGCCAGCGTGGACAGGCCGCGCCGAAACTCCTCGCGCAGCATAAATTCGTCGTCGGCCAAATCTTGCAGCATCGGCCGCACGCCGACAAACTTGGGCCGCTCGGCCAGCACCTCGATCTCCTCCTCCACGTCTAGCGCCATCAAATCCACCCAGCCGACCACGCCCTTGATGTAGTCCGTCTGCTCGGCGACTTCGTTTTGCCAGCGCGACTCTCTCAGGCTCGCCCGCGCCTGTACAAAGACCGTGCCGCCGACGTCGTTTTCTTCCAGCGCCGGGCGCAGGTCGTCCGGCGTGTAGTCCTGGGCCAGCACGCTTTGCGGGTTGATCCACTCGTATTCTTCGAGCGAGTAATGCCAAAGGTGGTGGTGGGAATCGATGTTCATCGTAGCTCCTGTAGCAGTTGGCGACCACGAGCGCGCATGGCCGCCGTGCCCGTTGGGGTCAGTTGTTCAATTGTAGACCAAATATCCTCACATGAATCGCGCGCGAGCGCATCAGCGCCCCTTTCACAAAGAGGCCGTCGATCATTGCGTCAAACACATCGCGCAATTCCGCATCGGGCAGCGCCAGCATCTCGGCGACGCTTCGTCCGTCGCGCCGAGGTCGCGCAGGTCGCCGGTGTGGAGGCGGAGGAGCGGATGCATAATGTCGTGCGCGTAGTGGGAGGGCGTGCCCTCCCACTACGCGCATCCCTCACAAATCAGCGCCAGTCGGCGCGCGCTCCCCGCGCCGATCTCCGTCTCATAATCCGTCTTCACCGCGACCTCCGACTTCCCACAGAAATCGCACTTGCCGCGCTGGGCAAACTCGCTCTGCTGCGCCCGCTGAAATTCGATCTCTGCTTTCTCCTGCACGTGCGGCACGGCAAACATCTTAATAAAGCGGCGCGTCATCTTGCTGGGCTCGTCGTCCAGCCGCTCGACGGCGCGCGCGAAAATCCCGTTCAATTCCGGCGCATCCGGCACGCCGCCGTCCTCCAGCGTGTGCCACGCCGCGCTGCGCACGCGCACGTCCTCGTCCTCCATCATACGCAAGACGGCCTGCTGCACCTCGTCGATCCGCGTGCGCACGTGGCACGGGCAAAGGTTCTCTGCCGCGATCAGTCGCTCGTCGGCGTCATCGCTGCGCGAGAGCACCAGCAGCGTCTCGACGTCATCGTGCCGCAGCCTGTGTTCACCTGGCTGGAACATGGCTTTCTGGTGTTTATTCATCCCTTTTTGTTTGCGCTTCATGAAATCTCTCTCCCTTTTTCATCAGCCTCAGCCATTGAATCGTGAACAGCAAGAAATGATTCACCTGTTTCATCAGCAAGTTTCATCAAAACCGAACACATTACCAATCGGTCTATATTAGGAGCATGGAGCAGCAGCGTTACTGTCGTCTGCATCAGAGAGATAGCCACTCCATGTCCAGGGTCGGCCAATCCTATATCGCTGGGGCCGGCTAATAAAATGCCGCTTGTGTCGTTAAATGATCCAAGTTTAAAGTGGAGGCCTTTAGGATTCGCATGAACGCCGTGGCTTGCGAGCTTGTAGTATGGCCGCCAATGATCGAATTCAACATCTTTTTCGATGTCACTAAAATTTGGCTTCTTCTTCCCGAGAGCCTCAGCCGCCCAACCATAGCTGTGCTTGTAGTTCGGCCCGAATTGTTTAATCAGTTGTTGGTAAGCAGATTCGATTTCAGAAAACTCTTCTGAGGTCACAGGCTCTAAACCCAACCGATTGGCATACTGTTTATATTGAAGTATAGCTTTATATGATTCAACAGTGTCATGAAGTAAATACCGCTCCGCTACTTCATTGCCATGAGATTTTATGAACGAAGCAATGACAGATGTTTCGTGTAAGGTTCGCCATCTTGCATATGCACCATCCCCATGACCAGAACTCAACAAAGAATATACTTCTGAGGCAACTTGACATGCTTTAGCATGTAGGCGCGTAAGCACCTCGAAAGTTATATCATTTTGTTGAACAGCAGTGGCTCGGTACGTCGAATTAAACTCCTCGCCTGCCTCAAGAGCTACTACCATCAGCATTTTGAACAACTTTAGTGGCTCATCCCATGTCTGCTTTAGTCTATCTTCAAAGCCTATACGTATTTTCTCATGCTCATCGAGCATTCTCGCACTATCATCTCTCAAAGTATCTAACACAGAGTCGGCTATCGAGTTAGAGATTTCTGGAATCGCGGTAGATATCTTGGTGAGAACCTCCTGAATCTCCTCTTCAATTTCATCCCAATCGCCTAACTTGATGTGAATGTCACTACGTACAGTCTCGTCTAAGTCCAAGTCAAAATATGTTGTGCTGCCAGTATCACTTTCTTCTAACTCTTGCTTCTGCGTTAACGTCTCCAACTGCAATTCTACTTTATTGATTTGTTCAGTGCTCAGCTCAATGCCCAATGCCTGAAATTTCTTCCGAACCAGTCTTGTCAGAACTTTGTGAGGAAGAAGCGCCTCTTTTATAGCTGATTCAACGGTTTCTTGATACATATTCATCACACCTGTTTGATAAACGTTTTTGGCTAAAAGTCCTGATATATTTAGGAGTTATGCAGTTGGTTCGTCATTTGGAGCGAATGCGAGAAATCTTGAGGTGGTTAACCCCTGCACAAGGTGAATTAGATAACACGAAATCGTCGGTCACGTCCAGATTTCTCCCTCCGGTCGAAATGACAACTGAGTAACTCCTAATATTAGACATTATATCGATTAGAATTCGATAAAGAGATGAAGCTGAAGGGGGCCATAGGACCAAGGGCGGAAATTGAGTCGAAAATTATGCAGGCCACAACAGGTTTCAAAGACCGCGTCGCGAAAGCCCGGCTTCCAGTTGCGAATTTTGTCTTTCACAATCCGATAGCGTTTGACACCGCCAATGGCATGTTCAATCCGGGTGCGCAACGAGGAAAGCCAGCTGTTCTTGTGCTTGTCAAACTCAGACAGCTCTTGGTTGCGCGGCTTCTTTTTGGGCTGCAAAATCGTCACCTGCTCCAAGCTGAAGCCCTGAAAGCCGGTATCCTGAGCCAGTCGACTCCCCTGTGGCAGCGTGTAGTCTATTTCCTCCGCCAGCCGTTTGTCGTGCCGCTTGCCCTCGACCGTGTCGGAGACAAACAGCACTTGCCCTTGCGAGTCGATGACGACATTGTTCTTTACGGCGTGCCGTTTTTTTTGCCGCTGTAGAAAAAGCGCTGCTTGTCCGGGTCGCTGGGGCGGGGAATCGGGCGCTCCGTTCCGTCATGGAAGTACAGCGTCTCCTCTTCGGCAAAGGAGACCGCGTCCATCTCGCGGGCAGGCAACGCCTCCGCTTGGGCAAGCGCCTGATTCAGGACGGGGTGCAAGGTGTGAATCCACTGGTTGGCTTTGGGTTGGCTAAGGTTGAAGAGTGACCCCTGCACCGTTTGCAGATTGTTGCTCTTCAAGTAGTTCAAAATGAAGAACAGTTTCTCTTCTACCGTGGCTAACGGACTATTCTGGTAGTCAACATAGCGCCGCTTCCCCCTAGGCTTGCCGTCCAGCTGATGGGTGCGCATCCGCTCATAAAAACAGTCCGCAAAGTGGGGAAGCAAGGCGTCGAACTCTTCGCGTGTGTAGCCGGTCAAGGCCAGAAAGTCAATTGGCTTTTCAGCATACTTTTGGTAGTGGCTCATTGGGCATCTCCTCTTTTTTCTGGAATGCCTTCAGTTTACCCGCCCTTCTATTTCTTGTCCATTTAATCGATATAATGTCTATTGTGCTTGGTACTGTCTGCGTCTACGACGCCAACGCCCGCTTCCCCGCCTCGATCACTTCGATAATCGCATCGACATCATAGACGCAGCCAGCCCACGTCCCGCCGCTGGCATTCTGCAGCGCGGCCCACAGCCGCGTGTCGTCCGGTAGCTGCTCATCCGGTGCAAGATCGGGATGCGACTCGCGCGTGTTGATCAACTCCGCACCCGCTTCGGCGCTCTCGCCTTCGCCCAGCAAATCCAGCCGCCCCGTCAGGTTGATCGTGTCGACCTCAATCCGAATCATATCCCCCTCGCGCACCTTGCCAATCGGCCCGCCCGCCAGCGCTTCGGGGCCGACATGGCCGATACAGGCGCCGGTGCTCACGCCGCTAAAGCGTGCATCCGTCACCAGCGCGACTTCCTTGCCGCCTGTCAGGTAACGCAGCGCCGAAGTCAGCTGATAGGTCTCCTCCATGCCGGAGCCAAGCGGCCCGCGCCCCATCACAACCATGATGTCGCCGGGCTGGATGTCGCCTGCCTTGATGGCGGCCATGGCGGCGCGCTCCGTTGTGAAAACCCGCGCCGGGCCCGTCTGCCGGTAGACGCCGTCCGCGTCGATCACGCTGGGGTCGATGGCCGTGCTTTTGACGACCGAGCCTGCGGGCGCGAGATTGCCCACGGGGAAGGTTACGGTGCTCGTCAGCCCGCGCGACTTCGCGGTCTCCGCGTCCATGATCACATCGTCGGCGTCGACGCCGTCTCGCTCGTGCAGCAAAGCCCGCAGCTTGTGGCGACGCTCGCTCTCCGCCCACTCGTCGAGCAGGTCATCCAAATTACGCCCGTCCGCCGCCCCCTGCACCGTGGCGACGTTCAGCTGGAGCAGCCCCAGCTTGCGCAGGTGCAGCATCACCTCCGGCACGCCGCCCGCCAGGAAGACCTGCACGGTCGGGTGGCCGACGGGGCCGTTGGGCAACGCATCGACCAGCCGCGGCACGTCGCGGTTGATGCGCTGCCAGTCGGCAACGGTGGGGCGGGGCAGACCCGCGCTGTGGGCGATGGCCGGGATGTGCAGCAGCAAATTTGTGCTGCCGCCAAAGGCCGCGTAGACGACCATCGCGTTGTGCAGCGCATCCTCGGTTAAAATGTCGCGCGTGGTGATGTTCGCCGCTTCCATCGCCGTCAGCGCCGTGGCCGAGCGGCGCGCCATATCCAGCCAAATCGGCTGGCCCGACGGCGCGAGCGCGGCGTGCATCAGCGTCAGCCCAAAGGCCTCGGCCACGACCTGCGCCGTCGCCGCCGTGCCCAAAAATTGGCAGCCCCCGCCCGGCGATGCACACGCCCGGCAGCCCAAATCCGCCGCCAGCTCCAGCGTGATTTCGCCCTGCGCAAAGCGCGCCCCAATCGTCTGAATTTTGCCCGCATCCTCGCCGTTTTCCGGCGGCAAGGTCACGCCGCCGGGCACGGCAATCGTGGGCAGGTCGTGCTGGCTGGCGAGCGCAATCAGCATAGCGGGCAAGCCTTTGTCGCAGGTGCCGACGCCCATGACGCCGCGGCGGGTCGGCAGCGAGCGCATCAGCCGCCGCAGCACCATCGCCGCGTCGTTGCGGTAGGGCAGGCTGTCAAACATGCCCGTCGTCCCCTGCGAGCGCCCGTCGCACGGGTCGGTGACAAAGCCTGCGTAGGGAATCATCCCCGCCGCTTTCAGCTCGCGCGCCGCCGCCTCCATCAGCAGGCCGACTTCCCAGTGGCCGGTGTGGTAGCCCAGCGCAATCGGCGTGCCGTCCGGCGCGCGGATGCCGCCCTGCGTGCTGAGGATCAGGAACTCCTTGTCGCGCAGGCGGTCGGGCTGCCAGCCCATGCCCGCGTTTTGGCTCAGGGCAAAGAGATCGCCGCTGGGCGCGCCCGCGAGAAAGTCGGCATCCAGCGGCAGCGAGCCTTCGGGGCCGGGGGCGCTGGTGTGAATGGTGTAGAGGTCGTCGCTGTTGGACGGGTCGATTGGGTCGATGGGGAGAGTCATTTGATTTTGGATTGGCGATTTTGGATTTTGGATTGGGCGGCTAGACAGTCGAGTGCATTGCACGGCGCAAAGCGGGGTTGCTTACCGGTCGCGTCTGCGCCGTGCGCTGCACTCACTATCCAACCAAGTTGGTTAGGCGATGAGTGCAGCGCACGGCGTGGATGATGGCTCGTCTGCCAGCTTGGTGGACGCCGTGCGCTGCACTCGACCCGTCGCACTTCTATGCCGACAGCGGCCAGTACTGCCGCAATTTCTCATTCGGCACCGCCTCGCCCGCGCGCACGTCCAGCGCGTGACGGCGCAGCGGATTAAAAAAGTACGTGAGCTTGACCACCGTGCCAAACTCGGCGCTGAGTTCCAGGCCGGTGATGACGAAGCCCGCCTTGAGCTTGGGCACAATGATGCGGTTGTTGGTAGCGTTGTGTCCGCTGGTTACAATCTGAAAGCCCTCACCGCGCACGATGTCGAGCACGCGGGCCAGCAGAAAGGTGTATAGCCCCTGGCGCCGGTGGGCGGGCAGCACGGCGGAATTGGTCATGGCATATTCTTCGGCGTTTACCTGTCGGCCCGTGTGCCAGCCGACGAAGCCATCGCCGTGGAAGATGCCGAGATGGAGGCGGTAGAGAGCATCGGCGTTGGCCCGCAGTCGCGCCAGGGTCGCCTCTTCCTCCGCCGATAGCGCACTGCGCAGGGCAAAGGTGAAAGCGTCCGCAAACGCTTGCGGACGGTATTGCTGGAAGAGCGGGCGGAATTTGTCGCTCGGCATCGAGCGAATCACGTAGTCGCCAAATTCAAATTGATGCTCGCTCATGGCCAAGTGCTCCTGCTTTGCCAGAAATCCCAGATAAAAGGGCAAGTTCGCCGGAGAGCTTCTCCTCTTGAGATAAACTGCGCTCCATCCTCATTGTAACAAAAAAGCCGAGCGGCGACCACTCGGCTTTCTCCGTCGATTCTGTTTTGCCCAACCTACACTGACTACGCCGGCGTCGACCGCGACCCTTTGTCGCGATGACCCTCGCTTTCGGCGACACGATAACGCGCCTGCGCCAGATTATAAGCCGTCTGCATCCGCAGCCACATCTCGGTCGTGCTGCCAAACGCCTTCGACAGCCGAATCGCCATTCCCGGCGAAATGGTTGATTTGCCATTGATCACGCGCGACAGCGTGGGCCGCGTTACACCCAGCACCTTTGCCACTTCCGTCACGGTGAGCTCCAGATCGGCCAAGCAGTCTTTGATAACATCGCCGGGATGCGGCGGATTTTTCATGGGCATGATGGCAACTCCTAATGATAATCCTCTAAATCCACGTCTAAATCCACGTCGTACGCTTTCCCATTTTCAAAGCGAAAGATGATTCGCCAGTTCCCGGCAACTCTAATGCTCCACTGACCCTTTCGATTACCCGATAGCGGGTGCAGTCGAAAGCCGGGGATGTTCATCTCGTCTAACGTCTCTGCTTCATCAAACACAAGCAAAATCCTCTCGACGTGACCGCGCATGTTCGCGCCAATTCCGCTCGAGTCGCCGCGCTCGTAGAGGCGCTTTAATGCTTTGAATCAAGCTTGATTGTAACGCGTAAGTTTACGCAGTACAAGTTTAGGCAATGCGAAGTGTTTACGATTTGCCAGCAAAAAAGCCGAGCGGCGACCACTCTGATTTAGTCTTTAATTTTACTAGGGTGAGCTTGCTCCACTACCTGCTTCTCGCTTCGATTTCTGACGTTGATTAAAGCTTAAAAGAATAAAGATTTGAATTATTGTTAACGCAACAAAATTTATCCATAGTCGAAAAAGCACAGGAATAAGGGCTCCGACTGTGCCAAATATAATACCGAAAACAAGTGCAGAATTTGCGGTCTTGGTATTACGCTGAAGTAAATATACAAGAGCAAATAAAAAGCCAAATGCAGCGCCAGCGATAAACTTTGCAAAGTATCGCGATGAAAAGAGCGAGAGCAAGAATTGCAGGCTCTGAAAGCGGCCTGAAATAGGAGCGAACCTTTCCTCGGATGATGCGTCTACTAGTACACCGTAATCGAGATTATGATGGATTAGTGCCAAACCGCTAGCCGAGCTCGCCAAGCAGTTTAACCCCTCAAAACCTGCCTTACAGTGTACTAGCTGCTGATATATTAGACATTATATCGTTTTGATTTCTACCTTCTAGAACGCACTTCGACGCTCAGAGAGAGATATTTAATCGGTATAACGTCTATTGGTAAAAGCTCCGGTTTGTCTGTGACTCCAGATTCTGCAAGTTCGTTAAGCTGGTTCAAGATTTCAATGCGTCGCTCTAAATTGCGAAAGTACAGAAAGCCTGCTTGAGATTCTGCAAAAGCTAGAATCAAAATTGAGGCAAGTACGAGGCCAAGAAAGATGAACCAGCGTACCCTAATGTTTGTTTCTGGAAAGAGACTGCTGAAACCGGATATGATTGCTTTTGTTAATTCATTCATTGATCAGCCCCAACGCCCCCGACACCCGCTCCCTCGACATCGGCAATTCCCGCACCCGCACGCCCGTCAACGCAAAGAGCGCGTTTGCAATCGCCGCCGCCGTCGGGCCGATCGGCGGCTCGCCGACGCCGCGGGGGATGCCGTCGCCCGCTTTGAGGAGCATGGTCATGCCGCCAATCGCTCCGCCACCCACTGCTCGACCAACCGCGCCTGCTCGACGCCTTCATCCCGCGCCAGCCGCATGAGCCGCTCCCACTCTGGTTGCCGCAGGTGAATCTGCACGGTCGCCGTTTCGCCGGTCACAAAAACGGGTTCGGTCACTTCTGCCAACTCGTCCTCGAAATCAGTGATATCGCGACTATCCCAAAAGCGAGCCAGTTCTTCAATGCTGTCCGTCTGTGGAATCGTTTGTGTGCTCATTACGCCGCCACCGTCTCAAACGCCACGCGCAGTGCATCCTTCGCCGACGCAACAAAGTTTAATTTCTCAAAACCAATGACTTGCCCCTGTTGATTTTTCATCAAAATGACTTCCTCGCCAGTTTCCTCAGCTTCGTACTCACTCTCAGGATCACCAAACCAGACGGTCAGCGTATTCCCCTCCCGGTCGTGATAAACTTTTACTGCGGCCATAGGTGCTCACCTTCCTTGATATTGCCCGTGCGATACGCCGTAATCAAAAAGCCCTCGCCATTCAGCCGCCTGGCGACAGCGCATAGCCAGCGCTTCTCGCCATCCGCTCGATAAAACAGGTAAACTTGCGCATCTGATTTGCTGCGACGAATTTCGTCTGGCGTGCGCAGTGTTATTTGAATATCGGCTTCGCGCCCGCGTAGAACGGGATGTTTGACCGTTGTGATTAACGTCCAGTGGCTAACAGTGGTGCGCACATTAAAGCCCAACGGCGTCTCAACGTCAAACAGAATTTCCGGCTCCGACGCTTGTTCCGCCATGCCTGATTTCCAATCGCTTGCCATTGTACCAGACCAATTCTATACCGTCACCCCAAGCGCCAATTGCACCCGCTCCTTCGACATCGGCAGCTCCCGCACTCTGACGCCCGTCAACGCAAAGAGCGCGTTTGCAATCGCCGCCGCCGTCGGCCCGATCGGCGGCTCGCCGACCCCGCGCGGAATCCCATCCCCCGCCTCCAGCAGCACGACCTCGACGTCTGGCGCTTGACCAATCGTCAGCAGCGGGTACTGCTCATAGGTCCGCACGTTGACCTCGCCGTTCTCGACGCGCACTTCCTCGATCAGCGCGGAGCCGACGCCCCACATGGTGGCGCCCTCGACCTGGGCGCGCGCGCCGTCGGGGTTGACGGTAAGGCCGCAGTCCATGGCGGCGGTGACCTTGTGGACGCGAATTTGGCCGTCGTCCGCCAGCGAAATTTCGGCCACGTTGGCGACGAGCGTGCCCGCGTCCAGCGAGACGGCGATCCCGTGGGCGTGGCCGTCCGGCAGCGGCCCGTCCCAGCCCGCGCGCTCCGCCGCCGCTTCGAGCACCCCGCGCGTGCGGCGGGCCAGGTCGGCGTCCAGCGACTCGCTGGTGAGGTGGTCGAGCCGGAACTGGAGCGGGTCGGCCCCGGCGGCGTGGGCCAGTTCGTCCACAAAGCTTTCGATGGCGAAGACGTTGGCGACCAGCCCCAAGCCGCGCCACCAGCCCGTGCGCACGGGCAAGTCGCGCAGCCACGCCACCACGCGTCGGTTGGGTACGTCGTAGCGCAGCTGAGCGCCGCGGTAGGAGCCAAAGTCCGCGCCCAGCACGTCGCCGATAAAGCCGGGGAAAAAGCCAAAGGCGACTTCGGCGCTCGCCTGTCGGTGCTCCATCGCACGGATGCGGCCCGACTCGTCCAGCCGCGCGTAGAGCTTGTGGTGCGTCGGCGGGCGGAAGTAGCCGTTGCGCATGGCGTCGACCCGCCCCCAGGCGACCTGCACCGGCGCGCCCGCCGCCTTGGAGAGCCGCGCCGCCTCCACCGCTGCCTCGATATTGAGCTTGCGCCCAAAGCCGCCGCCCAGATAGGTCGGCGTGATCTCGACGATATCTTCCGGCACGTCCAGCACCGCGGCGACTTCGCGGCGCACCAGATTCTGGCTCTGGGTCGAGGCCCAGACGCGCACCACTTGCTCGCCAAAGGCGGGCAGCCGCACGTCGGCGACGGCGGCCTGCGGCTCCAGCGGGGCCTGCACGGCAAAGGGCGTGCGGTACTCCGCCGTAATGAGCCTGCCGCTGGCGTCGTCCTCCAGCACGTCCGGCGCATCGCCCACGCGCTGAATCGTCACACCGCCCGGCCCGTCGGCAGTGATAATGCGCTCGATGTCGGCCTGCTGCCAATTGTGCCCCTCGCTCCACTCGATGTTCATGGTCTCCAGCGCGGCCACGGCCTGCGTGCGCGACTCAGCGACCACGCCCGCAAAGTTGCTCTCCTCATCGATCACGACCTCGCGCACGCCGGGCATGGTGGGCGCATAGCCGGGCCAGGCAATGCGCATGTTCGTCTCCAGCTTTGGCGCGTGGGCAACCGCGCCGTAGAGCATCCCCGGCAGCCGAAAATCAAAGCCGTAGACCGCCTCGCCCGTGACCTTGGCCGGAATGTCGACGCGCGGCAGCGACTGGCCGATCAGCTCAAAGTCCGCCTCATCCTTGAGCGCGACCGGCTCTTCGGGCACTTCCCATTCCTCGCCGCGCTCCAGCTTGTCGCGCACCAGCGGCCCCCAGCCGACGGTCTGGGCGGCGTCGTCCGCCAGCGCAAAGCCCCGCTCGACCAGCACCAGCGATTCGGCCGGTTGACCCAAATGATCCGCCGCCTCCGTGCGCAACATCTCGCGCAGCGTTGCCGCCGCCTGCCGCAGTGGACCGTAGGCCGATGAAACAGAATTGCTCGCGCCCGTGCCGTTTGTATCGCGAATAGCCGAATTGGTGCTGGCTTGCACAACTTCTAAATCACCAAACGCAATGCCCAGCTCCTCCGCCGCGATCTGCGCAAGTGCCGTGTGGACGCCCTGCCCCATTTCGACTTTGGTCAGGAAGAGCCGCACGCGGCTGTCGTCCAGCACCTCGAACCAGGCAAAGGGATCGGTCGAGAAATTGGTGGGCGGCCCGCCTTCGAGGCCGTCGATCTGCCCCGCGATTTGCAGCCGCGCCCAGGGCAGGCCCGCCGGAATGCCGACGGCCAGGGCCGCGGCAGTCGCGCCCGCGCCGATCAGGAAGCCGCGGCGGCTGATGCGCCAGCGGCGGGAGGTGGAGTTGGTTTCGTTGGTCATAGTTGAAAATGGAATGGTCAATGGTCAACGGTAGATTGTCAATGGTCAATGGGGAAGGTTTCGTGTGCCCAGTCGCCTCATTAACAATTGACAATTCACCGTTGACTATTGACGATTAAAATTGGTGTCTCACGATAACGGTGCGCCTCGCTCCGCCATCTGCGCCTGTCGCATGGTCCCCAAGTACCCGTCCACCGCCGACACGACGACCGACCCCTTGCCCACCGCCGAGGCGACGCGCTTGACCGAGCCCGCGCGAATGTCGCCCACGGCGTAGACGCCGGGCGGCGGGAGCCGGGAACATCTTTGTAGCTGGCTGGTTGATTGCAAGAATTATGTATTAGACCCAACCAACTGGCAAATCGCCCAGGTGGGGCTTCGCTCCTCGACTAGGCAAACTTTCCACGCCTGCTGCTGCTTCCTGAATTGCCTCGCTTTTCCCCGTAATCCGTATTTGACAAACTCATGCTTCTGGCTAAAATATAACTAAATGGTTATACAAGCATGAACGACACCCTTTATCAAGCCATCGCCGATACCAACCGCCGCCACATCCTCGACCTGCTGCGGCACGGCCCGCTGCCCGCCGGTGACATCGTGGCCCAGCTGCCGCACATCAGCCAGCCCGCCGTGAGCAAGCACCTGCGCGTGCTGCGTGAATCGCAGCTGGTGGCCGTGGAGCCAGCCGGGCGACAGCGCGTCTACCGGCTCAACGCCGCGGCGCTGCAGCCCGTGGTCGAATGGCTGCTGCACTACGATGCGCTGTGGGATCGGCGGCTGGCGACGCTCAAGCAGATTGCCGAAGGAGACTCATGATTTCTACGCTGCTGCCCGTGCCCATTCGCAAGGAAGTCACAATCGCCGCATCGCCGGAGCGCGTCTGGCCGCTAATCAGCACCGCGGAGGGGCTGCGCCGCTGGTGGGGCGCGACCATTGATCTGGAGGCGAAAGCGGGCGGGCGCTGCGAAGAGCGCGGCGTCCTGCACGGTCGCCCTTACGCGCTGCGCGGCGTCGTCTCCACCTGGGAGCCGCCGCGGCATCTCGTCCTTTCGATGCAGCGCGTGGAGGGCGAAGGGCTCGCGCCCATCGACTCGACCATCGCCATCGAGCTGCGTCCGATTGGCCCAGACGGCTCGGCCACGCGCGTGATCGTGACCCACCACCTGCACGATCCCCTGCTGGAGCCAGCCGTTGCCGCTGGGCAGCCATCGAGCACCAAGCCGGGGTCTGGCCCGCAGATGGGCCTGTCGCACGACAGCGGCTTGCACACAAGTGGACAAGCCATTGCCACCCACCCTGCTGCCGCCTGGCGCCAATCCTGGCACAGCCGATGGCAACAGCGCACGCAAACGCTGCAAGAGCTGTTGAGCGATGACCAATCACTAACTACTAAAAACTGACCACTGCTCGCTACTCATGAACATCGCCCTCATCGCCGACATCCACGGCAACGCCATCGCCCTCGACGCCGCGCTGGCCGACATCGACCGCGGGTCGCCCGACCACATTCTCTGTCTTGGCGACGTCGCCGCTGGGCCGCAGCCGCTGGCCTGCCTGCGGGCGCTGCGCAAACGCGAGATTCCGTGCGTGCTCGGCAACGCCGATGTCGAGCTGCTGGAGCCGGAGCGCGAAGCGCCGAGCGGTGATGCCGAGCGCGATGAGCTGATGGCGAAGGTGCACGACATCACCCTTTGGTGCAGCCAGCAGTTGAGCGAGGCCGACCGCGCCTTCGTGCACTCCTTCCACGCCATCATCGACGTGCCGCTTGGCGACGCGCACCGTCTGCTTTGCTTCCACGGCACGCCCGAATCCAATATCGACATTCTCAGCGCCACCACGCCGGACGACGAAGTTGCGCCGCTGTTGGCGGGCCACGAACACATCACAATCTTTGCAGGCGGCCACACCCATCAGCCGCTGCTCCGCCGCTGGCGCGACGCGCTGATCCTCAACCCCGGCAGCATCGGCCTGGGCTACCAGTTCGACCGGGTCACGAGCAAGCCGTACAATCTCGCCCGCGCCCAGTACGCCTGGATTCGCGTCGAGGGTGAGCACGTCAACATCGAACTTCGGCAGGTCGCCGTGGAGCACAATGAACTCATTGAGTCGATTCTCGAAAGCGGGATGCCGCACAGCAAATGGTACAGCGAAGATTGGAGATAACCCATGAACCCAGCAGCCGATCTTACCCTTGAAATTCCGCGACCCGGGCGCGTCTACCCCAGTGTCCCGCCCGAAGCGCCACCCGCCAATCCACCTGCCAATTCACCAGGCGCGCCCGCGCCGCCCACCATGATTTACGTGCAGCAGCCGCCGAAGTGGGCGTACAAACTCATCGAGCGCAACTTGGTGGCCGAGCAGATGCCGAGAGAGGATGAACTCAATGCGCTGGGCGTGGAAGGCTGGGAGCTGACGGCCACGCTAGTTTCAGGCCAGACTGCCACATTTTATTTTAAGCGTCTTGCCAAGTAACGCGAAGCGCCGCTTCGTTCCTCGCCAAGCAGCGCTTGGCGCTACAAAGGAGACCCCATGCACATCCTCATCATCGGCGGCACGCGACTGCTCGGTCGCGCGCTCGTCGAAACGGCTCTGTCCCAAAATTATTCGGTGACCTTGTTCAACCGCGGTCAAAGCGCGCCCGACGCGTTTCCGAACGTTGAGCAAATCCACGGCGACCGCCACGCCAATCTGCATCTGCTCGACGGCCGCACGTGGGACGCGGCCGTCGACACCTGCGGCTACACCTCCGCCGCCGTGCGCGCCTCCGCCGAAGCGCTGGCGGACAAGGTCGCGCACTACACCTTTATCTCCAGCCTGTCCGTCTACGCCAGCCACGCCACGCCAAATGCAGACGAGACGGCGGAGGTTGCAGAGCTGGAGGAGGGGCAGGAGGAGGGCAAAGGTTACGACACTTACGGCGAGAGCAAGGCGCTGGCCGAGCAGGCAGCGGAGGCCGCGCTGCCCGGTCGCGTGCTCAACGTGCGCGCCGGGCTGCTTATTGGGCAGCACGACTACATGGAGCGCTTTCCGTACTGGGTGCGCCGCATCAGCGAGGGGGGAGAAGTACTGGTGCCGGATGGTCGCCAACAGTCGGTGCAGATGATTGACGTGCGCGACGTGGCGGCGTGGGTTTTCGATATGGCCGCATCACGCTCTGCGGGCACGTTCAACGTGACTGGGCCAGCGCAACCTATCACGTTTGAGGAGATGGTAAAGTCGATCCGCGAGGCAACGGGCAGCGACGCCGATTTTGTGTGGGCGGACGAGGCGTGGCTGGTTAAGCAGGGCGTGCAGCCGTTCCAAGATTTGCCAATTTGGATGCCGCCTGGCGACTTGTATCAAGGTTTTCTCGCCCGCAACATCGACCGCGCCCTGGCCGCTGGCCTCACCTTCCGCCCCCTGGCCGACACCGTGCGCGACGTGCTGGCGTGGGATCGGGCGCGTCGCGAGCGTGGAGAGGCCGCGAGCTTGCCGCTGGAAACGGGCGCTGGGGCCATCGGCCTATCGCCGGAGCGCGAGACGGAGTTGATTCAGGCGTGGCGAGCGCAGAGCGGGGCGTCTACGTAAAATACTTCCCCACGATTTCGGACAAATTTTCCACCGCCTTTTCCGGCACCGCCTCCTGGCTCGTGATCAGCGCACTCGCCAGCGCGTCTGCATACGGCGACGGCCCAGCGTTTACCAGCCGCTCAATCGCGTTCGCCACCGCATCCTTCGCCACCTGCGCGTTGCGCTGCAGCGTGCGAATCACCATCTCGACGGTCACCGCCTCCTCGTGCCAGACGTCGTAGTCCGTCACGTGCGCCATCACGGCGTAAGACATCTCGGCCTCGCGCGCGAGAAAGGCTTCCGGCGAGGTCGTCATGCCGATGATATCCAGCCCCCACTGCCGAAAAATCTCGCTCTCGACCTTTGTGCTAAAGCGCGGCCCCTCAATCGTAATAAAGCCGCCGCCGCGATGCACCGTCGCGCCCGTAGCTCGTACGGCCTCTTCGCAAATTTGGCTCAGCCTGTCGCAAAAGGGATCGGCCACGCTCACGTGGGCGACGAGGCCATCCGTGCCCGCGTCGGGGTCGTCGAAAAAGCTGAGCGCGCGCCCGTTGGTGCGGTCAAAGAGCTGATTGGGGATCACGATGTGGCCGGGCGCGATCCGCTCGCGCAGGCTGCCGCAGGCGGAGACGCCGATCAGGTACTCGACGCCCAATTTTTTGAAGCCGTAAACGTTGGCCCGGTAGTTCAGCCGCGTGGGGCTTACGACGTGGCCGCGCCCGTGTCGCGCCAGAAAGGCCACCCGCTGCCCGTGCAGCGTCCCCGTCACGTAGGCGTCGGACGGATCGCCAAAGGGCGTCTCCAGCGTGATTTCTTCAACATCGGTCAGCGCCTCCATCTGGTAGACGCCGCTGCCGCCGATCACGCCAAAGCGGATGGGGTCGGTCATGGGGTGCTCCTTGGGTGGTGAGTGGTCATATAAGTTAAGGGATTGTAGATGCTATTTACGCACTGCCCAAAAAACCAGGAACATCCCCACGAACCCTAGAATAACATAGACAGTGATCAGCCAGACGTTTCCGTTTGACAGTTCTGTCACAAAACCCTGTGCAAATACCCCAAAAAAAGCGCTTCCAATAATTACAAATACTTCTCGAATCCAAGACGTTTTGGCTTCGTTTAGTATCGTTGTCCGCGCCTCATCTACATGTTTACTTAAAACAATGTCTGCTTTGCTTCTATACGCAATGAGCTTAGATTGTAAAATCAGTGAAGTGCTAAATTCGTCAACGTAATCGATTGCCAAACTTTTCGCTTGAGGATGCATTTCCCTATTGATGATTTCTACTTGTTGTGACATTTTAATCAGTTCTTTCTTCCAAAGCGGATTCGGTTTTGCTTCGTATCTCTTCAAAAAAATCTGATTCTATTTCACGCAATTTAGCAACTCGTACCTTACTGATTTCGTCTCGGATTGAGTACCAACGTGCGCCGTAAATAATTGAGATTGAGCCAACGACAATAATTAAAACAACAATTACTATCGTTGAGAAATTATCACTCAAGCCCTGAAATGTGAAATACACACTATTTATGACAAAGTTTTGAAAAACAATTTCGCCAATTAGACCTATAACAAGGCCTAGTAGTGTTACTGCCGCCGCCACCATTGACGCAACGCTACGAGTTGATGAAAACCACGATGCAGATGCAGCTAATGTCTTCACCTCAAGCCGAGGTTTAGGCTTTTCTGATTGATGATTTTTATTGGAGGTCACTGAATGTTCCCTTTGCAGTTTCCAAATCTTTTCAGGAGTTTATTGGGGGCATTATCAGTCACTGATTCTACCGTATTCAATGAGGTGTTTCCAGCAAATATTCTGCGCAGGGCTTGCCATTCGTCAAACTTCTTCCTTAACGCTGCCTGCTCCGGCGTACGCGGCTTGTCGGCTTGCTTTGCCAAATGTTCACGAAGGAGTGCATCGGACTCCCGACGATCTGCCTCGGCCTCGCGCAAAATCTGCGCGTACTCTGCTTCCACTTCTTCGCGGTGTTCGTCAATGTAGCGCAGCGCCACCTCAAGCTGCTCGTCGCTCAACAGCAGCCGATCTTGAATCAGGTGGGGCGGGTAATCCGCTTTGACGAAATCCATCACATTGTACAGCGTCAGGCGTGTACCGTCGATGGAAAGACCGCGTTCGGTGCGAATAATTTGGCTTGTTCGTGTGGGTGAGGCAATCATAATGCTTTTCCTTGAACGGAAATTAAGCTCTGCCCGAATTATACCAAGCGAATAGAGCGCGAACAAGCGGTGTCATTATGGTTTTTGTCCGGAATACACCGCAAAGCGATAATCTTTGTACCAGCAGTCAACGTGTGCAAATCCGGCGTTACGCAGCCAGAGGAGTTGGTCTTCAAGCGTCGCTGTTTGATCGGCCTTCATCCGTTCGATGGCCGTGGCGATTTCGGCATCCGTCGCGCCACGTGAACGAGCGCCACGCTCCCACATGTCGGCGTAGCGCTGCTCATTTTGCGGACTCGTCCCCAGCGTCTGATCGGCGTTGATAAACAAGCCACCCGCGACCAACACGTCAAAAATCTTGCCAAACACGCGCGGCAGCGTTGACTGCGGTACGTGGTGCAGCGCCAGCGCCGATATGATCATGTCGTACTGTCCCGTCAACGCGTCGCGTTCGACATCGACCACCTGGTAAACAATGTCGTTTCGCTCGGCGAAGCGCGCTTCGGCTTGTTCCAACATGCTGGGTGAAATGTCAATCAACGTCAACTGGGCATCGGGAAACGCAGCCAATACCATTGCGGACAGCAATCCCGTGCCCGCGCCCACATCCAGAATGCGTGGATTGGGGTTCGCCATCGGAATGAGGCCCACGACGGTTCCGTAGTATTCCTCAAGTCGAGGGATATACTTTTTGCGCGTGTAATCGTAGCTCGACGCGGCTCGGTCAAATAGGTTCTGAACAGTGGTCATTTGGGCAGATGCTCTGCTGATATTTCTTGCCATCGCGGATTGGCCTGATCGCGTGCAGAGAGAATTGGGGCATCCACGCCCCAATCCACGGCCAGCTCCGGATCATCCCAGGCCACGCCCAGCTCGTCGTCGCCGTCGTAATAATTGTCGACAATGTAGGTCAGCGTCACGTCCGTCACCGCGTAAAAGCCGTGGGCGACGCCGCTCGGAATAAATAGCCCCGTCGGCTCGTCCCCCCGCAGCGTGATCACTTGCGACGCGCCGCACGTCGGCGATCCCGCGCGCAGATCCGCCAGTCCCACGCGCACCTCGCCGCTGATCACGTGCCAGTAATCAACTTGCCTGAAGTGGTAGTGCAGCCCGCGCAGCACCCCCGCCGCGCTCTCGCTGCGGTTTGCCTGGACAACGTCCCACGAGCGCTCCGGAAACCACTCTTTGCGAAAGGTCTCCATAAAGCGCCCCCGCTCATCCCCAAACGGCAGCAGCCGCACCACCTTCACCCCAACAATATCCTCGGACTCGACAATCTCCACCCCACCACCCCCATTAACAATTAACAATTCACGATTAACCATTGACCATTCCTTCTTCTTGCAACACCCCCCGCACCGCCCCCACCACCGCCTGCACCGCCCCCGCCTTTAGCTGAAACGCCGCCCGATTCACCACTAGCACCGCCTGGCTGTGCAAGATCGTCCGAAACTCCACCAGCCCATTCTCCCGCAGCGTCGCCCCCGTCTCCACCAAATCCACGATCAAATCGGCCAGCCCCACCAGGGGCCCCAGCTCCACCGAGCCGTTCAGCGGAATGATCTCCGCATTCAGCCCGCGCGCGCGAAAAAAATCGCGCGCCAGCCGTGGATACTTGGTCGCCACTCTCGGCTGGCTCTCGTAGCGCAGCGCCGTGTCCTGCCGGTGCGCTGGCCCCGCCACGCTCAGCCGACAGTGGCCAAAGGGCAGCAGCAGCGGCTCGTAGACGTCGCGCCCGCTCTCGCGCAGCGAATCCAGCCCGCAGATGCCCACATCCGCCGCCCCGTACTCCACATAGGTCGCCACGTCCGTCGGCTTGGCCAAAATGTAGCGCAGCCACAAATCCGGCGACCCCGCCTCCAGAATCAGCTTGCGCCCCGTGTCGCCATCGGGCAGCGGCAGCCCCGCCCGCCCCAGCAGCGCCAGCGCATCGTCCGCCATGCGTCCCTTGGGCAGCGCAATCAACAACGAATCGTCCACGATTTGCTTCCTGTAATCTCTTTGCAGAAAATTGATCCACGAAGAGCACAAAGGTTCACGAAGGAAGAAGGTCGACACTTTTGCCTTCGTGCTCTTCGTGCTCTTCGTGAATCATCTATTTTTGGCTGCCTCAAAAATTTGCCACGCCTCATCCGCCGTCACCTCTCGCTGCGTGTGATTTTGACCGTCGCGCAAATCAAAAGTGCTTCGCGGATCGCCGTTCCAAGTGAGCGCAAAGCGAGCACCCATCCCCCGTGCCGCGCTCGCCAGCGCCTCTCCAGCGCGACCTTCCAATTCCACGGCCACGCGCAACCCCCGCGCCCGCCATCCGTCGAGCAGCCGCAAACAGGTCGCATCATTTCGCGTAAAAATTAATGCGTCCGGCGCAACAGGTGCTGGCGAGGCAGCGCCGTCATCCTGCAAAGCCTGGGCCAGCAAAATTCGCTCCAGCCCCAGCGCAATGCCGACGGCCGGCTGGGGCGGGCCAAAGGTCTGCACCAAATCGTCGTAGCGCCCGCCGCTGCCAATCGAGCGGCCCACGCCCGGCGCCAACACCTCAAAGGTCACGCCGGTGTAGTAGCCCAGGCTCTGCACCTCGGTCAAGTCAAGGTGGATGCGGCCCGCCACGTCATGGGCGTGCAGCGCATCGTAAACGGCGCTCAGGTTTTCCAGCGCCCCCTGCATCGTGGCGTTGAGGCAGAGCTGTTCGGCGTGGTCGAGCACGTCCGCAAAATCGGCGTCCGCCGTGCGCGTGGTCGCCAGCTGAGGCCACGCCTCAATTGTATTTTGCTGAGATTCGCTCAGCGCCAGCGACGGCAGCAGCTCCTCCAGCGCGGGCTCGCTCTTGCGCAAAATCGCCTGCCGCAGCCGCTCGGTCTGCGTGGGGTCAAGGTCGAGCTCTTCGAGCAGGCCGTGGAAAAAGCCCATCTGCCCCAGCACGATCTGGAAGTCGCGCAAGCCCGTTGACCGTAGCGCCTTCACCGTTAGCGCCACCACTTCGGCATCGGCCTCCGGCGCACCGGCCCCCACCAGCTCCACACCCGCCTGCCCAAATTCGCGCTGCCGCCCCGCCTGCGGCTCGACATAGCGAAAGACGCTGCCCGCGTAGCAAAAGCGCTGCGGCATCGGCCAGTCGTAGAGCCGCGTGCCGACCAAACGCGCCACGGCGATGGTCATGTCGGGCCGCAGAGCCAGGGTGCGCCCGTCGCGGTCGAGGAAGCGGTACATCTGCTTTTGCAGCTCGGCGCTGGCGCGCACGCTCAATGTGTCCGCGTACTCAAAGGTCGGCGAGATCACGTCCCCGTAGCCCCAGCTGCGAAAGACGTCGAGCAGCGTCGACTCCAAGTCGCGCCGCGCCCTGGCCTCGCCCCAAAACGCATCGGCCACGCCGTTGGGAATTGGCGCAAGCGCGGCAGCTTTGGATTGAGGCAGGCCGTTGGGGTGGAAGTGCACGAGCGTAGAGATTGGTAATTCGCAATTGGAGATTGGTTGAGGGAAGTATATCATTGAGGGGTTGAAGGATCGAATTGTGGCAGGTTGTAAGTAGCAGGTAGCACGTTGTACCCACCCACATCGATAGTTCAAAATATCATCAACTACCCAATCTTCATTCATCAATCTTCATTCTTATGCGCCTCCTCCTCGTCCGCCACGGCCAAACCGCCTGGAACGCCGAACAGCGCTACCAAGGCCAAACCGATACGCCGCTCGATGACACAGGTCATCGCCAGGCCGCGGCCGTTGGCGAGCGGCTGCGCCACGAACGCATCGACGTCGTCTACGCCAGCGACCTCGAGCGCGCCCACCAGACCGCCGCCGCCATCATCGCTCACCACGATCTCACCATCCAGCCCGAAATCCGCCTGCGCGAACTGAGCTTTGGCGTCTGGGAAGGGCTGACGCGGAGCGAAATCGCCGTGCAGCACGCCGCAAGCTGGCAGGCCTACCGCAGCGATCCGCACAACGCCGTTATCCCCAACGCCGAGGGGATGGAGCGCGGCCTCGTCCGCGTTGCCGCCGCGCTCGACGAGATTGTCGCCCGCCACCGCAAGCAGCCCGATGTCGAAAGCGTGCTCCTCGTCTCCCACGGCGGCACGCTGCGCCTCATGGTCGCCCATCTACTCGGCCTCGACGTCGGGCACGCGCGCCTCTTCCGCTTCGCCAACTGCTCGCTGACGGAAATTACGATTGGCGAGCATCGCGTCTATTTGGAGACGGCGAACGAGCGTTGCCATTTGCGGGGGGTGTGAGTATATGAGGGGTGAGTATGTGATGGGTGAATTCTAGTCGATCTTGTAACCGCGGAGTGAGCACGCCCCCTGTGAACGGGTCGACACGACAAGAGCCTATTGTGCCGTGGTTTATCACCCGCAACATACAGTACCAAAATCAACCTCTTTCGCAGAGAAAGGATTCGCATGAAGCTCAACCACCTCAACCTCACGGTCACGAACGTTGCCGAGACGCGACACTTTTTGGAGAAGTACTTCAAGCTGCGCGGCATAGAAGGCGAGGAAGCAGACTTCGCCGTGCTCTTCGACGACGACGGGCTGGTGCTGACCCTGATGAGCGTGGGGCAGGCGAGCGAGGTAAAGTACCCCGCCAGCTTTCACGTCGGCTTTATGCAGGAGAGTGAGGCGCACGTCAATGAAATTAATCAGCGCTTGAAGGATGATGGCTTTGACGTCAAGCCGCCGCGCCACTTTCACGGCGCGTGGACGTTTTACGTGCGCGCGCCGGGTGGATTTATGGTGGAGGTGCTTTGTTGAAGGAATCGCGGCGTGAGCATCCCCGATGCGAACCGCTAGACGAGCGCGGAACACAAAGAAGGGCCGCGGCATATTTCGCTGCGGCCCTTCTTTCTTGACGTGGATAGATCGCGTTCGTAGTGGGAGGGCGCGCCCTCCCACTACGAACCGAACAATGCTCCTGCCGCTGCACCGACGGCAAATAGACCCGCGCTCGCACAACTTCCAACACCGCGAAATCCGTCGGGTGATCGAGCGACGCCGTCAGCGTATTCGCTTCGACTTTGAACACGAGGGGATGACTCTGTTATGCACTGCCAGATTCTTCGTGATATAATTAGAACAAACGTTTTTGCTTCGAGAATGGAGGAAACCCCATGTGCGGACGCTTTACCCTCAACACCACGCCCGACCAAGTCGCCACCCTGTTCGACCTGCCGACGGAACCCGTCCTCCAGCCGCGCTTCAACATTGCGCCGACGCAGCCCGTGGGCATCGTGCGCATGGATAAGGCGGGCGAGCAGCGCGAGTGGGAATTGGTGACGTGGGGGCTGGTTCCCTCGTGGTCGAAGGACCCGTCGATTGGGGCGCGGATGATCAACGCGCGGGCAGAGACGGCGCGTGAGAAGCCGTCGTTTCGCGCGGCCTTTAAGCGGCGGCGCTGTCTCGTGCCCGCCACGGGTTTCTACGAGTGGCAGAAAGTCAACGGCAAAAAGCAGCCGCACCTGGCGACGGTGCAGCCCAACGGCCACGGTGACCTCTTCGCCTTTGCCGGGCTGTGGGAATTCTGGACGGGCGGCGACGGTTCGGAGATCCAGTCCTGCACGATTTTGACGACCTCGCCCAACGATCTGATGGAGCCGATCCACAACCGGATGCCCGTGATTCTGCATCCGGACGATTACGACGAGTGGCTGGGCAGCGGCCAGGACGATCCGCCCGCCGTGCTCGACGGCCTGCAACACCTGCTGCGCCCCTTCCCCGCCGAGCAGATGCGGACGACACCGGTCAGCACGGTGGTTAACAATCCGCGCAACGAGAACGCTGAGTGTATTGAGCCAATGACGGCGTAATTCCACAAACTTTAACGCAAAGGCGCAGGGGCGCAGAGAGAAGTTTCGTTGAAGAAGCGACGCTTTGCACCCCTTTGGCTCTGCTCAGGACGAACTCCGCGCTCGGGCAGCTCGGCGGCGAGGGGTTGCCAATCCTGCGGCATTCGCGCCGCGACGTGTGCGCGGTCGAGGCCGAGGTGGTCGAGCGGGGCGTGGGGTGAGGGTCATGCCATTTCTGCTTTGTAGGCCGCGCCATAGTCCGTGTACTTGCGCAGCTCTGGCGGCTGAAAGCCCAGCACAATTTTGTCACGCGGGATGCCCGCGTCGATTAGCTCTTCGGCAGTGCGCTGGTCCGTACAGTTGTGCTGAAGCCAGATTTTGTCGTCGATGATGTCGATGTAGTTGATGGGATGGTAGATGCGGCGCAGCTTTGTCGTCGACAAATCTGAAAACGGAAACGGCACTATAACGACGGAAGCTGGGCTAAGTGTGACCACGCCTCATCCTCCTCCGGGCGATTCCAATCTTTGGCAAGCGCCTCTTCGCTCAACAGAGCAAGATTGGCCCGGTCGTCGTCAGGTTCTTCATCCAGAATCGTCACCAACACGCGGCGCGAACGCGGCAGGGCAACTGGTTCCAACAATTTCAACGCGCCGTTCTGATCAATAAAGCCTTCGACTGTTTGCAACATCAGACTCTCCTCTAGCTTCAACGACCTATCCCAACTATAGCAGAAAAGCCGAGCGGCTGCCACTCGACTTTCCGATACTTTGGGCAAACCAACAAAAGCCAATGCGGAAAGCGCAGAGGTTTTCGCAGAGAGCCGCGGAGAGAAGAAAGAGTGCAGCCCCTCAAAGCCTCCGCGGCTCTCTGCGCTTCCTCCGCGCCCTCCGCGTTGAAAAATTTCGTTGTCCACGCCCCAACATCCTACGCCGGCAGCCGATAATTCTCCTCCGCCACCATCGGCTTCAGATACTGCCCCGTGTAGCTCTTCTCAACCGTTGCCACGTGCTCCGGCGTGCCCTCGGCGATCACTTCGCCGCCGTGGATGCCGCCCTCTGGCCCCATGTCGATCACCCAGTCGCAGTTCTTGATCACGTCCAGGTTGTGCTCGATCACGAGCACGGTGTTGCCGAGGTTGACCAATTCGTGCAGCACGTCCAGCAGCTTGCGCACGTCCTCAAAATGCAAGCCCGTGGTCGGCTCGTCCAGGATGTAGAAGGTGTTGCCCGTCTGCCGACGGCTGAGCTCCTTGCTCAGCTTGATGCGCTGGGCCTCGCCGCCGGAAAGCGTCGTTGCGGGCTGGCCAAGCTTGATGTAGCTGAGGCCAACGGCGTTGAGCGTCTCCATCTTGGCGCGGATGCGCGGGATGTTTTGGAAAAAGTCCAGCGCCTCCTCCACGGTCATGTCGAGCACCTCGGAAATCGACTTGCCGCGGAACTTGATCTCCAGCGTCTCGCGGTTGTAGCGCTTGCCCTTGCACTCCTCGCAGGGTACGTAGACGTCGGGCAAAAACTGCATCTCGATGCGGATGATGCCGTCGCCCTGGCAGGCCTCGCAACGCCCGCCCTTGACGTTAAACGAGAAGCGGCCGGGCTTGTAGCCGCGCGCCTTGGATTCCGTCATCGAGGCAAACAGTTCGCGGATGGCGGTGAAAACGCCGACGTAGGTCGCCGGGTTGGAGCGCGGCGTGCGCCCAATCGGACTCTGGTCGATCTCGATCACCTTGTCCAGGTGCTCGATACCCGTCAGCGACTTGTGCGCGCCGGGGCGGGCCTTGGCTTTGTACATGAGCTGGGCCAGCTTCTTGTACAGCACCTCCACCACCAGCGAGGACTTGCCGCTGCCGCTCACGCCCGTGACGGCAATAAACTTGCCGAGCGGAAAGCGCACGTCCACGCCCTGGAGATTATTCTCGGTGACGCCCTTGAGCACGAGCTGTTCGCCGTTGCCCTCTCTCCGCTCCTTCGGCACGGGGATGCGCCGCTCGCCGCGCAGATATTGGGCCGTGAGGCTCTTCCTGCTGCGCGCAAACTTCTTTTGTGAGGCCGAGACGATCACCTCGCCGCCGTGCTCGCCCGCGCCGGGGCCGACATCCACCACCCAATCCGCCGCGCGAATCGTGTCCTCGTCGTGCTCGACGACGAGCACCGTGTTGCCCAGGTCGCGCATCCCCTGCAGCGTCTTGATCAGCCGCGCGTTGTCGCGCTGGTGGAGGCCGATGCTCGGCTCGTCCAGAATATAGAGCACGCCCATCAGCTGGCTGCCGATCTGCGTCGCCAGCCGGATGCGCTGCGATTCGCCGCCGGAGAGCGTCACCGCCGTGCGGTTGAGCGTCAGATAATCCAGCCCCACATCGACCATGAACTGGAGCCGCGCCGAAATCTCCTTGAGCACCTGCCGCCCAATGATCATCTCCCGCTCGGAAAGGGGCGACTTCGCTTCGTATCCCGGCCCGGAGCCATTGGCCAAAAACTCCGGTGCGCTGCCGTTCAATCTTAAATCTTCAATCTTTACCTCTTCCCCCTCCAAATACTTCACCCACGCCCACGACTCGTTGACCGGCATCTCCGTCAGCTCATAGATACTCTTGCCCTCAATCGTGACGCCGAGCGCGACGGGGCTGAGCCGCCGACCTTGGCAGACGGGGCAGGGGCGAATGCTCATGTACTCTTCGAGCTTGCTGCGGATGTAGTCGCTGCCCGTCTCGCTGTAGCGGCGCTGCAAATTGGGGATCACGCCGTCGTAGCTCGTGGTGTACGAGCGCGAGCGACCGCTCGAATTGCGGTACTGCACCTTGACCTTCTGCCCCTTCTTGGGCGTGCCGTAGAGAATCGTATCGCGCTGCTTGCTGCTCAATTCCTTGACGGGCACGCCCGTGGGCACGCCAAACTGCTGGGCCACGGCGCGCAGAAGCTGGCGGTAGTAGCCGTCGCCGTCGCTGTCGTTCTGGCGCTGCCAGGGGCGCACGGCCCCCTCATCCAGCGTCGACTCCACGTCGAGCACCAGTTCCGGATCAAACTCCTGCTGCGAGCCGAGGCCGTCGCAGCCGGGGCAGGCGCCGTGGGGGCTGTTGAAGCTAAAGGTGCGCGGCTCGATCTCCGGCACGCTCGTGCCGCACTTGGGGCAGGCAAAGGCCTCCGAATACATGATGTCGCGCGGATTATCGCGGTCGGTCACGTCGGCAATGATCAGCACGCCCTCGCCCAGCCGCAGCGCCGTCTCGACCGAGTCCGTCAGCCGCTGGCGATCCGAGTCGGTCGCCTCTTCCGCGCTATCCGGATCGGGCTGCGGACGGCGTACGACCAGCCGGTCGATCACGGCCTCGATGGTGTGCATTTTGTAGCGATCGAGATCGGGCACTTCGTCGATCTCGTAAATCTCGCCGTTGACGCGCACGCGCACAAAGCCCTGCTTTTGCAGGCTCTCGAAAATGCCCTTGTGAATGCCCTTGCGATCCTTGATCACTGGGGCCGTGACGAGCAGGCGCGAGCCCTCGGCCATCTCGAGAATGTTGTCCACAATCTGCTGCGGCGTCTGCATGGTAATGGGCGTGCCGCAGTTGGGGCAGTGCGGAATGCCGATGCGCGCGTAGAGCAGGCGCAGGTAGTCGTAGACCTCCGTCACCGTGCCCACGGTCGAGCGCGGGTTGCGGCCCGCGCCCTTCTGGTCAATCGAGATCGCCGGGCTCAAGCCCTCGATCTGGTCGACATCCGGCTTCTCCATCAGCCCCAGAAACTGGCGCGCGTAGGCGGAAAGCGATTCGACATAGCGCCGCTGCCCCTCGGCGTAGATCGTATCAAAGGCAAGGCTGCTCTTGCCGCTGCCGCTCAAGCCTGTGATCACGATCAGCTTGTCGCGCGGGATTTCCAGATTGACGTTTTTTAGATTGTGTTCTCGTGCGCCGCGGACGATGAGCTTATCCAAAGCCATGGGGTAGACCTCGCTGTTGTGTAGAGCTGGCAGAATCGGGACACAGAGCACACGGAGGGCGCACGGAGATGCACAGAGGAAATTTCTCTGCTATCTCTGTGCCTCCCCTGTGCGCTCTGTGCAATCCATTTTGAACCCGCGAACGGGTGTTCTGTGCAACCTGTCTAGTGTACCCAAAATCGCGTGGGGAATCAACTTATTGTGGCGGTTAAATGTTGACATCTGCTGTCACGTTTCCATCAAGCCTTTCCGGCAGATGCGCGACGGCTGCCTAATCCCCGCTCTGCGTCCGCAGCCGCTGCCGTACTTCTTTGGGCGTTTCCCAAATCGTCTCCCCCTGCTCATCGACCGTGCTCGCCATTGTGCCCCGCCAGTTGAGCAGCGTCAACCCCGCAAAAATAATCGCCATGCCCGCCAGCATCGTGCCGCTGATCTGCTCGCCGAGCGCGACCGCGCCCAATACCGTGCTGATGATGGGAATGACGTAAGTGGTCTGCGAAGCAACCGTAGCGCCGTACTGTTTGATGAGGTAGAAGCTGAGCCACATGCCGCCAAAGGTTCCCGTGAGCGCAGCGTAAAGGAGCCCCGCGTAGCCAATCGCCGTGACGTTGCTCATATCAAAGCCAACGGTGAGGGCGACGATGGGCAGCAGCACCGCCGCCGCCGTGACCATGCGAATCGAGGCGACATCCCAGGCGTCGCCGGTGCGCAGGAAGCGGCGGGCGTAGACGGCCGCGCCCCCGCCCGCCAGCACGCCGACCGCCACCCAGGCGTAGCCGTGCCAATCCGTCTCGGCAAAGGTGCTCAGCCCCGTCTCGCCGCGCAGAAAGAGCAGCCCCGCACCGGAAAAGGCAACCGCCACGCCCGCCGATTTGAGCCACGTCAGCTTTTCGTCACGCAGAAAAAATTGGGCGAGCACGACGACGATCACCGGGTTTAGCGTCAGCAGCAGCGAGGCGACGCCGCTGGAGAGATACTGCAGCGAGCTCACGACCGCCGTCATCGGCAGCGCCGTGCCGATCACGCCCAGCAGCCCCGCGCGCCACCACAGGCCGCGATCGCGCGACCAGCGGCGCTGGCGGCTAAAGGCGTAAACGCCCACGTGGCAGGCCGCCGCCAGCAACAGGCGCAGGCTGATGTAGGTGCGCGGATCGTACTGCCCCACGCTAAAGCGCGAGACGACGATGGTCGAGCCGTAGAAGAAGCCAAGCAGGAGCACGAGCCCGACGGCGCGAAGCAGGCGCGCGCGGTTAGATGGCTCAGGGAGAGAATTTGTCGGTGAACTGTCGGGGGAAATGTCAGGTAAAACGTCAGCGGCCATGAGTGCTTTTGAGTTGAAATGGAAGTAATTTAACTAATTCAGCCGCCTAAGTTCATTGCAGAATTGGGACGGCTGATGTATTCTATACCAGTTTTAGCGAGCAGAATGTATTCTGCCCAGCGCGTCGACCCCTGTTGCGCGGCCTGTTGTGCCGCCCGTTGTGCCAACCTCATCTCGATCCACCCCATGCTGCTAACCGCCCTGCTGCTGCTGCTGATTTCCAGCCCCGTTCTCTTTCTCGTCCGTCCCCATCGCTCCACCCTTTCCGGCTGGATCGCCGCCGTGCCGCCCGCGCTGATCACGGCGTGGCTCTGCACGCAGATTGGGCCGGTCAGCGCGGGCGAATTTGTGACGGAGCGCTACGCGTGGGCCACCTCGCTGGGGCTGGAGCTGAGCCTGCGGCTGGACGGGCTGTCGCTCTTCTTCGGCTTAATCGTAGCGGGCATTGGCACGACCATTGCTGTCTACACCGCCTACTATCTTGAAGACGACCCGCGCCAAGGCTATTTTTACAGCGTGCTCTTTATCTTTATGGCGAGCATGCTCGGCCTCGTCTGGGCCGACAATCTGCTGGTGCTCTTTGTCTTTTGGGAAGGGACGAGCATTAGCAGCTACCTGCTCGTCGGCTACAAGAGCGATAAAAAAGCCGCCGTTTACGGGGCACAGCGGGCCTTCATCGTGACGGGCTTGGGCGGGTTGGCGCTGCTGGCGGGGGGGGTGCTGCTGGGGCAGGAGGCGGGCACGTACGCGATCAGCGAAATGCTCGCCACGCCCGGCCTCACCGAGAGCGCCATCTATCCCGCGGCGCTGATCCTGATGGCGATTGCCGCCTTTACCAAATCGGCCCAGTTTCCCTTTCAATTCTGGCTCCCCGGCGCGATGCAGGCGCCCACGCCCGCCAGCGCCTACCTTCACTCGGCGACGATGGTCAAGGCGGGCATTTACCTGCTCGCCCGGCTGCACCCCGGCCTGAGCGGGACGCCGCTCTGGTTTTGGCTGCTGCTGCTCGTCGGTGGTGCGACGATGCTGCTCGGTGCCGTCAGCGCCCTGCGCTACTACGACCTCAAGCGCATTCTTGCCTACGCCACCATCTCCCAACTCGGTATTTTGACAATGCTGCTGGCGTTTTACAACGAGGAGGCCTACACCGCCGTGGTTGTTGGCATTCTGGCCCACGCGCTCTACAAAGGGCCGCTTTTTATGATCGCCGGCATTGTCGACCACGCAACCGGCACGCGCGACGTGCGGCGGCTGGCTGATTTGGGCCGCGCCATGCCCTTGGTAACGGTCGCCGCGGTGCTGGCCGCGCTGTCGATGGCGGGGCTGCCGCCCTTTATGGGCTTTCTGGCCAAAGAGACGCTGCTCGCGGATTTTAGCTACTACTTTAATCGGGAAGGCGTCGTTGTTGGGGTCTTGGGGCTGATTGCGGCGGGCTTGGCCGGCACATTTTTTGTGGCCTACAGCTTGACGCTGCTGTGGGAGCCATTCTTCCGCCGCCTGCTGCCCGATGGCGTTTCGCCGGAGTCGGGCGAGCGGCTCGAACAGGCAGAGGTGCACCACGCCCCATCGCTGGGCTTTGTGCTGCCGCCGCTGGCGCTGGCCGTCGTTGGCACGGCGCTGCCGCTGATGCTGCCGCTGATCAACGAGCCCATTTTCTCGCCGCCCGCCTCGGCCATTGCGGGCGAGACGATCCACGTTCACGTTGAGCTGTGGCACGGCTTTACCGCGCCGCTGGCCATCAGCCTGGCCGCCATTGCCCTGGGCGTCGTGATCTTCTGGCGACGCGAGACGGCGCGCGGGCTGCTCAACCGCATCCCCCCGCGGGTGGATGGCGTACGCGTCTTCGAGGCCGTCTACGACGGTGCTTACCGCTTGGCTCGCCAAATTACGCAGCTGGTGCAGGGCGGCACGCTGGCGGCCCAGGCCAGCGTCATCCTGCTGACGGCCGTCTACGTCGTTGCCTACGGGCTCATTCGGTTTAACCTGGTCGGCCATCTCGACATCGCCCTCTCGACGCTGCCGGAGTTTGACGTGATTGCGATATCGCTGCTCGCGATTGTCGCCGCCGTTGTGACCGTGCGCGCGCAGACGCGGCTCAACGCCATCATCAGCATCGGCGTCGTGGGCGTCACGGTTACCCTCTTTTTCGTCTTTTTCAGCGCCCCCGATCTGGCGCTGACGCAGCTCTTGATCGAGGTGCTGACGGTGGTGCTGCTGGTGCTGGTCTTCTATAAAATTCCGCCCAACGTGCACCCGAAGCTGCCGCGCCTGCGCTTTTACCGCAACCTGGCCGTCTCGCTGGCGGTTGGCTTTTTTGGCTTTGCGCTGGTGTTGTTGAGCAGCGGCGAGCCCGTTGCCCCGCGCATCAGCGATTTCTTTTCGCTCAATGCCGTGCCCGCCGCCCACGGGGCCAATATCGTCAACGTGATCCTGGTCGATTTCCGCGGCTTTGATACGATGGGCGAGATCACGGTGCTGGCAATTGCGGCGCTGGGTGGCTACGCCCTGCTGCGCTCCGCCCGGCTGCGCCCCGTTCACGATCAGCACATCCACCACCCGGAGCAGCCGGAGACGCAGGCGAAGCTGCTGGCAAAACGCGAGTCAACTCAGAACGGTTCAGCCGCGAATCCCCCGGTGATAGAGGGACAGACAGAGCGACAGGCAGAACAACAAATTGACGGAGGTGGACATGCCTGAGCTTTATCTGCGCCTGCTTGATCGCATCCTGACGCCGGTGCTGCTGCTGCTCGGCGTGATTTTGCTGCTGCGCGGCCACAACTTGCCCGGCGGTGGTTTTATCGCCGGGCTGGTGGTGGCGGCGGCGTTTCAACTGCAAATCCTCAGCCGCGGCGTCGAGATTGTACAGGAGAACGTCTCGCCCTACCTGCAGCCGCTCACCGGCATTGGGCTGGCCCTTGCCGCGCTGGCGGCCTGCCTCGGCCTCTTCTACGGCGGCTTTTTCTACGGCGTCTGGTGGGAGCTTCACCTCGGCGTGCTCGAAATTGAACTTAGCACGCCCGTTATCTTCGACATTGGCGTCTTCCTGGTCGTGCTCTCGGTGGTGACGCTCTACCTGGTGGAGTTGAGCCGACGGGAAGAAAGCCAATCGTGACCGTCTCGGGCCAATGGGTCTCGATCACCCTCGATTGGTGGCGGGCCGCAATTGTCACGTTTCTCTATCAACGCGGTTACTCAGCGATCAATGCAGCGGCCGTTGGCGAATATCAAGAAGTTACTTGAGCCGTCGCAGAGCAGGCACGTCCCGGGCCGGATCAACCCCTCGAGCTAGCTCTGTATCGGGGACGGCCCGTGCACACGTGGGCGTGCGCACTCCTCTCGGTCTCGTTTAGTCAAAGAGGTTTCGTTTAGAAAGAACCATGAGCATCCTTCTCCTAGCCATCGTCGTTGGCGTTCTCTTCGCCACCGGCACCTATCTCGTCCTCCAGCGCAGCCCGATCAAGCTGATCCTGGGGCTGAGCCTGCTCAGCCACGGCGTCAACCTGCTGCTCTTTAGCACGAGCGGGCTGCGCCGCGGCGATCCGCCCATCGTGGCCGATAAAGCCGCGTTCGACGGAACCATCGCCAATTTTGTCGACCCGCTGCCGCAGGCGCTGATTCTCACGGCCATCGTAATCAGCTTTGGCTTTATCGCCTTCACCGTGGTGCTGATGAATCGACGCAACGTCCTGACGGAGACGGCGCAGGATCGCTATGCAGAGGGGGAAGCGGCGGTCGCCAGCAGCCTGCTCTATTCTCCGGTCGAGCACTACCTCTCCGGCCTGGACGATGATCCCGACGACTACCAGTGGCTGGAGTATACGCTGGTGGACGAGTACAAGGAGCAGGCGGTAAAGCGCCGGAGGGGGCGGGCAAATGGCTCGCAGGCAAAGGGGACGCAGGCAAAGACCACCTCCGGGACAGCGAAATCAGGGTCGGAGTCAACGCGATGACGCTGAGTCCAAACTGGCTGGCGGCCCCGACCATGATTCCGCTGCTGACGGCGGCGCTGAGCCTCACCTTTTCGCGCTGGGGCTACCGGCGTTCGGTCAAGTGGCAGCGCAATTTGGCCGTCCTGGCCACGATTGCCAATCTTGGCGTGGCGATTCTGCTGCTTGTCTACACGCTGAGCGGCAACCGGCTCGTCTACCAAATGGGGCTGTGGCCCGCGCCCTTTGGCATCACCGTAATCGCCGACGGGCTGTCGGCGATTCTGCTGACGCTGACGGCGATCCTGGCCGCCGCCGCCGTGCCCTACGCCGCGGGCACGCTTGATCAGCGGGCGCGCATGAATTTCTATCCGCTGCTGCTCTTCCTGTTAGTGGGCGTCAACGGTGCATACCTGGCCGGCGATTTGTTCAACCTCTACGTCTTTTTCGAGGTGCTGCTGATCGCCTCCTTTGTGCTGCTCACGCTGGGCGGGCAGCCTAACCAGATCAACGGCGGCATTCGCTACGTCGTGCTCAACCTGCTGGCCTCGCTGATTTTTCTGACGGCGGCGGGCTTGGCCTACGGCACGCTGGGCACGCTCAACTTTGCCCAGATGGCCCAGCGCCTGGATGCCGCGCCCGAGGGCGTGCAGATGGTGCTGGCCGGGCTGCTGCTCATCGTCTTCGCCAGCAAAGCGGGGCTCTTCCCGCTCTTCTTCTGGCTGCCCAGCTCCTACCACACCGCCCACCCCGCCGTCACCGCCTTCTTTGGCGGCGTGCTGACCAAGGTCGGCATCTACGCGCTCTTCCGCCTCTTTCCGCTGCTCTTCCCAACCTTTTTGGCCGCGTGGCAGCCGCTGATCCTCGGCATTGCGGGCTTTACCATGTTGACCGGCGTCTTCGGCGCCATGGCGGTGACGACGGTGCGGCGGGTGTTGAGCTTTCACATCATCAGCCAGGTGGGCTACATGGTGATGGGGCTGGGGCTGGCAACGAGCGGCAACCGGCTGCTGGCCGGCTTTGGCCTGGCCGCAGGGATTCTCTACCTCGTCCACCACATGATTGTCAAAACGGCGCTGCTGATGGCGGGCGGCGCCATCGAGACCGAGGTGGGCACGGGCAACCTGCAGCACAGCCATTTTGGCGGCCTGGGGCGACGTCGCCCCGTGCTGGCGGTGATTTTCTTCTTCGCGGCCTTTTCGCTGGCGGGGGTTCCGCCGTCGAGCGGCTTTGTCAGCAAGCTGAGCCTGCTGCAGGCCGCGCTCGATACGCAACACTGGATCATCGCCGCGGTGAGCCTCATCGTCAGCATCCTGACGCTGATGAGCATGGCGCGGCTGTGGCAGGCCGCGTTCTGGGGCAAATCGACCGGCCCCATCTACCCGACCGCGCCGCTCACCCAGCCGCGCCGCCGCCGCCAGACGCTGCTGCCGATCGGCGCGCTGGTCGTGCTGAGCCTGGCAATCGGTATTTTCAGCGGGCCTATCTTTCGCTGGTCGGACGTGGCGGCGCAGCAGGTGCTGGATCGCGAGGGCTACATTGCGGCGGTGGCCCCGCTGGATGAAATTGTTAATTTGGATGCAGATACCGGTTTGGATGCAGATACCGGTTTGGATGCAGATACCGGTTTGGATGCAGAGGAGTAGCACATGAATGGCTCGCGGTTGTCGGTCCTCTTTATTGTAAACATATTAGTCGCCTGGATTTGGGTCGTCTTTGCCAGCGAGCTAACCTGGCTCAACCTGCTCATCGGCTTTGCGCTGGGCTTCGCGCTCTTGAGCATCTACAATCACGAGTACGGCCTGCGCAGCCTGCGGCTCGTGGGCTTCGTGCTCTTTGTGCTCTGGGAAATTGTCCTGAGCAACGTGCGCCTGGCCTGGACGATCCTGCAGCCCGGCGAGCGGATGCAGGCGCGGCTTGACCCCGGCATCATCGCCGTGCCGCTGGACGCAACGGACCCGCTGGAAATCACCATCCTCGCCACCGTCATCACGCTGACGCCGGGCACGCTGAGCCTGGATTTGGGGCGCGACCGGGCGGGTCGGCAGGTGCTCTACATTCACGAGCTGGCCGTGCAGGACGCCGAAGCCTTTCGCCGCGACATCAAGCACGACTTTGAGCGTCGCCTGCTGCAAATCACCAAAGGAAGCTCCACATGACGCCATTTGAACTGGGCATCGAGATTCTGCTTGTGGTCCTGAGCGTGTCGCTGCTGCTCTGCTTCGTCCGCCTCTACCGGGGACCGGACGTACCGGACCGCACCATCTCGTTCGACCTGATCGCCACCCACGCCGTTGGCCTGTTCACCCTGCAGGCCCTGCGCAGCAATGCGCCCGTGCTGCTGGACGTTGCGCTCGTCACCACCGTGCTCGGTTTTCTGGGCACGATGATGCTGGCGCGCTATCTCGAACGGGAGCATTCGTGATGCGGATAAACTGCAAATGGTGAATGGTGAATTCGAGACGACCCAATCCGTTGATAGCTGAATGTTTACCAATTCGCTTGCCCCGTGGACAAGAAGCTGTTTGCTTGATCCTGATCCGCGTTAGTTTTGCTCAGCTCCAGAAGCCTTGTCGCCGTACTAAAAATCAACTATGACCTTAGCCGAATTTTTCATCCTTGCGCTGGCCACCGTCGGCACGCTCTTTATGTTGATTAGCGCCATCGGCATTCTGCGCCTGCCCGATGTGTACACGCGCATGCACGCCAACGGCAAAGCCGGCACGCTCGGCGTTAGCTGTCTGCTGCTGGCGGCGGGCCTCTTCTATGGCGGCACGTGGCTGCCGCGCATGGTGATCCTGATTGTGCTCTTTTTTATCACTGCGCCGATCGCCACCACCGCCATGGCCCGCGCCGCCTACCGCGTCTCCGATCCCGCCGAAAAATTTGATCTCCGCTACGACGACATCGCCCGCGACGAGTCGACGGCCATGCAGGCAGCCACCGAGCCGGAAGCGGACCCGAAAATTTCGGTGGAGGCGTGAGTTCGTCAGCTATTGTTTATTTATCTTGATGTGGCCGACATAGCTATCGTCTGACTCAATGCGCTGTGTGCCGGAGCCAGCAAGCGTCATGTTTACTTCTTCAACAATACTGCCATTGCGCGCGACGATCTCTTGCAGACTCGGCTCGGCCAAAAGTGCCTGAATTTCTGCTGCCCACTCTGGATTTGCCTCCAGCACGGGTAAAAGCTCCTTTGACAGCGCTTCCTTAAAGATTTCTGGCTTCTCCACAAACAGATCCAGTGTTTGTTCGGCAGAGCGATTGCTGTCACGCTGGAGACGCTCGCGCAGCTTCTGAAAAAGCGTGCCTGCCTTCTGCCAAACCTGTTTCCCTATTTCCTCACTGAATCCCTCGCCAGCCTTTCGGAGAAAAGGAGCAGCTGCCGTGAGAACGGCAATAATCTGTGCAATAATTTCTGCGTATGTCATAAGTTTGCCTCCCAATGATTAGAATCAATATCGTCCAGCCGACTTCTTAGACTGAGCAATGCTTGTTCATAGTTTCCAACAGATCGCGACTTGGGTGCTGCGTCGAGAAACCGGGCACCCCAGCTGTACAGGAAATGCGCCAAAGCTAGCGCCTCAGTAGACCGTTCTCGTTCTGCCTGATCAAGCGTCTCAGTGCCCACCACAGCACAAACGCTGAGACCAAAGAGAATGTATTCAATCGACAGTGCCCGCTCAAATGACTGTTGAAAGTAGTGCTCTGCCTGCGGATAGTTGTCTTGAAAGCGCGCAACCTCCCCTAGACCACGCAGCGCATTGGCCTGTCCCAGTCGGTCGCCAATCGCCTCGTAGAGGGAACGGGCCTGGTTGTAGTGGCGCTCTGCCTGCGGATAGTTGTCTTGCAAGTGCGCAACCGCCCCCAGCCCATCCAGCGCATTGGCCTGTCCCCGTCGGTCGCCAATCGCCTCGTAGAGGGAACGGGCCTGGTTGTAGTGGCGCTCTGCCTGCGGATAGTTGCCTTGCAAGCGCGCAACCTCCCCTAGACCACGCAGCGCATTGGCCTGTCCCAGTCGGTCGCCAATCGCCTCGGAGAGGGAACGGGCCTGGTTGTAGTGGCGCTCTGCCTGCGGATAGTTGTCTTGAAAGTGCGCAACCGCCCCCAGACCACGCAGCGCATTGGCCTGTCCCCGTCGGTCGCCAATCGCCTCGTAGAGGGAGCGGGCCTGGTTGTAGTGGCGCTCTGCCTGCGGATAGTTGTCTTGAAAGCGCGCAACCGCCCCCAGACCATCCAGCGCATTGGCCTGTCCCAGTCGGTCGCCAATCGCCTCGGAGAGGGAACGGGCCTGGTTGTAGTGGCGCTCTGCCTGCGGATAGTTGTCTTGCAAGCGCGCAACCTCCCCTAGACCACGCAGCGCATTGGCCTGTCCCAGTCGGTCGCCAATCGCCTCGTAGAGGGAACGGGCCTGGTTGTAGTGGCGCTCTGCCTGCGGATAGTTGTCTTGCAAGCGCGCAACCTCCCCTAGACCACGCAGCGCATTGGCCTGTCCCAGTCGGTCGCCAATCGCCTCGTAGAGGGAACGGGCCTGGTTGTAGTGGCGCTCTGCCTGCGGATAGTTGCCTTGCAAGTGCGCAACCGCCCCCAGCCCATCCAGCGCATTGGCCTGTCCCCGTCGGTCGCCAATCGCCTCGGAGAGGGAACGGGCCTGGTTGTAGTGGCGCTCTGCCTGCGGATAGTTGTCTTGCAAGTGCGCAACCGCCCCCAGACCACGCAGCGCATTGGCCTGTCCCCGTCGGTCGCCAATCGCCTCGGAGAGGGAGCGGGCCTGGTTGTAGTGGCGCTCTGCCTGCGGATAGTTGTCTTGCAAGTGCGCAACCGCCCCCAGACCACGCAGCGCATTGGCCTGTATGTAAGGAACAGAGCGACTGCGTGCCCACCAGACGAGATAAATCAGACGTTCAGCGTCGGGAAGCTCAATTTCCTGTTCTCGATCGGCAGTCAGATAGGGTTTAAAATTGAGATCGGTTTCCAATCGTTGCGCCAAGCGCTCGTTGAGCTTGGGCGTGAGGTTCTCCTTTAATAGCCGCTGCAGGGTAGCAATTGCCAACTCACTATCACTCCCTACCCTGATCAACTCAGCCTCGTAGAAAGTGAGCCAGTCGGCATCCTCGTCCGAAAGGGTCACGTCAGCAGCGCTTTCCAGCAGCTTGCGCAGCTCCGTCCAATCTTTAGCGGTTAGGGCCGCTTCCACCTGTTCATGCCAGCCTACGATTGAATCTGCATAGTTCGCCTGTAGGGCGTGATAAAGTCGTTCTGTCTCGCGTGCTTCGCCGGCATACCAGGCTGCCGCCCGCTCCTGCAAGGCCAGCCACAGCTGCTGGCTCTGCCGCTTTAGCTCGTTGAGCAGACCGCGTCGAATCAAGCTGTGGTAGCGCAGCGCGCCCGCCGTCTGTCGGATAAATGCTTCGCGCGCCAGCCGCTGCCGCAGCTCGGCGTAGTTGGTATGCTGGTGAAAGGTCGTTCCATCCAGATCACAGAGCAGCGCCTTGAGTAGGCCGTCGCTGTCAATCTGTTGAGGAACCGCTGCATATAGACGCAGCCAATAGAGCTGCCACAGACGTTCATCAGCCTGCTGTTCGGCTCTTGCGCGCAACCGCTCAACGTAGTGCTGCACAACATAATCGATGCGCGCTTCGTGGCCGCTGGGCAGATCGTGAAATTCCTCCAAAAATTGCTGCGGTGCTTGGACAGCCGCGTCGGTTAATATTTGTGCAAGCAGAGGGATGCCATCGGCTAGCTCGATAATCTGCTCGCGCAGACTTGTCTTTTCACGCAGCAAGCTCAGTATATTTTGCGAGCCGTACCCTAAATCTATTTCGTCGGATCGATGGCGATGCAGGGCATAACTGAGCAGGAACTCCGCCATCTCCGCCGATGTGAGTGGCGGCAGCTCTGTTTCCAGCAGCCCTGCCAGTTGTCGTCGCCCCGCTGCCACAGTCATTACGTAGTAGTCGGAAGATATGCCAAACAGTTGCGGTAAACCTTCGCGCAGCCAGCGAATCATTTGTTCCGGCGCGCTTTCCACCGCATCGAGAACAACTACAATCAGCGGCCGCTTTTTCACTTTGCCCAAAGTGCCATACTGCTGCTCGACCTGAGTGCGTTGGTGTAGATGGGGTAGCGCTTGCTGAAAGGCTTGCTGTAGACTGATAGGAACCGAGGTGGTGGCCGAATTCATATCAAAATCGACATCTTTTACATAACTGCTGGTTGATTGAATACTTTGAGAAAAGCTGGTCGGTATGGGATAGGCATCTATCAGCTTGCGACACGCTTGAAGCTGTTTATTTGTTCGCTTCCAAAAGGGTCGCACCTTGCGCTCTACAGCTTCCAGTTCATTAATCAAGTAAAGCATAAATTCGACAGGGTTGGCGGGTACTATCGGCTTCCGTTGTTCAAAATCAATGGTAATTACATATTCTGTGGCCTCCTTACAACGCTGCGAAATTTCGTTTAAGAGGCGACTCTTTCCGATTCCACCTAAGCCGTAAAAGCCGGGCCAGATAAAATCATCGGGACTTTGACGCACATCGTCGGGGCGCAGCAGCCGATCCAGAACCTGCTCAACGATGTGGTCGCGTGCAACAAGTGGGAGATTAGTTGTTTTGTATTTCATGAGCACATTGTAACCAAACTTCTACAAAAACGCTACCGGCATCTATGGGTTCAAAATTGTGAATTTGTTGTGAACCGGCTATCATTTATTCATGGCCCTCCCCGACATCCTCACCGACCTGCGCCGCGACGAGCGCTTTATGGCCAACGTTGCGGCGTGGCGCACCCTGCCCGCCACGCCGCCGCGCCACGCGCCAATCCCCGGTGCGCTCCACCCCGCGCTCCGCGAAGCCCTGCGCGCGCGCGGCATCGACCAACTTTACAGCCACCAGACGCAGGCCATTCAGCACGCGCTACACGGTGAAAACGTCGTCGTCGTCACGCCCACGGCTTCGGGCAAAACCCTTTGCTACAATTTACCGATTTTCCACGCCCTGCTCCACGATTCCAACGCCCGCGCCCTCTACCTCTTTCCCACCAAAGCGCTGGCCCAGGATCAGCTCAAGGAGATTAGCGAATCATCAAAGTTCATCGGTGAAGCAGCACCCGCACATTTATCATTCCCCCATCTGCATCCCTCCACCTACGACGGCGACACCCCGCGCGCCGACCGCGCCGCTATCCGCCGAACGGCCCGTATCCTCCTCTCCAACCCCGACATGCTGCACGCGGGCATCCTGCCCTACCACACCAACTGGGCGGACTTCTTGGCCAACCTGCGCTACGTCGTACTGGACGAACTGCACGTCTACCGCGGCGTTTTTGGCAGCCACGTCGCCAACGTGCTGCGGCGCCTGCGGCGGCTCTGTGCGCACTACGGCAGCCGCCCCCAATTTATCGCCACCAGCGCCACCATCGCCAACCCGCGCGAGCTGGCCGAGCGGCTGGTCGAGCAGCCCGTCGCGCTCGTCGACGAGAGCGGCGCGCCCCAGGCCGAAAAGCACGTCATCCTCTACAGCCCGCCGCTCTACGATCCCGAACGCGGCCTGCGCCGCAGCGCGACGTTGGAAGCGCAGGAGTTAGCCACCCGCACCATTCTCGGCGGCGCACAGACGATTGTCTTTGGCCGATCTCGTCTAACAACCGAAGTGCTTCTAACGTACATTCGTGATGGGATGGCGAAAAAACACAAGATTGAAGATTCAAGATTAGGTACCCAATCTTCAATCTTCAATCTTTCCTTTTCCGTGCGAGGCTACCGAGGCGGGTACTTACCAAGTGAGCGACGTGAAATTGAGCAGGGGCTGCGCGACCAATCCGTGCGCGCCGTTGTCGCCACCAATGCGCTCGAACTGGGCATCGACATCGGCCAGCTGCAGGCGGCGATTCTCTGCGGCTACCCCGGCAGCATCGCCAGCACGTGGCAGCAGATGGGCCGCGTCGGGCGCACGAGCGACGGCGTCTCGCTGGCGCTGCTCGTGGCGACCAGCGGCGTGCTGGACCAGTACATCGTGCGCCAGCCGGACTTTCTCTTCGAGCGTTCGCCCGAACACGCCATCGTCCACGCGGATAATCTGATGCTGCTGGTCGATCACGTGCGCTGCGCCGCCTTCGAGCTGCCCTTTGCCGATGAGGAAGCGTTTGGCACATGCGATTTCACGACGGACGTGCTGGATCTACTCGCCGAGCAGGGCGACGTTAGCCGCCACCAGGTCGGCAACCGCGCGCGCTACTTTTGGACGGGCGACGGCTACCCCGCGCGCCGAATCAGCCTGCGCACATCGAGCAGCGAGACGGTATTGATTCAGAGAGAAGATGGGACACGGGTAAACACGGGTAAACACGGATTAGAAACAGAAAATCCATCCTTGTCCGCCGGGGACCCTCTGCGTGCCGCCCAATCCGCGTTCCATTCTTCCTCCATCATCGGCCAGATCGACCGCCACGCCGCGCCGATGTTTCTGCACGAAGGCGCGGTCTATATCCATGAAGGCCGCAGCCATCTCGTCCGCTCGCTCAATCTGGATGACAATCTTGCCGTCGTTGAAGCCGCCGAGGTCGATTACTACACGACGGTCAACGCCGAGACCAGCATTGAGGTGCTGGCGGAGCACGAGGCGCGCGAGGCTGTCGGCGCGTGCGTCGGCCATGGCGACCTGCTGGTCACCTCACAGATTGTGGGCTACCGGCGCATCAAGCGGATGACGCACGAAAATCTGGGCACGATTGCGCTGGATTACCCGCCAAGCGAGTGGGAGACGAGCGGCTACTGGCTGCGCGTGGCCGGGTCGGCGCAGCGGGCGCTGGAGGCGGCTGGGCAGTGGCACGATTCGCCCAACGACTACGGCCCCAACTGGCAGGCCCAGCGCCGCCGCGTCCGCGAGCGCGATGGCTACCGCTGCACCGAGTGTGGCGCACCGGAGCCACGGGGAGCGTCGGCGCGTCGCCAGCACGACGTGCATCACCTCGTCCCCTTTCGCGTCTTTGGCTACGTGCCCGGCGTCAACGAACACGACCGGCAGGCCAATCGCCTGAGCAACCTCGTGCTCGTCTGCCGCGCCTGCCACCAGCGGCTGGAGTCCGGCGTTCGCGTCCGCAGCGGGCTGGACGGTTTAGCCTATACGCTGCACCATCTCGCCCCGCTCCACTTGATGTGCGACGTGGGGGACATTGGCGTCAGCGTGGTGCGCGAGCAGGCGAGCAGGGGGGCAGCAGAATCAACCCAATCTTCAATCTTCAATCTTCAATCTCCCTCTCTCTATGTCTACGAACGCGCCGCCGCCGGCCTCGGCTTTAGCGCCCGCCTCTTCGAGCTGCACGACGACCTGCTGCGCGGGGCCGTCGATCTCGTGCAAAGCTGTGGCTGCGTGCGCGGCTGCCCCGCCTGCGTCGGCCCCGTGCTGGAGGACGAGCAGGCGCGGCTGGAGACAAAATCGCTGACGCTGGCGCTGCTGCACGCGCTGCGCGGCGATGCGGTGGCGCTGTCAGCCATGGCGCAGCCAGAGTCGGATGTGGCAATGGATGTGGCGTTTTAGATTTTCTCGATTCGCTCAAGATGTTGTGGGGCATACAGACCCATTTTGGCGCATCTCGTACAATAGCAGACTAATTTATCAGGACGGGCAATGGCATTTTCGCCAAAATTGCCCGTTTTTGTGTGTCCGCAAGTTGTTCAGTACACGATGCAAGACTACGACTACGCAATAAGCAATAAGCAGTAAACATTTCTCTCCCATGCCCAACTTCAAGCTCATCATCGGCCTCGGCAACCCCGGCGCTCGCTACGCCACAACGCGCCACAACGTTGGCTTCCAGTGTGTACGCCTCTACGCCGAGCGCCACCAGATCGATATGAGCAAGACGCAGCAGCGCGCCGCCATCGGCGACGGCTGGGTGCAGCGCCGCCTGCCGCCGACGCCCGTCGCCGCGCAAATTGGTGAATCGATGAGCAGCCCACTCGTCGGCACGCGCGAGCAGCGGCAGCGCGTGCTGCTCGCCCAGCCGCTGACGTACATGAACGAAAGCGGCGCGTCCGTCGGCCCGCTGGCCGATTATTACAATATCCCGCTCGACGATATTCTGGTTATCCACGACGACCTCGACCTGCCGCTGGGCAAGCTGCGGCTGCGCGGCGGCGGCGGCTCCGGCGGCCAAAAGGGCATCAAGTCCATCATGCAGCACCTGGGCGACCAGAACTTCGCCCGCGCCCGCGTCGGCATCGGTCGCCCGCCGGGGCGCATGGCGGTGACGGACTACGTGCTGCAAAATTTTAGCGCGCAGGATGAGGAAGAGATGGCGATCACCAGACAAGAAGTGCTGGAGGCGGTGGACGTCTGGGTATTTGAGGGGATAGAAGCGGCGATGAATCGGTTTAACAGCAAGCAATAGATAGTCAATGGTCAACGGTAGATTGGCAATTGTCAATGGAGGCTTCGCCGCATAGGATGCGGCTTCATTAACAATTGACAATTCACCGTTGACCATTGACCATTAAATCTCATGAATCTCTCCGGCCTCCTCCCTCTCCTTCAACAACTGCCGCCCTACCGCGCGCTGCTCGACCAGCGGCCGAGCGCGCCGCAGGCGCTGCTGCCCGCCGCGCGACCCTTCGTCGCCGCCGGGCTGGCGACGCACGCGGACGCGCCGCTCGTGCTGCTGACGGCGCGCAGCGAGATGGCGCTCCAGCTTGAGCAGCAGATCGTGGACTGGCTGCCGCCGCTCGAAGCGGGCGGGCCACCCGTCCACCGCTTTGTCGAGCCGGACGCGCTGCCCTTCGAGCGCATCCCCTGGAGCAACGAGACGCGTCAGCAGCGGCTGACGGCACTGGCGGCCTTGCAGAGCCGCTCTGGGCAAATTTCTGGACAAAAGCCCATCGTCGTCGCCAGCGCGCGGGCCTTGATGCAGAAGACGCTGCCCGCCAGGGAGCTGCGGCTCTCGCTGCGCCCGCTCAAGGTCGGCGAGATTGTGCGGCTGGAGCAGATGGCGATCAACTGGGCGCAGACGGGCTACACGGCGGAGGAAGTCGTCGAGGAGCCGGGGACCTTTGCGCGGCGCGGCGGCATCATTGACATTTGGCCGCCCAATCTGACGCGCCCCGTGCGCATCGATTTGTTTGGCGACGAAGTCGAATCCCTGCGCTATTTCGACCCCACGACGCAGCGCTCGGAGCAGAACGTCGACCACATTGAAATTGGCCCCGGCAGCGAGGCGCTCACCAAGTACGCCGCCGACGCGCTTGAACGGCTCCACATTCGGGGCGACAACCTCAACGCGCTCGAAAATCTCTCTCTGGCCGAGGGCGCATCGCCCCTGCAAGACCCCAATCTGCTGCTGGCGATGCGCGAAGAGCTGCGCACCGAAGTTACATCGCTGGCGAACGCGCAGAGCTTCCGCGGCATCGAGTGGTACCTGCCCTACTTTTACGAGCAGCCCGCCTCGCTGCTCGACTACCTGCCGGATGACGCCCTGCTCGTCGTCGACGGCGCGGCGGAGCTGATGGATACGCTCAAGGAGCTCGAAGGCCAGGCGGGCAGCCTGCGCGAGGAGCTGATGCGCTCCGGCGAACTGCCGCGCGACTTTGCGTCGAGCGCCTTCACGCGCGATGAGCTGCGCGAGCAGCTTCTTGCGCGCCAACCCATTCTGCTCGGCTACAGCGATCTCTACGGCAAAACCGAATCGCCCAACACGCCGCTGGCGCGCAACTTCGCGCCCGGCCCCCGCTACGGCGGCAAAGTCAAGGAGATTACCCGCGATGTCCAGCAGCGCCGCGACGCCGGCGACAGCGTCGTCCTCGCCACGCGCCAGGCCGCGCGCATGCAGAGCCTGCTGGAGGACGAGGGCCTCGACGTGCCGGTGCAGAGCGATATCGACGAGACGCCGAAGGCTGGTCGGGTAATTCTTGCTCAGGGATTAGCCGGAGAGGGCTTTGTTATCAGGGGAATAAAGACTAAAGATTCAAGATTGCAGGCCGACGAATCGAAATCAACCGAATCTTTGCTCTCCACCAACCAACAATCGTCAAGCGGAGAATCTGGGTATACTCAATCTTTAATCTTCAATCTTTCTTTCCTCACCGATACCGAACTCTTCGGCACATCCAAGCCCCGCGCCCGCCGCCGCACCAAGAAACAGAGCACTGTCGCGCCGGAGGTCTTTTTTGCGGACGTGAAGGAGGGTGACTATGTGGTGCACCTGGAGCACGGCATTGGGCGCTACGAGGGGCTGGTGCAGATGGAAATTGGGGGCGTCGAGCGCGAGTATTTGCAGGTGAGCTATGCGAAGAGCGACAAGCTCTACGTGCCCGTCCACCAGGCCGACCGGCTGAGCCGCTACGTCGGCGCCTCCGAGAACAATCCGGTGGTGAGCCGGCTGGGTACGGCGGATTGGCAGACGGTGAAGGAGCGGGCGCAGCGAGCCATCGCCGACATCGCCGACGACTTGCTCGCGCTCTACGCCGAGCGCGAGCTGGTCGCGGGCCACGCCTACGCGCCGGACGGCCCGTGGCAGGAGGAAATGGAGGCGGCCTTCCCCTACCAGGAAACGGAGGATCAGCTCACCGCCATCAACCAGGTCAAGCACGATATGGAGACGCCGCAGCCGATGGACCGGGTGATCGTCGGCGACGTGGGCTACGGCAAGACGGAGGTCGCCGTGCGCGCCGCCTTCAAGGCGATCAGCGACGGCAAGCAGGTCGCTATGCTGGTGCCGACGACGGTGCTGGCGCAGCAGCACTACCGCACCTTTAGCGAGCGCATGGGCAGCTACCCCATGCGCATCGACCTGCTGAGCCGCTTTCGCACGCCGGCGCAGCAGGAGAAGACCTTGGCTGGACTACGCGAAGGCACGGTCGACATGGTGATTGGGACGCATCGGCTGCTCTCGCGCGACCTCGAATTTAAGGACATGGGGCTGCTGATCATCGACGAGGAGCAGCGCTTTGGCGTGGTGCAAAAGGAGCGGCTCAAGACGCTGCGCACCCAGCTCGACGTGCTCAGCCTCAGCGCGACGCCGATTCCGCGCACGCTGCACATGAGCCTCAGCGGCGTGCGCGACATGAGCACGATCACCACCGCGCCCCAGGATCGCCAGCCCGTGCACACCGTTTTGGCCGAGTACGACGACCTGCTCGTGCGGCAGGCGATTGGCCGCGAGCTGGCAAGGGGCGGCCAAGTCTTCTTCGTTCACAACCGCGTGCGCGGCATTCGGATGCTGGCCGAGCGCATCCAGCGCGCCGTGCCCGAAGCGCGCATCGTCGTCGGCCACGGGCAGATGGGCGAGCGCGAACTGGAGGATGCCATGCTGCGCTTTACCGAGGGCGAGGCGGACGTGCTGGTGGCGACCACGATCATCGAGAACGGGCTGGACATTCCCAACGCCAACACGATCATCATCAGCCGCGCGGACAAGATGGGGCTGGCGCAGCTGTACCAGCTGCGCGGGCGCGTGGGCCGCGGCTCGGTGCGCGGCCACTGCTACCTGCTCTACGACAAGGGCACAACCTTGAGCTTCGACGCGCGCCGTCGCCTTTCGGCCATCATCGAGAGCAGCGAGGAGATGGGCGCGGGCTTTCGCATTGCCATGCGCGATCTCGAAATCCGCGGCGCTGGCGATCTGCTTGGCTCGCGCCAGAGCGGCAACATCGACACCGTCGGCTTTGATTTGTACACGCGGCTGCTGGCGCAGGCGATCAACGAGGCGAAGCGGAAGAAGGAGGTCTTTGAGGCGGCGGAGTCGAATGGAGCAGGGGGGCAGGGGAGCGAAGGAGCGAGGCGGCAGTCAGTCAATGGTGTGCAGGGGGACGAGGAGGTGCAGTCGGAAACAGACAACAAAAAACAAAGAACGGAAAACGGAAAACAGAAAACAGTCGGCGAACAACCCTCTCCGTTTGATCTCAACGACCCCCTTGCCCCGCCCGTGACGCTGGACCTGCCGCTGGATGCGCGCATTCCGGAGACGTATATTGCGGACGAGGGGCTGCGGCTGCAAATTTACCGGCGCATTGCAGGGATGACGACGGTCGATGAAATTGAAGAGATGCGGCGCGAGTTGATCGACCGCTTCGGGCCGAATGTAGAGACGCACTCGGTGCCGGTGGAGGTAGAAAACTTGCTCTTCCAGATTCGCGTGAAGATGCTGGCCCTGCAGGCGGGCGTCGCCAACATTGGCCGTGAATTGGAGCAAATTGTGGTGCGCAGCGAGACGCTGGAGAACATGAATCGCAAGGTGATGGAGCGGCGCTTGCAGATGGCGCTCGGCCATCTGGAGGACGAAAACTTTATCCCCGAAGAGGCGGCGAGAGTGGGGCGGCGCGCAATTTATCTGCCGGTGGACGAGGCGGGCAAGTGGAAATCGGCGCTGGTGCGGACGCTGCAAATCATGGCGTATAGTTAGTAGAGCAGCAAACACCTTTTGATGGATACGAAGGGTGCGGCGGGCAGAACTCTAACCTCTCCACGCTGGTTCTGAATCGACGAAGCTTGGTAGCCCCTTCCTCTCTAGAGGGGAAGGGGTTCTGACGCATCCATCCACTAAACACCGGCCGACTGCTAGTATCCCACACTTGAGTGTGGGATAGATGTGGGATAGTGTGCGATGGGTGTGGGATAGTGTGGAAAAAAGGCCTGCCGACATCAGGTCGGCAGGCCGAGTGGTCACTGCTTTTTGACGACGAGGTAGCGCTTAGTCATCGGCTTCGATTTCGCCATCCTCTTCGACTTCCACTTCCTCAATGCCGTTCTCTTCGCCGAGATCAGCGTCGCCGCCACAGGCGCCGAGCAGAAGCGACAGGGCAAAAAAGGCAGAGAAGACGGGAAACAGCTTGCGGGTCAGTTTGGGTGACATAGAAATCCTCCTGTTGTTGCAGCCGGAATCCAGTATCCCGGCTTGGCTGTACGCAGCCATCTTATATCAGAGTCAACGGCGTTTCCATGCATCTGTGTATTGGTTAAGGATACAATTTTTTCACAAAATCTTTGCGCCACATCCACTTTTTATAGGTGCGCCAGCTTGTCCGGGTTGGCGACGTTGCGGATGGCGCGAATCTCATCCCCCACGATTTCCAGCAGCGTCACGGCGAAGATCACGCCTTGGATGCGCGTTACCATGGCTGCCCGCCCGTTGAATGGCTCAACCGTAACCTGCGTTTGCGGCGGCCGCCGCTTGAAGATGCCCAACGCAAGCCGCGCCACGGCTGCCCGCCCGTGTACCGGTCGCAGGGCCGCGCCGCGCACCTTGCCGCCGCCGTCGCCTTGGAAAACAACCTCCTCGGCCAGCAGCTGCTCCAGCGGCTCCAGCTCGCCCGCTGTGACGGCCAGCAAAAATCGGTTGAGCATCGCCTCATGCTGGGCGGGGGCGACGGTAAAGCGCGGCCCGTGTGCGTTGATGTGCTGGCGGGCGCGGTGGAAGAGCTGGCGACAGGCCGCTTCGGATTTCTCGACCACATCGGCAATCTCGGCGTAGTCGTAGTCGAAGACTTCGCGCAGCAGGAAGACGGCCCTCTCGGCGGGCGTCAGCGCTTCGAGCAGCACCAGAAAGGCCGTCGAAACCGACTCCTGCTGCTCGACCATGTGCGCCGGATCGCCGAATGCCGGGTCGTCTGCCAGCGGATCGGTTGGCAGCGGCTCCGGCAGCCAGGGGCCGGGGTAGCGTTCGCGCCGCACGCGCGCCGACTGCATGTGGTTGAGGCAGAGCCGCGTGACAATCGTTGCCAGCAGCGCGCGCGGCGACTGCACCGCCTCCCTCGGCACGGCCCAATAGCGCAGGTAGGCGTCGTGCAGAATGTCCTCAGCCTCCATTACGCTGCCCGTCATGCGGTAGGCGATGGCGAAAAGGTAGGCGCGCTGCTGCTCAAAGTCGTCCAGTAAATTGTTGGGACAACAGCTGTTTGGCTGCTGCGGTTCAGCTTTGCTCATGGCTTAAAATCATCTCCGCGGCCCGACGCGCGCTGGCGAGCGCCGCATCCGCTAACATCCCCTCCCGCCCCACCCAATCGCCCGCCAGGTAGAGACCGGGTAACCCGGCGACTGCCGGGCCGGGACGCCCGGCCAGCCCGCCACGACACGCCGTGACCAGCGCATGGCTCACCGTCATGCGCGGCAGGAAGCGCTCCGTGACCAGCACGTCGCGCCAGCCGGGCTGCATCAGGTCGAGCAGCGCGTGCAGCTCGGCTTTGTCGACTTCGGGGTCGGTCGGGTCATCAGTCGGCAAGTATTTGGCCGCGTGGATCAGCGCCCCGCCCGATGGCGACAGCTCTGCGCTGGTCGAATGCACGGACAGGTAGAGCGGCGCGTCGACGCCGAGCGCCAGCGTGGCCGCGGGGTCGGGCAAGCGCGAGAGCGCCACGTCCAGGCAGGCGGCGCGCACCGGCACAAATTTGGGCAAAGCGCACTGCAGCGGCCCACCCGCTGCGACCAGCGCTGCTGCCGTCGCCGGATCGACGGCAGCGATTACGGCGCTGGCAACAAGGCTGGTTCCATCCGCCAGACGCACGCCCGTCGCGCGATCACCGTGCTTGATGGCGATGACATTTGCCCCGGTGATGATCTCCACGCCCGCCGCCAGCGCTGCCTCGCGCAGGCCGTCGACCAGCGTCTGCCAACCGCCGTCCAGATAGAGCACGCCCGGTCGAATGGCGATTTGCAGCTGGGCCAGTGCGGCCTCGGCGCTCTGCTGCTCGGCATCGGCGGCGTAAGTTGACAGGCGGAACAGGGCGTGCAAAAGCTGCCGCAAAGGGGGTCGTGGCGTCGCCTGCTCCACCCAGTCACGGACGCTCCTATCTTGCCACTGCTCTGGCTTTGCCGTCAACAGGCGCGCCACCAGCCTTGCGTAGCGCAGCTTGTCCGGCCAGTTCAACAGACGCGAGCGCACAAAGTCCGCGGGCGAACTGGGCAGGCGTTCCCGCTGTCCACGCAGCACGGCGTAGCCGCGCGTTGCCGGGCGCCCGCCGCTAAACAAAACACCCAGCTCGCTCAGCACGCGTTCCCCCGCGCCGCCGAGGTAGAGCGCTCGCGGCCCTTGATTGAGGACAAAGCCCTCTTGCCGACGCGAAGTCGCGCGCCCGCCGACCCCGCTGGCCTTCTCCAAGAGCAAAACCGGCACGCCCGCCCGCGCCAGCGTTACCCCCGCCGTCAACCCCGCCAGCCCACCCCCGATCACGGCAACCGGCGCACTGTTTACTGATTGGTGCTGCATCTATATCTCCCTTCACATTGTAAACTTTGTGATTTACAGGTACACTCTATGGAATAGACAAGACAAGCACCCCAGTTGTGACATCGCAACTGTCTTTATCCAATCACCACGCGACACGGATCTATTATGGCTAAATCCAAAGTTGTTCTCACCGGCGCAGCGGGCAAAATTGCCGGGCAGCTGCGCCCCTTTCTCGCCGAACGCTACGATCTCGTGCTGCTCGACGTGCGCACGACCGGGCGCGACGGCCAGGAAATCCCCGGCATCCAAATCGCCGATCTCACCGAGCGCAACCGCGACGCCTACCGCGAGCACTTCCGCGGCGCGGATGCCGTCGTCCACTGCGGCTTTGTCGGCGCGGACAACCCGTCCGATCCGGAGCAGCGCTTTCAGGCCGAGTACGCCAACGTCGGCATGGCCTACAACGTCTACAAGACGTCGCTGGAGGAGGGCGTGCGGCGCGTGGTGGTCGCCAGCTCCAACCACGCGGCGGACTATTACGAAGGGCTAATTTTGCAGGGCAAGATGGACTTTGTCGATCCTAACGAGCGGGCGCTCTCGGACAATTACTACGGCTGGGCCAAGGAGACGCACGAACATCTCGGCTTTGTCTTCGCCGTGGGCAAAGCCGAATCGCCCAGCGCCAAAGAATTGACCTCCGGTGCGCGCCACAGCGCTAACCAAAATTCTGGCGGCAAAGCAACCGTGCCCGCCAACGACGGCACGCGCCCGCTGGAGAACGTCCAAATCCGCATCGGCGGCCCGCGCGAGACGGACCTGGAGCAGCTCGACAAGGGCGATCTGGTGCGGATGCGCCGCTCGCTCGCCGTCTACATCAGCGACCGCGACATGGCGCAGCTCTTTATCAAAAGCATTGAAACGGAAGATATCCGTGACGAGCACGGCGTGCCCTTCCAAATCTTCTACGGCATCAGCGACAATTCGCACGCCTTCTGGAGCATCGTCAACGCCCGCGCGGTGATTGATTACCAGCCGCAGGACAACAGCGAGCGGCGCTTTCACCAGCTGATTGCAGAACATATTGAGGCGGCGGGGGAGAAGTAGCGAGTTGCGGGTGAAGAGTTGCGGGTGGCGGATCGGGTAGGTAGTGTAGAGAGGAGCTAGATGATGTGGAGCAAATATGAGGAGTGGGTAGAGGAGGTTCCACAGTTGATGAAGGATGCACCGCTATGGCGATTTCGCGTGTATCGACGGGCTCTCTTTTTGGCAGATTTGGCCTGGTTTGATGCGGAGAAGCTGCTGGCAACGCCGCAAGGCAAGGGGGTCGGCTGGCAACTTGTGGACAGCACCGGTTCAGTTGCGGCGAATATCGAGGAAGGCTATGAGCGCGGTTACGGTAAAGACTATGCCCGCTTCTTGCGCATCTCGCTCGGCTCGGCCCGGGAAGTCCAAGATTGGTACTTCCGCGGGCGACACGCCCTGGAAACGGATGTCGTCGAGCATCGCCTACGCCTCACCAACGAAATTATTTCTGGCCTCTCAATTACCGCCAAACAACAACGCGACCAATAACCCGCAACCCGCAACCCGCAACCCGCAACCCGCAACCTGCAACTTGCAACCTGCAACCCGCAACCTGCAACCTGCAACCTGCAACCTGCAACCTGCAACCTGCAACATCATACCGGAGATTCAACCTACATGACTACCCAAACTCCCCTCGGCTGGGGCCTGATCGGCGCCAGCGCGATTGCCGAGGATTACATGATCGACGCCATCAACGCGCAGCCGGACAGCCGCGTCGTCGGCGTGCGCAGCAGTTCGATGCGGCGGGCGCGCGAATTTGCCGCGGCCAACGACATCCCCCACTTCTACGATTCGCTGGACGATCTGCTCGAGAATGACGAAGTCGACGTGGTCTACGTGAGCACCACCAACGAGCGTCACCTGGCTGCAACGGTGCAGGCGGCGCAGTACGACAAGCACGTCCTCTGTGAAAAGCCGCTGGCGCTCACCCTGGGCGACGCGCTGGAAATGGTGGCCGAGTGCCGGCGCGCCGATGTCGTGATGGGGACGAATCAGCACCTGCGGGCCGCGCCCCACTTTGTGAAGATGCGCAATTTAATTGCCGATGGTGCGATTGGCAAGCCGCTGGCCGCGCGCGTCTTCCACGCCGTCTACCTGCCGCCCCAGCTGCAAACGTGGCGCATCAAATCGCCGGGCGCCGGCGGCGGCGTCATTCTCGACATTACCGTGCACGATGCGGACACGCTGCGCTTTGTGCTCAACGACGAGGTCGACGTCGTCTCGGCGATTTCGGAGCGGCAGGGGCTGGGCGAAAAGGTGGAGGATGCGGTGATGGGCACGATGCGCTTTCGCAGCGGCCTGCTGGCCCAGTTCCACGATGCGTTTACGATCAAGCACGCGGGCACGGGCTTTCAGGTGCACGGCACGGAAGGCTCCCTCTTCGCCGACGAAGCGATGACGCACCACCCTGCCAAATCGCTGACGCTGCGGCGCAACGGCAACGTGGAAGAAATCGAGTTTGACCACGGCGCCAACGTCTACAGCGACGTTATCCGCTCGTTTAACGACGCCGTGCATAGCAACATAGAGCACGACGGCCACGGCGAAGTGGAGCCGGTGGCCACGGCAGAGGACGGCGTGCGCTCGCTCGCCGTTGCGCTGGCCGCCATCGAATCAACGCAGCGCGGCCAGCACGTGCGCGTCCAGTACGATCAGGCGCGGCACGAGGATTGGTAGGGCGAGGCGCTGCTTCGCTCACATCATTCACTCACACAGCAACGCCCTCCTGCACCGGCAGTCGAACGGCTATAGCGTGAATCGGTAGTTGGTACAGCAAAAAGAGTCCGGCTTTTTGGGAAAAGCCGGACTCTTTTTGCTGTACTGTAAGGAACAGCGGAAGCAACTCTGACGTTATCGTTGTTGTGACTCTTTTTTGTGTCGCAACCGGTGTGGAAAATTTCCGTTACCCCTTACCAAATTGCCCGGAGAACGCCAATGCGCTTCTATTCCTTCTTCCTGTTGTGCTGCTGCTTGCTCTCCAGCGCCTGTGCTGGGGGCGTGGCGGAGCAATCACCAATTGCCGCAGTTCAGCCTTCATCTGATGAATCCTCAGTTCTCGCGCAGTCCGAATCACCGCTTGTCGTACAATCCGACGGTCTGACGGCGACGCCAACGCCGGAACCTGTCACGCACAGTGAAGGGGGGTTTGTGAGCAGCCTCGATCCTCAAGCGGATTACTTGGTCGCCACTATCTCCAACGACCTCCCCCAAAACACGCTCCACATCTTACCCGACGCCGAAATTTGGATACGCAACCGCATTGCATTGGCGAATGTTGTGCCGGGTGAATGGATAGCCCGTGTAGATGGTTACGGTACGATGACGGTCTTTGCTGACCCAGCTACACCGTTCACCGACGTAACCTTACACGATCCCGGCCCCTTTGAAATCGCGCAAGTTCAAGCGGTCGATTCGCAAGCCCAGGCCCTGCAGGTTAGTCTTGAGGATGGTACGACCACAACCGTCGAATTTCCATTCTGCCTCCGCATCTTTCGCCAGGAACGCGCGACGCTGGCAGATATCGAAATCGGCGATTGGGTGCAGTTCAACGGCATCTTGCCCGATGGCCCCGATTCGCAAGTTGTCGAAGTCGATCAATTTCTGACTTCGGGCCGAAGCAGGGTGACAGAGCCGGTTCAGACAACGCTGGCCTGTACTCCAAGCGGCGATTTTGCCCATTGCATCGATGAACGGCTCGGTATCGAATTCGAGCACCCCACCGTTTGGGGCACGATTACGAGCACCTTTAGCGAAAGTAATTACTGCGGCTATAGTTACAACTACGATTTGTGGACTAGGGGCATCGTTGCTAGTGGAGTCAGCGGTAACTTCATGGAGCCGCACGGCGGGGGAGCTGGCACTTTTGGTGGCTTCACATACTCTAATTCTCCGGGGCCTTGCAGACAATACGGCGCTTCGATTTGCGAAGAAGTAGAGCCCGGTGTAATTTTCATGGTGCGCGTGCCGGAAGCGCAGTGGGTTTGCAATCCAAGTTCAGGCGTCTTCCACCAGCCCGAAGCGATTGTCGCTATCGACTTACCTGACAACGAAATCATCAATGGCTTCGGTTTTATTTCACCCTTCCTGTCCGACTCACGGCAGCAGGAAATTGAGCAGCTTGAAATTCAACCCGGCGGAGGGTTGAACTGCCAGGGAGAGGGGCCGCAGCAGTTCGATGCCCTGATGCAGAAGTTAGTTGAACAAATCAACACCGGCACGCTCGACGAGCAAACGCAGACCAATTTGCAAGCGATTCGCCATTTGGCAGAGTCAATTCGTGCAATCGAGTAAGACAAGCAAAACAATTTATTTTTCACAGAAAGGCTGGCTTCTCAAAAGAAGCTGGCCTTTTTCTATTGACCCCCCTCCCTTCCCCCCATTGTCCCTTTCCAAATCCCGATTGACGCTGTACAATCGGCCCAGTTCCTCCAACTTCATCCACCTGGAAACCAGCCATGCAACGCGTCGACTCTCAACCCGCCCCCTGGCACTGGCGCGCCGCCGCCGTTGTCGTCACCTGCTCGGCGCTGATCGTTGTGCTGAGCATGGGGATTCGCCAGTCGTTTGGCATTTTTTGCAGCCCGTCAGCGAGAGCCTCTCCGTGGGGCGCGAGGTCTTTAGCCTGGCCGTGGCGCTGCAAAACATTATGTTTGGCGTGCCCCTGCTCGGCATCCTGGCCGACCGTTTTGGCGCGCGCCTCGTCGCGCTGCCCTGTGGGCTGCTCTACGGCGTGGCGCTCTTTTTCCTGTCGACAGCCGAAGCGCCGTCGGCTTTATACGTGAACCTCGGTCTGCTCACAGGGTTGGCGCTGGCGGGAACCTCCTACGTGGTGGTGCTGGGCGCGGTGGCGCAGGTCGTGCCGCCGAGCAAGCGCAGCACGGCCTTTGGGCTGATCACCGCCGCCGGCTCGTTTGGCATGTTTTTGATGATTCCCTTCGCGCAGTGGACGCTCTTGCGCTTTGGCTGGAGCAATTCCTTTGTGATTCTGGCCGCAGCGGTGGCCGCGATTGCGCTGCTCTCCCTCGGCCTGCCCAACCGCCCGCGCGCCCGCACGCAGGCCAGCCTCGGCGACGCCCTCGAATTTGACACGATGACGCAGGCCTTCAACCGCGCCCGTCGCCACGGCGGCTACTGGCTGCTCAACGCGGGCTTCTTCGTCTGCGGCTTCCACGTCGCCTTTATCGCCACCCACCTGCCCGCCTTTCTCTCGGACAGCGGCGTCAACCCCATGACGGGCGCGACGGCGCTTTCGCTGATCGGCATGTTCAATATCGCCGGCTCCTTTCTCTTTGGCTACCTCGGCGATGCCTACCCGCGCAAGTGGCTGCTCACCCTAATTTACGCGGCCCGCGGCGTCGTGATTACACTCTTTCTGCTCGTACCCATCACCGGCACGACGGCGCTGCTATTTGGCGGCGCGATCGGCTTCCTCTGGCTCGCCACCGTCCCGCTGACCAGCGGCATGGTCGCCGGCATGTTCGGCTCGCGCTACTTGAGCACGCTCTACGGCATCGTCTTTCTCAGCCACCAGATTGGGGCCTTCCTCGGCGTGTGGCTGGGCGGTCGGCTTTACGATGCGACGGGCACGTATGAGGTCGTTTGGGCAATCGCCATTGCTCTGTCGATTTTCGCGGCTCTGGTTCACCTGCCAATTTCGGACGTCTCCGTGCTGGGGCGGGCGCAGGCGGTGGGGGAAGCGGCATAATTGCTCGTCCCGACGCTCCGCGTCGGGATGCAGGCTCGACGCTCTGCGTCGTCGTGTAATCAACAAAGAATCGGGGCAGGCACACGGCGACGCAGAGCGTCGAAGAAGGCATTCCCACGCGGAGCGTGGGAACGAGCCAGTCACCAGTTCACGCATCACGTTTCACTCCTCATCTTCCCATGTCCATCTCCCTCCAGCTCAATCGCGACGACAACACCGCGCTCTATCGCCAGATTGCCGAGCACGTCAAAACGCGCATCGGCGACGGACACCTGCCCGCGGGCACGCGCCTACCGACCGTGCGCAAGCTGGCCGCCGAACTCGGCGTCACCCGGCTGACGGTGCAGAATGCGTACGGCGAGCTGCAAAGCGGCGGCTGGATCGAGGCGACGGTAGGGCGCGGCACCTTTGTCAGCCAGAGCGTGCGACCGCTGCCGACAGCGGCCAACATGGCCAACGGCGGCCCGCTCACCCACGAAAACGTGATCGACGACATTCTCAACGTGGGGCGCGTGGCGGGCATCCGCTCGATGGCGGGCGCGTCGCCGGACAATTCGCTGCTCCACGCCGAGGAATTCTGGGCCTGCTTCCATGAAATCAGCCGGGATGCGGATGGCGAACTCTTCTCCTACGAATCGACCCAGGGCAACCCCCAACTGCGCATCGAAATCGCCGAGATGCTGCGCGACCGCCACCTGGACATCATGCCCGATGACGTGGTCGTCACCAACGGCCTCACCCAGGGACTCTCCATGGTGACGCAGGCGCTGGCCCAGCCGGGCGACACGGTCTTGGTCGAGCAGCCGACCTATCTCGGCCTGCTCAACGTGCTCAAAGCCCAGCGCATCCGCGCCGTCGGCATACAGCTCGACGCGTGCGGGCCGGACATGGATGCGCTCGAGCGCGCCGTGGTCGAGCAGCGGCCGCGCTTTTTCTACAGCGTGCCCGCCTTTCAAAACCCCACCGGCGTCTGCATGAGCAACGCGCGTCGCCAGCAGCTGCTTGCGCTGGCCGAACGTCACGGCTTTCTGATCATTGAGGATGACATCTACGGCCAATTGTCTTATGACAATACCGATGCCACCCGCCGCGAAGACCTCGCCATGCGCGGCCCCATCAAGGCCCACGACCGCAGCGGCTCGGTCGTCTACCTCAACAGCTTCTCCAAATCGCTGATGCCCGCGCTGCGCATTGGCTTTGTCGTCGCCCCGCCGCCGCTGCACGAGCGGCTGATCTCGCTGCGCCGCGCGGGCGACCTCTGCGGCTCGACGATTTTGCAGCGCGCGCTGGCGCTCTACCTGCACAACGGCGGCCTCAAACGCCACCTGCGCCGCGTCATTCCCGTCTACCGCGAACGGCGCGACGCCCTGCTCGACGCGCTGGGTCGCCACATGCCCAGCGGCGTCTCGTGGACGCAGCCGCGCGGCGGCTTCTGCTGCTGGCTCACCCTGCCCCGCCACCACGCGCTGGCGGACATCCACCGCGTCGCCCTGGAGCACGGCCTAGCCGTTGCGCCCGGCGAAGTCTTCCTCGCCCAGCCGGACGCCTCGCTGCACCTGCGCCTCGCCTTTGGCTGCCAGAGCGTCGAAGCCATCCGCAGCGGCGTCCAGCTGCTGGGCGAGCTGATCCGCCAGCGCCTCGAGCACGGCGTCGAACGGCGCAGGCCAAGGCAGGATTACACGCCGCTCGTGTAACGCGAAGCGCTGCTTCGCCCCGGACAAAGTTACCCGATTCGCCGTTAATTTAGGAGCGGAAAAAATTTACGAGGCGCGAAGCAGCGCTTCGCGTTACCTAATGAACACACTCCTAACCAACGCCGCCGACCGCGCGGCCACCTACGTCAACACGCTCGACGACCGCCCCGTCTTCCCGACGCGCGAGGCCCTCGACGCGCTGGACGTCTTCGACACGCCGCTGCCGGACGCGCCCTCCTCGCCCAAAGTCGTACTGGCGCTGCTGGACGAGATCGGCTCGCCCGCGACCGTCGCCACGGCGGGCGGGCGCTACTTCGGCTTTGTCACCGGCGGCTCGCTGCCTGCGGCGCTGGCGGCGCACCAGTTAGCCAGCGCGTGGGACCAGAACGGCGCACTGGCCATGATGTCGCCCGCGGCGGCGCGGCTGGAGGAAATTGCGCTGCGCTGGTTGACAGACGTGCTCGGTTTGCCCAGCGGCTGCGCGGGCGGCTTTGTCACCGGGGCAACGATGGCGAACTTGACGGCGCTGGCCGCGGCGCGCCACGCCATTTTGCAGCGGCAGGGCTGGGACGTGGAGGCGGATGGGCTGTTCGGCGCACCGCCGATCACCGTCGTCGTCGGCGACGAAGTCCACGTGAGCGTGCGCAAGGCGTTGGGGCTGCTGGGGCTGGGTCGCCAGCGGGTGACGAGCGTGCCCGTGGACGGGCAGGGGCGGATGCGGTCGGACGCGCTGCCGACGCTGGAGGCCACGACCATCGTCTGCACCCAGGCGGGCAACGTCAACACCGGCGCGACCGACCCGCTGCGAGCTATCGGTGAAGCAGCGCAGGAGGCAGGCGCATGGCATCACGTCGACGGGGCGTTTGGGCTGTGGGCCGCCGCCTCGCCGGGGCACGCGCACTTAGTCAACGGCGTCGAGCTCGCCGATTCGTGGGCGACGGATGCACACAAGTGGCTCAACACGCCCTACGACTGCGGCCTCGTTTTCTGCCGCGACGCCGCCCCTTTGCAGGCTGCCATGACTGTCGGCGCAGCCTATTTAGCGACGGGCGACGCGCGCGAGCCGAATCAGTTCGTGCCCGAATTTTCACGGCGGGCACGCGGTGTCGAAGTGTGGGCGGCGCTGCAGTCGCTGGGACGCGCAGGCGTGGCCGACCTCGTGGCGCGGACGTGTCGCCACGCGCGGCGCTTTGCCGAGGGGCTGTCGGCAGCGGGCTTTGAGATTTTGAACGAGGTGGTGCTCAATCAGCTGCTCGTGTCGTTTGGACGGGACGAAGTCACCCGGCGCGTGATCGACGCGATTCAGCGGGAGGGCACGTGCTGGTGCGGCGGCACGGTGTGGCAGGGTCGCGCGGCCATGCGCATCAGCGTCTCGTCGTGGGCGACGACGGGCGAGGATGTCGAGCGCAGCCTGGCGGCGATGGTGCGCGTGGCGCAGGAGATTGGGAATTGAGAGATCAGCTGCTCGTTCCCACGCTCTTGGCTGCTCGTTCCCACGCTCTGCGTGGGAACGCCGACCGAGACGCTCCTGCGTCTCAACACAACCGACGAGAAAAGCCAGCATGATTCAAGAAATCGTTGCCAGACAATCTAACTTTGAGGCCACCCGCCGCCGCGAACTCCTCGACGGCGTCCGCGATACCGTTCCGCTGATAATTGGCGCGGCCCCCTTCGGTGCAATCTTTGGCGCGCTCGCCATCACCAGCGGTCTGTCCCCGGCGGCGACGATGGGCATGTCGATCTTCGTCTTTGCCGGATCGGCACAGTTTATCGCAGCGGGCCTAGTGACGGCGGGCACGGGCGTCGCCGTCATCGTGGCGACCACCTTCATCGTCAACCTGCGCCACGCGCTCTACAGCGCCACGCTGGCGCCGCACGTCAAGCACCTGCCGCAGTGGTGGCTCGTGCCGCTTGGCTTCTGGCTCACAGACGAAACCTTCGCCATTGCCGCAGCTCGCTATACGCACCACGACCAATCGCCCTTCAAGCACTGGTACTACCTCGGCTCGGCGCTGGCGATGTACGTCAACTGGCAGCTGTGGACGTTCATCGGCCTGCGCCTGGGGCAGGCGATTCCGAACGCCAGCGAGTGGGGGCTGGACTTTGCGATGGTCGTCACCTTCATCGGGCTGCTCGTGCCCTTTGTGCGCAACCGCGCGACCCTGGCGGCCGTGCTGGCGGGGGCGGCAACCGCAGTCGCGCTGAATCCGCTGCCGCACAAGCTGGGGCTAATGGTCGCGGCGCTGATTGGGGTGGCGGTGGGCGTAATGCTGAAACGGAAAGAGATTTAGCCACGAATTGCGCGAATTGCGCGGAATTGCGCGGATTGCGCGGATCGCTCCTTCTCTTATTCTCCGCGGCCCTCTGCGCCTTCTCCGCGCACTCCGCGTTGAAAATTCTTGGTAACGCAATGAACGAATTCCTCCTCATCCTCGGCATGGCGCTCGTGACCTTTGGCGTGCGCTACCCCGTGCTCGCCTTCCTGGGCCGGGTGACGCTGCCGCCGCTCGTGCAGCGCGGCTTGACCTTCGTGCCGCCGGTCGTGCTGGCGGCGATTGTCGCACCGGTGCTGCTGATGCCGGACGGCGCGACGCTCGACCTCGGCATCGACAACGCCTACCTCGTCGCGGGCGTGGCGACGGTGGGCGTGGCGTGGTGGAGCGGGCGCATTGCGCCGATGCGCTGGCGGGGGCAAAGTTTGCTGATCACGATTGTGTTGGGGATGGCGGTCTTTTTGGCGTGGCGCTGGCTAATCTAACCGCAGATGGACGCGGATAAACGCAGATAGGAGTAAGATGAACGTCATTCAAAAACTGGCGGATCGCAATCTGTCGCTGCCGCCGCCGCCCAAGCCCGGCGGGTCGTACGATTCCGTGCGCGTGATTGGCAATCTTGCTTATGTGGCTGCACAATTTCCCTTTCATGGCGATGAAATCGTCTATTGCGGCCGACTCGGTCGCGAGTTGACGACCGAGGATGGCTATCGTGCCGCCGAGCTGTGCGCGCTGAACGTGTTGGCGCAGATGGAGCACTATGTCGGCTTCAACAAAATCTTGGGTCTCAATCGATTCGAGGCCTACTTGACGACGGTGGAGGGGTGGGATGAATTCCCGCAGGTGGTCGACGGGGCGTCGCACCTGTTTTTGCACGCGCTCGGCGATGCGGGTCGACACGCTCGCGCGCTCTTTGGCGTCGAGCGGCTGCCGCTTGACCTACCCATTGAATTAACCGCAACCTTCACGCTTAAATCGGAGTAGACGATGACCAACCGACAACAGCAAATCGACCAACTGCGCGACCTGCCCAGCCGCGTCGCCGACCTCGTGCGCGACCTCAGCGCTGCGCAGCTAACCGCCCGGCCCATCGACGGCGAGTGGAGCATCGCGCAGAACGTGCATCACCTCGCCGATTCACACCTCAACAGCTACGTGCGCTGCAAACTGATCGCGACGGAGGATCGCCCCACGCTGCGCCCCTACAACGAGGCCGCCTGGGGCGAACTGCCGGATGCCACGAGCGCCGACATTGGCGATTCGCTGGCGCTGCTGGAACATCTGCACGCGCGCTGGGTCAACTTCTGGCAAAGCCTGGGCGACGAAGCGTGGCAGCGCACGGGCTATCACCCCGGCGACGACCGCACCGTCACGCTGGCGGATCAGCTGCGGCTCTACGTCGAGCACGGCGAGGCGCATGTTCAGCAGATACAGCGAGTCATCAATCAATTTTGATTTACAAGGCGTCGCGGACTACCTCTTCTCGTAAATCTAAAATCGTAAATTTCAAAGGGAGCACCACCATGGCCACCTACCCCTTCATGCAGGTCGACGCCTTTACAAGCACGCCGCTAACCGGCAACCCCTGCGCCATTGTCTTTGACGCCGACGACCTGAGCGATGAGACGATGCAGGCCATCGCGCGCGAGAACAACCTCTCCGAGACGGCCTTTGTGCTGTCGCCGACCAAACCCGCCGAGGCGGATGTGCGCGTGCGCTTCTTCACGCCCAGCGATGAGATTCCGCTGGCCGGCCACCCGACGATTGCCACGATCTTCGCGCTGGTCGAGACGGGGCGGCTGCCGCTGATGGGCGAAGGCCTCACCGTCCGTCTGGAGCTGCGCGACGGCCCGATTTTGGTGGAAGTTGAAACAGAGGACGGCAACGTCCAGCAGGTGACGATGTCCCAGCGAAAGCCTCAGTTTCTCGCGACTTACGACGCAGCGGAGGTGCTGCCGATCTTTGGGCTACCGGTCGAAGCCGCACTTGGCGACGTGCCCATTCAGACGGTCAACACCGGCACGCCGCAGCTGATGGTGCCGCTGGTGCACCAGAACGCACTGCGGCACGTCTCCGTGAATTTGACCGCATTCACCGAGTTTCACCAGCGCGCCGATTTTTTCAGCGTGCATCTCTTCTGCCTGGGAGGCGAAACTGACGCCGGCGACACCTTCGCCCGCCACTTTGCCCCGCCGCCGGACATCTTCGAGGACCCCTTCACCGGTTCGGCCACAGGCAACATGGGCACGTACCTCTGGCGCTACGGCCTGATTGAGCAGCCGACCTTTGTCGCCGAGCAGGGGCACTGGCTGCAGCAGCCCGGCGCAGCACAGGTGGAGGTGATTGGGCCGCGCGACGACATCGAGACGGTCAAGGTCGGCGGCCCAGCGGTGACGGTGATCGTTGGCGAGATGAGACTGTAAACAACAAAATTTACGATTTTAGATTTAGGAGGGCGACCGGATCGACGAGCCTCTTCGTAAATCTAAAATCGTAAATTCACAGGAATAGCACGCAACATGGTCAACCAAATTTCTTCCCAGCGCCACCTCTTCGACATTCCCGACGGCGTCACCTTTCTCAATGCGGCCTACATGTCGCCGCAGCTGCGCAGCGTGACGCGGGCCGGGCTGGAGGCCGTGGCGCGCAAGGCCACGCCGTGGGAGGTTTCGCCGCGAGACTTTTTCACCAACGTGGAGCGGTTGCGCGCGCTGGCCGGGCAAATCATGGGCACGGATGCCGAAGCGCTGGCGCTCGTGCCCTCGGCGAGCTATGGGATTGCGATTGCGGCGGCGAATCTGCCGGTGTCGCGCGGGCAGAATGTCGTGGTGCTGCACGAACAATTTCCGTCGCACGTTTACGCCTGGCGCGAGGTGGCGCAAACCAGCGGAGCCGAGATTCGCACCGTCCGCCGCCAAGTCAACAGCGGCTGGACGGAGGCCGTGCTCGACGCGATCGGCGACGACACCGCCGTCGTCGCCGTGCCCCACTGCCACTGGACGGACGGCAGCCTGATCGACCTGGTGCGCGTGGGCGAGCGAGCGCGGCAGGTGGGCGCGGCGCTGGTCGTCGATGCCACGCAGTCGCTCGGCGCGCACCCGCTGGATGTGGCGACGGTGCAGCCCGATTTTCTGGTGGCGGCTGGGTACAAGTGGCTGCTGGGGCCGTACAGTTTGGGCTATCTCTACGCGGCTCCGCAGTGGCGCGAGCAGGGCGTGCCGCTGGAATACGGCTGGGTTCACAAAGCGGGCAGCGAAAATTTTGCGCGCCTGGTCGACTACGCCGACGACTACCGCCCCGGCGCGCGTCGCTTTGACGTGGGCGAAAACTCCAACTTCGTGCTCGTGCCCATGGCGATTGCGGCGCTCTCGCAGATTGTCGAGTGGGGCGTCGACAACATCGCCCGCAGCCTGCGCGCGCTTACGAACGAAATTTCCGCACACGCCAGCGCCATCGGCGCGACCACGCTGCCGAGCGATCAGCGCGCGTCGCACTTGATTGGCTTGCGCTTGCCGGGCGGCGTGCCGGCGGGCATCGGCGAGCGGCTGGCGGCGCAGCAAATCTACGTCAGCATCCGCGGCGATTCGGTGCGCGTGGGGCCGCACCTGTACAATACGAGCGCGGATGTGGAGCGGCTGTTTAACGCGTTAAAAGCGCTGGTAAATCGCTAGAATTGGGGCAGGCAAACCAATTTAACGCGGAGGCGCAAAGACGCAAAAGGGTTGGCTCGTCGGCTGCGCTTTGTGCGCGACGACTGTCCAATCAAAAGATGGTCCATCCCACGGATCAGTGGCTTCCTGCACTTTGCCTTGCGCCTCCGCGCCTCCGCGTTAAATTTTTTAGCTATACGGAAACGTTGATTCTATGAGCAATATTGGACTGCTGATTTTAATTGCCGTGGTGGCGGGCGCGTTTGTCACCATCCAGGGCCAATTTATGGGGCTGATGACGCGCGAGATGGGCACGCTGGAAAGCGTCTTCATCACCTACGGCTTGGGTGGCCTAACGATTGGGCTGGTGATGCTGCTGGCGCGCGGTGGCGATTTAAGCGCGTGGCGCAGCGTGCCGACCTACGCCCTCTTTGCCGGTTTTTTAGGGCTGGTGATTGTGGGCGCGATTGGCTTTAGCGTATCGCGGCTGGGGACGGTGGCTGCGTTTACAACGATTGTGGCGGCGCAGTACATCGCCTCGGCGCTGGTCGATCACTTTGGGCTGTTTGGCGCGGAGGAGCGCCCGCTCACGCTTTCGTCGCTGGCGGGGATGGCGGTGATTTTGCTAGGCGTATGGCTGATCGTGCGGCGGTGAAGGAACTGCTCGTTCGCTGAGGCAAATATGAAGCTGATACAGGGAAACAAAAGCCAGGTTTCGCTGGAACTCGTTGATGGATTGCCATGCGTGCGGAAGCGGTATAACGACAATGGCGATCCGCGAAAGAAGTGTTTGCGTGAACTGGCGTTTTACCGCTGGTATGCCGGTCTTTCAGCTATCCCGAAACTTGTCGCGCACGACTGCCCAATTGCTATCACGCTCGAACGGCTGGAAGGCATGCCGCTTTCTGTTTGCCACCAAGCATTGACGCAAATGCAGCTCAACGCGCTAAGCCACGCGCACGGTCACCACATGGGGCAGTTTTTGCGGCACGAGCCGTCGTCGGCAGTAGAGGCAGCGGCCCGGCAAAACTTTCCGGGCAGTCACGACATTGAAACGCTTGTAGCCCACATGGTGGATGTTATCGGCAAACATCTGGACGCCAATCCTGAATTTCAACGGGAGGAGATTCGGCACGCGGTCGAGTCGACGCAGCGCGTGTTGGCGCTAGATAGATTTTGGGGCGAGCCGACGCTCTGCAAGCTGGATTGGAACGCCAGCAATGTGCTGGTCAACAATGGAACTATTTCCGGCTACATCGATTTTGAGCAGGCCTTCTTTGGCAACCGCATTGTCTTTATAGGAACGATAATCGATCATATCAACGTGCTCTCGTGGACGCACGTTCGGCGTGGGATTGAGGCGGCCTGCGGTGCGCTACCATCGGTGGAGATACAGAAAGCCGCTGCCAATTTTAGCATGTGCTACAAGCTGGTTGGTTGCTGCCACGACGGCAAGATTACATTTTTTACACCGGAGCGGCTGGTCACCAAATTCTCCGCAATGAACCGGGAAATTGAGGCAACGCACTGCACCGCAGGAAACGATTGACCTACCAAAGCGATAAAGGAGCAAAGAATGCGAGCGTTTGAAACCAATGAGTTACTCCAGCGGCACGCCGACTCCAGCAACGCCTATCTCGAATTCCTGCGCGAATCGTCGCTGAGCATGGGGCTGTACGTGCTGCCCGCTGGCGGCGTCGACCCGCAGCAGCCGCACGTGGAGGACGAAGTCTACGTGGTGATGGGTGGGCGTGGAAAAATTTTCGTGGACGGTGAGGATCGCGCGGTGGAGGCGGGGTCCGTGGTGTTTGTGGCAGCGCACATCGAGCATCGCTTTCACAGCATCGAGAAGGAATTGCGGGTGCTGGTCTTCTTTGCGCCCGCGGAGTATGCAAATCGAGAAACTCACGACGCGCCTGCGCTACAACGTGCTTGAGCACGTTTCGCAAATTAGGCGGCGAATTCATTCGTCGCCGATCGCGACTGACGACGCAACAAAATCACCAACCCAACAGGAATTTACCCATGTACAACTCACAGCGGGAGCTGGTCGACGCGCTGGAAGCGACGCCCCAAATTCTGCGCAATCTCGTGCGCCATCTCTCGGCCGAGCAGGCGCGCACCCCCCACGCCGATAGCGCCAGCGACGAAGCGTGGTCGGTCGTCGAAATCGTCTGCCACCTGCGCGATACCGAGGAGGTCATGTCGCGGCGGATGCGCTTGCTGCGCGACGAGGAGAATCCGCGCATCAGCGGCTTTGACCAAGAGGCGCTGGCCGTGGAAAAAGATTATGCGGGCAGCGACCTGCACAAAGCCGTCGACGCTTACGCCCGCTTCCGCGCCGAGCACGTCGCCAATCTGCGCGATCTGTCGGACGAGCAGTGGCAGCGCAGCGGTCACCACGGCCTGCCGGGGCCGGTGTCGATTTTCAACCACACCGTGCACGATGTTTACCACGACGCGGTGCATCTGGCGCAGATTGCGCGGCAGGTGGAGACCTCGTCGCAATCGTAGGCGCTGCTTGCAGTTGCGCAATCACTGCCTTCCCCATCAGCTTATCCGATGCGGTCTGCTATCATCGTGCGGCTGCAAGCCGCACCTACGTTATTTGACCATGAATCACCTATATGAATACCGTCGCGAGCCCTACCTCATCAGCACTGACCCCGCGCGGCTCGACCTTGACGTGATCCACGGCTACCTGGCGCGCTCGTACTGGTCGCCGGGCGTCCCGCGCGAACTGGTCGAGCGCGGCGTGGCGAATTCGCTCAACTTTGGGCTGTACGATACGCGTGACGGCGAACGGCAGGTTGGTCTCGGGCGCGTTGTCACAGACTACGCCCGCTTTGCGTACTTGGCCGACGTGTTTGTGCTGGACAACTATCGCGGGCAGGGCTTGGGCGTCTGGTTAATCGAGTGCGTGATCAACTGTCCGGCGCTGGCGGACAACACGACCAGCCTGCTCTTCACCCGCGACGCCCACGCGCTGTACAAAAAATTTGGCTTTGAGCCGGCCAACGCCGAGCGCGCGATGATGCGTCGCCAAACGCCGGCGTGGTGGCGGGCGGAGTTGATCAGCGAGTAACAAACGTCTTTGTCATTTCGCTCGCGTAGCGGTCGCTTCGACGCCGGATGCGAGAAATCTGGGCTCAACTTGCGAATGTTTTTCGCGAAATAACAAATCAGTCAGTCGGCGGCGTTGAAGTTAGTTGCGATGATTGCTGAATAATAGCCCGATCCTGTGTGCCATCAAAAGATTTCTCCCTCCGGTCGAAATGACAATCCGTTGACTCGCTTGCGCCTCCGCGCCTCCGCGTCAAATTGATTGATTGACCGAGAACTCATTGCAACACTAAATCCGCCTTCATCCGCCCAATCCGCCCAATCCGCATTCCATTCTTCAGGAGAGATTATGACCAAGTTTGCCTACTTCAACCAGGAAATCGTCCCCATTGAGCAGGCGCAAGTCAGCATTATGTGCAACACGCTGCACTACGGCACGGGCTGCTTTGGCGGTCTGCGCGGCTACTGGAACGAGGAGCAGGAGCAGCTCTACGCCTTTCGCCTCGTCGACCACTACCGGCGCGTGCTCAACAGCGCCCGCATTCTGCTCTGCGACTTCGACTACACGCCCGAAGCGCTCGCCGAGATCACCGTCGAGCTGCTGGCGCGTGAGAATTGGCGACAAAATTGCTACATCCGCCCCATCGTCTACAAAGACGACGGCATCTTTCGCGTCTGGCTCCACGACGCCACGGACAAGCTCGCCATCTTTAGCATCCCCGTCGACAGCTACCTGCGCGAGGGGACGCTGCGCGCCTGCGTCAGCGCCTGGCGACGCGTCGACGACACGGCGATTCCCGCACGCGGCAAGATCAACGGCTCCTACGTCAACAGCGCGCTGATCAAGAGCGACGCCGTGCTCAGCGGCTTTGACGAAGCGATTGTGCTCAACCAGGATGGCCACGTGGCCGAGGGCAGCGCCGCCAACTTTATGCTGGTACGCGACGGCGTCGTCATCACGCCGCCGGTGACGAGCAACCTGCTCGAAGGCATTACCCGCCGCACGATGATGCAGCTGCTGCGCGACGAGCTGGGCGTGGAGGTTGTCGAGCGCGAGATCGACCGCACCGAACTATACGTCTGCGACGAGGCCTTCTTTTGCGGCACGGGCGTGCAGATTGCCGCCATTGGCGAAATCGACCACCGCCAGGTGGGCAGCGGCGAGAAGGGGCCGATTACTAGCGCGCTGGGCAGGCAATATTTCGATGTGGTTTACGGGCGCAACGAGAAGTATAGGAAGTGGCTGACGCCCGTGCCGGTAATGGAGATGGCGTAGTGCGTAGTGCGTGGTGCGTGAACTGGTACTCGAGCCGAGTGGGCATTGACCAAAGGCAGAGTATCAGTTCACGCATTACGCATCATGCGTAAACAGTGAAACAACAAGGTGAAATCCCCATGACATCCCCCACGATCAAAGCCGCCGTCAACCAGCAGTTTAGCGCCGTGGCGGCCAACTACACCACGAGCCAGGTCCACGCCCAGGGCGAAGATTTGGCGCATATGGTTGACCTTGCGAATCCTCAGCCAACGTGGCGCGTGCTCGACGCGGGCTGCGGCGCGGGCCACACGGCGCTGACCTTTGCGCCCCACGTCGCCCACGTCACCGGCGTCGATTTGTCCGAGGCGATGCTGGCGCAGTGTCGCCACAATGCGGCGGCGCGCGACCTCGCCAACGTCGACTTTCGGCGGGGCGATGTCGAAGCGCTGCCCTTCGACGATGGCACGTTCGATCTCGTCGTCTCGCGCTACAGCGCGCACCACTGGCCGCAGCCGCAGCAGGCCCTGCGCGAAATCCACCGCGTGCTCAGGCCCGGCGGCGCGTTTCTCCTCAGCGACATTGTCTCCTTCGACGACTTCACGGTCGACACGCACGTGCAGGCCATCGAGCTGCTGCGCGACCCGTCGCACGTGCGCGATCACACGGTGGCTCAGTGGCGGCGGATGTTCGTTGAGACGAGATTTTTGGTGGGCGAGGGCGATGCACCCGCTTACGAGTGGGGTCTCTTTTTACAATTCGATTCGTGGACGTCGCGCATGAGGACGCCAGCGACCAGCGTCGAGATGATTCGCACGCTGCTGGCGAACGCGCCGCAGGAGGTGCGCCAGGCGCTGCGAGTGGAGGCGGATAGTTCGTTCACGCTTCGCGGGGCAATTGTGGTGGGAAAGAAAGAGGAATGACGGCCAAGATGACAGTCACGGCCCGCTGTCGGCTGGCTCGCCCCGAATGGATTGGGCCGTGACTGTCATCTTCCTGAACGCACGCCAGACAACAACTGCTGTCCGTTAGCCGAAACGAGAGACCACGTCTTGGGCGGCGACGGTCATCGTCGGCAGCCGCTACCGCACGCGCATCAGCGTCAGCCCATCGCCAATCGGGACGAGGCTTAGATCGACGCGCTCGTCGGCGTGCAGCTTCTGGTTGAGCGCGCGGATGGCGACGGTATCGTCGTCATCCCGTTTGGCGTCGAGCACGCGACCGCCCCACAGCACGTTGTCGATCCCAATTAACCCACCGGGTTTGACCAACTTGAGGGCGTGCTCGTAATAGGTGTCGTAGTTATTTTTGTCGGCGTCGACAAAGGCGAAGTCGAACGTGCCGGCTTGGCCGTCGTCGAGCAGGCTCGCCAGCGTCTCCGCTGCCGGGCCGATGCGCAAATCGATCTTGTGCGCCACGCCCGCCTCTTCCCAGTAGCGCCGCCCAATCGACGTCCACTCCTCGCTCACGTCGCACGCGACGATGCAGCCATCCTCCGGCAGCGCCATTGCCGTCGCCAGCGCGCTGTAGCCCGTAAAGGTGCCGACCTCCAGCGTGCGTTTGGCCCCGACCAGCTTCATCAACAGCCGCATAAATTGCCCCTGCTCCGGCGAAATTTGCATCCCGGCGGCCTCCATTGGCCGGGTCTCCTCGCGCAGCCGCCGCAGCACGTCCGGCTCGCGCAGGGAGACGTCGAGCAGGTAGGCGTGCAGGTCGTCGCTCATTTGGATGGTTTTGCTGGACATGTTAGCTCCTTGTAAGTCGAAGCGCTGCTTCGACCCTGATAATTCACGAAGATTTTTGGTTGATGCCGCGGCGCGAAGCAGCGCTTCGCGTTACGCCAGCGGCTCGCCCCAGTGGTGGCGGATGTAGCCGCCGGTTAAATGTTTGATGATGTAGCGCGCACCGGGGTGTCGCGCGTGCTCCGTCGCGGCGATGGACGCTTGGAGATCGTAATCGACCCAGCGGTGCTCGACGGTGTAGCCTTGCTCGTCTGCCTCCAGCAGCATGTAAGTTGCCTGCATCGACGGCACGGTCGTTTGAAAAACGCTGTCCAGATTAATCACGTGCCAATCCTGCACGCGCCGATTCATCGGCCAGTGCGTATGCCCGGCGACAATGAGGTCAGCGCGACAGCCGTCGAGTGCCGCAGCGGTTTCGTCATCGCTTATGATGGGCGCGAGGCCGCGATGGTCGTCGTCCCGCTGTGGCGTGGCGTGGATGCCGAGCAGTCGCGTGCCGTCCGGCAGGGTAAGGCGCTGCTCAAAGGGTAAATCGACCAGCCAGTCGAGCCAGCCCGCCGCCGTAACGGCACCGCGCGTCCATGAGCAGGAGGCCTCGATTTCGACAAAGATGGGCAGTAGCTCCGGCTCGGCAATGACTGCATCAAATGCGGGTGGCGGTCGATCCGCGCTCGTAATGTAGCGGTCGGTGTTGCCGCGCACCGTGTGCAGGTTGGGCAGCGCGGTCAGCCGCTCCACTACACCAACCGGATCGGGGCCAAAGGCGACGAGATCGCCCAGCGCCCAGTACTCGTCCACCCCGCCCGCCGCCTCTACATCGGCGAGCACGGCATCGAGCGCAATGGAGTTGCCGTGGATGTCGGAGAAGAGGGCGAGGCGCATGGTATATCCTGGCTAACGCGGTTGGCGGAGATGCACTATAATTCTACTCGACCCGCCGCTTCGCCGCAATTGTATACAAAGGAGCCACTCCATGCCCCAAACGTTCCGCGCCCTCGTCGTCTCCAAGCAGGACGACGGCTCGTTCTCTCGCGAAATCGCCACGCGCCCCCTTGCCGACCTGCCCAACGGCGACGTGCTGATCCGCGTCCACTACTCCTCGCTCAACTACAAAGACGCCCTCTCCGCCAGCGGCAACCGCGGCGTAACGAAATCCTACCCGCACACGCCCGGCATCGACGCGACGGGCGTTGTCGAAGAGAGCACGAGCGAGCGCTTCCGGCCTGGTGACGAGGTGATTGTGACGGGCTACAATTTGGGCATGAACACGCCCGGCGGCTTTGGCGAGTACGTGCGCGTGCCCGCCGCATGGCCCGTCGCGCTGCCGGATGGGATGACGTTGCGCAAGAGCATGACCTGGGGCACGGCGGGCTTTACCGCCGCGCTCTGCGTCGACGCGCTCCAGCAGCACGGCGTGACGCCGGATAACGGCGAAGTGTTGGTATCGGGCGCGACGGGCGGCGTGGGCAGCACGGCGGTCGGCATCCTGGGCAAGCTGGGCTATCGGGTCGTCGCCGTTACGGGCAAGCCGGAGGCGCATAATTGGCTGCGCGGCCTCGGCGCAACCGACTTCCTGAGCCGCGAGGAGGCCGTCGACGGCAGCAGCCGCCCGCTGCTCCGGGGACGCTGGGCGGGCACGGTGGACACCGTCGGCGGCGACATTTTGGCGACGGCGCTGCGCTCAACGGCCTACGGCGGCACGGTCACCTGCTGTGGGCTGGTCGCCTCGCCGGAATTGCCAACAACGGTCTATCCCTTCATCCTACGCGCGGTGAAGCTGATCGGCGTTGATTCGGCCCAGGCCGGGCACGACGTGCGCGAGCGGCTGTGGCAACATCTCGCCAGCGATTGGAAATTCGACGCGCTCGATTCGCTGGTGAACGAGGTTCCGCTGGAGGAGGTGGACGCGGAGATTGACAAAATTTTGGTGGGGCAGCAGCGCGGTCGGGTTGTGGTGAAATTAATTCACGAGTAGGTGCGGCTTTTAGCCGCACGAGCAAGACCTACCCCTTCGTAACGCCTGAACCGAAAGGATAAGTCACCTTTGCTAGTAGCGACCGTCACCATCCAAGATTAGATAGTTCGCCCCATCAGGCGGCGGACGGTGATTGTCACTGGCGCTACCAGGCTGGTTGAGTGCCCTGCGCCGGTGCTCGACCAACGCACGGAGAAAGGTGACAATCACGGCCTATGCGCCCAGGGTCACCTCGCCTTTGCTCCAGGCCGTGACGGTCACCTTTGCAACGCATGACCTTCGGCACTGCGTCACGTGACCGGCATCACGATATGCTCTGCGCAACAAACCAACTCATGCTGCAAGGAGCACATCATGCAAGGCATTATTCACTGGTTATTCGAGGCAGGCGCCAATTCCACGCCACACTGGCTGTTGATTCAATCCCACATCGCGACGGCGCTCACGGCGCTGGTGATTGCGCCGGTGGCGATGGTCGTGCGCAAGGGCGGCGACGCGCACCGCACGTGGGGCAAGGTCTACTTCTGGGCGATGATGGTCGCCAACGCGACGGCGCTGGTGCTGCTGATGTGGCGCTGGAACATCTTCCTCTTTGGCGTGACGGTGCTGAGCGGATACGCAGCCATCAGCGGCTACCGCGTCCTCTACCACCGCCGCCCTCTCCGCCAGAATCCGGCTCAGCGGCGCGGCCCCCATCCGTTCGACTGGGTAGCGGCGTCGATTGCGCTGGTGACGGGCATCGCGCTGGTGCTTACTGGAGCGAGCGGCTTGATGGGCAATCTGCTGCCGGCTCTGCCGCTGGAAGGCAATACGCCCTTTGTGCTGATTTTGTTACCCACCATCTTCGGTATCTTGGTTGCCACGCAAGCACGGGACGATCTGCGCAGCTTTCGCCGCCACGCCAGCGGCGAGGAGATGCCCCGCCGCTGGTGGTTTTACCATCATATGGATCGAATGCTCGGCTCCTACATCGGCCTGCTCACGGCCTTTGCCGTGCAGCGCGTGGGCGACTTTCTCCCGGTCGACATCGCCTGGGTCGTGTGGGTCGCGCCCGCGGTGGTTGGCTCGGTGCTGACCAGCCGCTGGATCGCGCACTATCGCAAACAGTTTGCCACGCCGGTCGCCGCCGCCGCTGCTGCCGTTGCGGCCAATTAAGGGAGAGCCGCCATGCAACGCCTTCGCCTCCCCCTGCTGCTCCTGCTGACCATGATCGCAGCGGGGCTAATTCTGGTCACGGCGCGCGGCCCTCGCTTCACGGCCAACCGCGCGCCAACGACGTATGTCGTCACCATTCGCGAAGCGTCGCCGACCGTTGCACAAGTCACCGCCACAATGACGCTGCAAAGCGCGCTGCTCTTTATGACGCACGAAGGACCCTATCCCAAAGCGTACGCACCGTTCGTGGAAAATCTGCGCGTGGTAGATGAAGCGGGTAATGGATTGACCGTCGAACCGTGCACGGCAACCCAGGTTGTGCGTTGCGCGCTGTGGAACGGCTGGGAGCGCGGCCAAAAGTGGTGGGTCGACGCGCAACCGGGCACGCCGGTGCGCCTCGAATACGAACTGTCGCTGACGCACGAGCAGATGGAATGGGACGCGGGACTGGACAGCGCCGCCTTCGTGACCGACTGGGGCGCGTACTTTACGGGGCGCTCGCTCTTCGTGATGAACGGTCGCATGCGCAGCCCCTTTGTCAGCGCCAATTTGGGCTGGATGGAGGGCCCGCTCGTGCCCAGCGAAGACAGCCGCCGCGACATCGACGTGCGCTTTGTGCTGCCCGACGGCTGGCACGCCACTACGCCCTGGCAGCAAGTTGCGCCCGCCAATCTTGCGGTGCGCCACATCGCGCCCATAGAGTTCAAAGTGCGTGACCTGGTCGATCTCTCCGAAGCGATGCTTATGCTGGGTCAGCACGAATCGTTTACGACACAGCGCGAGGGCACAGAGACCCGCTGGGCGCTTGGCGGCGACGCGGTCATCGCGGCGAGCGAGTCGCTGCAGGCGGGCGCGGAATTTGCGCAGGCTTTCTATACGGACTTGCTGGGCGGCCCGCCCATCGACCAGAACCGGCAGCCCTTCGAGCGCGTCGTCGTCATCATCAACGCTGGCGGCGAGGTCGACGGCGAAGTCATCGGCCACCACCTCAGCCTGATCGTCGACGGCTCGGAGGACGTGTTGGCGCTGGATGACAACGTCGTGATGCCCGCGCACACGGTGCTGCACGAGTTTTTCCACCTTTGGAACGGCGTAACCGTTGCCAGCACGAGCGACGCCGAATGGTTCAAGGAAGGGCTGACGGAGTACTACTCGCTGCAGGCAGCGCGCGAGTTTGGCTATCTGAGCCAGGACGACTTTCTGGCCGTGCTGGCTAAACACCACCAGCGCTACACAACCGACCCCGGCTTTGGCGAGCTGTCGCTGCGCCGAGCGGGCCGCGACAAGCACACCCATCACGGCCTCGTCTACTCGGGCGGTCTCTTCGTCGGCCTGGCGCTCGACTCGCAGATCCGCCGGGCCACGCAAAACAACAGCAGCTTCGACGACGTAATGCGCGCCGTCTACGCCGAGTACGCCGCATCGGGTCGCGCGCTCAACACGGCCGCCGTGCAGCGCATTGCCGAAGAGACCAGCGGCGTCGATCTCGACGATTTTTTCACGCGCTACGTCCGCGGCACGGAGCCGATTCCGGTGGCGGAATACCTGGCGCTGGGCGGATGGGTCGTGCTTGCCGACAGCACGGCTTACCCAAAGGAGAGACTATGAGCGTACCGCTTCCGATCAAAAAAGACGCAACCCGGCTCACCGCTCGCCGCAACGCCAATATCCACGGTATAGCGACGCAAACTTGGTCTCCCATGTTGTGGTTCACGTTGGGATTTGGGTTTCTACTCCTGTCGGATGGTCGCTTTGTCGTGCCGCTTGCCGCCTGGCTGTCGTGGCTCTTCCTCGTCCGCTTTGTGCGCTCACAGCGCGTCGCTTTGGGGTGTGGGCTGGCGTGGATTGCCACAGCGACCGCGTTTATCGTTGGGTGGCGGGGAGCGATCCCCGTGTCGGACGCCGCCTTCTACGGCATGGCCGTGGGGATTGCGCTCGTGCAGATGCTGCCGTTGCTGATCGACCGCGTGCTGGTTCCGCGCCTGAACGGGTTCAAGACGAGTTTGGTCTTGCCAACCGCTGGGACCGTGGTGCTATTCCTCATGTCCCAGGCCAGCCCATACGGAACGTGGGGCGTCTTTGCTTACTCGCAATACGGGAACCTGCCCCTGTCGCAACTGCTGGCTATCACCGGCATCTGGGGCATCGTCTTCTTGATATTCTGGACGGCCTCTGCGCTGAATTGGGCCTGGGCGCAAGCGTTTGTCGGGTCTCGTATTCGACGCGGCGTGCTGACCGTGGCGACTGCCATCGCGCTGATTTTGATAGCGGGGGGTCTGCGGCTAACCGTCACGCCGCCAGCCAGCGAGACCGTGCGCATTGCTTCCCTCACCGTAGACGACGAGCCGGTGCGGCAAGCCTTGCGCACAGCGGATTTTGACTGGCGCACCGCCGAACCGATTCCCGTCTCGCTTGCTCAAACGCTGGATCGCCATTACGATGCGCTCTTGGCGTTGACGGAGCGGGAAGCCGCAGCCGGTGCACGCCTGGTTTTCTGGTCCGAAGCCAGCGCCGAGATTCGGGCACAGGATGTAAACCGTCTGCTCGAGCGCGCCAGCGAGATTGCCAGGCGCCACGACGCCTATCTCATTCTAGCGCTCGCCGTCTATACAGAAGGGGAAGCGCTAAATGAAAACAAACTGGTGACGATTGATGCGAAAGGCGAGGTCGTAGCTGAATACCTAAAGTCCAAAATCGTCCCCGGCGACAGCAACGCAAGGGGTGATGGCAAGCTGGTGTTTATCCAAACGCCCTTCGGCAAAATTGCCCAAACCATCTGTTTCGACCTGGATTTCCCCAGCCTAATCCGGCAGGCGGGGCGCGCCGGGGCCGATATCCTCGTGGCCCCTTCATCGGATTGGGAGGCCATCGACCCCTACCACACCTGGATCGCAACCTTTCGTGGCATCGAAAACGGCGTGTCGATAGTTCGCCAAACCAACGCCGGTCGCTCAATGGCAACGGACTACCAGGGGCGCGTCCTGGCGCAGACGGACCACTTTACCACCAGCCCGCACGTCATGGCCGCCAACGTACCCGTGCAGGGCGCCCGCACGCTTTACCCCTGGCTTGGCGACGGCTTCGTTTGGCTGTGCGGCCTGGTTCTGCTTTGGCTAACGCTGCTTGCCCTACGCTTTCCCAAAGGTTCAAAATGAACGTTGTGATACCTTCCAACAAACAAATTCGCCTCTCCCGAAATTGGGAGAATTGGTTTGGGCTGGTCGGCTTGATTCTGGTGACTTTGCTGGCGTGGAACATTCACGCCTACGACAACTACCGACGCTGGCTGGTTATTCCAATCATGCTTGTGCTGATCTTGGTAGAGAACTGGTCGATTCCTAACTCCACGCCGCAGAAAGAGCATGTGCGGATGGGTCTGCTGGTAGGACTGGCGCTTTTGGTGGTTGCCACTGGCTCAAATGGCTGGGTGCTCATCCTTCTGTTCTTCATGTTTAGCACCGTGGTTAGTGAGCGGTTCAACTCGCCCGCCAACTACGTGTGGATCGCTGTTTTTGGCCTGATCACGACTGTTGTTCTCGTCTTATTCAACGACTTTAGCAACCCACTCGCCAATTTGATCAACGCCTTCTCACCAACGCTGGGCTATTTTTTCATGGGCTATACGGCACAGAATCGCAAGCGGGCCGAGGCCGCCGAGCAAACAAGCCGCCGCCTGCTGGACGAACTGCGCGAGGCCCACGCCCAGCTCCAGGCCTACGCCAACCGCGTTGAGGCGCTGACTTTGGCCGAGGAGCGCAACCGCCTTTCGCGCGAGATGCACGACACGCTCGGCCACCGGCTGACCGTGGCCGCCGTGCAGCTCGAAGGCGCGCAGAAGCTCGCCGCCCGCGATCCCGACCGCGCGGCGCGGATGATCGGAACGGTGCATGGGCAGGTCGTCGAGGGGCTGGGCGAGCTGCGCCGCACCGTCGCCGCCCTGCGCGAGCCGGAGCCGGAGGGCGCGGCGAGGCAGCCCGCGCTGGCGGACGCGCTGCGCGAGCTCGCCCGCAATTTTGCCCAGGCAACCTATCTCAATCTACACCTCGATTTGGCAGATACCTTGCCGCCCCTGCCCGCCGCCCACCGCCGCGCGCTCTACCGCGCCGCCCAGGAATCGCTGACGAACATTCAGCGCCACGCCCAGGCCTCGCAGGCCTGGCTGTCGCTGAGTCACCAGAACGGCGACGCCCCGCGCACCGTAACGCTAACGGTGCGCGACGACGGCGTCGGGTTGCCGAAACAGCAGCACAGCGGCTTTGGCCTGCGCGGACTGCACGAGCGCGCGGCCCAGCTCGGCGGTACGTTTCACGTCGAATCGCAGCCGGATGCCGGAGTGAAGTCGACGTTTATCGTGCCAATCAGCACGAGCTTGTTTGAACAAAGGACTCTCAACGCGGAGCGCGCAGAGAAGACGCGGAGCGCCGCGCAGAAAATTTGAGCAAATGACTTTCTCCCCCTCTGCGGCCCTCCGCGCCTCTTCCTCCGCGCGCTCCGCGTTAATAATTTCTGGTCAATCCCCATGAATTTTATCCACATCTTTCTTGTCGACGACCAGCGCCTGATGCGCGACGGCCTGCGCACGCTGCTCGAACTGGAAGACGACCTGACCGTCGTCGGCGAGGCGGGCGACGGGCGCGCTGCGCTCGATGCCTACCCCGCGCTGCACGCCGATGCCCGCGACGCCAACGCCGCGCTCGTCACGCTGATGGACGTGCGCATGCCCGACCTCGACGGCGTGGCGGCGACGCGGCAAATCTGCGCTGATTGGCCAGATGCCAAAATTATTGTGTTGACGACCTTTGATGAGGACGAGTACGTCTTCGAGGGCTTGCGGGCGGGTGCGAAGGGCTTTCTGCTCAAGGCGACCTCCGGCGACGATCTGGCACGGGCGATTCGCACCGTGGCCGCGGGCCAGTCGCTCGTCGATCCGGCGGTGACGGCGCGCGTGGTGGCGGCAGCCATGCAGCGGCCCGCAGTTGCCGAGCCGAGCGCTGGGCTGGTCGAGCCGCTGAGCGAGCGCGAGACGGAAGTGCTGCGTCTGCTGGCCGAGGGTTTGAGCAACCGCGAGATCGCCGGGCGGCTCTTTCTGGCCGAAGGGACGGTGAAGAATTACGTGACCAACATTTTGCAGAAAATCAGCGTGCGCGATCGGACGCAGGCGGCGCTGCGCGGTCGGGAGCTGGGGCTGCTCTAGCAGACTTGGCGTAGGCGCGCTATACTTGGATATATGCATGTTCGTTTTTGGCGGTACAGGCACGCCATGGCGTGCCTGTACCGCCAAAAACGAACACTAATCTAGCTGCTCTACTGGAAGATATACCATGACCACGCCCCACCGCCTGCTCCCCGTCGCCCTGCTGATTCTGAGCCTGCTGCCCCTTCCCGCTGCCGCCCAATCGACAGCGTTTCAAAATTGCGACCCCGTCGGCACGCAGCCGAGCGGGGCGGAGTACATCACCTGCGTGCCGAGCAGTTGGAATGGGGATTTGGTCGTCGTCGCCGGGCCCTATGTTGCGCCGACGCAGCCGGTGGGCTTTCCCGACGAGGGGGACGAACTGGTCGAGCAGATCGAGGGGGCGCTGGGGTTGCTGGGCTACGCCGTCGCCATCACCAGCTTTCGCGACACGGGGCTGGTGGTGCAGGATGGCGTGGCTGATGTGGTCGAGCTGGTGGGGCTCTTCGAGGAGCGCTACGCAGCGCCGGGGAAGACTTTCCTGGTGGGCATTTCCGAAGGCGGGCTGATTGCGACGCTGGGCGTTGAGCGCCAGCCGGAGGTCTTTGATGCGGGGCTGGCGGCCTGTGGCCCCTACGGCAACTTCCAGCGGCAGACCCACTACTTCGGCGACTTTCGCGTACTCTTTGACTATTATTTCCCTGGCCTGCTGCCCGCCGGCCCCATCAATATTCCGGCGGCGCTGATCGACGAGGCGGCGTGGGACGAAAAATTTACCAGCGACATCCGCCCCGCCCTGGCGGCCCCGGCCAACGCCGACGCGCTCGACCATCTCCTCGCTGCCAGCGATGCGCCCTTTGAGCCAGGCGACGACCTGGGCCTCAGCAGCCAAATCAGCGTGACGGAGCGGCTGCTCTGGTACAACGTCTTCGCCACCAACGACGCCCGCGCCAAGTTCGGCGGCCAGCCCTTTGACAACGCGGATCGCATCTACAGCGGCGCGGGGGACGCGGCGAGCGACACGACGCTCAATGAAGAGGTGGCCCGCTTCACGGCGGAGATCAGCGCCACGCAGACCATCAGCGCGCTCTACGAGACCAGCGGCAACTTAGCCGTGCCGCTCGTCACCCTCCACACCACGCGCGACCCGATTGTGCCCAACTTCCACGCCGCGGCCTATACCGCCAAGGTCGAAGCGAAGGGGCGCGGCGACTACCACGAGCCCATCAGCGTCGACGCATTCGGCCACTGCAACTTCGCCACAACCGACTTGTTTAATGCGTTCAACCGCATGGTCACGCTGCCGAACACGCTGCCGAACACGCTGCCGCCAGATGCAGCGGAGCCGGACGCGATTTACCTGCCGCTGGTGAGCAAGGGGTGAGGCGTTAGAAAGCGTACGGGCACGCCATGGCGTCCCGTACGCTTTCTAACGCTTTCTACAGCTATCCCAAAGTATCCACGTTGTTCAAATCGTCAAACGCCTGCTTCAGCCGCTCGACGAACGACTGTTCGGCGGCGCGCAGCCACTTGCGTGGGTCGTAGTAGCTCTTGTTGGGCTTATCGTCGCCCTCCGGGTTGCCGATTTGGCCCTGCAGATAGCCCTCGTTCTGGTGGTAATACTGCCGCACGCCGTCCCAGAAGGCCCACTGCAAATCGGTATCGATGTTCATCTTTACCGCGCCATAGGAAATGGCCTCGCGGATCTCCGCCTGGCTGGAGCCGGAGCCGCCGTGGAAGACAAAGTTGATCGGCTTCTCGACAGTGCCGTGCTTCTGCTGCACGTGCTCCTGCGAGTTCTTGAGAATCTTGGGCGTTAGCTGCACGTTGCCCGGCTTGTAGACGCCGTGCACGTTGCCAAAGGCCGCGGCAATCGTAAAGCGATCGCTCACCTTGCTCAACTCCTCATAGGCGTAGGCGACCTCCTCCGGCTGCGTGTAAAGCCGCGAGCTGTCGATGCCCGTGTTGTCGACGCCATCCTCCTCGCCGCCCGTCACGCCCAGCTCAAACTCCATCGTCATGCCCAGCTTGCTCATGCGCTCGAGGTAGCGCTTGCAGGTCTCGATGTTTTCTTCCAGCGGCTCCTCGGAGAGATCGAGCATGTGCGAGCTGTAAAGCGGCACGCCGTGGGCCTTGTGAAATTCTTCGCCAGCATCCAGCAACCCGTCGACCCAGGTGAGCAGCTTGCGCGCCGCGTGGTCGGTGTGTAAAATCACCGGCACGCCGTAGAGCGCGGCGACTTCGTGAACGTGCTTCGCCGCCGATACCGCCCCTGCAATGGACGCGCGCTGCCCGTCGTTGCTCAGCCCCTTGCCCGCAAAAAAGGCAGCGCCGCCGTTGGAAAACTGCACGATGACCGGCGCGTTCAAGTCGCGCGCCGTCTCCAGCGTCGCGTTGACGCTGTCCGTGCCAACGCAGTTGGCGCCGGGCAGGGCAAAGTGCTTGGCCTTGGCGTAGTTGAATAGCTCGGTGACTTCGTCGCCGTGCAGGACGCCGGCGCGGAAAGATTGATTGGCCATGAGTGAGGACCTCCGTTGGTGGGTGGATAAAACACTGCGCTGGGAATCGCGCAGAGCAATTTTCAGTGAATTGTGAATAAATGGTTTGCTAACGGTAGCTGATAAGTGGAGTGTACCACAAAATAGCCATTTGGGATGCAGCGCAACGATGAGGTATCGGCTTAGACCACTAGCTTTGGCATCGACCCATGGGCGGAAATCGCTGCGTGGCTGGGGCTGGCTTACAAGCTGCGCGAGATGAAGAGCATTGTCGGGCAGCTGGAGGCCGCGGTCTACGACGCGCCTGGCGCAGCACCACGCCACCACGTTGGACAATGAGCGGTATTGCGCAGTGCGAGGAGCCTTGGGCGCGAGGATTACGACATTGCGCTCCTCCACGACAGCCTCACACGGAAGCCATCGACCGCGCTGCTTGCCGTAAAGGAAGATGGCACGTATGCTAAACCCTACGTGAGATGCTTGGGGGTGGAATGGGATTAATAATGGACAAATCGACCGCAGCAATTGCGCTGTGCACCGCGACGCAGCCTGACTTGCCGCTGCTGGCGGCCATGAATCGACGGCTGATCAAGGATGAGGGCAGCCGCAACCCCATGGATGAGGAAGCGCTGCGCGCGCGCCTGGCGGGGTGGATGCGGCGACGCGTCTATCACTTTGATCTATTTACAGCCGGGGATATTCCGGTGGGCTATGCAGCCTATCAGGTGCGGCGCGAGCAGTATGAGCCGGAGCGGACCAATGTCTTTCTGCGACACTTTTACATCGAGCGCGAATACCGCCGACGCGGTCTGGGTCGCGCGGCTTTCGATCTGCTGGTGCAGACGCGCTTTCCCACGGATGCCTCAATTGATCTCAACGTGCTGGCGGACAATCTAGCCGGGCAGCGCTTTTGGGCCAGCGTCGGCTTTGCGCCCTTTTACACGGCGATGCGGCGCGCTTAGAGCGCGCGGTTAGCTCGCCATCGCGGCTTCGCCCGCCGTTGGGTTGAGCTTGTAGCCCACGCCGGGCACGGTAATGATGTAGCGCGGTTCGTTGGGGTCGGTTTCGATCTTTTGGCGCAGGCGGCGGATGTTGGTGTGCAGGATGCGCGCGCGGCTCTGCGGCGGCTGATCCCAAACGTCGCGCAGCAGCGATTCGCGCGCAACGGGCTGGCCGGAACGCAGCACCAAGCAGTGCAGCAGTCGATATTCGGTCGGGCTGAGATGGGCTGGCTCGCCGCAGACGAGCGCGCGCTGCTCCGCCTCGTCCAGCTCAATATCGGTGGGCAAGCCGCGATGATGGGCCCCGTGCTGCTCGTGGGTGCGGCGCAGCAGCGCCATCACGCGCGCGTGCACTTCGTTAAAGACAAAGGGCTTGGCGATATAGTCGTCCGCACCGGTCTCCAGCCCCTGCACGATATCTTCCTCGCGGTTCATGGCCGAGACCAGAATGATGGGCACGCGCGAATCCAGGCGAATTTGCTGACAGAGGTGCAGGCCGTTGATACGGGGCAAAATCGTATCGAGCAGCACCAAATCAAAGCGCGAGGCCTGCAGGAGCGCCAGCGCTGCCGCCCCGTCGGCGGCGGTTGTCACTTCATAGCCGTGCTGCTCCAGCGAGGCGCGCAGCAAATCGCGCAGGGAGTCGTTATCATCCACCACAAGCAGGTGGCTGGCCGGTTGATCGGGTGCGGTAGGCGCGGCAAGCACACGGTGCATAGGTCGCGGAGACTGGCGCTGGGCGTCCAGTTGTCTGTGCAATTTATTCATAAAAGGTCATGCCTCTATTTATTATAGTCGGTTGGGCAGCGGCGCTTTCGCAGCTCAAGGCAGAGAGCCGAGCCCGTGCTGTGCAATGTGCACAAATTCGCACAGACAGCCCATAGTTGGATTATAACAGGAAGCAGCCAAGCGTCAATAGGTATAGATACATGTACAGGCAATGGATGAGTACGTTTCGGCACAGTGTACGTGAAGCGCTTGGTGATCATCCAAAAGCAACCTATGCTGTGTATGGATCGTAAAAGTCTGAAAGCTGTGACAACGGCTTGCCGCTGCGTTGCGTTCCCCCTGAAACATACGCGGCGAGCCATCAAAAATACACCGATTTTTTTACCATGAACACCATTCTCCTTGATCGACCCGGCCACTTTTGCGCAGTTGAAACCGACCCTCCGCCTGCACCCGGCCCCAAGCAGGCAACCGTCCGCATCCGCCACGTGGGCATCTGCGGCACGGATTACCACGCCTTTGGCGGTCGCCAACCCTTTTTCGAGTACCCGCGCATTCTCGGCCACGAGCTGAGCGGCGAAGTGGTGCGCGTCGGAGAGGAAGTCACCAGCGTAAAGCCGGGCGACCGCGTGGCGATTGAGCCGTATCTAAACTGCGGCGAGTGTGTGGCCTGCCGCCGCGGCAAGCCCAACTGCTGCACCCGGCTCGCCGTGTTTGGCGTGCAGACGGATGGGGGAATGCGAGAATTGGTGACGCTGCCCGCCCACAAGCTGCATCCGTCCGGCACGCTGCCGCTGGAGCAGCTGGCAATCGTCGAGACGCTCTGCATCGGCGCCCACGCCGTGGAGCGGGCGGGGCTGGCCGCGGGCGAGCGCGTGCTCGTGGTCGGCGCTGGGCCGATCGGGCTGACGGTGATCACCTTTGCCGGGCTGGCCGGCGCCGACGTAACGGTGATGGAGCTCAACCCTCAAGCGGCGCGACTTCTGCCGCGAGCACCTGGGCATTACCCAATTTGTGGACGGCGTAGATGGCGTTGCCGACCGCCTAGAAGTGATGCACGGCAATTTGCCCACCGCGGTGTTCGACGCCACGGGCAACGCCCAGTCGATGGAAAGCGCGTTTGAGTACGTTGCCCACGGCGGCAAGCTCATCTTTGTCGGCCTCGTACAGGGCAACCTCGCCTTCGACGATCCCAACTTCCACCGCCGCGAACTCACGCTCCTCAGCAGCCGCAACGCCACCCCGGATGATTTCCGCCGCGTGCTGGATGCGCTGGAGAGTGGGCGGATCAACGTCGCCCCGTGGATTACCCACCGCGCGACAGCCGCGGAGCTGATCGACACGTTTCCGCGCTGGCTGGAGCCGGAGACGGGCGTCATCAAGGCGGTGGTGGAGTTTTAGAAACAAGGTACAGGTGTTGACGCTGTCGGAGGATGGGCTGCATGGGGCGCGGTGCAGACACGGGTGGGCGTTTGCGCAAGCTAAATTAGGTGCAATACCTTTGATCAGGAGTGCGCTGCACGGCGCGGGCGCAACCGGTAAGTTGCGACGCCTTGCGCCGTGCAGCGCACTCGACCTGCCCCCTGCTACCCCTTCTGGCGTCGGGCGCGCCCCCATGCGTTGGGGGAATGTCCCGTGAGGGGCGGGGACGCGGAGCGTCCGGTCGGCATCCCCACGCGGAGCGTCGGGACGAGCAAGCCTACTCCGTCACCGTCAGCGTCAGCTCCATGCCGCGTGAGGCGTGGTTGCCGATGGGGCAGTAGACGTAGTACTCGCCCGGCTCCAGGTCGACGGTCATCGTCATGGTCACGCCGGGGCCGAAGTCCTCGTCAAATGCACGCTCGACGCCCATTTCTTCGTTCTCGATCTCGAAATTGTGCTCCCCGCTGCCGTTGTTGCTCACCACGAAGGTCGTCTCGCCCGCGGGGAGTTCGCTGGGCATGTTGATGGCCCATTCAACCAGGCCGACTTCGACTTCATTGGCGGCCATCTCTTCGTCAGCAGTCTCTTCGTCAGCAGTCTCTTCGTCAGCGGCCTCTTCGTCAGCGGCCTCTTCGTCGGAAGCTTCTGTGTTGGCCTCCTCGCTTTCCTCCCCGGCCCCATCGGTCTCCACGCCGCTCATGGCAGCCGTCTCCGCGCCTTCGGGCACTTGATCCGCCGCCACAATGCGCCAAATCACGCCCGACGGATTCTCCATTGGATCATAGCTGCGGCTGTAGCCAAACTCGCCGGTGGTGACGTAGAGGTTACCCGCATCGTCCGCGCCGGAACCGGCAATGGTTAAGTCGGTAGCGAGCAGCTCCTGCATCGTCCAGCTGTCGGCATCGTCGCGCGCCAGGCCCCAGACGCGACCAGAGCAGTAGTCGCCCGCGAAGTAGACGCCGTCGAGCGCGGTGAATTCGTCGCCGCGATAGATGCCGATGCCGGTGATTGAGCAGTTGCCGTCGACGTGCTCATACTCGGCGACGGGCAACGTGCCCAGATTGCCACACTCGCCCTCCTCCTTCAGATAGCAGTGCGACGCCTCTAGCACGGGCCAGCCGTAGTTGACGCCGCCCTCGGCGTCGGCGGGGTGAAAGTTGATTTCTTCCCACATGCCCTGCCCCACGTCGGCGATGTAGAGGTCGCCGGTTTCGGCATCGAAGCTGAACTGCCAGGCGTTGCGCAGGCCATAAAAATAGACTTCGGGGCGCGCGCCCGGCACGTAATTGCCATCCTGCGCCTCCTGGTTGGCCCGCGGCGAATAGATGACCTCGCCGCCAAAAGGATTGTCCTCGGGGATGGCATAGGCGCGGTTGCCCTCAGAATCGACATCGAGGCGCAGGATGCTGCCGAGCAGGATGCTGGCGTCCTGGGCGTTGCGATAGGGATCGCCCGCCAGCCCGCCGTCGCCCATCGTCACGTAGAGGTAGCCGTCGGGGCCAAAGTGAATCGTGCCGCCGTTGTGGTTGACGTAGGGCTTGTCGTGCGTCAGCAGCACGCTGGCGCTCTCCGGGTCGGCGCGGTTGGGATCATCGGCGGAGACGCTCATCTCGACGAGGAAGACGTCGCCATTGGTGCGGAAATCGGTGTAGTAGACGAAGAAGCGCCCGTTCTCGGCGTAGCTGGGGTGGAAGGCCAGACCCAGCAGCCCCTGCTCCAGGAAGCTGCGGTCGACCACGTCCATGATGTCGAGGAAGGGCTCCTCCAGCAGTTCGCCGTCCTGAATGATGCGAATGCGCCCCACGCGCTCGACCACGAAGATGCGGTCGTCGTCGGACGGGGCGGTTACGTTGAGCGGATCGGCCAGCCCCTCGGCGACTTTGACCAGCGCGATGGCCGGATCGCCGGGCAGATCGCCGCCGGGCCGGGCAACGGTTGTGTCCGCGTCCGCGTCGTCCTGGGCAAACACAATTGTTGGTCTGGCGACGGCAATCAAAAGCAGCAGGCACGCCGCAAGCACGGCGCCCGTGATGAGGTAAGTGTGTCGATGTGGGTTCTTCATAAATTTTCTCCTTTGAAACCGTCGTTACGTTTGAGTCACCTTTGCTCCGCAAGTGACGTTGGTGGCCGATCCGCTTGGTTCGGCATTCCTTCCGCTGTCGAGATCAGTCGTAGATCACATAGCGAAGCATATGTGATCTACGACTTGAACCTTACAGGCCGGGCGGCAGCAGCACGGCGTCGATGATGTGGATCGTGCCGTTGGCCGTTTGAATATCGGGCTCGACCACCAGCGCGCCGTTGACGGTGACTTCGCCGTCGTCCGTCACCTCAATCTCCAACAAGTCGCCGGTGAGCGAGAGCGCTTCGCTCAGCTCCACCAGCTCCTCGGCCGACACATCGTCGGCGACCAGATGATAACGCATGGCGGTGGCCAGCACGCTCAAGTCGTCCTGCAGCGTTGCCAGGGTGTCGGCGTCCAGGGCGGCAAGGGCGTCGTTGGTGGGCGCAAAGAGGGTAAAGGGGCCACCCTCCGTCAGCTCCAGTTCGACCTGGGCGGCCTGCAACAGCGCCGTCAGCTCGCTCAACGCCGGCGTGCTGCTCACTACGGCAAAGATGGTTTCGTCCGTCAGGTCGACGGAGTCGATCGCGGCCACCTCGCCAGTGACATCTTCCGTATCGGTGACATCTTCCGTATCGGTGACATCTTCCGTATCGGTGACATCAATTGTGTCGGTCACGTCCGTCGTGTCGGTCACCTCTGTTGTATCGGTCACCTCTGTCGTGTCGGTTACCTCTGGTGTATCGGTTACCTCCGTCGTGTCCGTCACATCCGTCGTCTCCGTCAGGCCGAAGGAGGCGCGCAGCTCTGAAGCGGCCAGGTCGACGGCCTCCTGCGCTTCGGGCAGCAGAGCAGCCATGCCAAAGAATTCGTGGGTCACGCCCTCGAAGTTCTGGTAGGTCACGTCGACGCCCGCCTCCTGCATGAGCAGGGCGTAAGCTTCACCCTCGCTGCGCAGCGGATCAATCTCGGCAGTAATCACGGTGGCGCTGGGCAGGCCGCTCAGGTCGTCGGCCAGCAGCGGCGAGGCGTAGGGGTTAGAGGCCGCTTCCGTGTTGGGCAGGTAGCGCTGCAGGAACCAGAGCGTCAACGGGCGATTGAGCGGCACGGCGTCGGCATACGTCTCGTACGACGGCGTGCTGTCGGAGACCTGCTGCGTCACCGGGTAGACGAGCACCTGGTGCACCGGCAGCGTTTCGCCGCGGTCGCGGGCAATTTGTGAGACGACGGCGGCCAAGTTACCGCCCGCGCTCTCGCCGACAACGGCGACCTGGTCGGGATTGCCGTTAAATTCATCGGCGTTTTCCACCACGTACTGGAAGGCCGTGTAGGCATCTTCCACCGCAGCGGGGAAGCGATTCTCCGGTGCCTGGTGATAGGCCACGCCGACCACAACCGCCCCGGTGGCGTTGGTCAATGCGCGCATGGAGGCTTCGTAGGTGTCCAGCCCAGCGATGACCCAGCCACCGCCGTGGTAGTAGACGAGCACGGGGAAGGGGCCGTCGCCTTCGGGCGTGAAGATGCGGGCCAGGATGTCGCCGTTGGGGCCGGGAATTAGCGTGTGTGACACGTCGGCGACGGGCTGCGGCGCGACGGATTCACCGCGCTCGGCCAGCACGGCCACGACGGCGTCGGCGGCGGTGGGCGCCTGGCGGGCGATGCGGGCGGGCAGCTCGGGGATGGGCGGCGCCTCAAAGGCGGCCAGCGCGTCGAGCACGGCCTGCATGTCGTCCGTGGGCGTGCCTTCTTCGAGCGGCTGCGTCATCAAATCGGTGATGTCGTCGGGCAGCTCGTCGCCGGGCAGCGTGGTGGTCATGTCGCCGGTCATGGTCATCGTCGGCGTGAGCATCAGCGCGGCTACATCGGTCATTGCCGTCGTGTCAGCCATCTCTGTCGTGTCGGTCATATCGGCCTGAACGGATTCAATCTGGCCGCAGGCCACGGGCAGCGTCGCCACATATTCGCCATCGGCCACGAGACCGTGCAGCACGATGACTCGGTTCTCCAGCGGGCCAATCTCCTCCGGATCGACGGTGTACGTCTCCTCAAAGTCGATGCTGCCATCATCCGCCGTAGGGAAGGGCTCCAGCGGCAGCAGCACGGGGCCGTAGGCGGGCTGGCCTTCTTCGAGGCTGATCAGCCCGTCGCCGTCATCATCCAGCTCTTCGGTGGGGCAGGTGGCGACTTCGCTAGCATCCTCCAGGCCGTGGATGTGCTGCGGATGCGCCATCTCCGGCTCCAGGCCGTCCGCCTGGATGGAGACGGTTAGCTCGTCGTCCTCCAGCGAGAGCATCGCCTCGCCGCTGACGCCGGAGTCGTTGAGCGCATCCAGCATCACCTGAAAGGCGCCTTCGGATTCTGTATCTTCCTGGGCCGCAGCGGGGGTGATCCCCACTGCAACCATGAGCAACAGACAGAGCGCGCCCAACGCTGCATAGAACGATGGCGCAACGGCGGTCTTCTGCTTGAGATGTAAAAATTTCACTGCTTGGTCTCCTTTTCAAAATGGGTGTGGAATGAAATCGGTACTACACGAACTATATGTAAACAGCGGGCGGGGGACTTCCGCTCACTGGTCGTTTGAAGGTGGCTTTGGAAAATGACGCCCAGCTCAACTGAGTTTAGGAACGGCATTTAGATAACTTTAGCAAGTGGATGTTTGCAGGCGGCAGACCCTCTCTAAGCAACGGCTCAGCCTCCACCCCTCCCAACCTCCCCCATGCTGGGGGAGGAGCCGATCCTTCGTCTGCCCCGTGACGGCTCCCTCTCCACTATGGGGAGGGCTGGGGAGGGGTCAAACGCGGCCGGCAAACTGGAGAACGGGTGTTTCGCCAGAGCCCAAGGGTTTGTGCCAACCCTTGGGCTCTTTCTTGGCTCGTTCAACTGCCAGCGGTGCACCTTACTCCGAAGCGCCGTTCAATCGGAAGGCGAAGAGGCCGTTGCCGCTGCCCTCGCCGCCAAAGTTGCCGGGCACGCCCGCGCCCACGTACAGCGTGTCGTCGACGACGACGGGGGAGGAGCCGACCGAGCTAGTCACGCTGCCCGACCAGAGCACCTCGCCATCCTCGACGCCGTAGCCCTGCAGCGTGCCGTCCAGCGAGCCGACGAAGAAGACGTCGTTGGCCAGGAAGCCCGCCGCCGTGCCGATAGCGGGCTGCGCTTCGTCCACATACCACAGGATTTCACCCGTCGCGGCGTCCAGCGCCTTGACGGTGGCCGGGAAATCTTCGGGCGGCGTGCCGTCCAGGTAGTTGTTGTTGCTCCAGACGAGGATGCGCCCGTCGCCGATGCCCGCTTCGCCGCGGATGCCGCCGCCGGTGGCCGGGAAGCCGATGAAGTTCTCCCAGATCAGCTCGCCCGTTTCGGCGTCGAAGGCGTAGTAGTAGCCGCTCTTCTGCCCAGCGCCCACGAGCTGGCGCATCTCGCCGTCCACTTCGGCCTCGAAGAGCTGGGCGCCCGCGCCGTAGGCGTAGTCCGGGCCTTTGGGCTCGGCCAACGTCCACACGTCGCGCTCCGTCGTCTGGGTGACCCACTGAATCTCACCAGTCGTGGCGTCCACCGCCACCATCGCATCCGAGGTGTCGCTGGCTTCGCCGGTGTAGTTGTTGCTGGTGGTGAAGTAGAGCACGTCGCTCTCCGGATCGAGCGCGAAGGAGCTCCAGACGGTGGCGCCGTTCATGGGCGCTTCGACCAGGAGCGTCTCCCATTCAATCGAACCACTCAGCGGATTCAGCGCAATTACGCGGCCCTGGAAGTTGGGCTCGAAGCCCTCCTGCATCGAAAGCGCCTCCTCCGGCGTCGAAAGGCCGACGTAGACCAGGCCGTCGTGGTAGAGCATGTCGCTGATGCTGCCAGCGTGCGGGTCGTCCACGATATCGTTGCTCCAGACCACGTCGCCGTTGTCGGGGTTGATGCCGTAGGCGATGCCCTCGACGCTCACCTCGACCAGCATGGCTTCGGTCAGCGCGCCCGTGCCGGCAAAGCCGTACCACGGCCACATCTCCATCACCTCCGTCTGCACCTGGGTTTGCCAGATGGTTTCACCCGTTTCGGCGTCCACGGCGTAAGCCGTACCGCTCCAGTCCGCAAAGTAGACGCGCCCATCGCGCACCAGCGGCGCGTGGGTAACGACCTCCTCGGTCTCGGCCTGCCACGCCACGCTCAGTCCGTCGACGTTGCTGCTGTCGATGGCCGCATCCATGTTGACGCGCTGGTTGCTCAAGTCAAAGCCCGATGCGCCCGGCACGGTCATGGCCTGCGTCGTGGTATCGGTCTCGGTCATCTCCACGGCGTCGGTCATCTCGTCCGTCTCCGTTAACGCCGTCACGTCGGTGACGTCTACGGTTTCGGTGGGCGCCATGGTCTCAACTTCGTCCATGTCGACATCCTCCAGCGTGATGGCTGCCGTCTCAGTCATCTCCTCGCCATCGGTCATCGCATCCGTCTCGGTCATCGCATCCGTCTCGGTCATTGCGGCCGCATCGTCCAGCTCCAGAGAACTGGGAAAGAGGACTTGGTCAATCACGTGGATGATGCCGTTGGCCGTCTCCACATCGGCGGCAATCACCGTGGCCTCATCGACCGTGACGATGCCGTCCTGCTCGTTGAAATCCAGGTTGGAGCCCAGCACATTTTCGACGATGTCCAAATCCAGCAGCTCTTCGGCGGTGTAGAGGCCGGGCACGACGTGGTAGCTCAGCACGTCGGTCAGATCACCGATGGGGTCCTGCAGCAAGGCCTCGATCACATCGTCGTCCAGCGCCTCGAACGCCTGGTTGACGGGCACAAAGACGGTGTACGGCTCGTCGCCGCCCAGCGTCTCGTTCAGCTCGGTGACGCCAACCAGCGCGGCGAAGGTGTCGAAATCCGGAACCAGCTCCGCCGCTTCGAGGGTGGTCAACTCCGCCGTGTCGGTAATGGGCTGCGAGAGCTGCATCGCGCTGTCGCCCTGTGCGTCGGGTGTGGTGGTCGCGCCGGATTGGTCGGCCTGCGTCGATAGGAAGTCGTCAAACGGCGTGAGGTTGCTGGAAAAAATTTCAACGGTCGCCTCCTCGCGCAGCGCGCTAATAATCTCGTCCACCTGCTGGCGCTCAAGCTCGGTGCGAATCTGATCGCTCACCTGCTCCAGCGGCACGGTCACGTTGTCGCCGGTGCGGAAGAGGTCTGGATTCTCCTCGTAGAACTGCTGAATATCCGTCTCGTCGACGACGGCTTCCTGCTGCAGGGATTCGAGATAGCGCTCGATGGTTGTGCTTTCCTGCACGTATTCCGCAAAGGCTGCTTCATCCTCAAAGCCCGCACGGACAAGGGCCTGCCGAAGGGCGCCGGTGCTGCCAAAGTTTGCCTCGATCTCGTTGACCAACTCCTCGGCCTCCTCCGGCGTGACCTCGAAGCCCTGTGCCTGCGCTTCGGCCAGGATAACCTCCTGCGTGGCCAGCTGTTCCAGGTACTGCGTGCGCAGCTCCTCAAACAGCGCAAGCGTCTGCGCGTTGATGGGAATTCCCCGCTGGGCAGACAAGCTGTTGATGAAGGAGAGGAAGGACGCATCAAATTCGGTTCGCGTCACCGTGCGCTCACCAACGCGAATCACGTCGGGGTCATTGTCCGCATCCTGGGCCAGAGCTGTTTGCGAGGTGATCAAGGGGCTGGACAGCAAAGCGACCGCGGCCAGCAGCGCGGCAATCAAAAGGGAGAAACGGCGAAATAGGTTGAGCATACTAACTCCTTTGTTGGGTGGGGATTATGGGGGGAATCTACGTGCGGTGTACAGAAGGACAGCACGTGTGTAAAAGGCAGCATCAAAACGCCAACATGGCCGGGGAGGTTGGCGAATCGAGTGGGTTCGGGGAGAAAGGAGGAAACAACGCGAGGCAGGCGCCGCACCGTCCTTGACGAGCTTGTACGAAAACTCTATCAAGCACAGCGCCACTTTTTAGGTAAGCTCAAAAGCACTGTTTATCTGGTCTTAATGAGATGTGTGCCTATTCTGTGTAGGATACAAATTGTTCTTATGTAGATTTTTGTGTAGGCACAGAGACCCACAGCAAGGCTGACACCATATTGGCACGACCTTGCTCGCTCGCCTGCTGGCAAGTTTGCAGCGCCCGCCAGCAGCACGTCGCTTTTCTTCAGCAAAAAAGAAGTGACCATCACCGTCCGCCACGTGATGGGTTATGTGGCAACGCCTGGGACGGTGACAACCACTTTGCCGCAACTCTAGGCAGCTCTCGCCGTCATCGCCGAGCCGAGCCGCGTGCCGCAGTAGGGGCAGTCGACGCGACCGGCGTGGCGGTCGACCGTGTCGGGATTGATGTCGCCGCCGCAGTTGGGGCAGCGGTCGGGGAGAGCAAGGGCTGGCTCAACGGGCGCGGGCGCATCTTCTGTCGATTCAGAAGTGGGCAGAGCAGAAGCGCGACGAGATGCTTTGTGTTCTTTCTCGTCGCGCTTCTGCTGCCGCGAAATACCCTCCACAATGGCCGTAACAGCGATCACGATGAGAATACCGGGCCACCACCAGCCTTGCCAGGCAATAATCGCCAGACCAATTAGAAAAACAGCCCCCTCCACTTCGCTCCAGGGGATAGAAATACGCGAATTCATAATGTGTGTCCTCTCGCGGTGCATTTTTCAACAGTACGCAAAATTTTGTTGTGGGTTGCGCGCGACTAATCGAGCGCCGGGCTGTTCGGCACCAAGGCAGACAGCAGCGGCTCGCGCCACGCGTCTGCGTCGCGGTTGTAAACGCCGAAGCCCGCGCCAAATTCCCAGTAGGCCCAGGCCATGTCGCGCGCTTCGGCCTCGCTGCGGACGAACTCCGTCCACAGCGTGCGGTCAGCCATCTCGGCGGTGCTGTACGCGCCAAATTCACCGAGATAGAGCGGTACGCCCTCCCGCTCGGCCCACCCCGCCGCGCGATCAAAATCTGCCCGAATCGACGCTTGCTGCTGGTTCGTCGCTGTCCACGTCCAGCCCAGCCAACGGTCGCTGTCGTCCACCCACTCCGCGCCCTGATGGGTGAACTCGAAGGGGCTGTAGTAGTGGAACGAGGCGATGAGATTTTCGTCGTCCGGCATTTCCAGGCTGGGCAGTTGGGCGATGCTGTACCAGTCGACGGGGCCGACGATTACCGTGCGCGCGGGGTTGCTTTTGCGGATCACGGCCAGGGCATCCGTCCATAGACTTTGCCACGCACCGGCCATCATTGGGTTGCGCGGCTCGTTGGCGATCTCGAAGAAGAGCGTCGACGGCTGCTCGGCGTAGCGTTCGGCGATCTGCTGCCAGAGCGCCAAAAAGCGCTCGCGGTGGCCCGCCATCCCCGGCTGGTTGGCGTTGTCCATCAGCTCGTCGTAGTGGTGCAGATCGAGGATGGCAACGAGGTCGTTCGCCAGCGACTGTTCGACGACCCAGTCGATGCGCTCAAAAAAGTCGGGGTCGATGGTGTAGGGCGCTTCATCCAGCGCGTGGGCGGACCAGCGAATGGGCACGCGCACGTGGTCGAAGCCCGCGGCGGCGATCTGCTCAAAGAACGACTCCTCCAGCACCATGCCCCACTCGCCCTCGAAAGTTGGGCGCTTCGAGCGCATTGCCGAGGTTGAGACCGCGCTGGAAGGAGAAATCGCGGGTGGCGTCGAGCGTGGACTGCTCCGCGATTTCCACGTGGAGCGACCGACAGCCGCTTACCAAGCCTAAACAGAGCGCCAGCAGCACGAGGGCTGCTGCGCGAGTGAGGAACTTGTGTGATGTGTTCATGAGAATAGTATAGCAAAAAAGTTGAGTAGCATCCACTGCTGGAAATGCGCCTGGGAAAAATTTACCCTTGACAACGCGCGTCCGATGCTTTATGATAGCGTTATCATCTCCCAAATAAACTTAAATATGTTTGAGACGACTTGCGCCTTGTGGCGTCAGTTCTGGTCGCAACTGCTTCTCCCCTGTAGTTTGCGTGCGCTTGTCGTCCGCTATCAATAACGGCTTTTCCTGGTTCCCTATCCAAAGGAGATTTCCCCATACGCTGCACGCGCCTTCCTCTGTTGTTGACCATTCTGCTCTTCTCTCTCCTGCTGGCAGCCTGCCCCGCGGGCGTGCCCATTTCACCAATGACGCACCTGCTGAAGCCGACGACGCGGCGTCCGCTCGGGCGGCCCCATCACCGTTTGGCAGTAATCAGTGATCAGTGGGAACCCATGACCTGCATACTGATCACTGGCAACTGATCACTGGCAACTGATCACTGGCAACTGATCACTGGCAACTGATCACTGGCAACTGATCACTGGCAACTGATCACTGCCAACTCAAACAAGGAGCTTTCCATGTCCAACCAAGACCGCGCCCTCGGCGCCTACATCGGAGCCGCCATTGGCGACGCCATGGGTGGGCCGGTCGAGGGGCGACACGCCGTATACATCCGGCGCGTGGTCGGTGAAATTACGGGGCTGTTGCCCTACCGCAAGCCCTACACGCGCAAGGAGCCCCATCCCGGCTACACCGTGCGCACCGACGCCGGTGCCGTCACCGACGACACCTTTATCCGCGGCGACTTCACCCGCTTCTACCTGGACACGCAGCCACCGCGCACGCCCGAGATGGTGGTCGATTGGATGTTGGCGAACGCCGACTTTTCCATGTGGTGGCCGCCCATGATCGAGGGCATGGAACGCATTCAGCGTGGCGAGGTATCGGCGGCGGCGGGCGGGCAGAGCTTCTTCCAGGGCGGCGGCATTGGCTACTGGACGCCGATTGGCATTCTCTACGCCGGTCAGCCCGACCGGGCGGCGGCGGAGGTGCGCCGACTCAGCAGCATCTGGAAAGCGCCGCTGGAGCAGGATTTTCTGGCCGCCATTCAGGCGGGCCAGGCCGAAGCCATGCGCGACGGTGCAACCGACGACTCGGTAGTCGAGACCATGCTGGCCCCCTGCGGCGCGCTGGCGCAGCAGCTTCTGCAGCGCGCCATCGACATTGGCCGCGCCGCCACCAGCGTCGCCGAGCTGGCCGACAGGCTCTACAACACGGCGCTCATGCCCGAACTCGAGCTGCGCCACGAAGAGGAGCCACCCCGCGCCGTCGATGCGCCGCTGCCGCCGCGCCGGGCGCCGCTGCCCGATTCGGACGAGCGCTACATGTCGAGCTTTTTTGCCGAGCAGGCCCCATTTGCCGTTGCGGCTTTTGTCTACGCCCAAGGCGATCCCCGCATTGCTATTCCCGCCACGGTTATGCTCGGCCGCGACTGCGACTCCACGGCCACCACCGTCGGCGGCTGGGTCGGCGCGCTGCACGGCGAGTCCGGCCTGCCCGCGGAGTGGGTGGAGACGGTTTGCGAGGTCAATCGGCAAGAGATTGATATTCGCGGGCTGGCGGAAAAATTGTACGCGCTGTCCCAACGGGCACGGTCGGCATCCGGCGACGAATGAATGGTCGAAGCGACCGCTACGCGAGCGCCGCCTGGTTTGCAAAGTGCGCTGAAGCGCCCTGGTGACGAACGCGCTTATGAAAGCGCAGGAAGTAAATGGGTGGTAGAGCCAAGATCAGGTGTCATTCCCGCGCAGGCGCAATGGCGTTAAGTTGCAGTAAACAGTCATCAGTTATCAGTGGGTCGGACGAGCTACCTTACTGACAACTGGTCACTGATAACTGATGACTGGCCTGCCGAAAAACCTTAACTTAACGCCATTGCGCGAAGGCGGGAATGACAAATTGCACCGCTTCGTATTACCAGATAATTTCTGCCGTTTCATGAGCGCGTTTCGCAAATCAGATGCCGAATTCATCTGGCATCGGTCGCGGCCCATGCTGAATGATGATTGCTCTCTGAGCGGTGCTCCCCGTTCGCCCATCAGCAAATCGTGATCTCTTTCGATTTAGAACCGACGTTCACACCATATAAGGAGAACCCCATGCCAAAAACACGTCATCGATCCACCACCACCCGTCATGTGCTGCTCCTGCTAACCGCGCTGCTGATCGCGCTGCTGACCGCTTGCGCCAGCGGCCAGGACGAGCTGGTCGAGCTGGCCGAGCAGGGCGATGCCGCGGCAGAAGAAAGTGAGGCGGAAGAGACCGCCGCGGACGACGCAATCGAGGACTCCGCTGACGAAGCTGCCGAACCGGTAGATGAAGCCGCCGTACCGGAGGGCGTCGGCGCTAACCAGGCCCCCATGCTGGCCCAGATGGTCGCCGCAGGGGAATTGCCGCCGCTGGAGGAACGCTTGCCCGCCGAGCCGCGCGTGATCGAGCCGCTGGAATCGATCGGCGAATATGGCGGCACGTGGCGGCTGGGGTCGGCCCGGGGGGCCGAGCCCTTTTACGATCACATTGGCTTCGACAGCTTTATGATCTTCAACCCGCAAAACGAAATCGTGCCCAACGTGTTGGCCGATCTGGAGGTCAACGAGGAGGCCACGCAGTACACGCTGCACCTGCGCGAAGGCATGAAGTGGTCCGACGGCGAGCCGCTGACGAGCGCGGACTTCATGTTTTGGTATGAGAGCGTATTGCAGAACGAGAATCTGACCCCAACCGCTCCCCTCTGGCTTTCCGCAAACGATGAGCTGGCGGTCTTTGAAGCCAGCGACGACTACACGCTGACCATTACCTTCGGCGCCCCGGCCCCCTTCTTCCTGCTGGAAGCGGGCCAAGCCGTGACCCGCAACGTGTTGAAGCCGGCACACTACATGCAGCAGTTCCACGTCGATTTCGCCGACGAAGCGGCACTCGATGAGGCGCTGGCCGCCGAGGGGCTGGACATCTGGTACGAACTCTACGATCTGCGCGCCAACCCCGTCATCAACACCGAGCTGCCCACGCTCAACGCCTGGGTCGTCACCCGTGGCCTGGGCGACGGCATCGAGTCGCTCACCTTTGAGCGCAACCCGTACTACTGGAAGGTCGACACGGCGGGCAACCAGCTCCCCTACATCGACAGCGTGGAGTTGACGCTGGTTGAGGAGGCGGAGGTGCTTAACCTGATGGCGCTGGACGGCGCGTTTGACTGGCAAGAGAAAGACGTCGCCCGCCTGGATACGCTGCCCCTCTTCTATGACAACGCCGAGCGCGGCGACTACCGCATCTTCACGATGTACGAGGACAACACCAACTTCGCCGTCTACCACCCCAACTTCGACCACCCAAACCCCGAGCTGCGCGAGCTGATGCGCGATGCCCGCTTCCGCCAGGCCCTGTCGCTGGCCATCGACAGGGAAGCCATTACCGAGTTGGTTCACTTTGGCGTGACCGAGCCGCGACAACCCGTGCCCCTGCCCGAAACGCCCTTCTACAGCGAAGAGGCTGAAACCGCCTTCCTGGAATACGACCCGGAGCGCGCCAGCGAGCTGCTCGATGAGTTGGGCCTCACCGAACGCAACAGCGACGGCATTCGCCTGCTCCCCGGCGGTGAGCCGCTGCGCCTTGTCATCCTGGGGCCGGAAGGTCGCCAGGCACGGCTGGATGCATCCGAACTGGTGGCGCAGTACTGGGGGGAGATCGGCATCCAGGCCACGACGGACGTGGTGAGCCGCGAGCTGCACCAGGAGCGCCGCCTGGCCCGCGACTTCGACATCTTCCTCTGGTCCGGCCCGGCTGGCGGCACGGTCGGCTCGTTGACGCGCCCCGGCAACTACATCCCCATGGACACCTCCTCCGCCAACGCTTGGGCGCAGAGCTTTGCCGAGTGGTATCTCTCCGGCGGCGAGGAAGGGGAGGAGCCGCCCGCCGAGATCAAAGAGGTGCTTGAATTCTACACCGAGGTCACGCAGACGGCCGATCCGGAGCGACAGAGCGAGTTGATGGGGCAAATTCTCGACAGCTACGCCCAAAATCTCTGGACTTTTGGCATTGCGCCCCGTCCGCCGGAGAGCGGTGTGGTCAAGAACAACATGCGCAACGTGCCGGAAGAGATGCAGGGCGGCATCTTCTCCCCCGTCCGCTACATGCCAGAGACGTGGTATTTTGAGCAGTAATCAGTGAGCAGTGGGTTAGTGAACAGTAATCAGTGATCAGTCGTAAATTACCCGGTTCGACATAGACGAACTGATCACTGATCACTGATCACTGCTATCGTTCTCCAAAACAAAATTGAACAGGCAATACATGAACCCCAAAACAAATTTACCCACCACCGTCGACCAGTATGACGTCTACGAAATCGACTTCACCGCGGGCCCCCACGACCACCCCTACCGAGACGTCGAAGCCACGGCTTCGATCACGCTGCCCGACGGCGGCGCGTGGACGATTCCGCTTTTCTTCGACGGCCAAATTGATAGCGGCAGCACCTGGCGACTGCGGATTAGCCCCGATCAGCCCGGCGCGTGGACGTACCATATCGCCTCGGCAGATGAGCGGTTGAATGGACTTGCCGGCGAGTTTGAGTGCGTCGCCTCGGATAAGCGCGGCAGCATCGAAATCATGGACGGCCAGCCTTATCACTTCCAGCGGCAGGACGGCACGCCGCTCTGGTTCCTCGGCGATACGGCCTGGGCGCTCTATACCGACAGCGCCGAAAAGCAGCACGACCGCAGCGCCGTTGAACACTACATCGACACGCGCGCCAGCCAGGGCTTCAACGTGATGCACTCGATGCTGATCAGCGAGGCGGGCTGGGGCAACCGCGGCGGCGACCCCTTTCACGACTTACAGGCGGAGACGATCAACCCAGCCTACTGGCGGGAGATTGACGAGCGGGTGCGCTATCTCAACGAGAAGGGGATCACCGCCGGGCTGATGCTGGCCTGGGCGGACAAGGGCGGCAACTACGCCACCAGTTGGCACGCCTTCCCCTCGCAGGAAGCGCGCATCCGCTACGCCCGCTACATCGCGGCCCGCTACAGCGCCTTCGACGTCTACTTCGTCGTTGCGGGCGAGTGGGATGCCGACCACCGCACCCACGATGACTGGAGCGAGCAGGAGTCGCGCAAGCGCTACGTCGAAATCGGCCAGACGGTGCGCGAGCACGACCCACACGGTCGCCTGATTGCCATCCACCCGCTGAGCACGGGCACGGTGCGCGAGTGGGCGAGCGAGGAGTGGATCGACTTCGGCGACTACCAGCAGCAGTACCCGCGCCTGCATTCGGAGCTGCTGCGCTCGCGCGGTGCAAACAAGCCCGTCATCAACTCCGAGTACGCTTACTACCTGCGCGATCAGAACGAGGACGGCCTCGTCGATAAGGACAACAGCACCGATCTCGACACCATGCGCCACGCCACCTGGGACATCGTGATGGCGGGCGGCTACATCATCACCGGCTTTGGCAGCACCTACTTCGGTGGCTACCGCCACCCGCATCCCTTTGACGTGGACGACCCGAAGAACGACGATTGGGAAGAACAGATTCAGCATCTCCCGGCGCTCTTTACCGACCTAACGTGGTGGCAACTAGATCCTGCCGACGACGCCATCCGCTGCGCCACGCCGCGCAGCGAGGATCGCCAGCACCCCAACGAGGGCGGTCGTCGTCCGCTGTGGCAGCCGCCCGCCGTGGCCTACTGGGCGCTCTCGGACGGCAAGAGCCAGTGCGTTGCCTACGTGCGCGGGGTGACGGAGCCGGTGGAGATCGAGCCCGGTTTCGAGGCTGAGCAGATTCAGCAGTTTAACCCACGCACGGGGGAACGCAGCGACGCCAAAGTTGAGCGCAGCGGTGAGTCGTTGACGTACACGCCGCCGGACGGGCAGGATTGGGTGCTGGTGGCGACGAAGAGTGATCAGTGATCAGTGGGTCAGTGATCAGTGGGTCAGCAACCCGGTATGGTACAGACGAACTGATCACTGATGACTGATCACTGACAAAGGACTTCAACATGCTCAACTACATCCTCCGCCGCCTCCTCCACATGGTGATTGTGCTGATCGCCATCTCCATCGTCACCTTTATCATCATTCAGCTGCCGCCCGGGGATTATCTCACCACGGTGATGGCGGCGATGGCGGAGGAGGGCACGGAGAATCAGGCGCTGCTCGATGCGCTGCGCGTGCGCTACGGGCTGGACCAGCCGATCTACGTCCAATACTGGCGCTGGGCTACGGGCATGTTGCGCGGCGACTTTGGCTGGTCGTTCGAGTGGAACCAACCCGTCAGCGGACTAATCTGGAGCCGGCTGGCGCTGACGCTGCTAATCTCGGTCTGCTCGCTGCTCTTTATCTGGGCCGTGGCCTTCCCCATCGGCATCTACTCAGCTGTACGACAGTACTCGCCGGGTGACTACATCGCGCAGGTCATCGGCTACGCCGGGTTGGCGACGCCCAATTTCCTGCTGGCGCTGGGGCTGATGTGGATTTCGTTCGACTACTTTGGCTGGAGCGTGGGCGGCCTGATTTCGCCCGAATTCCAGGGCGAGCCGTGGACGGTGGCCAAGGTGATCGACCTGCTGCAGCACCTGTGGATTCCGATTATTGTGGTCGGCACGGCGGGCACGGCGGGGTTGATCCGCATCATGCGCGCCAACCTGCTCGATGAGCTGCGCAAGCCCTACGTCGAAACGGCCCGCTCCAAAGGGCTGCGGCGACGCACGGTCCTGCTCAAGTATCCGGTGCGGCTGGCGCTTAACCCGTTTGTCAGCACCGTGGGCTGGGTGCTGCCCGGCCTGATTTCGGGCGAAGCCATCGTCGGCGTCGTACTCAACCTGCCCACCACCGGCCCGCTGCTCCTGCGCGCCCTGCGCAGCCAGGACATGTACCTCGCCGGCAGCTTCATCATGATGTTGAGCGTGCTGACGGTGCTGGGCACGCTGCTCTCGGACATTCTGCTCGCGTGGCTTGATCCGCGCATTCGGTACGAGTGAGTAGGCGCTGCTTGTAGCTGCGCTGCCCTTTCGGTCTTGATAAAGCGAAGGGGTAAGTAACCATTGTGCGGTTGAAAACCGCACCTACGGGTTCGGTGACTTTTCGGAGAAACACCATGTTGGGCAAACTCAAACTCGGCACGCCCCGTCCCGCCGAAGAGGCGCACGAGGAAATCGACGCGACCGACCACGAGGAGCGCGTCTTCATCGCCTCGCAGCGGCAGCTGATCTGGTGGCGCTTCCGACGCCACCGGCTGGCCATGGTCGGCGGGGCGACGATTTTGCTGATCTACCTGATGGCGATCTTCGCTGGCTTTGTCGCGCCGCACGATCCGCTGGAAGTGGATCAGGTGCACCAGTACGCGCCGCCGCAGCGCCCGCACTTTGTCGACGCCGAGGGCGAATTTTCGCTGCGCCCCTTCATCTACAAAATGGACCGCACGCTCGATATGGAAACCATGCGACGCTCCTGGGCCTTCGACACCGAAGTGCGCTATCCGCTCGGCCTCTTTGTGCGCGGCGACGAGTACCGGCTGCTTGGGCTCTTTGAGACGAACGTACATCTCTTTGGCACGAGCGAGGGCGTCTGGTATCCGCTCGGCACGGACCGGCTGGGCCGCGATATCCTCTCGCGCGCCATCTTCGGCGCCCGCATCTCGACTACGCTCGGACTCATCGGCGTCTCGATTAGCCTGATCCTGGGCATTGCTATCGGCGGCGCGTCCGGCTACTTTGGCGGCACGGTGGATGATGTCGTGCAGCGCGTGATCGAATTCCTGATCGGCATCCCCTCGCTGCCGCTGTGGATGGGGCTGAGCGCGGCGCTGCCAACGTGGTGGTCGCCGCTGGCGATTTACTTTGCCATCACCGTGATCCTCTCCATCATCGGCTGGACGGGCATGGCGCGCGTGGTGCGCGGTCGCTTTTTGGCCATGCGCGAGGAAGATTTTGTGATGGCCGCGCGGCTGGCCAACGTCAGCGAGTGGCGGATCATCCTGCGCCACATGGTCCCCTCTTTTGCCAGCCACATTATCGCCGCCGCCACCCTCGCCGTCCCCGGCATGATTTTGGGCGAGACAGCGCTCAGCTTCCTCGGCATCGGCCTGCGCCCGCCGATTGTCAGCTGGGGCGTGTTGTTGAAAGAGGCGCAGAACATCCAGAGCGTCGCGCTCTACCCGTGGCTGCTGCTGCCCGGCCTGTTTGTGATCGTGACGGTGCTGGCGTTTAATTTCCTCGGCGACGGGCTGCGCGATGCGGCGGACCCGTATGCGACGAATGTGTAAAACATGACCAACCAAACCATCCTCACCGTCGAAAATCTCAAAATCCACTTCCCCACGCGCGAGGGGCTGGTGCGCGCCGTCAACGGCGTGGACTTTCGGCTGCGGCGGGGGGAGACGCTGGGCGTGGTCGGCGAATCGGGCTGCGGCAAGAGCGTGACGGCGCGGGCGATTTTGCGCATTGTGCCGGAGCCAGGCCAGATTGTGGACGGGCGCATTTTGCTCCGCCAAGGCGACGGCAGCGCGCCGCTCGATTTGGTGCAGCTCGACGAGGAGGGCGAGCAGATGCGCAGCATCCGCGGTGCGGAAATCGGCATGATCTTCCAGGAGCCGATGACTTCGCTCAGCCCCGTCCACACGATTGGCGACCAAATTATGGAGTCGATCCGGCTGCACTTGAAGGCTGGACAAGCGCGCCGCCCGCGAGCGCGCCGTCGAGCTGCTCGACCGCGTCGGCATTCCGCAGCCCTCGCAGCGGGTGGACAGCTACCCCTTCGAGCTGAGCGGTGGGATGCGGCAGCGCGCCATGATTGCCATGGCCCTCGCCTGCGAGCCGACCATCCAAATCGCCGACGAGCCGACCACGGCCCTCGACGTCACCATCCAGGCCCAGATTCTGCGGCTGATGCGCGATCTGCAGGACGAGCTTGGCATGTCCACCATTCTCATCACCCACGATTTGGCGGTGGTGGCGCAGGTGGCGCACCACGTGGTGGTGATGTACATGGGGCGCGTGGTCGAGGACGCACCGAAGCGTACGCTCTTCACGAATCCGCGCCACCCCTACACGAAGGGGCTAATGCAGTCCGTGCCCGTGCTGGGCTCGCAGCGCAAACGCGCGCTCGTACCCATCAAGGGCACGGTGCCCGGGCCACACGAGCACGTCCCCGGCTGCCCCTTCCACCCCCGCTGCCCCGATTTTATGCCCGGCACGTGCGACACGGCGATGCCGGCGTTGGTGGAGATCGAGGAGGGGGTGAAGACGCGCTGCTTTTTGTACAGCAATGCGGTGGAGGGGGAGGAACCAATTGGGCAAGCAGCCATCTCGTAGGTGCGGCTTGCAGCCGCACGACCACGGCATTCCCCGTCAGATTATCCGATGGGAAGGACAACATTTGCGCAGCTAAAAGCAGCGCCTACAGCATTTCGTGAAACGGTAGCGAATAACCAGGCTTCGTAGGCCACGACCGGCGACGAATGAATTCGCCGCCTACCTTGCGAAACGCGCTGAAGCGCGTTGAACGAGCACACCGAGTGCGCTTCAGCGCACTTTGCAAGATAGGCGTTGACTTCAATCCACGCCGGTCGCGGCAAATCTTTCGACAGCGTTATGAACAACAAGCAACCGACCAACCCCCACGACACGCCCCTCCTGCGCGTCGACAATCTCCAAAAGTACTTCCCCATCAAGCGCGGCCTCTTGCGCCGTAAAGTAGGCGAAGTCAAAGCCGTGGACGGCGTGTCGTTTGCCGTGCAGCGGGGGGAGACGCTGGGGCTGGTCGGCGAGAGCGGCTGCGGCAAGACGACCACCGGGCGGCTGATCCTGCGCGCCTACGAGCCAACGGGCGGGCAGATGCTCTTCAACACGGGCGACGAGGTTGTCGACCTGGCACAATTGAGCAAAAAAGAGCTGCGTCCCGTGCGCCGCGACATCCAGATGATCTTCCAGGACCCGTTTTCGTCGCTCAACCCGCGCATGACGGTGCTGGATATTGTGGGCGAGCCGATGCGCGCCAACGGCATCGCCCAGGGCCGCGACCTGCGCGAGCGCGTGGCCGACCTGCTGCAAACCGTCGGCCTCGATCCGCGCTACATGAGCCGCTACCCCCACGCCTTTAGCGGCGGCCAGCGCCAGCGCATCGGCATCGCCCGCGCGCTGGGCCTGCACCCCAAGCTAATTGTGGCGGATGAGGCGGTCTCCGCGCTCGATGTATCGATTCAGGCGCAGATTCTCAACCTGCTCGAAGAATTGCAGGCCGACCTCGATCTCACGTATATCTTCATCGCCCACGATCTCAGCGTCGTCGAGCACCTCTGCGATCGGGTAGCGGTGATGTACGTGGGGAAAATGGTGGAGGTGGCGGAGACCAACGATCTCTTCGCGCGGCCCAAGCACCCCTACGTCGAGGCGCTGCTGGCGGCCATCCCGCGGCTGGATTTGAGCCACGAGTTGGATATCGACCTCGTGCGCGGCGAAGTCGCCGACCCAGCCAATCGACCATCGGGCTGTGCGTACCACCCGCGCTGTGCCTATGCCGAGGAGATTTGTCAACGGGAGGAGCCGCCGCTGGAGAACGTGGCCGCGGCGGGGGAAGCGCCGCACTACGCGGCGTGCCACTTCGCGCGGGAGCTGGAACTGGTGGGGGTCGAGGCGGTGGGGGTGGAGTAAATTGGTGGAGGCGTGGGTGCAACGCACTCGTAGAGACTCGCGGAGAAATGGTCGAGTGCGTCGCACGGCATCGGCGAAGATGACACACCAGCCGATGTCTATGCCGTGAGTTCCACTCAATGCCGTGCCAAGGCGTTTATGCCATCTGCGGCACTCGTTCGAGAAAGACGATTTCGGACACGTCAAAACGTTTGGCCAAGGCTGTTGCGTGGCTTGGGGTCAAAGGCTGAAGACCGTGTAGAATGGCCAAAACATCTGCCCGGCTGCCAATTTCAGGCAGATCGCTCTCATCCAGATCATATTCTTGTATAAAATGTTTCAAGATTTCGACAGCATTTTCCGGCGGCTCAGGAATGTGTTCACGCTCATAAGCTTCGATTAAAACACCCAGCACGTCCATTGTGTTGGCAAGCGGATGCGTCTCGTCGTCGCGCACAATGTCAATCAGATCGTCCAGCAGGCGAATCAGTTGATCCAATTCTTCTTCATTGGTTGGAACGAAAATAAGTTGCGCCACCTGTTCAAGTTTTTGAGTAACTTCGGGCTGTAGCATGTTTACTCTCTCCACCGATTTCTATTGTAATCGCTGTGCGTGAGGATGTGGCGGATAAACACCTTTTTGCTATCAAAATGAATCGAAGCAATCAGTCGATATTTACTGCCACCGATATTAAATACAATTAGACGACCAACGTAATCGGCGCTGGGAAAATAGCGCCTAAGTTCCACAAACGAGTCAAAATCCACTTTCTTGACAATACGATACCAGTTGTCGAGCGCTGATTCAGCGTCGGGATGTATGCGTGAAAATTCTCGAAGCCGTCTACGCGTGATGACGTGCATACTTTGAGGTAGTGGTATTGATTCGGCGCGGCCATTATATCATATAGTTACAATAACTTAAGGGTTTCAATAGACGCCTTGAAGAGTTTATTCACCGATGTAAATCGAAAACGCAAAGGACTTCATGACCATCGACAAACTCACCGTCCGCGACCAACAGCTCCTCGTCCACGCCCACGGCGGCACAGCCCCAATCCAACTGATGGGCGCGCGACTCGCCAGCGCCCCCCTGCGCGACGACTGGACGGACGACCTGCTCGCGTGGCTGCCGACCTACCGGCAGCACGGCCTCAACAGCGCCGTGATCTTCGTGCAGGGCTCCAGCGGCGGCTGGACCAACCCGACGCGCGAATACCGCACCGATACGGACAACCCCATGAACTGGGAGGCCAACGCCGCCAGCTTCTGCCCGCGCGAGGGGGAATACGTCTACGAGCCGAACCCGGCGCAGCGCTGTCACCAGGCCGCGTTTCACATCGACAGGGACTACGCCGTCGACGAGGCGATTGGCGGGCGCACCCGGCGCATTGTCGAGGCGATGGATGAACTGGGCATGATCGTTGTGATCGGCATTTTTTACTTCCGCACCTTTGACCAGATGAGCGCGCAGTACAAAGACGCCTACGACTTCCGCCGCGCCGCGCGCAATCTGGCCGAATCCCTGCGTGGCTACAATAACATTATCTGGTATCCTTACAACGAATACCACCTGACGCGCAGTCGCTACGGCTCCGCCATCACCGACGAGCAGGCGATTGCCGAGGAAATCAAGGCCGTCGACCCCAATTGGTTGGTCGGCGGTGCGGATCCGGCGCTTGATGTGATCATGTTCGATTCCAACACATACATGTTCGACCGCGTCGCCGACTATGAGCAGCCGGTGATGAACGTGGAGACCTTTGCGCTGGGCGCGGGCGGTAACGCGCGCTTCAGCGGTCGCGCGCACGAGCACGGCATTTGGGACGAGGAAGGTCGCGCCGTGCGCTACTCGGTGCGCGCCACGCGCGAGAATCCCGCCACCAAGCAGGATTTCTACCGCGAGATCGACGCCGCGCTGGAGCGGCCCAGCTACCACCTTTTCGCCCACCTGCAGGGCTGGTACCAGGGCGCATACCCGACGAACCGCAGCCGCAACTTCATGGGCCTGTCGCCCGGCCAGCCGGACGGCCCGGCGCTGACCGGCTTTAATTTCTACAACTCTGCTTCCCCACACGATCCCGTGCTGGTCGACGACGACAACCGCGGGCAGGGTCGCGCTGGCTCGCGCGGCGTGCGCTGGTATTATGAATACCTGCGTGATCAGTACAGCCGGGTGAAGCACCCATACTTTGACGACGGGGCGTGGGATTTGGAGCGGCTGATTACTTCTACGCAGGGAAACACAATATGAAATACCGACAACTTGGCCGCACCCGCCTCAACGTCTCCGTGATCGGCGTGGGGACGTGGCAGTTTGGCGGCGAGTGGGGCAAGGACTTTTCGCAGCCGGAGGTGGATCGGCTGCTGGGCCGGGCGCGAGACTTAGGCATCAATTTTATCGACACCGCCGAGTGCTACGGCGACCACCTCTCAGAGTCGCTCGTCGGCGGGGCGACGCAGGGGCAGCGGGACCAGTGGATTATCGGCACCAAGTTTGGGCACAAATTCCCGCGCCCCTACGAGCGATTGCAGCGCTGGTCGCCCGATGAGGTACGGCAGCAGCTGGAGGAGTCGCTGCGCGCCCTGCGCACGGACTACATCGACCTCTACCAGTTCCACTCCGGCAGCGACGAGGCCTTTGAGCAGGACGAACTGTGGACAATGCTGCACGAGCAGCGAGCGGCGGGTAAAATTCGGCACTTCGGCATTTCGATCAAGGGTACCAATTTGCACCAGACTCAACGGGCAGTCGAGGTCGGCGCGGGGGCGATTCAGGTGATTTACAACCGGCTGAATCAAGCGCCGGAGGACGAAATCTTCCCTGTTTGTGAGGCGGACAATCTTGGCGTGCTGGCGCGCGTGCCGCTGGCCAGCGGCTACCTCAGCGGAAAGTACCAGCCGGGCACGCGGTTCACCGACGAGACGGATCGCCGCCACCGCCAGGCTCAGGAAAAGATCGACCAGACGCTGGCGCAGGTGCAGGCGATCCGCGAAACCGAAGTCCCCAACGGCGTGGACATGGCGGCGTGGTCGCTGGCCTGGTGTCTGCGCCACCCCGCCGTCACCTGCGTGATTCCCGGCTGCAAGACGGTGGCGCACGTGGAAGCCAACGCCAGCGCCGCCGAGCTGGTGGCGGCGGGCCACCCGCAGGCGCTGGAGATGGAGCAAAGCGAGTGATTGACCAGCCTTTTTTCAGATCCACAGCTTGTTGAAACGGCCGTTGCGCGAGGGGATAAACGTGGCGGTGACAATTCTTCTTCCCGAAATACTAATCAAGCCAAACTGTACAAACCATCTGCACTCAACCCATGACCAACCATTTTCGCATCGGTGTCTCATCCGACTTCAAAATCACCGCCGCCGGGGCCATCGAACCGGTGCTGGCGGACAAATTTGATCCTTTGCCCCACGTCGCCTATGAATTCTACGACTCCCCGCCCGATCAGCCCGTCGACCCTGCTAACCTCGCCGCTTACGATGCCGTTATTGTGCTGGGCACGTATTTCGATGCGCGCTCGTTCACCGGCCCAACCGATCGCCTGGCCCTGATCGCCCGCTGGGGCGTCGGCTACGACAAAATCAACGTACCCGACCTGACTCAGCACAACGTGCTGCTTGCCATCACCACCGATGCCGTGCGCCGCCCCGTGGCCGAGGCGATTTTGACGCTGATGCTGGCGCTGGCAAAAAAGCTCCCGGCCAAAGAAAAGCTGGTGCGCAGCGGACGCTGGGATTTGCGCGGGCAGGCCTTTGGGCTGGGGCTGCGCGGCAAGACGGTCGGCTCGGTGGGTATGGGCAACATCGGCTCGGAGATGTTTCGCCTGCTAGAGCCCTTTGAGCCGGGCCGCCAGCTCGTCTACGATCCCTACCTGGACGCCGAGCGCGCGCAGTCGCTGGGCGTGGAGCGGGTCGATCTCGAAACGGTTTTTGCCGAATCCGATTTTATTGCCGTCAACTGCCCGCTCACCGAAGAAACCCGTGGCCTGATCGACGCGCGGCTTTTTGCGCTGATGAAGCCGAGCGCCTACTTTATCAATACGGCACGCGGCCCCATTGTCAACCAGGCCGACCTGACTGCGGCGTTGACGGACAATCAATTCGCTGGCGCGGGCATCGACGTCTTTGAGGAAGAACCGCTGCCCGCGGACGACCCCATCACGCAGCTCAACAACGTGATCCTCTCGCCCCATGCCCTGGCCTGGACGGACGAACTCTACCGTCTCAACGGCGAACACGCCTGCGACGCGGTGTTGGCCGTTCTGCAGGGCAACGTACCCAAGCACCCGGTCAATCGGGAGGTGATTGGGCAGCCGGGTTTTCAGGCGAAGCTGCGTCGGCTGAGCGAGCGGTGGCAATCTCAGTAATCAGTAATCAGTTGGCAGTCTGCGCTACTGATCACTGATTACTGATCACTGATTCACGCATCACATAATCACGCATCACAAAAGGCACACCTCATGAAATCTAACCGCTGTAACCAAATTCTCGCCGAGGGCGGCGTGCCCGTTGGCCACATGATCATGGAGTTTAACACGCGCGGCATGGGCCGTCTGCTCGACGTGGCCGATCTCGACTTCGTGATCATCGATACCGAGCACGCTGGCTTTTCTACCGCAGATGTCGCCGACTTGATTGCCTGGACGCACGCCAGCAAAGTCGCGCCCTTTGTGCGCGTGCCACAGATCGAGTACCACCTGATTGCCCGCATCCTGGATGCGGGCGCGCTGGGGGTGATGGTGCCGAACGTGAAGACCGGAGCCGAGGCCAAGGCAATCGTTGACGCGGCTAAGTACGCGCCGCTGGGCCAGCGCGGCGTGGCCCTGGGCGGTGCGCTGACGGGCTTCCGCGGCGTCGACCCGCCCCAGTTTTTGGCCGAATCCAACCGCAACACGACGATAATCTGTCAGATTGAGAGCGAGGAGGGGATCGAAAACCTGGACGAAATTGCCAGCACCGAGGGCGTGAACGTGCTGTGGGTCGGCCATTTCGACCTCACTAACTCCATGGGCATTCCCGGTCAGTTTGAGGATCAGCGCTTCCTGGATGCGCTGGACAAGGTCGTGGCGACGTGTCGTGAACACGGCCTGGCCGCGGGCATTCAGCCGCGCGATGCCGAGCAGGCACAGACGTGGATGGAGCGGGGCTTCAACATCATCTCGTACAACTCGGATTTTGGTGTGTATTTGGGGGCGCTGAAGGAGGGGGTGGCGCAGGTTCGGTCGCTGGCGTAAATTGCGACCATTCATCCGCAAAATTCGTTGGAAGTTTTTTCCGCTTCAACTTGCTGCACAAGGAAAATCTGATGCCCCAACCCAACATCCTCATCATCCTGGTCGATCAGCTCGTGCCCATGCTGATGGGCGCTTACGGCCACCCGGTCGTCCAAACGCCCAACCTCGACCGGCTCGCCCAGCGCGGCGTCCGCTTCGACAGCGCCTACACGCCTTGCCCAGTGTGCAGCCCGGCCCGCGCCGCCTTTATGACGGGCAAGTACGTCTCCGCAACGGGCAACTTTGACAACGCCACCCCCCTGCCCGTCGACGAGCCGACCGTGGCCCACTACCTAACCAACGCTGGTTACGAGACGGTGCTCAGCGGCAAGATGCACTTTGTGGGGCCGGACCAACTGCACGGCTTTGCGCGCCGCCTCACCACCGACATCTACCCCTCGGACTTTACGTGGACGCCCAGCCGTGATGAGTCGGGCAATTTCCGGCGCGGCGGCCACGCCCGCAACTACATCGCCCCCAACGTCGGCGTGCGAGCGTGGAACAAATACCTCAGCTACGATGAAGAGACGCATTTTCGCGCGCTGGAATATCTCAACGAGCGCGGTCGCCCCGACCGGGATGACGAAGATCAGCCGCCCTTCTACCTCGTGGCCTCGTACCACCATCCCCACGAGCCGTTCCAGCCCACCCAGGAACTCTGGAACCTCTACGAGGGCGCAGAGATTGACCTTCCCACCTGGCCGGACAACCTGGAGGAGACTTACTCGCAGATGGACCGCTGGCTCAACGAAGTCCACGGCACGGACCACCCGCTGCTCGAGGATGAAGAAAGCCTGCGCAAGCTGCGCCGTTCGTATTATGCACTCGTCACCTACATCGATCGCAAGGTCGGCGACCTGCTCGAGGCGTTAGACCGAACCGGTCAGGCGGAGAACACCATTGTCGTCTTCACCAGCGACCACGGCGACATGCTCGGCGAGAAGCGCATGGTGCAGAAGCGCTGCTTCTACGAATGGTCGGCCCGCATTCCGCTGATCGTCGCCTTCCCCGACGGGCGGCACGCGGGCACAACGGTCGATCAGCCCGTCTCCCTCTTCGACCTCGTGCCCACGGCGCTCGACTGGGCGGGCGTCCCCGAAAGCGAGCGGCTACCGATGGATGCACAGAGCCTCGTGCCGCTCATCCAGGGCGGTGACGAAGAGCGCACTGTGATTTCCGAATTCCACGCAGACAAAGTTAAAGCGCCCTGTTTTATGGTGCGTCGCGGTCGTTACAAGTATATCTATGTCCACGGCTTTGCGCCGCAGCTCTTTGATTTGGAAGCCGACTCCGGGGAGTGGAATAATCTGGCGAACGATCCCGCGGTAGCCGATGTGGAACGTAAACTGCACTCGGTAATCCTAAATCGCTTCGACCCCGACGCCATCGCCGACGCCGTCGACGAGAGCGTGCGCCGTCGCGAAGTCATCAAGGAAGCCATGATCCGCAGCGACACGCACTGGGACTACTTCCCCTATTTCGACGCCACGCACCAATACGTGCGCCGTGGTCGCAAGGTGATTGCGGAAGCCTAACGTAGGTGCGGTTTGCAACCGCACAAGCGCTGACCGTCCCTTCACGTGGCTGGAACCTGAGGAGAAGATCAACGATTGCGCAGCTAAAAGCAGCGCCTACGAATTTCTCAATTCACCCTTGGCAAGCGATAAGGCAAACAAGACAGATTATGGCCGTCACCGTCAAAGATGTTGCCCGTCGCGCGGGCGTCTCCCCCATTACCGTCTCCCGCACCTTTAGCGGCTCTCACCCCGTTGCGCCGTCCACAAAGCAGCGCGTGCTCGACGCCGCCGAAGCGCTGGGCTACGTGCCCGACCTGCTGGCCCAGGGGCTGGTGCGCAAGCAGAGCGCCATCATCGGCATCACCGTGCTGGAGCTGGCCAATCCGTTCTTTACGCCAATTATCGACGCCGTACAGGCCGTGGCGCAGGCGCGGGGCTACGTGGTCGTCGTCAACCAGTCCGGGCGGCAGCTGGAGATGGAGCGGGCCAACCTCAACCAGCTGCGCCAGATGCGGGCCGCTGGCGTGCTCGTCACGCCCACCTCCACCGATCTGTCCCACCTGCGCGCGCTGCACCGGGGCGGCACGCCCGTGGTGCTCGTCTCGCGCCGCTGGTCGGATGGTGATTACGTCGCAATTGATGAGCACGAGGGCGGGCGACTGGTCGGCGAGCATTTGGCGCGGCTGGGCCACCGGCGCGTGGCCTGCGTGGTGCTGGACGAGCCGGACAACGCCGCCTACCGCGACCGCATCAAGGGCTTTACCCAGGCGCTGCAGGCGGGCGGCGTCGAATCGCCGCAGCTGATTCTGACGCCGACCCAGCGCCTGCGCGACGGCATGGAGGCCGCCGACCGCCTGCTGGCGCTGCCCAATCGCCCCAGCGCCGCCTTTGTCATCGCCGACCGCATGGCTATCGGCTTTATCCACCGCCTGCGCGAACGCGGCGTCGACGTGCCGGGAGACGTGGCGGTTGTGGGTTACGATGACATCCGCTACGCTGAATTCCTCGAAGTGCCGCTATCAACCGTGGCGCGCTCCAAGCAGGAGATCGGCGAACGCGCGGCCCAGATTCTGTTTGACCGCATCGAGGCGGGCGAGGCGGACGGCAACGGTCGTCTGCAGCAGGTGCTGCTCCAGCCGCGCCTGGTTGTGCGCGCCTCGTGCGGCGGGGTGAACAGTAATCAATGAACAGTAGCCAGTGAGCGACAACTGATCACTGTTCACTGATTACTGACAACCGTTCCCAATCAACAAGAAAGAGGATAATTTTGTGACCAAACGAGGCGTCCTCATCGGCTGCGGCTACATTTCGCACCGACAGCTCACCGCTTGGCAGCAGATCGACGAGGCCGAAATCGTGGCCGTCTGCGACCTGGAGGCGGAGAAGGCCCGACAGCGCGCGCGGGAGTTCGACATCCCCCACGTTTACACCGATTATGAGCAGATGCTCGACGAGCAAGCGCCCGACTTCGTCGACATCGCCACGCGCCCATCCACACACCTGCTGCTGACGCGCGCCGCGGCGGAACGCGGCATCGCCGTGCTCTGCCAAAAGCCGATTGCCGACGACGTGGAGGAAGCGCGGCGGATCGTGCGGGTCTGCGAAGCGGCGGGCGTGCCGCTGATGATCAACGAGAACACGCGCCACCAGCCCTGGTTTCGCAAAGCGAAGGAGATTATCGAAAGCGGCGCGCTGGGCGAGCTCTTCTACGCCCGCTTCGAGAACCGCAGCCGCGGCTCGTTCCAGTCGCCGCCCTTTGCCAGCCAGCCCTACTTCGTCGACATGCCGCGGCTGATGATCTTCGAGATGGACGTGCACTTCCTCGACACGGCGCGCTACCTCTTTGCCGATCAGCTGGGCGAAGCCACGAGCGTCTACGCCCGCATCCGCCGCGTCAATCCCGACATTGCAGGTGAGGATTTCGCGCTCATCGTCGCCAACTTTGGCGACTTTACCTGCACGGTGGACAGCAGCTGGGCCAGCGTCACCCCGCCGCACGAGGGCGTCACCTGGGGGCCGTTTCAAGTGGAGGGTAGCGCGGGCACGCTCACGCTCGACTACGGCGGCACGCTGACGCTCTACACGGACGACGACGAGCAGTCGTGGCAGTTCGGCGAGGGTGGCGTGCTGCAGAGCTTTGTCGCCACGCAGCGCCATTTTATCGACGGTCTGGGCAGCGGCGGCGACTTTGAGACGAGTGGGCCGGAGACGCTGAAGACCATGGCGCTGGTCTTTGGGGCGTACGAGTCGGCGGAGGCGGGGCAGGTGGTGGCGGTTGATGGCTCATAAAGTCAAGGATTACTTATGTCCCCCACTACTCTTCACGACGACCAATCTTATTTCGACGGCCCGCCAACCCGCCCCAACCGTACCTTCCGCGGCCACAAAATCGGCAACGCGGGCGCTGTTCATTCAGCCGTCTCCCCCAACACCTGCTCCGCCGACCAGCGTTCCAGGTCGTGGAGCTTCTGTACCCGACGCCGAAACTGCGGCTCCGTGCTGAACTCGGCCTGGAGAAAGGCGTCGAGAAGTTCGTACGCCACGCGGTCGCCCACAATCTGCGCCCCCAGGCAGAGCAGATTGGCGTTGTCGTGTTCCACACACTGGTGGGCCGAATAGTGGTCGTGGCAGACAGCGGCGCGGACACCGGGATATTTGTTGCCGGCGATGGCCGCGCCAATCCCCGTCCCGCACACCAGAATTCCCCGCTCCGCCTCGCCGTTGCGAATCTGCTGGCAGACTTTGCGGGCGATATCTGGAAAGTCCACGGGTTCGGCGCTGTGAGTGCCGTGGTCAGTCACTTCGTGGCCCCAGGATTCCAGTTTTTCAATCACGGGCCCTTTTAATGGAAAACCGGCGTGATCACCGCCGACGGCAAGTTTCATGGTTATACCTCCGAATTCTTTTTGCTGTAGATAGATTTAACTGAGAACAACTGCCCAATCCACGTTCTATTCTGCAATCAGCACCCCCGAATTCTCGTTATCACCTCACTGATCGCTTACTTGAACTGGCTGTAGTACTGCTCCACTGCCTCGGTATCAACTGTAGCATCCGATTCCTTGCCCAGTTGATCGTAAAGCTTGCGGCGGGCGCGCATGTCGGCCAGCAGAACGGCCCGCGCGTGAACGGCCACCTTCTCGGCCACCTCGATCGGGACGACGATCACGCCGTCGTCGTCGCAGCCAACGATGTCGCCGGGGCGCACCTGGGCGCCACCGCAGCCCACCTTCACCTGGACGTCGGCCACCTCAATGCGCCCGGGAATGATGGTGCGTCCCCGGCGGCGAGCGCAGATGGGCGTTTCCTGCAGCGCAACCTCTGCCGTGTCTCGGCAGTAGCCGTCGGTGACAATGCCCACCGCGCCCTGGGCAATCACGCTCAGGCTATTGGCCGATCCCCAGTAGCCAACCTCCCGCGTGCCGCCGGTATCGGTCACCACCACATGCCCGGGCTGGATCAGATCGCGGATGCCGATGTTGCCCATTTCCTTGAACCAGATGCCGTGGGCCTCAACGATGTCTTCGGTCGTGTCGAGCTTCCACATTGGCCGGTTGGCGGGCACGCAGCGAATGGTCAGCGCGGGGCCCCAGAACTTCATGCCTAGCCAGAGCGGGCGCACGTCGGGCTCCATCAGGCCGATGTCAAAGTAGCCGATGCCGTCCATGGCGTCGGCCACATCGACGACGCGCAAGTATTTGTACAGCTTGGCCAGTTCAAACGGATCAGTGTCGTGGGTACTCATAAAATTCCCTCCTGTGTGATTGAGCTGGAATCGGCATGAATTGCAATGTCAAGAGGCTAAAGTATAAAACAAAAATCATGGTTGACAAGCAGACAAAATCCACTATACTGGTGAGTAATGGTATACCGCATACCGTGCCTCCCCCATCCATTTGTGCCGTTTTATGTTCCAATCCATTTCGCGCGCAGCCACGCTAGCGGCGCGTGTGGCCGGCTAAATCGAAGAGATGATTCTCTCCGGCCGCCTCCACCTCGGCGACCGGCTGCTGCCCGAGCGCGAACTGGCCGAGCAGTTTGGCATGAGCCGCACGGTGGTGCGCCAGGCCATCCACGCGCTCAGCGCCAAGGGGCTGCTCGAAACGTTGCTCGGCGGCGGCACAACGGTGCGCAGCCCCAGCGCGGCGGCGGTGGCCCGGTCGGTGCGCCTCTACCTGCGCTCGGACAACGGTCAGCGCGACTACGGCAAGGTGCATGAAATCCGCTCGCTGCTCGAGGTTGAAATTGCGGGGCTGGCGGCCCATTCGAGCAAATTCGAGATGACGATGTCGACGGCGCGCGGCGGGCCATGCGCGAACACCTGGGCGAATTCGAAGAGACGCAGCGACGCGCGCTACAGCTGATGTGCTGTAGTTGATGCTACTAAGAAACCAGAATCAGCCTTCGGTTCCCCATCCTCCGCTGATTTTGTTACGCGCAAAACACGACAACAAGTCTTGGAAAGCAGCATAAATTTAACGCGGAGGGGCAAAGGCGCAAAGCGTTTTGTCGACGAAGCGTTTCTCCGCGTCTTTGAGCCTCCGCGTTTAAGTCTTGTTTTTATCCTGTCGAGTCGTAGGAAAACCTCTCATGGATGCATCCAATGCCTTGCGCAACGTACCGATTTTAGGCCGCATCCGGGCCGGAAGCCAGCTGCGGCCGAAGTTCAGCGAGTGGCTGGTGGCGCTGCTCTTTTTGCTGCCGGCGCTGCTGCACTTCGGCCTGTTCAAGTTCTACCCCGTCGCCTACTCGTTTGTCTTGAGCCTTTATCGCGGCCGCCTGCTCGATCCATTTGATCGCTTCATGGGCGCCTATCACTACAGCTTTCTGCTGCAGGACAGCTACTTCTGGCAGGGCGTCGTCAACGCGTTTGTTTATACAATTGCCAGAGTACCCGTTGGCGCGGCGATTGCGCTGGCGCTGGCGCTGCTGCTGATGCAGAACTATCCGGGGCGGCTCTTTTTTCGGGTGGGCTGGTACGTGCCCGTGGTAATTTCTTCGGTGGCGCAGATTCAGATTTTCGTCTGGCTCTACCATCCCGAGTACGGCGTGCTCAACTACATCCTGGAGCAGCTCGGCTTTGATCCCCTGCTGTGGACGGGCCACCCGGACACGGCGCTCTTCTCGCTGATTCTGCTCGGCCTGTGGGGCGCGACGCCCTTTGCCATGATCATCTACATGGCGGCGCTCAGCACCATCCCCACCGATTACTACGAGGCGGCGGAGATCGACGGCGCCAACGGCTGGCACAAATTCTGGCGCATCACCCTGCCGCTGCTGATGCCGACCACCTTTTTCGTGCTGATCACGCAGACGATTCAATCGCTGACGCTCTTCGAGCCGGTCTACCTGATGACGGGCGGCGGCCCGATGGGATCGACGACGATGCCGGGCTATCAGATTTACGAGGCGGCTTTCGAGTTCAACCTCTGGGGCCGCGGCTCGGCGCTGGCGGTGATTTTCTTTGTGATGGTGTTGGTCTTTACGATTTTTCAATATCGGTACACGCCGGAGAGCTACACGTAGTTGTTGTAGGGCAAGCTAACAGCTTGCGCCGGGACAAGCCGTGTGGAGCAGCAGAGATTATTTTGATCGTTCGAGGGGACGCAATTTGTCATTCCCGCGGAGGCGGGAATCCATGCGCGGCCCACCATAGATTCCCGCCTCCGCGGGAATAACATCTGGCCTTGTCTCCATTATCCGTCTGTTCTCTGCATGACCATGCAGCTTGACCTGCGTTTAAAGGAACTAAAGAAACCACCATGATCAACACCGCTGTCCAACGCTGGCTCCGCCCCGCTGCTCGACGGCGAACGCTTCAGTTCGCCATTTGGCTGGCGGCCTGCTTGGCCGTCTCCGTTGTCTACCTGGGGCCGGTGCTGTGGATGGGCTTTACGGCCTTTAAGCCGCCCGCCGAAATTCGCAGCTGGCCGCCCCAACTGCTGCCGGACGTCTGGACGGGGGCCAACTTTACCCAGGCGTGGACGGCCATGGACTGGCCGCGCATGTTCTTCAACAGCGTCTTCCTGTCCACGACGATCACGCTTTCGCATCTCTTCATCAGCTCGCTGGCGGCCTTTGCCTTTGCCTGGCTGCGTTTCCCCTTCAAGAACGTGCTCTTCCTCCTGGTGCTGGCGACCATGATCGTGCCCGAACAGGTCGACCTGATCCCGCGCTTCCTGATGATGTCGGATTGGGGGCTGGTCAACAGCTACGCGCCGGTGATTATTCTGGCGCTGGTGCACGGCTTTACGATTTTTCTCTACCGGCAATTTTTCCAGGCGCTGCCGCGCGAGCTGTTCGACGCCGCCCGCATCGACGGCGCCAGCGTCTTCCGCATCTACCGCTCGATCGCCATGCCGCTGGCCTGGCCCGCCACGGCGACGCTCTTTATCTTTACCTTTTTGGCCCACTGGAATTCATTCCTCTACCCGCTGATCTACCTGCAGGATGAGCGACTTTTCACCGTGCAGCTGGGGCTGGCCTTCTTCAGCTACACCCAGGCCGGCATCCCCATCGGCCCAATGATGGCGGCCTCGCTCTTCGTCGCCGTGCCGCCGATTCTCGTCTACATCCTCTTCCAGCGCTACTTCCTGCAGGGCGTCGTGATGACGGGCGTGAAGGGGTAGGGCCAACACCATCCAACGTTCGCAATTCCGTGGCGACTCACCGCCCGGTTTATTTTCAAAGGAGACTACATCATGCGAAAACAGTTTGCGACCCTTACGCTCCTCAGCCTCTTTTTGCTGCTCTTGGCCGCCTGTGTCGCCGCGACCGAACCCGCCGAGGCCGACGCGGACGCTGTCGCTGACGGCGCGGTGGAGATGGAGTTCTGGTACTCCGGCACGGCGGAGCAGTTGGCCTTTATGGAGGCAGCCGTCGACGAGTACAATGAGCAGCACGACGGCGCGACCATCACGCTCGTCGAGTCGCCGCCCAGCCGCGAGCGCATTGCCACGGCGTTGACTTCCGGCCAGGGGCCGGATATCATGTGGTACAACCACAACATGCCCTGGTTCTTTGGCGTGGAAGCCGTCTACCCGCTCAACGAATTTGTGATGGACCCCGAAATCGGCATCGACAGCGAGCAACTGCTGCCCGCCGCGAGAGAGTCCGTCCAGTACGCGGGTATTGTGCAGGCGCTGCCCATCACCCACTGCCCCGGCGGTTTGATCTACAACCGGGCTATTTTTGAAGAAGCGGGGCTGAGCGACGCAGATGCACCGCAGACCTGGGAGGAAGTCGAGCAGCTGGCGATTGAACTGACCGAGCGCGAGGGCGACGACGTGACGCGCTGGGGCATCGTCAACCCGTCGGTGGACTGGATGCTGCAGGAGCTGCTGCTTGGCAACGGCGGCGACTGGGTCAGCGACGATCTGGCGCAGTACATCACCGATCCAGATAGCCTGATCGAGGGGCTGGAGTGGTGGCACAGCCTGCGCGAAGAGCACGGCGTCATGCCCGTGCCCAGCGGCGTGACGTGGTCCGGCGTCGAGGCTTTGCAGGTGGGCAATGAAGCCTTCATCCGCGGCGATGCGGCCATGTCCGGCTTCGCTGGACTTTGCGGCGCGGCTGGTATCCTGGATCAGAATCCCGACCTCGATCTGGCGGGCGTCCTCACCCCACTCGGCCCCAGTGCCGACGGCGAGCGTACGGTGAGCCTGGGCTTCGACGGCCTCTTCGTCATGGCCGAAGCCGAGGACCCGCGCGAGGCTTACCTTTTTAATAAGTGGTTCCTTGAAGAGAAAGGGTTGCAGTACGCGCAGATTTCCCCCGGCGCGGTTCCCTCGACCACAGCGGCACTAGATGACCCGGCGATCCAGGAAGACCCCCTGCTGGGCAACGGCCAGGTGATCGAGGCGCTGCAGGCGGCCGAGCTGCGCACCTTCCACGTCTTCCCCGGTCGCCTCGATGTACGCACCCAGGAGCCCGCCATTGCCGAAAGCGTCTTCGTCGGCGATTCGACGCCGCAGGAGTCGGTGAATCGCTTCCTGGAGCATGCCGAGGAGGTCTTCGTCCTCTACGAACAGGACCTGGCCGAATTCCGCGAGCAGCACGAGATTGTTTGGGAGTAGGGGGAAAAAGTAATCAGTGATCAGTGACCAGTCGGCTGGTCTCTTCTACTGGCGCGAACACAACTTGCTAAATATTCGAGTCGTGCGACAGGCAGAACCCCGCTCGCGAGCAACGCGAGAGCGCAGCCCTCCCCATCATGGGGAGGGAGCCGCGACGGAACCGACGAAGGATCGGCTCCTCCCCCACAATGGGGGAGGCTGGGAGGGGGTTGAGCTTTACCATAGCCGAGCGCTTTCGTTTGTTATGTTCATGTTCAGTAAACACTGACCACTGACCCACTGACCCACTGATTACTGATCACTGATTCACTGAGGCAATTCCAGGAAATTAACTATACCGGGATAAGCCATGTTGGATGTGCGACGCACCTCAGAAGGTGCGACGCACGGTCGACTCTCTCTACCTGCTACGGCGGTTGGACTCTGGTGCGGCCAACATAGCCTAACGGTGCGTTGCACTTTCCCAAGTGCGACGCACCTCCATCACAATCAGCCGTGGTATATTTATAATCTTGGATTAGCCTGATCACTCTGCAGCCTCAACAGGAAGAAGCACCGCATTCATGCCCTTAACCGTTTCCTCTACCAATGACTATCTCCTCCGCGACGGCCAGCCCTTCTTCTACCTGGCCGACACGGCCTGGATGGCCTTTGCCAACCTGCCCCTCGCCGACTGGCCGCGCTATCTGGCCGTGCGCAGGCGGCAGGGCTTTAACGCGCTGCAAATCAGCATCCTGCCCATCACCCACGACAACAGCGTCGGGCCGGAAAATGTCGACCCGTTTTTGAGCGACGCCGATGGCAACTGGAATTTTACGCGCTACAACCCCGACTACTTCGACAAAGCCGAGGCGATGGTCGACATGGCGGTGGCGGAGGGCTTTGTGCCCGTGCTGGGCGTGCTCTGGTGCAGCTACGTGCCGGGCACCCGCTGTTCGGAGCGGAGCCCGGTCGCCTCGGCCATGCCGCTCGACGCTGTCGCGCCGTATGCCAAATACGTGGCCGAACGCTTCAAGCCGTACAATCCGGCTTACTTCGTCAGCGGCGACACACAATTTGAGTCGGCGGACGAAGAGCCCTACTACATGGCCGCGCTGCAGGCCGTCAAAGCCGCCGATCCCGACGCGTTGCTGACCATGCACCTGACGCCGCGGGGCGATCTGCCGCGCAGCTTCGTGGACGAGATCGACTTTTACATGTACCAGTCCGGCCACCACGCCGACCGGCAGGATCGCCCCTACACGCTGGCGGAGAAGTTTCTCGCCTACCCGGTCAAGCGGCCGATTGTCAACAGCGAGCCGCCCTACGAGGGGCACGGTCGCGTGGGGACGCCGACGCGCTTCAGCGCCTTCGACATTCGCAAGGCGACGTGGCAGAGCCTGCTGGCAGGGGCGAAGATGGGTGTCGGCTACGGCGGCCACGGCGTGTGGACCTTTCACCGGCGCGGCATGAATTTTCTCAACGCCCACCGCTCGTTCGAGCCATTTGACTGGGACGAAGCGCTCACGCTCGACGGCGCGTGGGATGTCGGCTACGCCCGGTGGCTCTTTGAGACGTACGATCTGTTCGACCTGAATCCCACCGACATTGTGAAGAACGAAGACAACGAAATTTGCGCCGCCGTCAACGACGAGCGCACCAAGCTCGCCGTCTACACGCCCTACGCGTTTGATGTGGAGCTGGACTTCGACCTGACGGGCTTTCGCTGTGTGCAGATCGATTTAGAAACGCGGCGTGTGGCGGTGCCGAATGTCGAAGCGGGGACGACATCGCGTATTGAGATGCCACGCTTCAACGCCGATGCGCTGTTTGTAGCGGTGCGTAAGTAGGTGCGGTTTGCAACCGCACGTTCGTTGTCCGCCTGCTCACGTTGAGAGAACCAAAAGGGGGTGCCGCCCCTGCGCAGCTGAAAGCAGCGCCTACGAATTTCTAACCACCATCGTATAAACTCATGAGCGATTCAATCGAACGTTGGAACATCTTCGAGCTGTCCCTGGACGGCCCGGCCGAGGGCAACCCCTTCGTCGACGTGCAGCTGACGGCCCGCTTTCGCCACCAGCATCGCGTCGTCGACGTCCACGGCTTCTACGATGGCGACGGCGTCTACCGCGTGCGCTTTATGCCCGATACGCTCGGCAAATGGGCGGTTGAGACCGAGAGCAACGCCGCACAGTTGAACGGCATCATCGGCGACTTCACCTGTGTCGACCCCGCGCCGGGCAACCGGGGGCCGGTGCGCGTCCACAACCGCTATCACTTTGCCTACGCCGACGGCACGCCGCACGTCTCGGTCGGCACAACCTGCTACGCCTGGGCGCACCAGGGCGACGCGCTGGAAACGCAGACGTTGGAGACGCTCAAAGCCGCGCCCTTTAACAAGCTGCGCATGTGCGTCTTCCCCAAAGATTACACCTACAGCAAGAACGAGCCGGAACATTACCCCTTCGCGCGGGGCGACGACGGCGCGTGGGACTTTGCCCGCTTCAACCCCGCCTTCTTCCGCCACTTCGAGCGGCGCGTCGGCCAGCTGCGCGATCTCGGCATCGAGGCCGATCTCATCCTCTTCCACCCCTACGACCGCTGGGGCTTTGCCGACATGGGCGCGGAGAACGACGATCGCTACCTGCGCTATCTCGTCGCGCGGCTGGCCGCCTACCGCAACGTTTGGTGGTCCATGGCGAACGAGTACGATCTGATGCGGAGCAAGAGCGAAGCCGATTGGGACCGCTTCTTCCGCATCGTCCAAGAGCGCGATCCGCACGATCACCTGCGCTCGATCCACAACTGCCGCGGTTTCTACGACCACGCCAAGCCGTGGGTGACGCACCAGAGCGTCCAGCACTCGGACGTGGGGCGCACGGCGGAATGGCGGGCGCTCTACAAAAAGCCGGTGGTGGTGGATGAGTGCAAGTACGAGGGCAACATTCAGCAGCGCTGGGGCAACGTTTCGGCGCGCGAGCTGGTGCATCGCTTTTGGCTGGGTACGGCCGGCGGCGGCTACGTCGGCCATAGTGAGACGTACCTGCACCCCGACGACATCCTTTGGTGGTCAAAGGGCGGCGTGCTCCACGGCGAAAGTCCGCCGCGCATCGCCTTCCTGCGCCAAATTTTGGAGGAAGCGGGCACGCACGGGCTGGAACCGGTTCACCCGTGGGGCGCTGGAGTCGAAGGGGAGTTCTATCTCTACTACTTCGGCGTCGCCCAGCCCGCCGAGTGGACGCTGGATTTACCGGAGAATCAAGCGTATCAGGTTGATCTCATCGACCCGTGGGCGATGACGATCCAGCCTTTTGAGGAAATCTATAGCGGTAAATCCAGCGTAGATTTACCGACGAAACCATACTTGGCCTTGCGCGTTCGAACGGCGTAGCAGGGGCAGCAGAACAGGAAGACAATGACCACGCAGTCAGGCAACACTTTGCTGTCTACCACCCGCAATCAGTACGGCGGCCGTACCGATATCCAGTTCAACGCCACCGGCTTCTTCCGCTTGGAAAGGCGGGTCGCTGGTGGCTGGTGACGCCGGAGGGCAACGCCTACCTCTCGTTTGGCCTCAACCACGTGCAGCGCGGCCATCTCTTGCAGGAACACAACCGGGCGTTCTGGGCGGAGCAGTTTGGCCTGCCCGCCGATGCGCCGGACGAGGCCTTTCAAGCGGGCTTTGAGCAGAAGGCCCGGGTCGATATGGCGGCCTTTGGCGTGAGCACGCTGGGCACGCACTCCAGTACGGCAGGGTACAACGAACTGTTTGCCAACGACGTGGTCAACGTGTGCATGGTCGACATCTGCCACTATCAGACGCCCACCGCGGCCGACTTTCGCGACGTCTTCTCGGACAAATTCGTGCGACATTGTGACCAGCGTGCGCGCGAAGTGGTCGCGCCGCGGCGGGACGATCCGCGCATGCTGGGCTACACGCTGACGGATTGCCCAATCCTGACGGAGCCTGAATCGTGGCCGCACGTCTACAACATCTATGGCTGGGAACGCGAGCATGTGCCGACATGGCCGCGCGTGCTGCGCAATCTGGATGAGACGAGCCCCGGCTGCTCGCGTTTCATGGTAGAATGAGCGTGTTGGCGCGCGATATAAGTTACAGGATAAGTTACAGGGCAAAGCGTGTGACCACCCCGTTTCCCGGTATGGACCCCTATCTTGAACGTCGATCGCTGTGGGAAGAAGTTTACGTGCAGCTGATTACCGCTCTAGCGCGCGAACTCAATCCGTTGCTGCGGCCGCAATATCGGGTGGCCGTGGAGAAACGCACCTATCTTACCGTAACCGGCGGCTCCGAGCCTGCGGGCAAGCCAGATGTCCTGGTGCTCGCTGGCGACAAATCATCTCGGAGTCAGGAGCATCGTTCGGCTCCTACACAGGCAGTCAACGGCAGCCCCCTTATTGTTGAGCTGCCCATCCCCGAGCAAATCGTCGAACGCTATCTTGAAGTGCGAGATGTGGCGACGAACGAAGTGATTACCACAGTCGAAATTCTGCCGCGCGTTAACAAAAGCGACAAAGCGGGGCGCAACGCCTATACCAAAAAACGGCACCAGGTTTTGCGGAGTCAGACCCACCTCGTGGAGATTGATCTGCTGCGTGCGGGCGAGCCAGTCGAGATAAATCTGACGCGGGAGGAGCACAAAGATTACCACATCCTCATCAGTCGCAGCCATCAACGACCCTGTGCGGAAGTCTACGCTTGCACCCTGCGCGAACCACTCCCCTTATTTTCGCTGCCGTTGCGAACCGGCGAGGTCGAGCCGGTGGTTGATTTAACGCGCATTCTGCACGAACTTTACGAGATTCTCAATTTTGATTTAGCCGTTGATTACACCCAAGATGCCGATCCACCCGTCCCGGAAGAGGAGGCGAAGTGGGTGGATCAGCTGTTGCGTGAACATAACTTACGGCCTTAATTTACTGTGTCTCATCATTGGGCGCCAAGGCCACTAAATTCTATTACCATGAGCAACTTACGTTTCGCCATTCTCGGCACCGGTTTCTGGTCGCGCTTCCAGCTGGCGGGCTGGTATGAACTCGAAGGCGTCGAGTGCGTGGCGCTCTACAACCGCACGCGCGCCAAGGCCGAGCAGCTGGCCGCCGAGTTCGACATCCCCGCCGTTTACGACGACGCTGAAGCCATGCTTGCCAACGAGCAGCTCGACTTTGTCGACATCATCACCGATGTCGACACGCACAGCCACTTCGTGCACCTCGCCGCCCAACACGGCCTGCCCGTGATCTGCCAGAAGCCCATGGCCCCCGATCTCGACACGGCGCGCGACATGGTCGAGGCGTGCCAAAAGGCGGGCGTGCCGCTGCTGATCCATGAAAACTGGCGCTGGCAGCACCCGATCCGCCAGTTCAAGCAGGCGCTGGACGAGGGCGACGTCGGCCAGCCCTTTCGCGCCCACATACTCTACGCCAACAGCTTCCCCGTCTTCGAGAACCAGCCCTTTCTCAAAGAGCTGGAGCAGTTTATCCTCACCGACATCGGCAGCCATATTCTGGACGTGGCGCGCTTTCTCTTTGGCGACGCGCGCTCGCTCTACTGCCAGACCACGCGCGTCAACCCCGACATCCGGGGCGAGGACGTGGCGACGGTGATGATGGAGATGGGCTTCGAGAACGGGCGCAGCGTGACGGTGACCTGCTCGATAAGCTATGCCAGCCCCGTCGAGCACGACCGCTTTCCGGAGACGTACATCTTCGCCGAGTGCGAGCGGGGGTCGGTCGAGCTGGGGCCGGATTTTTGGGTCAAGACGACCACCGGTGACATCACCGGTAACGTCACCGGTGGCACGCTTGCCCAGCGCCACGCCCCGCCGCACTACGCCTGGGCCGATCCGGCCTACGATGTCGTTCACGCCAGCATCGTCGCCTGCAACCGCAATTTACTCCATGCCCTGCGCACGGGCGACCCGGCGGAAACGTCCGGCGCGGACAATTTGAAGACGCTGGCGCTGGTCTACGGCGCGTATGAGTCGGCGGCGGCGGGCCAGGTGCTCCAACTGGAACGGCAGGGATAAGATGAGCGATCAATCAGAAAATGTACTGCTGCGCGGCGTGGACGAGCCGCCGCCCCAGCGCACGCCGCTGCGGGCGGGTCCGCTGTCGCTGGAGTATACGCAGGGCGACCTCCGCTACGTGCGGCTGGGCGAGCACGAAATTTTGCGCCGCCTCTACGTCGCCGTGCGCGACCGCAACTGGAACACGATTCCGGCACGTCTGACCAACGTCCAGATTGACGAGGGCGAGGAAACGTTTCGCCTTACGTTTGATGCCGAGCACAAAGAGGGCGCGGTCGACTTTGCCTGGCGCGGCGAAATTGTGGGATGGGCGGACGGCACGCTCCGCTTTGCGATGGACGGCGCGGCGCAGTCAACCTTTTGGCGTAACCGGATTGGCTTTTGCGTGCTGCACCCGGCGGCGTGTGCGGGCGCTGCCTGCACGGTGGAACACGTGGATGGGCAGGTAGAATCAGGCCGCTTCCCCGATGCCATCTCGCCCCACCAGCCCTTCTTCGACATCCGCGCCATCACCCACGAGGTTATGCCGAGCGTGCGGGCCGAAGTCCGCATGGAAGGCGATACCTTCGAGATGGAGGACCAGCGCAACTGGACCGACGCCTCGTTCAAAAGCTACAGCACGCCGCTCGCCCTGCCCTTCCCCGTCGAAATCCAGGCGGGCACGCGCGTGCAGCAGTCGGTGACGCTCTCGCTGCATGGAGCTGTTTCAAATGTCACAAACGTGGGCGAGCGAGAAGATTCAGTCGTGGAATTGACGCTAAATGAGGAACGCGCGAGCGGGCTGCCGCGGATTGGGCTGGGCCTCTCCAGCAGCCAGGATGCACTGACGCCGCTTGAGGTTGAGCGCCTCAAGCAGCTCAATCTATCCCACCTGCGCGTCGACCTGCACCTGGCGCAGTCGACCTATCCGCAAAAACTTCGCCAGGCGGCGGCTCAGGCCAAACAGTTGGGCGTCGAGCTGGAGGTGGCGCTCTTTGTGGCGGAGCAGGCAGAGGGGGAGCTACAGGAGTTGAGTGAGTTGCTGTTGACCACGCAGCCTGCTGTGTGCACCTGGCTCATCTTTCGCGAGGGCGCCACGGTTACGGTCGCCAGCGATGTCAATCTGGCGCGACAGCATCTCGCCGCTTACGACAAAAAGGCGCGCTTTGGCGGCGGAACCAACGCCTACTTCACCGAGCTCAACCGCAACCGCCCGCCATTGGAGGCGCTCGACTTAGTCTGCTACTCGCTCAATCCCCAAGTCCACGCCTTCGACGATCTGTCGCTCGTCGAGACGCCGCCGATGCAGGCGGCGACCGTCGCCAGCGCCCGCCGTTTCACCGGCGATCTGCCCATCGCCATCACGCCCGTGACGCTGCGCCCGCGCTTCAACCCCAACGCCACGGGAGACGTTGCCGCGGCGACAGCCGATCAGCTGCCGCCGGAAGTTGACGTGCGCCAAGCGTCGCTGCTGGGCGCGGCGTGGACGGTCGCCAGCTTCAAGTACCTGGCCGAGAGCGGCGTCGACAGCGTGACGTACTACGAGACGGTCGGCTGGCGCGGCGTGATGGAAAGCGAAGCGGCGTCGCCGCTGCCGGGGCGATTCCCCTCGCAGCCGGGGAGCGTCTTTCCGCTCTATCACGTCTTTGCCGATGTGGGTGAATTTGCCGGGGCGGAGGTGCTGTCGCTGCGCTCTAGCAAGTCGCTGGCCGTGGTTGGGCTGGCGCTGCGGCAGGGCGAGCGCACGCGTCTGCTGCTGACGAATTTGACGGCCCAGCCGCAGGTGGTGCGCCTGCCCGGTTTGCCGGATCGCGTGCAAATTTATCGATTGGATGCGGAGAATTTTTCCGACGCCACAACCGCGCCCGCCAACTACCGCAAGATGGGGCAAACGATGTTTGTGGAGGAAGCGGCCCCGCTTCGCCTGCCGCCTTATTCTGTGACGCGCCTCGACTGGTAAAGCTGACTTGCAGGGCAAAGATCGAACCGGCAAGCGTCCCCGGCACGGCCCGCAAGCAATTGCGCACACCAACCCACGTGCGGGCCGTGCCGGGGACGCGACCACCCCGCTTACTCCTCAACGCTGAACTCCAGCGAGCCGAGCGAGCCGTAATCGACGGTGTACGCGCCGGGCGCGAGCGGAATCATTGGCGCCATCGCCCCGCTGATGACGACATCACCCGCCTGAATGCCCTGGCCGCGCGCATTGAGCTTTTCGGCCAGAAAGACGAGCGCGGCCCACTGGTCGCCCAGCACGTTGCTGCCCACGCCTTCAGCCACGACCTCCCCATTGTTTTCCGCCGTCACCGAGACGGCATTCACGTCCAAGGCGTCGAGAGCCATCGGCTCGCCGATAATCACCTGCCGCGGCGCGACGCCCGTGGCGATCAGGTCCAGCCAGGAGAGGTTTTGCATGTCGTCAAAGAGCAAATCCGGCAGCTCGACCGCTGGCGCGACGCTGCCGACGGCCGCCTGCAGCGCTTCGACCGTCACCGGCGCGGGGACATCTTCGGTGAAGTAGAAGGCCACTTCCAGTTCAAGCATGGCGCGCACGAAGCTGTCGAGCTGCACAGGTTCGGCGGCGTCGCGCAGCATAAAGTCAAAGATGCGTCCATAAAGCGGCTCCTCCGCGCCAAAGGGACGCTCCGGCCCCGTCAAGCCCAGCTTGTAGCCAACCGGCTCGCCGCCCTGCGCCACAAGCTGCACGACAAACTGCTCCTGAAAATCATACGCATCGTCGTAGGTAAAGCCCGGCTCGGCCTGCGTCAGCAGCGGCAACGGCTGCACGGCTTGGTAGAGGTCAACGTACTGCGTCAACTCAGCAGCGTACGGGTCGCCGTCAACATAGGGCGTTTCCACAATTTGCACCTGGCAGCCAACCAGAAAGAGCAGCATGGCGGTTAGTATAAGTGACCACTGATAGTTTCGCATCGATTGGCTCCTCAAAATTGGATGGGTTTGTAGAGCGGGGCGAGGGCAGTATACTACGAAAGAGGCGAATAAAAAAGGCCGGGCAGAATTCTGTCCGGCCCTTGAATTTGATTGTCAGTGTTTCGAAGTGGGGTGCTCTGCCGGAACGCGCTGTTCATACCGCTGGCGCGAAATTCTTGGGCATAAAGCCCTCGCCGTTGAGCACGTTCATCGTCCAATCGCTAAAGCCCAGGACGATCAGACCCTCGCGCTCGCCGTAGCGCACCACGTCCTCCCGCACGTGGAGCGAGGCAACGGCACCGATGATCTGATAATCTGCATATTGAGGAAAGTATTCCGGCACAGTGGGTAATACCTCGGTAAACCGCTGGATGGCCTCGGCGGTAAGGGTGCTCTTAGTCTCGTTCACCAGCACATAGTTGCCACAGACCGCCATCGCATCAAATTCCCTGGAGCGCGAGGGGTCAATGGTGGAGAGCGCCTTTATCCGTATGCCAGAAAAGGCCGCAGCGCCCTCCGGGCAATCAACCGTCTCTCGCAAAATGCGCTCGATACTGGGGGCAACCAAGTCCTCCACCATCGTCCCCATCTTGTTCGAGAGCTCCCCCCATTTCCGGCTCGCATCGCGCGCGTCGCGGCGCATTTCCTCTCGAAACTCGGCCATCTCGTCTTTGAACTCGGCCATCTCGTCTTTGAACTCGGCCATTTCACGAGAGGTGCGCGCAATCTGTGCGTCCGTACGCTGTAGCTGTGCATCCGTACGGCGCAGCTGTGCGTCCGTGAGCGCCTGCGCACGAATCAAATCGGCTATCATCTCTTCGAGCGACTGCACGCGCTCTAGAACGGGGGTTGCCATACTCTGCTCCTTAACGACTTTGCTGGCTCTATTCTATCATCTTTGCCGCACTCAATCAATCACCCATGGATTTTCATCCACAATGGCCGCGGCGACCTTGCACACGCGCGGCAAAAACGCCTCGGTCTCCACGGCTCGTCGGGCGAAGTCACCTGGCGCAGTGATACCGAGGTCGGCCAGCAGAGCTTGGAAGCCGGGGAGGAACTGCTCGTGCAGACCGGGTGCGTCTTCGTAGAAGATTTGCTGGCAACGTGCGTACGTCACCGCGATCCAGAAAACGGCCTCGCGGTGGAGCCCCTGCTCGACCAACTCGCGGCTGCCGTCGACGGCAATCGGGCGCGCCAAGTCGCTGATATCGGACGCAAAAAAGACCGGCGTTTTTACCACCGCTTTGGCCGCATCGAACGCCTCGGTCATCGCGTTGAGATGGTGTTCGATCCGGGGCGGCGTCATCCCTGCGCAGCCCAGCAGCGCCAGCAGCTCTTCGTGGAAATCTAAGTGGCCGTAGTCCACCAACAGCTGCTTGGCTGCCACGTAGCGCTTGCGCACCGTCGGGTTGCGCAGCCCGGCTACGAGCAGCGGATGCGTTGTGAGCCCCGTGGCGAAGAGCCATTGGGTGGCTTGGGCGTGGAAGGGCTGCCTCTCCTCGAGGCGCTGGCAGTACCGCTTAATTTTGTCCTGCGCCTGCACACAGCGCTTGAACACCCACCGGCGCTTGGCAAAGTCGCGGTCAATCACGGCGTAAATTTCGCTGAGTCGACGAGTTGGATCGGCGATGATGCCCATCGTGCGAAAGCTGGGCGCGAGGTGATACTGGCCCAGCACCTCCTCGGCGGAGTGCACCTGCGCCTCCGCCAGATGTGACACTTCGAGCAGCACGCCGTCGTGCAGAAACTTGCCGAGCTTAACCGATGGTGGCTCGGCCAGCACCAGCATCACGTCCACGTCCGAAGTGGCGGGCAGGACGGCGTCGCCGGGCAGGTCGTTTATGGAGCCGTGGAAGAAGGCGCCGCGGAAGCCGGGCATCGATGCGGCGACATCGTGCACCCACTGCCGAGCAGTTGTTTTGGCTTGGTGTACGAGCATGGGGATTTCAAACCGCGGGTAAACGCAGATGAACGCAGATGTTGCGGGGAATCATCTGCGTTCACTTCTGATCAGCGGAATTTTGCTCTGGTAGGTTTACGTCGTCAGCGCAAAGTTCTTGGGGCGAAAGCCTTCGCTGTTGAGCACGTCCATGCTCCACTCACCCCAGCCCAATACAATCAGCCCCTGCCGCTCGCCGTAGCGCACCACATCCTCCTTCACATAGAGAGAGGCGACGGCACCAATGATCTGATGGTTGGCATAGCGGGGATAGTACTCGGCCACGGTCGGCAGCACCTCGATAAATCTTTGAATATCATCCGTGGTCAGCGTGCTCTTTGTTTCGTTCACCAGCAAGTAGTTACCGCAGACGGCCATCGTGTCAAACTCCCTCGTGCGTGACTCATCAAGGCTGGAGATGCCCTTCAGGCGTACGCCGAGAATGTGAGCCTTGTCCTCCGGACAGTCCACGGTTTGCTGTAGAATCCGTCCAATGCTGGGCGCAACGAGATCCTCCACCATCGTGCCCATCTTGTTCGCCAGCGCCCCCCACTGCCGGCTCGATTCCGCAGCCCGCCGATCCATACGCGCAACTGTTTGATCTAGCCGCTCGATTATTCGATCCGTCGACTCTTTGTAATCAGACATTTCTAATGAGAAACGCTGCAGCTGCTCATCCGTGCGCTGCAGCTGCTCATCCGTGCGGCGCAGTTGTTCATCCGTTCGATTCTGCGAACGAATCAGGTCCGCCATCATCTCTTCGAGCGACTGTACCCGTCGCATCATGGGGGCTGCCATAATTCTCTCCTGCTCAAAGTTTGCCAATCTTCACTCCACCACCGCTACGACACCAACTCAATCGGCGCGACATTGACCGAGCCGTACTCCGTCTTCATCGCTTGGTGCTGCTCGCGCTTCAAATGCGACCACGGCTGCCAATCCTGTGCGCGCCAAGGGCCGCCTTTGGCCGCTGGGATGGGGCGGTGCTCGTTGCCGCCGTAGCGAAAAGCCCAGTCCGCATCGCAGGCGCGGCAGCTCAGGCAGCCCGCGGCATCGGGCGGGCAGGAGAGCCCCGTCTTGTCTTGGGCGGCCAGCCGCAGCTCGTAGTGGAAATAGTTCTCGCTCACCCCGGATTCGACCACGTCCCACGGCAGCGGCGAGCCAACCTCGTGCGCGCCAATGTACGCCTCTTTGTTCAGCCCGACCTGCTCCATCGCCGCAAAAAATGAGCGCACCGAAAGCTGTCCCGGCTCAATGGCCAGCAGCACGTCCGCGATCGCGCGGTCGCCCCGCGAAAGCACGGCCTGCACCTCGGCCCAGTCCGGCGAATCGGCGCGCACCTGCACGCTGTGCTTGGCCAGCGCCTTGTGGATCGTCTTCTGACGCCGCCGAATTTCCTTGGCGGCCAACATCCCCTCCCATTGGAAGGGCGTGTGCGCCTTGGGCACAAAGGGCGTGGCGTTGATGGCAATGTTGCGCTTGAAGCGTGTTCGCGCCTCCAGCGTAAAGTCGATCAACGCCTGAATATCCTCATCCGTCTCCGTGGGATGGCCGACCATGAAGTAGAGCTTGAGTTGCGGGAAATTGATCTCCTGCGCCAGCTCAATTGCACGCATCATCTGCTCTTCGGTCTGCGTTTTGTTGATGACGTTGCGCAAGCGTTGGCTCCCGGCTTCGGGCGCAACCGTCAAATTCTTGCCGCCCGTCTCGGCCATAGCGCGGATCAGCGGCTCGGAAATCGGGTCCATCCGCATCGATGACGCGCTGATCGACGCGCCCATCTTTTGCAACTCCACCGCCAGGTCGTCGATCTGCGTGTGGTCGCTCACGGCGGCGCTGATCAGGCCGACTTTGGTGTGGCCGTTCGCCACGGCCTTTTCCGCAGAAGCCAGCAGCTTGTCCAGCGGCTGCTCTCTCGGCGGGCGATAGACGTAGCCCGCCAGGCAAAAGCGACAGCCGCGACCACACCCGCGTGCAATCTCCAGCAGGTGCATGTTGGAAAATTCGGTGTCGGGCGTCCACAGCGTGGAACTCGTGTCGTGGCGCGGCAGCTCCCGCGCCCACAGCCGCTCGACGGGGCGGAAGTCACGCATCAAGCGGTTGGAGGGGCGCAGGCTCGGCACGTACCAGCCCGGTGTCGCGTCCAGCGCCCGCAGCAGCCCGTCGCGGCTCGATGCGTCATCCATCCCTTGGCGGCACAGGTCGATGAAGTGGGGCACTTCCTCCTCGCCCTCGCCAATCAGGATCGCGTCAAAAAACGGAGCCATCGGCTCCGGGTTCATGGTCACGCCCGGCCCGCCCGCAATCAGCAGGGGCCACGGTCGCCCGTCCCACTGCGTCGAGCCGCGCCGCGCTTCGGCCAATGCGGGCACGCCCGCCTGCCGCAGCAGCTCGACCACGTTGAAGTAGTCCATCTCCCACGAAATCGTGAAGGCCCACGCGTCAAAATCCGCCGCCTCGCGCTCAGATTCAAGCGAGCGCAGCGGCGTCCCCGCCTGCGCCGCGCCCTTCTCCCAGAAAATGCGCTCGCAGACGACATCCGCCTCGCGGTTAAACCAGCCATAGAGCAGCTGCAGGGCGAGCGAACTCATGCCCACATAATAGGTGTTGGGCATGGTGAGCGCCACGCGCAGCTTCCCGCCCCAGTCCTTGTGGATCGCGCCTTCTTCGTGCGCACCCGGTTGGGTCAGGTTGCGGTGGGTCTGTTTGATGTTGCCGCCGGAACGGCGCTGTTTGCTTCGTGATTTTGCCATGCGGTAATTATACCACGGCGGGGCAAGTTTTGTATGTGCGGGCCGTTTGAATTGGGTGAGAAGGTTGGGGGAACGAAGCAACGCTTCGCTCTACTTGGCCACCGCCGGTCGCCGCCGCCAAAATTGCGTCGCCTGCTCAAAAGCGTGGGCCAGTTGGAGCACCTCAAAATCGGCTTGGTGTCGCCCCACAATTTGAACGCCTATGGGCAAGCCCTCCGGCGTGAAGCCAGCGGGCACGGAGATGGCGGGGTGGCCGATGGCCGAAACATAGTAGCTCGATTTCATCCAGTCGATGTACGTCTCCATCGCCACAGTTTTAGCGCCCGTGCTGATTTCGGTCACATACTCCTGCGTCACGTCAAAGGGCGGCACCTGGCTGACGGGGCAGATCAGAAAGTCATACTCCTGCGTAAACTCGCGCACGCGGTGATAGAGCGCCGTGCGCTGCACTTCCGCGCGGCCCAGCGCCGGCCCCGTCAGCCGGCGACCGGCCTCCGTGTTCCAGATCACCGTCTCCTTGATCTGCTCGTGGTGTTCATCAATCAGCGCCCCAAAGCCAATCTCAAAGCGCCAGGCTCGCCACACTTTGAAAATCTCATCGGCATCGCGAAAGTCCGGCTCGGCCTCTTCGACCACGCAGCCCAGTTCCTCAAAAACGTGGCGCTGCGCCTCCAGCACCGCCGTCACGCGCGGGTCGACGGGCAGGCCGCCCAGGTCGCGGCTCCAGGCAATTTTGACGCCGCGGAAGTCGCGGTCGAGCGGCTGGGCAAAGCGGCTGCCCGGCTCACGGATGGCAATCGGCGAACGCGGATCGGGGCCAGCCATGGCCTGGAGCAGCAGCGCGACATCGCCCACCGTGCGCGCCATGGGGCCCTGCACCGAAATCGGAAACCAGCCGACCGGCGCGGGCCAGCTCGGCACTCGCCCCGGCGAAGGCCGGAAGCCGACCACGTTGCAGAAGCTGGCGGGGTTACGCAGCGAGCCGCCCGTGTCGCTGCCGTCGGCGATGGGAATTAGGCCACAGGCCAGCGCCACCGCCGCGCCGCCGCTGCTGCCGCCACAGGTCTTGGCGAGATCGTAGGGGTTGAGCGTTGCGCCGAAGAGGGGGTTGAAGGTTTGCGAGCCGGCGCCAAACTCGGGCGTGTTGGTCTTGCCCAAGCTAATCGCGCCCGCGCCCTGCAGCCGCTCGACGATCAGTGCATTTTGCGACGGCACGTGGTCAGCAAAGAGCGGCGAACCACGCGTGGTGCGGATGTCGCGCGTGTCGACCAAATCCTTGTGCGCCACCGGCAGCCCGTGCAGCGGGCCAACGTCGTCACTATCGATGCTTCTGCGGACCAGCGCCTCGTCCGCCGCCGCTGCCGCTGCCAGCGCCCGCTCCGCCACCAGCGTGATGATGGCGTTGACGCGCGGATTGACGCGCTCAATTTGGGTCAAATGGGCCTTCATCACCTCGGTGGCGGAGAGCTCGCGACGGCGGATGTGCTGAGCCAACTCAGCGGCAGGTTGAAAACAGAGATCGTCGATCATGGTAGCGGCTCCAGTGTGGGGCAGTTGTGTGGAAAGTTGCAAAATCATCCTGTTCCTTGCGCCGTTTTTTTTGTCGGTACGCTGGGCTTTGCGGCCGGCTTAGACATCCTTCTCGTCCCCCTCATTCGCTTGCCGGAGCCCAGCAGGCGGCGCTCGCTTTCGGCGCAGACTTATGTGATGGGTTAGGAAGTTCTTGACAAGCAGCTACGTTTCGGTTAAAACAATTCATCATATGACATGATGTATTCAAGGAGAACAAACATGTTATCTGTCCAACAGGTCAAACGAACCTACTACACCATCACCTTTCTTATCTCACTGGCGACGGCGCTGCTTTTTGCTCTTTGGGTTCCGCTGATGCAGGCGCGCGGCCTCTCCGCCGTGCAAATCAGCACCATGGTGGCGCTTTACAGCTTAACCGTTGCCCTGCTCGAAGTGCCGACCGGCGGCTTGGCGGATGCCTTTGGCCGCAAGCGGGTGGCGCTGGCGGCCTACAGCGCGCTTCTCGTGGCGGACGTCGTCTACTTTTTTGCCTTTTCGCTCGCGGCCTACATCGCCTACGGCCTGATTTTTGCGCTGGGGCGGGCGCTGGCCTCCGGGGCGCTGGAGGCTTGGTTTATCGACGCGCTGCAGGCGCAGGACCCCGACGTCGATTTGCAGCCGTCGCTGGCCGTTGCCAACACGGTGGAGCTGACGGCGCTCGGCGTCGGCCCGCTGATTGGCTCCTCGCTGCCCTACCTCTTTCCCGATCTGCCGCCGGACGGCACGGCGATCCTCACGCCCTACGCCGTGCCCGTTCTCGGCACGATTGCCGTGCGCCTGCTCGCCCTCTTCTGGACGTGGCGCTTCGTCCACGAGGTGCGCGACCACGCCGCCTCCTGGCGGGACGGCTTTGCCAGCGTCCCCACCATCCTGCGCACCGGCCTCAACCTGTCGCGCGGCAACCCGACGCTGCTGCTGCTCTTTGGCGCGAGCTTTGCCAGCGGCGTGCTGATCACCACGCTGGAAACGCACTGGCCGCTGCGGCTGATCGAGCTGCTGGGCACGCGCGAAGGCAACAGCATCGTCTTTGGCCTCTCGTCCAGCGGCGCTTTTTTAATGGGCTTGCTCGGCAACCTGCTGGCGACGCGCGTGAGCGGCCTCTTCCACAAGCGCTATGCCCTCGTCGGCGCGCTGATGCAGGGGCTGATGGGGCTGGCGCTGGTGGGGCTGGCCTTTCAGGGGGCAGTCGTGCCCGCCTTTGCGTTTTTCTACGTTGCCTATTTGGCAATAGGCCTGCGCGCCTCGCCTTATCAAACGCTGCTCAACCGCGAAATCCCCGCCGCCCAGCGCTCCTCCATGCTCTCGATCTCCTCGCTCGTTTTCTTCCTCGGCACCACCTTTGGCACGGTCACGCTCGGCTTCCTCATCCAGCGCTTCTCGTTTTTCACGGCGTGGACAAGCGCCGGCGCTTTGATCGCGCTGACCTTTGGGCTATACTTGGCGGTGGATCGGCGAAGAAGAACCCCCTCCTAACCTCCCCCTTGCAGGGGGAGGAACCGATCTCTCGTCGACAAAACGACTGTCCTCTCCCCAAACCGGGGAGGGTCTCAGATTGAGCGCCAGGAAAATAATGCCCACCCCCCTCAAACGCCGCACCCTCGCCGAACAGCTTGCCGACCGCCTCAAAGCCGACATCCTGCGCGGCACGTGGCCGCCCGGCGATGCGCTGCCGACCGAGCCGGAGCTATCCGAGCAGCACGGCGTGAGCCGCGCCGTGGTGCGCGACGCGACGCGGATTTTGCTGGCGTGGGGGCTGGTGGATGTGCAGCACGGGCGCGGCGTCTTTGTGACGCAGTCGCAGGACGCGGCGTTTGCGGATGCGCTGCTGCTCGCCCTCCAGCGCGACGGGGCGACGGTGTGGGATGTTGAGCAGTTTGAGCAGATGCTCTTTCCCGCCGTGGTGGCGTTGGCGGCAGAGATGGCGACAGATGAGGAGATTGCACAAATTCGTGAATTGAGCGAGCGCTACCTTGCTGTCTACCGCGCTCACGCACACGAAGAGCTGCCCGCCAACACGGCCCTGACGGAACTGCGCGCTGCTTTCTTGCCCTATCTAGCAGCGGTTGCGCACGCCACGCACAACAAAGTTATGCAGCGGCTAGCGCAACCGCTGCTGCGCCTGCGCAACCTGCGCCACTGGGAGCGCCCAGGCATCAGCGCTCAAGAAAATATCGATCTCGAAACCAGCTATGTCCGCGCCCTGGTCGACGCCATTGCCGCGCGCGATCCGGCACGAGCACGCGCCACGGTCGAGCGGCTGCTGGCCCTGCCCGACCGCGCTATTGAAGCCATGCGCGCTACGCCCGTGGGTGAAATCCCACGGATTCCGCCGGCGTAGCTGGTCGACCGCTCATTCGCTCCCTTGCAAACGTGACAGTTCCGCGCGCAGCCGCTCAAGCTCGGCTTCAGCGGTATTGGCACGCTGGGCTTCGGCTTCGGCGCGCTGGGCTTCGGCTTCGGCGCGTTGGGCTTCGGCTTCGGCGCGCTCGGCTTGGGCGTCGGCGCGTTGGGCTTCGGCTTCGGCGCGCTGGGCTTGGGCCTCTTCCAGCGTGGGAATCAACCGACCGCTGCGGTCATACAGCCGTAGCCACGTGGCGTTGATGCCCAGGTAGCGCCCCCGCCAGCGACCGAGCCACGCGTTCAGTTCGCTGCTCCACAGCCAGCCGTCTTCGTCCGCCGCCAGCGGCTCGTAGTCGTCCGCGCCCTCCGGCAAGTGCCAACCGTATAGCCGACCGTTGAGCGGGTCGTAGGCAAAGTAGTCCGGGGTGCGGAAGGTCTGCGCGCATAGATCTTTCTTGGTGGTCAAGTCCGTCTGCGCCGTCGAGCGCGACATCAGCTCGACGATCACATCCGGCAGTCGCCACCCTTCCTCCCACGCCACCCACTTCTCGCGGTCGCGCGTGCCGTCCACGCCCTTGACCAGAAAGAAGTCCGGCCCCTTGTAGTCCTGGTTGAGCGCCTCTTTGGGGCTGTAGTAGATGAACATATTGCCGCCCACAAAGTAGTCATCGCGCCCGCGCCAGAGGTAGTGCACGATGTCGATGAGCAGATTCATTTGGATGCGGTGCCAGTTCGTCTCCAAGGGAAGGCCGTCCTCTGCGGGTAACAGGTCGGAAGGCGGGTAATCGAGCACTTGATAGCGCTCCGCCGCTTCGTTGAGTTGGGGCATAGGTAAATTCTCCATCAAACCGCGCCGTTTACGTTGCCGGTTTGCACGCAGCAAGCGAATCATAGCATACTGCACCGGTCAGATAAAGTCGCCGATTTGCTAATTGAAAGATTTAGGAAATCGCTACGTTTACACGTTTCCCGCTACCGCTATGAATCAACGTCTTAGAGTGCTTCTTCTCGTTATTCTCTTTGCCCTGCCCGCACTGGCCTGCAATTCGCTCAATCCTTTTGCCGCCAACCCCACGCTGACGGCCACGACAGCGCCCGCGGCCACCCCAACGTCGCTGCCAACCGTCGCCGCCCCAGTCGGCAGCGCACCCAGCGATGTAGCCCTCATCGACGCCGCGGGCCTCGATTTTGCCGAGCAACGCGTGATCGACGTCTACGAGCGGGTGTCGCCCTCGGTGGTCAACATCACCACGCGCGTGCTGCGGCGCAATTTCTTCTTCGACGCGATCCCAGAGGAGGGCGTCGGCTCCGGCTTTGTAATCGACGGCGAGGGGCACATTGCCACCAACTTTCACGTCGTCGACGGCGCGGAGACGATTACCGTGAGCTTTGACGATCAGGTGGGGCGACCGGCCACGCTGGTCGGGGCCGATCCGCGCAACGATCTCGCCGTGCTGCGCGTCGAGTCGCCGCCGGAGCTGCTCGTGCCCGCGACGCTGGGGCGCTCGGATAATTTGCAGGTGGGCCAGCGTGCCGTCGCCATTGGCAATCCGTTTGGCCAGTTCGAGCGCACGCTCACCACGGGCGTGATCAGCGCGCTGGATCGCTCGCTGCAAACCGAGGGCGAGCGCGAAATCAGCGGTCTGATCCAGACGGACACCGCCATCAACCGCGGCAACTCCGGCGGCCCGCTGCTGGACAGCGCCGGTCGCGTGATCGGCATCAACACCGCCATCTTTAGTCCCACGGGGACGAGCGCGGGCGTCGGTTTTGCCGTACCGGTGGAAACCCTGCAGCGCGTGCTGCCGGATTTGATCGAGCTCGGCTACTACCGCCGCCCCTGGCTCGGCATCCGCTACGCCTACGCGCTGTCGCCCGGACTGGCCGAAGCGCTCGATTTACCCGTCGAGCAGGGGCTGCTGCTCGTCCAGCTGGTCGATGGTGCACCGTTGGCGACCCAAGGCGTGCGCGGCGCCCGGCGCGAGGCGATCCTCGGCAACCAGCGCGTCTTCCTCGGCGGCGATATTTTGACGGAAGTGGACGGGCGGCCCGTCACGTCGCAGTCGGAATTAGATCGGCAGTTGGAGACGACGCGCGGCGTGGGCGATGTCGTCTCGCTAACGCTGATCCGCGATGGGCAACCGCTGTCGCTGCAGGTGACGTTAAGCGAAGCGCCGCGTTAAGCCTGATAATACCACCCACCCGATCAACGGCTCCCTCCCACGCGAGGAAGGGTTGGGGAGGGTCAAGCGCGGTTTCGCCGAGCGGTTTCGTCTGCCGCCGCCGACCCCCATCCCCGGCCCTTCCCCCGCGAGCAGGGGAAGGGTGACTTGTACCCGGCCTTGTCGCAGTGGGACAGCAAAACCTCGACGCGCTCAGTAAGTCAACAAGGCAACGGCTCCCTCCCCACCATGGGGAGGGCTGGGAAGGGGTCAAACGGCACCTTCCCACCAAACTTCATCAAGCACCCTCGTTGGCCCGTTCGCCTCCGAGGCTGCTCACTCAATGAAAAGCTCACCATGCTTCAAACCCAAGCCGTCCTCGATTTCTGGTTCCACCGCTTCGACGCCGACACGCCGACCGAAGAGCGTCTGCGCTTCTGGTTCCAGGGCGGCGACGCCGTCGACCGCGAGATCGGCGTGCGCTTTGGCGATGCTCTACCCCGCGCCGCCGCCGGTAAATTCAACGGCTGGGCCGCGACGCCACGGGGCCGCTTGGCGCTGATCGTGCTGCTCGACCAGTTTTCGCGCAATCTTTATCGCGGCACGGAACGTGCTTTTGCCAACGACGCCAGGGCGCTCACCCTGGCGCGCGAGGGCATCGAGCAGGGGCACGACCAGGCGCTGGAGGCCGTCGAGCGGCTCTTTTTCTACCTGCCCTTCGAGCATTCTGAGCAAATCGAGGATCAGCAGACGAGCGTGCGGCTCTACGAGGAGCTGGTGCGCGACGCGCCCCATCTGCGGGGCGCGCTGGACGAGGCCATCAACCACCGCGACTTAATCGAGCGCTTTGGCCGCTTCCCACACCGCAACCGCGCGCTCGGCCGCGACGCCACGGCGGAGGAGAGGCGCTATCTGGACGAAACGGGCAAGACTTATGGGCAAGGGTAGTTTTGGAACAGCGGCTGCTGTAAGAGTCACCAGGAGAGGGAACCGCAGATGCACGCAAACAAACGCGGATAAAGAAGTTTTTTAGCGTAGGGGTGCAGAGACGCAAGACGCAAATTTCGCTGATGGTCTTGGTTTGGCGAGACTGTCTCTATCCGTCAACAGCAGCTCGTCCAGCAACGCCCCCGGTAATAGACCTCTTTGCACCTTTGCGTCTCCGCGTTAAATCCTATAGATTTCCTGCGAAGTTCTTGTTAAAAAAATTTGCGTTTATTTGCGTCTATCTGCGGTTACCCTTTAATTTAATTCTGCGCGGAGATTTTAATGTGAGCGACGACTCTTCCCACCAAATCGACCTGCCCAACCGCGACGGCCTCTCGCGCTACCTGCCCTCCTGGCGCTGGGCGCGCAGTTACAAGCCCAGTGACCTGCCGCGAGACGCGCTGGCTGGCCTCTTCGTCGCGATCCTGCTGATTCCACAGGCGATGGCCTACGCCGCGCTCGCCGACCTTTCGCCCACCGTGGGCCTCTACGCCGCCGTTGCGCCCGCGCTGCTCTACGCCGTCTTTGGCACGAGCCGCTTTCTGGCGATTGGCCCCGTCGCGCTCGTCTCGCTGCTGACGGGCGAGGCGATTGCCAGCGCGGGACAAAGCGGCGATCTGGAGGCGGCGCAGGTCGCGCTGGTGTTGGCGCTGCTGGTGGGCGCGGCGCTGCTGCTGATGGGTTTGCTGCGACTCGGCTTTCTCGTTAACTTTATCAGCGACCCGGTGCTCAGCGGCTTTACCAGCGCCGCCGCCGTGCTGATCGCCACCAGCCAGCTGCGCACGCTGCTCGGCGTCGACGCCGAGCGCGGCGACGGCTTTGTCGGCACGCTGGGCAACATCTGGGGCGCGCTCGGCACGATCAATTGGGTGACGCTCTTGCTGGGCGCGTCGCTGATCGCGCTGCTGATTCTGGCCAAAGCACCGCTGCAAAAGCTGCTGGAGCGCACCTCGCTCTCCGAACGGCTGCGGCTGGTGGTGCGGCAGAGCGTGCCGCTGCTGCTCGTCGTCGCGAGCACGTTGGCCACGTGGGGCTTTGCGCTCAACGAGCGGGCGGGCGTCGCCATCGTGGGCGAACTGGCGGGCGGGCTGCCGCCGTTGACGCTCCAGGTGTTTGGGCCGCTCTTTCAGCCCGCGCTCTGGCTGAGCCTGCTGCCGAGCGCGCTGGTAATCGCCGCCGTGCTCTTCGTCACCGGCGTGGCCGTGGCGACTTCGCTCGCGGGCCAGCGCCGCCAGCACATCGATCCCGATCAGGAGGCCATCGCGCTGGGCGCGGCCAACCTCGCCGCCGCGCTCACCGGTGGTTATCCCGTGGGCGCAAGCATCAGCCGCTCGGCCATCAACTTCGACGCCGGCGCGCGCACCCCCGCGGCTTCGGCCATCACCGCGCTCGTTGTCCTGCTCACGGTGACTTTTCTCTCCGGCATATTCTATTTCCTGCCGCGCGTTATGCTGGCGGCCCTGATCACGACCGCCGTCGTCGGCCTCTTTGACGTGGCGGCGATGCGGCGCACGTGGCGCTACAGCCGCGCCGAATTTGCCGCCCTCGCCATCACCTTTGTCGCCGTGCTCGCGCTTGGCATTGATCTCGGTATCGTGGTGGGCGCGGCGGCGGGGCTGGCCGTCTACCTCTACCAGACAAGCGAGCCGCGGATCGTCGTCGAGGGAGAAGTCGAGGGGCAGCAGCATTTGCGCAGCACCGAGCGCGACTTTGTCGAGCCGTTGGCGTCAACCGTGCTGCCATTGCGCATCGACCAGGATTTGTACTTTGCCAACGTGCGCCACTGCGAAGCGCGCGTGCTCGAAGAGGTGGCGCATCACAGTGCAGAGAACGGCGGCGTGCGCTGTCTGCTGCTCGACCTCAAATCTGTCTCCCAAATCGACAGCAGCGGCAGCCAGATGTTGAATCGGCTGGTGGACAACTTGGAGGCCGCCGAGATCAAGGTGGGGCTGGCGGGGGCAAAGCGGCCCGTCGCCGACGCGCTGCGGCAGAGCGGCCTCGTCGAACGGCTGGGCGAAGAGCACCTTTTCCTCACGGCCCACGAAGGGGTGGAGACGCTGCGCGAGCGCTATGTCAAGTAGATTTGTGCTAAGGCAATTCCGGGGAGTTAACTATACCGGTATAAGCCATGTTGGATGTGCGTTGCAGAAGGTGCGACGCACGGTCGACTCTCTCTCTTGTGCGGCCAATACAGCCTACGGTGCGTTGCACTTTCCCAAGTGCGACGCACCTCCATCACAATCAGCCGTGGTATACTTATAATCTTGGATTAGCCTAAGTAAATAGCGGAATTTACCCCCCCCAAAGAGCCCTCAGAGGGCGCCTTTCAGTTCGGGGAGACCGTCATTTCGCTCGCGTAGGCGGCGTCGAAGCGACCGCTACGCGAGCGAAATGACAACTTGCCCCCAAATTGAAATACGCCCGCCCTCAAACAGCTACTTTACAAAATGTCGCTTTGCCCTATACTAGGGGAGACACCGAAAACCCGTTTATCGCCACGTTGATTTATACGCTCGCCCCGCCCGCGGTCCGTTTGGCTCATTCTCGGTTGGGCACTTTATCCGCCCGCCATCACCTCGAAGGAGGCCCCCAATGATCGGTGAGACGACCCTTCACGCCCGTCACCACGCCAAGCTGCGCCCAGCGCGGCGGCTTGCGTGGCTGCTCGTTGTGCCCTGCCTGCTGCTGCTTGCCACGCTGAGCGTGGCGCACGCCAGCGCCCCCACCCAGGAGACGCCCCCTGATCTGCTGCCCAGGCCCGTCCAAATCACCGTGCAGCAGCAAGTCCCGCTGTCGATCACGCTGACGCTGCCCAATGCGGCGCTGCCCACAAACTCATCGCTCGCGTCGACGGACACGCTGACGGCCACCCTCGCCGCGACGCCGCTGGGCACCACCGCGGCGGCAACGCCAACCGCGCCGCTCACGGTTACCCAGCCGATCACGCTCGACATCAGCTTCCAATTCTTTGTGACGGAGCCGATTACGGGTACGTTGCTCGACGCCGATACCGGCGCGCCCACGCAGACCATTACCTCCACGGCGACGATTCGCCTGCTGGACGCATCCGGCGCGCGCGAGGCCATCACCTCCACCGTCGGCTCGACGGAGACCGTCTCCCTGGCCACGGTGCTGACCGCCACGCGCACGACAACCGACAGCGGCTTGCTTACCGGTAGCGACGCCCTCACCAGCGGCGACGCGCTAACCGATGCTGAAGAATTAACCGATACCGAGACCACGACCGACGCCGAAACTGACGCCGAAGAGGCGGCGCGCACGTCATCGCGCACGGGCGCTTCGAGCGCGGACGATTTGCTAAGCGACGAGCCCTTCGTGCTAGCCACCTTCACCGTACCGGTGACGATCACGCTCGGCACGCTGACGGATGCGATCTTCTCCATCGCCCCGCTTGATTTGAGCAACGCGCTCACGGCAACGAGCGGGCTAACCGAAACGAGTGGGCTAACCGATGCGGATGGGCTCACCGCGACCGAGGACATCACCGCGCCGGACGACATCACCGCGACCGCAGCGCCCACAGCAGCGGACGCCGCAACCGACACAGCCGAGATTACGATTACGCAAGCGCTGACAGAGGCGGATGTCGCCACGGATGTCGCGACGGACGGGGCCGACACCTCGCCCACGGCGGAAGTTCCCAGCATCAGCGGCAGCACGGTGATCACCGTCAATCTGCGCGCCGGGCCGGGGCTGGACTTTGACGTGGTGGGCCAGGCCGGGGCCGACCAGCCGGTTGAGGTGGTCGCCCAGACCATTGACGGCACGTGGTATCTGCTGGACAGCGGCCAGTGGGTCGCCACGGATTTTGTGGCGGGGGTGGCCCCCGCGCCCCCCATTGCCAGCGATGCGCTGATTGCCCAGGTGCAGGCCAATGCAGCGGCGGGCGATGCCGAACCCGCTGTGGAAGAGGCGCCTGACGATGCACCCGCCAACGACACACCCGCCGACGATCCACCCGCAGATGATGCGCCGGTTGACGACACACCCGCTCCCGCCGCCGACCCACCGACGCCCACGGTTGATGCCAATCTGCGCGCCGGGCCGGGCATTGGCTTCGACGTGACGGGCGGCACGGTGGCGGGGCAGCCGATCACCATCGTGGGCCGCACCGAAGCCGGCGACTGGTTCCTGCTCGACAACGGCGGCTGGATATTCGTCGACCTCATCAGCAACGCACCCGCGCTCGACGACGTGCCGGTTGTCGACGAGACGGGCGCGGTGCAAGACCAGGCGGAAGCGCCCCCCGAAGCCGACGCGACTGATGCCGGCGCGACTGATGCCGGCGCGACTGATGCCGACGCGACTGATGCCGACGCGACTGAAGCCGACGCTCCCGAAGCCGATGCCACCGCTACGCAGGCGCTGCCGCTTACCGCGGACGAGATTGATTACGTGGACAGCGTCAACGACATTCAGCGCAGCTTTGGCTTTGCGTTTGGCGAGATCGAGCGGCTGATCTCCGAAGTCGGGCAGGACCCGTCCCTGGTGGAGGACGGCGACTGGTCGCTGGAGCTCTCGACCGCCATTGCCATTTTGCGCATCACCGCGCGCGAGGTCGATGCGCTGGAGCCACCCGAACGCTTTGCCGATGCCAACGTCAGCCTGGTGGAGGCGGCCGACAGCTACCGCAGCGCCGCCGACCTGATCGGCGATGGCGTCGCCGATTTCGACACGGACATTATCGCCAGCGCCATCGAGCAAATCCAAGCCGGCAGCGCCGCCTTTGAGAGCGCTCGGGAGGCCATCAGCGCCGATTCGCCATAGCCCAGTTGGCGCGAGCGCGGAGCGAATCAAACGAGTAAGATAGAGCTGGCGGATTGCAAGCTGGCGCACGCGTCCCCGGCACGACCCAAAAACGAGCGAGCATTCCAGCTCGCGCGTGGGCCGTGCCGGGGACGATGTAGTATCTGACGATGTAGTATCTACTGACGACTCTCGCCGCCCCGCCGCATCACCCTCCATGACAACTCGCCCGCCGCTCCGATCGCTCACATCCCAGCGCGATCTCCTGACGGCCAAGCTCTATTACTTCTGCCTCTTTGGGGCGCTGGGCGCGCTGCTGGCTTACCTCAACGTCTTTCTGGCTGAGCAGGGGCTCTCCGGCACGCAGATTGGCTGGCTGCAGAGCGTGGCGCCGCTGGTGGCGCTGGCCGCCGGTCCTTTCTGGGGCGCGGTGGCGGATCGCTGGCGGGCGCAGCGCGCGGTGCTCGTGCTCTGCGCGGCAGGCGCGGGGTTGACCTCGCTGCTCTTTCTCAGCACGAACATCTTCTGGCTGCTGCTGCTGATTGTGGTGGCGATGCGCTTTTTCCTCGCCCCCATCCCGTCGCTAGTCGACAGCGCCACGGTGGAGATGGTATCGCGCGAGCGCGGCGTTCCCGGTGCGGCGGACCAGCGCGCCCGCTGGGGCGGCGTCAGCTATGGGCGACAGCGGCTGTGGGGCAGCGTGGGCTTTGTGCTGGCGAGCTACGGGCTCGGTCGCGTGCTGGTGGGTGAGCAGATTGCGTGGGTCTTTTGGCTGCACGCCCTGCTGCTGGCCGTCGGCTGCTTGAGCTTGAGCCTGCTGCTGCCCATCTCGCAGACGCGAGCCGAGCAGAGCTGGCGCGTCGGGCTGGGGCAGCTGCTGACGCGGCGGGGCTACGCCGGATTTTTGCTGGCGATGGGGTTGTACGGCGTGGGCTTTGGAGGCTACAGCAACTTTCTAGCGCTGCACGTGCTGGCGCTGGGCGGCAGCGAAGCACAGGTTGGCGCGGCCTGGGCGCTCAACGCCGTGGCCGAAATCCCGATCATGTTTGTGGGCGCAGCCTGGTTCGCGCGCTACAGCCATGTGCGGCTGCTGTTGGCAAGCCTCGTCGGCTTTGCCTTGGTCTGGGGCGGCATCGGCCTCGCGCGGGCTCCCTGGCAGGTAATGGCGGTCGTCTCGCTCTTTGGCGTCTGCTACGGCATCTTCTGGGTCGCCGCCGTCAGCTACGCCAGCGACGCCGCCCCGCCCGGCCTCAGCGCCACCTCGCAGACGCTCTTTGGCGCGGTGCAGTCCGGCTTGGGCATCAGCCTGGGTGCGCTGCTCTCCGGCTACGTGTGGGACGCCTTTGGCGGCGGCGGCGTCTTTGCGCTGGCGACGGGGGCCGCGCTAAGCGCGGCCCTGCTCCTGGGGTGGAGCACGCGCGGCGGAAAGCAGGTGGAGCACCGAAACTTTGCCCAGCGCTAAAACATCTGTTTCGCTTGCCTGAATTTAACGACAATAGTATCCTGTAGCACGGTGCAAGGCCGTGCATTCACGCACGTGTCCCAATTTCGTGGCCCTCACCTCCACAAGAAACGCCTTGCGAACAACGCCTTATGAACAACGACAAGCGTCGCCGAGCCAAAGAGCCGCAGCTGCCGGAAGTGCTCAACAACTGGCAGGTGCTAGACGATGCGAGAAATTCGGTGGATGATGAGCGCGTGCTCGACGGCGAAGTCATCAGCAGCACGCTCAAACCAGCAGACACGCCGACCGCACAGCGCCCGCCCCCCGCCATCGAGCAGCGCGACGCGACCGTCGTCGTCCAGTTCGCGCGGCGACAGCTGCACGCCACGCCCGGCAGCGCCGCCACCACCAGCGCGACCGTACTCAACAACGGCCTCGAGCCGCTGACCTTCGACGTCGGTTTTACGCTGGCGCCACACGCCGCAGTCGAGATGGCCAATGCGTCGGCGGACGATGCAACCGTGGTCGCATGGCTGCAAGCCGCGCCGGATCAGCTGCATCTCCAGCCCGGTCAGCGCGCCGAAGTTGTGCTGACGGCGTCCCCGCCGCGCACGGCTTCGCTGCTGGCGGGCGACTATCCGCTGACGCTGACCGTGGCCGCGCGCGACGAGCGCGCCCGCCGCACGACCCTCGCCGCCACGCTGACCGTTGAGCCCTTTGTCGATCTGGCGTTGGCCCTGTCGCCGCCGCGGCTGCGCGTGCGCTGGCAGCCCGCCACGCGGCGACCGCTCGCCCCCGTCGATGCGCCCGCCGCTGCCGTCATTGCCAACCGCGGCAACCGTGCGCTGCCCGTACGCGTGCAGGTGGCCGCGCCGCCCACGCAGCGCGTGCAGCTTGCCCCCACGGCCACCGTAAGCGGCGCGCTACAGAGCGCCCGCCATCAGTTTGACATTGTTGTGCGGCCCGGCGAGACGCGGCACATTCCGCTGCACGTGGCGGCGACGGGGCCCCGGCTGCTGCGACCGCGCCGCCAGCCGCTGCACCTCACCGCTTTCACCACACCCAGTCCAACCGCCAACCCGGTAGTTCATCCAGAAGTCAGCGACGATGCGCCAGCCGAGCCCGTTGCGCCAGCCGAGCCCGTTGTGCTGGCCGAGGCCCGCGGCGTCACCCTGCAGCGGCCGCTGCTTGGCCCCTGGTCGCTGGCCGCGCTGGCAACCTTTGGCGCCACGCTCTTTGTTGCGCTCGCCGTGGCCGCCGCGGTGGCCATGGTCACCGCGCCGCTGGCTCGGCGTGCCCCAGCGCCCGCCAGCGCGAGCACGCCGCTGCCGCCACAGGTGATCGCCGTGGTGCTGGAAATGGAGGCGAACGGCGCGCCGGGCGACGTGTCCGCGGTGATTCGGGCGGCGTCCGATACAGGGGTCGATGCGGGGGTCGATGCAGGGGTCGATGCAGATGCAGCGGTCAACGTCGCGCCCAACATTCCCCAAGCCGCGCCCACGCCGACAGCGCTGGTCGTCGTCATCGATCCGTCAAGCTTGTCGCCGCCCGCGGCGTTGGCGGACGCGCAAGCCGTTGATCCACCCGCTGCCGATCCACCCGCTGCCGATCCACCCGCTGCCGATCCACCCGCCGTCGATTCAGCCGCTGCCGACCTGCCCCTGGTGGATGCCGCCAGTGGGCTGCCCATCGTTCAGCCCAACCAAATCACCGGGCCGGATGAAGCGGCGGTCAGTGAGCAATCGTCGGTGGGCAGCGAGCCGCTGCCGGTAGTCGGTGAGCAACCAGCGGCGAGCAGTGAACCGTCGCCGGTTGCCGACAGCCAATCCGTCGATCCGCCCGCCAACCCGCCCGCCGCCGAAGGCGAGATGACCTATGCGCAAATGTTCCAGGCGGTGGGGCTGCGCTACGATTTGGATTGGCGAATGCTGGCGGCGCAGGCGTTTGTCGAAAGCAGCTTCGAGCCCAACGCGCTCGGCGCCAGCGGGGACATGGGGCTGATGCAGGTGCTGCCCGACACGTGGGCGGCGTGGGCGCCGGTGGTGAACGTGGACAACCCGTTTGACAGCTACAGCAATGTGCTCGTCGCCGCGGCTTATTTGGACAGCCTGCGCAGCGAGCTGAGCGCGCTCGGCTACTCGGAAGCGCGCTGGATGCTCGCCGCCTACAACGGCGGGCCGACCGTCGCCCAGACGGCCACCCAAAGCGGCGACTGGTCGGCGCTGGACCCCGTGGTGCAGCGCTACGCCGAGGACGTTTTGCGCGTCGCCCGCAGCATTCCGTAAAATGGACAAGCGTCTTGGACTGTCCCCGCAAGCAGCAGCTTGCGCGGCCCTCTGTTATTTTGGAAACAATTATGCAACGTCCCGATCTCACCAACTTGCCAGACGATGTAGTGGACTATATCGAAGCGCTGGAAGCCCAAATTGAAAGCGCCGATCACTCAGTGGGGGCAGCCGCGCGCACCGCTGCCAGCGAGCCAAGCGAGTCGCCAACCTCGGTGAACGTTATTACGATTACGCAACAAGGGCTGGCCAAACGCACGCCGCGCCACCACTACGTGCGCCAGCGTCGCGGCGGCATGGGCGTCTTTGACGTTGAAACGGGGGAGGACGACGCCCCCCAATTTTTGCTAACCGTGGACGAATCCCATGGCCTGCTGCTGTTGACAAACCAGGGCCGCGCCGTGCGCATTCCCGTTACCAACCTGGCGGAGACAGAGGTGCGCGCTCGCGGCGCGCCGCTGCACGAGGGGCTGCCCAGCAGCTTTGCCCTGCGCGAAGGCGAGCGCTTTGCCCTGGCGTGTGCCGATCGCGGCCCGGCACACGCCAATTCCTACCTGGTCATCGTGAGCGAACGGGGGCAGGTGAAGCGAGTGAGCGGCCACCTGCTGGGCGAGAAGCTACAGGCGGGCACGGTGCTGCACGATTTGTCCGCAGGTGGGCCACCTGCCGCGGCCTGCTGGACGTCCGGTGCGGGCGATCTTTTTATTGCTACACGAATCGGACGCGCGATTCGCTTTAGCGAGCGGCAGATTCCCGTGCGCGGCACGCTCGGCTTGCGCGTCGAGCGCGAGGATGTGGTGGTCGCCGCGGCGGGTGTGGACGAGGCCGACGGTGTCTTTCTGCTGGGCGACGACGGCAAGGGAACCATTCGGCTGATGAGCGGCTTTAGCGCCAACAAATCACCGGGCGCGGGCGGCAAGATCGCCATGCGCGCCGAGCAGATCGTGGGGGCAGTTCGCGTTGCGCCCGCCGCCATGCAGCCCGATGCCAGCGCCAGCTCGCCAGCAAGCGATCTATTTGCGCTTTCGCGGCAGAGCAAAATTATTCGCTTTGCCGCGGCGGAAGTGCCCGCCAAGGAGGGTGTCGTACAGGGGGTGAACTGTATGAATCTGCGCAACGACGAATGTGTGGCGCTCGCTAGTAGCTGATGAGACAAAGAGCCTTCGGAAAATTAAGCAGGTTGACGCGGAGACGCGGAGACGCGGAGAGTTCGCTAGTTGCGAACAACTCCCGGCGTCTCCGCGTCTCCGCATCAAAGTTTGTTGCAGTACCAACAACAAGCCGCCATCCGCGCGACTTCTCAACATCCTCCCCCGTTCTGCCCCGTTTCTGCCCCGTTGTGCAAGTTAGGGGAACAATCCGCTCCACAATACGTAAAACCTATCAGTACGCGCAAGCGTTTGTGTGATACACTGAAGACGACGTGCCAAACGCCGCCCCCGCACCCGACGGCTGGGGCAAATGAACGGCGCGTTTGACCGAGGAGGTTTTTCGTGAATGATGCACGATTGCGATTGAGCGGGCAGGAGCGCTACACCCGCAACCTGGCCCGCGCCCAGGTCAGCGATTTGCTGTCGCTGATCACGGGCGACGAAGCAGATTTAGTCAACTACGACGAGGTGTCGCGACGGCTGCGCGCCCGACAGCAGATTGAGGCGGGGACGCAGTGGGTTCCCGTTAATCAAATTATCGGCAGCGTGGGGCGCTACCGCGACTTTACGCGTAAATTTTTGCCGCGCGCTGGCGTAAGCAAGGAGCGCTGGTCGCGCATTGATGCGGCGATGAACGGCTTTTCGGGGCTGCCGCCGGTGGAACTGTACAAAATTGGCGAGGCCTACTTCGTGCGCGACGGCAACCACCGCGTCAGCGTGGCGCGCGCCAACGGGGCCACCCACATCGAGGCCTACGTCACCGAGGTCAAGTCGCCCGTGCCGCTGACGCTGGACGATTTTGAACGCGACCGCTGGCTGCTCAAGATCGAGCACGACGACTTTATGCGCTACACCAATCTGGATGCACTGCGGCCCGACCATAACATCCAACTTACCGAGCCGGGCAACTACGACCGGCTGCTCAACCACATTCAGGTTCACCATTACTTAATGGGCCAGGAGCGCAAACAGCGGGGCGAGGACAAGCCCTTCACCTGGCAGGAGGCCGTGGAAAGCTGGTACGATACGGTGTATCGACCGGTGGTCGAAGCCATCGAGCGCGACGACCTGCTGCAGAGCTTTCCGGGGCGCACCAAGGCCGACCTCTACATGTGGATTGCCAAACACCGCGAGGAGCTGTCGCAGCAGTACGGCATGGCCCCGCTGAGCCCGGAGATGGCGGTGCATACGTTTGCCGAGCAGCACGCGGGATCGCGGCTGCGGCGCACCGTGCGCGAAGTGCGCACCGGGCTGCGGCGCGCGCTCAACCTGCGCCCGCTGGGCATGAGCGACGCAGAGTTTGACGAGGCCCGCGCCCGCCGCGCCTCCGGCGAACTTTCCGTCAGCGAAGCACAAACGCTGGGCAAAGGGCCGGCTTAAGGAAAAAGTGATGCGGTAGCATTTCGCAGGTCACCTTTGCTGCGCAAGGTGACAAAGTTCGTTCCACGTTTTCGCTGCTTTTCCACGTAAGGAATGGCAATTGATTAACTTGAGCAAGAAGGCTACGTTCCACCCCTCCCCAGCCCTCTCCAGGGTGGGGAGGGAGCTGCGACTGGGCAGACGAAGGATCCGCTCCTCCCCCAACTTGGGGGAGGCTGGGAGGGGGTAAAGACTGAGTCCTTCTCTGAAGCTGGCTACGCCGCCTGCCGATCCCACTTGTTCAACTTGTTTAACTGCCGTTCCTAAAGGGGTAAGTTGCGTCGTCGCGTAGCGGAGCATACGTAATCTACGATGCTCCAGAGACTGCTGGGGAATCCCCAAACATCTAACCACCCTCAAAGGAGACGGAATGCTACAGGTAAAAATTGTCTGCACCCTCGGCCCCGCCAGCCGCGACCGGGCCGTGCTCACCGAGATGATCCGCGCGGGCATGAACGTGGCGCGCGTCAACATGAGCCACGGCACGCAGGATTATCACAAGGAGACGATTGAGCTGGTGCGCTCGATTTCGGCGGAGCTGGGCAAGCCAATTGCGATCTTGGCCGATTTACAGGGGCCCAAGCTGCGCGTGGGCAAGATGCAGGCGGGCGGCGTGCCGCTGGAGGAGGGCGAGGCGCTTATGCTGACCACCGACGACATCATCGGCGAGCCCGGGCGCGTGCCAATTCAATTTCGGGAGCTGCCGCAGACCGTGCAGCCGGGCGAGCGCATTTTGATGGACGACGGGCTGCTGGAGCTGGAAGTCGTGAGCAAAAGCGACAGCGAAATCGAGACGCGCGTGGTGGTGGGCGGGCTGCTCAAAGACCGCAAGGGGATGAACCTGCCCGACGCCTCGCTCGACATCCCGGCGCTGACCGAAAAAGACCGCGCCGACATGCGCTTTGCCGTCGAGCAGCAGGTCGATTGGATTGCGCTGAGCTTTGTGCGCACGGCGGACGAGGTGTTGGAACTAAAGGAGCTGATCCGCGAGCACGCGGCGGAGGGCGTGCGGATTCCGGTCGTCTCGAAGGTGGAGAAGCCGGAGGCCATCCGCAACATCGATGCCATCATCGAGGCGTCCGACGCGATCATGGTGGCGCGCGGCGATCTGGGCATCGAGATGAGCGCGGAGGCCGTGCCCTCGGTGCAGAAGCTGATCGTCGCCAAGTGCCACGCGGCTGTGCGCCCGGTGATCGTGGCGACGCACATGCTCGAATCCATGATCCAGAATCCGCGCCCCACGCGCGCCGAGGCCAGCGACGTGGCCAACGCCGTCTTCGACGGGGCGGATGCGGTGATGCTCTCCGGCGAATCGGCCACGGGCGATTACCCGGTGGAGGCCGTGCGCACGATGGCGCGCATTGCCGCCGAAGCCGAGCGCGCCCGCCGCGAGGCGCTGGAGATCACCTATCGCGAACCCAAAGCGTTTTCGGCGGAGAGCGCCATCGGCCACGCCGTTAAGCAGACGGTAAACGATTTGGGCGCCAAGGCCATTCTTGCGCCCACGGTCAGCGGCTCCACGCCCAAGCTGATCGCGTCGTTCCGCCCCGGCGCGCCGATCATTGCCGTCACGCCGACGCCGCGCGTGCAAAATCAGCTGGCGCTGCTGTGGGGCACGCAGGCGCTCTTGGCGGAACGCCGCGAAACCATGGACGGCGTGATCGAGGATGCGATTGACGCCGCAGGGGAGGCCGGCTACATCGCCCAGGGCGACACCGTCGTGCTGACGGCGGGCATTGCGGGCCACGCGGGGGCGACGAATTTGATGATGGTGCGCACGGTTGGGTGATGTGAAATGTATTGAGACGAACCTAATACGACAACGGAGACTTCTAGAAATTGAGCAAAATTAACGCGGAGACGCAGAGGCGCAGAGCGTTGTTCGCCAACGGTATTCTTTCCGCGTCCCTGCGTCCCTGCGTCAAAGTCTCTTTGCAATACCATGGTGGGGATGTTGCGTTGTCTCAGAAAAAGGATGAGCCTCAAATTGTTAGGACAACGGGAATACGGCTTTGAAGGATTAAGGATTGCCGAGTATTAAGATTTATGATGAATAAACGTTCTGCAGCATTAATGCTTTTTATAATACTTTTTCTCACTGCTTGTAATCTACCCACGATTGTGGATGGCTCTGGACAACCTACTTCTCCAACGGAAGATGATATGGCTCATTTAGGTGCTGCCGCTGCCCAAGCAACGCTTGGCTGCGCGGAAGGAGGCGCGGCTGTTCATTCTCCTGCTGATGTAAGGTGCTACCTTGATGCCTTCGGTTCAGAACAAGTTCTCTCAATTAACGAGGATATTGCTCTGCTAATTTTTCCAGCGGATTCAATGGCGAATTGGGTGGGTGGGGCTCATCTGTACCACATCCCTTCCGTCTCTGCTGTTGGCTTTGACTTCAACGGCTACGTCAACCCCGAACAGATCTTTATAGAAACTGATGCGGCGTGGAATGCTTTGCGAGATATCCTATTTGATGAGGTGTTAATGGAAGAGTTTCGCCAAGCGATACAGGCTGAGTGGCAACTGCCCGACCCCGAAGATGTAACGCTCAAGCTCGGCGTCGCCTACCAAACAGAAAATCGAGTGGTGCTGCTCTGGTCATTTCCAGGCTTAGATGCCGATAACTCTTCGTTCTACTGTTTAGGTCAGAGCTGGATGATTGGTGACTCCAAGTTTGATGTTGAACCGTCATGTGAGAAATACAGTCCACCCACCGAACGCCTTGGGCAAATGGAATACGAGCTTGACGCCAATTCTACATCAGCAACGTTATCCACTGGCCCATTCACATCAAACACAGTGACCGTCATTCGTGAATAAAGAGGCCGCAAGCCATTCCAAGCAAGCAACGTGTCATGCCTAATGTGTCATGCCTGTAGCTCAACAGGCCACTCGCGGCGGCTGTCGTCTAGGTTGTACAAAATCGCAAAGCTGATAACGAGCATCACGAGCAGGCTGAAGATGGCGGTGGGACGGCCCAGCCCCAGGCCGTCCACGATCCAGCCCCAGAGGAAGGGGCCGATCACGGCGGCAAAGCGACCGACCATGCTGTAGAAGCCATAGAAGAGACCGATGTACTTGGGCGGTGAGAGGCGGAACATCAGCGGGCGGTCAGCCGTCCACGTGCCGCCGAGGGCAATGCCCGCCAAGACTGCCACCGGCCAGAAGGCCGCTGGCGGCACGGGCGCAATCGCCACAAAAATGGTGCCGGCCATCACGAACATCCACAGAACCAGCACGACGAGCAGCGTGCGCTTGGGCCCAATCCGATCGGTGACTTGGCCGAAGACAAAGCCGCCCACCACCGCCGCCACAATGGCGACCAGCAGCACGATCTGCGCCTCAAACTCCGTAAAGCCCACCTCGTTTGTTACGTAAATGCCCATGAAGACGACGACCGTGTTGGCAGCGTCGGCGTAGAAGAGGCGGCCCAGCAGAAAGCGCACCACGCCACCGTAGTAGCGCTGCGGCACATCGCGCAGGGAGCGCAGCGAGGCGAAGGCTGAGGCGGCCTGGGAAGGACGATCAGCCAGCGCGTGCTGCTTGCGCTCGCGCACGAAGAAGAAGCAGGGCAGCGCAAAGACGAGGAAGACGACCGCCGTCAAGCGGAAAATCCCGGTGTAGCCGATGCTGTCCAGAAAGAGCAGGCCGCTGCCCACGCCGATAATCGAGCCAAAGTAGCCGACGCCCACGCCCAGCCCGCTGATGCGCCCGCGGTTTTCTTCCGTCGAGACGGACATCAGCAGCGGCTCGTAGAAAATCAGCCCCACCTGGAACATGTAGTTGGCGATGATAAAGTAGCGCAGGCTGGTGCTGAGGCCGCCCGTGCCCAGCAGCGCCGTAAAGGTCACGCAGGTCAGCGTGGAGACAATGAGGAAGGGCATCCGGCGGCCCGTCCAGTCCGAGAGGATGCCGAGCAGGGGAGCGGTGAAAAAGACCAGCAGCATCGACAAGCTGTTGGCAAAGCCGTAGCTGGCGTCCGTGCCGCCCATTTGGTTGACGACCCAGAGCGAGAAGTAGAGCGACACGATGTTCATGGAGAAGATCGTGTTTGCCAGATCGTAGAGCGCCCACGAGCCGACGGCCAGCCAGCCCGCGCGCTCGCTTACGACGGGCGGGCTGGCTGCGGCGGAAACGGTTTGCGTTGCCATTCAAAATCCTGTCGTTGGGGAATTTACCAGGGTATGCTACGTCGGTGCGGTACGTTTATGTCAGCATGTCAGCGAGCCGTAAGGTCGCGCCGCGTGGATTATGCTACAATACCACGATGTGCCTACAGCTTCCAACTGAATTGGTGGGCGATTCCAGGCGTTTTGCCCAGCGCTGCGCGAAGCGGATAGGCACGAGAAAAAAAGCGTGATACAATCAGCCCGCCGCTGCGTCAAGCTTGGGCGACAGGAGTGGCTCGGTTAGATTTACTTCAAGTTTACACCTTAACTTATGACTTGCTCTCGTCGAGAAGTAGATGATGAGAGATTGATGACGAAAGATTGATAGCGCAGTGAACCACCCATCTCGTTTTTCTCGGCTTACCCTCCACCTCCGCGCCCGCGGGCGACAGTGGCTGCTGGTCACCCTGGCCCTGGCGGCCATGCTGCCCGTGCTGTTTGCCAACGCAGATCCGCTGCGCGCCGCCGTGGAGCTCGACTTCTTTCGCGCCGTCCCCACCGCCAGCGAGATTCTGCTGGAGTGGTCCACGCTGAGCGAGCGCGAACTGTCCGGCTTCCGCATCCAGTGCAAGCGCACCCAGGAGCCGGATTCAGCCTATCACCAGATCGCCTTTCGACCGGCCCAGGGCGGCAGCAACTTTGGCGCGGACTATTTTGTCCTGGCCAACCAAGCGCTCTACCCCGGCGAGACCTACTGCTTCCGCCTGCAGGAAGTCCGCATCGACGGCACGGTCGTCGACCTGTTTGACCTCTGCGGCTACGGCCTCAACATCACGCCGACGCCGGACTTGGGTCTGCCCGCACAAGCCATCACCGATACGACCCTCATCACCGGCACGGCCACGCCAACCCCCTCGCCAACGCTGCTGATCATCACCGCGCCGGAAGGGCCAGATAGCCCGGTCAACCCGGCGGGCGAAGTGCCGCCAACCTTTACCGTCACGCCCTTTAGCCCACAGCCCACGCCGACCTCTACCTTCACGCCCGCGCTGCCAGCCACGGCAACGCCCACCTTTACCCAGCCGCCGCAGCCTCAGCAGGCGCTCACCGTGCCCGATGCTCAAGCCACGCAAAACGTGGCGCAGCAGCTGCTCATTGCCGCGGAAACGGCTGCCGCTGGCGTGGTGGATGTGGCGCAGCAAACGCCAGCCTACGAACAAACAGTTATCCCGGCGCAGCAGACGCTTGCCGCTGCGCAGACGGGCGTTGCCGGCGCACAGCAGACGGCTACCGCCACGGCCTTGGCCGCTGGTGCTGCACCGGCCACCGTTGACGTTATTCAGGCGCAGCAGACGGCCAACGTTGCTAACTCAGTTCGTGCAGTCCGCTCAGCAGACGGTTGTTGCCATTGAAGGCACACTGACTGCCGAGCCAAACTTTGACCAGCAACAAGATCATCGCGACGCAGACGCTTGTGCCCGCGACGCAAACGCTCGCCGCCGCGCAACAGACGCTCGCCGCTGCCCAGCAGACGGCCGCCGCCGCGCCGCTAACGGCCACGGCCAACGCTTTGGGCGCGGGCGCCGGCGTGCCCGCGGTCGACCCCGCCCTGGCGCAGCAGACGGTCGTCGCTGCCGAGCAGGCGCAGCAGTTTGCCCAGCAGACGGTCACCGCCGTGGAAGCCGAAATCACCGCCGAGCCGGACCTCGTCCAGCAGGGCATCATCGCGACGCAGACGCTCGTGCCCGCCCAGCAGACGCTGACCGCCGCACAAGCGACGGTCTTCCCCGCGCAGCAGACGGCGACCGCCGCGGCCAACGCTGCGGGAGCGGGCGCTGGCGTGCCCGCGGTCAATGCTGCTTCGGCCCAGCAGACGGCCGTTGCCGCCGAGCAGGCGCAGCAGTTTGCCCAGCAGACGGTCACCGCCGTGGCAGCCGAGATCACCGCCCAGCCGGACCTCGTCCAGCAGGGCATCATTGCGACGCAGACGCTCGTGCCCGCCCAGCAGACGCTGACCGCCGCGCAAGCGACGGTCTTCCCCGCGCAGCAGACGGCGACGGCCGCGGCCAACGCTGCGGGAGCGGGCGCTGGCGTGCCCGCGGTCAATGCTGCTTCGGCCCAGCAGACGGCCGTTGCCGCCGAGCAGGCGCAGCAGTTTGCCCAGCAGACGGTCACCGCCGTGGAAGCCGAAATCACCAATCAGCCGGACCTGGTCCAGCAGGGCATCATCGCGACGCAGACGCTCGTGCCCGCCCAGCAGACGTTGACCGCCGCGCAAGCGACGGTCTTCCCCGCGCAGCAGACGGCAACGGCCGCGGCCAACGCTGCGGGAGCGGGCGCTGGTGCGCCCGCCGTCGACCCCGCCCTGGCCCAGCAAACGGTTGTCGCTGCCGAACAGACCCAGCAGATCGCCCAGCAGACGGTGGTCGCCGTCGAAGGCACGCTGACTGCTGAACCAAACTTTGATCAGCAACAGATTATTGCAACGCAGACGCTCGTGCCCGCGACGCAGACGCTTGCCGCTGCGCAACAGACTGTCGTTTCGGCGCAGCAGACGGCCAACGCCGCCAACAGCGGCCAAGCCAACGCCGCCAGCCTGGACGGCGCCACGCCCACGCCGATTGTCGACAATCCAGTTTTGCCGCCGTCGAACAGACGCTGGCGCCAATCGCCGCTGACGCCACCCGATGCGTCCGGTACACCGCTGACCGAAGGCGATGTCGAGCAGTTGATTGCTCAGCAGGGCTACGTGATTTTGACGGCGACGCCGGTGACGGACGGCGCGGACGGCGTCGCGCAGGCCGATGCCGCCGCGCTCACGCCGCTGCCAACCGTGACGCCCGCCCAGGCCTTTAGCCTGGCCAGCGCCACCGTACCCACCACGGAAAATGTGCTGCTGCTCTTCCTCTGCCTCATTTTTTTTAGCGCCAGCGGCCTGGGCGTCCTCGGCATCGTGACCAGCGTCTTCTACATGCGGGCACGTCGACAGTAAAGAGGTGACGAAAAGAATTGATGGCAATTCGCAAATTTTGTAACTATTTAGGCTGCTGGCAAAACCTCGTCTGAACTGCAGAAAAGACGGCTCCCCTCTCCCACAGTGGGAGAGGGGCCGGGGGTGAGGGCTGAATAATTACCACAAATTTCCCGATAAATGAGTAAGCGACCCTCGCTGGCCTACGAAACTGCGTGCTGGGCGCAGGGCCACCGCTGCGTGGCCGGTATCGACGAGGCCGGGCGCGGCGCGCTGGCTGGGCCGGTCGTTGCCGCCGCCGTGGCGTTGCCGCCGGAAACAGCGCTCGACGCCGCCGACTTGCCCTGGTCGCAGGTGCGGGACAGCAAGCAGCTTTCGCCCGCCCGGCGCGGAACGCTCTTTGACGCGGTGCAGCAGCACGCGCTGGCCTGGGCCATCGGCTGCGTCGATGCGGTGACCATTGACCAAATCGGCATTGCCGCAGCCACGCGACGCGCCATGCAGCAGGCCGTCGCCGCCCTTGCACCCGCTGCGGACGCGTTGGTCATCGACTGGGTCAAGCTGCCCAGCGTCAACCTGCCGCAAGCAAAGCTTTATCAAGGCCGACCAGCGCGTTGTCTCCGTGGCCGCGGCTTCGATTTTGGCCAAGGTGCACCGCGATCGGCTGCTGGTGGAGCTTGGTGCGCGATATCCAGCCTACGGCTTTTCCCAGCACAAAGGCTACGGCACGGCCCAGCACCGCGCCGCCATCGCCACCCACGGCCCCTGCCCAGCCCATCGCCACACCTTTGCACCCATTGCCCAGCCCCGCACGCTCTTTGCGTCCACCTAATCCGACAACGAGACTTCGAGAAATTGGGTGAAGTTAACGCGGAGACGCGGAGGCAAAAAGTCTCATTGTATTACCAACGTTGAACCCCAAATGACGAAGCCCCGCGCCACCGCAAAGACCACCGCAGCGACAAAGTCTACCCCACCCACCACCGCGCCCACCACCGATGCGCGGCGCGGCCTCGGTGCGCGCGGCGAGCAGATTGCGGCGGACGCGCTGATCGAGCGCGGCTTTGCGCTGGTGGCGCGCAACTGGCGCTGCCCCCGCGGCGAGTTGGACATCGTGGCCACCGAGCGGGCCCCCGATTTCTCACAGGGCGGCGAGATCGTCGCCTGGCTGGTCGCCGTGGAGGTGCGCACGCGGCGGGGCACGCGCTTTGGCACGGCCCTGCAGTCGTTTACGCCGCGCAAGCAGGCCAAGCTGCGCGAAGTCGCGAGTCACTACGTGCGCGAGACGGGCTGGCGCGGCCCCTGGCGCATCGACGCCGTTGCCGTGCAGATGGACGGGGCGGGGCGGCTGCTAAATGTGGAGCACGTGCGCGGCGCGGTGACGGGGTAGCCGTACGTGACCCACTCCCTTCCTCCCCTCATTACCCTCATCGGGCCGACGGCGGTGGGCAAAACGGCGTTGAGCCTGCGCCTGGCCCAGCGCTTCGACGGTGAAATCCTCAGCGCGGACAGCCGCCAGCTTTACCGCGGCATGGACATCGGCACGGCCAAGCCCACGCCCGCCGAACGCGCCCAAGTCCCCCACCACCTGCTCGATCTGCGCGACCCCGATGAGCCGCTGAGCCTCGCCCAGTTCCAATCCCTTGCTTACCGCACCATCGACGCCGTTCACGCGCGCGGGCACGTGCCCTTCCTCGTTGGCGGCACGGCGCTCTACCAGCGCGCCGTGGTAGAGGGACTGCGCATTCCCGAAGTGCCGCCGGACGAGGCGCTGCGCGAGCGCATGGAGACAGTGCTGGCGGAAGAGGGTCGCGCGGCGCTCTTCGGCTGGCTCCAGCGCATCGACCCGGCGACGGCGGCCCAAATCGACCGCCTCAACCCGCGTCGCGTGATGCGCGCTATCGAAATTTACGAAAGCACGGGCCAGTCCAAAGTCGACTTGGAGGGCAGCGAGCCGCCGCCCTACCGCATCCTGCAGATTGGCCTCCGGCGCGAGCGCGACTCGCTCTACGCACGCATTGACGAGCGAGTGGACGCCATGATTGAGGCGGGCCTAGTCGCGGAGACGCAGGGGCTGCTGGACGCGGGCTACGCAGCGCGCCTGCCCGCGATGACGAGCCTGGGCTACCGCGAAATCACCGGCTTTCTGCGGGGTGAACTGGCGTGGGACGAGGCTGTGGCGCGCATCAAAACGGAGACGCACCGCTTTGTGCGCCACCAGTCGACGTGGTTTCGCCGCATGGAAGGCGTCCGCTGGGTGGATGTCGATGCCCCGCCGCCCGCCCAGCCGGAGGCCGATATCGTGGCGCTCGTGGAAGCATTTCTCGGCGGGTGATATCGATTGGCCATTCTGCTCACGGAGCGGCCGCCGCGACGCTGGGTCGTCGAGGCCGTTCGCCGCTCAACCGCCGCGAAGCCGTAGATTTTCAGCGGTTGTCATTGGGCGCCGAAAGTCGTATAATCAAGGCTTAGACGTGGCGATGGGCCGCGCTAGAGAGGAGGCAATATGACGCAGCAGATGGTGGCCGTTCAGGAAGCAGAAACCGAAGACAAGGCAGGCCGTTCGCCCTGCCGCAACAGCAGTCGAGCCGACGGAAAAAATCGAATTGGATGTCGAGTTCGAGACAGAGCGCCTATCCAATCCCCACTCTTTTATGGAGACCGTGCGCGCCACACCACCGCTGCCCTGCGTCGACGGCAACGGCTACATCACCATCGAGCCGAGCGAGGCGGAGCAGCAGAAAGTCTACGAAATTTTTTCCAAGCTGCCCAAGCCTCTTTCGAGCCAGGCGCGCCGGATGCTCTTTCGCGCCTACATCTTGGCCAGCCACGCCCATGCCAGCCAGATGCGCCAGAGCGGCGAAGGCTACATCTTTCACCCGCTGACGGTGACGCAGATCCTCTCCGAAACGCTGCGCATGGATGCGGACACGCTGGCCGCCGGGCTGCTGCACGATGTCGCCGAGGACACGCCCTTTGATATCGACTACATCGAGCGCCACTTTGGCGAGACGGTGGCGCAGCTGGTCAACGGCGTGACGAAGCTGGAGAAAATCGACCAGTTTGTGAAAGAACGGGACGAGATGGAGGCAGTGGCGGACGCCAAGGCCGAATCGCTGCGCAAGATGATGCTGGCGATTTACGACGATCCGCGCGTGGTGCTGATCAAGCTGGCGGACCGGCTGCACAATATTCGCACGCTGGGTAAAGTGCCCGAGCACAAGCAGCGCCGGGTGGCGCGCGAGACGCTGGAAATCTACGCGCCGCTGGCCAATCGTCTGGGCATCTGGAGCCTCAAGTGGGAGCTGGAGGACAAAAGCTTTCGCTACTTGGAGCCGACGACCTATCAGCAAATTGCCAAGCAGATGGCGACCAAACGCACCGAGCGCGAAGAGTGGGTGGCCAGCACCAAGGCCGAACTGGAGGCCGCGCTCAAGCAGCACGGCATCGAGGCCAAAGTCAAGGGGCGGCCCAAGCATATCTACTCCATCTGGCGCAAAATGCAGCGCAAGGGGCTCAGCTTTGATCGCATCTACGACATCCACGGCTTTCGCGTCGTTGTCCAGGATGAGCCGCAGTGCTACGCGGCCCTGGGCGTGGTGCACAGCATGTGGCGGCCCATCCCCGGCGAGTTTGATGACTATATCGCCAACCCCAAGGACAACATGTACAAAAGCCTGCACACCGCCGTGCTGCGGCGCTCCAGCGGCCAGCCAATGGAGGTGCAGATTCGCACAAAGGAGATGGACGTAATCGCGGAATACGGGATTGCCGCCCACTGGCGCTACAAGGAGCAATCGCGCCACGACAACGCCTACATGGACAAGATCGCGTGGTTTCGCCGCATCATGGAGTGGCGGCAGGACGTGCGCTCGGCGGACGAATTTGTGGATGCGCTCAAAACGGACATCTTCAACGATCGCGTCTACGTCTTTACCCCCAAAGGCGACGTGCTCGACCTGCCCGCCAGCTCCACGCCCATCGACTTTGCCTACCACATCCACACCGATCTCGGCCACCGCATTCGTGGCGCAAAGATCAACGGCAAGCTGGTGCCGCTGGACTACAAGCTGCGCACGGGCGAGCAGGTTGAGATTATCACGGCCAAGCGGGGCGGGCCGAGCCGGGACTGGCTCAACCCCAACTTGGAGTACGTGGCGACGCAGCGCGCGCGCGGCAAAATTCGCGCCTGGCTGCGCAAACAGGCGCGCGAGGAAAATATCCACCAGGGGCGCGCCGCGCTGGAGCGCGAGATCAAGCGGCTGGCCTTTAACACGAGCTTTGATGCCGCTGCCAGAATTTTCAACTACGAAAAGACGGATGACTTCTTGGCCGCCATCGGCTACGGCGACGTTAGCCTCCAGCACATTGCGCAAAAGCTGCTGGAGCAGGAGCAGCGGGAGCAGGAGCCGCCCCAGCTGCTGACGGACGCCCAACAGCTGGAGCAGCTGCTCAGCCACCCCACGCAGGAGTACACGCGCTCCGGCCGCCCCAGGCTACCGGCGGACGGCAGCGGCGGCGACGTGGTCGTGGACGGCATCGAAGGCTTGATGACAACCATTGCGGGCTGCTGCCACCCCGTGCCGGGCGACGAGATCGTGGGCTACGTGACACAGGGACGCGGCATTTCGATCCACCGGCGAGATTGCGCCAACATTGCCTCGGCCCTGAGCCGGGGCAGCAGCGAACGTCTGCTGGAAATCAAGTGGGGGAAAACCGAGGCCGTTTACCCCGTGCGCATCCAGGTCAAGGCCTTTGATCGCACCGGGCTGCTGCGCGACTTTTCGGAGCTGGTCAGCCAGGAGGACATCAACATGGGCGATGTCAAAGCGCTCACCGGCCATTCGGACAACACCGCGCTCATCAACGCGACGCTCGAAATCAAGAATGCGGCGCAGTTGACGCGCATCCTCACCAAAATTTCGCGGCTACCCAACATCATCGAGGTACACCGCCGCCGCGGGTGAGATATGTTGCGCCCTCATCCCCAGCCCTTCTCCCATTCTGGAAGAAGGGAGCCAGATGTCCTCTCTTGTCTTGGGAGAGAGGTTTAGGGGCTAGGGGAAGCAGAGAGCCGTATCCCCTCTCCCATCCTGGGAGAGGGGTTAGGGGTGAGGGCCAACATAAGCACCTGCGAAATCTACTCACGCCCTCTCCAAATTGAGTCGGTAGCCCACGTTGCGCACCGTTATCAGCAGGGCGGGGTGGGCGGGGTCCGCCTCAATTTTTTCGCGCAGCCAGCGCACGTGCACGTCCAGCGTGCGCGTATCCACCACGTAGGACGTATCCCAAATTTCCTGCATAATTTCGCGACGCGTCACGTTGCGATCGCGCCGCTGGATCAGCAGGTGCAGCAGCGCCGCTTCCTTGGGCTTGAGCTGTGCCGCGCCGCGCGCTGTCTGCACCTCGCGCGTGTTGAGGTTGAGCCGCAGCCGCTCGTTGCCCACCCAATGCTCGCCGTGACGCGAATCGAGCGCGGCCATTGTCTGGTGAACGTGCAATGTCGCCAGCGGCAGCGACAGCCAGCCATCAAATTGAGCTTGGCCGTGGGGCTCGCTCTCGCCAATCGCGATCACGGCCAGCGCGGCGTAGCGATAGCGCACGGTGCGCAGAAAGTCGGCGCGGCTGCCGGGCTGCGGGCTCATTTCGACGATCAGCACGTGGGGCGGCTGTCGCTTCATGGCGGCCAGCGCGTGCTTTTGGCTGGAGACGCGCTCAAACTCAACGGCTGCGTTAGCCGTTGAGGAAGCTGAATCAGCGGGGCGAGGCTGTACGAGGAGGGCTTGCAGTTCGGTGGCAACGGCAATTTTTTGGCCCAGGTAAAGAACGTTCACAACGCTTGCCCACTGTGTAAAATCACCAACGGGAAGATCAACGAGAGTGAAATTACGGAGTTGAGAATCGACGGTAAATCCTATCTTACACGTGCTGCCGCAGATGTAAGAGCGAATACATAATAGCGCACCGTCCGGCTTCTCGCAATTTGGCAAGCGGACGTAAACGGTAAAAGTTTTTTACGAAATAGGTAGGGGCTTGGTCGTGCCAAGCCCCTACCCGTCAAATCACGCTTGATACGACATCAGTCGGAAGTGCTAAAGCTCAATCGCCTCCAGCTCGTCGATCAAATCGCGGATCACGTCGAAGCCCTGCTGCCAGAAGGCGGGGTCCGTGGCGTCGATGCCGGCTTCGCGCAGAATTTGCTCCGGGCGTGCCGAGCCGCCGTAGGCCAACATTCGGAAGTAGCCGGGCTTGAATGCCTCGCCCTCCTGCTGGTAGCGGCGGTAGAGCGAGAGCACGAGCAGCTGCCCAAAGCTGTAGGCGTAGCAGTAGAAGGGCGTGTGGTAGATATGCGGGATGCTTACCCATTCGTACATGAATTCATCCGCAATATCGACGCTGTCGCCAAACTGCTCGCGCAGATTCTCCAGGTAGAGCGCGTGCAGCTCGTCCGGCGAGGCATTTTGTAGAATGGCCGCGTGGGCATCGCGCTCGAAGCGCACAAAGAAGGCCTGGCGCAATACCGTGGCGTAGATATCGTCGATGGTCGTAGCCAGCAGATCGCGGCGGGCCAGCGGATCCCGCTCCCGTTCGAGCAGCCGATCGGTGAGCAGCATTTCGGCGAAAACGGAGGCCGTCTCGCAGAGCGGCAGCACCGCGTGCTGCGTCAGAATCGAGTGCTCCTCGGCCATCATCGAGTGGATGGCGTGGCCCAGCTCGTGGGCCAGCGTCGCCACGTCGCGCACCTTGCCGGTGTAGTTCATCAGCACGTAGGGGGTCAAGCTGGGCGTAACGGTGGAGCAGAAGGCCCCGCTGCGCTTGCCCTTGCGGACTTCGCTGTCGATGTGGTTGTCCGCAAAGACGCGCTCGGCCTGCTCGGCCACGTGGCCGTCAAACTCGGCAAAGCTTTGCAGCACCATATCGACCGCCTGCGGATAGGGCAGCTCGCGCTCGGATTCGGTGAGTGGCGCGTAAATATCGTAGCGGCGCAGCTTGTCCATGCCCAGCCACTGGGCCTTGAGCTTGAAGTAGCGGTGAAAGAGGTGAGCATTTTGGGCACACGCATCGAGCAGCGCCTCCACCGCGGCGTCCGGCAGGTCGTTGGCGACGTTGCGCACGGCCAGCGGCGAATCGTAGCCGCGGAGCTGCACATTTTCGCTGTGCCAATCGCGCACGCGGTTGACGTAAATCTGCGCCAGCACCTTGGCCTCGTCGCCGTAGACGCGGTAGAGCTCCCGATAGGCGGCGGCGCGCATTTCCGGCTTGGGCGAGTAGTAAAAGCTGCGCACTTCGCCACGTGTCAGCGTCTTGGTCTCGCCGTTGACCTCCAGCGTAAACTCCAGCCGATTGGTCAACATGGTGTAGAGCGTCACGATGGCGCTGATGCCGCTGCTGTCCTTCATGTTGATCAGCTGCTCGGACTTTTCATCGAGCGTAAAGGGTCGCGTGCGGCGCAGGTCGCTCAGGTAGTGGTGAAAGTCGCCGTTCTCTTCGGTGGATGGCGACAGGCGCGCGGCTTCTTCATCGCTCAACCCTTTCCACCAGAGGCTAAAGAAGAGCAGGCGATTCTGGATATCCGTCGACAGCTGCTGCATTCGATTTTGGAAGGTCAGCGCCGCGCTGGATTGGGTATCGGCGGAGAACCAGAGCGAGCCGTAGGCGTAGAGCGTGATGAGGCGCTCCCAGATGGTTTCGTACTGCTCGAGCAGGCTGATCAGCGCGCTGGGCGGCATGGCGGCGTCTAAGTCGTCGCGCCGCGACTCGAAGGCCTGCACGGCCCGTTCCAAATCGTCCAGCCGCGCTTGAATGTCGGCCTCGTTGTTGTCCGGCAGCAGCTCGTCCAGCGACCAGGCTGAAAGGGTGTAGGGGTGGGAGGAGGTCTGTTCCAGGGTTGGGGTAGCCATAGAGTTTCTTTCAAATCGAAGTGCGTAGAAAAACGCCAGAAATTGGTCGAGCCATTATACCAGCGATGGCGGGTTGGTTAAAGAAGGCTTTGTGCCGCGTCCGCTTTTTGTTATACTACCGGGGAGACAATTGGCTAAGAAGCCAGCGGGGGTTCAACAGCTCGCCTTAAAATACATCAACCAAAGCAGAAAGCAATCAACGAAGGGCGCGAAGCTGTGTGAAGGAAGCGGGTCGGCGAAGAATGCTTCGCTCCCTTTCGCACCCTTCGTTGATTAAAACTCCTTATGACGCACATCACCATTCACGACGACCAGTTCCACCTCAACGGCCAGCCGACCTATGCGGGCCGCACCTTTACCCAAGACGGGCGCGACTACAAAATCGAGGGGCTGCTGCTCAACACGCGCATGGTGCAGGCCACTTTTGACGACGAGAACCCAGAGACGCAGTCGCGCTGGGCCTATCCGGACACGGGCCGGTGGGACGCCGAGCGCAACCTGCGCGAGTTTCTGGAGATGCTGCCCACCTACCGCGACCACGGCGTGCTGGCGGTGACGGTCAACTTCCAGGGCGGCAGCCCGGAGGGCTACAGCAATGAGCAGCCGTGGATCAACAGCGGCTTTGACGCGGACGGCGCGCTCAAGCCCGCCTACGCCGCGCGCATGGGCCGCGTGCTGGATCGGCTGGATGAACTGGGGATGGTTGCCATTCTCGGCCTCTTTTACTTTGGCCAGGATGAGGCGCTGCGCGACGAGCAGGCCGTTGTCCGCGCGGTGGACAACGCGGTGGAGTGGGTGCTGGCCCGCGGCGATCGGCACGTGCTGCTGGAGGTCAACAACGAGTGCAACGTCAAGAAGTACGAGCACGAAATTCTCCAGCCCCAGCGCGTCCACGAGCTGATCGAGCGCGCCCAGGCGATCACCGCCGACGGGCGGCGCTTACTGGTGGGCACGAGCTACGGCGGCGGCTTTGTGCCGCTGGAAAACGTCGTCGCCGTCTCGGATTTTCTGCTGCTGCACGGCAACGGCGTCAGCGATCCCAACCGAATCGCCGCAATGGTGGACGAAACGCGCGCCGTCGACGGCTATCGACCGATGCCGATTCTCTTTAACGAAGACGACCACTTTGACTTTGAGCAGCCGCGGAACAACATGCTCGCCGCGTTGTCCCGCTACGCCTCCTGGGGCTACTTCGACCCCGGCAAGAACGACTATGAGGACGGCTACCAGTCCGTCCCGGTCAACTGGGGATTGAACACCGAGCGCAAGCAGGCCTTTTTCGACTTTGCCCGCAACGTGAGCGGCGCGTAACGCGAAGCGCTGCTTCGCGCCCGCTCGACAAACGAGGGGCGATGAGCAAGTACGTGCGAGCGACGCTTCCTCGCGGAGCAAGTCTCCTCCCAACTCTCAACTCCCAACTCCCATGACCCCAGAAGAATTCCGCACGGCGGGCCACCAGCTGATCGACTGGGTGGCCGATTTTCGCACCAATCTCGAGCAGCGCCCCGTCATGTCGACCGTCCAGCCGGGCCAAATCAAGGCGGGGCTGCCGGACGCGCCACCGCAGGAGCCACAGCCCTTCGACCAAATCCTGCGCGATGTCGACAAGCTGATCGTGCCCGGCCTCTCCCACTTTCAACACCCACGCTTCTTTGGCTACTTCCCCGCCAACTCGATGTTGAGCAGCGTGCTCGGCGATTACCTGAGCACCGGATTGGGCGCGCTGGGTCTCTCGTGGCAATCTGCGCCCGCGCTGACCGAAGTCGAGGAGGTAGCCGCGGATTGGATGCGCCAGATGCTGGGCCTTTCGGACGGCTGGAGCGGCGTGATCCAGGACACGGCCTCCACTGGTACGCTGCTGGCTTTGCTCTGCGCCCGCGAGCGCACCACCGACTACGGCCTGGCCCGCGGCGGCCTGCAGGCCGAAGGGCAGCCGCTCACCATCTACGTTTCCCAATACAGCCACAGCTCCGTCGACAAGGCCGCGCTGCTCGCCGGCTTTGGCCGCGACAACGTGCGTACCATCGCCACCGACCAAAATTTCGCCCTCGACCCCGCCGCGCTCGACGCCGCCATCGCCGAAGATATTGCCGCGGGCAAGCGCCCCTGCGCCCTGGTCGCCGCCACCGGCACGACCACCTCGACCGCGCTCGACCCGGTCGACGCGATGGCGGAGATGGCCGAGCGCCACGGGCTCTGGCTCCACGTCGACGCCGCACTGGCTGGGTCGGCGATGATTTTGCCGGAATGTCGCTGGATGTGGGCGGGGGTCGAGCGGGCGGATTCGCTGGTCATCAATCCGCACAAGTGGCTGGGCGCGGCCTTTGACTGCACGCTCTACTACGTCCGCGACCCGCAGCATCTGGTGCGCGTAATGGGCACCAATCCGAGCTATCTGCAAAGCGCCGCGGACGACGAGGTCAAAAACTACCGCGACTGGGGGATTCCGCTCGGTCGCCGCTTTCGGGCGCTCAAGCTGTGGGCGCTGATTCGCGAGCAGGGCGTAGCGGGTCTGCAGGCGCGGCTGCGGCGGGATTTAGACAACGCACAGTGGCTGGCCAAGCAGGTGGCCGGTCGACCCGATTGGCGCGTGCTGGCCCCCGTGCCGCTGCAAACGCTCTGCCTGCGCCACGAGCCGCCGGGCCTCTCCGGTGACGCGCTGGATCGCCACACGCTGGCCTGGGTGGAGGCCGTCAATCGCTCCGGCGGCGCCTACCTCACGCCCGCCACGCTGGACGGTCGCTGGATGGCGCGCGTCAGCATCGGCGCCTATCCGACGGAACGGGCGGATGTTCAAGCCGCGTGGGGTTTGATGGTGTCGACGGCGGCGGGGTTGGCCAAGAACGATGCGGGTGGGCAGTGAAGCGATTGTGCCGACCACAGTGCCGTCTGGCCGGGCCACGCGGCGGCGATCATGCTCAGCGCGTCAGTGGGCACGGGGGCCGTCGTCGTCGCGGGCGCGGTGGTCACGAAGGATGTCTCGCCGTATACGATTGTCGGCGGCGTGCCCGCGCGGGTGATTCGGCGGTGCTTTGCGCCGGAGGTGGCGTCTTGAGGAACTGCTGGACTTGGAGAAATTTTGAGAGAAGTACGGGTGGACTACGGCGTGAATTGTGCAACAGTCAACAAAATCGTGATTGGCGTTCCAAAGATGACAATTGTGCCGACCATCCAGCGCGTTTGACCGAGCATCCGGTCATAAACGCGATCAAAGCGTTCATCGATGTTTGTGATTTTTCGGTCTAGTTGACGAATATCTTCGCGCACTTCACGAATTTGGTCGCTAATTTGAGCAAAATCGCGCTCGCGCACGTCCGAGCGCGAGCGCAGATCGCGATTCACCTCAGCCTGCTCCGACCAAGGGGTAGCTTGCTGTTCACGAGTAAGCCGTTCGATTTCGCCGTGACTTACACGTGATTCAGCAGCAATTTCACGCACGACATCCACAAAATCTGGCGCGGCATCACCAAAGATGCGCTGTAAAGATTCGGGAAGAGAAATAGCCATGAGCGGTATCATCGAGAGTTACACGTTGATTTGATGCGCTCATTTTACTGCATCTCCCGTGACTCCACAAGCATTTTTCCCTCACTTTGCCCCGTCCCAACCCAGCCGCCGCCGCAGCGCCAGCGCAGGCGCGGAGTAGTGCAGCGTCTCGTCCACAAAGCCCCTGACGATGTCCAGCATGGAGTGGTTGCCAAAGAAGTGCTTGCGGTATGCGCCGTCGCGCAGAAAGCCCTGCTTTTTCTGGAAGAGGTCCAGCCGGATTTTGATGCGCGGCAGGTGATTCTTGCCCGCCAGAATCGCGCGGAAGGGCAGCGGCATCCACGAAACGCCGTCCAGCAGCGCGTGCAGTTCGGCAACGGTCGCGTCGACGGCAGCCTCGTCGTGCGGGTCGACAGCTTCGACGAGCGCGTAGACCTGTTCGGCGATGCGGTCGAATTCGTCGAAGCCGCCGCCGACGAGCCGCAGCTTGCGCGCTTCGGCAAAGTAGCCCGCGCGGCTCCTTGCTTCGGCGCGAATCGTGTTGAGCTTGACGTATTCGGTGTAGGCCCCCGTGAGCCAGAGCACGGACATGGGAACCCACAGTTTATGGTTGCCAAACGACTTGTAGCAGTTGGCGACCAGCCGGTCGTTGTTCCGGATAAAGCGCTGGGTTATATGCTCCAGCGGGGCAAAGCGCGCGGCGGAGTAGTCGCCATCTTTTTGGGCGTCCAGCAGCAGATCGGCGAGCACGGCGGCGCTCATAAAGGTGGTGTAGAGCCCCTTCGAGAAGAGCGGGTCGATAAAGCCCGCGGCGTGGCCGAGCAGCGCCCAGCGGTCGCCGACGATTTGTTTGGAGGCATATTGAATGCGACCGGCGCGCGTCCACGGTCGCACGGCGCGGGCGTTGGCAAACTGTGCGGCCATGCTGGGGTAGCGTTCGACAAAGTCAAAAAACTCCTGCTCCGGCGAAACATCTTCACGCGCCGGATGGACGCGCGGATCGAGCAGCAGGCCGACGCTGACGAGCGGGTTGGTCGATTTGTCGTGGTTATCGAAGGGGATGACCCAGAGCCAACCGCCCTCGAAGAGGTGGTGGAGCGTGCCCTCGCCCATGCGAAAGGGCAGGCCGTAATCGTGCCGCGCCGCGCCCGTCTCGTGGTAGCAGGGCACGTTGATCATGTGGGTGAAGAGGCCGCGGGCGTGGGTTTGCAGGTCGAAGTCGCGCAGCTCGAATTTCTGCGCCAGCGGCGAGCGAAAGCCCGCGGCATCGACAATGTAGGCGGCGCGGAAGGTTTCGTTGTTCGCGGTAATCAGTACGCCTTCGTCGTCAAAATCAACTTCCTGCACGGGCGTATTTTGCAGCACCGTCGCGCCGTACTTCACGGCGCACGCCGTCAAGTAGGCGTCGACATCCTGGCGATAGAGATGCAGCTCGTGGCCGTGGGGTCGTTTGGGAATGACCGCCTGGAGACTTTCGCTAATTTGCTGGGGCTGGCCGGGGCGGTGGTAGAGGTAGCCAAAGTGGCGCTTGACGCCGTGGGACGTGCCCGCCTGCGCCCGGTAATTTTCCGAGCTAAAGTAGGCCAGCTCCGGCACGTCAAAGAGCTCGGCGGTGGCGCGCATCATCTCGGAGGTTTCGAGAATCATCGATTCGCCAATCGCAAAGCGCGGGTGGCTCTTGGCCTCCAGCACGAGCACGCGCAGCCCGTTGCGCGCCAGAATGCTGGCCAGCGTCGCCCCGCCGATGCCCGCGCCGATAATGGCGATGTCGTATTGGTTGTTTGTTTGCATGATGCTGTTTCCTTGCAGCGCATGATTGTTATTGCTATCGCTTTAACCTACAACGTAGTCATTTGTCTGTAACCCAACAATCGTTGGTTTTGGTTGTGAATCTAATTTCTATGCGCGGGCTGCCCGTGTAGCTGGGCAAAATCTTCCCGAAGGCTTTGTTCGGTCGCCTCGTTTGCCGAGACGAGCTTCCGGGAAGATGATACTCAATGGTGACGGCAAAGATTTATAAACTGCTGTGTTGACAAAATATAACAGTTCACTATACTGAATCCTGTACAATCAGAAGCCGAAGACTTAATCAATCCATACGGCTTTATGAAGACAACTCATTATTTTGAAGAGCAAGTTCTACGCAAGCGCCCTTATCTCAAGCGCTCATGGTGTGAGCAAGCGCTGCTTGAATCAATCTACTATGAATCACAGCCAGAGGATGGTCGCATTCGTTTTTGGATGTTTATTCCAGAGCTTGGCTGCTATTTGCGAGTTGTAACGTTAGAAGATGGCGAGACAGTACATAACGCTTTCGTGGATAAAGGCTTTGTGCCGTAGCCCAATCAAATCATGAAACTTCACTACTATCCCGAAACGGATTCCCTCTATATCGAACTCTCGGAAAAGCCAAGCGTGGCTTCTACTGAGGTAGCCCGCGGCGTTATCCTGGACTTTGATGAAGCGGGCCAACTGGTTGGGCTGGATATTGATCATGCCAGCAGCGTAGCCAATCTATCTGAGATTCAAGCGACATCGCTGCCCGTGCAAGTCTTCGCCCTGGCATAATCGAATTCTTTTTCAGCCAGAGAGCGGAGCAGCCCGACCAAAAGGTTGGGCTGCTCCGCTCTCTAGCGTTTCTACCAACTTCGAGCACCACATTGGCCTCTTCACGCCGCAGCGTGCGGACGACGCCTACCTCTTACCAACTATTGCCTACAAACTTCCCCGCCCCGCCAGCTTGTAAATCTTTTCGCGCGTTTCGCGCCAGGAAATTTTTGTCAGCCCCATCTTTTTGCGCAGCTGCTCTTCGGGCATCCCCGTGCGAAAATCGCGCACGGCGCTCGTCCAGCGCAGCGTCTCAAAGCCGACTTGGGCGCTGCGCACGCGCGCCTTTTGCCCCACTTCGTCCAGCACGTACTCCAGATTGCGCGGCGTGCAGTCAAAGAGCACGCCTTCGGGCTTGTACTGCGCCAGATACTCTTCAAAGGCGGAGACAAAGTTGGGGTTGAGGGGCAGCCGCCGATTCTTGTGGGCGTAGCGCTCGTCTTCATAGCGCACGGCCACTTCGGGCGATTGCGGATTGCTCACGTCCACATCGGCAACGGCGAGGCGGGCGCACTCGGCCTTTTTGATGCCCGTCTGCAGCAGCAGGCTCACCAGCACAAAGGGGCGCGCATCTGCGCTCTCGCTATCAAAGAGGGAATCCTGTGCCGTGCGCTGCAGGCTGGCAACTTCCTTGTCCGTTAAAATTTTGGGCAGCGGCGTGCGCACCGACTGCTGCACCACCGGCTCCGCCGGGTCCGTGCCGATGACGTTGGTGCTGTGCAGCCAGCCAAAGAAGACCTTGAGCGTGGTGATGCGCCGCGCCAGCGTCTTGGCGCTGCACGGGCGACCGCGCTCGCTCTGCATCCACTGCAGAAACTCTTCGATGTGGGCGTGCGTAATGTGAAGCAGCTTGGTCGAGGGCTCCATAAAAGTCAGCAGAATCTTTAGGTCGTTGCGAAAGGCCTTGATCGTGTTGTCGCTAAAGCCCTTGCGCGTCATGTATTCATCAAAGGCGCGCACGGCGTCGCCCAGCGGGCTGTCGGCGCGCAGGGGCGGGGCGAGTGCTGGCAGCGGCTCGGCGGCGGCTGTCTGATCCCGGCTCGCATCCATTTCGTCGACGGCGGCAGCTGATGTGGTCTTGGCTGAAGAACTGCTCACGGATAACTCCTTTTGAGGCAAAGTTGTGCGTAGGCGCAAAGTAAATTTTTCGTATAGACCCATATTGTAGGGCCAACGGGATGGGCTGTCAACCTTCTGGAATCCAAGATGGGTGACACCCATTACGCGCTTCGCTATTTTTCGGTGTATAATAGCCACGCTACGGTTCGCCACTTCCTTCTCGCCTTACTCGCCACATCAACCGCCACGCCAGAAAGGGTCAGCCCCATGCACCGCCTGCAAATTCGAGAAGTCATGACGAGCCCCGCCGTGACGGTGGAGCCGGACGCGCTGGCCGTGGATGCCGCCCAGCTCATGGAGGAATTTAACGTGCGCCGCCTGCCCGTGGTCGATGACGAAGGATGTCTGGTGGGGATTATTACCGATGCGGACGTGCTGGAGGCGGAGACGGCGGGCAGCGTGCTCAGCAGCTACGAGCCAGGTGTGGAGGTGGAGTGGCTGACGGTGGCGGACGTGATGACCAGCAGCGTGATCACCATTGGGCCGGAAGCCACGGTGGGCGAGTTGGCGATTACGCTGGTCGAGCACAAAATTGGCGGCGTGCCGGTGGTGGAGGCCAACGAGACGCGCGGCGGGCTGTGTGGCGTGCGGGTCGTCGGCATGGTAACGGAGACGGATATTTTTTCGCGGATCGCCGACGCGTGGCGGGCGGAAACGGCGGTTGTGGGGTGAGTGGAGAGAAAAAGAGCCCAGTGATCTTCAAATCCCTGGGCTCTTTTTGATTGAGGCCAAACGGCTACTCAAAACCAGACCCGCGGCGCCCCCTCATCCACATCGTCGACCTCCTCGCCGATGATGCGCGGTGCGGGCATCTCTTCGTCCGCCGACTGCCGCGGCTGCGAGCCACCGCTCGGCCCGCCAACCAACACATCCCGCCCACGGCTACCCCCCTGATCCGGCCCCAGCACGCCCGCCTCCTCCAGATCATCGACCAGGCGACTGGCGCGGTTGTAGCCGATGCGCAGCTCGCGCTGCAGCAGGCTCACCGAGCCGCGCCCCTTCTGCTGCACCACGCGCACGGCTTCGTCAAACAAATTGTCGCGCGCCTCCTCCTTCTGCATCTGCTCGACCTGCTCGAGCAGCGGCGCTTGGGTGCTGCCCTGGAACGGGTCGGGCAGCACCGGCACGGTGGTCGATGTCGTGAGCGGCTGGGTGCGTGGGTTGGATTTGGCGGATTTGGGCGGGGGCTTAGGCGCGAACGACTGCGTCTTGCCCTGGGCGCTGGGCTGTAGGGCAAGATCAACGGCGACATCGCCGGGCGCGCTGCCCCGTGGCAAATCGTAGAGCGCACTCTCCGCCGGGCTGCTCGACCCAAACGGATCATCCGCGCCAAAATCAGCGTCACCAAAGCCGCTGTACTGGCGAATCCCCTTCCAATACTGCACGATGCGCTGAATTTCACTGTCGCCGACCCACGAGCCCTGCAGCCGCTCCAGCTTCGAGGCGTCCGGCGACATAAAGAGCATGTCCCCCTTGCCCAGCAGCCGCTCCGCGCCGGGAATGTCGAGAATCACGCGGCTGTCGATTTGGCTGGTCACGGCGAAGGCAATGCGCGCCGGGAAATTGGCCTTGATCAAGCCCGTAATCACGTTGACCGAAGGCCGCTGCGTGGCGATGATCAGGTGGATGCCGACCGCGCGCGCCATCTGCGCCAGGCGGCAGACGTACTTCTCCACCTCTTCCGGCGCGGCCATCATCAAGTCCGCCATCTCGTCGATGATCACGACGATGTAGGGCAGCGGCTTCTCATTTTTGCTTTCGAGATAAGTGTTGTAGCGCGGCAGGTCGCGCGCGCCGGCCTTGCTAAAAATCGTGTAGCGCCGCTCCATCTCCTTGACGGCCCAGTAGAGCACGCCCGCTGCTTTGTCCACCTCCGTCACCACCGGCGACAGCAGGTGGGGGATGCCGTTGTAGACGCTCAGCTCCACCATCTTCGGATCGACCATCAGCAGGCGCAGCGAATCCGGCGTGTGCGTCAGCAGCAGGCAGCTCAGGATGGAGTTGATGCCCGCCGACTTGCCGGAGCCGGTTGCGCCCGCAATCAGCAGGTGGGGCATCTTCGTTAAATCGGAGACGATGGACTGGCCCTTCACATCCTCGCCCAGCGCGATCCGCAGCCGCTCCGCGTCGAGCGACTGGAACTTCTCACTCTCCATCAGCTCCTTAAGCCCAACGATATTGCTTTCCTGGTTTGGCACCTCGACGCCCACGTAGCTCGTGCCCGGAATCGGCGCTTCGATGCGCACGTTGGAAGCCGCCAGCGCCAGCGCCAGATCATTGGCCAGCCCCGCAATTTTGGCGACCTTTACCTTGGTGCGCCTGGTTTCGCCGCGCACGACGCGCTCGGTGTAGCCCGGCTTGATCAGATATTGGGTGACCGCCGGCCCTTTGTATGCCCCTTCAAAGCTGGAGGGGATGCCAAAATTTTCCAGCGTCTCCTGGATCAAGCGGCCCTGATCGCGGATGCGGCTGTCGCTGTCCACGCGCCGGTCCCAATCCTCCAGCATCTTGCCCGTACTGGGCAGCGCCCACTCCTGCGAGCCAACGATGCGCGGCGTCAACATCTCGCCGCCGCCCAGGCTCTCGGTCAGCGCGTTGCCCATGCGCTGGTTTACGCTCTGGGCCACGCCGCTGCTTTGGGTGACGTTGTTCTCGGCGCTGCCAGACTGGTCACTGCTGCCGCTCGTCGCATCGTAGAGTGCCTGCGTCTCGCGCAGCGCGTCGGGCTGTCGCCGCCCTCCACGCGTTGTTTCATAAGGCGGCGGCTCCGGCGGCACGAGATTGCTGGGCGGGTTCGCAAAGTCGTCGTAGCCCAAACCGGGTTGGGTGTAGACTTCGCGCCGGTAGCCTGCCTCGCGCTCATTACGCCCAGCCCACCACAGCCGCACGCGCTCGGCCAACTGCTTGTGCCACGGCAGCACGCCGTCCGGCACGGGCACGTCCGGTCGCAGCGAGGGGTCCATGCGCTGGGCGCGCGTCGTGTGTCGCCATTCGTCGAATTCCTGCCACAGCGCGGCGAGGCCGTTGACCAGCAGCCGGTCCGTCAGCAGCACCAGGCCGCCCACGACCAGCGCAATCACAAAGAGCCACCCGGCGAGGCCGCCCACGGTCTGCTCCAGGGCCAGCGCCATCTCGTTGCCCAGTGCGCCGCCGCCCACCGTCGTGCCGAGCGCCTGCACGCGCGCCGCCGGCGTCAGCGCCAGCGATGCACCCAGCAGCCACGCCAGCAGCATCAGCAGCAGGCCCACCGGCCGCTGCCAGGGAATGTCCGGCGTGCGCTCGATGTGGAGCACCACGATCCACAGCCCAATCATGCCCGTCACCACCGGCAGGCCCCACACGCCGATACCGACGAGCCACGTCAGCCCCTCGACCCACGGCCCCATCACCTGCCCGCGGCTCGGCGTGATCAGGCTGAGCAGCGTAAAGGCGGAGACGATCACGAGCGCGAGGCCGATGACTTCGGGGCGCGCGAGCGTCGCGAATAGCTCGTCGATCCAGGGCGTCTGTTTCTTGCTGGCGCGGCGTCTGCTTTTTGATTTGGTTGTGCGTTTGGTTGTGCGCTTGCGGGTGGCCATAATCGTGGAGAAGATAAAAATCCGAACAAACGTTCCGCTGGATTATAGCATAACCATGGGGAAAAGGCTAGAGAAAAATTGAACCGCAGATGGACGCGGATAGACGCAGATTGGTTAACTGAGCCGCACCAGCAGCTCGATCTCCGCCAGCACTTGTGCCAGCGTGGGCGCATTGGCGGCGACTACGTTTCGCTCGCTGCCTTCGTGCTTGTGGTGGGGGAAGGTAGAGATGCCCTGATAATGTTCCGCGTTGTCGTAGCGAAAAACAAGCTGGTTGTCCGGCATCATGTACTGATATGCGTACATTAGTCGATGCTCATTGAGCCGTAGATTTACATATTCGCGAAAATGGAGCAAGGAGTTGTTTTCGAGAACGAGATCGCCGCGAATAAAGCCTTCATATGACGAGCGTTTGTCGAGCACAATATAGTTGGAAGCCAGAACACGGCAGGCAGCAATAGCGCGTTGAATGTGCGTGAAGTACTGCTCAATCTTCAATTTTGATTCCTTGCAGCGTGCTCAGGCTTTCGTGCAAACTGATTAACATCCGATATTCGCCCAGCCACTCAATCGTTTCAAGCGTCTCTTGAATTTCGTCTTTGCGGTACCGATCAAGAAATTGCTCGCTGGACATTTGATACTGTTCTTCAAAATGGCGAATCCGCTGTTGCGTTCTTTCTATTGAGGCTTCCACCATATCAGCCTCTCTATCCAGCGCCCCCTGCACAAATGGACGCAAAGGAACTGAACCGGGTGCAGTCAGCGTCAATTGAGTCATCTCATAGCTCCTGTTGTGAATACTCCCTAGAGGGGGCAGGACTGATGCGCCCCAAGTCTTTGGCAAGCTTCAACGCGGGTCGGCTATCCATATTGCGCAATTCATAGACAATGTGCTCGCTCAACAGAACTCGGCAGGTGAGACCAGATGCTGGAACCGCGTGAATACTGTTCAATCTGCAATTTCAATCTCTCGCACTGCCTGTAACTTTTTTAGTAAACGCATCAACATTCGATACTCGCCGACCCACTCAATCGTCTCCAGCGTTTCATCAATCTTATTATTACGATACCGCTCCATAAACTGTTCGCTGGATAATCCAAAGCGCTCTTCGTATCTTTGGACTCGATGCTGCGCCTGTTTCACCGCAACCTCGACCAATCCTACCTCCCGCTTTAGCGCGCTTTGGACAAACGGTCGTAAAGAAACAGAATCGGGCGAGGTCAGCGTTAACTGTAACATACAGCCTTTATTCCTACGGTTGAGGCGGGTAGGGGCACACCGCGGCGTGCCCCTACCCGCCTCAAGAACTTACACCTTCATTACCAGCGGCAAGACCATCGGGCGGCGGCCCATCTCGCGGTAGCTAAACTCGGACAGCGCATCCTTGATCTTGTTGGCCAGCACGCGCTCCGGCATCTGCTTCTTAACGACCTTGCGCACGGTTGTTTCCGCCCGCTTGATCAAGTCGCTGCTGTCCCGCATGTAGACAAAGCCACGGCTGATGATCTCCGGTCCATAGATAATGTCCCCCTCGACTTCATCCAGCGCGACCACGCAAATCAGGAAGCCATCCTCGCCCAGGTGGCGGCGATCGCGCAACACGACGGGGCCGATGTCACCTACGCCGAGGCCGTCCACCAGCACGGGGCCAGCGGTGACGTTGTCTCCACGGCGGGCCTGGAGCTGACCTTCCGGTGCGCTTTCGTCAAAGCGACCAATTTCGAGCGTCTGGCCCGTTTCGAGCACAAAGGCGTGGTTGTCGTCCAGCCCCATTTCGTTGGCGAGCCGCTTGTGCAGTACGAGGTGGCGATATTCGCCGTGGGCGGGCACGAAGAATTCGGGGCGCACAATCTCCAGCATCCGCTGGTAGTCCGCGCGACCGCCGTGGCCGCTGACGTGCACCTGATCCAGCTCGTGGTAGCGCACGTCCACGCCGCGGCGGAACAAGTTGTCCAGCGTGCGGTTAAAGGGCTCCTCATTCCCCGGAATCGGCGACGCGCTTAGGACGACGGTGTCGCCTGGGCGCAGCGTGATCAGCCGGTGGTCGTTGTTGCTCATGCGCACCATGGCGCTGCGCGGCTCGCCCTGGCTGCCCGTGGCGACAATCACCACCTCCTCGTCCGGCAGATTTTCCATCTCCTTAGGCGAAAGCAGTTCGTCCTCCGTCACGTCCAGGTAGCCGAGCTTCATCGCCACGTCGATGTTGTTGGTCATCGAGCGGCCGATGGCGCCCACGCGGCGGCCGTGCTTGCGCGCGGCGGTGATCACCTGCTGCACGCGGGCCACGTTGCTGGCAAAGGTCGCCACCAGGATGCGCCCCTTGGCTTCGTTCATTACGTCTTCGAGCATTCCCTCCACGATTACCGACGAAGGCGTCGGGTCACGCTGCTCGACGTTGGTGCTGTCGCCCATCAGCAGCAGCACGCCTTCGTCGCCCCACTGGCGCAGCTTCTCTTCCTCGGTGGGCTTGTTGTCGACGGGCGTCGCATCCCAGCGGTAGTCGCTCGTGTGGATCACGCGGCCCGCAGGCGTCTTCACCGAGACGCCGACGCTGTCCGGGAAGCTGTGGCAGGTGTGAAAGAACTCGACCTGGAAGGGATCAAGCATCACCATATCGTTTGCGGTGATGGTGTTGAGGTCGGCCTCGCCGAGCAGCTTGTGTTCGTCCAGCTTGCGCTCGAGCAGGCCGCGCGTCAGCGCCGTGGCGTAGATAGGCGCACGCACGCCCTCCTCCATCATGTAGGGCAGCGCGCCGATGTGGTCCTCGTGGCCGTGGGTCAGCACGATGCCGCGCACCCAATCCAGCCGCTCCAGCACGTACTCGATATCGGGGATGATCACGTCGATACCGAGCATCTCGTTGCTCGGAAAGGCCAGCCCCGCATCGATGATCAGAATGTTCTCGCCGCTTTCCAGCAGCATCATGTTCTTGCCGATTTCGCCCAGGCCGCCCAGCGGCACCACCCGCAGCAGCGCCTCGCCCACCGGCGGCGTGCCGTTTGTGTAGGTTGTCTCGGTCGGTCGGTCTGTCGGTCGATCCATCGTCATTGGTTGACTCATGTTGTCTCCTTGAATTTAGGTTGCTGCAAAAATTGTATATCTAAACGCACTCGTCTGTGCGTGTCAGAATCGAAATTAGTCGGTTGCTTCAATTGGTTATTTAACGGGATCGCATCGCATCCCTAACCGAATTAGTCTATCACAAATCGGGTGAATTGTGAAATTGTTTGGCTATGAGAAGTCTAGCAAATCATTGTCTCAAGCACAGCGAAAAACGACAAGCGTCTCCACCGCCACAATTATTTTACCCGCTCTACCCGTGATAAACTATAGCCATGCCAACATTCTCCGAATTACTGCGCAATTATATCGAGCGCACCGGCATCAGCGACAGCGAGCTGGCGCGCTCCGTCGGCGTGCGCCGGCAGACGATCTTCCGCTGGAAGGAGGGGCTCGTCGCCCGCCCACGCCACCGCGACGACGTGCTGCGCGTCGCCGGCCGCCTGCGCCTGAGCGACGACGAGCGCGACGGGCTGCTGCTGGCCGCGGGCTTCCCGCCGGAGAACGCGGACTTTGTGCCGGTGGAGCCGGTGGGCAGCGAAAACGCAATCGGCGAGCAGTCGGTCAGTGAGCAGTCGGTCAGTGAGCCAGTTGCCGGGGAGAAAATCGACGATCAAGCAGTAAGCAATAAGCAATACACTACAGAATCGCTCAACGAGCCACGGGGGACTTCACGGTCGCGCTGGCCGCGGCTGGCGTGGATTGGGCTGGCGGCGCTGCTGGTGCTGCTTGGCGTGGCCGTTGTGCCGGCGCTGCGCTCCAATTCATCAGCGGGTGAAGATCCAAGCGCCACTCGCGCCGCCGAGGGCGAGACGCTGCTGCTCGTGGCCCAATTTGTCGGCTACGCGGACGACAGCTTTAACGTGGCCGGGCGCATCGGCGAGGCGCTGACCTCGCAAATCGAGGCGGCGGGCCTGGCGGAGACGCGCGCCACCGCCTGGTCGGGCACGCTGACGAGCGAATCCGCCGCCAAGGCGGTGCTGCAAGAAACTGGGGCCACGCTGCTCATCTGGGGCGAGTACGACAGCGGTCGCGTGCGCGTCAACTTTACGCTGGAGGAAGAAAATAATCCAACGTGGGAGCGGCTGCTCACCGCACAGGATGATTTGCCGACGGTGATCAACATCGATGTGCCGCAGCAAGTGCAGGCGCTGGCGCTGATTACGCTGGGGCGGCTCTACCGGGAGCAGGAAAGTTACGAGCGCGCCGCTGCTGCTTTTGAAAGAGCCTTAGTGCTTGATATCGACGACAAAGAAACGTCTGCGGCAGTTTACGCCCTGCTTGGCAGCGTCTACGAACGTTTGACACCAGCCGATACCAATCAAGCAGTTGAAGCGTACAGCCAGGCCATCGGCCTCAACCCCATGCTCACGCTGGCGCGTTACAACCGCGGCACAATTTTTCTCAATCGCTATCTTACACGGACTTATGACACGGCCGACCTTGATCGGGCGATTGCTGATTTCAGACGCACAATTTCAATGAATTCCGGCTACGCACCCGCTTACCTCAACCGCGGCACCGCCTACTACGAACGCAAAGAGCCGGGCGATCTCGAAGCCGCCATCGATGACCTTTCGCGGGCCATCGAGCTGGATGATTCGCTCTTCCGCGCCTATTACAACCGCGCGCTCGCCCGCATTCGGCTGGATCGAGCGGGCTGGCAGGAAGATTTGACGCAGGTGCTGGCGCTCAATCCCGATTTTGCCAGCGCCTACAATGCCCTCTGCTGGGGCAACATGCTCGATCAGCAGCCCGAACAGGCCCTGCCCTCCTGCGATGAAGCCGTCGACCGCGACCCCACCGGGGCCAGCCGCGACAGCCGCGGCATGGTCTACGCTCAGCTTGGCCGTACGGATGAGGCGATCACGGAATTGGAGGCGTACCTGGCCTGGCTGGAGACGCTGTCGCCGCCGCTGTACAGCGCGTACAATGGGCCGCTGGTCGAGGAGTGGATTGCGTCGCTGAGGACGGGCGAGAATCCGTTTGATAGCGAGACGTTGGCGGCGTTGCGACAATAATTTACGGCTCTCTGACGGATTGTGGGGTGCAACGAGCAAGGCAGTCCACCGTGCGTTGCACCTTCCGAGGTACATCGCACATCCAGATAGTCGATCACCCAAAAGGTGAAGGACTTACTGCAAACGTGCGACGCACTTCGGAAAGTGCGTCGCACCGTCGGTCGGGTTTTGCTCGCTCACCCCACAGAAGCTCAGAGAACCTAATTTACAAACGAGGAGTAGGCACGCCCTCGTGCCGGGTCTGCCCTAATAGATTATCTCGTCACGTCGGCCCGTGCGCACGCCCTCGTGCGCACTCCTCTCACGCTAAACGCGAAAACTTCATGGCTACCCAATCGCTCGACCAACCGACGACTGATCAGCCCACAGCAGACATCGCCATGCCGCGCCTGATTGGCCTGGGCGTGGGCACGCGCCTGCTCAACGACACGGGCACGCAGTTTTTCAATTCATTTCTGCCGATTGTGGCCGCGGGGCTGGGCATGAGCACGGTCGTGCTGGGGCGGCTGGTGGGCTTGCGCAGCCTGCTGGGGATTGTCGCGCCGCTCTTTGGCACGCTGGCGGATCGCTACGGCTACCGGCTGGTGATGCGGGTAGCGCTGGCGATGGTCGGCGTGGGCACGCTGCTTTTTGCGAGCAGCAGCGGCCTGGCCTGGGCCACGGTCGCCATGATTGTGTGGGGGATGGGCAGCGCGGGCTTTATCCCCACGCTGCACGCCTATCTGAGCGCGCGGCTGCCTTACGCACGCCGGGCGCGCGGCATTGGCATCGTCGAATACGCGTGGGCGCTGGCGGGGATCGTGGGGCTTTCCGCGGCGGGGCTGCTGATCGCGGCGACGGGGAGCTGGCGCGCGCCGCTCTTTGTGCTGGGCTTTGCGCTGCTGGGGGCGGCGGCTGTGCTCGGCCAGCTGCCGACGGCCCGCGCCCCGTCGTCGACGGCGCCGATGCCCAAGCATCCGCCGCTGCGTCTGACCCGAAGCAGCGTCACCCAATTCTGGCGGCTGGGCGACAACGCCCGCTCGGCCTGGAGCCTGATTGTCGGCATTGGCTTCCTCTTTTTCTCCGCCGTCCAAATCATGATCGCCCACGGCGCGTGGCTGAGCGACGCCTACGGCCTGGGCGCGGCGCAGCTGGGCACGGTGGCGCTAGTTTTTGGCTTTGTGGATTTGGGCGGCAGCGGCGGCGTCAGCCTGGTGACGGATCGGCTGGGCAAGCGGCGCAGCGTGCTGCTGGGCGCGGCGGTGGCGATGGTCGGCTATGCGCTGCTGCCGGTGCTCAACGTGGGGCTGATGGCGGCGGTGGCGGGGCTGTCGGTGGCTCGGCTGGGCTTTGAATTTGGCATCGTGGCGGGGATTCCGCTGCTGAGTGAGCAGATTCCAAGTCAGCGCGCCAAAGTGCTGACGTTGAGCACGGCCAACGTCTCCATCGCGGGGGCGCTGGCGGGCGTTTCCGGTCCGTGGCTCTACGAGCGGCTGGGTGTGGGGTCGCTGGCGGCGGTGTCGCTGGTGGCGGCGGGGCTGGCGATTGGATTGATTTGGGGATGGGTGCGGGAATAAAGCTTTTCTTTCTGCCTCGCATCCCTCCTTTTCAATCACTACCGCGACCTTACCAAATCGAGCGATAGGTAAAAGTCCACTCCCTGTGTCTTTTGTCGTTTGATGACCAAGGGATGATGACAGAGTACAGTGCGTTAACCCTGCCCCTTTCACCACTAGATTATCACCAATGGAGACTACCCAATGAACAGCGCTCGCTATTCTGCCTTGCCGTGCGTCACCCTCTTTCTGCTTTCTATTTTCATGCTCGTTGGGTGTGGGCCGGGGAACAGGCAGGCGCGCCCCGCCGAGCTGGAGCCCGCCGAGCTCGTCTACGTTACGGATTTCAATAACTCGCAAACCGAGCAGCTGCTGCTCGAACAATTCGAGGCGCTGCATCCCGGCGTCACCCTCTCGGTTTCCGCCTACAGCGATTCGCCATTGAGTTACCTGCGCGCGGACACGCCCCCCGACGTCCTGGTCATGTGGTCTGGCGGCTGGTTAGCGGATGGCATTCGGGAAGAGCTGTTCACCGATCTAACCGACGTCAGCGTGCCGATTGAAGCGGACATGCCTTATGAAACGCAGCTACAAGAGCAGGCGCAGCGGGACGGCGGACGCTATCTTGCCCCCATTGGCTACCACTGGCGCGGCATTTATTATAACGTCGAGCTATTCGACGAACTGGGGCTGACGCCGCCGCAAACGTGGGCGGAGCTGCAAACCATTGCCGACACGCTGCAGAGCAACGGTGTCGTGCCCTTTGCCCTGCCTGCTGGAAATCCGTGGACGGCCTCCGTCTGGTTTGACTATCTCAACATGCGCCTCAACGGGCCAGAATTTCACCAGTCGCTGATTCGGGGCGAAGTCGCCTACAGCGATGAGCGGGTGCGCAACGTCTTCCAAACTTGGCTGGGTCTCTTGGAGGCTAGCTATTTTACGAGCGATTTGGGGATTTCGGATGGCTTTTCAAGCGCTGCCGCCCTCGTCCGCGGGGATGGGGATACGGCGCTAACGCAGGAGAAGGCAGCGATGACGCTGTTGGCGCCTTTCGATTTTGAGGATTTGCCCGCGCTCTTTCAGAGTGAGCTAGGCGTCTTTCCCTTCCCACCGATGGATCCGGCGCTGCCGAGGGGCGAAGTGATCAACGCCATGGGCTACGCAGTTCCGGCGGGTGCAGCAAATCGCCCGCAAGCGCTGGAGTTCGTGCGCTACATCACGTCGAACGAGGCACAAGCCGACATTACCCAACTGATGAGCGGCGAGGCAAACTTCGTGCCCGTCGACACCACCAATCGCGATGATCTGCCCGCTTCCGTCCAGCAAGGGCTGGCCGTTATCGAGCAGGCCGATGTGGTCGTGCTGCCCTCATTTTGGGCCAGCCCACCCAGCATGACTGGCCCGCTGATCAATGAGATGGAACGCTTTCTGCGGGACGCTCGCCGGGGTTCAGCCAATGTAGATCAGCTGCTTGCTACGCTGGAAGAAGCGCGGCTCGACGCTCTGGCGGCAGGTGAGTTCGATCAGGAGTAGCGTCAGCACAGGGCCTCTACACGACCGGCTTCCGCGTGCAGCACAAGGTGCTGGTCTATCGCAAGGATTACGCGGAGTTTTGAGTGATCTGGTATAATCTGTGAACAGGAATTTTAATGAGGGAGCAACTATGCAAACGTTTGAGGCAGTCATCGACCAGAATGGCTCCGTCGAGCTGCTGGAGCCAGTTGAGTTATCAGGAAAGTATCGGGCACTCGTAACCGTGCTGGATTACGCAATCGAAACAGAACTGCGTCCCTACGGTTTATGTGAGGGTGATTTTGTTGTCCCCGATGATTTTGATGAACCGTTGCCGGAAAACATCCTGCAAGATTTTGAAGGCGCATGAAAATTCTACTCGATACTCACATTTTCTTGTGGTATATCAGCAAGGACACGCATCTACCTCCTGCTCTCCTGCACAGCATTCGTGATACAGAGAATAGCATATTCTTAAGCGTTGTCTCTCTTTGGGAAGTGCTCATCAAAAATGGGTTGGGCAAACTGCCCCTGCCACAACCACCAGCACAGTACATTCCAACGCAGCGCCAGCGTCATCAAATCTTGAATCTTGATTTAGATGAGGCAAATGTTAAACAACTCGTTATGCTGCCACGGCTGCATCGGGATCCGTTTGATCGTGCTATGATCTGTCAAGCAATTCAGCATGACATGACGCTGGCAACAGTTGAGCAGGATATTCTGAATTATCCTGTTCGTACACTCCCTTTGAAGAAAGAGCCGTCCTCGAATGGAAAAAGGAATCAAAGTAGGGCAAAGCGTACTTCGTTCAATGGCAGTCTTCAGCTTTCATCGTCGTCATCACCGTAGAAGTAAATGTCTACATTCAGCATTAAATTACGCTCAGCTAGTAACCGCAAAGTTTCTGGCGACAGATTCAATTCCCGATTCCAATTTTCTACATGCGCCACAATGGTTAGCTGTGTGTTGTACTTTGCAGTGGCTGTGCGCCATGCTTCAAGATTTTTTGTGCATGATTGAAGAAGGTTGTGGATTTTAGGCTCTACAGGTTCGTGATTTCGTTCAACTTCAAGCATCCACTTGCCCCAATCAACAATCCGGGTTTTGCCTGATCTGCCTGTGCCCACAGCGTGCTTTTCGCCAGGGTTCCATGCTTTGGTGGGTTGAACTTCTAAAAGTGAACTCACTTCTTCGCGGCTTAACTCTTCGGAGTAGACCGATAAAATAACGGCAGTCTCGTCGAAGTCACCGCCCAATTCAATAATCTGCACCAATTCGCCAACAGGTTTGATGGTGTGATAATTTCATTACCATCGGCATCAAAAAACCGAGGTGGGCTGTGCATCGCTCTCACTTTCTATTTATTGGTTCCCATACAGATTACTGGTTTTCATGCAGAGCGCGGGAATCCCGACCGCGACTCTCCCGCGTCGCAGCATCGACTTGTCCCATCGGGTAACCCTAAACGCGGTTTCGTCCCTCCATTTAGACGCAGAGCGTCTGGCAAAGCATTCCACGCAGAGCGTGGAACGAGTGTTACTTCAGACGGTACAAAATCTCCCCCGCCTTAGGCACGACCAGCGTCCCCTCGTCCGCCGCCCACGCCTCCATATCAATCGACGCCGGGTCGATGTAGCCCAGCCCCAGCAGCCGACAGCGCTCCTCCGGGATGCCCGTCGCCAGCGTCACGCTGACGCGCGGGCGCTCGGTCTGCGTGATCACGTCGTACTCGCCGATGCCGCGTAGGTGCGTCGAGTGGGCGAGCACGCCCGCCGGGTAATCCTTGAAGCGATCCCACTGCTTGAGAAAATAGTCGCGCACGTGGTAGCCGACTTCGTCCAGCACTCTTCCGTGCGTGTAGGAGATTTCGTCGATGTGCGGCGCGTAAATCACCACCTCGCCGCCTTCGGCCACCACCGGCTCCAGCTTGTACATGCCCTTGGCCGCCGTCCAAATGTCGTCGTAGAGCGGCGGCATGATCGAGAGCACTCTCCGCACCGGGTGGTCGAGATAGCGCACGTGCACCTGTGCCGAAAGCTGCGACGCCGCCTGCCAGGCGTCGCGCGGCGTGCCCACGTACAGCCCGGCCAGGTCGTCGCCCCACACGACCAGCGCCGCGCAGCGCGACGGCGTCGGGATCAGCGACGCCGCGCGGTCGATCACGGCGCGCACGGGCGTGTAGCCGCTGCCGATGATTTCGTAGCTCGTCATCACCGCGCCCAGCCAGTGGGTGAAGTTGATGACTTCGGGGCCGGAGACGCCGGGGAAAAAGTACTTGTTGCCGCCCGAAAAGCCGACCACCTCGTGCGGGAAGACGGGGCCGATGATCAGCACCAAGTCGTACTCCAGCACCAGCTTGTTAATACGCACGTCGACCGTCTCGCGCAGCAGGCCGTTGCTCAACGCCTCGATTTCGTCCTCGCCAATTTCGCCGAGCGAGACAAAGGTCTCCTCTTTCTCCCACTCGTGGTTAAAAATGTTGACGCCCGGGTAGCGCGTCTCCAGTTCGTCGACCGGCACCTCCAGCCGCTGCGCCATCTGCTCGCGCGACAGCGCCATGTGCGTGCCCAGCGCAATCAGCACGTCGATCTGCGACGCTGTCTGCTCGCCGCTCGTCATCAGTTCATGCGCTTGGGCAAAGACCGGCCCAATCGGTCCGCTACGGGTATTGTCCGGCACAATCACCAGTACGCGCTGATTGGCCCACACGTCAGGCGTCAAGCCATCGGCGAGGACGCGGCGCACGTCGTCGGTCGTGAGGGTGCGGTCGGGGTCGCCGAGGCCGGTGGTGGGGATGAGGGTGGGGGTCATGGGGTGTGCTCCGTTTGTTGCTGTTGGTGCGCGTGCCACTGGTAAAAGTCGTCGACGGTTTGGACGCCCGCCTGCGCAACTGCTTCGTAAATCTGCACGCTTGTGAGCGTGTGGCGATAGCTTGGCAAGCGGCAGGCGTCGTCCTTGATGCGCAAAATCAAACGACGGTCCACCGCGGCCAGCGACCGCTGGAGCGCCTCAAACTCAGTGAGATGAACTTGGTACTCGGCCGGCCCGTAGCCCCACAGATCGATTTTCCATTCCTGTCTCTGGTGCAGCAGTCGGATGCCCCAGTACAGCCCGTGGTCGAAGGGCACGTCGGGGCGCAGGTGCTGGTTGGAAAAACTCATTTTGAGGATGGTGAACTGTTGCGCGACCTGTTGACCGGTTGCAAAGAAGGTGACGACATCGTGCGCGTGGGGGAGCTGCATCGCTAGATCGAGATCGCGCCACGTCATCAAATCCAGGAGAAATGAACCGTGTGCGCGAACGGGGCCACACCTTTGCAGCAGAGCAAGCAGTCCTTGCTCGTGGAGCAGGATTGCTGCCTCCGCTTTCAGTGCGGTGGCTTGCGTTGCCAGCTGAAGGTCGGTCTTCATTGTCAACATGCCCAGAGCAGGTTGTCCCGTTGCGCACAGCAAAGTCCGTCAGCGGGCAGATGCTGGGTGGGACTCGCCGTGTTCATCCAGCCAGCGCTGGAAGTCGGCCAGCAAGTCGCAGTCCAACGCGACCTCGAACGCAGCCGACAGGATCGCGAGGTCGCCGATTCGGTCCAGCCGCTGCGAAAGGTCGAGCAATTCGTCCGCCGTTGGCGCAAAGCGCTTGCGCAAAATACGCAGCACCATCTCTTCTCGCTCCTCTTCGCGTCCCTCTTCGCGGCCCTCCTCGCGGCCCTCTTCGCGACCGCGCTCCATGCCTTCCCGGATCCACTCTTCGATAATGCTTGAACCCTTGATCATATTCATCTCCTCTCGAAAAAATCGCAGCAAAAAGTCCGTGTCAAAATAGCGCGCCGCCATCGACAGCGCCGTCGACAGCAGCTCGCCGCGCGCTGGCTGCGCCTGCGTCGCCAAAATCAGCTCGCGCTCGCGGCGCAGCGTTTGCTCCGTCGGCTCCTGCACGAGCATGACGAGCAGCGGGGCCAGCCCCGGCAGCTCGCCCCGCTCAATCGCGTCGGCGTGCTCCCACAGCTTGATGACCGGGTAGGTAAAGCGGTTGACAACCGTCTCGCCGATACGCGTTTCGTGTGCAGCCGAAATCGGCTTTTGACGCCGCTGCAGGTAAATCGCCAGCGAGAGCACCGGCAGCCGAAACTGCTGGCTCAGCCCGCCGTGGTATTCGCACATGCGTAGCGGGAATTCAGCGCGGTGCGCCAGCTGAAACTCCAGATGAACCAGCTTCTCCTCACCTTCGTGCAGCACGCGCTGTACAAAATCGACTGGCCGCACGGCCAGCGACAGCTCAACCGTCTCCAGCGTGCCAATCGGCTCGACCTGCTCGCCGGGCAGCGCCAGCCGCAGCAGCGTCTCCACGTTGTTGCGCGCGATGACCTTGAGCGAGCGATCAAAGACGTTGATGCCGAGTGCGCTGGCTGCGCTCGACTGTTCAGGATTGCTTTGCATGACGAACGCTCCACCCATCCCATCTGTTTGCTGTCTTCTCTTGCGCACCGCGCCTCAAGCCACGGCGAAATCCGTCAGCGGGCGAATCTCCGGTGACTTGAAGCCCAGCACGATGCGGTCACGGGGGATACCCGCTTCGACGAGGTCATTGGCGACGCCATCATATGTACCGTCGAACTGAATCCAGACTTTGCCGCCCCGAATGTCGATGTGGAGTACGCTGCCGTGCGTGTAGTGTGGCCCATTCCAGCCCACATGCATTAGCTCGTAGTGGTCGTTCTCTTCATCAAAAATCGTTTCAACCTGAATTTCGCCGCGCGAAGGCTTATACTGAGCGTGATGTTTGATGATCTTCTTAATTATCTCGCGATATTGTTCTAGCTTCTCCATTGGATCACCTCTTCCTCTTGAGGATCGAAAGCGATAATGTGCAGGTCTTCTTCCTCCAGCACGGGCCGTACAATCGGCTCGTCAAAAAAGGTGTTGCAGACGCTGTCCGGAATGGCCAGGTAAAGCTTGCGGTCGGACTCGAACCGCTTGAGCAGCGTGCGATAGAGTACGTACTGTCCCAAAGCAAGCTCTAAATCGTGAACCTCTGATGCGCCCCGAAACGTTTTGATTTCGACGGCAATCTTTTTCCTCCCCTTTTTCCGCAGCAAAGACACGTTGTGCGCCTAAGTCCACATAAACTTTGCGGAGTCCAAACGACATGATATACAGATCATCCGTAATCGTCCAGCCATCTTTGACCAGCGCTCGCTTGACCTGCTCGTGATAGAAATCTTTCGCCATGATCACACGCCGCTAAAGGCCGAAAAGCCCCCATCCACCGGCACGACCACGCCCGTGACAAAGCGCGCCGCCGGGCTGCACAGCCACAATAGCGTGCCGACCAGCTCGTCCGGCTCGCCAAAGCGGCCCATCGGCGTGTGATCGACAATCGTCTGGCCGCGCGCGGTAAGCGAGCCGTCGGCGTCGAGCAGCAGGTCGCGGTTCTGTTCGCCGATAAAGAAGCCGGGCGCAATGGCGTTGACGCGCACCCCTTCGCCGTGCTTGCGCGCCAGCTCGACGGCCAGCCAGCGCGTAAAGTTGTCCACCGCCGCCTTGGCCGCCGAGTAGCCGACCACGCGCGTGAGGATGCGCTGCGCCGCCATTGAGGAGATGTTGACAATCGCGCCGCTGCCCTGCTCGGCCATCGTCGCGCCAAAAATTTGGGTGGGGAGCACCGTGCCCAGCAGGTTCAGGTCGTTCACCTGCTGGAAGGCGGCAGGTGGCATCTCAAAAAAGCTTTCGTCGGGCATGATCGTGGCGTCGGCGACGTTGCCGCCGGCGGCGTTGACCAGAATGTCGATCTGCCCCCACTTGTCGAGGATCGCGTCGCGGGCGGCGGCAAGCTGTTCGGCGTTGAGCACGTCACAGGGGATGGCGATGGCGCGGTGGCGCTCCTCGTTGATCGCATCCGCCACCTGCCGCGCGCGCTCCTCGCGCCGCCCCATGATGACGACGCGCGCGCCCGCCTGCGCCAGCCCAATCGCCATCGCCCCGCCCAGCACGCCCGTGCTGCCGGTCACGATGGCGACCTGGTCGCGGATGTTGAACTGTTGATCGAGAATGCTCATGAGGTTCCTGTTGCTGTTGGTTGCGGTGGGTCGTGCTGGGCCGGTGGTGTACGGCAACGCTATCATAGATGACGCTGCCCCGTTCGCCAAGCGGCATTTTTGCCGCTGTGCGAACAGGAAGGCCAAACGAGCGGGAGGGGAACGTCGCGTCGGCGATGCGACATTTACGCGGGCGCTGGCTTTAACGCACGCCGAGCGTCGTAAAGGAGAGGGGCGGCAGCCGGAGCGTGAGCGCGCCGTCTTCGAGGGCAGGCACATCAATCGGCCGCGCGACCAGCGCGTTGGGCTGGGCAAAGGTGTTGCTCTGTTTAACATCGTTCCCCGCCAGCCGCCACGCCTCCTCGACCTGCTGCGGCCCCTCGCGCTGCCACTGAACGGCAACAGCGACGGCCTCCGTTTGGCTGCGGTTGACGAGGAAGACGGCGCTGCGCCCGCTCGCTTCGTCGTAGCTGGCGGCGACGTCGAGCAGCGGCACACGACCGTATTTCGCGGTTTCGTGCTGCGGCGACTGCACCAGCACGTCCAGCGCATGACCGCGGGCGAGACGGCGCGTCATCCAGAAGGGGTAGAAGATGGTCTGCTTGAGCAGGCCATCGCACGTGGTGAGGATGGGCGCGATCACGTTGACAATTTGGGCGAGGCAGGCAATTTTGAGCACGTCGCAGCGGCGCAGGAAGACGTTGAGCCACTGGGCAACGACGAGCGCATCCTCCAGATTGTACACTTCCTCAATCAGATGGGGCGCTTCGGCCCAGTTGCCCCGCATCTCGCGATTCTTGTACCAGACGTTCCACTCGTCCCACGAGAGGTAAACATCGTGCTGGCTGCGCTGCTTGGCCTTGACATAGCGCAGCGTGCCCGTTAGCGTCTCCACAAAATTTTCCAAGGCGACGGCGCTGGCGAGAAAGCTGTCCGCGTCGTCCTCGTGATTGGTGGCGTAGTAGTGCATCGAGTGGTAGTCGACCTGCTCCCAGCAGGCTTCCAGCGCCACGCGATCCCACTCCGGGTAGGTCGGCATTTTATCGTTGGAGGAGCCGCAGAGCACCAGCTTGATGGACGCATCTTGCCACTTCATCATTTTCGCCGCCTCGCGCGCTTTGACGGCGTACTCGTGCATGTCCAAGTGCGCAATCTGCCACGGGCCGTCCATCTCGTTGCCCAAGCACCAGTACCCAACGCCGTGCGGCGCCCGGTGGCCGTGCTGAGCGCGCAGATCGGCAAACTTTGTGCCGACCGTCGCGTTGCAATACTCGACCAGATCGGACGCTGCCTGCACCGTGCCCGTGCCCAGGTTGACGCCGAGCATGGGCTGCGTGTCGATGGCGCGGCAGAAGTCGATAAACTCGTCCGTGCCAAACTGATTGCTCTCGGTGGACTGCCACGCCAGATCGCGGCGTCGCGGTCGCTGCGAGTGCGGGCCGACGCCGTCGCGCCAATCATAGCCGGAGAGAAAATTGCCGCCGGGGTAGCGCATCACGCTAAAGTCGAGCTCGCGCAGGGCCTCCAGCACGTCCGTGCGCAGGCCGCGCTCGTCGGCGTGGGGCGAATCGGGCTCGTAGATACCCTCGTAAATGCAGCGGCCCATGTGCTCGGCAAAGCCGCCGAAAAGCAGCGGCGAAATCTCCCCAATGGTGCGCTCGGTGTCGATGAAGAGCTGGGCAGTTTGGGTAGCCATTCTCTATTCTCCGTGGATGGCTTGAATGTAGCGCGCCGCCGAGCGTCGCACCGATTCCTTCGCCTCGTCGGCGACAATCGTCTCCCACCACGCGCCGTAGAGTCGGTCGAACGCAAAGGGCTCCACGGCGTCAACGATTTGCTGCACCTTGGCCGCGGAGAGCGGAATCAGGTTGGGATAGCTGTACATAAAGCTCACCCAGCGCCGGTCGCTCACCACCTGGATGATGTCGCCGGTGAGCAGGGCGCCGCGGCCTTGTGCGCCCGCCGGCCAGTGCAGCACCTGCCCGCCCGCAAAGTGGCCGCCACAGCGGATCAGCGTCAGTTCGTCCCACAGGCTCTTCGTCTCGCCCGACCAAAATTCGACTGACTGATCCGGCCGCATCACCCACTCGCGGTCGGCTTCGTGCAGACAAATCGGCGCGTCAAAGGCGCGGCTCCACTCGACCATGCTCGAGTAGTAGTGCGGATGAGAAATCGCGATGGCGCGAATGCCGCCCAGCGCGTTGACGGCGTCGACCGTTGCCTCATCCAGCAGCGACACGCAGTCCCACAGCAGGTTGCCCGCCGGCGACTGCACGAGCAGCGCGCGCTGACCGATGGCAAATTTGGGCTCCGTGCCGATGCCGGTCAGCCCCGGCTCGTGCTCATCGATGCGATTGCGGTGATCGCGCTGGAGCTCGGCCAGCGTCGTCCACTGCTGGCCGCTGTGGCCGACGTACTGGCGCTCGTCCTTGCAGATCGGGCAGCGGGCAGGTGGTGCGTCAGCAGCCGGGAATTGGGTGCCGCAGGTGACGCAGAGGGAGTGGGTGGGCATGTGATCACTGACAAATTGCAGGTGCCGTCTGCAACCGCGCAACCTGACGTACCCTTTCGCATTATCTGAATCGAAGGGGTATGTCACGGTTGCGCAGCTAAAAGCAGCGCCTACTAGCTACGGAATAACTCATTCTACCAATACACCATCGCGTCCGCAAAGAGCCGGCGCAGATCCGCCGCCTCTGCCGGGCGCGGCGACAGCTTGGTCACGCGGTGCTGGGGCAGCGTGCCCTCGACCAGGGCGTCGATGTCCGCTTCGGTGAAGCCGATGGCGCTCAGCCCGTTGGGCACGGCGACCTGCCGCATGATTGCAATCAGCGCGTCGGCCAGCACCTCGCCCGCTTTTTCTGCGCGCACATCGCGCACGTCCACGCCCATGAGGCTGGCCCCGTAGAGGTGGCGTTCGGGGTTGGCCGCTGCCGTAAAGCGGAAGACGGCGGGCGCGTTGAGGATCACCGACATGCCGTGGGGAATGATGGGGTGGTCGCTGGGGTAGCCGCTGGGGTGGTAATCTCGCACCATGCCGGAGACGGGGTAGGACATGCCGTGGGGCAGGTGCACACCCGCGTTGCCAAAGCCAATGCCCGCAAAGGCCGCGGCCTGAAGCATGGCCCCGCGCGCCTCATCGTCTTCGGGATCGTCGACGGCGCGCACGAGATGTTGCGCCACCATCTCAATCGCCTTGGCCGACCAAACGTCGCTGATCGGGTTGGCGCCCTGGTAAGCCGGGCGCAAATCGGGGCGCTCCGCGGCGGGCCGCTGATCGTAGGGCAGCGCCGTCAGCGATTCGAGCGCGTGGCTGAGCACGTCCAGCCCCGCGCTGGCGATGACCATTTTGGGCAGCGTGCGCGTGTTGTGTGGATCAAGAATGCCCAGGCTGGGGCGCAGGGCGCGGTGGGCGATGCCGGTCTTGGCGTGCATCGAGGTCAAATCAAAGATGGCGACGCCGGTGGTCTCGCTGCCCGTGCCCGCCGTGGTGGGCACGGCGATCAGCGGTTTGAGGGCGCCGGGAACCGGCTCGCCACGCCCAATCGGCGGGTTGACATAGGCGAGCAGGTCGGCGGGGTAGGTGGCGTAGAGATTGGCGGCTTTGGCCGTATCCATCACCGAGCCGCCGCCGACGGCCACGTAGCCGTCGAAATTCCCGTCGCGGGCAAAGTCGATTGCGGCCTGGAACGAGACGTCCGTCGGCTCCACGCGCACGCCGTCAAACAGCACGGCGTCGATGCCCGCCCGCTGTAGCGCATCCATCGCCACGCTCACCGGCTCCAGCTTGGCGACCCTGGCGTCCGTCATCACCAGCGCGCGTTTGGCGCCTAGCCGCCGCATGTCGCCGCCAATTTCGCGCGTTGTGCCGGGGCCGTATTTGATGCTGGAGGTATCCAGGGTGAAGGCGGTTTCGTTGGGCATGGTGGGGCTCCCGCGGTGGGTGGGCAGGGATGGATGGGTCGCTCTATTATGGAGCAAGCAGGGGGAACGGACAAACTGACTGGAATCGCTGCATCCGTTACGCTTCCACCTCCATCAGCAGATCAATCAGCTCCTCCTCCAATTCCTCGACCTGCTCGTCGTCGCCCGCTGCGGCGGCCCGGCGCAGGCTCTCGACCACGCTGCCAATGTCCTCGGCCAAATTATCGTCCAAATCCGGCTGGGCCAGCGCCCGCTCGGCCCGCTCGACCAGCGCCGCCGTTTCAGCGGGCAGCTCCGCCGCGTTGGGCGCGTCGGTAAAGCCAGCCAGCCGGGCCTGGCTCTCGGCAATCTGCTCCGGAGAGAGGCGCTGGCGCTGGGCCTTGAGCCGCTCGCGCACCTGCTTGCCCGTGGCCCGGTCCGTTACGGTCACGTTGAGAATGCCGTTGATGTCCAAATCAAAATCAATGGTGACTTCGGCCAGCAGCTCGCCGGGCTTGGGCTCCAGCTCCTCCACCAGGAATTCGCCCAGCAGCACGTTGTGCGAGGCGCGCTCGTCCTCCCCTTGATAGACCTTCACCATCACCGAATCCTGGCCGGGGGCCATGGTGGTGTAGACATCGCTGTAGCGAACGGGCACGGTGGTGTTGCGGCGGATCAGGCGCGAGAAGAGATCGGTTTCGAGCTGGCCGGTCAGGCCAATGGTGGCCGTCTCGATGCCCAGCGAGAGCGGCGTCACGTCCACCAGAATTGCATCGATCTCTTCGCCCGCGATAATGCCCGCCTGCACCGCCGCCCCCAGCGCCACGGCGGCGTCTGGGTCCAGCTCCCTGTGCGGGATCTGGGCCAGGCGCTCGCGCACCAGATCAACCACGGCGGGAATGCGCGTCGAGCCGCCAACGAGCAGCACGCGATCGATTTCTTGGGCCGTCAAGCCTGCATCGGTCAGCGTCTGATCGATGCAGCCGCCCAGGCGCGCGAGAAAGGGCTCCAGCAGCTCCTCAAACTCGCGGCGCGAGATGTCACGCACCAGGTGCAGGGCGCGCTCGCTGCGGTCGGCGGCGATAAATTCAAGATTCACGTCGGTATCGGCGGCGGTAGACAGAGCAATTTTGGCCTCCTCGGCGGCGCGCAGCAGGCGGGCCCAGGCCCGGTGATCGCCGCGCAGGTTGAGGCCGTGCTCCGCTTCAAACTCGTCGGCCAGCATCTCCGCCAGCGCTTCGTCAAAGTCATCGCCGCCCAGCAGGTTGTCGCCGCCGGTCGCCATCACGTCGACCACGCCGTAGTTGAGGTCGATGATGGAGACGTCAAAGGTGCCGCCGCCCAGGTCAAACACGAGGATGCGCCGCTGCTCATCCGTGATGCCGACGCCGTAGCCGTAGGCCAGCGCCGCCGCCGTCGGCTCGTTGATGATGCGCTCGACCGTCAGCCCGGCAATTTCGCCCGCCTCGATCGTGGCCTGCCGCTGCACCTCGTTAAAGTAAGCGGGCACGGTAATCACCGCGCGCGACACCGGCTGGCCGACGGCCTGGCTGGCGGCCTGGGCAATCGTGCGCAGAATAAAGGCGGAAATCTCCTGCGGCGTCAGCTGCTGCCCCGCCAGCTCGACGCTCTCCGTCGAGCCCATTTTACGCTTGATCGAGCGCACCGTGCGCTCCGGCGCGGCCACCCACTGGTTGCGCGCCGGGCGGCCCACCATAACGTCTCCCCGCTCGTCAATGCCCACTATCGAGGGCAGCAGCGTGTCGCTGCCAATGGGGATCAGCTCCGGTGTTCCGCCGCGGACGAGCGCCAGCACGGAGTTGGTCGTGCCCAGATCGATGCCGATGATGGGCGTGCTTTGGTCGTCTGCCATGTTCTAGTTCCTTGTAGATCGCCCGTGCTAACGGGCCGTGTTGCCTGCTACTGAGATCGATTTTTTATGCTGGCGGAAAACGCACGAGCACGCAAAGCGATTTGGCAGTCAATCAATCTTTATGTGCATCGGCTGCTTCCGCTGACGGTGCGCGCGCAACGACTACCTCGGCATAGCGCAGCACGCGCTCGCCCTGTCGATAGCCCTGGCGCACCACCTGCACGACGTTGGGCGCGTGCGCCGCGTCTTCCACCGCGTCAATCGCCACGTGGAGACGGGGGTCAAACGGCTGGCCGAGGGCGTCGATGGTCTCGATCTCTTCGGCAGCCAGCAGGGCAAGAAAGCGCTCGTGCGCCAGCGCCAGCCCCGCTAGCCACGAATCCGTATCCTCCAGCAAAATCTGAAGTTGAGCCAGCTGTTCGGCGTTGGCCGGAGCGTTGGCTGGAGCGACGAGTTGGGCGGGCATCGGCGTCGCCGGGGCCTGCCCGCCCAGCGTGGCGCGCAGCCGATCTCGCCACGTGGGCGGCGGTGCGCTGGCGGTTGGCGCCGCCCTGGCTCGCTGGTTCTGCTCGTGGGCCGCCGCCAGCGCCGCGAGCTGTCGCATCAACAGCTCGCGGCCATTTTGCAGCACCAGCTCCATGCCGTCGATCCCCGGCAGCAGATCGGCAACCAGCTCGCGCCGCCCCTGCTGACGCGCGCCGTCCAGGCGCGCCTCGTCCCGGCTTTGGCGCTCGTCCACGCGCGCTTCGCGCAGCTCGGCCACCTCGCGCAGCGCCGAAAGCGCGCTCTCCAGCTGCCCCAGCTGCGATTCGTTGAGGGTATTGCTTTTGAACTGGGTGCGCACCAGCTTGGCCATGCGCCCTTCAAGCGCCTCCAGCTGCGTCTGGCGGGCAACTTCGTCGGCGAGCGTCTGCACATCGCGGGCCCGCGCCAGCTCCTGCACCGCAGCGGCAAGCGCGCTGGTCTGCTCCCCCTGATCGGTCAGCAGCGTGATCAATTCGGCCAGGCGCTCGTTGATCGCCTGCCCACGCTCCGCTGTGGTAAAGGCGCGCAGGAGCGCCGCAGTTTGATCCTGCTGGGTGTGGGTGCTCTCCTGCACGTGGTCGAGCGCGAGCGCCAGCGCGCCCACCTGCTCGTCCAGGCGAGCGAGACGCCGTTCGACTTGGGGAGTTTGGGCAGCGAAGCCGTGGTAAAGGGGCAGCGCGTCGTCCGTCTGCTTTGTAGGGTCACTCATGGGGCGGCCTCAAACGAGGGCAAATCCTGGGCCAGCGGACGCGCCGAAAGCGTCGCCGCCAGCACGAGCAGGTCTTCGTCGTGCACGGTCAGATCGCAGGTGGGCAGCCGACGGTTGGGGCGGGGCGGCAGCGGCTGCAGCAGGAAGAGATCGGTAATCCGGCGGCGCTGGGGGAGACGCAGCTGCTCGTAGGCGCGCCGAATCTGCTGGAAGCGTTCGGGCTCGCGCTCGGGCGGGAACTGGCGCACCTGCTGGAAGTAGGCCTTGCGGATGGCCTCGTCGTCGGCGGCACGCGGCAGATCGAGCGTGCGATAGGGGTCCTCGCCGGGGCGGATGTCAAATTGGGTTTCGCTTCGATCACGCATGGGTATAAAAACTCAAGTCTTCAAGACGACAATCTACCCCCTCTCCCAGAGTGGGAGAGCGGCTGGGGGTGAGGGCCGGACGGTCGTACTAGAAATCATCCTCATCAAAATCAATTTCGCCAAACAGCTTCACCAGCTCCTCCATTTCGGGCATACCGGCCAGATCGGGCAGCTCGCCGCCCAGGTTGAGCAGGCTCGACAGCATCGAGCGGGGGCCGCTCAAGATCATCTCGACTTCCTCGATGTGCTCAACCAGACCGCGCTCGCCCGCCTTTTCGGCCTGGCGCTTGGCCCTGCGCAGCAGGCGCTTGAGCTTGTCCGTGTTCGGCTGATCAAGCGTGCCCACCGTCGCCTCCGCATAGGTAACGACGCCGCTGTTGGGCGCGAGCTGCTTGGCTAGATCGGCGTACTTTTGCAGCAGATTGCGCGCCGCGGCGGCCGTGGCGGCCTCCTCGCTGTGGGTGACCGCGCCCGCGGCGCCGTCGATGATTTGGGCCAGCGCCAGCGCCGTTGTGTCGCCGCCGCGGCCCTGCTCCGCCAGGGTAAGCGCCTCCTGCCAGAAGCGCTCCGCCCACGCCGGATCAAGCTCGCAGCTCAAAACGCGAGTGCCCTGGCTAACCCAGAAGGTCATGCGCAGGAAGGGGAGCTTGCGCGCTTCGACCAGCAGGCGCTCGGCTTCGCGGTCGCCGTCGACGTGCAGCAGTTCGTGCAGCGCCGTGTCGAACACGCGCATGTAGCGTAGCGGATGGGCCAGCGCGGCGTCTCCGGCCCGCAGCAGAAAATCGCGGGCCTTTTTGTCTTTCGCGTTGTTCAAATAGTAGAGACCCGCCTCGATGAGCAGAATTGGGTGGTCCGCCATCTCCTCTAGCCCGCGCTCAACGGCCTTGATTCCCAAGCCGCGATCCCGAAATATTTGCGCGTATGGGCCAAACGCGCCCATCTCCATCTGCTGCGCGTAGGCCAGGGCCAGGCCGTCGCGCGCGTCTAGGTTGGCGGGGTCAATAGCCAGGGCGCGCTGCCAAACCGGAATGGAATTGCGGCCCCACTCTTCGTCAAACAGGCTGGCGAGCAAGAGCAGCGCCGACAGGTGATTCTCATCGATCTCCAAGATGCGCTGCAGCTCGTTAATGGCTGCCTCCGTGCGCATATCCTCCTGATATAGCTCCACCAGCTCCATGCGCCACGCCACCTGTTCCGACGCGTACTCGATGGCTTTGCTAAAGCAGGCAATCTGCTCATCCACGTCGCCAGCGCGACCGTAGCAGTCGCCCGCGCGCTTCCAGAGCGTGGCAACCTGCATCTCGTCCAGGTAGTCGGGGTGATTTTCCTTGCGGGGACGCCGCCGCAGCAGGTCGCGCCACGCGAGCGCGGCCTCGTCCCAGTTCTCCAGCGACTCTTCGGCCAGCGCCAGATTCTGGGCGACGTAGCGGCTGGGATTTAGCTCCTGAGTGCGCCGCCAGTGGTCAGCGGCTTCGGCCCAGCGCTCGTGGCGCGCGCTTGCTTCGCCCAAATAGAAGTGGGCGTAGGCCAGATGTTCTTTGAGGGGAGCGTTTGTTTCCAGAGCACGGTGGTCAACCAGCCGCTCGACGATGGCCGCCCACTCTTCGTGTTCGGCCAATTCCTCGATTTCCTGGCGCAGCAGATAGTCCTGATTCTCATTAAACCAGGGCGTATCGAGCCCCTGCGCCTGGGCCTGATTCCAGGCAGCAACGGTGGCGTCGTGGTCGCGGCGGCGCAGGGCGGCCACGCCCGTGTAGTAGCTGATAATGGGGTCGGCCAGTTGGGCATCGAGCGCGGCGCGCGCATCCGCCAGCGTCGTGAGCGGCGAGGCGCTCTCCGACTCCCGCATTTGCAGCAGGGCCTGCCACAGGTTGGCCTCGTGTGGGTTGGGCTGCTGTTCCGCCAATCCATCGGCGGCTTGCGCGTCGATTTTGCCCTGCTGGAGGCCGCGCAGCATCGCCAGCGTTTGCTGCTGCGACGGTGTGAGATCGGCGCTCTGCGGCTCTTGATCACCCAGCTGCTGGGCCAGCGCAATCGCCAGCGCCAGCGACTCCTGCGCGGCGCCAAGCTGGCGGGCGCGAGTCAACGCCTCAAGCGCGGGGGCGCAGCGGCGCAGCGCCAGCAGCGTGATCCCGCGGTGGTAGGCAAAGCGCGCCTCCGCGGCGTCCACCGCCAGCGCCTCGCCCGCTTCCAAGTAACCCAACCGCGCTTCGAGATCGCTGGCCTGATCGGCAAAGTGGAGATAGAGCGAACTGGTCAAGGCGCTGGCCTGGGCCAACGTCTTCTCATCGTTGGCGGCAGAGAGGGCCGCCTCCGCCAGCGGCAGGGCCGCCGCAAAGTCATTCTGTCCAGCCAGCTCAATCGCTTCGGCCAGTCGGTTGGCGGGGCGACGTTCCTTTTGTTGACGTTGTTTTGCTTTGAGTTTTGCCTTCTGGCGTCGCCGTTTAGCCATAGCGTTTCATTCCCTTAATTCCTTAACGAGCAGACTGCAACCGAGGAATGAGCACGCCCCCGTGCGAACGGGTCGACACGAGCACTGGCTGATTCCACTATGGTCGACTGTTTATCAACTGCACTCAGCATAAAAGTGTATCAACGATTCTGTCGTGAGATCGTACACATTATTGGCCGTTCTGTAAATTTTTGCAGTTCAAACCGCGGGCAAAGCGGGAATGGTCAGCCAATGGTATCTACCGGATCCGCCGCCGACACGCTGCGGGCCGCCCCGTTCGCCAGCTCGTCCACCCGTTCGTTGAGCGGGTCGCCCGCGTGGCCCTTTGTCCAGTGCCACATCACCCCGCCCGCCGGTTCGTGCCGCGCCACCGCATCGACCAGCTGCTGCCACAAATCTTTGTTCTTCACCGGCTTCTTGTTGGCCGTGCGCCAGCCGTTGCGCTGCCAGTTCTGCACCCACTGTGTGATGCCGTTGCGCACGTAGGCACTGTCCGTATACAGCTCAACGGCGCATGGCCGCTTGAGCGCATTCAGCGCCTCGATCGCCGCGCGCAGCTCCATGCGGTTGTTCGTCGTCTCGCGAAAGCGCCCGCTGATCTCGCGCTCGCGCTCGCCCGAAAGCAACACCGCCGCCCAGCCGCCGGGACCGGGGTTGCCGATGCAGCCACCGTCGGTGTAGATGATTACGTTAGTCATTGGTTTGTGATAGCTGATTAAACTTGAAATCAAGCCCTGATGCCGTAACGTTGGTCCTAGCGTTAAATAAGTCCGAAAGATAGCCGAAAGGCTCGGCGGATGTTTCCGTGTAGCGATCCCGAGTGCGAGCGCGCACAAAATAGCGACCTTCCCCCAAGCGCGCGTTGGTAAGCAGCCAAGGGCCGTTGGTTAACGGAATTTCCTCAACTAAAGCCCATTCGCTCAACGTCAGCGCCGGTTCATAGACGGCCCCTGTGTCCGCCTCAACTGCATAGGGAAAGTAGTTGGGGAACTGCTCAGCCTCTAACGTGGGCGGGCTAGGCGGGAAGGGATCCAACGCGGCGCGCTGGCTTTCAGAAAGTGGAATGTCATAAATCATTAGCGATCCGATTTGGCCGTCAACCAGGCCGGACATGGTTCCACTTAGCGAATTGGTCGGAACCAGCCAATTTGAGAAATGACTAACGTAACAACTACCCGGCGGCAAATCTAAACCGGGTGGTGCTGGCGTGGTGGGCGGATGGGGCGTGGCAGAAACTGGCGCAAAGGTGGGCGTTGGCGTCAGCGTGGGGGTTGGTTGATCGGGCGGCAACGTTGGGATAACAAAATCGCCGCTTATGTCTTCAAGAGCAGGTGAACTCGTACACAGAGGCACACCATATTCTTGCTCAACATCGTCGCGGTGCAGCAGGTCGATGTTGAGGTTGAGATAAAACCACTGCGTATCCGGTGGCACCCAAAATAGCAGCGCAAGCGAGCGAAAGATGTACTCGTCGCCCTGCGGTCGAAGCTGATACAGGCCCGGCTCCAAAGACAAATTGCTTACAGCCCATGCGCCGTTGTTCAGCGGAAACTGCTGGACAGGTCGCCCCTCATTCGGACCGACGATCAGCGGCATTACACCAAACTGCTGCTCCTGGGGGAAGTCTGACTGGAGATAGCGAATTTCTAGCGTCGCGCCCTCCGCTCGCACGCCGGAAACGCTGCCGCTGAGCGTATTGTTGCGTACTGCCTCAACATCCAACACGGGCGGCGGCAGCGGCGAGACCACTTCGTCTGCAAAGGGCGCACATCCAGTCAAATACATCCATAAAATCAACCCCATCACCCACGTAGAATGCTTCATCTTATCACCTTGCTCCCCTGCTCCCCTGCTCCCCTGCTCCCCTGCTCCCCTGCTCCCCTACTCCCCTACTGCTGCGTCCGCATCTCAACAAAGGTCGTCTCGCCCGCGTTGACCACGATATCCGCCGCGATCCGCTCGCCATTGATCACCGTCGCCACTCGATAACCGCCGGGCGGGACGCCGTCCATCGCGCCATTTTCGCCCCAGGCCGGGTCGGGGCCAATGTTTTCGATGTCCTGGTAGGTGATGATTTGTCGACCCCACGTGGCCGCTCCATCCGCGCCGTACTGCGCCAGCCCCACCACCGCCCCCGGCCACGTGCGCCCGTCTGCCGAGAGCACGCGCACGGCCACCGCACCCGTCCCCGGCAGCGGCTCCATCCACAAATAGGGGTTGACGTTGTGCTCGTAGGTGTTCGCGCCGACGCGCACCTCCACGTGCAGGTGCGGCCCAATTGCAATCCCCGTCATCCCCACCGCACCGACGACTTCGTCGCGCGTCACCGTCTGCCCGACCTCGACCGTCACGCCGCTGAGGTGGCCGTAGAGCAGGAAGACATCGAGCGCGCCGCCCGCCACGGGCAGCTGCCGCGCCAAGCGGATGACGACGGTGTTGCCGTAAAAATTGTTGTACGGCCCCAGCAGCGCTTCCGCGTCCGGCCCGGCGTGGACGACCGTGCCCTCGGTGGCGGCCAGCACGGGCGTGCCCTGGGGGTTGCCGATGTCGACGCCGTGGTGGGCGCGGTAGCGACCGCCCGCCGTGGAGCCAAACTGGTAGTTGGGCGAGGCAAGCTGCGTTTGCGTGCCGGGCGCAAAGGCGCGCCCAATCCAAAAGTGATCGGCCTCGCTTGGCAGCAGCGGCTCGAAGTTGGACCACAGCCGCCCCTTCACCACCGGCAGCGGCTCCGGCGTGGCGGTCGGCGTGGGCGGCGGCGGGCCCACGGTGGGCGTAACGGTGGGAAACTGGGGAATGCGCCCGCTCGTGCCCGGCACGATGCGCACGCGCGGCAGGCCGGTTGGCAGCGGCGAGGCCGTCGCTCCGGCTTCAGCGTTGGCTATGCCTTCACCAAAGCCCTCGCCAAAGAGCGCATCGAGATTTCCCACCACATCGCCCACCAGCTCGTTCCCCGCGATCACGCCTTCTCCGTCGGCAATCGCGCTTCTATTTTGCTCCATGCTGTCCGCAGCATCCACCGCAACGTCGCCACTGCTGCTGTCACCACTGCTGCTGTCGCCACTGCTGCTGTCGCCACTGCTGCTGTCATCGGTAGTTGCATCGCTGCTGGAGACGACATCTGTCGTCGACACCGACCCTTCGATGGCCTCCTCCTCCAGCGCAATCGGCGCGGCCAGGATCACGTCGCCGGGCGCGTCGGTAAGGGCGAGGCCGCTCGTCAAGCTGTCGCTGGCGGTAAGGGTAGCCGTTTGGCTGAGATTTCCAGTGGGGGTGGGGGTGGGCGCGGCCAGAATCGCGCCGCCGCTGTCCGCAGTTGTTGTGGCCGTGACGGTTAACCCAGCCGCGGTGGTCGGCCCAACCGTGGTGGTGGGGACGGAAGCAGCCGTGATTTGTGCGGCGCGCGGCACGTCAACAGCCCGGCGCCCCGCCTCCTGCTCATCCGCTACCCGCCCTGCCGCCACCTGCTCACCTGCCACCTGCCCGCCTGCCACCTGCCCGTCCGCCACCCGCAGCCCCGACCACCACATTACCGCCACGACCAGGCCCAGCACGCTGGCGCGGGCCGCCCAGTCGCCGGAGCTGCTGTGGCGAAGGCGGCGGCGCACGTTGGCGCGCAGCAGACGGGCAAACGCCCGTCGCTTTGTTATAATGCGAGAAACAGCTTGAAAAATTTGCACGCGGCACATCAACCCATCATTTTTACGACGATTTATTTTTACGACGATTTGGTAAATGTAAAAGCCAACAACTCTCTAACGAAAATCCCATGCAGCCAAAACACCCAGCCGTTCACTTTGATGTCTTTACCCTGTTTCCCCCCATGTTTGAGGGGCCGCTCTCCGAGAGCATCATCAAGCGCGCGCGCGACCGCGACCTGATCTCCATAGCGCTTCACAACGTTCGCGACTACGCCACCGACCGCCACCACTCCTGCGACGACACGCCCTACGGCGGCGGCGGCGGCATGATTATGAAGCCGGAGCCCATTGTGCGCGCGGTGGAGACGGTGCTCGCGCGGCCCGTCGGCTGGCAGCTGGACGAGGACGATGCCTATACAAATTTGCCGCCGTGGAATGTTGACGAGCGTGCAAGTCTAAGCGTGGATACGCCCATCATTCTCCTTTCGCCCCAGGGCCAGCCGCTGACGCAGCCGCTGGTGAGCGAGTTGAGCGGGCATTCGCGATTGGCGCTGCTCTGCGGGCGCTACGAGGGCGTGGACGAGCGGGTGCGCACGGGGCTTGTCACCCATGAAATCAGCCTGGGCGACTTTGTGATTAGCGGGGGTGAACTGGCGGCGATGGTGCTGATCGACGCCGTGACACGGCTGCTGCCCGGCGCGCTGGGCGATGCGCTCGGCGCGCATCGGGACAGCCATTCGCCCGGCCTCGGCGGCCTGCTCGAAGGGCCAGCCTACACCCGCCCGCCCGTCTTTCGCGGCGAGCCGATCCCCGACGTGCTCGCCAGCGGCCACCACGCCAACGTCGAGCGCTGGCGACGCGAGCAATCCCTCCTGCGCACGCTTCAGCGCCGCCCCGATCTGCTGGCCCGCGAAGAGACCCTCATCGAATTGACGCAGGCCGACCGCAGCTTTCTGGCCGCGCACGGCTGGTCGCCACCGGGCGAACGCGACGAATTATAGTGACCTTTACAGCATATGCCAAACGCGTCGAGGAGACAAGGGAAATAAGATAGAGAAAATAAGCGGAAGAATAGATGAAAAGTCAACGTTAAGAAACTTGCGGAAGCGGGTGTAGTTATGGTACAGTTAGCAAGTTTGTGGCGCGTACCAGCCGCAGCCGTACCGATATCCAAAGCGACAACCCTAAAGCGCGTTGCCGCTTTTATTTTAGAGAGTTAAATTTTTTGGTAGTGGTCGCTGCACGGTCGAGACAGACATTTTTGGTAATCAATTAAGCTGAAGATATTTTTGAGGACGGACAACATGAACAACGCATTGATGGCTTCCCTGCAGCCGGAGCTAAACACCAACATGCCGGACATTGATCCGGGCGATACGGTACGCGTGCACCAGCGCATCACCGAAGGGCGCAATGAGCGCATCCAGGTTTTTCAGGGCGTAGTTATCGCCAAGCGCGGCGGCAAGACGGCGGGCGCAACCTACACCGTGCGCCGCACCGGCTCCGGCGGCATCGGCGTCGAGCGCACCTTTCCGCTTTACAGCAAGCAGATCGACAAAGTGGAGGTGTTGCGCAAGGCCCGCGTTCGCCGCGCGCAGCTCTACTACCTGCGTGATCGCCAAGGCAAGGCCGCTCGCCTGCGCGAGAAGCGCTTCCTGGGCAAGTAAGCCCGCGCAGATTTTTGAACAGAAAGAAAAAATAGGGGCCTGCAATTGCAGGCCCCTATTTTTTATCCCGCCCCATCTTTTAATCCCGCCCCGTTGCTGGCCTGCTCTTAGGCTATGCAGATAATAAATGTACCACGGCAGATTGTAATGAAGGTGCGTCGCACATCCAACATCGGTTACCCTGGTATAGTTAATTCCCTGGCCTGCTCTTAAAGCGAGCGCAACGACGAAACGGCTACCGCCGCTCTGGCCGTTCACTATACTCCTCGTCGAATTCGAACGGGAACGGGTCGGCCGCGCGGTTGGGCATGGGCAGCGCCGTTCCCGGCGCGACGACCACGTCACCGTGCGTCTGTACCGGCTCGCTGCGCGGGGCCATCGAGCGCTGGAGCGCGTGCGAGGCCAACCCCAGCGGCGTGCAGAGCAGCAGCCCCAGCAAAAAGCCCCACAGCCCCAGCGCCAGCGCGCCGATCACCTGCGCCTGCAGCTGGCCGGGAAAATCCACGGCAAAGCGCGGCGCCGTCAGCAGCCCCGATACGCCCTGTCCATCCACGCCCAAATAGCTCTCCACCCCCGTCACCTGCCAGCCGACGCCCGTCGTGCCGTCGGCAAAAATGCCCACGGCCAGCAGCCCCCACAGCGCGGGCAGCGCCGCCGCCGTGACGGCGCCCGTCGCGTCGTCCAGACGCAGCCGCGCATCGATTAGGTAAGTGGCAAAAGGCACGCCCGCCCCCGCCACCAGCCCGATCACAAAGGCCGTGCCCGGCGCGACAAAGGGCCCCACCGCCAGCCCGGCGACGACGCCCGCCGTCAGCCCGCGCGCGCTCATCACCGGATCGCTGGTCGCGGTGACAAACCAGGTGTAGAGCAGCGGAATCAGCAGCCCGCCGCCCGCAAATAAAATCAGGTTGACGCTGCCGCGCAGCAGGTCGACCTCGCGCAGGGTGGCCGTTTGCAGCGGATTGGTCCACAGCCAGCCCAGCGCGCCCACCAGCAGCAGCAGGCTGCCGACCACCGAAAGCAGCGGCAGCTGCACCGGCGGCAGCGGCACCTGATCCGGTCGCTGCAAAGGCGGCTTGCGCGGCATCCAGACCACCAGCGCCGCCAGCGCAATCCCCGCCGCCACCAGGAAGACGCTGCCCGCGCCGCCAAAGTCCACGAAGCCGTGGCCCAACTCCAGGTTGCGGCCCAGCGCGCTCAGCCAGCCGCCGCCCTGCACCCAGTTGCCCGCCAGCGGGTAAATCCCGCCGCCAATCAGCGCCGCCAGCGTCAGCGTCGCCGCCACGGGCGCGCGACCACGCAGCGCCACCACCGGAATCATCGCCGCAGTGATGGCCCACGGCAGATGTGCCAAAAAGAGCGCGTAGACAATCGCCGTGGCGTCGGGGCTGCTCAGGAACCAGCCGCTGAGGCCGACGACGCCCCAGCCGCGCCCCCAGCTCGTGGGCAGCGGGCTCCATTCGAGCACGAGCAGCGTCAGGTCGGCCCGCTCGTAGATCAGCCCCACGCCGCCAAATTGAAAGGCAAAGCCCACGGCCCAGTAGGCCAGCGCCGCCAGCCCCAGCGCCCCCAGCGCGCCGACGGCCGCATTCCACGCCCGCCGCGCCTCCAGCCCGCTCACGCCAATTAGCAGCACGCCCACCGGCACCAGCAGCGAGAGCGCCGCCGCCAGCAGGTAAAAGTAGGCGGGCAAGGCCAGCCCGCCCTCGGCAAAGAGCGGCGTCTCCGGCGGCGCGTCCGTGCCCTGCGCAAGCGCGAGCGCCGCCCAGCCGACGCTCAGCGCGGCGGTTGCCAGGCCAAATACGATTTGGCCGGTGCGTTTGAAGATAAACAATCGAACAAGGCTCATAAAAACACTGTTCTGCCGCCAAAACGCAGCGGCAGTCTCGGTAGACCGCTTGAAAATCCGGGCAATCATACCGCAAATGTCCCACATCGGAAAAAGCTGTGCTAGACTTCGGCTCTATGTCCCGCGCCACCGACTCCCGCCCCACGTCCCAACCTCTTCGCCGCACGGCCTGGCTTCTCGGCATTCTGAGCTTCGCGCTTTACGCCGCCACAGCCGCCCCCTCCATCACCGCCCTCTTCGACGACAGCCTCGAATTTCAAGTCGTCCTGCCCAACTTTGAGCTTGCGCACCCGACGGGCTACCCGCTCTACACGCTGCTCGGCGGGCTGTGGAACGCGCTGCTGGCGACCGTGGGCATCGGCAACCCGGCCCAGCGCGTCAATCTCTTTAGCGCCCTGGCCGGCGCGGGAGCCGTCGCCTTTGTCTTCCTCGCCGCCCACCGGCTCGTCCGCCATCTTTATAATTTTAGCGACCCAGGCGCTCCGCGCTGGCCCGCCGTCGTCGCCGCCACGCTCTTCGCCCTCAGCGCCACCTGGTGGAACCAAACCACCATTGCCGAAGTCTACGCTCTGCACGGTCTCTTCGTCGCGGCCATTCTTTATGTCGCGCTGGAAATTGGCGCCGACAGCCGCTTTCACTCGGCCAATTTCCCGCGCTTAAAGGTATTCAGCCCGCTTATTCTCGCTCTGCTCCTCGGCCTCAGCCTCGCCCACCACCGTACTACCGTCCTCCTCCTCCCCGGCCTTGCGCTTTACCTGCTCTGGGCCGCCCCCGCCCTGCGTCGACCAAGCCGGCTCTGGCTCCGCTGCGGCATTGCGCTGGCCGCGCCGCTGCTGCTCTACACCTACCTGCCGATTCGCGCAACAATGGGCGCAACGGACTTGAACGCGAGCTATGTCAATACCTGGCTCGGCTTCTGGAACCACGTGTTGGCTTTGGGCTACGGCGGCTATTTTGGTGACGTTGCCACTGGGCAGGCCGTGGCGGTTCCGGATTATTGTGCGCCGACAGCATCGCTCACCGGCGGCGGGCCGACGCTGCCGCGTGCTGGCGCGGGCCTGGGGGGCACGCTAGACTTTCTGCGCCGCGAGGTCGGCGTGCTGGGGTTGGTGCTGGCGGGGACGGCGGGCTTTCTGGCCAAAAGCGGTCGACGCGAAATCGCGCTGGTCGCGCTGGTGGGGCTGACCAACTGGGGCTTTGCGCTGGTTTATGGCGTCGCCGATGTGGAGGTCTTTCTGCTGCCGGTGGTGCTCTGCCTTTGCCTGCTTGTAGCAGCGGGGCTGGCTGCGCTCAATCAAACGCCGCGACCGCGCTGGCAGAACGCCGCCTTTGTCGCCCTGCTGCTCACGCCGCTGCTGCCCAACGTCGCCACCACCATCCAAGCCCGCCTCCACAATTGGCCCGCCCACGATTACGCCGTCGCCATGGCGACCGTCGACTTCGCGCCGGGCAGCTCAGTCATCGGCCTCGAAGGCGAAACGACGGCCCTGCGCTACATGCAGGACGCGCTCGATGTGCCCAACCCGGCCACGCCCCTTGCCGCCGACAACCCCGACGCGCGCCGCGACCTCGTGCGCTCGCTCGTCGACGCGGGCACGCCCGTCTACCTCACCCGCGAGCTCGACGGGCTGGCTGAATCGCACAGCTTTAGCGGCCACGGCCCGCTGGTGCGCGTCTGGCCGCGCGGCGAGGCCCAGCCGCCGCCGCCGTCAACCCCGCTCGACGTACCGCTGACCGAAGGCGCGCTGCGGCTCGTCGGCTACGATTTGGACGTGCTCCAGCAGGCGGGCGGCGACGCCCTGCGCGTGGCCCTCTACTGGCAGCCGGTCGAGCTGCTGCGCCAGCGGCTCAAGCTCTCGCTGCGCGTGCTGGATTCGGTGGACAGATCATTGCTCTGGACAGACGACAGCGGCGGCGGCACGCCCGTCATCGTGGACAGCTTCCCGCTGCGCCAGCTCGCGCCAACGACGACCTGGCCCGTCGGCGAAACGGTGCGCGATGTGCAGTGCGTCGCGCTGCCGCCGCGCGAAGGTGGGGAACCGCAACCGCTGCGGCTGGAGGTGATTGTGTATGACGAGCGGACGCTGGCGGAGGTGGGGCGATGGGAGACGGCGTTTGAGCGGTAAAAAAGTAGTTGACTAGATTTTGTTTGGTGATACAATCTAGAAAACACATCGCCGAGACCGCGTAATGAACCGCAAGTTTGAGTGGGATGAGCGCAAAGCCTCAATCAATTTGCGCAAACATCGAATTAGTTTTGACGAGGCAATCACTGTTTTTCTTGACCCATTGCTCTACACAGTTCCCGATGACGACCATTCAATGTACGAGCAGCGCTTCATCAACATTGGCTTTTCCGCGCGAGGGCGACTGTTAGTTGTCATCCATGCCGAGCGTGAAGACGAATTGCGAGTTATCAGCAGCCGGCGCGCTACAGCCCGGGAAAGGACGTTTTATGAGCTTGGACCCAATTGAAAAGGATGAGATGAAGCCCGAATATGACTTTGCCTCCATGCAAAAGGGCGTGCAAGGAAAATATTTCCGGGAACTGCAAGCGGGCTATCACGTTACTGTCCATAAGGAAGATGGCAGCACCGAGGAACGCGAGTATCGACCCAACGAAAGCGCGGTGATTTTGGAGCCGGACGTGCAGCGGTACTTCCCTGATTCACAAGCCGTCAACCGTGCGCTGCGAGGATTGATCGAGTTGGTTCCGGAACAGTAGCGGGTCGCGAATTCATATCAAAGCGCAGCGTAGGGGCACGCCATGGCGTGCCCCTACGCTGCGTCGCGCTTACTCCAAACCCATCCCCCGCAAATTCTCGTAGCTGATTTGCAGGCTCTCAAACGGATCGCGCTGGCAAATGTCCTGCTCGACGGCGTACCACTGCACGCCCGCCTCGCGACAGGCCTCCAGAATTGCCGGCCAGTTCAAGTTCCCCTCGCCGACCTCCGCCATCTGCTGCTCGACGGGCGGTCGCCCTTCCCGCCGCACCACTACTATATCCTTCAAATGCACCACCGGCATCCGATCTGCCATGCGTGCACACCACGCGGCTGGATCAGCGCCGCCGTGCTGAATCCAGTAGGTGTCGATTTCCGCCTGGAGATAGCGCGGGTCGCTCTCGTCATAGAGGATGTCGAGCGCGGTACGACTACTGCCTTCTCCATCGGGGAAACGCACAAACTCAAAGCTGTGGTTGTGGTAGCTAAAGGTCAACCCCGCCTGCGCCAGCTTCTCGCCGACCTGCGACGCCTCCTGGGCAAAACGCTTGTAACCGTTCGCCCCGTCGTCGCGGTAGGGCGCGGGCAGGCTGCCGATGGCGACGTGCTCACAGCTCCACAGCTTGTGCGTCTCGATCACCGAGTCGAGATCGTGCCAGAGCTGGTCGTAGCCAAAGTGGGTGTTGCAGATCGTCAGGTCAAGATCGTCCGCCATCTGCTTAACTTCGCTGGGCGCAATATCTTTGCCAATCGCCGAAACCTGCACGGCGGGGTAGCCGATGTCGCGCACCTTGCGCAGCGTCTCGGCGAGGTCGGCGCTGGTCTGGGTAAAGTCGCGCACGGTGTAAAGTTGGGCAGCAAGCTGGGGCATGGGAAGTCCTTTGGTGAGAATTGGTAATTGGAGACTAGGTTCCGTTGACATTTGGAAATTGGCCCTCACCCCCAGCCCCTCTCCCATTCTGGGAGAGGGGAGAGTTCACGCTCCCTTCCCCCACATGTGGGGGAAGGGCCGGGGATGGGGGCGCGCTCCGCCACCTTCTCCAAATCTAGGATATTGAAATTGTATCACGGCAGCGTCGGCGCGCGCCAGACGGCCGCCGCCTGCTCAAAGGCGTGGCCCACGGCCAGCAGGTCGCCATCGCTCAGGTAATCGCCGACAAAGGTAAAGGCCAGCGGCTCGCCCGATTGTCGGTAGCCGGCGGGCACGCTGAGCGCGGGAAAGCCAGCGGGCGCGTAAAGCCGCGTCAGCCGGTTGTTGACGGAGAGCAGCACGTCGACGTTGTGCTCGCGCATCGCGCCGCGCAGGGCAGCCGCCGATTCGGTGCGCATTCGCTCGACCAGCGCGTCGTGCTCCTCCCTGCTCATTGGCTGCGCCTGCGATTGCTCCAGCAAATCCTGCCCAAAGGGCGCGCGATTGGTCGCGTCTTCGGCGTTGAAGGCGATCAGGTCGGCCAGCGAGGAAACGGGCGCGTTGGTGGCGGTGAGATAGTCGTTGAGGTCATGCTTCATGCCGTAGAAGAGCACGGGCAGGTAATCAATTTCCACGGCGGGCACTTCCACATCGACGAGCGTCGCGCCCGCTTGGGTCAGCGTTTGCAGGCTGGCGTCGACCACCGGCGCGTCGCCCTCGCGCAGCGTCAACGTTTCACGCACGACGCCGATGCGCAGGCCGTTGAGCGCCGCCGAATCGGCAGCATCCACAGCCGATAGAAAGCTGGCGTCCGGGCGCGACTCGTCGTGGAGCAAGTCGGTCGTGAGCGGATCGCGCGCGTCCGGCGCGGCGAGGGCGTCGAGCAGCGCGGCGGCGTCGACCACGCGGCGCGCCATCGGTCCGGCGGTGTCGAGCGCGGCGCTGATGGGCACGATGCGGTCGCGGCTGATGAGGCCGAGGCTGGGCTTGAGGCCGACGACGGCATTTTGCGAGGCGGGCGAGATGATCGAGCCGGACGTTTCGGTGCCCACGGCGAGCGTCGCCAGCCCGGCCGCCACCGCCGCGCCCGAGCCGGAGCTGGAGCCGCCCACATCAAAATAACCCCCACCGCTGGTCGACGCGCTATACGGATTAACCGTCTGTCCGCCGAGCACGCTAAAGCCGTTGGCCGACGTGCTCGTGACAAAGTTGGCGAGTTCGGACAGATTGGTCTTGCCCAAAATCACAGCGCCCGCCTCGCGCAGCCGCTCGACGATCAAGGCGTCGCGGTCGCTGTGCGCCTTGGCGAGCGCAAGCGCCCCGGCGCTGGTCGGCATGGCGTCGCCCGTGCCGACGTTGGCCTTGAGCAGGATGGGCACGCCGTGGAGCAGGCCGCGCGTTTGACCGCTGGTGCGCTCGGCGTCCAGGGATTGGGCAATGTCGAGCGCATCTGGATTGAGGACGAGCACGGCGTGCAGATCGGCGTTGCGCCGCTGGATGCGGCGCAGATAGTACGTCGTCAGCTCGGTTGACGTGAGGCCGCCGTCGGCAAAGGCGCGCTGGAGATCGAGGACGGTGGCGGGGTCGCCGGCGTTTGGCAGGAGCAGCGCATCGATCTCGGCGGCGCGGCCGTCGCCCAGGCTGGCGATGGCGTCGGCGAAGTCGGGGAGCTGCTGGCCGACGTAGGACGGCATCTCGGTTTGTCGACGGATCTGTTCGGCGGCAAATTGTTCATAGGAGGAGGCTTGGATTTGACTAGACGGCTGGTCTTGGCTGGGTGCTTGGTCGGAGTTGGACATGGTCGATCGGGTGGGGCCGCAGCTTGCGAGCAGCAGCGCGAGAAGGGGAAGCAAGAATAGGCGCACGGGTGACTCTATTGGTTGGACGATGAGTGCAATGCACGGTCGACGCATGATGGGGTACGCTCAGCCTGTCGGCGACCGTGCAGCGCACTCGCGACATTTTCACGTTGACGCTTCATAAATCTCGCAGCCAGGGTAGGTAAACGAGAAGCCGTACCAGCGCGTGAGCAGCTGCATCGGGGACGCCTCGTCATCCAGCCAGCGGGCGACGAGCACGCCGTCATCCATCCGCCGCTCAACGCGCAGCGGGCGACCGCGCCAGTTGTCGTCGATCTGCTCGCCCTTGGCCAGCGATGCCATCGGGAAAAACTTGCCGCGGTCGCCGTCGATCACGCCGAGGCCCTGCGCCAGCTCGTCCAGCCGCGGGTCAACGGCTTGGCTCATGGTGTTGCGGAAGCCGGGCGGCAAGAAGCTCTTGCGGTTGATAAAGCTGCCCCGCTGGGCAAAATTGAAAAACCAGTGCAGCGGCGACTGGTGACGCGAGCACAGCAGCTTCACGGCGGGATAGCGCGCCAGCGCCGCGTCGACGGTCGTGATCTCGATGGGCCACACGTCGAGCTGCTGGCCCGCCAGCGGGCCGTCAAAGGCCTCGCCGGTGATGTGATCCCAGCGGCTGCGCGTCTCCTCGTCCGCCAGGATTGCCAACCCGTTGGCCAGGCCCGCCGCGCCAAACCAGTGCACGCGCCCGTTCACGGTAGGAGTCAGACCGACTCCGCTGTTGCAGGGCGGTCAGAAGCTGACGAGGTAGGGCTCGCCCGCCAGCTCGCCCTGTGCCACGTGGTGATAGGCCATTTCGCGCGCGATCAGCGCGCGGTGCTCGCCGCCGCGCTCGAAGACGAGCAGCTCGCGGGCCGGCGGCAGTTTTGCTTGGGCGAGCGGAATGCTGGCGCGCGGCTTGGGCCGAAGGGGGACGAAGCTAAAACCCTTTTCGTTGTAGTTGGCGCGGCTGCGGTCGATGCGCGAGGCAGATTGGGTGGCCACGAGTTTACCTTTCCTGTTGATTACGGATTGAATGTAACTGTTCAGCCCTCACCCCCAACCCCTCTCGCAGGGTGGGAGAGGGGAGCCGTGTTCTCTGCGGAGACGGAGAGGCTGGGGCAGAGCCTGGGTAGTTGCGATTGAACAACCAATGTGCAGCTTCAAGCAGCGCCCACGATTTCTGCCTCGTCTCAATCCCCCGGAGCTGGCAGTGGGGCAACGTGGCCCCCGCGCTGCATGAGCGGCTGGCGCAGGGCGAAAGTCTGAAAGGCGTACCAGATCGCGGTTGCGACCACGGCGATGAGGGCGAGGCTGCGCATGGTTTCAAAGAGCGTCCAGCCGAGGTTGTCGGGCGCATAGCCGGCCCAAAAGACGGCCAGCGTCTGTGCAAAGGTGAGCATGGCAAACTCGAAGGCAAAGACGCGACCGCGCAGCTTGTCGGTGGTGAGCCGCTGGAGCAGGGCGCTGGAGAAGACCCAGAGCGTGCCGGTTCCCAGCGTGCGCACCAGCGTGGCGACGGCAAACCAGAGCAGCGTCGGCACAAAGCCCATCCACGCGATCCCCAGCGTCAACGTAGCAAAGCTAAAGCCGATGACCCACAGCGCGCGTCGTCGCTCGTCGCCGATGAGGGCGCGCACGGCCAGCGGGCCAAAGCCCGTGCCAATGCCCGCCATCAGGTAGATCACCGTCAGCGAGAGCGTGCCGCTGCCCGCCAGCGGGAAAATCCGCTCCGACAGCTCAATCTCCAGCACGTTGACGCCGCCCCAGGCCAGCGTCCCCAGCGCCTTGGCCAGCGCAATGCCCAGGATCACGGGCCTGCCGCGCAGGTAGCGTAGGCCATCCACAAACTCGAACCAGCCGCCCCCCGAAATTTCAGGATCGACCCGCTCGGCACGGGGCGGCAGCGCAAGCCGGCTGACAAACCACGCCGACAGCAAAAAGGTCGCGGCGTCGAGCACAAAGGCGGCGGCCACGCCGAGGTACTCGGTAGCTAGGCCGCCAAGCAGCGCACCCACGGCCAGCATGGCGCTCCAGGTAAAGCCGTCCAGCGCGTTGGCCGTCACCAGCTCCTCGTCGCTGACGATGTTGGGGACGATGGCGTTGCGCGCTGGGGTAAAGAGCGCGCTGAGGGCAAACTGAATCACCGTCAGCGCGTAGAAGAGCCAGACGAAATTGGCGCTGCGGATGAGCAGGAAGCCGAGCACCGCGACGGCGCGCAGCAGATCCGTCGCCATGAGCAGGCGGCGGCGCGAGTAGCGGTCGGCGAGGATGCCGCCGAGCGGGCTAAAGAGAAAGAGCGGCAGAAAGCGCGCCACAAAGAGCAGCGACAGCGCCGTGCCGGAGTCCGTGAGGCGGGCAATCAGCGCCGCCGAGGCGAGCAGGTTGAACCAATCGCCCGCGTAGCTGACGAGCGTCGCTAGCCAGAGGTTGCGGTAGTTGGGGTTGCTGCGCAGGAGATCGAAGTAGGCGTTCATGTGGTGGAAGCGAGAAGCCGACGAGCACCACCATTTGAATCAATGATTGCCTCAGCTCTTTTCAACATAGTCTACTGCTCAACACGCATCGAGCGCCCGCGATTCTTACGTCTGCATATTCTACCACCTCGCCCATCACCCGCAAGTATTGCCAATCAAATGCGGCGAACGGTCAGCGCCTTCACCTCCAGCCACTGCTCGTGCTCGCACGCCACCACCGCGTGCCGGAATCGCCCCTGTGGCGTAAGCACCATGGCCTGATTGTCCAGCCAGATCACCAGCCCCAGCGGCCCCTTTGGCGACGTGTCGCAGTCGAGCACCGGATGCTCATCCACAAAGAAGCGCGCCCGCTCCACGCCCCACTCGATGCGGTAGTCATGCCAGGCGCTCAACCGAAATCCCGATTCGTTACCCTCTGACGCCCGTTCACCTACCATCGCTTCGCTCACCCCCAGCGCCCGCTGGCCCATGGGCCACAGCCTGCGGTACAATTGCGGCACGCGCATCAGCAGCACCCCGGCGGGCGCAGCGGGCGCGAGCGCGTAGAAGAGCGGTCGCTGGGCGTCAAACGTCTGCGCCTTCCAGCCGTGGCCGGCCACGTCCATCGCCAGCGGCAGGTTGGATTCGGGCGAGGCGTAGAAGAACCAGAGCGCCTTGGGCAGCGCGGGCGCGCGCTTGACGTGCGTGCCGCCGCCCGAAATCGACGGGTCGTTCCAGAAGCCAAAGCCCGCGGTTCCGGCCAGTCGCTCGTGCGAAAAGCGCGCCCGCAGCGACAGCACCACCGGCTGGCCCGGCCTCGGCTGCCAGGGAAAGTCGCGCCGCGGCAGCCCTTCGTAATCGTCGATTTGGGCGTTGGTGTAGACGCTGTCGCTCGTGGGCGCGTTGACCAAGCGCAGCCGCTCGCCCCGCTGGTGAAGCTTGCCGACGCCGACTTCGAGGCGGTGAAATTTTGGATCGCGGAGGTTGGGGTTGGTGAGCATGAGATGTTGATGTGGGTAGGCCGAAGCGTCACCCCCTCCTAGCCTCCCCCAATTTGCTTAGCTTTACCCACAAGTAGGGAGGGGGGTATCGGTAGGGACAAAAGTTTGGTAAAGTAGGCATCAAGCAAGGGAAAGGAGGCCAAAGATGCTAAGACAAGAACGACTGGATAGCAGTTGGGTGGCTGACGAACTGGGCAGTGTCTCGCTGGGCGATGCGCGGCTGGACTGGCGGCTGCTGGACAGCGGGGCCAAGCTGGCGGCCAGGCCCAGCGCCTCGGTCAACGAGGCGTGCGATGAGTGGGCGGACACGAAAGCGACCTACAACTTGTTTGGCAACCAGAAGACGACGCCTGAGCAGATTCTCAAGCCCCACCAGCAGCGGACGCGTGAGCGGATGGCCGGACACGCGCGCTGCCTGGTGGTGCACGATACAAGCTTTTTGGACTACAGCCAGCACCCGCAGACCGAGGGGCTGGGGCCGATTGGCACGAGCGAGCAGCCCGGTCTGGGGCTGCTGATGCACAGCAGTTTGGCGGTCACGCTGGACGGTCTGCCGCTGGGCGTGCTGAGCCAGCAGCTGTGGGCTCGCAACGAGGCGGCGCGCCAGTTGACGCCCGATGAGCGACGGCAGCTGCCCATCGCAGAGAAAGAGAGCAACAAGTGGCTGGTTGGCCTGCGCCAAAGCGAAGCGGACAAGCCAGACGGGACACAGTTGATTCACGTGGGCGACAGCGAGGCCGACGTCTTCGAGCTCTTTGCCGAAGCCAAGCAGCTGAAAACCGACCTGCTGGTGCGCGCTGCGCAGAACCGCGCGCTGGCTGAACCGGAGGTGGGGCTGCTCTGGGAGGTGCTGCGCAACCAACCCGCCGCGGGCGAGCTCCAGGTGCAGGTGCGCGCCCGCCCCGGTCGCGCCGCCCGCGAGGCCACGGTGGCCGTGCGCTTCACCTCGCTCTCGCTCAAGCCGCCCAAGCGCCTGCGCGCCACCCACAAGCCGCTGGCGCTCTACGGCCTTCTGGTCGAGGAGGTCGACCCCCCCGCCGACGCCGACCCGCTCGGCTGGCTCCTGCTTACCACCGTGCCCGTCTGCGACTTTGACCAGGCCGTCGAGCGCATCCGCTGGTATGGCCTGCGCTGGCGCATCGAAATCCTGCACAAAATCCTCAAGTCCGGCTGCCGCATTGAGCACGCTCAACTGGCCAAAGCGGAGCGGCTCCAGCCCTTGATTGCGCTTTACACCATCATTGCCTGGCATCTCTTCTGGCTCACCCATCTCGCCCGCACCGACCCCGACGCCCCGGCCACCGCCTGCCTGGCCGAGCACGAGCTCCAGGCCCTTTACCACTTTGTCCACCAGCGACCCCTTCCGCCAGACCACTGCCCCACTGTCCAGGAAGCCGTGAACTGGATTGCTCAACTCGGCGGCTTTCTGGCTCGCAAGCACGATGGCCAGCCTGGCCCCACCGTCCTCTGGCGCGGCTGGCAGCGCCTCCAGGACATTGCCCAAGCCTATCTCGCTTTTCACCCCCCTGATACTTATGGGTAAAGCTAAGCCCATCCTGGGAGAGGGACAGTTGGCTCGCTGACGTTGTTGCCGCTTACAGACAATCACAATACGACCAACATCAACTACAAGTCACCCCTCTCCGCGCGCGGAGAGGGGCCGGGGGTGAGGTGAGGGCTATGTTCGACCCCTCCCTAGCCCTCCCCGCGCGCGGGGAGGGAACTGTTGTCTCATCGTTTTTTCGTCGCGTCGAAACCATCACGACGCGACCAACATCATTCACAAGTCACCCCTCTCCGCGCGCGGAGAGGGGCCGGGGGTGAGGTTCACCCCCATCATACAAAGGAGCACCCCCATGAGCAAACCACAAGTCGTCGTGACGCGGCGCATTCCCGACGAGGCCATCGACGCTATCCGCGCCGCGTGCGACGTGCGCTACTGGGACGACGACGAGGCCATCCCGCGCGACACGCTGCTCGAATGGGTGCACAACGGGGGAGCGGGCATCGATGGGCTCTACTGCCTGCTGACCGAGCAAATCAACCAGGAATTGCTTGAGGCGGCGGGCGATTCGCTGCGCGTGGTCAGCACGATGTCGGTGGGCTACGATCACGTGGATGTGGATGCGTGCACGGCGCGCGATGTCGCCGTGGGCAACACGCCGGGCGTGCTGACGGACACGACGGCGGACCTGGCGCTGGCGCTGCTGCTGGCTACGGCGCGTCGACTGACCGAAGCGGCGGCGGCCATCCAAGCGGGGGAGTGGGCGACGTGGAAGCCAATGTGGCTCACCGGGCGCGACCTGACCGGCAGCACGGTCGGCATCGTCGGGCTGGGCGACATCGGCACGGCGTTCGCGCGGCGACTGGCCGGTTTTGACTGTCGCATCCTCTACAGCGGCCCGCGCGAGAAGCCAGAAAACGCGGGGGCAGTCGGCGCGGAACATGTCGGCTTCGAGACGCTGCTGGCCGAGAGCGACTTTGTTTCCATGCACGCGCCGCTCAACGACGCCACGCGGGAATTATTCAACGCCGACGTGTTCGGGCAGATGAAATCAACCGCCATCTTTATCAACACCAGCCGCGGCGGCACGGTCGATCAGGAGGCGCTGGTCGACGCGCTGCGGGGCGGCGAAATTGCGGGAGCCGGGCTGGACGTCACCACGCCGGAGCCGCTGCCGAGCGATCACCCGCTGCTCTCGCTGCCCAACTGCGTCGTGCTGCCGCACATCGGCAGCGCATCGATCGCGACGCGCACGAAGATGGCAACGATGGCCGCGGAAAATCTGCTGGCGGGCGTGCGGGGCAAGCCGCTGGTGAGCCGGGTGAATTGACGGGATAGCCCAAACAAAGAAATTTAGGTTCCGTTGACAGTTGGAAACTGGCCCTCACCCCCGGCCCCTCTCCCACAGTGGGAGAGGGGAGAATTTGGCTCCCTTCTCCCAGGATGGGAGAAGGGCTGGGGATGAGGGCGCGCTTGACTTCCCCTTCAAGCCCTTTCAGCCAAATGTCAACGGAACTTAACCAAACAACTACACAACCATGATTCACCCGACGCCCCAACCCGTGACCGGCCCGCGCGGCTGGCCGCTGCTGGGCGTGCTGCCGCAGTTTGCGCGCGATCCCGTGCAGTTTCTCTGCGACGCCGCCCGCGACCACGACGGCATCGCCCGGCTCGATCTGGGCCGCAGCGCCGTCTACCTCGTGACGCGGCCCGACCACTACCGGCACATCCTGCAGGACAACCACCGCAACTACGTGCGCGGCCACATTCGGGGCACAGCCGCAGCCTCATGGGCAACGGGCTGCCCTTCGCCGACGGCGATTCATGGCTGCACCAGCGCCGCCTGATGCAGCCCGCCTTTCACCGCCGCCGACTCGCCGAGCTGGTCGACGGCATCGCCGCCACCACGCGCGAAACGGTGGACGGCTGGCACGCCCACGCCCAGAGCGGCCAGCCCCTCGACGTCGCCTCGGAGATGATGCGGCTGACGCTGCACGTGATCGTCAAGGCCATGTTTAGCACGGACGTGCGCGACGATCTCGAGCGGCTGGAGCAGAGCTTTAACTTCGCCCAGCGGCAGATGGTCGCGCAGATGCGGCGACCGATCAAGCTGCCGCTCTCGCTGCCCACGCCCAGCAACCGCCGCTTCCACCAAGCGGTGCAGACGGTGGACGACGTTGTTTACGGCATCATCGACGAGCGGCAGCGGCGCGACAGCTCGGCAGCCAAAGAGCAGGGCGCGCACGACCTGCTCTCGATGCTGCTGGCCGCGCGCGACGAGGAGACGGGCGAGGGCATGAGCCGCCAGCAGGTGCGCGACGAGGTCGTCACCATCTTTTTTGCGGGCCACGAAACCACGGCGACCACGCTGGCCTGGGTCTGGTATGCGTTGGCGCAGCATCCCAATGTGGCGGCGCGCGCGGCGGCAGAGGTCGACGAGGTGCTGGGCGGGCGCACGCCAAGCTTTGGCGATCTGCCTCATCTGGGCTACACCAAGCGAATCATCCAGGAGGCGATGCGGCTGCACACGCCGATCTGGATTTTCACGCGCCGGGCCGAGGCGGAGGACGAAATCGGCGGTTATCGCATTCCCGCGGGCACCTCGATTTTCCTCAGCCCTTACGTCACCCACCACGATCCCGCGCTCTGGCCCGCCCCCCAGCGCTTTGACCCCGATCGCTTTCTGCCCGAACGCGAGGCCGAGCGACCGCGCTTTCACTACCTTCCCTTTGGCGGCGGCCCGCACCTCTGCATCGGCAACAGCTTTGCGCTGATGGAGGCGCAACTCGTCATCGCCACGGTGCTTCAGCGCTTCCGTCTGCGCTTGGCCACGGATGCACCGGTGGCCGGCACGCCGCAGGTTACGCTGCGGCCCAAGGGGGGCTTGCCGATGGTAGTGGAACGGAGAGATTAGTAATTGGTAATTGGAGATTGGGTTGGGTGCGCAATCTCCAATTACCAATCTCCAAGTACTAATCTAATTCCCACCCCCTGCTTGCCGATTCCCCCGCCCTGCGGCATAATGGCTGCAACTTCCCCGCAACCGCCCTGCGGTATGCTTGCCCTACCCATTTCGCCCAATCGATTCTCTCCCAACGCTAGAGGAGCACTCAAAGATGAGCCAGCAGACCTTCACCATTACCGACAACCGCACCGGCGAGTCGTACGAGTTACCCGTCGAGCACGCCACCATCAAGGCGCTCGACCTGCGCCAGATCAAGACCGACCCCAGTGAATTTGGCACGATGACGTACGACCCCGGCTACTCGAACACGGCGGCCTGCAAAAGCAGCATTACCTATATCGACGGCGATGCGGGCATTCTGCGCTACCGAGGCTACCCCATCGAGCAGCTGGCGGAGCAGAGCAGCTATCTGGAAGTGGCCTACCTGCTGATTTACGGCGAACTGCCCACGCAGAGCGAACTGGACACCTGGAATTACAGGGTCAACCACCACACCTACGTGCACGAAGATTTGAAGCAGATGATGCACGCCTTTCGCTACGATGCGCACCCGATGGGCATGTTGATCAGCGCGCTGGCCGTGCTCTCGACGCTGCACCCCGAATCCAAGGAGGTGGAGGATGGCCCCACGCGTGACAAGCAAATTTTGCGCATCCTAGGCAAGCTGCCGACGGTTGCCGCCTTTGCCTACCGCCACCGCATTGGCCGCCCCTACAACTATCCCAACAGCAGCCTGGACTACACTGAAAATTTCCTTTACATGCTCGACTACATGGGGCAGAACGACTATGAAGTCAACCCCACGCTGGCGCGGGCGCTGGACATTTTGTTTATCCTGCACGCCGATCACGAGCAGAACTGCTCGGCTTCGGTGATGCGCGCCATCGGCTCGGCCAACGCCGATCCCTACAGCTCGATGGCGGGCGCGGCGGCGGCGCTCTTTGGCCCGCGCCACGGCGGGGCGAACGAAGCGGTAATCAAGATGCTCAACGAAATTGGCTCGGTGGATCAGGTACCGAAGTACATCGAGCGCATCAAGAATCGCGATTTCCGGCTGATGGGCTTTGGCCACCGCGTCTACAAAAATTACGATCCGCGCGCCAAGATCATCAAACAGGTGGCGGACGACGTCTTCGAGGTCACCGGCGGCAATCCGCTGCTGGACATTGCGCTCAAGCTGGAGGAGGCCGCGCTCAACGACGACTTTTTCATTGAGCGCAATCTCTATCCCAACGTTGATTTCTATAGCGGCATCATTTACCAGGCCATGGGCTTTCCCACGGACATGTTTACCGTGCTCTTCGCGCTGGGCCGCTCGTCCGGCTGGCTGGCGCAGTGGTGCGAGCTGCTCAATGATCCGGAGCAGCGCATCGCCCGCCCGCGCCAGATTTACCTGGGCGCCGAGGAGCGCGACTACGTGGCGATGGAGAATCGGTAAGGCCACATCTTTGTGAGATTAACCGAAGGCTCATATTAAAGGAACCGCTGCACATTTTCTTTACATAAGCCAAAACAGCAGGGGCGAAGCCGTGGCTTTGCCCCTGCTGTTTTCAATTGCTCCCACACTTGCCCAGTTACTGTTTCCCCGGCGGCTATCGTTCTCGGATAATCGCGACCGGGTCCAGCTCTTCAATGTCGCTATCCTCTGCGTTGCGCAGCAGCAGGCGAACCTCATCCGCAAAGTTGGCCATGTGTACCAGGCGAATGGCATCCTCCAGCCCCAGCGCCAGCGTCACCGTGGCTTCGGAATCAAACGAGCTTTGGAACTCATCCGACTGGTAGACGTCGTACTCGGTCTCCAGCTCCGCATCCTGCACAATACCGACTCGCTCCAGGCGGTTGGTGGCATCCGACACGCTGAGCACCTCCACATTTTGAAGAAACAGTTCCGTTCTGGGCTGTTGGCTATTCCCCTCCGCCTGCTGATAGGAGACCACCACGTCTACATGCTGGCCGGGCCGCACCTTCCAGCCAACGCTCGTCACGGGATCAACGGAGATGCTGACTTCGCGCATACCGGGCGCCAGCGTGCTTTGGCCAAGGAGATTGCGCTGCAGCACCATGCCACGCTCCATCTGCATCAGCGCCGCCTGATTGCCAAGCTGATTGCTCAGCGCCGTGCGCACAGTTTCATTGTTGAAGAGTTCGTTGGGATCAAACTCCTCCAGCTGCAGGGCATTGTCCGGCACAAACCGCGTGGGGATCATGCAGATCTGAAAGGCCCCAATAACCTCGGACTTCTCCTCGATCTCCGCGGGGCACACGTCCTCGCCCGCGGCCGTTTCATCCACGTCCGGCGCTAGCGCTTCTTCCTCCAGCAGATCGCTCAGACGCTCCTGGTTGTCGATGGCGCTGGCAACGTAGACGACGGGCGTGGTCGGCTCCGGCGGCGGGGGTTCCGCCGCTGCCCGCGCCTGCCCGATCACCTGCATCACCATGATGGCGCTGAAGGCGGCCAGAATCAGGCCAAAAAAGGTGTAGCGACGACCGCGTTTGCGCGTTTCGTTAATCAACGGTTTTCCTCCACTCCTGCTCTAGCTTTCGCTGCGCGAACGTGGCGCAGCCAACTTGTCTGATCAACTTAAACGCTCAACCAGGCGTGCAAACAGCACGAGAACCCAGAGGCCCAGAGACAGCGCGATGGCCCAGACGGAGAAGACGCTGCGTTGCACCCGCTCGACGTCGCGGAAGCGCACGAATTGAATCAGCGTGATGACCCCCAGAAAGAAAAAGGGGATGAAGAGCGTCCAGGCAATATAGCCGATTTGTTGAGCCATTATCGATTTCTCCAGCAGCTTTTGTACCACAAGTCCTGCTGTGTAGACAACTCGCCGCTTGGGCAGGTGGGGTTCTTGGCCTTAGCGGGGCTATCTAGCAAGGCCAGCGGGCGTGAAGCTTGCCGCCATCGATTCAAAGGTTAGCTGGTAAGCCTCAAACGACGCTTCTGGTACGATGAGCGAGAGCACAAAAGCAGCGCCGTCGCTTTGCACGTAGAGCGTGCGCTGCGCCACCGCAATATCGCCCATCTCAAAGCGCATGGTCTGCTCCACAGCTGGCAGGCCGTTGATGGTAGTGGACTGCTCCTCGCGCACGCGAAAATTTTCCACGCCCGTCTGCTGCGCAAAGCTTTGCTGCATCGCGGACACAAAGTCAGCCAGGTTGGGAATCGGCGCATAGGCAACGTTGACGTAGGCCCACGTCTCCGGCGATTCGACCTTGATGTCTACAAAATTTACGTTGCCCGGCGACACCTCTTCGTTGGCAACCACGAGCCACGCGTCCGGATAGCGTATCTCGAAGCGGCCATTTGGATCGCTGTAGGCCGCGTAATCGCCCACGGCGGAGGCGTTGCCGCCATCGGGGGCGTCGATGGCGGCAAGGCTGTTGTCGCTGGGGCTACCTTCCGCACCAGCGCTGTCGCCGCCGCCGGTATCCTCCACGATCTCTTCCGTGCTCGCGGTGTCGCTGGTTTCCAAGTCGCTGGGCGCGGCGTCATCCGTCTCAGCGTTGTCCGTTGGGGCAGGGGTTGAGGGAGGAGTTGGAGCGGGCTCTGTTGGGGTGCTACCGACATCATCTAATGCGGTGGCCGCGACGGTGGGCGAGGCGGCCTCTATTTCAGCTGACTCCACAACGGCGGGGGCCGCTGGCGCACCGCGCGAAAGCACCAAGTTGGGCAGCAGCAAAGCGAGCGCCACCAGAAGGATAATTCCAGCAACGATCAGCCAATCACGTCTTTGCATAAGAGTCTTCAAAAAAGGCAAAAATCTAAAGATCAACCCGCCTCTGCTTCTTCAGCAGCCATGCGCAGCGAAGTAAAGGCGATATACTCCGGTGTCATTTCGGCGTCTCCGGCTAGCCAATCATCCAGCGCATCTTCAACATCCGGTGTCAATACCGCCTCCACCAGTGCCTGTTTAGCTTCTGGGGAGAGGCTATCGACCAGTTCATTGCGAATGACATCATCGCTAATGCCGTAGGCCTCCGCCATGGGAATTAGCGGATGCAGGGCTGGTGGGACAGCTCCTGGCGACAGCTTAAGCGGGGTATAATTCTCCAGCGAGTAACCTTGCTGACGCAGCTCGCGCCCGGTGGTTACAACAAATTTGGGCTGTTCTTCGCTCACAACTCGTCCTTTTGTGGTGCTAAACTTATGGGTTCATATCGCCGATATACTGCTCGAATTGTTCCCAATATTGCGCGCGAATGCTGGCCGGAACCTCCGCCGCATCCATCATGCCTTCGGCCAACTCACGAACCTGTGCCTCGCTCACTTTCCCCCAATCGAATGTGCCACCCATTTCGCTTCTCATGCGAGCACGCCACGAATTGTAGTAACCGCGCGTCGCATTATGATTTGCCGCCTCCATGAGAATGGCTGGGGCATCATTGGGATTGTAATTCGGGAAATGTTGCCGCATCCAGGCGCTCATCACGCCGTGATGAGATTCCATGCCGTTGCGCGGCGAGGGCATATCGCCGTGACGACCGACTTGCCAACATTGATTATGCACCAACCACTGCCCATCGCCAACAAAGAAGGTGTGCGCCTCGGCGACGGTCAAATTGTACATCACCTGCGGCTGGGCAACCGTCACGACCGCTTCGATAGTGCCCTTGCCGCCTGTGCTGCGCACGCTGTCGCCGAGCAGCAGTTCGCCCGCCGGCACCCACCCTTCCCCTTCGATAAAGAAGGGATGCTCCGGCGTCGTCTCCACTAGCTCGCCGTCAATTGTCAGCTCGACGACGACCGGGTCCTCGTGGGCCAGCAGCGCCTCGACGGGATAGAAGGCCGTTTCGCCCAATCCTTCGTGATAGGCCAGCACGCTATCGCCCACGCTGATATCGATGATGGGCACGGGACCAGCCGCCGTCACCACGGGCGTATCCGGAGTGAAGCTACAGATCAGGCCGAGCGCGCGCAGGGCATCGTCGCTCAATCCGCGTCGCCGCAGCTCGTCCGCCGTCAGCCCCAACTCGGCCAGTTGCTCCGGCGTCAGATCGTCCACCAGCTGCCGCAGCCGCGCCAGCTCTTCCTCCGGCAGCTGGTTGATCCGCTGCGCAATTTCCGCCAGCTCGTCCAGCGAGGCCGTGTCCGCCCGCGCCAGCACCAGCAGCAGCTCTTCGGGCAAAATGGTGTCCACGCGCGCCGTGGTGGTGGCAACCCGCCCCAGCTTGCCAAATTCGTCGGCGGGCACAAAAATCGAGGCCACCACGTAGACGCCGTTGCTGACGGCCTCGGTGTAGCGCCCTTCCTGCCAGTCCGTCACCGGCTCTTCCACCAGGGCAAAGAGGGCGTCGCCCGGATTTTCCGTGACGTACTCCCAGAGATTGGCGTACTTCTCTTTCACCTCGTCGCTGTGGCCGGGCAAGAAGAAGTCGATTACATCGCTCGCAATGGGCGTCACGCTGACGCCATCGGCGATGAGCGTGGCGATGCCCACCACGTCGCTCCACAGCCCTTCGACGATGGCGCCCTGCCAGACCTGCCCGAAAAAGCCGCGGTCATTCTTGTTAGCGCCACCGCTTGGGGGAGCGTACTCTCCCGGTTCCCTCTCGCCGTCGTCCGCCGCAGCGGGCGGCGGCAATTCATTTCCGCCGCTGTTGCTGTCAGCGGTGGGGGAGCCACCGCCACAGCTCCCTCCGCTGTCGCCCGCCCATTTGGCCGTCCACCCGCTTATCTCGCAGACGATAGTATCCGCTATCTGCGGCGCGCCGGTGAACAACGTCAGCGATAGCCCGCTCAGCAGCAGCAAGACCACCGCCATCCACCCGATCCACTCCACCACCTCCGCGCCGCCATTTTCGGCCAGCAGGCTGCGCAGCCGAGGCCAAGCGGGCTGATGCTGGCTTGGATGGGTGTGGGGATCGGGGATAAGCTTGTGCATAAAGAGATAGCTTTTGCCGCTGATTCTGCGGAATTGTACTAAACGGTTCTGCTTAGTGTACACCCAAGCGTCCCCAAATCTCTGCTTAGTTGTAACAAAATTGTAACAGTTTTGCGAAATGGGTCGCCGCGCGTGCGCGTGTGGGCCAAGTGGCCCGGCTTGTCCCGCGATCTGGCACGCGTGGTCGATGCGCGCAGTTCATCGCCGTCACCCGCGCCAGTGCGTCGTATTCGTAGGGAGTGACAATGCCCGCAGGGTCGACGCTCTCGGTGGTGCGCCCGATGCCGTTGTAGGCGTAGCGCTTGACCGTGCCGTCCGCCTGCTCGATTTCCGCAATCTCGCCCGTGGGGTGGTAGCGAATCTCGCCGCCCGTAACCGTCGTGTAGACGCTGAGCTGGTTCTGGACGTTGTAGCTCAGCGTCGATTCGTAGCCACCCGGCCAGCGCGTGGCGATGGGCTTGTCGGATTCGTTGTAGGTGTAGGTGGTGACGCCGTCGCACGTCCTCTCCTGCTGAAGCAGGTTGCCGTTGGCATCATACTCATAACTCTGCCGCCACCCGCCCGGCCCCTCCGCCGTGTCAACAATCGTAATGTCTACGCTCGTGTGCAGAAGGCGTACGCCACCGATGGGATGTTCGCTAAGTGCATCCCAGCCGTTGTCAGCGACTTGTTTCTCACCAAAGGGGGCGTCGGGTTCGGGTACAGGCGTTGAGTCCGGCGCAGGGGTAGGCGCATCGGTATCGTCCGTAGTGGCTGGGGATGCGCCCAGCGCGTAATGCACCATGCCGGGCACGACAGAGGGCAGCGCGGGCAGCGCGCTCTGCACGTCGACCACTTGGTCGACGGCGTCGTATTGCACCTGTATCACATCACCGCTGGCGCTGGTGACGTGGGTGAGGTGGCTGGTGGCGTCGTAGTACAGCTGATGGCCCGCGCCGCGCGGGTTGGTGATGCGGGTGAGGCGGTTGGGGAGAAATTATGGGAGGGTAACTTGCAACAAATCGAGTAGGTTTAATACTCAGTTCGTATTACTGGTGGTCCTCCCTGGGGCGAGGGCAAATCAATGACTTGACTACCTTCGATGCGGTATGGGTGTCGCCTACCTTTAATTCCCAAATAGGGGAATTGGTCTGGCGGAGCACCTTTGACTCTCGTGCTGATTGGGTTGATCCAAGAAAGTTTGCCGCGCTCAACCCACGGCAGCAAATCGTAATCTTGAATGTCTTCTCGCTTGCCCACCTGTAGCAATTTGCGCTGCGGCTCACCAGTACTATCCCACTCTGTACAATGCCAAGGAATGCAGAAGTCGCGGTAATGAGGCTGCTCTTGAGTGAAGTAACCAATCGTGTAAGCCGTATACTTCTCCATAATAGGAAAGCTATTCATTACGCCCAGCATCGTTGGTAATTCCAGCACACGCGGCTTCACAAAAGGTACTTCTGTGGCCATGTGGATGGTTCCACCGTATCGAGGAGATTGAGCGTCGGGCGTGTGACCGTGGAGATTCAGCGCGCCATCGATGCAAAAGAGGTGAGGACAGAGATACTGTCCGTAGACGTAGCCCGGATTGTAACTTTCACCTGTCCAGGCTAGAAAATAACGGGAGCCCGAGTGCATATGCCAAAAGGAAGCCTTGAGGCTGAAAATTGCGACCTTTTGATAGATAGGACAGTCACAGTAGGGGCAGCGGGAGACGAGAACAAAGGGCGTTCGTCGATTGAGCTCACTGTCTATCTCGCGAACCTGTTGCTTTATTTTCTCTGATTCCTCATATAGGCGTCGGTCAGGTTGCTTGCCAGCTTCTTTCTGACGCCGAATCTCAGCACCGTAGACTTCATCATTGTAGCGTCTAAGCTCATGAATTCGCTCTTCAAACTCTTGATATTCCGCTACAGTGTTGATTGGTACTGCATCTGCCAGGTTATTGAAGCGATAGAGATATTGCATGTAGTTCTTTGCCTAGAGCTATGGCTGATTGATGGTTGGTTGGCTGGGGTATGTCTCGCCCACTGCATCAAACCAGGATGGGATTTCCCGTCTTGGTATCACAAAAATTTCACCATTGGGTGTTACAATCAATGCATCCCCCCAATCGTTGTTGGGGTTATGGGACGTGGCATTGCCGTGCATAATGCACGCCTGTCCCCCACAATGCTCCACAAAAAACTCATTCAAGTCTTCTCGGATGGCAAGTTCCAAAGCCTCATCGGATTCAATATGCACCCAATTCCCATTCGGGTCTTGCATCATCAGGAAATGCAAGTCCAAATCTGGCCCCATCGGCACGCCATCAAGATTTCCTTTTAGAATCGCTCGTCCCGCTTCTGCACTTGCGGCTTCATCCACGATGTTACTCATTTCTTCAAGCACCCACTCCATTTCTCCAGTCTCAGGATTAGCTCTTTGAACCAGTCCAAAATCGGTAGGAACACCATCTGCACCAAGTAGCGTCACCTCTTGTAAGCCCCATTCATTTGACTTTACTGGCAGGTCCCCTTCAGAAGTCACTTTGATGAAAATCGTTTCGGCACCATTGTTGTATTCTATCACCACATTCGGGTCTTTAGGCAAGGCCCAACTGCACACCTGCCCAAATCGTGGATTGCATTCCCGAATTGCTATTTGCACCCCGTATTTGGATGAGACTTGTTGGATGGCCTCTACATATGCTCTGGGCAAGTAAAAAATGCTCACCACGTAGTCAATGCTAACCATAAATCGCTGGTAATACCTGCGCATTCCGGGCGACATGGCATCCAAGCAGCTAACGGCTCCCGCAGGCAGTTGGCGAGACAGGATGCGGATTTCCTCAACTGCCTCTAGATGGCGCAGCTCACTTACGCCAATCAGCCCCAGGTAGCGCCAATTGCCGAGCTCCTCCCCCGTTGCCATATCTTCGTTTGTCCAAACTTCGACAAGGCCCTTGGCGTCGCCGTATCCAGGTGTGAAGTCAACGCCTATCGAAATGGGGCCAAGTGCCCACCCTGCGTTTGTGGGATTGGCAGGAGACGGCGGATCGTCTATCCCAGGTGCATAAGCAACGTCCGATATGGCGTTGAAGAAAGACTCAATGGCGCGACAAAGAGGAATTGGGACAGACCCACAACGGCTTGCCCAATCAATAGGTGGGCCAACTTGACCGGGCAGTGGGATGGGCGTACTGGGGGGAACGGTCGGAACCGGCTGGGGGGCAGGCGTTATTTGCGGCTGCGGCGTCGTGACAGGAGCCGGCGTCTCCACATCGACGGGCATGACGGGCGTACCGGCTTCCGGCACGGGGCTTGGTAGCACGCATGGACCCGCACTCGGATCGCAGGTTTGCTCAGTGAGGCCAAGCCCCTCCAGCAAAGCGGGCGGCAGGACGATCACGCGCCCGGTGGCGTCGACTGCCGACAAGAGTGTATCCGCAGCATCGTAAGCGAAGCGGAGGTCGGTTCCGCTGCTGCTCCTCAACGCGATGAGATTGCCGACTGCATCGTAGGTGTAATCTACTTCAGTACCCGCTGGCTCGATCACATGGACAAGGTGATCCAGGGCATCGTAACGATAGCAAGTGGGCGTGCTCTCCGCCCGCCCATAGCTGATTGGATTGCCGACGAGGTCGTACTCGTAATTTGTGACAACGTTGACCGGCTCATCCACCGCGACCAAAAGGGCAAAGTCCAGCAGCCCCCTCGACTGCCCATCGAGCTGACCCTTGGCGTTGTGGGTGCGGGTCTGCGGCAACGCCAGCGCATTGGGCGCGTAGTGCTCAATGGTCTGCACCACGCGGTCGAGCTCGTCGTAGACGTAGCGGGTGACCTCGCCCGTGGGGTCGACGCGCTCCGTGGTGCGCCCAACGCCGTTGTAGTCGTAGCGCTTGACCGGCTCTAGATTTCGTTGATGTTAATGACGGGGGTAGGCGTAACAGAGGGGGTAATAATGATGCGGATAAGGGGCTGTTCGGCCAGCACTCTGGCATAGAGCAGCGTGGTCAGCAAGAGCAGCGTGAAGACGGAGTTGCCCAGCAGCCGATAGCGGCCCAACCACAGGGCAAAGCCGAGGTTGACGATGCAGAGCGCGAGCAATGTGCCCAACACCAAGGCAATAAGGGGCAGCGGACGCAGAAAGGTGAGCGCAATCAAAATGACGACCGCCAGCCGGAGCCACCAGCGGAAGACGCTGGCTCCTTCCGCCACAAACGACCAGATTGTAACCGGCGAAGGCAGTAGACGCGCTGCCTGCCAGAAGAGCGGCAGCGCCTCGTCGTGCTGGCCGAGCAGGCGCAGCATGTCGGCCAGCCAGAAGGCGTAGCGACCCTGCTCGGTGGGCGCATCCGCCAGCTCGACGGCGCGGCGCAGGTGCGTTTGCGCGTGGCCGCGGTTGCCGCGCGTCCATTCGATGAGGCCCGCTTGGGCGCGCAGGGCGGCGTCGGTTGATTCTTCGCGGGCTGCTTGCAGCGTCTCGTCGTCGAGGGGAAAATGCCTTTGGCAAGCGGCTGCCGCTTCGTCAACTTGGGGAACGAGGTCGGTGAGTTGGGCAGTCATGAGGGAAATATGCTACCAGGGTACGGGGCGCTCAAGAAGCTGTCGGATAACGGTTGCCACAATGATGTAGAAAGCTGTTTGATAGGCTTGGCGCTGAGTGCGTCCCCAGTCTCGACCCAAGAGGCTTAACAGCATCATGCTACCATGAAACAACACTATAATTGCGATTGGAATCAAAATCCACCAACTCGTCATCCATATTGAGAGCATGAGGGAGATTGTGTAAAGTGGAATTAATACAATGCTGAATCGAAGAACATTAATACCAAAATACAACGACACCAAATAAAACAATTTTGGCTGACTGGTATAGGCCAATTTGTGATAAATAGACGCTTGTTTCCAATCGTTTAACCCTGAATAAGATGCGCCAAGTCGCTGATAGTGTTCGGCTTGATGCTCGATATTCGTCTCCAGCTCTGCTGCCCGTTCGAAATTCTCAACGGCCTCTTGGTAATTTTTTTCTGCTAGCGCAACAGCACCAATAGTTGAATAAACAGATGACCATTCGCGGTAAGGTCGTGATAACTGATTGATTGTAGAGCGAGCTTCTTCGACATCATTTTGCCTCAAATGGGCACGGGCCTTCAAAACATATGGCGCAGTGTAGCGTGCATCACGCTCAATTTCTCCATTGACCAGCGTGATCAATTCAGATATGTGATTGCTTTCTAGCCAGCCCTTTGTGCGAGCAAATAGCGCCCTTGCGTGTTCGGTGTCGCCTTCAAGCGACATTATAGGTATATCTTCATACCGCTTTACCGTCATATGATTCACCTCACTGTGTGCAAGATGATATTTGCCGAAGACTCTCCCTCACACAACTGAGCTACTTGACTCGCAGATAGAAAATAGAGAGCAGAATGGTTGCCATCACGATGGGAAACACTGCCTGCTGTGCACGATTTGTGCTTACAACGTAAACTACCGTCACCAACAAGAATGTCACAATTACCAACAAGGGTGCCAAGGCGACGGTAGGTGGCAGCAAGATGATTGAGTATAAGCTGGCGGCAATAAACCCAAAAAACACAATTTGGTGCTTCAACATGTACATAATGATCAATGTCCATGCACTAACAAATTGTGGATTAAGTCGATAGGACTCTTTCAAACTGCTAACCGCTGCACTATAGTTCTTCAAGGCTCCGTTAGTATCGGCTAACCAGAATAGATAGTCGGCTCGTTCTTCTAGGCTTCGTACAAAATTACTTGCTTTTCGAAAACACTCGCTGGCCAATTGATAGTTTGCCTGCTCTCGCGCGATGATACCTAAGAACCCCCAAACTGTTGCCCAGTCATTTCGCTTGGCTAAGGCACGCGTTACTTCTTGTTCAGCTTCTACCAACTGTTGCTTGCCAAAATATACGAGGGCTTTTGTGATGTGTGGCAGAACGGCATCCGGGTAGCGGGCTAGAAATTCCGAGCAGAGAGTAAACGCTTTCTCCCTATCTCCTGCTTCAAACAATTCTTTTACTCGCATGAGTTCAGGATGACGACGAGTTGGTAGATCGGTGTACTGGTTAGGCCATTGCATCAAAAGAATTACCAGGGCACACTGAGGCCTGTGATCTGCCTAATAACAGTTGCCATAATGATGTAGAAGGCAATCTGATAGGCTTTTCGCTGAATCGCGTTGTAGTCTTTAAGCACCAAATTTGACACAATCAGGAGCAACTCAATTATTACAACAATGGTTAACGGAATAAGAATCCACCAACTAGTCATCCAGATAACCAACATTAACGAGATAGCGAAAAGCGAAAGGAAGAAGAAACGAAACTTGTTTCCCCAAACACCAAAGTATCTGGTAAAAATGTACAGAAACTTTGAATCTTGTTGATACGCTTGCTGGAGAGATTCTACGGAGTCGGCCCACTTTCCCATTTGTGCGTAAGCAAGACCTTTCCAATAGCAGAACTCTGCCTGCCACTTAGCACTTTCTTCAATTGATAATGCATGGTCGTAGTGTGTTACAGCCTCCGAGAAATTTTCTTCTTTAAATGCAATTGCCCCTAACGTCGAATAGATGGTTGTCCACTCACGATAGGGTTTAGGCAACCTTTCAATAGCACTTCGGGCTTCTTCAACTTCATCCCGTTGAAGATGTGCAAGCGCCAGTAGGACGTGCGGACCCGTATAGCCTGGTTCTCGTTCGATTTCTTGTTGAACCAATTCAATCAGTTCAGAAGTTCGGCCATTGTCTAGCCAATTCTCTGTTTGACCAAATAAATTTCTCGTATGCTTCAAATCGTCTTCCAACGTTACTATTTGATCTTTACTCATGGGATTTAGAGACTTCTAACTAGACTCGCAAAGAAGAATCGCAACTGTCTACTGAGGATCTGGTGGAACAAGACTCGGATTGGAAAAACATACCCACAAAGGGGCGTGTTGATTACACTCAGCTATGTCCGGTGGAAGAATAATGATTGGCAACACAGGGGTAATTCCCCTAGCGGCTGACCCTGGTCCGCGCAAGATTTGGCCTAAGTCTTGCATGGCTTCTCCAATTGTAGGCCAAAAGGCCACTACCCCACCCACCGCTGCGCCAACAGGCACAGCCACCAGCACCACCTGCCCATTGTCCGTTACCTCGACTCGAACCGACGTTGAGGCCTCGAGGTCAATTTCTGCGCCTTCATCGAGCACAATTGTGATCGTATCGCTACGCTCTACGCCCGCGCTGGGCGGCGCAATGCCGGTGATGATGCGAGCAGGCTGGGTGGTCACCCGATAGGTGCCGTCCTCGTTCATGACCACTTCCATGACGCTGACCGTGAGCGTTCCGTCTTCCGCCACCTCCACCACAATGGGTGTTTCATCCAGCACAATGCGATCACCATCCGGATTATAGATGTAGCCTCCATCTCCACCATCAAAGCGAATGGCACCGTTGGCACCTACCACCACCTGCAGGAAGAAATTCAGCGGGATGGCGTATTCTACTGATTCTGCGCCTGGTCGCAAATTTCCCTCGGAATCAATTAACCCCAAGAGCTCCAGCAACGTGGTGAGCCGCATCGAGGCCTGGCCCGGCTGTGGCTCAAATGAGGACGGTTCGCAATCATCCACCGCGCCAGTCGGTAAGCCAAGATCGATATCATCTAGATCAACTTGCAGGCCTTGAAGTTCGCTTATCAACAAGAGAGTGTCAGTCGCTTCTTGCTCTTGTCCATTCAAGAGATAATATGCAAACAACATGCTTAACAAGCTTTGCGTCATCGAATCTGCGCTAATCTCGTCAGCACGCGCGCTCATATCTTGCCAGAACTCGTTATAGTTTTTGTAGCCAGTTGCCTTCTCAAATACTTCCCAGTCCTCTTCCGTGCTATGCCAATAGATGGCATTGATCTCTCCCACTGCATCATTGCAAATGTTCCACATGGGGCCATCTACATTTTGGCAGGGTTCAGTTGCCTGCATCGATGGCAAATATGCCTCTAGCCCGCTCCACAGCGGGTCAACGGGGGCTGTACGATAGGTGACGTTCAGGATTGGGCCTTGCCCGGACTGCATGGTCGTCACGCGGTCGAGCGCATCGTGGGTGTAGCGGGTGGTTTCGCCCTGCGGATTCGTGACGCTGAGCAAGTTGCCAACTAAGTCGTAGGTGTAGCGCGTGGTGAGATTGATCGGCTCGTCATTGGCAATGAGCAGTTGGTTGAAGATAAAGTCGTGTCCACTCCGGCTTTGACCATCGAGCCTGCCTTTGGCGTCGTGCGTACGTCCAGGCGACTGTGCCAGCACGCCGCTCATGGCAACCGGCGTGTAGCGCTCAATCATCTCGGCCAGACGGTCGAGCTCATCGTAGATGTAGCGTGTGGTCTCGCCTGCTGTGTCGGTCTTCTCCATCACGCGGCTGACGCCGTTGTAATCGTACTGGGTCGTCGCGCCGCTGGGCGACTGCGTAGCGGCCAGTTCGCCGGTGGGGTGGTAGCGGTAGTGCGTGATGCTACCGAACGGGTTGGTACGACTGACAAGTTGGTTTTGCTCGTTGTAAGTCAGCGACGCTTCGTGGCTGCCTGCACCACGAATGGCGGCTAACTGGTCGGAGGCGGTGTAGGCGTATTCGGTTGCATTGCCATTAGCATCCGTCTCGCGGATGAGATTGCCGTTGGCGTCATACTCATAACTCTGCCGCCACCCCCCCGGCCCCTCCACCTGGGCGACCAGCGCCCCCTTATACGCCAGCAACCAGCTCTCCCCCCCCCGGCGTCGTCATGCTCGTGACGCGGCCCAGCCCGTCGTAGCCCAGCGTGGACTCGCGGCCCAGCGCGTCGACCACGCGCACGAGGTCGCCCGCCGGGCTGTAGGCGAGCTCGGTGGCGTGGCCGTTGGCGTCGATTATCTGGGTGACGTTGCCCTGGGCGTCGTAGCGCATCTGCGTCTCGTGGCCCAGCGCGTCGATAGTGGTGAGCAGGTTGCTGCGCTCGTCGTAGAGCATCCGCGTCTCGCGGCCCAGCGCGTCGATAGTCGACGTGAGCCGGTTGCGCGAGCTGTAGCGCCACTGCCGCACCCAACCCAGCGGCCCCGCTTCGTAAATCAGGTTGCCCCGCTCGTCGTAGATGTACTGCCACGCCCGCCCCTCGCCGTCGACGTAGCGCGTGCGTCGCCCTTCGTCGCTGTAGCCGTACTGCTCGACGTAGCCGCGCGCGTCGGTCTGCTCCACCAGCCGCCAGCGCTCGTCGTAGCGGTGAACGGTCACGTTGCCCAGCCCGTCGGTCACGCTGCGGGCGCGAGTTGCGTCATCGTAGGCGAACAGATAGCGCTCCGCTTCGCCCACGATTTGCTCGACGGCGCGCCCCTCTGCGTCGTAGCTCATGCGGCGCAGAGGGTAGCCGTTGGGCGAGGTCAGCGTGGCGAGCTGCCCTTCCGCAGTGTAGTCAAAGCGCCAGGTGTGGCCGCGGGCGTCGGTGAACGAGACCAGGTGGTCGCCCTCGTAGCCGTAGTGCAGGCGGATGCCCTCCGGCGCGCGCACTTCGGCGATCTGGCCCGCGGCGTTGTAGCCCAGCTCCACGCTGCGCCCGCCGCTGTTCTCCAGCCGCGCCAGCCGCACTTGGCCGCTGATCTCGCCGTAGCGGTAGGTGAGGGCATTGCCGTTGCGGTCGGCCCAGCTCAATGGGCGGCCGTCGGCGTCAAAGGTGTAGACGTTGTGCAGCCGCGTGGTCAGCCGGTAGCCCTCGGCGCTGCGCGACAGCGTGGCCAGCGAGGGCGTGGTGGAGACGTTGGTGAAGCCCTCCCCCGCTGTGCGAAAGCGCAGCGTGCGCCCGCTCTCCAGCTGGACGACCACGTCGCCGCTGGCCTCTCCCGGCGTTTGCACCAGCCCCACCGTGAGCAGGCTCGACCAGCCGCGCCCCAGCAGGCTGTTCGCCTGCCCCGCCGGCTGGGGCAGCACGTCGTAGCGACCGGCCAGCGAGTTGTAGGTGCGCGCCAGCACCAGGTCGCTCTCGCCGGGGCCGGGCACAAGCAGGTCCGTCCACGTCTCGGTGTAGTTGCCAAAGGCGGTGCTAACGGGGTCGCCGCCCGCGCCGTGCTGCTGCGCCCCCGCACCCAGTTCGCTCTCGCACAGGGGCGGGTTGGCATCGTCGCAGTCGAGGAGGTCGGAGCCCAGCGTGTCCGCCTGCTCCGGCGGCAGCGAAGCGGGCAGCGTGGGATCGACGGAGGCGTTGGTAGGGTTGCTGGGGTTGCTGGGGTTGCTGGGGTTGCTGGCGGTGGAATCGTCCGTGGACGGGTCGGCTGGGGCGTCGGGCGGCGCGGCGTCGACGGGTAGGGTGGGCAGCTGGGCAACGGGCAAGGGAGCGCCTGTCTCTGCGTCCCCCGGTGGGAGATCGTCCTCATCGGTCGAGGCCGTCGCGGTGCGTCCGCCCGCCTCACAGCCCGCCGCCGTCGCTTCACCCGACCATTTAGCAGTCCACTGGCCCACCTCACAACTGATGGTGCGCGCAATCTGCGGCGCGCTCGCCCAGTAGGTTGCCCCAAACGCGGCCAGCGCAATCATGACAACGGCCATCCACCCGATCCACTCGGCCAGTTCGGCGCCGCGCTCTTCTCGCAGCAGATACATTGTTCGACGGCGGACGACGTTCATGGGGCGTTTTTGGGGCGCAAGGGACTGTCAACGATTTGTTTACTGAAAGTATCTCCGTAAGATACCACAAATGCTGCCCAGCAGTGGCAGCATTTGTAACAAAATTGTAACAGTATGAAAAGAGACGGGGTCTGTCAGCAACGCTTTCGCTGCATTACTGTTCATTATGGAAAAAGAGGGTTATATTCGCATCTCAAGCAAAACGTGCGGAGAAGTCTACTTTTTGCAGGGCGCTAGAATGGCGGCGACTTCTCCACGCAGCTGCTCCGCGCTAATTTCCCAATTTAGCGTTGGCTGCATCGAGAATGTCGAGCAGGCCGAGTGAATAAAATTGATTTGCTCGACAAATTGCTCGTCTTCGCCACTGTGCCACAATTCTTCCCACTGTTGGCCAAACGCTTCTTTAGAAATAGCGCCCGCTTGGAGCTGGGCAATGAGCTGCTGATCATATGGCTCGGCCCACGCCTCCTTGCGCTGTAGGACAGCATCTCGATTTTGTATCCAGAGGGAAGTGAACGCTTCGCAAAATTCTGTAGCGCTTGCCTCTTCGCGCAGAAAGCGGTTGGCCAGCTCTAAAAACTCTTGCTCTTTGCGCATGTCACACTTCCGTTGGTCAATAAGTCCTGAACCTGGCTCTGGTACAGTCGCCAGGCAGCGACAAAGTTTCCGTTCAGATCAACCGCAGCCCACAACCCAGTTGTCGGATCGCAGTAGCGGGTTACTTGAATGTTTTTGCGGTACGTCGCTTGAATTTGTATCGGTGCGCTATCGATGTGATCTTGCAGCGCTTCTCGAAACAGATTGCGATTAGCCTTGTTCCAGTTCCCCGTTACTCCGAAGTCAGGTGCATGTTTAGATTCGTGCTGCAGCTTGCTGGCTGGAAAATTTACACAAACGTTATACACCAACCACTGCCCATCGCCCACAAAGAAGGTGTGCGCCTCGGCCACGGTCAAGTTGTACATCACCTGCGGCGACGCGACCGACTCCACCGCGTCGACCACGCCCGCGCCACCCGCGCTGCGTACCCTGTCGCCCAACAGCAGCTCGCCCGCTGGAACCCAGCCCGCGCCTTCAACAAAGAACGAGTGCTCCGGCGTCGTCTCGACCAGTTCGCCATCAATCGTCAGTTCAACAACGACCGGGTCCTCGTGCGCCAGCAGCGCTTCGACGGGGTAGAAGGCGTTCGCGCCCAGCCCCTCGTGGTAGGCCAGCACGAGGTCGCCGACCTCGATGTCGACAATGGAGACGAGGCCAGCGTCGGTCAACACGGGCGTGTCGGGCGTGAAGCTGCACAGCAGACCCAGCCGCCGCAGTTCATCTTCGTCCAGCCCGCGCCGCGCCAGCTCCTCCGGCGTCAGCTTTTCGAGCTCGTTGAGCTTGCGCACGGCTTCCGCCGCTTCGTCGGGCAATAGCTTTTCGCCGCGGCTCAGCTTGATTTTTAGTGCTTCACAAAGCCTGGTAAATTCGTCGACGACGCTGAGGATTATTAATGACGTTATGGACAAAGAGACAGAAGTCGTAATCTTCTTCTTCGACAAACGGTGTCGGATCGAGGGTTAAAGGTGGATCAAGCCGTGGCTCCATGTATTGAATATCAACTTTAACTTGCTTGTTCTCGATAATTTTGAAATGAAAAACTCTGTCCCCTTCTTTTTCAATCTTCGCAGAGCTCTCTTCACTCACCAAGACTTCACGAGCATCTTCCCAAAAAATAAGCTCGCTGCCGTCTCGATAGAGGACCAATATCTGTCCATCGACAACCGCTACCGTTCCCTGGTAGTGAACGGTAGCGGGAGGGTTAGCACGCTTATCAAACCATTCTATCGTGCCAGAACGAGTATCTAAATGTGCCACTCGGTTGTAAAGATTAAATGACTGGAGCTGGATCATTGGTAATCAAGGCTCATTGACCACGTACTCGATCAGTTGAGGAATGATGTTTTCCCCGCCTGAACGAGTTGCACTTTGAGTGATTTCTCCCACGTTTTCCCCCGGCTGTTGCGTAGGTAATCAATGGATGGACCCAACGGGTCTCCATATCACTCGATGTTAGTAACGTGATTGGATAACGCGCAGATTATCCCCTAGAATTCGTGCCAATTCTGAAATTTGTTCTTCGCTCAGAGTCTGGTTGGGATTACGTGCTACAAGCGCGAACCTCGAAAAGCCACACGGCCACTCGTACAGCAGATCGTTAAGCGATAAATCTAAATGACAACAAGGAGTCTCGATGGTTAGTTGTGTAAATTTTGTTTCATAAGCCTGGCTCATTTTTTCAGACCACCAGTCCATATCGATATTGCTTCCGCATACGGGGCAAGTAATTGACTCAAAATTCTCGCCGGAATCAACAAACTGAATCTCGCCATACATTGTCGCAGAGATATCATCAGCGCGCGCAAAATATTTGTGGAAAGCTCTAGCCGCGCTGTTAAAGTTTGCCAGGATAGGCTCATAATCTGGGATGGCAGAAATGACTTTTGTATAGTTATCGGACAAGTTAAGTTCTCCTCATGGGGTGTGAACAACCTCAATACCAGTGATTCCTTCGTCCCTCAACAGTTTTCGCATAGCTTCCGCTGCTTCGAGCTCAGCAACATGCCACTTAATCGCACTACCATTAGCTGCATCTACTTGCCGTCGCGCTTGGTCAATTAGTTCGCTTCGGCCTTGAAACCAAGGCTGAAATTCGCCATTTCTGACAAATCGAGCGTAGCCTGGACCTTTGGCATCTAACAGCACGCCATTGCGATATCCATCAAACTTTACGCCATCGACAACCATTGCCCAATCTATACTGCGCCCAGTAATCTTTCGCTGATACTCTGCCGCTCGTTCACTCATGCTTTCCGCGACACGTGTCCAACGCCCTGGACACGCATTATGCACCAACCACGCGCCTCGACCCACGAAAAACGTGTGCGCCTCGGCCACGGTCAAATTGTACATCACCCGCGGCGACGCGACCAGCACCACCGCGTCGACCACGCCCACGCCACCCGCGCTGTGGATCACATCACCCACGACCAACGCGCCCGCCGGAACCCAGCCCGTGCCCTCGACGAAGAACGGATGCTCCGGCGTCGTCTCGACCAGCTCGCCCTCAATCGTCAGCTCGACAACGACCGGGTCCTCGTGCGCCAGCAGCGCCTCGACCGGGTAGAAGGCGCTCGCGCCCAGCCCCTCGTGGTAGCTAAAGAATAAAAAACGCTAAACAGATACCTGTTCAGCGCTAATTCGAAGCAGCTACCAATCTCAGCAGCCTCTACCGAAGGAAATCACACTTTCACTTTTGGGCGCCCTAACCATTTAGCCAGGTGCGGAGTTCCTCCCCTTCAATTCGCCGCTCTTCTGTGCCATGATAAAGAAACAAAAATCTTGCTTTTGCTTCTTCCAAATTTTGGGCATCTACAAATGTTTCGGCGTTCACTTTTGCTCCCGTTATTTCCACTGATTGCACGTTTGTATCAATAAAACGTGTGCTCCTCAAGTCTGCATTCATTAAACTCGCCGACTCGAAATTGCTATTTGAAATTCGTGAATTTGTTAGAGTTGCGTCGTTAAAATATGCCATGCGGGCGTCTAAACCTTTGATATTAACCGATTGAAGATTGGCCCCGTGAAGAGAAGTGCGGAAAAGGGTTACATTCTCTAAAGTTGCTTGTCTCCATTCTGTGTAATCCAAGTTCGCTTTTGTGAAATCAAGCCCCTTCAAAAAAGCCTGACAAAATGATACAGAAGCTAAATTTCCTCCGTAGAAGCTAATCTCAGTTAAATTAGCTTGGTCGAGTTTAGCTCCTGGCATAACCGCTTCACTCAGATCCAAGTTCTGCCAACTTTCATGGGACAGATCAATATCTTCCAAATCAAGTTGTTGTCCTTCTTTGCCAAGTGACTTGATCCACTCTTGATGCTGACTGATTTTCTGTTGCAAATTTTGCATCATAAAGACTTTCCTATGGGTTGGCCCACTTAATTCTATCACCCCAACCTTGCGCCTCGATTGCTTCGCGCAACTGTTGCTGATGAGCGGGGCTTAGATTTTTCGTATCGAGAATGACGTTTTCCCCTGCATCTAATTCTCCTCGAATCTTGTCCATAGCAGTCTCTAGCTTGAATCCACCCTTGCGTGGTGGAAAATTCGAATTAAATGCTTTGACATCCCATTTCTGACCTGTAGCATCAATAAACTCAGCAGCACCAGATGGATCACGCTGAATTGGCCCTGGCAATTCACCAGCTTCTTCTAAAGATAGCCCAACCTCTGCCTCACGCCTACTTCCCGGTGTTTCTTTGCCATTATGAGCAGGATCTTGTGCCAATTCATCTAGACGATCCTGCCGACAAGGGTTTGCAAGCAACATCTTCGCCAGCCCTGGCGGCTTCGCTAAAAGGGTCGCTCCAATCGCACAAGGATTCTTGCGCTGAATTGCCTCAATCGCCTCATCGCTGTACCCAAGCTCTTTCAGCTTGTCCGCTGTAATCCCCGCGTCGGCCAGCTCCTCCGGCGTCATCTCATCTAGGCGGCGGTAGATGGCGGCCAATTCCTCCGGCGTCAATTCCTCGGCGCGGTTGAGCAGGGTCAACAGCTCGTCCACGTTCATGCGGCTGATGGTGGTAATGACGCGCGCCAGGTCGTCCGGCAGCAGGCGAACCACCTTGGCCAGCTCGTCGCCGGGCGCAACCAGGCTCAGCAACATGTAGACGCCGTTGCTCTTTGAGTCACAACGAAGGCGCTACTGTATCTGGTAGCGCCTTCGTTGTGACTTAATTTCAAGTAAGAACACCCGTAGGCTATTAGGTGATGCCAAACAAGCGCTTAGTTTCATCTCTCACTCTAAACCGTTCAAATTGCATTGTGCACAACGCTTTGGTCTTCTGTCCCATGAATGGCACAATGGATTGTAATTTAGATTGGTATGTAGTGATCAGAGGCTCACATACGGCAATAGCAATCAAATTACGAACATCAAATTCATGGTGGCTGGCTAATTTTTCGAGCCAACTCAAAATATCAGATAGACGCTTAAACTCTTTTTCCTCGGCTAATCGCAGCATGTATGCGACAAGTAAGTCCTCAAACACCAGATACTCACCCGGCTCGTCAAGATTCGACTTAGGCAAATTATGCACGTCTGCAATTTGCTCAAGCTCCTCTAAATCTTCCTTAGTAAGTTTTTGCTTACTCTTTTTTTCTTCCGCTGCCAACTTCAAATATGGAGTTTTCAACTCGGGAACAACAGATAACAATTCGGCAACAATAGGTCGTAAGTCATAGCTCATAGTTTGTTAATCCCCTTGCAGTGCCCTTTGCAGATCATCGTGAAGCCGTCGCACGATGTCTAAATCGTGAGCATCGAGCGCCTGACCCCTGTATGAACCATCTCGCAAGATGCTTTTAAGCTGCGTCAGGCGCTGTTCGCCTTTTCGAATATGACTCGTTCCACCCACCAACGTACCGGGATTAGCAAGCTCTCGCCGAATTGCACCTGCGAGACCACCGGGTATAGAATCTATTGAAACCCACTGGCCGTTCACCCACTCGCCTCTATACATCTGCTCAATTACATTTCTGTTCAAATCGTTACTGTGTGCAAAGGGGCGAGTTGGAATACCACACGGCCCCGCACTGAGCTCTGCTCGAAACACCGTCTTCGCCAACCCTGGTGGCTTGCGAATTGGCGCAAACCCAATCGCACAAGGATTCTTGCGCTGAATTGCTTCAATCGCCTCATCGCTGTACCCAAGCTCCTCCAGCTTCTCCGCCGTGATACCTGCGTCGGCCAGCTCCTCCGGCGTCATCTTCTCCAGGCGGCGGTAGATGGCGGCCAACTCCTCCGGCGTCAAGTCTTCGGCGCGGTTGAGCAGGGTCAGTAGCTCGTCCACGTTCATGCGGCTGATGGTGGTGATGACGCGCGCCAACTCGTCCGGCAGCAGGCGAACCACCTTGGCCAGCTCGTCGCCGGGCGCAACCAGGCTCAGCAACATGTAGACGCCGTTGCTTAGGGCGGCGACGTAGCAGCCGTTCTCCCAATCCTCGATTGGCTTCTCGAACAGCGCCAGCAGCACCTGCTCCGGGTGCTCAAAGATGGCCCCCAGCACCGCGCTATACTTCTCAATTACCTCGTCGTCGGAGGTACCGCCGGAGACCGTCCCCCAGGCGTACTTAGCCACGTCGACGATCAGCTCCCAAACGCCCTTCACATCCTCCCACAGCCCGTCCGTCACAAAGCCGTTCCACACCTGGCGCATTGCACCCCAGATGCTTTGGTCTTCGCACAGCTCGTCTTCGAGTTCGGGGTCGTCCGGCGCTTGTTCGTAGCCCTCCCCCGTTTTGGGGTTGATGGGGCGGCCTTCGGGCAAATCCTCTTCTAAGTAGTCTGCATCATCGAGGGCGCCCGGCAGCGGCGGCATCGGCGGTTCGACAAAGACCGGAATCACGTCGGCGGCGTCGCCGGGCACGCCGCCGATGGGGCCTGCTGTCATCCCACCGCCGCCGCTGCAGTCGCCCGCCCCCGCCCCCGACCACTCCGACGCCCACTCCGCAATCTCACATTCAACCGCCCGCCCCATCTGGGCGCCGCTGGCGCTGGCAAAGTAAAGCGCCATCAGCGCCCCCAGCGTGATCATCACGATCGCCATCCACCCAATCCATTCGACCAGCTCCGCCCCGCCGTTCTCCCGCAGCGCGGAACAGACCCGCTGCCAAAGGGCGCGAGCCTCGCTTGAACGATTTGATTGCTTGTGGTTGGAGAAGGGTTGCACAGGCTTTACCCGCTGAGTAGATAGGTGAAATTAGCCAATTGACGACAAGACAGTTGAAATGACAGAGACGAAATCGCTCAGCGCCACCGGCCAAGCTGCTGACCAAGGCTTGTGTTCAACGCATTGCTTATCGTCGCCCGCCCCGGCCCCATCAGATAGACCAAGCACGCCGTTAGCGTCATAAAGACAACGGCCACGAGGGCAATGCCTTCTATAGAAGAGACACCGCGCTCCTCGTGCAAAGGCTGAATCAGCTTTTCGTGCAGCCAAATGGATAGACGCAGATAGGTTAAAAGAATCATGGTAGATTTCGCCTGTGGCTTTGTTGTTACTCGTACTTGATCATCGTAATTTCCCACGAGTACCTGTACTGCACCATCCAGGTAATGCAGGGCGTTTTGAACACGGGATCAATGATCCAAGGGTGCGGTGTGGCGCTATCAACGGTAGCTTCTACTTTAGTGACAAAGGCAATGGCGGCACCCTGGGCTGGCGCGTCAAACGAACGGCCCGTCCACGGTGTGTACTCGCGCTCCGTATCTGCCTTTACGTAGATAGGGTACAGCGTCTCGCGCGATGGACGGTGATCAAACTCGTACTCGCCGTGGCGACGCGATACGTTGGCAAAAAAACCGCGCAGCTGTGCTTCGCTGTTGGCACTGGCGTAGGAAGCAGCTTCGCCTCGCACCATGCCCATCGCCCCAGGCACATAAGCGTTGTAATACGTTTTGTAAAGCTGTACGGCTCGCTTGCGCGCCTTGTCGCGCACGTCCTTTAGCGATGGCTTACTGACGCTGGGGCAGTAAGCCATCGATAGTTCAACATAAGGCAACGGCTGCGGAAAGCGAATCGAGAGATCATCGGCATAGCGGCCCGCGCCAGCGTGCGCCGCCGCATCGGATCCATTCTGCGAAAAACGTCGACTCGTGTAGGTGTCGACGTAGGGCATAAAAATATAGAGCGCGGCAAGCATCAGAAAGGATAGGGCAACCCCCGTAAAGAAGGTGGAAAAGCCTTCTTCTTCGTGCACAACTTTGTACACGTCGCGTGCGGCAAGCGGACGGCCGCGCCGCGAAGGGCGATAGATGAACCAGTAGTAAATCCAAGTAGTAATCATGAGTTGCGACCGTTATGCCATAACGCTACGCTGTTGCATTACGCTGTTGCATTACGCTGTTGCGGCTACCTACATTTTTCTGCACGCATCACCGCTCGAAAGCGTACGGGCGGCAAGCGCTCATCAAAATTACGGAAAATATCAATCACGGGAATTTTGGTTGTTACTTCCACCACGGCACTCCTGCCGCGCGATGCGTTTGTCTGCGGCTGGAAGACCCCCGCCACGGCGTCGTTGACGGCAGCCGTTGCGTCGCCCGCCGTGCCTCGGCAAACGGCCAGCGCCCGCGCCCCCTCCCGTGCTCCGTTCGCCGTCACCACAAAAGTGTGGCCCGCCATCAAAAATTGCCAGCCAATGAGCGCGGCCGTCAGCAGCATGGGCACAACGGCAATGTACTCAATTAGCTGTGAGCCATCCTCGCTCTGAACTCCGCGGCGGAGATGATGGAGTTTGGAAAAAAGTTGCTTGATCATAGTTGCTCGATGGTTAAAAAGTTTGAGCGACGCCCGCAAACACAAATGAGAAGTATTACAAAGAGTGTCCAGAACGCAATACGGACGCGGCTCGTTGCCGCGTCCGTATTGCGTTTTCGCGCCTAGCTGCTTGAACCGCGCGGCACGAAAGCACGCTAGGCAGTGGATTGCTTAGACGAACTTAGCAATCCAAGAGCTGACGGCAGCCACGATCTCACCGGCCCAGGTTGTACCACCGGCCGACATCAGAGGCTCCATGGCCAGCAGGATAATCAGGATGACGGCGACCATGGCGATCCACTCAATGGCTTCGGCACCATCTTCTTCGGTTACGTCCAGCTGCGCCCAAATGTTCCAGTAGAGGGTGTTGATCAAGCTGTTCATAGTTTGCTCCTTTTAATTAAGACCGATCTGAGTTGAATGGTAGTTAGCCCCGTGTCGCGACTGATGTTGGCTGTGGCTGACACGTCGACGTAACTTCTGTTCAAAGTGTATCATGGATTTGGGGCCGTGCGCGTTTCATTTGTAACAAAGTTGTAACAAAATCTGCGCGAGCAAATTCTGGGCGAATTACCCGCCAGCCGTGAAGAGCGGCTGTGCGTTGAGGAAGATAGAATAGGCCACCACCGCCAGGAACATCAGGAAGATGGAGGGGACAATAAAGATGGTTGTGGCGAGCGTGATGCGCGGTGCAGCCTTGGAACCCGCCTCCTTGGCTCGCTGCAGTCGCCGTTCCCGCATCAAATCCACCTGCGCTTCCAGCGTTTCGGCAACCGGCACGCCCATGCTCTGCCCCTGCAGCAGCGCGCCCACGACAATCTGCATCTCGTCTGAATTATTGCGCCAGACGAGATTTTGAAACGCATCGCTGCGCGGCGTGCCCAGCTCCATCTGCTGCAGGAAAGCCGTCAGCTCTTCGCCCAGCGGCCCCTCGACATTTTGCGACGCATAGCCAATCGCGCGATCCATCGGGAGGCCCGCCGATACGGATGTGCTGATGAGATCAACGGCATCCGGCAGCGAGACGGTAATTTCCGCTTGGCGCTTCTTGCCTTCCTGGTTAAGTAGATAAACGGGCAAGTAAAAGCCAGCGACGCCCAACACCACGATCAGCACGAGCGCTAGGCCCAAGTTATCGCGGTAGTAACCCACCAACCCGCCAAACGCCGACATGGCCAGCATGTAGAGCAGCTGCTCGCCAACAAACTGGGCCTCGGACACTTGTCCTAATTTCCCCGCCCAGGCCAAGCGCTGCGATAAATTGATGGGTCGTGGTAGCCACTCCATATCGGTCGCTACGCCTTCAAAGAAGCGCTTCAAAAATGTAAGCAACCGCTCGCGAAGCGTTGGTTTAGCCTCTGCCTCCGGCAGCGCTTCGCCTGTTGTGTAGGCGGCGGCTAGCGGATCAAAAGCGTTCGCTTGTTTTCGCAGGGCGTAGCCGTGCACCACCATAAAGATAGAAGCGCCCATGCTGAGGGCCAACAACAGTGTAATCATGTAGATATCCTCTTATCTTGCTCAAGTCTTGCTCAAGCCAAGCGCGCTTAGCTTGCCGTTGCCTCTGCTAAACCTTCACGTTTCCAATGCGCCGAATCACAAAGAAGGCTGCAACTTGGGGCAGCAGGTAGACAATAATGAAAAAGACCAACCCCAGCGGATTTGCAATAAACTGCGTCACCATACCGGGCGAAACGCGGTTGAGAATTACCAGCACCATAAAGGGCAGCACCAACACGATCAGGCTCGTCTGGCGCGCTTCGGCGGTGATGGTGTCCACCTCGTTGCGCACGCGGCGGCGCGCGCGAATCGCAGAAGAGATCGAGGCCAGCGTCTTGATCAAGTCGCCGCCCGCCCGTCGCTGCACCAGCAGCGACGTAAACAGAATGCGCATCTCCTCGCCGGGGTGGCGCTCCATAAAGTTGCGCAATGCTTGATCCGTTGGCTCACCCAGATCAATCTGCTGGCGCAGCCGCCGAAACTCGCGGCTGGCTGGGTTGGGCAGCTTCTCCTCCACCTCGAAGAGCGAGAAGTAGAGCGATTGCCCCGCGCGCAGGCTGTTGCTGATGAGCTGGGCAACGTCGGGCGTTTGCGCCTGCAGGGCGCGCTCATAGGAGTCGCGTCGGTTCATGAGGTAGAAATAAATCAAGAATGTCGTCGCGCCAACGCTCAAAACCGCGTTGGTGTAGGAGCCAAGCGAGAGCAGCAGGTAGAGCGCCAAACTAATCACGACAAGAAGCGCGCTCCAGATGGCTACGAGCAGCAGCAGGCTCCAGGGCAGATCGGCCGCATCCAGATTGTGCTGCACGCGTTGGCCGAACTTGGTGGAAGCGAGGCGCGCTTCCGCACCTTCCGTCAGCCGCTGGCGCAGGCTCTTGCCGCGGGCGTAGCGACCAAAACGCTGCAGCCGCTCCTCCACGTGGCGACCCTGCCGCCGCGAGGAGAGCAGGTTGAAAATGCCGCCGCTCAGTACAAAGACGCCGCCGCCCAGGCCCAGCGCCAGGGCCAGCTGCATCCACATCGGAATCACGGGAACAAGAGTCATGCGTTTAGCTCCAATTCATAATCAGTGCCCCGCTCGCGCATGAGCCGGAGGCAGGCCGGGTGTGCGTTGACGCAGCGGTGGCCTTCTTCGTCGCTGCGTCCGCTGCCGCTGCTGGCTGGCGCGTGGCCGTCGGGGTGGCCGTTGGAGTGGCCGTTAACGTGTCCAGCCATCAGCGGCAGCTCCTCCGCGACATTCTCCAGGTGGTAGGCAAAAATATCCGAGACGGAAAGATGATCGCGATCCTGCTTGTTGACTTCGGAAATCTTCATGACGCGGCGGCGACCGTCCGGCAGGCGGCTGACCTGCACGATCAGGTCCAGCGCGCCCTGAATCTGGGCGCGCACAGTGTGTGACGGCAGCGACGTGCCGTCGTAGGCGACCATCGTTTCGAGGCGGCTAAAGGCATCGTGTGGCGTATTGGCGTGGACGGTGGTCATCGAGCCTTCGTGGCCGGTGTTCATGGCCTGGAGCATGTCCAGCGCCTCGCCGCCGCGCACCTCGCCCACGATAATGCGATCCGGCCGCATACGCAGCGCGTTCTTGACCAAATCCCGAATCGTCATCTGCCCTTCGCCAAAATCATCGGCCGGGCGCGCCTCCAGCCGAATCCAGTGATCGTGCTGGAGCTGAAGCTCGGCCACATCCTCGATGGTGATCAGCCGCTCGTCCTGGTCGCTCTCGGCGATAAAGCTGGAGAGCGCGTTGAGCAGCGTCGTCTTGCCGCTGCCCGTGCCGCCGCTGACAAGAATGTTGAGACGCGCCTGCACCGCCGCGCGCAGAAAATCCGCCATTTCGCGCGTCAGCGAGCCGCCTTCAAGCAGGTCGCGCATCCGCATGGGCTCCTTGGGAAAGCGGCGAATCGTCATCACCGGGCCATTTTGCGAAACGGGCGGGATGACGACGTTGACGCGGCTGCCGTCCGGCAGGCGCGCATCCACCGTCGGGTTGCGGGCGTCGATGCGCTTGCCCAGCGGCGCAATAATGCTGTTGATGGTGCTGATCAGGTGCGCTTCGCTGTCGAAGAAGAGCGGCACGGAGACGATGCCCTGGTTGCGCCGCTCGACGCGCGTATCGGCAATGCCGTTGATCATAATTTCGGTGACGTTCTCGTCCAGCATAATCTCGCCAAAGCGGCTGGCAAAGTAGCTTGGCTCAAACATCTTGGGCGTCAGGTTGCGGGCGCCGCGCGTTTGCAGCTGCATGTAGCGCGAGGGCACAACGCCCGTGGCGTCAAAGCGACCGGAGACGCTGCCGTTGACCGAATCCGTTTCAAAGACATCAAAGCGGAAAATGTCGGACATGATGATGTCGCCGCGGCGCAGCTCCTGCACTTCGCTGATGGCGGTGACCTTGCGCCCGTTGGGGAAGCGCGAAATCTGTACGACGATGTTGATGGCGCTGACAATTTGTTCGCGGATGGCCGTCAGCGGCAGTGACGATGCGCCCTCGGCCCACATCACCATCGTCTCGACGCGGCGCAGCGCATCGTGGGGCGTATTGGCGTGGATCGTGGTCATCGAGCCTTCGTGGCCGGTGTTCATGGCCTGAAGCATGTCCAGCGCCTCGGCCCCGCGCACCTCGCCAACGACGATGCGATCCGGCCTCATGCGCAGCGCGTTGCGCACGAGATCGCGAATCAATACCTGGCCGGAGCCCTGCATGTTGGGGGGGCGCGTTTCCGAGCGCACCACGTGGGGGTGCTGCTGGTGAAACTTCAGCTCGGCGGAATCTTCCACGGTAATGATGCGCTCGCGGTGGTCGATGTGGCTGGCCAGGGCGTTGAGCAGCGTCGTTTTGCCCGCGCCCGTGCCGCCGCTGACGAGAATGCTCAGCCGCGCGCGCACGCAGGCTTCGAGAAAGCGCGCCATCTCCTCGTTGAGCGTGCCGATGTGAACGAGCTGATCCAAATCAAAGGGGTTGCGCTGAAATTTGCGGATGGTCAAAATCGGGCCGTCCAGGCTCAGCGGCGGCACCATCACGTTGACGCGGCTGCCGTCCTCCAGCCGCGCATCCACCGTGGGGCTGGATTCATCGATGCGCCGCCCCACGCGCGAGACAATGCGGTCGATAATGTTGCGCAGATGCTCTTCGCCCTGGAATTGAATGTCGTAATAGGGCTGGATTTTGCCATCGCGCTCGATGTAGATCGAATCCGGGCCGTTGACCATAATTTCGGTGATGCCCGGATCGTAAATCAGGCCGGCGAGCGGCCCGTAGCCGAGCGCTTCGTTCAAAATATACGTAACGATTTGATTGTACTGCCCGTACGGCAGCTTATCCTCCCCGTTGCGCATCAAGTCGCTCAGCTTTTGCTCAATGCGCGTGCGCCGCACGGAGGGCTCCATGCGAATCAGCTCTTCGAGATTGACGCTCTGCAGAAATTTTTCCTGCCACTGACGCGCCAGCTCGGCGGTGGCTTCGTCCATTGCCAGCGTGTTGCCGTCCGGCTGTTGAAATTGCGGTCGCGTCAGCGGCGTCCAGCGGTGGGTGTTTGCAATCATGGTTGAAGATCCTCAGCAGTTAGCTAGCAAAAATAAAGAGCACGAGAAAGAGACCAAAGCCCAGCGCGAGAAAGGGGCCAAAGGGAACGGGCTGTCGCCAGCTTACCCGTTTGGCGATGATCAGCGGCAGCAGCACCAGCGATGCGCTGACAAAGGCCAGCAGCAGCGCCAAGATCGAGAGCTGTGGTCCCACGAGCAGTCCCCCCAGCGCGCCTAGCTTTACGTCGCCCATGCCGCCCGCGCTGCGCCCGCCCACCAGCCGCGGCACGAGCAGCACGCCGCCGGCCAGCAGGCCACCGTAGAGCGCCGGCGGCCACAATCCCACCACCAGCGTCAACGTCAGCGTGGCCAGCAGAAAGGGGTAGGTCACCCGGTTTGGGATTTTGCGCGTGCGGCTGTCGACGTAGCCACAGTAGACAAACGCCGCCAGGCACGCCACGCACCACACCTTAAACAGCATGAGTCACCGCTTCCCCCGCACTGTCCGCTCCGTTGTGCACAACTTCGGCAACCGCCGCCCCACCCGCGGCGCTGCAGGGCTCAACATCGCTTTGATCACCGCTTGCCTCGCGACAGGCAGGCAGCCGCAGCGTAAACGTTGTGCCGCCCTGCGGCGCGCCGTCGACGTCGATGGCGCCGCCGCTGGCGCGTATAATATCTGCCACAATTGCCAACCCCAACCCGTGATGGCTCTCGTGCTGGTGGCTGCCGCGCTGGTGGAAGTGCGATGCTGTCCAGCCGTTTGCGCCGCGATTTCCGTCGCCATTTATTCCGCTGGTAGAAAAGCGTTCTTCAAAAATCCGCGGACGCACCGCCGCCGGAATGCCAATGCCGTTGTCCTGCACGCCCAGCCAAATAAAATCCTGCTCGCCCACCGCTTCCCGGCGCAGCGACAGCGTAATCGATGTCGCCTGCCCGTGGGACAGGGCGTTGTCGATTAAATTGCCCACGACCTGGGTTAGGCGCGTCCGGTCGATGCAGACGCAGAAGGGCGCGTTTGCTGCTGAGCCAGCGGCCGGCTCTTTGAGGGAGAAGCGCACGCGCGTGCCCGTCTTGGTGCGGTAGTAGGCGAGAATCTGCGTCAGCACGGGCAGCAGCGCCAGCGGCGACGCACTTTGGCTCGCCAAATAATCCACGCGGCCACCGCCCACCAGATATTTGATATCTTCCAGCAGGCGGTTGACGTGATCGGAACAGACGGCCACGACCTCCCAATCGTCCTGCAAGGGGCTGGCGTGCCCGTTGGCGACAAACGCCGGCTTGCCGCCGGAGAAGGCGACGTGTTCGGCCTCGTCCGGCTGATTGAGCGAGGCAATGGTCGAAATGGTTTTGAGCGGCCCCAACACGTCGTGCGAAATGCGAGCGAGGACAAGCTGTCGCTGGCGCTCGTACTCCTGCAAGCCCTGGCGCATGGCCTCGATTGAGTGGCCGATCTGGGCAAATTCACCGGTCAACTCCGCGTTCAGCGGCTCCTGCCACTGTGAGCGGGCGATGCGCTGCGTGGCGCTGATGAGGGGAGCTATGTTGCGACGGGTAAAGCTGCGCAGGTAGACGCCCGACGACAAAATCAACGCCAAAATCAACAGCAGCCCGCTTGCCGAGCGCAAAAAGACGTTTTGATTCAACCGCTGCTCCGTCGATAGATCGTAGCAGATGGCCTGCCAGCCCACAACTTCATCCGCGAAGAGAAGCGGCCCAAACAGCAGCTCAAACTCATCGGTCAGCGGCTGGGCGCTGTAGCCTACGTCCCAAAGCGGCTCCTCTGCGGCCAGCTCCTCCACGGGCGTGGAGGTGTCGTCATTGGGCACGAGCCGGTTGGGCAGGCGGCTGCCTAGCGAGGCGTGGATCAGCTCGCCGCTTTGGTTGTAAACCGCCACGTCCTCACCGGGCAGGCTTGTGACGAGACGGCTGGCGTACCGCGCCACCCCCTCGTCGGGCGACGTGCTCGTTGCCACGTAGAGCGAAAGCTGGTCGGCGGCACGCGCCAGCAAGGCCACGGAATCGACCTGGCGGATCTGGTGCAGCTCCGCCTGAGAATACAGGAGGACGGCACCGTTGACGTAAACGGCTGCGGCGACGAAGAGAATGGTGAAAAGCAGCGTGATGCGAACGGAAAGCAGGTCAAACTGGCGGCGCAGTTCGCTTGGCTTCAGATGGCCCAGCCACAATTTCTTCATGCTTCACTTTACTCGTAGAGACATCAAATGCAATCTACCCATGCAGCGGCGGCAGCCAAGAACGCCCGGTACTCATGCTTAGTACCAAAACCAGCGCGGCGCAAGGAATCAGACGGTTGTGCAAACAGCGACCGCCCAGCGCGAAAGCCGCCGGGCTCCAGCGCCCATGCCCGGTGTAGCAGGTTAGGGATTTAATCAGGTAATCTCGTCGACCCGTTCGCATCTGAGGATGCTCACTCCGCATTACCTATTTATTTCTTGAACCTGCTAAACCGGGCTGCAAAGCGGATAAACCCGGTTCACCGGGTTTTGAGCCACCAGCGACAGCACACGCGAACCCTCTACGTATCCGACTCGCTGCTCAAGACGTAGCCCACCCCGTGCTTGGATTGAATTAACTCGCCGCACCCCGCTTCGGTTAACTTTTTGCGCAGGCGGCGCACCGTGGCGTCGACGACGCGCGTGCTGCCCGCGTCCAGATTGGTAATTTGCCACACCTCGGCCAGAAGAACTTCACGGCTCTGCACCACGCCGGTGTGTTGCGCGAGCCAGCGTAGCAGGCAATACTCGGTGGGCGTCAAGTCCACCGGCTTAGCGTTGGCGACGACGCGCTCTTCGCTGAGGTGAATAAACAGTTGACCGATGCGAATCGTGTCGGGTGCGGTGGTGGGCGTCTGGTTGCGGTTGAGCAACGCTCGCAGCTGAGCCACCAGCAGGCGCGCATCCAAATCTTTCTTGGACAGCCGCAAATCTTGCTTGCTCATATACTGGTCCACGCCCGCTTCGTAGCCGGTCAGCTGTTCGTCGACTTGGTCGTGGCCGGTCAGCATGAGAATGGGGATGTCCACAAATTCATTGCCCCGCAGCGCGTAAGAGCCCGTCCAGCCGCCCTGGCGCAGCAGGCGCGCCAGATCGTAACCAGTCAACGACGCCTGTAAATCTACGTCCAGAATAATTAAGTTTGGGCGTTCGGCCCGCAGCCACTTCAGCGCGTCGCTGGGGCTTGTCACATGGACAACAGCAAAATCATTTTGCTCCAGCACGCGGCTCAGGGCACGGGCCAACATCAGATCATCGTCCACAAATAGCACACAGGGGTTGTTCACGGTTTCCACCTAACTGTTTTACTGGATTCATCGGTTAAGCTGGAAGGCAGCGACGGGGCTGCAACGAAGTTAACTGCTCCTTTCAGCGATTTTTCACAGCTACTGACCCAAAAACCAAAGGCCATCGTTTGTGGCAGCAAAGAGGCCGCCGCCACACTGCGCGGAATCGTAGGCCAAATCGCGCACGGTGTAGCGGCTGTCCCAATCTGCGCCCAGCGCAGCCGCTCGCCACGCTGGGCCGGTGCGCGTGCGCACCTGCACGCCGCCCTCGCGCAGGCCTGCGTAGAGCGCATCCTCCCCGCGCGCCGCCCCCCACGCCACGCTGTAGATCAGCTCCCCCTGCAGCCCCCACGCTGCCCAGGGATTTCCATTTTCGCTAAAGTAGATGCCGTCGCTGGTGGCAAGGTAGGCCACGCCCTCGCTGTCAAAGGCAAAATCCCAAACGGCAAGCGCTTCATCCGGCAGCCCGTCGCTGTGGGCAAGCAGCTCGCCGCTCGCTTGCGCTAGCTGGTAGACGCCAGTCGTAAACGTGCCCACCCAGAGCGTTGTCTCTTGCGCGGCCAGGGCGTTGATTTGTGGCAGCGCGTTCTCCTGCACCCAGCTGTCGCCGTCGTCGCTGCGGTAGAGCCCCCCATCGGTGCCGGCGTAGATCAGGCCGTTGAGCAGCGCCACGCCGTAAACGTTCGCGTTGAGGGAGCCATCCGTGGTGCGCCACTGCTCTTCGTCCACGGCGGATTGAGCGACGGCACGAATCGCGACCTTTTCTTGGAAGGTGCCCGCTACGCCCAGGCCGCTGCCGTCAAACGCCAGCGAGAGCACGCGCGCCTCCGTGTAGACGGGCGGGAACGACTGGTCGGCGGGGCAGCTTGCGCCCACGTTGCCCACGTAGAGGCCGCCTCCTGCTGCCGGCGGTCGGCGGTCGGCGAGGTAGAGATTGGCGTCGCCGGGCTGGCGCGCTTCGAAGTGAAGCGCAGAAAGCTCGGCCCCAGCGTTGGCCAGCCGCTTCCAGCGCGGCGGCTGCTGCTGCACAACCAGCGGCAGGTACTGCTTGGCGGGCGCGGTGGGCAACGTTTCGTTCTGGGCATAGATCATCCCCTGCTGGGGTTGCGCGCTGAATAGGCCAATTACACAGGCAGCCGCGATCCAACTCACCAGTCGGTTGGGGGTTGGTAGATGTCCGTGGCGGAATACTTTTTTACCCATCAACGTGGCTCCTCTTCTTCGGGTTGGTCATCCCTGGGTTGCTCATCTTCGGGCTGGCCGTCTTCGCCGGATGGCTCTTCCGGCTCTGGTTCCGCTCTACCGCGCTCATCCTGATTGCGATCGCTGGTGGACAAGCGGAAGGGCTGCGGCTCGCTCAACAGCTTAATGCGATGCTGCGTGTCCTCGGCATCGACGAGCAGCACGCCCCAAAAGTAATCTCGCCCCGGCTGCAGCTCGGTCAGGCTCCTGGCGCTCTCGGTCAGCTCTACCACAACGCTCGCCTCGCGCCCCGCCCCAACGGGGCTAAAGCCCCTATCGAGCGGACTATCCCCAACGCGCCAAAAAATCAGCTCGTAGAGGTAGGTCTCCGGCAGCGTAAAGTTGGGCTCCCAGAGGAAGATATGTTGCCCGCTGATGTTTGCCTCCAGGGGATTGCGCAGGCGCACCAGCCAATCCTGCACGTTGTCGGCGGCGTCAGCGGCGTCAGCAGGGCCGCCGTTCGGCTGATCAGCGGTCGGCTCGCCCAGCGCTTCCGCCTCGATCACATTCCCGGCCGTGCTTCGCTCCGGGCGCACCGTCTCGCCCGCCGAGGCTGTGGCTGTGGTTGCCGCAGCAGGTCGTGCCGCGAATGGTTCGGTAGCTGTGGCCGTCGCGTCCGCTTGGGCGGCGACGGGGGTCGGGGTGGGCGGCACCTCGGTTGGGGTGGGGGCTGACGGCACGCGCGTGGCCACGCGGGTGGAGGTTGGGCGCGCCAAGGGGGCGTCTGATGGGGGCGCGGCGGCCACTGGCGGCTCCGGTTCGTCCTCGGTGGAAGGGTCGGTGGAAGAGTCGGTGGAGAGCAGCGCCGTCACCTGCGAGATCACGTTCATTGGCCCCACGGCATTGATAATTCCTCCTTCGCTCTCCTCGTCTGGCTCATCCTCCGCGGCGACAGCGCCGCCCCGCCCGCTTGCGTCGCCCACAGACGGCTGCGACTCAACGTCGCCGCGTTCAATTGGCGCAGCCGCGATTGGGTCGCCCAGGGCCAATTGCCAGGGCGCCCGCGGCCAAAGCGCGAACGTCGCCAGCGCCGCCAGCAGCATCACGGTGGCGCCCACCCCCAAAAGCCCCAGCGGCCACCGGCGGTCGGGCAGCGACAGCAGCACGGCGGTGATGTTATCTTCTTCGCGCCGCTCCAAGGCGAGATTGACCAGCGCACGCGCAGCCGCGCGCGGCTGCTGGCGGTGGCGTCTCACAATGGCTAGAATTTCCGGCTGCTTCAGCTTATCCGTTACGCCATCCGAACAGAGCAGGATGACGTCGTTGGGCTGCAGGGCCAAGTTCATCTCAAAGCGCCGGCGGGGGCCGGTGTCCGTACCGGGGGCGATGATGGTTTGGTCCACATCGAGGCCGCGCGGGTTGCCCAGATAGCGCAGCAGGTTGTGGCGATTGGTGTGGGTGCGCGCCTCCGCATCGGTCAGGCGCTCGGCATCAAGCGCCTCCTGCACCCAGGTGTGGTCCAGCGTTAGGCGATGGATGGCTTTGCCGCGAATCAGGTAAGCGCGGCTGTCCCCCACGTGGCCGAGATATAATCGCCAGCCGTCCACCACGGCGGCAACGAGCGTGGTGCTCATGCCGCGGAGCTTGCTATCCTCGCGCGCGGCCTGCACGATCTTGGCGTTGGCCGCTTCAAATGCTTCGCGCAGACACTGGGGCGGCGGCAGCTTGTGAGCGCGCTGGCTCATCACCTGTTGAAGCGTGTGCACGGCCACTTCGCTGGCGTTGGCCCCGGCTGCCTGGCCCGTTACGCCATCGGCAACGGCCACCACATAGAGCGAATGCTCGGGGTCTGCTTCCCAGCTGCTGTCGCGCTTTGGCCCCGTCGAGAAGAGCGCGTAGCTGTCCTGATTGGCTTTGCCAGCCACGCCCGGGTCCGTTTTGCGCCCCCGCAGCGGCGCGCGCTTTAGCGGTTTGTGAGAGTGTGAACCACTCGCGGAATCATTGGCGGCATGATCCTGGGTGGAATTGGGGGACGGTGATAGCTGCATCGATTTCATGATTCAATCTCCCACGTACTTAAACGCGTTGCCACCGCTAACCCACTGCAGCGGGCGACCTTCGCCATCCGTAATGCGCACGCCCCAACGATAAAGCGCCCCCGGCTCGAGCAGATCGGGGCTTTGTTGGCGATAGGCATCCAAATCAACGAGGACAAGGCTGCTCTGGCTCGCGGCGGCCAGCCCCAGCGCCGACACGTCCCGATTGCTTTCCGCCTGCCAAAAGACCGGCTCAAACCGCTCGTTGGAGCCCAGCTCAAAATCGTAGCCCCAGGAAAATTCTACGCGACCAGCCAAATCCACCCCATCCGCGGGCGCAAGCAACGCGACCGCGCGATCCGGCAGCGGCTCACCGGGGTTGTTTGGATTTGCAGCGGGCGCAGCGGGTGGCGCAGCGGGCGCCACCGTTGGGTTTGGCGGCGGGCCAGCGGGCGGCGCGGCAACTGCCGGCGGCACCGGCGTCTCGGTTGGCGGAAGCGTGGGTGCAACCGTCGGCAAGCTGACGCGCGTGGCCGTCGGCTGGGGAGAAGGGGTGATCGCTCTGTTTGGCGATTCTGCCTCCTCGCCCGCCGCGCTGTCGTCTTCATCAGCCCTCGCTTCATCATCCGGGCCGGGCGTAGCCGATGTTGTGGTCGACGGCGCAGGAGTCTCCGTTATTTCTTCCGTCGCAGACGGCGCAGTTGTTGCAGAGAGGGCGGCAGCAGTTGTTGCCGTCAGCGAATCGCTCACGCTTACCGCGTCGCTCGTGGTCGCGTCGCTCGTCGTCGCGTCACTCGTGGTCGCGTCGCTCGTGGTCGCGTCGCTCGTGGTCGTGTTGCTTGTAACACCATCGGTCGTGGTAATGTCTGCTGCGGATGCGCCATCCGTATCGGTAAGTGCCGATGGCGCATCTGCCGTTGCTAAACTCTGCGCGTCGGTCAATGCGTCGGTGTTCGAGCCGGTGCTTGCACTGGTGAGCGTGCCGGTATCGGTGAGCGTGCCGGAATTCGTGAGTGTATCCGTGGCGCTGGCGGTTGCCGTCATGGCAGCAATGGGGCCAGCCACTGCGGATGCGTCATCGGCTTCGCCAAAATCGCTGCCTGCAAAAAAGGCATTCGTCACCGTATCCGTCATCGCCGCTGAACTGGTGGAGGCGCCGGCAATCGCCGTGCCGTCGACGTCGCCAACGCCCAGTGCCCCCGCACTGGAATTGGTTGAAATCTGCGCAAACACAAGCGCGCCCAGCAGCAGAACCATCACGGCGGAAGCCCCCGCCAGCGTCCAGCTCATCAGGCGGCCAGGTCGCGCTTTCCGCTTGGGGATGGACATGCCCACCAGCAGGTGGTCGAGCTGCACCACCACCTGCTGTGCCGTGGGCCGCCGACCCGCGTTCTTGTTCGTCATCGCGGCGATCAGCGCGTTGAGGCCCGTAGCCAATTGCTCGCTGCGCCGGGCTTTCAAATCGCCCTTTTTGCGCAACGCCTTGCTATCCACCAGCGCCAAGGTCTTCGACGTGCCGGGGTGCTGTTCGGTAAGCAGACAGTTCAGCACCAGCCCCAGGGCATAGATGTCCATCGAGGGCAGAATGGGAATGCGCTCGTGCTTGTCCATGGCGCGCACGCATTCCGGCGCCAGCCAGGCCGCCACGCCGCCGAGGTAGTGCTGCTCGCGCACGGGCTTGGCAATGCCAAAATCGATCAGCACGGGGGAATCGGCCAGGCTTTCGCTGTTGAGGGCGATGGCCTTGGCAAACATGACGTTATCCGGCTTGAGATCGAGGTGCACGCACCCCTCTTGATGAACGAAGGCAAGCGTAACGGCCAGCTGCCGCGCAATTTGCAAGGCCACCCGCGGATGCACCGCCGACTGGCGCGCCAGCGCATCTTTGAGCGAACCGCCGGCCAAGTAGTCCACCACAATAAACCACGGCTCGCCGGGGTCGTGCGTTTTAGCGCTGTAGATGGGCCGGTTGCCGATCAATTCGATGGGCAGCAGACGCACCAGCCCCGGATGGTTGGCCGTGCTTTGCAGCTTGCGCAGCCAGCGCTCCTCGTTGGTAATGGCGGCCTGGTTGGAGCGAAAATTCTCCGTTTGGTCGCGCCGCGCTATCTTCAACACCACGTGCTGCTGCGAAGTTTGAGCCGCCGCGCGGGTAGCGGCCAGCCACGTCTGCGACATCTTGGTAAACTCGATGCGCCGCAGCGGCTTGAACGGATAGGGCTCCACGTTGGGTGGCAGATCCTGCATCATCTATCAACTCCATGGCTCATGCTTTGCCGCACGCTTCGTCTCCTATTTCGCACTGCTTTACACATCTCTGTATGCCTTTTGCCCCGTAAATTAAGCATCATCGTCCACGTAAACAGTCGGCTCGTCGACCGAGGTTTGGGTGAACTCCACAGCGGATGCGCCGTTGGCGTTGTTTTCGACAGCCGGCACGTCATCCGGATCAAACACTTTTGCCGGGCCGCGGCCGTTTTCCTCGTAACCCTCCATAAACAGCTCATCGGGCACTTCGGTGTGATCGAGCTGCTCCCGCTCAAATCGATAGCCCACGGCGTGGAAGTTTACGATGTCGTTGTCGCGCAGCAGTCGATCATCGCTCACGGTAAGCTGCCGCTGGTTGACGTACGTGCCGCCCTTGCTGCCGTCGTCCTGGATGTGGAAGCCATCCTCCCGGTGGGTAATGATGGCGTGGGCGCGCGAGATGCGCTTGTCGTCCAGCACCACATCGCACAAATCGCCGCGCCGGCCAATCCGCACCACGGAGCCAACGCGCAGGGTGATGCGCTGCGGCAGGTGGGAAATTTTTTCCACGGCCACCAGCTGCGCCGCGGGCTTGGGGGTAAAGGGCGGTTCGGCAGGAATTTCCGTCGCGTCGTCGAAGCGGGCCATGGGCTGCGCGGCCTGGCTCCACTCGTCCTCGGCGGGAATGTTGCCGGGGCCGAGCGAGATTTCCGAAGGCGGGCGGCTCTCCTCATCCACTCGCCGGCGACGCCGCCAGAGCAGCCAGCCCACCAGCAAGATGCCCGCCCCCAGCAGCAAAATGCCGCGCAAGAGCGCCCCAATTAGGGCCAGATTGGGCGCTGGCTCTTCGGGCACGGGCGTGGGCACGGCGGTGGGCAACGGGGCGGGCGCTTGAATTTGCACGGGCAAGGGAACGGCGCTGCCCATCAGCCCCAGCTCGTCGATTGCCGCCACGCGCAGGGTGTAGCGCCCGGAGGGCAGATCGCCCAGCGGAAAATCAAACTGGTCAAACGGTCCGCTATCAACGACGCGCGTATCGTCGTTGACGGTGTACTCCACGCGCTGCAGCGCCCGCGGGTAGCCGTCCGGCCAGCTAAATTCCACCTCGATGGGCAGCACAGCCGACTCGCTGCCCGCGTCCGCGTCCCCGATCACGGCCTCGCCGTCGGCGGGGTTGAGCACGGTGATGACCACCGGTTCCGCTCCGGTGGCCGGGAAGGCGCGCGACCGCACCAGCGGCACCTCCCCCGGCGGCTGCGCGCTCAGCTCCAGTTCGACGGGCTGGGCGTCATCCGTGCGGTAGCGCAGCAGCTCCTGCTGCCGCTGCTCGCCAATCTCCGTCCAAAGCGGGCCGAGCGTTTCAATCGCATCGAGAAAAACGTAGCGGCCATCGGTAAGCGTGGCGATGCGCTCCAGGTTGGTGCGCCGCTCGTCGTCCTCGGCCATGACCATCACGGTGTAGATGGTGACGTTCATCTCCTGGGCACGCCGGATCACGTCGTTGCGGTCGAGATTGCTGGTGGCGTCAAAGCCATCGGAGAAGATGATGATCGACTTCTTGAGATTGGGCGACAGCTCGGTGTCCTCGAACTGGTCGAGGGTAAACTCCACGAGGTCAAAGAGCGGGGTTTGGGCGGTATCGTCTTCGGGCGTATAGAGCAGCACGTCGTTGCGCAAGGCCCCGTGGTCCTGCGTCCAATCGGAGATGATGCGAAAGGCCTCCTCGCTGGGGCCGGTAGCATAGGCGCCCAGCCAATCCGTCTGCGCCGAAAGGACACCGGCTTCCACCAGCGCATCTACGCTGGCCTGATAATCTTGATAGCGCAGCGTGCCGGCGATGTTGCCGGGGTTGCGGATGTTGTTGGAGGCATCCAGCACCAAGGCCACCTGCACGCCCACCTCCGCCGTCTCGCGGCTCTCCACGGCGATCTCCCGCGTATCCTCGCGCAGGCTTAGCGGCACGTCCGGCAGCGGCGCGCTCAGGTTATCGCCGTAGACGGAGACCTCGACATCGGGGAAATCCGTGGTGTCGATGCCGGTAATTTGCAAAATGCTCTGCTCGGAGAGCAGACTTTCCAGCGCCTGTGTGCTCGGCGGCTGGGCGGGTGCATCAGCCGGGGCATCGACGGGAGCGTCGCCCGGCGCGTCGCCTGGGGTTCCCGTGTCCTGCGCCCGCAGGGTTGTCGCAGGGCCCAGCGCGCCTGAGACGAGCGCCAGCACAATCACCAGCGTGCTCAACCACGCGCGGCGAACCACCCGGTGGCGTACGCCATGCGAAACGCGGCGGTGACGCGATGAGGATACCCACTTTATTCTGCAAATCACATTAGAAATCTTCATGGCATCACGCGCTTTCCTAAGCTGGGGCAAACGTGGAAAATTTGGCAATGGTTACAGTATATCTGGACAGAACCGTCTACTTTTCTAGCGCACGGCGGGCTATCGAGTGCTTTGCTAATTGAATTTTGACATTTGGCGCCCTCGTCCCCAACCCCTCTCCCAGCCTGGGAGAAGGGGGCCTCCTTCCCCTCTCTCATGCTGGGCTTACCTTTACCCACAAGTCACCACCGAATCTCGGCGCATCGCGGGCCGGGCAAAACCCCACCCCCAACCCCCTCCCCGCCGGCAAGGAGGGGGCTTCTGTCGACTCCTTGATTCTGCGACTGTTCTGTGACATCGCCCGCTCGATAAACAAGAGAGACTATTCCATCGCGACCGCTTCATCAACCAGTCACCCTTCCCCTGATGTCGGGGGAAGGGCCGGGGATGGGGGTTCTTCTCCGCCCTCCCCCCTTTGCTGCTCCCGCCTCCTACTTCTGGGTAAAGCTAAGCAGCCTGGGAGAGGGGCTAGGGGTGAGGGCCAAAACGCAAAAATTTGTTTAGCCAAGCACTAAACCGTCCTGCGCAAGTGAAAGACAAGCTCCACCTGTCCAAAGCAGATCACATCCTCGTCCTCGACGACTACCTCAGCCGTCGACAGCTTTTCACCGTTGAGCCGGGTTGAGTTGGTGGCTTCGTCGCTGTGCTGCAGGAGCCAGGCGCCGTCTGCAAAGCGCAGCGTGGCCTGCGCATGGCGAGAGACGGTCGCCTGCGCCGGCTCGGCCCACAGATTCACGGCATCCAGCCGCTCGCTTTGATCCGCAGCCGAGCGCCTGACCGTAAGCAGCGGCGTTTGCAGCGCATATTCCTGCTGCGTGGCGTTGGAGGTGAGAAATGCAGGCTGAAAGCGCCGCTCCAGCCGCATGATTTCTTCCAGTTCGGCCAGCTCCCGCAGCATTTCCGCGCGCTGCTTGCTGCGCAAAAAGCGGTGGTTGGTCATCGCCCCTTTGAGCGCCACGGCGGCCTCTTCCGCTTCGTCAAACTGGCGGCTGCTGCGGAGTTCGTCAATGTCTCGCCTCGTTTTGGCGTAGTGGGCAAGGCCCTCTTCTTCGAGCATTTTCTCCGCGCGCTGCACCAGCAGGCGAAACTCTTTCTTTGGCCCGCGAATCGCCTGTGCGCGCTCGTAGAGCCTCAGCACCTCGCGCCACTCGTCGCGCTGGGCGGCAACTTTGGCCTGGTGCATCATAAAGCCGGCGCTGTCCCGCTGGCGACCGAGCACGTCCTCCACGGCGGCGACGAGATCGCTGGCCGTTTGGAAGCGATCGCGCGGGTGGCGCTGCAGGCAGCGGTCGACGAGCGCCACGCAGTCGCTGGTGAGATCGGTGCGCCGCCCGCTCAGCGCGGCCTGCTCGCCCTCTTGCGTGCTGCCGCTGATCAGCAGCGCCAGCTTGGCGGTGTTGTGTGTCTCGTAGGGCGGCTTGCCGGTCATCATCCAGTACATCACCGCGCCGATGCTGTAGATGTCGGTGCGGATGTCGAGCGGATTTTCGCGGATTTTTTCCGGCGCTTGAAAGGCAATCGTGTCCTCCAGCCGCGTCGAGAGCACCAAATCCCAAATCTTGAGCAGCATCTCCCCCTTGCTGGACGAATCGGGCGAGACCATGATGCTGCTGTGGCGAATGTTGCCGTGAATGCAGCGGTAGTATTCCAAATCCTTGAGCGCGAGCGCGAGCTGGCGAAAGAGCCGCAGCGCCGTAAATTCATCAAGCTGCTGACGCTCCTTCATCCACTCCGAAAGCGGCTGGCCCTCCATTTGGTCCAGCACCACGAAGAGGTGGCTGTCCAGCACGTCGATGTCGTGCGCCTTGATGATGTGGGGCGATTCGACCGTGCTCATAATGCGCGCCGCTCGCTGCAGGATGCCGCGGTGGTCATTGGTCAGCTGCTCGCCGGTGGTCACCAGCGTAAAATATTGGCCGCTGGCGCGCGCCTGCACGAGGTAGGACATGTACCAGCCGGTGTCGCTGGTCTTGGACTGCACTGCGTAGGTATCCTTGCCCCGAAATTCAAGTTGTTCCTTCATCGCGATGTTCCTGCTTTTCTTTGCGAAATAGATGGATGCAAAATAGATGGGGGCAGAGCGGGTCAAGCGCTCCGCAATCGGCTCAGCAGGCCGCCGCGGGCTGCTGGTGCGGGTTTGCTTGCCGCCTGGGCACGGGCCGGCGGATTGAGGTCCAACCCCAAGTTATTTACCAGGTTGCGCATGTCGGCAAGAAACTGGGCTTTGTGCTCCATGCTGCCAATGGGGCGGCCGCTGCTGATGTGATCGTTGACAAAGTCGGCATCGAAGGGCAGCTGGCCGATGACGGCTTCGGGAAAGAGCTTTTCCACATCGGCGGGCGTGACGAGCGGCTCGCCCAGAAGGCGCGCCTCGCGCTTGCCCCACACTTTGTTGAGCACCACCTTAATTGTAGCCGCGGGATTGCCGATGGTGGGGTCCTGCAGCAGCTGCGTCAACTGGCGGCAGGCGCGCACGGCGAGCATCTCCGGCTCGCAGACGAGCAAGAGCAGCTCGCTGGCCTGATAGGCCGCCAGCGACGCATCCGTGATCTGGCTGGGCACGTCGATCACGGTGTAATCAAAGATGCGGCGAAAGGTGGACAAAATTTCGGAGGCGCTCTCCGGCTTGAGCGCAAAGGATTCGAGCGTGGTAAAGGGCGCGGGCAGGAAGTAAAGCTCTGCCCCACCGCCCACGTTGACGATTTCGACCAGGTCGCGGATGTCGGCAAAGGTTTGCAGGTTGGCAATGTCCGCCAGCGAGAGCGAGGCCATCTGCGCCAGCGTGCGCTGCGGCTTTTCTTTGAGCATGGCCGCCAGCGAGCCAAATTGCGTATCAAAATCAAGCAGCATCACGCGCTTGTCCAACCGGCGACGCGCAATTTCGCCCGCGACGGCGGTGGCCAGCGTGCTTTTGCCCGTGCCGCCCTTGCCGCTGGTCACGGTCATCACGCGCACATCGAGCCCCATCTGGCGCGCGTCGTTTTCGCTGTTGTGGCGGATAAACTGAAAGGACTGCAGGACGGTGCGCTCGACTTCGCTAAACGCGCCCACCATGCCCTCGCCCAAGCGCCCCACGTTGATCACGCCGCGCGCGCCCGCCAGCAGCGCCTTTTCGTAATAGGCCGTCATGTTCTCCGGCGGCACGTCGGTCAGCACCACGGTAGTGACGGTCTGGTAGTCGAGATTGATATCCTTAGAAAGCTGGAGCAGCCGCGTGGACCAGTTGGGCTCGTCCGGCGCCACGTCGACCATCAGCACCACGTGGGCAAAGACTTCGCGCACCAGCGAGCGGCAGCGCTCCGGTGAATCCGTCGACGCAATGAGCACGATGGGGAAGCGCTCTTCGTTGATGAAGTATTCATCCAGCTGTGGTTTGAGCGGCGATCCTGCCGGGTACAGCATCAGCACGCGCACGGCCTGCGGTCGCTCTTGCGTCAAATCTCGCATGAACTTTTTCCTTGGTTTCCTCAATTTCTTTGGACACTAGCTTGTCGCTTCGAGCGGAGGAAGAATTCCTCGCCTACCTGGCCTCTGCCACATATTCTACCCAATGCCCACGACAAATTTTCGTCAAGTCTACAGCGGCTGGCCAGGGAACTGCGCCGCTCAACGTATCAACTATAGGGGCGTCAAACCGGTCTGCTTGTCTGTCAGCACCCTATTCACCGTCGATTGTCGTCCGCTCGCCATCTTCTGCTTTGCGCCGAGCCAACCTGCTAGGTCGCCGTCACGGCGCTATCTTGTGTGCCCCAGCGCATGATGAGGTTGCCGATCTGCTCGATTGCCGCGCGGCGGGGCGCAATGGTGATCAGCGCAAAGCGGCTGGGAAAGGTGCGGCTGACGTGGTGCAGCGGGTGGTGGACGATCCATTTTTCGGGCCAGCCCCAGCTTTGCAGCTGCTGCACCGTGCGCTGGGCGTGCGTGCTGTCCTGTCGCGAATCCACCCACACGAGCATCGAGCCGCGCTTGTCCTGCTCCGCCCGCTCCACGGTGCGCCCAATCGCCTCCAGCGAGCTGCGCGACCAGCCCCCATTTTGCGCCTGGTAGACGGCGGTAGCGCGCGTCAGCCTCGACCACAGCCGATTGACTGCCCCCAGCTCCGGCTCAAACTCCGCGGCGCGTGGGCAGACGATAAAGGAATTCACGGCGTTGTTGAGCGCCTCCACAAAGAGCGTCAGCTGCTGAGGGGAGGGGGCTTGCTCGTGTACAAAGCGCAGCACGCCCTCCACCATATAGGCCAGCGCGTGCCCGTAGCAGTTGAGCGTACAGATATAAACGGGCGGATCGTGATGAATCAGAGACCGAACGAGATTGTCGTATGGCGTTGTATCAAAGCTGGGCGACGATGTTAGGAGGACAATGGGGTCCGGAGGGGCAAGCGTTTCAAGCCGGGCCACCAAATCACCCAGCGCGACGGGCTGCAGCTGGAGCTGTGGCTTCTGGGATTGAGCTTGATAGCCATCGATGGAGCGGCCGTTGAGGTAGACCCAGTTCTTTTTTTGTTTGGCATACTGGCCAAGCACCCTTAGGTTGTGGCGAGACTTTGCTGAAACCTCTAAACAAGTGGATACGGGCGCAACCAATTGCATAAAAAGTAGGTTGTGAAAATGATATAGACTTTTTGTCAAGAGCTTGTATACGCATCTGTGTATACGTATCTGTGCATACATATCTATCTTACAACTTCTATAAAAATAATTCAAGCCCAGTTTTCGCTTTGAGTGCGATTTAGTTTGAGGCAAGCTGTCATTTCAAGCGGCTCCGCCCCAAAACGCACCAGGCGAAAGTGAATCAGCGGTTCCCCCTGCTCGTCGAAGGAAGAAATCTTTTAGCAGCAGCCGGGGCGGCGGTTCACGCACAAAGAGGGCGCAGCCGTGATGGCTGCGCCCTCTTCTTAATATCGGATAGCTCAGTTTTTTGGACAGCCAACGCCAGACTTACCGCTGGCGAAGTGAGTCTGTCAATTTTGCACGGTGATTACGACGCTACACGGTGGTGGGAATCGGCCCGTATCGTCGACAACCGTGAGGCGGAGGACAATCGTGCCGTTGGGAATCGCTGTCGTCTCCAAAAAGCCGAGCACGCCCTCGTCCACTGGCGTCGACGCGCCGGTAAACCAGTTAAATGACTCGGTCCTGCCGGGCGCCCACTCCAGCTTGTACTCCTGAAAGCGCTCGCCCATCGCCGCGCCGGTGATTTCAACGACTCCGCTCACCGCTTCGCCTGACAGCGGGGATGTAATTTGTACGTTCGTCTCCTGACAGCTTGGCATCTGCGGAGAAGATTCATTGAAGACCAAGGCGTTGGGAATCAACAGCTCATCGCCGACAGTAGTCGTCATCGGGTCTTCAATTTCGTTGGCTTCGATGATGTCCTCCACGGAGACGGCAAACTGCTGCGCAATCACCGGCAGCGCGTCGCCGGGCTGCACGGTGTAGGTGTAGTCGCGGCGTGCATCGGGGTTGACCAAATCCTCTGCATCTGACCGTCCAGCGGCGGGGCCGGAGCGAATGCTTAACACCGCCAGCTCCTGACCAGCTTCGAGCGTCGCTTCATCAATCGGCTCGCGCATTTCGGCATCGAGAATGTTCTGCACGTGCACGGGGAAGCCGTAGGGAAAACCGAACTGTTCGACAATCGAATCCAGCGTATCGCCCGCCTGCACGATGTAGACAAATTCTACTACCTGCGGCTCCACGCCCGGTGGCGATATGATTTTGAAATCACGCACGAAATGGTCGCTGTAGTTGGCCTGTTCGTCCACCACGCGCAGCCGCAGCGTGTAAGTGCCCAGCGGCAGTTCGCGCAGGTTGAGTGCACTCAGCTTACCTTCGACAACTGGCTCCGCACCGCCACCAATGTAGACGTAGGTCTCGTCACTTAGCGGAGCCTGCTTGTAGTGTAGCTCGTAGCGCTTGAAGTTTTCACCCGTCGCTGTCCCCACGATGGGAAGCGTATCGCTGACCACATCGCCCGGCGCGGGGGAGGTGATGCCGTTCTTGACAGCGGTCACATTCGTCCCCGGCGCGACCATCGGCACCTCCGTCAGATCACTCGTCACCTCGACGGAGGCCGCCTCCACCCACACCAATTCGCCGCTGATGCAGCAAAGCTGGAGCCATGCGTCATCTTCGCTGCGCCCCACAATGCCAACGGGTACTCCCTGACCGAGCAATGCGACTTCGCTCGCGTCTCTGCTTGGCCCTTCAAGCAGCGTGGCAAAAGCTCCAGCCGCTTCCACAAAGGGTGTTGGGGTCGAAATTGGGGTTGAAGCAGTCAGCACATCAGAAGAAATAAACGGCGTCGCCTCAACTACCTCGATAGCCTCCATTGATCCACCGACCAAATCGACCTCATCCGCGGCGACCCACACCGACTGCTCCGCCCAGCAGCAGACCTGTAGCCAGTTTCCGTCTTCCGTGCGGACCTCCAGCCGCAACGGCGTATCCATCTCCGCTCGCAGGCGGCCCACCAACGGCGCTTCCGCCGACGGCGCTTCGCGCAGGTCGATGTGCTCCTGGTTGGCTTTCACAAAAGGCATCGCAATCGCTAATTCGTCCCCCACTTGCAGCGCATCAGCATCGACTGGCTCGCCCGCAACGTCGTCGTAGATGTCCTCGACGCGCACGCCGTACTTTGCCGCAATGGAGTCGAGCGTATCGCCCGTTTCAACGGTGTGCAGCGTCACGAAGGGAGGAGGGGAGTCCTCGGCGTTTGTGAGCACCTCTGTCTCCTGCCGCTGCGCCAGCATATAGGTGATCAGGTCGGCCAGTTCCTGATCGCTCAGGCTATTCTCGTAAATCCGTGGATGAATCCCCGCCTGATAGCCCTCGACAACGTGCTCGTCCGGCGCCACGATGCTGGTATAGGCATATGCCTCGGCGGACTGGCCCGGCACGCGCTCGGCGGCCACGTTGCCAAAGTTGTAGAGCGTGGGGCCTGCCCCCTGCACGGTTGGGTCAAGCAGGTGGCAGCCAACGCAGGCATTTTGAGCCATAAGCGCTGCCCCGTTTTCCGGATCGGCGCTGCCGCTGGCGAGCAAGTCGGCCACCTCCGGCGCGAGGTCGGCGAAGTCGGTGACGTTTTCTGTTTGCGATAGATCAGAGCCCGCTGCAGTCGGCTCCGGTGCGGGTGCAGTGGCCACGACTGGCACATCCTCCAAATTCTCGACCGTCACGTTCTCCGCCGCCAGCCAGACAAGCTCGCCGTTGTAGCAGCAGACGCGCAGCCACGCGCTGTCCTCGGTGCGACCGACAACGGGCAGGCGCAGCGATTCACCCAATTCCGCGCGGCTCAAAGAGCTGGCGAGCGGGGTTGCATCGCCCGGTAAGCGGTAGAGCGTGTAGCGGCCGTCCCGTTCAAGAAAAGCGTAGGCTGCCTCCACGCGGTCTGAAATCAGTCTGCCCTCCGCATCGACGAAAACGCGCGCACCCGGAATCAACAATTCATCGCCCGCGGCAAGATTTTTCAAGTCGTCCAGCGCGTTTGCTTTGACAATCGTCTCCACATCGACGTTGTAGGTCGCGGCGATTTTACTGAGCGTGTCGCCCTCGCGCACGGTGTAAAGCAGCGGCTCGGCATCCATGGTAGTCGGGTCAGCGCCCGCTTCGATGCGCTCCTCTGTTTGCAGGGTCAGGCCGAGCTGTAGCTGTGCCTGGGCCAGCGCCTCCTCGACTGCAGCGCCCTGCTGAATCTCATCAAAGGCGGAGAGAATTCCCTGGTAGACATTTAGCTGCGCCTCATCCGTAAACCAGAGCGGCGCGGCGTTGTCCAGCGCCTGCTCAATATCGGTGCGCTCCTGGGCCGACCAGTAGCGCCAGTAGTCGCCCGCCTCCGCCACCGAGCGGCGCGTCGGGATGCCCTGCGGCATGGCGGATTCGGAATCGTCGAGTGGATCGCCGTAAATCGGATGGCGCGAGAGGAATTCGAGCCACTGCCAGCTTGCCCCCAGATTGCTGGCATTGCGGCTGATTGCCAATAGGTCGCTGGGAAAGACGACGGTTGACGCATAAGGCGACGGCACGGCGGTGACGCCCCAATCGAAAGAGGCAAGATTCGCGGGCCGCTTATCCATTAAGGCGTACATGGGGCTATCCGTCCACATGGCGACGTTGCCCGCTTTAATGCTGTTCCCATCAACTGAGCTGCTGCCACTACGCAGGCCGGGCAGGGAGCGCATGACGCCGTGCTCCAGCTTCAGGTCGGCGTACCAGCTTGTGGCCTCAATCATCTCTGGCGAGGTTAGCGTGTTGACATCCGGCGAGGCAAGGGCTGCGCGCACAAAGAGGTCAAGCCCCCAGTTGCCATGGTCAGCAAAGCCCTGCTGAGTAAATAGCTCGCCGTCGCGCTGCGTGAGCTGCTTGGCGGCCTGCAAGAAATCATCCTGCGTCCATTCCGCGGTGGGATAATCGAGGCCTGCTTCGTCAAAGATGTCTTTGTTGTAGTAGAGCAAAGCTGGCGAGAACGAAGTGGGCAGCACCCAGGTGCCGTTGTCCCGCTGTGAAATTGACAGCGTCTGCGGGTAGAAGTCGGCGCTTGTCATGCCCGGCTCTGCTTCGATGTATGGGTCTAAATCGAGCAGGTAGCGGGAGGCTTGATCCGCTTCGGTCAGATAAAACCATGCCTGGAAGACATCCGTGCGGCTGGATGCCACTTCGAGCAAGTTATCCTCCGGCATCTTGTTCGTTGGGAATGTAGTCAAATCCTCCAGCGCGACGAGCTCCACCTCGATTGACGGGTTTTCCGTCTGGAATTCTTCGAGGAGCGGTTCATAGAGTTCACACTCAAACTCAGTGATGCAGCCGAAGCGCACCACGCCCTCCCCCGTTAGCGAGACCGGCTCGGCAGCCTGTGCGCTGGTCGAGTCCTCGGTCGTCGCCGCCGCTACCACAGGCACATCCTCCATATTCTCGACCGTCACATCCGTCGCGGCCAGCCAGACGAGCTCGCCGTTGTAGCAGCAAATGCGCAGCCACGCGCTGTCCGCGCTGCGGCCCACCACGGGCAGGCGCAGCGATTGCTCAAGCTCTGCGCCGCGCATGGCGTCCACCAGCGGCGCAGAATCCTGCCGGGAGCGGTAGAGTGCGTAGATGGCGTCGGCCTCCAGATTGGCGTAGCCGACGGTGATGGGGGCAGGCCGAATTGCGCTATCTGTCGACGCGCCGGCTTCGCCGACGAAGACGCGCGCGTTGGGAATAATCAGCTCGTCGCCGACTTGGAAATCGTCGGCATCGGCCAGCTTGTTGGCCTCCACAATCCACTCCACCCGCGAGGCGTAGCGCGTGGCGACGCGATAGAGCGTATCGCCCTCCTGCATGGTGTAGACGTAGGGAGCCGGGTCCAAAAACATCGATTGCTCTTCGATGGGCGTCTGCTCGCGCGTCTGCAGGGTGACGCCGAACTGCGCCTGGGCCTGCGCCAACGCCTCGCGCACGTCCACGCTGTTGTTTGCAAGCAAGCTTTGGTTAATGATGCCGTAGGCGGTGTACAACCCTTCGCTTAACTTGTAAGCCTGCTCGTTCCACCTCTCTCCCTGGCTGGCAAGCTCGGTCAGCGCATTCTCGATGTCGGCCCGCTCCTGCTCCGTCCAGTAGCGCCAAAAGTCCGTTGCCTCGGCCACGGAGCGGCGCGTGGGGAAGCCTTGCGGCATGGCGTACTCGGAATCGCTCGGCGGCTCGATGTCGATGGGGTGGCGCGACAAAAATTCAATCCACTGCCAGGCCGCCGCTGGCTCCGCTGCCTGCGCACTGATGGCAAAGCCCTCGCCAAAGAAGAGGCCCGTCGGCGCGTAGGGCGAGGGCACATCCGTCGCGCCCCAGTCCATGGGGTTGCCGCTGGTGGGGCGGCGGGACACGATGGGGTAGAGCGGGCTATCGACCCACATGGCGACGTTGCCCGCCCCGATGGCGCTGCGGGCTTCGACGGAGAGTCGACCAAACGTGTCCGGCAAGTCGCGCATAACGCGGTGCTCGGTTTGGAGAGCGGTGTACCAGCGCACAGCTTCCACCAGCGCAGGCGACGTCAACCCAGAAATATCCTGCGTGCCCAGCGCCGCATCCACAAAGAGGTTGCGACCCTGGCCCAGGGGGTCGGCAAAGCCCGCTTGCGTGATGCGCTCACCATTACGTTTCGTCAGCTGCTCGGCCGCGCGCAAGAAGTTCTCCTGCGTCCACGCTGCGGTCGGGTAGGGAACGCCCGCTTCGTCGAAGATATTTTTGTTGTAATAGAGCAGCACGGGCGCAAACGAAGTCGGCAGCGCCCAGACGCTGTTATCGTCTTGCGGACTATCCAGCACGCCGGGGAAGAAGTCGGCGCGCGACATGCCGGGCTGCGCTTCGATGTAGGGCGCAAGGTCAACTAAGGAACGCGACGGGTCGCTGTTTCCCACCAGAAAGAGCCAACCCAAGCCAACGTCTACTCGGGCCGCCACGTCGTCCAACACCTCCTGCGCAAGCGGCCCCCCGCTTGGCCCCGCCAGCCCGGGAATCGACTGGCGCCGCACCAGCTCCACCTGCACATCTGGATGCTCTGCTTCAAACTGCTCAACCAACTCGTTGTACGACGAGCAGTCATTGGGGCTGTTGTAGTCGCACAAAAAGCGCACCACGCCCTCGCCCGTCACGTCGACAGCCTCCGGCTCCGCCGTCGGCGTCGCCTGTCCGAAGGCCGCCGTCAACGCCGCGGGCGGCTCGACGCCCGCCAGCAGCAGCGAGACGCTCGCGATCATCACAACAACGGCGCTCGCCGCCGCAAATTGGAAGGCGGAAACTGGCGAGTGCAGCAGCCGGTGCAGCCACTGGTCGACGCGCGGTGTGTGCAGCCGGGCCGTGGGGCCGCGTTGGGTGGCGGGTTGCGCCGCCAACATTGATTGGGTATTCATCTCGTCGCTCCATTTTGGATCAAGGCGACGCGCCTGGAAGCGGGCGAAATCGTCCAGCGCGCGATCCTGTGCGCGGTACGTCGCCAGCTTGGCCGCAAGGTGCGGCTGCTCGGCCATCGCGTCGTCGACCCGCTGCCGCTCGTCGGGCGCGAGGTCGTCGTAGATAGCGAGGAGGTGGTCCAGGTGTCGCTTATTCATGGTTCTCAGTTACTAGTTACCAGTCATCGGTTTTCAGTTTTCAGTTCTTTTGTTGGCTGTTTTCTGTTTCTCAAACAGTACAACCGACAAACTAACCTGTTCACTGACTACTCTGCCGTTTCTCGTTCATACGCCACGCGAAACTTCTCCCGCGCCCGGTGTAATCTCGTCTTCACCGCGCCTTCGCTGATGCCCAGCGCCACGGCGATTTCGCGGACGCTGAGGCCGTCGCTGCTGTACATCAGCAGCGGGGCGCGGTAGGGCGGCGGCAGCTCCGCCAGCGCCCGCTCGACGGCGTCGCGGCGGTTGACGAGCGTTTCGGGATCGACCCACGAGAGGCGGGCATCATCTTGCGCCGCGTTCCAGGGCAGCCAGGCAAAGCGCCGTCGCCGCTTGAGCTCGTTGAGCGTCACGTGCGTGGCGATGCGATAAAGCCAGGCCCGCCGGTTGTCGACGGCGCGCAGGCGGATGCGCGTCTGGTACAGCTGAAGATAGCTCTCCTGCATCAGATCGTCCGCCAAATCGCCGTTGCGCGTGAGCGAGCCAATGTAGACGCGGATCGCCGTGGCGTGCTGCGCAAAGAGCTCGGCCACGAGCGCCGTGAGCTGAGCGTCGGTTAACTGGGCGTCGTCCAAGGCCGCCTCACGAGCGGGCTCGCGGGCGTCGAGAGTCAGATCATTTTTCAATACGGCGTTGGACTTCACAGAGCCCGCCCCTTGCTGTCGGTTAAGCTGGTGCAATGCATTACTGGTGCAACACATGATTGAGCAGTGGCAAACCGTGCACAGCTTGCGCCGCTCACTTAGTATGTCAATTGGCGAGGGCCAAAGGTTACAGGATCGGAGAAATTCGTGAAAATTGAGGATGCGGAAACGCGCGAGGCCCTCCAGCAGCGCTATCTGACGCTGACCCGCGAGACGCTGCCCAGCCGCGCCCGCGCCGAGGGCTGGATCGTCCACTTTGACCACTGCTTTATGCGCATTCTGCTCGACCACTTGTTTGAGGATGAGTGGTATGGACATCTCAGCCGCAAGCAGGTGGCGTACAAGCAGCTTTCAATTAAACAGCTGCAGGCAGCCATTCATATGGGGGAGGCGATTTTGAAGCGCGGAAATGGCTACTTGCGCGAGTTAAATTGTCAAAGCCTGCGCTGGCGCGGAAAGGTTCCATAAATTCGTCAAACAGATGAAGTAGTAAAATTTTGCTTGCTGCTACGTTTATTTGAATAGCAGCCCCGTGCTTGCCGCAGATGGATGATCCTCGCCGTTATTACCGCCGCTTCCACTCGCCAAATTTTATACTCGCGCACGCTATCGTGATCCAGCGGCGGCCGTTTTGCGTTTTGCCCTTGAGCCGCGAAGCCGGTGCTGGCTGTTGTATAAGCTGGCTACTGTATAAGTAAGACCAAGCTGTTCTGCCGCTGTTTTGTTGGCTTAAAACTTTTGTAGCTTGAAATTGAATAGGACGACCGAATGAAGGTGCTCCCACAAAATTTGCTTCACGTATCGCTTCTTGGTGCTCCACTTCTCCACTTCCACAACCGACCCTACGATATTCCCCGCCGACAGACCCACGCGCTGCTTTACTACCTCGCCGTCAGCGAGCAACCCGTGCCGCGCGACCGACTCGCCTTTCTCCTGTGGCCGGACGAGGACAACGCCAGCGCGCGCCGCAAGCTAAGCCGGCTGCTTACCCACCTGCGCAGCGCGCTGCCCGAAAGCGAATACATCCAAACGCCAAACGACCAAGTTTCGCTGGATGGCTCGCTGATCTGGTGCGACGCCAGAGAGGTCCGTCAGTGCCACCGCCAGTTTACCCGGCGGACGCATCCGCCCCCCGCCAAAGCCGGTGCGGTTTCCCGCAGCGGGGCAGCAGCGGCAGCAGAGCACCCCGCTGTTGACTCCTTGTGCCGGGCCGCCAATTTGTACCGCGGCGAATTTCTCGCTGGCTTTGCGCTGCCCCACCACCACGAGTACGCCGCCTGGCTAACCGAAGAGCGCGCCACCTGGCTGCGCACCCATCTCGACGTGCTCACGGCGCTGGTCGAGCACTTTGCGCCCCTCAACACAGCCACGGCAATTGACTACGCACAAGAGTATTTGCAGGTCGACGCGCTGGCCGAGCACATGCACCGCCGACTGATGCAGCTCTACCTACGCGAGGGCCAGCGCGAGGCGGCGCAGCGCCAGTACGAGCAGTGCCGGGCGCTGCTGCACGAGGAGCTGGGCGTGGAGCCGCTGGCCGAAACGCGCGCCGTCCACCGGGAGATTCAGCGCACCACCTCCGTGGCCGCTGCCGCGACACAAATCGCCGCGCCGCCCGCCACGCAACGGGCGTCCCCCGCTTTGGACAGCGCCGCGACCGCCGCTATCCGCCTGCCAGCAGCATTTCGACTGCCCGAAACGCTGCTGCGCGACTTTATCGAGCACGTGCCCGCCGCCGTTGCCATATTGGATCGCAACATGCGCTACCTGCTTGCCTCGCAGCGCTGGTACGAGGATTACCGCATCGAGGAAACGGACATCATCGGTCGCTCGCACTACGACGTTTTCCCCGAAATTCCGCAGCGCTGGCGCGCAAAGCACCAGCGCATCTTAGCGGGCGCCGTGGAGCGCTGCCCCGCCGATCCCTTCCCGCGCGCCGACGGCACGCTTGACTGGGTGCGCTGGGAGGTGCGCCCCTGGTATATCGACGGCAGCAAGGACAGCGGCAGCAAAATTGGCGGCATCGTCATGTTCACCCAAGTCATCACCAAGCAGAAGGAGATGGAGACCAGCCTGCGCCGCCACCGCGATCACCTGGAGCAACTGGTGAGCCAACGGCTGGCGTCCTTCTCGGCGGGGCAGGCTGTGCCCGCTGCCCCATCCAATCTGCTGCAAAAATTAGAGGGCGCCCAATCCACAAACGACGAACTGGCTCATTTCGTTTCTATGCTGGCGGATGATTTGCAGGCCACGCTGCAAACGCTGCACCGCGTCACCGCCAGCGGATCGGGCTCGACGGAGGGGGCAAAGGTCGACGCGCTGCTGACGCAGGCGGAAACGCTGGTGCAGGGGCTTCGCCGCGCAACGGTCGACGCGCCCTCGCCGCGACAGATGACGCACTCCCCATTCAACCCAACTCCTACTTTGGCGCACTCCTCCTATCTTTGACGCAACTTTTTGGTCGCGGGACAAATCCCCTAAATTTGTCCTTATTTTGTAGACACCGCCGCGCTACGCTGTGGGCGTTCACGTGGGCAACTGTCACATGAACCACGGTTACATGAACCACGGTCAATCTTACGGTTAATTTTACAAACGGAGGAAAATCAATTGAAGAAGTTACTAACCATTCTCGCGGCGGCGGTGATCGCCCTAATGCTGGCGGTGCCGTCCGCTCAGGCGCAGGAGTCGGGCACGACCTTTATCGACATCGACTACTCGCCGGAGTTCTCGAACGCGGGCGAGAACGTCTTTATCACCACGGTCCGCCGCGCCAACGGCACCTACGAAACCTACACGACCAGCTCCGAAGGCAGCGGCAATCAGCTCGTCGCTTCGACGGCTAACGGTAACAACCTGCTCAACGATCTCGTCGGCCAGACCTTTGGCCCGGACGTGGCGAACAAGGGCAACGACTTCGCCTACTGCCGCGACATTGGTGCGAAGGTGCAGTGCTGGCTTGGCGAGCAGCAGGGTGGCAATATCAAATACCACCAGCGCCAGAAGTTCGAGATCAACGGCGAATTTGTGGACGTCGACTACTCGCCCAAGCTCTCCACGAGCGAATACAACGCCTTCCTCGTGACCGTCAACAACAACGGCAGCTTTGAGACCTACCGGTATAACTCGGAAGGCAGCGCGCCCAACCACAAGGCGCGCGTTGATCAGGGAGGGCTGGTCAATGATCTGGTCGGCCAGGCCTTTGGCCCGGACGTGGCGAATAAGGGCAACGACTTTGCGTTCTGCCGCGATATTGGCAACAAGGTGCAGTGCTGGATCGGCGAACAGAAGAACGGCGAAATCGAGTACTTCAACCGCCAGCGCTTCGAGATGCAGGGTGAATTTGTGGACATTGACTACTCGCCCAAGCTCTCGACGAGCGAGTACAACGCCTTCCTCGTGACGGTCAACGACAACGGCACTTTTAAGACGTATCGCTACAATTCGGAGGGAAACACGCCCAATCACAAGGCGCTCGTCGCCAGCTCGGACAGCCAGGGCCTGCTTGATAATCTCGTCGGCCAGGCGCTTGGCCCCAATGTGGATGGCAAGCAGAACGACTTCCGCTACGTCCGTGCCCTCAACAACGGCGTTCAGTACTGGATCGGCCAGCAGAAGGACAACGAGATCGAGTACTTCCAGCGTGGTCGCTTCGAGATCAAGAACTAGCAGTCGGCCAGACAAATGTTGACGGCTAGGTTTTGGCAGGTACGGGCACGCCATGGCATGCCCGTACCTGCCAAAACAACATTGTCTGACTGCTAGCGGCCCGGTTGTTCCCAAGCCGCTAAACCCGTTGTAATAGCAAACCGCCGGGCAGCAGCAATCGAATATAAGCACCTTGCCAGCGTGCCGTCTATTGACTACAATAGACGGCACGCTGTTTTTGTTCCCACCCCAACCACCCAGGAGAGTCCGTGCCCACCGCCTCGCTCCACCCCACCCTTGTTTTTCACAACGCCAAAATTTTCACGGTTGACGAAGAGCAGCCGTGGGCCGAAGCGATCGCCATCCGCAATGCGCAGATTCTTGCTGTCGGCGGCGACGAAGAGATGCTGGCGCTGGCCGGGCCGCAGACGCAGCGCCGCGATCTCGGCGGGCGGCTCGTGCTGCCGGGGCTGTGCGACGCGCACATTCACTTCTACGACTGGAGCCTGATGCAGCGCGAAGTGCCGCTGGCGGAGACGCGCTCGAAGCAGGAGATGCTGGATCGGATTCGCCAGCGCGCCAGCGAGACGCCCCCGGACGGCTGGATCACGGGGCGCGGGTGGAACGAGAGCCGCTGGGGCGAGACGCACTTTCCGACCAAACACGATTTGGATGGCGTCACCAGCGAACGTCAACCCGCGATTTTTTGGCGGGCGGATCTGCATGGGGCCGTCGTCAACAGCGCGGCCCTGCGGCTCGCGGGCGTCGACCAAAACACCCAAAACCCGCCCGGTGGCGTGATCGAGCACGATGCGGACGGCGCGCCCAACGGCGTGCTCAAGGAGCTGGCGATCCAGCTTGTCGCCCGCCACGTGCCGGAGCCGACGGAGGGCGAGCTGGACAGCGCCCTGCGCGACGGCGTGTCGCGGCTGCACGCGCTGGGCATCACGGCGATCCACGATCAGCGCAAAAAGGATTTGAACGACGGGCCGGCCATGCTCGCGGCCATGCAGCGGCTGCGGGCGGCGGGGGAGCTGCGGCTGCGCGTCAACACCAACGTCGCCGCTCACAATTTGGCGCACGTGGCGGCGCTTGGCCTGCACAGCGGCTTTGGCGACGACGTGCTGCGGCTGGGCCACGTCAAAGTGTTCTCCGACGGCAGCCTGGGCAGCCGCACGGCGTGGATGCTGGAGCCGTTCGAGAAAATTGATGGCGGGGAAGCGGACAACTACGGCGTGGTGCTGACGCCCGTCGAGCAGATGGCGCAGGAGTTTCGGCGGGCGGCCCGGCTGGGCTTTCCGATCAGCGTGCACGCGATTGGCGACCGGGCGAACCGCGAGGTGCTGGATATTCTCGAAGAGATCATCGCCAGCGAGCCAGCCCCCGCGCTGCCGCACCGCATTGAGCACGCGCAGACGCTGCACCCGGACGATCTCGCGCGCTTTGCCCGGCTCAACATCACGGCCAGCGTCCAGCCCCTCCACGCCACGGACGACATGGACACCGCCGACCTGCTGCTGGGCGAGCGGGCCGAGCGGCTCTACCCCTTCCGCTCGCTGCTCGAATCCGGCGCACGCCTCGCCCTGGGCAGCGACGCGCCCGTGGCCGACGCCAATCCGTTTCTGGGCATCCACGCTGCGGTGTGTCGCCAGCGCCCGGAGCGGATGAGCCAACCAGCGTGGTATCCCGACGAGCGGCTGTCGCTGACCGAGACGCTTCGCGGCTACACGCTGGACGCGGCAGCGGCGGCGGGCTGGCAGGCGCTGATCGGCAGCTTATCGCCGGGCAAGCGGGCGGACTTGATCGTGCTGGATCGGGACCTGTTTGAGCTGGTCGAGCAGGAAATCAGCGGCGATGAGGTCGCGGGCGCGCAGGTCGAGCTGACGCTGTTCGACGGGGAGATTGTATTTGAGCGCTAACTCATTCCACGCTCCGCGTAGATGCTTGGCTAGACGCTCTGCGTTTCCGGGTAATACACGACGCTTCTTGACCTGTCGCGCGGCGACGCGGAGCGTCGAAGACGGCATTCCCACACAGAGCGTGGGAACGAGCAAAGCGTAACGCGAAGCGCTGCTTCGCGACTGGCAGGGTCACCTTTCTCGGCGCAAATTCCACCCACAGCCGAGCACTTCTCGACAGCAGCGAGACGGGTAGATTTTTAATAACAATTCGTACATTAGCACAGCGCGAAGCGGCGCTTCGCGTTACAAAGGAGAATCACTATGACACGCACAGCCAAAGCCGTCGTTGCCCACGGGCAGGAGTTCGACGTGCGCGAGTATCCGCTGCCGGAGGTCGAGCCGCACGCCGTGCTGCTGCGGCAGGAGCTGTCGGGCATCTGCGGCACGGACTTGCACAACTGGCAGAACGGCTTCGACTACGAAGTGATCCCCGGCCACGAAAACGTCGGCGTGATCGAGGAGATGGGCAGCGACGTTAAAAAAGATTGGCTCGGCAACGACCTGCACGAGGGCGACCGCGTGATCTTTGCGCCGGGCACAAACGGCTTTGGCGCTTACGGCTTTGAGCGCAACCCGGATCGAGCGCCCCACTTCTACGGCGGCTTTGCCGACTACGTCTACCTCAACCTGCCCAACACCTGCATCATGAAGACCAGCGCATCGGCGGAGGTGGCGGTGCTGACCGAGCCGTTTGCGGTGGGCGTGCACGCGGTGCTGCGCGGCCAGGTCAAAATCGGCGACACGGTCGTCGTGCAGGGCTCCGGCATCATCGGCCTGGCGACGCTGATTTGCGCCAAAATTAGCGGCGCGGCCCAGCTGATCATGGTGGGTGGCCCGGCCGGTCGGCTGGAGATTGCCAAACGCTGCGGCGCGGATGTGGTGATCGATATCGAGGAGGTGACGACGGTCGAGGAGCGGACGGAGCAGGTGCTGTCGCACACGCCGCGGGGCGAAGGGGCGGACGTGGTCTTCGAGTGCGCGGGCTTTTTGCCCGCCACGCCGGAGGGCTTGGGCTACGTGCGCCAAGACGGAACCTTTGTCGAGGTCGGTCACTACGTCGACATGGGGTCGATTGACTTCAACATCAACCAGCTGCTGATGCGCAAGAATTTGACCTTCGAGGCCGTGTGGGGCAGCGGCGGGCAAAACTTTGAGTTTTTCCGGCGTGGACTCCCGATTCTGGAGAAGAACGAGTTTCCCTTTGCCGAGATGGTCAGCCACCGGCTCAATTTGTTTGACGTGCGCAAGGGCTTTGAGGCGCTCAACGGAGATTATCGGCTGGAGGGCGACACGGTGGTCAAAATTGCCGTGCAGGCGCACGAGTGGTAGGCCGTGCTCGTTCCACGCTCTGCGTGGGAATGCCTGCCGAGACGCTCTGCGTCTCCGGTGGGCACACGAACAGGCGATGAGCTAGAAGGCTTTAGGATCACGAGAGGACGCGGAGCGTCCGGGGAGGCGTCCCCACGCAGAGCGTGGGGACGAGCCTAGATGTCCGTGGCGAAGATTTTGCTGGCAAAGCCCTGGATGCGCTTGCCGCCGTTTTGCAGCACGGGCTCGCCGTGGCCGAAGACGACGGTGTCGAAGTCGCTGCCGTATTTTTTGGCGAGCTTCCAGATGCTGCGCTGGGCGTTGTGCAGATCGGGCGTAAAGATTGGGGGCGGCGTGCGCAGGACGCCGCCGCGATTGTTGAGCGCGTCGCCCGCAATCAGGAAGCGGCGCTCGCGGTGCAGCAGCGAGATGTGGCCGGGCGTGTGGCCCGGCGTGTGGACGACGGTAAAGCCTTCGGGCAACTCCTGCCCGTCGACGACCAGCTCGTCGGGCGTAACTGGCGGCTGGCGAAAGCGCGGCAGCAGCGAGATTGCAACCAGAAGAGGGGGCGCAGGTAGACAAACGCGGGCTGGCGACGGCGCGGGTGCTCCATCAACTCTTTTCCACGGCGTGGCAAAGCACGGGCGCACCCGTCGCCGCCCGAATCGCGGGCAGGCCGCCCACGTGATCCATATCCATGTGGGTGATCAGGATGCGCTGCACGCGGTGGGGCGGGATGCCGTGCTGCTGCAGCGCAGCCAAAATTTTCTCGCCGTCGCCGGGCAGGCTGGTGTCGATCAGCGTCACGCCGTCCGCCCACTCCCAGGCGTAGCAGTGGACGACGTTGCTGACTTCCAGCTCCCACAGATTGGGGACAATTTGCTTCATGCCGCTCCTCACAAAAGGCTGTACGGGCACGCCATGGCGTGCCCGTACAGCCTTTTCTTAGTTCTGTTACAAATATTGCCGCTGACCGTCGCGGCGCTGGACGCCGAGGTGACGCAGGCGAGCGCGCGGGTGATCGATGGCCGCGTCGATTTCATCGGTGGCAAGGCCCGTGGCCGCGGCCAAAGCCATAACGGTCGCAAACGATTCGCTGGTCAGCTCGAGAATTTGCTCGCGCTGGAGCTCGCTGAGCTTGTAGCCGAGCCAGAGCGTTTGCGGCGTCTCCAGCAGCTGCTCGCGGCAGCTTCCGCAGCGCCACGTGTGGCCGATGATGAGCGCGTAATCCGAAACTCGCTTCACGGTGACAACTTTCTAAAGTCAGTTAGGACTAGAAGATTTGGACACAGAGATTTGGACACGGATGACGCGGATAAACACGGATTGAAGAGCCTGAATTCAACCCCTCTCAAAATCAGCCAAAATCCGTGTGCGAAGCCCGTGTTTATCCGTGTCCCAACGCTTTCCCAAATCTAGATTCAGTACCCCTCTTCCGCAACGGCGGTCGCTTCGCCGCGCAAATCCTGCACGATGGCGACGCCGGAGCTCGCGCCGATGCGCGTGGCCCCCGCCGCGATCATCGCGCGCGCATCCGCCGCCGAGCGCACGCCGCCCGCCGCCTTCACGCCCGTGCCATCGCCCACGACGCGCCGCATCAGCCGCACGTCGTCAACCGTCGCGCCGCCGCCCGCAAAACCCGTGGCCGTCTTGACGTAGTCCGCGCCTGCCCGCTGTGAAATTATACAAGCGGCGACCTTTTCCTCGTCCGTGAGCAGACCGTTCTCGAAGATCACCTTCACCGGCACGTCGCTGGCGTGTGCCACATCGACCACGCCCGCGATGTCCTCGTACACCGCAACAAAGTCGCCGCTGCGCAGACGGCCCACGTTGAGCACCATGTCAATTTCCTGTGCACCCACCCCGATTACGTGCTCGGCTTCGACGGCTTTCGTCTGCGGCAGCATCGCGCCCAGCGGGAAGCCAGCGACCACGCACGCTTTGACACTCGTGCCCTCCAGCAGTTTGCGGCAGAGCGCAATCCACGTGGGGTTGACGCAGACCGAGGCAAAGCCGTAGCCGCGCGCATCGTCGCACAGTTCGCGGATTTGGCTTTCGGTGGCGCCGGGCTTGAGCAGCGTGTGATCGATCAGGCCAGCGACCAAGTCGGGGCTGAGATCGGTGTCGGCGATGGGCGCGAGCGTGCCGGCGTTGGGCAGCGGCGATTGATCACTGGTTGCGACGTTGGCCAGCGCGTCGGCGATCTGCTCGCGGATTTGCTCGATTTGGGCGTCGGTCATTGGGAAGCTCCGAGGGGTGAGTCGCTCTGCTGCAGGGCGGTGTTGGGGGCGGACGAACTGGGGGCGAGCAGATCGAGCGCCAAATCGGCGTTGAGATCGGGGTGGCGGATCACTTCCCACTCCTGGAGGGGCCAAACGCGCACCCACGCTTTGCCCACGACCAACTCTTCGTCGATGGCCCCAATGCGGCGGCTGTCGCTGGAGTTGGGGCGATTGTCGCCCATCACAAAGATGTGGTCCGGCTCGACGACGGCGGGGCCAAACTGATCAAAAGTGGAGATGGGGTTGGTGGCGTACGGTTCGTCCAGCGGCTGGCCGTTGAGGATGATCTGCTGGTCGCGCACCTCCAGCGTGTCGCCGGGCAGGCCGATAATGCGCTTGATGTAATCTTCGTTCGGGTTGTTGGGGTTGTGGAAGACGACCACGTCGCCGCGCTCCGGCTGGCCGAGGCGATAGGCCAGCTTATTCACGAGGATAAACTGCCCCTCGTAAAAGTTGGGCTGCATCGAGAGGCTTTCGATGCGGTAATTCTGCACCACGCCGCGAATCAGCAGGAAAATCAGCAGCGAGAGCACAATCGTCTCGACGAGCTCGCGCAGGATCGACCAGCCGCTCTCTTCGTCGCCGTGATATTTGTCTGCGTCGGCGGGGAGCGGGCCGTGAACAAGCTGCACGGCATTGGTTTCGACAAGCGTCAGCCGCTCTGGGTCATCGTCCTGCTCCAGCGGCGTTAGAGAAAAATCAGCCTCCGGCGCGTAGAGATCGTCGGAAGCGCGAAAATTGGTCATGGATGGATCCAAATCTACAGCAAGCTACAAAGGGCGAAGTATACCACAGCGAACAAATGATGCGTGAATAGTCGCCTGTCCTGAGCCAAGTCGACGGGACGCGTGAGGTTGATGCGTAGTGCGTAGTGCGTAGTGCGTAAACTGGTAGAACTCATCGGTTCATTTTTACGCCCAATCATGGTCGAGTACCAGTTCACGCATCACGCATCACGCACCAACATTACTTCAAAATATAGCGCGTGCCCCGCTTGTCCCCGATCTTGAGCAGCACGCCCTTGGTGACCAAATCCACCAAATCCAGCCGCAGCGTCTCCGCGCCGACGTCGGTGCAGAGCTGGCGGTATTCGCGGTTGGTGATCGTGCCGTTCTGGTTCACGTACTGGAGCGCGCGCATCTGGCGCTCGTTGGCGTCCGCCGCAATATCGGGCGCGACGACGCGCGTCGAGACCCGATCCGCCCGCGCCAGCAGCTTGACGGTGAAGCGGTGCGACTTAGCCTCGAAAACCGGCGGCTTGTGCCCGCCGCTGACCATGTCCTCGATCATGCGATCCACGCCCAGCCCCAATTCCTCGATGTAGCCCCACTGGTAAAGACCGTTGACAATGCGCGGGTTGCGGCTGTAGTGCTCGTCGATCATGTTGTCGAGCGTGATGTGGGCGGGCAGACCGCCGGGGCTGGTAATTTCCAGCCTGTCGGTGTAGAGGCGAATCTCGACGCAGCTGCCGCCAATTTTATAGTCGCGGTGGGCAAAGGCGTTGACGAGCGCCTCGCGCACCACCGTCAGCGGATACTCCGTCTCCTCCTTGCGCTGCAGGCCGTCCATCACCGAATGCTTGTCCATCTCCTCCCAGCAAAGACGGTAGATGCGGTCGATCACCTGGGGCAGCGGGCCGGTGATCTCCTCCCTCCGCCCGTAGCCAAAGCCGCCCTCCGGGTTGCGCGGGCCCACGTCCGCAAACTTCACGAAGACGGCGCGGCTTTGCGGCAGGAAATACTGCGGCTCGCTGCCAAACAACAGCAGCCCGTTGACCGTCGGCTGCTCGTCCACCAGCGCGCCGATCTGCTGGAGCAGCCGCTCTTTGGTGATGACGCGCTGTCGTGGGCTGCGCGCCTGCCGCTTTTCGATGTACTCATCGATGACGCCCTCGTCGAGGTCGTCGCGCTGAGCGCCAGCGACGATCTGCGTCTCAAAATCACCAGAGGGGCGCTGGGCAACGAGGTTGGTCAGCGCGTCGCTGTCCGCGGGCAGATTTTCCGCGCCCTTGCGCACGAGCACGCGTCCGTCCACCATGGTGTGCATCTTATCGCTGCGGCTCACCCGCAGCGTCACGATAGCTGCGCCGCCGTCCTCCTCCGTTTGCTCCCATTCATAATGAACCGTCGGCTGCACCAGCCGCAGGGCTCCCTGCAGCGCGTCCGACACTTCATCGGCGGTATAAACATCGCCAAACTTGCCGTTGGGGTAGAGACCCACGACAAGCGTGCCGCCGTCCGCGTTGGCGAGGGCGGTCAGCGTCTCGGCAATCGGCTCGGCATCGGCGTTGGGCAAGTAGGCGAGCTTGCTGGCTGGGGGCGGATCGGGTAGTGGGGTTAGGCATGGGGTTAATAATCAAGAAGCTACAAGGTTATTTTCTTGGATGTACGACATGAGCCGAGTTTCCAAGTAATCCTCTTGGGAAAAATACAAACAGGGAAATGGACATATACTCGTTTCATTTGCTATGGATTGAAGACAAGCAATGCCAAGTCAGCGACGGAAATCATGACCATCTCGTGGCCGCGCTCAAATTTGGCGGCAACTACAACTCAGCGCGTTTGATGCTCAAGGAACAGGGCTACATTCCGGGCATGTTGGGCAAAAGGCTTCAGTCGGCGACTGCATCGGGTCAAGCCCTACTTTCTGACACTCTTCAGCGTGCTGGGCGAAGGCTGGAAAGCCGAAAGCGAGGAAAACATCTATGTCGTGGATACCTATCCCATCCCGGTTTGCGACAACATCCGCATTTCGCGCTGCCGCTTGTACCAGGATGAAGCCTATCGCGGCTACAAATCCAGCAAACGGCGCTACTTTTACGGTCTGAAAATCCACATGCTCGTCAGCGAAACGGGGCGACCCGTTGAATTTTTCCTCACCTCGGCAGCTTCAGCGACACCACGGGACTGGAACTCTTCGCGACCTGCCGTCGGGCTCCATGGTCCTCGGCGATAAAGCCTACAACCACTATGTCTCGAGGATATCCTGGAGGATAACGAGATTCACCTCTATCCGATTCGCAAGAAAAACTCGAAGCGCCCGCTCGCTGGCTGGATTCACTTTTTTCAGCATCACTACCGCAGGCCGTGGAAACAGCATGATTGAGCGTTTGTTGCCCAAGTCATCCATGACCTCGACGGCTGGTTTCGAGTTGAAAGTCGTGCTCTTTTGCCTCGCCTCCAGCATCGCTTGGTTGCAACCTGCTTAGCCATCCTCCTCTATGCGCAAATTTGCAGGTAGCAACTTGGGTTAGTAATAACTGATAAATCCCCCGTTTGCAACCGCGCCAAGCAAAGTCTGTACATTGAACCAAATCTTTTCCTCATCCGATAGCATATCGTAACCATGCGAATCCCATTTATTAATCAAGACGTCCCATTCCTTTTGATAATCTGTCAATGACTTTGTGTTGCCATTACTCACGATTTCCTCCTGCTATGGATGTGATTGAAGGCACGACATAGAATGAGAAACTTTTCATGGTAGCGCATCCATTTTGATGATGTTAACGCATATCCCAAATGTTTGTAAAGGCGAAGGGGAGATAGAATTTATTTTCGAGGAATCGCCGCTACGGCGTGAGCACGCCACGTACGAACGGGGCTGATCCGAGAGCGCGTCCTCTTGTGGGCAGGGGATGGCCGCAGCCACAACCACCTAGCTTTTGTGGTACAATCATACAAAGGCAACGTATCCAATCAGGCCAATCCAAGAAAATAGATGTACCGGTTGGGGTCAACGCCTCACCTCCCCCAACCCCCTCCTCTCCACGCGTGGAGAGGAGGGGGCTATCCGATCGCCTCGTCGACCCAGCGATAAGGAGGGGGCGGTGAGGCTGAAACGTGATCTTCCCGGTATGTTTTATTTCTTGGAGTAGCCTCAGGCGAAAACAATAGGCAACAACCTATGAAGACAACCCCTCTGCGCACGGCCGATCTGCAAACGCTGGACGAAGTCGAGCAGTGGCTCGCGCGCCTGGACCGGGATCGACCGGTGCGCGCTCAAGTGGTCGAGCACATTGTCGACCAGGTCACCGACTTCGTCGAGCACGCGGCGACGGCGACGCCGCTCGTGGTCGAGCTGTGCCCCGGCGCGGGCGGGCTGACGCAGGCGCTGCTGATGCGCCTGCCCACGCTGCGCCTCACCGCCATCGACAGCAGCGAAGCGCTGATCGCCTACAGCCAAGCTCGACTCGCCCCCTTTGCGAACCGAGCACGCTGGCTTCACGCCGACCTTAATCAGGATGAGTGGCTGGATCAGCTTGACGGTCGGCCCCACGCGTTTGTTTCCATGCAGTCGCTGCACGATGTGGGGGGCGAGGCCTCCATCCGTCGCCTCTACGGCTTGGGCAGGGAGAAGTTGGTGGCGGGCGGTCTCTTCCTCAACGCCGATCTGGTTGTCGAAGAGGGCGAGGCGAGCGTCTCCAATCGGTTAACCGCCGCGCGCCATCTTGTCCTCCTGCAGGAGTGCGGCTTCAGGGACGTCAAGCTTTCGCTGCGGCTGGCGGATTTTGCCTGCTGCCTGGGCTTTGCGCCGCAGATGGAAGCTGAATAGGCGGAAGAGAATAAAAGAGCAAGCGGGGCTGACTTACCCTTTTTGCCTTCAATTTCACGCAGACGCTGGTTCTGCAAGTTGCTGCCGCCTCCTCTCCAGTACCACAATCGTGATGACGTAAATTATGACGATGGAAAAAGGGATAACCACAAATCGCTGTTCAGGAAAGATATACCACAGCGCCGTTACCAGCAGCGTGCGCGAGACTGCGTGAAAGATGCCAACCCAATGTTGCACAATCCAGGAAAACACCAGCCACATCAATCCTGTCAAAATGCCGACCGTCAGCGGCAGCGAGGTGTAATCTTCTTGAAAGAAGGGGATGGCGATACTAAAGACGAGCAGCGCCGTGGCGGTGGCGTAGAAAAAGAGACGGTCAAACTCGTTGCGTGGCCTGTCCCTGTCCATAAGGTTTTCGCCCGTGTAGCGGGAGAGAAACAGACCCAAATAGACAATCGATCCCGTCGCCACAAACAGGGTCATGGACAGTGGAAACGGCGGCAGAAACAAGCCCGCCACCCCCACGACCGACCACGCAATCAACCCCGCCAGCGGCATGGCGAGAAAGCGCTGCGAGGCAAATTCTTTTCGCTGTATTTCCAGTGAACGCTCCACAGCTTTTTCCTTTCCGTTTGCAGCACCTTAACAAGACCTATTCCCGCCCCCTCGTTCTCGACCCACACCCGACCCTCGCGCAGCCGAAGGTAGATCGTCGGCACGAGCAGCCGCCCTTGCCCCGTCCAGCCGAACCGAGGGGCAGGCCCGGCTGGTGCTGGTATGGGCGCGGCTACTTGCCGTAATGGTGCCGTTACAGGAAGCGATAACAATTGTGTCGTCGGTTGCTTTATAAACCAGTCGATGTTCCTTTGTAATTCGGCGCGACCAGTAACCAGCCAAATCGTGGCGCAATGGCTCGGGCTGGCCCGTGCCAGCAAATGGGTCTCGCTGTGCTTCCTTGATCAGGCGAACGATCTTGCGATAGATTCTTCTGTCCTCGGTTGCCCATTCTGTGAATTGCTCGAAAGCAAGCGGGTAGAAGGAGACGTTTCTCACGGCAGGTCATCCATGTCAACGGAGACCAATTCGCCGCCGCCCTCAATATATCTCACAGCTTCCAGCAAAAATTCGCGATTCGCTTCGTTGCTTAGAAGATATTCGGTTTCGTCTGCATACTCGTCCTCGCGCATTTCGTCACGGATGATGATTGTTACCTCTCTATTCTTGTGCAACGTCTTCAACAAGTTTACAAATGAGTCGTCTAGCTCGTCAATCGATAGCTGATAGGTTGCCAGCATCAGTAGCCCCTTTCCATAAACACGCTTTGTTTTGATGATGTTAACCCATCCCCCAAACGTTTGTAAAGGAGCAGGTCAGATAGATTTTTACGCAGGCAAAAACAAAGAGGCAAGCTGAAATCGCTTGCCCCCTTCATCTCACGCAGCAATCAATTCCGTCCGCCTTCCCAATTCCGGCGGCTGAAATGCCAGCAGTACATCCTCCTCCGGCACGCCACGCGCCACCAACTCGTCGACCACCCCCGCCTCCGTCCCCTCGTTCTCGACCCACACCTGACCCGCGCGCAGCCATGCGCCTGCTGTCTAACGGCAATGATAAAGACTTTGTGCTATAATCTAGTACAGTGTAATCGAGATTATGAGTAGATAAGGGTAAGCGATAAAATACGTCCCAACGCGAAGCAAGGAGCAAAAGAAGGAGGTTTGCATGGGACGCAAAAAGCATATAGATAACGTCAGATTGCCGGGCGAAGAACGTAGCTACCTCAATCGGCTAACCCTGGGCGGCGTGAGGAGTGTACGCAAACTGAATCGGATAAAGATATTGCTGTTGAGCGATGAAAATCATCATCAAGGGCAGAAAACAGACCAAGAGATTGCCGAGAAGCTCGACACGAGCCTGTCGACGATAGACCGGATTCGGCGTCGCTATGTGCAAGAAGGGCTCGAGGCGGCGATTAGTGAAAAGCCAAGAAGCGGTCGCGCCCGCACCATCAGCGGCGAGCAACGGGCCAAAATCACCGCGTTGGCCTGTTCAGAACCGCCAGCGGGGCGTAGCCAATGGAGTTTGCGCCTGTTGGCGGACAAGGCGGTGGAACTCGAGTTGGTTGAGCACATCTCCCACAACGCCGTGGGCGAAATTCTGAAAAAAACACGGTCAAGCCTCACTTAGTCCGCCAATGGTGCCTGGGCAAACTGACGCCTACCTTTCTGGCGCAAATGGAATATATGCTAGCCAGCGGCCCTGTCAGTACATCCTCCTCCGGCACGCCACGCGCCACCAACTCGTCGACCACCCCCGCCTCCGTCCCCTCGTTCTCGACCCACACCTGACCCGCGCGCAGCCATGCGCCTGCTGTCTAACGGCAATGATAAAGACTTTGTGCTATAATCTAGGTGCAGTGCATGGACATAATTAGAAGAAAGGCGGCAGCATGAATGTCGAAATACAAAAACGGGGCAGCACGCTGACGGAGAAGGAGTTGCAAACGCAACTACGCGCGTTCAAGGAACAACGCGGAACGGAATTTGCCCTAACGACTTTGGGCTACTTTGGCTCCTATGCTCGTGGCGAAGCTGGCCCAAGTAGCGATATCGACATCGTTTTTGACACGTCGAGCCCCAACCTGTGGTCAACATCTATTATGAAGCAGGATTTGGAAGAGTGGCTCGATCGTTCCGTCGATGTTGTTCGCCTGCATAAGTATTTGCACCCAACTTTCCGCGCAAGGCTTGAGCACGAGGCCGTCTATGTCTGATGATAGTTTGCTGCTTGATCGTCTGCGGTTGATTTTGGCTGCGCTTGAACGCATTCCGCGTCGCTTTGCCAAAATTGAAACGCCCGGCGATTTCGTCAGCAGCCAGTCGGGCGTCGACCTGATGGACAGTATCTGCATGGTTCTGTTAGCAGCCGGTGAAGAATTGAAAAAAATCGATAACGAGACCGGTGGCGTATTCTTTGCTCAGTATCCACAAATCAAGTGGCGCGGTGCTATTGTCTGCGCGACGTGCTGGCACACGGCTATTTTCAAGTCGACCCGGAACAGCTTTACACGATCTGTGAAGAAAATGTGCCGCCGCTGATTGAGGTAATGCGGCAGATGATTGCGGATTTGGAAACAGCAGTGGAGTGACTGACCACGCCCGCCTCCGTCCAGTCGTTCTCGACCCACACCCGGCTCTCGCGCAGCCGAATGGAAGTCGTCGGCACGAGCAGCCGCTACTGCGTCGTGACAAGCGGTAAATAGATGCCTGCCACAGCATCAACGGGCAGCAATCCAATTGATTCCAACGTTTCTGTTGGCTCAACGAAGCGCAACGCATCAACTAGATTCTGACCGCGCGCGTCGAGAGATTCACCGCCATAGATAATCTCGTAAAGGCGACCATTGACGGTCAGGTAGATGTAGGTGTTGGGAATGTAGCCGGGCACGGGCGCAAGCACCACAGCCGAGTAGCCATCGACAACCGTTTCGCTGCGCGTGATGTCCAGCTCGGAAAAGTCGGCGAGCAAACGCTCTACGGCGACTTCCACGTCAGCTTCAATATCTCGGCGCACAGAAACTCGCAGCACCAGCGTCTCGGCCTCTGGCACATCGCGCTCGATGACGGTGAAGCCGTAATCGCGTGGCATCACCTCTTCATCTTCCACAACTTCCAGCCCAAATGTGTCCATCAACATCACGCCCAACACTTCATTGGCATAAGCCGGCCCTGGAGCAGCGGGCGGATCGACGGGTGAAAAAAATTCGACCGTCTCGAAGATGGAACGCGTGAAGTCGTTGATCCGCAGTTCGGAGCCAAAGCCGCCGTCGCACAGCGTGTAGCCAAGCGACAGCTCATGCACAATCCCATTGACGGGCACAAAGACCATGCCACACAGATTTTGGAAGCTCAAAAAAGCGACGCCCGTCGCCCCATCAATTTCGACCGTTTGCGTGAATAGGTTTGTCTCTCCCTGCTCGACAAACATGGCGGCCAGCGATGCTTCCAACTCGCCCAATTCCAATGGCACTTCACCACGCAGCCCCACCGTCAGATACTCTGCTGGGGCCAAGTTATCCACATCGGAAGGCGCGACAATGTAGAAGCCAGGATAGCGCTGCGCCTCCCAGTCCGTTGGCACTTGCAGCCGCGTGCCGACGTCGGGCAGCTCCATGGATTGCGTTAACACGTCCGACTCATCGGAGGGCAGCGGCGGCGCATCGACAACGGCCACCGTGTCGGTGAAGTCAGTGTAGCGGCGGGCGAGCCAACCCAACACGCCGTCGCTTGTCTCAACGTTCAGCCAGTTTCCCTCAGCATTCTGCCCAAGCACGGTGACAATTGTGCCTTCGGGCAGTTGTTCGAGAATTTCGTAGTCGACAGACGGCCCCAGGCGTAGATTCAACATCTCCGTGGTGATCTGCGCCTCGAACTTTGCATCGGCTTCGGGCAGGTCGAGCGACTCGAGCGTCTGCGTGGGGGTGAAAAAGCTAACGCTGTCGATCAGCGCTTCTGCCCGTGCGTCCAAATTTTCACCGGCGTAAATGAACTCGAACAGAAAATCGTTAGCGGTGAGGTAAACGTAGGTGTTGGGATCGATGCCGGGCAGCGGGAAGAGCGCGACGGCGGGCTGGCCGTCTACCGTCAGTTCCTGTTCCTCCAGCTCAAAGTCGGGAAAATTCGCCCGCTGCGCCGCAATCGCTTCCTCCACAGTGCTCGGCCCATCGCGGCGGATGGCGACGCGCAAAACGAGCTGACCTGCGTTCTCGCCGCTCGGCTCGCTTAGCGTAAAGCCATAATCGCGCGGCAGCAGGAACTGATCCTCGGACACAAGCAACGATTCGTGTAAGATCGAAATGCCCAGCACCTCGTGGCTGTACTCTTCAGATTGGCTCGCATCTTCAGACATAGCAAATGTGTGGTCAATGGTACTTGACTGTGCATTCGCATCACAGGCAAGCATCACCGTGCTCGATAGCAGAACTGCGGCGAGCGCCCACCGAACAAAGGCAAAAGTTTGTTTCATTCTATCTTCCTCCAGCTGTTGAAAAACGCGTTGATCCAAAAAGGAGGCGCATCGCCCTTAAAGAACACGATACACCTCCCTTGCATTTGTAAAGACGCCTATCAACGAAAAAAGGTTCGCTGCGAGTCAACGAATTTTTGCAGGTTTCACCGCACCGTCAACTTATGCTGACAACAAAATTTGCCGAGGTCACTGATGGTTGAGCACCGCCAGCGCGGCGACGGAGTCGCCCTCGCCGAGGTTGACGATGCGCACGCACTGCTCTGCGTCGGCCTACACTTCCGCCACGTATGTTTCCACGACTTCACGAATCTGCGCCTAATAGTCATTTCCGTTTTTGCGAAAATAGTCAACGGTGCTGGGTGACAGCTCAATGCTGACCTGCTCGCGGATGGGAAACGACACCCACTTCGTGTTCGCAAAGAATTTATCATCCATTGGCGGATTGTCCTCGTAGTAGGTCTCGCCGCCCTTTTCGGCCAGTTCATCGATGCGACGCAATTCTTCTTCGCTTAATTGAATTGGCTCATCATCCAGCGTTTGACGAATGATTTTTCCCATGATTTTGTATCCGCGCTCAAGCTGTCAACGGATTTCTGAAACGGATTGAACGGATTCAAATGCAAAGAATCATCGTCTACCAGTCGCTTAATCCGCTCAATCCGCTCCCCTAATCCGTTGACAGCTACTCCGCCTCAATCCCCGCCACCATCACATCCTCCACATCCACATCCGGCTTGACAGCTACTCCCCCTCAACCCCCGCCACCATCACATCCTCCACATCCACATCCGGCGACAGCGCCACCTCCAGCAGCGCCTCACCACCCTCCGGCGACTCGCCCTCCTCCTCGGCATCGATCTGCCGCTCCAAATCGCTCTGATTCAGCACGGCCAGCGCGGCAACCGAATCGCCTTCGCCGAGGTTGACGATGCGCACGCCTCTCGTGGCGCGACCGTACTGGCTGATGCCCTCGACCGGGGTGCGCATGACGATGCCGTTGGTCGTGATCACGGTGATCTGGTCGCTGGCGTGGACGACGCGGGCGGCGACAATTTGGCCGATCTCGTCGAGGCGGCGGTGGTCGGTCGTCCAGTTGCCCTGGGTGTAGCGACCCTTGGCGCTGTACTCGTCCAGCGGTACGCGTTTGCCCCAGCCGCGCTCGTGCAGCACCAGCAAATCGCTCTCCGGCTTGACCACGTCAAAGCTGATCACTTCGTCGTTGCCCAGCAGCCGAATCGCCATCACGCCCGCGGCGGTGCGGCCCATGGCGCGCGCCTGGCTCTCCTCGAAGCGCAGCGCCTTGCCGCCGCGCGTGACGACGATGAAGTCTTCGTCGCCGTCCGTCAGCCGTGCCCAGTTGAGCGCGTCGTCGTCGTCCAGGTTCATGGCGATCACGCCGTTGGTGCGCACGTTGCGGAAGGCGTTGAGCTCCATGCGCTTGATGCGCCCCTTGCGCGTCAGTAGCGTCACGTATTCGGCGTCGTCGAAATCGGGAATCACCAGCATGGTGGCGACATTTTCGCCCGGCATCATCGCCAAAATGTTGGCGACGTGGGCCCCGCGCGAGGTGCGGCTCCCCTCCGGCAGCTCGTAGACGCGGCTGCTGTAGACGCGCCCCTTGTCGGTGAAGAAGAGGATGTTGTCGAGCGTGCGCGCAAAGAAGAGGTCGATCACCTCGTCCTCCTGCCGCGTCGACATGCCCTTGACGCCGCGTCCGCCGCGATTTTGCGCCCGAAATTCCGAGGCGGAGACGCGCTTGATGTAGGCCCCTGCGCTGTACGAAATCAGCACGTTGTCCTGGGTGATAAAGTCTTCCTCGTTAAAGTCGCCGCTGGCGCCCGCCAGAATCTGCGTGCGCCGCTCGTCGCCGTATTTCTCCTTGAGATCGAGAATGTCCTCGCGGATCAGCGCCAGAATCTTGGTCGGGTCGGCGAGCAAGCCTTCCAGGTAGTCGATGCGCGCCATGATCTCCTGGTACTCGTCCTCGATCCGCTGCCGCTCCAGCGCGGCCAGGCGCCGCAGCTGCATGTCCAAAATGGCCTGCGCCTGCACCTGCGACAGCCCGAAGCGCTCCATCAGCGCCGTGCGCGCCGCCTCCGCGCTTTCGGATTGGCGAATCGTGCGGATCACCTCGTCCAGAAACTCCAGCGCAATGCGCAAGCCTTCGAGAATGTGCGCCCGCTCGCGTGCCTTGCCCAGCTGGTACTCCGTGCGACGCGTCAACACCTCGACGCGGTGGTCGATGTAGACGAGCAACGCGCGGCGCAGACCGAGCGTCACCGGCTGGCCGTCGACCAGGGCCAGCGTGTTGACGCCAAAGGAGGTTTGCAACTGCGTCTGCTTAAAAAGCTGGTTGCGCACCTTCTTGGGCGCGGCCCCGCGCTTGAGCTCGATCACGATGCGCATCCCGGTGCGGTCGCTCTCGTCGCGCAGGTCGCTGATATGCTCCAGCCTGCCCGCTCTCACCAGTTCGGCGATCTTCTCGATCAGCGTCGACTTGTTGACCTGATACGGAATCTCCGTCACGAGGATGCGGAAGCGCCCGTTGTCCATCTCCTCAATTTCGGTGCGCGCGCGGGTGATCACGCGCCCGCGACCCGTCGCCAGCGCCTGGCGCACGCCCTCGTTGCCCAGGATGATGCCGCCGGTCGGGAAATCCGGCCCCTTGACAAAGTGCATCAGCTCGTCCAGCGCAATGTCGTCGCGCCGCGCCCAGTTGTCCACGATATAGACGATGGCATCGGCGATTTCGCGCAGGTTGTGCGGCGGGATGTTGGTCGCCATGCCGACGGCGATGCCGCTGGTTCCGTTGAGCAGCAGGTTGGGCAACATGCCGGGCAGCACGAGCGGCTCCTCCAGCGAGTCGTCAAAGTTCGTGCCCCAGTCGACCGTGTCCTGGTCGATGTCCTGCAGCATGGCCGTCGCCAGCCGCGACAGCCGCGCCTCGGTGTAGCGCATGGCCGCCGGGCTGTCGCCGTCCACCGAGCCAAAGTTGCCCTGGCCATCGACCAGCGGGTAGCGCAGCGAAAAGTCCTGCGCCATGCGCGCCATCGCATCGTAGACGGCGCCGTCGCCGTGGGGGTGGTACTTGCCCAGCACCTCGCCCACGATACGCGCGCTCTTCTTGTACGACGAGTTGGGCTGCAAGCCCATGTCGTGCATGGCGTAGAGGATGCGGCGATGCACCGGCTTGAGGCCATCGCGCGCATCGGGCAGCGCACGGGCCACGATTACGCTCACGGCGTAATCGAGGAACGAGGTGCGCATCTCGTCCGAAATCGAGATGCCGCGCACGTTGCCCACCAGCACGCCGTTGATGTAGCCGTTGCCGTCCGCGTCCAGCGCCACGTTGGTCACCAGCTCGTCGCTCGGCGCGGCGCCGTTGAGCGGCGCGCTGGCGCTCGCGTCCACGCTGTGGCCGTCGTTTGGGCCGCTGCCGTTGAGGTTACCCTCGTTGTCGCCGTCGCCGTTGAGAAAATCTTGTCCGTCCATACGTAAATGTCTCCAAAATCAAGGTGGCAATTCCGCTGGGGAATTGTCGTCTCGCTACTCGTGCCGAAGCACAGGATTTAACGCTCTGTGAATGGTCGAATTATAGCGCATTTCGTGTAATTTTACCATTCGACAAAGTGGTGAGTGGAACAGATGTACAACTGTGAAAATTTTTGTTTTCACCAATTTCAAAATTGCGCGAAGGATTCCGCACGCCACAGCGATTAAGTAAATGGGAGCAGTTTTCTCCTTGGGTACATCTCCTTGGATAGTTGGGTGCGAAGAGGCCGCTGGGTTCACCAGCGGCCTCTTTGTTTCTATTGAACAGACTACGCCACCCGGCGAGTGCAGTGCACGGCGCTCAGCCGCGTGCAGCACGAGAAATTGTGCGCGCCGTGCGCTGCGCTCATGATCCAACCAACCCCACAGTACCAACCCCGCAACCCACTGCCGATTGATAATCCTGGTCGGGTGGTGAGTGCAGCGCACGGCGTGAAAGATGATTCGTCTGCCTGCTTGGCGGACGCCGTGCAATGCACTCGACGAGCTTGGTTTTTATCACCTACGCCGGCCCAAACGGATAGTGCTCCACCTCGTCCTCAATCATCGCGAGCAGCGTCGAGATTTCGCGCTTGTCGTCGTCGTTGAGCGCCTGCGCGGGGTTGGGCGCGCGCTCGACCGTGGTGGTGAAGACGCCGCGGCGCTGGAGCAGGTAGCGCATAAAGGGGTGGTTCTCCAGGTTGATCAGCGGCAGCAGGCGCGTGTGCAGCGCGCGCGCGGCGGCTTCGTCATCGCTCCACCACAATTCCATCACCTTCGCCAGCAGATCGGCGATTTCGCAGGCGGGCATGCAGCCGTTGGCCCCGCGCCGCAGCTCGTCCGGCAGAAATCTGCCACCCGCCCCGCCAAAGATGGTCTTCACCTTGTCGCCGACCAGCTCGTGCACTTCGGCGATGTGCTTGGGGCCGGGCGGGCGCTCCTCCTTCACGTACTCAATCGACGGCACTTCCTCAATCAGCCCGGCAATCTGCTCGCCCGTCAGCGGCGCGTACATCCCCGCATTCTGCAGGATAATCGGCCCGTCGTAGGCGTCGGCCATGCGGCGGAACATCTCCATCGCAATTTCTTGATTCGTGCGCGCCGGAGCCATGGCGATGATCGCGTCGGCGCCCGCCTGCTGGGCGGCGCGGGCGAAGAGCAGCACCTGCGGCAGCGAGACGCCCGAACAGCCAAAGACGACGGGCAAGCGCCCGTTCACCTCCTCCAGCACGGCGTCCAGCCCGCGCAGCCGCTCTTCTTCGCCGAGAAAGTAAAATTCGCCCACCATCACCGGCCACACAATGCCGTGCTGGCCGCTTTCGCAGCAAAAGCTGGCGGCGGCGCGCAGGTCGGGCTGATGGATTTCGTAGTCGTCGCGGTAGGGCGTCGGCAGCAGGCCGAAGCAGCCCTTCAGGTGGTTAAAGCGGGGCATGGAGGTTTCTCCTGGTGAGGGTTGAGCAGTTGCACGGGGCTGAGTATCCCGAAATCGCTCGAACTACGCAAATCCGAAACTGCCAGAGCCTCTAGCGGATTGTGCAGAGTTGACGGATGGAAGCGGATGAAAGACGCTGCTCATCTCAAAAAATCCGTCTTCATCCGCTGAATCAGCAAAATCCGCTAGCTAAATCTGGAATCGCTGTCTTATTCGTTCGCAGGTTGACAGAGCACGCCCCGTTGTGTAAAGTCCTTCCCACCAAAGCACGCTCCTCCATCCACCGCCAACAGGGAAACCCATGCAGTACACAGCCGACAATCTCCTCGTGCGCCCGCTCGGCACGACAGACGATCCCGGTCTCCTGCTCGACATCACGCCCGAATCGGCGGGCTGGGACTATATTTCGTTCCAGGTGCGCCAGCTCAGCGTGGGCGACGCGTGGTCGTTCGACACGAGCGAGAACGAGCTGGCCCTCGTCCTCCTCAGCGGCGACCTCGGCGTCACCTCCACTTGCGGCAAGTGGCGCGACCTGCGGCGCGAGAGCGTCTTCAGCAGCGCGGCCACGGCGCTCTACCTGCCCCGCCACACAGAATTCACCGTTCACGCCGCCGCCGCCAGCGAGTTCGCCGTCACCTGGGTGCCGACGGACGAGGATCGCGAGCCGTGGCTGATTCGCTCCGAAGACGTGCCCGTCTCCGTGCGCGGCGGCGACAACGTGAGCCGCCAGATCAACGACCTGCTGCCGCCCGGTTCGCCCGTGCAGCGGCTCGTGCTCGTCGAAGTCTACACGCCGAGCGGCAACTGGAGCTCCTACCCGCCCCACAAGCACGACGTTCACGTCGAAGACGACGCGGGCAACTTGATTGAGGCCGACCTCGAGGAGGTCTACTTTTACAAAATAGACAGGCCGGAGGGTTACGCTTACCAGCGCGTCTACACCGGCGAGACGTCGCCGCTGCAGCAGGCGGGCACGCCGATTGATGCGCTGGTCAAGGTGGGCGACGGCGAGGCCGTGCTCGTGCCGGAGGGCTATCACCCTGTCACGAGCGCGCCGGGGTACACGACGTACTATTTGAATGTATTAGCGGGGAGCGCGCAGAGTCTGGCTAATCGGGATGATCCGGCGTATTCGTGGGTAAAGGAGAGTTATCGGTCGGTGGATGAGCGGTTGCCGCTGTATTGAAGGGAATGGCTATGATTTGGGCAAGAATTGTGGGGTTGCTCTTTGTAATCGTTGGGTTGGTCAATATCTTTGCCAAGGATGTCGCCTGGCAATTTACCTCCTTTAACAATCGGCTGGAGGGCGAGCGCTCGCAGCGTACGGGCACGTGGGAGATTGGCTCGACCATCGGCGGCATTGTTCTAGTGGGCGCCGGGCTGTACTTGCTACTGGGTGTTTAGGCCGTTCCGGAACAGTCGTCATCTAATCAAGGCGGTCGAGGCAATGGTCACGGCCCGGCAAAAGCAGAAGCTGCCGACTGCCGATTGGGCCATCACGTTTAGGTACGCGACCGCTCGCACGTGGGCGTGCTCGCTCCGCGTGCTTAACGATCTATACCAACTAACCGACCAACACCGCGCGTGCATTGCACGGCATCAGGCGTGATCGCCTAGCGACCAACAGGCCTGCCGTGCGCTGCACTCACGATCCAGCCAACAAACTTGACCGGATCGTGAGTGCAGCGCACGGCGTGGGCGAAGCTTCGTTTGCTGGCTTGGTGGACGCCGTGCAATGCACTCGACTGGCTTGTCTCGCTGTACCCAACGGGCCGACCAATTTGGCTCGTCATCACATTTCTCACTTTCTCAAATCACCACGCACTACGCACCATGCCTTTCGACTCCCTCCACATGGGCCGCTCCTCCATCGACCTCTACAGCAACGATGTGGGCGCGCCCTTTGTCGACATTCAGAGTTTTGCGGCCTACGTCGGCGGCTCGCCGACCAACATCAGCGTCGGCGCGCGGCGGCTGGGCCTCAAGTCGGCGCTGCTAACCGGCTTGGGTGAGGACCCAGTCGGCGACTTTGTCCTCCACTTCTTGAACAATGAGGGCGTCGACACCCAATTCTGCCCGCGCAAGCCGGGCCACCGCACGAGCGCCGTCGTGCTGGGCATCGAGCCGCCGGACAAATTTCCGCTGGTCTACTACCGCGACAACTGCGCCGACATCGAGCTGACCATCGACGACGTGCTGGCCGCGCCCGTGGCCGAAAGTAAAGTCTTCCAGTTTGCGGGGACGAACCTGAGCCGGGAGCCCAGCCGCAGCGCGACCATGTTCGCGGCACAGGTCGCCCAGCAGAGCGGCACGGACGTAATCTTTGATGTCGACTTTCGCCCCGATCAGTGGCACGACCCGCGCGCTTTCGGCGTCGTCGTGCGCTCGGTGATGCCGCTGGTGGACGTGGTGATCGGGACGGAGGACGAACTCAACGCGTCGGCGCTGGTGGATGCGGCACAGCTGTCGCTGACCCACTCGCAGATTTCGGATGCACGGGTGAGCGGGGACGTGCGCCAGGCCATCGACGCGATTCTGGCGCTGGGGCCAAAGGCCGTGATCGAGAAGATTGGGTCGCAGGGGGCGCGCGTGCATTTGGCGAGCGGCGAGCGCATCGACGCGCCGGGCTATCCCGTCGAGGTGCAGAACATTCTGGGCGCGGGTGATGCCTTTGGCGCGGGCTTTTTGTACGGCTACCTCCAGGGCTGGGATTGGCGCAGGGCCGCGCGGCTGGGCAACGCCTGCGGCGCGATCGTGGTGACGCAGCACGGCTGCGCCAATTTTATGCCGACGCATGACGAAGTGATGGCCTTTGTCGAGGCACGGGGCGGGCTGGAGTAGTCACGTAGGTCACCTTTGCTTGGCAAGGTAATAAAGGTAGTGCACCCGGCCTTATTCAGAATTCCGAAGTGTCGGAATTCTGCCCAGCTTGTCACATAGCGGAGCATATGTGACCCACGGTGGGCGGCCTGCTCTCTTGCTACTGCACGCTTCTGCATCACAAGCGTGATCTTCGGAAAGGAAAGAACTCATGGCAACCGCAACGGCGGACGCGGACCGCCCGCAAGACGACGAACGCGTTTCCGGCTCGAGCCCGATCACGCGCCTGCTGCTGCGGCCCGAGCTGGGCGCGCTGGGCGGCGCGATCCTAGTGTGGCTCTTCTTCGCCATCATCTCGCCGACTGGCTTCCTGAGTCTGCGCGGCACGGCCTCCTATCTCGAAGTCGCCTCGCACCTGGGCATTCTGGCCGTGGCCGTCTGCCTGCTGATGATTGGCGGCGAGTTCGATTTGTCGGTCGGCTCGATGATTGGCTTTTCGGGCATCACCATTGCCATCCTCAGCACCGAGTACGGCGTGCCGATGTACGGGGCGGCGCTGGTGGCGCTGGCCTTTGCGCTCGTCATCGGCCTGATCAACGGCCTCATGGTGGTGCGTACGCAGCTGCCCTCGTTTATCATTACGCTGGGAAGCTTGTTTATCATCCGCGGCGTCACGATTGGCGTCACGCGCTTGATCACGGCGCGCACGCAGGTGGGTGGGCTGGGCGATGTGCCGGGCTACGGCGTGCTGCAGATGCTCTTCGCCAGCACGATTCCCATCGCGGGCATTCCCTTCTCAATTTCCATCCTCTGGTGGCTGTTGGTGGCGGCGCTGGCGACGTGGGTGCTGCTGCGCACGCGGGTCGGCAACTGGATTTTTGGCGTGGGCGGCGACGTCAACGCCGCGCGCAACGTCGGCGTGCCCGTGAACCGGCTCAAGGTGGGCCTCTTTATGACCACCGCCGCCGCGGCCTGGCTCGTCTCGGTGATCCAGGTGACCGATGTGCGCTCCGCCGACGTGCTGCGCGGCGAGCTGCAGGAGTTCAACGCCATCATCGCCGTCGTGATCGGTGGCACGCTGCTGACGGGCGGCTACGGCTCGGCGATTGGGGCCGTGCTGGGCGCGCTGATCTTTGGCATGGTGCGGCAGGGTGTCGTCTTTGCCGGCGTGGGCAACGAGTGGTATCAGGCCTTTTTGGGCACGATGTTGATTGTGGCCGTGCTGGTCAACAACTACATCCGTCGTGCGGCCGAGCGTTCGCGGTAGGCGGAAACGACGGACGACGGACGATGGACGACGGGCGACGGCTTGTTGGTCGCAGGGCAATGTTGCCTTTGCTTAAACTCCGTATACAGTGCGACCAACGCCTCGACGAGACAATAAACTATCGTCCATCGTCCATCGTCCATCGCCCACCGAGAAAGGATCAGCCATGAACCAAAACGGCGCGCCACTAATCGAAGTGCGCAATCTCTCCAAACACTTTGGCAACGTGATCGCGCTCCACGAGGTCTCGCTGACCGTGCATGCGGGCGAGGTACACTGCCTGCTGGGCGACAACGGCGCGGGCAAGTCCACGCTGATCAAGACGCTTTCCGGCGTCTACCAGCCGAGCGCGGGCGAGTATCTCGTCGAGGGCGAGCCGCTCACCTTTGGCTCGCCGCGAGACGCGCTGGATCGCGGCATCGCCACCGTCTACCAGGATTTGGCGATGATTCCGCTGATGAGCATTGCGCGCAACTTCTTCCTGGGCGCCGAGCCGACCAAAGGCTGGGGTCCCCTGCGCCGCTTCGACATCAAGCGCGCCAGCACGATTGCACGCGACGAGATGGCAAAGATGGGCATCGACATCCGCGACCCGATGCAGCCGGTGGGCACGCTGAGCGGCGGCGAGCGCCAGTCCGTGGCGATTGCGAGGGCGGTTTATTTTGGCGCCAAGGTGCTGATTTTAGATGAGCCGACCGCCGCGCTCGGCGTCAAGCAGGCGGGCACGGTGCTGCGCTACATTGCCCAAGCGCGCACCCAGGGCATCGGCGTGATCTTCATCACGCACAATCCGCACCACGCCTACGCCGTCGGCGATCGCTTTACGATTTTGAAGCGGGGGAAGACGCTGGGCACGTACACCAAGGACAAAATCAGCCGCGAGGAAATTATCCACATGATGTCGGGGGCGGAGGAGCTGGATGCCTTGCAGCACGAGCTGGAGCAGATAGAGATTGGAGATTGAAGCAGCGTAGGTCACGTATGCTCCGCTACGTGACGGCGGCGGCATCCACCCATCGAGCTTCAGAAGAGAAGCCGTAATTTACGAAGCGGTCAGGTTAGCCACGCCCGTCACCTTGCGGAGCAAAGGTGACCTACGGCGAGGCTAAACACCTTCTAGCTCTTCATCCGTTGGATGCCATTCTGCCATCTTAAAGTCTTCGTCGGTGAATTCGGCTTTTCCTCTCCAAATGCCTCGCGGCAACATCTGCTCGGGCGTAGGGTTTGGTCGATTAAACAATTCCTGAATCTGAGCGCGAATCTCTTGCTGCGCTGGTGTGTAGCCCTCCGCAACGTCACTCGAATCTTGCATCCCGCGTGGCTGGCTAAAGCTGCTTCCGTTGCGCGAAGGCGCCCCGGCGCTCGGCGACACATCCTTTTGCAGCATTTCGGTAATCGAATGAATCAGCGACAGCTTTTCCTGCACCGAAAGCGCTTGCACCGTTTCCAACAGACTGGCAGATACCATAGTCGGGCCTCCTAACTTTGAACCGTAAACTTACGGTAACTGTTCAGCCCTCACCCCCGACCCCTCTCCCAGGATGGGCTTAGCTTTACCCATAAGTATCAGGGGGGTGAAAAGCGAGATAGGCTTGGGCAATGTCCTGGAGGCGCTGCCAGCCGCGCCAGAGGACGGTGGGGCCAGGCTGGCCATCGTGCTTGCGAGCCAGAAAGCCGCCGAGTTGAGCAATCCAGTTCACGGCTTCCTGGACAGTGGGGCAGTGGTCTGGCGGAAGGGGTCGCTGGTGGACAAAGTGGTAAAGGGCCTGGAGCTCGTGCTCGGCCAGGCAGGCGGTGGCCGGGGCGTCGGGGTCGGTGCGGGCGAGATGGGTGAGCCAGAAGAGATGCCAGGCAATGATGGTGTAAAGCGCAATCAAGGGCTGGAGCCGCTCCGCTTTGGCCAGTTGAGCGTGCTCAATGCGGCAGCCGGACTTGAGGATTTTGTGCAGGATTTCGATGCGCCAGCGCAGGCCATACCAGCGGATGCGCTCGACGGCCTGGTCAAAGTCGCAGACGGGCACGGTGGTAAGCAGGAGCCAGCCGAGCGGGTCGGCGTCGGCGGGGGGGTCGACCTCCTCGACCAGAAGGCCGTAGAGCGCCAGCGGCTTGTGGGTGGCGCGCAGGCGCTTGGGCGGCTTGAGCGAGAGCGAGGTGAAGCGCACGGCCACCGTGGCCTCGCGGGCGGCGCGACCGGGGCGGGCGCGCACCTGCACCTGGAGCTCGCCCGCGGCGGGTTGGTTGCGCAGCACCTCCCAGAGCAGCCCCACCTCCGGTTCAGCCAGCGCGCGGTTCTGCGCAGCGCGCACCAGCAGGTCGGTTTTCAGCTGCTTGGCTTCGGCAAAGAGCTCGAAGACGTCGGCCTCGCTGTCGCCCACGTGAATCAACTGTGTCCCGTCTGGCTTGTCCGCTTCGCTTTGGCGCAGGCCAACCAGCCACTTGTTGCTCTCTTTCTCTGCGATGGGCAGCTGCCGTCGCTCATCGGGCGTCAACTGGCGCGCCGCCTCGTTGCGAGCCCACAGCTGCTGGCTCAGCACGCCCAGCGGCAGACCGTCCAGCGTGACCGCCAAACTGCTGTGCATCAGCAGCCCCAGACCGGGCTGCTCGCTCGTGCCAATCGGCCCCAGCCCCTCGGTCTGCGGGTGCTGGCTGTAGTCCAAAAAGCTTGTATCGTGCACCACCAGGCAGCGCGCGTGTCCGGCCATCCGCTCACGCGTCCGCTGCTGGTGGGGCTTGAGAATCTGCTCAGGCGTCGTCTTCTGGTTGCCAAACAAGTTGTAGGTCGCTTTCGTGTCCGCCCACTCATCGCACGCCTCGTTGACCGAGGCGCTGGGCCTGGCCGCCAGCTTGGCCCCGCTGTCCAGCAGCCGCCAGTCCAGCCGCGCATCGCCCAGCGAGACACTGCCCAGTTCGTCAGCCACCCAACTGCTATCCAGTCGTTCTTGTCTTAGCATCTTTGGCCTCCTTTCCCTTGCTTGATGCCTACTTTACCAAACTTTTGTCCCTACCGATACCCCCCTCCCTACTTGTGGGTAAAGCTAAGCCACAAGTTGGGGGAGGGGGGCCGTTCTCTCGACAGCGATAGAGAGGCTTGGGCGAAAGGCTGAATCGTTACGTCTCATTGATGAAATTATATCACATCGACGGAAAGGTGAATATCTGATGAGTGAGTCCACTGTCCGCCTCACGATGGCCCAGGCCGTCATCCAATTCCTCAAACAGCAATACGTCGCGCGCGACGGCGTGGAGCGGCGCTTTTTCGCGGGCTGCTTTGGCATCTTCGGCCACGGCAACGTGGCGGGCATCGGGCAGGCGCTGCATCAATACCCCGATTTTCGCTACTACCAGACGCGCAACGAGCAGGCGATGGTGCATACGGCGGCGGCCTTTGCCAAAATGCAAAATCGGTTGCAAACGCTCGTCTGCACCAGCTCGATCGGCCCCGGCGCGACCAACATGCTCACCGCCGCCGCGGGCGCGACGATCAACCGGCTGCCCGTGCTACTGCTGCCGGGCGACATTTTTGCGCGCCGCAACGTCGCGCCCGTGCTGCAGCAGTTGGAATCCGAGCACAGCCAGGATTTCTCCGTTAACGACTGCTTCCGCCCCGTCAGCCGCTACTGGGATCGCATCAATCGGCCCGAGCAAATTATTACCGCGCTGCCCGAAGCCATGCGCGTGCTGACGAGCCCAGCGGAGACCGGCGCGGTTACTCTGTCGCTGCCGCAGGATGTGCAGGCCGAGGCCTTTGATTATCCGGCGTCGCTCTTTGAGAAGCGCGTCTGGCGCATTCCGCGCAGCCGGGCGGATCGAGATGTAGTAGAACGGGCTGCAAGCTGGATTCGCCAGAGCGAGCGACCGCTGATTGTCGCGGGCGGCGGCGTGATCTACAGCGAGGCGACTGAGGCGCTGCGCCAATTCGTGGAGCAAACGGGCGTCCCCGTCGGCGAGACGATGGCGGGCAAGGGTAGCCTGCGCTTCGACCACCCGCTCAATGCCGGAGCCATTGGCGTGACGGGCACGCTGGCCGCTAACCGGCTGGCGAAGGAGGCCGATCTGGTGATCGGCATCGGCACGCGCTACAGCGACTTTACCACGGCGAGCAAGACGGCCTTTCAGCAGCCCGACGTGCGCTTCGTCAATATCAACGTGGCCGAATTTGATGCGCACAAGCAGAGCGCGCTGCCCGTGGTGGGCGACGCGCGGGTGACGCTGGAGGAGCTGGGCGAGCTGCTTGCGGGCTGGTCGACGAGCGAGGATTATCGTCAGGAGGCTCAGGCGCTGCATGACGAGTGGGAGGCCGAGGTGCAGCGGATTTACGACGTTCGCCATCAGCCGCTGGTGAGTCAGGGCGAGCTGATCGGCGCCGTCAACGACATGGGCGATCCGGAGGCGGTGATGGTCTGTGCGGCGGGCAGCCTGCCGGGCGATTTGCACAAGCTGTGGCGCAGCCGCCACCCCAAACAGTATCATCTCGAATATGGCTACAGCTGCATGGGCTACGAAATCGCGGGCGGGCTGGGCATCAAGATGGCCGATCCGGCGCGCGAAGTCTACGTGCTGGTGGGCGACGGCAGCTACCTGATGCTCTGCGCCGACATCGTGACCTCGGTGCAGGAGGGCTACAAGCTGACCATCGTGCTGATGGACAACAGCGGCTACAAGAGCATCGGCGCGCTCAGCCGCTCGGTGGGCAGCGAGGGCTTTGGCACGCGCTTCGTCTTTCCGCAGAACGGCGGCTTACCCGACGACAGCGTTGAACAGGTGGAGACGCTGCCGGTGGATTTGGCCGCCAACGCGCGCAGCCTGGGCGCGCACGTCATCGAATGTGAGCGTTACGACGACTTTGTCGACGCGCTGGAGGCGGCCAAAACGATTGAGCGCACGACGGTGATTTACATTCGCAATGACCGCTACGTCGGCGTGCCGGGCTACGAAAGCTGGTGGGACGTGCCCGTGGCGGAGATCAGCGAGGTGGATGGGGTGAACGCGGCGCGCGAGGAGTGGGCAGAGAGGCGGGAGATGGAGCGGTATTATTTATGAGGGAGACGTGAAAAGGGAATGCCGAAGGGTCCTCGAAAACCCTTCGCGTTTGGGTTCGCCCCGCCGGTTGGTCGATGACGTGCAGTGCCATGATCCACCGCAGATGTTTGACAAAAGCACCTCGTTCATTTTCCCCTACCCGTGTTATACTGCTGATAAAACGCTGTATAACTACAAGGAGATCGAAATGGCAACCATGCCGACACTAGAAGCAGTTTCCAGATACGAATTGGAGCGAGGGAAACCGATGCCTAGCATGAATCATGGGGTCGTACAAGCGCGCCTGATTGTTGCGCTAGATTCCTACGACGAGTACACCCCAGTAAGCGAACTGACGCTTGATCTGTCACCAGCAGCTACGCCAGATGTTTGTATCTATCCCAAGCTGACGCTAGATTGGCAGAATGACCAAATCCGCGCGACGGAAATGCCGCTGACGACTATTGAAATCCAGTCGCCGACGCAGAGCACGCAAGAGCTGGTCACCAAAATTCAGCGCCTCCTGACGGCAGGCGTGCAGTCGGCTTGGCTCGTTGAGCCGACGCTAAAATTGATCGCGGTCTATCTGCCCGACGAAGAGCCGCAGCTCTTCACCAAAGGCGAGCTTTACGATCCCGCAACGGAGATTCGCGTTCGGCTCGATCAAATTTTTCGGTAGGAGAAGTAGAGACGCACAATCCTAAGCAGTACGATGGCAGCACTGAAAGAGCACGGTTGGAGACTGAAAAACGAGTAGGAATCGACGCGAGTTGAACCGACAGCGCCGACCGATATGCGCAATAATGTGCGCAGCGGTTACTCAAATCTCATTTCTACTTCAGTTTATTGGGTGAGCAAACGTTTTCTCAAGGGAAATGAATATGAACGCAACTAGACAACTGCTCAACTATGTTAACGGCGGCTGGGCGCGCTCCAGCGCCAGCGACTACCTCGACGTGATTAATCCGGCCACGGCAGAGGCCATCACGGCCGTGCCGCTCAGCCCCGGCACGGAAGTGGACGATGCGGTGCAGCGGGCCGCCGCGGCCTTTGACGCGTGGCGACGCACGCCCGTCGGCGAGCGGATTCAACCGTTGTTCCGGCTCAAGACGCTGCTGGAGCAAGAGCGCGACGACTTTGGCCGCATCATCACCAACGAAAGCGGTAAGACCTTGGGCGAGAGCGTGGGCGAGCTCCAGCGCGGCATCGAAAATGTCGAGGTCGCCTGTGGAATGCCGATGTTGATGCAGGGCACGAACAACGAGGACATCGCCCGCGGCATCGACGAGCACATGATCCGCCAGCCGCTGGGCGTCGTCGCCGCGATTACGCCCTTCAACTTCCCGGCCATGATTCCGCTCTGGTTTCTACCCTACGCCGTGGCCACGGGCAACTGCTTCCTGCTCAAGCCGAGCGAGAAGGTGCCGATGAGCAGCCAAAAATTGTTCGAGCTGATCGACCAGGCAGGCTTCCCACCTGGCGTGCTCCAGCTCGTCAACGGCGGCAAAGAGACGGTCGACGCGCTGCTCGACCACCCAACCGTGCGCGCGATCAGCTTTGTCGGCTCGACGCCGGTGGCGAAGTACGTCTACCAGCGGGCGGCGGCCAACGGCAAGCGGGCGCAGTGCCAGGGCGGGGCCAAAAATCCGGTCGTCATTATGCCCGACGCGGACATGGAGATGACGACGCAGATCATGGCAGATTCGGCCTTTGGCTGCGCCGGGCAGCGCTGCCTGGCGGCGTCGGTGGCGGTGGCGGTGGGCGAGGCGCAAAACGAGTTCGTGGAGCAGATGGCGGATGTGGCCGCCTCGCGACGGGTCGGCTATGGGCTGGACGAGGGCACGCAGATGGGGCCGGTGATTACGGCGGAGAGCAAGGCGCGCATCGAGGGGCTGATCGCCAAGGGCGCAGACGAAGGCGCGCAAATCGTGGTCGACGGGCGCGGCAAGCGGGTCGACGGCTACGAGGATGGCTACTTTACCTTCCCCACTCTGCTCGACCACGTGCCGCCGCGGGGCGAGATCGCACGTACGGAAATTTTTGGCCCGGTGCTCAGCGTCCTGCGCGCCGCCGATATCGACGAAGCGATTCGCTTGGTCAACGACCGCAGTTTTGGCAACATGGCCTGTATTTTTACGAACAGCGGAGCCGTCGCCCGCCAGTTCCGCTACGAGGCGGATGCGGGCAACGTCGGCATCAACATCGGCGTGGCCGCGCCCATGGCTTACTTCCCCTTCAGCGGCTGGAACGACTCCTTCTTCGGCGATCTGCACGGCCAAAGCCACCACGGCGTCGAGTTTTACACGCAGACAAAGGTAGTGGTCGAGCGCTGGCCGCGGGAGTGGAGTCGGACGTTCTAGGAGGTCACTGGTCGCTGGCCATTGGTAATGGGTTTGTTCATCCAACAAACCAATCTCTAGTGTTTCAACAATCTTGTTTTGGCGGGTACGGGCACGCCATGGCGTGCCCGTACGGTGGCCGCCGCATCCGTCAAACTTTGTCTGTTCAACTACCAGTTACCAATCTCCAATCTCTAACTTTCATTAGCTGTCGGCAGCATTTGTCCCCAACTCTGGCTGGTAATTTGTACCTATAAGGAGCAAATAATGATTCAGGTTGGCAACGCGCCCTGCTCGTGGGGCGTGATCGAGAACATTGAAGGTGAGCGCTTTGACTACGCTCACGTGCTGGATGAAATTCGGGCCACGGGCTACCGCGGCACGGAGCTGGGCGATTGGGGCTTTATGCCCACCGACCCCGACGCGCTGTGCGATGCGCTGACGCGCCGCAATTTACAGCTGCTGGGCTCCTGGATCAGCGTTCACCTGCACGATCCGGCACGGCTCGCGCAGGACGAGGCCGAAGCCGTGCGCACGGCCCGGCTGCTGGCCGAAGTCGGCGGCGAGCACAACGTGGTCGTGCTGGGCAACGATCCCTATCTTGACCCGATGCGCACACATCACGCCGGTCGCATTGAGCCGGAGCACGCAATGGGCGAGGCGGCGTGGCAAACGTTTGCGCACGGAGCCAATCGCGTGGCGCAAGCGGTGATGCGCGAGACGGGGCTGCGCACCGTTTTCCACCACCACATCGGCACCTGGATCGAGACGCCCGCCGAAACGGCCAAGCTGCTCGACCTTACCGACCCCGACGTGCTGGGCCTCGTCTTCGATACGGGCCACTGGCGCTTCGCGGGCGGCGATCCCCTCGAGGGGATTCGGCAGCACGCCGACCGCATCTGGCACGTGCATCTCAAGGACCACGATCCGCTGGTGGCGGCGCAGTCGCGCTCCCGCGAGTGGGACGGCGTCAAATCCGTGGCGCGGGGTGTCTTTTGCGAGCTGGGCCGGGGCGATGTCGACTTTCTCGCCGTGCGCGAGACGCTGGAGACAATTGGCTACGACGGCTGGGTCGTCGTCGAGCAGGACGTGCTGCCGGGAATGGGTACGCCTAAGGAGAGCGCACGGCGCAATCGGGATTTTTTGGCGGAGATTGGACTGTAGACAATTGATGGAGGAGTAGTTAGTCGCCCCGTGCCGGATTGGTCTATGTGGGATCGACCCTTGTGTTCGACTTCTACCTGGTTCGGCCCGTGCGCACTCCTCCAGGCAGCCGCCTGATCACTTTGAATGTTCCGTATCGACTACTGCAACAGCGCCGGCCGCGTCACTGATATCTCGGCGGCGGGCGGTTCGACGACGACTTCATCGTAACGCTTGCTCTGTGCCGCCGCCAATCGCCGTTCGCTGCGCCAATCGCCAGCTGCGGCGCGGACAAAGTCGCCAAAGAGCCGCGCGCTGTACGAATCCGTCTTGGCCAATTCCTCCGGGTGCCACTGCACGCCGACGACCCACGGCGCATCCGGCATCTCCACGGCCTCGACCACGCCTGCCTCGTCCTTGGCCACGGCCTTCAGCCCCAGGCCCAGCTGCTTGACCGCCTGGTGGTGCATCGAATTGATCTCGTGCGAGCGACCGAGGGCGTGCGCCAGCCGGCTCTCGCCGTCGATCCGAATGTGGTGGCAGATGCGGTAGCGCTGGTAGGCGGGCGGGACAAAGTCATGCTTGGCTAGATCGGGGCGCTGGCTGGCTAAATCCTGCCAGAGCGTGCCGCCGCAAACGACGTTGAGCAGCTGCATCCCGCGGCAGACGGCCAGCAGCGGCATCTGCGTTTCCAGCGCCCAGGAGGTCAGCAGCATTTCGGTGCGGTCGCGCTCGGGGTCGGTCGTGCCGAGGCGTTCGTGGGGCTGCTCGCCGTAGTGGTGCGGCTCGATGTCTTCGCCGCCGGGTAAAAACAGCCCGTCCAGCCGCTCGAAGGTTCCGTGCAGCGTCGCCTCGCTCATGCTCAGCGGAATCAGCACCGGCAGCGCGCCGACCGTTTCCAGCACGCGCACGTAGGTCTGGTTCATAATATAGAGCGGCAGCCCGTGCATCCGCGCTGAACGCTCGCGCCCCACTGGCACGCCGATCAGCGGGCGCTGTCGGTGGGTAAAGGCGGAGTCGCCATTCAGAAATTTCTTGTTGCGCAAGTCGTCATTCATAACATCCTCTGCTAAGCCTAAATGTTGATACGTCTAAAAAATTCCAGAATTGATCAACGAAGGGCGCGAAGTTTCACGAAGGAAGAGCGTCAACCCTCTTTCTTCGCGTTCCTTCGTGCCCTTCGCTGATCGCTTCTTCAAAAATTCTGCCCCAGTGAATTCGCGCTGTCTATTTCAATATCGACTTCAATATCGACAGTTGGCGATGCCGTTAATGCGTTAATCGCGTTTGACGCGCAATCCCTTCCGCTGGATCAGCCGCCTGAGGCGGCCACGGTCAAATTTGCGGCATTGTACGGGGTGCAATGAATTTGTGCAAGCGGCTAAAATTTAGCGCAGCAATTCCAAAATTTGAAAAGTTTGACCGCAGATGGGCGCAGACTTACGCAGATGGTTTCAAAAGCGGTAGGACAAATCCGCGTTTATCCGCGTTTATCTGCGGTTCACTTTTTTGTATTCAGAACGGCCGAACTCACCGCGGTGGAACGACCGCCTTGGCTTGGAATGCCCCAAAATGCGCTCGACAGCGGCAAAAACTTGGCGGCGACGGCCCAAGCGTGCTAGCCTATCGCCATGAATTGGTCCTTCCTCTCCGTGCTTCCCAGTCGGCTTATCCTGATTGTGATTTATTTCGCGGTGGCGTGGCTGCTGGCGCTGCTGCTCCCGCGGCTCGTGCGCCGTGCCGCCATCTCGTGGGCCCAGGCGCGGCGGCGTCACCAGCTGAGCGAACGCCGCATCAACACGATCCGCAGCCTCAGCAGCGATCTCACCCGCGCCGTTATTTTTCTAATTGCGCTGGTTGCCGCGCTCGGCCTGTTTATGGACCCCGCCGGGCTGTTGACCTTTTTGGGGCTCTTCAGCGCCGGGCTGGGGCTGGGCGCGCGCCCGCTCGTCAGCGACTACCTGAGCGGCATCGTCTACCTCTTCGAGGATCGCTTTAGCATCGGCGACAAAATTGAAGTCTTTGGCACGATGGGGTTGGGCGGCGTCGAAGGCACGGTGGAGGACATTCAACTGCGCGCGACCGTGCTGCGCTCGCCCTCCGGCGAGGTCTTCTTTATTCCCAACGGCGAAATCCGCCTGATCCGCAACTTCGCGCGCGGCAAGTTTAGCCTGGCCACGCTGCGCATCCAGATCAAGCCCGAACAGCTCGCCACCGCCATCCACACCCTGGAGCAGCTGGCCGAGCAGGCCCACAAATCCATCCCCGATCTCGTCGAGCAGCCACAGGTCTACAGCGAAGATGGCATCGTCGGCGGCCACGTCGACCTCACCTTCTTTGCCAAAGCGACCTATGGGCGCGGGGCACAGGCGCGGCGTCGGCTGCTCGAGCTGGTGCGCGAGCGCTTTGCCGAAGCGGGTATCGAAATCAGCACGTAATTGGCTATGGAACAGCGTCTCGCTCACCGACTTGCCCGCTGGCGCTGGGGCGAAATCAGCCTGCTCGCCGCCGCGCTGCTCCTCTACCTCGCCACGCTGGACAACGGCTTTCAACCCGGCGAGCTCGCGGGCGGCGATCTGATCACCCACCAGTACGCCCAGGTGCAGGCGCGCCCCAGCAACGCCCCCGGCTATCCGCTTTACACAATGGGCGGCTGGCTCTGGTTCCACACGCTGCGCCCCCTCGCCAATTTTGTGGCGGGCGCCTTCGGCCAGCCCCAGCCGGTCAACCCCATACCAATTCTCAGCAGCTACAGCACGCTCTGGGCGCTGCTGTCGCTGTGGCTGCTCTACCGAATTTTGGGTTTGCGATTTTGGATTTTAGATTCGGGGAACAGCAGCGTCCATCAGCCAATCCAAAATTCAAAATCCAAAATCGCAAATTGGCTGATTTGCGCCTTCTACGCCACCACCTACTTCTTCTGGTATTACGCCACCACCACGGAGCAGTACAGCAGCGCCATCGCGCACACGCTGGCGATTGTCTACGTTTACCTGCTGTGGCGGGGGGGGGAGCGGGGGAGCGGGGGAGCGGGGGAGCGGGGGAGCGGGGGAGTAGAGAAGAATCAGCGTGACCACCAGTCCACGCATCACGCATCACGCACCACGCACCGCCACCAGCCACCAGCTACCAGCCTTCTCCTCCTGCTCGCCTTCCTCTGCGGCCTCTCGCTGGCACACATGCTCACCGTCGTGCTGATTGTGCCGCCGCTGGTGGGCGTGGTGCTCTGGCAAGCGCCCCATCTGCTGCGGCGACCTCGCCTCATCGCGGGCGCGGTGGTCGCGGCGGCGCTGCCGCTGGTGAGCTACCTGTACGTGTGGGGGCGCGGCGCGGCCCATCCCGAATGGTGGGGCAGCGGCGACTGGTCGACGGCCAGCGCCTGGTTCTGGTCGTTTGTGAGCACGGCGCAGGGCCGTGAAGAGCTGCTGTGGGGCTTGGAGCCGGGGCGCGCTCTCTGGGGCGGCGGCTTCCCCGCGCTGATCTGGCAGGAGCTGGGCGTCGCGCTAATCCTGGGCATCATCGGCATCGCTCGCCTGGATCGCAAGCTGGCGACGCTGCTCTACACTACCGTGGCCCTCTACCTCGCCTTCTGCTGGGCCTACCGCTACGGCAACTGGTTTCAAGTCATCCTGCCTCTCTACCCCCTTATCTTGATCGGCCTTGCCGCGCTCATTGACAATTGGCAATTCACCATTAACCATCGACCATTCTCTTCGCTCGTTATTCGGCGCGTCCTCCAAGTTGCCCCCATCATCCTGCTCCTCTCCCTCCTCCTCTGGCGCACCACCGCCTCCCTCCCCGCCGCCGACAGCCGCCACCGCCCCGGCGACAGCGCCCTCGACCCCGCCCGCGCCCTGCTCGCCCAGCCCCTCCCGCCGGATGCCCCCCTCTTCGCCGCACTGGACGACGCCCTCGCTCTCCAATACCTCAGCGACGTTTGGGGGCTTCGCCCCGACGTGCAAACCGTGAGCAGCCCGGCTGCCGCAAAGGTATTGGCGGTGAGCGAACCGCTCTTCGTCACCTGGCAGGCCGCACCTTTGCTACGCGCAGAAATGCAGCCGAGGCTGGGCGAGATTGCGCTCGTCGTGCAGAGCGAGACGGCAGATTGGCTGCGGCTCCAGCCAGCGGACGCAGTTGCGCCCCACACGCCGCAGGTCGCTGTTGATCTCGCCGTGCCGCAGACCAACGTCACGCTTAGTGGCTACACAATTTCGATAAGCAACGCGCCCGCCGACAGCGCGCTCGACGTCACTCTCTTCTGGCAGGGCGACTGGCCCGCCGATCTGCGCATCAGCCTGCGCCCCACGCGCGATGGCGCGCCCGTGCCCGCGCCGGACGACCCTGCCGCCATCCTCCAGCGTGACCGCCCCGGCCCCGCCCACGGCCAGCTCGACCGCGCCACGCTTCCATCGAATGTAGCGCTGGCCGACGCCTACCGTCTGCCGCTCGTTGAGGGCGTGGATGGGCTGACGGTGATTTTGTATCGCGTCGCAGAAGGAAGCACGGAGGGTGGCTTTGAGAATGTCGCGGAATTTGCGCTGCCGCTGCCGTAGCTGCTCATGCTTATTGCTCACGAGCCACGAAGCTGACGCGAATCGCAAACTCATCTTCGACGCTGTAGACGCCGCGCCAGCTCGGCGGGTTGAAGCCGAAATCGGTCATGGCGACATCCGCCGTGGCAACGCCGCGAATCGTGTTGCCGTCCAGCGAGGCCGTCACGTCGAAGATGGTGGGGCGCACGGTTTCGCGCACGGTGAGGTTGCCGATTAGCTGGAAGGTGACTTCGTCGCCGTCGCTGTAACTGGCGGGTGCACTCTCAATGGCCATGGCGCGAAAGCTGGCCAGCGGATAGCGGCTGGACTGCAAATCGTAGCCGCGGATGCGCCGGTCACGGCCAGACTGATCGCTGGTGAGCGATTCGATATTGACCTCGAAATAATTCTCGCCGAGCGCGGCGGAAAGGTTGTTCAAATCCAGCGTCAACTCGCCGCCGATCTCTTGCGTGCTGCCCACAATGTCGACCCGCCCCGGCTCCACGCCAACCGCGCTTAGCGCGCCATCAAAAAACTCTTCGTCCACCACGTAAGCCGCTTCGGATTCGGCGGGAATAATGGCAAAGGTGCGCGGGCTCGCGCTTTCCTCGCTCGCGCTGTCGCTTGGAATCGGCAGGCTGGAAATGGTGAACGGCAGTTCTAGATCAGGACTGTCGCCCGACATGTTGAGCTGCAAATTTACCACGAGCAGACGGTCATCGACCTGGGCAATGGTGGTCGGCAGCCTCAGCGAAGGGTCGCTGATCGCCTCGCCCACTTCGCCGCTGGCAAAGTCCGCCGCCAGCGCAATGGGCACGATGCCAGCCGGGCTTTCCAGCGTCACGTAGAGCGTCTGCCCGTCGAGCACAAGGCCATCACCCGTGCGCAGCGTCTCGCCGCCGATATCGATCTGCACGATTTCCTGGGTTGCGATGTCGATGCGGTAAAGCTCGCCCGTATTGAACTGCACGGTAATCAGGTACTGTCCATCGTTGCTGGCGGCAATGCCGTTGAGGTTGATGCGCGCGTTGAAGGAGTCACCGCCCCGATACTCAAGCGGCGTCTCCGTAAAATCCAGCCACGGCTCGATCTCACCCACTTCGTCCAGCGTAAACGGCACGCGGAAGAGCACGGGGCGCAGCGAATCGGTGACGTAGGCGGCCTCGTCCGTCAGCGTCAGGTCGTTGATCAGCGTGTTCTCGGCAGCGGGCGTGTCGAGGGCGCGGATCAGCTCGCCCGTCGCCGTATCGTAGACAAAGACGCGTCCGCTGAAGCGCCCGGCAATCCACAGCCGCCCGGCCTCGTCCACCTTCATGCCGGTGATACCCTCGCGCTCATCCGGGTTTGGTTCGAGAAACATCTCCATTTCGGCGGGCCCCTCCACGTTACCGCGGTAGACGCTGCCATCCCTCGTGCTGCCGACATAGAAATTGCCCGTTGCCACATCGTAAGCAATGCCTTCGGGAAAGACGTTGTCGCCCGGCAGCGTAAAGGTTTGAATAACTTCACCTCCGGTGCTCGCTCCCGCATCGGGCACGGTCGATTCGCTTGTTTCGCTGGCTGCGCCGTTTGCATTATCGACAGCGGTCGTGCTGGTAGGTGTTGCGGCAGGAGTCTCCGCGGCAGGGCTACAGGCGACGAGAATGGTCAACAGGATCAGAAGCATGGAAATTTTGCGGAACATGGGTCTTGTCCTTTCGTTAATTGAATTACTTTTTATCTAAGCGACGGGAAAGTTATTGACTGATAGGTCAACAACCAGGACAAAAAATTTTGGGCTTTGCAACACAACGCACAAACTAACGGTTATGCTACATCAATCCAACAGCCGCAGCGCCTGCTGCACCGTATTTCGCAGCACCTTCATCTCGCTGCCCGCTTTGGTCATCACGCGTAGACCTTGGATGGTGCTGGTGAAAAAGTGGGCGAGCGCTTGGGGGTCGCGGTCGGCGGGGAGTTCGCCGGTTTCTTGGGCGTGCTCCAGCGCGGCGCGGAAGGTGGCGGCAATTGCTTCCAGGCTCGTGCGCACGCGCGTCGCCGAATCGGCATCGTGTGGGGCGCGCTCGATGACGGTATTGACGACGAAGCAACCCTGCCGGCAGCCGTCCATTGCCGCTTCGTCCAGCACGTTTTGCAATACGCCCGCAATTTTTTCCTGCACGGGCACATCCTGCGCCAGCGGCGACAGCATTGACGCGCCCGCTCGTTCGCAGTAGCGATCCAGCGCGGCAAGGTAGAGCTTGTGTTTATCGCCAAAGGCATTGTAGAGGCTCTGGCGCTGTAGCCCCGTCGCCTGCAGCAAATCCGGAATCGAGGTCTCGGCGTAGCCCTGTCGCCAAAAGACATCCAGTGCTTTATCCAAGACGATTTGTGAATCAAACTCTCGTGGTCTCGCCATAATTTGTCTCCTTGTTTACAACCGTAGCACATGTTGACCAATCAGTCAACAATTGTTCCGCAATTTTAATCAAAGACTAATCTGTCGGCATTTGGAAACTGGCCTCCACTCCCGACCCCTCTCCCACCGTGAGCTTAGCTTTACCCATAAGTGCCAAATTATGGGTTTCAAGAGCGTTTTCAGCAATTTTAGACTCATATATAGTAGACATTATACCGTTTTGATTTTCACCTCCCGAAGCGCATTTCGGCGCACCAGAGGGAATTGGTTAATCGATATAATGTCTAGTGAGTCGCAGTCGTCAATACCGCAATATGTGGCCCTGCTTAGAGATGTGGGTAAAGGTAAGCACCGTGAGAGAAGGGAGAGTTTGACTCCCTTCTCCCATTCTGGGAGAAGAGCTGGGGATAAGGGCGCGCTCGACTTACCTTTCAACCCCTCTCAGCTAAATGTCAACGGAATCCAATCTGTCGGCCGCTGCCGTGACAAACAAAAAGCGGGCGCAACGTGCGCCCGCTTTTGCAGCTTGAGGTAACTCTCTTGTCCAGCCTATCGACCTACATCTCGTCGTTGGCCGCGGCCACGTCGGCTTCGGCCTGCGCCTCTTCCTCCGTGATCCGCGCCCGCTCGGCTTCGGCAACCATTTCATCCGCCGCCATCTGATCGGCCTCCGCCTGTGCGTCGGCCTCGATCTGCTGGGCGCGCGCTTCCGCGTCCGCCCACGTCTCCTCCTCGCGCACCAGCGCGACGAGGAAGGTCGCCTTCACTTCGGGCATCAGCTGGATGTCGATCTCGTGAATGCCGAGATCGCGCAGCGCCGCACCGAGCTGGATGCGGCGGCGATCCACCTCGAAGCCCACCTTCTCCTCCAACTGGTCGGCGATGTCGCCGGAGGTGATGGAGCCGTAGAGGCGGTCGTTGTCCCCCGCGCGCACGGCAAAGAGCAGCCGCTGCTCGTTGATCACGTTGGCCTGCGCTTCCGCATCCGAGCGCTGCTGCGCCCGGCGGCGAATGCCGGCCTGCTTGATCTCCTCGGCCTGCTTTTGCGCGCCCTTGGTGGCGATCATTGCCATGCTGCGCGGCAGCAGGTAGTTGCGGGCATAGCCGCCCGCGACGGTGTGGATTTCACCCGTCAAGCCCAGATTGGGCACGTCCTCGATTAACAGCACTTTTGTTCGAGCCATCAGGACACCGTTCCTTCCCAGGTTATTGTGTAAATCTACCGTGTAAGCGGCAAATTTACGCGCGACAGTTTGAAGTGTTGCCAGCTGCAAGCGCTCGCCAAGCTGCACCGCGAGCGTTCCCCGCGACAACCCGACCCCGCGTTCCAAGAGAGAGTCTGCAAAGGTCGGAACGGATCAAACCGTGGCGGTTGGTTGCGCAACCCGATTGTTACACAATCGTTTCAGTATACGAAAGCTACACAATTTGGACAAATTTTCGCGGCGACCAACGCTTGTTGCTTTGATCGGAACCATAGGTAAGCGCAGGGAGTTTATAGCAAAGAGGCTTGGACAAATCTATGAAATTAACGCGGAGACGCAAAGGCGCAAGGAAGAATTTTCGTTGATAGCGTTGACAGTGATCAGCATTCCCCAAAAGTAACGGCTCGTTTCACCAGTGCTGTTGACAAATTAATATCTTGGCGCCTCCGCGTTAAAATTTCTTTGCCTGCATTGATTGATAGCTGTTGAACCCTTCCGACCGCTTTGGCCCTGCCTTGCTTTCGTGCTATACTCGCCACGGTTTGCCCGTGGTTGGCAAGCCCTTCTTGTACAGCGTTTATGATTCAGCCGCCCCGACTCGCTCCATTTCCAATTCAACCATCACCGCGCTACAAAATCTTTGCCGCGGCGGTGATTTTGCTCTGCGGGCTGCTGCTCGCCGCGGGCTGCGGCGAGCAGCAGGAGGAGACGCAGCCGCTGCCGACGCGGGAGCGCCAGCCCACCTTTACGCCCACGCCGGAGGAGATTGGCGGCGTCATCATCATTACCCCGCCGAGCGGCGAAACGCCGGGCGTGATCCAGCTGCCCAGCGGCCAGGACCCCGGCGCTATCACCGTGGTCGCGCCCACCAGCACGGCCGCCCCGCCGCAGACGGCCACGCCCACGCCCACGCCCAGCCCCCAACCCTCGGCCACGCCCGTGATCCAGCAGACGGTGGACGCCATTGTGGGGCAGACGGCGACGGCCCAGGCCGTGGCCCAAGCGCAGGCAACGCCGCCGCCGGGGTCGACGGCTACCTTTACGCCCATTCCCACCGATACGCCGTCGCCCACGCTGACGCCCACGCCCCTGCCCACGGAGACGCCCACGCTGACGCCTACGCCAACCGCCACCGGCACGCCGACCTTTACCCCCATCCCCACCGCCACGCCGCCGCCCACGCTGACGCCCACGCCCTACGCCGTCGTGCCGCCCAACGGCTTGGTCACGCTGTACGAGGGGCCGGGGCTGGGCTTCCCCGAAGTCGCGCGGCTGGGCGGAGGCTTGCCCATCCCGGTGGTGGGGCAGACGCCGGACAGGAACTGGTATCAGCTCTGCTGCGTTAGTGGAGAATCGGTCTGGATTACGGCGGGGGGCGTCAACCTGGTTGGCGATCCCGTGGGCCTGGCGCTGGTGGAGCCAACGGGGCCACCGCCCGCCACGCCCACGCCCACCTTCACCGCCTCGCCGACGGTGACGCCGACGCCGACGGCGACGCTCTACCCATTCCAGAAGACGGAGGGGCCCCAGTTCTTTCCCACAAACAACCAGTTTCTCACGATCTGGGGCCTGCTCTACGTGGGGGACCCGGCCCAGGCCAATCCTGCCCAAAACGTGGACACGATTGATCCCGCGGAGGGCTATTTTTTGGAGATCAAGTTCGAGGGCTTCGACCGTGAAAACACCAAGGGCGAAGAGGCCAGCCGCGACCAAATTGCGTTTAGCGGCTCGCCCGGTGCGGGCAACCGCGTGCCCTACAACTACAAGTACGAGCATCGCCCCGAAGATCGCAACGACGACGACAGCCTGCTGGACGAGTTGGGCACGGGCACGTGGAGCGTCTGGGTAACGGACGGCGCTGGCAACCAGCTTTCCGAGATCGTCGAATTTGAAACGTCGCCCAGCAATCGCAACCGCGAAATCTTTATCGCGTGGAATCGAATTCGGTAGCGGCAACCGTGAAATTTGCAACAAATGACGGATTGTCGCACTATATCGCGCTGATGCTGCTCCAAATTCAATAAACTTCGCATCCCGACACCGTTACCATGTTTGCCGACCCCCGTTCCAACCGTTTTGAGGAAAGCCCAACGCACGCAATGATAAGCGCTCCCGGTTCTCGTTCTTTTGTGTTTCGCTCCGTGTCTCACTTTATGTCTCGCTCTCTCTCTCGCTCCCCGTTCACCGTCTTGACCACCCACGCGTTGACCACAATTCTCTTCGTCACCCTGCTGCTGGCGGGCTGCGGTGCTGCGCCGGAAGCGCCGGTGGAGGTTGGCCCCGTGCGCACGCCCCAACCCACCTTTACGCCCACCCCTCCCGCCGCCAGCGCGACAGACGCCGCGGCCCAGGTGGAGGCCGAGCCGACGCTCGACCCCAACACGCCCACCACCGCCACCATCAGCGGCGCGCTCGTCAACGTGCGCGGCGGGCCGGGCACGGAATTTGACATTGTGGCCGAGGTAACCGAGGGCGAGACGTTCGACGTTGTGGGCGCGGACGAGCGCGGCGAGTGGTGGAATATCTGCTGCGTGGGCGAAGGCGCGGGCGGCAGCGGCTGGGTGACGGGCGAGTTCATCAACATTGATGGGCCGATCGAGCGCTTTGGCGTGGCGGGCCCCACAAGCGCCACCGCAGCGGCTGGTGCGCAAACAGGCGGCCCCGTGGCGAGCGACGCCGCGCCGGTCGACGAGAACGCGCCGATTGCGGTGATCAACGCGCCGGTTGTCAACGCGCGCAGCGGCCCGAACACAACCTTTGAGATTGTGGCCGAAGTTGAGCGCGGGCGCGAATTCTCGATCATCGGCAGCAACGCCACGCGCGAGTGGTGGCAAGTCTGCTGCGTCGACGGCGAAGAGGTCTGGGTGGTGGACGAATTTGTCGACACCCAAGGCGATCTCGAACGCCTCGATGACGAGGCAGACAACGCGGGCGAGGCAGGCGACGCGGACACCGGACAAGCCGCCAACCCAGCCACCGGCGATTTCGCCCTTACCGACAGCGAGCAATTCGCCGAGCCGGGCGTGGTGCGCATCTACCTCTACGTCGTGGGCGACGGCGGCGCGCTGGCCGATTACGGCCTGCGCGTCACCCACAACGGCGAATCGCTGACCGTGGCTGAAACGTCGTTTGGCGGCCAGCCCAGCTTCACCTGGCCCGTGGCCGACGCCCGCCAGCGTTTCCAAAACCTAAAGGTAGAGTTCCCCGGCGTCGAGCCAGCCGGGACGTGGGAGGTGCAGCTGGTTGACGCCGAGGGCGAAGTGGCTGGCCCCGCCGCCACCTTCGAGTTGAGTGAAAACGACCCGCGCCGCGAGCTGTACGTTCGCTACGAGCGGCAGTAGAGACGGCGGCGATTGATGCAGGAGAGCATACGAAGCTGGCGAGACAGGATAATTGGTAATTGGAGATTGGCAATTGGAAAGTTTGTAAATCAACAAAGCCTCTCGGTTACCAATTACGGGTTGCCAATTACGCTTTTCAGCGGCCTGCTCTTCCTCCTCGCCGCCGCCCCGCGCCTCGCCCGGCTCAATTGGCAATCCCTTTGGTGGGACGAAGGCTACAGCGTCTACTTTGCCACCGAACCGCTGGCGCGCATGCTCGCCCTCACCGCGCGCGACATTCACCCGCCCCTCTACTACGCCCTTCTCCACGGCTGGATCGCGCTGCTGAACGCGCTCGGCCTGCACGGCGCAAGCCCCGTGGCGCTGCGCAGCTTCTCCGTGCTCTGCGCCGCGCTAACGCTGCCCGCTCTTTGGTGGCTGGCGCGCACGCTCTTTCCCGGTCGCTGGCGGCTGCACGCGATCGCCGTCGGCCTGCTGCTGCTCAATCCGCTGCACATTTTCTACAGCCAGGAAGTGCGCATGTACGGCCTGGCGCTGCTGCTCGGCACGCTCAGCAGCGTTTTTTTCTGGCGCTTGTTGACCTCGCGACCGCGTCGGCCACAAAACGGGGTGGTCGCCCAATCGGCTCCTCTAGCTACGAGAAGCAATGCGTTCAACCTGGTGGCCTACCTGCTCACGGCCACTGCCCTGCTCTACACGCTTTACTACGGCGCGCTGCTGCTCGCGGCCCACTTTGTCTACGGCGCGTGGGTGCTGCGGCGAGAACGTCGCGCCGCGCTGGAGCTGCTGGCAGCGGGCGGCGCCATCGCCCTGCTCTACACGCCGTGGCTGCTCTACGCCGCGCCCCGCCTTGCCACCTACGTCACCCAAAAAGTCCTCGCGGACGCCGACGTGCCGCTCTCGCTGCCGATCTACACCCTGCGCCACCTGCGCGCCTTTACCGCTGGCCACGTCGTAACGGGCAGCGCGGGGTGGGAGAATTTGCTGAACTTGGGGGCGATTGGTGCACTGGTGCTGCTAGTAATTGGTGGATTGGTAAGTGGTAAGTGGTTGTCGGTTATCCAATCTCGCGCCCGCGAACAAGCAATTACTGCTTACTGCTTACTGCTTACTGCTTTCCCCCTCGCCCTCGGCTTTGCCATCAACCGCGTCAATCCCTTCTTCCCCGAAGGCGGCGAGCGGCTGATGCTGATCGTGCTGCCCTATTTTCTGCTCTGGATCGCGGTGAGCGCTGACGACGCGCTTTCGTCCACCCCAGCCGTGCGACGCGTCGCTGCCGCTGCGCTGGCGCTGCTGCTCGTAGCGAGCGTGGCGGGCACGACGACCTTCTTCGCCGTGCCCCGCTACGCCGAGCGCGACTACCGGCCCGTCGTCCAGCAAATCGTGGAGCAGGGGACGGACAGTGACCGCGTGCTCGCCATTTTCCCCTGGCAGATCGGCTACTGGCGCGCCTACACAGCAAATCTTGACGCGCCCAGCGGGAGCGGTCGCGCGCTGAGCTTGCCCCACGCCGGGGCGCTGGCGCAGCAGCCCCTGCTGCTGAGCGACGACGCCGTCGAGTGGTCGCCCGCCGTGGCGCGAACCATTGATGGGCTGCTGGCGGACGGTCGCGTCTGGTTCCCCGCGCCGCTGGCCTTTGGCAGCGCGCTGCCCGCTGAAATCGAGGAGTATCTGAATAAACGCGCGGTCAACGTCGCCAACGATTGGCTCAGCGAGGCGACGCGATTGAGCGCTTGGGAATCGCCGCGCCCGCTTCAACCTGCCGCCCACGCCACCGCCGTTTGGCAGAGGGCAGCGGGCGGTACGGCGCTCTTGGGTGCGGGAGCCACGGCAAGCGTCGCCAGCGCCAACGAAGCGCTGCACTTACAGTTAACGTGGGCTATCGATGAACCGTCGCGTGTGGAGCATTTTGTCGCGCTGCGGCTGGTGGATGGAGCGGGCCGTCCATGGGCCCGCCGCCGCTACGAGCCGCTGGGCAGCTATGCCGTGCCCAATACGTCCGGAAATCTCGCCGAACGCATCGGGCTGCTCGTGCCGCCGGGCTCGCCGCCGGGCGCGTATGATCTGCAGCTTGGCGTGGGCAGCGTGGAGACGGGAGACTTGCTTGCCAGCGAGGGCGACCAAGTCGTGGATGGCTTTGTCACGCTGGGCACGGTGCAGGTCGTTGCGCCCGATGAGCCGCTGTCGCCCCTGCGCCTCCCGCTCGATCGGCGATTGGATGGGCCGCTGCCCCTCAGCGGCGCGACGCTGCTTGGCTACAGCGGCCCCGGCGCGGGCGATGCAGAGATTGAGCCGGTGCTGGCGGGCACGGCGCTCGACGTGACGCTGGGCTGGCTGGTAGCGGAAGGCGAGGTCGACGCGAAAATTGAGCTGGCGCTGCTGGACGGCGAGCAGGAAGTGGCTGGCTGGCTGGGCGATCCGCTGGCGGGGAGCGAAGCGGCTGGGCTGCGGCAAACGCCCATCGACATGTTTCTGCCGGCAACGCTGCCCAGCGGCGATTACGAACTGGCCGCGCGAACTGACGACGATGCACGCTTCACCCCGCTGGGTCCGGTGCGCGTGGTGCAGCGCGCCGCCAACTTCGCGGAGAGCGCGCCCGGCATCGAGCTGGAAACGCCCGTCCAATTTGGCACGCACGCCGAACTTCTAGGCTACGACCTGGCGCGCGCTGGCGACGCGCTCACCTTGCAGCTACACTGGCGCGTGCTCCAGCCGCTCGTGCCGCCGCACCACATTTTTGTGCACGCCGCAAACGCCAGCGGCGAACGCGTCGCCCAGGCCGACGGCGCGCCGCACACGGTTGCTGGCCCCGCGCCCACGGGCAGTTGGCGGCCCGATGAGCAGCTAGTTACCCAGCACCTCATCGGCGCGTCGGACGAAATCACCAAGCTGCGCGTGGGGCTGTACGAACCGACGAGCGGAGCACGGCTGCCGGCAAGCGTAAGCGGCGACGTGGTCGGCGACGCGTGGGGAATTGCCATTCGGTAGGGTGAAACTCTGCCGAGCTTACTGCGTAGTGATGGCTGCGGGCGCTAAACTAAGCGCGACGCGCGACGATAATCACGAAGGAGATTACTATGGCAGAGACGCAACGACCCCACAGCGACCCAGATTTGGAACCCATCCCAACCGACGAAGGGCTGATGCACGTGGGTGCGGAGGAACGCACCGGAGGCCGTCAGCAGAAAGAGTACCAAGATTTGTTGGACGAGCTGGCGCGGCTGAGCGACAAGGTGGTGAAGGTGGTGCAGACGGCGTGGAGCAGCCTGGAGCGCCAGCGCATGGAGGATGATCTGCGCAAGGGCGTCAACTCCGTGGCGCAGAATTTGGAGCAGAGCATCCGGCGCGCGGGCGAGAGCCAGGCGGCTCAGGATTTGCGCGCGCAAACAAAGGACGTGGCGGAGGACATCAACGAGCGGATGCAGCGCAGCGAAGTCGTCAAGGATTTGACGGTTGGGCTGGCCCAGGGGCTGCGCACGCTGGGCGACAAGCTCGACGAGTGGAACGACGAGATGGTGCGTCGCGAGCCGGGTGGCAAGCCAGCCAGCGGCACGTCGATGAGCGAAACGCACTCGCCCGCCAGCAGCGACACCGCGGCGACGCAATTTGCACCAGACGAATCGCAGGATATTCCGATTGAGCGCGGGTAAGTTGGTTGAGGGGCTGAGTTGCCGCTCTTTAGATTCCGTTGACGGATTCCGTTGACAGGTTCCGTTGCCACTTTGCTGGGCGGGCTTGAAAGGTAGGTTAAGCGCGCCCTCACCCCCGGCCCCTCTCCCACAGTGGGAGAGGGGCCGGGGGTGAGGGCCAACTACCAACTGTCAACCTCTAACTCCTCAGCCCCACCGCTCGACAAAGACGTTCATCGTCCCGCCGCACACGCCCAGGCTGTTCATCGAAATATCCTCCGTCAGATCAACGGCAACGTTGCGCGGCGCACCGTCCTGGATCACGTCCAGGCCGGCGCGGATCACGTCCGCCTCGCCGCAGCCGCCGCCGACCGTGCCCACGTGCTGGCCGTAGGGATGGATGATCATCTTCGCGCCGACTTCGCGCGGCACCGAGCCTTTGACGTCGGTAATCGTCGCAACGGCGACGGGCGTGTTTTGGTCGTTCAGCGTTTTTAGGTGGTGGTAGATGGTTTGCATAGTGTGTATTGCTTACTGCTTATTGCTTAGCCGTTCGTAGTCCGATGGGGTATCCATGTCCTGCAAAATGGAGGGTGTGTCGACGTTGACGTAGGTGATGCGGTCGTCGTGTTTCACGATCAGCGTGCGGAGCGTTTCGTCGTCGCCGAGCGCAAGCAAATCGGGCCAGAGCGTGCGCGGCAGGTAGATTGGGTGGCCGCGTCGAAAGTTGTGGCTGGGAATAACGATCCGGTCGGGCGTGCGCTGCGCCTGCTCGACAAGCGCCTGAAGCACGTCGACCGGCACGTGCGGCTGATCCCCCAGCGATAGCAAACTCCCCTGCTCCCCCGCTCCCCTGCTCTCTTGCCCCCCTGCTCCCCTGCTCCCCTGCAAAAACGCCACGCCCGCCTGAAACGAGCTCAACATTTCGCCGCTGTTATATCGTTGATTGTACACAATTTGCACCGTCCCCGGCTGCAAGGCGGCTTGCACTTCGGCGGCGACTTCGTCTCCCCGGTGGCCCACCGCGCAGACGACCGGTGCAGCGCCCGCTGCGGCTAAATTCTGCGCCGTCGTTGCAATCACCGTGCTGTCGCCCCAGGGCAGGAGCTGTTTCAAGCGCCCCATGCGGCGGCTAAAGCCCGCGGCGGCGATCACGGCGGCGATGGGGGAAGAAGCGTTCATTTAATTACGCCTTGGGCTAACCCGCTTCCGCTGCCGTCCGGCTGCCCAGCCGCTCCAGCACGATGACGACCACAAAGCCCACCGCCATCAGCCCCAGCGCGGCGACGATCTCCATGTTAAATGCGCCGTTGACGGTCAGCTGCGGCAGGACGTTGTTTTCCACCAGCGGAATGCGCTCGCCCTCCTCGTCCACCAGAAATTGCAGGACTTCCTTCCAGGGCCAAACCTTGCGCAGGCTGCCGATCATCAGGCCCGTCAGCAGCGCCACGGTCAGGTCGTGGTAGCGTTTGAAGAGCCAGCCCAGCACCTGTGCAAAGCTCACCAGCCCCACCACGGCGCCCACGCCCGCCAGCGCAATGCTGACGAGATCGCGCGTGTTGACGGCGTTGAGAAAGAAGGCGTATTTGCTGAGGAGCACGAGAATAAACGAGCCGGAGATGCCGGGCAGAATCATGGCGCAGATCGCGATCGCGCCGCTCAACATCAAAAACCACCACGACGTGGGCGTCTCCACCGGCACGAGGCCGACGATGAGGAAGGCTACCACCGCGCCCACGATCAGCGTGCCCCAGATCAGCGGCGTCCAGCGCGTTACCCGTTGCGCAACGACAAAGACCGAGGCGAGCACGAGCCCAAAGAAAAAGCTCCACAGCGCGATGGGTCGGTTTTCCAGCAGCCACTCCAGCCACGGCGCCAGCGTCAACACCGCGGCGGCGATGCCGATCAGCAGCGCAGTTAAAAATTTCCAGTTGACAATGCGCAGCGCCTCCATCACCCGAAACTTGAGCACGCTCTGGGCAAATTCGGGCCGACCGACGGCACGGATGCTGTCGATCAGCTCCTCGTAGATGCCCAGGATAAAGGCCATTGTGCCGCCGGAAACACCCGGCACTACATCTGCCGAGCCCATGGCAAAGCCCCGCGCCGCCACGCCTAGATACTGCGGCAGCGTGCGCGCGCGCCGTCGCGTGCCCGCCTCGCTGACTTTGACCGCCTCGCTGGCGACCGGTTTGACTGTTGATTGCATAGAACTGTTCCTTATCGTTTTGCAGATACCGCTTGTTTTACAGATACCACAGCCGCACGCGGGCATCCCCAGATGCGAACGGCTCGGCGAGAAGACTGATATGCAAGGAGATCATCGACCTGGCACTGCTCCGCTGCGACAAAATGCCGTTTGGCAAGAAGAAAGCCGTCAGCCGCGAGCCGACAGCTTGATGTGCAATGTTGGTGACGTTGTCAGCCGCGCCAACGATACCGCAAGTTGGTGCGAATGACAAAGATTTGTAGCCAAACTAGCCATAGAATCTTTCGCCGCGGATTGCGCGGAGTCAGAGACAAAAATCCGCGTAATCCGCGCAATCCGCGGCGAACCTCTCTTCAACTAGGCAGCAAGCGGTCCAAATTTGGAATTGCTACCGCCGCACAATCACGTTTGACAGCTCTTTCGGTCGGCGCTATACTAGCCGCAGCCTAACGGCAGTCTAACAGCAGCGCTCACGTTACCCAATCATGCAACGCTTTACCCAGTTCGCAGCAGCAAACGCAACCGCAGCGGCCGCCCAGGCAGCCGCCGCTACCGCCGTGCCCTGCGTTGGGTGAAGCATCTCACGCTGGGGCAGCAACCGCCCACAGCGCACTGAACACCAAGCCAACCAGCGCCGTGGATACGTCCGCGGCGTTTTTATTTACAACCGTTTGTTGGCAACAGTTTGCCTACAGTCGATTGTCGACGACTCCTGATCGAGATTCCCATGCAACTCAGTACCGAAGAAGTCCAGCACGTGGCCGAGCTCGCCAAGCTCGCGCTGACCGACGGCGAAATTACGCAGTACGCGCAACAGCTCTCCTCCATTTTGGATTACGCCGACGCCCTGCGCGCCGTCGACACCAGCAGCGTACCGCCCACACCGTACGTGCTGCCCCTCAGCAACGTCCTGCGCGAGGACGAGCCGCGCCCCAGCCTCGATGTCCACGAGGCGCTGGCCAATGCACCGGACAGCGAGCGGGGCTTTTTTCGCGTGCGGGCAGTTTTTGAGGATTAGTGCTTAGTGCTTAGTGCTTAGCGCTTAGCGCTTGGTTCGTGGATTGCACAGCGTCTGCTTTGGCTTGCTTGGTTCATCGATTATGTATCACCTACTTTGGCCTTCTCGATGCCCAATAAGCAATAAGCAGTAAGCAATCCCAACCCCAATCCCAAAACTAGGAATAACTTCCTGTGACAGATTCTCTCCACACCCTCACCATCCACGATGCGCGCGACGGCCTGCGGCGCGGTGATTTTTCCGCCCGCGAGCTGACCGAAGCCGTGATCGGGCGCATTGGCGAAGTCGAGAAGCAGGTGAAGGCGTACCTCACGGTGACCGTTGAGCTGGCGCTGGAACAGGCCACGGCGGCGGACGAGCGTCGCGCCAGCCCTCAGTTTGTCGACGAAGATGCGCCGCTGCTTGGCATTCCGCTGGCGATTAAAGATGTGCTCGTCACGCGCGGCATTGAGACGACGGCGGGCAGCAAAATCCTGCGCGGCTTCGTCCCGCCCTACACGGCAACCGTCGCCGAGCGGCTGAATGAGGCGGGCGCGATCACGCTAGGCAAGACGAACATGGACGAATTCGCCATGGGCTCCAGCACCGAATTTAGCGCCTACCACGTCACGCGCAACCCGTGGGATTTGTCGCGCGTGCCGGGGGGCAGCAGCGGCGGCTCGGCGGCGGCGGTGGCGGCGGACGAAGCGCTGGGCGCGATCGGCACGGACACGGGTGGCAGCGTACGCCTGCCCGCCGCGCTCTGCGGCGTGGTCGGGCTGAAGCCGAGCTACGGGAGAGTCAGCCGCTACGGGCTAATCGCCTTTGGCAGCTCGCTCGACCAAGCGGGCCCGATGACCAAAGACGTGCGCGACGCCGCCATCCTGCTCGGCGTGATCGCGGGCCACGATCCGTGCGACAGCACCTCGATGAACGTGCCCGTGCCCGATTACGAAGCAGCGCTCACCGGCAACATCAACGGCCTGCGCGTCGGCCTGCCGGAAGAATATTTTATCGACGGGCTGGAGCCGGACGTCGAGCGGGCCGTGCGCGGCGCGATTGCCCAGATGGAGTCGCTTGGCGCGGAGGTGGTTCCCGTCAGCCTGCCCACGACCGACAAGGCGCTCTCCGCCTACTACATGGTCGCGCCCGCGGAGGCCAGCGCCAATTTGTCGCGCTTCGACGGCGTGCGCTTTGGCTACAGCGCGGAGGCCGACGCGCTGATGGACAACTTTCGGCAGACGAGAGGCGAAGGCTTTGGGCCGGAGGTCAAGCGGCGGATTATGCTGGGCACGTATGCGCTGAGCGCGGGCTACTACGACGCCTACTACCTCAAGGCGCAGCAGGTGCGCACGCTGCTCAAGCGCGATTTCGAGCGCGCGTTTGAGCAAGTCGACGTGATCGCCACACCCGTTTCGCCGACGACGGCCTTTGCCATCGGCGCCAAGGTCGATGACCCGCTCGCGCTCTACCTGACCGACGTTTTTACCGTCAGCCTCAACCTCGCGGGCATCTGCGGCGTCAGCGTGCCCTGTGGCTTTGATGAGCAGGGTTTGCCGATTGGTTTGCAGTTGATCGGCCCGCACCTGGGCGAAGAGGTGATCTTGCGCGCGGCGCACGCTTATGAGCAGAGCGTGGCGTGGCGCGAGCGGAGGCCTAAGGCTATTCCAAGGAATTAAATATGCCGCCTATCCGCGTCCCCGGCACGCGCCGCACTTGTTTTCGTCGATCCAGTCGCTTCTGGCGCGTGCCGGGGACGCTACCCCATTCCTTAATCTGCTATCAGCCGCACAACCATCGGCTTCCCGACTGGACAATCAGGTTAGAACGCCCGCCTGCGCAGCGACAGCAGTGCCACGGTGGTTTGCATACGGGCACGCCGTGGCGTGCCCGTACGCAAACCACTAAATTCTTGAAAGCCCTGGTAGTTATGCAACGATGCAACTTTTTCAAAAATCTCAGCGTCGGTGGGTTGGCCGATGCAGCCGGCCGGCGCGCGACGGTATCGTTGGGCCATCGCGCGTGAACGGCTGTGCCAACCGTTCCTGATTTCGTGACAAACACGAAACATTGTTTGCCATCCGGAGGACGCAGAGCGTCCCGGTAGGCATCCCGACGCAGAGCGTCGGGACGAGCAATTTTACCAACCTGAGATTAAACTTATGACCACCCTAACCCTAGACCGACCCACCACCGAATCCCCGCGTCCCCGCGTCCCCGCGTCCCCTTTTCGTCCACTGGAGGATCGCCTGAGCCAGCGCGTGCAGGCCGTGCCGCCCTCCGCCATCCGCCGCTATTTTGACATCGCGGCCACGATGGAGGACGTCATCAGCCTGGGCATTGGCGAGCCTGACTTTGTCACGCCCAAGCCGATCTTGGAGGCGGGCCTGGCCAGCCTACAGCGCGGCAACACGGCGTACACCTCCAACGCGGGCATCTTCGAGCTGCGCGCCGCGATTGCCGCCATGCTCACGGGCCGCCACGGCGCGCGACCGTATGACCCGGCCACCGAAGTGCTCGTCACCGTGGGCGTCAGCGAGGCCATGTCACTGGTGATGACGGCCATTCTCGACCCCGGCGACGAGGTGATCGTGCCGCAGCCCTGCTTTGTGAGCTATACGGCGTCGGTGCTGCTGGCCGGCGGCACGGTCGTCGACCTGCCGACTTACGCCTACGATGACTTCCGCGTGCGCCCCCACGACATCGAGGCGCTTTTCACGCCGCGCACCAAGGCGCTGCTGATCGGCTTCCCCAACAACCCGACCGGCGCGGTGATGAACCGCCAAGACTTGATGGAGATTGCGAGAGTCGCCGAGCGCCACGATCTGCTGGTGATCTCGGACGAAATCTACGACCGGCTGGTCTACGGCGACCACGAACACGTGATGTTTGCGGCGCTACCGGGCATGGCCCAGCGCACCGTCCACCTCGGCGGCATGAGCAAGGATTACGCGATGACGGGCTGGCGCATCGGCTACGCCGCCGGCCCCGCCGACCTGATCGGCGCGATGCGCAAAATCCACCAGTACCTGATCATGTCCGCGCCCACCGTCGGCCAGGAGGCCGCGCTCGCCGCCTTTACCGACCCGGCGACGGAGCTCTACGTGCAGGAGATGATCGCCTCCTACGATGCGCGCCGCCGCCTGATCGTAAGCGGCCTCAACAGCATCGGGCTGGACTGCTTCGAGCCCAAGGGCGCATTCTACGCCTTCCCCAGCGTGCGCCGCACGGGGATGACGGAGCATGAATTTGCCGAGCGGCTGCTCGTCGAGGAGCGCGTGGCGGTGATCCCCGGCAGCGGCTTTGGTCGCGGCGGCGAGGGGCACGTGCGCTGCGCCTACGCCGTGAGCACGGAGAACATCGAAGGCGCACTGGAACGCATGGGGCGCTTCGTCCAGCGCCACAGCGGGCAGAGCCGGTAAACGGCCAAGGCTAATCCAAGATAACAAATAGAGTTGTTCCTAAATAGTACCAGTTGTGCAGCGAAGCTGCGCGAAAAGTGGGGCACGCCCCGCCTCACCCCCAAACCCCCTCTCCACGCGTGGCTTAGCTTTACCCACAAGTAGGGAGGGGGGTATCGGTAGGGACAAAAGTTTGGTAAAGTAGGCATCAAGCAAGGGAAAGGAGGCCAAAGATGCTAAGACAAGAACGACTGGATAGCAGTTGGGTGGCTGACGAACTGGGCAGTGTCTCGCTGGGCGATGCGCGGCTGGACTGGCGGCTGCTGGACAGCGGGGCCAAGCTGGCGGCCAGGCCCAGCGCCTCGGTCAACGAGGCGTGCGATGAGTGGGCGGACACGAAAGCGACCTACAACTTGTTTGGCAACCAGAAGACGACGCCTGAGCAGATTCTCAAGCCCCACCAGCAGCGGACGCGTGAGCGGATGGCCGGACACGCGCGCTGCCTGGTGGTGCACGATACAAGCTTTTTGGACTACAGCCAGCACCCGCAGACCGAGGGGCTGGGGCCGATTGGCACGAGCGAGCAGCCCGGTCTGGGGCTGCTGATGCACAGCAGTTTGGCGGTCACGCTGGACGGTCTGCCGCTGGGCGTGCTGAGCCAGCAGCTGTGGGCTCGCAACGAGGCGGCGCGCCAGTTGACGCCCGATGAGCGACGGCAGCTGCCCATCGCAGAGAAAGAGAGCAACAAGTGGCTGGTTGGCCTGCGCCAAAGCGAAGCGGACAAGCCAGACGGGACACAGTTGATTCACGTGGGCGACAGCGAGGCCGACGTCTTCGAGCTCTTTGCCGAAGCCAAGCAGCTGAAAACCGACCTGCTGGTGCGCGCTGCGCAGAACCGCGCGCTGGCTGAACCGGAGGTGGGGCTGCTCTGGGAGGTGCTGCGCAACCAACCCGCCGCGGGCGAGCTCCAGGTGCAGGTGCGCGCCCGCCCCGGTCGCGCCGCCCGCGAGGCCACGGTGGCCGTGCGCTTCACCTCGCTCTCGCTCAAGCCGCCCAAGCGCCTGCGCGCCACCCACAAGCCGCTGGCGCTCTACGGCCTTCTGGTCGAGGAGGTCGACCCCCCCGCCGACGCCGACCCGCTCGGCTGGCTCCTGCTTACCACCGTGCCCGTCTGCGACTTTGACCAGGCCGTCGAGCGCATCCGCTGGTATGGCCTGCGCTGGCGCATCGAAATCCTGCACAAAATCCTCAAGTCCGGCTGCCGCATTGAGCACGCTCAACTGGCCAAAGCGGAGCGGCTCCAGCCCTTGATTGCGCTTTACACCATCATTGCCTGGCATCTCTTCTGGCTCACCCATCTCGCCCGCACCGACCCCGACGCCCCGGCCACCGCCTGCCTGGCCGAGCACGAGCTCCAGGCCCTTTACCACTTTGTCCACCAGCGACCCCTTCCGCCAGACCACTGCCCCACTGTCCAGGAAGCCGTGAACTGGATTGCTCAACTCGGCGGCTTTCTGGCTCGCAAGCACGATGGCCAGCCTGGCCCCACCGTCCTCTGGCGCGGCTGGCAGCGCCTCCAGGACATTGCCCAAGCCTATCTCGCTTTTCACCCCCCTGATACTTATGGGTAAAGCTAAGCCACGCGTGGAGAGGGGGCTTCACCTGGCTCGTTGGCGTAGAACCCGCGTGGAGGGGGTGAGGCCGAATGTCCCCATCGCTTCACGTATGCGAACACGCAGCTTGGACAGACAATTGGTGTAACATCTAATCAGGGAGCGGATTGTTCGCTCACTCTGGCAAAAACTTAATTGGGAACAACTCCAATATACCACGACTGATTGAGATGAAGGTGCGACGCACCTCAGAAGGTGCGTCGCACCTCCAACATCGGTTACCCTGGTATCGGTTACCCTGGTATAGGTAATTCCCTAGATTAGCCTAAGCAATTAACAACGGATAAGCGACCAACGTGCATTGCACCTTCCGCAGTGCGTCGCACATCCGATTGATCGATAAGCCGGGCCGGGGGAAGCTCATCAAACGTGCGACGCACTTTGGAAAGTGCGACGCATCGTCGGTCGAGTGAGCCTTGCGCTCCCACCCTACAAAAGCTCAGAGAGCCGATTTTCTTAATCTGCCGGAGCATGGGACAAGATTCACCCATCACCCTCTCTTGCGGGAGCAGCCAAGGCTGCTCCCGTTTTTGCTTGCGTGGGAATTGCGCCCAACCGAGCGTAGCGTAATCGTGTCGCGCGCGAACCGTAGACACAAAGCAAGCTGCCTTTTGTTGTGATATAGTTTGCCCAACTTCTTCATTACCCCCTCCCATTGCCGCCACAAAAAGAAAATCCACTGCACGGGATCGACGACCCGCGTGACGACCTGCGTGATGACTCACGTGTGGTTATGGTCGCTGCGTATTATTTTGCTGCGGCACACGTTTACGCACGGCGTCGACCAGCCGACTGACCGACCATTCGCATTTTTATTTGAGAGGCAAACATGCAAGAGAAACAGATTCCCCGTCCCGGTTCCGCTGCGGTGGTAGAAGCAACGGCGGCGGAGGCAACGGAGACCGAACAAGCCACCCGTCAGCCGACCGCCTGCACCGACTACCTTGCCACGATGAACGCCGCGACGGGCAAAGCGCGCGGCGTGTCGCGCCGGGGGCTGTTGCGCGGCGCGGCGGGCGGGGCACTGCTGGGCGGCGCGGCGATGACGGCCGTTTCGCGACCGGCCCATGCCCAGGATGCACCAACCGCGGACGTGCCGGCCATGCGCAAGGCGGGCCAGCCCGCTCTGCGGGCGGCGGACGTTACGGCCAGCCAGAACCTGCCGCCGCGTCCGGACGTAGCCATCATTGCGCTCAACCGCATGGCCTTTGGGCCGCGCGCCGGTGATCTAAAGGCCTTTAACGAACTGGGCGATACGCCCGAAAAGCGGCTGGAGGCCTACGTCGAGCAGCAGACCAACCCGGATTCCATTGACGACAGCGCGTTTGAGGCGCTGCTGGCCAGCTACAACTGGAACACGCTGGGCAAGTCGCTGCCCAAGCTGTGGCAAGATCACATTGTAAACGAGGAGAGCTACGACGAGCGCACGCAGCCCATTCGCGAAGTCACGCGGGCCACGCTGCTGCGCGGCGTCTACAGCAAGCGCCAGCTCCAGGAAGTGCTCGCCGACTTTTGGCACAACCACTTCAACATCTACGGCTGGGACTACTGGGCGGCCCCGGTGTGGGTGCACTACGACCAGGAAGTCATCCGCAAACATGCGCTGGGCAATTTTCGCCAAATGCTGGGCGCGGTGGCCAAAAGCCCGGCCATGCTCTACTACCTGGACAATATCTCCAACACGGGCGCGGACCCCAATGAAAACTATGCGCGCGAGCTCTTTGAGCTGCACGCGCTTGGCGCGGAAAATTACTGGGGCGTCGATCCCGGTCGCAATTCGCCCGCCTATGCGGAGGATGGCTCGCGGGTTTACGAGGCGGGCTACGTCGATGCCGACGTCTACGGTGCGACGACCTGCTTCACCGGCTGGCAGGTGGACCGCGACACGGGCGCGTTTAAGTTCGACGAAGACGACCACTTCCGCTTCCAAAAGCTCGTCTTTGGCCGCGAAATTTTCGAGCCGGGCAGCCCCATCCGCGAGGGCGAGGAGGTGCTCGACCTCGTGGCCTTCCACCCCGGCACGGCGACCTACGTCGCGCGCAAGCTCTGCCGCCGCCTCATCAGCGACAATCCGCCCGATTCGGTGGTGACGGCGGCGGCCAACGTCTTCCGCGCCAATCAGCAGGCGGGCGACCAGCTCAAGCAGGTGGTGCGCACCATCTTGCTCTCGGAAGAGTTCCGCCTAATTTGGGGGCAGAAGATCAAGCGACCGCTGGAGGTGGCGCTGGGGGCTCTCCGCGCCACGGGCGTGGATTTTTCGCCGGAGGACAACCAATTCTTCTACAACTACGACGACATGGGCCAAAAGATTTTTCAGTGGCAGGCCCCCGACGGCTATCCGGACGTCAAGGAGGATTGGTCCAGCACCATGCCGATTTTGCAGCGCTGGCGCTTTGTCAACTGGATGCTGGGCTGGCGCTACCCCAAGACGGACGACAACGACAAGCCCGACCGGCGCGTCGACCTGATGGCGCAGATGCCCGCTTCGCAGCGCACGCCGCTACAGGTCGTCGACTGGTGGTCGCGGCGGCTGCTGGGCTATCGCCTGCCGGACAACGAGCGCCAGCCCGTGGTCAACTTCCTGGCCGAGGGGCGCAACGAAAATTTCGACCTGCCGGAGGATTGGATCAGCGAACGCCTGCGCCACGTGGTCGCGCTGATTTTGATGTCGCCCTCGTTTCAGTGGCGGTAGGGGAAGAGGAGAGATTGGAGATTGGAGAATTGAGATTAGAGATTGGTTGGTTGGACGAGCCGTCCGATCTCTAATCTCCAATCTCAATTCCCTGAGTTAACGCGGCTGTATGCCGCAACTTGACAACTATTTTTACGAGGAAACTCTCATGAACTTAAATCGACGCTCATTTATGGTGGGCTGCTCGGCGGCGATCGCGGCCATGGCGGGCTCGCGGCTGAACTACATTGCGCTGGGCAGCGCCAACGATGAGCCGGACCAGGAGAAGCTGGTCGTGATCTTTTTGCGCGGCGGCGTGGACGGCTTGAGCATTGTCGCGCCGATGGGGGGGGCGGACCGCGGTGCCTACGAGGACAAGCGCGACCGGCTGGTGATTCCCACCAGCGGCGAAAACGGCCTGCTGCGGCTGGACGATCGCTTTGGCCTGCACCCGGCGGGCGCGCCGATCATGGATTTGTACCAGCAGGGCAACTTTGGCTTTATCCACGCCGCGGGGCTGACGAACGACACGCGCAGCCACTTTGACGCGATGCAGTACATGGAGCTGGGCACGCCCGAATCCAAATCCACATCGAGCGGCTGGCTGGCGCGCTACCTGCAAACGATTGAGACGCCGCAGTCCGTGATCATGCCGGCGGTGGCGGCGGGCAACCTGCAGCCGACATCGCTGATCGGCAGCCGCGAGGCCATCGGCATGACGAGCCCCAAGAGCTTTAACTTTGGCGGCGACGGCAAGTATGCGCCGGGCCAGCGACAGGGGCTGCGCCGCATGTACAACGGCGACAGCTGGCTGCACGAAGCGGGGCTGCAAACGCTGGACGCCATCGACGTGATCGAGGCGGCCAACCCCGGCGACTACACGCCCGAAAACGGCGCGGACTACCCCAACGGCAGCTTTTCCAGCAACCTCAAGACCGTGGCCCAGGTGATCAAGCTCCAGCTCGGCCTGCGCGTCGCCACCATCGATATTGGCGGCTGGGACACCCACGATTACCAGGGCGACGAGGGCGGCGGCTACTTTGCCAACAAAATCGGCGAAGTCACGCAGGCGCTCAGGGCCTTTTACGCCGACCTCAACACCTCCGGCAACGACTACACCCAGAAGCTCACGGTGGTGGTGATGAGCGAGTTTGGGCGCACCGTGCAGGAAAACGGCAGCCGCGGCACGGATCACGGCCACGGCAACGTGATGATGGTAATGGGCGGCAACGTCAAGGGGGGGCAGGTCGCGGGGCCGTGGCCCGGCCTCACGGGGGATGACCTCTACCAGGGGCGCGACCTCGCGATCACCACGGACTACCGGCAGGTGCTCAGCGAGGTGCTGATTCGCCGGCTGGCCAACCCCAACCTCGGCACGATTTTCCCGAACTACCGCGATTACCAGCCGCTCGGCATCGTCGAGGGCGCGGATCTCCCGCCCAACTATGACGCGACGGAGCCGGTTCCCGTTACTACGCCGGAGCCGATCCCCACGCCCGGCCCAGGCGGCACCATCCCCATCGACCCGGTCGACCCCGTCGACCCGACCAACCCGACCATGCCCACGCCTCCGGGCAGCGGCAATCCGAGCGACCCCAGCAACCCGGAGATGGGCGAGCGCGTCTTCCTGCCGCTGGTGGATAGCAATTAGGGCGCTGTCCTTTCGAGCGCAGGGAAAAATCTGTTCGCTACCGACGAATCGTCTTCGCTAGTGCCATCCTGCAAACCCAAAAGGCCGACGCTTTGGCAGCGTCGGCCTTTTGCTATGATGGTGATCGGCTGCGGGTGGCCTGAGCCGGTTGGTGGAGCAAACCCTACCCCTTCACCGCGCCCGCCGTCAGCCCAGCGACCATGAAGCGCTGGCCGAGCATGTAGATGATCACGACGGGGATGGCCATCAGCAGCGAGGCGGCCATCAGCTCGCCCCAGGGCAGCACGTCGCCGATGATCATCTGCGCGAGGCCGACGGAGAGGGTGAAGAGCCGCTCTTTGGAGAGGAAGACAAAGGCGAAGATAAACTCCTTCCACGCCTGCGTAATCGAGAAGAGCGAGGCGGCCAGCAGCGCGGGCGCGGCCAGCGGCAGCACAACGCGCCACCAGGCCTGGAAGTAGTTGCAGCCGTCGATCAGCGCCGCCTCCTCCAGCTCGCGCGGGATGGAAGCGTAGTAGCCCATCATCAGCCAGAGCGCAAAGGGCAGGCCAAAGGTGGGGTAGGCAATCATCAGGCCGGCGAGGCTGTTGGTGAGGCGCAGGGCGCTGAAAATCTGGTAGATGGGGATGAACATCAGCACCGGCGGCATCAGGTAGGCAATCAGCACCAGCCCGGCGAAAAGGTTGGAGCCGCGCCAGCGCAGCCGCGTCAAGCCATACGCGCCCATCGAGGCCACGACTACCGACAGCAGCGTGCTGACAACGGCCACAAGCGCCGTGTTGCGATACCAGAGCGCAAACGAGCGCGTGGGGCCAAAGAGCGTGCGCACCTGATCCAGCGTCCACGGGTCCGGCCAGAAGACGGACTCGAAGGCCGTCCACTGGCGCGTGGACTTGAAGGCGGTGATCACGACCCAGTAGAAGGGCGTCAGCTCGAAGAGCAGCAGCAGAATCAGCGCCACGGCGGCGACGATGCTGCCAAAGCGCGCCGTGCGGCGACGGGCACGCGCCAGGCTGGCGTTGTCCGTGCCCACAAAGCGGCGGTTCCACGCATTGCCCGCGCCTTCAACGGCCGTTTCGACGGCGTTGTTGATCGTGTTAAAGAGCCAGAGAAAGCCCCGTAGCAACATCTTGAACGGCCAGCCGATCACGTCCAGCACGTGGTCGGCCCAGCTTTTGCGCGATGCGACCGAGCCTTCCTCGATGCGCCCGCCCGCAGACATGTAGCGCCCCAGGAAAAAGATGAAGATCGCCAGCAGCGGGGCCATGGTGACCGCCACCGCCACGCCCACGCCAATGCGCAGACCGCTGATCGCATATTCCCACGACAGAATCGAGTAGAGCCGCGTGGCCCCGGCGGGGCCGCCGTTGGTGAGCAGGAAGACTTCGGTAAAGCTGTTAAAGGTCCAGATCGTGGAGAGCAGCACGGCCACGATGATCACGTAGCGCAGACCGGGCAGGGTGACGTTGAGGAAGAGTCGCCAGGCGTTGGCCCCATCGATGCGGGCGGCTTCGTAATACTCCTGGCTGATCGAACTCAGCCCGGCCAGCATCATCACCGTGAAGAAGGGGATGCCCTGCCAGACGTTGACCATGATCACCGAGGGCATGGCCGTGGCGTAGGAGCCGAGCCAGGGAAAGCCGCGCTCGATGATACCCAGCTGCAGCAGCGCCTGGTTGACGCCGCCGTAGACGGGGTCGAGCAGGTTGCGCCACGTCAGCGCCGTCACCACCGAGGGGACGATCCAGGGCAGCAGAAAGGCGCCGGTGAGGACGCCGCGGAAGCGGCGGTAGCGGTCGATGAGCAGGGCGGCGAGCAGCCCGAGCCAAAATTTGAAGAAGACGGAGGAGAGCGTGAACTCAAAGGTGTTGCCCACCGCCTGCCGGAAGTTGCGGTCGCGCCAGAGGATTTCATAGTTGCGAAAGCCGACAAACGGCCCCGTCTCCAGCGACACCGTGTTGGTAAAGCTGAGGTAGACGGCGTTGAGGAATGGATACGCAATCAAGCCGCCCAGCAGAATCAACGTGGGCAGCACGAAGACGTAGGCCGAGGCCCAATCCCGGCCCAGAATCTGCTGTAGCGACACGCGCAGGCTGCGCGGCTGTGTGCGCTCCCGCACACGTGGGGTTGCCATGGTGGTCTGGCTCATGTGACCGTCTCCTTGTAACGCGAAGCGCTGCTTCGCAACAGAGCGAAGCAGCGCTTCGCGTTACGGTTTACTCGCCCGCTGCGCCAAATTCCTGGAAGATCTGCACGGACTGCTGGTGGGCGTTCTGCACGGCCTCCGCCGCGCTCATCTGGCCGCTGACAACATTGCCGACCATGTCGGTGTGGATGTTGCCCGTGCTCACCGCCCCCATCTGCGCCGTGTTGGGGCCGGGGAAGGCGAGGCCGTTCCAGCCGGTGGGGTCCAGCGCGGCTTCGCGCTGGGCGAGGCTGAGGGGATTGCTCGTGATGACTTCCCACTCCCACATGCCTTCGTAGGCGGGCACGGCATAGGCCACGGCGTTGGCATACACATCGGTGAGCACCTCGTCGGTGAAGAAGCTCAGGATCAGTTCGCGCGCCATGTCGGGGTTGGGCGCGCCCTCGATCAGCTGGTGGTGCATACCGCCCAGTCCGTTAAAGCTTTCGAGCGCAGGGCCACCCTTGGGCGGGTCGTAAATTGTCAGGTCGGCGACTTCCAGTCCGTCGCGCACGGCGGTGGCGTAGACGGTGCCGGCGTTTTGTGTGTACGCAATCGTGCCGCCGAGGTAGGCCTCGTTATTCGCCGTATCCGTCCAGCTGATCACGCCCGTGGGCAGCATATCCTGCCACTGTGGGTTGGTGTAGGTGTCCACCAGCCACTCCACGGCCTCCACGGCTTCGGGTGTGTCGATGGTTACCACTTCGCCCGTCTCGTCCGTCCAGAACGCGCCCCAGCCGTTGAGCACGCGCGAGACGAGGTAGCCGCCGTCGTTGGAGCGGTTGATGGTCATGCCCCAGCCCCAGATTTCGTTGGCCGGATCGGAGACTTCGAGCGCTGCCTCGCGCAGCTCGTCGTAGGTGCGTAGCGCCGTTATGTCGATGCCCGCCGCGTCGAAGATGTCTTGGCGCGCCCAGCCGCCGTCGCTGCGCACGTGGAAGGGCACGGCGTAGTATTCGCCGTCGAAGAAGGTATCGTTTTGCAGCCGCTGCGTCGGCTCGCCGTACTGTTCGACCACGTCGGCAACGAGGTCGCTCACCGTCTGCACCGTGCCCAGCTGGCGCAGCTGGAAGACGTTGATGTTGTCGATCCAGACATCGGGCGGAGCGCCGGCCTGCACGGCGGCGGCCACCTTTTGGATATCCGCGCCCGTGCCCGCAAAGCCCGCGGTAAAGGCAACGTCCAGTTCCAGGTCGTTCTGCTCGGCAAAGCTGACGATGTGCGCGCGGAGAAACTCGTTGTAGCCGTCGTGGAAGTCCTGCTTGTGCAGCACCCACAGCGCGCCCGGCTCAGCGGGCGTGCTGACTTCGCCCTCCACGTCCGCGCCGGATTGCGGCACGGCAGGCACGCACGCGGCCAGCGCGCTCACGCCGACGGCGGCGCCCGTCATCTTCAGGAAATTTCTGCGACTCAGTGTCACGGTGGTCCTCCTTTGGCTATGTGGTTGAAGAATAAAAACGAATGTAAACAGCCGGTAGAGACTTTGATTTGGGGTATTGCAGTCAAAGTCAAGTTTGCAACTGCGCGAGGTGAGCCCATTCGCCTGGGGAGCGGAATCAGGCTTACGCGGAGCATAACAGAGTTGGGGGTGGTTGTCAACCGCGATTTTTCGGGGGCAGCGGTTCTAATTTTTTGCCAAGAAGGGCGGGGACGAAGCGCTGATTTGTCCTACGTAAGGTGAAGTACCGCCTCGCGACTCCTAAACCGCGAGGCCTCCCAATCACAAGCGAAAGTCCTACACTTGCGCGGCTGGATTTGAGCAGGGATCAAGCTGGGTGCGGCTGGTTTGGTTGGGCGGTGAATGCACCTGGCGGGAGCCGGTCGAGTGCATTGCACGCCGTCCGCAGGGGCGGCGTTCCCCGTCGGGCGGCGCGGCGTGCGCTGCACTCGTGATCCGCTGCTACTCCCCGCCCGACGGCGCCAGCCGCGCTGCAAATGCCGCCAGCTCGTCGCGGCTGAGTTGACCGACCTCCTCCGCGTTGTTGTGTGCATCTAGCGTAAAGACTAAGTCATCGCGCTGCCAGCGCAGAACCTGGCAGCAGGGCAGGTTCATCCACTCCAGATTGAGTGCGTCGCTGTTGCCCGTCCAGGTGCCGCTGACGTACTCGCCGGTGGTGTCGCCAATGGGGACACTCTGCACCTCTGCCGAGGCACCGACTTTTGAGAAGATGTTGTTGGCGCTGGCGGCGGGCTGCTGCGTCAAGGTAAAAGTGGGTGGGCTATTGTAGGGAAAGTCCGACGCAGGCGCCGCCGTGTAGGTGTAGAAGCCGGTGACGGACAGCTCCGGCACGTGGTAGAGAAAGCTGCCGGACTCATAGCCCTCCGGCAGGTCGTCAGTTGTCCAGACATCGACGCTAGCGATCTCCTCGGCCTCCAATAGCGAAAGCGGAAAGCGCCAGTCGCCCTCTTCCACTTCCATCATGTCGCCTTCCAATTCCTCCGTTGGCACAACGTCGCTTTCCATGCGCGTGAAGAGCGCCAGCTCGCCCGCTGGCGGTGAAAGCGTTGCCGCCAGAGCCACCAGCGCGTCCCGATCAAGGTAGCCCGGGTAATCTGGATGCAGGTAAGCAGTCAGCGTGAACTGGTAACCACCGCGCTGCCAGCGCAGCATCTGCCCAACATCCTCCGTCCAGTGCATGGGCGTATCATCCCCTATGCTTGTCGCCTGACTGGCGTCCTCTTGCATCCACGTGCCCGTTACGTACTCGCCCTCGGCGCCGCCCACATCGACCGTCTCCACTTCTGCCGACGCACCGATAATGTCATCGGGCCCTTGCTGGAGCGGCGGCGCAGGGTGTTGAATTAGCATTAGCTGGGCAAAGAACTCGTCGCTTTCGTACTCATACGTGGAATCGATGCGCTGCTCCGGCGCGTAGTAGCCAAAGCCAGCGGATTTGTAGCCCTCGGGCAACTCGCCAAAGGTCCACACGTCAACGTCGGCCATTTCCTGCACCGTTTCCAGCGAAGCGTCGCCGGGAAAGCTGTTGGAGAAGGCGTAACCACCAATCTGCTCAAAGGAAATTTCGTCCGTGTCCAGCCGAACAAAGAGCGAATCGGACTGCGCCGCTTGCTGCTTCCCTGCGTTCTGTGCCGCGGGTGCTTCGGATTGACTTTGCGGTTGGGCTAGCTGGCGCAGCGGCGACAGCGGAAAGATCAGCGCAAAAATTAGCGCGCCCACCGCCGTTGGCACCCAGTAGCGCTGGAGATGAACGCGGGCCAACGGCGATTGCAGCGCCCGCCACACCAGCAGCAGCCCCACCACGATCAGCGGCAGCGTCACGCCGACGGCGGGCGTGGCGTCCAGCGCCGTGACCCACTCGATAAAGCCGTTCACCGCCATGTCCATCAGCGGCGCGACGAGGCGTGCACAGAGCGTGGTCACCACCGCGGCCCAGAGCAGGACGCCGCTCGGTGACAGCGCGGCCAGCGCCAGCGGCAGCGTCGCATACCAGGGCCAGTAGGCGGGCGAGGCGACGAGCACGTAGGCGAACGCGATGGCGGCACAGCTGCTCAAGAGCGTCTCGGCCCGCCGCACGCGCCAGCTCAGCGCCAGCACAAACAGCCCCAGCAGCACGGCCATGATGCGCGGCGTTAGCTGTGTGGCCTGGTTAGCAAAGGGGGTGTTGGCTAGCAGGCGAAAGAGTGCGCCGGTCGGCGTGAAGGAGGGGTCGGCTTGTCCGTAATTTTGTACGCCCTCGAACGTTGTCCAGCCGACCCACAGATTGCTGAACAAGAGCACGGCCAGCCCCGCGCTCGCCAGCAGGCCGACCGCCAGCTCAATCGCCACGCGTCGCTTGTTTGGATTTTTGCGCCACAGGTAAACCAGCAGCGGCGGCCCAAAGAGCAGCGGCAGATATTTGGTCAGCGCTCCCAGCGCCATCGCCACAACAGATGTGGCTGTTAACAGCGTCGGCTGCGCGCGCACGGCCAGCGCCAGCGCCACCAGCACGAAGAAAATCATCAGCGCATCGTTGTGCCCCTCGGCGGCCAGCTCCATCACAATGACGGGATTCCACAGGTAGACCAGCGTGCCCAGCCGCTGCATCTCCGGTCGCACGCGGCCCAGAATCTGCCAAATCAGCGCCGCCGAGCCGAGGCTGGCCGCCACCACAAAGGCCTTGAGCAGCAACATGCCCACGGCCACGTTCTGCGTGAGGCTGACAACACCCGTCATCAATTGCGTCCACAGCGGGCCGTAGGGCGAGAGCCCGTGCACGGGAACCCAGCCAAAGGCGCTCAGCGCCGGGCCAAAAGGCATCTCCGCGACTTCGCTGGCCGCTTGCGTGTAGGGGTTGGCCTCCGCCAGCGTGCCGAGGTAGCCATGGGCGAGGTAAGAGAAGAGGTCAACGGAGAGGTGGGGGCGGCCAAAAAGCAGCGCGAGGTGAAACGCCGCCGGAAATCCAATCGCCAGCTGCATTGTCCAGCCGCTGCTCAATCTACCACGTCGACAGAGAACGAGCAGCCAGACATAAAGCGCAAAGAGCGCGACGGTCGCGCCGTAGTAGGCCATGCTTTGCCAGAGCAGCATCGTTTCGTTTGCCGGATTGCCCACCAAGCCGCCCTCGGCCATACCGCTCAGCGAGCGGTTGAGGCCATTGAGAAAGAGGGCGCGCTGGGTGAAGTAGAGTAGGGCGTAGAGCACGCTGCTGAACAGACCGATCAGGAGGATGGGGCGCAGGTTGGGTGAGTGGGTTGGGGCAACGATTTCTTGTGGGTTGGGATTGTTCAAGGTTGGAATCTCCACTATCTACGGATTTGGCTGCGTTTCAAGAAAGTCCAATTCGATACGACTGACCTGGTTGGATCGTGAGGGCAATGCACGGCATTGGCGCTGGTTGGCATGTTGCCATGCCGGACGGCGTGCAATGCACTTGCGCACCTGGCGCAGGCCGGTCGAGTGCATTGCACGCCGTCCGCAGGGGCGGCGTTCCCCGTCGGGCGGCGCGGCGTGCGCTGCACTCGTGATCCGACCAACATGATACGCCAAAGCGAGCGTAGTGGCTGGGCGCGCCCAGCTACTACGCTCGAAGGTAATCTTCTCTAGCAACAACGCTTCCGCTACCGCACCCGTTCCGAAAGCGGCACGTACTCTGGCGTCAGGTTTAGGGCGGTGCCAATCATTTCCTTTTTACTCATCGACTCAACTTTCTCTGGGTCGCCATCGGTATTTAATGAGAAGACAAAGTCACCCTGCTGCCACACCAATCGGCGAGTGTTGGGGTTGGGACACCACTCCATCGGTCCGGCTGAACTCTGTCCACACCAGTTCCCTTCGACATATTCGCCCTGCAGATCCCCAATTTGCACGACCTCGATCTCTGCTGACGCACCAACAACGTTAGCTGGCAAGGAACCGTATTGATCCACAGGTTGCTGAACCAAAGTGAAGTTGGGTTGTCTCCAGGAATTGAAACCCGTGTCGAAATCCGTGTCAATCTGGTTGCGATAAATCAGCAAAGTGAGTTCACTTGTCGGGCTGTAAGCTGCCTCTACAAACTCGTAACCGGGCAGCAAATATCTTGGTGTCCATACTTCAAATCCCAGCGCACTCTCCATTTCTTCCAGAGCGGAGGCGTATGGATCGATTGACACCCACTCCACATCATCAGAGCTCTCTTCCAAAAGCTCACGCTCCTCCACTGTCAGTGTGTTATCGGGCTCGCGCGCAATCAATCCCAACAGCTCCTGCGCAAAGGCCCGCAGCGGCGGCGTGACCGCCACCACCGCGACCACCAGCGCCAGCGCCAGGGCCGTGCTCAGCGCCGGTCGCCGGAAGGCGGCGCGGATGCGTTCGGTAAAGGTCGGCGCGGCCGATTCGATCTGCATCCAGGGCGCGGCGTCCATGCGCTGCTGGAGGCGGGCGCTGGGCGTCGGCTGGAAATCGGCCAGCGCTTTGATAATTTTCATTTCGTCTTGATTGTTCATCTGATCATCCATTTGTTGTTTCCTCAAAATTTTCCTCATCCGGCCACGCGCGACGCAGCTTCTCCAGCGCGCGCTTGATTTTGACGCTGCCCGTGTTCTCCTTCAGCCCAAAATGCTCGGCGATCTGGTTGACGCGCCAGCCCAGAATGTAACGCAGGATGAGCATCTCGCGCTCGTCGTCGGCCAGCGTTTGCAACGTCGCCAGCAGCACGGCTTGCTCTTCGTCCCACAAGATTTTCTGCGCTGCATCGTCATCGCCAGCTCGCACCGTCTCTTGCAGGACAAGCGGCGGCGGTTGCCGCTTCTGCTTGCGGCGCGCGTCGAAGACGAGGTTGCGGGCAATGGTGATCAGCCAGCCCGTCGCTGCATTTTCGACGCCCTCTTCACTGGTGCGGAAGCGATGGCGCGCTTTCCACGCACGCTCGAAGGTCTCCGCCGTCAGGTCCTCGACGGCTTCGGCTGGCCCGCCGTGGAGGCTGTAGATGAAGCGGTAGACGGAGACGTGCGTCTGCCCGTAGAGCTGTCGAAAGGCCTCCGCCGAGGCATAGGGCGCTTCCGACTTGACGAAAAACGATTTCACGGAGTCAAGCCCGATGGCGGTAGGGCTTTGTTGGCTGGTGATCATGGCTTCTCAATTTGCATCCTCTCTGTCTTTCCCGTTGTGATGTTGCCCGCTGCGGCTGTACAGTCAAGTTGAAGTCTTCACCCTGTACAACGCCCAACCGCGAAAAATGTGACAGGGGACGGGAAAGATCGCAGAATTTGATCCACGAAGGGCACGAAGAGCACGAAGGAAAGAGGATAGGTTTTGTTGACATTTTGCTGAGAGGGCTTGAAAGGTAAGTCGAGCGCGCCCTCATCCCCAGCCCTTCTCCCATCCTGGGAGAAGGGAGCCAATCTCTCCCCTCTCCCACGGTGGGAGAGGGGCCGGGGGTGAGGGCCACTTGCCAACTGTCAACGGAACCTAGATATTCTTCCTTCGCGTCCCTTCGTGCCCTTCGCTGATCGTCTCCTTTCTTTAGCTTAAATTACCAGCACACGGAGAATAATTCGATTTTCTTGACCAAAACTGTTACAATTTGCCTAGAGCTCTGCCCCGATCTGCAAAAACCCGAAAGGAATGATCAATGCCCGCCCAAGATTTTTTCAACGCCAAAAAGACCTTTGACACCGGCTCCGAAGAGGCGTTCTATTTTGACATCAACGTGCTCGAAGAGCAGGGAATCGCGGAAGTCTCCAAACTTCCGTTCTCGATCAAGGTGCTGCTCGAAGCCGCGCTGCGACAGGCCGACGGCTATGAAATCACCAAAAAGGCCGTGGAGGTGATCGCGCAGTGGAGCGCGGAGACGGCGGGCAAGACGGAGATTCCGTTTAAGCCCGCGCGCGTTGTGCTCCAAGATTTTACCGGCGTGCCCAGCGTGGTCGATCTGGCGGCGCTGCGCTCGGCCATGGCCAGGCTGGGCGGCGACCCGGACAAGGTCAACCCGCTGGTGCCGGTCGATCTCGTTGTGGATCACTCGGTGCAGGTGGATCGCTTTGGCAGCCGCTTTGCGCTGATGTACAACGCCGAGCGCGAGTTCGAGCGCAACTTTGAGCGCTACGAGTTTCTCAAGTGGGGGCAGGAGGCCTTTGACAACTTCCGCGTCGTGCCGCCCGCCACGGGCATCGTGCACCAGGTCAACCTCGAATACCTGGCGCAGAGCGTGATGCTCGCGCCCTACAACGGCCAGCCGATTGCCTACCCCGATTCGCTCGTCGGCACGGACAGCCACACGACGATGATCAACGGGCTGGGCGTGCTCGGCTGGGGCGTGGGCGGCATCGAGGCCGAGGCGGTGATGCTGGGGCAGGCAATCTACATGCTGCTGCCGGAAGTGATTGGCTTCAAGCTGACGGGCGAGCTGCCCGACGGCGCGACGGCCACCGACCTCGTGCTCACGGTGACGCAGATGTTGCGCCAGAAGGGTGTGGTTGGCAAATTTGTGGAATTCTACGGCCCCGGCCTCGGCAAGCTCAGCCTGCCGGACCGCGCGACGATCGCCAATATGTCGCCCGAATACGGCGCGACCATGGGCTTCTTTCCCATTGACGAAGAGACGCTGCGCTACCTGATCGGCACGGGCCGCACGGAAGAGCAGGTCGACCTAGTGGAGCGCTACACGAAGGCGCAGGGCTTATTCCGCACGGACGACATGGCCGACCCCACCTTTATCGACACGCTCGAGCTCGACATGACGACCGTGGTGCCGAGCCTGGCCGGGCCCAAGCGCCCGCAGGATCGCATCGAGCTGACGAAGATGAAGGGGGCGTGGAACGAGATGTTGACGGCGCCCGTTGGCGCGAGGGGCTTTGGGCTGGAGCGCGAGCAGCTCGATAGCCGCGTCGAAGTGGAAAATGGCGGCACGATCTATGAAGTTACACACGGCAGCGTCGTGATCGCGGCGATTACCTCGTGCACGAACACGAGCAACCCGTCGGTGATGGTTGGTGCGGGGCTGCTGGCGAAGAAGGCCGTCGAGCGCGGGCTGGACACAAAGCCGTGGGTCAAGACGAGCCTCGCACCCGGCTCGCAGGTGGTGACGAAGTACCTGCAGGAGAGCGGCCTGGAGCCGTATCTGGAGGCGCTGGGCTTTCACACCGTCGGCTACGGCTGCACGACCTGCATCGGCAACAGCGGCCCGCTGCCCGGCCACATCAGCCAGGCCATCCGCGACGGCGATCTCGTGGCCTCGTCCGTTTTGAGCGGCAACCGCAACTTTGAGGGTCGCATCAGCCCGGACGTGCGCGCGAACTTTCTCGCCTCGCCGCCGCTGGTGGTCGCCTATGCGCTGGCGGGCACGACCAACATCGACATGGAAAACGAGCCGCTGGGCTACGATCCCAACGGCGAGCCCGTCTTCCTGCGCGACATCTGGCCCTCGCAGGACGAAATCCAGAGCGCGGTGCGCCGCTCGCTCAAGCCGGAGATGTATCGCGAGCAGTATGCGGACGTTTTTACGGGCAACGAGCAGTTTAACGAAGTGCCCGTCAGCGGCGGCCAAATTTTCGAGTGGGATCCGGAGAGCACCTACATCCAGGAGCCGCCCTTCTTCATGAACATGACGACCGAGGTGCCGACAGTCCAGCCAATTACCGGCGCGCGGGTGCTGGCCGTGATGCCGGACAGCACGACCACGGACCACATCAGCCCCGCCGGGTCGATTGCGCCGGGCAGCCCGGCGGCGGACTATTTGGAAGCGCACGGGGTGGAGCGGCGGGAGTGGAACTCCTACGGCTCGCGGCGCGGCAACCACGAGGTGATGATGCGCGGCACGCTGGCCAACATCCGCATCAAGAACCAGATGCTGGACGGCACCGAAGGCGGCTACACCGTCCACATCCCCAGCGGCCAGGAGCTGCCGATTTGGACCGCGGCGGAAAAGTACATGGAAGAGGGCACGCCGCTGATCATCCTGGCGGGCAAGGAATATGGAACCGGCTCCAGCCGCGACTGGGCGGCCAAGGGCGTGCAGCTGCAGGGCGTGCGCGCGACGATTGCCGAAAGCTACGAGCGCATCCACCGCTCCAACCTGATCGGCATGGGCGTGCTCCCACTTCAGTTCACAAAGGGCCAGGGCGTCCAGCAGCTCGACCTCAGCGGCTTCGAGACGTATGACATTTTGGGGATGGACGACGAGATGTCGCCCAACCAGGAGTACACCGTGCGCGCCACGGACGAGCAGGGCAGCGTGACGGAGTTCACGGTCAGCAGCCGGATTGATACGCCGGTCGAGGTGGAGTATTACAAGAACGGCGGCATTTTGCACACGGTGCTGCGTCGAATGGCAACGGAGGAGTAATTACCATGCCCATTAGCACCTCTTCCTTTGGCGACGACCGCGACGACCAGTACGGCGACTACGAACGCAGCGACCTCTTTGAACAGGAAACGATGGCCTTTGACGGCATTAATCCGGCCCAGGCGGAGGACATCCTCAAGCGGCTGGGCGGCGGCGTGGCCGAAAAGCACAAGCTGCTCGAAGGCATCGGCTGGCGCGCGACTATCAGCCAAACAAGCAGCGGCGTCGAGGTGCTCTTTGATGCGCACGACGAGCTGCTCGACGATCTGCTGCGGCGCTTTGAATTGATGGCGGAGAAAGAGCAGGGGTGACCAGTGACCAGTGACCAGTGACCAGTGACCAGTGATTAACAAAGCCACCGCCCGCGCGGGCAGCAACATTGCCTTTATCAAATACTGGGGCGTGCAGCCGGGCCCGCTGGGCGAGCTGCACGTGCCGCTCAACAACTCGATCAGCCTGACGCTGGCCGATGCCTACACGCTCACGACCGTCGAGTGGGATGAGGGGCTGGCGAGCGACGACATCACGCTGGACGAGGTGCGGCTGGGTGAGCGGGCGGCGGCGCGGATCAGCGAGCACCTGGATCGAATTCGAGCGCTGGCGGGCGACGCGCGGCGGGCGCGGGTGGTGAGCCGCAACAACTTTCCCACGGCTTCGGGGATTGCCTCCAGCGCGAGCGGCTTTGCGGCGCTGAGCGTGGCGGGCGCGGCGGCGATGGGGCTGGATTTGGGCCCCGCCGATCTGTCGCGGCTGGCGCGGCTGGGCAGCGGCTCGGCTTCGCGCAGCCTCTTTGGCGGCTTTGTTGAATGGCAGCAGGGCGTCGACCACGAGACGAGCGTGGCGCACGAGCTCTTTCCGGCAGCGCACTGGGCGCTGTGCGACGTGGTGGCAATTGTCAGCAGCGCCGAGAAGCAGACGAGCAGCAAGGCGGGCCACCGGCTCGCTGCCAGCAGCCCGCTCAACGACGCGCGCGTCGCCGGCCTGAAGGCGCCGGGCGGCGGGCTGGACGAAGTGCGCGAGGCCATTGCCGCCCGCGATCTATCGCGGCTCGGCCCGGCCATCGAGCGGGATGCGCTCGCCATGCACGCCGTGATGATGACGGGCAGGCCGTCGCTGCTCTACTGGCAGCCGGCCACGCTGGAGCTTTTGCACGCCGTGCCGCAGTGGCGCGCGGAGGGAATCAAGGTCTACTTTACGATTGATGCGGGGCCGAACGTGCATCTGATTTGCGAGACGGCGGCGGTGGAGGACGTGCGAGAGCGGCTGGCGGCGCTGCCGAGCGTGCAGCGGGTGCTGGTGAGCGGAGCCGGGGAAGCGGCGACGCTGGAGGGGGCTCACCTGTTTTGAGCAATTGAGCTCGCAGTGTACAATGCAGTTCAATTTAAAGCCGCAGATAGATGCAAATGGACGCAGATAGAATTGAATCTGCGTCCATTTGCATCTATCTGCGGTTTTTCGTTTGGAATCTGAAACTACTCGTACGCCAGCAGCGAAAGCGGATCAATCCGCTCGCCAAAGTCGCGGATTTCAAAGTGCAGGTGCGGGCCCGTGCTGTTGCCCGTGGAGCCGACCGTGCCCAGCAGCGCACCGGAGGCGACCACGTCGCCCGGCTGCACAAAAATCTGCGACAGGTGAGCGTAGAGGGTCAGGTAGTCGATCTGGTGGTCGACGATCACAAAATTGCCGTAGCCCTGGGTGTTCCAACCCGCGCGGATCACCACGCCGCGGTCGGCGGCGGTGACGGGCGTGCCCAGCGGGGCGGCGATGTCGATGGCGCGGTGAGCGGCGTGGTGGCCCTGGGTGAGCCAGCCGTAGGTGGGCCAGCCAAAGCAGCCGCTGCCGTAGGGCCAGTCGCGCGGCAGCGGCTGGGTTACGCCCGCACAGGCCGGGTTAGCGCTGCCCGCCACCTCCTGCGTCACGGCGACGGCGCCAAAGGGCGCGCGGTCGGCGGGCTGGTCGAGCAGCCAGCCCAGGAAGGCGGCGTCTTCGGTGCTGCCTGTGGGCGTGCCCGCTGTCGTATTGCTGAGGGGCTGGCTGGCCGTCAGCAGCTGCGCCGTGGTGATTTCGCTGACCGCGGCGTCGAGGGGCGGCGGGGGGATGCGCAGGTGGCTGTCCGCGGCCAGGGGCGCATCGACGCTGGGCAGGGCGTTCCACGGCTCGGCGGCGACGGCAGCGGCGGGCAGGGCGTAGAGCGCCGCCACGCTCGCGACATCGTCGCCCGGCTGCACGGCGTGGCAGCGCGTGCCCAGCGGCGGCGCGCTCAGCACGTCGCCGATGACCAGCGGCTGGGTCGGCGCAAAGGCGGGGGCGATGGCGCAGGGCATGGCGTCCAAATCCAACCCCATTTCGAGCGCGGCGGTGAGCAGATTATCATCGGGTTGGACGGTGTAGGTGAGGGTGGCGGCGGGCGCGAATTCGTGGTAGGCCGCCAGCAGGCCGCCGGGCGAAGCGCTGGCCGGCTCGGCTGTCGACGCATCGCTGTCGACGGCGGCGGGCGTGGGCAGCGGCAGCGGCGATGCAGGGGCCGCGCCGGGGGCCGCCGTCGTGGCCGTGGGGCGCGGCGTGGGCGTGGTGACGGCGGCGGGGGCGACGGTCGGCAGGGGCTCCTGGGCGCGCAGGGGCTGGCTCGCCAGGGCAAGCGCAAGGATCAGCGCGGCGAGCGCGAGAAGCGCCGCGCCAATTTTTTGTCGAGTCCATCCAAAACAAACGCGCTTCATGATCAAAGAGCCTGATCAGGTGGAATTTAGTGGTTTGGTAACCAAGCGTGCGGTGAGTGTTGAAGAGCGATCAGTATAGCGCCCTCACCCCCGGCCCCTCTCCCAAAGTGGGAGAGGGGAGAATCTGGCCCCCTTCTCCCACTTTGGGAGAAGGGCTGGGGATGAGGGCCTGCCAAGAAAGTGACCGTCACCTTGATGATCTAGCCGTGCGCTACCGCTGCTGCGTGTCCAGTCGCGCAGCGGCAGCGGCAGGCGTGAAGCAGTCAAACTCTAATCCCCAAAATCCCTACTTCCCCAGCAGCCGCAGCACCTCGCCCGCCCCGCGATCCGCGATCCACACGCTGCCCGCCCCGTCCACGGCCACGCCGACCGGCTTGCGGGCCGCGTCGCCTGCTTGCGGGCCGACTGGCGGCAGCGGCCAGTAGGTCAGCGCCAGTTCGGTCCCGTCCCCGCCAAAATCGTAGCGGATGAGGCGGGCCGCTTCGGGCTCGGTGAGGTAGAGCCAACGGCGATGGGGGTCGGCGGCGAGGTGGGGGCCGTTGAGCGTGTTGGCCGTGGGCAGGCCAATCGTTCGCCACAGGATACCCGCGCTCGCAAAATTCCACAAACGGCCCTGCGCCGCATCGGTGACGAAGAGCCGGTTGTCGTGGGGCAAAGCGCCCTTTGGCAGCAGCGCCACGTCGACGGGCTGCGCCTCCGCCGTGCCGTTCCCCCTGACCAGTGCCACCTCCTGCCGAACCTCGCCCGTCTCCCCGTCCACCGCGACGGCCGTGCCCGTGCGCGTGCTCGCGATCCAGACGGAACCGTCCTGCGCCAGCGGCTCCACGGCCAGCCCGCGCGCGCTGAGCAGGTAGCGCTCGTCGACGGGCAGCCGCTGGCGAAGCGTGCCGTCGGCGTTGAAGACGAGCAGGGCGGGCAGCCCCGCATCGAGCAGGTAGAGCGTGTGGGTAGCCTCGCTCGCGGCGAGGTCAAAGGGCTCGACGAGCGGCCGCGTTTCCCCGGCCAAGCGGACTTCGCTCACCGTGCGCTCGACGTTGCCCGCGCGATCCAGCACGAGCAGCCGCGCCGCCCCGCGCTCGACGTCCGATTCGGTCACGTAAACGTGCTCCCCCAGCGCCGCAATGCCGGCGGGACTCTCCAGCCCGCTGGCGATCACCTCCACCTCGCCGCTGCCCGGCGCGGCGGCGATCAGCGCGGCGCTGGCATCGAGGTTGGACAGCGCGAGATCGGGCACGTCGAGCCGTTCGTAGCTGCCCTGCGGCGGGAAGAGCACCGCGGCGGGCACGATCTCGCGCCCGGCGTCCGGCGGCGTCCAGTACCAGTTGAGGTGGGTGTGGTCGGTGCGGTCGGCAAAGCGCAGGCGCACGTCGTGCAGCCCAGCCTCCAGATCGACCACGGCCTCGCGCAGTTCGTTGGGCTCCGGGCTGGCGACAATCTCCTGCCCGCCGATCCAGAGCGTCGATTCATCGATGGATTCGAGGGCGAAGAGGTAGCGCCCGCTCTTGGCCGCGGCCAGCTTGCCCGTCCACTCGATGGTGTAGGGGCGCGCCATCTCCGGCAGGTGGTAGTAGACACCGAAATCGCGGTCGATGCGCTCGTAGGTGGGCGGGCCCTGCCAGTCGCCGCTGGCGTAGTAGCGCCCCAGCAGCCCGTTGGCGGTGACGGGCGCGTGGTAGAGCGCGTCGCCGCCGAGGATTTGGGGCGTGCTCGCGGGCGTTTGCCAGGAGACGGCGAGCGGCGCGTCGAGGTTGGCGTCCGCTGGCACGGTGGCGCGCAGGCGCAGCGCGTGGTTGCCGAGGGCCAGCGTCGCGCCCGCCGCACTTTGGTTTGGCGCAAGGATCGGCTCTTCGTCGATCCAGAGCGTCGCCTCAACCGGCGCGTCCAGGAAGAAGCGGTGCAGCCCGTAGGCTTGCACACGCAAAACGCCCGTCCATTCGACGGTGAAGGGAGGCGCGAGGTCGACATCGTCAGCCAGCGCGCGCAGCTCTACCTCCAGGGTACGGGTGATTTCGCTGTAGAGCGGATCGGCGTCCGGAGGAATTTCCACGTCACCGGGGTAAACCTTCATCTGCAACCCCTCGATGCTTTCGATATCCTCGCGCGCGAGGTGGACGGTGTAGACGACCGGGCGCGCAAAATCGGGCGCGAGCTCCTGGGTGGCGGCGTTGGGGTAAAGCGTGCGGGCGTCTTCGTAGAGATTGCGGCTCTGGTCGTCCAAAATGAGCAGCACATCCTTATCATCCGGCCAGTCCAGCGGCAGTTGGTCGGTCGTCTCCAGGCGGCGATAGTCCCAGGCGGGGCCGCGCTCGCCCCACTCGCGCGCCATGCGCTCGACAAAGCGCAGCGTGGGGTGGTTGTCCAGGTAAGAGATGAGGTAGGGCTGGACGCTGTTGCCGTCCAGATCGTCGAGCAGGTGGGCGGCCACCGTTTGCGGCGCGCTCCACGCGGCCCAGGAGGCAAAGTCCGTGGCCCAGTCGACGAAGTAGGCGCGGACGTTGAGCACGGTAGCGGGGAGGAGGAGGGCGAGGACTATGAGCGTGGGCAGGTGGTGCAGGACCCCCATCCCCGGCCCTTCCCCCTCAGAAGGGGAAGGGGGTCGGTTGACAATGTCGCTGGAGTTTGATGCCGCTTCATCGTTAGTCACCTGCGTCTTGATTTTTCCCGTCAACAGTTCCCTCCCCCCTTGGGGGAGGGTTAGGGAGGGATCTGGCTTGACCCCCATCCCCGGCCCTTCCCCCTCAGAAGGGGAAGGGAGTCGGTTGACAATATCGCTGGAGTTTGATGCTGCTTCATCGTTAGTAACCTGCGTCTTGATTCTTCCCGTCAACGACTCCCTCCCCAACTTGGGGAGGGCTGGGGAGGGGTCCTGCACAGTCTTCCCCAACAGGTAAATTGGCGCGACCGCCAGCAAATACGCAGCCGGCAGCGCCCCATTGGCCCGCAGCGACTGCGGCGCTTCAAACGAGAGCGAGAGGATGCCGCCCAGCAGCGTCCAGGCGGGCCAGAGCAAGAGCAGCGCCCAGCGCGGTCGGTGGAGGCGGACGGCGGCGAGAGCGACGCCGAGCACAAAGAGCGCGCCGCTGATCGCGTCCAGCATGGGGCGGCCCGGCAGGTTGTGGCGGCCGTTGGGGTCGCCGCGCACGTTGAACATGAGCAGGTGCACGCGAATGTTGTCGAGCAGGGCGGGCAGCCGCTCGTGCGGCGCTTTGTCGGCAAAGATAAAGGTCTTTTGGACGCGCGCCCAGAAAGTGTCCGGCTCGGTGAGGGCGAAGAGGATCAGCGGCGCGGTAGCGAGCAGGGCGGCGAGGGCGAGGAGGAAGAGACCCCCTCCCAGCCTCCCGCAGGTAGGGGGAGGGGCCGAGGGGCCGATGTCTTGTTGATTGTTTCCTACACGAGAAGGTTGGTTCTATCTAAGGGCGAAGCCGATGCTTCGCTTGCCCTCCCTCCCCAAGTCAACGGCTCCCTCCCCCTCCCAGCCTCTCCCCGGGGAGGGCTGGGGAGGGGTTTCGTCTTCCCCGTCAACGGCTCCCTCCCCCCCAGGGGGAGGGCTGGGGAGGGGTTCCCCCCGCCGACCCAACCAAAGTTGCCACCCCCACCAGTGCAGCACAAAGAGCCCCACCACCGGCACGACCAGCCGGAACGAGGTGTAAAAATTGAGCCCCATGCCCAGCCACAGCCCCGACCACATAAAGTCCGAAGCGCGGCGGGTGCGCAGGCCGCGCAGGAGGAAGCCGATGGTGAGCAGGGCAAAAAGCGGTGTGGTGCTCGTCGAGTGCATGCCGAAGCGGCTGAGGGTGACGGCCCAGCTGGAGACGGCGACCAGCGCGGCGGCGACGAGGGCGGTGCGGCGGTCGAAGAGCTCGCGGGCGGCGAGGTACATGGCGGGCACGGTGGCGATGCCAAGCAGGATGTTGACGGCGCGCACGGCGTCGACGCCGAGGCCAAAGAGCTGAAACGAGGCGGCGACGAGATAGAGGTAGTGCGCCGGGCCGTTGATCGCGCCCACGAAAATCGGGCGGTGCGCCGGATCGTCGAGGATGCGCAAGGCTTCGAGGGCGTACTCGGCCTCGTCGTACCAGATGCCAAAGGGCAGCTCGCCCAGGCGGTAGAGCCGCAAAAAGGTCGCCAGCGCCAGGATGGCCACCCCGGCGACAATTTCCCCGCGCGACCACGGCGTGCGCGAGGCGACAGCGTCACGCTGGGCATTGAAGGTGTAGGCGGCAGCAATGAGCGCGCCCAGGCTGGCGAGGTGGAAGAGCCAGGCGAGATTGTCGGGCGGGAGAGTGTAGAAGCGCCAAGTCGAGAGCGCAGTCAGTATCAGGGCGGCGAGTAGGAGAATGAGGGAAGGTGCAAAACGCCTCACCTCCCCCAACCCCCTCCTCTCCACGCGTGGAGAGGAGGGGGCTATCCAGTCGCCTTGTAAACGAGGTGACAGGTGAGGGGGTGGTGAGGCCACGTCCCAAAAGGCGATTACGGCCCCAATCGATGCCAGCACAAAGAGCAAGGCCGCGCGCCCGCCGCTGTCGCCGACCTGTAGCTGGGCAACGAGGGCGAGGAGGATCGATGTCGTGCCGAGAAGGGGTCGCCAGCGGTGCGTCAACCAACGCGGGCGCGCGAATGAAAGGGGAGAAGGGGTGGACTCTGGGGCGGAGTCGGTGGTCATGGGGGTGATTTGGGAACGATTGAGTTTTACCCCTCCCCAGCCCTCCCCAAGTTGGGGAGGGAGCCATTGACGGGGAAGACGCAGACTCGGCTTCGTCCTTCGTTGGAACCGACAACGCCAACGACGCGACGGCCCCTCCCCCCGGTGGGGGGAGGCTGGGAGGGGGTTCTTCTACTCGACGAGCGGAAAATTCATCACGCGATTGTTGTCGGCATCCGTCAGCAGCAGCGCATTAGTTTGCCCGTCAACCGCCAGCCCAATCGGCAGGGCGAAGCGGTTGGCCTCGACGCCGTAGTTGCCAAAGCTGGCCTTGATCTCACCCGCCGGGTTGTAGACAATCACGCGGTACATGGCCGGGTCGCTGGCGTAGACGTCGCCGCTGGGGGCGACGGCGAGGTAGGGCTTGTGGAACATCTGCTCGCTCTCCCACGAGGGGACGGGCCATTCGGCGGCAAACTGCAAATCGGGCGTAAACTTCTGGATGCGCTGGTTCCAGGCGTCGGCCACGTAGACGCTGCCGTCCAAGGGCGACACCACGACATCGGTTGGCTCGTCAAAGTAGCCCTCGATCACGCCGCCGCCGCCGATCTGGTTGAGCTCCTGGCCCTCCGACGTGTACTGGACGATGCGCTTGTTGCCCGTATCGGCGACGAGCACGTTGCCGCCGCTGTCGACGGCGATGCCGCGCGGGCCAAAGAGCGCGTAGGCGTCGCCGAGCTGGCCGTCGGTGGTGTTGTAGCTCCCCCACTTGCGCAGAAAGTTGCCCTGGCTGTCAAAAACCTGTACCCGGCCGTTCCAGGTGTCGCTCACGTAGACGTTGCCCGCGTCGTCGACGGCGACGCCCCACGGCTCGTTGAACTGGCCGTCGCCCAGGTCGAGCGGCCCGTCGCCGTCGGGGTCGACGCAGCTGCTGCTGTCTTGATAAAGCTGGCAGATGCTGCCAAAGGCGCGCACAAAGTTGCCCGCCGCGTCTAGCACCACGATGCGGTGGTTGCCCGTGTCCGCGATCACGCGCGAGCCGTCCGGCCCGACGGCGATTTCGCGCGGGGTGAGCAGCGGCTGGTCGGCGTAGGGGCCGGTCAGCGTGGCGCTGGCGGCGAGGTCGATCTCGCGCGCGCCCAGCAGATTGGCGAGCGTGGCGCTGTCGTCCTCGACGGGCGTCACGCCCAAATCCCAGATTTCCGAGGCAATGTCCTTGCGCACGTAGAGGTCAAAGGTTTGAGCCGTGGGCCAGTCCAGCAGCGAGCGCTCCTGCGTGAGCGTTTCGTCGGTGTAGTAGCGGCGGTAGAGAATAATTTGCAGCAGCCGTTCGCGCTTGAGCGGATCGCGCAGCGTCTCCCACAGCGTCAAGGGGGTGGCGTCCAGATATTTGCTCTGGTCGGGCCACCAGACGTCGGTGTAGGTGCGCTTGACGTAGTCGCGGGCGACGTAGGGGCGCACCTTCTCGATGTACTCCTGACCGGGGTCGGCAATAATCACCGGCATCGACATCGCTTCGGGCGTCGGCTCCGAACCGTAGTAGCGCGAGTTGGGGTAGAGGCGCATGTACCAGCTCATGGGCCAGTCGACGTGCTCGCCGTAGGCCACCTGGATGTCGCGCCCGCCCACGGTGCGCTCGCTAATCAGGTCGATCTCGCCCAGCGCCTCCTTGATACCGGGCGCGCCGTGGGCGTAGACGAGGTATTCGGTCGCCATGTCGTAGTTGATAAAGGTGAGCATGTAGCTGTAGCGCACCGTGGCCAGCGTGAGCACGGCGGCGAGGCCCAGCGCGCCCAGCCGCAGCGCCGTCGACCAGGTAGTGGCGCGGGCCCAGCGCCACGCTAGGAAGCCTGCGCCCGCCAGCAGCGCCAGCGCCAGCACAAAACCCATCGTCGAGGAGATGGCGCCGATCTCGCGCCCGGTAAAGGGCACGTTGACGAAGAGCGTACCCAGCAGAAAAATCGCCACGGGCACGATGCCCACGAGCCAGGCCGCGCCGCTGCGCCACGCCGCGCGCCAGTCCACGCGCGTGATCAGCGTACCCGCCCACCAACCGCCCAAAATGCACATTGGCAGCGCCATGTGGACGAGCAGCCAGGGCATCTTTTCCCCGGCGTAGGAGTAGGCGGCAAAGGAGCCGACCGTCCACCAGATGGCGAAGAGGAGGAAGAGGGGGCGGATGGCGTGATGCGTGATGCGTGATGCGTGATGCGTGATGCGTGAACTGGTGGCTTCACTCTCTACGTTGAGATCACCTTTTGTGGCGGTGCTGTCTCCGGCGATGTTGGCGACGGTGAGCGCTTCCGCGGCGACTTCGCTGGGGAGGTCGGTGGGGGGGACGGGTTGCCAGGCACGGTGACGGAACACCGCGACAAGCGCAGCGATGCTGCCGCCGAGGGTGAGCAGGATGGGCAGAAATTCGTAGAGCGCGCCGATCATAAAGTAGTAGAACCAGGGCTGGCCGCCGCGAGCCACCTCCTGCTGCTCCAGCCAGTAGCCCAGGCTGCCAACAATGCCCGTCGCCAGTCCGTTGCGCGGGTTGGTGAGAAAAGTGGTAAAGAAGAGAATCGCAATTACCCAGAAGAGCGCGAACAGCTGCGCCCAGAGCGGGAAGGTAAAGGGAAAGATGCCGCGCTCACGCTTGTCTTCAACGAGTTCTGCCCCGTCAAGCGCCGCCGCCCCCGTTTCCACATCTTCGCCCTCAATCACGGTCGACCCAGCCGCCAATTCATCATTCATCCATTCATTCTCTGTCTCCTCTCGCCTTGTGCCAAACCACAAAAACGCGATCCCCACGCTGGCCACAATCATCAGCGCGACAAAGAGCGCGTAGCGCAGCATGACGTCGTTGGCGATTGCGCCGGGGTTTTGCCAGTCCACCGCCGTCCAGCCCAGCAGGGCCTCGCCGGCGAGGTAGGGCACGGGCGAGGCAAAGGGCAGCACCAGCGTCAACATCAGCACGGCGAGATCGGCGGCGCGCGCCCGGCGCAGGATCGACCAGCTGCCCGGCTTGCGCAGGCTTAGGCCGATCAGCACCAGCATGATCAATAGACCCGCGCCCAGGCAGAGCAGGGCTAGATTGCTAAAGGTGTCGCCCTGGGCGAGCAGCGTGGGGTCGGGTGCTTCAGGGCTAAAGCCCTCCAGCAGCGTCGCCTGCGTGCGCAGGCTGTCGGCGCGGCCGTGCAGCCAGAACCAGAGGCCACCGCCCAGCAGCAGCGGAATCAGCGTGCCAAAGAAGCGGTTGCCTACGGCCTGCCAGAGCGCCAGCCCGGCAAAAAAGGCGCCGATGATCACGCCGCCCATGAAGTGGTTCTCTTTGGCAACAAAGCCCAGCACCATGCCCAGCGTCACCGTGACGAGCCAGCGCGGTCGGCGATCTTCGAGGTAGCGGAAGGCGCCATAAATCCAGATCAGCGTAAAGAGGGCGATGTAGATGTCGTTGCGAATGTAGCGGCTGTGGAAGAGCAGGCTGGGGCTAATGGCGACGAGCACGCCCGCCAGCAGCGCCCCGGTGCGCCCAATGTAGCGGCGGAAGGCGAGCGTCATTCCCAGCACGCCCATGCCGGCGATGGCGGGGACGATGCGCGCCGTGGCGTCGTTAACGCCAAAGATAAAGTAGGCCAGCGCGTTGAGGTGAAAGAGCAGCGGCCCGTGCATCATCGGGTTGTGGTCGTAATTGCCCTGGTCGTAGAGGTAGAACGAATAGAGCGCGTGCAGGCTCTCGTCGTGGCTCATGGCGCGCACGCCCAGCGCGTAGAAGCGCGCCGCGCCCGCCACCACAAAGAGCAGCGCCCACGCCACCACCTCCCAGTTAATCCGCACTCGCGACAGCGCTCGCTCGATTGCGTTCGCCTGCGGAGCCTTCATTGCCGCAACATCCTGTGCCATGTGTTGTCTCCAGAAATCTTCTAACGTCTAACTCGTCTAACGGTAGTAACAGTAATTGGTAGATAGAGATTCAGCAGTTCACGATTGTTGTAAAAAACCGTGGAGTGAGCATCCTCAGATGCGAACGGACCAGCGAGAGCACAACATCTGGGGACGCCAACTCCGCCAAAATCGTGAACTACTGAGATTGGCAATTGGGAAATTCGTAGTCTACCCGATCTTCCATGACCAATCTCCTTTTACTAAGGCTATTCCAGGAAATTAACTATACCGGCATAAGCCATGTTGGATGTGCGACGCACCTTAGAAGGTGCGTCGCACGGTCGACTCTCTCTCTGGTGCGGCCAACACAGCCTGCGGTGCGTCGCACTTGGGAAAGTGCAACGCACCTCCATCACAATCAGCCGTGGTATATTTACAATCTTGAATAGCCTAATTCCGTGGCCTTTATTCCACGCTTGCCCACAGCACCACCGTTTCCACCACGGGCTGCTGCTCAGCTTCGTCGTAGCGCAGCCAGCGCAGCAGCGGTCGCCAGCCTTCGCTCCAGCGCGCGGTCGCCTGCTCCGCAAACGTGACGGGGGCTGCATCCGGTTCCACACCCGGCTCACCAGGCCGACGTACAAGCGCGTTCGTCAACAAATCGTCGGGCAGCCAGCGCAGGGTGTGTCCGTAGGCGCTGCCCGCGTAATCCGCCGGTAGCCGCGGCGCGGCGCCATCCACGTTGCGCGTTACCACCAGCGGCAGGTCGACGTTTCCCTCGCCGTCCGCCAGCGCGGGTTGAACAGATGGCGCAGGCGTCCACGTCAGCGAGCGCATGTTGCGCAGATACCAGCCGAGCAGCGGATCGGGCTGGGCGGCGCGCTGCACCTGCACCGGCAGCAGCGACTCAAAGCCGGTGCGCAGGGCGCTCAGCCGCTGCACGTCCGTCGCCAGTTGGCGCACGTCGGCGTGGGTCGTTTGCGACAAAAAAGCCGGTGGGCTGCGTCAGCGGGCTGTCGACTTCGGCATCGAAGCTGAGCCGCACGGCTTGGCTCACCGACTGCACAGCCAGCAGCGCGGTCAAGAAAATTCCCGCCACGGCGAGCGTCCCGCGCCAGCTTGTATTGAGGCCGCTGATGGCCACCACTACAATAAGCAGCACGCCCAGCGCTGTCAGTAAGCCCAGCAACGCCCAATCGAGTGGCGCGCTGTTGACAAACATCGTGGCAAAAATGCCGCGCGCCGTCCACAGCACCGCCAGCACGGCGACCAGTGCGGCGCTCGATCCCGTCAGCAGCGGCACGGAGCGACGCTGCTCGATCAGCCAGCCCAGCGCGTGGGCGGCGAGCACCGTCAGCGGCAGGCTGAGCCCGGCCAGCGCAAACGGGTCGCGCCCCGGCAGCAGCACGAGGACAACGCGACCAGGCAAGCCAGAGCGTTGCGAAGCGCGGCCATCCTTCGACGGAGCTCAGGACACGGCGGTCGGGAAACGCTTCGTCCCCTACGACAGCTTCGCCTTCGCCAAGCTCCCCTGTGCGAGCGGAAAGATTTCTCGCTGATCTACTTTCGTCTGCTGCCTGGAGTTGTTGGCTCACTCGAAATGACGGTTTACCCCGCCACAGCCCGATCAACCCCAGCAGCGCAAAGAGCAGCAGCAGGAGCTGATCCGCCCACAGCCGCAGGGCCAGCCAACTCAGGCCATAGTCGCCACCGGTCAATCTCGCCAACCACAGACCAAAGCTCGCGCTCACGTAGCCCAGCCCCTCCAGCCGCGCCAGCCACGCCGTCGCGCCGAGCAGGGCGCTGGCGGCGGCGAGGAGGGCAAGGGAGCTTGGGCGCAGGGGAGCAGAGGAGCAGGGGAGCAGGGGAGCAGAGGAGCTTGGGAGCAGGGGAGCAGGGGAGATCAGAAGCCCCGTCGACTTTCCCAATCTCTTCTTCACCCCTGCCCCCCTGCCCCCCTGCCCCCTTGCCCCCTTGCTCCCCTGCCCGCTGGCTCAGCACCACAAACGCCAGCCCCACCACGACCAAGAGCGGCCACGCCTGCACGCCGCTCACCGCGAGCAATCCCACGGCGAGTGGCGGCAATCACCGACCAGCGACGAGCCTTTGCGCACCGCGACAAGTTAAGCACGGCCACGACGGCGACCAGCGCCAGCGCCACGCTCAACATCGCGCCGTCCGCAATGCGGCTAACGGTGACGAGCCACGGGTCGACGGCCAGCAGCGCAGCCAGGGCCAGCGCGGTGGGGCGGCCGAGCTGCCGCCGCAGCGCCCAGGGCAGCAGCACGAGCAACGTGCCCGCCAGCGCGGGCAGCCAGCGCGCCAGGGCGTCGCCGCCGTCCAGCGTCCAGAAGAGCAGGCTATGCAGCGAGTAGAGCAGCGCGCTCGAAGGCACAAGGTCACCCGCAATTTGCACGTTGGCGGCGCTCGCTACGGCGAGCGGGTGGACGGCGAGCCAGGCGGCCCAGGCGTTGGTCGCCTCCAGCGGCAGCAGCGGGCGCGCGCCGAGGCCGCTCAAGCGCAGCAGCCCGCCGAGCAGCAAGATTATGCCGTAGAGCGCGCGCTCCACGGCAAGCGGGACGGAGCTGGTTTGCAAAGAAAACAGGCGGTCGGCGGTTGCAATCATCGCGCTAAATTTTGCCACGGGTGGCGAGGAAAATGCGAATTTTGGTCATGGACAATCCTCACGGCTGCGGCGCGCTGGCGACGATCGACTCCGCTGGCGGCACGGCGTAGAGGCGCACCTGCGCCGGCGTGCCCGCCTCGGCCTCGAAGACAAGGTCAAGCGCCTGCTCGAACTGTGCTTCGCGCGCTGCGGCAATCTCATATTTTTGCCGCTCAATGGGGCCGACGTAGAGGTAGTCGATGCCCCACTGGTTGGCGATGTCGACAAGCTCGTCGGGTCGCGCCGCGCGGTAGAGTTGGTTGAGCGCTTCGGGTCGCCCATTGACCATTTCGTTGTACTCATCTCCACGCCATTGACGTTGATGGTATTCCCATCCCAGTAGCGTTGAACGTCCTGTCGCCGTACTTACACGGTTTCTAAACCCTTCATAGCTGTCGCCCTTGCCTTCAGCAATAATAGCATCCCGGCTCGTATTCTCGCGCACCCAGGCAATGGCTTCGCGCTCGGCACTCGTCATGTGGCTGGTGGCGTCGAAGGTAAGCGCCTCGCTGGCGAAGCCGTTGGTCTTGCCATAGATCGCGCCGATGGGGTAGAAGAGGCCGAGGGCGATGAGGGCAAGCGTGACCACCGCGAGCGATACGGACACGGCACCCCCTCTGACGGACTCAGGAGACGCTGGCTTGGCTCGTTGGCGTCGGGCAAAGAGCCGCTCGGCGGCAACGGCGATGGCGTAGGCGCTGCTGAGGCCGAGCAGGAGCCACGCTTGGTAGTAGAATTTGAAGACGGTGTTCATGCGCGAGTTGAAGAAGTCGCGCACGTAGATGAACTCCGCGCCGAAGATGAGAAGGAGGGCGGTGGTGGCGAGGAGGAGGGTGAAGAGATGCGAATGGTCAATGGTCAACGGTGAACTGTTAATTGTTAATTGATCGAGGCGTTGCCAGAGAATTGAAATTAGGATGATCAAGAGTGTGCTGGCGAGGAGGAGGGTGGCGAGGCCGCCTTGGGTGAGCCAGCGGTCTGTGATGAAGGGCAGGTAGCCCGTTGCGCCCTCGGGCAGGGCGGGCAGGTTGAGAAAGCCGGGCGCGGCTTCCGGGTTGGCAGCCAGCAAGGTCGATCCGGCCAGAAACAGGAGCGGCAGCCCAAAGACGGCCAGCGCCGTCAGCGTGATTTGGCGTGCGCTGGGGCTCGCGTCGCGAGCGGAGCGCCAGGTGAGGGCGATGAGGGTGAGCGTGCCGAGCAGGAAGGGGGCGAGCATGAGCAGGAACTGCGGCAGGCGCGTGGGGTTGAAGAGGTTGGGCGCGAGGCCGCTGGCCTGGCTCTGCGCGGTCAACAGATAGGGCAGGTAAGTGACGACGGCGGCAACGGTCAGGGCAATGCCCGCGCCTACGGTGGCCAGCAATCCGCTGCGCCAGCCGCCCACGCGCAGGTTGACGATGCCAAAGCAGAGCGCAAAGAGAAAGAGATAGGGCGGAAAATCCCAGGTATTGAGCGGAATCAAGCCGCCGATCACGATGGCGGCGAGCAGCAGCGTGCCCAGGCCAAAGTGGATGTGGCCGAAGATGAACGTGTCTTGCTCGGTGTGTTCCTCTCGACGCCGCACGTGCGTCCGCAGCAGGTTGAAGGCCAGCGCGAGCGCCAAAATCACAAAGGGCATGGCGAGGACGTGGGGGTGGTTGTCGCCGAGCACGTAGCTAAACATGGGAAATTCGTCGATGACTTCGCTGTGCCCGCCGAGCAAGTTGCGGTCGGCGATCACGCGGCTGGAACGCCACCAGTCGAAGCGCGTGTACCAGGCCGTCGCAGCTTCCCCAGCGCCCACGCTATCGACGGGGAAGCCGTTGACGCGAAACCAGCGGGCCAGCGCGGGCACGTTGCGACCGCTGGCCAACATCCATTCAAAGACGCCCTGCAGGTTGCCGACCACGCCGACGGCGACGGCGGCGAGAATTCCGCCGAAATAGCAAAGGGGCAGGGCAAGCCCTGAGCTGCGTCGAAGCGGAGGGGTTGCCTCGTCAGCGTCGCTTGCTCCCCGGCTCCCCAGCTCCCCGGCTCCCCGGCTCGCGAGCAAATTAAAGACGACGCCAAACGCGCCGATCAGCAGCAGCCCATACCAGCTCGCCTGCCCCAGCGTGTAGGCAATCTCCGGCGGCTGGGCGGCGAGCCGACCGAGCGTGACCAGGAACCAGTAGCCAAGGTAGTAGTAGCTGATGGCATAGCCCGCCAGCCACGGGTCCTGCGGCGGGTAGGTGGGGCTGGCGAAGATGCCGTTCATGAACATCAGGTCCATCGGCTCTTCGGTGAAGTCGGCGGCGGGATCGTGGGCGCGGACGTAGGCCCAGGCGGCAAAGGCAAGCAGGAAGAGGAGTTCGACGGTGAGGAGGTAGGGGAGCCTCACCCCCAGCCCCTCTCCACGCTTGGAGAGGGGGGCCGTTGGTTCGTTGACTTGGCGACGGGATAGCGATAGCCACGTCCGGCGGATTAGCCTGCGCCCGCTAATCACGCTCACCGCCGCCACGATTGCGACGGCGAGCCACGCGCCGCCGGCTTCGTTGCGCAGGAGGCCGTAGCTCGTGCCCAGCCACAGCGTGAAGCCGACCAGAAAGATGCCCAGGGGTTTGCTAAAGGCATAGCCGCGGTCGGGCAGGTTGGCGAAGGTGGTGAGCGTCAGCGGCAGCGCGGCCAGCGAGACGAGCTGAACGGCGAGGTACCAGGAAAAAAATTGAGTAAGCATAATGTAACACGAAGCGCTGCTTCGTTCTTTTTGTGCGAGAAATTTGGTCTACCCTGGAGCGGTTCAAATTCCCCCGTCGCTCTGTACCGCGTCAACCGGCGCCGGATAGAGCAAGCCATCCTCCCCGCGCACCAACTGCTGCGGCACGCCGTAAATGGCTGTCTGCTCCGTCTGAAAGAGCGGCTGCAGCAGCCCATCGCGCGCCATCTGCTCGACGCTCTGTACACCGCTGGGGTGGAGGTAACGCTCTAGCTGACCGATGTAAATCAGCGCGACGTCGAGCTCGTCGATGATTTGCATCATGCGGGTTGGGTCGTTTGAATTCCAAAATTGGTTATGCAGATCGTGACGCGGTCGGAGCTGCTTGTCATAGCGCTGCTCTCCCTCGTGCAGACCACGCAGTCCGCTCAACCCCGTGAAGCTGGCAATCCGCGTGCCAGCCGATTGGTAGTAGTAATCATTTTCGCTTTCGACAATCACGGCATTGCCACGTACGTTGTCCAGAAGCCACTCAATTGCTGCTCGATCATATATTAAATTGATGGTGGCGGGAGTGGAATAGCGGGCATCATTCGGTTGCCACGTAAAAACGGCTTCCCCCATAAAATCCAACCCGTTGAGCGTACCCACTTCTGGATAGCCGCTGGGAAAACGGCTGTCCAGCCGACTGCGCGTCCCCAGCACCGGGAAGACCAGCGAAGCGGCCAGCAGCAGCCCAAAGGCCGTCGACCAGCCGAGGCGCAGCAATGGCTGCGACGCAGCAAGCGGCGAGTCTACATCATCCACCCAAGCGCTCGCCTGCTCCCCCGCTCCCCTGCTCCCCAACTCCCCAACTCCCCAACTCCCCAACATCCGCGGCACGGCCACCGCCGCCGCCACGCCCCACAGCACCCACACCTGGTTAAAAAACTTAAAGACCGTATTCATGCGGTAGGCATTACTGCCTGCCAAATGGTCTTTCAGGTAGATGACCTGCGTGCCCGCCAGCAGCGCCAAGCCCGTCGCCACCAGCAGGGCGACGAAGAGCGAGCCCGCATCCGCGTCGCGCCCGCGCCGCCAGAGCAGGAGCACGGCCAGCGCCAGCAGCGGCAGGCAGAGCGCCAGCACGACGCGCCCCCACAGCAGCACCCCGGCCGCCAGCACGAGCGACGCCGGAATCGCCAGCAGCGCGAGCAGGTAGAGCACGGACGGTCGCCGCACGAGCCGGCGGTGCAGCGCGACAAAGCGCGGCAGGCGATCAAAGCGGCGCAGGGCGAGCGAGAGGGTGCGCTCCAGGGCGGTCGGTCGAGACCCCATCCCCTCAGTGCTGGTTCTAAACCCACGAATCGGGTGAAGCCCCTTCCCCGCGCGCGGGGAAGGGGTTTGGGGATGGGGTCTCGCAGGCCGTGCAGGTCGACTCAGCGCAAAGAGCAGCCAACTCGTTACCACAAAGCCGAGAAAGCCCCACACCAGCAGCCACTGGTAGGGCGGATCGCCCGCGCGCACAAAGCCCACGCCGCCCACCGCGGGGCTGGTGTAGGTGCGAAAGAAGGGCAGGTACATCAAATAGGCTAAACCGACGTAGGTCGCCGCAACCCCAGCCGTGGCGGGCCAGTGGATGTGGCCGCGGCGAAACTGCCAGACGAGCAGCGCCAGCACGCCCAGCCCGGCAAAGGTCGGCAATTCCCAGAGGTTGACGCTGGCGAGCGTCCCCAGCAGCAGCGCAAAGGCGGCGAGCAGGGCCGCGCCCCGCGCCCAGCCGACCTTGTCTACGCGAAGCAGGGTCAACACGAGCGCGAGGAAGAGCACGGAGAACGGGATGCCGATCAGGTGCGGGTGCAGGTCGGCGAAGAGGAAGCTCCAGTAGGGGAACTCGTTGATCGTCGGCGGGATCACGCGGCTGGGAGCCCAAAAGTCGTAGCCCGGCAGCGGCTGGCCGCTGTTGAGCGTCTCCACCAAGCCGCTGCCCGCGCGCACCAGCGCCTCGACGCCGCCAACCGCGCTGCGGAAGGCCTGCTGTCCATCCGGCGTCGGCGCGCGCTCGGAGAAGCGGCGCACAACTTGGGCGAAGCCGTCGAGGTTGCCGATCAGGGTGACGAAGAGTGGGGCCAGCAATGCTGCACCGAGACCGTATTGCCAATTGGAAGAAAGATTAAAGATTGAAGATTGGGTATTTTGTCCAGCTTCTGCTTGGGCCTGGTTGGTTCGATTGCCAACCGCCGAGTAGGCGACACCAAACGCATTTGTCACCGTTAGGGCGAAGAGCGTGGGAATCGCCAAATTAAAGGCGACTTCGGCATAGATGCCGGTGAGCTTCACCAGATAAGCCACGAGGTAGAGGCCGAAGTAGTAGTAGTTGATGTAGCCACCGGCAAAGTGCGGATCGACGGGCGGAAAGGTGGGACTGCGCAGAATGCCGTTGAGAAAGGCGACCTCCATAAATTTTTCGCCGCCCTGCCACGGATGCCACAGGTCGGGGTTGCCCAGCCGGATCAGCACAAAGCCGACAAAGGCCAGCGCAAACAGCGCCTCGCCGACGAGCAGCAGTCCCCAGCGCTCGCGCACAAACTGCATCATCGTCCGCCGCTGGGCAATAAACGCCGCCAGGCCGACAACGCCGAGCAGCGCGACCGTGAGCCACGCGTTGGCGACGGTGTTGAGCGCCAGCCCCGTGCTCGCCAGCAGCCAGAGCAGCCACCCCGCCAGCAGCCAGCCAACGCCGCGGCTGAACAAGTAGCCGCGATCGCGCAGGGGGCGGAAGAGCGCAAAGCAGAGCGGCCACGCCAGCCAGCCAAGCACGCCGACGACCAGCCACCACCAGGCCACGGCCAGCACTTCATTTTCGCTGGCCGCCACGTTCCAGCGGTAGTTGTCCACCACGGGCAAACTCGCCAGCGGCCTCTCCAGCAGCAGGCTCGGCTCGTCGTTGCTGGCGCTGGCGACGCTGCTCTGCGCGCCGCCCAAGCCAAGCGCGCTGTAGAGCGGGTCGAGCAGGCTGCCGGGATTTTCGCCGACGTAGTAGGGAATGGCGTCCTGCCACGAGTCGGCAAAGATGGCGTCAAACTGCGCATCGCTCAGCGTTTCCGTTTTGCGGAAGATGTGCACCTGCGGATGGTCGTAGAGGCTCCAGCTTTCGTCGGCGTGGCGGTCGTCAAAGGTGTAGCCAAAGAGCTGCGGCGGCGAATCAAAGCGCGCGACCAGCTCGAAGCCGAGCGCTTCGTCGAACATGGCGTCGTAGTAGAGATTGGTCAACGGGAAGCGCTCGGGCAGATTGCGCGTCGCGCCGTAGTTGCGCTTGGAGGCAAAGGTGACGTAGTCCGCGCGCTGAAGCAGGTCGCGCATCAGCTCGTACTTTTGCGGCGTATCCTCCTCAATCGAGGTCCACGTCTCATAGGACCACGTCTGCTGCGCAGCGCTGACTTCAGGTGAAACATAACTCATGGGTAGACGATCATCCCACGCCTCATCTAAAATCACCGACCCGGCGGGCACGTTCTCCGCCATCCACGTCGCCGCGGTATTCCACGGATGGGCCGTGCCATATACCCCGTTCACGTACGCCGTCGACCAAAGAATGCCGCCGCCCAGCGCGACAACCGCTACGAGCAGGGCCAGGCCGCGGAGGAAGCGGTTGGGGGATGCGGCACCGCCGGAACGCGGGGAAGGCGTACTGCCCTCCAGCTCACGAAGTCGCACAACGGCAGCATCGACCCAATCTTCACTCTTTAATCTTTTATTCTTCCTCTCCTGCGTCCACAATACCCACACCACCCCCGCCGCGAAGAGCACCAAGAACGGCAGCACCGGGCTCATGTAGCGATTAAACTTGGCGACAAATGCGCCCGTGATGCCAAAGTAGGGCACGACCCAGCTCCAGGCGAGGATCTCGCCGAGGCGGTCGCGGGGGAGGAGGGCCGGTTGATCGGAAGAAACGACCAGCAGGTTGGACGAGTAGCGGACCCCATCCCCAAACCCCTTCCCCTCTAGAGGGGAAGGGGCTTCACCTGTCGTGTACTCCACGAGGCCTCGCTGAGGGGGTGGGGTCTCATTTGTCGCAAAGGTCGTCCGCGCGAGCAGCCACAGCGACGCCAGCAGGCGCCACGCCGCCCACAGCGCCCCCGCCAGCGCGACGCCGCCGAGCGCAAGGCCAAAGCCCCAGGTCAGCTGCTGGTCGATAAAGTAGAGGTAGGGCGTCGTGCCGCGATATTGGCGCGTCCAGGGAACGTCGTCGATGCCGCGCACCATGCGGCCCTGCACTTCGAGCACGGGGCGGCGGAAATTTTCCCAGTCCAACAGGGCGTAGGGGCTGGTGAGAAAGAAAGCGGTAAAGGCCACGCCAAAGGCAAAGAGCACGGCGGCGAGCACGCGCAGCTGCACACCGGCGCTTCCCTCTCGATTTTGCTGTGCCTCGTCCCACCAAATCAAAATCGCGGCGGTGACGGGCACGGCCAGCAGCGGCAGCGCGCTAAACTTCGAGGCCACGGCCAGCCCGATCCCAATGCCCGTCGTCAGCGCGGCCAAAAACATGGCGCGCGGCGAGCGCCGCTGCACCATCCACACCCCGCCCAGCACCGTCAACACGGTGAAGGTCGTGCTGGCGGCGTCCACCGTAAAAAAGTGGCTGAGCTGGATCGCCTGGGTGGTGAAGGCGTAGAGCGCGGCGGCGAGTAGACCCGCGCCGCGGTTGTAAACGGCCGCGCCGAGGAAAAAGAGCAGCAGAATCGTCAGCGTGTCCAACAGCGCAATCACCAGCCGACCAGCGACGGCTTGGCCGGAGAGGGTCGTGCTGCCACCAGCCAGCGTATCGACCACGCTTTGAGGCAGATCGAGCCGTTCGGCGACGGGCGCAAGTTGCTCGAAGGCTTCACCCATCAGCACGCCGAGGTAGAGCGGAAAGTGGCCGTAGGTGAAGCTATCCGGCTGATAAACAATTTGACCAGTCGCGGGATCAAGCACGCGTTTGCTCAATGGGTTGAGCGGGCTGCGCTCTGCGTCCCAAAATTCGGCCCAGCTTTGCGGCAGATCCATGCGCAGCGCATAGTTCATCACCGTGCTGCGCTCGTCTGGGTGTGCGCCGATGCCTTGGTCGAAGTTAATGTTCCAAACGCGCAGGGAGAAGCCGGTGAGGAGAATCAGTGCAAGCAGCGCAACGGTGATCGAGTTGCGGAGTCGATTGTGTTTAACGAGCATGGGTGGATTTATGTAAGGCGAAGCGCTGCTTCGCCCAGAAGGCAGAGTAACCAATTGGGTAAATCTGTCTCAATTCTTCGATTGCAAGGTGGCGAAGCAGCGCTTCGCCTTACATTACCGCTCCGGCGGCCAGTTCGGCAGCACGTAAGTAATCCCGCTGTTGGGCGGCGGCCACAGCAAATAGACATCGACCCAGCGACTCCACAGCACTAAGTTATCGTCATCGTAGCCGAGATCGATGCGGCGGGCGCGGATGGCCGAGCCGGTGTCGAGCGCGTCGCCGTAGCCGTAGCCGGGCACGTAGACGCGCGAGTTGAGCTGGATGATGTTGGGGTCCACGGCCACGATTCCCTTACGCATGACCGCGCCCGTGCGCGTGCGGCCATACCACGGCACATCCGGCGAAACGCCCGCCGTATTCGCGCTGTAGCTCGAGGCCGACATGCGAATCCGTCGCCAGTAAAAAATCCGCTCACCGTCGACCGTGGCCTCCTGCCGCTCCAGCTTTGTGCCGTAAACCATCACGCGCTGGGCCGGCTCCTGGGCGATCCAGTTGTCCTCCATCACGCGGCCCACCTCCTCGCCGTCCTCGTAGCGCACTCTCCAGCGCCAGCGGGTGATGCCCTCCGCGCCCGGCTCGCGCATCTCCTGCCGGTCGATCAATAAATCATCGGCGGGGCGGAAAACCGTCTCAAACGGCACAATATCTTCGACGATCTCCACCTCCTCTGAAACACGGGTAATCACAATATTGATGTCGTCAAAGAGCGGCGTCTCCAGCCCCGGCTCGATGATGTCGTCGCCGGAGAGGCCGATGTTCATTTCGGAAAGCGCATCGGCAACGGTATCGCCCTGGGTGCGCGTTTTGACTGTGCGGCCATCCGCCCGCACGCGCAGCGGCGTGCTGCGCTCAATGGTCACCTTGAGGCCAGCACTCACGGGGCTGCCCAGGCTGGGCCGCACGATGTCGCCCAGGAAGAGGGTGATGTCGGCCCCGCGCAGGGCCTCGCCCACGGTTTGGGCCGTGGTGCGTACGGTAAAAGGCAGCGAGCCTTCGTCGACCGTAAACGGGATGGCCCGGTAGACGCGAACTTGGAGCGGCTCGGCGCGCGCAATGTGCCAGTCGTAGCCCGCTTGATAAGTCGTTGGCAGCGCGGGCATTTCGGCCTTGGGCAGCGGCGCATCCTGCGCCAGCGGCTCGCCGTTGACCACCACTTCGTCGTAGCGATCCAGCGTGATGCCCGCTTCAGTCAGCGCCTCGCGGGCCGTTGTACCCCAGGCGGTCGCCGTAGTGCCGCCGCCATCCGCCACAATTTGCAGAGGCGTCGCCCGCTCAATCTCAACGGTTAGTCCGCGCCGCGTGCGCGTCTCCGCACTGGGCGTCGTGCGCACCTGTGCGCCCGGCTCCACGCCCAAATCCAGCAGCAGCGCACCCACCGTGTGGCGATGCGTGTGCACCCGCTGGGTCATTCCGTCGACCGTCACGCTGACCGGCTGCGCCGTCAGCGCCCAGCCAGCCCCCATCGCCAGCAGCAGGCCACCAATCAGGGCGACGTTGAGCGCACGCTGCGAGATGGTTTGCCGAACAGCGGGTCGATTGAGGGTGATGGTTGTCAGTGGCAACATAAACGTTTCTCCTCGCGGACCGGTTCCGCGCGGAGTTATTCTATGGTTATGTCAGTCGTTTGACAAAGATTGCTCTGGCTGCAAAGAAAGAGCCGACAGTCGCCGGGTTCTCGGAACACAGCAGGTCATGTCGAGCCGCGTTCCCGGCACGTGCCACGCGTCTCTTTATCTGTCCCGTTTAGTTTGGCGCGTGCCGGGGACGCCATCCACATTGAGCACTCCTCTTGCAACCTGACAATTTGCCCCAACCCGTGATACGATTCTCTTCGTGACTGCATTGCCCCGCTCCCGCCTCTCCACGCTCCAGCGGCTCGCCCTGATCGGGGCGCTGCTGACGGGCTTTGCCCTGCGCCTCCACCGGCTCGGCGCGGAATCGCTCTGGTACGACGAGACCGTCAGCGTCTTCCTCGCCCAAAAATCCATCCCCGCTCTCATCGCCCACACCGCGGGCGATATTCACCCGCCGGGCTACTACCTGCTGCTCCACGCGTGGGGGCTGGTTGTGCGGCCAAGCGTGGAATTTGGGCTGGAGTTTTTGTATGCGTGGCCGAGCCTGGTTGCGGGAATGCTGCTGCTGGCGCTGCTCGTGCCCGTGGCGCGGCAGGCTTGCCCTGAGCCGTGCCAAAGGGTTTTTGGCGCGCGCTGGGCCACCGTCGCGACGGTTGGCGTTTGGCTCGGCGCGATCAACCCGTTTCACGTTTGGTATGCGCAGGAAGTGCGGATGTATACCGTCGGCGGCGCGCTGGGGCTGCTGTGCTTTTGGGCCTTGTGGCGTGCGGTAAAGTCACCCCCTCCCAGCCTCCCCCCGCTGGGGGGAGGGGCCGATGCTTCGTCGGCGAAGAATGCGGTTGCTCAACAGGATAAAGAGGGTAAAGAAGAAACATCTCCCCCAACAAACCAACTGCCCCCTCCCCCCCAGGGGGAGGGCTGGGGAGGGGTCCGCCACCGCCTCCCCTACCTCCTCTTCTACGCCGTCGCCGCCGCCGCTGGCCTCTACATCCTCTACTATTTCGCCTTTTTGCTGATTGCGCTGAATGCGATGGCCCTACTCTACTTTGGATTTTGGAGTTACGATTTACGATTGCCGCCAAGCCAGCGAACAATCCAAAATTCAAAATCCAAAATTGCAAATCTCGTAGCCTGGCTCGCTGCCCAGCTCCTCGTCCTGGGATTGTTCCTCCCCTGGCTCCCCACTCTCTACCGCCAGGCCACCGACCCGCCCGTGCCACCCTGGCGCGAGCCGTGGACGAGCGCACGCGGTCTGTGGGAAGCGCTGGCCGAGTCGCTGGCCGCGCCGCTGATCGGGCAAAGCGCGCCGGGGTCGCTGGCGTGGCCGTGGGCGATCGGGGTGGTGTTGCTTATTACTTATTGCTTACTGGCGCAAACAAACTCAGCCGCACAGAGCAAAGTTAACGGTACATTCCGCATTCCGCACTCCGCGCTCCTCATTTATTTTCTACTCCCCACTGCCCTCATCTACGCCATCACGCTCGTTGGCCCACCGCTTTACCACGTCCGTTACCTCTTTGTCTACGCCGCGCCGCTCGTGCTTGTCTTCGCCTGGGTCTTGGTAACGCTCTGGTTCCGCACGCGCTGGTTGAGCGTGCTGATCGCCGCGCTGATCGTCTTCGGCAGCGGCGCGAGCCTGGCGCGCTTCTGGCGCGATCCGCTGCTGCGCGCCGATGACCACCGCAGCGCCGTCGCCGAACTGGCCGCTCACTGGCGACCAGGCGATGCAATCCTCGTCAACGCGGGCTGGGCGTACACGGCGCTGGAGGTGTATTGGCCCACGGAGCTCGTGGGGCCGCGGGCCGTCGCGCCGCCGAAATTGGGGAAAAGGCAGCGCCTGCTCGACTACGCCGACAGCGTTCCCCCCAACGCGAACCTGCCCGACAATGTGCTAAACGCCAAGCCCGTCGTCATCCACACGGGTAGCGTGGACGGCCCACCGAGCCTTGGCTGGGGCAATCCAGAGAGCGACTTCTTTGCCATTTCACAGGCGGAGACGGTCGACGCGCTGGCGCACGTCGCAGCGGAATATCCGCGCGTCTGGCACTACCGCATTTACGACACGGTCAATGATCCGAGCGCGCTGATACGCACGTGGCTGGAGAAAAATCTTGCGCGCCGCAGCGAAACAATTTATGCCGGCGATTCCTTCCTCAATGTACAACTATACGAAGCATCGGTCACCGTACCGGATGGCGAGCCGCTCGTCGGCTTCGGCGACGGCGCGGCCTCGCCGTCGCTGGTGGGGCTGGATGCACCGTCGACGGTGGCAACGGGCAACGTGCTCTACGCCACCTTTTTCTGGCGCGCGGCTGGCCCTTCGCCGAGCGCCGGGCCAGCGCTGCCGCCGCTGGCGACCAGTCTGCGCCTCGCCGATGCCGACGGCAATTTTCTGCCGCAGCGGGATGAACCGCTGGCGTTGGCGAGCGAAGGCGTCGCGCGCCAGCCGCTGGCCCTGCCCATCCCGGTTAGCATCGCACCGGGTTCCTACACGCTGGAGCTGGTGGTTTACGACGAAGCGACGGTCACCCCGCTCGCGCCGTCGCCCAGTGCCACAGCAAAAAATGTGATTGAGGGCGAGCGCTGGCTCGTGGGGCAGGTCGAAATTGTGCCGTCGCCCCAAGCGCCCGTCATCACCCGCACACTGGCCTCGTTTGACTATATCGACCTGTTGAGCGCCGACCTGGCCAGTTCCGCCAGCAACAGCGTCACGCATCAGCTGGGCGGCGCGCTCGACCTGCTGCTGCTCTGGCGACCGCGCCCCAGTGGCTACCGCGACACGTACGACGGCATCGTCGAGCTGCGCGATGCCGACGGGCAAATTGTGCAGAGCTGGCGCGGGCCGCTGGGCAGCGAGCGCTACCCCAGCGGCAGCTGGGTGGCGGGCATTCCCGTGCAGGAGATGCGCGCCCTGGCGCTCGACGAGTCGCTGGCGGCGGGCCGCTACGTGCTGCGCCTGCGCGTCGAGCGGCGCAGCGATGGGCAGGTGATTCCGACCCGTGCTGGCCTGCTAAATCGGCAGCCGACGGTCGAGATCGGGCGAGTGATCGTGGAATGAACAATTTTGCAGCAGTGAATTTTTGTCAATCGCAAAATTGCGCGAAGGATTCTTTGGCACGCTGCGATTAAACAAGTGGGAGCAGCTTTCTCCTTGGGCAATCTCCTTTGGATAGTTGGGTGCGAAAGGGCCGCTGGGCAACCAGCGGCCTTTTTGTTGCTGCACACAACAGCGCCAGCGCGGAGCAAGCACGCCCTTGTGCGAACGGCTCTACAAGCCAACAGAATTTATTCACCAAGCCATTCCGGCAATTTTCACGCTTTGCAAAATTGCGCGAAGGATTTTTTCCGCCGTCGCGATTAAGGTAGCGGGAGCAGTTTTCTTCTTGGGTATCTCCTTGGATAGTTGGGTGCAAAAAGGCCGCTGGGTGACCAGCGGCCTTTTTGTGTCCACTTCTCTTTTGCTCGTCTTCCCTCTTTCTCACCGCAACGCTCGGCATTTTCCCAACTGTAGTATCCTCCTCATTTGTAGAATCAGCAGTTCATAATTTGGCGGAGTAGGCGTCCTCAAATGCCGAGCTCTCGCTGGGCCGTTTGCATCTGAAGGTGCTCTTTTCGCGGTTTGATACGACAGTTACGAACTGCTGAGCATACAGAAGCACGCAAGAAGCAATGGATAAAGCCCATCTGTCCTAGGTTGCGCAGGTACCGCTATGTGACAAGCGCAACTCACGCCGATGAAACACGAATTCTGGATCAGATTGGGTAAATGATGGGTGTCATCTTGCGGAGAAAAGGTGACTTTCACAAGAAAATCTTTTATACCATCAATGTAGTGCGAGCCTTGCAACGGAGAATTTTATGCGTGAACTGGGACACGTCGCGGGCGGCTATCTGACCACGCGCGCGCTGCTGCAGCGCTGGCGGCCCGCGCCGCGCGAACGCAACGCGCTGCTGGCGCTCGGCCTGCTGGCCAGCACGCTGCCCGACACCGACGTGCTGGGATACGCGCTGCATCGGCTTCTGCGCGGGCGCTCGCTCGACTTTTCGGAGTTTGATCACCACCAGTGGATCAGCCACACCTTTCCGCCCTACGTGGCGCTGGGTTTGCTGGGCTACGGCATCGCGCGCGGGGCGGGCAGCCAACGCTGGCCGCGGCGCGTGCTGGTGATCGCGCTGATGTGCGGGCTGCACCTTTTGCAGGACAGCATCGGCAGCGGCACGGGTCTGATGTGGGCGTGGCCGCTGAGTCGCCGCATGGACGGGCTGGTAGTGCTAGGCGTGAAGGGAGATGCGTGGCGCGATGTCTACGCGAATCATCCGATTTCATGGGTGGAGCGGGGGTTGGTGGCGCTGGCCGGGATCGCGGCGCTGTGGGACGGGTGGCGCTGGTGGCGAAGGAGATCGCAAAGGTGACCGTCACCGCCCCAACAATCTATACATAACCCATCGGGAAGCGGGCGGTGATTGTCACGGTTCTCGACCAGCTTGGCGGGTACGCGTCCAGCCTGGTCGCGCCAGTGACAGTCACCATCCACACGCGACTGGGCGTGCCGTCACCCTTGAGACGGTGACGGTCACTTGGATGGGCCTCTTTGCAAAGGTGACCGTCACGGCCCGCTGATTCACCGCCCTTCCCCTCGCGCCTGGGCCGTGATGGTCACCTTTCCCGACCAGCTCGGCGAGTACACGTCCAGCCTGGTCGCGCCAGTGACAATCACCGTCCACACGCGGCTGGGCGTGCGGCCATCCCTGGGACGGTGACAGTCACTTGGATGGGCTTGCCGCCAATCGGACGGGCCGCTACGGATATTCCGCCATTAATTCGCCACGATTCGCACATGAGCACGTCCAGTCTACACATCACCCACAACGCCGAGGGCACGCGGCGGCGCACGGCGCGGCTGCGCTGGTACTACAGCCGCCACGTCCTGCGCGGGCGCGATTTTATCTGCCGCCACTGCGAAGAGTGCGTGGCGTCGCACGCGGGGCGCTTTATTCCGGGTCAATTGAACGCGCCGGGCGGCTGCTTTGATTTGGCGGTAAACGGCGTACCGCTGCGCATGATGATCGTGGGGCAGGAGGTCGGCGGCGGCGAGGGGCGCGTGTCGATGGCGCGGCGCAAGCAGCGGGTGATGGCGGTGGCGCTGGAACGGCACTACCGGCGCGAGGGGGACTTTCCGGGGCGCAACCAGCACATGAAGGGCGTCACCAACGCGCTGCGGCTGCTCTTTGAGCGCGGCCTCGGCAGCGATTACGAGGGCGAGTGGCTCACCTTTGCCGATGGCTCGCGCCACCACCTCTTTGAGTGCTTCGCGCTCGTCAACTACCTGCTCTGCTCGGCCATCTCCGCCGACCCCAACGCGCGGGCCAGGCGCGGCGAATCCACGGCGACCATGCGGCGCAACTGCAACGAACACTTCCGCGCCACGCTCGATATTCTGGAGCCGACGGTGGTCGTCGTCGAGGGCAAATCGTTCTGGAAAAACGTGCGCCGCGCGTTTGATCACGTGGAGCAGATCGACGAACAAGGGAATCTTTACGCGGCGCAAATCGGCAACCAGCGCACCTTCATCGCCTCGCTGACGCACCCCAGCGCGATGCACCCGCACAACTGGGGCTCGAACGAGCGGATGCCCTATCTGCTGGACGTGGTCGCGCCGACGATTAGGCGATTGCGGGAGGAGCTGTTTAGCGGTGCAAACAAGTGAATATTTGATGCGTGAGATAGGGTCACCTCCCCTCACGCATCAAATACTCACTCCTCGGAAGGACACGTGTGCTAGAACTCATTACGCAACTCATCGTCGTCGCCCTCGGCCTTTTCTGCAGCGCGTCCGCCGTGCTGGTGCGCTTTTTGCGCGGCACGTGGTGGGTGCGCAGCGTGGAAAATGGTCGCCTCCAGGTGGCGGTGATCTCGCTGCTGCTCTTTGTGATCTCGCTTTGGCTGCTGGACCGGCGTGAGACGTGGGTGCAGGTGCATTTAGCGGTATTTGGGGCGGCGCTGCTCTACCAGATGTGGCTGCTGCTGCACTACACGCCGCTTTGGCGCAAAGATTTAGAAACCGCGCCCCCCGCCAACCCAGCACGCACGTTCACAATTTTGTCCGCCAATGTGGAGATGGGCAACCGGGACGCCGCGCCCTTTTTCGATCTCGTGGAACGCGCATCGCCCGATCTGGTGTTGACAATGGAGGTGAACGCGTGGTGGCACGAGCAGCTTCAGCGGCTCAAGCGGGACTATCCGCACGTGGTGGAGCAGCCGCAGGAGGATTATTTTGGCATCAGCCTCTACTCGCGCCTGACGCTGGAGAAGAGCGAAGTGCGGCACGTGGCCAAAGAGAACGTGCCGTCGATCCACGCGCTGGTGACGCTGCCCGCGGGCGAGGTTGTTGAATTTTGGGGGCTGCACCCCAACCCGCCGCTGCCGGACCGCAGCGTGCGCGACCAGAACCGGGAGCTGCTGCGCATGGCGCGCCTGATCCGCCACGCGCAGCACCCGACCGTTGTCGCGGGCGACTTCAACGACGTGCCCTGGTCGCACACGGTGCGGCGCTTTCGCACCACGGCCCGGCTGCGCGATCCGCGTCGCGGGCGTCGCTTTGTCAACAGCTTTAGCGTCGGCAATCCGCTGCTGCGCATGCCGCTCGATCACATCTTTGTCGGCGCGCGGCTGTCGCTGCACGAATTTACCCGCTTCACCCATTCAGCGGATCATTTTGCCCTCTTCGCCCGCGTTAGCCTGGATGAGTGATCACTCCTCGTCGCGCAGGCGGCGCAACGCCCACAACAGCAGCAGCGCCCCGCCGATGCCGTTGAGCAAAAAGGGCGCAAAAATCCCAATCGCGTCGAAAAAGAAGCCGCCCAGCGCCGGGCCCAGCGCCGAGCCGAGCGCAAAAAACGCGCCGCCCAGCCCCAGCGCACCGCCGACCTCGCGCGGGTCGACACGCTGCGTGATCAGGCTGTTGAGGTTGGGGCCGATCAGCGCAAAGCCAACGGGCACGGGCAGCAGCCCAACGAGCAAGTAAAGCAGCGCCGTCCAGCCGCGGTTGGCTTCGTCCGGCAGCAGCGATACCTGCTCGCTCGTCTCCGCCGTAAAGGAAGTGCCCACCTGCGAGAGTTCGGCGACCAAGGCCTCGCGTTCGTACCAGGGCACGGGTTGCTCCCACGTCAGGCTCGCCAGCGCAAAGCCAACGGAGAAGAGCGCCAGCCCCACAAAGACCATGCGCCGCTCGCCAAAGCGCCGCGCCAGCGGGCCAACCAAGCCCCCCTGCACCACCACCAGCGCCGCGCCAAAGGTGGCAAAGAAAATGGCGTTGCCAAAGCTGTTGAGCCCCAGCCGCGCCAGCGTAAAGGGCGCAAAGGTGCCGGTGAACATGCCAAACATGGTTTGCAGCAGAAAGAGCAGCAGGAAGAGCGTGCCCAGCCGCGGGTCGCGCAGGCCATTCCACATGCGGGCCAGGCTGCGATTGCGCCCCGGTGCGTCCGCTGGCTTATCTGGCGCGTTGCGCAGTGCAGGCGGCAGCGTCTCCTCAAAAACAAAGGCCGTGAGCAGGACGCTGACCAGCGCAAAGCCCGCGGCCACAAAGGCGGGCACGCTGTAGTTGTTGCCGCTCAGGCTCAACGCCACGCCGCTAATCACCGGGCCGATAATAAAGCCAATGCCGAGCGTCGCGCCGATGAGGCCGAGCCCCTGGGCGCGGTTGCGCGGCGTGGTGCTGTCCGTAATCGCGGACTGCACCGTTGCCAAGTTCGCGCCGGTGATGCCGTCGATGATGCGCGCGAGAAAGAGCATCCACAGGCTCCCGGCAAAGCCGAGCGTGACGAGGCTGATGAAGGTGCCGATCTGTGCCACCACCAGCACCGGCTTGCGCCCGACGCGATCCGAAAGCGTGCCCAGAATCGGCACGAAGACAAACTGCATCAGCGGGTAGCTGGAGCCGAGCAGGCCGATGGTGAAGAGGCTGGCGTCGAAGGCCAGCGCGTAAAAGGGCAGCACGGGGATGATGATGGTGATGCCCATCGTGTCGACGAGGACGATGACGAGAATGGGCAGCAGGCGGCGGAAGTTGAGGTTGTCGGTCTGTGCTGGCGCGGCGGGCGCGGTGTTCGGTTGAGTCACGGGGGAGGGTGGCTTTCTTTGGGAATGGAATAGATTCTCGCGCGCAGGGGCACGCCATGGCGTGCCCCATAGGTATCAAGGTAAGGGCAAAAAGATAAATTGGGTGGGCAAACGGCGCTAAACCCCCTCCCAGCCTCCCCCAGCTTGGGGGAGGAGCCGATCCTTCGTTTGTCCTGTCGCGGCTCCCTCCCCAAGTTGGGGAGGGCTGGGGAGGGGTTCTTACGCAATCTGCCCACCCAATTTATCTTTTTGCCCTTACCTTGAAACCGTAGTGGGAAAGCGCCCTCTCACTACGCCCGTGCAAACAGACATTTGAGATACGCCCCCTCGGCAAAGCCAACGGGATGATCCAGCGCGTGACCCGTGCGCTCGATCTCCTCCAGCGGACGATCCACTTCCCTCGCGGCCCGGTGCACCGCCTCGAAAAACGCATCGGCCCCCACGCGGCTGGAGCACGATGCGCTAACCAGCACGCCGCCGGAGCGCAGCACGCCCAGCGCCAGCTTCGTCAGCCGCGCGTAAGCCGCCAGCGCGCCCTCGACTTCATCCGCACGTTTGGCAAAAGCGGGCGGATCGACGACGACGAGGTCGAAGCGCTCCTGTTCGTCGCCGAGGCGCGCGAGCTCGCGGAAGGCGTCGCCCGCCAGCAGAGTATGCTGGGCGGCGGCGATGTTGGCAACTTCGGCGTTGAGCGCAAAGTTGTGCGCGGCTTCGTCCAGGGCGTGCTGGCTGATGTCGAGGCTGGCAACTGCCGCCGCGCCGCCGCGCGCTGCGTAGAGCGAGAAGCCGCCGCTGTAGGCAAAGACGTTGAGCACGCGCCGGGCGTTTGTCTCGCGCACGAGATTTTCGACGCGCGCACGGTTGTCGCGCTGGTCGAGGAAGAAGCCGGTCTTTTGGCCGCGCACGGGGTCGGCGGCAAAGCGCAGGCCGTTTTCTTCGAAGATCGCGGGGCCGTCGAGCGGCGAGCCGTGTAGGATTTGGCCGTCGTGCAATCCTTGAAGGAAGGGTTCCTGGTTCTGCACGGCCCGGCTCAAGCGAAGCACGAGGCGACGGCGGTGCGCCGCTGGCACAGCGTCACCCAAAGCCGCAAGCAGGGCAGGCAGATGGGGCAGCCACGAGACGGCGTAGAGCTTGAGCACGAGCGTGCCGGCGTAGCGGTCGACAACGAGGCCGGGCAGCGCGTCGTTGGGGCCGTGGACGAGGCGGTAGCCGGTGGTGCTGTCCGGCAGCGCGGCGCGTCGGTCGGCGGCCTGGGCAAGGCGAGCACGAAAAAAGTCGCCGTCGATTTGCGCGGGCTGGCCGTGCTGCAAAATGCGTACGCGAATGGGCGAGGTCGGATCGTAGAGGCCGACGGCGAGAAAGCGCTTTTTGCGGTCGAAGACGACGGCGAGGTCGCCCGGTTGGCCTTCGTGATTTTGCTTGGTGATGGAGTTTTGGAACAGCCACGGGTGGCCGTCGCGCAGGGCACGCTCGGCGGCGGTGGTCACGCGAAGGGCGAGGCGCTGGTTAGCGGGTGGGGAGAGGGCGGGAAGGTAGAGAGACATTGTGGGTAAGGAAATTTTTGCCACGAATTGCACGAATTACGCGAATTTTTGTCTCGCAGACTTCCATTCGTGTAATTCGTGCAATTCGTGGCGCATTCCTCTTCAGTTACGGTGTGGGCTGGCACGTCTCGCAGAAATAAATCCGCCGCCCGCCCAGCACTTCCTTGATCACGGGGCCGCCGCAGGTGTAGCACATTTGGTCTTCGCGGTTAAAGACGTGGAAGCGGTATTGGCCATAGGATTTCCCCACCTGCTTGAGCTCGCGCGCCCGATCCAGATCGTTGGTGACGCCTTTGGTATCGTAGGATTGGCGCGTGAGATCGAGCGTGGCCTGGGCCAGGCGATGGACTTGCTCATCCGTCAAGTCCATCGGGCGCTGGTTGGGGTGCACGCCCGCGACGTGTAAAATTTCGCTGCGCAGATAGTTGCCCGTGCCCGCTAGAAAGTGCTGATCGAGCAGCAGGCCGGTGAAGCGGCGGCGGCGAAAGCGCTCGCTGGCGTAGCGAGCGGCGACCTGCTCGACGGTCAGCGCCGGGTCGAGCAGATCGGGGCCGATTTGGCTGAGGAAGGGGTGATCGGCCAGCTCGTCGTCGTTGAGCACCTCGATGTCCGAGGCGCTGTAGAGCAGCGCGGACTTCTTCTCGGTGTGGATGGCGAGGCGAAGCTGGCGATTGGTATCGGGGAAATCGTAGGCGTCTCGCACCTCCCAGCGACCGTAGAGCTGGTTGTGGCTGTAGATGTTCAGCCCGTTGGCAAAGCGCGTCAACATCGCCTTGCCGTGGGTCTCCAGCGCGTAGATTTCCGTGCCGGTCAACTCCTGCTCGTAGGGCTTGAGGTGCTCAAAGGCAAAGCTGACTTCCACGGGCGCTTGGCCCACGATGGCCTGGGCGACTTTGTCGGCGGCGAGGCGAATTTCGGGTCCTTCGGGCATGGGTAAATTTGTCAACGTAGAGAGCGCGGAGGGCGCAGAAGTTGCAAAGAGAATGATAGCGTGGATAAACGGAAGATGCAGGGGCAATGCTCTCATTCTCTCGAGAGCAGAAAACCCTTGCCTGCGGCCAAAATCTTTACAAGAGCCAATTCTCTACGCGGAGGCTAGAAATATTGGTAAAGTCAGCGCGATTTTCAGTAACGATGGTGTAGTCTCCGTCCAGGGCGATACCTGCAATTAATAAGTCCAGGCCCGCTCGGTAGTTCAACCCCTGCCGCCTACGCTCGCCGTAAATTGCTGCGGCAACATTGCAGGCATTTCTTGTCAGTGGTAGAACTTCGTTCTGGTAGCAAAACTCCTCGAAATTACGTAGGCGTCCTTTTGCTTTCCGGCGCGTTGTCGCGTTCTGCGAGGTAGCGTTGTAAGCCCAACCCTTCTTAACTTCGTGGTAGGTAAGGATGTGATGGACAGGTAGCCAAACTGATTTTGATGTTGCGTGGCCTTCTGAATCACAGTGGGATGGCCGCGGAAAACATGCAGCAGCATATTGGTGTCTAAAATGGAGCGTTCCATCGCTATTCGCTAACTTGCTCTGCATCAAACTGAGGCAAATCCCGATCAAAATGGGCCGCACGTTCCTGCTGAATCTGTTCAAAGATGACCTGCTCGTCATCGCTCATGTCGGACCAAAGACCAAAAAAGCGTTCGGGCTTTACGCCTGGCTTTTCGCTGTACAAATTTGTTGCCGCCTGTAGTTCAGCAGCAAAGGACTCTGCGGCGGCGCGCGACAAAATGATTCTTTGGGTAGAGCGATTATCTATATTTCCGTCGCCCGCGTGAGTGGGACTGAGATGAAAATCTAGCAACAGTTCTTCATCTGTGGAAGCCACCGTCACCTGATCCGAAACCAGCGGTTGATGTTTGTCGTAGATGTTCATAGTTGTAGGACTTTCGCCTTTACCCAAGAGCAGTCAACATAGGGGTTATAAAAAGTAGATTGCGGTTATTCTATCATAGAGATGAATGCCTTGGCGATCCCTACAGCGGCGTCATCATCAAAATAAAAATCAAGGGGAATTAAAGTTAAGCAGTTTAATCCCCCTTGGTTTTCGCAGAAGTAGAACTTTTACTTGAACCTTGAGCTCTTCAATACACTCGATCTATTCCGGACTAATCGGAAAATAAAAATTATCCCCCGCCGCGACACCCATCTCCCCGTTTGTCGATCCCCACGGCGGGGGCGCATCTAACGTGTACGTGTAAGCCCCCGGCTCGAAGCACTCCTCGCGTTCGGCGTCAACGGCAAGGGGAAAGGTGTTGTTCCAGTCGCGACCCTGGGCGGTGAAGGTAATCGTGATTTCCGCGCCGAGCTGGTTCTGGAAGAGGTAGCAGCCCAGGCTGGCATTGACGACCGCAGCGCTGCCCGCGGCGCTGCCGCTTGCCTCCCCCGCCGCGTTGCCGCTGCCCGACGCATCAGCCGTCGCGCTGTCCGTCGCGCTGCTCGGAGCCGACGCCGCCGGAGCATCCATGACGGGAATGTCGCCGCAGCGGGTGGTGAAGGTAATGAAGTCGGCGCTGGCCGAGACCCAGCCCCCGCGCCCGCTCGGCGTAGATAACCTGGAGCCAGGAGCAGGCTTCGTTGCGCCCGGTGATCAGCAGCTGCTCGTTGAGCGTCACCGAGTCCACGCGCTCGTAGTCCGTGCCCGGCCCGGCGCGCACGTTGAGCGCGTTGACGAGCACCACGGCCACGGGGTCGCCGCCCGCCGTGGATTCGTCGAGTGCGTTGGCGCTGCCCGCACGTTCGATTTCGGCGGCGGCCAGCTCGTCCAGCAAGGCGTTAAAGTCGGCGGGCTCGCTGTACTCGACGGTGTTGAGAATCTGCTCAAACGCGTCGTAATCCTCATCCGTCAACATGGCGACCATGACTAGCAGCGCCAGGTCACGGTGATCGTCCGGGCGCGCGGCCAGCCAGGCGATGACGACGCCCTGATCGTCGCAGTCCGTCCACAGGTCGTACTCGCCGCTGAAGCCGAGGCGCTCGTAGTCGAAGCGGTCGTCGTAGTCGCAGCTGTCGGACATTTCAACGAGGTCGAGCACGTCGCTCATCTCGAACGCGCCGGGAATCAGGTTGCTGGCAATGACGTACGCGCCCGGCGCAACCCACTCATTTTCGTCCTCGAAGCCCAGGATGTCCGGCGAGACGGTGAGCTGGAGACCGAGCGGCTCCGGGTCGCCATCCGTGAGCCACGCGCCGCTGTCGGTCTCCGCCCAGCGGCTGGGCACGGAGACGGAGAGCACGCCGTTGTCGTCCTGCACGGTGACAAAGCCGCCGCTGCTGGACTGCGTCTGCGCGGGGGACGCATCCTCCGCGCTGGGCGAATCCGCCGGGGAACCAACGGCAACGTCGACAGTGCCGGGAACGTAAAAGGTAGCGAGCAGCACCTCGAAGGCGTCGAGGTCGGCATCGTCCATAATTTGCATCTCGATAATGGAAAGCACGCTGCCTGCCTCCGGCGCCACGGCCAGCACGACGTAGACGTTTTCGGAATCGCCGCACTCGTACCAGATGTCGTAGCCGCCGATGTAGGTGGTATCGCCAATCGTGTTTTCGTAATCGGCGCGATCCTCGTACTCGCACTGCTCGGCCAAATCGTCGTAGCGCGTGTCCAGCACCTCCACCGGCGTCAGCTCCGCGGCCAGCACGGAGGAGGTGCGCACCCAGACGCCCGGCTCGTCCCACTGCGTCTCCAGCGCCCCGGCATCCGCGGCCACAAAGGCTTCGTAGCCAATGGGCCCTTCCTCGTCGTCCAGCACCCAATCGTTGAGCTGCACATCGTTCCACGCGGCGGGCAGCAGCGCACCCAGCGCGTCGTTCTCGATGGCGGCAAAGTCGTAGACCATCTCGGACGTATCGACGAGGTCAAATAAATTGGGGGCGTCGGCAGCAGCGGTTTCCGTGGTAGCGTCCGCATCACCGTCGTCCGCGGCATTCGCCGCTGGCGTGCCGCCTAAGCCGTCGACGGAGAAGCTGTTGAGAATAACGTCCGCTGCATCCAAATCCGCCTGGGTGCCGATGCCAATCTCCAGGTAGACGACGTGGTCGTTGGTCTCCGGCAGCAGGGCGAGGATGAGCAGCGCGCTCTCCTCCTCGCCGCAGTCCAGCCAGAGATCGGAGTAGCCGGCGTAGGTGTCGTTGGCAAAGGGTTCGCGGCTGTCAAAGGTGCAGGATTCCTCAAAGGTGATGTCGTCGAGATACGCTTCCAAGTCCAGCTCGCTCGCCAAGTCAATCAGCCCAAAAAACGCGCCGCTGACGCCCCACGATTCGGTGTAGGCGTCCAAATCCGTGGCCGCGCTCAGGCGCACGCCAATCGGCTCGCCGTCGGTCGAGCTCGTCCACTCGCTGCCGTCCACCTCCGGCCACGCCGCGGGCACGTCCATCGTCAGCCGCCCCGAGTCATCGGTCAGGGTGACGTACTCGTCGTAGCCGACGAGCTCTTCATCCCCTGCCTCCGCTTCCGCCTCATCCGCGTTCTGCGCCGCCTCTTCCTCGACGGTATCTTCGATCTCGCCAAAGGTAAAGCTCAACTCCAGCTCGCGCCCGTTGAGCTGGCCGACAAAGACTTCGCCGCTCTCGTAGCGCAGCACGCGCAGGCTCATCACGTCCTCCCGATCGTGGCTGCGCAGGATGTTGCAGTAGTCGCTCATCGTGCCGTCCGTTGCCAGGGAGAGCCCCTCCATCGAGAGGATGATGTCGCCGGGCTGCACGCCCGCATTGTCGGCGGGCGAGCCGGAATCGACGGAGGCGACCCAGATGCCGGAGAGCTCCTCGCCGTCCGTCACCGCCGTGCCGTTGATGCCAATGGAATCGATGTCGTTGCCCGCCTCCAGCTCCTCGATCAGCGGCAGCGCCTGGTCGCGCGAAATGGCGAAGTACTGAGATGTGCCGTCGTCTCCCGCGTAGTTGACGCCGACCACGCGCCCGTCGCCGTCCAGCAGCGGGCCGCCGGAGTTGCCGGGGTTGATCGTGGCGTCGTGCTGAAGCACGCTGGGCAGCGAGGACCACTCGCTCTCGCCGTCGGCGTTGGCCTTGGCGACGATACCACGGGTCAGCGTAAATTCGGGATCGCCCAGCGGGAAGCCCGCGGCATAGACGTCCAGCCCCACGCGGATGCGCCCGTCGTACCAGTCGAGGTAGGGATAGTCGCTGCCCTCAATATCGATCACGGCCAGGTCCGAGCATTCGGAGACGCCCAGCACGCGGGCGCTGCGCGGTCGCTCTTCGTCGCCGATGTACACTTTGACAAAGGCCGCGCCCGTCACCACGTGATTATTGGTCACGGCGATGCCGGAGGGATCGATGATGAAGCCGGAGCCCGTGCCCGCGGCGTTTTGCAGCAGCCCTTCGGCGGGATCGACAAAGGTGCCGACGGCCTCGATCTGGACGACGGCGGCCTGGGCTGCTTCGAGCGTATCCGCGGGTCCGTTTGTGGGCTCGTCTGTGGGCTCGTCTGTGGGCTCGTCTGTGGGCTCGCCGGTGGGTTCGCCGGTGGGTTCGTCGTCTGCTGCGGCTGATGCCGTTTCTTCGTCGGCTTCCGCTTCTGTATCGGCCTCTGTTTCTTCGTCGGCCTCGTTCGCTTCGGGCGTGGGCGTGCGCTCGATTTGAATCGAGGGCACGCGCCGCCGGGTTGGCTCGTCGGGGTCATCATCCTGGGCCAGCGCCGGGGCAGCGCTGCCGGCAAGCAAGATGACGGCAAATAGCGTTGCCACTATTGTTTGCAGCGAAAGGGTGCGTCGTAGATGTGTGTACAATGGATGTTGTACACGGAGGTGAGCAAGAAGCGTAAACATGAGGACTCCCCTATTTGGTCTCCCCGTGGTTGGGAGGTTGAATTAGATTGAAATGAACGGAAAGGAGATGATCAACGTAACACGGCCAGACGATGCTTCAAGTAGTCCAAGCTATTTTGTTTTGGCGGGTACGGGCACGCCATGACGCACCCATACCCGCCAAGCGCCATCCGTCAAACTTTGTTTGCTGCACCGCTAGCTCCGGCAAGCAACGAGGAGTGCGCACGCCCTCGTGCGCACGGCAGATGCCCCTGAACTTCACTTGTTTCATGGCTGATCCAACACGGGGTGTGCCTACTCCTTGATCGCTTAAAGATTTCCTTGCTCTTCATCAACGAGATGTCAACGGGGCTTATGCCCAACTGCGCTAACGCACGACCAGCTCCGGCAAGTCCGTCGTATCGCCGCCCGCTGTGGTGAGCGCGCGTTCACCGTCGATGCGGCTGTAGAAGCCGACGCGCCAGGTGTAGGTTCCGGGCGGCAGCTCCAGCAAATAAGGCTGAACCAGCACGTCACCGGGCCACCAGTCCCGGCTGAGCAGGGCCAGGTCGCCGGTCTGCGTGACCATCTCCTCCTGCGTATTGAGGATGTGGTTGAAGGCCGTAAAGTCCCGCTCGCGCGCGGCGGACGGCGGCTCCAGCACGCGCCAGACGAGCGTTGCCGTGATGGGTCGGCTGGCCTGTGCATCGGCTGCTGCATCGGTGGAGGCATCCTGTTCAAACGCATAGCCCAGCAGCCTCATGCCGATGCTCCACTCCGGGGCTGGCTCCAGCGGCGTGTAGCCCAGCGCCAGCCGATCCGCTGGCGGCAGGCGGTAGAGGCGGGCGGGCGGGCGCTCGTGCGTCATCGGCATCTGCTGCACCTGCTCGCCCAATTCCGCGAGACGCGCTTCTGTCTGCGGCGCGTCAATGGCCCACAGGTAGAGGCTGGGCTTACTGTGGGCCAGCAGGAGCGCGGGTGGCGACGTGGGCGCGACAAAGCGCGCAAAGGGGGGGTTGCCAAGCAGCGTGGCGACAATGGCTGGCTCGCTTTCGTAGCCAGGGTCCACGCCGCGCACGGCCACGCGCACCTCCTGCGTGCCTTCAGCCTGGGCCAACTCACGCGCCGCGCCCGTCACCTGCTGCCACGTGTGGAGCGTCGCATCGCCGCCGCCGCGCTCCACCACATCGAGCTGCGCGAGGTAGCTGCCCGTCCAGATCACAACGGTCGCGCCAGCCACCGCGCCGACCACGCTCCAGGCCGCGCGCGGCGCGGCCACGCGACGCAGCACATCGCCCAGCACGCAAAGGCCAACGGCGCTGGCGAGCGCGGGCAGCGGCAGCAGCACCGTCCAATATTGGAAGTAAACGGTTACGGGCCGGAGGCCAAGAAGCAGCAGCGGCCCCGCGCTCCACAGCAGCAGCAGACGCGCGCCCAGGCCCGCCTCGCTTTGCTCCCGCGCCCGCCACACAGTGTAAAGAACGCCCACAGTGAGCAGCAGCATAATCATCGGCGCCGCAATGGCGTCGGTCGCCTGCCACCAGGCGTTTGCGCTATCCACAAGACCAACCGAATCGGCAATGCCCGTGCCGGCAAGCAGGCGGTACGCACCAACCCAATCGCGTGCGTTGAGCAGGTGCACGTGCCAGGGCGTGGGCCATTCGATCGCGCGGAACGGCGTGGGCAGCCCCGCGCGCTGCACGTGGCCGACCAGCGCCCAGCCGTAGGGCAGCAGCAGCGCCAGCGCAATCACAATGCCCCAAGCGCTCTCGCCGCGCCACCAGCGGCGCGGCGCGCTCAGCCAGCCACCGAGCCAGCTCAGTGCCTGCACCAGCGCCAGCACGTGGCTGAGCAGCTGCAGCGCGGCCAGCACAAAAAACCAGCGGGCGGCCCGGCCGCTAGTTTTCTGTATGGGTCGCTCCACGACGACCTCCCAGGCCAGCAGCAGCAGCGCCACGCTTAACGCAACCTGGATATGCGCCCACAGCCTGCGATCCAGCAGCACAAGCCACGGATTCGTGGCCATAAAGAGCGCGGCGACCAGCCCCACGCCCGGCAGATTCAGCGCGCGCGCCACGCGTCGCCCCAGCGCATACGTCAGCGCCACGGCGACGACGCCCGCCGCGCCGACGCCCAACACAGCCGCTTCCAGGCGGCCAGCCAGCAGCAGCGGCATGGCCATCAAGTAGGCATCGAAGGCGGAGCGCTCGATGCCGAGCAAGGTGCCGCCGCTGAGCAGCGGAAAATAGCCGCGCAGTTCTGCAATCCGCTGCGCGATGCCAGTGATGTACGCCTCGTCACCGGCATACTGCACCAGTGCAGGCCGCTGCCAGCGCAGCCCCGTCGCCACCAAAAGAGTGAAGAGAATGAGCAGCCGCTCGCCCGTCCGCATCGCGCGTCTCCCTGTTCGTTGCTTGTCCGTCCGCAACGTTTATGCCTTGCCCAATACGCTGGCCAGCAGGGCCATGCGGATGTACATGCCGTTGCGCATCTGGCGAAAGTAGGCCGCGCGCGGGTCATCGTCCACCGCGTAGCTGATTTCGTTGACGCGCGGCAGCGGGTGCATCACGATCATGCGCTCCTTCGCCTGCTGCATCAGCACGGGGTCGACGACGTACTGGTCTTTCACGCGGTCGTAGTCGGCCAGGTCGGTGAAGCGCTCCTTCTGCACGCGCGTCACGTAGAGCACGTCCGCCTCGGTGATCACCTCCTGCACGTCCTCGACTTCGCGAAAGGTGTGCCCCGCCGCGCGCACGGCGTCCAGCACGTCCGTCGGCATCCGCAAAATCTGTGGGCTAATAAAGGCCAGCTCGACGGGGTAGCTCAACAGCAGCTTGGTCAGGCTGTGAACGGTGCGCCCGTAGCGCAGATCGCCCACCATGGCGATTTTGAGGCCGCCGCCCGCCAGCGCGTCCGCCCCCAGCTCTTCGACAATCGTAAACAAATCGAGCAGCGCCTGCGTCGGGTGCTCGCCCACGCCGTCGCCGGCATTGATGATGGGCTTGCTGGCGTAGCGCGCCGCCGTCTGCGCCGCGCCCAGTTCGGGGTGGCGCAGCACGATCACGTCGGCGTAGCACTCCAGCGTGCGCACCGTGTCCGGCAGGCTCTCGCCCTTCGTCACCGAGGAATACTGGACGTTGTTGATCGGAATCATCTGCCCGCCCAGCCGCAGCATCGCCGCCATAAAGCTGGAGGCCGTGCGCGTGCTCGGCTCGTAGAAAAGATTGGCCAAGATTTTGCCCTGCAGCAAATCCGCGCTACCAAAGCGCTCCACCAGCACGCGCATCTCGTGCGCCACGCGGAAGATGTAGTCCAAGTTGGCGCGCTCGAACTGGCTGACGCTCAGAATGTCCTGGCCGTAGAAGCCGTTGTCGGCGAAGTCAGCGGGCATTCCGGCTACGTCTTTGACGCGAAGGTTCATGGGAGTTCCTTGGTGGTTACAGCGCCAGTATACAAGCGGCGCGCTACAAGTTTTTGTAAACAGCGGATGTAGCGCATCAGCGTGCTCGGCGGCGCGACGCATCGGTAGTCGCGGAGTGAGCATCCTCAGATGCGAACGAACCGACGAGGGAACATAGCGGAATGGCTGATTTTGTTTATAGACTCGATTGGGGAACAAGCAAAATACACCGCCCAACGTCAATTCAGTTGCAGAATGGATTGAGCAGTCGGATTAAAGCCGTTCACATTTGAGAATGCTCACTTCGCAGTTAATTTCTACCAAATTCGAATGGTTGATCGATAACAATAGCACTGTACTTTTCAGGCCACTGACGAACACGCTGAAAAGCGGGATCATCCCTATTCAACTCCAAAAGGGTGTTTTCTTCCCGAATCAAATCCACCAACGAATTCAACTTGCTGCAAGAAACGCCACGTAGCCGAAAATTTCTCGAAATAGACCTAACTGGTCTCTCTTGGTACCCACCAAACGCGCAGCCCAGTTGCGGATAGTAAATTCTGAAATAAGTCCATCTATCTTCCGGCCATTGCTCATAGTATGCTTCATAATGGCTGGGCGCTCCCCAGCAAAGCTCTGCCACTTCCACCGTAATCGGTATTAGACATTATATCGATTAGAATTCGATAAAGAGATGAAGCTGAAGGGGGCCATAGGACCAAGGGCGATGTCCCAATTATAGTGCTCAACTTTCGGCACTACAGAAAATGTATCCTCGACCCACGCCTGCGCTTCTTCAAGGTTTAGCTTGCCAAATGGATAATTCAATAGTTCGGAAGGCAATAGCGTTTCACAGACAACTTCTTCACCAATCTCGCCTGCTCTAATCACTTCTTCAAGCAGTTCAGAAATCAACTCCAAAATGTAAGGAGATAAAAGGAATAAAAACAGACAGAAAAGCGGAATGAATCCAATAGCGAGCCGTTGTAGTTGCCTCATGTTAGGTACAACCTCGTGAACTGAAATGCTAACGCAAAATACAAACTGTGGTAAGCGACTTCTTACAAACCTATGCGCTCTATGCGTTCAAAGTAAGAGACACATGTGTTCGATTTGTGTTGCATTTCGTGTGACACGCGCTGTTTCAGCGCATCGCTAACTCTGGGTAAACAACACCCGCCCACTTCCCGCCTTCGCCTTGACTTCGCTCCCCTCGAAGACGACTTCCCCCCGCAAGACGACACGTTCGACGCGTCCGTGCACCGTGCGCCCGGCAAAGGGCGTCCAGCCCACGCGCGTCAGCATCTCTTCGTCGCGCAGTTCATACGCCGCATCGACATCCACCTCGACCCACGTCTCCGGCTGCTCCGGCAGGCGATAAATCCGACGCGGATTCTCCACCAAGCGCCGGGTGACATCCTTCAGCGACAGACGCTCTTCGTGGACGGCGGTGAGCAGCAGGGGCAGCATGGTCTGTACGCCGGGGACGCCGGGCGGCGGGGCGTCGCTAAATTTTTCGCCCAAGGTGTGGGGGGCGTGGTCGGTGGCAAAAATATCCACGGCGTCGAGGTGCTGCCAGAGGGCGGCGACATCGTCCGGCGCGGCCAGGCGCGGGCGCATGTCGCCGCGGGGGCCGAGTCGGTCAAGATCGTCCGTGGAAAGAAAGAGGTGGTGCGGCGTGGCTTCGCAGGTGACGGGCCAGCCCCGCTCCTTGGCCTGCACGATCAGCTCGATCTCGCTGCGGCGGCTCACGTGGACGACGTGCAGCGGCACGTCGTAGAGCTGGCTCAAGGCTAAACAAACGGGCAGCATCAACTCCTCCGCATGAACCGCAACTGGACCCAGTTCCACTCCCCTGCTCCCCTGCTCCCCCGCTCCCCTGCTCCCCTGCTCGGCCCAACCGCGAAAAAACCGGTGCATCAACGCCAGCGACTCGATGCGCAAGCTGCCAAAGGTGTCGCTGACGTAGATTTTGAGGCCGCAGGCTTGGTAGGCCACGGGCAGGTAGGCGTCGAGATCGGTGGTGGTTGCGCCGACGAAGAGGCCGACATCGCAGACGGCTTGATCGGCGGCGATGTCGGCTTTTTCATGCAGACGCTGCGGCGTGCTGGTGGGCGGGTTGGTGTTGGGCATGTCCAGCACGGTCGTCACGCCGCCCGCCAGCGCGGCAGCCGTGCCGCTGTGGAAATCTTCCTTGTGGGTGTAGCCCGGCGCGCGCAGGTGCACGTGCGCGTCGACGAGGCCGGGCAGGCGAATGGTGGTCACGGTCGGCTCCTGGCGGGTGATGTTTAAGCGGTGGTGGACAAACCGCATTATTGTAGCTAAAGCGTGCAGAAAGTCCAAAGACGTGGTGATCTTCAGCGCGAGGGAAGAAAGTCAACACTAAACGCAGGCGGCAAAAGTAGAACAAATTATTCAAGTCGTGTAAACTATTCGAGTTTGCAGAAATTTCTCACACGGCGGCGATGCGGAAGATTGACTGATGCGTTTCCCATTAAATTTTTCGTTACTGTTGGCCACACGATATTTATTTTGCCTCGTCGTCGACCATTGGTTCAGGAGCTTACATGTTAAAGGCCGGTATATTTTTGGATATGGAAAATCTGTCGCGCTGCGGCGGCTGGGGCGTGCGCTACAACGCCGTTAAAAGTTTAGTTGAAGCGCAGGGGGCGACGGTGCTGCGGGCCAACGCCTACATGGCCATCGATGTCGAGCGGGAAGAGCGCGACTACGAATATCGACAGAAGAAGGAGAGCTATCGCAGCGCGATTCGCCGCGCGGGCTTTCATCTCGTGTACAAGGAGGTCAAGCGCTACTACGATGCCGACGGCCAGCTTGTGCTCAAGGCCAACGCGGACTTGGATTTGGCGGTGGATGCGCTTCTGCAGTCGCAGAATCTGGATTACGTGCTGCTCGGCAGCGGCGACGGCGACTTTATGCGCCTCGTGCGCGCGCTGCAAAATCTGGGCAAGCGGGTGGATTTGCTCTCGTTCTCCAACACCAGCACCGATCTCAAACACGAAGTCGACTACTACTTTTCCGGCTATCTCGTCCCCGGCCTGCTGCCGATGAACGATGAGCAGCCCAATCGCGTGCGCGGCATCATGCACGCCGTCAACCAGGAGAAGGGCTATGGCTTTCTGACCGTGCGCACCGGCTATGCCACGAGCGAGGTGCGCGACGACGTCTTCTGCCACATCCGCGATTTTCAGCGCGAGTACAACGGCGACTACTACAGCACCGTCTCCAACGAATACTTTGGCAACCTTAAGCAGCGCGACACGATCCTGGAGTTCGACCTGATCGAGCAGGAGGACGGACGCGTCAAGGCGGCCAACGCCACGGAATTTGTGCCGGAATCGATGGATTCGTAATGCGTGAAATTTTGCTGGTGGGCGCGGGCGGCTTCCTGGGCGCAACGCTGCGCTATCTGCTCGGTGGCTGGGTGCAGCGTACGGCAATCACGGCACGGGGCATGACCTTCCCGCTGGGCACGCTGGCGGTTAACGTGCTGGGCTGCCTGCTCTTTGGCCTGCTCGCGACGCTGGCCGCGGATCGGCTGGCGCTCGGCGTCGAGGCGCGGCTGCTGCTCTTCACCGGCGTGCTCGGCGCCTTTACAACCTTCTCGACCTTTGGCTACGACGCCGTCGCGCTGGCGCAGGGCGAGCGCGGCGGCCCAGATATGTTTTTAGCCCTGCTCTACGTGGGGCTGCATCTTGCGCTGGGCCTCGGCGCAATCTGGATGGGGCAGCAATTGGCGCAGATGTTTTGACCAATTCTCGTTTCCACGCTCTTGCGTGGGAATGCCCCACCAGACGCTCTTGCGTCTTCGGATAGCCCCACCCCATGACACAGCCCACGCGCCCCGTCTTCTACCAGGCCCACCAGTGCACCGATCCCGCCTGCCGCTTCCGCTTTCCCGCCCTGCCCCACGAGCTGCCGGACGGTCGCTGCCCCCTCTGCGGCCAGCCGACCCGCGCCGTCGCTGCGTATCCTGCTTACGGCGCTGCCGCCCACTCACCCCCACCCCGCGTGCGACTTTGTGCCCTGCTGGACAATCTGCGCAGCGCCTGGAACGTCGGCTCGATTTTGCGCACGGCGGACGGCGCGGGCGTGCGACACCTCCACCTCTGCGGCACGACGCCGACGCCCGATCACCCCAAAGTCGCCAAGACCAGCCTCGGCGCGGAGCAGCAGGTGGCGTGGACGTATCACCGCAACGTGCTGGATGCGGCCGAAGCGCTGCGGGCGGAAGGGGTGGCGCTGTGGGCGCTGGAAACGACATCGGAATCATGGGGGCTATACGAAGCCGTCGCCGCGCTGCTGGATGGGAACCACCCGCCAAACGTTGCCCTGGTGGTGGGGAACGAACGAGCCGGGGTCGATCCGGCGCTGCTGGCCCGCTGCGATCGCGTGGTCGCGCTGCCGATGCGCGGGGGAAAGGCGTCGCTAAACGTGGCGGTGGCCTTCGGGGCGGCGGTGTATGCGTTTGGATAGGAGGCCAGCGCCAAAAGATTTTCCAAATGCCCGCTCAATTTCCCCAATCCTTCTAGGTTCCGTTGACATTTGGGAATTGGCCCTCACCCCCGGCCCCTCTCCCATTCTGGGAGAGGGGAGCAGAAGGCTCCCTTCCCCCACGCGTGGGGGAAGGGTTGGGGATGGGGGCGCGGCGCACCACCCAGATTGGGGCCATCAGCGAAATGTCAACGGAACCTGCTCTTTGCCGCAACTTGTGATATGATGGCAACATGATTACCTACCGCAACAGCGCCGAAAACATCACCGCCGACCAGCTCCACGGCTTCTTTGTCGGCTGGCCCAACCCGCCCGCGCCCGACGCCCACCTGCGCATCCTGCGCGGCAGCGACTACGTGGGGCTGGCGCTCAGCGAGGAGACGGAGCGCGTGGTCGGCTTTGTAACGGCCATCAGCGATGGGGTGTTGGCGGCCTACATTCCACTGCTCGAAGTGCTGCCGGGCTGGCAGGGGCGAACTATTGGCTCGACGCTGATGACGCAGATGTTGGACAGGCTGAGCAACTTCTACATGATCGACCTGCTCTGCAAGACGGAGACGCAGCCCTTTTACGAGCAGGTCGGCATGGTGAAGGCAAAGGGGATGTTGGTGCGCCACTACGACCGGCAGGATACTGAGCCGGGATTGAAGTGACAATCCTTCACGCTCCGCCCCGGCACATCGTCGCCGCCACGGCCCTGGTGACCAATGATGCCGACGAGGTGCTGATGATGCTGAGCCCGCGGCGCGGCTGGGAATTTCCGGGTGGGCAAATCGAGGAGGGCGAGTCGCTGCTGGATGGGCTGCGGCGCGAAATTTGGGAGGAGACGGGCGCAATCGCGGAAATTGGCGGGCTGGCGGGCGTCTATGCCAATCTCAGCCGGTCGCTGCTGATTTTTGGCTTCACCGCTCGTTACGTTTCAGGCACGCTGACGCCGAGCGCCGAGAGCACCGAGGTGGTCTGGGTCGCCCGCGAGCGCGTCATACAATGCGTGACCTTTCCGCCGCACGTCGACCGCGCAAGCGATCTGCTCAACTTCGAGGGACGCATTGTCTACCGCACTTACACGCTCAATCCGTATGCCGTGCAAAGCGAGCAATTTCTATGAACGAACCAACCTTTGAGCCGCTGACCGGCTACGTCGAGTACCCGCCGCACGAAATGGTGGGGCGTGCCCAGGATTTCTACACCGAAATTCGCCGCCGCCGCACCGTGCGCGACTTTTCGCCGCGCCCGGTTTCGCGCCACGTGATCGAGCACTGCCTGCTGGCGGCGGGCACGGCCCCCAACGGGGCCAACATGCAGCCGTGGCACTTTGTCGCCGTTGGCGACGGGGAGGCCAAGCGCCGCATTCGCGAAGCCGCCGAGGCCGAGGAGCGCGAATTCTACGATCGCCGCGCCCCCCAGGAATGGCTCGACGCGCTCGCGCCCTTTGACACCAACTGGCAAAAGCCCTTTCTGGAAAGCGCGCCCTGGCTGATCGCTGCCTTTGCCCAGCCCTACCACCTGGCGGACGACGGCACAAAGGTCAAGCACTACTACGCCACCGAATCCGTCGGCATCGCCACGGGTTTTCTGATCGCTGCCCTGCACCACGCCGGGCTGGTGACGCTGACGCACACGCCCAGCCCCATGAAGTTTCTCAACGAAATTTGCGGTCGCCCCGCTCACGAGCGCCCCTTTGTCCTGCTCGTCGTCGGCCACCCGGCAGCGGACGCCTGCGTTCCGGCTATCCACAAAAAGTCGCTGTCCGAAGTTGCAACGTTTATCTGACCCTTAATAAGCCGTTAACAGTTACCCATTCACCGTTAACCATTATCCACTACGATTGTCCACTGCGATGTCCTTTCCCAAACCCTTCTACCGCTGGCGACCGCACCCCTGGCACGGCCTGGAGCCGGGTGATGATCCGCCGCGGCTCGTGCAGGCCTACATCGAAATTACCACGTTCGACGTGATCAAGTACGAAATTGACAAGCAGACCGGCTACCTGCGCGTGGATCGCCCACAGCGCACCTCGTCGCGCCCGCCGACGGTCTACGGCTTTATCCCGCGCACCTACTGCGGCCAGCGCGTGGCGGCGCTCTCGCCTAAGGCCACCGGCGGCGACGGTGATCCGCTCGACATCTGCGTCATTAGCGAGCGGGATATTACGCGGGCCAACATTTTGCTCAACGCGCGCGTGATCGGCGGCCTGCAAATGGTGGACGACGACGAGGCCGACGACAAAATTATAGCCGTATTAGAAAACGATGATGCGTGGCATGAGGTAAAAGATGTGGACGACCTGCCCAAAATCATGGTGCAGCGGCTGCAACACTACTTTAGTACATACAAGAACCTGGCGGGCGAAACGGAGCGCGCCTTTATCGAGCGCACCTATGGCTTTGAGCACGCGTTCAAAGTCGTGGAGGCATCTTTAGCAGATTACGAGGACGAATATGGCTAATCCTGTAGGCAATCAAATAGATAATCGCATAAATTGGGAACTGCGATATCAATCCGGGAATTTACCGTGGGACAGCGGCGTAACGCCCCCCGAAGTTCAATCATTTTGGCAGCAGAATAATTTACCACACCACGGGCGCGCGCTCGACCTGGGCTGCGGCACGGGCACAAACGTCGCCTACCTCGCGCGGCTGGGCCTGCACACCGTCGGCGTTGACCTGTCGGGCCGCGCGCTGCAAATCGCCCGCCACCGAATGCGCAACTGCCCGCGTGACTTAAAGGCGCGCATGATGCTGGCGCAGGCCAGCGTCGCCGCCCTGCCTCTGCGTGACTTTGGCGCCTCGTACATCCTCGACTTGGGCTGCTTCCACACGCTGCCCGTCGACTTGCGCGATGGCTACGTGCGCGGCGTTGTCGACAATCTCGCGCCGGGCGGCTTCTACCACCTCTACGGCTTTGATTGGGACGACGAGATGGCGCAGGCCGACGGTCGCGCGGCGGGCATTCGAGAGTATGAAATCATCGAGCGCTACGCCGAGGATTTGCAGATTGTGAGCATCGCCCGTGCGCAGGCCAACCCGCGGCCCTGTCGCTGGTATCTGCTGCGGAAGGCGTGAAGAAGAGTGGTCACTGGCAATTGGGCCAATCCAAGAAAATAAAGCACTCGGCTGGGAAGCGTCCCCGGCACGCGCTACACTTAATTCTCTGGAATAGCCTTGGTAACTGGCGACTGCGGGAACCTTGTAATCTTTGATTCCCAATCGGCCTGGGGAAACCCACCACTCGATCCACGAGCCAACCAATTACCACTTATCAATTCCCAACCATGTGGCTCCAACGCGAACTCACCCTCGACGCGCACCCGCGCGGCTTTCACCTGATCACCGATGAAATTGTGCGCGCGCTGCCGGAGCTGGGTGACGTGCAGGTCGGGCTGCTCCACGTCTTCATCCAGCACACCAGCGCCTCACTCACGATCAACGAGAACGCCGAGCCCGAAGTGCGCGCCGATCTCGAATCGTCGTTCGACGCGCTCGCGCCCGAAAACGCGCCCCACTACACCCACACCTACGAAGGGCCGGACGACATGCCCGCCCACGTCAAGGCCGCGCTGCTCGGCAGCAGCCTCAGCGTGCCCGTCACCAAGGGGCGGCTCAATTTGGGGGCGTGGCAGGGCCTCTACCTCTGCGAACACCGTCAGCGCGCCCGCCGCCGTCGGCTGGTGCTAACGCTGACGGGCGGGTAAATCGAAGCGCTGCTTCGACCCGCTTCCCCTACGAACCGTCGAGTAAATCCCCCACAAACGCTCGCTCCCCCGCCGACAGCGCCGTCGCTGGCATCTCCGCATAGTCTATCAGCAAGTCATACCCCAGCAAATCGTACGCCTCGTTAAACGCCGCCTGCAGCTCAAGCCCCACATCGGCATCGCCGGGCAGCAGCGGCACATCGATGTTGGGCAGCGGCTGATTAAGCGCAATCGGCCAGACGGCGGTGGTCGGTCGCTCCTGAGCGCGGCTGAGAAAGACAAAATAAGGGGTGGGCGGCAGCGGCTCGCGCATGGGCACGCGTTGACCGGCGCGCAGCAGATCGATTTCAAGCAGGTGGCTGCTGCTGTTGAGCAGTCGCCCGCGCTTGAGCAGATAGTCGCGGTAGCCCTCGCCCCGCTTGTTGGTTGGCGACAAAATTTCGATGGCCGTCACGAGCTGTCGCTCATCTGCGTCGCGGATTTCGATGCTCACGTGCGGCACGCGCTCAGGCACGACGGTCTCCATCACGAGCGGCGCGGTGGCGGTGGCGACACCACCGTTTGCACCGCTCGGCGTCCGCTGTGGCGCGATGGCGACATCTGAGTACGTCACGGCTATTGAGGTGCGGTCACCCTCCACAATTTCCATGACAAAGCGCTCCATCGGCAGCGCGACGTAGCGCGGTCGCAGCTTGGGGGCAAGCTGGCCCACGATTTCTGCCGCTAGACTAAAATGAAAAGTCGTCCACGAGCGGCTTTCGAGATAAGGATCCATTCCGGGGAAGGGCGAAGGCATGGTGTCTCCCGTTTGCTTCAACGTTGCGTTCATCATACCATAAGCAGCATGACAACCAACACGAAAACCATCACCCGCTTGCAAATTCAAAAGAAGAACAAGGAGCGCGTCAGCGTCTACCTCGACGACGAGTTTGCCTTTGGCGTCAAGCTGGACGTGGCGCTGGCGCTGCGCAAGGGGCAGCAGCTTTCGGAGGCGGAAATCACCGTCCTGCGTGACGAAGATATGCGCAACAAGGCCTTTGACCGCGCGCTGCACTTCCTCGGCTTCCGCCCACGCAGCTCGCAGGAAATCGAGCGCTATCTCGAAGGCAAGGAGTATCCGGACGACGTGATCACCGAGGTGATGGAGCGGCTGGCCCGCTACAACTACATCGACGACGAGGCCTTTGCGCGCTTCTGGCTCGAAAACCGCGAGCGCTTTCGACCGCGCGGCGCGCGCGCCCTGCGCTATGAGCTGCGCCAGAAGGGCGTCGCCAACGGCGTGATCGATGCGGTGCTGGAAACGCTCGACGAGGACGATTCCGCCTGGGCCGCGCTCCAGCCCAAGCTCGAGCGCTGGCGCACGCTGGAGAAGTTTGACTTTCGCAAAAAGGCCACGGGCTTTCTCGGTCGCCGCGGCTTTGGCTACGAGGCGATTCGTGAAGCGGTGGACCGCGGGTGGGCGGAGATTGAGGCGGGGGAGTAAACTGGTACACCCCCCACGCACAACCTAGCACGCCTGTGCTACACTGCCTGCATGACCACGCCACGCCCCATCGTTCACCTTGTCTGGTTCAAGCGCGACCTGCGCCTGCACGACCACGCCGCGCTGCACAACGCCACCCAGCGCGCGCTGGCAAGCGGCAGTGCCGTGCTGCCGCTCTACATTGTCGAGCCGAGCGTGGTGCAGGCGGCGGATTATGACGCGCGCCACTGGTCGTTTACGCGCGAGAGCTTGATTGAATTGCGCAAGAATTTGCGGCGGCTGGGCCAGCCGCTCATTGTGCGCGTGGGCGAGGCAGTGGCGACGCTGCAGACGCTGAGCGAGCAGTTTGAGATTGCCGGGCTGTGGGCGCACGAAGAGACGGGCAACGACGTGACCTACCAGCGCGATTTGGCCGTGATCGCGTGGGCGAAGACGCGGGGAATTCCCTTTCAGGAATTTCAGCAAAATGGCGTGGTTCGTCGCCTGCGCGACCGCGACGGCTGGGCGCGGCGCTGGGACAAACGCATGAGCCAGCCCCTTGCGCCCGCGCCGGAGCACATCCCGCCCCTGCCCGTCGACTTCGACCCCGGACCGATTCCCACCCACGGTGAAATCAACCTGACAGCCGATCCATCCGTCGCCGTGCAGGCCGCGGGCGAGGCGGAGGCGCAGCGCACGCTCGATTCGTTTTTCACTGAGCGCGGCGCCTTTTACAGCGGCGAAATGAGCAGCCCCGTCACCGCCTACTACGCCTGCTCGCGCCTGAGCCCGCATCTCTCTTACGGCACAATTTCCATGCCGACCGTGTTCCAGGCGACCCGCGCCCGCATCGCCGAACTAAAGGCGCTTTCCAAAGCAGCGCTGGCGCAGCTCGATGCGCCCTGGCTGCGCTCGCTGCGCGCGTTTGAGTCGCGGCTGCGCTGGCGCGATCACTTCGCGCAGAAGCTGGAGAGCGAGCCCGAAATCGAGTTCCACGCCTTTGTTCGCGCCTTCGATGCCCTGCGCACGCGCGAGCAGCCCGGCTACGAGCCGCGCTACGCCGCCTGGAAGGCTGGTCAAACGGGCTACCCGATGGTCGATGCCTGTATGCGGGCGCTCTACCACACCGGCTGGATCAATTTTCGAATGCGCGCCATGGTGACTTCGTTTGGCGCGTATGATTTGTGGCTGCCCTGGCAGGATTTGTCGCTGTGGACGGCAAAAATCTACACCGACTACGAGCCGGGGATTCACTATCCACAGACGCAGATGCAGTCCGGCACCACGGGCATCAACACGCTGCGCATCTACAATCCCACCAAGCAGGGCCGGGATCACGATCCCGATGGCGTCTTTATCCGCCAGTGGCTTCCAGAGCTAGAGGCCGTGCCCGATTCGTTTCTCCAAGAGCCGTGGAAGATGCCGCCGATGACGCAAGCAGCCGTCGGCGTCCGCATTGGCCAGGAATATCCCGCGCCCATCGTCGACCACAAAGAGGCCGCCGCTGCCGCCCGCGATAGACTCTACGAACTGCGCAGCCAGCCTGAAATTCGCGCCGCCGCCGAGCGCGTGCAGCAGAAGCACGGCAGTCGCAAATCGGGAATGCCGCGGACGACGAAGAGAGCGAGCACACGTAGCCGTCGGGAATCGGCAATCAAAGAGAAAGACGCGCAGCCACGCCTTTTGTAGAGAAAGATTAAAGATTAAAGATTGGGCAGATTTTGTGGCCTGCAATCTTTAGTCTTTACTCTTTAGATTTTATGCTTTACCTCGTCTCCACCCCGATTGGCAACTTATCCGACATCTCTTTGCGCGCCCTCGAGACGCTGCACTCGGTGGACGTGATCGCGAGCGAGGATACGCGCAAGACGGGGCGGCTGCTCAAGCATTTTGAGATCGAGACGCCGCAGATGGCCTTTCACGAGCACAACGAGCTGCGCGCGGCGGACAAAATTGTGGAGCGATTGCGGAGCGGGCAATCCGTCGCGCTGGTGACGGACGCGGGCACGCCCGGCATCGCCGACCCCGGCTTTACGCTGGTGCGCGCCGTGCTGCGCGCCAACGAGGAGACGGCGAGAGTGGACGCTGCCATCGACATCACCACGATTCCGGGGCCGACGGGGCTGATCAGCGCGCTGGTGCTGTCGGGGCTGCCGCTGCATTCCTTCACCTTTCGCGGCTTCCCGCCCAGAAAATCCGGCCAGCGCCAAAATTTCCTGCGCGTCGATGAAGATTCGCCGCACACGCTGATCTTTTACGAAAGCCCCTACCGCCTCGCCGCCTTCCTCCAGGACGCGCTCGACGTGCTCGGCGACCGCCCCGCCGCCGTCGCCAATGATTTGACCAAGCTCTACGAAGCCGTCGACCGCGGCCCGCTCTCGGCGCTGATCCCGCTCTATGCAGGCAAGAAGCTCAAGGGTGAATTTGTCGTGGTAATTGCGGGGAAGGATGCGAAAACGGATTAAGCGAAGAAGGATCCACGAAGGACACGAAGAGCACGAAGGAAGAGGGTGTACATTCTTCCCTTCGTGCCCTTCGTGGATTAAAATCTGAAACAGTGAAAAGGAAGTGACCATGTCCGTGCTGCTGCCCGAATCCGGTATTCAAGCCGTGATCTTTGACGCCGATGGCGTGTTGACCGAGCCGTGGGGCTTTGCGCGCCACCTGCGCGACGAGTACGGCTACTCGCAGGCGCAGCTGCGCGACTTTTTCTATGGCCCCTTCCAGGAGGCCATGGCGGGCAACGGCGACATCCGCGAGATGCTGCCGCCCTTTCTGGAGCGCTGGCAGTGGCCCGGCACGCTGGACGAATTTATCGACGCCTGGATGCGCGAGGACGATCAGCTAGATGAGCAAGTCCTAGCGGTGGTGGACGACGTGAAGGCGAGCGGCGTGGCCTGCTGCCTCGCCACCAACCAGGAGCAGACGCGCGCCCGCTACATGCGCCGCGAGATGGGCTTTGCCCAACGCTTCGACCACCTCTTCTTCTCCTGCGAAATCGGCCACGCCAAGCCGCACCCCAGCTTTTTTCAGCACGTGACGGAGTCGCTCGGCCTCGTGCCCGCCGCCATCCTCTTTTTCGACGATGCGGAAAAGAACGTCGCCGCCGCACGGAGCTACGGCTGGCACGCCCACCAGTTTGTCGATGTTGAAACGCTGCGGGCCGATGTCGCGCGCTATTTAGAGACAAGCCGCTCATTGTAAAGGCCGCGAAGTTGGAATTCGCTCAAATAGAGAGAAAGCTCGTCTGCAAACAGGCGGGCTTTCTGTTTTGATCCAGAATTCGCGTCAGATTCTTCTGTTCCACATCGTTTGTCAAGCAAACTACCGCAAACATCAATTAGTGCGAGCGTGCCGCCCAGCCACCCGCCCTATCCCCGTTTACCCCACGACTGCTCCGTGTTCAACCATCTTTCCTGCTTCGATTAGCCTGCGCAAGCGTTTGACCAGAATTTTACGGCTGCCCTGCTATTTGATTGCAGCGCCAAAGCGTACCGCAGAACGACGGAGGATTTTCGTTTTTTGGTGGATAATAGATAAAGGGAGGCGTAGCTAAATACCGCTTGAGATCGTCAAAGGCAGTGTGAGCTTAAGAAAGCCTTGCTAACGTTACGTCCGCAGCCGCGCAAAATTGTGCTGGTTGTGCGGCGTTTGGATCAGTGGAAGAAGCCAACATGCAACGACATTATGAAATTTTAGGTGTTTCACCAGATGCAACGCCGGAAGAGATTCGGGCACAGTTCAAAAAGCTGGTGCGCATTTACCACCCGGATCGGTTTTCTCGCGAAGACGAAAAAGCGCACATGTCGGAGAAGCTGCTTGAAATCAACGAGGCGTACGAGGCGCTGGCGGGGAAATCATCGCGCAGGGGAGCGGCTGCTGCCGAATCGGGCAAAGGCACGTTTTGGACGCAGGAACCGATTCTTGTTCTGCAGCCCGGCGTTCTCGATTTTGGCAGCTTATCGTCCAACGCCAGGATGCAGCTCAGCTTTCGCGTGGACAATCTCGGCAGCGAAGTCAAGCGCTTCGGGCTGAGCGTTAGCCCGGGCGACGACTGGTTTTCCATTACATCGGGCAAACAGGTCTATCCCGAAAACACCTTTCCCGTGGAGTTTACGGTCGCTGCGAGCACGCAGCAGCTTGTGCCCGGGCGGCGCTACGAGGGCTGGATCAACATCACGATGGACAAGACGACCGAACGGCTGCCCATCGCGCTGAGCACGGCTGATCAGGCCGGTCGCTGGCCTCATCCGCAGCGGGGGCTACCGATATTGCAGTGGACCACGCTCCTCATGCTGCTGGTTGCCCTTTTGCTCTTCTTTGGTCAGCTTTTGCCAGGCGAGGCGCGGCTGGCTTCGATTATTCGGAACACGCTCAACCGCGCACAGCTCCAAGCGGAGCCGGCAGAATGGCGCGGGAACATCTTTAACGATATTCATGCAGCTGGCGATGAAGCAGCTGGCGATGAGGCAACTCGCTCGGCTCCCACGCAGCGGCCAGCCGAGCAAGCGCCCACGTTTGCGCCCACCACCGAGGCCGTCCCACTGCCGCCACCCACCGATAGCGCGCCCGGTCCGTAAGGCTATTCAAAGAAATAAACGGACCGGCGGCTGGCCAGCGTCTCCGGCACGCGCCGCACGTTGCGTCATCCGTCCCATCGAGGTTGGCGCGTGCCGGGGATGCGAATCGTCCGGAATACTTACCTCCCCAAATTGGCGCAAGTCAGAAGTTGTAGCCATCGACAACGCTTGGAAGAAGCGTGCTGCTTCAAAACTTTTGTGGTTCCACAACTTACAGCGCTTCTTTGTTTACCCCACCCGCCATGTGGCGGGATGTTCACTCTTACATTCTTTCTGGGCGCGGCGAATTGTACGTATGACCTACGATCAATGTGCAATCTAAAAAACATGTTGAAATATAGAAGGATATTGTCTCTTCTACCGATAACTATTTGTGAGGCGATTCGTCATCGCTCTATAGCTGACCCCCACATCGTCCCATTCACATCGCCCCACTCGCGTCGCTCCACTCGCACTGCATCTTTTGTAATACCCATTATTGGCAAGTGGGACGCATACCGCGTCTACCCGCGTCATATCACCCGCACCGCATCGTTGTGACCCCAACAGATTAGCACTATGGAACAGCAAAACGAATTAACGCATTATTATGAGCTTCTTGGTCTCTCGCCTGGCGCATCGGTGGACGAGATTCGAACTCAATTCAAGAAGATGGTGCGCGTCTACCACCCGGATCGCTTTGTGCGAGACGATGAAAAGATACACGTGGCTCAAAAGCTGCGGGACATCAATGAAGCCTATACGGTTTTGACAGGTAGACAATCCGTCGGCGAACCCAGCAGCCTGCCGGAGGGCGCGCGGGAACGGTCAGCACTGCGGCCCCAGCCCGCCCTGGAGCCAGAGATGCTAGATTTTGGCCAGGTAACAATTGACGGCCGAGAAAGGCTAGTGTTTCGCGTTGACAATCAGGGCGCAGAGGCACGCCGATTTGGGTTAAGCGTCAACGCCAAGGACAACTGGTTCAACGTGGCGACGGGCAAGCAGGTGGATGAGGAAAGCCCCTTTCCCGTGGAATTTACGGTGCTGGCCAACGCGCAAGCGCTCGTCCCCGGTGAGCACTACGACGGCTGGATCGATGTAACAATGGACTCCACAACTAAGCGCCTGCCCGTTTCCATGGATGTTGCAGAAAAACCAAGCGCCTTTCCAAATCTAGTTGCCCTGCGCTGGGCCACGGCGGCGATGGCGATTCTGGCTCTCCTGCTCTTCGTGTGGCTGCGCGTACCGGGCAATTTGGGGTTGGTCTCCATCCTGCAAAATTTTGGCGGCGACGAAAATTCTTTGCAAACCATTGCCCAAACGGATGAAGGGCCAGAAGGCGTCGCTGACCAATCCGAACTGGCCGACGCAGAGGCGTCTGACCAATCGGCGCCGGCGACCGAAGCGGATTCACTCGAATCCGCGCAGGAGGATGCAGCCGATGCAAGCGCCGCCGCCACCGCCGCCGCCTCTGCGCTCACCACGAATGGAACATCGGGCGACGCGTCCACAGAGGGTGACCAGCCGTCCACCTTTACCCTGAGCGGGCTTCTCTCCGACAGCATGATCCAGACGGGCACGATTTCCGCGACCACGGGCGCGACGACCAATCTAACCGCAACGGAAAGCTCGACCGCGACCGCGGATGTGGCCGCGTCCTCCGCCGTTACATCCGCCACCGGCGCGACGCTGACCGCCGTGATGCGCGCTGGCGTCGTGCCGCCCCAGCCAGAAGCGTTTACGCCGACAGTCGTCACGCCCCAAACGGAATCCGTGATTGCTCGCATTCGCGAGCGCGGTCAGCTTGTTGCTGGCGTGCAGGTGGATGCGCGCCCCTTTAGTTTTCGGCAGGAGAACGGGCAGCTCACGGGCTTTAATATCGATTTGGTGCGCGCTTTGGCAGCCGAGTGGCTCGGCGATTCGGAGGCCGTGGCGTTTGTCCCTGTTTCCTCTAGCGATCGCATGGAGCGGCTGGCCAACGGTGACATCGATCTCATCGCCGCGACGATGACCCACACGAAGGGTCGCGAAGAATTTGTGGACTTTAGCCAAACCTACTTCCTTGCCGGGGCCAATCTGCTTGTTCGCGCAGGCTCCGGCATTGAGACGCTGGAGGATTTGCGCGGGGCGCGCATTGCCGTTGTGGAAGATACGACAACAGCGGTTGACGTCGTCGAGTTCCTGCTGGCCAGCCGCTTGATTCGCGAAGACAGCGACCTGCTGGAGGGCGACTTTGAGATCGTGGGCTTTGAACGCTACACCGAGGCCATCAATCCGCTGATCCAGGGCGATGTCGATGCGCTGGCAACGAGCAGCGGTATTCTGGCTGGCGTTGCGCAAACCGTGGCCGAGGAATCGCCCGACAATCCAGCGTTGACCCTGCTGCTTGAAGAGGATTTTGCCCTCCAGCCCTATGGCTTTGGCGTGCCCACCAACGATTCGTACTTTAAAAATCTCGTTGACTTTAGTCTGCAAGATTTGAAGCGGGAAGGGGTCTACGACGAGCTGTATGCGAAATGGTTTGGCGAAGATTCAGCGCCGTATGCGCTGGAGCTGCTGCCCGGCGACTGGCCCTACACGCTGGAAGATTCCCCCGTAACGCTCGACACCGACGTGCCCTCCGTGGTGGAGAAGTTGATTACCGAAGGCGAATTTATCGCGGGTATCTCGTACGTCACGCCGCTTTTTGGCTTCCGGGATGAAAGCGGGCAGGTAACTGGCTTCGAGGCAGACATTTTGCGCGAGTTTGCGCGCCGCTGGCTAGGCGATGCCAACGCAGTGCAGTTTGTGCCCGTTAATTCGGCAGAGCGCATCGAAAAGCTGGCCAACCGTGAGATCGACATTGTCGCCTCCGGCCTCACCCACACCCAAGATCGCGATGAACTCATCGACTTTAGCCAAGTCTACTTCTTTGACGGCCAGAACATTCTCGTGCGCGAGGGTGACGGGATCAATTCGATAGCGGATTTGGATGGCAGGGTGATCGCCACCTCTGTACAATCGACATCGGGCAAGCGCATTTTGGCAGTCGCCGAGGAAAATGGGATTGAAATTGAACTGGCCGAGTTTACGCAGATCACCGAGATGATTCGCCCGCTGCTAGAGGGCGATGTCGACGCTATTACCACGGATCGCGGCATTCTGCTGGGCATCGCCCAAGCCAACCCCGGCCTCACCCTTCTGCTCGATGAGGAAATTAGCCTGGAACCCTACGGCATGGGGGTGCCCAACTTTGACCATCATTTCCGCGCCCTCGTGAATTTCACGCTGCAAGAGATGTACCAGGACGGCACGTACGGAGTGCTTTACCGCCACTGGTTTGGGACGCAAGCAGGGCTGGGCAGCGATGTGGACGTGTACGAGATGGAAGTGTGGCCCGGCAATGGCTACCTTACCAAGGTGCTGGCGCCTATGGTAGAGGTTGAAGCGGGCGAGTTCCGGCTAGGGCGCGAAACGGGCGACGAGATCGTACCCGTCGAGTACGATGCAAAGCCAGCCCGTACGGTTTCGCTCGATAGCTTTTACATAGATCAGTACGAGGTGACCAACCGTCTCTACACCCAGTGCGTCGATGCAGGCATCTGTAGTGAGCCGGAGACGACGGGCCTCCTGCGCGATCCCGAATACTACTTTTCCGACCAGTTCGGCAGCCACCCCGTTATCTACGTCTCGTGGAATGATGCACAGACATACTGCGAGTATGTGGACAAAACGCTGCCCACCGAACTTCAGTGGGAAAAAGCGGCGCGGGGCCCTTTCGCTGCCGATAGCGAGTTCATTCATCTCTTCCCCTGGGGCGACGCGTATGATCGCGACGAACCGCGCGCCAGCTACGACGATAATTACCTGGGATTCCCCCAGCTTGTTGGCTCTTACCGATACAACCCTTCGGGCGTTAGCCCCTTTGGCGTCCATGATATGGCGGGCAACGTGCGTGAGTGGACATCGAGCTGCTACGAGCAGCGTTACTATGACGCGCTGGAAGATGGCGCCATTGATCCGCCTGCCAACGATGTCTGCGAGGTGGAAGACAACCGCGTGGTGCGCGGCGGCGGCTGGAACGAGCTGATCTTTGATTTGACGACGACGCGCCGCCAAGGCGTGACGCCAACGGAAACGGATCGCAATCTCGGCTTCCGCTGCGTCTCCGACGTTGGCCCCATTGCTGGCTTCCGCACCGATTTGTTTGCGGCTACGTCTCAGTAGCGTCTTAATAGCGTTGCAGTTGCGGTAGCTCAGGCTGTTTCAAAAAATAGATGCATCGGTCAGTTAACGTCCCCGATACGCGCCGCGCGTGGTTGCCGTCCGCCCAGTTGGATTCGGCGCGTACCGGGGACGCAGATTACTTGGGATGCTCAACAGCCCCCGACCGCGGTGTGAGCATTCTCAAATGCGAACGGATCGGCGGAGAAGCAAATCCATTCCGACGCGGTCCACTGATACTTATTTTCTTGGAGTAACCCTGGGTTACTGCCACAGCACGCGAGCAGATATAGGCTTCATTACCCGCTTGCGTGCTTCTTCTTTTCCCTCAATCTATAGCCTGCTTCAGGCTCCACCAACACAAGAGGTTGATGTACCTATGAATGCGAGAATCAAACGGCTATCTATCCTTGCGCGCCTTCTGGAAGGGCCACGCGCTCTGCTGACGCGAGCGTGGCTGCGACGGGCGGCCAGCGGCCTGGCGCTGCTTGCGCTCCTGCTGCTGCTGGGCAATCGCCTGCCCGCGGGCAGTCTCGTTTCCACTTTCTTAAACAACGCCTTCAACGAGCCGACCTTTGCCTCGGAGCTATCCGCGCCGCCCGCGGTTGCTGCCATGTTGCAAACGGCAACTCCCGCCGCCACCGAGCCCGCCGCCACTGAACCCGCCGCCACCGAGCCCGCCGCCACTGAACCCGCCGCTGCCGAATCTGCCGCCACCGAGCCCGCCGCCACCGAGCCCGCCGCCACCGAGCCCGCCGCTACTGAACCCGCCGCCACCGAACCCGCCGCCACCGTCACGGCGACGGTCGCCGCCGCGGAGACCCTGACCGCGACGACTGAGGCGACGGCCACCACGCTCATCACCGAGGCCGCGGCAACTGCGACCCCAGCCGCCCCTGCTGCGTCACTTCCAACTGAATCCGTGATCGCCCGCATCCGCGAGCGCGGGCAGCTGGTGGTTGGTGCGCAAGTTGACGCACGCCCCTTTGGCTACCGCGACGAAAACGGGCAAATCGTTGGCTTTTCGATTGATATTGCGCGCGAGCTGGCCCGCCTTTGGTTGGGCGATCCCGAAGCCGTGGAGTTGGTCCCCATTACGTCCAACAACCGCATGGAGCGGCTGGCCCAGGGCGATATCGACATCGTCGCCGCCTCCATGACGCACACCAAGCCGCGCGAAGAATTTATCGACTTTAGCCAGACTTACTTTCTGGATGGGGCCAACATCCTCGTGCGCGAAAACTCCGGCATCGAGACGGTGGAGGACCTGCGCGGCAAGCGCATTGCCTTGATCGAGGGCTCGGCCACCAGCGCCGACATCATCAACTTCCTGCTGGCCAACAACCTGGTGCAGGCGAGCAGCACCGAGGGGCTGGAGTTTGACTTTGAGACCGTGCTCTTTGAGCAGTACACGCAGGCCCTCAACCCGCTGCTGGAAGGAGACATCGATGCGCTGGCCGCCAACCGCGGCATCCTAATCGGCGTGGCGCAGGAGGCGGAGGAGACCTCGCCCAACAATCCGGCGCTTGCGCTGCTGCTTGACGAGAACTTTGCGGCCCGCCCCTACGCTTTTGGCGTGCCCGCCAACGATTCGTACTTCAAGAATCTCGTCGATTTTAGCCTGCAGGATTTGAAGCAGGAAGGCACCTACGACGAGCTCTACGCCAAGTGGTTTGGCGAAGAGCAGGAACCTTACAACGTGGAGATTCTGCCCGGCGAGTGGCCCTATACGCTGGAAGATTCCCCCGTGGCGCTCGACACCGACGTGCCCTCCGTGGTGGAGAAAATTATGGAGGAAGGCGAATTTGTGGCGGGCATTACCTTCGTTACGCCGCTTTTTGGCTTTCGCGACGAAGACACGGGGCAGGTTCTCGGCTTTGAGGCAGATCTTCTGCGCGAGTTTGCCCGCCGCTGGCTGGGAAATCCCGACGCCGTACAGTTTGTGCCCGTTAACTCTGCCGAGCGCATCGAGAAGCTGGCCAATCGTGAGGTTGACATCGTCGCCTCTGGACTTACCCATACGCAGGAGCGCGATGAGCTAATTGACTTTAGCCAGACCTACTTCTTTGATGGCCAAAACATTCTCGTGCGCGAGAACAGCGGTATCGACTCGGTGGAAGACTTGGACGGTAGGATTATTGCCGGTACGACGGGCTCCACGTCCAATGAACGCCTGCTGTCGTTCGCCGAAGAAAACGGCATTGACGTTGAACTGGCGGAGTTCGCGAAATTTGATGAGACAATTCGCCCATTGATGGAAGGGGATGTCGACGGCATTACCACGGATCGCGGCATCCTGCTGGGCATTGCCCAGCAGAACGAAGGGCTGACGATTCTGCTCGATGACGAGATTAGTGCGGAGCCTTACGGCATGGGCGTGCCCAACTTCGACCACCAGTTCCGCGACCTCGTCAACTTCACGCTGCAGGAGATGATCGAGGACGGCACTTACGATGTGCTCTACCGCTACTGGTTCGGCACGCAGGTCGGCGGCGATGATAACATCACCGTCTACCAGCCGGAGGTGTGGCCGGGGCGCAACTACATCGCCAGCAGTCTCGCGCCCATGGTTTACATTCCGGAGGGCGAATTTCGGCTGGGCCGCGAAACGCGCGGCGAGGTCGTGCCCGTGGAGTACGATGCCAAGCCGACGCTGCTCGCCTCGCTCGATTCGTTCTACATCGACCAGTATGAAGTCACCAATCGGCTCTATCGCCAGTGCGTGGACGCGGGCGCCTGCGACCAGCCAGAGGTGAGGGGGCTGCTGCGCGATCCGGAGTACTACTTCTCGGAGCAGCTGGCCAGCCATCCGGTAGTCTACATTACCTGGGAGGACGCGCAGACTTACTGTGAATATGCAGGCAAAACGCTGCCCACCGAGTTCCAGTGGGAAAAGGCCGCCCGCGGCCCCTACGACGCCGAGAGCGACCTGATCTACCTCTTCCCCTGGGGCGACGACTATGATCACGACGCGCCGCGCGCCAGCTATGATGCAAACTACCTGGGCTTTCCGCAGCTGGTGGGCTCCTACCGCTACAACCCTTCGGGCGTTAGTCCCTTTGGCGTTCACGATATGGCGGGCAACGTGCGCGAGTGGACGGACAGCTGCTACGAGCAGCGCCTCTACAGCGCCCTGTCGGATGGGGTCGACGGCCCCGCAGCCAACTTAAGCTGCGAGGCGACCGACAACCGCGTGGTGCGCGGCGGCAGTTGGAACGAGCTGATTTTTGACTTGACGGCGACGCGTCGCCAAAGCGTGGAGCCCACGGCAACCGACCGCAACCTCGGCTTCCGCTGCGTCTCGCAGACGGGACCCGTCGCCGGCTTCCGCACGGACCTCTCTGCAACGGCGTCGGAGTAGCCGTTGATTTGGTTGTCTTGGCATCGCTCAAACGGTGCCAAGACAACCACCAAGGTGACGCTCTATCAATCCACCCAATCAGCGGGCAATCGCTCGCGCAGCAAATTCTTATGGAAATTTTTGTAAAGCGGTGTACCCGCGTGTTGCTCGCTGCCGCCATTCTCTGGATCAGCGGCTGGCCGACCTTTGCACTCGCCCAAGATCCCCAGCAGACCGAAGCAGCCACCTCCACGCTCCAAAAAATTTTAGAGCGCGGCGTGCTGGTTGCCGGTATCAAGTATGATGCCCCGCCCTTTAGCTACCGCGAAGCCGACGGTCAGCTGGTCGGCTTCGAGATCGATCTGGTGCGCGAATTTGCGCGGCGCTGGCTCGGCGATCCCAACGCCGTCGAGTTTGTCCAGGTAACCGCCAGCAACCGCATTCCCCGCCTGCTTGCTGGCGATATCGACCTCTTTGTAGCGACCACAACCATCACGCCCCAGAGCGAGCGGCAAATCGATTTTAGCGACGTTTATTTTACGGGCGGCTACAATATCCTTATCCGCACGGACGAGAATCTGCGCCGCACCGATGATCTAGCGGGGCGACGCATCGCCGCCATCAAAGGGTCGACCGCCGTCCAAGAGATTGCGAAGTACGCCGCGCAAAACGATTTAACGCTTGAAGTCATTCAGTACGAAACGTGTACCGAAGCGATCCGCCCCCTGCTCGATGGTGATATCGATGCCTTAACTGCTGACCGCAACATTCTTGCCGCCATTGCCGCCGACAATCCCGAACTTGCCATTTTGCTGGATGAGAACATCAGCGTAGAGCCCTACGGCATCGGCCTAGCGCCGGGTGATGAACTGTTGGAGACGCTGATCGACAATACGCTAGAAAACCTCCGGGCGGATAGCACCTACGCGGAGCTGTACGTCAAGTGGTTTGGCGAAGTCTCGCAAGCGGAGCCGATGGCGCAGGCGCCAACGTCCACGCCAGCGCCAACGTCAACGCTGGCATCGACAGCCACATCTCGCCCAACCAACACGCCAACACAAACGGCGGTGCCAACCAGCACGCCGACGAACACGGCTTTGCCGACCGACACGGCTTTGCCCACCAACACGCCCGCGCCAACCCACACATCGACGGCCACGCCCGCACCGACCAACACGGCCACCAGCACGCCCGCACCCACGAGCACGCCGACAAGCACGCCGACAAGCACGCCCACACAGACGCCCGCGCCGACCAACACGCCAACGCAAACAGCCGTACCAACCAGCACGCCGACAGAAACGCCCCTGCCGACCAACACGTCGACGGCGACGCCTCCGCCGACGAACACGCCCACGAGCGTGCCAACGGAGACGCCCGCACCGACCAGCACGCCGACACAGACGCCGACGCCCGTACCGACAGAGACGCCCACGCCAACCAACACGGCCACCAATACGCCCGCACCGACGAGCACGCCGACACAGACGGCAACGAGCACGCCAACCAACACGCCGACGCGGACGCCCGTGCCGACCAGCACGCCGACGTCAACGGCGACGCCTGTGCCGACAGAGACGCCCACGCCGACCAACACGGCCACCGATACACCCGCGCCAACGAGCACACCAACGCAAACGGCGACGCAAACGGCGACTCAGACGCCGACGGCCACGGCCACGGCAGAACCGACGCTAACCCCAACATCAACCCCAACGCCAACCGTCAACGCGACCGATAGCGCCGAGGTCGACGCTGCCGCGGTGACGACGGACACCGTTGCTGACGTTGTCACCGATGTCGTTAGCAACGTTGTTAGCGAGACAATCACAAACACCGTTGCGGCAGAACCAATTACCGACGTGACCAACGCGCCCACCGCTGCGCCTACCGCTACACCCAACAGCGCCGCGACCGCCGCCGCCGCAACCGCCAGCGCCGTACTCAATCCTCAGCCCACTGATGATGTGGTCGCTGATGATGTGGTCACTGATGATGTGGTCGCTGAGACCGAGCCCGCGACGGCGACGGATTCGACAACCGACGCCGCGGCGTCGACGGCGACCGGCGCGGCTGGGTCGGATCCGCTGCCGCCCCGGCCCACGGTCGCGCCAGCGCCCGGCCCCACGGAGACCCTGCCCACTATGCTGCCCACAACGGGCGCGGCCCCCAACTGGGCCCTCTCGATCTTGGCGGTCTTTGGCGCGCTGCTCGGCCTGGGGCTGCTGTTGACGCTCTCCGAGCGTCTTCGGCGTCGACAGGAGTAGCGGCTGAGCCATTGTCCAAGCGCAATAGAAAAGGGGCACGGCAGATTGCCGTGCCCCTTTTGCATCTCAACTAGCTTGCGCTCTCATGTTACCCGCTATCTTGGCGGTACGGGTACGCCATGGCGTGCCCGTACCGCCGAAAACGGCTGCTCGACTGCATAACGTGAGTTACGATGACTACACAAGTCACCTCACTCGCTCAGGTAATCCCCCATCGCGCCCAGCAGCCGGTCGTTCTCGGCGGCCGTCCCCACCGAGACCCGGATGTGGTTGGGCAGCTCGACGTAGGAGGCCATGTCGTTGATCAGCACGCCCTGCTCCGTTCGCAGCCACGCACAAAGCGCCGCTGCGTCCGCCCGTGGATTGGCCATTTTGTCCAGCCGGGCGCAGAGAAAATTTGTGCCGCTGGGGTAGACGTATACCCCCAACATCTCGTTCATGGCCGTGCGCAGCCGCTCCCGTTCGGCCACATTCTGCACGGTGATCTCGTTTAGCCGCGCGGCGTGGTCGAGCGCGACCAACACCGCCGCCTCGGCCAGCGGGTTGAGCGTAAAGGCATTGATCAGCTTATCCATCTCCTGCGCCAGGCCAGGTGAAGTGAGCGCGTAGCCGATGCGCAGCCCGGCCACAGCCCCCGCCTTGCTAAAGGTGCGCACGAGGATCACGTTGGGCAATTCGTCTACCAGCTGTCGCATGTCCGCCCCGCAGAAGTCGGTGTACGCTTCATCCACGGCGACGATGGCCTCGCTCTCCGCCGCCAGCCGCCGCACCTGCTCGACGGGGTAGACCGTCCCCGTCGGATTGTTCGGCGCACAGAGCGCGATCAGCTTGGCGCTGTGCTCGCGCGCGCTGTCGAGCAGCTCATCCACGGGCAGCGCAAAGTCTTGCGCCGGATCAAGCGGAACCGTCTGGGCACACGCATCGAGCAGCGCGGCGTTACGCTGCCACAGCAAAAAGGTCGGCGACGGCAGCACCACGGCATCGCCCGGCGCCAGCAACATCGCCATTACAATGCGAATAATGTCAGACGAGCCGGCGCTGACGACGACCTGCGCCGGCTCAATGTGGTGGTGCGCCGCCAGCCGGTCGACGACGCCGTAGGCGCGCAGCCCCAGCGGATAGCGCGACCAAGCCCGCTCAGCCAGCCGCCGCAGGACTTCCTCGCGCAGATCGGCGGGGAAGTCGTAGGGGTTTTCGTTCCACTGCTGGCGCTGCAAATCGGCGGGGATTTCCAGGCGCGGCAGCGGCGGCGTCCGTCGCACGCCGGGGCGGATGAGGTCGAGGTAATTGGTCATGGAATAGCAGGTGGCAGGTAGCAGGTGGTGCGGATGAAGGGATAGATGAAGCGCGGGTTGGCGGCTGAAAGTAGATTTTCGGCTAGGATTACCAAACGGTTTCGACGGCTGACGACTGGATTTGCAAGTCGCGGGTAATCAGCGGCACACCGAGCAACAAAGCCGTGGCGGCAATGACGCGGTCGGGCAGCTCCGGCACCTCTTCTCGCTTAATTTGGCGCATGGCTCTAACAACATTGCTATCGACGGACAGCTCGATTAATCCAGAGCCGGATCGGGCAAGCAATGCCAGTGTGCCCTCGAAGACTTCTTCGTTCACTCGGCCTCGCTCCGTAGATATAGAATCTCCGAGAGCGACATGGAAGAAACCGCAATTTGATTGCCACTTTGAATCGTCGTACCGAATTGCAAAAGCGCCGTTTTGAAGAGACGCTTATCGGCGTAAAGATACCAAATGACGGCGTGGGTGTCCGCGACGGCAGCAATCATGCAATATCTTCGCGAGAGAAATTCGCCCACATTTCTTTGCGGATTTCGGCAATGTCTTCTTCTGACGGCGCGGGGCCCAAATGGGCAAAGATTCCGTGTAGGGATTCACGCGGCGCTGCTTTACTAATTAGCGCGAACTCAATTTGCGGCGTGATACGCTCGATAAGCCGCACCTGATCGAGCGGCGAAAGTTGATTCGCCAGTTCGGCGACTTTATCCAGGGTCATAATCTCACTCCGTTCCGGCTGGTGACGAGGTGCTTAACTCTGGCTAACGATAGCACCACATTACGCAGATTTCCAAATCAAACAAACAAAGCTCATTCCGTTGCGTGCCGAGAACGCGGCTCACGCGACCACGTAATTAAACAGCGAGCGGCTCCATCTCGTCAATAAAATATAGCCCATCGTAGACCTGTTGCCACGCGATGCAGTGCGCCGCATCGTGCTCAATGCCGCGCATGGCAAACGGTTTGTTTGGCATATTTTGCCGTGCGATGCGCAAATCAACAAACGCCTGTTTGTTGCCTTGATTGTGTAGCTGGGTTTCGAGCAGGTCGTCGCTCGCTGGTGGAATTTCGTCTACGTGCTCAAAGTCGCCACGCCACGCCTGGCTGTTGTAGCGACCGCCGTAAGCTACAAAGCCGATGCTATATAGGTCATCGCCCAGTTCGCTAGCGACAACCGTGCCCATAGTCGAGTGCAGCAACGGATCGCGGTGCGTACTGGCGACCATTTTGTAAATCGGATCGATCTCGGCAAACAAATCGCTTTGCTTGGCGATGTGAAAATTGTGTGCCCACACGATTATTTTTTCGTTCACAAAGCGCTGGGTGAGCCAGAGCAGATTGCACGCCATGGCGTGATCGCGATACTCGAACCCCCACGAGTTACGTGCCGCGCCGTCGAGATTCACGAGTGCCTGCCGCCAGAAATCAGCATCGACCGAGAGATCATCCGAGGCCGCATCGAGCCGCTGATAGAGCGTTTGCAACATCTCGAAGAAGAGCACGCGCTCGTTGCCGCTCACTTTGTGTGTGTACTCTTCTGCCAACATGCCGACCAACAGCGCGCGAAAGTCGGCGTAATCCTGGCTGTGGAACAGCTCCCCATCTGCTTGCTTGACCCACGCGTCCAGTTCGTCGGCCAAATGCTGCTTGGCGTAGCGCCCATGATGGCGTACATCCACACCCGCGAGTCGTAACGGGCGCGCCGTCTTGAAGCGCTCGACAAGTAAACGCCAGAGCGGCTGCATCTGCTGGCTCTCGCGCCAAAATTTGTAAGCGTGCCGAGCTAAGCCACCAACATCTTCACTTGATTTCAGCTGCGACCACGCGCGGAAGAGTGAGTAGAAATCGACCTCGAACGCCAGTACGTCGAAGCCGTGGTGTAGATGTAGGTAGCGAATCAGCGCGACCTTCACGGCGAAGGTCGCGCCGTCACCGTGGTTTTGTTCACCGAGCATTACCACCCGTGCGCCACCGATCGCATCGGCGATGGGGGCAAGGGTAGATTCGTCCGTTGAGTCGATCTCGTGTGCTTGGTCAGCAAGATTCACGCCTTGTACACCCCAATTTTGTAATCTCCCGTTTTCTCTTTGCTGAAGTGGCGCACGCGCACCGTGTACGACCCCGCCTCCAGCGCATCGACAATACGCGCGTTGAGGCCGCGACCGCTGTCGTCGTCCTCGTCGATCAGGCGCGTGTTGTCGTTGGGGCCGTAAAGCGCCATCACCACATCGGTGCGGCCTTCGGTTTCGATGCGGTAGCGGGCGGCCTCCTCCACGCGAAAGGTGAAGGTGTCGATTTCGCCAAATTCCCCAATCGAATCCTCGACGGGGTCGCCGTCGACAGTCAGCTCGGTGACGGGCTTTTCGTCGAAGGGGTAAAACATGCCGGCGTACTGCTTGTCCGATTCGGAGAGATCATTGCTCCAGCCGATCTCGTAGTCGCCCAGCGTAAACTTGTTGGGCACGGGATAGATCATGATCGACTCCCTGTCGAAATCGCTAAACTGGGTGATGTCGCGGGCGTAGCGCTGGAAGAGGTTGATGTCGACCTGCTCGCGCGTCCAGTTGTTGGGCGGCCCCTGGTAGTATTTGTAGACGGCCTCGCGATCCCACGGAATCGTTGCCGAGGGATTCTGGTGCTCGTGGATAAAGCCCAGCGCGTGGCCAAATTCATGGATCACCACGCGCGTGTACTCCTCGTCGCTCGTCTGCGGCGTGAGCCAGCCGTAGTTCATCGTCGGCTGATCAAAGGGAATCGTCAGCGCATCCGTGCCGATGTAGGACCACGAGCCGGGGTTGGCAAACGAGATGCGAATCTCGGCGCGCGGATCGTCGACGAAATTGAACTTGACGTTGGCGTGTTCCTCCCAGCGCTTGGCAATGGGGGGGATGCGCTGCTGCACAGCCGGATCGCCATCCATAAAGCTGACGCGCAGCGTGCGCCCCGGCTTCCAGCGCTTGCCCGTAACGACGGCCAAAAAGACCGGCGAGGGCAGCATGGCCGGCAAGACCATCGGCGCATTTTCGGGGTTTTCGGACATCGCCTCGTTGGCCGCCGTCGTAATCAACTCAATCGGCAGCGCTACGTCAATACAGGCGCGGATCGGTTCGGGCTGGCGGGTAGATTGTTGATTTTTGGTTTCGTTTGGTTGAAGCTGATCGGGGCTCGCCATAACTTTCCCTTTCGCTGGTCGGTTGGCGGATAGATGGGCTTGCGGCTGCGGCAGGATTGGTGCAATAAATCATATTGCGGTTTGTTTTCCAGTTTACCACAGGGGTCGGCGGCGTGCCACCGCGCCAGGGCACGGTTACCCTGTGAAGTAACGCACAGAAGGTTAGACGGCATTTCACTTTTGCGCTACACTTATAGACTCACGTTGTGCAGAAGCGCGCCCAATCGCGCGAGCGATGACGCCCTGCCGTCGGTCGCCCTGTGCAGCAACGGCAACCCGTGATAGGTCACCGTTCAGCGCGCAGCTTGAGTTATCAGCAGTGTGAGTTATCAACTGACGTTGTGCAAGATTACGCGGCTCGCCAGTGCTTAAACCAAATTTAGAAACGAACGCACAAAGTTTTTGGAAAATTAGTTTCGGAAAAACATAGTAGAAAGCATCAATTCCATGAGTGGTATTTTACTTCCCGGTCAAGAAAGTCAACCCCGCCCCAGCGAAGAAGAGCAGCCCACCCGATCCTCTGGCATCGAGCTGCCCAGCGGCTACAGCCGCTCGCGCGACAAACAGCGCGAGCCACAGGCCCCGTCGACCAACGGGGAGCAGGCACAGGAAGCCGCAGCGGGCGCGGCAGCAGACAAAGCGCCCGCTGCCGACAAGATCAACCAACCCGCGGGCAGCCAACCCCGGGGCGCGTCCAATGCGGGGCGCGGCGGCGAGCTGCTCTTCCCGCCCACGGGTGCGCAAATCCAGTGCCCCAACTGCGGCACGCCCTACACGACCGCCGTCTTTAGCATTATCGACACGGGCGTCAATCCCGAGCTCAAGCAGGCGCTGCTCGGCGGCCAAGTCAACATGGCGATTTGTCCCAGCTGCGGCGCGGGTGGTCCGCTCAGCTCGCCGCTGATGGTGCACGAGCCCGCCCACAATTTTCTGGGCGTCTACATTCCCGGCAGCCTGGCGGGCGCGGGGCAGGGGATGCCGCAGATGAGCGCGGCCCAGCGCGAAAGGGCCATCGGTGACCTGTCGCAGGCGCTGATGAAGCGGCTGCCCAACGAGGCGAAGCGCGGCTACATGCTTCAGCCGCAGCAGTTCCTGGATTGGAACCGCTTCCTCGAAACGCTGTGGGGCTTTGAGGGCGTCACGCCGGAGATGCTGCGCCGCCAGCGCGACCAGAGCACGCTGCTCGAAGCGCTGGTGCGCCTGGCCGATGATGAGTCCGCGCTCGACGCCAAGATCGAGCGCGAGCAGCGCTTGCTTGATCGCCAGTTTTTCTCGCTGCTGGATCAGATGCTCCAGCTCACGGCGATGCAGGGGCAGCAGGAGACGGCGCAGCGGCTCGAAAGCGTGCGCGAGCGGCTGCTCGACACAACCGAGGCGGGCCGCGAAATCCAGGCGCTGCAAAACAAAATCCGCGACATTCTGGCCAGCTTCGAGAAAGCGCCCTCACGCGAATCGCTGCTGGAGACGCTGATGACCGTGTGGGAGACGGAATCCGGCGAGGAGGGCGAAAACGGCAACGCGCAGTCAATCGTCACCGCGCTGGCGATGACGCTGGCCCCGATCATGGACTACCAGTTCCTGCTGCTGATCGCCGACCGGCTGGAGGAGAGCGAGGACGAGACCGAGCGCGAGCGGCTGACGCAGACGCGCAACATCGTGCTCTCGCTGCAGGAGCGGCAGCGCCAGAGCGAACAGGCCGTGCTGCAGCAGGCGCAGCAAATTTTGCAGGAGGTGCTGCAATCCGCCAACGTGGAGGAGGCGCTGCGCCAGTACGCCGACTACATCGACGACACCTTCCTGGGCCTGCTGGCCGCCAACGTGCAGCAGGCGGAAAAGAACAAGGCGACCGCCGCGGCCCGTCGCCTGCGCCAGATTTACGATCAGGCCATCGCCATCCTGCAGGAGTCGATGCCGCCCGCCGTTCAGCTGGTCAACCGGCTGATGAGCGCGCCGGACCGCAATGCGCTGCGCGAAATTATCAAAGAAAATCGCGACCAGATTGACGGCAGCTTTATCGAGCTGCTCGTCGACCTCGAAGGCCAAATGCGCCAGGCGGGCCAGAAGCAGCAGGCCGACGCCATCAAGTCGCTGCGCGGCCAAGTCGCGCTGGCGATGTAAACTGCGCAGGGGTGCGGGGGAGCACGGGAGCTGGGGAGCTGGATAGGTTGGTATAGCTGGGCATAAATAAGTAGACGGTTGGCGTATGCTGCCACTGGTGGCTAAAGCCCACCAGCTTGCCTGAAGAAAACCGGCTAAAAGCCGGTTGGCTTGGTGGCGATGCGCGCTGGTAACAGTCTAAAAATTTATGCCCTCGTGTACTAGCCAACTTTCTCCCCTGCGCCTCTGCCCCCCTGCACCCCTGCCCCAAGAAAGAGTCCCCCTTGTCTCAACAGACGACTCCCCTGCGCGCCGAGATTATCACTAGCGGCACGGAAATTTTGCTGGGTGACATTGTCGACACGAACGCCGCCTGGATTGCGCAGCAGCTGCGCGACATCGGCGTCAACCTCTACTACAAAACCACCGTGGGCGACAATGAGCCGCGGCTGCGCGGCGTGCTGGAGCTGGGGCTGAGCCGCAGCGACGTGCTGATCGTCACCGGTGGCCTCGGCCCCACGGTGGACGACATCACGCGCGACGCCATCGCCAACGCCACCGGTCGCCCGCTGCGGCTGGACGACGAAGCGCTGGCCCAGCTGCGCGCCCGCTTCGCTCGCTTTGGCTCGACGATGACCGCGAACAACGAGCGCCAGGCGCTGATCCCCGATGGCGCCACCGTAATTCAGAATCCGGTGGGCACGGCCCCCGGCTTCTTTGCCATCGGCAGCCGCGAGGGGCTGGGCGGCACGATCATCGCGCTGCCGGGCGTGCCGCGCGAGATGAAGCGGCTGATGGCCGATACAGTGCTGCCCTGGCTCCAGGAGGAAAACGCCCGGCGCGGTGGCAGCGGCGTGATCCGGCGACGGCTGCTGCGCACGATTGGTATCGGTGAAAGCACCATCGACAGCCGCATCGGCGAGTTGATGCGCGGCGCCAACCCCACCGTTGGCACGGCGGCCCACATTGGCCAGGCGGACGTGCGCATCGCCGCCCGCGCCCTCACCGCCGAGGAGGCCGATGCGCTGATCGACGAGATGGAAGCCCAAATCCGCGAGCACATTGGCGACCACATCTACAGCACAACGGACGACGAGCCCATCGAGGCCGTTGTTGCGCGCCAGCTGCGCAAGTGTGGCGCGACGGTCGCCCTGGTGGAAAGCAACACGCGCGGCGGCGTGGCGGCGCGGCTGCGAACGGCGAGCGATCAAGCGGGCGAGGATGCGCTGGTCGCCGCGGTCGAGCAAGTTGATCAGCCGACGGTCGACGAAGCGAGCGCGGTCGAGGCTGCGCGGTCGCTGCTGGCGCGAACGGAGGCGGCGTACGCCGTCGCCCTGCTGGGGACAAGCGGTGCAGACGAAGGGATGTACGGCCAAACCTCCGGCGAAACGTGGATCGCCTTTGCCCGGCGGACCGGCGGCGACGTTGCCGTGGACAGCACGCGCTATCCCTTTGGCGGGCAGGACGACTTTACGCTGCGGCGGCTGGGCAATCGCGCCTTCGAGCTGCTGTGGCGGGAGATGGAGGCTTAGGCAACCTCACCGCGCGTGCGCTGCCTGTGTTGGTTGGATCACGCGTGCGCTGCACGGCGCAAACAATGGCTCGAATGTCTTCTTGTTTTACGCCGTGCAGCGCACGCGACCGTCATTCCCCGACTTCCACCCCTCAAATGCGCTCTCCCCGCAAGCAATAAGCAATAAGCAGTACTTACTACCGCATCCATGAGCAACCCGCTTCTCCACTTCCTCGCCTACACCACGGCCCTCAAGCAACTTCCCCGTGCCGGTTGGCTCTTTGCCGGCGTACCGTCGCCCGAATCCATCGCCGATCACGTCGCATCGACGGCGCTGCTGGCGCTGATGTTGGCCGAGGCCATCAACGTTGATCCGGCGGCGGCGGGCTTAGTCGAACCGTTGGATGTGGGGCGGGTGGCGCGGCTGGCGCTGGTGCACGATTTGGCGGAGAGCGTGACGACAGACCTGCCGCACCGCAGCGTGGAACTGCTGGGCGAAGAGGCGAAGCGTCGAGCTGAGGCGCTGGCGGTGGCCCAAATTTTTGTCGACCTTCCCGGCGGCGACGGCTACCGCGCGCTGTGGGCAGAGTATGCGGCGCGCTCGTCCCCCGAAGCGCGCCTGGTCAAGGATGCCGATCGGCTGGAGATGATGCAGCAGGCGCTGGCCTACGAGCGCGCGGGCAACCGCGGGCTGGGCGAATTTTGGCAGGAGTATCGCTGGTTTTACAACGTGAGCGCGAGGCTGTACACAGCGCTGCGCGAGCAACGGGCGGCGCTGCAGAACTCACCACCATACTCCCCATCATAGAGCGTTTTCTGGTGGTGACCGATGGGTAATGCCAACGCAAATGGGCATGCACAAAATTAGCGAATACACACCAAACTCACCATGCGCGCTTTAACCATCCGCCCGGAACGCCCCTCCGATTACCAGGCCATTGCCCACGTTACCCGCCTCGCATTTGACCAAACGGACGGCGCCGAGGTGCAGATGATTGAGCGGATTCGCGCTTCGGCGGATTTTGTGCCCGACCTATCGCTGGTGGCGCTGCTGGAGCGTGAGGGAAGCGACCGTGAAAGGCAGCAAGCAGAAGTTGTGGGGCACGCCCTATTTAGCTACGTGCAGCTAAAGGGCGCGCGGCCGGCCCGCGTGCTGTCGCTGGGGCCGGTGTCCGTGTGGCCAGCGGTGCAGCGGCGCGGAATTGGCACGGCGCTGATCGAGCGGGGGTTGAGCGTCGCGCGTGAGCGGGGCGAGCCGCTGGTCGTCGTGCTTGGCCACCCGGAATACTACCCGCGCTTTGGCTTTGTGCAGGCGGCGCACTTTGGCCTGAGCCCCGCCTGGGAGGCGCTGATGATCTGCCCGCTCCAGCCAGATTTATCCGATTTCCGCGAGCTGCAGATTCCGCACTGAGGCGGGGTTGGCCGAATCAAACTCGTAGCCAAAGACCTCGATGTCTTTGTGATAGACGGTGGCCACAATTTGCCTTGTCTCCTCGCTGTAGTACGAGCGATAGTCTCGTTTGCGCACGGCAGATTTTGTGCGGTTCAGATGGCCAATCCGGGCGTCGATGCCCAGCCGCTGAGCGACCTGCTCAAAGTCCTGCTCCAAATTCTCAAAACGTCCCAGGTAGTCCAGGTGGCAGCGGCCAGCGGGGTCCAGCAGAAAGCGGTGCTGCGGCTTGAAGTGCTGCCACGAGTTGACGTTGCGGGGCGTCACCCACGCTTTGACGAAGGCGTCAAAGTTTTCATAGGGAGCGATGTGCTGCTTGGCCCACGCCCGGTCTTCATCTGTCATGCCGCCGCGCTTGAGAAAGCGGTAGGCCGAAAGCAGCCGATCCCACGGATTGCGGACGAAGGCAAACTTGAAGTAGCGGGCGAATTCGTCTTTGCTGTAGATTAGCTGAAAGGTTTTCAGCGCGACGTGCGTGCCCACCAGGCTGCCGAAGAGGCTGCGGCTGACGGAAACGCCCGCGCACTTGGGTACGTGGACAAAGATGCACTCGTGCTTGTCGAAGGAAGCCAGCCCGTAGTCGACCTGCATTGGCTGGTAGCGCATCTGCTGAAGGGCGTTAAACCGCTTGGGAAAGATTTGCTGAAAAGCGGCTCGCCGCGCCTCATAAGGCAGTTGCCAAGCGATCTCTAGCAGGTGATCCCGCGTTGATTTCACAATGTGCTGACCGTTCATGAATTCTCCTGGTAACGACGCAAAAGTTTGCAGCGGCCCCATCATAAAACAAGAAATGTTTTCGAGACGTAAGAAAACACCTCCTTAACCGCATCAACGGCAGCATTTTGCCCTTGAGCCGCCCGCGGCCGCCCCATGCTCAGGCGACGAGCGTTCCCTTGGTGCTGGGCACGTCGCGGCGGCGCTCGTCTACCTGGGTGGCCGCATCCAGCGCGCGGGCCAGCGCCTTGAAGAGCGCCTCGATTTTGTGGTGGTCGTTGCGTCCGTAGAGCACGTGGGCGTGGAGGTTCACCCGCGCGTGGAAGGCCAGCGTTTCAAACAGGTGGTAAACGAGATCGGTGCCGAGCGTGCCCAGCCGCGGCGTCGTCCACTCGCAGGCGAAGACGCTGTAGGCGCGCCCGCCCAGATCAACGGCGACGCGGGCCAGCGCTTCGTCCATGGGCACGTAGGCGTGGGCCGTGCGCACGAGGCCGCGCCGCTCGCCCAGCGCTTGATCAAGCGCGCGGCCCAGGCAGATAAAGGTATCCTCGGCGGTGTGGTGCTCGTCGATGTGCAGGTCGCCCGCGGTCTGTACGCGCAGGTCGAACAGGCCGTGGCTGGCGAAGAGCGTGAGCATGTGATCGAGAAAGCCGATGCCCGTTTCAATTTCGGCCCGTCCGCGCCCGTCGAGGTTAAACGTGAGCGAGACGGTCGTTTCTTTGGTTTGGCGGCTGATGGTGGCTTGACGCATGGTAACCTGTTCCGTGTGAAGATTGATCGCTGCTGCCAAGTGTACACGCGTCGGCTACAGGCACAAGAATTGAAGGGGGGAGCGAAAGTTCTCCTAAACATACCGAACCCCGCTCGACCATGCGAAAATCAAAAATCCTCCTGCACCTGCTGCGTCGGCTGCCCTTTACGCTGCTGCTGCTGCTCGTCCTCGCCGCTGCCGCGCTGTGGACCAATACTCACAGCGAGCGCATCTCCCCCGGCTTTCTGCGTCGCTTTGGCTATGCGCCGCGCGATCTCTGGCTTTGGCGCTGGAGCCCGCTCGTCACCTCTGCGCTGGTGACGCACGGGCAGCAATCCTTTTGGAGCGCGTTGGGCATGGTGACGCTGGGCGTGGGCGCGGCGGAGTGGCGCACCACCAGCGCGCGCGCGGCGTCGACCTTTTGGGGCGTGCACCTGCTGACGCTGCTGCTCGAAAGCGGCGGCGCGCTGGCCAGCGACCAAGCGGGCTGGATTGCCACCGCTTCGCTGCGCGTGCGTGATGTGGGGCCGTCTGCCGGCTACTTTGGCTGCATTGGGCTGGCGCTGGCCACGCTGCGTAAGCCGTGGCGCGAGGTGCTGGGCGTTCTGCTCTTTGCGGCGCTGGTTGCGGCCCTCTTCATGCCGCCGCGCGCGGAACAGAGCGCAACCGTCAAGCGCTTTGCCGATGCGGCGCACCTGATTGCCTTGCCGCTGGGCTGGCTGAGCGCGGGATTGCTCCAGCCGCGGAAGAAGTCGTAGCGCGAGCCGGGTGGCCGCACCTTCCAGCTGACCCGCGCCTTCCGCTGCATGACGGTGCTCGAATCCGCTCGTGGCCGCCACGGCGCTAAATGTCACTGCACACCGCCGGGAATTTGAAGAAAAGGCCCGCGAAGTGCTGGGCTTTCTCACCACCTATCACCTGACCAACGAGTACGGTCGCGCGCTCTCCGGTGGCCAGCAGCGCATGATCGAAGTCGCATGATCGAAATCGGCCGCACGCTGACGACCGACCCCAAGGTCGTGCTCGTGGATGAGCCAACGGCGGGGCTTGCGAAAATGCCGAGCGAAGAGGTCTACCAGATGCTCGTCGACCTGCGCGACCGCGATGCGCTGAAGATTCTTTTGGTCGACCAGAAGATTCGGGAGGCGCTGAAGATTGCGGATTACGTCTACGTGCTGGAGCTGGGGCGCAACAAGTTTGAAGGGCCAGCCTCGGACTTTACAAATTTAGAGAAGGCCTTTTGGGTGGGGGCATGATATAACGAGTGCAAAAGTTCTTTTAACAGTTAGGAACTATACCCTGTTGCTACGTGGAGATTGACGTGCGGGAAAGGTTGCTGTTATAGTGGAAAACACGTTTGTGAATGAAGCGGTGACTCGTCCAAATGCCAGGATTTGAGTGGGATGAAGAGAAGAATCAGTCCAATCAGCAGAAGCATGGCGTCTCCTTCGAGGTGGCTCAGCGTGCGTTCAATGATCGTGGACGCCTGATTCTGCGAGACAAACAGCATAGCGAAGAAGAAATGCGCTTCTTCTGCATAGGCAAAGTAGAGCAGAAAATTTTAACCGTGCGTTTTACCTATCGAGAAGACAGAATTCGAATCATCGGTGCGGGTTTTTGGCGCAAAGGTAAGCAGCTTTACACGCGCGAGAATAGGAAAAGCGAGGAGTAAGATGAGTACACAAGAAGAATCTCTGCTGTACAACAGTATAAATGATCCAGAAGATACAGACTATGAAGACATTCCAGAGTGGCCTGATCTCGATCAGCTGGAAATTATCAACGACTTCTTGCCACCGCCTGAGCAGCTAGTTTACAAAAAGTCAGAAGCGGAGCCAGTTACGGTTGTTTTGGCTGAAAAAACAGCTCGTTATTTTCATGAACGCAGCCGGGAAACTGGTGTGTCGCATCGATACCTGATTCAGCAGTTGCTCGATGCACACGTTGCCCAACAGCTTCACAAGTAATGCAAGAATCTAACCCCAACCTCTGGCTCCGCCTCGCCGTGATCATCCTGATCACGGCGCTTGCGTTTTGGCTCGCGCTCAACCCGCAGTGGGTGGCGGCGACCGGTCACTGGGGCTACGTCGGCGCCTTCCTGATCAGCCTCGTCGCCAGCGCGACCGTCGTGCTGCCCGCGCCGGGGCTGGCCGTGATCATCGCCATGAGCGGCGCGCTCAACCCGCTGGCGCTGGCGCTGGTGGCGGCGGTCGGCGGCTCGCTTGGGGAGCTGACGGGCTATGTGGCGGGCGCGAGCGGGCGGGCGCTGGTCAACGAGGGGGAGGCGACGCGCTGGGCGCGCATCCGTCGCTGGACGGAGCAGTACGGCGGCTGGACGCTCTTTGCCTTTGCCGCCTTCCCGCTGCCGCTCTTTGACGTGGCGGGCATGGTCGCCGGCGCGCTGCGCATGCGCGTGGGGACGTTTTTGGTGGCGGTGACGGCGGGGAAGAGCGTTAAATACATCGTGATTCTGCTAATTGGTGCGCGGTCGCTAGCGTGGCTGGAGCGAATGCTCTAACTTCGTCCCCCCCCCCCCCCCGGTTTTTGGAAATAACGACGAATGGGGCCAGGGCGTGAGGCGCTTGAGGCCGGGCCCGACTTGTTTGTACAATCGGCTAAAGGTTGCGGCTGTTTCGTCGTTGAGTGGGTGGAGCGTAGAGCGGTAGAGTTTGCCATACGCAGTGTTAATCTCACTCACTTTAGTTTCGTAGTGCAGCAAGCCCAGCTGTGAGTGACGATAGTTATATGTTTTTGACTGCGTGCGAAAATCTTCCTTTTCTCCCTGCGTCTCGATCCAGTAGTGCAGAAAGTCTTTATATTTGCTCAACTCTCCGAAACGCCTTTGAAAATAGTCTGTGTAGCGATAAGGCAGCGTTACCACGCGGTAATGATGAAGGGTAAACTTAGCAAAGCGCTCCCAAGTTTCATGAAATAAAACCCGCAGCGGTGACTGTGGGTGAAAAACGAAGTAGAGGAAATCGATATAACCGTTCCGTTGCAGCAGTGTGTCTAATTTAGCTTCGGTTACGTCGCAGAACGCCATGCCCGTGTGGTTGACGGCTAGCACGTGATAGAAGGGATCGTAGAGGATAGAGGGCAATTGCTTGGGCGCCAGTCGCTCATATTCCTGCTGAAGAATTTGCTCCGGCGGCTGCGTAAGGCGCATTAGATCTGCACGGCGCACTTCCGATACCAACGCAAACAACACGATGCGTTCCAGCGTTGTGAGGTAGAGCGCCTCCGCTAGGGTGACGAGCATGTCAGGATCAATGTGCTTAATAAGACCCTGTTCCAGATTCTGAACCATACGCAGGCTGCAGCCCATGCGTTGGGCCAGCTCTGCCTGTGTGAGCGGTTGTAATGTGAGTTGGTCAAACGTGCGCTTGCGGACAGCGGCGATGGTGCGTCCAAAGATCTTTCTGTCCATGAGGATACTCCTAAGAAGACGAACCGGTACGAGATCGCATCGGTCAATAATCAAGGTGATTTAGGAATGAGAAAGAAGTTTGTAGGGATAGATGGGTATAAGATTACAAATATACCGACGATTTGTCAAGAAAAACTAGATTTATTGTCACTGCGCACACGTGAACTCCTAAAAATTGGTGGAATCGACTCCCAGAAATTGGTGGAGCTTGCGCACGACAAGGATGCGCATAAATGGTATGCTTTAGACACGAAAAGGAAGACTCTAATTTTCAGAACATGTCGAGCATCTTGTGGTTAAGAAATGTAAAGGAGAATGAAACTGATATGGGTACTCACAGAGATACGAATCAAATCCCACGGCGGCGGTTTTTGAAAGGAACGGGTATTGTTATTGTCGGCGCTCTTCTTGCTCCTTCTGCCACTCACGGTAAGCCAGTTAGTGCAGCAAACCCCTCCTCTCCCGAACATTTGCAGTCTTTTGTCGGTACGATTGAGGAGATCACTTCCGATTTTGGTCTCACAGTTAACGTCGATGGAACAGATGCGGATCAGGCGGGGTCAACAAATCTCCTCTTGGGTGAAGACGCATTTGTGTCACGTGGTCATCAAGGGGTTGTTGATAACTTGTCCGAGTTTGTTGCTGGCGGCGCTATTTTTGCAACGGGCAGGGTGGAGGGTTCGATTTTTAGAGCCGAGACAGTCATGAGCGCCTACTCGTTCATCCAAGGCCATCTTGAAGGTGCAACCGACGCAGATGAAGAGGTCGAATTGATTAACCAGAACGCCGATGGAGAATCAACCTCAACCGTGCTTCAATTTGCACCAACCGTAAGCTTTGCTTTAGAGGATGGTAGCCGCACTTCCTCCTTTGCAGAGTTTTTGGAACAAGACGCACTTAGTCATCACGATGTGGTTGCCAATCTATGGCGTGAACCAGTGACAGGTGAAATGTTGATTGTCCACATGGGGGTTGAAAATTTTGCACCTGCGCAAAACAATCGCGTATACCTGCCCGTGATCGGCAACTAGAGAGAGTAAGGAACTCAGCAATGTCTGGCTTGGAGATTCTTACACTTTATATTGGAAGGTCGATGCAAATCCTAGCCACTCCACTCGGATTTGGAACTGGTGTTTGGTTTCTAGCCTGGATATTTATGTGGAGTGGCTATGTAAAGCTCCGTCGTCCCAAGTTAGCTGTCATCGCTATGATTGACTTTGGGGCTGTCAAAAAGTTTAGACCAATACTGGGAACCCTCCTAGGAGCATCCGAAGTCAGCCTGGCGATTTTGCTCATTTCGAGTTGGATGGCTAGTTATGTCCTGCTCACATCTGCATTGGCTCTCTGGATATTTACGCTGTTCATTCTCCGCAGTCTGATCAAGGGTAAAAAGTTTGCCTGTTTCTGTTTTGGCGACACCGATTCAGAACTCTCCTACAAGACATTGATACGGACTGGGCTGCTTGCACTGCTGGCTTCCACTTTGTGGGTAATCGCCGGTTCGGTGCCAGGGACAAAAGTCACATCTAGCTTTCTGTTTGCAGCCGTCAACGCGTTAGCTATACTGGGTACAATCGTATTGCTGAACAGCATACAAAACTTGTTGACTTGGAACCGCCGACTCTCTCAACCTGACTAATACCAATTGTGTTGGTAAGATGCGTCAACTCACACGAGAGAATTAGCGAATCTTACTGAGGCAATTGGTATAACATATCGAACCATGGTCGCTCATGACCTATGTGAGCGGCCATGATAAACAAAGTGAGAAGACAGGAGAAATTCGATTGTGGATACTACAATTCTCGGAGTTACCCTGGCGTTAGCAGGAACGTGGTTACTGGTTCTTACGCTCATTGTAGTTCTTTTGATACGTCAGGTTGGCTTAATCACGATCCAGCTTTCTCACAGGCAGCCCGCAAATTTTGATGCAGTTGAAGATGGACCTGAGATTGGCAGTCAGATGGCAGAAAAAGTAGTAGATGCTTTGCCCAAGTTGCAAGAACTTCAACCTTACTTTCTGCTTCTTTTGTCCAGTTCTTGTGTGCCATGTCGTGAGCTTGCTTCAACAATTAGCAGGCTTGAATCTCGAACAGAACTTATAGTGCTCCTTGCTGGGAGTGACGAACTTGCTCAAGGTATGACTGAACTCCTGCCAAAGGATTTGGTTGTGATACGTGACCCAAAGGCTACTGACTTGGCAGATGCGATGCGAATCCATAGCACCCCATTTGCCGTCAAGATATTAGATGGTACTGTGATGGGCAAGCAGTATGTACATCAAATATCCGACCTTCGCCAGTTGATGATATCACAAGACGCACCTATGAACCATAGTGACGTAAGCACAGCAGCGCTCGATTCCGCCCAATTGACTCCTACCTAAAGCGCTCTGCTTTTCGTGTTTGACAGAGATAAATCCGGTAACTTTGAATTAAGTGAGAAAGGGAGAGACTATGCTTGAGCAAAATGTGTCAACCATTGAAAACAACGCCAATCCAAATTTGAGTCACTGGACGGACAGCGTGTTCAGCCGCAGCAAATTGTTGCAGATTGGAAGTGCTTCATTGATCGCCTTTGCCGTAAAGATGGCAACGCCTCGTAGGAGTTATGCCGGTCATGGGGGCGCTCACGCGGGCTCACCATATCCCTGCTTTGGCTTCCCATCGTGCCCTTCTTGCAATCATCAGTACTGCACCGCACCAGGATGTTACTACCCAGGTCCGATGGGATGTCCTACGGGCGGTCAATGCTGGGTGACTCGGGGAAGTGATGGGATTTACTACACCTGTTGCGACTGGAGACGCTCTAACGGTAGCCCTTGCATTTGTCGCAAAGGCGGGCCATATTAAAAACGTTGGTAGTCTCAAGTCAGAGTGATACAATAGGGTTCTTACACTAATGTCACCAATAAATGCTTGAGACTACCGCAACGTTATTTCGGAAATTAGTTCACTGATTTGCTGGAACTATTTCTCGTCCAAGATTATCATATTTGTCTAGAGGACTCGACTCTAACGAAAGTTTTGTGGCGCGGAATAACCAAATTTTTTGCGGAGTATTTCTACTTAGTAGAGAAACTGTTCTAGAAATCATGCATTCTGGCATCCGCTTTCCTTGCAAATTTAGCAGCGACTAAAATACCCCTGGAATCGCCTCAATTTAGTTGACAATAATGTGATCTTCGCCAGACACAGTAGAGGAGACGACTGAATGAGCCACTTAGAAAAAGCAGTATACGTATTGTGGGTAAGCCTTTTTGCATTGATGCTGAGTGCCTGTGCGGGATTGAGTCAAGTATCCATCTACGTGCCACAGGTACAAAAGACATCGCCTACGCAAGAGGTTATTGTTACCTACGAAGATAACGTTACTTCAGATAGGTGTGACCCTACAGAGGTCGCAGAGCTTGTGGTCGACTTCCTGAATGCGCTCAACAGAGGCAATCGGGAGGAGATTACACGGTTTTTTGGCGGTAATTTCCAATGGTATTCAGTTGGTGAATATAACACACAAGATGCACAGTTTATTCGTAGAATCAGCTATGTAGTCGAAGAATCTAACACGGGCGGGGGCACGACAAGCGGCCCGCGTGATGAAATCATTGAACAATTGCTCGATTATTTTGCGGAAAGACATGAGCAACACGAGCAAATGCAGCTGCTCGAAATTGCATCAATTGGTGGTGGAGGAGATATTTCTTATAAAATTCAACGCCGTGCCGATGATCTGGACGTTGAGCTTTGGGGACCTGATTTTATGGCGGAGGGGAAAGGCGTTGTCGATTGTGAAAACCAAACCGTTGACGTTTGGAGTATGGCAATGAATACTCCACCCCCTGCTTCATCAGATACAGATGTCATGCGGTCTGTTGTGTGTCCCACCCCGGTGGTCAACCCGCCACAGAACGCAGTATTGGCTTGCAACGATGGATGGAATAATTGAGATTTCAGAAGGAGAAAACCATTGAATCTCTTAGCAAACCGACCCAATCCAACTCTGTATCGCTCAATCGGAATGATTTTTACGGCTGGTGTCTTCGCTCTTCTGCTGAGCTTTATCCCTGCTGTTCGTTCCGCCCCCTTTGTTTCGCTATACCTACTGCTGCTGGCTTGTGCTGCTGTAGTTGGTTTAGCTCAGCAAACGTTACCTTGAGGGCCGAACGCGATCTTTGGGATCGTAAATTCCGCCGTGGAGCGGAATCAAGCAGGAGTTCACTGGTTCTACAAAGCCGTCACCTATTCTGTCGCCTCCTCCATCGCTGGCTTAGCGGCTGGTTATGTGCTGGGTTTCATTGGCTCCTACATCTCACTGGAGGTTCGTATTGCTTGTGCAACCTTACTGGCTATTGCGGGGATTGGTCTGGCGGTATTAAATTTAAGCGGGCGACGATTCAAAATCATCCAGTTCGATTATGAAACACCACAAAGCTGGATTCATAACGGCCCAATTCGGTGGGCAATCGTCAATGGTCTGTCTCTTGGATTTGGAGCTTTCAGTCGACTTGGGTTTTGGCTGTGGTATGCGGTTCCTCTAGGAGCGTTTCTCTTTGCTGACCCAAAGCTTGGTGCTGTAGTATACGGTGCTTACGCCACAGTACGCGGCATGATGGTTTGGATACTCCTCTTTGCCATGGCGCGATGGAAGGTGGCCAGGCTGGAAGAACATCTTCTTCGCTTCAACAAAGTAGCCCGTGTTGTGTCCTCCTCCTTTCTATTGCTAATCGCAGTAGCAACGTTTGTCCTGGTGGGCCTCTAGAGCCACTAAAATAACGCCTAAAGCACGCGGCGTCAGAAGATTTCTTTCAGATCGGCCAGTGTATAATCGGTCTCTTCATCTTCCACCCCGCGCATCGCCATCGCCAGCGACATCTTTGACCACTCCCGGTTGGTGAGTTCCTCAACCTCGTTCTGCTTGCCCACCTCGGCCTTCTGAGCAAGCAACTCAACAAAATTCAGCACCCGAATCTGTATTGGCTCCGGCAGCGAGCGGACGCGCTCGTGAATTTGTTCCGCAATAGCCATAACGAAGCTCCTTAAATCCAAAATCTCTCCCTTCATTCTACCCCACCATCACCTCCCTCGCCAGCGTCCTCCCTTCCGCCGTGAGCCGCAGCACGCCGCGCCGACGGCGCACAACGCCGCCGCGCTCGGCGTGGCGGACAACGCGCTCGGCAAAGTCCGGCGTCCAGCGGATGTGTTCGAGCAGGTGGTCGACGCGGTTGGCCTCGTCGGCTTCGGGCGTGCCCTCGTGGTGCAGCAGGTGGATGGCGAGCATGGCCTGCGCAAACTCCCAGCGCTGCCGCGCCCGTCGCCGCGCAATCGCCACCATGCCCCGCTGCGGCGAGAAGAGAAAGACGCCAAAGAAAATCACCCCGATCACCGTCACCATTGCGCCGCTGATGTTGGCGTCCAGCGACCTGGCGAGCCAGTAGCCGCCAATCGCCCCCACCACGCCGATCCCCGCGCTAATCCCCAACATCCGGCTCAGCCGATCCGTCAGCAGGTACGCCGCGGCGGGCGGCACGACCATCAGCGCAATCACCAGAATCGAGCCGACGGCGTCAAACGCGCCCACGGCGGTAAACGAGACCAGCGTCATCAGACAATAGTGGAGCAGGCGTGGTGCAAAGCCGAGCGCGGCGGCCAGGCCGGCGTCAAAGGTCGAGAGCTTGAGCTCTTTATAGAAAAGCACGATAAAGGCCAGGTTGAGCAGGCCGATCACGCCCATTGTGATCAGCGTGCGCGGGCCAAGGTCGAGGCCGAAGAGAGTCAGTCGATCAAAAGGGGCAAAGGCAAGGTCGCCCTGGAAGATGACGTGGATGTCCAGGTGCACGTCACGGGCGTAGACGGAAATCAGGATCACGGCCAGGCTAAAAAGCATGGGGAAGGTGATGCCGATGGCCGCGTCCGCCTTGACGAGACCGGTGCGGTTGAGCAACTCGGTAATGCTCACCGTCAGCACGCCGACCGCGCCCGCGCCCAAAATTAGCAGCGGATGGCCAAATTGCTCAACGACAAAGAAGGCCAGCACAATGCCCAGCAGCACGGTGTGGCTGATGGCATCGCTCATCATCGCCATGTGGCGCAGCACGAGAAAGACCCCCGGCAGCGCACAAGCCGCCGCGACGACGGCGGCAATCAGTTGGATTTCAAGTTGTGGAGACATAATTTTTGGCCGCGGATTGCACGGATTACGCGGATTGCTGTTTGCAAATCACAGCTCAACTTTTCCGCATCAGCCCCTCGTCAAACGCCGGTACGTCGAGCCGCACCGGCGATGGTTCCTCGCTCCCGTTTGTTGCCAGCAGCCGCTCGACACGTGCGCGACCGGCCTCCGTCAGCGCCCACTCACCCGACGCGACTTCCTGTGCCAGCCCATCGTCGACCAGTTGTTGCAGGGTGATGGCGACGCCGCCGCGCCCGGCGTTCATGGCGTGCAGCACGGCGATGGTGTGGCCGTGGGCCGGGTCATCGTGCTGGAGGTCGAGGGCGTAGAGATCGGCGAGCACGGTTTGGACGCGCAGGCGGCGGCGGTTGCGCTGCTGGCGCAGCCAGCTCCACAGCAGCCCCCGTGCCGGGGCCAGCGCCAGCGAGACCAGCGTGATCGCGCTGACGATCAGCACAATCACCGGGCCCGTGGCGAGGCCGCTCGCCGTGCTGCTGATCAGCGCGCCGCTGATGCCCGACACCGCGCCAAAGATAGCCGCCAGCAGCGCCATCACGCTCAATCGATTCGTCCACTGGCGGGCGGCGGCGGCGGGCGCAACGACCATCGCGCTCATCAAAATCACGCCAACCGATTGCAGCCCAATCACAATGGCAATGACGAGCAGCGTTGTCAGCGTGATGTCGAGCGCGCGCACGCGGAAGCCGAGCGAGGCGGCGAAGGCCGGGTCGAAGGCAAGGAGCTTGAACTCCTTCCACAGCAGCACCGTCACCGCCAGCGCCAGCAGGCCGATGACGGCGATGGTGATCACATCGCGCTGGATCAGCGCCGCGGCTTGGCCAAAGAGAAAGCGGTCCAGCCCTGCCTGGCGCGCATCCGACAGGCGCTGGGTGTAGGTGAGCAGCATGATGCCCAGGCCAAAGAAAATCGAGAGCGCCAGCCCAAGCGCCGTGTCCTCCTTGAGCCGTGTGTTGCGCGTCACCGCGCCGATCAGCAGCGTGGCCAGCCAGCCCGCCACCGCCGCGCCCAGGATCAGCACCAGCGGCTCGCGGCTGCGCGTCAGCAGGAACGCAACCACGACGCCGGGCAGCGCCGCGTGCGAAATCGCATCGCCCAGCAGCGACTGTCGCCGCAGCAGCGCGAAGCAGCCCAGCACGCCGCTCACGATGCCGATGGTGGCCGTGCCGAGGGCGACGTTGCGCAGGGTATAGTCGAAGAGGAGGTCGCGGAGCAGGTCGGGCATGAGATGTGAGTATGTGATGCGTGATGCGTTGCGTGGTGCGTGGTGCGTGAACTGGCAAACTACGTTGGCTCTGTGCGAGTAACCGTTCAGGGTTAGTTGTGGTTCACGCGTCACGCATCACTTCTAACACTTGAGCGACGTGACCCTGGTCCCCGTTGCCATTCCCACTGCGCGCCCGGCTCAAAAATGCGACACGACCGCCATACGTGGCGCGCAAATTTTCCTCGGTAAAGACTTCGTTTACCGGGCCGCTGGCAATGCGGCGCACGTTGAGCAGCGTCACCCAATCAAAGTATTCGGGCACGGTCTGCAAATCGTGGTGGACGACGATCACCGTTTTGCCCGCTGCCCGCAATTCCTGCAAAAGCGTGACGATGGCGCGCTCGGTCGTGGCATCCACGCCCTGGAAGGGCTCGTCCATAAAATAGATTTGCGCCTCCTGCACCAGCGCACGGGCGAGGAAGACGCGCTGCTGCTGGCCACCGGAGAGCTGGCTGATTTGGCGCTCGGCGTAGTCCATCATGCCGACTTTGCGCAGCGCTTCCTCGGCCAGCTCGCGTTCGCGCGCGCCCGGTCGGCGGAACCAGCCCAGGTCGCCGTAGCGGCCCATCATGGTTACGTCCAGCACGCTGGTGGGGAAATCCCAATCCACGCTGCCGCGCTGGGGCACGTAGCCGACGATGCGGCGCTGGTTGGCGTAGGCCTTGCCGTGGATCAGCACCTGGCCAGCGGCGGGCTGGATCAGGTCGAGGATGGTCTTGATCAGGGTCGTTTTGCCCGCGCCGTTGGGGCCGACAATCGCCATCAGCACGCCCTGCGGCACGTCGAGGTCGATATCCCACAGGACGGGCTTTTCGTTGTAAGCGACGGTGAGGTCGGTGATTTCGAGGGCGGGTACGGTGGTCATAGTTGAATTCATTTAGGTTGATTTTTTTTAGTGCGTAGTGCGTTGTGCGTGAACCGGTAGAATTCATTGATTCGATGTTAAGTTCCGTTGACATTTTACTAAATGAGCTTGGTGGGGAGGTGGAGCGCGCCCCCATCCCCAGCCCTTCCCCCACGCGTGGGGGAAGGGAGCCTCGTCCTCCCCTCTCCCAGTCTGGGAGAGGGGCCGGGGGTGAGGGCCAATTCTCAAATGTCAACGGAACTTAACAACCACCCAACGCAAGCACCGGTTCACGCACTACGCACTATGCACTACTCCCCCAGCGCGTCCGCAATCGTCTGCGCATTGGCCCGCAACATCCCAGTATACGTCTCCGCGCCGGAGCCTTCTTCCCCCAGCGCATCCGAGAAGAGCTGCCCGCCAATTTCAACCTCAAAGCCCTGGTCGCGCACGGCGGCTTGAACCGATTCAATCGTGCGCGGCGAGACCGACGTCTCGACGAACAAAGCGGGGATTTGGCGCTCGACGATCAGGTCGGCCAGCTCGCGCACGTCCGCCGTGCTCGCTTCAGATTCGGTGCTGATGCCCTGCAGGCCAAGCACCTCCAGCCCATAGGCGTCCCCAAGATAGCCAAAGGCATCGTGGGCGGTGATGAGCACGCGCCGTTCTTCGGGAATGCGCGCATACTGCTCGCGGGCAAAGGCGTCGGCCTCGGCAATTTCTGTGAGATAGGCGTCGGCGTTGGTTTGGTAAGTCTCTTCGTTTTCCGGGTCCAGCTCGATGAGCGCATCGCGGATCGCTTCGACGCCGAGACTCCAGCGCGTCGGATCATTCCACACGTGGGGGTCGGCGTAAGCGCCGCCCGTCCACTCCAGCAAGTTATCTTCGGGCAGCGCTTCGCCCACCGCCACCACCGTCTTGCCGCGCGACGCCAGCTGATCCAGCACGCGCGTCATCTGCGCCTCGAGATTGAGACCGTTGTAAAAGATGGCGTCGGCATTGCTAAAGGCGCTGACGTCGCCCTCGGTGGGGATGTAGAGGTGCGGGTCGATGCCGGGGCCGAGCAGCGTGGTCAGCTCGATAGCGTCGCCGCTGATACTCGCCACCGCGTCGCCGATTTGGCCCGTGGTGGCGACGACGTTGAGGCGACCATCGTCGTTGGTTGTGCTGTTATCGCCACTACAGGCGGCGAGGGCAATGAGCGTCACGACGAAAAATACAACTATTGATTTTTGAAAAAGCATAAAAGGTTCTATTTCTTGCACCCGGAAAAATTATTTTTAGCTATAGCTAAAAATAATAGTAGCTGCGACTTCTTCTTCTGTCAAATTCTGTCTGTTTGTAATGGTTGGGAAATTGACGCGGCAAAGCTGTCAACGGATTTTGAGAACGGATTGAACGGATTTATCGTTGTGCTTTCTGTTCCCACCCCTGAAAAATGTGGGGGGTCATCCGGGACAAAGAGGCTTGGTTGTAAAAAGACCCCAGGGGTTTAGAAAACCCCCGGGGTCTGGTTGATGCTGCGACAGCGCAGACGATCAGTCGTCGATTTCGATGGTGTGGTCGCTGGCACCGTGGCGGTACACGCCGTCCGGCCCGCCGACGACCCAGGTGGAGCGGATGCGGATGGTGCGTCGTCCGCTGGGCGCGGGTGGCTGCGGCGACGCAGGCGTAATGGCCGTTTGCGCTTTTCCCTGACGCGGGGCAACCTGCGCATTTTGCTCGCGCAGGTGGGCCTGGAGCAAACGCCAGACAGCGCGCAGGGCCAGGCTGGCTGCGCCCGCCAGCAGCGGCAGCGCCGCCGTGCTGGCGACGGCGGGCAGGCTGCTGCGCCGCACGGGGAGCGTGCTGCCGCTGCTGGCGCGGTGCTCGAAATTTTGGCCGCAGCGCTCGCAGAATTGCGCGCTCACGGGGCCGCTTGCCCCACAGCTGGGGCAGATGCGCTGGATGTTGCTCATTGAGGTTTCCTCTTTCCATAATCAATTCGTATCAGCAGTCTATCACTGTGCTGGATGGGCGTCAATCTTGCTTTTGATCTGCGGGTGTATTTTAAAGGGTGCTCTGAGCTTTTGTGGGGACAGGCCACAAGGCAGGAGAGAAAGGTCAACGTTCTTCCTTCGTGTTCCTTCGTGCCTTCGTGGATTGTTTCTTCTCCCTGATCTACCCCCATATGGTATACTACGCTTCGTCGTTCCGTCAGCCGCGACCACAAGTCGGCGATTCCATCAAATCACCCAAACTCCCATGCCGCGAACCCTGCGCCTGCCCGACGGCGGCTACATGCGCCGCCCCGATGTCCAGAGCTTAATCCACTACATGCGCAGCCTGCAAAGCGTCTCCGTCGTGGGCTTTAGCAACGTGGGCAAATCGGCCCTGCTGCGCCTGCTTTCCCAACCGGACGTGTGGATTCAGGAGCTGGGCGAGGCGGGCCACGAATTTTTACCCGTCTACATCGACTGCAACCGCATGTTGAGCATGACCGATCAGGGCTTTTACGAACTGGTGCTGCGCTGCCTGCGCGAGAGCAGCGCCGAACTCACCAAGTTAGCGCCGCTGGCTGAAGCGTACGAAACGCTGGTGTCGCCGGAGAGTGACTTTCAGGTTCCGCTGAGCTTTAACCGCGGGCTGGAGGCGGCGATGGAGGCGACGCACTGCAAGCTCGTGCTGCTCTTTGACGAATTTGACGAGCCCTTTGCGCGCGTCCACTCGCGCACCTTTCTCAACCTGCGCGCGCTCAAAGATCGCCACAGCGCCACGCTCGCCTTTATCACCGCCACGGTGCGGCCGTTGGCCAAGCTGGCGAACCAAAACGCCAGCGTCGACCACTGCGGTGAATTTTGCGAGCTCTTTGCCCACCGCACGTGGCATCTCGCGCCGCTGACGCACTGGGACGTGGAGCGCTTCTGCCACCGCTACATGCGCGACTACGAAGCCGCCTTTACCGCCGCCGACATCGATTTTGTCTACGGCTGGGCGGGCGGCCACCCCACGCTGCTGGAGGGAACCTGCCGCGTGCTGGACGATGCGCTGGGTGGCGCGGACATCGAGGAGGGCGATCCCGATGCGCGCCGACGCCTGCACAGCAGCGTCGCCAAGCGGCTGACGCAGGACGACAACCTGCGCGCCGAGTGCAGCAAAATCTGGTCGGCGTGCAGCGAAGCAGAGCAGGCCGCGCTGGCTTCGTTCTTTACCGCGCCCGCGGACGAAGAGGCGGAGGCGCAGCACAGGGCGGCGTTGAGCACGCTGCTGCGTCGTCACATTCTGCTGCGAACAGAGGGCAAGCCGCGCGTCTTTTCCCAGCTGCTGGCCAACTTTATCCAGCGCGAAGTCGCGGAGGAAGCGCCGGACTCCGCCGCGCTGTGGGTGGACGTCGAGAGCGGCGAGGTGCTTGTCGGCGGCGAGCCGGTGGAGACGCTGACTAACCTGGAGTATCGGCTGATGCTGCTGCTCTTTCGCAATGCGCAAAAAATCGTGGACAAGTACCAGATCGTCACCGACGTGTGGGGCGAGAGCTACATCAACGAGGTGGACGACGCGCGCATCGAAAAGCTGGTGAGCCGCCTGCGCCAGAAGATCGAGCCCGACGCCAGCAGCCCCCAATTTTTGACGACGGTGCGCGGTCGCGGCTACCGGCTGAGCGTGGAGTGAGGGGCGGTTGGGCCGCTGAAAATTTGGGTGAGTGACGGGTCGGCGCTATACTAAAAAATTAGTTGAATTACAAACAAGATAGCCTTGTCATATCGACCAAACGGGAGAAATTTGTACGCGGCAGACGAAACCAAGCTGGGGAACAGCCACAGACGGTGACTCAGCCTTCCCCGTGCGCTCGACGAGGATTCGTCCATTGCAAACAGATTTCTTGCTCCGCTCGAAATGACAGTTCAAAATTGGAGAAATAATCATGGCAGAGGTAATGCCGGTCTTGGTCGCCGAGGCCGAAGGGGTCAATGTGGGTAGCGCGGACGTGATGGCGGCGGATGCGCAGAGCGACGAGCGCCAAATTTTTCGCGGCACCACCAACAACGTTGTCGTGAGCGTGGGGCTGCTGCTGGCTGGGGCCATGGCCTTTTTTATGGGCTTTACGGGCACCTACATGCAGGAAGCCGTGGCGTGGACCTTTGTCGTCTGGGGCGGGCTGCTGCTCTATTTGCAGCTAACCGAAATGACCGAAGAGTACGAAATCACCGATGAGGCGCTGGTAATCCGCAACCCGATTCGCTTTTGGGGACGAACTTATGTTTGGCCTTGGGACGCCATCAACCGGCTGGATGTAGTGGTAAAAAAGACCGAGGGCGTGCTCAACGACGAAGACCGCGCCGTCATGCAGGTCTACCATCAAGTGCCGGACGAGCCGACCATCCTGCGCGAGGATCGCGTTTACAATTCGGAGCTGGCTCAAATCATCATCGATCGCGCCGGTCTCGCGCCGGAGGGGGATTCGCCCGTCAAGGCGGAGGATTTGGCGCCAAACGTGAAGGCGACGTATACGTGGCAGTAGTGTGTGGCAATAGCCGCTGCTGCAACAGTGGACAAAGGTCAACTTTGTTCACTGTTGCGGTCTGGCTCATCGAGTTTAGCACGAAGGTAAAGTAGAATCATCTCTTTCATCTCCCGCACAAGTTGTTTATCCGTGTCCGTTCCCCTCACCGCCGTTTGTAAAATAACGTACCCCACATCGTAAATCGCGCTGGCAATTAAGCTCGCATCGGCTTCGCTTAGCCTGGGTTCTCTGAGCCGGAAAAAGGTGGCGAGAATTCGACTCGCTTCCGTGCGAAAGACCGCATCGTCCGTCTCCGTCTCGTCACTGCTATCTTCGGCTTTGAAGAACACCTCAATCGCATCGGGCCGTTCCAGGCAGAATGCAATCAACTCCTCAAAAAGTTTGTTGACATAAGCAGGCAAGCTCAACGACTGAGCGTCCTGGTGAACGTTTAGCAATACCTCGCGCACCTCTCTCAAGTATCGACGGTTTAACTCCGCCAGAATCGCTTGTTTGTTGGGGAAATAGCGATAGAGCGCCCCCACAGACATCTCTAATTTTTGCACGATGTGATTGGTGCTTGTCTGCTCATACCCCCGCTCGACAAACAGCTCACTCGAAGCGCGAAGGATACGCTCCACCCGTTCCGAACTGCGGCTCTGGGTTGGACGCCGCCGCATGGTTGATTCGTTTGCCTCACTCATAAAGTCTTCCAATTTTTGACGGTTTCTCCGATCAGCAACCCCCGAAAGGGGGGTGAATTATTCCACGAGAAATCGGAGCTTGACAAGCAGAATCACCCGTGCTACGTTGAACACGAATATTTATTCGCGTTTTTTGGGGAATCTGATGAGTACACTCTCGCGTCGTACATTCTTGAAGCTAGCAACAACTACAGCAGCCTATTCGCTGGCGGGCTGTCGCAGCGCCGAACGAGGCAAGGAGAGCGTTTTGGTGCTTGGTGCGGGCATGGCGGGTCTTGCCGCGGCGCGAGAGCTTCAGCAGCGGGGCTACAAGGTCACCGTGATTGAAGGGCGTGATCGTCTTGGTGGGCGGCTCTGGACTAGCAGAGAATGGGCCGACGTGCCGGTGGATTTAGGCGCTTCGTGGCTTCATGGCGTCCAAGATAACCCGCTTACAGAGCTGGCAGCAGAGGCACGGGCGTTAACCCTCCCCAGCGATTACCTCACCGACCCCGTTCTATACAGCAGCGCTGGCGCATGGCTCAACGCAGAGGAACGAGCGCTTGTCGATAGCCTAAGCGAAGAATTTTACGGCTCGCTTACTCGCCGTGCCGTAGCGAGGCGACTCACCTTTCGCGGTGATGTTTCGCTGCAAGCCCTGTTTGATGATTTTTTGGGAGAGCAAAATTTGAGTCAGCCGCAGCGCGTGCTGGCAAACTACGGCATGGGTTTGCTGGAGCTTCAGTTTGGCGCGAATGCTGAACAGCTTTCTTTCTACAAGCTGGATGAGGGTGTCGCCTTCGGCGGCGGCGACGTGCTGCTTCCCAACGGCTACAGCGAGTTGGCCGAGTACTTGGCCCTTGATTTGGATATCCGCCTGGGTGAGACGGTTGAGCGAATCAGCTATGTGGACAACGGGGTGAAATTTGATACGCCAGCAAACGTCTACACGGCGGATCGTGCGATTCTTACGCTGCCGCTGGGCGTGCTAAAGCAAGAGAGCATTGAATTTGTGCCCGCCCTATCGACGGCCAAACGCGAGGCCATCGAACGTATCAATGTTGGGCTGTTTAATAAAGTCTATCTTCGTTTCCCCCAAGTCTTTTGGAACAGGGCCGAGTCGTTTGGCTACGTTTCCGAACGCAAAGGCCAGTGGCCTGGCTTTGTCAATATACATGCTTACATGGACAAGCCCGTCCTTTTGATTCCCAACGGGGCGACCTTTGCACGCGAGATCGAGAGTTGGAGCGATCGCGAAATTGTTGATTCGATTATGTCTGTTTTGCGGACAATCTATAGTGACGCCACGCTTGAACCCACGGCTCACCAGATAAGCCGCTGGGGAGCTGATCCCTTTGCCTACGGCTCTTACTCCTATCCCACCGTCGACCAAGGGAACGCGCGCGCGACGCTTGCCGCACCCGTTCAAAATCGGCTCTTCTTTGCGGGAGAAGCCACCTCCGTTAACCATCCGTGGACGGTTCATGGGGCTTACCTTTCGGGCCTGCGAGAAGCTGCAAAGATTGTAGAATTGCAGAGATAGAAAGTCGATTACCCCGCATCTACCCCGCCGTCAGAAAGTGCTCTGCCTTCTCCACCAAATCTCGGCTGCCGACGAAGAGCGGCGTGCGCTGGTGCAGCGTCTCCGGCTCAATCGACAAAATCGAGCGGCGACCGTCCGACGCGGCGCCGCCGGCCTGCACGGCCAGAAAGCCGAGCGGCCCGGCCTCGTAGAGCAGGCGCAGCTTGCCCTGGGGCAGCGCCGGCTCTTTGCTGTCCGCCGGGTAGCAGAAGATGCCGCCCGCCAGCAGGTTGCGGTGAAAATCCGCCACCAGCGAGCCGATGTAGCGCAGCGAGAGCGGCTTGCGCAGCGCTTCCCCTTCTTCATCCCCCTGCAGCCACTTGCAAAGCGCTTCATCCCCGCCGACCAGTACTGCTCGTACCCCTGGTTGACGCTGTAATATTTCGGCTTGGCCGGAATGCGAATGTCCGGGTGCGAGAGAAAAAACTCGCCAATCGCCGGGTCGAGCGTAAAGCCGTGGACGCCCTGCCCCGTGGAGTAGACCATCATCGTGCTCGATCCGTAAACGATGTAGCCCGCCGCCACCAAATCCTCCGCCTTTTGCAGCACGTCCACCAGCATGCCCGGCCCCTCCTCCGTCTTGCGCCGATAAATCCCAAAAATCGTGCCGATGCTGACGTTGTAGTCGATATTGGAGGAGCCATCCAGCGGATCGTAGAGCAGCACGTATTTGCCCGTCTCATAGTGATCGGGGATCGGGATAATCTCCTCCTCCTCCTCGGAGGCCATCGCCGCCAGGCGACCGGTGTGGTCGTTGAGCCGGAAAATGGTGTACTCGGCAAAGCGATCCAGCTTCTGCACCGTTTCGCCCTGCACATTTTGCTCGCCCGTGCTGCCCAAAATGTTGGCCAGCCCCGCCTTCGTCGTGCGGCTGGCGATGATCTTGGCCGAAAGCGCCAAATCCTGAAGCAGCCCGGTTAGCACGCCCGTCGCCGCGGGGTGCACCTGCTGCTGTTCCGAAATGTAGCGCTCGATGGTGATGATTTTGTTGGCACTTGTACCGCCGTTAGTCATGGTGCGCCTTTCTGGTGGGGGATTGTTAACTTGCTCGTCCCGACGCTCTGCGTCGGGATGCCGACCGGACGCTCTGCGTCCCCGGCTGGCTGACACCTGAGATCAATTCATGGCTGCCCATTATCCCGCGACACTGTCCAAGTGAGAGAATGTGTCGCGTACCAAAGAAATTGACGATAGGTAGCGCGGCGACGCAGAGCGTCGGGGCGAGTAGCTTAGTGTGGCATGAATTCGTTGTGGACGGGTTGCAGTGGACTTAGCGCAGCGGGCGAGGGTGGTAAATCACCGTCCACGTCGGTTGTGGTGTCCCCTCAGCCAGCTCGACCGTGATTCGATGACCCACTCCCATCGCATCGCAAACTTCCCCCACCGTTTCGCCCGGCCAGAAGTCAATTGACCCATCGGCCTGCATCACGGCAACGGGCCGCGTAGCACAAGGAAACTCCATCCATTCAAGCTCGATACCACCTTCCGTGGTCAATAGCCAAACTTCATAAGGGCTTTCGCCAAACTGTTGAACATCAGCAGGCAACGCTTGAAGACTTTGTCGCGAGCCGTCCATATCTGGGCCGAGGTAGGCCCAATCTGCGATTTCCACGTCGATGCCGATCACGCTGGGCCCTTCTGACGAGGTGGAGGGTTCCGGTAACGATAGCAAAGATTCTGAATCGCAAGCAATCAAAGCAAAACCAGCGAGCAGCAGAATTAGAAATTTGTAGTTCATCAAAATTCACCAGACCTACGCGGACCAATCAAGGCCAAGCGGGAATTTACTCGCCATATAGCCGCCGGTAATGATAGACATTCGTCGTGATACTCCGAATATACGTGCGCGGCTCGCCAAAGGTCAGCACCTCGGCGTAGAGCGTGTCGTCCGCGCCGGAGAGCTCGCGCCAGGCGTCGGCGTTGCCCGGCCCCGCGTTGTAGCCGACCAGCGCGGAGATCATGTTGCCGTCCAGATAATCGCGCACCCAGTTAAGGTAGTAGGCCCCAAAGCGCACGTTGATGTGAGGGCGGTAGACCAGTTCGTTGGTGTAGCCCGGATAGCCAACCTGTTGAGCAATCCAATCGCCCGTGTCCGGGATGATTTGCGCCAGCCCCTGCGCCGCCGCCACCGAGCGCGCGCCCTCCTCAAAGAGGCTCTCCTGCCGGATGAGGCTGTAGTAGACGAAGGGGTCGATGTCCTGGGCCGTGGCCTCGCGCTCAATCAGCTCGGCGAAGCGGCGCGGGTAGACGAGCTTTTGCAGGAAAACCGGCGCGTCCTCCACGAGCCGGGCCGGGCTGCGTTCGATCAACATGCGCGCGGCGATCAGGCTGAGTCGATAGGTGCCCAACTCCTCAAATTCGAGCGCCAGCGGGTAAAGCACCGCGGGGTTGGCGACGTTCTCCGTGTAGAGCGGCTCCAGCCGCGCCAGGGCCGCGCCACGCTCGTCCACATCGAGCAGGACGCGCGCCGTGCGCAGGGCGCTGTCGCCGGCAATTTCCGGGGGCAGCGCGGATAAATCGGCGGGTAGTTCCGCCGCGCCGGACGCTGTATCGGTAGTGCTGCTCGCCGCCGTGACGGCTGTAACGGCTTCCGTCTCGGTAAGAGAACCGGTGGCCGCGTCGCTGATGAGGCCGCTGCCCGTCCCCGCAGGCGATTCGGCGAGCCAGCTGCGCAGCCACGCTTCGGCAAAGGGCTGCGAGCCGTCGTCGCCCGCGAGCGTGGAGGGCGGGCCGGGGGCAATGTCGTAGAGCATGTCGCCGTTGGTGCTGCCAACGGGATCACCCGCCGCCAGCGAATCCAGCGCGCGCTCGGCAAGCAGCCCGTAGTAAATGTCCGGCACCTCCTCCACCAGCGACGCCCATTCGGCCCGCGCGGCTTCGCTCTCCCCCTCCGCTTCCAGCGCGCGACCGAGCCAGTAGCGCACAAAAAATGTGTTGTACGCCGGATACTCATCGCGCAGCCGCCCGTACATCTCGGCGGTGATGCTCGTGAGGCCGCGCTCGAAGGCACCGACGCCGAGCGTATAGAGCGCGCGCGGGGCCAGCGGCGAGGCCGGGTACTGCTCGACCATCAGCAGCCAGTCCACGGCGGCTTCGGCTTCGCCGCCGCCGTCCGCCTCGGCGTTGAGCGCGAGCAGGCCGCTCTGCCACAGCGCCTCCGCCCCGGCTGGATTTTGCGAGTAGCGCTCGGCAAAGTCCCGAAAGAGCGCCTGCGCGGCCTCGACGTCACCCGCCGCGCCCAGCGCCCGCCCCTTATCCACCCACGCCTGCCCAAAGCAGACGCAGTTGGGGTACTCTTCAATCACGCGGTCAAAAATGTCGATGGCTTCGGCGTAATTGTTGGCCGCAAGGTGGGCCTGCCCGCTAAAGTGGAGCGCCTCGTCGGCACGGGGGCCGTTGGGGCCAACCTCGTCGATGTAGGCCTCAAAGGCGCTGATTGCCGGGAACCACGCGCCCGCCAGAATATCGATGTAGCCCCGCTGAAACAGATCAAATTCCGCCTCGCGTTCGACGAGCGCCACGAGCGAAAGATAGGCCGCATTGTCGGCGGGCGCGCTTTCGGTGGCGGCGCGCCAGCTGGCAATGGCCGTGGTCTCGTCGCCCGCTGCGTCGTAGGCGTTGCCGGCGCGGTAGAGAATGGTGGCGCGGTAGTCGGGGTTTTGCGCGATGGCGAGGATTTCGTCGTAGGCGGCGGCAGCGGCGGCGGGGTTGTCGACGGCGAGGTAGACCTCGGCCAGCGCTTCGAGCCCCTGCACGCGGGGCAGGGTGCGCGTCTCGGCGTCGACGGCGGCGCGCAGGCTCTCCGCCGCGCCCGCCCAGTTGGCGACGGTGCGGCGCACGTCCGCAATCTGCCCGTGAAGCTCCGCCGCCATCCAGGGCGCATCGCGCAGGAGGATGTTGTATTGAGAGACGGCGGCGTCGAACTCGCCCAGCTCGGTGAGGGCGAGGGCGCGCAGGTAGCGGCTGCGCAACGTGAGATCGGCACTGCGCTCGGCGTTGAAGTTGGCGCTGGGGAGCGCATCGTCCAGTTCGTCCAGCGTGGCGAGGGCGTCGCTGGCAAGGCCGTCCAGCCGTTGGGCGCGGGCCAGTTCAAAGAGGGCCTGGGGGCGCAGGTCGGCGCTGGGGTCGTCGTCGAGCAGCGCCTCAAATTCGGCGCGCGCGGCGGCATAGTCACCAAAGCGATGCAGCGTTTGGCCCGCGGCGAGGCGTTCCGTGGATGAAGGCGTGGGCGTGGGTGGCACTTCCCGCCGCGTCGCCGAGACGAGGGGCAGCGCGATCTGCGTGCCGGTGGCCGAAGTGGATGGGCTGATTGCAGGCGGGGGCGTGGGCGGCTGCTGGGCTGCGCGCTCAGCACGACTGCCGCGGTTGCAGCCGAGCAGCAGCCCAGTCAGCAGCGCGACGCAGAGCAGCGTCCGCCGCAGCGCGGGCCGTTTGAGGTAAGTGGCGAGCGAAAGCAAATGACTCATAGGGAAATTATTATGGCAAAGCAGATGGCTGTCAATCTGGGTGCGCGCTGGGTAGAACCCACAATAAGAAAAAGGAACCGCAGGTAACGCAGATAAACGCAGATAGGGCCTGTTATTTTTAAAACATCTGCATCTGTTGCGGTTCAAATAGTTAAGGTTAGAATTATTGTGGCTTTTCCTTCGTTCTCACAACGTCTCAGCCGTCTGAATCGTTCCTAGAGCTGGCCGTTGTCGTAGAGGTTGCCGGGACTGATTACTTGTCGAAACAGGGCGAGCGAAAGAATTTGATGCGGAATTAAGTTGCTTGGCATTGGAAAATGATCAGCAAATTGAAAGATTTGTCCGGCCTTTCTGCGCGTACAATAGGGGAGGCAAAGGATTCGAGTCGTCTTTGTGTAGGGGGATCGCCGGTATACAACATAGAACATTTACTTTTCTACACGCTTTTGGGGGAACAGGTTTAAGATTTAATGGTTAAAAATATAAGTAGACCTTATCAAGTAGCGGCGTTTATTGTTTGGATAAGTTTTGGTTTATGGCTCAGTTTTGGTATAGGTTCTAATGTAAAGGCCCAATCGTCTACCCCGACACTGTCTACCGTGACTCCGGCTCCGCAGCCAGAGGCTATTCTGATCAATGCAGGCGGCTGGACGACAACCACCAGCGGCGTGACTTGGTCGGCGGATCGCGACGTGAGCGGCGGGTACACCTACGGCGCCGGTGGCTCCGTCGCCAACACGACCGACGACGTGCTCTACCGCAGCGAACGCTACGGCAACTTTGCCTACGCGCTGCCCGTGGCGGACGGCTGCTACGACGTGTCGCTGCACTTTGCCGAGATTTATTTTGACAGCGCGGGCAAGCGCCTCTTCGACGTGCTCGTCGAGGGGAAGTTGGTGCTGGACGATTACGATGTGTTTGTCGAAGCGGGTGGCAAGGACGCGGCGGTTGTCGAGACGACGCGCGCGCTAGTCGACGATGGCGTGCTCAACGTGCGCTTTCTGACGATTCGCAACAACGCCAAGCTCTCCGCGCTGGCGGTCAGCCCTGCGAGCGGCTGCGCTGCACCATCGGCCACGCCGACGGCAACTTCCACCAGCACGCCGTTGCCGACGGCCACCAGCATGTCGACCAACACACCGACCAACACGGCGACGGCCACAGAGACAGAGCAGGCCACGGCAACCCAAACCGCACCCCCAACAGCATCGCCGACACCGACAACGCTACCCACGCAAACGGCAACGGCAACGGATGCGATCACGGCGACCCTGCCCCCCTCGACGCCGTCTGCGACGGTAGAGCCCACGCAGCCGGTGGAGCCTACCGCCTCCCCTGAGCCAACCGCTGCGCCAACCTCGACCCAAGCGCCAACTCAAACCCCAACGACTCTCCCGACCGTGGTGCCCACGGCCACAACGGTGACTGCACCCACGGCAACGCCAACGGCGACCTCCGCCAGCAGCGAGCCCATCCTTCGCCTCAACGTGGGTGGCTGGACGACAACCACCGGCGGCGCAACCTGGTCCGCCGACCAGAACGTGAGCGGCGGCAACACCTACGGCAAGAGTGGCCCCATCGCCAACACGACCGACGACGCGCTCTACCTCAGCGAGCGCTACGGCAACTTCGCCTACGCCCTGCCCGTAGCCAACGGCTGCTACGACGTGGCGCTGCACTTTGCCGAAATCTACTTTGACAGCGCCGACAAGCGCCTCTTCGACGTGCTTATCGAGGACGAAGTGGTGTTGAGCAACTACGACATCTTTGTCGAGGCGGGCGGCAAGGATGCGGCCATTGTGGAGACGGCGCGCGCGCGAGTCGACGACGGCGTGCTGGACGTGCGCTTCCGCACCCTGCGCGACAACGCCAAGCTCTCGGCGCTCTCCGTGCGCCCCGCCAGCGGCTGCCTCGCGCCATCGGCCACCGCGACCGCTACGGCTACGTCGACAGCTACGGCCACATCTACGGCCACATCCACCGTCGCACCGACTGTCGCGCCAACCCACACCGCAACCGCCACGGCCACAACCAAACCGAGCACGGCCACCGCGACGCCTCTGGCAACGGATTCCTCCGCGGCCACTGCAACGCCGGTGGAGCCAACGCCAATGGAGCCAACGCCCACAGCCGAACCGACATCGACCAGCGAAGCCACCGCAACGCCCACAGCCACGGCCACGCTGGAGGCAACCCCAACGGTCGAGCCAACGTCAACTCTCACGCCGACCGTTGTGCCCACGACCGTCCCGACCGTCGCCCCGACGGCAACGCCGACGGCGACCTCCGCCAGCAGCGAGCCCATCCTTCGCCTCAACGTGGGTGGCTGGACGACGATCACCGGCGGCGCAACCTGGTCCGCCGACCAGAACGTGAGCGGCGGCAACACCTACGGCAAGAGTGGCCCCATCGCCAACACGACCGATGACGCGCTCTACCTCAGCGAACGCTACGGCAACTTCGCCTACGCCCTGCCCGTAGCCAACGGTTGCTACGACGTGGCGCTGCACTTTGCCGAAATCTACTTTGACAGCGCAGGCAAGCGCCTCTTCGACGTGCTTATCGAGGACGAGGTGGTGCTGAGCAACTACGACATCTTTGTCGAGGCGGGCGGCAAGGACGCCGCCATCGTGGAGACGGCGCGCGCGCGGGTCGACGATGGCGTGCTGGACGTGCGCTTCCGTACCCTGCGCGACAACGCCAAGCTCTCGGCGCTCTCCGTGCGCCCCGCCAGCGACTGCCTCGCGCCCACGGCCACCGCGACCGCTGTACCAACCGGCACGCCAGTCGACACGGCGACCGCTGCGCCAACCGTCGTTCCCAGCGCTGCGCCAACCGCTGCGCCAACCGCCACGCCAACTGCCACTGAGATGGCCACATCTGCGCCGACGCCAACCGCCGCGCCCAACGGAACCATTCCCACGCCAACCGGTGATGTGCCAACCGCCGCGCCCACGCTTGCGCCCACGTCGACCGCAACATCAACGCCAACACCGACCCCCACGCCCGCCGATCCGCTGATCGAGATTGCCAACCGCAGCGGCGTTTCCGGCTACGAGATCGGCATCTTCGGCAGCGGCTTTGGCGCGCAGCCCGGCAGCGTCACCATCGACGACCAGGAGGCCGCCGTGGTGGAGTGGCTGGACGGGCTGGTGCGCGTGGTCGTGCCGCCCGCTGCCGACGGGCCAACAACGCTGGAGTTGACCACTGCCAACGGCCAGCGCATCGACGCACCCTTTACCGTTTACACAATCAACCCGGCCTTCCAGCAGCCCGTGTCCGTTGGCTTCACCAACGTACTGCGGGGACGCACCAGCGTCTTGACCGGTCTGGACGGTTACTTCTGTTATGACCAAGCCAACGGCAATCGGGAGACCCGCCCCGAGCAGTTCCTGACCGTTTACGGCTGCGGCAGCGGCGGCTACATGAACGCCGGCTCCGCCTCGTTCCAGGCTGGCGCAACCGTGGCCCAATCGCTGCCCGCGCCCGCCAGCGGGCTGCACTACTACCAGTTTTTCTCGGACAGCAGCTGGTACGCCAATCAGAGCAGCGCCCCGCGCAGCTACGTGATCGAAGCCTCGGCCAACAGCACGGACGGCAGCAACGGCGAGTGGACGGTGCTGCACAGCGAAGCGGCCAACCAGCGCGCCAGTCGTCTGCACGCCGTCACCCTGCCCGCGGAGACAACCTGGATCCGCCTGCACAGCCCGTCTTCGACCTTTAGCTTACGCGAGGTGCGGCTTTACGCGCCCACGGGCGACTTCCCGCAGAATTTGGACGTGCTCTCCTTCTACGGGGACAGCATCACCGCGAACAACAGCCAACTGCTGGGCACGCAAAGCCTGGCGCAGCGCATCGACGCGCTGACGGGCGACGCACGTAACTTGGTCGTGCAGATTTACGGCCTCAGCGGCCAAAACAGTCGCGGACTGATGAATCTTGCCAATAACCCCAACGACATCTACGACGCCTTTGAGCTGGACGACAGCCTGGCGCGCTCCGCCTACTGGGCCATCGCCATCGGGACGAACGACGCGGGCACGAACCCCAACGCCAACGGCAGCAACGCCGACCGCTACGATGAACGGCTTGAATCCGTGGTACAGCACATCCTAAACGCCGGTCGCGTGCCCCTCGTTGCCCGTATTCCGGACACGGACGAAGCGAGCGGCGGTATTGGGACATTGGCCAGCAAGCGCAAAATTCTGTACGACATCGACGCCATCGCGGCACAATACCGGCTCCCACCGGGGCCGGACCTCTACACGACCTTTCGGCGCAACGTCGAGCTGGATGGCGCCAGCTACCTCAGCGACGGCACGCACCACAGCAACGATGGCAAGGTGGTTTGGCTCCAGGCCTGGACCGATGCGCTGGTAAACGGCACGCAGCGCCGCTTCGTGCTGCCCGCCACGCCCACGCCAACCAATACGCCGACGCCCACCGCTACCTCAACCAGCACGCCGACCAGCACGCCAACACCCGCGTCCACGGTCACGCCAACCGCCTCGCCGACGCGCGACGGCAACGGTACGATCCCGGAGCCAACGGCCACCGCCACTGCCACCACGGCCACTGCAACCGCCACTGCAACCGCCACTGCAACCGATAGCGGCAACGGCACAATCCCGTCGCCGCCGACCAGCACGCCGATGTCGACTAGCACGTCCGCACCGTCCAGCACGCCGATTGTGCCGCCGACCGCAACATCAACCGCAACGCGTGACGCCACCGGCACGATTCCGTCGCCGACCGCCACCGGCACGGCGACGCCAACCACGCCCGCCAGCGGCGCGCTGACGGGGGACAACGTCTACCTATTCGAGCACACCCTTGATCGCTCGACCCTGCCCACGCTCTCTTACAGCGACATCACCCTGAACATCCGCACTAACGGCGCGCGGCAGAGCCGTCTTTCGGTCGACGGTCGCGTGCTCGACCCGACTGTCGACAACGTGCGCGAGGTCAACGGCATCACTACCGTCTCTCTATCTCTGGGCGCCAACGGAACGGTGCTGCGCATGGAGCTGGCCGATCCGGTAAGCACGCTTGAATTGGGCGAAATCGAAATCGCGCCGCTTTACGACAACCGGCGCTTCGCCCTCTCCTACGGCATGGACGACAACGTCTTCCTCAAATCGCACGTGGACATTCTGGACGCGGCGGGCTACCGCGGCACGATCTTCGGCATCACCTCCCAGATTGACGCCACGCGCGACGAACCCTGGATTGTGGATGCACCCTACCTGCGCGACGCGGTCGCGCGCGGCCACGCGCTGGGCAGCCACGGCCACGACAACATCGGCAACCCCAACACGCAAGACCTGCAAACGGCCTTTGATATTCTACGCAACCTGCTCGACGCTGATTCGCGCACCGCAAACTACATGATTACGGCCCTAGCTGCGCCCAATTTCGATGCGCGCTACCACCCGCTCATGCAGCAGATGCGCGACAACGGCGCGACGACGATTCTTTTCAACGAGAGCGGCAACGGCGGTGCATCGATCAACGTCGCACCCGGCCAATTTGACCTCAATGCGCCGGTGGGTCGCCTCCTGGCCGAGGATACACCCGTCGAGGCGATCCAATCGATGGACGCCGCCGCCAGCAGTTCGACGCCGACCTGGGTCAACCTGCTCTCGCACGGCGATTCGGGGACGGGGCCCGGCTCCCACGAGTCCACACTTCAAGCCATCATTGATCACTTCGACGCCTACTACACTAACAGCGGCTGGTTTGCGCCGTCCGACCGCGTCTACAGCTACCTACTCACCCGCGAGCGCGTCCAAATCCGCCTGACGCGCGCCCGCCACAACGGCGTCGACGATCCGGCGCTGCCCGCGCTCACGCCCACGCCCAACGCCTCGCCCACGGCGATGCCCACAGCGACGCCCACCTTCGTGCTTACCGTTGCCCCCACGCGACAGCCCGGCCCAACGCCCACGCCCAGCGCCAGCGGCACGCCCAGCGCCACGTCGGCACCTTCAACAACTCCGTCGACCACGCCTTCGACACCAGCCGCACCGGCAACGCCATTCGGCGGCACGCCGACGCCTCCACCCTTTTCAGACGGCATCATCTATGGCGATAGTTTGGCGTCGGGTTGGCAGGTGCACCCCAGCACGACATTGTCCAACCACAGCCTCGGTGGCGAATACCCAGCGGGCAGCGGCAACGCCGTCGTCGCGCTGATCCCGGCTCAGTATCAAAACTTTGCGCTCGTTCAAAGCAGTGCGCTTAGCTTTGGCGACAGCGATCGCCTGCGTCTGCGCCTCTACAGCGACCAGAGCGGTACATACCAGCTTCGGATCGTCACCGGCATGCAGAATGGCGAGCTGAGCTTCCACTGGTACAGCCCCAACTTCGACTTTGTCGGTGGTGAATGGACGGAGCTCGAAGTCACGCGGGCCTCGCTCTACACGCCGTCGAGCTTTCAGGGCCTGGTAATTCAGACCGGAGCCAACCCGCCGCGCTTCTACCTGGACGACGTTATCTTCGGCAGCGCCAGCGCTCCCACGGCAACGCCACCTACGGCTACACCGCAGCCGACCGCCGCGCCATCGCCCACATCAGCAGCTACGGTCGAGCCAACGGCCACGTTGGAGTCCAACGGCACGCTGCCGCCCGCGCCAACGGTTGAACCAACGGTTGAACCAACGGAGTCTGAGCCAACACCAACGTCGACATTAACGCCAATCTCTTCGTCAACGCCAACATTTACGCCTGAACCGGCGCAGCCAACGCCGACGCCCACGGTAATTCCCACAGAAACGCTTCCAGTGGATGGTGTTATCTACGGCGACGAATTGGCGGCTGGCTGGCAGGTTTCCGCCAGCCTCACGGACGCACCCCACACGTTGAGCCACAGCCAAGCCGGGCAGCGCGGCGGCGCGTCAATTGCCGTGGAGCCGGGGTCGTGGAAACGCTTTACGCTGGTCGGCAGCGAGGCCGTGCCCTTTGGGATGGAGGACGAACTCCGCTTCCAGCTTTACGGCCTGGAAGCGGGCCAAATTCAGTTCAAGCTGATTACGGGGCTGGATTCTGGCGGCCCAACTTACCACTGGTACAGCCCGAACGTATCGCTGGTGGCGGGCGAGTGGCGGGAGGTGACGATCACGAAGGCGCAGCTCTACGGCGGCTTTGATAGCGCGTGGGGCATTACCTGGCAGAGCGACAGCGCCGCGCCGGACTACGTGCTCGACGACATTCGCTTCGTGCAGCCGTCAGCTTCCACACCCACAGTCGAACCAACAGTTGAACCGACAAGCGAGCCAACAGCTGAACCATCGCCCGCAGCGACTGCAACGTCCGTGCCCGAATCCACGACACCCACAGCGACGGCGGCCCTGACAGAAACCGCGACGCCTGCGGCGACGGTGCTCGTCACCGAAACGCCAACGCCTGCCGTCACGGCTACCGTCGCGCCGATTGCCACAAGCACCCAGGAGCCAGCGCCCACGGCAACGGTCACCACGGAACCATCGACGCCAACTGCGACGGCAACAATTACCGAGCCGTCGACGCCCACGGCAACGGCGGTCGTCGGTGAAACGCCGACGGCAACCGCTACAAATACAGCAGAGCCAGCGCCCACCGAGATCGCCACGTTTGAGCCCGCCACATCAACGGCCACCCAAACGGCCACGCTTGAACCGACGCCAACGCCCAGCGCGACGCCAGCGGAAACCGCTACCTCCACACCGATTGCTTTGGCAACGGGCGAAGTCTTTACCGACACGCTGGCGACGGGATGGCGCGTGCACGCCAACAGCACGATCAGTATTTATGACCTTGAGAATGCAGAGGCCAGCGGTGGCCAGTCCATCGCACTCACACCATCGGCCTACCAAAACTTTACCCTGACCCGTGACGGTGCTCTAGACTTTGGCAGTGCAGACGTTATCCGCTTTCGTCTCTATGCAGAAGCGGACCTTGCCCTGCAGATAAAGTTTGTGGAGCACGTCAACGTCGATGACACCCTCGACTTCTACTGGTACGAACCCAATATCAACGTGGCGGGCGGTGGCTGGACAGACGTGTCTTTCACCAAAAGCCAGCTCTACGACGGGCCCGCCACGCTTCAGGGCCTGGTCTGGCAAACGCAGGCCAACCCGCCCGCCTTCCGGCTCGACGATATCCAAATCGGCAGCTATGTTGCACCAACCTCCACGCCGACCGCCGCACCGACCGCGACACCAACACCGGTAGCAACATCAACCATCGCGCCCACCGTTGCTCCCACCGTTGACTCGACGGCAACGCCGCTTCCCACAGAACCACCAACTGCCGCCCCAGCGCCAACGATCACACCAACGATCACGCCAGCAACAATCCCAGCGCCATCATCGACGGCCACGCCGACAGATGCGCCAACGGCTGTGCCGACCAGTACGCCAGCGCCCACGGCTACGCCAACGGCGGCTCCCCTACCAACAGCGACCAGCACGCCAGTGCCCACGCAGCTACCAACTGCTGTCCCGTCACCGACAGATGTACCAAAAGCCACAAGCACGCCGTTACCCACAGCTGTACCTACAGCAACGCCCTCGTCAACGCCTACAGCAACGCCAGCGTCTACATCTACACCTGCCAACACACCACTTCCTACATCAACCTTACCGTCGCCTACCGCCACGCCAACCAGCACGCCAACTCCTACGGAGCCACTTCCTACATCATCACCTACGATTGCTCCTACGCTAGTGGGTACGCCGTTGCCCACAGAAGCGCCCACCGCTACTCCAACCGTTGCCGAGTAGCGACCGATGACGGCGCGTTGAGATGTAAAGAGATGGTGCAGCAGATTCAAAACCTGATAGTCTTGTCATGCTCGTGCAGCCCGGAATCCATGCTTGGCCGACCATAAATTCCCGCGTTCGCGAGCATGACAAACTTTGACCCTTCCGCCCTCCCGCAGACTATTGCAGCGCGGAGCATTTCTTGATTGCCTTCAAATAAAATTACCCAATCCCTCTTTGAAAGAGGGGCCGGGACCAAGAGCAACTGGATCAAAAACCGTTCGGCCAGTTTGGCCGAACGGTTGCTACGCAAGTATTGGGTTGCGTAAAAGCGATACGAGAAACAAGGAACAGCAATTGATTTAGATCATAACAAACGGTCGCTTGCTCAACTGCCGAGTAGGATAATCTGATCGCCGGGCGCCGGGCTGCCGCCTGCTGGCTCGATGCTGACGCCAAAGACTGTGTCGTCGGCTGGCGTGGCGGGCAGGTTGACGTTGACAACGGTAGGCGCGTTGTCTTCTGCATCGGCGGCAAAAGTGTCGATGGACAAGGCAGCAGCGCCCTCACCGCCCGGAATTTGCCAGAGCTGATACGTTTGGTCGCTGGAAAGCGGCGCCAGCCCCTCCAGCACGACAAGCGCTTGGTTGTCGTTCTGCACAAAGAACGTGCCGTCCGCTGCCACCTCGTCGGATTGGCGAGCGAGGGGAACGGCGCGCTGCACGTTAGGCAGCGCGGCAAACTGACGCTGGCGCGTCTCCAACTCATCCCGAAGCTGCCGCACGGTCTGTTCCAGCGAACTGTTGCCCTGCTGCAGCGCATTTACCTCGCTGGTCAACTCACGGTTGGTTGTCTCCAACTCGTTATTTATCGCCGCCAACTCGCGGCTGGATTCCACCAGCTCTTGGCTATCGTCTTCGAGCGCAGCCAATGTCGCTTCGCTTTCGCGCAGCCGTGCCGCCAGCGAAGTTGTCCTGTCCAACAGGGAAAAGGCTCCAACTACCAGAAGCAGCGCGACCGCCGTAGCAACGAGGGCCGCGGTGCGCCAGGCATAGAGGCGTCGAAAAAAATCGAAGCGCGGCTGCTCAATCAGCGAAGGTTGTACGGCACGCGGTGCGGCCACCGGTGCAGGTGGCCGCACCGGTGGCCGCACCGGGGTGCGCGCAGCTGCGGACGCCGCGGGTCGCGCGACAACGGGTCGCGGAACCGACTGCGTCGACGATTCGGCGGCAACCGTTGCCCCGGTTGCCGCTGCGCTGGCCAAAATTTGCTGGCGCAGCGCAGCGCTGGGCGCCACCGGTTCCGCCACGTAGCCCAAATGCGCGGTAATCTGATCCAGACTGGCCGCACGCACCAGGAGCGTCTCGTGGTCGCGCAGATAGCGCTCTACGGCCAGCGCTTCTTCGGGCTCAAGCGCGCCCAGTGCGTGGGCGGGCAGCAGCGCCTCCACCTCGCTCCGAGTCAGCTCTATTCGATTGGCTGGCGAATCGTTGTTCATCTTGCCGTCTATTCTAAGCCGTGCACAACCACGGCGTTCTTCGGTAATCTATCAGTTTCGTAATTTATCAACATAAATTTGCCGACACAGATAAGGCTTCAATCTACGTCTGTGTCTATATCTCTATGTCTATATCTATGGATAGCCCACCGCGCGCAGCAGGTGGGCCAGCTTCTCCATACCCAGCCTGATGCGTGACTTGACCGTGCCCAATGCGAGCTCGGTGCGATCGGAAATCTCCTGGTGCGTCAGCCCAATAAAAAAGGCCAGCTCAATTACGATTCGCTGCTCCTCCGGAATCTGAGCCAGCGCCTGGCGCAGTTCATCGGCACGCCAAGATTGCTCAAAGGCTGCCTCCACGCTGCTGACGTGGCTGGGCTTCGACGCCCCATTTTTGCCGCCCGCCGCCTGCGTCCCCGTGGAATGCAGGTCCATGGACTGGTCGCTGTCTGCAATTTGGGGGCGTGCACCGCGCCGCCGCTGATAATCAAAGGCGCGATTGCGCGCCAACCGCCCCATCCAGGCCATGGCCGGGCCGCGCCCGCTGTACTGATCGGCCTTGCGCCAAACCAGCAGAAAAACCTCCTGCAGCAGCTCCTCCGCCGCGCTGCTTTCACGCACAATACGCAACAGAATACCGTTGATCGACGCACTGTGTCGATCAAAAAACTGCTCGAAGGCTGCGGCGTCCTGCCGCGCAATGCGGCGCAGCAGCTCTTCGTCGGTGGGGCTCGGCGGCCGATTTGGTTGTCCGCCTGCGGGCTCAATGCTCATGAGTGACTATTACCGAGCATCCAACTTAAGCGTGGCGGACGTGTGAAGACTGTCCTCACTCTGCTTGACGCGCCGCAGCTTGAATTGGATGACATAAATCTATATCTTTATCTATTTGGCAGTTTACATGGGTACAACAGTTGCCTGGTCCGCTCGTTATGCCAGTTCGCCGTAGGCCGGCAGCGTGAGGAAGGTGATGAACTGGTCGCTCAGGATTAGATCGTTTAGCAGCCGCGTGGCTGTATCGAGATGACCGTTGTCAATGGCGCGCAGCTGCTGCACTTCCTCGTCACGAATCTGCTTGTACAGATCGCCGGTCACCGTTCGCCCGTCGTCCAGCTTGGCCCCGTGCTGAATCCACTGCCAAATTTGCGAGCGCGAGATCTCCGCCGTGGCCGCATCCTCCATCAGGTTATTGATCGCCGCCGCCCCGTTGCCGCCCAGCCACGCACTCAGGTATTGGAGCGCCACGCTCACGTTGAGCCGCAGCCCATCCTCCGTGATGCTGCCGGGCGTCGCGGGCACGTCCAAAATGTCCTCCGCGTCCACGTCGACATCCTCGCGCAGCTTGCTCTTCTGGTTGGGCGCATCCCCCAGCACCTCGTCAAAGACTTCCAGCACCGGCGGCACGAGATCGGGGTGGGCCACCCACGTGCCGTCGCAGCCGTCGCGGGCCTCGCGCCCCTTGTCCTCGCGCACCTTCGCCAGCGCATTCTCGGTAATTTCAGGGTCGCGCCGGTTGGGGATAAAGGCCGCCATGCCGCCAATCGCGTGGGCTCCGCGCTTGTGGCAGACGTGCACCATGCGCTCGGTGTAGGCGCGCATAAAGGGCACGGTCATGCTGACGTCGGCGCGATCCGGCAGCACAAAGTCCGGGCGGTCGCGGAAGTTGCGGATGGTGCTAAAAATATAGTCCCAGCGACCGGCGTTGAGCCCGGCGGCGTGGTCGCGCAGCTCGTACAAAATCTCCTCCATAGCCAGCGCGCCCAAAATCGTCTCGATCAGCACCGTCGCGCGGATCGAGCCGCGGGAAATCTCCAGCGCGTCCTGTGCATAATTAAAGACATCGTTCCACAGCCGCGCTTCCAGATAGCTCTCCAGCTTGGGCAGGTAAAAGTAAGGGCCGGAGCCGCGATCCAGCAGCTCGCTGGCGTTGTGGAACATGTATAGCCCAAAGTCAAAGAGGCTGGCCGAAATTACCTCGCCGTCGACCGTCACGTGCTTTTCGATCAGGTGCCAGCCGCGCGGGCGCACGAGCAGCGTCGCCGTCTCGTCGTCCAGCTTATACTCGCGCCCGTCGGGGTTTTGGAAATCAATCGTGCCGCGCACGGCATCGCGCAGGTTGACCTGCCCCTCGGTGACGTTTTCCCACGTGGGCGAGAGCGAATCCTCCAGGTCGGCCATAAAGACCTTGGCGCCGGAGTTGAGCGCGTTGATCATCATCTTGCGGTCCGTCGGCCCGGTGATTTCGACGCGGCGGTCGTTCAAGTCACTCGGCGCACTCGCCACCTGCCAGTCGCCCTCGCGCACGTCGCGCGTCTCCGGTGGAAAGCCCGGCACGTCACCCGCCGCAATCCGCTCCTGCCGTTCGACGCGCTGCTGGAGCAGCTCGACGCGTTGCCCATTAAAGCTGCGGTGCAGGTCGGCGACAAAGGCCAGCGCCTGCGGGGTTAGAATTTGCTCCACGGCTGTCGTCGTCGCGCCGTGAATTTCGATGCCTTGGGGAGTTTGCATAGGATCGTCTCTCGTTTATAGTTGGGTAAGCGTCTGGTTGAGGTTTAATATAGAGTATAGCAGAAGCTTGGAAAAATCAATGTGAAGAAGGTTCAATATCAAAATTTCGGCGGTGGCGGAGTGCAAGCAAACCAGGCGTGCGAGGATTGTGGGGCGCGCTTCGTGGGGCAGTGGGGCTTCTGCAATGGGTTGAGCAAAACTAAAAGAAGAGTTACAAGATGAGAGCGAAACTTCTGCTGTGGCTCTGTGCACTGCTCCTGCTGGGCGCGACGGCCGCCTGCGTGACAAGAAGCGACGCCGCGCTGATGCGCAACTTTGAGCGCAACCAGGAGTCATTTGAACAGATGGCGCAGATGGTAGGGGAAGAAAACGCTGCGAAAATCCACGTGTTCGCCACGGGGTCGGACGCCAACGCCGTCCTGTCGTCGGATGGCTTGGGGATGGAGCGTGCCGCGCAGTACCAGTCGCTTGTGCGCGAGGCCAACGTCGTCGATCTTTACAGCAGCGGATCAGGCGCCGTCTTTGATGCACCGGATCGATTCCCTCTTTTCTTTGGGCCCGTGAAGTATTACCTCTATGCGGATGAAGCTCTGTCTCGTGTAACATCAGGCGAGACGGGTGACTACCCCTTTTCGTCGACGGCGGAATACCGCTCCGTCTGCCGCGAGATGGAGACGCACTGGTATATTTGCCTGGATCGGGAGGATTAAGTGAAAATCGGTGGCAGCGTCCCCGGCACGCGCCACACGTCTCTTCGTCGTCCCTGCTTGATTTGGCGCGTGCCGGGGACGCGAATGCACGCCTTGCCTGCTTATTTTCGGACACGTCAATAAGGATTTACTAATGAGTGACCAATCCACATCTAACCAAACGGAAATCGTGGCGACCGCCCCACCAGCAGAAGAGCCGCAGCATACCCGACGCCAACGCAGCGGCAGCGGCCAAAATCGCTCGGCGCTGTGGGCGCTGATCGGCGTCCTCGTTGGCTTTGGCCTGCCGATTTTTGGCTGCGTGGGCACGCTGGCGCTGCTGGCCAGCGTGGGCAGCCTGGGCGGCATGAGCACGACGGCGCTGGAATCGCCGCAGGGCAGCACGCCGCAGCTCATCCAGGGCGCGGCCACCGGCCCCGCCATTGGCCGGATCGAGGTCAACGGGCCGATTGTGACCGAGGGGGCGGGCGCCTTTGCGGCGGCGGCCAGCGCCGTGGCGGACGAGATTATCAACGCCATTGAAACGACGGCGGCGGACGAAGAGGTGGAGGTCATCCTGGTGCACGTCAACACGCCGGGCGGCTCCGTGGTGGCCTCGGACAGGATTCACCACGCGCTGGAGCAGGTCGCCCAGCCGGTGGTGGTGCTAATGGGCGAGACGGCGGCGTCCGGCGGCTACTACATCAGCGCCGGGGCCGAGCACATCATGGCCAACCCCAACACCTTTACCGGCTCCATCGGCGTGATTTTGCAGGCCCCCAACGTCGAAGAGCTGGCGGATCGCTTTGGCTACAGGCAGGTTGTCTTCAAATCGGGCGACAACAAGGATTTGCTCAACCCCTACCGCGAGGTCAGCGAGGAGGAGACGCAGATTTTGCAGAGCATTATCGACGAGACGTATGAAAATTTCCTGGCCGTGATTCTCGCCGGGCGCGACATTGGGGAAGCCGACCTGCGCGCGCTGGCGGACGGCCGCATCTTCACCGGCGAGCAGGCGCTGGCGGTCGATCTGGTCGATTCGCTGGGCTACGAGGAGGACGCCGTTGCCGTGGCGGCTGAGTTGGGCGGCATAGACATCGAAGAGGGCGAGGAGCCGCGCGTGATTCAGTACCGCCGCGCCACCGGCTTCGAGGATCTGTTTGGGGCCTTCCCCGGTCTGCGCGCGCTCAATCGGCTGGATGCGCTGAGCGAGGGCGAACTTTCGACTACGCCTTCGCTGGAGTACCGCTGGATTCCATAGACTCAAGGGTTGATTTCAGCCATCGCTAACGCTTGTCAACCCGCACCGCTTTCTTTTCATCGGATGCCTTTCCACCGGAGAATCACCATGCCTTCCTCCCACCGTCGGGCCGGCAACGGTTCACTCATCAGTCCACGCAGCTTTACCAAGCGCGTGCGGCGTTTAATCCAAAAGCAGGACCCCAGCGCCACCGTCTCCATGCCCGATGATTTGCAGCTGGTCGTCAGCCTAGAGGGCCGCGAGGCGTACAAAGCCTTTTTGGGCAATGCGTATACGGACTATCAGAATGCACCCCACGCGCTGGAGGAAATCGTGTCGCGCTACGCGCAGGCGACTCGCTCGGCGCTCACAATTGATCCAACGACGATCAATGTGGATCACCTTGTGCCCATCGTCAAAGATTGGGGCTTCATCGAGGATACGCGCAAAGCCGTTGGCGTCTCCGGCACGCCGGACGATGAGATTGCACAGGTCTTTGAACGCTACAACGATTCGCTCGTCGTGCTTTATGCCGAGGACATGCCGGGAACTATTCAATATCCGGCGTGGGAAACCGTGGCTAAGGCGGGGCTGGAGCTGGCGGACTTGCGCACCCTGGCCGTTAACAATTTACAGAAGATGCTTCCCCCCATTCAGGCAATTGGGCTGGAGCGCAGCTTCTACGGCGTGATGGCGGGCGGCTTCTACGAAACCAGCCTGCTTCTCGTGGACTCCATCTGGCAGGAACGCCGTTTTGACGTCGAGGGTGACTATGTTATTGCGCTGCCCGCGCGCGGCATGTTGTTTGTGACGGGCGACGGGAAGCCCAGCCTGGTGCGGTCCGTGCGTCGCGTAGCGGCCGAAGCCATGCGCGAGAGCAGCTACCCGATTACGGACAAGCTCTTTATCTACGACGGGTCAAAGTTCGTCGAGTACGACAAGCAATAAGCAATAAGTAGTAAGCACTACATGGACTTCCTCCAGCAGTACCCTCCCATCCTCCAGGCCCTGCTCGGCACGACCTTCACCTGGGGCATGACGGCGCTGGGCGCGACGACCGTCTTTTTACGCCGCGATCCAAGCCGCCAGTTTTTGGACGGCGCGCTCGGCTTTGCCGCGGGCGTAATGATTGCGGCCAGCTACTGGTCGCTGCTTGCGCCGGCGATTGAGCTGGCCGCGCAGCAGGGCGTGCCGAGCTGGCTGCCCGCCGTCGTGGGGTTTTTGCTCGGCGGCGCGTTTTTGCGCGCGGTGGACGCCGTGCTGCCGCACCTGCACCTAACCGCACCGGAGAGCGAGCGCGAGGGCATCCAAACTACCTGGCGACGCACCACGCTGCTGATTGCCGCCATTACGCTGCATAACGTGCCGGAGGGGCTGGCCGTGGGCGTGGCCTTTGGCGCGGCGGCAGCGGGCATCGAGGGCGCGTCGATTGCGGGCGCAACGGCGCTGGCGCTGGGCATCGGCATCCAAAATTTCCCCGAAGCGATTGCCGTGGCGCTGCCGTTGCGCAGCGCCGGGCTGTCGCGGGCCAAGAGCTTTTGGTATGGGCAATTATCGGGCATTGTCGAGCCGGTGGCGGGCGTGCTTGGGGCGGCGGCGGTGCTGCTCGTGCGCCCGCTGCTGCCCTACGCGCTCGCCTTTGCCGCCGGCGCCATGATCTTCGTCGTGGTGGAGGATCTCATCCCCGAAGCCCAGCGCCACGGCCACGCCGACACCGCCACCCTCGGCGCCATGGCTGGCTTTGCGCTGATGATGGCGCTGGACGTCGCGTTTGGGTAGCGGTTTGTACGGATTCGTGGTTCCCCCACAGATTGCCTATGAATCGACAAAGTCCTGGTTTTCGCTGGTTATTGTCCTGTATTCTATTGATCGCGCTTGCGTTCGGCGGCGTTAACGTGGTCGCCTACAATCAGGCTTATGCCATGCTAAATTTTCAGCCACGGGCCGCGCGCACTGAATCGCCCGAACTGCTCTCCCCACTCGAAAAGGCCAACGTGCTCGTGCGCGGTGTCACCATCCCCAAGCCAATCCTCACCGAAACCCCATCCGACCACGGCCTCCGCTACAGCACGCACCGCATCGAGACGAGCGATGGGTTAACGCTCGAAGGCTGGTACATCCCCAGAGCAGAGTCGCGGGGCAGCGTCATTTTGCTGCACGGCTACGCGGGCAAAAAATCCAGTCTGCTGGCGGAAGCCGAAGCGCTGCACGAAATGGGGTTTACTACCTTTCTCGTTGATTTTCGCGGCAGCGGCGGTTCCGAAGGCACGCAAACAACGGTGGGCTATCGCGAAGCGGCCGATGTGGCGGCGACGGTCGCAACGGTGCGCAGGTTGGAACCGGGGCCGCTTTATGTGTTTGGGCGCTCGATGGGCGGTGTGGCGCTGCTGCGTGCGCTCGCCACGATGGTGTGGAGGTCGATGCAATTATCCTGGAGGCGGTCTTTGACGAAATGCTCAATACCGTGGAAAATCGCTTCGACGTCTTTGGCTTACCCCCGTTCCCGGCGGCTCGCCTGCTTATCTTCTGGGCAGGCGTGCAGAGCGGCTTTTCGGGCTTCCAGCACAACCCCGCCGACTACGCCACCAGCGTCGACGTGCCGACGCTGGTGATCCACGGCGTTCACGACACGCGCGTTACTCAAGCGCAGGCAAGCCACCTCTATGATCGCCTCGGCAGCGCCGATAAGCAGTTCGTGCTCTTTGAACAATCCGGCCACGCCGATGCGCTGGTGACCAGCCCGGCGCAGTGGAAGCGCGCCGTCGGCCAATTTCTGGCCGTGCAGTGAATTCTGCCTATTGATTCACGCCAGAAAGTCAACCATACCAATTGTCCGCGTCCCCGGCACGCGCCGCACGTCCCTCGTCGTTCCAGTCGGTTCTGGCGCGTGTCGGAGACGCTATCCAGTGGGGCAATTATTTTTCTGGCGTAGCAATAACGCGGTCTACATCCGATACAGTTTGCCGTACAGCCTACTGCGCCAGGCCGCGAGCAGACGATACGGTGAGGCGGAAAATTAGCGGAACAGAAAGGAATTTATGTTTAACATCACGATCAAAGGCGAGCCCGTGCCCGTGCTGGGCTTTGGCACGTGGCAGCTCAAGGGCGACGAAGCCCGCGAAGGGGTTGAGGACGCGCTATCAATCGGCTATCGCCACATCGACACGGCCCAGGCTTACGACAACGAAGAATTTGTGGGGCAGGCGCTCGCCAACAGCTCCGTCCCCCGCGACGAAATTTTTCTCGTCTCCAAAGTTAACCCGGACAACTTTGCGCGCGAGGAGACGCTCTCCTCCACGCGCGAGAGCCTGCGCAAGCTCGGCACCCACATCGACCTGATGTTGATGCACTGGCCCAGCGAGGACGTGCCCCACGAGGAGACGCTGACTGCGCTTAAGGAATTCCAGGACGAGGGCAGCATCCGCCACATCGGCGTCAGCAACTTTTCGCCGCAGCAGGTGGAGGAGGCGACGCAGTACGCCACGATTTTCTGCAACCAGGTCGAGTACCACGCCGACAAAAACCAGGATGCGCTGGTACAGCAGGCGCAGCAGATGGACTACCTGCTTACGGCCTACAGCCCGCTGGACAAGGGCGAGCTGATCAGCAACGAGACGCTCGAGGAAATCGGCGAAGCGCACGGCAAGTCGGCGGCGCAGGTGGCGCTGCGCTGGCTGATCCAGCAGGATCACGTCTGCACGATTCCGCGCTCCTCGGATGCGGAGCATCGCCAGAGCAACTTCGACGTGTTCGATTTTGAGCTGAGCGAGGAGGAGATGTCGCGGATCAGCGGGTTAAGCAGGTAGCGTGGCAGAAGTTTCGGACGCGGAATGACGCGGATCAAGAGGAAACGGCGCGAAGACCCCACCCCAGCCCTCCCCAGCTTGGGGAGGGAGCCGCGACTGGGCCAACGAAGCATCGGCTCCTCCTCCAAATTGGGGGAGGCTGGAGCCTGTCCTCGCGGAGGCGGGGAAGGGGGTTAACCAGCCAATCTACCGAAGTGAGCTGTCTTCCCACTACGCCCGAAAGCAAGCGCAACATGGCAAACACCAAAATCTCCAACGACGACATCGCCGACCTGCTCGACGACCTAGCCGACCTGCTCGAACGCCAAGCGGCCAATCCTTACCGCATCCGCGCCTACCGCGACGGCGCGCAAACCGTGCGCGATGCAGACGAGGAGATTGCGCAGGTGGTCGAGCAGGACGGGGCCAAGTCGCTGGAAGAGTTGCCGAACATCGGCGAAAGCCTGGCCAGCGTGATCGGCGAGTACGTGAGCACGGGCGATTCGCGCCTGCGCCAGCAGCTCCGGTCTCAAACGTCGCCGGAGGCGGCGTTGACGCGCGTGCCCGGCATCGGCGAGGAGCTGGCCGAACGCATTCACGAGGCGTTGGGCATCGAGACGCTGGCGGAGCTGGAGCAGGCCGCGCACGACGGGCGGCTGGACAGCGTCGAGGGCTTTGGCGAGAAGCGCATCGAGCAGGTGCGTACGAGCTTGGCCGGCATGTTGAGCCAATCGGCCCAGCGCCGCAGCCGCCAGCGCACGCGCGACGGGCAGGGCGAAGAGGACGCAACCGACGCGCAGCCGTCGGTCGCCACGCTGCTCGATGTCGACGCCGAGTACCGCCGCCGCGCCGCGGACGACGATCTCCAGCGCATTGCCCCCAAACGCTTTAACCCCGACAACGAGTCGTGGCTCCCCCTCCTGCACACCGAGCGCTCGGACGACCAGGGCAACTGGTCATTTACGGTGCTTTTCTCGAACACGGCCCGCGCCCACGATCTCGACAAGACCGACGACTGGGTCGTCATCTACTACCAACACGACGATTGGGACACCGACGACGAGCAGCAGAACACCGTCGTGACCGAGACGAGTGGAGCACTGGAGGGCAAGCGCGTCGTGCGCGGGCGCGAGGCGGACTGTCGCGCGCACTACGCATAGAAAAAGCTGCTGCGCACTACTGCAAGCGCCCCCGCGCCGTCACCGGCCACACCACCTCGACCTCGTCGCCGCGCACGCCAACCACCTGATTGAACAAGTTGACGACGGGGCAAACGTGGTTCGGCCAGACCGTTACCCGCTCGCCGACTTCGGGCTTTTGGGCACAGGCCGAAAAATCGACGTGGCCGTGCTCTTCGGACATGCTTTGAAAGAGGGCCTCTGGGTACTCTACAATCAAGCCGTGGCCCGGCTCTTTGCCCTTGTCGGACGAGAAGGTCTTGCTGCCGCCGTCGAGGATGCCGCGGTCACCCTGGCGACTGACCACGGTGGTGATGACGCTGATGGCAATTTCATCCGCGCCGGTGACCCCCGCCGCCACCATCGAGCGATCGCCCAGTAGGTACTGACCCGCGCGGTGCTCGGTAATTTCGGGAAACTCGTGGGCCCGCCACATCACGTACGAGCCGCCGCCGCTGACGCGCTCAATGGGGATGCCGCCCGCTGACAGCAGTTGCCGAACTTCGTCCACGAACGGGCCGACGCGCTCGCTGCTGGGGTAGGTCATCAAGCCGCCAAAGTGGAGATTCTCCGCCTGTGCAATCTGCCGCGCCAGCGTCGCCGCCGCTTCGGGCGTGGGCACGCCGCAGCGCCCCGCCCCGGTGTCGACCTCTACCAGCACGGTCAGCGTCGTGCCCTCTCGCCGCGCAGCTTGAGCGTAGCCGTCGATGGTCGTCGCCGAATCCGCCGTGACGCTGATTTGGGCGCGACGCGTCAGGTGCATCAGCCGCTCCAGCTTGGCTTCGCCCAACAGGTTGTAGGGGATAAAAATGTCGCGGATGCCCGCCTGCGCCATCACCTCCGCCTCGCCCAGCTTCTGGCAGGTAATCCCCACCGCCCCGGCGTTGACCTGCATGTGCGCAATTTCGGGAATCTTGTGCGTCTTGATGTGCGGTCGGTTGTCGATGCCGTGGGCAGTCAGGTGCGCTTGCAGCTTGCGGATGTTGTGGTCGAGCCGGTCGAGGTCGATGACAGCGACGGGGGTTTCGAGATCGTTGATGTGCATGGGAAACTCAGTTGATCGATGTTTTGTTAAGCGTATTCTGATGAAGATCTATAGGCCCTGCTGCCAGGATCAAATAGGCGATGCACCCGATTGGATAAAAGTCGCCTGTGACGCCGCGGCACGCCGCCAATTTCCAGAGGCAGCAGCGCAGGCAGAATGTGGTTGGCGCGCATCAACACATCGTCATCGATTGCATGGCTGTGGATGACTTGCGGTGTCGATAAAGTAGCGAATAAACTGAGGGTTGAGCAGTTGAATACCAATCTCCCAAGAAAAGCAAAAGGGTTAATAAAGCTACCTTGCTTCGTCGCGGCTTCAGATATTGAGCAAGCAGGCGCCAGTATTGGCCCAGAGAAATATTCATGAATCCGACTTTTCATGTGCTCTTTGCCAAAAGGTAATTTCATAAGCTTCTAAATCGTCGGCTTGATCTGGCTCATAAAACAAAACCGTGCAGGGTTTATCAGGAAACTGCCATCGAAGTCTAGCTTCGTAAATTTCTTTCAGCTTGCTGCCCAGCACAATGATTTTGTCCTTTGACAAGTCCTCACATCCAGTATGCTGTATAGAATCGATATGAAGATGATTCAAAATTGCTTCAACGGATTTTCTATCTCTGCCACAGCTCTTCTCAAAACCGCGCAACGAATCTTCAGAAAATCCTTTCCTCAGGATATATCCTTCAAACTCAACAAACTCGGGACAGAAGATGGACAGGTAGCCGACAGCAAGACTAAAGCTGCCCACGCAAGCAATCCACGACTCCAGGTCAATGCCTTGGCCATTGTTCCAAGCCGCCAATTCAGTTTTCATGCTTTCAGGTACGTTTATAATACGAGCCACCTAATGGGGCATTAGCCGCCTCCCAGAGCGGGGTCGGCTGCGTGCGGTGTTGGGTCGCGCTTTTCAAATTTGCAGCGATGTCGATGTTTATATTCTTAGGACTTACGCAGTTGACCTGGATGCTCGGCGTAGGGGCACGCCATAGCGTGCCCTTACGCCCCTGAAGTGCGTAAGTCCTAATTCTATCAAGATTTCCCAAGTTCCCCAACCACCGCAACCCTCACCTACCCCAACATCGCCTACCCCTCCCCCCACGCCTCGCGCAAAAAGCGCAGCCAGTTGCCGTGACAAATCGCGGCAATCTCATCCTCGCTGTAATCCCGCTCGGTCAACAATCCTGGCAGCTTCTGCAAATCGGCAATCGTCTCCAAATCCTGCGGCGCTTGATCCTGCCCAAAGCCGCCGTCCAAATCGGTGCCGATGGCGATGTGGCGCGTGCTGCCGCCCGCCAGCTCGCGGATGTGATCGACGTGGTCGATGACCGTGCTGAGCGTAACGCCGGCGTTGGTGCTTTGGCCAACGACCCAGTGCGGCTTGAGCATGGCCGCATCGAGCGCCACGCCGATTACGCCGTCGCGCTCGATGATGGCGCGGATTTGGTCGTCGCTGAACTCGCGCTGGCGGGGGACGAGGGCGCGGCAGTTGTTGTGGCTGGCGAGCACGGGGCCATCGTACAGGTCGAGCGCCTGCCAGAACGAGGCGTCCGAGCAGTGGGTTAGATCGAGCAGCACGCCGACGCGCGCCATCTCGGCCAGCAGCGGCTGTCCGAGGTCAGTGAGGCCGCTGTCCACGCCCGTGCCGCCCGCGTAGCGACCGGGTCCGTAGTGCGTCAACCCCAGCAGCCGCAGCCCGGCGTCGTACCACGCTTCAAGCTGCTCCGGCCACAAAATCGCGTCGGCCCCCTCGGTGCTGATCACAAAGCCGAGCGGCGGCGTCTCGCTCGTGAGCGCGTCGCCCGCTTCGGCCTCCCACGCCTGCCACTCGGCGATGTGCGTATCCAGCCCCGCTTTGTCCACCAGCACGCGGCAGTGGCCCTGCTGCTCCAGCGCGCGGTAGTAGGCGAGCTGCCCGTGCGCCACGCCGTAGGCCTGCGCGGTCGAGCCGTAGTCGATGTTGGGCGCTCGGTTGCCCGTCGAGCGCGTCAGCAGCGTCGCCACGCTGACGGCCACGCGCCCGCGCCGCATGTCCGGCAGCGCCACCGTGCCGTTGCCGCGCCCAAAGCCCGGCATAAAGAGCTCCTGCACGCGGATCGTGAGCGCGGAATCAAGCAGATTGCGGTTCCACTGGCAAGCGTTCCAGGAGAGATCGAGATGGGAATCGATGATAAGCATAGGGGATTTTGGTTGAGATTGGTTGTATTGATCGGGAGTTGATGTGTAGTGCGTGGTGCGTGTACTGGTTGATTGACCAAAAGCACAGTTCAATGTCGCGGTGGTTGTTTACCAGTTCACGCATCACGCATCACGCATCACGCATCGCCTCTTCAATTGCCTCTAGCGTCTTCTCCACGTGTTCCTCCGTGTGCGCCGCCGACACGTACCAGACGCCGCGGCCAATCGCGCGCACGCCGCGCTCCAGCAGCCCGACGGTGAAGGCTTCGTAGCGCTGCTTGTCGGCGTGCCGGGCGTAGTCGCGGTAGTCGCGGATGGGCGGGTCTTCGTTGAAGGAGAGATGGAAGGCACAGGGCAGGCCCTGCACGTGGAGCGGCAGCCCGTGGCGGGCGGCGATCTCGCGGACGCCGTCTATCAGCGCGCTGCCAATTTTGTCGATGTGGCGGTAGATGGCGCCATCGTCGCGCCGCAGCTCGGCGAGCGTGGCGGCGGAGGCGGCCATCGAAATCACGTTGCTGTTAAAGGTGCCGGAGTGGTTGACATCCTCGGCAAAGCGCTGCATGAGCTCGCGCTTGCCCACGAGCGCGGCGTTGGCAAAGCCGCCCGCCATCGCCTTGGCAAAGCTCGCCAGATCGGGCGTCACGCCAAAACGCTCCTGCGCGCCGCCGAGCGCCAGCCGGAAGCCGGTGATCGTCTCGTCGAAGTAGAGCAGCGCGCCGTGCTCGTCGCACAGGTCGCGCAGCCCCTGCAGAAAGCCCGGCTGCGGCGGGATCGCGCCCGTGTTGCACATCATCGGCTCCGTCATAACGGCGGCGATTTCGCTGCCCATCTCGTCGAACAATTGCTCGACAAGCGCGAGGTCGTTCCAGGGCAACACCACAAAATCGTCGAGCGCGCTGAGCGTCTGCCCGTTGGTCATCGGCAGCACGTTGGGCCGCTTGCGAGGGCCGGCTTTGTCCAGCGGTGGGGCAAGGCTGATGAGCACGTTGTCAAACCAGCCGTGGTAGTGGCCCTCGAAGCGCAAAATTTTGCGGCGACCCGTCACCGCGCGCGCCAGGCGCATGGCCGCCTGCACCATCTCCGAGCCGCTCAGGCCAAAGCGGCAGAGCTCGGCACAGGGAACCAGTTCGACCATCTGCTCGGCCACGTCAATTTCCAGCTGGTGCTGCCCCGCATAAAGCTGCCCTTTGCGCATCGCCATATTCACCGCATCCAGCACCGCAGCGGGCGAATGGCCCAGAATCATCGGCCCCTGCGCCAGGGTGTAGTCGATGTACTCGTTGCCGTCGACGTCCGTCATGCACGCGCCCGCCGCGCTCTCAAAAAAGAGCGGCAGCGGTTTGGCGGCAATGCGCACGTTGCTGCTCACCCCGCCCGCCAGCGATTTCTGCGAGCGCTCGAAAAGCGCTTGCGATTGGCTCCACTTGTTCATTGGGGATTCCTTTGGGTTTTTGATTGAAGGGGGAATTTGCACATAGCTTTTTATAAATTGAAGCCGTTGAGTTGTCCTGCGCCACCTTGACATGCCGTGATATGCCGTCCAATCTGAAATCTGAAATCTGAATATCGAACTTGACAAGCCATATTACACATGGTACAATATGTCACGTATGATATAATTATTGCTTGGACCGTTGTGTAGTGATAGGAGATTTGTGATGAATGATAAATACCTAATTTTATACAGATGTCGAAAGGAGAAACGTGAACGAAAACGCAGAACGCCATTCACAGAACAAGGAATTATTTTTTCTTAAAGGTGAAATAAAGACGCCGCCTCTCTCAGAAAAAGCTCGAATTATAGCAGGTTACTTGCTCCGACAGTTACAGCAAGGAGAGATTCTTTCGATGCCTGACTCAAGGCCAATGACAACAATTGGGAAACGCTGCCACGAGTTGCGAATTAAAGATTTAGATTCGACGTGGAGAATTATTTATCGTATTGATGTAGATGCCATTATTATTTTAGAAATTTTTTCAAAGAAGACTTCACAGACTCCTGAAAGTATCAAAAAGGCATGTAAGAATCGGCTTAAGAAGTATGATGAGCCCTAGAATTAGGTACAGACAATATGAACGCAGATAAGCGCAAGCGATTGGAAGAAAAAGGCTGGGTCTCCACAACGGTTGAAGATTTTTTGGGGCTGACTCCCCAAGAGTCAGCCTATGTTGAGTTGAAATTAGCGCTTAGTAGCTATCTTAAGCAACGCCGGAAAGAAAGCGATATTACGCAGACGCAGCTGGCCGGTAAAATTGGCTCCAGCCAATCGAGGGTCGCCAAGATGGAAAAGGGTGATCCGTCGGTTTCGGTAGACTTGCTGGTCAAATCGCTGTTTGCCCTAGAAGCCTCTCCGCGGGATATTGGGGAAGTATTAACGGCGCACGCATAGCCTCAATCTAAAACTGATACTTGATAAGCCCGCCGTAACAGGCGGGCTTTTGATTTCACGTTCTACGCCCCACCCAGCGCCCGCATCATGCCGTAGCTGCCCGCCGTCAGGCCACCATCCACGGGGAGCGTGGTGCCGGTGATCCAGGTGGCTTCGTCCGAGGCGAGAAAGAGCGCCGCATTGGCGATATCGTCCGCCTCGCCCACACGACCAAGCGGGTACCACGCCGCGAGCCGCTCAAAAATATCCGGCGTCTCTTCCACCTGGGTCCGCCAAATCGGCGTGCGCACCGTGCCGGGGCAGATCACGTTGGCGCGCACGCCAAATTGGCCATACTTGACCGCCAAATTTTGCGTCAGGTTTATCACGCCCGCCTTGGCCGCGCTGTAGGCCTCCTCGCCCAGCCCCATCATCCCGTTCACCGAGGCAACGTTGACAATAGCCCCGCGTCGCTGCTCGATCATTGCGGGCAGCACGGCTTTGGCGCAGAGGTAAGTGCCCTTGAGCACGACGTTCAGGTTCACGTCCCACGTCGCCTCGTCGATGGTGCGCAGGTCGTCGCCCGCGGAGAGGCCCGCATTGTTGACGAGAATGTCGAGGGAGCCAAAGGTATCGAGCGTCCGCCGCACGGCCGCGTTGACCTGCTCGCCGTTGGACACGTCGGCTTCGATGGCGAGGTGCCACGCGTCATCATTTTCTGTTTGGGAGCCGAGCATTTGCACCGTCTCCCGCGCCCGCTCGTTTACCAAATCGATTACGGCCACACGTGCGCCCTCCACCGCAAAGCGCTGCGCAATCGCCCGCCCGATGCCGGAGCCGCCGCCGGTGATGAGGGCGGTTTTGTTGGATAGTCGCATATGATTTCCGCGAACTGTAGGTGCGGCTTGCAGCCGCACGGTCGATGGCCTTGATTGTACATCGTGTTCTCTGAGCTTTTATGGGGTAGACGCACAAGGCCCGACCGACGGTGTGTCGCACTTTTCGAAGTGCGTCGCACGTTTGGGGGAAGTCCCACCCATTTCGGGTGATAGACAAGCCAGATGTGCGATGCACCTTCCGAAGGTGCATCGCACGCTGGGCCGCGTTGCTCGTTGCACCCCACAATCCCTCAGAGAACCGTACATTGTAAGGCGAAGGGACAAGTTCTAATTGCGCAGCTAGAAGCGACCGAAAACTGGCGTTAAGCAATCCAGGAAATTAACCATACCGGGATAAGCCATGTTGGATGTGCGACGCACCTCAGAAGGTGCGTCGCACGGTCGAATGTCTCTCTTGTGCGGTCAACACAGCCTACGGTGCGTTGCACTTTCCCAAGTGCGACGCACCTCCATCACAATCAGCCGTGGTACATTTATAATCTTGGATTAGCCTTAAGCAAATACCAAGAAACGGCGAATCAGAACCGAGATAGTCTTGTCATTCCCGCGGAGGCGGGAATCTATGTTTGGCACACGAATGGATTTCCGTTTTCACGGGAATGACAAAGTTTGACGGCTCCGCTGACCTACCCTACCACAAAGCGTTCATATAGCTGCACGGTCTTACGCTACGGCGGCGTCAGCCGACCCGGTTGGTCGGCGCGAAAGCTTTCGATTTGCCCTGTGCCACACATCGGCGACGGTGACGTAGACGGTGCGCCCATCCGGGCCGCCAAAGGTGAGGTTGGTGCATTTTTCGCCGTGCAGCCGAATCGTCTGCACCAATTCACCCGCGGGCGAGACTTTGTCCACAAAGCCGCCGCCCCAGCGCGTTACGTAGAGGTTGCCCGCCGCGTCGCAGCGCATCCCGTCCAGAAAGTGCTCGTCGAACTGAATGAGCAGCCGCTTGTTCCTGATGTCGCCGTCCGCCGACAAATCATAGGCCCAGATGCGCTGCTGCGCCGTTTCGTTGACGTAGAGCGTCTGCTCGTCCGGGCTGACTTCGACGCCGTTGGTCGTGCCCATATTGTCTTCGAGCAGCACAAAGCGCCCGTCGTGCCCCACGCGCCAGAGTCGGCCCGTGTCGTCGCCCCAGTTGGGGTCGCTCGCAAAGAGCACGCCGTCGGCGCTGATGGTGAGATCGTTGGGCTGGTTGAGCCTGTTGTCGTGGGCGTAGACGCTGATGGCGCGCGTCTGCATGTCGACGCGCAGGATGTTGTGGCCCGTGTAGTCGGCGATAAACATCTCGCCCGCTTTATTAAAGCGGATGCCGTTGCCGATGCTGCCCTCGGGCAGCTCGACAAAAACGCTCGCCTCGCCTGCTGGCGTCACCTTACCAATCGTCCCCTGCCGCGCGTAGTTGACGGCGTAGACGTTGCCCGCCGCGTCGCAGGCCGGGCCCTCGATGCCGTCGGTGAAGCTGTGGGGCAGGGTGAATTCGGTTGCGGTAAAAAGCTGTTCACTCATCGTGAGCTCCGTGGTATGATGAATATCTATCCAACGCTCAACAAGGACACCTCATGCGCAAACAAATTACATCCGACCAGGGCGCGCCGCCGCTTGGCGTCTACTCGCCCGCGATGCTCGCCAGCGGGCCCACGCTCTACGTCTCCGGCCAAGGCCCGGTCGATCCGTCGAGCGGCGAGCTACGGCTCGGCTCCTTTGCCGAGCAGGCGCAGCTGGCCTTCGACAACGTGACCACGCTGCTGGAGGCCACGGGTACATCGTGGTCGCAGGCGGTGCGCGTCGGCATCTTTCTGGCGGACCTCGGTGATTTTGGCGAGATGAACGAAATTTACAAAGCGTATCTCGGCGAACCCTATCCCGCTCGCACGACCGTGCAGGCGGGCCTGCCGCCGGGGATGCTGATTGAGGTCGATTGCATCGCGCTCGTGCCGGATGTGGGGTAGAATGGGATGAGCATTTCCCCCACGCGCCAAGTCTCTTGTAATTAGAGATTGGTAATCGGTAATTGGAGGTTTGACAATGCACCCAGCCGCAATTACCGATCTCCAACGACCAACTACCTCCCGAACCGTCGCGTTCTTCCGGAGCGTCTAACTCCCCGCCAGCCCCGACGAAATCGCCGCCGCGCTCGCCACCACCGCTTTGGCCACGGCGGGCTCCAAGCCGTCCTCAAAACGCATGGCGGGGGCGGAGAGGCTGATGGCGGCGACCGGCACGTGGCGAGCATCCAGGATGGGGGCGCTGACGCAGCGCGCGCCCGCCTCGTTTTCCTCGCAGTCGCGGGCAAAGCCGCGGGCGCGCGTCTGGCGCAAATCCAGCTGCAGCGCCTCCAGCGAAGTGAGGGTGTGCCGCGTGCGGCGCGTGAGCTGTCGGGGCAGGTGGTGCTGCCACTGCTCGGCTGGCAGGCGGGACAAGATCGCCTTGCCAATGGCCGTCGAATAGGCAGGATCGCGGCTGCCCAAGCGCGCCTGCATCCGCAGCGAAAGCCGGCTCTCCACCATTTCGACGTAAACGACCTCTTGCCCCTCCAGCACGCCCAGGTTAATCGTCTCGTTGAACTGGTCGCGCAGCTGCTGCATGTGGGGCAGCGCCACTTTGCACACATCGAGCTGCCCGCCAACGAGCTGGCCCAGCTCCCACAGCCGCGCGCCCAGCCGGTAGAGGTTGGTCGAATCGTCGCGCGCCACCAGCCCGCTGACCTGAAGGGTACAGAGGTACTTGTAGGTGGTGGCTTTGGGGAAGCCGGAGAGGTAGGAAATTTCCTTGAGCGAGAGCGCCCGCTGCTCCGCCGCCAAGCAATCCAGCAGCTGCAAGGCTTTGTAAACGGGCTGGACGATGTAGGCGTGTTCGGTCATGGTTTTCTGCGTGATGCGTGATGCGTGATGTGTGATGTGTGATGTGTGATGTGTGAACGGGTAGGATACTGTTGATGCGTAAACAACGCTCTTCATGGGACGCCGCGCCACTCCGTGCGCTACCCCTTGAGCGCGCCGACGGTGATGCCTTCGGTTAGCTTGTGCTGGAAAATAGCATAGACGAGAAAGGTGGGCACGAGCATGATGACGAAGCCCGCAAAGAGCGCCCCCCAATCCGTGGCATACTGCGACTGCTGGAGCAGATTGGCCATGCCCAGCGGCAGCGTCTTGAGCTCATCGCGCGAGATAGTCACCAGCGCCCACAGATATTCATTCCAGACGCCGAGAAAATTGAAGACCGCAATGGTCAAGATGCCGCCTCGCGCCAGCGGCAGCATCACGCGGAAAAAGACCTGGTAGAGCGTTGCGCCGTCGATAATGGCGGATTCTTCCATCTCGCGGGGAATGGTCTTGAAGAAGCTGTAGAGGAAGAAGATGGTGAAGGGCAAGCCGCCCGCCGTGTACTGGATGATCAGCCCCCAGCGCGAGCCGAGCGTGCCCAGCGAGCGGTGCAGAAACCAGGCGGGAATCATGCCCAGAAAGCCGGGAACCATCATGCCCGCAATGAAGTAGAAGAAGAGAAAGCGGTTGCCGCGAAATTGGTAGCGCGCCAGCACGTAGGCGATCATGCTGCTCAGCAACATGATGAAGACGATGCTCATCGCGCTGACGCCGATGCTGTTGAAGATGTAGCTGCCCACCTGCATCTGCTCCCAGGCGCGGGCGTAGTTGGCCCACTGCGGCGTGGCGGGCAGCCCCCAGGTGCTGGTGAAGAGTTCGCGGCTGGTTTTGAGCGAAGTCAACACCGTCCACAGCAGGGGAAAGACGACGAGAAAGCAGAAGAACCAGAGCAGCGCCTGCACAGCGAGCCAAAGCGCGCGCGTGCCGCCTTCCGCAAGCACGCCGGTAAAGGTGGATTGCCTGGGGGCGCGCTGGAGAGGCGTGCCGGTTTGGGCGATGGGGCTGGTGTTGGCCATGGGTAGTTTTCCAGGTGAATACAAATTTCTCGCTGCGCCTCGAAAGGACAGCCGCTAATACTGGACGGCGTCGCGCTCAAAGACGCGGTAGGCGAGCAGCGAGGCAATCATCGTGACAATAAAAATCAGCACGACAATGGCCGAGGCGTAGCCCCAGTTGTTGTTGCTAAAGGCCTGCCAGTAATAGTAATTCATGATCACGTCGGAGTGCTTGTTCGGATTCTGCTCGAAGAGCACGAAGGTGAGCGCAAAGGTGTTGAGCGCACCGATCACGGCGAAGATCATCACCGTGCGCACGGTCTCCCAGATCAGCGGGATGGTGATGGCGAAGAAGGCGCGCACGCGGGTCGCGCCGTCGATTTGGGCGGCGTCGATCAGCTCCTGCGGAATGTTCTGGATCGACGCCAGAAAGAGAATCATAAACCAGCCCAGACCCGCCCAGATGATGATGAAGCCGACCACGTAGAGACCGAGCCGGAAGAAGGGCAGCTCGTACTGCAGGCTCATCCAGGGCAGCGCCAGCTGCTCCAGCCCAATGAGCTTGAGCACGGCATTGACGATGCCGTATTCGGGATTGAGCGCCATGCTCCACAGCACGGCAATCGCCGGAACCGCCAGCACGTTGGGAAAGAAGTAGGTGACGCGAAAAAGGTTGTAGCCGCGCGGCTTGTTGTGGATCAGCGCCGCCGCCACCAGCGCCAGCACAATCGTAATCAGGCTAAAGATAAAGAGCAGGAAGTTGTGCGAAAGGTAGAGGCGGATATTGTAATAATCATCCGGATCGGTGAATTCGCGCCAGAGCTGAGCAAAATTTTCCAGCCCCACCCAATTCATGTTCATCGAGAGCCCCGACCAGTCGTAGAGGCTGATCTGAATGCCGCGCAGCGAGGGGTAGACGGAAAAGATCGTGTACAAAATCAGGCCGGGCAGCAGGAACGACCAGATGAAGATGCGCTGTTGACGTTTGTACATGGTGGAAATCTCAGGGCTAAACCGACTTGGCAGTGGGGAGTGGTAATTGGTGATTTGCAACTGGGTTGGGTGCGAGATTTTCCAGTTGCGAATAACCAATTACCAATCGTCAAAGCAGCGACGTTCGCCGCACGCTGTGCCGCAATCCTATGCACACTCGCGCGAGTATTTCGTAACGCTGTCGTCGCTGCGGACTTCCTCGGCGCCCCGCTCCAAAATTGCCTGCGCATCCTCGGCGCTCATCTTGCCCGTCCAGATGTCGCCCAGCGATTCTTCGTAGCGCTTGCCCATTTCGGGATACCAGCCGCCGGAGAAGGTCACGATGTTGTTGCCGTCGGCCTCTTCGATGGCATCGGCTGCCGACTCCCACTCGGCGGAGACATCGGCATTCTCCAGCACGTTGATCATCGCCATGGGCGAGCCAATTTCCTCGGCAAAGATGGCCTGCACCGTGGGCGAGTAGATGCGGCGCATGACCTCCATGCCCCACAGCGGATTTTGGCCGTTGCCGATTTGCAGCTCCGCCGCGCCGCTGTCAAACTCGACCGCGTTGGACGCGCCTTTGGCGTCCGCCGGGGCGGGGATGGCGCTAAACTTCATGCGGAAATCCTCGGGCGTGGTCGAGCGCTGCTCGTTGGGCATCCACGAGCCGTTGGGAATCATGGCCGCTTTGCCGTCCACAAAAATCTGCTGCGATTCGGTGTGCGTCATCGCATCCGATCCTTCGAAGATGTAGCCGTTGGCAAAAATCTCCTGGACTTGCTCAATCGCCCACGTAAAGTCGGGATTCATCTGCGCCCCCTCCACCAGGTTGTCCGCATCGCAGAGCGCCTGGGGGCCCGCCTTCTTGTATTTGAGCGCGTTGACAATGTTGTTCACGTAGCCGGGATACTTGCCGGGATAGGTCATCGGCGCAATGCCGGAAGCAGCGATTTCGGCCATCAGCTCCTCAAACTCTTCCCACGTGAGATCGGCGGGGTGGGACCAGCCGTTCTCCTCAAAGAGCGTGGCGTTGTAGTAGATGCCGTAGACCGACTGCGACAGCGGCAGCGACCACTGGCCATCGCTCAGGCCCCCGTTGGCCGCTTCCAGCGCCCCCGGCGTCACCAGCTCGCCCACGCGCTGGCCGTCCACGCCGTAGGCTTCGAGGTCCATCAGAAAGTCTCCGGGAATCACCAAATTCTCCTCCACGCCCGCCTTCCAGTCGCCGCCCCAGGGGCCGAGCACGTAGTAGTTCCAATCGGGCACTTCGCCCGCCACCAGCCGCGGTTTCATCTTCTCCCAGATGCGCGGGTCAAAATCCTTGTTGATGACGATGCCGGGGAAGTCTTCCTCCAGGCTGGCGATCACCGCATCGATCCACGCCTCGCCCCAGCCGCCCTGAAAGCCCGCAATCGTGATGCCCTCCGCTGGCGGCTCACCCAAAATTGCATACCATTCCTCCTCCGTCACCAGCGTCCCCATTTCGTGATCAGCAGGAATGCGCGACCACTGCTCGACGTTGTTGGCGGGGAAGTTCATGAAGAGGTCGCTGGCTTCGGCATCGGCGGCGGGCGCAGCAGTTTCACCACCGGGCCCGCAGGCGGCCAGAATCGCGGCGGCGCTCAGCGAGACGCCGGTCAGGCGTAGAAATTGTCGACGGGAAAAGGTGTTCATGTGGGTCTCCTTGGGAACGGAAAATAAGCGAACAAAGCGGAACGAACAGAAGAAGCAGGTGAAATTATCCAAATCTATCAAGGCTTACCGCCCATACGCGATCATCAACCCCGGCGTCTCGACCCGCTCGCCCGGTGTCGACAGCGCCCCCATCGCCGCCGCGATCTGCTTGGTTGTGAGCAGCGTGCGCTCGATGGGAATGGGGGGCTCGCCCGTGAGAAACATCTGCTGGATGTTGGCATCCAGCACGGCGAAGTGGTGGTAGAAGTCGTGGGGGCCGCCCGCTTCCCAGCGGTTGGCGTGGATTGTGCCATCCTCCGTGCGCAGGGCAAAGCCAAAATCTTCGATGTGGCCGGCCAGCAAAACGTGGGTCGTGCGCAGGCCGTCGGCGTGCTCGAAGCAGAAGGCAACGGGGCTGCCGTGGCCGTCGCGCGGCTCGGCTTGGCGGCAGTTCTCACGCATGTCGCCCGGCTCGACGTGCGTGCAGGTCGCCAGCGCCGCCTCGAACAAGTCGCGCGACCACGCGCCACTTTCCAGTGCCGACCAAAGGTCGTTGCCCTTGTACGTCGTCACCGCGCGGATGCCGGATTCGCCGCCGGCGCGCGTCTCTACGAAAGACTGCATCCCCTCCAGGCTGTGAAAGCCGTATGTCTCCGAGCCAACGTAAAAAACGGCCACGCCCTCCTCGATTTTGCTTCCGGGCGGCAGCGGCGGCTGGAGCTGCGTCGTATACGGCAGCGACGAGCCGGCCATCAGCGGGAAGCCCATCTCGCGCGATGTGTCGACCATCTCTTGCGCCCAGTCAGCATTCCACGAGAGATGTTTGTCGCAAAAGACGGGCGCGACCTGACCCGTCTCGCGGAAGAGGGCGACGATCTCATCGAAAAACTCCTTGCGCGGGTAGAGGTGCTGGCCCAGCTCGTTAAAGCCGTAGTCGCCGTGCTCGCCGATCAGCAGCACGCCATCGATGGCGAGCTTGTCGCCGCCCCTGAGCAGCGCCTCGCGGATCGAGCCGTAGAGCGGCACGTCGTACTCCTGCGCTTTGAGCCGCGCCAGATCGTCCTGCTTGGAGAAGCCGCGGGCTTGTCGCTCCGCCGGCGAGAGCGCGGAGATGTCGTTGGGCGGAAACTGGTCGACGAAGAGCGAGACGATCTTCGACCGCGGCTCCCAGCCCCACTGCTTGTCGGAGAAAACCGGCTCCAGCCAGCGCGAGACGATCACGTCCGCGTGTGAAGCGGGGTGGTAAGTGGTGCAGAGGGCGGCGATGGTGAAGTTCATGATGCGTGAATATTTGATGCGTGAGAATTCGATTTAGGCTATTCCAGAAAATTAAATATCCCGTGAGGTAGCCGGGGTGACTGTCACGGCCCTCCATAAGAGAGACTTTCCCTGGCAGTAAATGGGCGTGACTGTCACATCCGGCGGGACGATTTGTTTCTTGGATTGGCCTTAGTGCTAAAGCTCCGAGGATTCCGCGGCGGCTAGCCAGCGGCCACGACGCGGCCAGAGAAACAGGTAGAGCACAACCGCTGCGCCCGTAAACTGCAACAAATGCGCAAAATTTCCGTTCAGAAAAAAGAGAACAAGCCCCACGATACCAACCACCTGAAGAGCCCCTGCTCGCCTCATTACGCCTTGCTGAAGCTGCTTGACAAGTCCTTCAATTGAGCCGACATTCTCTCGCTGTACAATAGCAGATGGGCTTTGCGTTGACGCCAAATAGATGATACCCACAAAGGCTGCAACGACCGCCACGATGATGCCAATGACATACAGCAACGAGTAAGTCGATTCAGCCAGTCTGACAAATCCCTGCTCCTCATCCATTACCAGCGCCTGTATCAGAAAACCGACGAGGATAAAGATCAGATTTGAGGCCACATAGGCACCAACCAACAGACGCGTCTGCGCAAGCACGCGATCCAGGCGGTTAGCTTCTACGCTTGGCGAGTGCACATTCTCCTCCATTTCAATCTGTCCGTGGCTGCGAGGTGTCCCGTGTATAAAGACGCGCAAAATTGTCCCGCGGCTGCCAGCCCAGCAGCCGCTTGGCCTTTTCGTTGGAGAAGACGTCGTGCGGCAGCTCCGTCCCGATGTGGAAGTATTCAAACGAATGCGGCAGGCTGTCGATTTCGAGGGCGGCGCGAATGGCGCGGGCGGAATCCTGCCAGGAAATGGAGAGTGGATGCAGGCGGCGGCTGCGCGGCACGTCCGGATTGTAAAATTCACAGAAGGCCAGCGCGGGCACGCTCAAGCCATAGTGCCCGGCAAAGATGCGGCAGATGGCCTGACCGAGCCGCTTGCTCGGAAAATAAATCCAGCCGATGCCGGGGCGCGGCGGCACGTCGTCGACGATGCGCTCGTCCCAGTCGTAGCCAAACGCACCGCGATCACCCAGCATAAACGGCCCCGTGTGGACGACGCGGTGAATTTTCTGCGCCACCGCCGCCTCCATCACGTTGTACGCGCCGACGGTGTTGACGCGAAAGACATTTTCGTCGCCGTAGCGCACCACCGAGCAGTTGATGATCGCGTCCATCCCCTCGCACGCATCCCGCACCTGCTGCCCGTCGCGCACGTCGACCACGCGCCACTCGTGCGGCTCGCCCAGCGCCGCGGGCAGCGGCGCGCCCGGCGACTGTGGCTCGGCGTTTACCAGCGCATCGATGGGCTGCACGTCCGTCAGCCGCAGCGTGTACTCCTTGGCTAACTCACTCGCCACGGCGCTGCCCAGCGGCCCGCCCGCGCCGAAAATCACGACGCGCTTGATGTCGCGTGGCGGGATGGGATCGGGTCGCGACGGCGTGGAGAACGCTGGCTGCGCGGGCCAGCGCTCGCGGAAATCGTGCTGCGGCGCGTAGTCAAGCTTGTCCGCGGCGGCAGCCACGGGAACCGCTGCCCGCTCGCCCTTGGCGGCAACGTGCAAAACTGACCAGCCTTCGTGTTTCACATCCAGCGCCTTTTGCAGCGCCTGCACCGCGTCGTCGACATGCAGCCAGCGCGGGTCAAACGGCTGCGTGGCCGCTTGCTCATCGTCGATCACCGCACCCAAGCGCAGGCAAAGCGTCGGCGTGCCCGTTACCCGGACGACTTCGCGCGTGGCGAGCTCGGCGAGATAGGGACAGAGCTGCTCCAGCGGCGGCAGCGGACGCGGTCGCCAAGATTCGTCCACGCGGTAGCGGCTCCACAGCGTCGCGAAGAGATCGAGCGTGCTGCCTAAAATAACGCGCGAAACCTTCGCGTCGGCAGCGGCCAGCACCAGCTGGTAGGTGCCGCGCGTGGCGTAATCGAGCGTTTCCTGCTCCGTACCCAATCGGGTGTAGAGCGGAGCCAAATGCAGGATGGCATCGGCATCCGCCACGGCGTCGGTCGCGACGGCGGGATCGCGCAGGTCGTCAGTTGTGGACGTGGCGCGCTCAATTGGCGTATCAAAATTCGTGTCGATGACGTGCATCGAAGTCGAGATGGGCTGTGCGGCAATGAAAGCCCGCGCGAGCGGGCTGTTGGCTCCGGTGATGAGGAGGCGCATTGTTGTTGCTGGCTGTGCGTGCTCGCCGTTCAGGGTGGCGAAAAGGCGAGAAAAACGGGTGGGCCTGTTCGGGTGGGCCCGTCGAGGAGGAGACGACTGCCCAATCTCTGTGGTGTAGTGAAAGTATAGGCGGCTGAAAAATTTTTGTAAAGAACCTTGCGTTTCTCCACAGGAAACACAACGCGGATGATCTTACTTTCTTCTCTGGTAGGTTTGTGCAAAGTGTATTAAAATTCAAATGGAAAGTATGCTGTTCCGCAAGTGAATCTTAAAAAAGCGCTTGACGCCCCGCAATTTTCAGCATATAGTACAACTGCACCTCGGAAAGCTCGCGGGTGCACCATCCTCCATTTCGGCTGGCGAATCACGATTCTTCATCGCTCAGCTTTCTTCTAGGGCAGTGCAAGCTGTCAATCTTACTCGGGCAGACAAATCGCCTGGTCAACATTGCGATAAGCATCCCACGATACCTATGGGGCAAAGCCAAGCTTCGCCTCCGCCAACCACCGGCTGGCGCGACTCGTTCAACCCTCTACCGAGGTGACCTGTGACCGCACCCACCACCGCTCAATCCACCGTCCTCCTTGCCGAACTCACGCGCGACGAAATCGAGCGCCTCGCGCCCAACAGCACCGTTGTGCTGCCGACTGCCGCCATCGAGCAGCACGGCCCCCACCTGCCCATCCTCACCGACACGCTGCTCTGCGGCAGCGTGGCCCGGCGCGCAGCGGAAGCGAGCGGCGCGCAACTCTTCGTCGCGCCGGTGATGAGCTACGGCAATTCACACCACCACCGACCCTTTGCGGGCGTGCTCTCGCTCGAGAGCCAGCACTTTGCCGCCGCCGTCACGGACGTGCTCGAAGGGCTGGTGCTCAGCGGCTTTCGCCGTCTGGTCGTGCTCAACGGCCACGGCGGCAACAGCAGTCTCAACGGCGTCACCGGGCTGGATTTTGTGAACCGGCTGGGGCACGACGTGTCCATCGCGACAGCGGACTATTGGTCGCTGGGCAAGCCGGCGCTGGTCGAGCGCGGGCTGATTGCGGGGCATCTGATTCCGGGCCATGCTGGCGAATTTGAGACGGCACTCGTGCGTGCCCTGCGGCCCGACTTGGTGCGCGAGGATGAATTATCGCAGCTCGAAGATTTGTCCGGCACGGATCAAGGGCTCTTCGCCGACTTTGCGGGCGCGACGGTGCAGCGCCACGGCGCCTGGGCCGCCAGCACCGGCTACACCGACAATCCAGCGGCGGCGACGGTTGAACAGGGCGAGGCCATGCTGGATGTGATTGTCGAGCGCGTGGCGGCCTTTTTGACGGCGTTCCACACGACGTAGTTGGGTGGCGCGCCCCGCGGAGTCCGCACGCCCACGTGCGGACGGATCGATGGGAAAGCGTTATCGATACACCTAAATGTTGAATCAATCGTGAGACGCTCCTGCGTCTCGCCAAGCATTCCCACGCAGAGCGTGGGAACGAGGAAGATGATGACAGCCAAAATCACCGACATCGAACGCATCCTGCTCTGGATTCCCATGGTCGAGCGCGTGCGGCGCGAGATGGAGCGCGCGGGCATCCACGCCTGGTCCGAGGTCGAGGTGATTCGCGTCACGACGGACGACGGCACGGTGGGCTGGGGCGAGACCGTGCAGAACTACACGTGGGGCCGCGTGCCCGAAGCGGCGGTCGAGCGGGCGCTGGGGCGCTCGCCTTTCGAGCTAATGTGGGACGACACGCTGGGTGCTGGCCTGCAAATGGCCTGCTTCGATGCGGCGGGCAAGCTGGCGGGCGTGCCGGTGCACCGGCTGCTGGGCAAGCCGTGTCGCACGGATGTGCCCATCTCATTTTGGGATCACGACATGTCGCCAGCGAAGTACGAGGTCGAGGCGCAGAAAGCCGTCGAGCTGGGCTATACTTCGCTCAAAATCAAGACGCGCCCCTGGTTCGACGTTTACGAGACCATCGAGCGCATCAGCAACGTCACGCCCGATTACTTCCACATCGACGCCGACTGGAATGACTTTTTGCTCAACGTCTCCAGCGCCGTGCCCGTGCTGCGCGAACTGGAAGAGGCCTTCCCCAAAATCACGATCTTCGAGGGCCCCATCCTTGCCAACGACGTGGCGGGTAATCGGCTGCTGCGCGAGAAGATCCGCACGCCGGTCGCCCACCACTACGGCGCGATCCCGCCGCGCACGGCCATCGCCGATGGCTACTGCGACGGCTTTGTGATGGCGGGCGGCGTCGGCTTTGTCCACGGCGGCGGCACCACGGCGGCCACGGCCAACATGCCCTTCTTCCTCCAAATGGTCGGCACCGGCTTGACCACCGCCATGATGGTTCAGCTCGGCGCGGTGTTGACCCACGCGCAGTGGCCCGCCATCACCTGCCATGAGCTGTACGAGCACTCGCTGCTCACCCAGCGGCTGGAGGTGCTGGGTGGAACCATGCGCGTGCCCGACGCGCCGGGGCTGGGCGTCGAGATCGACGGGGCCGCGCTAGAACGGTATCGCGTCGACGAGGCCGATCTATCGCTGCCCAAGCGGCTGGTCAAGTACAGCCGCGCCAACGGCCTCAGCGTCTACTTCGCCGACAATTCGCACAACTTATCTTCCGTGTGGGCCTACTTCCGCACGGCCAACCAGCCGCTCTACGAGCGCGACGTCCACACCGAATTGCTGGATGACGACGGCAGCGCCGACTTTGCCGATTTGCACGCGCGGGCCAAGGTCGCGCCGGTGCTACTGTAAAGCGAAGCGCTGCTTCGCCCCGGCTGATCGACGAAGCGACGGCTTGAAATGTGTCAAGGGTAGGGTTACGTTGGGACGCGGGAGCGTCCCGTGGGGTGTTCCCACCTTTCAGCGGGCTCAGGGGAGCCGCAGGAGCGTGGGAACGAGCAATCAGGAAAATTACCATGCCATTTCAAATCAAAAAACGCGGCAAACTCACCTACTACTACGAAGCCGACAATCCCCTGTTCTCGGCCCTCGTGGTCGAGGAGCAGCCCGACGGCGACCTCAAGCTGCGCTTCTCCGGTCTGACGGGCGGCTATTCGGCGAAAAACGTGCTGGGCCGGGACGAGCTGGTCTTTATGGAGCCGGAGCAAGAGATTCCGCTGGTCTTCGAGTGCTGGGAAAGCTGGGTGCAGGAAGCGGGCATCTGCGATTCGCTGGCGGACGTCGACTTTATCGAAATCCACGCCTTTGGCTGCCAGCCCAAAGCGCCCAGCCCGCTGGTCGACCCGGCAGGCTACGCGGCGGAGCGCAAGCGCCTAAGCGAAGCTTACGCCCGCGCCTACGCCGACTTCTTCGCCACGCACTGTCCAGAGAATGGCCTGCCCGCCCGCTTCACCGTCCACGTGGTGGACGTGCCGGATGCGGCGGCGTCGTATGAATTTTACGGCACGGCGCTCTATCAGCAGGCTTTGCAAAGGTAGGGCGAAGCGCTGCTTCGCCTCGCCGAGCAGCGCTCGGCGCTACATGGGGAACCCACTATGGCCGTTGCACAACAACTTCAACCCAAGCAAACCGTCGCCCAGCCGGGCTGGCTGGCGCGGCTGGTCGGGGCAAAGACGAGCTTCCAGGCGCGCAAGGCGCTGTGGGGCTACGCGCTGGCGCTGCCGTGGGTGCTGGGGCTGATCGTCTTTTGGGGCGGGCCGATCTTGGCCTCGTTCTACTTTAGCTTCACCGAATACGGCGTGACGGGCGTGCCCAGCTTTACAGGGTTAGCCAACTACACGCAGGCTTTCACGGTGGACGATCTTTTCTGGCAGTCGCTGTGGCGCACCTTTGTCTTTGCCTTTGCCTTTGTGCCGATCACGATTGTGGGCGCGCTGGGGCTGGCGCTGCTGCTCAATCAGAAGCTCAAGGGCACCAATATCTACCGCACAATTTTCTTCATCCCCCACCTGCTGCCTGCCGTGGCGATTGCCGTGGTGTGGACCTTTTTGCTCCAGCCCAGGCTCGGCCCCGTCAACGAATTTCTGCGTGCGCTGGGCTGGGCCGAGCCGCCCAACTGGCTTTCGTCGCGGCAGAGCGCGCTGCCCTCGATCATCATGATCAACGTGTGGGCGGCGGTGGGCGGCAACACGATGCTGATTTTTCTGGCGGGCCTGCAGGGCGTGCCGCAGGAACTGTACGAGGCGGCGGATATGGATGGCGCGCGCGTCTGGTCAAAATTCCGCCACGTCACCCTGCCGCTGCTGACGCCGACCATCTTTTTTAACGTGGTGCTGGCGATTATCGGCGCGCTCAAGGTCTTTACGACAGCCTTTGTCGCTACGGCGGGCGGGCCTTCCTACGCGACGTGGTTTTTCGCGCTGCACATCTATAATCAGGCCTTCAAGTATTTCCGGCTGGGTTACGGCAGCGCATTGGCCTGGGTGCTGGCCGCGATTTTGATTGCCTTTACCTTTTTTCAGGTGTGGTACTCGCGCAGGTGGGTGCACTACGAGGGTGGGTAGGAGATTGGTAATTGGTAGTTGGTAATTGACTGGTCGCACAACTACCCAATCTCTGATTACCAATCTCCTTTAGTTTCCGCTAAAATCCTTCGGATAGTAATTGGATTCATGAGAATTGTTCGCCTACACAGAGAGCGCAAAGTTATGCTACGCGAAAAATGGCCGAATTAATTAAAGTTGACCTGCCTACTGGTACGGCAACTTTGATTAATCCGGGCAAATATGCCCAAAAGGCGACGTTCTCTCTGAGAAAAGGCCGGGTTGTATTCTATTCTCACTAACTATACGAAGAAATTTACCGGAAAGTAAAGATCTCTAATCGCTAAAATTATCAATGGGCGAGTAAATCATGGCGCAACAAACGGCAGTTCAACCGCAAATCAACACGGCCCCGACTTGGCGGGGAGGCGGGCGGCGCTTGAGCGGCGGGCGCGCGCTGCTCTACGCGCTGGTGCTGGCGCTCTGCGTGCTCTTTGGCTTTCCCCTCTTTTGGACGTTGATGAGCTCGTTCAAGACGGCGCGCGAGATGTTTGCCTTTCCGCCGCCGATTTTCCCGGAGACCTTTCAGTGGAGCAACTACCTGGATGTCGTCACGATGGAGCGGGTGCGGGTGCTGCGCTGGTTTTGGAATTCGACCTTTGTGGTCACGCTGGCGACGCTGGGCACGCTGATCAGCGCGTCACTCGTTGCCTACTCGCTGGCGCGCTTTGACTACCGCGGGCGCAACGTGCTCTTCACCGTCACCCTCGGCACGCTGATGCTGCCCGCCGAGGTAACGCTGATTCCGCAGTTTGTATTGTTCTACCGGCTGGGCTGGATCAACACGCTGCTGCCGCTTTGGGTTCCCTTCTGGCTGGGCGGTGGCGGCTTTGCGATTTTTCTAATGCGCCAGTTTTTTCTCTCGCTGCCCAAAGATTTGGACGAGGCCGCGCTGATCGACGGCGCGAGCTACCTGCGCATCTTCTGGTCGATCCTGCTGCCCCTTTGCAAGCCCGTGCTGGCAACGCTCGGCATCATCACGCTGATCGCCAGCTGGGGCGACTTTCTCGGCCCGCTGATCTACCTCAACTCGCCGCAGAAGTTCACGATTTCAGTGGGCCTGCACTTCTTCAACGGCGCGCCCGAAGTCGGCGGCGAGCCGATGCAGCACCTGCTGATGGCCGCCTGCATCCTCTCGATGATTCCGGTGATCACGATTTTTTTCCTCGGCCAGCGCTTTTTTGTGCAGGGGATTGTGATGTCGGGAATTAAAGGGTGAGTGGTAACTCGTAATTGGTAATTGGAGATGAGAGATTAACCATGCCCCAACGTCGTAGCCAACGAGCCTGCCCTCAATTGCTAAGGCAATTCCAGGAAATTAACTATACCGGGATAAGCCATGTTGGATGTGCGACGCACCTCAGAAGGTGCGACGCACGGTCGACTCTCTCTCCGGTGCGGCCAACACAGCCTACGGTGCGTTGCACTTTCCCAAGTGCGACGCACCTCCATCACAATCAGCCGTGGTATATTTATAATCTTGGATTAGCCTAATTGCCGATTACCAAGGCTCATACTAATAGATTGTGCAGCCGGCCCTCGTCCCCGACCCCTCTCCTATCCTCGGAGAAGGGAGCCAAACTCTCCCCTCTCCCACGGTGGGAGAGGGGTCGGGGGTGAGGGCGAGGCGGTGAACTATCCATAAAATCGCCGCGCATCTTCTTTACATGAGCCATTACTCCATCCTCGCGGCTAACATTGCCCATCTCAAACGCAATTTTAATCAACCCACCCAGGAGAAACACCATGTACCAACGAAACGCGTTTTCACGCCGACAGTTTTTGAAGGGATTGGCCGCGGCGAGCGCGGGCGCGGCCAGCCTACAGCTGCTGGCGGCCTGTGCGCCCGCCACCGAAGGTGAACCCGCCGCCGAAGGCGACGCCGCGCCCTCCGCCGAGGCCATCACCCTGCGCGTGCAGGCGGCGCCCGAAAGCGGCCAAAGCGTGATGCCCACGCTCTTTGCGGATCGCTTTACCGAAGAGACGGGAATTAACGTGGAGATTGAGGAGACCATCTACACGGAGATCGAGACGAAGACACAGACGGGCTTTATTTCCGGCACGCTGCCGGACCTGCTCTACGGCCACCACCGCTGGCTCTTCATCAGCTACCTTCAGGGCATCTACCTCGAAATCGATGATTACCTAGACGGCAGCCCGCCAGAGGATTTCGACGACATCTACCCCAGCGTGATGGCGGGCAACGCGCTCAACGGCGTCAACTTTAGCATGCCCGGCGTGGTGCACCCCGGTGGCAACATCGCCGTGATGTACAACATCAACATGCTGGAGGACAAGGGGCTGCCGCTGCCCACCGCGGAGATGACGCTGCTGGAGCTGGCGGATTTGGGCAGGGAAGCCGCCGATCCGGACAACGGCATCTTTGGCCTCGGCTTCGACGGCATGAATTCGTTCCACTACTACAGCAACGTCTCGCGCTCGTGGGGCGCACCCGATTCCACCGACGGCTGGGTGATGAACGCCGAGGGCACGGACCTGACCTTCGATACGCCGCTGCACGCGGAAATCGGCGAATGGTATCTCGACCTGCTGAACAGTGGCGTTGCCCCGCGCAAGGCGGACTATATCGAGGAGTCGGCGGGCCGTCTCTTTATTGCGGGGCTCACGGCCATTCACGCCGGTTACGTTGGCGGCGTGGCCAATGCCCTTGCGCAGATTGATGGGGCGTTCGAGATGGACGCCACGCCGCTGCCCGCTGGCCCGCAGGGACGGCAGGGAACCTGCTACTCCGGCAACCAGCACATGATCAGCTCGCTGACGGAGCACCCGGACGAGGCGTGGGAGCTGCTCAAGCTCTACACGGGCACGGACGCGGGCATCTCCATGGTGGTCGATGGCAACCTCCAGCCCAACGGCCACAAATCGGCGTGGACGGCCCCCGAAGTCAACGAGGTCAACTATATGTTTGGTGCAATGGACACGCTGCTAGAGGCAGGCATCGAGCCCTTCCCCATGCCCGCCAACACGCGCTTTACCGAGGCTAACGACGTCTTCCGCAACGAGATCGACCTAATCTGGGAAGGTGAAGTTCCCTGGGCCGAGCACGCTCCGGTGATCGAGGAGCGGGTGCAGGCGGTGCTGGATTTGGGCACGCCGGGCTAACCTCTCCCCCAGCCCCCTTTGCCAGAATGGGTTGGCGGGAGGAGATGTTCGGCCCTCACCCCCAACCCCTCTCTCAGAGTGTATTTGAAAAGTCCTCGGTTACCTCTGATAGACGATTCCACGCATTGAAGAACCGTCTCTGAGGTAGAAGCGACTTTCCAATGCTCTCTCAGAATAGAAGAGGGGGGACTCTGGCCCCCTTCTCCCATCCTGGGAGAAGGGTTGGGGATGAGGGCGCTTTCGGCCTTTCCCCCAAAGATACCCTCTGCCAGCCACCCTGGGGGATGGGGCAGGCGCTGCCTTGAGCCCGCCGAAGGGGATGGGGGGGATCCTACACCGTCCACTCGTACAAATTCTCTCGCGCCTGCCCATATTCCGACTGCGGAATGCTGATCGACGTGGCCCCCGGCGTGTCGACCTCGATGATGCGGGCACAAACGGGCTCGTAGGCCGCCCGCGGCGCGACGGCTCCCTTGGCCACCAGAATGCGCTGCTGGCTCGGCACAATGCCGACGCTCGTGATCTGGTGAATCGTGTTGGGCGAGACGCGTCGGCTGTTGAGCACGAGCAGCCCGCCCGCGTCCGGCCCCTCGCCGACTTTAACCACCGCCGTTAAGCCCTGTGAAAAATAACGGCCACCGCCGTGCCGCCGCTCGGTCTCCTCGTAGCGACCGTCGTGCAGCGAGCGCACGCGCCCTTTGACGTTCAGCGTCGACCCGTGGGCGTTGTCCATCTTGCCGCCCACGTCAAGCGTCACCTCCCCGCTAATCCCCGCTTCCACGCAAAGCTGTACCGCCGCCGGATCGCAAATCGTGACTACCCAGCGCACGGCCTGCTGGCGCAGCAATTCCTGTAGGATAAAGGTCGCGTCGCCCGCGCTGCCGCCGCCGATGTTGTCGCCCAACTCGAAAAGGGCGACGGGCGTTTGCTGGCTCGCCATCGCCTGCCGCACGGCCGCAGCGGCATCCGGCACGTCCGGGATCAGCTGCTCGCGCGCGTCCCACATCAACTGGCCCAGGCGCTCGGCTTCGCGCTGCGCCAAGGCTTCGTCGCCATCCGCGACCACTACAATCGAGGGGCCCATGGCGGGCACGTCCGCATACTGGTAGCCGGCGGCGACGCTCGCCGCGAGAATGCCGGGCTGCTGCTCCAGCGCAATCGCCGCCTGCATGAGGGGCTGCATGGGCGGCAGGCTCGTGTTGTGAAAGCGGATGTTAAAGAGCACGTCCGGCTTGACGAGCGCGCTCGTGGGCCGCACTTCGCCGCGGATGGTGCGTTCGAGCAGCAGCGCCGCCTGCAGGCCGCGCTCGCGCTGGTCGATGTGCGGATTGGTTTTGTAGATAATGAGCGCCGTCGCGTCGTCGACGAGCTGCTGGGGCACGTTGCCGTGGTAGTCGTGGGTCACGACGATGGGGAAACCGGGGCCAGCTAGCTCGCGCACGCGGCGCAGCACTTCGGCGTCGCCGTGCGGGTGCTCTTCGGCGACCATTGCGCCGTGCAGCGCAAGCAACAGCCCGTCCGGCGGTGCGTCGCTCTGGAGCAGGGCACGCAGCCGCTCAAGCAGTTCACTCGTCAGCGTCTCAAACGCCTCACGGGTGACGGGACCCGCAGGCGTAGCGTCCGCGGCGAGGGTGGGCAGGAGATCAAAGTCATACTCCGCCGCGCCCGCGATAAAGCCCGCGACTTCGTGAAAGGTGTCGGCGTAGTGCGCAATCATTTCGTCGCCGCGCCAGATGCGAAAGTCGTTCAGCGCCGTGGGCGTGGCGGCGAAGGTGTTGGATTCGTGGATGAGGCTGGCGGTGACAATGCGCATGGAATGGCTCCTGGTTTACACTACCGTTGAGTATCTGCCAGAATGGCATTCACATCTTCGAGCGAAATATCCATCACGTGGGCAATTTGGGCGGCGGCGAAGCCGTGCATATACATTTTGTGCACGGTGTTGCGTCGCTCTTGCTCGATGCCCTGCTCGATGCCCTGCTCGATGCCCTGCTCGATGCCCTGCTCAATGCCCTGCTCGATGTACTGTTTCCGTTCTTGTTCTAACGCCTGAATTAACATGCTTTGCACCTCCTCTGCCGATTGGTACACGTCCTCGAATTGTCTATAATCTTCTGCTTCAATGTAGTCGAACCGTGCCAACTGCCGAAACCAATTGATTAGCAGCGACACCGCCTGCTTGTCCGCTTCCCGCCCGAAAAGGTCAGCCAGCTCCTTGATCAGCAAATCGACATCGTAATGCGCCTCGGCCAGAAAAATTGTGGAGGCGATGTTGCGAACGCGCAGCAGCTTTTCGCGTGAGACAGCATGTTCTTCTAGCAGCAGGTACTCGAAATTGAGTGCGTAGCGGCCAAGCGCTGGCTCCGGCTCAATGAGTTCGCTCATGCTTGTTGCCGCCCGCCACCACCTGTCCCCATTATACAACACAATTGGGAAAATTGGCGGCAGCTTTTCAACGTGTTCTGTGGAAGCGGCCAGCTCCATGTAGAATTTGGTGATGTAATTGAGTGCGCGCAGCGCCATAAAGCGGTCGATGGTGGACTGAAACTCGAGCAGGATATAGATGTATATCGGGCGTCCCCGCAAGGGTACGCGGTAGATGAGATCGCTCTCGCTGGCTTGATAGTCCTCGTCGATAAAGGATTTGTCCAGCTTCTCGGCCTGCTCAAAATCAAGCTCGGCGACCCACGGCTCGTTGACAAAGGTCTCGATGAGTTGGCGGAAAATGGTGCGGTTGCTAAAAAGCCGCTTATACCCGCTATCGTGGATATTCATGAGGAACGCCGGTGGAAACGTCGTTTACTTTTAAACCACCCGACAGCGCAGCGGCTCACCTCGCACGGCGCGCGCGGCCTCTTCGGCGGCGAGCCGCTGCAGCCGCTCCATCGATCCCTCGGAGTACCACGCGAGATGCGGCGTGAGCAGTAGGTTGGGCGCGCTGCGCAGCCGCGAATCGGCGGGCAGTGGCTCCATTTCAAAGACATCCAGTCCCGCCGCGCTCAGGTGGCCGCGCTCCAGCGCTTCGCAGAGCGCCTCGGCATCGACTAGGCCGCCGCGGGCGTTGTTGACCAACAGCGCGCCGGGCCGCATCTTCGACAGCGCCTCGGCGTCGATCAGGTGGTGCGTCTCCGCCGTGAGCGGCGCGTGCAGCGTGACGGCATGGCTCTGTGAGAGCACGTCGCCCAGCGAGCCGAGCCGCACGCCGAGCGATGTCGCCGCCTCCTCGTCCAGCACGGGGTCGGAGACAACAAAGTCAAAGCCAAAGCCCCGCAGCCGCTCGACCACGGCCCGCCCAATTCGACCAAGACCGACAAAGCCAATCGTTGTCTGTGAGAAGGGCAAAATCGGCTTGGCGACTTCGACGCCGCGCCAGTTGCCGTCGCGCACGTCGGCATCGAGCTGGGGCAGCTTGCGCAGCAGGGCCAGCAGCAGGGCCGCCGTGTGCTCGGCGACGGCGTCGCTGCCGTAGTCCGGCACATTTGCAATGGCGACGCCCAAGTCGCGCGCCGCGTCGAGATCGATGTTGTCCACGCCCACGCCGAGTCGAATCACCGTTGCACCTTCGCCGAGCGCCTCCAGCACGCGCCGCGTAATCGGCATCAGCCCGTTGATGATGACCCGCTGGCCACGCACTGCCTCGATGGTGTCGTCCTCGTTCTCGCAGTGAGCCTCCGTGATGTGAACGCCCAGCGGCTCCAAAATCGTGCGCTTCGGCTCCAAGTTGGGGAATTCGTGATCGGTTATGGTAACGGTTCTGTTGGGGTTGTTTTTGTTCATGAAAATGCTCAACTGCGTTGTTAGTGATTGGTGATTAGTGATTGGTGAGTGGTATGTAGACAAACCAGCCAATTTCCAATTACCAATCTCCAGTTTCTAGAACTTTGTTACGCCCCAAAACGCTTCAGCCGATCCGCATGGGCCATTGCCTGCGGGACGAGCGTTGTCGCGTGGAAAATGCCGAGGTGGCCCGTTTCGCAGGCGCGTTCGCCAAAGCTTTGCGCCGCATCGGGCATGGCGCGGGGGCTCCAGAGCAGCGTGGGGACGGGGTGCCAGCTGTGGCTCTTGAGCTTGCAGGGCGTCGAGTGATCACCGGTGACGATCAGCGCGCCGGGGCCAAGCTCAAGGATGCGTGGGATGATTTCGTCCACCGCCTCGATCTCCTTGACCTTGGCGTCGAAGTTGCCGTCCTCGCCGTAGCTGTCCGTCTTCTTGATGTGGATGAAAAAGAAGTCGTAATCATCCCACGCCCGCTCCAGCGCATCGATCTCGTGAGTCGGGCGGTCGCCCTCGAACTCAATTTTGTCCATGCCGCAGAGCTTGGCGACGCCCTTGTACATGGGGTAGACGGCAATGGCTGCGGCGCGCATTCCGTAAATTTCTGTAAATTTGGGCAGGCCGGGATCGCCGGAGAGGCCGCGCAGGTTGAGGCTGTTGGCCTTTTCTTCATCCGCCAGCACCTCCCTCGCTTTGTCGACCCACCGGTTGAAGAGCTCTGCGGTGTGCTGGCCTTCCGACGTGCCGCTTTCGTCCTCCACCCGCAGCGGCTTGAGCCCCGTCTCCAGCGGATCCGTCTCGGTGAGGTGGCCGCCCAAGCCGTCACCGCGGATAATCAGGGCGAAGCGGTACTCCTTGACGTGGCGGACGAAGACCTCGTAGTCGTCAAACAGGTTGCCGGTGGCTTGCTGTAGTTTTTCGCACAGCCGTTCGCCAACCTCGCTGGGAATCCGCCCCGCGCGGCGGTCGGTGATCACGCCGCTGCTGTCCTGGGTGGCAAAGTTGCCGCGCGCGGCGATGTCGTTCTCCTGCAGATCAAAGCCGATGCCGACGGCCTCCAGCGGCCCGCGACCGATCTCGTACTGGATGGGGTCGTAGCTAAACAAGCTCAGGTGCGCGGGGCCGCTCCCCGGCTCGATGCCCTCGCGGATAGGAATGCTGAGGCCAGAGCTGCCCTCGGCGGCCAGCCGATCCAGGTTGGGCGTGTTGGCCGCTTCCAGCTCCGTCAGGCCATCGGGCTCCATCGGCAGCCCGCCCAGCCCATCAAGCACCAGCAGGACGATCTTTTCGCCATCTTTGTGGTACTCGCGCATGAGGTCGTGTTCGGTGAAGGATTTCATAGGTTCTCCAAGAGTGAGGAGTGAATAGATGATGCGTGATGTGGTATGCGTGTTTGTGATGCTGGTGCGTGGTGCGTGGTGCGTGAACTGATGTGGTCTGCTGGTCGGGTAATCTATATGACCAAGTGTTAATTCCAGTTTGCGCACTATACATCATATGCTACCTACTATCCACTGCTTACCCTCGTCAACTATTCACGTTTGGTCTCAAATAAAAACAGCCGAGCGGGATAACCCGGCTCGGCTGTTTAGTTTAGCAGACAAACACATCTTACAGCGAAAGATTTTGCTCAGTCTTGGGATCAAAAATGTGGGCGTTGGCCATGTTGACGGCGAGCGGCATGGCGTCGCCGGGGCCGACGTTGACACGCGGATCGACGCGCGCAATGAACTGCTTGTCGTCCTTGGTGTTGAGGTAGAGGAAAATCTCGTTGCCCATCAGCTCCGTTACGTCCACCGTGGCGTCCATGTCCGCTTCGAGAATGCCGGGCGGGGTGAATTCCTTGGAGTGGATGTCGTCCGGGCGGATGCCGAAGATGACTTCCTTGCTCTTGTGAGCGCGCCAGGAGGCGGCCAGCGGCTCCGGCACTTCCAAGCGGAAGCCACCGGTGTTGACCTCCAGGCGGCCGTCGTTCTCGACGAGCGTCGCGTCAAAAAAGTTCATGGAGGGGCTGCCGATAAAGCCGCCGACAAAGACGTTGTTGGGGTTGTCGTAGAGATTTTGCGGCGAATCGATCTGCTGCAGCAGCCCGTCGCGCATGACGGCGATGCGGGTCGCCATCGTCATGGCCTCCACCTGATCGTGCGTCACGTAGATAAAGGTGGTGGCCAGGCGCTGATGCAGGCGGGTGAGCTGGGCGCGCGTCTGCACGCGCAGCTTCGCGTCCAGGTTGGAGAGGGGCTCGTCAAAGAGGAAGACGGCCGGCTCACGCACGATGGCGCGGCCCACGGCCACGCGCTGGCGCTGGCCACCGGAGAGCTGCTTGGGCTTGCGGTCCAGCAGGTGGCCGATGTCGAGCTGGTCGGCGGCTTCCTTGACGCGGCGCTCGATGTCGCTCTTGGGCGTCTTGCGCAGCTTGAGGCCAAAGGCCATGTTGTCGTAGACGCTCATGTGCGGGTAGAGCGCGTAGCTCTGGAAGACCATCGCAATGTCGCGATCCTTCGGCGGCACGTCATTCACGACGCGGTCGCCGATCATGATTTGGCCGTCGCTAATTTCTTCCAGCCCGGCGAGCAGCCGCAGGCTCGTCGTCTTGCCGCAGCCGGAGGGGCCGACAAAGACGAGAAACTCCTTGTCCTGTACTTCAATGCTGAGGTCGTTGACGGCCACCACGTCGCCGAAGCGTTTGAAAACGTGTTCGTAGGTTACGCTTGCCATTTTGTTTTCTCCTTTGAGGGTATGGTTGAAAAACCGGTGAATTTAATTTTTAACAAAGGGGATTGTTAACAGGAGTATAACACACATTGGTTGGGGGGCGCAACCCGCGAAAATCTGGCTGTTAAGCCGTTAATCCGCCGCGCTGGGCAATTTGAGCTCCAGCGACGGATCCTCCGCCCCGGCGGCTTCGGGCTGGCGCAGGAGGAGCGCGGGCAGAATGATGGCGGCGGAGAGAATCGCGCCGAGCCAGTAGGGCGTCGTCGGCGTGATTTCAAAGAGGAAGCCGCCCAGGGCCGTGCCCGCGATGGTCGCGAGGCTGAGGGCGGAGTTGTAGATGCCGAGCAGCCCGCCGCGTACCTCGTCGTCGACGGTGTTGGTGGCGAGGGACTGGAGCGAGGGCGTCATCACGCCGCCGCCAACGGCAAAGAAGACGCAGGCCAGCGCCGCCAGCCAGGGCGAGGCAAAGAGCGCAAAGCCAAAAAGCCCCAGCGTGCGCCCCACGTTGCCCCACAGCACCAGCGTCGGCTCTTTGAAGCGCTGGAGCAGCGGATCGAGCAGCACCGTCTGCGTGATAAATTGCGAGAGCCCCACCACCGAGAGCAGCAGCCCCACGCCTAGGTTGACAAAGCGCTCCTCAAAGCCGGTAAAGAGCACGGCGTCGCCGTAGAGCGCGAAAGTCGACTGCAGCAGCCCCAGCGCAAAGCGCACCACAAAGGCCAGCGCCAGCAGCGTCACCAGTGGGCGATTGCGCATCAGGCGGCCCAGGCGCAGGCTGTCGCCCTTGCTGCTGTTGGCCAGGCGCTGCTCCTTGGTAAGCGATTCGTCCAGCGTGCGCCACGTCAACAGCACGACGACGCCCGCTGCCGCGGCTGCCAGCAGAAAGGGAATGCGCGCGCCAAAAGCTGCCGAGAGGATGCCGCCCAGCGCCGGGCCAAAGATAAAGCCCAGCCCAAAGGCCGCAAAAATCAGCCCCAGCGACTGCGTGCGCCGCTCCTTGGGCGTAATGTCCGTGATGTAGGCCTGCGCCACCAGAATGTTGCCGCCGGTGATGCCGTCCAGGATGCGCGAGGCAAAGAGCCAGGCAAAGTTTGGCGCAGCGGCCAACATCACAAAGCTGATGACCGTGCCGATCTGGCTGACGATCAGCACCGGCACGCGCCCAAAGCGGTCGGAAAGTCGACCCAGCACGGGGCTGGCGACAAATTGCGCCGCAAAAAACGCCGCCACCAGCAGCGTAATCGTGCGCGGCGTCAGCGAAAACTGGCGCTCGGCGTAGAGCGGCAAAATCGGCAGCACCATCGAGGCGCCAACGAACTGCACGAAGACGATCAGCAGAATCGTCACCATGCGCCGGTCGAGCTGCTTTAGTTTGTCGAGCATGGAGGCCTTGCTGTTGCAAAAAAATCAGATTGTACGCCAGCAAGGGCCCGCTGTCTGTCTGATTCGCTCAGTTGGGTGCATTTCAGCAGCCGACCACGGAGTGGATAAATCTAAAAGAAACCAGAGTGAGCGGTGGTTTCTTAGTAGTTTGGGGGCGAGTTGAGTTGTCATGTCGAGCGGAGGGAGAAATCTGGACGTGACCGACGAACCGACTGCGTTCAGGCGAGAAATTTGCTGCAACCAACCACCAGATTGCTCGCTGGCCTGCTTTCGTCTGCTGCGTTTTGGGATCGGCCCGCTCGACTCGAAATGACAATTTGCCCCAAACTGAAATGCACCCCGCTCAGTTTATTGACAACTCTTCCAGCACATAAGGCTATTCCAGGAAATTAACTATACCGGGATAAGCCATGTTGGATGTGCGACGCACCTCAGAAGGTGCGACGCACGGTCGACTGTCTCTCTGGTGCGGCCAACACAGCCTGCGGTGCGTCGCACTTGGGAAAGTGCAACGCACCTCCATCACAATCAGCCGTGGTATATTTGTAATCTTGGATTAGCCTTAGCAGCCGCGCGAGGCGTAGCAGACGGGGTGAGTTTATCAGTAGGGGGCATGGGTCGAGCGTAGCGGGAGGGCGCGCCCTCCCGCTACGCTCGAAGGAGCATGTGGAACGAATCCACAAACTTTGCTACCCTACGGCAGCGATTCGCAAACCGCGCCGTCGTTGTCGCGGTCCAGGCGGTGGATGTCGCCGACGCCTTGGGCTTGGCAGGCGTTGAAGCAGGATTGGGCCTGATTTTGGCTGCCGAAGTCGCCGCAGTTGTAGGTGTTGCCGCCGCAGTCACAGGTCGCAGCGGGGACAGCGGGCGCAGGCGCGGCGGCTTGGCCGGATGTGCTTTGATTTGCGGTTAAGCTGTTAGCGGGCACGGCAACTTGGTTCGAGCCGCCGCCGGCGGCGACGGGCGTTGGCGTGGGCACGGGCGCACGCGTGGGCGACAGCGCGGGGGCGGCAGCGTAGGGCAGGCCGCTGGGCGCGTTTTGCACGAGGCTGCCGTAAATCCACGCATCTTCGTCAACTTGATACCAGATGTCGCCCGCATCGCTGTTGCGGGCCAAGAGCGTCAAGGTTTCGCCGGCGCGCAGGGTGCGGACGACGGGGTAGCCCGTGCTGGGGCCGCTGCGCACGTTGGCGTTGCTGGCCACGGAGGGCCTGGCCGTCGCTGCCGTGGCCGTCGTAGCGCGGCTGGTCGGCGATGCGGCCGGCGTTGACGCGCCGGCCGCGGCCTCCAGCTGCGCGACACGCTGCGCGAGCGCGGCGACTTGGGCCTCCAGCGCGTCGAGTCGACTGGCAGTGGACTGTTGTAAAAGGCTGTCATTGGGGGCGGCGCGGACTTGCTCCAGGCCGGGCGAGGGCGAGAGCTGCACGGTGAGCAGCGAAATCATGAGCACGAGCACGAGCACGATAACGCCGCGAAGCAAATGAGAACGGGTGGACTGAGTCATACTTCTCCTTCTAAAGAAACAGTAAATGAAACGGGGAAAGACCACGGAGAAACAAAAAGGCCCGCCAAAATAAATTGGCAGGGCCTCTGCTACGATGATGTGATGCCTACACTATACCATCGCCAAGCTGACGAAAGCCTTACGTTTTCATTACAAGTAAAGGTTGCAACAAAAAGCCCAGGCTTCGCAAAGAGCCTGGGCTTTTTGTTGTAATGGGCTGCGCTTCTAGTCGTCCGGTCTACTGTTGAAGCCGAAGGTTCAAATAACTAATTTCAGCGCGTGACCAGCGGCAGGAAGATGCCCTGCTCCGGCTCATTTTCCATCACGCTGCTGGCGGTGACGTTGCCGTCGCTGAAGTAGAAAACCGCGGCGTTGCGAAAGCCCTTCAGCCCGTAGCGCCCGCTCTCCGCCGACAGCTCGACGCGGTCGAATTCCGCCCCGTTGGCCCCCAACAGCACCGTGGTGGTGTCGGACGCGTCGCGCGTCAGCTCGATGCGCGCCGTGCCGACCAGCACCTCGCCAAAATAGAACGCGACCGTTGCCACGGCCTCCTGCTGCGGATTGAGCCGCAGCTCCACCGACCGCCACGTGCGGCCCGCCACGCTGCCATCCGTGCCAGCGGTGAAGCTCAAGACTTCGCCGGGGGCGATGGTGTCCAGCTCATTGCCGCGCTCGTCCGGCGAGCCGACGCCCAGCCGCTGCCGCCCGCCAAAGAAAACGGGCCGCGTGCCGTCGATCGGCGCGGCGGCGTTGAGCAGGTCGGGGTCATTGCTGAGGGCGAAGGGGTCACCCTCGACAACGAGCTCGCGCAGCGTTTGATAAGCCGCGAATTTGTTACCGCGCCCGTTCAGAAACTGAAGGCGCAGGAAGTCATCCGTGGGCTGCGGCCCCATAACACAGCGCTGCGATCCGCTCGACGCCGTGGCCGTGCGCCGCGAGCCGTCCGGCCCCGTCAGCGTCCACACAAGCAGCCCGCCGTCAAAGTCCACGCCGAAGGCCTCGACCACGCGACCGGGCTGGAAGGTGGTCGGCTGGCCGCGATCCTGCGGGTCGGGGGAGAATTTGTTGTCGGGGCCAACGGGAATCGCCACCGCGTCATCGTTCTCGTTGAGGTAGCCAAAGCGCGCCGTGAAGCTGTTCGCCCCGGTCTCGACCACGCACTCCAGCACCGGCCTCACCGGTTGATTGGCCACCACGGGCCCGACCAAGCTCAGGCCGACAACCACCGGGTCGTGGTCGGAGGCGCGGAAGGGGTTGGGCTCGTAGAGCGCATCCTGGGCGTCCTGCTTGAACGAAGTGTCGTAATCCAAAATATCCGGCTCGTCGGCGTTGATGTGCCACTCGGTGACGCCCGCCACCTGCGGCAGCAGCGACGCGTTAGCCAGCGCGTAATCGAGATAGCCAAACTGAGCGCCGAAGAGGTAGGAGTAGGCCAGCTCGCCCTCGAACTGAAGGGCAAGGTCGGTGTAGTCATCCGCCGTCCCAAGCGCGTCGTCCGCCCCTTCCTTGACTTGGTCGATGGGGTCTTCCTTGTCGTAGGCGTTGAGGTCGCCGATGATTAGGTAGTCGGGGTCGCCGCTGCCTGTCGGGTCGCTGGCGAGCCAGTCGACGAGGATGTCGGCGGCGTCGGTGCGCGTGCCGTTGCAGCTGCCCTGCTCCGGGTCGTCGTCGCCGGGGCCGCAGCCGGAGCCCTTGGATTTGAGGTGGTTGACGGCGACCGTCAGCACGCCGCCGGTGGCCGTTTCGCGAAAGGTCTGCGCCAGCGCCGGGCGATTCTTGGGGCCAATGTTGCGCGGGTCGATAAAGCTGCGCCCCTCAAACTCGGTCAGCACCGCAGGCTCGCCCACGGTGGTGACGGTCGCCGGTTTGTAGACAAAGGCGACCTTAATTTCGTCGCCGCCGATAACGCCAGTGCGCACATAGTCGTAGCTTCCCGCGCCCGCCTGGGCGTTGAGCGCCTCGGTCAGGTCGTCGAGCGCGCTATTGTCGCCAGCCGGGTCGTTCTCAATCTCGATCAGGCCGACAATGTCCGCGCCCGTGCCGATGATGGCCGCGACGATTTTGGCTTCCTGGCGCTGAAACTCGTTGAGATCGTCCGCGCCGCGCGCGGTCGGGAAACCAGCGCCCATCCCATCGCCGTTGAAGTAGTTGAGCACGTTAAAGCTGGCAACCTTGAGCGAGCCGCCCACCGCTTCGGGCTGCTGCGCTCGCTCGTTGACGCGCATGTAGTTTGCCGCGCCTGCTGTCGGCTGAAGTCGGTACGTGCCAAAGGTGTTGTCGAGCACGCCGACGGCGCCGGTGACGGTGTCGCCGCCGCGGAAGCGGTTGTCCAGGTCAAAGACGCTGCCGTTGGGGTGGCGCGCCGGGTCGGGATTTTGGCTGCTGCGCCCGTCGTCGAGGGTGAGGCGGGCCAGCGCGTTGTAGGCGGCGCGCGCCGCGGCTTCCGGCGAGCCGGGCTCCTCCACGGCGGTCGGCTGGTAGGGGCGACTTTCGCCCGGCAGCGGCTGCGCGAGCACGATTTCGCTAAAGCGGTCGAAGTTAAAATACTCGGCGATCACAAGCGTCTGCGGCAGGCGCACGACCATGCCTTCGTAGCGCTCCAGGAAATCCGCTGAGGGCACGGGCAGCGTGATGTCGACGGCGGCGGGCGCTGTGCCGCCGCCGCAAATTTCAACGCTGGGATTCGTCACCTGCGTTTGCGACGTGCCGCCGTTGGCAAATTCACCCACCGTGCCGCGCACGCGCACCGTCTGGCCGATTTGCACGTCCGGCACCGAGCCGCCGCCCACAAAGACAAAGACGCCCTCGGACGTTTCGTCGGAGCCGTCGTAGTCAGCGGCTTCTTCTTGGATATGAAAACCGCCCAGGTCCGTGCCAAATTGATCGCCATCGCCCGGCTGGAAATCGCCGACCACAACGCCTTCAATGCTCACCACTTGGCCGACGAGCGGGCTGGTCGCGCCGCTGCCCTGCACGTTGGAAATGAGCGTGGCCTCCGCGCCGCAGACAAGCGGTTCGGGCGTGCTGGTTGGATCGGGCGTGGGATCGGGCGTGGGGTCGGGCGTCGGCTCGACCGTGCCGGGGTTGGGGCAGTCGCTGCTGGCGTCGCTGTTGGCCGTGCCGGGCGTGGTGCAGCGCAGGGAGAAGTCGACGCTGTTGTCGTTCGTATCCGCGCCGTTCGGGAAGCGGGAGAGGCTGACGAAGGGCGTGCTGCCGGAGTCGCCCGTGGCGGCGCTGCCCTCGACATAACCGGGAACGGCGTCTTCATAGCTGATTGCGTCAACGATGTTGCCATTCAGCGTCAGCGCCACGGCATCCGGCCCATTTTGGATCAGGTTGCTGTCAGGCGAGACGTCGAGGTCGCAGCCCGGCGTGTTGGCCGGGTCGCCGCAGAGGACGAAGAAAGCGTCCGCGGCGAGATCGACGGCGGGCAGGTCAAACGTCTCGTAGGGAGCCGCGCCGTTGCCGTTGACCAGCACAATCGCGTAGCCGCCGAGGTTAACCACACCACCCGCGTTGTAGATTTCCACAAATTCGGCCACGTCCGTGCTCGGCTGGTCGTAGTCAACTTCGTTGATGAGGAGCGAGCTAGCGGTTGGCGGGTCGGTGGGTGTGGGTTCGGGGGTAGAGGTGGGATCGGGCGCGGGCGTCTCGCCGCTGCCGCCGCCGAAGCTTTGGCCTGCGTTGGGCTGGCCAAAGCTGTCGTCGCTGGGCGCGCCCCAGGCAAAGTCAGCATAGGTGGTGCCGGAGCCGGTGAGCTGGAGCGAAAAGCCAGCCGGCGTGTCGCTGCTCTCGGCCAAGCCGATGTCGACGCTCGTCTGCCCGTCCGCCGGGCCGCCGACGGCGGTGAAGCTGCCTTCGTAGCTCAGAAATTGGACGACGCCGCCGCTGGGGTCGACCAGCGCCAGGCCGTCCGGCGAGCCATTCTGGATGCCGTTGCTGGGGTAGCTCACAAAGGTCGTGCCGAAGCCATTCTGCTGGTCGGCGATGACGCCGCCGAGCGACGTTGTCGTGTAGGGCGCGCCGCCGTTGCCGTTGTAGAGCACGAGGCTCCAGCCGCTGAGGTCGCTGCCGGCGGGCGCGGCGATTTCGATGGCTTCGCCGGCGTCCGTGCCGTCGTTGTCGTAGTGGAGTTCGTTGATGAAGACGCTCGTCTGGGCGCGCGCGTCGGGCTGAGTCAGCAGGAGAAAGGCGACGCTGAAGAGCAGCGCGCCCAGGGCAAGCAAAAATTTGCGATTCATAATCTTCTCATTCTTGTTGGATGGATCGAGCCAAGCCATCAACGGATTTTGGGAACGGATTAAACGGATTGATTGCAGTGAGCCGGTCGATGTTGGGGCAATGGAACTATAGATGGGCACGCCAAACAAAGCGGCGCAGGATTCCGTGCACACGCTCGATGGGAGCCGGTTCGACCAAGGGAGGGGATGGTCGGGAGGATTATGAGCTGGGGAATCACAGCAGCAGTCCATGCCGCAGGTGACGAATATATTGTACTTTACTCGTACACGACATTTGTTGTCAATTCTGCTGGGGCATTTGCAGCGCTCGCCAAAGCGGACGCAGCGTCTCCGTGCAGTCGACATCCAGCCACGCGCAGCCGACCGCCCCCAGCAGCAGCGCCGCGAGCGCGGCGATAAGCAGCACGAGAGCGCACGTCAGCGCGCCAGCCAGCGGCGGGCCCGTTTGGAGGGTGATGCGCACGTCAGCGTCGGCGTAGCTGCTGGGGTGAGGCGTGAATTTGCCGTTGGGGTTGGCGGCGGCCGCGTGACGCATCTTGCGGACGTGGGCGGCGGGCGGCTCGACCGAGACGTCGCTGTCGACGCGGGCGCGGCGGCCCGTGCGGGCGTGGTACTGACTGGCCGTGGTGTGGAAGAGCGACTCGATTTGGTCACGCAGCAGGTGAACGCTTTGCAGAAACTCCTGGTACTGGGCCACAAATTCGTACGCGGCCAGCACCGTCAGCCCCAGCGTGAGGCTGCCGCGCTGGACATCGATGCGAACGGAGAGCTGCCCGGCGTGTTCTTCGTCGATATTGGCGAGCAGGGCGCGGACGGCCTGCTCCAGCGTGCGCGCGGGTGGCTCGTCGCGGCGGAAGGCGGGGCCGTGGAGGGTGAGCACCGGCTCGTCCAGGAAAGCATTGAACTGATCGGCTGCGAGCGGGTCGTCGATGGTGTAGCGGAGCCTGGCAATCGGCTGGTAAACATCATTCGTGTTTGATGGCTTCGGCTGTATCTTTGGACTTGACGAATTCGGCAGGGTCAGCGACCAATCCAATTCGCGCCAGAGCGTGAGAATCAGGCCACCAAAGAGCGTCACCAGCGCCACAAAGAGCAGGGGTTCAATTGGCAGCATGGCGGCGACCTCCACAGCAAAAGAGCGAATCGGAAGGAAGTCAGTTTAGAACATTTGTTCGCTTTCGTCAATTGGGGGTATTTAACATGATTTGTTTCCACCAAGCAAGTAAATCCCGCTGATTTTGATTGTCGGCGGGCGGTAAATTTCCAAAAACACGATCCACAAAGGGCACGAAGAAACACGAAGAAAGAATGTTGACGTTCTTCCTTCGTGCTCTTCGTGGACAAACTCTTGGGTTCCTTCGTGGATCGTTATTCCAAGGCGCGGCGCAGGGCGTCGCCGTGGGTGCGGAGGTGGTTGTAGAGGATGCTGATGTCCGTGCCGAGGTTGAAGTGGCGGACGCCGAGATCGAGGTAGTATTTGGCGTCGTCCGGCGTGTTGATCTCGGCGCGCGGCGGGACGCCCAGCTTGAGCGCCGTCTCGATCACGCGCTTTTCGGTGGCCTTGATTTTGGGGTCGCTCCGCTGCCCAGCCATGCCGATGCTCATGCTGTAGTCCGCGCCGCCCCACTGGATCATGTCCAGCCCCGGCAGCGACAGAATCTCCTCGAGCTGCTCGACCGCGCCCTTCTTCTCAATCATCAGCACGACGACCACATCGCGCAGGGCCTGCACGTAATCGAGCCCGCCGCCGTAGCCCATGTAGGCGTGGCGACGCGTGCCCACGCCAAATTGCCCCTTATCTTCGGGCGTGTCCGGGCGCACGGTCGAGATGGCCCGGCGCGCTTCGTCGACGCTGTGGCAATCGGCAAAGAGGACGCTGCCAAAGCCGGAGCCGACGGCCCGCTGCGCCACAAAGCGGTTCGGTTCGAGGTCGACTTTGATCATCATGCTCATCTCGTACAAATCGCCGGCGCGGGCGAGGTTGTCGAGATCGTGCAGGTCGTAGGGGCCATATTCGGCGACGAATTCCACGTAGTCAAACATCCCGGTGTGGCCGATCACTTCGATGATCGAGGGCCAGGTGGCCTGGACGCGCGTGCCGAGCGTGGGTTTGTCCTCGTTGAGCAGGGTGCGCAATTTATTGGGTCGCATGGGGAGCCTTTCGGGTGAAGAATTTTTGCCACGAATTGCGCGAATTACACGAATTTTTGTCTTGCGGACTGCCATTCGTGTAATTCGCGCAATTCGTGGCGAGATTTTCTTTAAAGTGAAGTCAGCGTGGGAATTAGAGTTTTACCCCACCCCAGCCCTCCCCATGATAGGGAGGGGGCCGATCCTTCGTCTGCCCAATCGCTGCTCCTCCCCTACGATGGGGGGAGGTTGGGAGGGGGAAACCCGCCGTTTCGCCCGTTCATTTGGGCCTAGCTGGAAATTCCTGTTCCCATTTTGATCTCACTTTAGTTAGTTTAGCCCAACCTTCTCCCGCTCGCCCGTCGGCTGGAAGTCGTAGCGGTCGACGCCGAGGGCGCGCAGGGTGGCGCGTTCGAGCAGCGAGAAGTCGTCGGGGTTGTCGCGGTTGAGGTTCATCGGCTCGCGCAGCATGACGGGCGGGTTGGTCATAAAGCGCGCTTTGCCGCTGTGATTTTGCGACGAGGCGTGCAGCATAAAGGGGTGCATGATCACCAGATCACCCACCTCCGCCGTCACTTCGATAAACTCTTCGCACTGGTCGATCAGTTCACCAAAGGGGTAGCGCTTCAAGCCCTCCGGATGCTCGGCCAGCACGCGCGCGATGATCGGAATCGAATCCGGCGCGATAAAGGTGCCGCCGCCCTGGTGCTCCACATCCGTCCAGTAGACGGCGTTGAGCAGCGCCTGTTCGGGGCTGTTGAGGAAGTGGCGGAAGTAGCTGCCGTCCTTGTGCCAGCCCTTGACCTCCGGTGAGGGCGGTCGCCACGGCTCGTCTGCGCCGCGGTTGAAGTTGACGATGAACGAATCCGACCACTCGAACGAGTTGATCGTGGTAAAGTGGCGCGACTCGATCTCCAGCACCTCCGGCTCGATGCGCTCTTCGCCGCCGACCACGTCGCAGATCGCGCCCCAGCCCTTGGGCGAAAGCTCGCTGACGGGCACGCACGTTTCGTGATCCATGTGGACGAGCTCCCGCTCCCAGGTGCTGGGGTCGTCCGGGTTGTAGCCGAGGCGCTCGAAGGCGCGGCTCGTCCAGCGCTCGGCCACCTCGCGCGGGAGGCAATTTTTGATGGTGACGTAGCCGTGCTCGAGAAAGTGCTCGGCCTGGTCAGAGGTAAGGGTTTGGTAGCTCGCAGACATAATCTTTTCTCCTATGTATTTAATTTGGCCCGTTTGGGCCTCTAGCTCAATGGGTAAGGCTCTTCCAAGAAAATAAATGCCCCATGAGATGGCCGCGGTGACTGTTACGGCCCTCCGAGAGCCACAGTTGCCAGCCAGTTTGTGGCCGTGACTGTCACTTCCGCCGGGATAATTTAATTCTTGGAACAGCCTAAAGCAGCGGCTTTCCGGCCGCAAACTGCTCTTCCTGCTGCTTGTCCTTCCACTTGGGGCATGAAAATATCTGATTAACCCCTGGGCACTTATTGTACTGGCTGGCTGCACATCGCGCAACCGTCTTCAAACAAATTGGAGTGGATTTTACCCGTTTGACATTCCCACCAGACGTTGTATGATAGGCCAAGAACCCAAGCGAACCCCAGTCGCTGCCTCGTTGGTTCATAATTTGCTCTTACAGCCCAACCATCCAAACTCCCGATATATCGCTCGATATATCCATCAAACCAAAGGGGGCCCGTAATGACTGCTGTAAAACCCGGCGTGTTAAAAATTTTGTTTGTGTTCAGCCTCTCGTCCCTGCTGCTCTTCGGCTGCGCGACACCGGCCCAGCAGCCGGATCAGCCCGCGCAATCGGGAGAATCGGCGGATGCTGAATCCGCCGCGGCGGGCGACCAAATCCTGCGCGTGGCCGTCGGCGCCCGCATTCCGGCGCCCGACATCTGGAATCCCTACATCCCCGGTACGTTTATTCTGCAGGGCATGAACCAGAACATGATCGAGCCCCTCTTTATGCTGAACTATGAGACGGGCGAGATCGACGGCTGGCTGGCCGAGAGCTTCGAGGCCAACGAGACCTTGGATGAATGGACGGTGACGCTGCGCGAGGGAACCGAGTGGAGCGACGGCACGCCGCTGACTGCCGAAGATATCGTCTTCAGCTTTGAGCTGCTCAAGGAGTATTCGCCGCAGCTCAACTGGTCCGGCGCCGTCGAGCGCTGGGTGGAGTCGGTGGAGGCCGTGGACGAGCGCACCGTGCGCTTTGTGCTGACCGAAGCCAACCCGCGCTTTGTGATGGAGAACCTGGCGGGGACGACGTCGCAGGCGATTGCGGTGCTGCCCAAGCACGTCTGGGAAGGGCAGGACCCGGTGACCTTCCGCAACGAATTTAACGAAGAGACGGGCGCGCCCATCTTTAGCGGGCCGTACACCGTGTCGCGCTTCTCCACGGCCGAGTTTATCTACGAGCGCAACGACGACTGGTGGGGCGCCAAGGCCGGCCACTTCAACCTGCCGGCCCCCACCGAAATTCACCGCACCTGGCTCCCCTCCGAGGAGACGACCAACCAGATGCTCGTCGACAATCAATTGGACGTGGGCGGCGCCACGGGCCTCAGCCAGATGCAGGCGCTGCAGGCCCGCAACCCCAACCTGGTTCCCTACGATGCGGAAGCGCCTTTTGCCTGGCGCGACCCCTGTCCGCGTATGTTCACGATCAATCATACCGTTGAGCCTTGGGGCCAAAAGGAGATGCGCTGGGCGCTCACCCACGCCTTTAATCGCCAGCAGATCGTGGATGTGATCTGGGAAGGGGCCAGCGTCCCCACGGGCTTTATCTTCCCGGACTATCCGGCTATGCTGCCCTACATCGAGGAAATTGAAGACATCATCGCGCCGATTGCCGAGTACAATCCCGAACGCTCGCGCGAGATCATCGAGGAGCAGGGATATACACTCGACGAGAGCACGGGCTACTACGTGGGCGCGGACGGCGCAAATCTCTCCATCGACGTAGTAGCGCCGCCCTTTATGGAGCAGGTGGCGACGCTGGTGGTGCAGCAGCTCAACGAAGTCGGCATCGACGCGGTGCTGCGCATTTTGGAGTGGGGCATCTTCCGCGAGCAGACGGGACGCGGCCAGTTTGAGGGCGCCACGGACTGGAGCGGCTGCGGCAGCGTGATCGAGCCCTGGTTTGGCATGAACCGCTACCACATGGACTGGGCCCAGCCCATCGGCGAATCCGGCACCGAATATGTGGACAACACCAACAACGCGGGGCGCTGGGAGAACGAGGAGTATTCCGCCATCCTGGACGAAATGGGCAGCCTGCCCCTCGGCGATCCGCAGGTCATGGAGCTGATGCGCGAGGCCGCCACGATCTGGGCTGATGAGCTGCCGGCCATCCCGCTGGCGCAGCAGCCCGCGCTGATCCTCTTTAACAACACCAACTGGACCAACTGGCCCACGGCGGACAACAACTACGTCCAGCCGCCGTCGCACTGGCACCACTTCCTCAAGGTGCTGACGGAGTTGGAGGCGGCGGAGTAGGCGCGTCGAAAACCGTAGGCGCTGCTTTCAGCTGCGCAATCGTCATTTGCCCCTTCGCGTGGTTCATCGCGACGGGGCAAATGGACGCCGTGCGGCTGCATTGGCGAGCTAAGAAAACAGACAGGTGACGAGGAGTGAGCACGCCCTCGTGCGAACGGGCTAACGAGATTACCTGGTTAACTCCTTAATCTGCTATAGCAGCCGAAGACGCGGCGTCGGCAAACAGTGAGAAATGCACTGGGCCCCCGCCTTCAAGGCAGTCAAAATTACGGGCGAGATAGCATGTCATTCCCGCGCAGACGAGAATCCATGTGCAGCCTACGAACCAAGGTGCACGGAAGGCCAATCTCGTTGCTTTGCCTTTGCTTAACGCCCGGTTATCAGTCGTTAATCAGAAATGCTTGGAGGTAGGCCAACGGAAGGGTCGACACCTGTCATCTCCGCGGAGGCAGAAATTCACTCGTCTGCCAAGCATGGATTCCCGCCTGCGCGGGAATGACAAAGTTTGACGCCTCCTTTGGTCTATCTTTGAACGTTCCTTGGCAAGCCGCACCTACGCTTTGCGCCTCCGCGTCTCCGCGTTAAATTTGTCTGCCTTCCATTCGATGAGCCATTCCGGAAAGATTCCATGAGAGGTCTCAATCTCGACTACGTCCTGCGCCGGGTGGCGATGTTTGTCTTCGTCGTCTTTGTGGCCGCCACCATCAACTTTCTGATTCCGCGACTGGCGCCGGGCAACCCCATCGGCGCGATCACCTCGCGCATGCAGCAGGCCAGCTCCGGCATCGAAAACGGGCAGGCCATGTTTGAGGCCTACCGCGAGCGCTTTGGGCTGAACGATCCGCTCCACGTGCAGTACTTCAACTATCTGCGCAATACTTTGCGGCTCGATTTGGGCTACTCGCTCTCGGCCTTTCCCGCAGGCGTGTGGGAGGTCATCCGGCCTTCCATTATGTGGACCATTGGCCTGATTACCGTTTCCGTCTTTATTACCTTTGGGCTCGGCGTGGCGGCTGGCGCGCTGCTGGCCTGGAAGGGCACGCCGCGCATGGTCAAGCTGGTGATTCCCATCAGCATGGTCTTTGCGGTGCTGCCGTATTATCTGCTGGCGCTGCTGCTGCTCTATGCGCTGGCCTACACCACGAGCCTCTTCCCCATGGGCGGCGCCTACAACAGCACGATTCCGCCCGCGCTGACGTGGGAATTCGTGCGCAGCGTGGCCCACCACGCGGTGCTGCCCGCGCTCTCGATCATCCTCTCCAGCCTGGGGCTGTGGGCGCTGACCATGCGCGCGCTGATGGTCAACACCACGGGTGAAGATTACATGCTGCTGGCCAAGGCCAAGGGCTTGCCGAATCGACGCATCCTCTGGTGGTACGCCGTGCGCAACGCCATCCCGCCGCAGCTGACCCAGCTCGCCATTGCCCTGGGCGGCGTCGTCTCCGGCTCGATTCTGGTGGAGATTATCTTCGCCTACCCCGGCCTGGGCTACCTGCTTTATATGTCCATCGTCAACAGCGACTACACGGTGATTCAGGGCATCACGCTGATGCTGGCCATTTCCGTCGGCCTGGCCGTCTTGATCATCGACCTGATCTACCCGCGCCTGGATCCCAGAGTGAACTACATCTCCGAACGGTCTGGGTAATCTAATTAAACATCTGTAGGCGCTGCTTGCAGCTGTGCAATCGTAGACTGACCCCTTCGCTTTGGTCAAAGCGAAGGGGTCGATGACGCCCGTGCGGTTGCAAACCGCACCTACAATTTTCCCAATCAACCTACATGACAACTGCACTTTCTCCTAACACTACGCCCGGAACCATGGGCACGACCACCTGGAACATCGGGCGCAGCGTCTTGGGCTTCTTCAAGAATAACTGGCTCTTCACCCTAGGCTTTTCCCTGCTGCTCGGCCTCTATTTATTTGGCGCCATCGGCTCCTTCTTTGTCGACCCCGATCGCGCCGACATGGGCGCTAATCCGCTAAATCAAAGCCCGGCGTGGGCCTATCCGCTGGGAACGGAAGGCTTTGGCCGCGATGTCTTTACGCTCATGGTGCTGGGCATTCCCAACACCTTTAAGATCGGCATCCTGGCTGGCGGCGTGGGCGTTCTGATCGGTGCCTTGATCGGCCTCTTTGCCGGCTACTACAAAGGCTTTTTGGACACGTTCTTTAGCAGCTTTGCGGACGTGATGCTCGTCATCCCGGCGCTCGTCATTCTGATCACTATCTCGGCCTATGTGCGGGTGATGACCGTGGAATTGATGGCGATTATCGTCGGGCTGCTGGCGTGGCCGCTGCCTGCCCGAGTGATCCGTGCGCAGACGTTGAGCACGCGCGAACGTTTGTTTGTGGAAGTCGCCCGGCTCTCTGGCCAGAACGATATCGAGATTATCTTCCTGCAGATTTTGCCCAACCTGATTGCCTACCTGGCGGCGGCCTTTGTCGGCGCGGTTAGCACCGGCATTTTGGCCGCTGTCGGCCTCGAGGTGCTGGGGCTGGGGCCGCAGCTTGTGCCGACAATTGGCCGCACGCTCTTCCACGCGTTTTCGTATTCCGCCATGTTTCGCGGCATGTGGTGGTGGTGGGGCCCACCGATTGCGACGCTGGCGATTGTCTTTACGGGGCTCTTCCTGATGAGCATTTCGCTGGATAAATTTGCCAACCCGCGGCTTCAGGGGGCCATGAGCGGGTAAGAAGGAAGTATACACACGGATGGGAGAAACACGGATGGGGAGCGGCAAGCTGTCATTTCGAGCGGGTCGACGAGTCGATTGAGCAGACGAACCAAGCTGGTCGAGTGCGCTGCACGGCGTCGACCAAGTCGGCAAACAAAGCGTTGCCCACGCCGTGCATTGCACTCGTGATCCAACCAACTCCTCTTTCGCCAGCTTGGTTGAGTGATGAGTGCAGCGCACGGCATAAACGTTGGTCACTGGGCCGAGACGCCTGATGCCGTGCAATGCACTCGCCAAGCCGCCGTTGTTCTCCCTGCTCCTGTTAACAACCATGACAATCCAACAAGTCAAATCTATAAAAACCCAAGCCGCTTCTCGCGACAAGGTGCTCGACGTGCGTGATCTGCGCGTCAGCTACCACACGCCGCGGGGGCCCGTGCGCGCGGTGAACGGCGTCAGCTTCTTTCTGCGGCCGGGCGAACGGCTGGGGCTGGTGGGTGAGTCCGGCTCCGGTAAATCCACCACGGCGCTGAGCCTGATGCGCCTGCTCGAAGCGCCCGCCGTGATCGAAGGTGGCGAAGTGCTGCTGGACGGAATCGACCTGCTAAGCCTCTCCGAAGAAGAGATGCGTCGCGCCCGCTCGGCGGACATCGCTTTGATTCCGCAGGGCGCAATGAATTCGCTCAACCCAATGATCACGGTCGGCGAGCAGCTGCGCGACGCCATCCGCGCCCACGACAGCAACGCCTCGCGGCTCGAAATTGACGAGCATATCCGTACCACACTTGAAGGGGTAGACCTGCGGGCTGTCGTCATGGATGCCTTTCCGCACGAATTGAGCGGCGGCATGAAGCAGCGCGTTTGCATCGCCATGGCCATCCTGCTAAGCCCCAAAGTTATCATCGCGGATGAGCCGACCAGCGCGCTGGACGTAGTCGTGCAGCGGCAGGTGATGGAGACGCTGGGGCGCGTGCAGGCCGAGTTGGGCGCATCGGTGATCCTGGTCGGCCACGATATGGGGCTGATGGCGCAGTTTGTGGATCGCGTGGGGGTGATGTACGGCGGCAAGTTGGTGGAAATCAATCCGGTGCGAGAAATTTTCAAGAACCCGCTCCATCCCTACACACAAGCCCTGATCGGCAGCCTACCAACGCTAAAGACCAAGGAGATGTTCCGGGGCATTCCCGGCCTAACGCCCTCGCTGCTGGAGCCACCGCCGGGCTGCGTCTTTCACCCGCGCTGCCCACAGGTCATGGCGCACTGTTCGGTTGAGATCCCTCCGCTGAACGAAATCAAGCCGGAAAGCTGGGTGGCCTGCCACCTGTATGAGACAATGAATGAGGGGAGCGAAGCGTAATGCAGCTTTTGGCAGCGCAGAACGTCACCAAGGTCTTTGGGGGCGGGCTGCTCAACAAAAACCGGACGGTGGCCGTGGACGATATTTCCCTGACCATTAACGAGGAAAAACCGAGCATCACCGCCATTGCGGGCGAAAGCGGCAGCGGCAAGACGACGCTGGCTCGCCTGCTCCTGGGCATGATCCAGCCCGACAGCGGCTCAATTCAGTTTCAAAGCCAGGATTTGTCCGAGATGAACCGCGCCGGGCGTCGGGAATTTCGTCGCCAGGTGCAGGCCATTTTCCAAGATCCATTTGAAGTCTACAATCCCTTCTACAAAGTGGATCAGGTGCTCACCATTCCCCTGCGCAAATTTCACCTGGCCGATTCGCGGCAGGCGGAGCAGCAGCGCATCGAAGAGAGCCTGCATCTGGCGGGGCTGCGCCCCGAAGATACGCTGGGGCGCTATCCACACCAATTGAGCGGTGGTCAGCGCCAGCGCATCATGGTGGCGCGCGCGCTCCTGCTCAACCCCAAAGTTATTCTGGCGGACGAGCCAGTCTCGATGGTGGACGCCTCGCTGCGGGCCACAATTCTCGAAAGCCTGATGAATCTCAAGCGCGATCTGGGCATCTCCCTCGTCTACATCACCCACGACTTGACCACGGCCTACCAGATTAGCGAAAACATCTTTATCCTCTACCGGGGCTCCGTCGCCGAAGTGGGCAGCGTGGATCACGTGATCCAGGAGCCACAGCACCCCTATACGCAGTTGCTGGTCAACTCGATCCCCTTGCCCGACCCCGACATTCGCTGGGGCGACGAAGAGGAGGGGATCAGCAAGCCTCCGCCCTCGCATTCCACACCGGCAGACGTACGGGGCTGTAAGTTTGCCGACCGTTGCCCCTTTGTCATGTCCGAATGTCGCCAAAAGGCACCGCCCCTGTTTCGCACCAACGAAGGCCGCGCCGTCGCCTGTTACCTCTATAAAGAGGCGGAACTCGTGAGCGGCAGCAAAATGGCGGAGGTGCTAGCCGTATAGCCTGCTTGTCCAGGCACTTCAAAAGCGGCAGCACATACACAAATACGGCGGAACACGGATATTTCTTCTATCCGTGTTCCGCCGTATCGTGTATGCTATCCGAAAGCATATTTAAGAAGCAGTCAACTATCTTCAGTAGACGATTTCACACGTTGAAGGACCGTCTCGGAGACAGAGACGGCTCTTCAAATGTCAATGCCCTCTGAGGTTTGATTGCCAGTCGGGCATGAACGGGAGAGATTTCATGAACAGCATGTCGCAAAGCCGACTTTTCTTCTACGGGCTGCTGGGGCTTTCAACCGCTGCGGCCTTTTTGCTGCTGCGCCCCTACCTGGGCGTAATCGCGCTGGCGCTGATTACCGTGATTATCTTTCGCCCGGTTTACGTTTTCCTCTATCGTCGGCTGCGGCGGCGGCGCGGGTTGGCTACGGCGCTGACGCTGCTGCTGCTCCTCCTGGTTGTGCTGGGGCCGCTGGCGTTGATTGCACAGCGCGTGCAGGCACAGGTGGTGCTGCTCCGGGACGATGCCGCACTCTTCTTGGACAATCCCGAGCAGCTGTTTGACGCGTTCGTGGGTCAGCTCAATCTGCTGCTGGCGGGCGTGCCCTTTTTCCAAGCCATTGAAGTAACGGACCAATCGGTGCTGGCCATGCTGCGCGAATATTCGGGCACGTTGAGCACGGCGGTCGGTACTTACCTGGGCACGGCGCTGATCTCGATTAGCACATCGTCGTTGGATTCGATCATTAGCATTGTGCTCTTCTTTGTGCTGCTGGCCGTGCTCTTCCCCTCGTTCCCGCGCGATGTGCAGATGTTCAAGCGCATCAGCCCGCTCAGCGACGACCTGGACCAGCTCTACATCGACAAGCTCTCCGTGATGGCAAAGGCCATGGTGCGCGGCGTCTTTGTGATTGCGCTGGCCCAGGGATTGACGCAGGGCGTGCTCTACTGGGTCGCGGGCGTGCCCTACCTCTTTTTTCTGACGCTCTTCTCGATTATCGCCGCCATGCTGCCGCTGGGCGCAGGCATCGTCGCCATCCCGGTTGGGCTGGTGCTGCTGGCGCTGGGCCAATACTGGCAGGCCGGCCTGGTGATCGGCGGCTACCTGATCGTCGTCAACCAGATCGACAACGTGCTGCGGCCCATGCTCGTCTCGAAGGAGGCCTATCTCAATCCGGCGCTGCTGCTGCTGAGCGCCTTTGGCGGGCTCAATTTGTTTGGCCTGCTCGGCGTGATCTACGGCCCCATGGTCATGATTTTTATCACCACGACTTTTGAGATTTACCTCGAATACTACCTGCCCAACAAATCGACGCTCCCCGCACGCACCGCCTCTGCGCCCACCTCTGCCGCAACACCCACCAACGGCGAGGGCCCCGCCGCGCCCGCCGCCGCTACAGCTCCACCTGCGTCCCCAGCTGGGCCACGCAATTCGGGGGCAGCCTAGAGAAGTCGGTAGCGCTGCAAGGCGGTGCGGCTCATCAGCGCCAAGAGCTTGCCCACAGCCTCAAGAAGCCGTGGCGGGAGCAGACCCGGCGTCAACGGATGCTCTGGTTACAAGCAGAAGCTGGGCTTCTGCAAAAGCCCAGCTTCTCTCTAATTATGCTTTTGGGGCAAGCTTGCGCCCTGCTGCCACACAAGCCACCGCCGACTTATATCAATTGCGTGAGTAAGATTGGCGTTTCATGTGCGACGCACCTCAGAAGGTGCGTCGCACGGTATGCGAATCTTACCGGCACATTCAGTATTACTCGCCCTGCTCAATCGTAATCGATTCGATTGTGTCCTCGCCCGTCAGCGTCGTCAGCACATCCGTGCCGTCCACGATTTGGCCAAAGAAGCTAAACTGCTGCGTGGCCCCGGCGGGCGGTGGAATCAGCGACACGATTAGCTGGCTGCTGCTGCTTTCGCCAAACGAGCCCTGCACCGGAATGTAGCCGACCGCGCCCTCGCCCAGCTCGCGCTCCAGCCCCAGCTCCGGCGTAAAGACGTACCCCGCATCGCCGGAGGGAACGTTGTTGGGCGAGCCAATCACCATCACCTGCTGGTCAACTTGGTTGACGGGCGTATTGTCGTAGAAGCCCACGTTGGCCAGCACGACAAAGTTGTTCACCGCCACCGGTGCTTCCGCGGCAAAGAGCTGCACCGTCAAATCGCCCTGGCTGGTGGTGATCGTCGCCGTGTAATTCTGCTCCGCGTCAATGACCATTTCCGGCGCGGCGTTGAAGTAGCCGGCCTTCTCCTCGCCGGGCACGTCCGCCAGCGGGCGCTCGTCGCCTTCGACATCCAGGCTGCTGGCGGCGAAGGGGGTCGGCGTGGGCAGCGGCGTGGGGGTCGGCGGCGCGGGGGTCGGCGTGGGCAGCTCGCTGGATTCCGCCTCCTCGATGGTAATGGTCTCGATCAGGTCGCCCGGCTCGGACGCCGCCATCGGGTCGCGCAGCGAGAGCGATTCGAGCACCTCCTGGCCTTCGATGACTTCACCAAAAATCGTGTGCAACCCATTGAGCCAGGGTGTCGGCTCGTAGGTGATGAAGAACTGGCTGCCGTTGGTGCCGGGGCCGCTGTTGGCCATCGCCAGCAGGCCGCCGCGGTCAAATTCGGTGTAGGAATCAAACTCGTCGGCGAACTGGTAGCCGGGGCCGCCCGTGCCCGTGCCGGTTGGGTCGCCCGCCTGCGCCATAAAGTCCTCGATCACGCGGTGGAAAGTCGTGTTATCGTAGAAGCCTTCGCGCGCCAGGAAGACAAAGTTGTTCACGGTCGTCGGCGCGCGGTCGGTAAAGAGCTGCACGCGGATGTCGCCCTGCTCGGTCTGGATCGTGGCGTAGTAGTACTGCTCCGGATCGATGACCATCTCCGGCGGCGCGTTGTAGATGCCGTTGCGCTCGGCGGGCTCCACATCCGCCACCGCGCCGGGGTCGACGCTGTCAGTGGTCGCGGTGTCGTCCGCAGCATCCGTGGTGTCATCCGTGGTACCCGCGGTATCGGTGATGGCTTCGTCCGCCGAGGGCACGGTGGCGCTTTCGCCAGCGGGTTCGCTGGTCGCCGTCTCATTGGCTCCGCTGCCAATTGTCGGCAGGCTGCACGCGCTCACCATCAGCGCCAGAATCAGTCCAATTGCAATCAAAAAACGGTTCACTTGGTCTCCTTTGGGAAATTTTTCTCGTTCCCACGCTCTGCGTGGGAATGCAGCTAGGACGCTCTGCGTCCCGATCTAAATACGCGAGTTTTTGGTTGATTACCCCCGCGACGCAGAGCGTCGCAGTAGGCATTCCCACGCTCTGCGTGGGAACGAGGTCGGCTACACCCCCCCTCTTCGGAATTCCAGCCACCAAATCCCGTAGACGGCGACGGCAGCCACGCCGAGGCCCACGACAGCGGCTTCAATTCTGTTGGCCTCGGTTGCATAAATCGCCAGCAGCCCCGTGGCGCCGCCGAGCAGGTAGCAAATCAGCACGGCTTCGCGCTTGCTACCCAGCAGCCGCGACAGCCGGTGGCTGATGTGATCCTTGCCCGGCGTCGTCAGCGGGTTTTTGCCGCGGCGCAGGCGGCTGACGAAGACGAGCGTCGTATCAAAGACGGGCACGGCGAGCACCAGCAGCGGAATCATCCAGGTGATGTCGTCCGTGTTCAGCGGAAAGCGCAGCTTGATGCCAATCGCCGCGAGGACGAAGCCGATAAAGAGGCTGCCCGTGTCGCCCATGAAGACGTGGGCCGGGTTCCAGTTGTGGATCAGGAAGCCCGCACACGCGCCCGCCAAGGCCGCCGCCAGCGGTGCGACGAGGATTTGGTTGCTCATCGCCGCCAGCAGCGCAAAGAAGATCGCCGCAATCATGGCGACGCCGCCGCTCAGCCCGTCCATGTTGTCGAGCAGATTCATGGCGTTGGTGATGCCGACGACCCAAAGCAGCGTAATCGCTACATCAATCCAGCTGCCAAAGAGCTGCACCTGCACACCGCTAAAAATCAGAATCCCCGCCGCCGCAAACTGCCCCGCCAGCTTGATGTAGCTGCCCAGCCCCCAGCGGTCGTCCACCACGCCCATCAGGCTGATCAGCGTCGCGCCAATAAAGATGCCGACGGACTGGTTGACAAAGTAGCGGTTGCCAAACAGCACGAGCACCAGGATAAAGGCCACGTAGATCGCCGCCCCGCCCATCATCGGCACCGGATTCAGGTGGATGTTGCGCGCGTTGGGCATGGCGATCACGCCGTAGCGCAGGGCCACGCGCCGGGCCAGCGGCGTGCCGCCCATGGCGAGAATGAGGGCGCTGGCGGCAACGAGGAGGTAGGAGTTCATTGTCTGTACAGTTGTTCGTTGGTTCGTGATGGCAATCGGCGATAAGGAACGACGATTGCGATATTACTTGAGTAGCACACGGAGACGTAATTTGTCATTCCCGCGGAGGCGCAATGGCGTTAAGTTAGCGAGAAAGCGGCATCAGAAGCAGACTTTCTTGGTGCATTTGTGGAAGCGAAGCGCTTTGGCGATAGAGCGTTTGGGCCTGGGAACCGCACGCTGTTTGCGCACGGCGGTCGGTTTTTGCTGGAACAGGCGGGTCAACTTGTCCAAGAGCGCCTGCTCGTCCAGGTCGGGCTGGGTGAGTAACGCAACGACATGGTGTTTGAGGGCGTTGAAGGAGCTGGCATGATTGACCTGCAGCGGATGCTTGCTGAACTCAGAACGCGCTTGCAAGCGTGCTTGGGCTCGACCAATTAGCAGCGTTTCCAAGCCGGAGAGATAGATAGCGGCAAAGAAGTCCTGTTTGACTGACTCAACGGTTTTGCCCGTGAAATGCTCGAGTTGGAGTCTGTTTTTGAGCAGGTCATAGAAGGTCTCCGCGCCCCAGCGCAAGAAGTACAGCTGCTTGAAGTCGGCGGTTGGGTGCTCAACCTCATCCAGGAGCGAGGTGAGCAGCACTTCCATCTCGCCCGTCTCCAGCATGACCCGAACCAGACGAACGTGAATTTCTGGCGGTAGCGTTTGCGCTCGAATCTCTAGACTTTGATGGGCTGGCACAGAGATGGTCACAAGCTGACTATCCGGACCCTGCCCCCGAAACATCCGCCGCACGGCGCTGAAGGAGCTTCTGGGGCAGCGCACGACAAAGGCGCGCTGGCGCTGGCTCAGCGTTGCCAGTAGCCGATAGGCGGGATAGCCACGGTCGAAGAGCAGCAGGTCTTCTTGAGTGGTCTGCGCCAGATGCGCAATGGCCAGGTCGACCTCGTACGCAGCCGCCGCAGCCAACTGGCTATCGACCGCAATGTGATTGAGCACGTCATAGAGCACTGAACTCAGCGCAAAGGGGTAAATCTCTTTGACATACTGATTGGCGGCGTTGCCGCCAAACTCGGCCAGAATCGCTGCTTCTCGAGGCAGCTCTATCTTGGAGCCATCGACGGCCAGAAGCCGATACCCTTTGTAGCGCTTGTAGTCGCCGTCACCATAGCAGACCTCGACGATGGCCGCTCGGTTCAACTCGATGAAGACTTCGTGTCGCAGATGGCTGCGCGCTTGGGTAAAGGCACTGCTGCTCACCCCAACTTGACCCATCTTCTCAAACAACTCGTTGAGCACGTTTTGCATGGACTTGGCGCTCTTCTGGAGCAGAATTGCTAACACCAGCGGAAAGGTCAAGACCCTATCCCGACTGAAGTACTTCTGGGCCGTTCGATATCTCTCTTTCAATTCCCGGCTCCCAATCATCTCTCGGCTCTTTTGCACCGCTATATTCGCTTTGTTGTTCAATCGCTCTTTACCGTTTTTCTTGCCTATTTTATCATGCTTCCCCTTAACTTAACGCCATTGCGCGGAGGCGGGAATCCATGCACGGCTAACGAGCAGACTACGCTTTACCAGAGTGACCAAATGTAACTAACCTCCGATTGCTGCTGCTTTAACAAGTCTTTTTATGTCGACAGACAATTGACGTACAGGATGGCAGATGAACAAATTAACGCTTCAGCACACTCGTGTCGCAGGTCACGCATGGATGCCCGCCTTCGCGGGCACGACAAATGCTGGTCTCTTCGCGGGCCGCTGCCCCATGCAAGGCACTTCAAAGATACTGCTGGCAAACTCGTCCAGCGTCCCCGGCACGGCCCGCACGTGAGCCAGAGTGCCCACTCATTTTTGAGCCGTGCCGGGGACGCGACCACCCGATTGCTAATTCGCCAGCAGTATCTCCAAAGTAAAATTCTCATAAACCCTACCCACCCAGCGCCTCAATCAGCTGCGAAATTTCGGGCCGCTGCTCTTCCGGGGCGAGCGCCAGCGCCTGCTCGGCATAGACGCGCGCATCCTCCGGCTGCCCCGCCTGCTGCAGCACCTCGGCCAAGCCCAGCGGATGGACATAGTTCGTCGGCTCCATCACCGTTAGCGTACGCAGCACCTCCACCGCCCCCGACCAATTCTCCTGCTCGCGATAGAGCGCCTGCAGCTCGCTCAGCGTCGCCACATCCTCCGGCGCAAGCTGGCGCAGCGCCTCATACTGCGCGACCACGCCCGCCTGATTCCCCTCGGCCCGATGTAGCTCGATCAGCAGGTTGCGCAGGCGGCGAATCTCGGTCGTCTGCTCCGGTGCCGTAGCGGCAACGGCCTGCTCGGCCCACGAGATGGCCTCGTCGTTGCGACCGAGGTCCTGGTAGATCACGGCGAGGTTGCGCATGGCGCCGGTGTTGCTCGGCTGTAGTCTGACCACCTCCAGATTCGCCGCTGCCGCCTCTTCCAAATTGCCCAGCTCAAATTGCGCAACGCCTAGGTAGCTCCACAGACGCGGATTCTCCGTCGCGCCGCGGTTGATCGTCTTGATCTGCTCAATGCCCTGCTTCATCAAGCGCACAATTTCTTCATGATTGCCCTCGCGCTCGTAAAAGTTGGCGAGCAGCAGGTAGGTTCGGTCGTAGCGTTCATCCAGCGCCAAGCTGTGCTGGTAGGTTTGCAGCGCCAGGTCGCGCTCGCCGCGATCGAGGTGCAGGTTACCCTTTTCGTTCCACAGGTGCGCCGCGTTGGGGCTGAGCTGCACGGCCATTTCGTACTGGCGCAGGCTTTCGTCCAGCAGTTCCTGTTCACGTTCCGGCTGCTCGGTGCGCAAATCGCTCCACGAGCGGTAGAGGCGCGACAGGTTGGCCGTGTGATCGGTGTTGAGCGGGTTGATGCGCTGCGCCTCCAGCAAAATCGCCTCCGAAGCGCGCAGCAAATCCTCCTGCCCCAGCCCCTCGATCTCCTCCTTGCTTAGATTCAACACATCGCTCACGTCTGGCTCGGCACCGAGCGAGACCGTGCCCTCCAGTGGGGCCTGCTTGGCGCGCTCCAGCAGGCTGCGGCCCAGGAAGAGCATGTAGTGATCCTCCGTCTCCCTCGCGGCCAGCGCCCGGCTGTAGAGGTTGATGCTGTCCACCCAGTCGCCCGCGCGATCTTCGCTCTGCCCCTGTTTGTAGACCACATCCGCCCGAATGTAGCTGAGGTTGACGTTGCTGATCGTAAAGAAAATTGCCACGGTTGCCACCACGCCCGCCGTCAGCCCAACCGCCAGCCGAGCGCCGCGCGGCACGCTCGGCAGCGCCAGCGAGCGCAGGCTCGGCCACGCGAAGACCACGCCCGCCACAAATATCCACGCAACCGACAGCCACGCGAAGAGCGAGAAGTGGCCCGCCACCTGGTTCAGCTGCTCATCCAGCGAGCGGCCAAAGACGGCGGGAATCAGGCGATAGCCCTCGATGTAGCCGTAAACCAGCCATGCGCCGAGCACAATCGCCCCGTGCAGCGCATAGCCGCGCAGCCACCACGTCGCCTCCGGCCCCCGGCTGCGGTGGCCCGTCGAATTGATGTCGTGCTGCAAGGCCATCCGCGCCAAACCAATCGTCGCCATCACGGCCCAAGTCACGATAACCAGCATCAACAGACCGGGCGAAGGGCGCGCCTCGTTGCTGCGGATGATGCGCGTAAAGGCGTGCCAAAAAATCGTGCCCGCATCCGTCAGCCCCTGCCGATTCATCATGAAAATGTAGACAATCGTCAGAAAGGTCAGCAGGTCGGTCATTACCGTGCCCGGCAGCCACGGCAACCCTTCACGAGCCAACGGCGCACGCTCGACCACCGTCACCCGTCGCTTTTTACTTCCCCTGCTCCCCTTGCTCCCCTGCTCCCCTGCTCCCCTGCTCCCCTGCGCCTCCTTGCTCCCCGGCTCCCCCGCATCCTCGCGCCCCGGCAGCCAGGCAAATGCATCCACCCCCAGCAGACCCAGCCCCAGCGTCAACAGCAGCGCCGTGGTGATCCAGAAGTAGGTGCGCGTGGCGGCAATCGCAATCCCAAAGTGAATCTCGACAAAGTGGGCCACGATCACCGACAGCGCCGTCAAAATCAGCAGTAGCCGCGGCACGTCGCGCACGGAGGCGTTGGCCCTGTCCTGGGACGAGTGAATAAAGGCGGCAATGGTCGTGTAGGCCACGAGGCCGAGCACCAGCCCGGCGGGCAAGGTCACGCCCAGGTAGCGCCACGAGCCGTCGTTGATGACAAAGAGAGCGGTGAAAATCGCCGCGCCCGCCGCCAGCACGCCCGCAAAGAGCCAGCCGTCGCCCCGGTCGCGGATCAGGCCGAGCCAGCGCAGCGCAAAGTAGAAAATCGAGAGGAAGAGCGACATGTAGGCCACAAAGCCCAGCCAGCCGGTAATGATCATCGAATCCCACGTTTCGTTGTGGGCGCGATCCGGGCTGGCGTTGCGCGATTCGTGGTGCGCTAAATTGGGCGGGTAGAACGGATTGTAGGCAATCCACATCGTCTCCGGCCCGTAGCCGACGAGCGAGCGCAGCACGCCCCGCTCGACCTCGGTGCCGTCCGGCTTGAAGAGCGGCTCGTCCGGCTGCGGCGTCACCATCTCCGCCGAGCCTTCCCAAATGTAGAGGCGCACCTGAGCCGTGTTGCTCTCCTGATCAAGCAGCGTGGTGATGCGCCCGACGTAGGGGATGTCGCGCAGCGGCTCAAAGATCGGCAGCGTGTTGAGCGCCACCAGCAGCCCCAGCCCAAAGACACCCGCGCCGACCCAGGCCAGCAGCAGCGCCCGATAGCGGCGCGGCCGCAGCACGCCAAAGATCAGCAGCACGAAGAGGTAGAGCCCGGCCAGCAGACCGAGCCACGGCCCGCGGCTCTGCGTCCAGAAAATCGCTACCAGTTGCACCATGGCAATAAACAAATAGCCCACGCCCAGCATCGTCCCCGGCACAAGCTGCGGCTCCCGGCGCGGCGCGCCATGCTCGTCCACGCCACCATCGCTCAGCAGATAGGCAAAGCTGGCGTAGATGCGCTCCAGCGTGAAGAAGAAGGCCATGATCAGGTGCGCACCGAGGAAAATGGCGTTGCCTGCCGTGCCCGTAATGCGGCGCGACGTATCGCCGCCCCACGGCAGCGGGTCGATGCTAAAGTGCTGCACCACGCCGTAAAGCGCCACCGGCAGGCTCGTCAGGATGATTGCGTGCTGGAGGCGGCGCAGCTGGGCGGGCTCGCGCAAAGTCGCCGCGGTGAGGCCGGCGATGGTGATGTAGCTGAGGAAAGTGTACGTTCCCTGCAGGCGCTGATACGAGCCAAACCAGCTCACAAACGAGGCCACGCTAAAGAGCGTGCTGACGAGGTAAGCGACAATCAGCAGCACCACGGGAATCAAAAATGGCAAGCGTCTCCACAGCGGCCGGGTGACCTGCTCGGTTGCGTCATCTTCGCTGGTTGGGGGCAGCGCCTGAAAGGCGGGCAGCCACAGCGGCCCCCCGCTCGCCGCCTTGATCATCCACGCCAGCGCCATCACCAGCGCGATCGTGCGCACGAGCGTCACCTTATCCGGCTCGAAGACGCGGCTGGAGAAGACGTTGAAAAAGAGCGGCGACAGCACAATCGCCGCCAGCCACCCCGCTTCGACGACGCCGTCGCAGAGGCGGCTTAGCTTGGTTTGGTTTTGCAACGTCGATGTATTGGTCGATGTAGTCATAGTATCGGTCGATGTAGTCATAATTGTCGATTTGTTATTTCGACCGGAGGGAGGAATCCGTTCGGTTCAATCAATCTGTGCTTGCAGCATTTCGTAGGTCACCTTTGCTCCGCAAGGTGACTTGATAGCCAACCCCGTCGCGTCGTGAGTCCAAAGCGCCTTCGTCTGCCAAGTCTGTCACGTAGCGGAGCATACGTGACCTACAGTTGGCGCTAATGCCTGCCATCGTACGGGCACGCCACGGCGTGCCCGTACGATGGCGCAACGATGAGTTCTTCGAGTATATCACAGCCGCTTGCGGCCTGTCTCAATTTTAATGCTTTGTTTAAGTGTGCGATGAACTGATGCTAAAAATCACTCAAGCGTCCCCGGCGCGGGCCAGCTTGGCGGCTTACGTGCCCGCCACCTCGCGCAGCAGCGCCTCCAGCTGTGCACCCTGCGCCTGCCGCGAGTAGCGCTCGCGCACGACCGCCGGCCCGTTGCGACCCAGCCGCTCGCGCAACGCCCCATCATCGCGCAAGCGCAAAATGGCCGCACACAGCGCGTCGCCCGCCTCCGGCGGCACGACCAGCCCCGCCTCGGCCTCCTCCACCACGTACTGCGCCTCCCCCGTCGCGCCGACGATGACCGGCGTGGCGCAGGCCATCGAATCGTAGATTTTGATGGGCAGCGTGCCCACGATGTGTGGGTTGCGCATCGGCACGAGCGAGACGTCCGCCGCGTTAAAAAAGTCGGCGATGCGCTCCCGCGGCTGCGCGTCGACCAGCGTCAGGTTGGTCAACCCCAGCGCGGCGGCTTTGGCGGCGACCTGCGGCTTCGTCGGCCCGTCGCCGACGAGCACAAAATGCACATCCGGTTGGTCACGCAGCGCGTGGGCGACGTCGACGACAAGCTCCAGGTCGTACGCCAGGCCGTGCAGCCCGGCGTAGAGGGCGACAAACTTGTCGCCCAGACCTAACTCGCGACGAACGCGCGCGCCGGTCTCTTCGTTTGGCTGAAACAACTCCGTGTTGGCCCCGTTGCGAATCAACGCCAGCTTCGTCGACGGCACGCCGCGCGTCGTCAACCGCTCCTCGATTTCGCGCGCGGTCACAACGATGCGGCTTGCGCGGCGATAGCACGCCTCCTCCAGCCGCGTCGCCCACTGCACAAAGCGCGGGTTGCGCAATTCGCCCATTGTCACGGCGGATTCGGGCCACAGGTCGCGCACCTCAAAGACGAGGGGCAGGCGGCGCAGCCCCTGCAGCGCCAGCGCCGCCCCGCCGACAAAGAGCGGCGGCGAGGTGGCATAGATCACATCAAAGGGGCCGCGCGCCAAGGAGATGCCGGCGGCCGTCGCGACAGCCATGTAGCTCAGGTAAAAGGCCAGCCGCGTGCGCATCGTCTTGTTGGGCGAAGCGGCCACCCACAGGTGGACGATGTCGATCCCCTCTTGGTTCCGCCGCACCCAAGGCCGTCGGCGAAAGGTGGGCTCGACGATGCCCGTTGGGTGGTTGGGCACCTCCGTCAGCACGGTGACGTGGTGACCGGCGCGGGCCAGCGCGCTCGTCATTTCGAGGGCGCGAATCTGGGTCGCGCCGATTTCGGGGGGGAAGTATTGGGTGAGGTAGAGGATGCGCATGGGGATGAATGCGGGGTTGGATGGCCGAGATGGGCAGGTTGTGTTTGACCCCCATCCCCGGCCCTTCCCCCGGTGCGGGGGGAGGGGGTCTGTACGCGTTGTTGGTTGCTTTAAGACAAGCAGCAATGATTGAAAAAGCGACGACCCCAACATACCAACGGCTCCCTCCCCGCCACGGGGAGGGCTGAGGAGGGGTTCTTACGGCGCCAACCGCTCCACCCGCCACCCCTCGCCAGCAGGCAAATAGCGCAGCCTGTCGTGCAGCCGATTGGGGCCGCCCTGCCAAAATTCGACGAGCGACGGCACGAGCCGGTAGCCGCCCCAGAAGTCCGGGCGCGGTGGGTCGCTTTCGGCGTACCGCGTCTCCAGCTCGGCCAGCCGCTCTTCGAGCACCTCGCGGCTTTCGATGACGGTGCTCTGGGCGGAGGCCCACGCGCCGAGGCGGCTGCCCTTGGGCCGGCTCTGGTAGTAGGCGTCGGAGTCGGCGTCGCTCAGCTTGCCGACCGCACCCTCGATGCGCACCTGTCGCTCCAGCGCATCCCACCAGAAAACCAGCGCGGCGTGCGGGTTGTCGGCTAAATTTTGCGCCTTGCGACTTTTATAGTTGGTAAAAAAGCGAAAGCCCTGCTCACCCGCCGGATCGCTGTCCAACCCCTTGAGCAGCACCACCCGCGCCGACGGCCGACCGCCGGCGTCGACGGTGGCGAGCGTCATCGCGTTGGGCTCGTGGACGTTTGCGTCGATGGCGTCTTGGAGCCACCTTTGGAAGAGCGCAAAGGGCTCGGCGGGCGCATCGTCGCGCACGAGGCGGGCGCGGGTGTATTCGTGGCGAAAATTGGCGAGCTTCATTTTGGATTTACCATTTGCGGTTTACGAGCAGAAGCCGGATTGTCTATGATGCTCACAGATCGTAAATTAAAAGTCGCAAATTCAGTGACGGTCGCCCCTACGTTTTTTGGTGGCCGAGAGGCGACGCAGAGCGTCGAAGAGGCATCCCGACGCTCTGCGTCGGGACGAGTAGAAGCTCGTAAATCGCAAATCCAAAATCACAAATTCAGTGAGTTACCTTTGCCGTCCTGCCCACGAGATTCTCCAGCTTCTGCGCCGCCTGCTCCGCCTCGACCGTGTTCGCCCAGTCGTCCAGGTAGGGCGCATATTCGCCGTCGACGGGCAGGCCGCGGCCGTCGAGGAAGCCGCGCTGGCGCAGCTCGAAGCGGCGCTTGGAGAAGAGCGCATCCTCCTCGCGGATTTGGCGAGCCGAGCGCAGCATAAAGCGGCGCATCATCGGCCAGCCCTGGGCGGGCACGGCGCTGGCGGGGACGTGATAGATTTCGTGGATCAGCGAGCGATCCGACGCCAGCGGCGTGATGTGGCTCTCAATGACCGTGCCCGTGCCCAGCCCTTCGTAGACCTCGTTGCGAATCTGAAAGGGCGACGGCGGCCAGATGCGCGTGCGCGTCTTGAGCGAGCGGCCAAAGGGCAGCTTATAGCCCAGTTCCACCAGGTTGACGTGCCCCTCTTTGCCCAGATATTCGCAGTGGCTGAAGACCGTGTCGTGGTACTCCGCCGGGTGTAGAAAATCCAGGTAATTTTCCTGCACGTGGTAGACGTCGGACTCGATCAGAATGTCAAACCAGAAGGCGCGGCTGTTGGCCGGGCGCGCCTGCAGCGGCGGCTCCGTCACCTCGTCGACATCGTGGGGCAGGCGCACCCAGAGCAGGAGGCCATCGTCGTGGGCGAGGTAGCGGGGCAGCTTGAGGCGCGGGCGATCCAGGCACGCGCCGTCTCGGAACTGCCAGCCGTGCCAGGGGCAGGTCAAGCGCCCGTCGTCGCCGACCTTGCCCTCGCCCAGCGGCCCGCCCCAGTGCGGGCAGACGGCGCTGGCCGCCTGCACCGTCTTGCCATCGCGCGAGCGCCAGAAGACGATCTCCTGCTCGGCAATCGTTTTGAGCAGCGTGCCGCCGGGTTTGAGCGCCTCGGCAAAGGCGGCCACGTACCACTGCCCGGCGTGGATGGCGGTGAGGTTGGCGTTTACAAAATGTCCGTTTTGGTTCATACCGTCAGGTTATCAAAAATCCGTGTGCGCAGCCCGTGTCCATCCGTGTCCCAATTTCTGCTTGGCGCGGCATTGCGCTACTCCAGCGCCTCTTCATGCAGCCGCAGCCACTGGCGATTGTAGTAGAGCAGCGGCTCGCCCTCGTTGACGGCGCTCGCCTCGACCTGCCCCACAAAAATGGTGTGGTCGCCGCCGTCGTAGGCCGCGTGCAGCGAGCAATCAACCCAGGAGAGCGCGTCCACCAAAACCGGGCAGCCGGTCGATACCGTCTTCACGGCCAGCCCCTCGAAGCGATCCTCCAGCTCCGGGATCATGCCCGCAAAGCGCAGCCCCCACTCGACCTGTTCCGTGCTGAGCAAATTCACCGTAAACGCACCGCGCTGCTCGATCACGCCGTGGGTGTAGAGCTTCTTATCCACGCAAATCAAAATCAGCGGCGGCTCCAGGCTGACGCTTGAAAAGGAGCTGGCGGTGATGCCGACGGGCTGGCCGTCCTGCTCGCTCGTCACCACGGTGACGCCGCTGGCCCAGCGTGAAAGGGCGTCGCGAAAACTGCTGGCATCGACTGGCATGATCTGTCCTAACTGAGTAAAGGATTAGCCGAACGTTGGTCGCCATTATAGACGCTGGCCGCCGCAAGCAAAAGATCGGCGGCCGCAATTCGCGTTTTTGGCCTATTTGTGCATAATATCACAGGTATGCTTTGCTTGGCGGATTAGAATATCTTTAGCGCTGATTAAATTCCGTTGACAGTTGACCGAGAGGGCTAAAAGGGTAAGTCGAGCGCGCCCTCATCTCTAGCCCTTCTCCCAAGATGAGAGAAGGGAGCCAAACTCTCCCCTCTCCCACAGTGAGAGGGGTCGGGGGTGAGGGCCACTTTCCAACCGTCAACGGAACCTAGTGGCTTTGACCAACATCTTTAGCGAACGTCGTCTTTGGTGAACGTCGTCTTTAGCGAACGCCGTACCTGAACCCAACGCTGTACCTGAGAGGAAGGATTGTTGAATGAACCGGTTTGCCAGCGCGATCTTCGCGCTTTTTCTCATTTTAATGCTGGCGGTGGCCTGTGGCGGCGGCGAGGAAGTCGCCGAGGCCGAGCCGACGCTTGATCCAAACTTGCCGACCGTCGTTCCCGTCTTTACGCGCGACGCCGAAGCCATTGCGCTGGCGGCAACGCAGGCAGCGGCGGCAACGGATACGCCCACATCGGCAGCGGCAACAGCCACCTTTACGCCCCTGCCGCCCACGCCGGAGCCGCCTGCCGCAGAGGTTGAAGCGCCAACGGTCGAGCCAATTGTGGAGCCCACGGAAAGAGCAACGGCGGCATTGCCCGAAGAAAGCACGCCGGAATCTGATTTGGACGCACTGGGGGAGATCGAGGTGGATGAAGAGATTGCCGATGCGCTCGACGCCGATGCGTCCGACGCGGCTGAAACCGACGCGGACGATGTCGTCACGGGCACGGCGGATGTCGACGCCTCGCCGGGGGTGACGACCGCTGGTGAGGAGATTGCGGGCGAATCCGATACGGTGACCGGGACGGCGGCAGTGGATGCCTCCGGCGAGGCAGTAACCGAGGCCGAGACGGTCAGCGACACGGGCACAATAACCGCCGCGATTCAGGACGAGGATGAACTAGATGAGGACACAGCTGGCCAGACGCTCGAAGTCGGCATGTACGATTTGTATTTCAACGAGCAGGGCAACGTCGAGGACCCGCCCGTCTGGACGGTGGCGACCGGCAGCGAAGTCGAAGTGGAGTTGAGCAACTTCAGCGCTGGCTTACAGCACAATTGGGTCATTGTGCAACAGGGGGCGGCGTTTGAAGAGGGTGCGCCCTACGTGCCACCGGGTGATGGTTCGGACGATGAGCTCTGGTATTTCAACCCCGGTCTGGTTGATCCCATGGTGGATGACGAGCCGACCGTGGACACAGTCACCTTTACCGCGCCGGATGTGGGCGAGTATCTGGTGATCTGCACGGTGGCCGGTCATTATCCGCTGATGCAGGGCCGGCTGGATGTGACGGAGTAAAGGTTATCTTTGGCCCTTCCGACAGACGATTTTGCCTAGACGCGCCCGTCTTTGCTAGAATGTAGGCAAATCATTTTGCAGAGCACACGAGAATCAGCTTATGAAAGCGTTGTTATACATGAAGGGGCGCAAGGACCCCGTCGCCAGCTTTGGGGAGGTAAAGATTGTCGCCATGAACGACAACCACACCCTCAGCCCCAAGCGCATCTTCTACAAAACGGAGAGTCTGCACACGGGCAAGGTCATGCTCGAGCTGCACCGGGACGAGCAGATGACGGTGAAGCTGGACGACGGGCGCACGGCGCAGGTGCTGCTTCAGCACAACAGCCTGGACATGCAGGGCAACGCCGTCGGCGTGCTGCGCATGTTGACGGATTTTGACGGCGACGAGTTTGGTCGCCAGCCGCAGCCGGAGACGGCTGAGCCAGCAGCAGGCCCGGAACACACGGGGGACGACGTCCAGATGGAAACCGCCGAGCCAGAGAGCGCCTAGTTTCTCTTTCTCCACACCGCAAGATGCCAGCCAGCTACCTGGCTGGCATTTTTTGTAAACTCACCATGTGAACTCACTATGGCTGAACCGACCTACAACGCCGCTCAATCCGAATCCCTAAACGAGACCGCAGAGACCGCGCGGCCCGAAGACGCGCGCTTTGCCAAAGGAGCGCGCCCGTTTAATCGGGCAAATCGGGCGGAGACCGACGACGACCTGCTTGACGTGCAGCCGTTCGACCCAACCAGGAATGTCGAGGCTGTCGAGGCCGAGCTGGATGACAAAAGGGCTGTCGAGGCCGAGCTGGATGACAAAAGGGCTGTTGAGGCCGAGCTGGATGACAAAAGGGCTGTCGAGGCCGAGCAAAACAGCGGGGAAGCGGTTGAGATCGAGCCGGGAGAGCGCGAGCAGGGCGACATTCAGCGCATCGAGGCGACACAGAGCAGCGCTGCCGACGAGGCTCCGTCCATCTATGCACCACCCGTCGACCAGCCGCCCGTCGACCAGCCGCCCCAGCGCGAGTGGCCCTGGGACGACGACCCGCTCGACCCGCTGCCGCCCGACTGGCCCCACGCCGCCGCGGAGATGCCCACGGCGGATTTCCCCGCCATCCCCGAACCCGCCGATCCGGAAGAGGAGACGCGCACCGTCGTGCTCGTGCCCGGTCGCGGCTACGCGGCACAGCCCACCCCCGCCCAGCCCGCCACCCAGCCGCGCACCGAGACGCCCGCCGCCGCGCCCCATCCCACAACCGAAACGTCGTCCGCTGCCAGCGGGACGCCTGCGGCAGCGCCAAGCGCTGACCCGCCCGGTCCGCCCACATCCGCTCCGGCTTCCTCCACCCAAGCCGTGCCTGGAACAGCCGCAGTTAGCGCCCCCACTGGCAACGTCAGCCGACCGGCCAAGCGCCGCGCCGGGCGCAATCTCTTCTGGCCCGCTTTTGTGGCCAGCCTGCTGCTCTGCTCGACGGTGGCCTGCGGCGGGCTGGCGCTGCTCATCGGCCTCGGCGACGTGACGCTGGCCGACATCCAGGGCAATCCCGCGTGGACGCCGCCCCCGCTTACGCCAACGTCCACCCCGGCCCCCATTGAAGCGGGCAGCCCCGATCTCAGCGGCAGCGTGGCGGATACCTTCCAAGCGGGCGACACGCCGCGCAACGTCACCACCGGCCGCGTCAACGTGCGGCGCGAGCCGGGCTTTCGCAACCAACCCGACGGCGACCTTCTCGTCCAGGCCGCCCCCGACGACACCTTCGTCATCCTCGGCCCCTCCGCCCGCGCGGACAACCTGATCTGGTGGCTCGTCCAGCACCCGGCCAGCGGCACCGAGGGCTGGGTCGCTGAAGCCACGGAGAGCGGGGTGCAGATTTTAGGGGAGTAGTACGTAGTGCGTAGTGCGTGAACTGGTATACGTCGTTGAAGATGGAGAGACATTTCAATCGAGCAACTAATCAAGGCAAGTACCGAAAAACTGATGCAGTTACCGACCAATTAACCCACCAGTTCACGCACCACGCACCACGTGTCACCATGTCCAGCCCACCCACTGCCGCTTTCCTCTTCACCCCCCGCCCCGCGCAAGCCCGCATCCTCGAATACGAGAGCGGGCCGATGGGCGTGAGCGCCGTGCCGGGCAGCGGCAAAACCTTTACGCTCTCGCTGCTCGCGGCGAACCTCGTCGAGCGGCTGGCGCGGGACCGGACGCCCGCGCGTTTTGGCGACCGCGAGGTGCTGGTGGTGACCTTTACGAACAGCGCCGTCGAGAATTTTCGCAGCCGCATCGGCCACTTTCTGCGACAGCGCGGGCTGCTGGCGGGCGTCGGCTACCGCGTGCGCACGCTGCACGGCCTGGCCCACGACATTGTGCGCGAGCGACCGTCGCTGGTGGGGCTGAACGAGCAGTTCGAGATCGTGGACGAGCGCACCGCCAGCACGATCAAGGATGATGCCGTCAACGCCTACCTGCGCGCCAACCCCGATATTTTTGGCGTCTACATCCTGCCCGAATTTTTGCAAAACTTTCGCCGCATCGAGCGCTACGTGCAGCAGGACGCGCTCGAAATTGCCAACGCCGTGATCCGCATCGCTAAGGAAAACCGGCTGGAGCCGCACGACTTGCAGGCCCGCCTGCGCGACCAAGCGGGCACCTGGCCGCTGCTCGATTTTGGCTTGCGCATCTACGCCGACTACCAGCGCAGCCTCTACGTCCGCGGCGCCGTCGATTTCGACGACCTGATCGTGCTCGCCCTGCGCGCGCTGGACGCCGACGCCGGCTTCCGCGAGCGTCTGCAGGAGCGCTGGCCCTACGTGCTCGAAGACGAAGCGCAGGATTCGAGCCTGCTGCAGGAGGAGATGCTGCGCGTGCTGACGGCCTCGCACGGTAACTGGGTGCGCGTGGGCGACCCCAACCAGGCCATCAACACCACCTTTACGAGCGCCGACCCGCGCTTTCTGCGCCGCTTCATCGAGCGCCACGCCGACCAATCGCGCGATCTGCCCAATTCGGGCCGCAGCGCACCGCCCATTATCGACGCCGCCAACTTTTTGATCGACTGGTCGCAGCGTCAACATCCCGTGCTGGCCGATGATCGCGTGCTCGACGAGCCGCACATCCTGCCCACGCCGCCCGGCGATCCGCAGCCCAACCCCGAGCCCGGCGACCCCGCCATCTACGTCTTTGACCGCGAGCTCGATCCCAACGCCGAAACCAACGTCGTAATGACCAGCCTGGCGCGCTGGCTGCCGGAACATCGCGATTGGACGGTTGCCGTGCTCGTGCCGGAGAACAACCGCGGCTTTAACGTTGCCAATGCGCTGGAAGCGGCCAAAATCCCCTACGACGATACGCTGCTGCGCTCGGACAGCGCCACCCGCGCCGCCGCCAAAGCGCTGTCCATTGTGCTCAGCTACATCACCCAGCCGCACATCCCCGCGGGGTTGCAAAGATTGTGGGAAGAGGTTTGGTGGCCGCGGTTGGGGAGCGGGGGAGCAGGGGAGCGGGGGGGCAGGGGAGCAGGGGAGCAAGAGAACGGGGGCGAAGACGAACCACCTGCCACCCGCCACCTGCCACCTGCCACCGATCTCCCCGAACCTGTGGCAACCTTTGGTCGTGCGCTGAGCAAGCTGCGCGAGCCGGAATCGTTTGTCTACCCCAACTTGGTGGGCGAGGGGCGGGACTGGGTGGATTCGCTGAGCTGGCTGGACGAGGCGGAGGGCTTGCGTGCGCTGGTCGAGCGCTTCCGCGGCGATTTGCAGCGCTGGACGGCGGCGACGGTGCTGCCCGTCGACGAGCTGCTGCTGACGCTGGGCAATGATCTGTTCGACGAGCCCGCCGATCTCGCGCTGACGCATCGGCTGGCCGTGCTGCTGGCCAAGCTGGCGAGCGAAAATCCAAGCTGGCGACTGCCCGAACTGGCGGGCGAGCTGGAAAACATCGCGGCCAACAAGCGACGCATCCTCGGCTTTACGGACGAGGGGCTGGGCTTCGCGCCCAAGCCGGGCCAGGTCACGCTGGCGACGATGCACGCGGCCAAGGGGTTGGAGTGGGATCGCGTCTACCTGATGGCCATCAACAACTTTAGCTTCCCCTCCGGCAGCGGCGACGCGGCCTACGGCGACAAATATCGCGGCGAGCGCTGGTACGTGCGCGACAGGCTCAACCTCACCGCCGAAACGATTGCCCAGACCGAAGCCCTGGTGCGCGGCACGCTGGACGACTACCGCCCCGGCCCCGCCACCGAGCAGGCCCGCCGCGACGTGGCCGCCGAGCGGCTGCGGCTGCTCTACGTCGGCCTCACCCGCGCCCGCCGCGAATTGATTTTGACGTATAACACCGGTCGCAACCCGGAGCGGGACCCGAACGAGCCAGCGCTGGCGTTTACGGCGCTGAAGGGGTTTGTGGCACGCAGTTGACAGGTCGATGCGGGATGCGGATACTATCGTGACCGGTTAGCATAGGCGGGTTCAGTGGATTTAGCATCCTGTTTTATGGTGGCCTATGGCTAGGAATTATTATTGGAGCCATATCGTCAATAATTATTCGGGCTATCGAAAGGTATGAACGCAAGGAGCAATTTAGTTAACAAAGGCCATCTCCTATGAGGCAAATTCAAGTTGCGGCGGATATGGCAACAACGGACGTTGTCGACCGCATCGACGCCTGCATCGCAGCCGTCGACCTGACCACCACGCTCAGAGATACGCTCGCCACCTATCCCGGCAGCGTCCACTGGCATTTGAAGCAGGGGCGGGCCAGCGGCGTGCTCGAAATGACCTACTGGCCGCGGGAACGGCGCGTTTGGTTTTCGGTGCATCGCAATCGCCGCGCGTCCTGGATCGATGAGGTGGAGCCCAAGCTGGTGGCGGCAATTAAAATGTGTTTGGCATCGAGCGATGAGTCTGAAACCCTTTTCCACAAATCCGCAAAGGAGCACCCATGGACACAAGCTACACAGACGACCCGCGCCCGCTAATGGTCGAAATTGCGCGGCTGATGTACGAGCGCCGGCTGACGAACAGCGCGGGCGGCAACATCAGCTGTCGCGTGGGCGAGCACATCTTTATCACGCCGCGCTATTTGGGCAGCAAGCATTTGTGGAAATTGCGCGAGGAGATGGTGCTCATCTTCGAGCAGGAGCGGCTGGGCGGCGCGCTGCGCTGCATCGAGGGCGACGCGGCGCAGGCCAGCCGCGAGAGCCGGATGCACTTTGCCTGCTACCAATCCTTTACCAAAATCAACGGCGTGATCCACGCCCACCCGCTCAATCTCAACGTCTTCGCCTCGCAGGATTTGAGCGACGGTGGTACGGGCCAAACGGTTGTGCCAACCAATCAGTACACCGAAAAATTTGGCGACATGGGCGTCGTCCCCAATCTGCCCTCGCACAGCCAGGAATTGGCCGACGCCGTTGTCGAAACGCTGGCGCCGCGCCAGGAGACGCTCTCGCAAAACGGCCTCGGTTTAATCTTGAACTGGCACGGCGTCCTCACCGTGGGCCGCAATCTGCTAGACGCCTACGACACGCTGGACCGGCTGGAGTGGAGCGCCTATACGCTGCTGCATAAACTTGGTGCGTGATGCGTGAACTGATAACATTCGCTGGTTTGTACTGGATAACCAACCAGCGTCAAATACTGGTTCACGCACCACGCACTACGCACCACGTTCTTCCCCATGATCCTCACCGTCACCGCCAACCCCACCATTGACCGCGCCTATTTTGTCCCTGCCCTGTCCGAAAATCGCGTGATTCGCGGCACGCGCGAACTCGCCACGCCAAGCGGCAAGGGCATCGACGCCTCGATTGCGCTGCACGCGCTGGATGAGCCGACCGTGGCGCTCAGCCTCAACGCGGGGCACACCGGTCGCGCGCTGGCTTCGATGCTGGCGGATGTGGGAGTGCGCTGTGACTTTGTGGAGGCGCTGGGCGAAACGCGCACCGTGCCGGTCATCATCGACCAGGAGCGCCACGTTCACTACACGATCACCGCGCCGACGCTGATGGCGGACGCGTCGCACCTGGATGCGCTGCTGGCTCGGCTGGAGGCGTACCTCGGTGAGGCAACGGCTTTGATTTGTGGCGGCAGCCTGCCGCCTGGTTTGCCCACCAATAGCTACGCGAAGGTAATCGGGCGTGCGCGCCAGGCCGCTCTGCTTACGCTGCTCGACGTTTCCGGCGCCGGGCTGCGCGACGGCCTGGCGGGCTGCCCGGACATTCTCAAAATCAACCAGTTCGAACTGGCGGACTTTGCGCCGGAGTTTGCGCCCCTCTCGCTCGCCATCGAGCGCGGTGAACATGTCGACCAAGCGCTGGCGGAGATGACGGCGCGGCTGCGGCCCCACCTCGGCGAGTGGGTCGCGCAGGCCCTCGTCATCAGCCTGGGCGAGCGCGGCGTGCTGGCGGTGACCTGCGACGGAGCCTTCCGCGCGCACGGGCTGGACGTGCCCGTCGTGTCGACAAATGGTGCGGGCGATGCGATGGATGCGGGGATTGTGCTGGGACTGAATCAACAAGCGGGCGACTGGCCACACGCGCTGGCGTGGGGCGTGGCCATGGCGAGCGCTGCCGTAATGGAATTTGGGACGTCTGGCCTCGATGGGCAGACGGCGCGCGACTTTTTTCCCCGGGTGCGTATCGAGCGGCTAAGCGCGTGATGAATAAAGTTTTGGGGAATGCGTTGGCGGGGCTGCGTCTGCTGGCGGCGGCGATTGTGGTGCTGCTGGGCGGCGGCCTGGTGATTGCGCTCGCGCCGCTGCGGCGGGGCAACGTGCATCCCGCCATGTGGATGCTGCGAGGGACGCTCTCCCTGCTGCTCACCCTCTTCCGCGTGAGCGTTCGCTGCAGCGCACCGGAGGCGCTGCGCGCCCACCGCGGCGTGATCATCTGCAACCACCAGTCGATTGTCGACGCCTGGGTGCTGCTCAACGTGGCGCCGCTGCGCTTTCTGGCCTACGACCACATGCTGCGCCTGCCTCTGATTGGACGAATTGCGCGGGCCATCGACACGATCCAAGTCAGCCGCGACGATGCTCACTCGCGGGTGGCGGCGCGGCGGCAGATGGCCAGGCAGCTGCGCGCCAACCCGTGGCCCGCGCTCGTCGTCTTTCCCGAAGGAACCACCAATACAGGCGACGACCGGCTGTTGCCCTTCCGGCGCGGCGCCTTTGATTTGGCGGCGAGCGAGGGGCTGCCGCTGCTGCCCTGCACGCTGCGCTTCGTGCCCTTTGCCCCCTTTGGATGGTGGCGCGCCGAGGCGACTACGTGGGACGCGCTGTGGCAGCTTGCCCGCCACCCTGATTGCAAGCAGGCGATATTAACCGTTCACGCGCCCGTCATCCTCGCTCTAGACGCCGACACGCGTGCTGTTGCTGACGAAATCCGTGGCCAGATGATGGCAGCGCTGAGCGTCGAGCCATCGAAAAGCCCAATAACCAGGATGTAAAATGAGCAACTCTCCAACCTTCCTCGCCTTTGATCTCGGTGCCGAAAGCGGCCGTGCCCTGCTCGGTCAGCTCGCCGACGAGCGGCTGCACCTCAGCGAGATGCATCGCTTCGAGAACAAGCCCGTGCGCGTCCCGCGCGGATTGAACGAGTCGCGCGGCTCGACGCTGCACTGGGATGCGCTGCGGCTCTGGCGCGATATCCAGCTCGGCCTGCGCAAGACGGCGAGTGAACACGATCTCGTCAGCCTCGGCATCGACACCTGGGGCGTGGATTTTGGCCTGCTGGATCGCGACGGCGCGCTGCTCGGCAATCCCGTCCACTACCGCGACAATCGCACCGATGGCGTGATGGAAGCTGCGTTTGAGCGTGTACCGCGCGCTAAAATCTTCGAGCAGACGGGCATTCAATTTTTAACGTTCAACACGCTCTACCAGCTGCTGGCGCTCGCCCAGCAAAATTCCCCTTCGCTTGACGTGGCCGAGCGGCTGCTCTTCATGCCGGATTTGTTCAACTACTGGCTCACCGGTCGCGCCGTCAACGAGCAGACGATTGCCAGCACCTCGCAGTTTTACGATCCGCGCACGGGCGGCTGGGCCACCGAGCTGCTCGATGCGTTCAGCCTGCTTCCCCGTTTGCTCGGTGACATCGTCCCCGCAGGGACGATCTTGGGCGAGCTGCTGCCGAGCGTTGCCGAGGATTTTGATATTCAGGTTGGCAACCGCTCTCCACAGATTATCGCCCCCGCCTGCCACGACAGCGGCTCGGCGGTGGTCGCCGTACCCGCGACGGGGAATGATTTTGCGTGGATCAGCTCCGGCACGTGGTCGATCCTGGGCGTGGAGACGGACGCGCCGCTGATTACCGACGAAGCGCTGCGCTACAACTTGAGCAACGAGGGCGGCGTCTACGGCACGACGCGGCTGTTGCGCAACGTTGCGGGTTTGTGGCCGGTGCAGCAGTGCTTGCGCACGTGGCGGCGGGCGGGCCGCACATTTACCTACGACGACCTGACCGAAATGGCGCGTCAAGCCACGCCTCTGCGCTCGATCATCGACCCCGACGATTCCTCATTTGCCAAGCCGGGCGATATGCCCGCGCGCATCGCCGACTACTGCGTGCGCGTCGGCCAGCCGGTACCGGAAAATGAGGGCGCGCTGGTGCGCTGCGTGCTCGAAGGGCTGGCGCTCAAGTATCGCTGGGTGTTGGCGCGGCTGGAGTCTCTGCTGAACAAGCGGCTGGACCCAATCCACATTGTCGGCGGCGGCACGCAGAACCGGCTGCTTTCCCAGCTCACGGCGGACGCCACCTGTCGCACCGTCATCACGGGGCCGGTGGAGGCGACGGCAATCGGCAACCTACTCGTGCAGATGATCGCCACCGGCCACCTGGCTTCGCTGGCGGAGGCGCGCGAGCTGGTCAGTCGCTCGTTCGAGACGGAGACCTTCGAGCCGTCGAAGGAGCGCGGGGCGTGGGATGAGGCGTACGGTCGGCTGGAAGCGATGGTGGGCGTGGAAGGTGGCGGCGAGTGACCGTCACGGCCCAAGAGATTGCCGTCCTTCCGCTCGTGCGTGGGCCGTGATTGTCACTGGCCCAGGCGTCGATGTTGGCACAAGATTATTTCGGTCGAGAAACGTGACAATCACCGCCCAAACGTTTCAGAGAATGCTTTCTGATGCGGGGCGGTGACGGTCACGTTTGCCACAATCTCTCCATGAATCTACCCAATTTCCCTGCCCTCGCCCGCCGCTTCGACGGGCCCGGCGTGCAGGCCCTCTGGCTCAAGGGCAGCTTTGCCCGCGGCGATGCGGGGCCGTACAGCGATGTCGACCTTGACCGGCTGCTGGCGGACGAAGCGATGGTGGAGCCAGCGGGCGGCTCGTACTTGATTGACGGGCGACTGGTCGTCGTCAGTGACATACAAGCGGCAGATGTCGAACGCTGTTTTGTCGAGCCGCAGGTGGCGGTCAACGCGGTGCTGGGGCTGCGCGCGGCCCAGCAGCTCATTGAACGCGACGACATGTTTTCCCAAATTCAGGCACAAGCCAGCGCCTTCACCTGGGATGCCGCCATGCAGCAGCGCGCCGACGCGTGGGCCAGCGCGGAGCTGGTCGGCCTGAGCGAGGAGGCGCTCAAAGGGTTGAGCGGATTGCAAACTGGATCGGCCGGTCACCTGCTGCAGGCGCAGTTTGGCCTCTCGTGGGGGCTGCTGCGCGTGGTGCAGGGGCAGCTCGGCGTGCTGGTCGAGACGGAGAATGCGCTGCCCGGTGCGGTCATCGAGGCGGTGGGGCGGGGGAGCGAGTGGGCGCGGGTTTGTCGCGCGGCGTTTGGGCTGGAGCCGACGGTGTCGAGCCTGTCCGGAACCGTGCGCGCCGGGCTGCGGCTCTACGTCGAGACGGCGCGGCTGCTGGGCGGCGCGGTGCGGATGGAGGATAGGCCGCTTGTGGAGTGGACCCTGTCGCACATTTCCATTTGATAAAAACCGGTTCTTCGTCGGGTACGGGCACGCCATGGCGTGCCCGTACCCGACGAAATCATTTCTTGAACAACCAAGCCTTACCCACATCTGGAGAAAATCATGTTAACCACCTCGACCCTCGACCACAACACGCTGCTCGCCCAAGACGCCCACCAAATCCACCCGCTGCACCACCCCTCGCGCCTGGGTGATCCGCTGGTGGTCGAGCGCGGCGAGGGCGTCTGGCTTTACACCACGGACGGTCGCCGCATTTTGGACGGCATGGCCGGGCTGTGGAACGTCAACATCGGCTACGGCAACGCCGAGCTGCCGGAGGTGGCCGCCGCGCAGATGCGCAAGCTGGCCTACACCTCCGGCTTCGCGGGCATGACGAACCCGCCCTCGGCGCAGCTGGCGCACAAGCTGGCGGGCTTCGCGCACCCCAAGCTCAATACCACCTACTTCACCTCCGGCGGCTCCGAGGCCAGCGACACCTCCTTTAAGACGGCGCGCTACTACTGGCGGCAGGTCGGCCAGCCGGGGAAGACGAAAATTATCTCGCGGCTCTACGGCTACCACGGCATCACCCTAGCGGCGATGAGCGCGACGGGGCTGGCGAAGTACCAGACAATGTTCGGGCCGACCGTGCCCGGCTTTTTGCATGTGCCCAACCCCAACCCCTACCGCTACGAGGGCGACCGGCGCGAGGGCGAGACGGTCGGCGCGGCGGCGGCGCGGGCGCTGGAGGAGGCCATTGTGCGCGAGGGGCCGCAGACGGTGGCGGCGCTGATCGCCGAGCCGATCCAGGGCGCGGGTGGGCTGATTGTGCCGCCAGAGGATTACTTTCCGCTGGTGCAGGCCATTTGCAAAAAGTACGAGGTGCTGCTGATCATCGACGAGGTGATCTGCGGCTTTGGGCGCACGGGGACCATGTTTGGCATCGATCACTACGGCATCGAGCCGGATATTTTGCAGTTTGCCAAGGGCGTCAGCAGCGGCTACATCCCGCTGGGCGGCGTGCAAATTTCCGACGCTATCCGCGACGCCATCCTCAACGCGCCCGCCGACCAGACGTGGATGCACGGTTACACCTACTCCGGCCACGCCGCCGCCTGTGCGGTGGGGCTGCGCAACGTCGAAATCATCGAGGAGCAGGGGCTGGTGCAGCAGAGCGCGCAGCGCGGCGAGCAGCTGCTGGTCGGTTTGCAGCGGCTGGCGGCGACCTTCCCCCACCTCGACAATCCGCGCGGCAAGGGGCTGCTCTGCGGTATCGACGTGGTCGCCAGCAAGGAGACGCGCGAGGCCGACGCCGAGCGGGCCGCGGCGGTTGGTCAGGCCGCACTGCGCCACGGCGTGCGCGTGCGCCCGCTCGGCGGCACGCTGGCCCTATCGCCGCCGCTGGTGATCAGCGAGCAGGAGGTCGACACGATTTTGGACGTGCTGGAGACGGCGATTGAAGAGGTGTCGGGGAGCGGGGCGGCATGAGCGAGCCATTGCCCAATGAGCCGCAGTCAGATGAGCCAGCGCTGGAAGAGCAGTCGCGCACGCTGCACGATCGGCTCTTCAAAGACCTGCTGCACCGCTTCCTGCCCAGCTTTCTCCGCACCTTCCTGCCGGAGGAGGCCGCTCAACTCAACTTTGCTACGCTGCGTTTCCTGAACAATGAGCAGTTCGCCAATTTCCCACGGCAGGCGCTGCGCATCACCGACACGGTGGTCGAGGTGGAGACGCTGGCGGGCGAGCCGGAGGTGATCCTCGTCCACGTCGAGGTGGAGTCGCGGCGGCGGGGAAGGCTGCCGCGGCGGATGTTCGAGTACTACGGCCTGCTGCGGCTGCTGGAGGACAAGCCGGTGCTGCCGATTGCCGTCGTGCTCGAGCGCGCGTCGGTCGGTCTTGGGTGGCAGGCCTACCGCGAGCAGCTGTTTGGTCACGACGTTTTACAATTTGCCTTTGTCGAGGTAGGATTGAGCAAGCTGACCAGTGAGAACTATGTCGACACCGCCGAGGCTGCCGTTGCCGCGCTGGCGGTGCTGATGCAGCCGCGCGATCTCAGCAACGCCGAGGTCAAGCTAAAGGCGCTGCAGCGCGTTGTGGAGAGCGACTTGAGCAATAGCGACAAGTATTTTCTTGTCGATTTGATTGAAACGTATGTGCCCAACAAAGTGCTGTATGATGCGAAGGAGGAAATCATGCTGAATATCATGGAGATTACAGAGAGCTGGTCCGAGCGAATCGCGCGTGAAAGTCGTGAGGAAGGCAAACGCGAGATCGTGCTGCGCCAGCTCACGCTCAAATTTGGCGAGCTGCCGGATGAATTCGTCGAACGCGTTCAGCAGATCGAGGACGATGTGCTGCTGAACTGGATTGCTGATCAGCTTATCGCGGCGTCGACATTAAGTGAGATTTCGCTGGATCAATCCAACAATGACCAATCGAATGGTTACCTCAACGGGCATAGCGCGTAGAGCAGGGGTCTACTCATAATTCGTTAGCCAAGCAGTTTCACTGATCGGGAGCCTGGGCATTGGGCCACGAGGGAAGACTATGACCGAAAGAGTAGAAATCACGGTAGAATGGCGGGAGCGCACGCCTCAGCAAGGACTTCCGAGCAAGTGGTATAGTGAAACGTTTCGGCAGAGTTACGAGCAAGGTCGCAGGGAGGGGAGACATGAGGCAGGGTTGGATTTTCTTGGACGAAAATTTGGCGAACTGCCGCTCAATTTTATTGAGCGGACCAACCAGATCGAAGACGACATGTGGATAGAATGGGTTGTCGAGCAACTCCTGATAGCTTCAACGCTGGCCGAAATTCAGTTTGAGCCACCCAACCCAACAGCCACTGGGTCACACATCAGCAGCCACCACAACGGAGAAGACGCGTGAACCACCAAGCCGCCTACGCCCTGCTGGTCGAGCAGCTCGACCAGCAGGGCCTCGACGTCGAGGCCCTCAAAACGGCCATCAAAAGCCACCACATCGAGACGCCAAGCTGGGGCTACGCCAACAGCGGCACGCGCTTCAAGGCCTTCGCCTGGCCCGGCGCGGCGCGCAGCACGCAGGAAAAGCTCGACGACGCGGCGATGGTGCATCAGATGACGGGCATTGCGTCCAGCGTGGCGATCCACATTCCCTGGGACAAGCCGGATGACGGCGACTACGACGCCATGCGCGCCTACGCCGAAGAGCAGGGCATTCGGGTTGGCGCCGTCAACCCCAACGTCTTTCAGGACGACGCCTACAAGCTCGGCTCGCTGGGCAACCCGGACTCCGGCGTGCGCGAGCAGGCGCTCGACCACCTGAGCGAGTGCTGCGAGATCATGCGCAAGACGGGCAGCGACCTGCTCTCGCTCTGGTTTGCCGACGGCACGAATTACGCCGGGCAGGACAACCTGCGTGCCCGCAAGCGCCGCTTCGAGGAAGGGTTGCGCACCGTCTACGAGCAGCTGCCGGACGGCGGGCGGATGCTGATCGAGTACAAATTTTTCGAGCCCGCCTTTTACAGCACGGACGTGCCCGACTGGGGCACGGCCTACGCCTGGGCGCTCAAGCTGGGCGAGCAGGCGCAGGTGCTCGTCGATTTGGGCCATCACGCGCAGGGCGTCAACATCGAGCAGATTGTCGGCTTCCTGCTGGACGAGGGGCGGCTGGGCGGCTTCCACTTCAACAACCGCAAGTACGCGGATGATGATCTGATCGTCGGCAGCGTCAACCCCTATGAACTGTTTCTGATTTACCACCAGCTCGTCAGCGCCGAGCAGAGCAGCGACGACGCGCTGCGCGCGACGGCGCAGAATGTCGCCTACATGATTGACCAGTGCCACAACATCGAGGGCAAAATCGCGCCGATGATCTACTCGGTGCTCAACTGCCAGGAGGCCTACGCAAAGGCGCAATTAGTGCAGCGCGATAAGCTCGCCGAGTTACAGGCCGAGGGCGCGGTGCTCGCCGCGCATCAAGCGCTCAACGACGCCTACCGCACCGACGTGCGCCCGCTGCTGGCCCAGGTGCGCCAGGAGATGGGCGTGCCCGTCGATCCGATTGGGGCGTATTGGGAAAGTGGGTACGAGGAAAAAATTCGGGAGGCGCGCGGGGTCGCCGATGCGAGCGGGGGCTTTCAGTAGCGACTTCCACCACAAATGCCGTACAGAAGCAGCATTTTGTTCAGAGAATTGCAGCGGCAAATCAACTTGATGCCGCTGGAATGAAAATTCGCTGGTCGAGCCATGCGATTACGGAACTTGTCAACGACCAGCTAACGCGAACAGATGTTGAGTGGGCGCTGCTTGACCGTGAACTCATTGAGGATTATCCTCATCTAAATCGGCCCCTGCCTGATTGTTTACTATTGGCTTGGCTTTCGACAGGCAAAGCTGTTCATGTTGTAACGGCGCTGGATGAGAAAAACGACAGAGTGTTTGTAGTAACTGTTTATAGCCCTTCTCGAGAAAGGTGGAAAGATGATTGGAGAACGCGCCGGTAGCCTCTGCCCAATTTGTGGAGGGACATTAGAGTTTGGGAGAGCGACGGTTCCCTTCATTTTTGAGGAGACGGTAATTGTCGTCAAAAACGTACCAGCAGATATTTGTGCAGATTGTCACGAAGTGTTTATGGTGGGCGAGGTGACCGACCACATCACAACGCTGCTCAGTCAGCTTCGGCAGCTGCATAGCGAGGTTTCCGTTATCACCTATTCTGAAGCCGTGACTGCCTAGCAAGAGAACAAAGGAGGCAAATTACGAAAATTGCTTACGACGGTGAGGTAGATGCGCTCTATATCCGCTTTATTGAAACAACCGTCACCACAGAGCGCGTAGCAGAAGGTATCGCTCTAGATTATGCAGAAGACGGGCGTTTAGCCGGCATCGAAATTTTGGATGCGAACCAGCAGTTTGCTGATCCAACCGTGCTTCGTCAAATCATCTTTGAAAATGTGGCGCTGGCGGCTCCCGTCGCCGCGTAGTGATTCACAGCAATCTCAGCGATCTGATTGGCACAAGAGAAAAGCGGGGCGATGCGTGCATCGCCCCGCTTTTCTCTTACGGGAGTATTAAAAAAGTATTACATGAGAAATATGGTAGTAATTTATTGCAGTACCATACTATAGTACAGGTTAACGGATAAACTGGGCCCTAGCGCCTCACCAGCGGCAGGTGCAGCCGATAGTCGACCGCCCCACCCGTCGCCCCCGGCGACACGAGCGCGTACTGCGCCCCCGGCAGGCTGCTCACCGGCACGACGGGCTGCGCGGGCTGGCCCTTCTCTTGATTGACGTAAGACGCCCCCGCCACGATCACCCCAGTTTCCGTCACGTCCACAATCAATCGATATTTCGCTGCCGTATAGCCATACACCTCGACCTGGTACGTCCCATCCACCGGCGCAACGAAGCTCACCTCGTCATTGCCGCCCGTGCCGTTGCTGACCCACGGCGGGCGCATCTCGTGATCGGGGGCCCAGACGTAGAGGTCGGGGTCGCCCGCCAGCGGCTCGACGCGGGCGGTGAGCGTTTGGCCCTGGCGCAATGCGTAGCGGTAGATGCGCGACTAGTCGCCGCTCACGGCGTGTTCGGGCGGCAGGAAGTTGATCAGCGCGCCAAAGGGAAAGATCGAGATGTTGCCCGCGCCGTCCACGGCCCACGTTTGCAGATACTTCATCCCCGTCGACGGAATCAGCCGCCAGGCGTGGCTCGACCGCGCCGCCTCGTAGCCCAGCCAGTCCGACTCCTGCACGGGAACCCACTGATTGGCGGCCTGGCTGTACTCGAACTCGACAAAGCGCAGCGCGGCCACGCCCGTGCCCGGCGCGGGGTCGACCGCCGTGGCGTCGAGCGCAACGTTGCGGTCAACAGTGGCGGGGGATCCACTGTTGACCGCGGCGCTCTCCACCCGCGGCGCGACCTCGTCCGGCGCTGGCGGCAGCACGACCACGCGGCGGCTGGCGACGTTGTTGCTCTCGATGGCCTCGGCCACGCGGTTGTCCGGGTCGATCACAGCAAAGAGCGTCTGCTCGCCCTCGCCGGGCGTCCAGGCCACGCCGCTGGTGCTGGCGGACGAACGCGGCGAGAGCAGCGAGATTGCGCCGTCGCCCAGCGCCGTGCCACCGGCGTTGGGGTCGCCGAGGTAGAAGCGCACGGCCACGTCGCTCAGCGTCTGCTTGCCGCCCTGGCGATGCACGATCAGCCCCACCTGCGAGACCTCGCCCGCGTGCGGCGACGGCGGATCGACCCACAGCTCGTAGTCGTTGCCAAAGAGATCATCGCTGCTCGTCTCGAAGACGGTGTAGGCGTTGGCCAGCGTCGCCGTGCCGCCGTCCGGGTTGGTCACGTTTACGTCGTAGATGCCCACGCTCAAGCCCGCGGGCACGACGGCCTGCAGCAGCGTGCCGTCGACGCGGATCGTGCTCAGCGCCGTCTCGCCCACGCGCACCGTCGCCCCGCTCGCAAAGTTGCCGCCGTAGACGTTGAGGTCGTTGGGCACGTTGGCCCTCCCCTGGTTTGGTCGCACGTCGGAAAGGGTGGGGCGGACGGCGGGCGTGGGTTGGGGTGTGGGCGGCACAGGCGTCGCGGTGGGTGGGACGGGCGTTGCTGTGAAGGTTGGCCTTGGAGCCGGTGGCGTATTAGTCGGGATGGGCGTCGACGTGAGGGTTGGTGTCGGCGGGAGAGGTGTGTTGGTCGGGACGGGCGTATTTGTTGGTATTGGTGTTGAAGTAAAGGTAGGTGATGGCGTCACCGGTGTGTTGGTTGGTGTTGGTAATGGCGATGAATCAACACAGGAACGCTCGGCCCATGGCGTGAAATCTACACCGTCGCCGACGGCTTGGCCGTTGCCTACAGGATTGCTTGAGTGAGTAGGGCCAGAGACATCGCCCCACCAATGATTCTCAGCGACGATCATAATATCTTCGTTGTTACGGTTAATGCCGGTGCCACTGTTGTCGTAAATGTCGTTACAAACGAGCGTCGGCGTTGAGTTGTCTCGAACTGCTAATCCATGGTTATTGTTGTGTAACGTAACACGGGAAACTTTTGGCGAGGCGGAGAAGAACCAAATTGCTCCTTGAAAAGTACATTTGTAGCAACCGTAGTACACGCTGTTGCTACCAGTGTAGAGGTAACCACCGTAGCGGATAATAGTATGTTCAATAGTGCTTTCGCTATCAATGCTTTCGTCGAAGAAGGATACATGTCCCCAATTGCCTGCTTCCGGCAGCGAGTTTCGTCCGTCGTTGTTGGTGTCGCCGCCAATGCTATCGTCCTTAAGTGAGGTGAAGTAGATGGGGCGATCTGCCACACCTTGAGCTTTAAGCGTGCCCTTTACACCTATTACTCTGTTCTCTGCAAATTTGATGACAATGCCAGGTTCGATCACGAGCGTAACATTGTTACCAATGGTGGTATAACCCGTTAGCACATAGACGATGTCGGAATTGTTCCAACGGTACGTCACAGGTGAAGATGCTCCCATTTCGCCGTTTCGGATTTCTAGTCCATTTCCTCCATTACTTGCAAGAGTGTTCCCATTGATAATGGGAAACGAGGCACTGTCCGCAGATAGAGCGTAACCGCTGTTATTCTCAAACGTGCTGTTGCGTATCGTCGGCGAGGCAGAGAAGAACCAAATTGCTCCTCGAAAAGTGCATTTGTAGCAACCGTAGTAGACGCTGTTACTACCGGTGTAAAAGTAGCCACCATAGCGGACGATAGCATGTTCAATGATGTTTTCACTGTCGATACTCTCACCAAAGAAGGAGATTTGCCCCCAATTGCCTGCTTCGGGAGACGTATTGCGCCCATCGTTATTTGTATCACCCCCAATACTATCGTCTTTGAGCGAGGTGAAATAAATAGGGTTCTCAGCTGTACCCTGAGCTTTGAGCGACCCCTTAATTCCCATTAATTTGCTATCTGCAAATTTGATTATGACTCCTGGATCAACAACAAGCGTAACATTGCTGCCTACCGTTGTGTAACCTGTCAACACGTAGACAATGTCGGAATTGCTCCATCGGTAAGTAACCGACGCAGATGCTCCAATCTCACCGTTGCGAATCTCTAATCCGTTTCCTCCATTGTTGATTAAGGTATTGCCATTGATGGTGGGAAAAGAGTTGCCGTCTGCGCTTAATGCGTAACCACTATTATTCTCAAAGGTGCTGTTACGTACCGTGGGTGAAGCAGAGAGAAACCAAGCTGGTCCTCGAAAGGTGCATTTATAGCAACCGTAGTACACGCTGTTTGAACCGGTGTAGAAGTAGCCACCGTAACGAACGACAGCAAACTCGATGATACTCTCATTGTCGATGCTCTCGTCAAAGAAGGAGATTTGTCCCCAATTCCCTGCTTCAGGTAGCGTGTTGCGCCCATCGCTATTTGTATCACCGCCAATGCTATCATCTAGCAACGAAGTAAAGTAGACAGGGTTATCAGCCGTGCCTCGCGCTTTAAGTGTCCCTTTGACACCCAGTAGTTTTCCACCCGCGAATTTGACTATTGTGCCAGCTTGAACTGTCAAAGTGATATTCGGCTCAACCGTAACAAAATTCTCCACCACATAAACACAATCCGCCGACCACGTCGTGTCCTGCGTGATCGAGCCGCCGACCGTGCAAATTGGCAGCATCTGCGCGGCAACGGGCTGGGACTGCGAGGCGGTGAAGGTGGCGGCCACCAAAACGAGCACAAGGGAAACGAGCGCTTTGATCAGCGCGGGGCGGGAAATCATGGGGGACAATCTCCTAGTTAATGTATAGGTTGGTGAACGGCTGGAGTCGGGGGCGGCGGTGTGGTGGGGCGAAGGTGACCCGTCCAGTTTGGTCGTGTGCAAAATGGCTGGCAGGCGTAGAGTTTGACAAACAATCGGCGATTTGTCTTGTGCCTAAAAGTCCTAAGTTGGGCGCAAGATGGAGTCGCGGATGAAAAAATTGCAGGACTTTTGTTGGGCCGTTTCGGAAAGTCAAACGGGCCGGACGCTTCGGTATCGGCGAGACAACGTAGGTCAGTCGAGGCGTCAAACTATGGCGTTCCTGCACAGGCGGGAATCTATGCTAAGTCGAGCATGGATTCCCGCACCCAGAGGGTACCCGGCGGGAATGACAGACTACCTCGCGCCTAACTCGATTTTCCCCGAATTTGGCACGCACCCTTCCAGGAATGACCTCACACAAACCCCTCTTCCTCCGCCAACTTCCGCAACGCCCGCCGCCGCGCCCGCGTGCTGCTGAACTGCTCCTTCGGCAAATCGAACACCTGGTAAAAGAGCGTAATATAATTCCGCACCGAGGCCACTGACAGCCCCAGCCGCTCGGCGATTTCATCGCGGGGGACGCCGTGGAGGTAGAGGCCGAAGACGGCGACGGCGGTGGCGTTGACCGTGCGGCGCTGCTGGGCGGTGATCAGGTGCTCCTGCAGGCGTAGGAAGCCATCGCGCCGCAACTGGCCCGCGTTGAACAATTCCTCCAGCACGCGGCGGACGCGCGCGTCGGCGACGTGGGCGAGGGTGAAGGTGGTGCGGGTGGCGAGGGCGGCCAGCAGCGCGCTGGCGGCCCGCTGCAGCGCGCTCGACTCGCGCCCCGTCTGTTCATGTTCGGTAAAGCGCTGCGCCACCGGTCGCGCTGGCTCGCCCACGCCCTCGACAAAGAGGCGCTCGACCGTGTGCGGCGCGAGGCCGTGCGCGCGGGCGTAGACGCAAAGCTCGGCCACTAGCGGGGGATGCCACCAGTGGGGCAGGTAGACGAGTTGCCGCTCGGCCATCCACCCCAGAACGGGCGCGAGCAGCTCAACGGCGCGCTCGGCTTGCCCCTGGCGGAAGGCCATCAGGACGCGGTAGAGGTTGATGTTGTGGGCGGAGAGCGCGTCGCCCGACTGCTCGTAGAAGGCCAGCGAATCTTGCAGCAGATTCTCCGCCACGGCGTAGCGCTCGTCGAGCAGGTTGAGGACGCCCAAAAAGACGTGAAAGCTGACCCGCTGCCCGTCGTCCGGCGTTTCCAGCGCCCGGTGCAGCAGACGGCGGCCGCGCTCCGGCTCGCCCCGCAGCACGCACAGCCAGCCCTCGTGGGCGTCCACCCAGGGCAGGAAGCGCTCGAAGGTCAGCTCGACCACGAGCGAACGCAGCGCCTGATAGGCCTGCGCCGCGGCCGCATGGTCGCCCCGCGCGCGGTAGAGGTTGCTCAGCAGCGTCTGTGCGTAAACCTGCTGCTTAGTGATGTGGTGCTGCTCGGCGTGCTGCTGCAACCGCTGTGCCACGGCGAGGGCCTCCGGCAGTCGGTTGCTGTACCAGAGCAGGTGCGCCTCCGAGTTAAGCACGAGCGCCTCCTGCGCCGGGGTGAAATTGCCCGTGCGCAACAGCCCTTTGGCCAGCTCCAGATAGCTGCTCGCCTCTTGATAGCGCCCCTGCTGGCGGGCGATGATCGAGCGCAGACGCAGCGTCTTGAACTGCCCGGCCAGGTCGCCCTGTAGCTCGTAGTGGGCCAGCGCCTGCTGGGCTTGAACGTCGCCCTCCTGGAGCCGGCCAATATCGGGGTAGAGTTCGGCCAGTCGGTAGAAAAAGTGGGCGCTCAGCTGTTCGCGCTCCACCTGCTGCAGCAGTCGCTCCGTCTCTTCCAGCAGCAGATGGGCCGTGCGGAAATCTTCGCGCCGCTGATAGACGCGCGCCAGCTCCAGAGAGCAGCGCACGGCCTCCGCAAAGGCACAGCGCTGCTTGAAGAAGGTGTGTGCTCGCTTCAGAAAGCTCTCGGCCCGCGCCAGCTCGTCGGCGTGGGCGCAGGTGAGCCCCTGCATGTAGAGCAGCGCCGGCTCCGAGTCAAAGCGCGCGGTGGGGAAGCGCGCCAGCAGCTCGCGCGCCAGCGGCCAGCCGTCGCGCTCGATCATCTGCTCGATGTGCGCAAAGAGCAGGGCCGCCGCTTGGTCAAAGTCGCCGGCCTGCTGATGCGCGCGCACCGCTGTGGCAATCGAGCAGACTGCTGAATTCCCTGAGTTGATCGGTGGTTTCATGGCTGTGGCGAAGGAGCTGCGTTTTCGCACGAGTACGCGGTAGCGCGCCCGCACAAAAACTGCAAATGAATGGAAAGTAGAGTGAACCAGTGCAGCGTTATTTTCGTCAGACGGATTGGGCCAGCGCTGCACGCGCGCAATTCTGCTTGCGCGTCAGCGACAATTTGCCTATACTCCTGCCAACTACTGACTCTACTTTAATACAGCAACGCGCGTTCTACCTGCATAATATCTGCAACAATCCTACGACCCGTCTTTCATCGGACAATCTGCAACAGACCATGGACAACGCTTCCCCCGACGAAGTCCGCGCTGTGCTGCGCCACCTGCGCGATCCGCTGAAGCTCGGCCAGTCGCCCTGGCTCAAAGCCACGGCGGTGGCAAGCTATCGGCAAGATCACCCGGATGCGACGGCCGAGCAGGCGCTGCGGGCTCTTTTGGACGAAGCGCTGGCGCAGCTTGAGCGCGAATCTCACGAGCAGGCCGACCTGCTGCGCGGGCGCTACTGGGAGGGGCGAACGGTGCAGGAGATGCTCTGTGCCGAGCGACCGCAGATTCTCTCCGAGCGCCATTTTTATAATCAGCAGGCGCTGGCCACCGAGCGCCTGGCCAGCCTCCTTGCCGCGCGCGAGGCGGCCAGCTTGCGGCGCACCGCGAGCCAGCGTCTGCTGCAGCGGCTGCCCCTGCCCAGCTACGAGCGACTCTTTGGTGTCGAAGCAGCTGTCAAGGAGGTGCTGCGCTATCTAACCAGCGAGCGCAACTTCATCCTCAGCCTCAAGGGCATTGGCGGCATCGGCAAAACGTCGCTGGCCGACTGCGCCGTGCGCACGTATCTCCAGCAGCAGCCCCGGCTGGCCGATGTGGTGTGGATCAGCGCCAAGCAGGAGTATTTGACGCCTTCGGGCATTGTAGGGGCGGGAATCGTGGCGGGCGAGCAAACGCAGATTCGGCTAGAAAGCATCTTCGACGAGTTGGGCAGGAAGCTGGATTTGAGCGAGGTAGCGCGGCTGCCGCTGGCGCACAAAGTCGAGCGGCTGGCGTCCACGCTGCGAACGGAGCCACACCTGGTGGTGATCGACAACTTGGAAACGGTGGCGGATTTTCAGCGGCTCGTCCCGTGGTTGATGCAGCTCGCCGCGCCCACGCGCTTCCTGCTGACCAGCCGCCAAACCGTGCCCGCGCTGACGCAAGTCCAGACGCTGGAGCTGACCGAACTCGATCGTCCCTCCAGCCTGGCGCTGATCGAGCACGTGGCGCGCGAAAAAAGCGTGGCCGACCTCGATGCGTTGGAGGTCTACGCGCTGACGGGGGGCAACCCGCTCGCCGTGCAGCTGGTGGTGAGCCAGATGAGCACGCTGCCCGTCGACGCGGTGCTGGGCCACGTGCGCACCGGCGCGGTGGAGGAAATGTACGCGTTTATCTACCGCAACGCCTGGTCGGCGCTGAGCGACGCGGCCAAGGCGCTGCTGCTGGCCATTCAACGAGCGGGCGATGTCGCCGACTGGCTGTGGTTGACCACGGTGAGCGATTTGCCGGAGCCATTGCTGCGCCAGGCGCTGGGGGAGCTGTTTGATCTGTCGCTGGTGCAGCCGCAGCGCAGCGGCAAGGCGCACACGTTTGCTATTCACCGGCTGACGTCGACCTTTCTGTGCACGGAGGTTCTGGGGTGGAAATAAACTGGGCGCAGCGCCAGCTGGATGGCTATGCGCGGGATGCCGAGCGCGTACTGGCGTGCTTTTTGGCCGGCGAGCGCGACCCGGCCTTTTTGGCGCGCGCCCTCGATCTCTTGCGCACCTACCTTCAAAGTCGACATTCAACAGCTTTCCCCAATTCGCCACCCCATGCGGCAGACGCCGCCGTGGTCAAGCTCGCCACCATTCTGAACCAGCATCTCCAGGATTTGGGCTTTTGGCATCAGATTGTCGCCCTGTGGCCAGCCTTGATTGAGATGGCCAAATCCCTGCCCGATCCCCTCCTATATGTGGAGAGCGTCAACCAGTTGGCGATTATCAAAGATCGGCAGGGCCACGTACAGGAGGCGCAGGCCTTGTTTGAGCGGATCATCGGTGCGCCTACCTTCGAGCACCTGCCGCCCATCAAGCGGGCCAATACGCTAATCATGGCCGGCTCATGCTACCTGTGGCACGGCGACCACGCGCGCGCCGAGCAGCTCCTGTCCGCATGTCTCGCCATCTGCCGATGTTCCGGCAGCGAGCACTCGCTGCTTCCCACAACGCTCGTTGCCCCCGTTGATCAGTTTGGCGTTCACGCCAGCGGAATGCCCCATCCTCTGTGGCAAATAGAGGGCTTTACGCTCAAGCAGCTGGGCAACCTCGCCATGTTTCGCGGCGACTTTGCCCGTGCTCACCGCTGCTTTGGCCAATGTCTAGCGCTGTTTGAGGCCAACGGTGAAGGGGATAATCTGGCGTGCGTGGCCCACCAGGCGATTGGGCGTCTGCTGCTTTACGAGCGTCGCTTTGTGGAGGCCAGCATCATGCTGGAACGCGGGCTGGCGATTCGCCGCCGCCGTCGCGAGGGCGAACACGTGGCCGCCAACTCGATCTACCTGGCGGCGGCTCACCTTGGCCGTGGGCAGCTGGCGTCCGCCGAAACGCTGCTCACCGATGCGCTTCCCCACAGCCGCGCTCTCGAGAATCGGCACGACGTGGCGCTTTGCCACCTCTACTTGGGGCAGTTGGCCGCGCTGCGCAACCAGCGGGACGAGCACCGCCTGCACTGGCAAGAGGCACTGCACGTCATGCAGACAACGTCGATTCCGGTTGTGGAGCTACAGGTGTGGGTGCGACGGCTGCCGTGGCTTTGGCGCAGGGGGGAAGTTGGGCTGTGCGGGGCCGTGGGCAAGCGGCTGCTGATCAACGTGCGCGAGCAGCGGCTCAGCGGGCTGACCATCTGTCGGCTGCTCCGCTATGCGTGCGGTGACGCTACATCGAGCGACGTTTCCCACTGATGATACGAGCTTGCTCCCGCTACCAGAGGTGACCCGTGCAAAAGGCGTCGGCAGCAGTGTCGGGGGAGGCACTGCTGCCCACGTTGCGCTTGACCCGCCATGGCTGTATGATGGAAAGAACAGGATGGAGAGAACGCGCGGCCCATCGTAGCACAGGTCGCGCGCCGCTTCCACCCCTTTTTCTAAATCTGAAAATTTTGGTGATTCGCCATGCAAACCCCACCCATGTCGGCGGGCCAACTGCTGCGCCGCCTGCGCGAGCAGCGCAATCTGACGCAGCAGCACGCCGCCAAGCTGCTTTCAACGTCCAGCCCCGTGCTCTCGCGCAAGGAGCGCGACCAGGACGAGATCGAGCGGGAGGACATTCGCTTGGCAATTCAGGCCTACGACCTCTCGCCTTGGGAGGCCTACGAGCTGTGGCTGGCCGCGGGTTTTATCCCGGAGCCGACCCTACCCGCTGCGCGGCAGTACGATCTGCGCGCCTTTGCGGAGACGCTGCTGCCGAATCTGCCTTTCCCGGCCTTTATTGCCGACGTACTGGGCTACATCAAAGCGTGGAACCAGGGGATCGAGGCCATCTGGGGGGCCAGCCAGGCCGAGGGCACGCAGATTCACGTGCTGCGCGACCTGTTCTCGGCGCGGGTGCGCGAAAAGCTGGGCGCGCGCTGGCAGCCGTACATCCTGCAGGCGCTGCGCTTCTTTCGCCTCAAGACTACGCGCTTCGCCAACGACCCCCAGTTTCGGACGCTGATTCAGTCGCTGAAGACGCAGTACGGAGAGGAGTTTGAAGCGCTGTGGAACGAGGCGCAGGCAACGGGCGATACCCCGCTGCTGCCGCCCGTCGACGCGGGGGGGACGATTGTGCAGTACGAAAGCGAGCACGGGCTGATTAACTACCTGGTCGTGCAGGCCGCGCTGCAGTTTCCACAGGCGCACGAGCTGACGCTCTACGTGCCCTTTGCGGCGGAGGATTACGCGCGCTACCAGCGCTTTCAGGCGGAGATGGGCGAGGGAAAGCTATACTTTTTAGATTGAGGTCGAGGTTGTTTCGTTGTCCAAACCAAACTAATCCAAGATAATAAATACACCACGGCAGATGGTGATGAAGGTGCGTCGCGCTTGGGAAAGATAGTGCTGGCGAACTCAGATTCGAGGGGTAATTGTGTTGGATGTGCGAGGGACTTCGGAAAGTCCCACGCACGGTAGGTCGCGTTTGCTCCAATTCGCCAGCACTATCCTGGGAAAGGGCAACGCACCGTAGGCCAGGTTGGCCGCGCCAGAGAGATAGTCGACTGTGCGTCGCACCTTCTGAGGTGCGTCGCACAATCCAACATCGGTTACCCTGGTATAGGTAATCCCCTGGATTGGCCCAAAGCAAGCTGGCCCGAATGACCGTCACGTCCCGCACGCGATGGGGCAAACGGTGACCCTTTGGGCCGTAACGGTCACGGTCGAGCCTCAGCCCGCACAGACCCTCCCGACTCTACGCCGCGAAAGACCAGTGCGGCCAGCAAGCCCGCCAGCACGGCAATCGCGCCGCTGAGCACGAAGACGCTGCGCACGCCGATGCTCTCCGCCAGCACGCCCGCTGCGCCCATCGAAATCAGGCTCGCCCCGCCGATCAGCGCGTTGAGCGCCGCCCCCGCCCGCCCGAGCACGGCGTCATCTACTTCCGTTTGCATGATTGTCGTAAACGATGCGCTAAGCGGCGTCATGATCCAGCCCACGCCAAACAAAATCAGCATGATGTGCCAGACGTTGAGCACCGTGGCAACCAGCGCAATCAGCACGCCCAGCGCGACCAGCCCCACACTGACAATCGTGGTCGGTCGCAGCCGCGCCGCCAGCGTGGCGACCAGCGCGCTGCTCAAGAGCATGGAAGACGTTTGCGACAGCTCGATCAGCCCAAACCACGTTTCCGGCACGCCCAGGTCGTTGACGAGCAGCGGAACCAGCAGTACGTTGACCGCGCCCATGCCCAGCATCGTCACCCCCGCGGCCACCAGCATCCCCACCAGCGCGCGCGATCTCACAATAACCTGAACGCCCTCGACCAGCTGTTGCCACACCGCGCGCACGCCGCCGCTCTGCGGCTCGCGCTCCGGTCGAGCGGGCGCGACCACGCGCGAAATCAGCAGCACCGACAGCACAAAGGTTCCCGCGTTGATCGCAAAGGCGGGCCAGTATGCCCCCAGCAGGCCCACGAGCAGCCCCGCTGCGGCTGTTCCCAGCAGGCGGGCGACGATGCTGGTCATTTGCCCCAGCGAATTGGCGCTGAGCAGGGCAGCGCGCGGCACGATGGAGGGCACGAGCGCCATGCGCGCCGGCCCAAAAAAGACGCCCACGGTGGCCTGCAAAAAGCCGAGCACAAAGAGCAGCGGCAGCCGCTCGACCGTCGCCACCGCAATAAAGGCCAGCGCAATGGCTGCCCGCAGCCCGTCCGAAATTACCATCAGCCGCTTGCGATCCAGCCGGTCGACGTAGACGCCCGCGACCATGCCCAGCACCACTTCGGGCACGGCGATCACGACGATCAGGGTGGCGAGGGCGGCGGTGGAGCCGGTCAGCTCGTTGATGAGAAAAATGAGGGCCATGTCGGCCAGGCCGTCGCCGAAGTTGGAAAGGGCCTGGCCCAGCCAGAGCAGGCGAAAATCGCGCAGGCGAAGCAGGTCGCGGAGGCCGGGGGTGTGGACAACTTGGGTGTCCGCGAGGTCGACATCTACAGCGTCGACACCGATCGGAGCGGGCGGCGGATCGGGCACAACATCAGGGGTCGGCGGTGGGTGGTGGTTGCTCATGGTTGGTATCTTCTGGGTCGGCAGTGTTTAGGCTGCTTGGGTGCATGATAACGGTCAGGCCAAAGACGGGGTCGGACGGAGCGGATTCCAGATGCTCAGAATCGGCAAACTCTTGTAGAAACGCTTCCAGTTTGTCGTAATACTCGGCCACGCGCTCCTGCGGAATGCGCAGCACGTGGCGTGCCATAAGGATTCGCTGCTGGGGTTCGCTGTCCGCTCGAAAGCTCACCTCACCCGTGCGCACCGCTGCCATTACATCCTGGCGCGTGCTGTCAAAAATGGAGTCGAACAGCCCTTGTGCAGCCTCTCTGTGCTCGTTGCTGCCGCCGGGCAGCAGGTCGCGATCCAGCTGAAAGCCGTAGGCAGCTACCTGGTAAAACTTCTCGATAATGCCGCTAACGACGTGGCTGTCGACCACGCGGATCAAGTCGTGCTGCTCCAGCAGGTTGACGTGGTAGTAGAGCTTGGTCGCGGCCATCTCGACCTGCGCCGCCACGTCCTTCACCGTGCGCGGCTCGTGCGAAAGCGCCTCCATAATTCTCATGCGCAGCGGGTGAGTAATCACCTTCACCGTTTCCCAGTCGCTGATGATGTGTTCGGGATCGGGTTGTGGAACGTCTTGTACTGTTTTATTTTCCTTTTTCATTTTAATTTTTTCAAATAATTGAGTTTAATTTATCATTTGATTGTAGCTTTGTCAAGCTCTAATTTATTTACGCTTGGCATCTTGTTATAGGATTGATTATACTGTGCTCAATAGATTGAATGAAATCACAATTTAATCATCAACAGAGGTGGTTTGGAGGAGCTCGATGAAAACATTTACAGCCTATGTAGAATGGGACGCGGAGACAAATTTATACGTCGGCACTGTGCCCGGCGTTCCCGGCGCCCATACACAAGCAGCCGATTTGAATGAGCTTCAGCAGAATCTTCAGGAGGTCTTGGAACTCTGTCTGGAGGAGCTTGGTGAAGAGCTGGACGACGTGCCGACCTTCGTCGGTTTACAGCAAATACAGGTCGCAGCATGAGTCGCCTCAGAATCATTCGGTTCCGCGAGATGAACAAGCTTCTGCTTTATCTTGGATTCGAGCAGACGCGCCAAAAAGGGAGCCACGTTTTCTACCGTCATCCCGACGGCAGGACAACCACCGTCCCCAATCACGGCAGCCGTGACCTTGCGCGTCCACTAATTCGCAGCATCTTGCGCGAGATCGAAGTGATGCCGGATGAGTATCACGAACTGCTGCAACAAATCTAAATACACCCAAATTGGTAAAGGAAATGCCTCAAAATCTCTGGAACGACACCGATGCTCAGGCCCTCCCCGCGCTCGACGGCCTCGTCTACCGTAGCAATCTGCTTGGGCAGGATCGCAGCGTCGTCAACGTGTACGGCGGCAACACGAGCGCCAAGCTGGAGGAGACCGACCACGCCGAGCGACAAGTCAAGGTGCTGTGGGTCAAAGGCTCCGGCAGCGACGTGGCCACCATCACCGAGCACGGCTTTGCCGGGCTGCGCCTGCTGGAAATCCTGCCGCTGAGGGAGAGAGAGGAGATGAGCGACGAGGAGATGGTCGCCTACCTGACGCGCTGCACGCACGAGCCGGAGCGCCCGCGCCAGTCGATCGAGACGCTGCTCCACGCCTTCACGCCCGCCAAGCACGTCGACCACACCCACCCGGACGCCGTCATCAGCCTGGCCTGTGCCGAAAACGGCAAAGCGCTCTGCCAAGAATTGTGGGGCGACAAAATGGTCTGGGTCGACTACATCCGCCCCGGTTTTTTGTTGAGCAAGTGGATCGGCGACGGTATCCGCGCCAACGACCAAGCCGAGCTTGTGGTAATGGGCAAGCACGGCCTCGTGACCTGGGGCGACAGCAGCCGCGAGAGCTACGACAGCGCCATCCGCACCATTCAGGAGGCCGAGGACTTTATTGAGAACAAGCGCGGTGGGCGCAAAATTTTTGCTGGCGCGGATATCGTGGCGCTGCCCGCCGAAGAGCGCCTGTCCATGCTCGTGCAGGTGCTGCCGACGCTGCGCGGGCTGGTCAGCCAGCGGCGACCGGCCATCCTCAACTACGACGACACTGGCTCCGTGCTGGACTTTGTCAACAGCGAGACCGCGCGCGAGCTGTCGCAGGTTGGCGCGGCCTGCCCCGATCACCTCGTCCACACCAAGCGCCAGCCGCTCTTTGTCGACTGGCAGCCGGACGAGGGCGTCGAAGCGCTGCAGGGCAAGCTGACGCAGGGCGTGCAGGATTTTGTCGACGCCTACACGGCCTACTACCACGACCACAGCAGCGACGCCGACGCCGCCATGCGCGACCCGTCGCCGCGGGTGATTTTGATTCCGGGGCTGGGCATGGTCAACACGGGCAGCGACGCGCAGAACGCCGACGTCAGCCGACAGCTCTACCACCGCGCCATCAGCGTCATCGAGGGCAGCGAGGCGGTGGGCGATTTTGTGAGCCTGACGGCGCAGGAGTCCTACAACGTGGAGTATTGGCCGCTCGAACTGTACAAGCTCAGCCTCAAGCCTGCGCCAAAAGAGCTGGCCGGTCGCGTGGCGGTCGTCACCGGCGGGGCCAGCGGTATTGGCCGCGCGACGGCCTACCGGCTGGCGCAGGAGGGCGCGCACGTCGCCATCCTCGACATCAACCTCGACGGCGCGCAGCTCGTCGCCGACGATCTCGTGGCCCAGCACGGCCACCGCCGCGCCCTGGCCCTCCACTGCGACGTGACCAGCGAAGCCGCCGTCGCCGAAGCCTACCGCCAGATCATCCTGGCCTACGGCGGCATCGATGTGGTGGTCAGCAACGCGGGCATCGCCATCGCCGCGCCTATCGACCAGACGAGCGTCAGCGATTGGCAGCGCACGATGGGCATTCTGGCCGAGGGCTACTTCCTCGTCAGCCGCGAGGCCTTTCGGATTTGGAAGAAGCAGGGCACGGGCGGCAGCCTAATTTACGTGTGCAGCAAGAACAGCGTCTACGCGGGCAAGAATGCCTCCGTCTACAGCGCGGCCAAAGCCGCCGAACTGCACATGGCGCGCTGCCTTGCCGCCGAGGGTGGCGAATACGGCATCCGCGTCAATTCGGTGCTGCCGGACGCCGTGCTGCAGGGCAGCGGCCTCTGGGATGCGGGCTGGCGCGAGGCCCGCGCCGCGGGCTACGGCATTGCGCCCGACGAGCTGGACGACTTCTACCGCCAGCGCACCGTGCTCAACGTCAACATCTTTCCCGAGGACATTGCCGAAACGATTAGCTTCCTCGCCGGCCCGCGGTCGAGCAAGACGACGGGCGGCGCGATTACCGTCGATGGTGGCGTAGCGGCGGCGTTTGTGCGATAAGTATTGCGAAGCGCCGCTTCGCGCGAACGAAGCAGCGCTTCGTTTTACATTAAGGAGACTCTCATGCCCCCCAAACTCTGCGTCGTCGGCGCTTCTAACATCGACCTCATCTCCTACGCCCCGCGGCTGCCCAAGCTGGGCGAGACGCTGCGAGGTTCACGCTTTGAACAGGGCTTTGGCGGCAAGGGCGCCAATCAGGCCGTGATGGCGGCCAAGCTCGGCGCGCAGGTCACCTTTGTGACCAAACTGGGCGACGACGTCTTTGGTCAGCAATATCTCGACCGCTTCCGCGACCTCGACTTCGACACGACCCACGTCAGCGTCACCGACGAAGAGGCCACGGGCGTCGCGCCGATCTGGGTCGACGAGCCGAGCGGCGACAACGCCATCATCGTCAACCCCGGCGCCAACGATTTGCTCGCGCCGCAGGATGTCGAAGCGGCGAGGGACGCCATCGCCGCGGCGGAGGTACTTGTCTGCCAGTGGGAGATTCCGACGGCCACGGTCGAGGCCGCGCTGCGCACCGCCCGCGAAGTCGGCACCACCACGATCTTTAACCCCGCGCCCGCGCGTGAGGAGCTGCCCGACGACATCATCGCCCTCTGCGACATCCTCTCGCCCAACGAAAGCGAAACCGAAACTCTCACGGGCTGGACCGTCGATTCGCTGGATGACGCCGAAGCCGCGGCCCAGCGGCTGATCGAGCGCGGCGCGCGCCACGTGATCCTCACGCTGGGGGCGCGCGGCTCGCTGCTCGTCAATACCGAAGAGATTGCACACGTCCCCGCGCCCCAGGTCGAGGCTGTTGATACCACGGGCGCGGGCGACGCCTTTATGGGGGCGCTGGCCTATTTCCTAGCCTCCGGCGTTGGGATGAAAGAGGCGATGCGGCGGGCGAACGCGGTGGCGGCGGTCAGCGTGCAGGGGCGGGGAACACAGAGCAGCTTCCCCAGCCGGGAAGAGTTGACGAACGAGTTGTTCCAGGATTGACAAATGATTACGGCCTACCCTGCCGACAAAAGGCGAAAAAGTCCGACTTTATAAAGTCGGACTTCTCATTCTGCCGTCACCACAAACTTTGCAACGTCCTCCTCACTCCCCCGCCCGCAATTCCCGCACCTGCCGCTCCAGCTGCTCGATGCGCTCCAGCAGCTCTTGCACGTACAGCAAAATCTGCCCTACAGCCTGCTCCAGCGTAAGCGTTTCCTGCGCCCACTTGCTGACTAACTCCCGCGGTTGATAGCGACTCATATTATCCTCCATCATGGCATTTTATCCGGTAGCAGAAGTATATCATTGAGCGGATAGGATGTCAATACACAAAGTCAAGAAAAGCGGGCGTTGAACGCCCGCTTTTCTTAAAATGTTGAGCTGTTGGATTTTCCCATCAATCGGCTTTGTACTCAAAGCCCGCGTGCTCGGCAAAATAAGTCAGCAGCTTCGAGCTGGAGCGGCGCGGCATGTACACCGAGTTCTCCCACTCGCTGATCGTCTGCTGCCTCATGCCGAGCTCATCCGCCAGCTCCATCTGCGAAAGGCCCAGCCGCTGGCGCAGCGCGCGGATCATCTCGCCCGTCCACACCACTTCGCCGCCCTCGCGCCGCAGCTCGTACAAGCCCAGCTTGCGAAAGGTGACGCGGCCCGCTCGATAATTTTTCTCATCCAGCTCAATCGTCTCCACCCGATAATCCACATCCAGCCACGCCCGCGCCTGCAGCGCCCCCCTGCGCCGATTGCCCCACCATGCCCGCTGCGAGCGCGCCGAGGGCGGCAGCTTGGCATCGAGGATGGTCTCAATCTCGGCCAGCGACAGCGTCAGCTCGTCCGCGTTGCTTTGGTGTAGGTGGTGACGAAGCGGATCGTACTTGCCCGTGCTCATGCGGCTTGTCCCAGTGTGTATCGGCTCGTTTGGTCTCGTGTGCTGTCGGCGCTATCGGTTCAAGCGCTTTTCCTTGCGCGGTGGGTTGCGTTACAATAGAAGCCAATCGGCTGCTTGTCGACAGTGTTTAATGCTGTAAGTATACAGTAACGACGGGCAGACACCAATAAGATTTCCAAAATTCTATTCTGTTCTATTCTCCTGATGAAAAGCGATTGGTTTGCGCCGTCGCACGTCGCGTCGAAGATGAGGGGTTCCTGATTACGGCATATCCAGCCGACAAGGTAAAGAAAGGGGAAATAATATGGACAAAATAAAAATTCGCTTTGACCCGACAAGTAATTCGCTGATTATTTGGTTCGACGATCCGCAAAAAATGGCGTATCTCTCCCATCGAAGAGGAGACGTCGGGAGAATTTCACTTCACCAAGAACGAAGCGGATTCGGTTATCGGCATTGAATATCAATTCTATCAACTAGCGCCGGGTCAAGTCGCGCTGGAAATTGAAAACGCGCAGGCGCTGCTCAAAGCGTTTGCCTAAAGCAGACTGAATCCGTGCCCAGCTACAATGACAGACGAACAGTTTGAGGTTCTTGACCCGCAAAATCGCTCCGTGGTTTTGCGAAAAGCTCAGTTTCGCCATCACATACAGCAGGCTCATGACGAATTGAACGCCGTCGACATCATACTGCGCACAGTTCAGGAGGCCTCTTCTATTTGGCGCGAAACGCGTTATCCAAATTCGCAGGTCTACTACAGGGAGGGAGCGCATCCCGACCACCCGCGCCGCTGCGTTCGCGTCGTCGTGCGGGATGGAGAAGTTGTCACGGCCCACCTGATCAACAAGCCACGAGGAAGGAGCCATGTTCTGATATGGACAGCCGAATCTTAAATTCACTGCGTGAACAAATATCAAATTTCCCCGACGTGAATGCAAGCCGGATCAAGACTATCTTTGAGCCGAATGCAGACACGCTTGTCGTTTACTTTACAGACGACCACACACCGACCTACTGGAGCGAACTAGACGATTATCTGCTGCTGGGTCGTCACGCCGACACCGAGCAGGTAACGGGCGTGATGGTCGAATATTTTAGCGAATGGCTGCTGGCGGCGACGGATTTGGCACACAAGAGCAAGCAGCTTGTCGCGGCTTAATCTAAGAATCTAATCTCCACCCCGGAGGCTTCCCCATGAAGGCTATCATGCTGATGTTCGATTCGCTCAACCGGCACATGCTGCCGCCCTACGGCAGCGATGTAAAAGATGAAGTGTGGACCCACGCGCCCAACTTCCAGCGCTTGAGCAAGCGCACCGTCCGCTTTACCAACAGCTACGTCGGCTCGATGCCCTGTATGCCCGCGCGCCGCGAGCTGCACACTGGGCGCTACAACTTCCTGCACCGCTCGTGGGGCCCGCTGGAGCCCTTTGACGATTCAATGCCGCAAATCCTGGACCGCCACGGCATCTACACCCACCTCTCCACCGACCACTACCACTACTTTGAAGACGGCGGCATGACCTATCACAATCGCTACACGACGTATGATTTTGAGCGTGGGCAGGAGGGCGACCACTGGCAGGGGCAGGTCGCTGAGCCGGAGATTCCCGCAACGGTGACGAAGCGCGAGCGCTCGGCCAACACGTCGGCTCAGTCGCTCAACACCATGTGGCGGCAGGATTGGGTCAATCGCCAGCACATGCGGACGGTCGAATCGCAGCCGCAGCCGCGCACCTTTGCCAATGGCATCGACTTCATCGAGCGCAACGCCGACGCGGACAACTGGTTTCTGCAAATCGAGACCTTCGATCCGCACGAGCCCTTCTTTACCCAGGAGGAATTCAAAGCGCTCTACCCCCACGACTACGACGGCCCCCACTTTGACTGGCCGCCCTATCGCCCGGTGCAGGAGACGCCGGAGCAGGTCGAGCATCTGCGCTACCAGTACGCCGCGCTGCTCTCCATGTGCGACCGCTACCTCGGCAAGGTGCTTGACCTGATGGACGAATTAAATTTATGGGAAGACACCCTGCTCATCATCTGCACCGACCACGGCTTCCTGCTCGGTGAGCACGACTGGTGGGCCAAAGTGGTGCAGCCCTTCTACAGCGAAGTCGCTCACACGCCGCTCTTTATCTGGGACCCACGCGGCACGCGCCAGGGCGAGACGGCGGACGGCCTGGCCCAGATGATCGACTTCCCCGCCACCCTGCTCGACTTCTTCGGCGTCGACCTGCCGCCGGCCATGCAGGGCCTTCCCCTGCGCGATGCCGTCGCCTCGAACGCCGACACGCGCGAGGCCGTGCTCTTTGGCGTGCACGGCGGCCACGTCAACGTGACGGACGGGCGCTACGTCTACATGCGCGCCCCGGTCGATGCAGCCAACACGCCGCTCCACGAGTACACGCTGATGCCGACGCACATGCGCCAGCCCTTTGGCGTGGACGAGCTCCAGAACATTGAACTCGCCGAGCCATTTGACTTTACGAAGAATTGTCGGACGATGAAGATTCCTGGTCGCGGCTGGGGGCACTTGGATGCGCACGAGTTTGGCACGCTGCTCTTCGATTTGGAGACCGATCCGGGGCAGGAGCAGCCGCTTGAGGATGACGAAGTTGAGCAGCGGATGGTTAAGCATTTGGTGCGGCTGATGCGGGAGAATGACGCGCCGCCGGAGCAGTTCGAGCGGCTGGGGCTGGGGGAGTATGTGGGGTAAAAGCGTGGGAAAATCGTACGGGCACGCCATGGCGTGCCCGTACGATTTTCCCACGCTTTATAGAACGCCCGCCATCAGCAAGCCCAGCCGCTCCGCCGTCGCCTCCTCGCGCAACAGCACATCCATTACCCGCCCCTCATAGAGCACGGCGATCCGGTCCGAGAGCGCGAGCACTTCATCCAAATCCTCCGAAATCAGCAGCGTGGCCGTGCCGCGGGCGCGTTCGTCCAGCAGCCGCTGATGGATGTACTCGGTCGCGCCGATGTCGACGCCGCGCGTAGGCTGGGCGGCGATCAGGACGCTGGGCTGGCGGGCCAGCTCGCGCGCGAGAATTAGCTTTTGGATGTTGCCGCCGGAGAGGCTCTTGGCCGGCGTTTCGACCGAGGGCGTCTTGACGCGGAAGTCGCTGACCAGCTGGCGGCTGTGGCGGGCAATTTGACGGAAGTTGAGGAAAAAGCCGTTGCTGTAGGGCGCGCGCGTGTGGTCATTCAAAATCAGATTTTCGGCGACGGAGAACTGCTGGATTACGCCGTCGTGCATGCGCTCTTCGGGAATGTAGGCTAGGCCAGCCGCCGTCCGCCGCGCTGCCGACCACGCGCTCACATCCTCCCCACCCAGCTCGACCTTGCCCTGAGTCAAGTCACGCAGCCCCGCCACCACCACCGCCAATTCGCGCTGCCCGTTGCCGCTGACGCCCGCCACGCCCAGAATTTCCCCCGACAGCACGTCGAGCGACACGCCGCGCAGCGCCGCCTGCCCCGTGATGCCCAGCGCGCCCGCGTTGCGCAGCCGCAGCCGCACCTCGCCCACCGCCACATCGCTCTTCTCCCGCTCCAGCAGCACCTCGCGCCCGACCATCACGCGCGCCAGGTCGCTCCTCGTCACGCCCGCCATCTCGCCCGCCGCCACGCTCCCCGCCACGCGACCTTCGCGCAGCACCGTCACGCGGTCGCTGAGGGCGATCACCTCGTGCAGCTTGTGCGAAATAAAAATTAGCGCGTGGCCGTCGACAGCCATCTGGCGCAGGGTGACGAAGAGTTGTTCGGCCTCCTGCGGCGTGAGCACGGCGGTCGGCTCGTCGAGCACGAGCAGCGCCGCGCCGCGGTAGAGCGCCTTGAGGATTTCGACGCGCTGGCGCTCGCCCACCGAGAGCGTCCACACCGGCGCACGCGGGTTGACGGCCAGCCCGTAGGCGTCCGCCAGCTCGCGGATGCGCGCCTCGACGCGGCTCAAATCGGTCAGCGGGCCGCGCTGGGAGCTCAGGCCCAGCGCCACGTTTTCGCAGACGGTGAGCGTGTCCACCAGCATAAAGTGCTGGTGGATCATGCCAATGCCGCGCGCGATGGCGTCCGTCGGCGAGTGGATGGTAACAGGTTGATCGTTGAGCCAAATTTCGCCCTCGTCCGGTTGGTAGAGGCCGTAGAGAATCTTCACCAGCGTGGACTTGCCCGCGCCGTTTTCGCCGAGCAGCGCGTGAATTTCGCCCGTGCGCACGTCAAAATCAACGTGGTCGCTGGCGAGCACGCCGGGAAAGCGCTTGACAATGCCGCGCATGTCGAGCTGATCGATGCGCGGCTGACCGGTGGGGAGGGCGGGTGAGGGCACGTCTTTACCTCAGTTTTAGATGAAAGATTTTTGGACACGGATAAACACGGACAAACACGGATTTTTGCAGAGTACGATTAAGCTGCTTGGGTTAGGCTAATCCAAGATTATAAATATACCACGGCTGATTGTGATGGAGGTGCGTCGCACTTGGGAAAGTGCAACGCACCGTAGGCTGTGTTGGCCGCACCAGAGAGAGAGTCGACCGTGCGACGCACCTTCTGAGGTGCGTCGCACATCCAACATGGCTTATCCCGGTATAGTTAATTTCCTGGAATTGCCTTAAGTGACCAAAGACACAAAATTTGCGAGCAACCGGCGGTAGTGGGTTGCATCACCCGAATCTGATTAAAATCCGTGTGCGAAGCCCGTGTACATCCGTGTCCTATCTCTTTCTGTCTCTTGGCAACATCCGCTATTCGCTTGGCAGCGGCTCAATCTCGCCGCCCTCAATCGCACTCTCGGCCTCCTCCGCCGCGCTGCGAATCTCGTCGGTGATCGCGTCGAGGTCGTTGATCTCCATCTCCAGCCCATCGGTCAGCGTGAGCACGTAGGTCGTGCTGCCAAATTCGCCAGCGCCCTGTTTGGCGATGATGTCGTTGATCATGCCCGTCCAGTTGTAAAGCTGGTTGGCGACTACGTAGTCCGGCGCCAGCGACGTCTGGTCGCTCTGGGTGCCGAGCCAGTAGACGCCGTTCTCCTGCGCCGCGCCAATCGCGCCGACGACCTGCTGCGCGGAGCCGGTGAGCACGTCCGCGCCGTTGGCGATCAGCGTGTTGGCGGATTCGGCAGCGAGGGCCGTATCGCCGAAAGAGCCGGTGTAGATGATGCTGACGTCGGCGTCCGGGTTGGTCGCCGCCACGCCCGCCACGAAGCCGTCGATGTAAAGCTTGGCGTCGCCCGCCTCGACGGGGCCGACCACGCCGATCTGCCCAACTTGGCTCAGCATGGCGGCGATCACGCCGTTGACGTAGCCGCCCTCCTGTGCGTTGGCCTCGTAGGCGAAGATGTTCGTGAAGCCGTCGGCGCTGCCGTTGTCCGTGGCCGTGCCGTAGGCGAAGCTCGTTTCGGGGAAGTCCGGGGCCGTCTCGAAGACGGCGTTGGTGTACTGCGTGCCATGGGCGATCACGAGGTCGTAGCCGTCGGCGGCGTAGTCGCGGATAGCGGCGGCGGCGTCCGCCACGTTAAACATGTTCTCGGTGTAGGCAATTTCCATTGCCCCTTCGCCGCCCATCTCCTCCTGCACGGTGACCAAACTGTCGTAGAGCGCCTGGCTCCACGCCACGTCGGTAATCGTGCTCGGCATGACGACGGCGACGCGGAAGGGGTCTGTCGATTCGAGCGAATCGGGAATCGTGTTGGCTTGGCCGTCGCCTTCCGGCGTCGGATCGGGCGCGCCGCCGCCGCAGGCGGCGAGGGTGAGGAGGAAGACGAGCGAGAGGGTGGCGAGAATTTTTCGGGTCATGGGAGTGGTTCCTGATTGGTGGAATGTTGGTTTAGATAACGGGAATTTGCTTCAGGGTTGTGTTTGTCTTTTACCCCCTCCCAGCCTCCCCCAGGATGGGGGAGGAGCCGATGCTTCGTCGGCCCAGTCGCGGCCCCCTCCCCAAGTTGGGGAGAGATGGGGTGGGGTAACGGGATTTCCTTTAAGGTCACTCCCCGCGCTCATACGGCTTGGCGAGCGCCGCGGGCTGGCGGGCGCTGCGCACGGTGAAGGCGAGCGCAAAAATCGTGAGCACGTAGGGCAGCATCACCGCGAGATCGGAGGGCAGCGGGATCGAGAGCGCCTGCACCCAGAGTTGGAGCGCGTTGACGGTGCTAAAGAGCAGCGCGCCGCCCAGCACGCCGACCGGTCGCCAGCCGCCGAAGTAGACGAGCGCCACGGCGATAAAGCCGATGCCGTTGGTCATCCCCTCGCGGAAGACGTTAAGCAGACCGATGCTCAGCGACGCGCCCGCCACGCCCGCCAGCGCGCTGCCGATGATCACGGCGAGGTAGCGCACGCGAATGACGCTGATGCCGAGCGAATCGGCGGCCTCCGGGTTGTGGCCGACGGCGCGGATGCTGAGGCCAAAGGTGGTCTGGTTGATCACGAACCAGGCGAGCGGCACAAGCAGGTAGGCCAGGTAGACCAGCGCGCTGTGGTCAAAAAAAATTTCGCCAATTATGGGGATGCGGCTCAGGCCGGCCACGGGCAGCGCGCTAAAGCCAGAGACGCTCATCACCGAGCCGATCATCGTGCGCGCGAGCAGGCTGCTCAATCCCAGCCCAAACAGATAAAGCCCGATGCCGCTGATGCCCTGCTCGGCCTGCATCGACACGCTGACAACGGCCATCAGCAGCCCCATGGCCGCGCCCACGAGCAGCGCGACGAGCACGCCCAGCCACGGATCGCCGCCCTGGAAGACGGTGTAAAAGGCGGCAAAGGCGCCCATCAGCATGATGCCGTCCACGCCCAGGTTGAGCACGCCCGCCCGCTGCGAGATCGTCTCGCCAATGGCGGCGAAGAGGTAGGGCGTCGCCAGGCGGATGCCGCTGTGGGCAATGCCGACGAGGGCGGATAGGGTTAGGAGATCGGAGAGCATGGGCAAGTGTATGAATAGTTGAGATTTGCAGGATAACAGGCTGCGTCGCAGGAACTACTTGGAGGATGCAAAGAAACGCAATCTGTCATTCCTGCGCAGGCAGGAATCCATGGAATAGGTTACCCATCTCGCTGATTGCTTCCTGTGACGATGGCTACTTCAAGCATGGATTCCCGCCTGCGCGCAATGGCGTTAAGTTAAGGCCTCCTCGTTCCACGCGGAGCGTGGAATGCGCTGCGGGAGGCTCCGCCTCCCCTCTGCAGGCAGAGCCTCCGGATTGAGTTCCCAGACTCTGCGTGGGAACCAGCTTGCTTAACTTAACGCCATTGCGCCTGCGCGGGAATGACAAGGCCATGCCTCTGGCTATTTCTCAAGTAATTTTTACGCCTTCGCTACTGGCGACAGATCACGTGGCCTCCGCCAAATTGGGCAGCGGATTCTCCGCCATCGCGACCTCCGCCGTGCCCACGCGTCGCCGCGCCCGCCGCCGCACGTACAGATCGCTGGCGACGACGAAGAGCACGACCAGCCCCTGCAGCGCGACGATCAGGCTGCTGGGGACTTGGGTGGCGCGCTGCATTTTGTCCGCGCCGACGAGCAGCGCGCCAAAGAGCGCCGAGGCGGGAATTGTGCCCAGCGGGTGCAGCTTGCCAAAGAGCGCAGCCACGATGCCGCTAAAGCCGTAGCCGCCGGAGAGGCCCTCAATGGCGCGATGATGCACGCCCATCACCTCGACCGCGCCCGCCAGCCCGCAAAAGGCGCCGCTCAAAATCATCGAGAGCGCCAGATAGCGCGCAACGGGGATGCCCGCGTAGCGCGAAGCGGCCTGATTGAGGCCGACGGCGCGAATGCGGTAGCCAATTGTGGTGCGCCAGAGCAGAATGTAGACGAGCACGGCCAGCACGAGCGCCAGGAAGAGGCCGCTGTGCAGCAGCGTGCGCGGAATGAGCCGCGCGAGCCAGACGCTTTCGGGCAGCGCCTCGCTCTGGGCAATGTTCGTGCCCGCCGCGCGCTGCGCCGGATCGAGCAGCGGGCCGCGCAGCAGAAAATTCATCAGTTGCAGGGCAATCTGGTTGAGCATCACCGTCGTGAGGATTTCGTTGACGCCCAGCCGCGCCTTGAGCACGCCCGCAATCCCGCCCCAGCTTGCGCCCGCCGCCGCGCCCGCGATCACCGAGAGCGGCAGCAGGAGCACGCCCGGCAAGTCGCGCAGCCAGAGCGAGAGCGCCGTGGTCGCCAGCGCGCCGACGATGATCTGCCCTTCGCCGCCAATGTTGATCGTGCCGCCGCGAAAGGCGATGCAGATGCCCACGCCCACGAGCAGCAGCGGAACTGCCTTCGTCAACGTCTGCGCCAGGCCGTTGACGTTGCCGAGCGCGCCGCCCACGAGCGTGCCGTAGGCCGTCAGCGGGTTGACGCCCAGCGCGAGCAGCAGAATCGCGCCCACGGCCAGCGCCAGCAGCACGGCGACGGTGGGTAAAAGGGCATCGATGAAGCGAGCGGGGGAGAATCGGTTAACCAAAGGAGGGATTTGTGATGTCTAGCGTAATGAGTCGGGTACTACTGTACACCAAGACGTTCAGTTTCGCTTCGGCAATCTGCACAACATTTATTCAGAACTGTTCAGGCAAGCTGAACCGCTATTCCACGAGAGGGTGGCGCGACAGATGCAGCGATGTAGGCGGAAGTGCTGTTTGAGATTTAATCATTTTTGCAGTATGCTCAAGCCACGCACGGACTAACCCCACCACGCACCTATGAACACCATTACTCGACCTAAACTCACCTTCACCCTGCAACCTAAAGACGAATATCCCGCCTCGGATGGAATGCCCGTGGCCGAAACCGAAGTTCACATCATGGCAACCGTTCACCTGTTGAGCGCGCTGCGCACCTACTTTCGCAAGCGCGACGACGTTTACGTGATCGGCGACATGTTTCTCTACTACCGCCAGGGCGACCCCAAAGCGCGCAAAGCGCCCGACGTCATGGTGGCCAAAGGGGTGGACGCGACGATTAAGCGGCGCACGTATAAGCTGTGGGAGGAGAAAGTGCCCCCCTGCTTCGCCGTGGAGATTACATCCGGCGGCACGAAGCTTGAAGATATTGTGACCAAGCCCGCGCTTTACGCCAAGCTTGGCATCAGCGAGTACTTCCTATTTGATCCCCTGCACGAATATCTGGACGAGCAGTTTATCGGTTATCGCTTAGTAGACGGCGAATACACTCTCCTTGAGCCTGACTCGGAAGGCAATTTGTACAGCGAGGAGTTGGACATCTTACTCGGTGTGGACGACACGCTGCTGCGCATCGTGATGCCGGACGGCGAATTCCTACCGGATTTGGAGGAAGCCGTCGACTTTCTGGACGAGGCGCAACAGCGTATGGAGCAGGCCGATCAGCGCGCCGAGCAGGAGGCCCAACGCGCCGAACAGGCCGATCAGCGCGCCGAGCAGGAGGCCCAGCGCGCCGAGCAGGAGGCGTCGCGACGTGTGGCGGCCGAGGCCGAGGCGCGACGCCTGCAAAAGCGTTTGGATGAGCTGGAAGCCAGCGGTTCGACCTAAGCCGTTCAAGCCAGCACGGGCTGCGACAGCTTCTCGTGCCACGTCTGGCGCTTGCGGCGGTGCAGCGCGACGTGCTCGTCGTAGTGGCCGGAGTCGCGATCCTCGCCGGTTTCACGGTCGAGGAAGAGGGGAAAATCCGCGGCGGGCGGTTTGGCGTTGGCGTAGGCGTGCTCGTAGGAGCGCATGAGGATGCGCTGCTCACGGGTCAGCGTGTCGAGCCAGTCCGGGTCCGAGGTGAGACGGTCGGCGCTGGTGACCCAGGAGGGGCAATAGGCGAGGAAGAGATTTTTGCGGGTGATGTCGGTGTGGTTGGGCTGCACCATGTGCCAGATCGAGCCGTGCATGATCGTCATTGTTCCCCGCGGCACGACAAGCGCGCGCTGACCGGGCAGCTCGTCGTGGGTGTCGTAGCCTGACAGGTATTGCTCTTTGTGGCTGCCGGGCATGTAGACAAAGTTGCCCATCTCCTCGTGCGGCAAATCGGTGAGCCAGTAGCCGATTTTGATTTGCATTGGCAGCACGGGCGAGAAGACCTGGTAGGGCAAGGCCCGCGCGCCGTCGGGATGCCACTTGTTGTTGCGCCCATCGTCGCGGGCGCGCAGGAACATTTCGCTGAGCTGGAGCTTGGTTTGCTCGCCATAAATGTCGTAGGCGTAGCCAATGTGGCGGTCGTGGTCGATCAGGTTGGCGAGCGTCGGGTCGCGCTCGACAAAGTTTTGCACGCTCAGAAAGCCGCCCGGTTCATAGCGCTTGTCGGCATCGGCCACGCGGTCCACGGCGGCGACGAGTTCGTCGACTTCATCGTCCGAGAGCGCGTTCTCGAAGATGAGAATGCCGTCGTCCAGAAAGGTCTGCCACTGGTCGGCGGTAAAGCCGGGTGGGGCGATGCGGTGTTGTGAAGTGTTCATGGGATTCTCCTTTGTGAAATTTAGCGGTCTCTCATTCTACAAAAGTTTGGTCAATTTGACCATCGTCTTTTGTAAAGCAGAAATTTGCTCGTTAGCAAAGCATGGTTTCCTGCCTTCGCAGGAATGACAGATTGCCACGTCTCTACTCGTCCTTCACGAGAGAAGTTCGCTACTCACAGTGCTGCCACAGCGCTTCTTCGTTGCCCCTCGGCCCGCTCAAGCTGATTGCGCTGCGCATCCAGCCACGCTGCATCTCCACTCCGCCCCTCGCGTAAATCCGCCAGCACTGCCCCCGTCGCCTCCGCCGCGATGCCGCCCACGCCGTTGCGCACGTCCACAAAATGCTGGGCGTCCAGCGCGCGCGCGAACTGTGCGGCATCAAAGTCAACCACTTCGCCAACCACTTCATGCGCGGCGTTCTGCAAATTGTCCACGGATAACAAATTACTGTCCACTCCCTCATGAACCGCCCGCTGCACCATCGTCGCCACTACTTTGTGGGCCGTGCGGAAGGGCAGGTCCGCCTCGCGCACGAGCGCGTCGGCCAGCTCGGTGGCGGTGGTGAATTCGGCGGCGGCGCGAGCATGGAGGTGCGCCTCGTTGAGGCGCAGCGTCTCGAAAAATGCGGTGTAGAGGGCCAGGCAGTCGCCTAGCGTAGCCAGCGCCAGGAAGAGCGGCGGCAGGATTTCGTCCTCGATGTCCTGGGTATCGCCGTAGGGGATGTTGTGGCACTGGGTGACGACCGCCGCCGCGTAGCCCAGCGCGCGGGAGAGGCGGGCGCGCAGGTGTTCGAGCACCACGGGGTTGCGCTTCTGCGGCATGATCGAGCTGATCTGAATAAAGCTGTCGTCGATGTGGAGCGCGTTGGCCTCGCGCGTGGCGCGCACGAGCAAGTCGTGGGTGACGCGGCTGAGGCCGACGGCGAGCGACTGCACGGCAAAGGCCACGTCCGTGAGATGATCGCCCGCGCCGATGGCGTGCTGCGTGCTGGCGACAACGCCGTCAAAGCCCAGCAGGTCGGCGACGCGCTGGCGGTCGATGGGAAAGCCCGTGCCCGTGAGCGCGGCGGCGCCGAGCGGTGACTGGTTGACGTTGGCATAGGCGCGGGCAAAGCGCTGCTGGTCGGCGGCGAGGAAGGTGAGCACGCCCGCAAGATAGTGGGCAAAGGTAACGGGCTGGGCGGGCTGGGTGTGGGTGTAGCCGGGCATCAGCGTATGCAGGTGCGAGGTTGCCTGCTCGTGAACGGCGTTGCGCAGGGCCAGCAATTGCTGATGGAGCGCAAGCAGCTGGGGGCGCAGGGCCATGCGCGTCAACGCCTGGCCGAGGTCGTTGCGGCTGCGGGCAAGCTGCAGGTTGCCGCCGGTTTCGGGGCCGGTGCGCTCGATAATTTGCCCCTCGACGCGGAAGAATAAATCCTCAATGCCCGGCTGATATGCCATCGCCTCGACGCCCGCCGCGCGAATTTCGGCGACGGCCTCGATGATCGCGGCGGCGTTCTCGCGCGTGATGATGTCGCACTCGGCGAGCATGATGGCGTGCGCTTCATGGGCGGCGAGCATGGGGGCGAAGAGGTAGGTCTGGGCGTCGTCGTAGGCGGGCTGGAGAACGGTTTGGGAATAGACGAGGTGCGGGAAATCGGGCATGGCTGTCAGCGGATTTAGGGAGCGGATTGAACGGATTCTTGATTGTCTCGTTGACTTTGTTGTTCGGCTTTGAGCCAATCGGGAACGAAAAGCCATTGGCGGTTGACGCGGTGCTCCTGGATTTTCTTGGGTGGTAGAATGCGCTTTTTTTCGAGGCTGCGCTGACCAAAATTGAGCAGAAGCCCCACTTTGCAGCCCGTCACGGCGAGGTAGCCGATGACTTGCGCAGTGTGGGTGTTATCCAAATAGGGCAGCGCTTTGATCTCGACAACAACCTGACCGGCGACAATAAAATCGGGGATGTAATAGCCAATTAGTCGATGGGTGGGGTGGGAAATGTCTGTGTCGTAGACGGGCAGCAGCTTTTGTGGAGCACAGGGTAGTTGGGCGTTATCAAAGTGAGATTTGAGGTCGCGCTGGTAAGTGTCTTCGCGGTAGCCAGGGCCGAGTTCTCGATGGACCTCCATGGCGTGGCCGATGATTTCGTAGGTGAGCTGTGAGAGGTCGTGTTGGACAAGTCCTGATTTTTTGGCGTTGAGCGGCTTGCCATCCGCCCTGATGACAGTTTGCTCAAGTCCCGTTAGTAAGTGTTGGGCAAGGCGTAATTGGTCGATTGACGTAAGAGTGTATTTGAAAAGTCCTGTTTGGTAGAATGGGAGGTGCAAACCGAAGCCATTCACCAAACAGGAGAAGGACATTGTCACACAAACGAAAAGGATACTCAAGCGACGTAACGGACGCGCAGTGGGCATGGCTAGAAGCTCGCCTGCGGCGACGACTCGAACAGAACCGGCTGGGGCGACCAATGGAGTTGGAGTTGCGCGAGGTGGTCAACGCCATTTTTTACATTTTGCGCAATGGGGGACAGTGGGCAAACATGCCTCACGACCTGCCAAACCCCAACAGCGTTTACTACCACTTTCGCAAGTGGTGCAAGGACGGCACCTGGCGCTACCTCAACCGGGCGCTGCGGCGCTTTGACCGCCTGCAACGCAACCGGGCCCCGAAACCAAGCGCGGCGGTGATGGATAGTCAGAGCGTCAAAACCACTGAGGCGGGCGGTATTCGTGGCTACGACGCAGGCAAAAAGGTGAGCGGGCGCAAACGCCACATCGTGGTCGACACCGTCGGGAACTTACTCGACGTGGTTGTGCACGCGGCCAACGTGCAGGACTACCACGGGGCCAAGCGCGTTTTGGACAAGGTCACCGAGACCGTCGACTCGCTGCAACTCATTTGGGCCGACGGCATTTACGAGAAGGGCGGCCTGGTCGAGTGGGTGCGCGATACACTCGACATTGCCCTGGAAGTGGTCAAACGGCCCAAAGACCAAAAGGGCTTCGTCGTTCTGCCCCGCCGCTGGGTCGTCGAGCGCACGCTGGCCTGGTTCGGCAAGTATCGTCGCTTGAGCAAGGACTACGAGCGCTGTCCGCAGAGCAGCGAAGGCATGATCTATGCCGCTTCCATCGCGACTATGTTGGGCCGCATCAAGGCCTAGCTCCGACTTTTCAAATACACTCTAAGGTGCCGTGCGTCGTCGATGAGTGTGCCGAGCGTGGGGCGACGAGTGGACATGGTTGATTTGCTCCGAGAAGCTGTCAACGGATTGGGGGAACGGATTGAGCGGATTGTTCGTGGGGGACGTTGGTTTGGCCTCCGTTTAATCCGTTCTGATAATCCGCTGACAGCTTGGCTATGCGTTTGTTGCAGCGTGCTGCACACCGCTGATATTGGTGTAGCAAGCAAAGCTGTGTTCGTCACGAGCTATTTGTTGCAGTAAGCTGTCAACAGATGGGGAAATGGATTGAACGGATTTCTCGACGGGAGCGTTGGCTTGGTCTCCGTTCAATCCGCTCTCAAAATCCGCTGACAGCTTTACCCCTTCAGCCCCGTCAACGCAATCCCCTTGATAATCTGCCGCTGGAAAATAAAGAACACGAGCAGCAGCGGAATCGACGAGACGCTGGCGCCCGTCATGATCATCTCCCACTCGATGTTAGATTCGTTCTGAAAGAAGCTGAGGCCGACGGGCACGGTGTAGAAGCTGCGCTCGCTGGCGATGATCAGCGGCCAGAGATAGGCGTTCCAGTTGCCGATAAAGTTGAAGATGCACAGGGCCGCAATCGCGGGCTTGACGAGCGGCATGGCAATGCGCCACCAGATGCCCGGCTCGTGCATGCCGTCGATGCGCGCGGCGTCGAGCAGCTCGTCGGGGACGCCGTCGAAGAATTGGCGCATCAGAAAGATGCCCGTGGCGGTGATGATGCCGGGGAAGGCAATGCCCCAGTACTGCGCCAGCCCAATGTGCCAGCCATTCTCCACGCTCATCGAATACCAGGGAATGACGAGCATTTCGGTCGGCACCATCAGCGTGGCCAAGATGCCGATAAAGATAATGTTGCGACCGGGGAAGCGGAATTTGTTGAGCGTGTAGCCGACCAGCGAATCAAAGATAGCGACGCAGAGCGTGCTAAAGACGGCCACCAGAATGCTGTTCAAATACCAGCGCGGGAAGGCGCTCTGGGTGAGCACCTCCGCGTAGTTCGCTAGCGTGGGATTTTGGGGCAGGAAGGTAAAGCCGACCAGCTCCGGAGCGGGCTTGATGCTGGTCAGAATCATCCACAGGAAGGGCACGATCATCACAACCGCACCAATCGAGAGCAGGACGTAGCTCAGGGTAACGCCGATGGGCGTGCTCTTGCGCGCGGGCCGGTTGCTGACGAGGCGCTCGGCAGTGGCGAGGGCGCGGTTGGGCTGGGTCGGTTCGGTGGTAATGGCCATGATAGAACAATCATCTCCGTCGGTACGGGCACGCCGTGGCGTGCCCGTACCGCTGAAGTAACGTGTAGGTAGACTTAATAATCAACGCGTCGCTGCAGCACGCCGAGCTGAAAAACGGTAATCAACAAAATCACAAAAAAGAGCACAACCGTCAACGCGGCAGCATACCCCATATCCAGCCGCGAGAAGCCCTGCTTGTAGACTTCGAGCACAACGGTCGTGGTGCTGTTGAGCGGGCCGCCCGTGCCCTGCGGGCTCATGTTTTGGACGAGGGCGAAGAGTCGCAGAAAGGAGACCGTTTGCAGCACCGAGAGGTAGACAATCACCGGGTTGAGCAGCGGCAGGGTGATGCCCCAAAAGAGCTGGCGCTCGTTGGCGCCGTCGATGCGGGCCGCTTCGTAGTACATTTCGGGAATCTGCTGGATGCCCGCCAGAAAAATAATTACCGTGAAGCCCAGCGTCTGCCACACGGCGACGGCGGTAATCGACTCCAGCGCCTGGCCGGGCGCGGAGACAAAGAGTTGCGCGGGTAGGTTCAACAAATCGCGCAAACCAACGGCGTCGAGCGTCTGCACGATCAAACCGTTGGGCGTGTTGTAAAGCCACAGCCAGACGAAGGCCACCGCCACCGACGACGTCACGTAGGGGGCAAAGAACGAGGCGCGGAGGAAGGCCGCCCCGCGGGTGATGCGGCTCAGCATCATCGCGATGGCGAGGCCAATGATCATCTGCGCGGGCACGCCGTAAATTACGTACTGTAGCGTATTGATAAAGGCCGCGCGAATCGGGCTGCGCGGCTTTTGCACGTCCTCCCAGATGTCTACATAATTCGCCAGCCCCACAAACTCGCCGCCGCCCAGCGCAATTTTCCAGTCGCGCAGGCTAATGTTAAAGGCGAGCAGCGTGGGATACCAGCGAATCACCAGGAAGAAGACGAGGCTGACGCTGAGGAAGATATAGGCCCAGAGGACTTTGCGTTGTTTGAGGGTGAGGTTCATAAGTAGAGAGCGTCCCCGGCACGCGCCAGACCTGGCCAGGCAGCCAAAAAAGCGTGTGGCACGTGCTGGGGACGCGGAATGTTCGATCTACTCCTGCGATTCCCAGAATTCATCATACAGCGCCTGCACCGTGTCGACGGCGAAGTCGAGCTCCGTCGCTGGTTCGGCTTCGGTGAGAATCACGGCGTCGTAGGCATCGATGATGGCCTGGCGATCCTCTGCTTCGTTGACGAAGAAGGTGGCCGTGGCGTATTCGAGACCGCGGGCAAAAGCGCCGAGCAGGGGATCGTTAGTCAGCTCCTCATCGTTCGCCGCTTCTAGCTGGGCGGGCAGCTCGCCCGTTACGTCCACCCAGAGCGCGCCGGCTTCGGGCGTGGTGATGAACTGAAGGAACTTGGTGGCGGCTTCCTGGCGCGCTGGATCGCCCACGGCCTTGGGCGTGAGGCCGTGCGTCCAGTAGGAGCCATAAGTGCCGCGCACGCCGTTGTGTTCCGGCAGCTCCGTCACGCCGAAGTTGAGGTCGGGCGCATTTTCAGCGATGCCGCCGAGGCGGAACGAGCCATCGATGTGGAAGCAGACTTGCCCGGCCAAAAAGCCAGCAGGGTCGTCGTCAAAGTCGCGGCGACCGGTCATCAGCTCGGTCTCGAACTTGAGCAACTGGTTCCAGGCCTCGTAGCCTTCCTCGCTGACGTTCCAAAGCACCTCGCGGCGGTCGTCGCTCAGCGGCTGCTGGCCGAACTGGCGCAGCAGCACGTCGCGGAACCAGCTGTGCGCCTGCCCGCCGGGGTTGGCGATAAAGCCGTAGACCTCGAAGTCCTCGCCGTCGCGCACGGTGCACTGGACGGCCTGCTCTTCCAATTCGGCCAGCGTCGTGGGCGGGCTTTCGGGATCGAGACCGGCCTGCTCCATCAGGTCGCGGTTGTAGAAGAGCGCCAGCGTGCGCACGGCGGTCGGCAGCGTATAGAGCTGGTCATTAAAGAAGCTCGCCTCGACCAGCGGGCTAAACTCCGCACGGATCTGCTCTGGCGGGAAATCTTCCTCCGGCAGCGGCACGATAAAGCCGTTGTCCACCCAGTCGAGCGTCCAGCCGTAGAAGAGCGTCACCACGTCCGGCCCCGTCCCCGCGGGCACGGAGGCGGCCACCTGGTCGATAAAGCCGTCGTAGGGAATCTCCGAGTTGTGGATCACGTCGATGCCGGGGTTCTCGGCCTCGAACTGCTCGATCAGCTGGTCCATGGCGTCGACGCGCGCCTCGAAGTTGTACTGCCAATACTCGATTTCGATGACCTCGTCGGACGCAGCGGTGTCGTTGCTGGCAGCGGCCTCACCGTCGCCATCCGTCGTTTCCGCCGGGGCGGCGGTGCAGGCGCTGATGACAAGCGTCGCCACCAGCAGGGCGCTGAGGGTGAGCCAAAGTCGTTTGTAGGACATAGATTTTGCTCCTTTTATGGATAGATTAGGGGTTAACTAAATTGAATTGGGATCGATGCCAGCTTCGCGCAGGCGGGCACGGAGGTTGGCTGCTTCCACTTCTGCTTGTTCGGCGCGTTGGCGTTCCTGCTCGGCGCGTTGTCGAAATCGAATTCGCTCTACGATTTCTTCGCCGGATTGAATCAATTCGCCATCCGGCAATGCCCAGCGCAGCCACGGCGCGGACATTTGTTCATAAGTTCCTTGCCAAATGCGTAGCTCTAAATCGGCAGCAGGTATTTTTGTGTCTGACCGTGGTGCGTACTTTCCAGCGGTTTGCTCAAAAACGACCAGCGCCTCTGCTTGAACAACTGAACGGGGATCATAAACGGCATAGTAGGGAACGCCAAGCCGCTCGTAGGCCTGAAACTTATGCGTCAACTCGCCGGAATCTTTGTAGTCGACAACCTCAATTACCACCTCCGGCGGTTTGCCGTAAATCCACGTGAAGTAGCTGCGGCCTTCCTTGATCCACATGTCCTGAATCTGCTTTACGTCCAGGCTTAGAAAAACGTCCGGAACCAGTGGCGGCTCATCCACATCGTAGAATAGACCAATAAACGACGCTGCCATGTACGGTCGACCGGGCTTCCAAGAAGTGCGGAGCGGCTCCACCAGAAGGCGATGTTGTTTGCCCGAGAAGATGCTATCAACTGGCGTGTCGTCTTCGGTAGTCAGATGGTCGATGTTCGGCGCTGGATAGAAATGCGTCGCCACGGGTTACGTCTCCTGTGCCTCCGGCAGCTCAATCTTCAACAGCCGTGCCGCATTGCCCGCAAAAATTTGCTGGATGTGTTCATCCGGCAGGTTCAAGTCGAGACAGTCGCGCAGCTGATCCTGTAAATAACGGAAGGCGAAGCCGCGCGGGAACCAGCTCGAATCGCTGCCAAAGATGATGCGGCCCGGCCCAATCGTTTCGTAGAATTTGCGAAACAAATACTTCACCGTCAGCTCGCCGGGGACCCAGCGGATCCACTGCAGGCTGCCGCTCGTGTCCACGCTGACGTTGGGGCACGACCAGCAGAGCTGCAGCGTTTCGCGCTCCCATGCACAGCCAAAGTGCGGCACGACAAAGTCCACTTCCGGAAAGTATTTGGCGACGTTGTGCAGCTTGAGCGGGTTGATGTTCTCGTGCCAGGCAATGCCGCCGGAGCTGCCCTGAATGCCAAAGTGGATGAGCACGGGAATTCCCAGTTCGGCGCACTTCTCCCACACGGGCCACGCGTCCGGGTGCTCAATCGGCTCCTCGATCATCGGCGCCAGCAGCTTGTAGCCGCGCAGCCCACCCTCTTTCACCCCCCGCTCCAGCCGACCGACCGCGTCATCGACAAAGGGCGAGTGATGCACAAAGCCGACAAATCGATCTGGATGCCACGAACAAATCTCCGCCAGATGCTCATTGCCCCCGCCCGTGACAAAGCCAATCGAGTGGATGCCGTACTTGTCCAGCTCCTCCACCCAGCGGCGCGCCTGCTCGCGGTCGCCGGGGTGCTCGTCCGCGACTTCGGCCTGCGGAAAGCCCCACATGCGCCGCCAGTGCTCGCCGTAGGGCTTGCCCTTCTCGCGGATCAGCGCCAGCCGCTCCGGGCTGATTTTGTTGACGTAGTTGTTCATGGTCTCGCCCATATCGGTGAACCACGGGCCGTCCGTGGGAAAGTGGGCGTGGAAGTCGATGATCTCGAAACCTTGATACATAAGAAGGGTGTGTAGTCTGTGGTTAACTGGACGCTACAAAATGTATAGCGAATTGTACAGCTAGACGGTCGTCCCGTCAAGACAGCGACTTTTGTCGCAGCCCTTGTGTTGCAGCCCTTAATATCGCGGCTACAGCTTTGGCACAAATCCCACCCGCGCTTACAGTCAGCGAGCGGCCGCTTGTGAATAATTACGCAAATAGAACAAGCGTTTGAGTTTTGGCTAGACGCAAGTAGAAAACAGCATAGCACCGAGTCCATTGATGAGCAAGCAAACTTTATCCAAACAAGCCACCCAAATTGCCCGCGACCAGTTTGGCTTCGACGATCTCCGCCCCGGTCAGCACGAGGCGGTGGAAGGCGTACTCGCCCGTCGCGACACGCTCTGCGTGATGCCCACGGGCAGCGGCAAATCGGCGATCTACCAGATTGCCGCCCACCTCGTTGACGGGTCGACGGTGGTGATTTCGCCGCTGATCGCGCTCCAGCACGAGCAGGTCGAAACGATTGAGGGGCTGGAAATTGGCGGGGCCGCGGCCGTCAATTCGATGCTGAAAAAGAGCGAGCGGGTCGAGGCCTTCGAGCGTCTGCAACGCGACGATCTCGAATTTATCTTTCTCGCGCCCGAACAGTTCAACAATGAGCAGACGCTGGCCGATCTGCGCGAGGCCAACGTTTCGCTCTTCATCGTGGACGAGGCGCACTGCATCAGCGAATGGGGCCACGATTTTCGCCCGGCTTACCTCCGCCTCGGCAGCGTGATCGACGAGCTGGGCCACCCGGCCGTGCTGGCGCTGACGGCCACCGCGTCGCCCCCCGTGCGCGAGGAAATCATCGAGCGGCTCAATTTGGACGAGCCGCTGGTGGTGGTGCGCGGCTTTGATCGGCCCAACCTCTGGCTCGGCGCACAGCTGTTTGCGGACGACGCTGCCAAGGAGCAGGCCTTTCTGGCGCGCGTCAACGAAGCCGAGAAGCCCGGCATTGTCTATGCAGCTACGCGCAAACAGGCTGAAGCGCTGGTCGACCTGCTGACGGCGCAGGAGTGGCGCGCGGCGTACTACCACGCCGGTCTGTCGTCGGGCGAGCGCGAGTCGACGCAGGCCGCGTTTATGGACGACGACCTCGACGTGATCGTGGCGACAACGGCCTTTGGCATGGGCATCGACAAGCCGAACGTGCGCTTCGTCTACCATTTCGACATTCCCGGCTCCATTGATGCTTACTACCAGGAGATTGGCCGCGCCGGTCGAGATGGCGAATCCGCCGAGGCATTTCTTTTTTATGAGCAGGGCGATTTGCACATTCAACGCTTTTTCGCGGGCAGCGGCCAGGTCGACGCCGACGAAGTGCAGCAGGTGGCTGAGGCGATTGTGGAGCGCGATGCGCCGGTCGATCTCAAGCGGCTGCGTCAAGAAATTGGCCTCTCGCAAACCAAGCTGACGACGGCGCTGAGCCGGCTCGAAGATGAGGGCGCGGTGGAGATGTTGCCCAACGGCGATGTGCAATCCGCAAATGGTGAATTTATTACTGAGGAAATCGCTGAAAAAGCTGCCGAAGCGCAGGCGCACCATCGCCAGTATGCCCAATCGCGCATCGAGATGATGCGCCGCTACGCCGAGCTGCGCGACTGCCGCCGCAAATTTCTGCTCAACTACTTTGGCGAGGAGTTCGACGCGCCCTGCGATGGCTGCGACGTGTGCGAGCGCGGCGACGTCCCTAAAAATAACGAAGAGGTGGCGGAGAAGCCCTTCGCGCTCAACAGCCGCGTTGCCCACGGGAAGTGGGGCGAGGGGCTGGTAATGCGCTACGAAGGCGGCAACGGCACGGGCGACTCCATCACCGTGCTCTTTGACGAAGTCGGCTACAAGACGCTGGCGCTGGAGGTGGTGATGGAGTCGAGGCTGTTGGCGGCGGCGTGACGCGACCTTTCAAAATTTCTGAATCATGGTAAAATGCGGGCGGTAGGGGCTTGGAATTCCAAGCCCCTACCGCCCGCATTTCATCAACCACAGCCACCCATGAACCCCATCACCCTCGAACTCTACCGCCACCGGCTGGCCGGCGTGGCCGACGAAATGGGCGTGACGCTGCGGCGCACGGCCTATTCGCCCAACATCAAGGAGCGGCTCGATTTTTCCTGCGCCGTCTTTGACAGCGACGGCAACATGGTCGCCCAGGCCGCGCACATTCCCGCCCACCTCGGCGCCATGCCCGCCTCGGTGCAGACGGTGCTCGCCCGCTTCGGCGACTGGCAGCCCGGCGACGTGGTGATCGTCAACGATCCGTTCGACGGCGGCAATCACCTGCCGGACGTGACCATGATCTCGCCGGTCTTTTCTGAGCAAGGGAGCAAGGGTGCAGGCGGGCAGGGGAGCAAGAGCGTCGACCAAACTTTCAGCTCCCCTGCCCGCCTGCATCCCAACTCCCCTGCTTTTTTTGTCGCTTCCAGAGCACATCACGCCGACGTCGGCGGCATGTCCCCCGGTTCGCTGCCGCTGTCGACGGAGATTTACCAGGAGGGGATTATTATTCCGCCGGTGCGGCTCTACCGGGCGGGCGTGCTCAACGAGGCGTTGCTGCGCACGATTTTGCGCAACGTGCGCACGCCCGACGAGCGACGGGGCGATCTGGCGGCGCAGCGCGCGGCCCACGCCGTCGGCGAACGGCGGCTGCACGAGTTGATTGCGGCGCATGGATTGGATGAAGTGCAGGCGTACGCGTCGCACCTGCGCGCCTACAGCGAGCGACTGACCCGCGCCGCCATTGCCCAGTGGCCGGACGGCGATTTTGCTTTCGAGGATGTCATTGAAAACGTGCAGGGTGATGACGTCACGCTGGCCCCGATCCGCGTGGCGGCGCGGGTGCGCGGCAACGGCGTTACCTTCGATTTTGAGGGCACGGCGACCACCATCTTTGGCTCGCTCAACACCGTGCTGGCGGTGACGCAGTCGGCCTGCTACTACGCGGTGCGCTGCCTGGTGGGCGAGCTGCTGGGGCAGGAGGTTCCGCTGAATGCCGGTTGTTTTGCGCCCGTGCAGGTGACCGCGCCGCCGAACACGCTCGTCAACGCCGCATCGCCCGCGGCGGTGGCGGGGGGCAACACGGAAACCTCGCAGCGGGTGACAGATGTCGTGCTCGGCGCGCTGGCGCAGGCGCTGCCGGAGCTTGTGCCAGCGGCCAGCCAGGGCACGATGAACAACGTCACCATCGGTGGCGCAAAGTCGGACGGCACGCCCTACGCCTACTACGAAACCATCGCGGGCGGCATGGGCGCGAGCGCGAGCGGCGACGGCCTGAGCGGCGTTCAAGTGCACATGACCAATACGCTCAACACGCCCATCGAGGCGCTGGAGATGGCCTTCCCCTTCCGCGTGACGCGCTACGCGCTGCGACCGGGCAGCGGCGGCGCGGGGCGACAGCGCGGCGGCGACGGCCTCGTGCGCGAGTACGAGCTGCTGGCCCCGGTCACGGTGACGATGCTGAGCGAGCGTCGACTGGTGGCTCCCTGGGGCGCGGCGGGCGGCGCGGCGGGCGCGATGGGGCGCAACGTGCTGCGGCGGGCGGATGGGTCGGTGGAGGAGTTGCCGTCGAAATTTACGCGGCGGCTGGCGGCGGGCGATGTGTTGCGGATCGAGACGCCGGGCGGCGGGGGGTGGGGAAGCATATCTACGAGTAGTCAATAATCTCGATCAACTCAACTTACACCTTTTGACCAGTAGTAACTTATAAGTTACCATATGATCGAAATACAAGAGTACGTAGACGAGCAAGACCGCAGCCCCTTTGCCGAGTGGTTTGATGGGTTAAATGCCCAGGCTGCCTTGAAGGTCAATACATATTTGACGCGTATTGGACACGGCAACTTTTCTAACGTCGAGAGCGTGGGAAGCGGCGTTCAAGAATGTCGCATCAGCTGGGGGCCCGGCTACCGGGTCTATCTGGGGCGCGATGGAGATAGGTTGGTAATTTTGTTGGGTGGCGGCACGAAGAAACGCCAGCAGCGCGATATTGACGAAGCAAAGACGCTGTGGCAGGAGTACAAACAAAGGAGAATAGAGCAATGACGCTAACCCGTAGTTTCAAAGAAACGGTGCAGGCCCGTGCACTGCGCGACCCGGAATTTCGGCAGGGCTTACTCACTGAAAGTTTGGAAGCGATGCTGTCCGGTGATTTGGCCACCGGCAAAAGCCTGCTGAGGGACTACATCAACGCGACCGTGGGCTTTGAACCGCTGGCAGAGGCAACGAGCAAATCGCCGAAAAGTCTGATGCGTATGTTGAGTGACCAGGGGAACCCACAGGCAGAGAATTTGTTCACGATTATTGGCCTGCTGCAACAGCAGGAGGGCGTGCATCTGGAAGTGCGGGCCGTCCGATAGCCTTTGAGGAGGGCGAATATCGCAAGTGCGGCAGAGAATCGTACGGGCTCGAACATTCCCCAGCCGAAGGGGAACACAGCGACCTCGCAGCTGGAAGCAGCGCCTACGGCTCTCAAAAAATCGACAGCGAACCGTAAGCCCAATTTTGCCGGGTGCGTCCCAAAATTTTGGGGCGTTCGACCCCACCCCTGGTAGTCGCCTTGCGCCGAAGCTCGCTAAAAGTCTGGGACGGACCCAATCTTGCCCCGCCCCTTGAGCTTTCCCTCCCGGCGTGCTACACTGGCAAACAAAATATGACTGTGCGAGCGCCTGAATATCCCAAACCCCGACGAAAGCCAAAGAGTGGATGCCCAAACTAGCGCGCCAGAGAAGTTGGCTGAATCCTCACCCAGCCCCCCGCCCAGCCCCCCGCCCAGCCCCTATGTGGGCCCGCGGCCCTTTCGACGGGGCGAGCGGCTCTACGGTCGCCAGCGCGCGGGGCGGCAGCTGCTCGACCTGCTGATCGCCGAGCGCATCGTCCTGCTCTACTCGCCCTCCGGCGCGGGCAAGACTTCGCTCGTGCAGGCGCAGGTGATTCCGGCGCTGGAGGGCGAGGGCTTTCGCGTGCTGCCCACGCTGCGCGTCAACGAGGACGCCGAGTATGATCCCAGCAGCGGCGACAATCGCTACCTGGAAAGCCTCAAGCGCTCGCTGGCCGCTGGCGTCGCCGACGCGGTCGGCGTGGGCCCCCTCCCCCGCTCGCTCACGGACGCGCCCCACACTTCCTTCACCGACTACCTCAACACCGTTTCCGACAATCTGCCCAGCGGCGTGATCACCCGGGGCGCGACGGTCGAGAGCATCGCCCAGAGCATCCCGGCCAACGGTGCAAGCAGTGGCGCGATCCACCCACGCGCCTTTGATGGCGAAGTCCTGATCTTCGACCAGTTCGAGGAAATCCTCACGCTCGACCCCACCGACCACGCGCGCAAGGCCGAATTTTTCACCGAAATTGGCCTCGCCCTGCGCGACCGCCGCCGCTGGGCCGTCTTCGTCATGCGCGAAGAATTTCTAGCCGGGCTGGACCCCTACCTGCGCGCCCTGCCCACGCGGCTCACCAATCCCTACCGACTCGAACTGCTCCCCGTCGACAGCGCATTAGCCGCGATACAGGAGCCAGCGCGCAGCGTGGGCGTGACCTTCACCGACGCGGCGGCGCAGCGGCTGGTGGACGATCTGCGCCGCGTGCGCGTCCAGCGACCGGACGGCTCAACGACCGAGCAGCTCGGCCAATTTGTCGAGCCGGTGCAGCTGCAGGTCGTCTGCGATAGGCTGTGGCAAATCGCTCAGCCCACCGCGGATGACCCCATCGACGTCGACGACATCGACGCGCTGGGCAGCATCGACGACGCGCTGGCCGATTACTACGCCGACACCGTCGCGCGCGTGGCGGAGCAGTCCGTGGTGGATGAGATGCTGGCGGCTCACGAGCCGCGCGACGAGACAAAATCAGCGGGCCTTCCGCTGCTGAACGGCGCGAAATTTTTGGACGCTACCAGGCCGAAGGGCAACCAGCAGGTTGACAAGCGCAAGATCGAAGCCACGGAGCGCCAAATCCGCGAGTGGTTTGGCAACGAGCTAGTTACCGAGCAGGGCATTCGCGGCCTCGTGCTGCAGGGAGTGGACGAAAGCGCGGGGCTCGATAACGAGATCATTTACAAGCTGGGCGCGGCCCACCTCGTGCGCGCCGAGGAGCGGCGCGGCGTGACGTGGTTCGAGCTGGCCCACGACCGCTTGGTCGAGCCCGTGCGGCGCAGCAACGAGCGCTGGCGCGAGCGCAACCTGAGCATCCTGCAGCGGCAGGCGGCGCTGTGGGAGGCGGAAGGTCGACAGCCTTCACTGCTGCTTACGGGGCGCACGCTGCGCGCTGCCGAGCAGTGGGCCAAAACGCACGACGCACAGCTGACCCAGACCGAGCGTCAGTTTTTAGAGGCCTCGCGCGTGCCGCGCCGTCGGCGGCGCACGCTGTGGGGGCTGGGTGCGGCCCTGGCGCTTTTGCTGCTGCTGGGGCTGGCCGTGTGGCTTTCGCAGCAGTCCGAGATTCAGCAGCTGGGGGGCGATTTGTTTAACACGCAGCGAATCTCCCAATCTCGCCTGCTGGCCGCCGAATCGCAAAGCCTGGAAAGCGACCGGTTTAGCCTGGCGCTGCTGCTCGCCACCGAGGCGCTCAACCAGGCCGACACCGTCGAGGCGCGCAGCAGCCTCTTTGACGTGCTGCGTGAAAGTCCCCTGCTTACCCTGCACCTGTCGGGCACAAATGGCGGCGACAGCGTCGCGGACGTTGCCTACGGGCCAGGCGGCGCGACTATCATCGTCGGCGACAGCAGCGGGCAAATCTACTTCCGCGACATGGCCGCGGGCGCGCCAGCGCGACCGTCGCTCACCCACCCCGGCGGGGCGCTGCGCACGCTGGCGGCAGGCGGGGCGCGGCTGGCCAGCGGCGGCGCAGAGGGAGCCGTTGTCGTGTGGGAGCTCGGCATCGAAGAGCCGGAGCCCTTTCTGCTGGAAGAGCGCGACCTGTCCATTCTCGACCTCGCCCTCAGTCCGGATGGCGCGACGCTGGCCGTGCTCGACCGCTCGCTGCTGCGCGTCTGGCGGCTGGCGACGCCGCTGTCCACAAGCACCGTGCTGCTGGAAGAGAACAACGTGCGCAGCGTGGCGCTCAACAACGCACAAATTGCCCGCTCGCTGCGCGGTGAGCAGCTGCTGGTGAACGAGCTTGACGGCGGGCGCTCGCTGATGCGGGTGCAGACGGAGAGTTCGTACACGGCGCTGGCGCTAAACGGCGACGCCTCGCGGGTGGCGGCGGGCAAATTCGACGGAACCATCGATCTGTGGAGCACGGCCACCGGCACGAGCTATCCGCTGGCGGGCCACGCCCGCGCCATCGAAAGCCTGGCTTTTTTGAACTCAGCGGCGGGCGGCTCAACGCCGGGCGGCCCGGCGGCGGGCGATTTGCTCGTCTCCGCCAGCCTGGACGCGACGATTCGGCTGTGGGAGGTGGCAAGCCGTCGGGCGCTGGGCGAGCCGCTGCGCAACCACCGCGATGCGGTGCAGGAGGTGGCGGCTGGGCCAGATGGACGCTTTGCCAGCAGCGGGCGCGACGGGCGCGTCCTGCTCTGGGACGCATCCGTCGCCTCGCGGCTGGGCGGCCTGGTGGCGCGCGAGGGCAGCGCGGTGCTGGCGCTCGCCGCCTCGCCGGACGGCCGCTGGCTGGCGACGGGCAGCCGCAACGGTGTGCTCACCGTGCGCGGCGTCTCAACCGTCACCACCTCAATCACAGTAAGCGCCACGCTTCCGCCGCCCGAAGCGCGCGACGGCGAACTGCCCAACGAAACGCCCAGCCCCATCCGCGACGTTGCCTTTCACCCAACGCAACCGCTCCTGGCCACAGGTGACGAGCGTGGCGACGTGACCGTTTGGCGCATCGCCGAGCCGGGCCAAGGTCAGGCGGAAGGCGCGCTGCTGCCGCCAGTGCGTCTCGGCCACCACGCCGATATGGCCACCGCCGTGGCCTTTCATCCCAACGGTGAGCGCCTGGCCTCGGCCAGCCTCGACGGACAGATTTGGCTGTGGGATTTGACGGCCTCGCCGCCGGTTAGCACCTCGCTGACTACATCGAACGTGCTCGTGGTGGACCTAGACTTTTCGCCGGACGGGGGACGACTGGCGGTCGCCGGCGCGCTGGAGGACGACGACCACAGCGACATCACGATCTGGAATGTGGCGAGCGGCGAACTGGTCGACCAGGCTTTGCCCTACGACGCGCCGATTCGCAGCGTGGCCCTGCACCCGCAGAACGCGCTGCTGGCGGCGGGCTACGCCACCGGCTTTGTCGAGGAGAGCAGCATCGCCGCAGCCAATGCGTTTAACAGCCTGACCGCACCGCAAACGCCCGGCGTCAGCGCGACCGATGTCGCTGGCCCACTTTTCGAGCTCGATGCCCTGGCCGACACGTCGCCGCAGCTGCTCAAGCAGCAGGCCGTGGTGTGGGACACCAGCCAGCTCGGCTGGCGACACGCGCTCAGCCGCCACCGCGCGGGCGTGCTGGACGTCGATTTTTCGCCCGGCGGCGAGCGCATCGCCACCGCTAGCCAGGACGGCACATTTATTCTGTGGGATACGGCAAGCGGTCGCGCCATTGGGCGCCCGCTCGCGCCGCCGCTGGGCAGCGGGCTGGGTGAAGCGCCGACTGACGGGCGCGCAATCAACCAAATTGCGTTTCACCCAAGCGAGCGCGTGCTCTACACGGCGGACGCGGCGGGCGACCTTTGGCGCTGGGATGTCGACCCCGCTTCGTGGCAGGCAAAGGCCTGTCGCGTGGCCGGGCGCACGCTCAACGCCACCGAGCGCCGCATCTACCTCGGCGACGGCGGCGCGGCCAGCGTCTGCGACCCGCCGGAGCCCAATGCACCCGGGAACGACGGGACGCAGCCGTGAGCGAGTACGCCGAGCTCGAACTCGGCCTCCACCGCCGCGACGCCGATTCCTACCGCGTCGACCTGCGCTTTCAGCAGCCGGGCAGCGAGGCCGATGTGCGCCTCGTCGACCGCACGCCGACGCCCGTGCGCTTTGATTGGGAGACGCTAAATGCGCTGGACGACGACACGGCCTACGGCGCGCTGCTCGGCCAAAGCCTGTTTGTCGATGAGGAGGTGCGCCGAACGTTTGCGCAAGCCCTGGCCGCGGCCCAAAGCCAGGGGCAGCTGGTGCGGCTGCGCCTCTTCGTCGGCCCCAGCGCGCCGGAGCTGCACGGCCTGCGCTGGGAGACGCTGCGCCTGCCCGGCCAAAACGGCGCAGACGGCGACGCGGGCCCCGCGCTGGCGGTGGGCGAAACCGTTTTGTTTTCGCGCTACCTCAGCAGCCAGGATTGGCGACCGGTCAAGCTGCGTGCCGAGGCCGAGCTGCGCGCGCTGGTCGTGGTGGCGGGGCCGGATTTGAGCGACTACCCGGACCTGGCCGAGGTCGACGTGGCGGCGGAGGTTGACCGCGCGGAGGCGGGGCTGGGTGAAATCGAGTCGTCCATCCTGGCGAGCGGCACGAGCGACGAAGAGCGGGTCACCCTGAACAACGTCATCAGCCGCCTGCGCGAGGCCGAGCACGACATTCTCTACCTCGTCTGCCACGGCACAGTGGTGGACGGCACACCCTGGCTCTGGCTGGAGGACGAGGCGGGCGACGTGCAGCGCGTCTCCGGCATCGAACTGGTAATGCGGCTGCGCGAGCTGGAGCGGCGACCGCGGCTCGTGGTGCTTGCCTCGTGCCAGAGCGCGCAGATGACAATGGCGGACGACGGCGCGCTGGCGGCGCTCGGCCCGCGGCTGGCCGAGGCGGGCATCCCGGCGGTGCTGGCGATGCAGGGCAATATCACCATGCAAACGGTCACCGAGCTGATGCCGCTCTTCTTCCGCGAGCTGCGGCGCGACGGCCAGATCGACCGGGCGCTGTCCGTCGCGCGCGGGGCCGTGCGCGGACGACCCGACTGGTGGATGCCCGCGCTCTTTCTGCGCATCCGCAGCGGGCGCATCGGGTACAGGGCTGGCTTTGCGGACGAGGGCAGCGGCTTTCGCAAGTGGCAGGCGATTCTCGCCAACATCGAGGATCGCACGGCCACCCCGATTGTCGGGCCGGGGCTGAGCGAATGGATTTTGGGCTCGCAGCGCGAGATTGCCCAGCGCTGGGCCAGCGAGTACAATTTCCCCATGGCTCCGCACGACCGCGAGGATTTGCCGCAGGTGGCGCAGTTTCTGGCCGTCAACCAGCAGCCCGCCTTCCCGCGGCGCGAGCTGCGGCGCTATCTCAAGCGGGCGCTGCTGGAGCGCTACGGCGAGCGGCTGGATGCTGGCGTGGCGGAGGGCGAACTCGACGAAATCATCGCGGCGGTGGGTGTGCTAAATGAAGCGGAAACGACCGAACGCACGCCGCACCAGCTGCTGGCCCGGCTCAATCTGCCGATCTACATCACCACCGAGCCGACTTCGCTGCTGGCGGACGCCCTCGCCGCGGCCGGTAAGACGCCGCGCGTCGAACTCTTTCCGTGGAACGAAGAGCTGGAGGAGATGGACGCCCTGCGCGCAGGGCAGGTCAACGGCTATGCGGACGACGAGCCGCCCTCGCCGCAGCGCCCGCTGGTTTATCACCTGTTTGGCCGCATCGACGTGCCGGGCTCGGTGGTGTTGACGCAGGATGACTACTTCCGCTACCTGGCGGGCGTAACGCGCAACAAAAACTTGATTCCGCTGCGCGTGCGCCGCGCGCTGACGGACACCGGCCTGCTCTTTCTCGGCTTCCACCTGGACGCGTGGGATTTCCGCGTGCTCTTCCACAGCATCATCAGCCGCGAAGGGCGCTACCGCCGCAGCGACTACGCCCACGTCGCCGTCCAGGTCGATCCGGAGGAGGGGCGCATTCTGGAGCCGGAGCGGGCGCGCCAGTATTTGGAGAGCTACTTTGACGCGGACGACATCAGTATTTTCTGGGGCAACGGCGTCGATTTTTTGCGGGAGCTGGATCGGCGGTTAAGATAAAATCATGGACAACCAGCTTTTCTTCAACGGCATTAACGGCGCGACCGGCTCCTACCTAACGCCGCCGCTGACCGCGGAGCAGGTCGCGAAGCTGGCCAAGGGCGAGCCGCTGGGCGACGAAGCGCACCTGCGCGAGCTCAAGCGGCGCACGCAGCGCGGCGATGCGCACTTTGGCGTGCGCGCGGGCGTCGACCCGGCTGATTTGGCCCAGACGGGCTGGGGCGTGATCTTTGCGCACGGCGACCCACAAATCGACGCCATTCGCGAGGCGCTGACGGAATTGCTGCTGCAGCGCCAGACGCAGGCGGGCGAGCGCTACCGCGAATTTGTCAGCGAAGAGGCCTATCGACCGGGCGAGAGCAAGGATGACTTTTTGTCGCGCCACGGTGCGGGCCCCGGCCCGGTCAATCCGAAAGTTATGCCGTACTACCTGCTGCTGATCGGCAGCCCAGAGCAGATTCCCTTTTACTTCCAATATCAGCTCGACGTGCAGCACGCCGTCGGTCGGCTCCACTTTGATTCGGTGGACGCCTACGCCATCTATGCGCGCGGCGTCATCGAGCAGGAGATGCGGGGCAGCACGCCGGATCGACCGCCGCGCGCCCTCTTCTTTGGCACGCAAAATCTGGACGACCCGCCGACGATTCTCAGCGCGTCGCAGCTCGTCGCGCCGCTGGCCGCGGAGCTGGCGGACGACCACCCGACGTGGACCGTCGAGCGCGTGCCGCCCGCCGAGGCGACCAAGGCGCGGCTGCTCGATCTGCTGGGTGGCCAAGCCGACCAGACGCCGACGCTGCTCTTTACGGCATCGCACGGCATGGGCTTTCCGCGGGACGATGCGCGCCAACTGGCGCAGCAGGGGGCGCTGCTCTGCCAGGATTGGCCCGGCCCGGTGCAGTGGCAGCGGGACATTCCACAGGATTTCTACGTCGCCGCCGATGATATAAGTGACAGGGCGAGGGTCGACGGGCTGATTGCCTTTCACTTTGCCTGCTACGGCGCGGGCACGCCGCGGCTGGATGACTTTGTGCAGGTGGGCTTGCAGGAGCGGGGGCAGATCGCGCCACACGCCTTTTTGTCAAAGCTGCCGCAGCGGCTGCTCGGCCATCCCGGCGGCGGCGCGCTGGCCGCGATTGGCCACGTCGAGCGCGCGTGGGGCTACTCGTTTCAGTGGCCGGGCGACGGGGCGGCGGGGGGGCCGCAGATCGAGGCCTTTCGCAGCTCGCTCCACGAGATGATGGCGGGCAAGCCGATTGGGGCGGCGCTGGAGTATCTCAACGAGCGCTACGCCGAGCTGTCGACGGAGCTGACGCGCGAGCTGGAGGATATCCGCTTTGGCAAGCGGGTGGACGACCTCAAGCTGGCCGGCATGTGGACGGCCAACAACGACGCTCGATCCTACGTCATCCTCGGCGATCCGGCAGTGCGACTGGCCGTGCCGAGCGAGACCGGGCGCACGGAGACGGCGCGGGCGGAGCGGCGCGATTCGCCGCCCGTCGAGCAGCGGGGGGGCGGGCCAGCTGCAAATTTGACGCGGCGGCGTGGGGAGCGAGTCGATAGATTGGAGGAGAGCTCGATGGGGCCAAACGCAGTTGGGGATGGCGTAGACGTTGCTCGCCTGGACAAGGTAATCACAATTGATGACGTGCTGAGAGACGACGCATCGAGAAACGACGCATCGAGAAACGACGCATCGAGAAACGACGCATCGAGAGAGGAGAAGGCGACCGTGAATTTGCCCAGCAGCCGACGTGCCGGGGTGCGCGTGGTTTCGCCGGAGCCGGCAGCGCCGGTCGACAGCCAGCAGACCAGCGTCGCAAGCGACGACGTCCCGTCCTATCTGCCCGTGCCCAAGCCGCCGCCGGACAGCCTGATGGCGCGCGACCCGGCGCTCTACTACGCGTGGCGCAACCACACGGCTCAGGGCTTTAGCAGCAGCCGCCAGATGCAGCAGCGCATCGAGGATGCCTTTATGCGCTCGCACAACATCACCGTCTGGCTCTACATTGTGCTCTTTGGCGTGGGCGTGGCCGCCTTCGTCATCGCCGTGATCTGCGCGGTGGCCTTCCGCGAAATCGAGTACGTGCTGATCTTCGGCGGCCTCAGCACCGCGGCCTTTCTCACCTACTTCTTTAGCCGCCCGCTCCAGTCGCTCGAGCAGAATTTGCAGCTGATCTCGTGGCTGGGCATCGTCTACAATACCTACTGGACGCGGCTGCTCTACTCGCAGGAGGAGGAGGACATCGAGGATATCGGTCGCGACACGACCAAGGAAATCGAGAAGATTCTGGATAAGCACACCTCGCTCTTCGGCGGCCGCGAGCGCTTTGGCGATAGCCACGAGCCGGGCGGCTGCCTGTCGTTGCTGTTGCGGTTTGGGGGAAAAGGGTACGAAGGGGAAGTCGAGGCGAAGGCGAGGGAGAAGCGGGAAGGTTAGCGAAGTGCTACAGGAAAACCAGCCGGTTGATCATCTCGTCTTGAGACGTAGTAGCTTCAAACTTTAAAATACCATCAATAGCTGGCCCGATATTTATGGATTGTTGGACAATGATGACACCAGCGCTGGACAAACCGGCATGCATTCGTGTGCCGAAATGACGCGGCATGGTGCGTATATCATGAGTAAGTAAGGTGCGCTGATCCTCCGCTGCCCAAAGTAAGATGTCAAGGTCGTTGACTCCCAGCGAAAGTACATCCTGTACACGCACAATGTTCAAGTCAGGTCGACGTCGCAGCAGCCCCGCAACGATTCGACCATCAAAATCTTCGTCCGACAGAAATTGCAACACAACCTTCTACTACACCAATACATGAGTACGGTCTTGAGCAAGGGTCCGCTGCCGAGCCAAAATTCGCTCTCGGAAAGCTTGATAGTCGGGCTTGGACTCGATTTCGCGGCGAAGAGCTTCGGCTTCCTCTAATTGCTGCTGAAGGTACTGTTCAACAGACTCTTGATGATTTAAATAGTAAGCGATTGTCATATACACGTCGGGTAACGAAAGCGCGTCGTAGTGTAGCACAATTTCCTCAGGCGTATAGCCCTGTTTGAAGGCGTAAATCACGGTATCCAGTCGCACCCGAGTTTTGCCGACACGGACTGTGCCATATTCGTCTGTTTGCAGCGGAATCGTCTGTTGCTCTGCAATAATCATATGTAGCTCCTCAAGATAAACAGCCAATTTCGTTATCACTATACCACACCTATCCCCCCGGCAGCAACGGCTCCGCTAAAAATTGCACCGGGTCCACCGCCACGCCGCGCACGCGCAGTTCCCAGTGCAGGTGCGCCCCCGTGCTCAGCCCCGTGGTGCCGACGAGGCCGAGCACGTCGCCCGCCGCCACCTGCTGCCCCGCCTCCACGTTGAGCTCCACCATGTGCCAGTAGCCCGAAAAAATGCCGCGCCCGTGATCAAGGATCACGGCGTTGCCGCGCACTTCGAGCGGCGCGGCGAGCGCGACCGTGCCGTCCGCTGGGGCGACGATCGGCGTGCCCTCCGGCGCGCCAAAATCCTGGCCGGCGTGGTAGCTGCTGTAGGGGCCGCCGTTGTAGCTGCGCCGCGTGCCAAAGGGGCTGGTCGTCGCAAAGTCGACGCCGATGGGGCGCAGAAACGGCTCGCGCCAGTACGTCTGCGGCGTCACCTGTGACCAGACGGCGCTGACGCGCTCGAACTCCGCCTCGGTAATTTCCGGCGTCAGCAGCTCGCTCACCTCCTCCGAAAGCACAATCTCCTGGCTGGCGTAGGGCCCTTCCACCACCTCGATTTGCCACGTGCGCGTGATCGGCACGCCCGCTTTAGTCGTGTACGAGAGGGCAAAATCATAAACAGCCGGCGGCAGCAGCGCGGGCGTGGGGATGAGGGCAATGTGGCCTACGGAGGCTGAGCCCGTCGAAGCCGTTCCCGCTTGGATCGGCTCCGCTTGCGGCGCAAAGGCGAGCGGCAGCTCGTTCCACGTCGCCGTCAGCGAGAGGGGGCGGCGGGTGGCGACGGTGGCAAAACCTGTGCGGCCCTGCACAATTTGCGCGGGCACGTCCACGCTCTGCACTTCCCCAAACAGCAAATCACCGGGCGGCAGGCCATCGCGCGGGAGCAGGAGCGGCTGGCCGGGAAAGAGGCGCGTCGTCGTGGTGACGCCGTTGAGCGCGGCGACCACGTCCAGCGGTTGGGCATAGCGCTCGGTGACGGCCAGCAGCGTGTCGCCCGGCAGCGTGCGCACGGCGACGGCGTCGACGGCGGCCAGCAGTGCGGGATTGTCTGGATTGGGAATAATCAGCGTCTGCCCAATTTCAATCAGCGCCGGGTCGGCGATGTTGTTGGCGGTGACCAGCGCATCGAGCGGGACGCCAAAGCGCGCGGCGATCGCGCTCAGAGAATCACCGGCGACGACGGTGTAGCTGCCGATGTTGTCGGTGGGCGGCTCTTGGGCGTGGGCGGCGAAGGTGAGGAGTGCGAGACAGAGCAGCGCGGCGGTGCAGGTCGAGAACAGGAGGCGGGTGAATTGGCGTGGCAGGAGCAAACGGGACATTGGGGCTATTGGGAACGACCTTCTTTCAAGAAGGCAAAATGTTCAAAGAGACGATCCGCGAAGGGCACGAAGTTTCACGAAGGGAAGAGCGTCGATCCTCTGCCTTCGTGCTCTTCGTGCCCTTCGTGGATTAATTATTCGCTGTAAACGCTGGGCTTGAGGATACCGATATAGGGCAGGTTGCGATAGACTTCGCCGTAGTCCAGCCCGTAGCCGATCACGAATTCGTTGGGGATTTCAAAGCCAACCCAGTCCACCGCGATGTCGACTTCGCGCCGTTCGGGCTTGTCCAGCAGCGTCATGATGCGCAGCGAGGCGGGCTCGCGATTTTGCAAAAGCCGCATGAGGTAGTTCAACGTGTGGCCACTATCGATAATGTCCTCGACAAGCAGCACGTTGCGCCCCTTGATCGGCTGCTTCAAGTCCTTCAAAATTTGCACCGCGCCGCTGCTTTCGGTGCTCGTGCCGTAAGATTGCGTCGCCATAAAGTCGACGTGGTGGGGCATCTCGATGCAGCGAATCAAATCCGCCATGAAGACAAAGCTGCCTTTTAGCACGGCGACCAGCAGCAAATCTTGACCGCGGTAGTGCTGCTCGATCAGGTGGCCCAGTTCGCGGATGCGTGCCCGCAGCGCCCGCTCGTCGATCAGCACGCGCTCGACATCTTCGTGGACGGATTGGCACTGAGCTTCGACGGGTGTTGCCTCGAGAGGCGTGGTGAGGGGCATGGTGAGCGGCTCCTTGTACTGGGCCTTTTGAGAAATTCAAGGCGAATTTGTAGGGGCACGCCGTGGCGTGCCCCTACAAATTCACATCCACTTCAGTCAGCGGCTCGATCAAATCAAACGGCCGCATCCACAGCGGCTCCTCCGGCTCGTTCTCGGCGAAGACAAAGGGAACGCCCTCCAGCGGGCCCGCGGCACGCACCAGCGGCCCATACACCCAGCCAACCTGCCCGTTCGCCTCCACTTGCCACCAGTCGCCGTCGAGCGCGCCATTGCTGTGCGCCAGAATCGGGACGGCTGTACCCTGCGGCAGTTCGGCCAGCACCGGGGCATCGAGCAGCGGTGCGGCGCGCAGGTTGAGCAGCGGCGTGTCGACGAAGGCCGTCGCCACCTCCGGCTCGGCGATCTCGACGGGGGCGGCGGGCGCTTCCACGGGCGGGGCGGCCTCTACGGGTAACGCCTCGGCCCCAAGCGCGGTTCCCGCGGCGTCCGGCTGATTTTGCGACGCGGCGGCGACCGGTTCCCCTTCGACAGGCTCAGGGGCCGGTTTGGGGGCTGGCTCAGGGAGCGGAGCGGGCACGGGCGGGGCCGTGATGACGGGGCCGCCGCCCGCCTTGAACTGGCCGCTCCAGACCGCGCTGATGTTGAGAAAGAGATCGCCATAGGCCTCGCTCGGCTCGATGTACGAACCTTCGGGCCACTCATTAAAGCTGTTGATCACAATCCAGTTGGGCTGGCTGGCGATGGCGGCTTGCCACGCCCGCTCGAAGTATGCACCGCCCGCGCGGTCGGTGGCAAAGCCCGCGCCGGGGCGAATCTTCACGTCGTCGTAACCCGGCATCACCGTGGCGACCCACTGCTTGTGCGCGCCGTGCTGCTCGCGCGCCTGCTGAACGAGGTTGGCAAACTTCTGATTGGTCGCCGTGAGATCGGCGGGCGGATTCCACGAGTTGGAGTAGAGGTGGTGACCGTCAAAGACGGAGAGAAAGCTCGTGTCCACCCCCTCGCTGATCCAGAGGCTGCCGTAGCCCGGATCGACCTGCGCGCGCACGTCCCGCCACGCGTCGACGCCGTAAATGTACGGTCGCCAGAAAAAGAAGACGGGGCGACCATCGGCGCGCAGAAAGGCGGGGTGCGTCGCGTGGGTCGCCAGGGCGTGGGTCAGCGCCCCGCTCACGCCGCCGGACGCGCCCATGAAGGGCGAATTCGTCTCGAAGAGAATGCCGATTTTGAAGTTGCGCGCGCTGGCTTCCTCCAGCAGCGCGGCCAGGTTGGCCTCCGTCGGGTTGCCATCGCCCTGGCCGTACCACGCCACGAGAAACGCATCGATGCCCGCACGCTGGGCCTGCTCGATGTGTCGGCCCATGGTCGCGCGGTCGGAGCTGGCGTAGCGCTCGGCGGGCAGGTCGCTCAGCCACTCATAGGTCCAGGTGGTTTCATCAAACCAGGGGTAGTAAAAGGCCAGCACGAGCGGATCGCTCAGGCTTTGGGCGGGAAGGCCAACGTTGGCTTCGGGGGCAGCGGGCGCGGCTTTGGCAAAGGCGGGGGTGAGCAACATGCTCAGGACAACCAAGCCCGCCAGCAGCAGCAGCGTCAGCACGATGCGCCAGCCCAGCCGCAGCCGCTGTTCATCGTGGGAGAGGCGGGCGGGCAGGGGAGCCGTCGCGGGCAGCGTTTGCGTCTTATTGGCGCGCGAATCTGTCATGGGTCGATGGTATCACGATGGGTGAACGACGGGCAAATTGGTGTAGGGAAAACGTACAGGGTTACGGCAGGCGCTGCACCTTAAAATTGCTCACCAGCAGCTCGACGCCCGCCGCGCGCAGCAGCGCATCTGCCCGCGGCGCAACGCCCCACTCCGGCCCCTTGCGCCAGACAAAGGCCGTAATCGGCTGGCCCAGCATGGCCGCCATGCGCTCGACGGCGGCGACGCCCTCGTACTGCAGGTCGGCTTCTATCGCGTCGCTGTCCGAATGGCTCATGGTGTGGCAGATAAACGAATGGCCGCGCGCCGCCAGCTCCCGCGCCTCGCCCCAGCTCAGCGCCACGCGACCGTCCGCGTACTCGCCGTGCTGCGTGCCGAGATAGTTGACCTTACCAAAGTCGATCTGCGTCGCGGTCGGCGCGTCGATAAAGCCGGGAATTAGACAGAAAATGGCGGTTAGGCCCAGCCGCTCCAGCAGCGGCGCAGCCACGTCAAAATGATTGCGAAAGCCTTCGTAAAAGACGAGCAGCAGCGGCGGTCGCGCATCCACCCACGCTTCGCCTTCGAGGAGCTTTTGCAGCTGCTCAAGATTGATGGCGACAAAGCGCTCGGCCAGCGCTTCGAGCTGCGCTTCGAGCTGGGCCCGGTCGGTCAGCAGCGTGTTGTGGTAGTTGACGGAGCGGATGAAGCGACCGTCGCGGATCGCGTGCACGAGCGCTGCCGCGCCGGATTGCGCATCCGACGCCAGCCGCAAGGGCGAGCGACCGCTTCCCGTCACGTTGGGATCAAGCCGCTCGCCCGTGGCGGCGACGGGCTGGCCAAAGTCAAAGTGAGCGGCCAGCTCGAGCGCGTTGCGCAGCGCTCGCACCGGATCGTCCGGTCGCGCGGCCATGAGACGCGCGCCAATGCGCTCGACGAGCTGCGCCAGCGCCGGCCCGTCCGCGCCAGCAAGCACGCGCAGAGAGGGGTCGTGCAGATTTTCCAGCGCCAGGAACATTTCAATGCCCTCGCGCCCGTACTCGCGCTTGGCCAGGCGCAGCGCTTGGGCATCGAGGTGACTGAGTAAATTATCGACATTCATGGAAGGTGGCTTGGGTAATGTGGGCGATTGGCAGTGTAATCGACCGGCTGCTGGCATCACGCCAGCCCGGCGCGCACAAAGGCCGCGGCGTGGTGCGAGGGCTCGCGGTAGAGCGAGTACAAATCGTCCACCCGCCCGTTCAGCGTCTCGACATCCAGCCACGCCCGTCCGCCGACCCGCTCGCACGCCGCCTGCGTCAGGTGAATTTCGTGCCAGCCCGCACCGCCATCATCGCCAATCTTTACCAGCGGCGAATCGCGATCCAGCAGCCGCCGCAGATTGCGCTCGCCGATGCGCGCATACGAGGCCGTCTCCACTTCCAGCGTGGGCACAACGGCCTTGACGGCGTGCACGCCGTGGTCGCGCGCGCGGGGCGTCGCCATATCGTTGTACAAAATTGCCAAATCGCCCAGCCGATTGGCGACTTCGCTCAGCTGTTCACCAGGCGTGGCCTGCGCCAGCTCCGGCTGGCTGGGCAACGTCGCCCAGTCGATGCGCTCGCGCTCGTGATAGATCGGCGAGAGCTTGGCCTTGAGCTGGGGGGGCGACAGCTTGACCCAGTTCAGCATCGACTGCAGGGCGCGCGGCTCCTCGTTGTCGACTTGCCAGTAAGAGCGGTACGTTTCCACGTAATCCGGCGGCGCGGCGCGCTCCACCAGCGACAAATCGCCGTGGCCAAAGGCCAGCCGCGCGCGCGAAAAGGCAAACTCCAGCACGGCCTTGCGCAGCGCCGCCGCCCGATCCAGCGCACAGGCCTCGCCGCCCGCCGCCAGCTTGATCTGCGGGTGGTCGTCATCCGGGCCGTAGCCGTTAACGTAGAGATTCACCAGCCCAAAATCCGTTGCCGCCAGCTTCACGTTGACCTGCACGCTCGCTTTAGTCAACTGCTCTAAAATCTCGGCCACCTCGGCGGGCACATCGCTCACGTCCACCACCCGCCCCTGGTCCAGCGCGCGATAGGTGACGCTGTTGCCGTCGCGCTGCAAAATCTCGAAGAGGGCGTGGTTGAGCGCGCGGTCGCGATCCAGCCCGGCGCCCAAGCCGTTGGAGACGGGCAAAAAGAGCGGCTCGTAATCCGCTGGCAGCTCCGACGCACTCGATGCCGCGGCCTCCAGCAGCACGAGCTTTTCGCCGCGTGGATATTGCTGCATCGTCACCCACAGCCGCGGCAGGTCGGCGTGGTAGCGGCTGCCCGCTGTCAGGCCGACGAGCACCGGGTCGAGCACCGCCGCTTCGCCGTGGGCCGTCACCATGTCAGCATACGAGCCGCGCTCGGTCGGCAGCGTGGGGACGACCCACAGGCTCTGGACGCGCTCGTGCAGCTCACCGAGCGTGCCCACCTGCGCTTCAATATCGGCTGCGCCGTAGCCGTCGCCCCCGCCCAGCGGCCCCGGCAGGTAGACGTTGGACCACGCCGGAACGCCGGTGCGGTCGAGGGCGGTCATGGGAAATTGGAAAAAGTGGCCGTCGCTGGGGAGCGCGGCGCGGTAGGTGGCGGCAATTTCGTCAAAGGTCATGCGGTTTTCCTAAACGGAAGAAAACAGGACGCGGATGCACACGGGCTGCGCACACGGATCGGAAAGCAGATGGATCGAGTGCCGCTTTCTCTTGGCGGGTCGACTACCTCTGTTTAGCTAACCGTTGTTTGCAGAAAAATGTTGTGTGGATCGCCCCAATTGCTCAACTCACGCCCGGCCCGTGCGACAAAAAGCGCTCAATGCCAAAGGCAGCAATCTCCGCATCCACCGTTCGCCCCTGCACCAGCCCAGCCACCACGCGCCCGCTCAGCGGCCCCAGCGTCAGACCCGTCGGCCCATTGCCCGTGGCGAGGAAAAGGCCCTCGACGCCCGGCAGCCGACCCAGCACGGGCAGGCCATCTGCCGAATAAGGCCGCAGCCCCACGCGCACCTCGCGCACGCTCGCCGTGGACAGGCCCGGCGCGACGCGCAGCACCTCGCTCAGCGTCTCGACCACGCCCGCCGCCGTGGTCTTCGGCACAAAACCGGAGTCCGTCTCCCGCGTCGCCCCGCCGACGACGCGCCCGCCCGGCCACGCGACGAGGTAGTGGCCGTGAAAGCCGGTGACGACGGGCCAATCGCCTGTGTCGCGGTCGAATGTCCCGGTCGGCAGGTCGAGATGGGCGATTTGGCCGCGCTGCGGGGCCACGGGAATCTGCACGCTAAACGGCGTCAGCAGCGCGTTTGACCACGCGCCCGCGGCCACCACCACGGCGTCTGCGTAAAGTTCTTCGCCGTCTACGACCACGCCAGTCGCGCGGCCACCTTGCATGAGGATGCGCTCGACGCTGCCGTCGCGCTCGGCAAGGCCGTGCGCGCGACCGGCGTGGCGCAGGGCCGCTTCAAGCTGGCGACCGTCGACGCGGGCGGCGTTAGTGAGCCAACAGGCGCGCTGCACGTTGCCCAGGGCGGGGAAGCGTTCGCGGGCTTCGGCGGGGGAGATTTCGTCAAAATCGCTGGCGGCGGGGAGGTCGTGCGTCCGCTGCCGCTGACGCACAACGCGCAGCATCTCCCCGAAGGGCTCGACTTCGTCGTCCGTCGCGGCGACGGTGAGCTTGCCGCAGCGGGCGTAGCCGGTGTCGGGCGCGCCCGTCTCGCGCAGCTGCTCGATCAGCGCCGGGTAGTAGCGCCCGGCCTCGATGCCAAAGTGGAACCAGGCGTCGCCGTCACGGGTGTTGGTTTCGGGCGCGATGATGCCCGCGCCCGCGCTGGTGGCGCGCCCGGCGTCGCGCCGATCCACGAGGAGCGTGCGCACGCCGTCGCGCGCCAGGTGGTGGGCCGTCGCCGCGCCGAGCACGCCGCCGCCGATGATGAGGGTGTTGTAGGGCATTTGATATGGGGAAGTGCAGAAGTTCGATTGGGGTCAGGCAGTAATGGGGACAATTTCGCGCTGCAAACGCTGACCAACAGCGTCTTGGGCAATGTCTAGGTCGTAGTCCATTTGGAGGCCCAGCCAAAACTGCGGCGACACGTCAAAGTAACGCGCCAGCCGCAGCGCCATGTCCGCCGTGATTTGCCGCTGCTCACGCAGGAGCTCTTCCAGTTGTTGAGTGGGCACGTGCAAACTGTCGGCAAGCGTTGCTGGGGTCAGCCTCATTGGTTGCAAGAATTCTTCCCGCAGCACCTCCCCCGGATGCACGGGCATCAACCTGTCGTTTTGATTTTGCATGAGTAAGCCTTAGTGGTAATCCGTAATTTCAACTTCATCCGCCCCACCGTCTTGCCAAGTAAAGCAAATCCGCCACTGTCGGTTAATGCGAATACTGTGCTGACCCGCACGTTCTCCACTCAACTTCTCCAGCCGATTCGCTGGTGGCACGCGTAAATCGTTTAACGTTTGTGCACGGTTAAGCATCCGCAATTTACGCAAGGCCACCTGTTGAATATCTGGCGGCAACTTGCGTGAACGCTCACGATTAAAATCTTCTGGGTTTCGCGGTCTTTGAAGCTGTAAATCACGGCTCAATTTTACCACCGCTGCATCACAGGTCAATCGGTAAAAATTTACCCCTCCAGCAGCGTGACCAAGTCGCTGCGGATGGCGTCGGCGGGGGCGTCGTGAGCGAGAAAGAGCTTGAATGTGCCCTCCGGCCCGATAACGTAAACGCCGCCGGTGTGGGCTAGATCATAATTTTCCGCCGTCATCTCTTCGTCAGATAGTGGCTCGATAACTTCGGCAGAGACGCCATATGCGGCTTTGACAGTCTCCAACGTCTCTTCCTCCGGGATGTACAATCCGGTAAAGTCTTCGCTAAACGAGGCGAGGTAGCTATTGAGCCGCTCAGGCGTATCGCGGCTTGGGTCAACCGAGACGAAGACGACGTTGACCTCTTCCTGCTGCGCCTCGCTCAGCTCATTGTAGGCAAGCATAAGGTTCGCCAGCGTTACCGGGCAAATAGCCGGGCAGGAGGTATAGCCAAAATTGACGAGCACATACTCGCCCCGCAGCTTGCTCATGTCGAAGGGTTCGCCCTCTTCGTTCTGCGCCACGATAGGCATGGCGGGGTTGTCGCCTTCAAGGAACGTGCCGTTGTAGGGTGACTGCTCGCCGTCGCCAATGATGACGTTGCTAGCGGCAGCGGGCTGCTCGTCCACCGCCGCTTCGCCTTGGGTTGGCTCGGTTTGAGCCGCGCCACGCCCACAGGCGGCCAGCAGTATAACGGTAAACAACAGCGCAAAGATGCGCCGGTTGGGAAGCAAAATTGTGGTAATTTCCATAGTTGGTGATAGGGTAAACTGACAAATTTCATCGCCCTGCAATTCTAGTCTCTTTACGTTCCCATGTCCAAAACTGCCGCGCTCTCCACCCCTTCTTCAACAGCCGCGAATCCTTCGCTGGGCAGCGCCACATTGATTCTCCCCGCCCTGCTGCTGGTGGACAGCCTCCACTTTGTCTTTGCGCGGCTGCTGCTGCCCTACATCAGCCCCACGGTTTCAGCAACCTTTGTGCTCTCGATCGGCACGGCGCTGGTCGGCGCGTACGGTTTGGCGACGAAGCGCCTCCGCTGGCAAACGCTGACGGGGAACCTGCGCTTTTTTCTCGTCGTCGGCTTTTGCGTGGCGGCGAGCACCAACATCAACTACGCCGCCGTGCGCTTTATCGACGCGGGCACGGCCTCCATGCTGGGCAAGCTGACGACTGTCTTTGCGCTCGTTTTTGGCGTAGTCTGGCTACGCGAACGGCTGTCGCGCGTGCAGCTTATCGGTGCGGGGCTGGCGATTGCGGGCGCCTTTGTGATTGCGTTCCAGCCCGTCGACGCGCTGCGGCTGGGGACGCTGATGCTGGTCGTCTCCACCTTTCTCTACGCTTTCCACATGGCCATCGTCAAGCGCGACGGCGGGGAAATGGATTTTCTCAACTTCTTTTTCTTTCGCCTGCTCGCGACCTCTATCTTTCTCCTGCTGCTTTCGACCGGGTGGCGCACCCTCGCCCCACTACTCACGACCGGGCGCACGGCCGACACCTTTACCACATCGACCCTCGTGTGGCCCTCGCTCACGGCGTGGGGGCTGCTGCTGCTCGTGGCGGTGGTCGACGTTGTGATCAGCCGGGCGTTGTACTATCTGGCGCTGCGGCGGCTCAACGTCAGCCTGCTTTCGGTTATGTTGACGTTGAGTCCGGTTGCCGCCGTGTTGTGGTCGATCCTGCTCTTTCGCGAGCGCCCCACGGTGCAGCAGCTCATCGGCGGCGCGATCGTGCTGGCGGGCGTCGCCATCGTAACCGGCTGGGGGACGAGTCGGCGGCGGTGAAGTTGTTTTCCCGCCAGATTACATCTTTCTTGCGCGCTCTGTGTCACACTGTTCCCGTATCGTTTTCCACACAACCCACTCGCAAGGAGCCCACATGTACAAAACCAACCGCCTTTACGCCCAGGAGCTTGTCCGCTCGTTTCAAGTCGGCGAGCTCAGCCGCCGCGCCTTTCTGCAGCGCATGACCGCCGTCATGGGCAGCGCCGCTGCCGTCACGATTTTAGCGGGCTGCGAAGCCGTGCGCCCCAACGGAACCGTGCCCGGAACCGTGCCGCCCGTCACGCAGGAAGCGGCTGGCGGCGAAGGCCAGGGCGAGGGCATGGCCGAGATGAGCGCTGCCGGGCTGGTGACGGCGATGGTCGAATACCCGGACGAAAACGAGGACGAAATGCTGATGGGCTACCTCGCCCGCCCCGAAGGGGACGAGGCCGCGCCCGCCATTATCGTTATTCAGGAGTGGTGGGGGCTAAACGACCACATCATGGATGTGACCAACCGCTTTGCGCAGCAGGGCTACGTCGCGCTCGCGCCGGACCTGTACAAGGGCGAAGTCGCCACCGAGCCGGACGAAGCGCGCAAGCTGGTGATGGAGGTGGACATGCCCGAAGCCGTGCGCGAAATCCAGTCCGCCATCACCTACCTGCTCGACCAGGAGTTCACGTCGGGTGAGCAGGTCGCCGTGACGGGCTTCTGCTTTGGCGGCGGCCTCGCGCTGATGACGGCCACCGAGGACGAGCGCCTCGCCGTGGCGATCCCGTGGTACGGCCGCCCGCTGGAGCCGGCGCAGGCCGCCGAGGTCAATGCCCCGGTGCTCGGCCTCTACGGCGCGGAGGACGGCGGCATCCCCGTCGACGCCGTGCGCGCGATGGAGGAGGCGATGGTCGAGGCGGGCATCGACGCCGAGTTCGTCGTCTACGACGGCGCGGGCCATGCCTTCTTTAACAACACCCGCGACAGCTATGCGCCGGACGCAGCGGACGACGCGTGGTCACGCACGCTGGCGGCACTGGAGGCGAATCTGGGGAGTTGAGAAATGCACAATGGCGGGGTACGCTTCATGCCTGCCGCTGGTTACTTACCCAAGCGCAAAAAGAGCGGCGCGACCAAATAGGTCGCGCCGCTCTTTTTCTGTATTTGAGGAACAGAGACTCAAAGCCCAGTTGCCTGGTTGAAAGTCAGTTATTTTGTTTTTAACACCCCTACGTCGTTTGTCGCAATCTACGCGTTCCCCACAAGTTTAATGCGGGATTACTTACAATCCTACGATTAACTATGTACAACCGCTGCTGCTCCCACAACAGCGGAGCCGTACCTCACAACCAGACGACTCCCCTTCAGCAGCAACTAAAGACGATGAACACGAAGCCCCAAACGAAGAGGGACGATATTTCGATATTCGGTTTAGCAGGAGCCCTCAAAATGTCAATCTCCCGAAGGTCTTACGTGTCAATTTCATGCAATTATCCATGTGAAAAGTAGTAAATCATGCTTGGTCGTGAAAAAAGGTCGTCTGCAGATGGCGAAGAATCAGCGGCGCAACCAAAGCGCGGCTGCCTGGGTCGGCTCTGGCGAATAGTGCGCTGGAGCGGTATTGCTGTTTTATTGCTTTTTGGCTGCATAGGGTTTTTTACCGTGATAAATAGCTTGGGAATGGCTGCCGACTCATCCCCGACCCCTGCAGCAGTTGCCGCGAATTCCAACGCAATTGACGCGACCGCTGAATTTACCCTGATCAATACGCCTACATTTACCAGCACGCCACAGCCCACCAACACCAGCGTCCCGACAGAAACTCCACGCCCTGGCCTCTTTGCGAGCGTTCGGAACGATTGGGCGACGGCGGAAGCCGAGATTGACTTGACCAACACGCCCCAAGCAGCGACGCGCGCCGCAGAGCGAGCAACTCGTGATGCCGAGCGCACGGTCGCCGCCGAGACGCGAAATGCCGAACGCATGGCTAGCGATGAAACACGCAGCGCCCAACGGACAGCCAGCGCCGAGACCGCTGCGGCAGAGGGGGCGACCCGCGCTGTACAGCGCACGCAAACCGCTACGGCAAGAGACGCCACGAGCACAGTAGAGGCAGCTACACGCGCAGCGGAACAGGCAACTCGCGACGCGCAAGCCACAGTCGAGGTCGCAATCAATGCCACTAGTGACGCCGTGCAGTATGCACGCGAGACGCGAATTGCCGCAACAGAAGCTGCACAGCCCACGGCGACCGCGACCAGTACCCCGGACACCGGAGTTGCAGACTATGCGACGGCGATGGGCGAAATTACAAGCAATTATGCTTTAGCTTTTGGTACTATCTCGAGGCAGTTTGATCGAGCAGGCCAAGATGTATCTGTTCTTTTTGACCAAGATTGGATTATCGAAACAGCAGCAGCGTTTGTGATGATTCAACTTGCTGGTGAAGAGGCGCGCGCAATCACGCCGCCTTCCCGTTTTGTCGAAGCGCATGCTGCCCTACTCGAAGCCGCAGACCACGGCGACGCTGCTGTTGATTACCTAACTAGTACAGTGTAATCGAGATTATGAGTAGATAAGGGTAAGCGATAAAATACGTCCCAACGCGAAGCAAGGAGCAAAAGAAGGAGGTTTGCATGGGACGCAAAAAGCATATAAATAACGTCAGATTGCCGGGCGAAGAACGTAGCTACCTCAATCGGCTAACCCTGGGCGGCGTGAGGAGTGTACGCAAACTGAATCGGATAAAGATATTGCTGTTGAGCGATGAAAATCATCATCAAGGGCAGAAAACAGACCAAGAGATTGCCGAGAAGCTCGACACGAGCCTGTCGACGATAGACCGGATTCGGCGTCGCTATGTGCAAGAAGGGCTCGAGGCGGCGATTAGTGAAAAGCCAAGAAGCGGTCGCGCCCGCACCATCAGCGGCGAGCAACGGGCCAAAATCACCGCGTTGGCCTGTTCAGAACCGCCAGCGGGGCGTAGCCAATGGAGTTTGCGCCTGTTGGCGGACAAGGCGGTGGAACTCGAGTTGGTTGAGCACATCTCCCACAACGCCGTGGGCGAAATTCTGAAAAAAACACGGTCAAGCCTCACTTAGTCCGCCAATGGTGCCTGGGCAAACTGACGCCTACCTTTCTGGCGCAAATGGAATATATGCTAGCCATCTACGCCCGTCCCTTTGACCCGCTGCGCCCGCTCTGGTGTTTCGATGAGCGGCCCTGTCAACTGATTGGCGACACGCTCGTCCCCTTGCCCGTTGAACCCGGCAAGCCAAAACGACAAAACTACGAGTACGAGCGCCACGGCGTCTGCTCCGTTCTCCTGGCCGTGCAGCCCCTCACCGGACATTGCTTTGTGCAGGTACGAGACCGACGCACCGGACAGGACTACGCCGAGTTCATGGACGCCTTCGTCGAGGAACACTGTCCGCCCGGTGGTCAGATTCAACTGGTGCAGGACAACCTAAGCACGCACACCTACACCTCATTTTACAACGCCTTTGAACCGGCGAAGGCCTTCGCCTTGATGCAGCAAATTCAGATGCACTACACGCCCAAAAAGGCCAGTTGGCTCAACATGGCTGAAATCCAACTCTCGCTTCTATCTCGGCAATGCCTGAAGCGGCGCATCGCCTGTCAAGTCGAATTGAGCCGTGAAGTCCTCGCTTGGGTTGAAACGCGCAATCGAACCCCTGTTCCTATTCGCTGGCAGTTCACACCCGAAATGGCCCGCCAGACCTTCAACCGCTTTTACCCTAACCCATCAAAACTTCAATGACAGTGTACTAGGGGCATCGACAATTTTGATATAGAGGCAATCGAGAACGGAACCGCTGAGCTAGCAGCCGCGGGGGAGGCCGCAAACCGTGCCGCTGACTTGTACAGCGTCGCCGCAGAGAGCGAATGATTTCCCCTCGTTATAGTACACAGGGCGTTTTGCGCGGCGACGCGATGTTGATGGCTGTAGCGAAAGCTTGCGAATAACGGTCTGCGAGTCTTGGTAGATAAAGTTGCGCCACTTCATCTGTCTTCTCTACTAAAATGTTGAGGGTCTGTTTCCATTCGGACAAATGTCCGCCCAACTGAGAGGTTTCAAATGACATCAACTCGTCGTACAAATCCAGGATAGCATTTTTCAACTCGGCAATGGCGTCGGCTTCCGTCTGTCCTTCTCCGTATGCCTAAACCGGCGGAAAGCGCGTGGCAAAATTATCCTCTGCCTTGTACTCTTCGATTACGATGCTGATTGGGCGCGTCAGCCGATACTGTTCATCGCCAAGATCATAAATCATGGACGACACACAGTGTGGCGTTGCCAAATACGCTTCATGCAGCGCCGCGACCTGATCCAACACAGCACCGGCTGTCTGATCTATCTGAGTAGCCATCGTAAATTTCCCAAAAGTCAAGGAGCAAGGCGAACCGTGGGAAATAAGAAAGCGCCGCGACCAGTTTGGTCGCGGCGCTTTTTCGTGCTGGGGAACAGGGACTCGAACCCCAATCGCCTGATCCAGAGTCAGGTGTTTTGCCTATTAAACTATTCCCCATAGGCAGATTGATAGTGTACCATTTTCGGCTGGGTGAATCAAATTTCTCAATTCGTCAAATCGATGGGGAGCCAGGGGGCTGGGGAGCAGAGGGGCGCGTGGACCAAGATTCAGCGCTGGCGGTAAAGACGGCGAGTCCCGCTTCCGACTCGTGCCAGGAAAGCTGTACATCTTGCAAACCTGCTTCCTGCAGTAGGCGACGCCGCGTCTCCGGACTCAGCGTTACGTCATAGTTCCAGCGCGCCTGCTCGCCACCGGGCAGCTTGGCGATGTAGGCGTCGTACCAGCGCAGCGTCTCGGCCTCACCCGCCGCGTCGGTCGACTGGTCGCCCTCGATATAGCGACCACCGAGTACGAGGGCTTCCCGAATGCGCCGGTAGAGCGACAGCTTGCTCGTCGGCGACAGGTGGTGGGCCGTCAGCGTGGCGATGGCGTAGTCGAAGCGTTGTTGACCAAGCGGTACGTCGAGGTAGGAGCCTTCAATCAGTTCAATCTGCGCCGACTGCGCCGCGAATTTGCGCCGCAGCTCGGCCAACATCCCCGGCGCGACGTCGATGCCGGTGAGGCGGGCGTTGGGCGCGCGGGCAAAGAGGTCAGGCAGCTCCAGCCCCGTGCCGCAGCCGAGCACGAGGATGGAGACGGCGTCTTGCGTCGGCTCAATTTGCGCGGCGACTTCGGGGTAGAGCCTGTCGCCTTCCTCCGGCCCAAAGACGCGGTCCCACACGTGCGCCGCCGAATCGAAGAAATCGCGCATCCCCTCGATTTCACCCAGCCACGCTGGCGCATCGTCGATCGTCGGCTTCGGCGCGACGGGCAAACGCGCGCGAATTTTCGCCAGTTCACGCCGCGCCGTCTCCCGATCTCCCTTGCTCCCCTGCACCCTATCCCCCCTGCTCCTCCAGCACCCCAATCGCCCGCTCAACCCGCCGCAGCACCTCTTCGCGGCCAATCGCGGCCATACTCTCGAAGAGCGGCGGCGAGACCTGCTTGGCGCTGATCGCCGCGCGGAAGGGGCCAAAGTAGCTGCCCGCCTTGAGGCCCGCATCGTCCGCCGCCTGCCGGAAGGCGGCCTCCAGCGGCTCTGCCTCAAACGGCTCGACCCCGCCCAGCACCACCGACCCACTGCGCAGCACCTCGATGCTCTGGGCCGCGTCCAGCTTGCGGCCCAGCAGCAGCTTGGGGTCGTCGTAGACCAGCTCGTCGGCCTGCTTGAAGGCCCAGTCGACCAGCTCCGGCGCGTCGTTGAGCGTCTTGAGCCGCTCCTGGATCGCGGGGATCAGCGGGTCCAGCCGCGGGTCGACGCGCAGCACGGCTGGGTCGATGTCGAGCGCGTCGGCCAGCACGGGCACGAGCGCCTGCTTGAGCGCCTCCGGCGACAGCTCGCGGATGTACATGCCGTTCATCCACGCCAGCTTCTCGTAGTTGAGCGCCGCGGGCGAGGGGTTGATTTCGCTGGGATCGAAGCGCTCGATGGCTTCCTGGCGCGTGAAAATCTCGCGCTCCGGATCAAAATTCCAGCCGACGTTGGTCAGGTAGTTGAACAGGGCGTCCGGCAGGTAGCCCGCTTCGATAAACTCGTGCACCAGCGTCAGGTGCTCTTCGCCGCCCGCCTGCTTGCGCTTGCTCAGCTTGCCCTTGCCGCCGGGGTTGAGAATCACCGGCAGGTGGACGAGCGTCGGCAGCTCGATGCCCAGCGCGTCCGCAATCAGCTTGTGCAGCGGGGCGGAGGGAATCCACTCTTCGGCGCGCAGCACGTGCGTGATCTGCATCAGGTGATCGTCCACCACCACGGCCAGGTGGTACGTGGGCAGCCCGTCGGCCTTGAGCAGCACGGCATCCTGCAGCTGCTTGTGCTCGGTGGTGATTTCGCCGCGGATCAGGTCGTGCACCGTGGTGATGCCCCCCTCCGGCACGGACAGCCGCACCACCGAGGGGCGACCTTCCGCCTCGAAGGCCGCTCGCTCTTCGTCGCTGAGGTGGCGGTGCTGGCGATTGTAGCCGGGGGGCAGGCCGCGCTTCTGCAAATCCTCGCGGATGGCGGTCAACTCCTCCGGCGTTTCATATGCGCGGTAGGCGTGTCCGCTGGCAATGAGCTGCTCGGCGTATTTCCGGTACAGGTCGCGCCGCTCGCTCTGCACGTACGGGCCGTGCGGCCCGCCCACGTCCGGCCCCTCGTCCCAGTCGAGGCCGAGCCAGCGCAGCCCGTGCATCAGGTTGTCCAGGCTTTCGGGGTTGAAGCGCTTCTGGTCCGTGTCCTCGATGCGCAGAATGAACTGACCGTCCGTGTGTCGCGCAAGCAGCCAGGCAAAGAGCGCCGTGCGCGCGCCGCCGATGTGGAGAAAGCCCGTCGGGCTGGGGGCAAAGCGGGTGCGGGTGGGTTGGGTATTATTAGTCATGAATGTTTCCAGGATGAAGAATTTTCAACGCGGAGGGCGCAGAGGAGGCGCGGAGGGCCGCGGAGGGAAGATAGAGTGTCATTTCGAGCGAATGCGAGAAATCTTGATACAGTTTACGATTCGGGCTCGTTGCATACAAAACCGGTTTGTCTACCGCGCCAGATTTCTCGCTGATCGATCTCGTCTGCCCTATTGCCTCGCCGACCCGCTCGAAATGACAGATTACGTCTCTTTCCTCTCCGCGGCCCTCCGCGCCTCCGCCTCTGCGCGCTCCGCGTTAAATTTCCCCTATTGTACGAGATTTCTCTCACCTATTCCAAACTTTGCCGCACCCACGCAATCAGCCGACCGAAGGCCTCGCTGCTCATCACCTCCAGGTCGCGGGGGCGGGGGAGATCGACGGGGATTTGCGCGCGCACGCGCCCCGGTCGCTGGCCGAGCACGACGACGCGGTCGGCCAGGAAGACGGCTTCGTTGATGCTGTGGGTGACCATCAGCACCGTCGAGCACTGATCGCGGTGCAGGCGCAGCAGTTCGAGGTTGAGCCGCTCGCGGGTCAGCGAATCGAGCGCAGAAAAAGGTTCGTCCATCAGCAGCAGCCGCGGCTCGTGGACGAGCGTGCGCGCCAGCACCACGCGCTGGCTCATCCCCCCCGAAAGCTGCTTCGGATAGACGTGCTCGAAACCCTCCAGCCCCACCGTCCCCAGCAGCCGACAGGCCCGCTCGCGCTCGGCCCCGGTGACGCGGCCCTGCACTTCCAGCGGCAGCAGCACGTTTTCGAGCACCGTGCGCCACGGCATCAGGTTCGTCTTTTGAAAGACAAAGCCCACATTCGGGTGCGGCTTGGTTAGCGGCGCGCCGTCGAGCAGAACGCTGCCGCTCGTCGGCGCGACCAGTCCGTTGACGATGCGCAGCAAGGTCGATTTACCGCTGCCGCTCGGCCCCAGCAGACAGACGAACTCGCCCTCGTCCACGCAAAAGCTCACCTCCCGCAGCGACTCGACGGAGGCTGGCCCGTCGCGCCCCGTACTGTCGCGGAAAGTTTTGCTGATGTTGTCGACGCACAGCAACGGGGCTGCGGAAGCGGCGTCGACCCGCGGGAAGGCCGGGTGACCCCGCCGCGTGCTATTCTCTGCGACCATCTCGGTTACTCCACAAACTCATTGGTAAACAGCTCCTCCGCCGGCAGCACCGTCTCGACCAGGCCGATGCGCTGCATAAATTCCGCAGCTTCTTGCCACGCATCGAGGGTCGTCTCGCCGGGCAGGCTGTTGCCCTGCGGCTGCCAGTAGGGGAGGACGGCATCAAAGACGGCGCGGTTCACCGCCTCGCTCTCGCGCGCTTCGGGCACGTAGCTCAGCGCAATGGCAAAGGCTTCGTCCGGGTTCGCCAGCGTGTACTCGACCGAGCGCAGCATGGCCCGCGTCATCGCGCGCACGAGGGGGTCGTTTTCGTTGATGGTCGCCTCGTTCGTGACGAGACCGTTGGACGGGACGGTCAGGTACTCGTCGAGCGCGATCTGCGTAGTCGAGATGCCTTCCTGCGCCAAAATCACCGGGCTGTTGACGCCGTAATCCACCACCGCGTCGACCGTGCCCGCGCTCAGCGCCGCCGCCTGCGTAAAGCCAATGCTCTCCAGCGTGACATCGCTTTCGGTGAGGCCACCCGCCTCGAGCACGCCGCGCAGCGCCACGTAATTGGCGCCAAACAGCCCCGGCAGCCCAATCGTGCGCCCAATGAGATCGCCTGGCTCGACAATCCCCGCCGCTTCCAGCGCGACCACGACCACCGGGTAGCGCGTGTACCACTCGGCGACATAGCGCACGGGCAGCCCCTGCGCCCGGCCCAGGATCACCTGGTCGCCGCTGCCGATCATAAAGGGCAACTCGCCCGTGCCCACGAGCACGAGATAGTCGTTCTCAAAGCCGTAGTCCAGCGTGAGATCGATGCCCTCGTCGGCGAAGAAGCCCCGCTCAATGCCGACGTAGAAGGGGGCAAACTGCACGTTGGGCACAAAGCCCACGCCCAGCGTGACGGGCGTCAGATCGTCGGTGGACGGGGCCTCTGCGGCCTGCGGCATCGCGATGGTGCAGGCTGCCAGAAGCGAGCATATTACAAACAAGAGACTTGCATGCTTCATCTTTGCTTCCACCTCTTTCTCTTTTAACATTAACCTTTGTTTGTTTTTCATTGTTATAAATTTATTAAAAACTATACTTTAAGCTATGATATTGCCTATAGCGAGCAAATTGCTCAAATTAGGGGATTAGGTCTTGACAAAAGCTAAAATGCGTGATATAGTAAAGAAATGAGCGAAAAAACTCTGTATGACACCCTTATGGCTTACAGAAGGAATTCTGGAGCGACAACAATCGATAGCGTATCAACGAAATTGGAAAAGGAAGGTCAACATGTAGATCGCCGCGACATTATTAGTGCATTTCGTCGAATGGAGAATGAAGATATAGGAAAGTTACTAGTCGGACGTCGAGGCAAGAAGACGAGATTTGAGTGGTATAGAGACAATACAAATACCACGAGTTCATTTGCGAAAGGAGGTGAGAAAAACGAACAAAACACAACAAATCATCCAACCATAAAACACGAGTTTGTACTCCGCCCACCTAACTACCGGGTAACCCTAGAGTTGCCATCCGATTTTTCTGTAGAGGAGAGTGAACGCCTTGCTACCTTTGTCAAGGCCATTCCATTCTAAATTCAAACCAATTTAAGGAAATTTAATGACTATCAAAAACAATCCACACAACCCACACAGCCCTACCAACATCTTGTACACAAGACATCTAATTCCAACAAGACAAGTGAAGCCACTAATTGGAAATAGACAGCTACGCACGAACGGCCGGAAAGATTTAGATCAAGCTATACGTAAATATGGCGTATGCCATTCTGGAATTCCAAAATGCCAACAACATGATATTGAGCTGTGGGTTCCACTCCTTGCTTTGAATTCTGAAGGAGAAACATTGCATCTGTTGGATAAAGCCTCTGAATTCAGACGTCGTTTCCTTGATTCGAAAATTAGCTAATTCAAATTTGAGTACCGTTGCAGAGGTCAGCTACTAATAAAGCTGGCCTCTGTGTCTACTTACCGCTGCCACCTGAGCGCCGCCCGCTCGACGAGCGAGACGGCCAAATAGAGCGTCTGCGCAATCAGCACCAGGGCGAAGACGGCGACAAACATCAGCGGCGTGTCGAAGACGCCGCGCGCCTGGTTGATCAAAAAGCCCAGCCCTGCGCTTGCACCGACAAATTCACCAACCACGGCCCCCACCACGGCCAAAATCACGCTGAGCTTGAGGCCGCCAAAGATAACGGGCAGCGCGGCGGGCAGCTCCAGCTTGCGGAAAATCTGCCAGGAGCTGGCGCGCAGCGAGCGCATCAGGTCGTGCAGATCGGCGTCAACGTTGCGTATACCGACGATGGTGCTGACGAGCGTGGGGAAGAAGGTAATCAGCGCGCAGATCAGCACCTTGCTGGCGAGACCGCTGCCCAGCCAGATGATCAGCAGCGGCGCCACCGCCACCACCGGCACGCTCTGGCTGGCGACGATGTAGGGCGAGAGCAGCCGCTCCGCGCCGCGGTGCTTGCCGAGCAGGTAGCCGAGCACAAAGGCCGTCGTCAAGCCGAGCAGCAGCCCCAGCGCAATTTCGACCAGCGTGACCGAGGCGTGGCGCACAAGCGTGCCGTCCGCCAGCGCGGCCACTCCCCGCTGCCAGACGACGCCGGGGCTGGGCAGCACGAACGCAGGCAAATCCTGCCAGCGCACCAGCCCTTCCCACGCCGCAATCGCCAGCGCGAGCACCACGGGCACGAGCAGCCGCTCGCGCTGGCGACGGAGCCAGCGGCCCGTGCGGCGCAGCTCTGGCAGGCGTGGTGTCCACGGGCGCGGCTGAGTTTGTTGGTTCATTTGGTTGAGCATAGACTTTGTCAACTTGCTTAGCTGTCAACGGATTTTGGGAGCGATTGAACGGATTCCATTGCCATCATCCGCTCTACTGATAACTTATTCAGCACAAGTGAACAAGAGGTAGCTTGACAAAAATTCGTTCAATCCACTCTTGTCATCCGCTGACAGTTCCACGTAAAAATTACCCTAATAAAAAACGCCCCGTCGCACAGAGGCGAACGGGGCGTTGTGGCAAGCCAAAGCGCGCGTCGACCGGCGGCCGAGCGGCGACGGCGGCGCGTGGATTTGCGCGACGTCTGCGTCAACAAAAAACCGAAGTCAACAAGGACTTCGGGCATTTCCACAGACGTCGCCAAATGACGGTGCGAGAAAACTCGCACGGCGCGCAGTGATCAGATCGTCTCCCATCCGGACTATACCGTCGGCGTCGGCTTCGCACCGACTCCTGCTGGAACTTAACGCGGGAAAGCTCGTTCCGGCTCGCGGGCTTGAGTTCAGTCGTCAGTTATCGGTGGGCCAGTTACCAGTCAAGATTGTGGACAAATCATCACAACTGATTACTGTTTACCGATTACTGCTAACCAAACCATCACCGCCGATCGGGAATTGGGCCGTTGGCCCTCACCCTGCCCCGAAGATCTGGATATTTAGTTGTGCGGTCAGTATAGCGACGCCCGCCGGGCGCGTCAAGTGAGGCCGTCTACCTTCGACAATTTTTCGGTGTTTGGAACCGCAAATAAGCGCGGATAAACGCAGATTTAGAGGCCTCGCGTCTTACCCTACGTTTAGAATTCGCGCGCTTTCGGGTGGCTCTGCATCCAACATCGCTTCTGCCATGCGTTCCGCCAACTGCCGACCCCATGCGCGATACCCCAACGCCGACGGATGAAAGCCATCCGCCGCCAAAAAGTCCGCGCCGCCCTCAAACGGCATGGACACGTGGACGATGTCATCCTGCCCGTGCGCGACACGCTGCAGCGCTGCATCCAGCCGCGCCGCGTGGCGACCAAGCCGCGCCCGCAAAGGCTGCGGCAGCGCCGTCAGCTGGCCGACGGGCGGCACGGCGGTCAGCACGACGAGCGACGGGTTGAGCACCCTCCGCAGATCATCGACCAGCGCGCTCATCTCGCGCGCCCAGCTTGGCGGCGCGTTCAGCCGCAGCGTGTCGTTGACGCCGAGCGCAATCACGCAAACGTCTGCCTCCGCGCCAGCCGGAATCCGCGCCACCAACGCCGCACGCGCCAGCCGCGCCGTCGCCCCCATCTGCCCGATGCCGCGCCAGCTAATCGTATGGCCCGTCGCCGCGTGCAGCGCCAGCGCCGTCTGCGCCGTTAGCGCTTCACCCGCCGCTTCAACACCAACACCCGCCACCGGCGATTCCCCCAGCACCAGCAGACGCAGCGTCGGCGAATCCCCTGCGATCACGCCCGCGTTCTCGCCGGTCGGCGCGAGCAGCCGCGGCGTGCGGGCGAAGGCATAGAGCCCTTGCGTCAGGAGGAGGGGCCAAGTCAAAAGATTGTCCATATGTAAAGCGAAGCGCTGCTTCGCCCCGTGCGGCAGACGCAGCAAGCCAGTCGAGTGCGCTGCACGGCGCGAAGCAGCGTGGCTCACCAGTCGGCTGTGCGCCGTGCGTCGCACTCGTGATTCAACCAACTTGGTACGTAACAAGCAGACTCATTAAATTTGCCAACGACACACCCACTCGCTCGCGTAAGGCATTCCGCTAGTTAGGGCAGCTTCTGTCTCTCGCGCCAAATCATAGATGACCCGCCGCAGTTCAACAGCCAACCGTTCGTGGCGGTGGTCAATCACCGCATACTCCGCCCATGGCATAAACTGTGGCTCCCCTTTAAATGGCATCTCCGCCATCGGCGCGCCAACGCTGCCCGCGTTGATCAGCAGCTTATCTTGGTGTCGCCGCGTCATTGGCACGTGCGCGTGTCCGCACGCCACGGCCTCTGCTGCCTGATTCATCAACAGGTCGTCGAGCTGATGCGCTGGCGTGGTTGCCAGAATCATGTCGTCAAAGGAAACGGGTGAGCCGTGTACGCAGAGCAGATCGAGCGAGGAGCCGTCGGCTTTGAGTTGAATCTCTACGTGCGGCTGAAACGTCTTCAAAAACGCCAAGTTCTGCGGCGATAGCCGCGACACGCTCCAGGCAATCGTCTCCTTTGCCCATTCTGCGTGATCGTCGCGCAGAAATTGCGCCAGATTCAACTGGTAGGATTCGTGGTTGCCCAGGACGCAGGGGCAGTTCAACCCACGCAGCAATTCGACTACTTCGTTGGGGTGCGGCCCCAGCGTGGCCGCATCGCCCAGGAAAATCACCTGATCGATGGACGCTGTCTGCGTGTCGGCGAGCACGGCCTCAAAGGCGGTCAGGTTTCCGTGGATATCGGACAAAGCGCGACGCGCATCGGAGCCTCCTCACCTGCAAAGGGCGATACCGGCAACTTGAGTTGTCAAACACCCGTTTCAGGGCTGGAGGGTGAGTGGCAAGTAGATGCGCCCGCCTGGCCCATCGCTTTCCCCCGGCCCATCGCTGTCGCCAAGCGCTAGATAAACGGGCAGGGGCGACACCTCAAACTCGCTCTGCCCGCTAATCGGTACGGTTTCACCGCTAAGGGTATGGATCGAGGTGGCCGATGCCGGCAGGGGGTAGCGCTCGACCTGCTTAGGGTGCCAAACGATCTGGGCGGGCTGGCCCGCGCCGTCGACCAGCGTGCAGCGCCACGTGAGCCGCACATCAATCGCGCAGCTTTGCAGCGTCGTGCCGACAAGCCAGCGCTGAACCGTGGCGTAGGCGCTGGCGGCGGCGGTTGGCGTCGTCCCATCGGATTCGGTGAGGCGCAAGCCCACGAAATTCTGGTTGTCCCACGCGTACCAGTAGTGACGCGCCGCGCCCGCGTGCCACTGCACGAGATAGGCTCTCGCTACATACGCCAGGGCGTCGTCTCCCGTGATCAAGGTGTCGTCCGCCACGTAGCCAAAGTTGCTCTCGGTGTTCCACAGCGGTTTGTCCGCCTGGCCGTGTGTAATCAGGATGCGGCGCACGGCATCGATCAGCGCGGGCATCTCCTCGGGGGGGCTGGCGCTGTCCAGATAGAGGTGTGCGCCAATCACATCCACGTAAGCCCCTGCGCCCAGGGCCAAATAAGTGTCGAGCCAATCGGTTCCGTAGTTGGGCACGGTGCTCGGCGCAACAATCTGCGCCGCGGGATCAACTTCGCGAAGGATGGCGTGCGCCTCTTGGGTCAGCGCCACCATGGTTTCGACGTCGCCCGAGTAAAATTCGGGGAGGTCCGGTTCGTTCCAAATTTCGTAGTAGCGGATGCGACCGCGGTAGCGCGCGGCAACGGTGCGCACGTAATCCCGCCAGTCCGCCAGGTTGGCCGGTTCGGAGGAAGTGCCCGGTCTGTCGTAGGCGGAGGCCGCATCGGGGCGGGCCGCGGCCCAGGCGGGCGTTTGACCGAGCACGTAGAGCAGCTCCACCCCGTTCTCCTCGGCCAGCGCCACCGCTTGATCAAACAGCGTGAAGTCCCACGCATCCTGTGCCGGCTCCAGTTGGTGCCAGAAAAGCCCGTTCGCGTCGTGGAGTCGCCAGCCGGCAAAGGGCACGGTGGGCCAGGTGGCGTCGGTCGCGGCGCGGTGGATGTGCATCCCAAACAGCGCGGCGGGAATCGGCTCGGCCGGGCCGGGCGCGGCGACGGGCGCAAAGCGGAACCAGTCGATATTGCCCACGCCGCTGCCGCCCGCAAAGCGGATGTAGAGATCGTGGACGCCGCCAATGGGGTCGATGGCGACCTGCTGAATGGTGAAGTCGTTCCAGCTGCCGCTCGCCGCCACGGTCAGAACGCCGACCGGCTGTCCGTCCGGCGCGTCCAGGTGCACCTCGATTTGGCGGCCAGCCGACTCGTCCGGCACAGCGATGCGAACAAAGAAATCGGTGACGCCGCTGCCCAGGTCGATCTGATCGTAGCGCAGCCAGTCGCCCTCATCCACAAAGCCGACGCCGTCCCCGTAAACCTCCACGCCCTGCATGGCGTCGGCCTCTTCCGCCTGCAGTGGCGCAAAGGCCAGCCGCGGCTGGGTTGGCGAGGTCGGCTCGCCGGGCGGCGCGGCCCGCGTCGCGTGTGGAATGGGCCAGGTCAGCGTCCAAAGTAGGAGCAGCGGGAGGGTCAAAGCAAATCGGCAGTGCGGCATGAGTTTTCTGCTTGGATTTATACAGCAGCTTTCAAACGAATTTCTTCGAGAATCATCGAGACTTCTTCCTCGGAGTCAATATGGCTGGACAGCACCTCCTTCGTTGCCTGCCAAACGAGATCGCCGTAGCGCTGGGCTAAATCTTGGCGTAATCCTTGCCCAATGTAGAAGCGAAGCAATGCATCAAACGACATATCACGGGTTTCCGCCACTTCATACAGGGACTGAACTACATCGATTGGCATCCGAAATGTTACGTCTTCGGACGGGCGTGGGCGGAACTTCAGTGATGTTGTATGTTCCATGATTTTGTTCATGTTTGGCCTTTTTAGGCAGGCACAGCCACATACTCTACGCTCGACTGCGGCACGGGAATCGGCTCGCCCGCTTCGCGCATTCCATCCAGATGAAACGCGATGGCCTCTCGAATTAACTGCACTACTTCTTCGCGCGTGTCGCCCACGGCAACGCAGCCGGGGAGGTCGGGGGCGTAGGCGCCAAAGCCATTGCGTTCATTTTCGACGATAACGGCGTAATTCATCTTTTTAGCTTTCACTAAATCCAAGGTACATTTTCAACTTCACCTTCCCATTGTGCCGTAAGCCGATTAGAATAAATCTTACTATAGCTTAAGATGCTTAGTAGCGATAGCTCTACGTAGTGAAGCATTAAACTACGTGCTTCATTATATACTTCAGACGGGATAGTTGTTTTTGAAGGATGAACTATTTTGTTTCTTACGAAGGTAATTACAGCCGGGCCGTCATCTAGATTATACTCTTTCGACAATTTGTTGAGTGCGGTGCAACTGGCAGGTACATTCAACGGGATTTGGCAAAACGACAGCAGCAATCTTATCTGATTAGCAGCGTTTGTTTTTTTGAACGCCCCTTTATCCATTGCTCTTCTGTCATTCACAAGTAGATTCCAAGAAAGTGTCTCTAAAGCGGTCTGGCCTAGAATTATCGATCCGTCTAGCCCTGAAAACGTGTTACTTTGAATGTACCAGTAGATTGCTCGCCTGATTGTTTGTTCCCAGAGCGGCTCCTTGAACTTTTTGAAAAATTCGTTGCTAATTGAGGGAAGCATTTCAACTGCTCTAAGACCAGTGAACCAAGACGAGGTGTGCCGCCAAGGCGATGTTGGCTGCAGACCCCATGCTTGCCAAACTTCTTCGCCGTTTTTGTCTTGCCCCGATAGCAAAATGGGAAAACACCCCAGACCTCGTGCAAAAGACAGCAGATAACCTAAACTGTTGAGGGCTTTCTGAGCGTCCTCGTATTTGAAACTGCCACCGCTAGTCAACTCCAACTTGCCCACGTGCGTAACCGCATACCCTCGTGTTCCTTTGACCTCTTCTATATTGGGCTTTGCATCTTCGACAGCATCTATAGTCACTGCCCAATTGTCACTTGGCAGCACTAGACGGTCTCTACGTTCATTCTCCGATTCCTTGTATTGCACTCGCTCGCCAACGTAATCACAGAAGTTGAAAATATGAAAGATTACGCTAGATACTTCAATATCCGTATCACCTGATTGCAAGGTTTGTGATTCTGGCATTGCTACTACATTCCGACCACGAGTCTTTATCACCTGCCAATTTGTAGATGAGTGATTTCCAACTTGAAGCTTTACCTGTGCAGACGTAGACGCAGGCGAAACCTCCAATGCTTCCCATGGATCCAATTCAAATTTGCAATTGATTTGTGGAAAAGGAAGCAATGTAAGATAAATCTCCCCTTCGGTTTGTGAAACGCGTGTTTCGTTCTCACCGTCTGATATTTCTATTCGTATTACCTCTTTACTGAGAGAGATGTCTTCATTTGGAAGACACTTAGCGTACTTGCCTTGTATGTTGGTAGGAATGTTCTGTTGCATATTCTTCATTATAATCAACCTTGTTGAATTCTTGTCTGTCCTCTATATCACCCGCTCGTTCCCCCCATCGACCGGCACCTGCGCACCCGTGGTCTTGGCGAAAAGCGGCCCGCACATGGCGACGGCCAAGTTCGCCACGTCGTGCGAGGTGATTTCGGTGCGCAGGACGTTGTTGCGCTTGTATTCGTCGACGCTGAGACCGTAGGTGGCGGCTCGCTTCTGAAGCACGTCGTCCGTCCAAATGCCCGTGTCGAAGACGGCGTTGGGGTGGAGGACGTTGACGCGCACGCCGTCGCCGCCCAGCTCGAGCGCGGCGACGCGGGCCAGCTGCGTCAGCCCCGCTTTGGCGACGGAGTAGGCCGCGGCGCCCGGCCCCGGCGCGGGCACGTTCTTGGAGGCAATCACCACTACGGCGGGGTCGATGCCGCGCTTGAGGAATCCTGCACACTCGGTCAACAAACGCTGGTGGCTCGTCAAATTGAGCGTCATGGACTTGTCCCAAGACGCGGCGTCCATCTCTGCAATGGGCTGGCTGCTGGGGAACATGCCCGCGTTGCTGACGAGCAAATCCAGCCCGCCAAAGCGTCCCGCCGTCGCATAGACGGCCTCAAACACGCTGTCTTCGTCCGTCAGATCGCAGGTGAGGCCGAGGACGGGCTGATCGGGGCCGTCCGTTTTGAACATTTGCTGCACGTCCGGGTTGATGTCCAGCGCGGCAACGGCGACGCCCTGGGCGACGAGCGCCTGGACGCACGCTTTGCCGATGCCGCTGGCCGCGCCCGTCACCAGGGCGATTTTGCCCTGGAGTGGCGCCGGGGTCGCGCCGCGCTTGAGCTTGGCCTGTTCCAACTCCCAGTATTCGATGTCGAAAATTTCCTGCTCGCCGAGCACGGCCCAGCCGCCCAGGGCTTCCGCGCGCTGGGCGGCGGCCAGCGTGTGCTCGATCACGTCGCGAGAGATGCGCACCTCCTTGAGCGTGTGGCCAAAAATCACGGCTCCATAGCCGGGCCAAATTGCCCAGCGCGGCGCGGGGTCGAGCATGGTGAGGTCGCCCCCGGAGAAATTTGCGGCGTGGCGCTCGAAATAGTCGCAGTACGCGTCCACGTACGCTTGGACGCTCGCTTCGGCGTCACCCATTTCAATGTCACCATACTCAACAGAGCTGGGCACGATCAGCGGCGTGCGCTTGGTGCGAATCACGTGATCGGGGGTGAGGAGACCGCGCGTGCCGAGGTCGCTGGCGTCGTCGCGTTTGGCAAAGCCAGCGATTTCCGGCCGCTTGTCTAGAATGGCATAGATGGGCAGGCCGCGCGCCTCAGAGACCACTTTGCGCAGGTGGGCCAACTGGTGCAGATCGATTGCCTCCTCTTTGGCACGGCGCACGGCGTCACCCGCCACCGCCGCCAGGTGCTCCTCCGCACGGGTGACGAGCGCGAGGTGCTGCTCGTAGCTGGTGCGCGCGTCGTCGCTAAAGGTAAACAGCCCGTGGTTGAGCAGCAGGATGCCGTCGAGCTCGGCCCAGTCGGCGTCGCTAAAGTCGCGCGTCATTTCGTAAACCGTTTTGGCGAGCACAAAGCCGGGCATCACGTAGGGGACGATGAGCACGTTGGGGCCGAGGACTTCGCGGCTGCGGTCCGCGCCGTCGGGCGTGTTCGTTAGCGTGACGATGGCGTCGCTGTGGGTGTGGTCGACAAAGCGGAAGGGGATGATGGCGTGCAAAATGGCTTCGACCGAGGGGGTGGGCGCGTTGGGATCGAGCAGGGCGGCGCGCTGCCCTTGCACCATGTTGCTGTCGCTCAGCTGCTCCAATCCGGCCATGCGCCGCAGCACGTCCAGCCGCACGGGCGCAAAGCCTGTCGCTTCGATGGTCGCCAAATCCCAGCCGCTGCCCTTGACGTAGAGCACGTCGACGGGATCGCCGAAGAGGTCGGTCGTGGTCGCCTTGACGGAGGTGTTGCCGCCGCCGTGGAGCACGAGCGCCGGGTCGCCGCCGAGCAGGCGCGAGGTGTAGACGCGCAGGGCGAGGGGGTCGTTGGCAAATTGGGCGGCGGTCGAGTCGTTCCATTGGGAGTTCATGAGCGGCAGGAAATTTAGGTGGGTCGGTAGATTTGTAGATGTGTGCTACAATTCTACCAGATACGGTTCAGCAAAGCGAGGTTACCATGTCACAAAACGGACAGTACAAGCCGACGGGGTACAAGCACGTTTATCTAGATGCTAAAGGCCAACCTGTCGTGGGTCGAACACGGATGAAGGTACGTTACATTGCGGTGGAATACGTTCACAACCACGAAAGTCCAGAAGACATTGCGCGTGACCATGAAGGGCTAACGCCGAGCGAGGTACATTCTGCGCTCGCCTACTACGCCGATCATAAAGAGGAAGTCGACGCCGATATTCAAGCCGGAATTGAGCTCTACGAAAAAATGCGCGCCGCTGCTGGCCCATCACCCCTACGCAATCACCCGTTGCGCAAACAACTCGCAGCGGAAGGCGCAGATTAATGGTGATACAGCTCTACATGGATCACCACGTCGGCAAAGACATTACACGAGGGCTTCGTCGGCGTGGTGTGGACGTACTGACGGCCTACGAAGACGGCACCAATCGCCTCGACGACCCTGATTTATTGGATAGAGCAACCGAACTACAGCGGCTGCTCGTCACACAGGATGACGATTTTCTGTCCGACGCAGCGCGACGGCAGCGTCAAGGAATCTATTTTTACGGCGTTGCTTATGGGCATCAAATGCGGTTGGATGTTGGTCCCGCAGTTAATGATTTGGAATTAATTGCGAAGGTTTACGACCCTGTAGACGTCATCAATCAGGTTTTCTATCTACCTCTGTAGTTCTCCCCCACCCACACACTCCCCATCCCCACCAGCTGCGACCGCATCGCCTCTTCCGACATCAACAACTCGTACGCCTTTGGACGCCGAAAGGCCGTCCCCCACGGCTCGCGCTGCCGATAGCCCCGCAGCGCATCCAAATCAAACGTCGCCAAATAAATCTCCTCGGCCCCGCCCGCCTCCACGACCAGCGTCTCCAGCGACGTGCCATCCGCCGCGTGGGCGATGCCGCTGTAGGCGACGGAGCGGCCGTTGAGCTGCGGCGCGGCGTAGTTTGCCATGGCGACGCCGGTCATATTTTCGAAGGCTCTGGCGCGAAACTGCGTCAGCCGATTGGCGTCGAGCCAGCAGGCGTTGGGCGTCAGGATAATTTCCGCGCCCCGCAGCATCAGCAGGCGGGCGCTTTCGGGAAATTCGCGGTCGTAGCAGATCATGGCACCGATGTTGACCTCGCCCGCGCGCGTGTCCAGCTTGGCAACGGGAAAGTCATCGCCCGGCGTGAGCGCGGCTTCGGCGGCGAAGGCGCAGGTATGGACTTTGGCGTAGATGAGCACGATCTCGCCGTGGCGGTCGATCAGGGCGACGCTGTTGCGCGGCTTACCGGGCCAGCGTTCGAGGTAGGTCAGCGCAATCGCCATGTCCAGCTCGACGGACAGCGCACGGAAGTGGTGGACGAAGGGGTCGTCGGCGTCGATGGCGCTGTCTTGCCAGGCGGCTTCGGCCCGCGGATCGGCGCGGTCAAAAAACGAGTAGCCGATGTTCCACATTTCCGGAAAGAGCGCCACGTCTGCGCCCAGCGCGGCGGCCCGCCGGCAAAACGCTTCGCCCTTGCGACAGTTCGCCGCTTGGTCAACGCCGTGGGCGGTCATTTGCAACAAGGCGATGGTCAGGCTGTTGGTCGTCATAGAAGCGCTTTCGGGGTTGGCAAGCAGAATTTTAACGCGGAGCGCGCGGAGGAGGGCGCGGAGGGGCGCGGAGGAGAGAAAAATGAGCCACCTCTGCGGCCCTCTGCGCCTCTTTCCTCCGCGCCCTCCGCGTTAAATCTCTTAAGCCTAAGGCAATTCCAGGAAATTAACTATACCGGGATCTAGCTACCTGACACTTTTACGTGAGGTAGGTTGTAGAGAGAGAAAGGAAGACCAAACCGGATATGTTAAGCTATAGGTGACAAACCAAAAAGCGAAACAGAAACGGAGAGGTCTTCCCGATGAAACTGTACCATAGATGGTTAGATGAGTTGCAAATGTTGTGGCCGGATGAGCACGCGTCGCGGCTAAAAAGCTTCGCGAAGTTGTTGGTTGGCCTCTACCTGGAGGGAAGTGTTCACCTCAAAAAGGTAGCGCGCAAAGTGCCGGGTTGGGCTCAGCAGACGAGCAAAGAGCGCGGGTTGCTGCGGATACTCAACAACCGGTGTGTGAACGTGCGGCTTTGGTATAAACCGGTGGCGCGCAGGCTGCTGGAGCAGGCGGCGAAAAGCGGGCTGCCGCTGCGGCTTATTATCGACGGGAGCCAGGTGGGCAACGGTCATCAATTATTGATGGTTGCTTTAGCCTTTCGGCGACGAGCGTTGCCCTTGATTTGGACATGGCGCAAAGGCACGCGCGGCCACTCGTCGGCGCGTCATCAAATTGCGCTGCTGCGACTGCTCAAGCCGCTCATTCCGGCCCACGCCTCTGTGGTCGTGCTGGGTGACAGCGAGTTTGGCAGCGTCAAGTTGATCCGCAAACTCGAGCACTGGCGGTGGACCTATGTGCTGCGTCAGAAGGGCTCCCACCTTTGGTCACAGCCGGGAACAGAACAGTGGCAACCCTGCGCACAGCTCGTTGCCCAGCCCGGCGACCGCTGCTGGCTGCCCAAGGTGCTGCTAACCAAAACGCATGGTCACTTCTGCAATCTGTTCGCCTGCTGGCAGACTGGCTACAAGGAGCCTTGGCTGCTCGCCACGAATTTGACTGACCCGCGTCTCGTTCGCCTGCACTACAGCCGTCGCATGTGGATTGAAGAGCTCTTTGGCGACTGTAAACGCAATGGCTTCGACTTGGAAGCAACTCGCTTGCAGGCAGCTCATCGCCTCTCGCGACTCGTCCTGGCCGTGGCCCTGCTCATCGTTTGGCTTCTGGCCTTTGGCTCGGCTGTCGTCAAGCGCGGTCAGCGCTTCCTGGTCGACCGCACTGACCGCCGCGACCTCAGTCTTTTTCGCATTGGTTGGGACATGGTTCAACGTCTTTTATCCAACTCTGACCCTGTCCCTTTGCGCCTCATCCCCTATTTCTAAAATGTGTCAGGTAGCTAGTAGCCATAGTAGGTGTTGAAGTAGACATTTGCAGAGTGAGCCTTCTTATCTGTTTTGTTACAATTCCCATTCGTGATTGGTGTTGGCCAGATGGTGCAAGTTACTGCACTTGAGTTGAATGGTTGTGCCAGCCCTTGCCAACCTATAAATCCGTAATTATTTTCATGGCCCGCAATAGTCCCGCTGCCACTGCTTAGATCTGTTGATGAGGTATAGTTGTTTTTTGAGTACCCCATGAAGTTTGCCATCGACCCAGCACTGGACGTGGAAATGGTAAACTCGCTGTTTTTCCAGCGGTGATTCCATTCGATAGCTGCAATAGCCTGGTGAGCAGTGACAAATGTCAGCACTGCAAAAACTGCCGTAACAAATAGATAAATCACCAGACTTGACGAAGTAATGACGCGCCTTGATCTCATGGTATCAACCTCTTGTTTTCTTGTTAAACGATCCTGAGACGAGAGGGGGAGGAAGACTTATAACGGGAAGGCCTTAGTCAGAGTCTACCTGCTTTTTGCTGCCTCCGATAGTGACGCTCCCACGACCAGTCAGGTGCGGCCTCATCTAGTACCGCCTTCATTTCTGACTCGCGAAGACTACGTGCTTTCAACAGGCCATCGGCCTTCTGTCCAATTTCCTTTGCCATTCTCGTGTAGAGGCTATACCCCGAATCAAGGAGAAGTAGCGTTCCATCAAATTTCTCCTCGCGAAATTCCCGGTGAGTGTTGCGATTGCCGATGTCCATCGGACGTGCTCACAGCGTATCATGCGGCGGGGGCGGGCGCAATCGTCTATTTGGAGTAGGCCCATCTACCACCACAGGCGTAGATGGGGACAGAAACCGCAGCAGAAGATTACGACAATTTGACAAGTTTGGCGAGCAGTCTGTATCTTATCTATACCCCTGAATAACTGCATGAGAACGGAGACCCAATCCTTAAGAAGTGTACACAGCCGCCGCTAAAGGCGCTGCCTTGGGCGAAAGGAGTTCAACATGCCCAATCCCCCCTCAACCCCAATGGCGTTAAGTTAAGCAAACTGGTTGCCATGCTCTGCGTGGGAACCCAGCCTAGAGGCTCTGCCTCTAGAGGGGAGGCGGAGCCTCCAGCAGTGCATTCCACGCAGAGCGTGGAACGAGCAACCCTTAACTTAACGCCATTGCCCCTCAACCCCAATTGACCTGCGCACGACCATCACCCGCGTGGTCGCGCTGGACGACCACCCGCTGCTGCTGCAAGGGATTCGCTACCAACTGGAGCGCGACGACCGCATCGAACTTGTGGCCGAAGGCCACACTAACGCCAACCTGCTGCCGTTGGTCGAGGCGCACAATCCGGACGTGGTGCTGCTCGATCTCATCATGCCGGAAGTACCGGGCGGCCCCATCTACTTATGGAATGGCTTTCGCTTGCTGGAGCTAGTGAAGGCGTTACACAACCGGCAGTTTCGCAGCAAAATCTTACTTCTTGCGGACGTACTGGATCGCAACTTTCTGGACGAAGCCCTGCGCGCTCGGGTCGATGGCTACCTGCTCAAAACCGACCCGCTAACCGAAAATCTGCCCAACATCATTCGCCACGTCCAGGCGAGTGGCTCTGTCTTCTCTGGAGACGTTCACGCCCTGCTCCAAGCGCCTCATGCCGATAACCTGCTCACCACCCGCGAGCGCGAAGTCTTGCTTTCACTCGTCCGCTATCCCAGATGTACACCCGCCGAACGCGCAAATTATCTTGAGCTGCAACCGGCAACCCTAAAAGCCCACCAGCGCAACATCTACCGCAAGCTCGACGTAAACGACGCCGCGGCGGCCGTCGTGGTGGCGATGGAGCGCGGTCTCGTTGCGTATCCACTAAAAGACGGGGGGGGGGGGAACAAATTAGGCGGGGGTTCGCAACGTGGCGGGTAGGAGGAAAGCGTGAAAGATACTTCGTATTGCCTGGTTCGTTGACTGTCACTCCAACGTCGACCTAACCGACCAGCAATAAGCAATACGCACCAAGCACTACCCCCCCCAACTCACCACCTGCGCATCATCAAACTTGTACTCAATCGCCAAATCCAGCGGCAGCGGCCTTTGATTCCCGCCATCCGCGTCCATGACCCACACGCGCCACGCGCCCGCGTCGTTCTCGTCGTCCCGATTGCTGAGGTAGACGATCTGCTCCCCATCCGGGCTCCATGCGGGGGCCACGTTGCTCGGCAGTTGGTCGACCAGCGTCGTCACCGGGCGCGTAATCGCGCGCAAGCCGCCGCCGTCGGGGTTGACGAGGTAAATTTCGCTGTGGTTGCTGCCGTCGACGTTGTGGACGGCAATTGCGCCGTTGCCCGGCTGCCAGTCCGGGTCGCGCCAGCGGCTCTCGCGCAGCACCCACTCCGTGGTCGCATCCGGCTCGTCCGCCGTAATCTCGATGCCGTTGGAGCTGTAGACGATGCCGCCCTCGTTCCAATCCTCGGCCCGTGCGCGGTAGAGCGCCGGCAGGTCGCGGTAGTCGTTGTCCGCCAGCGTTACGCGGCTGAGCACGCGCAGCGGAATGTTGGCCCGCTCAAAGTCACTCAGCGCCTCCTGGTAGTCGTCGACAATCTCGTCGTAGTTGGGCGCCTGTTCTGGCACGCCCGGCGGCGTGGTCGGCAGGCAGCCCACCGGCGTGTCGAAGCAGACGCTCGTGTCGAAGACGCGCGAAAAGGCGACCTTTGCGCCGTCTGGGCTAAACTTGGGCGAGCGCAGCACTTCGCCGCCCGTGTAGACCGTCTCCTCCTCGCCCGTCCCCAAATCAACAATGTAGACGCCGTTGTCGCCCCCCTCGCGCACAAAGGCGACGCGCGTCCCGTCGCGGTTAATCTCCGGGTCGATGCCGCTGGTGATGCGGTCGAGCGCGCCCGTTGCCAGATTGTAGAGATAGATACCGCCGTCCGCCGCGCGGATCGCCAGCTTGCCCGTCAGCCCGCTCGGCTGGGCGCTGCTTTGGGGTGATGCCGCCGCCTCGTTGGTGCGCTGCTCAGTGTCACCCGCCGCCGCTTCGTCTGTCGCCCGCTCGTTGGTCGACGAAGCCTCTGTCGGCAGCGTCCCACCGGGTGAGCCTGTTGCGCTGGGGGCGTTGAGGGCGGGGCCGTTCCACGTGGGCGCATCGGTAGTCTCATCCGTCGTCGGAATCTCGTTGAGCGGGCCGCGCAGCCGCACCAAATTCGCCGCCACCCAGCCAAAGCCATTCGGCAGCCCCTCGATCCGCACCTGCACCCACTCGCTGTTCTCGCTGCGGCCCAGCACGATAAAGTTGGCCCGCGGCAGCGCCTTGGCAATCACGTTAAAACGCGACCCCGGCCCCGACCGCACGTTGAGCCGACTGTCGGTAATTTGCACCGTGGCCGTCACGCCGCCCGCCTCGGCGACGGCCTCCGCGTCTAGTTCACGCGGGCCAATCGGCGGCAGCGCCGTTGCGGCAGCGGAGCCAGCGGCAGCGGGGGAATCGGCGGTGGGGGAATCGGCAGCATCGGCGGGCGAAGCAGTCGCATCGCTATCGGCAACAGTAGCTGCTTCCTGATCCGCCCCAGCCGTTTCAACGGTGACTGTTTCAGCGTCACCCTCTGCCTCATCTCCTGTGGCCATCTCTTCGGCGTCAGCCGCCGCCTCCACGGATCCCCCCCCCTCGCCCGCCTCCGCATCACGCAACGGCAGTCTCTCGTAGCCAAAAATCACCAGGTCACCCACGGCAATCCAGCCCCCATCGCCGCCGCGCGTAGTTGCGTAGACAAAGTCATTTCCTTCGCTGCGCCCCACGGCGCTCACGCGTGAGCCGGGCGGCAGCATCATCACCGGCTCGCCGTTCGGCGCATCCAGGATCGACGCGCTGCTGCTGCGCGCCACGGCGACCACCTCCGTGCGCACGGCGCTTGCCGCCACCCGCTGCGTGGGCGCGGGCGTTGGCTCAGGCGTGCCGGTGGGCGTGCTGGTAGGCGCTCGCGTCGGCGTGCGCGTGGGGCGCGGCGTCGCTGTTGGCGTGGCTTGGGCCGCGTCGGCCTCATCATCTGCATTTTCATCGCCGTTGTCATTTGCATTGGCACTCGTCTGCGTGGCTTCTGTGATCGGCTCGGCTGTATCGCCCTCGGTTGCGTCCCCCTCCAAAATAGGCAGGCTCTCCACGTCGAAAATCACCAGCCGCCCGCGCGCCACCCAGCCGCTCGGCGCCTCCTCCCCGTCCAGCACTACCTGCACCCACAGGCTATCCCCCGTGCGCGCCACGGCGTTCAGCGTGTCGCCCGCGATCAGCGAGCGCAGCAGCTCGCCGTCCGGCGCATCGTATAAATCCGCACCCGTGCCGCCGACGATGGCGAGCGCGCCCTGCGTGCTTTGCACGCTGGGCATGGCCCGTGCCTCGGCAGGCCATGCCGCTTGCCCCAGATACAAAACGCCCGTGCCCATCAAAAGCCCCAGGGCGAGTACCCAACGGAGTAGATGTACATTTATCCATCGTCGCACAAGTTTTTTAGTCATAGCGTGTACATTATTCTATGCAGCATTTTCTATCTCGGTCTAAGTTTGAACCCAACCTCTGACGAATCACTATCACCTTACATTAGATTAACTCGATTGCTGTAATCATTCTGCTAGATTACATTAGATGTTCGCACATCTCTCTAAACGCTCGGATTAATTCAGCGACTACTCTCAATACGTTGCCGCCTGCTGATTTGATTCATTGTATCCAGCTACAAAGTCTGGATGCACCGTTATTTTGACGGGAACCGAAAAAAGGCGCAGGTGTAAACGCTCACGATTGTGCAATCGCTTGCTCACAAAAATTTGTGAGCTTTTTCCCCTAATTTGAGTGGGCCCCTCCCTTAAACTTGTTCAACGCCACGGCTTCCGTAGCGGCAGATGCCGCTGCGCTTTACTGGTGCGCGCCGTCACACGGCCTGTTTTTTAGGTGGATTCCCTTGGAAGGTACGCTTTGAAAATTTGGGATCTCGCAATTAAACAACCCGTTTTTGTAACCATGCTGCTCGTGGCCGGCCTCGTGCTGGGTGCGGTATCCTACTTTCGCCTCCCGGTTGATCTCTTCCCCAAAGTCGATTTTCCCGTGATTGTGGTGCGGACGGCCTACCCCGGCGCGGGGCCAGAGGAGATCGAGACGGCGGTGACGGCGGTGTTGGAGGATGAATTTAGCTCGCTGCCGTCGCTGCGCGAAACCCACTCCACCTCCAGCGAGGGACTGAGCCAAATCGTCCTCATCTTCCGGTTGAAGAGCAACGTGACCGAAAGCTACCGGCACGTGACCGAGCGCATCAACGGCGCGCACGCTCGGCTGCCGGGCAGCGTTGAAAAGCCCGTGGCGCTGCGCTACGATCCGGCCGCTGCACCCATCCTGCGCTTTGGCGTCGCCGACACCACGGGCAAACGGTCGCCCGCGGCGCTGCGGCAGTGGGTGGAGGAACATCTCGAAGACCAGCTCTACGTCAACGGCGTGGCCGAAGTCGAGGTGGCTGGCGGGGACACGCGCCAGATTCAGGTGCTGCTGGATGCGAAGGCAATGGAGGCGCGACACGTTCCGGTGCAGGCCGTGGTTCACGCGCTGCAAAGCGAAAATCTCAACGTCCCCGGTGGCAACGTCGCGCACGGCGACCGCAACCTGCTCATACGCACGGACAGCAGCTTCGAGACGGTGGACGAGATCGGCGACGTCGTTGTGCGGCAGCAGGGAACGCCCATCTACCTGCGCGATGTGGCCGAAGTCGTTGATGGCTTCGCCGAGCACGAGCGCATCACGCGGCTAAACGGCCATGTGTCCGTTGTCGTCAGCGTGCGCAAGCAGAGCGATACCAATACCCTGGCCGCCGCCAGCGGCGTCAAAAGCGTGCTGGCCGAAATTGATGCGGCGCATTCCGGCGTTGAAATCGTCACGGTGAACGACGAGTCGCTGGTGGTGGCGGAGGCCATGGGCGGCGCGCTCAGCGATCTGCTGTGGGGGGCACTGCTGGCGGCGCTGGTGATCCTGCTCTTCTTCCGCAGCCTGCGCAACACCTTGCTTACCGTGGTGGGCCTGCCGGTGATTATCATCTCCACCCTCTTCCTGCTCAGCGTGTTTAACGTAACGCTCAACCAGGTGTCGCTGCTGGCGCTGGCGCTGGTGATCGGCCTCGTGATCGACGACGGCATCGTCGTGCGCGAGAATATTCTGCGCTGGATCGAGCGCGGCTACGCCCCGCGCGAAGCCGCCAGCCGCGGCACCGCCGAAGTCCTCCTCCCCGTGCTTGCCACGACGGCGACCATGCTGGCCGTCTTTCTGCCCGTGGCCTACGTGGAGGGCATCGTCGGCCAGTTCTTCCGCGATTTTGGCTTCACCGTTTCACTGGCCGTAGTCGTCTCCACCGTCGAGGCGCTGACGCTGGCGCCGATGCTCGCCGCCTACTTTTTCAAGCCGAGCCAGCGCGCGCTCAACGGCGACGTCGAGTCGGTCGCCAGCCCGGCGCAGAAAGGTGGCTGGCTGGATCGGCTTTACGGCAGCCTGCTGGGCTGGTCGCTCGATCATCGCTGGCTGGTGCTGCTGGTGGCGGTGGTGATCGTCGCGGGCAGCCTCTACGCTGCGCGCTCGATTGAGCGCGGCTTTATTCCCAATATTGACCGCGGCCAGTTCGATGTCTCGATGGAATTGCCTGCGGGCACGCCGCTGGACGCGACCGTTCACGAAGCACTTAAAGTAGAGGGCATTCTGCGCAGCCACCCAGACGTGCTGGCGGTCTTTAGCGACATCGGCTCCGCGACGGCGCCGGAGAGCGCCCAATTTTCGGTTCGGGTCCGAGACAGCAGCGGCGCAACCAGCCGCGCAGTGATCGACGACCTGCGCGAACCGCTGGCGCTCGTGCCCAACCTCTCCTTTCAGCTGTTCGAGGGCGCAACGGGCGCCGATCTGCTGCTCGGCAGCAAAGATGTAATTGTCGAGGTAACGGGGCAGCGCGACGATATGAGCCTGCTCGGTGATTACGCGCAGGCGGTGGCTAGCGCGGTGGCCGATATCCCCGGCGCGGTCGATGTCGAGGACAGCTACGACGTGGTTAACCCGGAAGTGCAGCTCCACATCGACCACGAGCGCGCGGCCAACGTGGGCCTGAGCACGGCGGCTATTGGCGATACGCTGCACACGCTGATCAGCGGCCAGGCCGCCTCCACCTTTCGCGGTGGGGGCGAAAAGGCGGACATTCTGGTGCGGCTGAGCCCGGATGACCGCAGCAGCCTCGAAAACGTGCTGGACATCAACCTGCTCACGCCGCAGGGGCAGCTCGTGCCGCTGCGCTCCGTCGTCGCCGCCGAGCGCGCAGTTGGGCCGACGCAGATTGCGCGCGCCGACCGTCGGCCCGTCGTTTCCGTCGGCCTCAACGTCTCCGGGCGCGACGTGGCCTCCGTCAGCAGCGACGTGGGCGACCTCGTGTCCACGTTGAAGCCGCCAAACGGCATCAGCGTCGCGCTGGGCGGCGATGCCGAGACGCAGGCCGAGTCCTTCCGGTCGCTGAGCGTGGCGCTGCTGCTGGCGGTCGTCTTTATCTATATGGTGCTGGCCAGCCAGTTCGCCTCCTTCGTGCAGCCACTGCTCATTATGCTGGCCCTGCCCCTGGCGCTGATCGGCGCGCTGCTCGCCCTGCACATCGTTGATCGCCCTTTGGATATCACCGCCTACATCGGCTTTATCATGCTGATGGGGCTGGTGACCAAAAACTCGATCCTGCTCGTGGACTTTGCCAACCAGGCCCGCCGCGACGGTGCCTCCGCCGACCTCGCCATGCGCCGCGCTGGCCCCGTGCGCCTGCGCCCCATCCTGATGACGGCCATCTCGCTGATCCTCGCCATGATCCCCGTCTCGCTCGGGCTGACCGAGGGCGGCGAATTTCGCCAGTCCATGGCGATTGCCATCGTGGGCGGCATGATCACCAGCACCCTCCTGACGCTCTTCGTCGTGCCCGTGGCCTACAGCTTCGTTGTTGGCTGGCAGGATCGGGGGCGCGGGCGGCGCGGCGAAGCAGTCGAGCGCTACGAGCGGCCTGGTCGACGGGCGCGCGGGCCAGTGCTGAGCCCCACCGCCAACGGTTATTCCCGTGCCCTCCGGGGCGAGCGGCGCAGCCTCAAACTTCGCCCGGCTAGAACCGTTCGCGCTTTCCAGCGCCTGTCGCCCGTGCCCGTCTTTAAGTATTTTGAGAAATACTTCGAGCGCTCGTTTAATTAACTCACGGTATGCAGTCGAGCAGCCGTTCTCGGCGGTACGGGCACGCCATGGCGTGCCCGTGCCGCCGAGGTAGCGCGTGACATGAGCGAGTTAACGTCCGCGCCGGAAACGATTGGGGCGATTACTGTACTGTGCAACGTGCAGCGAGCCACAGAAATAGATGAAGTGATTTACTCGACTCAAAGGGTACTATCTGCTACGCTTTTTACGCGCGCTGCCCGTATTGCGTACACAAGTTGCATGAATTTGTTCGACCCGATTAACGAACTTTACACAGACAATTGGTCTGACAACTACTCTATCCAATAAATTTTTATGAATGGAATACAACTGTCCTTAAAGCGGCACGTACCGCTCGTTTTGCTGGTGGTGGCGCTGTTGACCAGCTGCTCACTGCCCGCGTTGCCCAACCGTGAAGCAGGGGGAACGGACGGCGCCGCGACAGCGCCCACGCTTGCCGCTTACCAGCCAGAGGAATCGGCTGAACCAACAGAGGCGGAGTCATCTGCTTCCGCTGCTTCCGCTGCTTCCACGGCGGCCAGCAGTGCGGAAGATAGCGATACCGACAGCGCCGAAGCGCAAAGCACCGGTGCAGCAGGCGACGGGGACGCTATTGCAGCGGAGGCGGAAGCGCCAGCAGATGATGAAGCGCCAGCAGATGATGAAGCGCCAGCAGATGATGAAGCGCCAGCAGACAATGAAGCGCCAGCAGACAATGAAACAGAAGAAGATGTCTTGGTAGACGAGGGAGTGGACGAGGAAACGGAAGCGGAGGAGGCAACCCCCGCCGCGACAGCTCAACCCAGCGCGCGCAGCACTTACAACGGCGAGATCGACCCCGCCCAGACGGTCGCCATCCTGGGCGAAGTCGCCGGCATGGCGCTGGAGGTCAACGCTGGCGTGGGCGACATGGTCAAAATGGGGGATGTGCTGGTGATCGTGGAAAGCTCGACGCTGGAGGCGCAGCGCCAGCAGGCGCTCGCCGCCCTCGATGCGGCCCAGGCCCAGCTTGATCTGCTTGACATCAAGGCCGAGCCGGAGGATGTCGAGGCGGCGCGGGCCGCCGTTGCCGCCGCCAGCGCCGCCTACCAGCGCGCGCTGGATGGCCCCACGGAGGAGGACCTGCGCGCCGCCGAAGCCCAGCTGCGCCAGGCCGAGGCGGCGGTAACGCAGGCGCAGGCGGCCTACAACCAGGTGCGCGGCAACCCCAACGTCGGCGCGCTGCCGCAGAGCCTACAGCTTCAGCAGGCCACGCTGCAGGTCGAAGCCGCCCAGGCGCAGTACGATAAAATTGTCAAAGGCTCGACGGAGGATGTGATTGCCGGGGCCTATTCGCAGTTGGCTCAGGCGCGCGCCCAGCTGGCCCGTCTGCAGGCCGATCCGCAGGACGCTCAAGTCCGTGCGGCGCAAGCCCAGGTGCAGCAGGCCGAAACGTCGCTCTACCTGGCCCAGCTTCAGCTTGATAAGGCCACCGTGCGCGCGCCGGTCGACGGCGTGGTTGCACGCGTCAACGCTGATCCGGGATCGATGGTGGCACCGGGAGCGAATTTGATGACGCTCGTCTCTGAGGACGTGCGCGTGACGATTCAGGTGGAGGAGACGCGCCTGCCGCAGCTCGAAGTGGGCCAAGCCGCGTCGATTCGCGTCAACGCCTACCCCGACCGCGCCTTCGCTGCTGAAATCATTAACATCGCGCCCACGCTCAACGCCAGCACGCGTACGGTCGAAGTCAGCCTGCGCCCGACGGACGACACAGAGCATTTGCTCGCGCCGGGCATGTTCGCCACGGTGACGCTGGAGTAGGGACTCAAAATACAAGCGACGTTGAAAAATAGTTGCCGCAAATCACGTTGCGACGCGGGAGCGTCGCGCTAGGCATTCCCACGCAGGAGCGTGGGAACGAGCATTACTCGCTAAGACGGAGCATCTCTTGAAAATTTGGGATCTCGCCATTAAGCAGCCGGTCTTTATAACCATGATTCTCGCGGCCGGCATCGTGCTGGGCACGGTGTCGTACTTTCGCATTCCCGTTAATCTCTTCCCCGAAGTCGATTTTCCTGTGGTGGTGGTGCAGGCGGTCTATCCTGGCGCGGGACCGGAGGAGATCGAGGAGACGGTGACGGAGGTGCTGGAGGATGAGTTTGGCTCGCTGCCGGGGCTGGACGAAATCAGCTCGACTTCACTGGAGGGGCTGAGCCAGGTGGTGCTCACCTTCTCGCTGGAGAGCGACACCGCGGAGAGCTACCAGCGCGTGACCGAGCGCGTCAACGGCGTGCGCCGCCGCTTGCCCGCCGACGTGCAGGAGCCGACCATCCTGCGCTTCGACCCATCGGCCAGCCCGATTCTGCGCTTTGGCGTGGCCAATACTACGGGCGACTTGTCGTCCGTCGAGCTGCGGCAGTGGGTGGAGGAAAATCTTGAAAATCAGCTCTATGTCAACGGCGTGGCCGAGGTGGAGGTAACGGGCGGAGACACGCGCGAAATTCAGGTGCTGCTGAATATCGAGGCGATGGAGGCGCGGCGTATTTCGGCGCAGGAGGTGATCAACGCGCTGCAAACCGAGAATCTTAACGTGCCCGGCGGCAACGTCGAGGACGGCGGCCAGAGCCTGCTCGTGCGCACGGACAACAACTTCGAGACGGTGAACGAGATCGGCGACGTCGTTGTGCGGCAGCAGGGAGCGCCCGTCTACCTGCGCGATGTAGCCGAAGTCGTTGATGGCTTTGCCGAGCGCGAGCGCATCACGCGGCTCAACGGCCAGGAATCGATCGTGGTCAACGTGCGCAAGCAGAGCGGCACGAACACCTTGGCCGTGGCCAATGACGTGAAGGACGTGCTGGCCGAAGTCGATGTGGCCAACCCCGACTTTGAAATTGCGACAGCGGGCGATGAATCGATCATCGTGGCCGAATCGACCAACGGCGCGCTCAGCGATCTGCTGTGGGGGGCGCTGCTGGCGGCGCTGGTGATCCTGCTCTTCTTCCGCAACGTGCGCAACACGCTGCTCACCATCATCGGCCTGCCGGTGATCATGATCTCCACGCTCTTTTTCCTGGATGTTTTTGGCGTCACGCTCAATCAGCTTTCGCTGCTGGCGCTGGCGCTGGTCATCGGCCTCGTGATCGACGACGGCATCGTCGTGCGCGAGAACATTCTGCGCTGGATCGAGCGCGGCTACTCGCCGCGCGAGGCCGCCAGCCGCGGCACCGCCGAAGTTATCCTGCCCGTGATTGCCACGACGGCGACCATTCTGGCCGTCTTTCTGCCCGTGGCCTATGCCGAGGGCATCATCGGCCAGTTCTTTCGCGACTTTGGCTTTACCGTCTCCATTGCCGTGGTCGTCTCCACCTTCGAGGCGCTGACGCTGGCGCCGATGCTCGCCGCCTACTTCTTCAAGCCAAGCCAGCGGGCGCAAGCAGGCCAAATCGACGAAGCCGCCGGACAGGAGACGGCGGGCAGCGGCCCGCTGGACAGGCTCTACCGCGCCATGCTGGGCTGGTCGCTCGACCACCGCTGGCTGACGGTCGGCGCGGCGCTCGTGATCGTGGCGGGCAGCCTCTATGGCGCACAGTTTATCGAGCGCGCCTTTATCCCCACCATCGACCGCGGCCAGTTCGACGTGTCGATGGAATTGCCCGCGGGCACGCCGCTGTCAACAACTGTGCGCGAGGCGACCCAGGTCGAAAGCATTCTGCGCAGCCACCCGGACGTGGACGCGGTCTTTAGCGACATCGGCTCCGCGACGGCCCCGGAAAGCGCGAGCTTCTTTGTCAAGCTGGTGGATGAGAACGGCGCGACTAGCCGCGAAACTATTGATGAACTGCGCGAGCCGCTGGCGCTCGTGCCCAACCTTTCGTTTCAGCTTTCCGAAGGCGCAACGGGCGGCGACCTGCTGGTCGGCAGCAAAGATATCATCGTCGAAGTGACCGGGCGCGCGGGCGAATCCGCGGCGCTGGGGGCCTACGCCGAGGAGCTGGCCGACCAGCTTGTCGCCATCCTCGGTGCGGTCGATGTCGAGGACAGCTATGATGCAGCCCGGCCCGAAGCGCAAATTGATGTCGACCGCGAGCGCGCGGCCAACGTGGGACTGAGCGCCGCACAAATTGGCTCCACGCTGCGCACGCTGATCAGCGGCCAGGTCGCCTCCACCTTTCGCGGTGGGGGCGAGGAGGCAGACATCCTGGTGCGGCTGAGCCCGGATGACCGCAGCAGCCTCGAAAACGTGCTGGACATCAACCTGCTCACGCCGCAGGGGCAGCTCGTGCCGCTGCGCTCCATCGCCGACGTCGAACTGGCCGCCGGGCCGACGCAGATTGCGCGCGCGGATCGGCTGCCCATCGTCTCCGTCGGCCTCAACGTCTCTGGGCGCGACGTGGCCTCCGTCAGCGGCGACGTCAACGATCTGCTCGCCTCGCTCGATCCGCCGGACGGCATCAGCGTTGGCCTGGGTGGTGATGCCGAGACGCAGGCCGAGTCCTTCCGCAATTTGAGCGCGGCGCTGCTGCTGGCGGTCGTCTTCATCTACATGGTGCTGGCCAGCCAGTTCGCCTCCTTCGTGCAGCCGCTGCTGATCATGATTGCGCTGCCGCTCTCCATCATTGGCGCGCTGCTCGCCCTGCTGATTACGGGGCGCCCGCTGGACTTGACCGCCTTCATCGGCTTTATCATGCTGATGGGGCTGGTGACCAAAAACTCGATCCTGCTCGTGGACTTTGCCAACCAGGCCCGCCGCGACGGCGCCTCCGCCGACCTCGCCATGCGCCGCGCCGGCCCCGTGCGCCTGCGCCCCATCCTGATGACGGCCATCTCGCTGATCCTCGCCATGATCCCCGTCTCGCTCGGGCTGACTGAGGGCGGCGAATTTCGCCAGTCCATGGCGATTGCCATCGTGGGCGGCATGATCACCAGCACCCTCCTGACGCTCTTCGTCGTGCCGGTGGCCTACAGCTTTATCGTGGGCCTTCAAGATCGCGGGCGCGAGCGGCGCGGCGAGACCATCGAGCGCTACGAGCGGCCCGGTCGGCAGGCGCGCGGCTTGGCGCTCGTCCCCGCGGCCAATGGCAACCTTCATCTCACGCAGAGCGACCGTCGCGATTTGGAATTGCGCCCCAACGAGGAAAACCCGCAGCCGGTGGGGGATTGAGTGGGTTCTTTGGGTTCCGGCAGGCTCAAATTCAAGAAGCTTGAGCCACGAATTGTACAAATTGCACGGGTAACTCTTTTTGATTCGTATCGTTCGTGCAATTCGCAACTGATTTTCTTCGCTGCTGTTCCTCAACGTTCGCCAACTTTAGATTTACTCCAAAAGTCCATGCTTTGTTGAAAGTTTGCACGGGCCGTGATATGATGTCAACCCATGGACATCTCTCTACGCAACTATGCGACTTCTCCCCTATACAACATCAAAGCGGTGGTGCAGGCGACGCGGGTGAGCCCCAGCACGCTGCGCGCCTGGGAGCGGCGCTACAACGTCTGCCAGCCCCAGCGCTCCGAAAGCGGCTATCGGCTCTATTCGGACCGTGATATTGCTCTGATTCGCTGGCTTAAGATGCAGGTGGATGCGGGGCTTTCGATCAGCCAAGCCGTTACCTGGTACGAGAACCTGGTGGAAGAGGCGGGCAACATCGAGCAGACAACACTGCCCGCCAGCAACGGACACAGCCCCGGTGCGTCCGCCAGCGTCATTGGCACGCCCACCGCGTCCGCCACGCCCACCGCGAACGTGCTCGATTTTTCTACGCTTCAGCACAATCTGCTCAACGCACTGCTTAGCTATGACGAAGAGACGGCGGAACGCTACCTGAGCGCGGCCTTTGCCCTTCATTCCATCGAGCACGTGAGCGATCACGTGATCGCGCCCGTGCTGGTAGAAATTGGCGAACGCTGGCATCGCGGCGAGCTAAACATTACCAGCGAGCACTTTGCCACCAGCTACCTGCGCCAGCGGCTCTTTGCCATCATGCGCAGCGTGCCCAACAGCAGCGGCCCGCTGGTTTGGGTCGGCTGTGCACCAAGTGAAATGCACGAGATCGGTTCGATCATGCTCTGCATTCACCTGCGTCGCGCCGGGTATACCGTGCACTACTTCGGCCAAAATCTACACATCGACGATTTTGTGAGCGAAGTGGTGCGGTACCAGCCCGCCGCCGTGGCCTTTAGCGCTACCACGGCACAGGCGGCGAACAGCCTGGCCGAGATGACGGCGCGGCTTACCGAGCTGGCGGCCCCGCGACCGCTGGTGGGCTATGGCGGGCAAATTTTCGTGCAACAGCCCGCTCTGCGCAAACAGACTGCCGGCGTCTTCCTCGGCACCACGACTACCGAAGCCGTCGAGGCCATCAATGATCTGCTCCGGCAGGGCGCGCCTGTCCTACAGGCGTAAACTTTTTCCCATGAGTGAATTCCAGTCGCCTGCCCAACAGCCAGCTGAGCGCGAACCGCTCACCAACGCACTGGCGCGAGTCGAAGCGCTGCTGGCCGAGAGCCAGCAGCCGCTGCAGTCGCCGCTGCGCGAGCTGGTGGAAGGGCAGGTGGCGGCGGCGCAGCCCCACCTGCGCGCAGCCGTGGTCTTGGCTGCTTCAACCCCGCCCGCTGATGCTCCAGCGGACGAGCGCCCGCTCTACCTGGCCGCGGCGCTGGAGATGCTCTTTGTGGCCCTGGGCACGCACAAGCGGCTGCTGGACGTTGAAACGCCGGAGCGCACGCTGCTGGGGGGAACCATTCTAGTGGGGGATTACTGCTTTGGGCAGGCGGCGGCGCTGGCCGTCCGCAGCGAGCATCCCAAAGTGGTGACCATCTTTTCCGAGGCGCTCAAGTTGGTGAGCGAGGGGGCGCTGCGTCAGTCCATGCGGGCCATGCGCCAGCCAGCGGCCGACTCAACCGAGCACGGTGCAGGCGAATTCAGCTTGGGCGAGCGCGGCTTTGGGGAAGATGCTTTTGACGAAAACGGCGTGCTCTTCGACGCGGGCATTCGCGCCGCGGGCGTCTTGGCCGATCACGCGCCCGCAACGCAGAGCGTGCTGCTCGACGTGGGCCGCGCGCTGGCCGTGCGGCTGGCCGATTCAGCCGATTCAGCGGCGAACGGCAAACCGCTCGACTTGTCGCGCGTTCCCGCGCAGCAGCGGGCGTCTTGGCAGTCCGTGGCGGCAATGGTGGATGCGGCTGCGGCGTAGTAAATCACAGTGAATCGCTATTCGTCCAGCAGCACGACGGATTCCTCGTAGCGGCGCACGCCGCGTTGATCAAGCTTGTGGCGCAGAAATTGATCAAGCCATTCTCGCTTTTGGGCCAGCGGTTCCGCACCCGCCAGCAGCGACAGCGGCGCGTCCAGCCGCAGAATACGCCCCGGAATGACAAAGCGCGTAATGCCTGCGGGCAGCCGCTGCCCCCGCTGCGCGACATCAAGCACCGTTTCCACGCGCAGGCGAGGGAATTCCACCAGCGCCACCACGTCGCTGTACAGGGCCTGCATCTCGTCCAAACTCGGACTCAGCGTGCGCTCGACATTGCCCCACGTGCCGTAGGCTTGCACCAGCTTCGCCAGCGGCTCCAGCCAGCCGCCCAAATTTTCGTGCGCCGCCCCGTTGTGCGCTGGGGGCGCGAGATGCAGGTCAAACAGCCTGCCCGCCGCCGTGGTAATGCGACCCTGCGCCGGCCCCGCGCCATCGACGGGCGAAGTCGCCGCCGCAAGCCGCAGCCCCGGTACGCTCTCCATCAGCGCCATCAGTGCTGCTTCCCCTCTCTCTTCCCCCCCGGCTTCCTCTCCAACTATCTCCCCGGCGGCTCCTTGCCCGTTTGCCCCACGAACCACGTGATTCCACGAGCGCAGCTGCACGCCGCCCGCCGCCAAATCAACCAACTGCACCACCACGTGTGGATAGCCCATTCGCTGGGCAGCACTCGTGCGCGTGGCGCCATCCAGCACAATGTAGCGCGCTCCGCCGCGTTTGCCCGACGCAGCGGAAGCGGGCAGCTCGGCCACAATCGGCGGGTTGCGCAGCACGCCGTCGGCCCGCAGGCGCTGGGCAAGCTGCTGCACGCGTTGCTCGTCAAACTCTTCGTGGGGCACGACCGCCGCCGTGGGGACAACGCGCAGCGAGAGCACGCTTGCCGGGCCGCGCGCTGCCGAAGCGAGCGATTCAGATTGAGCAAGCGCGTGGGCGGCTGCGGCAGCGGATCGGGAAGATGTAGAGGGCATAAATCCATCGATTTGGGCAAATACCCAAACAGCAGGAGGGACACGGCAAGCCGTGTCCCTTTGGTTGATTTGCGCCAGCGTAACACAGCCAAATAGGCGTGTCAATCAAGCAGATGGGGGGGGTGCGTCCCAAGTTTTTGGCGAGCTTCGAGGATTGGACATTCTACCAGGGGTCGTTTACAGGACCCCATCCCCAAACCCCTTCCCCTCTAGAGGGGAAGGGGCTTCACCCGTCTCGTAGTCAAGCAAGCCCTCCATGAGGGGTTGGGGTCGAACGCCCCCACGATTTGGGACCCACCCGATTTAAGGGAGCTGGATTTTCTCATCTAGCCAGCTGCCGAAGCAGGATCGATGCTGTGATCGAGATTGAGCACGCCCCGGGGCTCCTGCTTGAGCTCGCTGGGCACCTGATCGCCCACGCTGCCCTTGGCAATGGTGATGCCGCCATCGACGTTGTAGAGCGCGCCCGTGACGAAGCTGGCTTCGTCCGAGGCGAGGAAGGCGTAGACGTTGGCGATCTCCTCCGGCGTGCCGCGGCGACCCATCGGCGTGGCCTGCACAACCATCTTCTCCATTTGGCTATCCATGGGGCCGCTCTCCTTATGCGTCCAGGCCGTATCAATCGCGCCGGGGCAGACGCAGTTGGCCCGCACGCCATACTTGGCCTGCTCCACGGCCACGCCCTTCATAAAGGCGTGGTTGAATGCCTTGGTTCCCCCATACGGCGTGTTCTGCGGGATGCCAAGCTGGCCCGCTTCGGAGCCCGCGGAAACAATGCAGCCGCGCGTCTCCTGCAGCAGCGGCAGCGCAAATTTCGTCATCAAAAAGGTGGGGCGGATGTTGTTGTGCAGCATCGCCTCAAAGCTCTCCAGCGAGTAATCCTGCGTCTCGTTGGTTTCGGGAAAAACGCCCGCGTTGTTGATCAGCACATCGAGCCGACCAAACGCATCAACGGCCGCCTGCACGCACTGGGCCGCTTCCTGCTCCTTGCCCAAATCACCGCGGAAGACGGCGCTTTGCCCGCCGCGCTGTTGAATGTCGCGTGCCACATCATCCAGCGGATCTTCTGGCAATCCGGCCAACAGCACCTGTGCTCCCTCGTAGGCGAACTTCTTGGCAATCGCCTCGCCAATACCCGTGCCCGCACCCGTCACCAGGGCGACCTTGCCCGCCAATCGACCCCGGGATTGTCCGGGCCCACGGCCATTTGTTTGCATGTCCATGATCTATCTCCTGTAAACAACAAAAGCAAAACCCGACGAGTTAAGCGTCGGGTTGTGTGTAGTTTATCAAGCTTCCCCCCGTGCATCCATCTATCGCGTCACGCGGCAGGATACAAAATTGTCACATCAATCGACCGTGGGGCCGCCCGCTTGTTCACGCAAAAGCGCAGCCGCGGCGCTCGCTGAATCGGCCCGATCGGCAAGATGTAGCGCCAGCGCCAGCAGCCCCAGCAGTGCATCTTCGTTTGCGCTGCTCAAGCGGTAGCCACGGCCAAAGCGGGTGGCGATCAGTTCGCGCAGCACGCTTATCCGCTGGGCCAGACCGCCGGAAAAGGCAATCTGCGACCACGGCTCCGCGGCTGCATCGGACTTTGGGTCGGGGATGAAGCGCTGGGCTTGGGCGTAGAAATCTTCGGCCATGCGCTCAAAGGCCGCACGAAAAAGATGGCCCACCGTCAAGTTTTCTTCGCGCAGATTGGTAATGCTGCCCGCCCCGCCCGCACGCCCAGCCGACCCCGCGGCGAAAAAGGAGAGGTCCACCGCCGCATCCGTCTTGGGCACGGCCTCGACGGCACGCGCAATCGATCCCCACGGATCGCGCAGGTCGACGCCCTCCGCCCGCGCCAGCTCCGTGAGCAGATCAACCAGCGCGCCCAGCGCCCGCCCCGCGGGGATGTTGGTGATCGTGTTGAGATATTGGCCCTCAAAGTAGGGGCGCACTTCGTAATTGCCCGGCTGGTGGCGGGGCACCACAAGGCTCACCTGCGAGCCGGTGGCCACGTTGAGCGACAGCTCGCCCGCCCGCAGCCCCGTGCCCAAAAGCGCCGTCTGGTGATCGCCCAGCGCGGGGTAAACGGGGATTTTGCGACCGTGCAGGTCGAGCGTGCCCGCCGCGTGGTGCACGGGCTGCACCGTCGGCCAGTGCAGCTGCGCCAGCCCCAGCTTTTCGATTGCGCCGCGGTGCCAGTCACGCTTGGCTAGGTGGAGCAGGCCATACGACGCCGCATTGGTCGGCTCGACGACGGGGCCGGTGTGCGCCCTGCCGGACGTGATGCAGAGCTGCCGCAGCACCCAATCCGGCAGCGAAGCGGGCGTCGCATTCGCGGGCAGCTGGTCATTTTGCGCCAGCCAGCAGAGCGCCCCAACGGGCAGACCGGGCCGCAGACCGTTGCCCAGCGCCTGCACGTCGTCCGCATCCAGCTTCGCCAACAGCCCGTCAAAATAGGTGTCGCCCGCCGGGCGCTCCGTCACGGCCCGCTCGTCCCGCCAGGTGATGACGTTGCTGAGGGGCGTGCCGTCTGGGTCCGTGAGCAGAAAGCCGTGCATTTGGCTACACGCCAGCAGCCCGGCGCACGCCTCGCCCCCGTCGCCCGCCGCTTCGACCAGATCACCAATCAGTTGCCGCGCGGCCTCCACCACAGCCTTGGGCGCCACTTCAAAGAAGTGCGGGGGAAGGTTGGGCACGGGGTCGGGGAAGGGCCGCCGCTGCGGGTGGCGCAGGGCCAGCGCGTCGAGATCGAGCAGCGCGCCTTTGAGAAAGGAGGTGCCGAGGTCGAGGGCGAGGAAGTACATGGTGAGTTCTCCGGCTAGTTGCGTCGTTTGCTCCGATAGCCGATATTATAATCCAGAGCTCTCTGATATACATCTATCTTTCCAGCAGTTCCAATATAAAACAGAAACCGCAGATAAACACGGATAAACGTAGATTACCCTAGCTGTTTCGGAAACATCCGCGTAAATCTGCATCCATTTGCGGTTGGAATCTACGAATTTGGAATTGCTGTCTTCTTCCCACCTCACTTGACGGAACCCCCGATCCGTGGTTTGATTCAGCAGCCGCTGCCTTCCCCGATGCGGCGCAACCTCTCCATTCACCTCCACCGTTGAGGAGCAATCATGTCAAAATTACGCTGGGGCATTCTGAGCACGGCCAAGATTGGCACGGGCAAGGTCATCCCCGCCATGCAAAAAGGCGAGCACACGGAAGTGGTCGCCATCGCTTCACGCGATCGGGCGCGCGCCCAGGAAGTCGCCGCTGAGCTGGGCATTCCCACCGCGCACGGCTCGTATGAGGAGCTGCTCGCCGACCCGAACGTGGACGCCGTCTACAATCCGCTGCCCAATCACCTGCACGTGCCCTGGTCGATCAAGGCGGTGGAGGCGGGCAAGCACGTGCTCTGCGAAAAGCCGATTGCACTCACGAGCGACGAGGCGCAGCAGCTGGTCGACGCCGCGCGCGCGCACCCGGAGCTCAAGGTAATGGAGGCCTTTATGTATCGCCACCACCCGCAGTGGCAGCGCGCCAAGCAGATTGTGGACGAAGGCGAAATCGGCGCGCTGCGCCACGTCCACGGCCACTTTGCCTACTTTAACGCCAACCCGGACAACATCCGCAACCAGCCCGACATCGGCGGCGGCAGCCTGATGGATGTGGGCTGCTACCCGATTTCGGTGGGGCGCTTCATCTTTGGCGCGGAGCCGACGCGCGCCGTCGGCGTCGTCGACTACGACCCGTCGATGGGCGTGGAGCGGCTCTCGTCGGCCATCCTCGATTTTGGCGACGGCAACACGACGACGCTCACCTCGTCGATGCAGCTGGCGGGCTACCAGCGCGTCAACATCTTTGGCACAAAGGGGCGCATCGAAATTGAGATTCCCTTTAACGCGCCGCCGGATCGGCCCTGTCGCATCTGGCATCAGCACGACGGCAAGACGGAGGAAATTACCTTTGACACAGTGGATCAGTACACGATTCAGGGCGATTTGTTTGCCCAGGCCGTGTTCAACGACACCCCTGTGCCCACGCCGATCGAGGACAGCGTTGCAAATATGCGCGTGATCGAAGCGATTGTGGAGAGTGGGAAAAGTAATGGGTGGGTGGAAATCAAGCGGTAGGGTATAATTTTCATGAAGGTGCAGCAAGCAATCAAGCTGATTGAAAGCGATGGTTGATATCTCGTGAGGACTCGCGGTAGTCACCGGCAGTACAAGCATCCGGAGAAAAAGGGATTGGTCACCATTCCCGGCCACCTGCGAGATGAATTAGCGCCAGGCACATCCAACAGCATTTTGAAGCAAGCGGGAATGAAATGAAATATCTAATTGTCATCGAAAACACGTCGACGGGCTACTCTGCCTATTCACCCGATTTAGATGGCTGCGTCTCAACGGGACGAACGCGTGAGGAGGTGGAGCGCAATATGCAGGAGGCGATTGAATTTCACGTCGAAGGTTTGCAACTCGAAGGCGAAAACGTTCCTACGCCGCGAAGCGAATCCAGCTACGTGGAAGTAGCTATCGCATAGGTTCTTCGCACACTCCAATACGTTCACCACCCCATGACGCAAACCGTCCTCACCTACATGGAAAGCGCGGGCACCAAGCCCGCTACCGCCCACGACCGCGCCGCGCTCGCCGACGAACTCGGTCGCCTGAGTGCGATGCAGGTTTACCCGCGCTCGGTGGTCGCCATCCAGCATGCGCTGCTCTTTCTGGGCAAGCAGGGCGACGAGCAGTACCTCGGCTGCCTCGCCCGCGATTCGCAGCTGCACGAGCGCTTTAGTGGCCGCGTGGACACCGTCATCATTCGCGGCGAGGATTACACGCTGACGGCGGGCGAGCGCAGCGCCGAAAACGCCGCCGCCCTGCGCGGCACGCTGCCCCATCTCGTGGCCCAGCCGCTGGGGCTGCGCCCCTCCGCCGGCTTTGGCGATAGGCTCGGCCTCGCCACGCCCGGCCACCTCGCCGCCCTGCGCGAGGTCTTCTACGACGGGAAAGACGGCCACGCCGACAACGCCTACACGATGTCGCCGATTCTGGCGCAGCAGTCCATCCGCGAAAACGCGCGCACGGGCCGCACGCCGCAGCAGGTGATGGACGACGCGCTCTGGGGCGCATTTCAGGCGGGCTGGCGCAGCGGCTTTGGCGCGGATGCCGATCACCTCAAGAATAGCGACGATATCGACGCCTGCGTCGCCGCGGGCTACTCGTTCTACACCATCGATCCCGGTGAGTTTGTCGACGATGGAGCGAATACGGCGGGACGCGACGCCTTGCGCGAGAAGGTCGACGCGCTGCCGTGGGACGTGCTGGAGAGCACGGCAGGCGAGCTGGCGGCGCGGCTGGCGGGCACGGTGGATCTGGGCACAAGTAAAGTTGATGTAACGGAGGAAGAATTGATGCGGGCAGCGGCCAAGTATGGCCAGGCCGTGGCCCACACCGTACAAATGCACCGCCACCTGCGCGACCGCCTCGGCGACCGCCCCTTTGACTTCGAGATGAGCGTCGACGAAACCGAAAGCGTCACCAGCCTGGCCGAGCATATCTACATTGCCAGCGAGCTGCAGCGGCTGGGCGTGACCGTAACCAGCCTCGCGCCGCGCTACGTCGGTCGCTTCGAGAAGGGCGTCGATTACATCGGCGATCTGGAGGACTTTCGCACCTCGTTTGTCCAGCACGTCGCCGTGGCGCGCACCTTTGGCCCGTACAAGCTCAGCCTCCACTCCGGCTCGGACAAGTTCCGCATCTACCCCATTGCGGCGCAGGAAGCGGGCGAACTCGTCCACCTCAAGACCGCCGGCACCAGCTACCTCGAAGCGCTGCGCGCCCTCGCCCACGTCGACCCCGGCCTCCTGCGCGACATCGTCGATCTCGCCGTCGAGCGCTACCCCACCGACCGCGCCACTTACCACGTCTCCGCCGAAATCGCGCAGATGCCCGCGCTTGCCAATTTGGCCGACGAAGAGCTGCCGTCGCTGCTCGACGACTTTCACACTCGCCAAATTCTGCACGTCACCTTCGGCTCCGTCTTCGCCGATGACGACCTGCGCCACGCGCTGCACGATGCCATGCGCCGCCACGAGCAGGCGTATCACGACACGCTGCAAAGGCACTTTGTGAAGCATTTGCAGCCGTTTTCAAAGTCAAACACTAACTCTGACTAAATCTTTCGTACTCCAACAAAATATCGTCGGCGCTAGCAAAGGGCTTCAACAGGCTTCGATACGATAGCTCGTATATTTTTCCGACTTGGGGCATCGGAATTGTCCAGAGGAAATCCCAGGCCGGGCCACCGAAGGCGGGTGCAAGCGGATTGACAACGAAGCGTATGTCCCCTTTGTTTTCAGGCCGAAACACAGTGGCAAACACCATGCCACGAGGGCCGCCGAGGAGGGCGTTTGGAAGAATTCGGGAGATACCCGCCGGATGCGCCGTGCGTCCTTTGCGGGCAGCCAGGCCGTTGAAATCCCAAGGGTGGTCTCCCTTTACCTCTACCTCTATATCGCTGCCAAGAAGGTTAATGCCCGTGTAAAGCGGTGCGTTTAAATCCGTCGGATACTAGTGGGGCGATTGATCTGTGACGCAGCAGTATCCAACTAGCAGCCATGTTGCGTTTACCACGGTTCAGCAGATTTCTCGCATGAAGGCGGGTCGCCAACGTCGAAATGACAGGTCCGACACGTCTCCCCTCTGCCTCGCTTGCTCCATAACATTCTCCTTTACCGCATAAATCTCTGCGTCTCCGCGTTGAACCCTACGCCGGTCGATACGCCGTGAATGCTGCCGCTGGCAAAGCGCCGCGCCAAATCATCCGCCTGCTTCGCCGTTAGCCCCAGCGCCCGTGCCCCCGCCGCATCCTGCCCCAGCGACTCCAGCGAATAATGGCCCGCGATCTCGATGTCGATGCGTTCAAAGCCCGCCTCCGCCAGCAGCGCGCGGTAGTCGTCCACCGTCAGCGCGCCGGCGACGCAGCCCGCCCAGCTCAGTGCGCCGCGGATTTGTTCTTCGCCAATGGGCAAATCATCCAGCGTGCCGTCAACGACGATGTCCGAAATCCCCAGGCGACCACCCGGCTTGAGCACGCGGAAGGCGTCGTTGAGCACCTGCCCCTTGTCCGGCGAGAGGTTAATAACGCAGTTGGAGATGATCACATCCACTGTCTCATCCGCCAACGGGATGTCTTCGATGTGCCCCTTACGAAATTCGACGTTGGTCGCGCCCTGCCGCTCGGCGTTGCGACGCGCCAGGTCGAGCATCTCGTCCGTCATGTCCACGCCGTAGACAAAGCCTTCCGGCCCCACCTGCTTGGCCGCGAGGAAAACGTCGATGCCGCCGCCGGAGCCGAGATCGAGCACGGTTTCACCGGGCTTGAGCGAGGCAATCGCCGTGGGGTTGCCGCAGCCGAGCGAAGCGCTGGCGGCGTCTTCCGGCACGTCCGACAGCTCGTCCGTGGAGTAAAGATCGTCGCTCACGGTCGAGCTGTCTCCGCTGGGCGTGCAGCACGAAGCGCCCTTGGCTACGCCGACGGCGCGGGCGCGGGCGGCGTAGCGGTCGCGCACGTTCTCGCGGATGGCGTCGCTGGTTGCCGCGGCAGTGGGCTGGCCGCTCGCGCTGGGCGTGCAGCAGGTCGGCTCGCAGCAGGAAGTGGAATCGTCGATTACGTTATCGATCGTGATGGGCGTCAGTGGGGTAGTCATGGGTTGCTCCTTTCAAAGCAGAGAGAAAACGAATGAGTATATTTATAAACTTCGATATTTAACGCAAAAAAATCAAAGTTGCTCATAGATTGTTCGCGAGCGTAGTGGGAGGGCGCGCCCTCCCACTACGCTCGCAGCCGCGCCATATAGTATGCATCAACGTAAACGCCATTGCGAAAGGCGTAGGAGCGCAGGGTGCCCTCAACCTCGAAGCCAAATTTTTTGTAGAGATGCACCGCCGCCGCATTGTCCGTGTAGACGGTCAGCTCAATGCGCTGCACATCGATCCAATTGTCGGCTAAGTCCACGAGTGCAGCCATCAGCGCACTGCCGACGCCCCGCCCTTGCCAATCGTCGTGGACGGCCATGCCCAGCCCGGCCACGTGTCGACGTCGCGGGCGCTGCACAATATCCAGCGAAGCCGACCCCACGATGCGCGGCTCGCCCGCCACCTCCACGCAGGCAACGAGGCTATAAAATCCGTCGCGCGGGTCGGCGAGCCGTTTGCGCCAGGATTCCTTTGAGGCCAGCGGCATCTGCATCGTGCCCGCCGCGGCGCGCGGCTGCGTCATGATCGCGTGGAGCGCTTCGTAATCGTCTGGCTCGGTGTGGCGAATGGTGATGTTCATGGTCCGTTAAGCCGCGGCGTCAACCGCCATCTCCTCGTCCAACATCCCATCACAGACGCCGCAAAGCTGCTGCAGGGCCGCGGGCCGCACGTAGTAGTAGACCCACAGCCCGTGCTGCACGCTCTCGATCAGCCCCGCTTGGCGCAGCACTTTAAGATGGTGCGAAATTGTCGGCTGCTTGAGATCGAACTGCGCCTCAATGTCGCAGACGCAGACTTGGCCGCCGTAGCGGCTCAGCAGCGCCACAATTTGCAGCCGCACGGGGTGGCTCAACGCTTTGAACATTTGAGCCAGCTTCGTAGCCTCCTCCACGCCGTAGCAGAGCGAAACGTCCGCACAACAGCCGTTGCGTTCGCGCGTTTCAGGAAGGGTTGTCAAGGGTTGTTGAGTTAACATGTTTTGACTTTATCATATATATTGATAGTTGTCAATATAAAATTTACAAATGGGTGCGTTTCAATTTGGGGGCGAACCCGTGTCGGCGGGGCGTTCGACCGCTCCCCCTCGCTGTTGGTTCGTGGGTAGCGAGTCGGATAAAGCCCCTCTCCTCAGAGGAGGGGGGCTTTGGGGGAGAGGTCTGGTGGGCCGCACGCTGCCGTTTTGCCCTATGCCGAAGCTGCCCATAAACCGAAATACACCCTCCACAAATAAACATCTTGGTTCGTTGGAAACTCAGGCAGCTGAACCCAGCTCAGGCTTCGACGGGCTCTGATTTCGACGGGCTCAAAGGAAGATCTTTTCTTCCCGCGTGCGTCCCCTACCCCCGATTGCGGTACAGCCCCGGCTCCACCACCTGCGCCATCGCCCCGGTATCCAATGCGCCCTTGTTCATCTCCGCCAAAAAATCCGCCACGCGCTGAACGGCGGGCTGCGCGTTGGCGATCAGGGCGTTGTAGTTGACATCCAGCACCTGCATGTTGGGCTGCTCATCCACCCAGGCGCGAATTTGCATGTCGTGGCTGCGCAGCATTTTGCCCAGGACTAGCGGATCGTCGGTGGCGGCTGCGCCCTCGTCCGCCATTGCCGCGCGCGCCATCATCTTCTGCTGCGACGAGAGCACTTCGCCGATTTGCCGGTGCATGTAGACGATGCGGTACTCGTGCGTCGCCGGCAGATGGCGCAGCAGCGTCGAGATCACTTTGACGGCGCGACCCGGCGCGTCGACTAGCCAGGCGGCGTCCCCCCGCTCCAGCGCCTTGACGCGCTCCAGCTCGTAGTAGCCGCGGGGATTGTCCGGATCGGGCACGCGCAATTCATCAGTGAGCGCCGGGATACCGCCCGCCTCCACCATGCGCATCATCATCGACGTGCCCGTGCGCGGCAGCCCCGACACCACGACAATCGGCTGGGGCGCGTCGCCAAAGGGCCAGCGAAACCACTTCATCTTCCACTCGTTCTATATCTGCTACTCAGTCCACCACGCGTGCCAGCGCTCCCGCGCCGGAATATCCCAAGGCTATTCCAAGGAATAAAATTGCCGGGAAGGTCACGTTCAGATTCACCGCCCCTCCTATCGCCGGGTCGACGAGGCGACAGAATAGCCCCCCTCCTCTCCACGCGTGGAGAGGAGGGGTTGGGGGAGGTGAGGCGTTGATTCCAACCGGTACATCCATTTTTTTGGATTGACCTAAAGGTGGTGACCGCGTCTCTTCTCCAAATGAAGCCGCTTCGCGCTAGAACGGCGCGCCCGCTTCGAGCCACACCTGCAAAATACGCCCGACGCGCTCCAGCGTGGCGACTTCGACGCGCTCGAGCGTGTCGCTCTGCGGGGGCGGCGCGCCGGTGGAGAGGACGGCGACGGGTACGCCCGCCTCGACCAGCGGCGCAGCGCCCGCGTCGGCGGGGCTCAGGGTCGTCGTGGCCAAGTTGTTTTCCGTGGCGGCGGCCGCCTGCTGCAGCGCGGCGTTGAGGGCGCTGTCTCCGCCCTCGGACAGCGAGGGCATCTGGCCGCCAACCGCATCCAGCACCACCACGGCCCGCGGCCCGCGACAGGGCTCCACAATGTTTGGCACCTCGCCCTCAAAGCTGCGCAGCAGGTAGTCCAGCCCCGTCGCGCCCCCTCCATCGACACCCGTCGACGCCGGGCTGCGGCCCGCCTCCAGCAGCGCAAAGCAGACCGTCTGCCCCTCGTCGCCGAGGTTGAGCGAGCGCGCCAGCTCCACCAGCACCGCCGCCCCCGAAGCCCCGTCAACGGCTCCCGGCGATCCGCCGCCGTCCCCGGGCAGGGTGTCGTAATAAGTGACCACCCACGTGACGCTGTTGCTCGCCGCGCCCCCGCTGACGGGCGGGCGCACCGTCATCAGGTTGCGGGCCGTTGCATCGACGGTCTCGCCCGCGTCGTTTGTGATCGTAAGCGGAAAGGGCAGAATGGCCACGTTCCAGCCCACGTTGGTCAGTCGCTCGACGAGCCAGTCGCTGGTTTGCAGCGCCGCCTCGGAGCCCGCCGCGCGCGGCCCAAAATCGACCTGCTCCGCCACGTAGTCCAGCGCGCGCGAGCTGGAGAAGGTCTCCTCCAGCTCGCGCGGCAGCAGGCCCAGCCCCAGATAGCCGAAGAAGAGCACGGCGATCAGGAGCAAGCCGACGAGGAAAAGTTCAATACTGTAAGTTTGTAGTCGTTCGGTCATGGGGATGGGTAGCAGGCAGCAGGGTAGCAGGTAGCAGGAGGCTTGACTCGTCGATTGTCTTCTCGAAACAGGATTACCAGCGAGGTATTTCCCGCGCTGCTTGCTACTTGCTACCTACTCCTCCTTCTGCTGCCTGGGCCGGAAGAAGAGACGCAGCGGCGTGCCGATGAAGGGATAGTGCGCGCGCAGCTGATTTTCCAGGTAGCGCTCGTAGGAAAAGTGAACCAAATCTTTGTCGTTGATAAAGAAGGCAAAGGTCGGCGGCTCGATATCCGCCTGCGTGGCGTAGTAGAGGCGCAGCCGACGGCCGCTCTTGGATTTGGGCGGCGAGCGATCATACGCCTGCTGGACGACGCGATTGAGCGCGCCCGTGCCGATGCGGTGTCGCCGCGCCTCGACGACCTCCAGCACGGCGGGCAAAATGCGGTGGGTACGCTGGCCGGTGAGCGCGCTGATAAAGAGCACCGGCACGTAGTCCAAAAACTTGAGATCGGCGCGCACCCGCTTGGTGAACTCGATCATCGTGTGCTCATCTTTTTCGAGCGCATCCCACTTGTTTACCACCACGATCACGCCCTTGTAGCGCTCGATGATGTAGCCCGCCACGTGCGCATCCTGGGCGGTAACACCCTGCGTGGCGTCGATCAGCAGCAGGGCCACGTCCGCGCGGTCGATGGCGCGCATGGAGCGCAGCACGCTGTAGCGCTCGATCCCCGGCTCGACTTTGCCGCGCCGCCGGATGCCCGCGGTGTCGATCAGCGTCATCTTTTGGCCGTTAAAGACCAGGTCGGTGTCGACCGGGTCGCGCGTGGTGCCGGGCACGTCGCTGACGATGGCGCGCTCTTGACCAAAGAGCTGGTTGAGCAGGCTGCTCTTGCCCACGTTGGGCCGCCCGACAAGCGCAATCGCAATGGTGTCGTCCGCTGGCTCTTCGTCACCGTAGGCGGGGAAGTGCGGCAGGGCCTGCACCACCTCGTCCAGCAGATCGGCCACGCCGTAGCCGTGGTAGGCGCTGATGGTGTAGGGCTCGCCGATGCCCAGGTTCCAGAACTCGACGGCGTTGTCGCGCCGCTCCGGGCTCTCGGTTTTGTTGACGGCGAGGAAGATGGGCTTGTCCGTGCGACGCAGCATCCCCGCCACGTCTTCGTCCGCAGCGGAAAGCCCTTCCTTGCCGTCCACCACAAAGATAATCGCGTCCGCTTCGTCCAGCGCGAGCTGCGCCTGATTTTGGATGTGCTCGGTAAAGAGCGCGGAATCCTCGGCCAGCGGGGCATTGCTTTCCAGCAGCCGACCGCGCCTGTCGCGCAGGCGGCTGCCCATGGGAACGGCGTTGGCGTTGACCGTGCCGGCGCTGACCGTGTTGGCGTTGCCGGTGGTCACGGCTTCGTCGCGGCTGCCGAGCATGCCGCCCGGCGCTTCCAGCCCGCCCGTATCAATCACGTTAAAGCCGCTTCCGTTCCAGTTGCTTTCGCCGTAGATGCGGTCGCGCGTGGTGCCGGGTATATCCTCGACGATGGCCGTGCGCTTGCCCGTGATGCGGTTAAAGAGCGTCGACTTGCCGACGTTGGGCCGCCCGACGAGGGCGATAGTTGGTTTTCGTTTATTCATAATGCTCACTGCGACGGCGTTGAGCTGTCGCCTTCGGTAATTTCCTCGGAAATGGAGACCTGCACCGTGGGCGGCAGCACCTCCTCGACCTGCAGGCCGTCGAGCACCTGCACAATGGGCACGATGGGGTGATTGCCCGGCAGCAGCCCTTCCACGTCGAGGATCACGCGCACGTCGTCCTCCTCGAGCGATTCGAGCAGCGGCTGCGGCCCGCTCAGAATCACGTCCACGCGGTCGAGCAGATAGCTGGCAACCAGCCCTTCGGCTGCGTTTTTGATGACGGGCACGCGCGAGACCGTCCGCCCGCCCTCGTTGGTCGTGATGCTGACCGTTACCAGTACGCTGCTGCTTTCGAGCGTTTCCACGCCGGGCGGCAGCTGCAAACGCACGCGCTGGCGGATGTCCTCGCTGGCGTTAAATAAATCGATGGGCTGCGTTTCCACAAAGCCCGGCAGATCCTCCAAAATTTCGTCATCACCCGTCAGCACGACCGTTGACGGCTCAATTTTGATGCCGCCCAGGCGATAGCCGCGCGCCGGCTCGCCCACGTAATTGACGCGCACGGCCACTTCCTTGCGCCCCGGCAGCTCTTCGATGGGAACCTTCGCCGTCGCCAGGGGCGGCTCTGCCTGTACGCCTTCCACCACATTTCCCTGAGCGTCGCGCAGCTGAATGGGGAGGTTGGGCCGCTCCACCTGGTTGTTGCTCCCATCCAAATAAATTTCGACAACCGCTTCGGCCACCTGCTCCACGCGCGTCTCGGGACCGCGGATCGTTGTGGAAATCGGGGTGATGATTGGCTCCAGCGGTTCGTAGCCAAAGGCCGGGCCATCCATGATGCGCCCTTCGATGCGCACTTCCTGCTGGTCGCGCGGATCGAGCTGCAGCGTCAACACCTCGCGCTCTTGAGAAATAACCTCAATGCGTGATTCCGGCAAAAGTATGGTGATGGGTTGCTCGGTAAAGCCGGGCTCGGCGTCGGCCAGATCGACAAAGGCGTGAAAGTCATCGTTGGTTTGCACCTCCAGCGTGCGCTGGGGAGCTTTGGCCGTCAGGTTAATGGTCATGCTTGGCATGTCCAACACCTCTAGCCCAGCGGGCACATTGCGAACTTCCAGCGGAACCGTAAAAATTTGCGTCTGGATTGGATTTTCCTGGGAGACGGCGGTAAACCAAACAATACAGGCCAGCACAAGCGATAGAATCAGCGTGCTGACGTGCTCGAGCACGCGGGCGCGATTCTCGGACAAGCGCCCGCGCAGCCGGCGGCGCGCCGCATCGCGCGACGCGGCGCGTTCCTCCGGCTGCGCGGGCGCGCTGCGTTTGGCCACGCCTTTCCGCTTGACGCCGGGCGCGGTGGCCCCGTTGCTCACGGCTCCATTGCTCGCAGCCCCGCTACTCGCGGCGAGCAGCGCTGCGTTTTGATTGGTTGTCTCCTCTGCCGGTGGCTTTGTTGGCTGGGAAACGGAAGAAACTTCGGCACTTCGCGCCATGTTAGGTCAATCTCTTAAAATCTACACCAAGTCGAGCCGTTTACGTTCGGCTGCCGTCGCTTTGCTCACGCACTCCTCTAGCGTCGTCGTCTACGGTCGGTAAAATTCGCTCAGCAGCGTGCGCAAGCGGTTGGGCTCCAGCCGCAGAATGCGCCCGTTGCGCGCCACGGAAGTCGTGCCCGTCTCCTCCGAGACGATGATCACCAGCGCGTCGCTCTGCTCGGAAAGACCGATGCCCGCGCGGTGGCGCGTGCCCAGCTGCGTATCGCCCAGGCTGCGCGCCGTCAGCGGCAGCACGCAGCCCGCGGCGACCACGCGGTAGCCGCTGATGATCACGGCCCCATCGTGAAGCGACGTTTTCGGAAAGAAGATCGTCGTCAAAAGCTCGGAGGTAATCTCCGCGTCGAGCCGCGTGCCGCTGGTGGCGTAATCGGCCAGCCCCGTTGCGCCCTCGAAGACAATCAGCGCGCCGTGTCGCTGCTGGGCCAGCTGCTCCACCGCCCGCACCACGTTGCTGACCACGCGCTGCGTGGGCGCATCGCTGCTGCGCCAGGTGAGCACCGGAGCCGAGCGGCCCACCCGCTCCAGCGCCCGCCGCAGCTCCGGCTGGAAAATTACCGGAATCGCCACAAGCACCACCCCCGTGCTGTTGCGAATCAGCCAGCTAAAGGCCGTCAGATCGATAAAGTCACTGTTGATCACCGCCACCGCCACCAGCGCAATCACCAGGATGCCGCGCAGCAGCTGCACGGCCTGCGTGCCTCGAAAGAGCCGCAGCAGCGCGTAAAAGATCAGCGCCACCAGCGCAATGTCGAGCAGGTTGATGGGGTTGCGTAGGCGCGCCAGGGAGTCTAGAAAGTCGGTCATCGGTGTTTAGTCATCGGCAGCTGGTAAGTAGCAAGTGGCAATTAGAGACGCTTTGTTAGAACAAAAAGTATAATTGGCAAACCAGTTACCGATCACTCCTCCACTCCTCCCAACAGATGCGCCAGCAGCGCCTTTTGCGCGTGCAGCCGGTTGTGCGCCTGCTGGAAAATCAAGTGGCGCCCGTCGTCCATCACCGCGTCGGTGATTTCCTCGCCGCGGTGGGCGGGCAGATCGTGCATCACGCGCACGTCGCGGTTGCGCGTCCGCTCGACCAGCGCCGCATCGACCCGATAAGCCTCCAGTGCCGCGACGCGCTCCTCGCGCTCGGCTTCCCAGCCCATGCTCGTCCACACGTCCGTGTACACAATCTGCGCGCCCACCACGCCCTCCAGGTCGTCCGTCACCGTCACGTCGGCGTCCGTGGCGTCGACGATGTGCGGGTCGGGCTGGTAGCCGGCGGGCGAAACGATGCGCAGCGAGAGCCCCACTTTGCCCGCCGCCGCCAGCAGGCTGTAGGCAATGTTGTTGTCGCCGTCGCCGACAAAGGCAACGGTTAGCCCCGCAAGCTTTTCATCCACAAAGCCCATGGCTTCCCAAATCGTAAAGATGTCCGTCAGCGCCTGGCAGGGGTGGTTCGTGTTGCTCAAACCGTTGATCACCGGCACGCTGGCCCACTGCGCGAGCTGCTCGACGTGCTCGTGCGCAAAGACGCGCGCCATAATGCCGTCGACGTAGCCACTGAGCACGCGGGCTACATCCGGCACGCTTTCGCGCGTGCCCAGCCCCACCTCCTGCGGGCCGATGTAAATCGCGTGGCCACCCAGGTGTCGCATCCCCATTTCAAAGCTCACGCGCGTGCGCAGGCTTGGCTTCTGGAAGAGCATACCCAGCGTCTTGCCCGCGAGAATGGGCTCATTCTGTCCCAGTTCACGGCGTTCCTCCTTCAATCGCTTGGCAAGGCGCAGCAGGCTCCAGAATTGGTCGGTGGACAGGGAAGCGATATCGAGAAAATTCGTTAGCGGCGTCATCTTGTTTGTGACTTGGATGGTTCGTTGGCAAATCCTTTGGACCAATTGCCGCTACTCCGCAACAACCGTATTGGAAATCGACCCCAGCCCCTCGACCTCCACCGTCATCACGTCGCCCGGCTGGACGGGGGCGACGCCGGCGGGCGTGCCCGTGAGCACGAGATCGCCCGGCTCCAGCGTCATCGCGCGGGTGATGTAGCTGAGCACGTGGGCAATGGGGAAGATCAGCAGCGAAGTGGTGCTCTCCTGCCGCAGCTCGTTGTTGACCAAGCAGCGCACGGTCGCGCCGTGTTCACCGGCCAGCGGGTCAAAGGCGGTGTCGATCCAGGGGCCGACGGGGCAGAAGGTATCGAAGCCTTTGCCGCGGGTCCACTGCTTATCGCCTTTCTGAATGTCGCGCGCCGTCACGTCGTTGGCGATGGTGTAGCCAAAAACGGCGTCCATTGCCTCATCCTCGCTCAAATGGCGCGACTGCCGCCCGATCACCAGCGCCAGTTCGCCTTCGTGGTCCACCCGTTCGCTGATCGATGGATGCACCACCTCATCGCCGGGACCGACGAGCGAGCTGGGCGGCTTGAAAAAGATCAGCGGCTCGCCGGGCACTTCGTTGCCCAGCTCGGCGGCGTGCTCGGCGTAGTTGCGCCCCACGCAGACAATTTTGCTTGGCTGCACGGGCGCCAGCAGGCGCACATCGTTCAGCCGCACGGGTGGCCCATCGATTTCGGGCGCGCCGTCGGGCGCGAGGTAGGGCGGTCGCCACATGGGGAAAACCCATTCGTCGACCACGACGCCCCAGCGCGGTTCGGGCGTTTCGCCAAAAGCCGTCTCCGTAAAACGGACAATTTTCATGCTTGGTTCCACCTGTCGAGAGTTTGGCAAAGCCGGAAAGATTTAGAAGATGATCAACAAAGAGCGCGAAGAAGCACGAAGCAAGAGCGTCGACGAACAATCTTCACGTCCCTTCGCGTCCTTCGTTGATCGCTTCTTCCCAATTCTTGGACTTCGTCTGATTTTGATTATTCCGCAAAAAGTCAGTGTACAGATTAAGCACACATAATAGCACACTTAGCGTCGCCTACCCCGAAAAAACGGTCTCGTTGATGATGAGCTGAAAGCTACAGCCCAGAAATTCCACGGCCTGCCGCACCATCGTCATGCGATCCAGGAAAATCTCAAAGTATTCGATGACGTGGGCAAAGTGCGTATCGATCTCCAGCTCCAGCGCGATCACGTGCGCTTCGGCCTGCACGCGCACAAAGCTGCGCGTGGCGGCGTAGTTGACGCGGTCGTGGATGTCGAACTCCTCCATGTTGGGGTTCTGCACGCGGCTGCGGTGCACGTCCGCCTTGTCGGCGATGATGACGGCGGCGGCAATCGGCGTGCTGGCGAGGCCGCGCTCCTCCTCGTGGTTGCCGATGGCGTTCATCACCAGCGCACACTCTTCCGGCGTCATCCCCATCTGCGAGAGCATGCGCCACGCCATCAGGCTGCCGCTCATGGCGTGGTTCTCGCGGTGAATCACGTTGCCAATGTCGTGCAGATAGCCGGCCACGTTGGCCAGCTCGCACACGCGCTCCTCGTAGCCGAGCCGCTCCAGGATATTTTCGGCAATGTTGCCCACGAGGCCGACGTGTCGCTGGCCGTGCTCGGTGTAGCCCAGGGCGTAGAGCGTCTGGTTGGCCTGCCGCACAAAAGCCACCACTTCCGGGTCGCGCCGCACCTGCTTGATGGTGACGCGCTCGTCGCTGCGGTCCAGCAGCTTGCTGTCGACGCTGTGGACTTGGTCGCTGCGCTCGGCGGCCTCCTCCGCGCTGACTTTTCGTTGGTCGGACAAAGTTTGCTCCGTTATTGATCGAGAAAATTGTGTTGGCTCACATCCCCGGTACGCGCCGCACGCTGCTTTATCTTCGCCGTTGGGCTTGGCGCGTGCCGGGGACGCTCGTGATTATCGCTATCCCACCCATTGCGCCACGCCCAGCGCACTGGCGAGCATCGCCGCCAGCCACCAGACGTTGAGCCGTGCCGTCGGTCGATCCAGAAAAACGGCCAGCCACGTCGGCAGCGCCACGACCGCAAAGAGCGCCAGCCACAGCGGAGAGCGCGACACCAGCAGCAGGACGATCAGCCCACCATCCGCCAGCGCCACCAGCCCCACGCCCAGCCAGCGCTGCCAGCCAAATATTTCGTCGGCCAATTCCCCATTGTGCAGCAGCCGGCCTTCACCCCAGTTGTGCAGCGTCCACAGGCCAATCAGCGCGACCATCGCCGCACCGCCGCTCGCCGACCAGCCCGGCGCGACCAGCCCCAACGCCAGCCACCACGGCAGCGCAACCGTCACCAGCGCGTGCAGCGCGGCGGGCGGCGCGCCCAGGTAGCGGCTGCCCAGCCAGCCCAGCGCGCTGATCAGCACGACGGCGCTCGTCAACGCCACGGCCTGCACGCTGAGCACGCTCGCCACGGCCAGCGCCAGCACGACGCTCGGCAGCGCCACCCGAAAGAGCACGGGCGAAACGTCGCCGATATTGCCGCCCAAAAAATTGGCGGCGGGCGATCCCGGCTGCAGGTAAGGCAGCCAGAAACGACCGCCCACCATTTGCTGCGTCAGCGGCAGCAGGGCGCGCCGCCCGGACGCCAGCCGCCACAGGCTGCCCCATAGCGGATCGACCAGCAGCAGCAGCAGCGCCACGACTCGCCAGTCCGTCGCCACCAGCGCGCCAGGCCAGCCCGCCGTTAGCAAAGCGGCCACCACCGCCCACGCCGCGGTGGGCCGCAGCGGAAATTGGCTGAGCCACACCTGTGCGTTGATCGTGGCGCTGGCATTGGGCAGCGGGGCATTGATTTCCGGCGCGGCGGCGTGTGGCACACGCCGAGCCGTGGCCGATGCACTGCGTGCATTGAATGCGCGTTGGGTGGGCAGCATAGTTTCGTAAAATAGCCGATAACAAAAACCCGCGCAGGGAGCGCCCGCACGGGTTTGGTTCGCTCGCCGTTATTGTACCACAGACGGCGGCTGTGAAGTATTTTCTGAGTTACAGAGGATGCATCGAAGGTCGTTAATCACAACTGTCTGGTCATTTACGCCGCCGTTGATCCAATTGAGGTCTAATTGATGGAGACTAATGGACGCGGCGGCGAGGGTACGGGCACGCCATGGCGTGCCCGTACCTGTCGAAACATGGTTGCACCACTAGCTTGCCAAAAACTCGTCGATGACCTGCTTGCTGATCCGGTACTGCGAGCCGATCTGCTTGGCCTTGAGATCGCCGCTGTCGATCATGGCCTGCACGTCGGTGGGCTGCACCTTGAGATAGGCGGCGGCCTCATCCAAGGTCATCACCGAAGGCGTACCAGCGGCAGCGGCCCCTGCGCCCGCTGCACCCGCGTTCTGCTGCGGCTGGTTCGTGCCCTGCATCGCCTGCGTGACCATGCCCGCTAGGCCCGCGCCCATGCCGATGCCCGCGCCCAGGCCCAGCCCTTCACCGGAGCCGCCGGGATTGTTGGCGGCGTCGCCCAGGGCGCGCGCGGTCTTAAACTGCATGTAGGCGTTCATGTCGCCGATGGCGCCCATGCTAGCGCGCTCGTCCATCGCCTTGGCCGTCTCCTCGGTGGGGCTGATGGAGACGATCATAAACTGCTTGAGCTGGATGCCCATCGCCTGGAAGTTGTCTTGCACCTTGGCGCGGATGGCGGCGGAGAGCTCATCGTAGAGGCGCGGCAGATCGAGGATGCCGCTCATGTTTTCGCCCAGCACGTCCGTCATGCGGCTGATGATCGAGCTGCGCAGATAGTCCTCGATCTGCGAGGTGTTGTAGAGCCCCTGCGTGCCCACGATCTGGTCGACAAAGCGCTTGGGCTCGGCGATCTGCATGGTGTATTGGCCAAAGGCGCGCAGCCGCACCAGGCCGAGATCGCTGTCGCGCAGGGCAATTGGCTGGGGCGTACCCCACTTCAAATCCGTAAATTCGCGCATGTTGACAAAGTAGGCTTCGGCGGTAAAAACGTCGTCGCCGCCCGTCGCCATGCGCAGGATGTTGCTCAGCAGCGGCAGGTTGGCCGTGCTGATAGTGTGGCGACCGGGCTCAAAGGTGTCCAGCGAGCGACCGTCGCGGTAGAAGACGGCGCGCTGGCTTTCGCGCACGATCACCTGGCTGCCAAAGCGAAAGTCGCCGGCGCCAAATTCGGGCACGCGCGCCACGATTTGGTTCGGGCCTTGATCGGGTGCTTCGATAACGTCGATAATGCGGGCCATGAGAGATTCCTTACAAGTGGCCGTGGAGCGTCCCGTTCAACGGGTTCAGGCTAAGAGTGCGTAGAGCGTATACCGGTACACGCTCTACGCACCACGCACCACGCAAGTGGGTTGATTAAGCGTTTGTCCGCGTTGATTCAGCCGATGCTTTCTCCAGCGTCTCGTCGTCCACGTCCGGCACAACGGTTGTATCCAGCAGCAGATCGGTGTCGAGGATGGCGCTGCGGCGGCGCTCGAAGGTGGCGCTGAGATCGTTCAGGGTGTTGTCGATGGCGCTGACGGCGCGGCGGATCAGCTCATCATCGCCGTTGCTTGCCGCCTCCTGCAGCTCGTCGACGTCGTTTTGCAGCACGGCCACGCGACCGGCCAGGGCCACGTCAAAGCTGTGCAGCGCACGCAATTCCTCGTCCCGCACCTTGATGGCGTCGAACAGACCGGCGTAGCCCTCGCTCGCCGCGCGCACCTGATCGGCCAGCGTTTGCAGCCGCGTGATCAGCCGGTCGACGTCGTCCAGGTGGGTGAGGCCGCCGCTCATCAGCGTGCGCTGGATGCTGTTGAGCCGCTGCTGCTGGTTGGTCAGGTCGCGGGCGATGGTCTCGCGCAGGCGGCTGTCGGCATCGCGGCGCAGCTCCTTTTCGCGGTAGCCCTGGATGCCGGGCAGCCCGCTAAAGAGCCGCTCCAGCGCGCCCATGTTTTCTTTGGCGCGTTCCACGTATCGATCTGGCATAGTGTTCTCCTTTAGTTAAATTTCACTGGGGTCGACGCCTAAATCACGCAGCTTGGCGATGAGTTGATCGACGCGTGCTTTCTCCTGTTCGGCGCGGTCTTCGGCTTGATTGGCGCGTGCCTTCTCCTGCTCGGCGCGTGCCTTCTCCTGCTCGGCGCGTGCCTTCTCCTGCTCGGCGCGTGCCTTCTCCTGTTTAGTGCTCTCGCTACCGGTCAAAAGCAGGTTGCCCTCTCCATTTATCCAACGCAGCCACAGGTTCGGCTTTTCTTCAAACACCCCTTCCCACAGCGTCAAACCCAAATTGATAGAATCAAAGAAGGTGTTTTCTTTGCGTACATACATGCCGCCAAGTTTTTGGTATGCGACTAGGAACTCTGCTTGGATGAGCTGCCAAGGATCGCAGATAGCATAATAAGGCACGCCCATATTGGCGTAACGCGCTACCTTATCGCTAATTTCGTTGCCCTTGCGGTTGGAGACAATTTCCACGACCACATCCGGCGGTTTGCCAAATTCCCAAGTGAAATATGAGCGATTATATTTTTTCCTCGTATCTTCTGGTGCTTCAACGCCCAGGCTAACCAGCACATCAGGCACGATGGCCTGCAGACGCGGCGTATGAAACAGACCGACATTCGCCATGGTGATAAACGGCTGGCCCGGTTGCCACGAATTGTAAAGGGACTCAGCCAACAGCCGCTGCTGCGTTTCGGAAAACCAGTTGTCCACGGGGGTGTCGTCCTCGGTGATGAGATGGTCGATGTTGGGGCGCTCCGGACGAAAGGTTTCCCAGTCGATTTCCTCGCTCAACGCCTCCGCCGCGTGACCGTTCACCCCCTCCTGCTGTTCCTCCTGCGCCGGATCAAGCGTGCGCTCTGGTGTTGCCATGGGAATCTCCTTTGCTAGTGACCGTCACTGTCCAAGCTACCTCGACTTACCCAAGCGGGTGGCGGACAGTGATTGTCACTTCTCTGTGATAGAGAAGAGAAGTGACAATCACGACCCAACCGCTGCTGGGTACGGCCGGCTCATCTGGAGCCGTGACGGTCACGTTGACCATCCCGTTTCGTACCGGCAGCGTTATGCGCTCGCCACCACCCGCGTTGCCGATTCTGCTTCCGTGCTCGCCGCCGCGCGCTGCGTCAGAAAGACTTCGCTGCCGCAGTAGGGGCAGGCGATGATGCCCTTGCCCGCAAACTCCAGCTCGCCGCCGCAGTTGGGGCAGTGTCGCCCTTCGGCGAGCTGCTGGCTTTCGACGCTGTAGAGAATGCCCTTGTCCCAGTTGATTGCGCCGCTAAAGAGGCGCTTACCGACCAAGTCGCGGATCATGTCCTCGACGCGGTCGCGCGGCTCGCCCAGCTCGCCGATCAGCTCGCCCAGGCCAACTTGCCCCTGAGCCAGCACCATGTTCAAAATTTTCTTCTCCTTCGAGACCACATCAAACTGCTGCTGCTCGCTTTGGCCACGGCGCAGCAGGTACACGCCGATGCCGATGATGGGCGCAAAAACGAGCAGCGCCAGAAAGATGCCGAGCACCATGCCGCCCGCCGAGGTTTCGCTGTTGGCAATCGCCGTCACAGCCCAGGCGATGAAGCCGAGCAGCAATACCGCGCTGCCGATAATAAGGCCGAGGCCGACGATTCGTCCGCTTCCGATCATGAGAGATATTCCTTATTGCTTACTGCTTATTGCTTGACTCGTCGTTGGTGATGAGGTAGTGCTTATTTGATTGCAGGGCGCGAACGTTGTACTTTGCAATACGAACATTCTTCACCAACGTTGCAACCCCTAAGCAATAAGCACTACGCACTACCTAGCTAAAGCCGCCACCACCGCCACCGCCACCGCCGCCGCCAAAGCTGCCGCCGCCGGAGAAGCTGCCCCCGCCGCCGCTCCAGCCACCGCCGCTGCTCGACGTGCTGGCGGGACGGCTGGTCAGGGTCGTGCTGGCCCCGGCGAGCATGGTGCCCAAGCCGGCGCTCATGGCCGTGAGGCTGCCGCCCATGCCGCGGCTCATGTCGCTCAGCGTGCCGCCGGGCGAGACATCGCCCGCGCCGCCGCCCATGCCGCCACGAGAACCGCCGCCCATGCCGCCCATGCCGCCCGTGGGAATGAAGACCGGCGCACCGCGTCGGCGACCGGGCGTGCCGTAGTAGCCGCGCCGGTGGCCGCCGTAAGCGGAAGGCGAGGGAATATACCAGCCCGGCGCGGGCGCATCGACGTTCTCGAACTTGCGGATGTACTGCTTATCAATGCCAAAGGCGATGGCGTAGGGCAGGTAGCGATCCCAGATCGGCTTCTGCGCCTCCATATTGGCGTACTGGTCAATGTTGGCGAGGTAGGTTTTGAAGGCCTTCCAGCGCGACGCGGCCTCCGACCCCTTGTCCGTTTTGCGCGGCATAAAGCGCGCCAGGATAATCAGCCCAATCGCGCTCACGCCGAGCGCAATGCCCGGCAACACGGCCAGCGGGGTGAGGTCGCTCAGCAGGCCGAGCAGCGTTACGATTAGCACAACCGACACAATAATGAGACCAAAGCCCAGCGCAAAGTAGCGCGTGCGCACGCCGTCCGGATCGCTGGGAAAGAGCCCCTGGTCGACGGTGGCGCGGTACATCGAGCGGCGAATGCCGGGCAGCTTGTCGTAAAATTTGTCCTTGAGGTCGGAAAGTCGCACCTCCTGCTTGCGGCCAAACATTTCGTCGAGCAGCTTGTCTTCGTAATCGAGCAGCTCCACGTCGTCCCGCTCGCGGCGGTAGATGAAATCCGTTGAATTGCGGAAGAAGCCCTGCTCCTTATCCTCGGTGATGCTGATCGCCTTGCGTTCGGCCAGATCGACCAGCGTGGCGAGAATATCCTCCATGTCGACCGTTTCGTCCAGCAGCGTGCCCGCCAGGCCGGGCGGCAGATCGCTCGGCGGCTCCGGCAGGTAGTCGGCGACCATCTCGACCGCTTTGTCCCGCCCGCGCGTGTACCAGAGCAGATAGAGCAGCGCCGGCCCGCCAAGCAAAATCGCCAGCGCCGTCGCCAACATCGCCAGCGAGGCGATGGGCCCCCAGCGATTGCGGAAGGCCAACGCTTCTTCGCGCTCGGCGACCTCCGTATCGGCGCGCTGCTGCCACGCGGCTGGCACGCCCTCGACCACGTCCGGCGTAAACTCGACGCGCACCTCAAAGGCCTCGCCCGAACGCAGCAGCTCGTTTAGCGCAAAGACGACGGTCCCCTCGTTTGCCAGCACCTCTGCCGTCGCAACATCGCTCGCGTCGCGCTCGTTGACGTAGGCCGCCCACTCCTGCACCGCCGCCTGCTCCGGCACGGTGACGCGCACCTCGCCCGCCAGCACGGGAAAGGATTGTCTGTCGCCAAAGATCGCCGTCCACCAAACTTGATCACCGCCTTCATAGAAGCGCAGGCCGTCGTGGACGGTGTAGCTCAAGTTAAAGGTTTCGCGGAAATTTTCGGTGCGCGGAAAGTGCCAATCGATTTGGTAGTACGTGCCGTAATCCTCCACGCTAAAGGTGTAGGGTTGGCCGCTGCTGGACAGGCTGTACTCGTTGCCGCTGCCGTCGGTCAGCGACCAGCCGTCGATGTAGCCCAAATTGCGTTTGGGAATATCGCGGTTGCCGCTGCCAAAGCTGCCGCGCTCAAAGTTGATCGCCTGCTGCTCGGTTACGTCAAACGTGCCGTCTTCGTGGACGTTGATCGCCACGTCGAAGCGCTCCCAGGCAAGCGCCTGCTCCTGGGCCGCGGGCGCGGGCTGCGCGTCCGCCAGCGGCTCTGCCAGCGCCGTCGCGGGCGCGGTCAAGATCACCAGCGCCAAAATCAAAATCCAGGCGACTGCTGTTTGGGGCAACGTGCGCCGTGAAAAGCTGTTCATGCGTCCTCCAAAAATCGCTGTGTATAAATCAAGGTAATGGTAAACGGTCAACTCCAGTCTACCCAATCTCATTACCGTTTACCTGACATTCTACCACAATCCCACCGACTTCTGAGGCACAAGTATAGTGAGCAGTGTTCAGCCGCAAATCACCTTTGCTCGCAAGATGCCCTTGTTGGCAATCCAGCTTGATATGGAATTTGCTATCGGCTGGGTGCAGTCGAGCATGTCACATAGCGAAGCATACGTGACCTACAGTGGCTGGCCAACGACTAACCACTACCCACTTCTTCCTCCCCCAGCGACAGCGCCGCCTGCAGCGCGTCCGCATCCTCCGCGGCCAGCGGCGGCAGCTCGCCCATCTCGGTTAGCCCAAAGTGGTGCATAAAGAAATCCGTCACGCCGTAGAGGTACGGACGCCCCACGGCATCGACCTGGCCCAGCTCTTCGACCAGCCCGCGCTGCACCAGCGAGCGCAGCATCCCCGAACAGTCCACCCCGCGCACGGCCTCCACCTGCGCCCGCGTCACCGGCTGGCGATAGGCGACGATGGCGAGCGTTTCCAGCGCCGGGCCGCTCAGTTTGGTCGTCAAATCTAGATCAAGAAAGCGCTCGATCAGATTGGCCGTGGCGGGGGCGGAGACGAGGGCGTATGCGCCGTCGCGCACCTGGAGGCGCAGGCCACGCTGCTCGCGGCGATACTGCTGCGCCAGCGTTTGCAGCCCCGCTTCCACATTCTCCGCGGGCAAATCCAGCAGCGGCGCGATCTGTGCTGCCGCAATGGGCGCTTCGGCGACGAAGAGCAGGCTCTCCAGCACCGAAGTCAGCGGCAGCTCGCCCCCCTCCGTCGCAACGAGCGGTGCGGGAACGGCGGGCGTCGGCAGCGTGGGGGGCGCTGTCCCATTTTGCGCCCCGCCGTCAACGGCGTGAGGAAGCGGCCCGTCATCCGGCGGCTCCACGGGCTCCTCGTCTCGCCCCTCTGCCGCCGCCTTGCTCTGGCTGATTTCATCTTGCGCCACTTTATCTACTTCGGCGTCCTCCGCCGCCAGCTCGTCTACCGCCCGCTCGCTGGTCGACGCCTCGACAGCAGCCTCCGCATCCGGTTGGCTAACGTCACCGGATGCTTCACCGGCGCGGTCGGGGTGGTTCGGCTGTGGTTCGGCAGATGTTGAGCGGGGCATGGTGGATCGTAGAGCAGGTGGATCGGCAAGGGGCTGGAGCGTGAGGCGCTGCCACAGCCGCCAGAGCAGCCGCAGCAGGGTGGTGAGAAAGGTCGGCATGGTAGATTCAGAAAGTTTTTAACGCGGAGGTCGCAGAGGAGACGCGAGGAGGCGCGGAGGGCCGCAGGGTTTTCAAGAGTCAAATGGGATACTCAACACGCTCTTTCTCTCTTTCTTCCCTCCGCGGCCCTCCGCGCAATCTCCGCGCTCTCCGCGTTAAAATCCCCTAATCCCACTCCGGATCAAAGGGTGCGCACCGAATCCGCACGTCCAACTTGCCCAACCGCAGCCCCATCTCGTGCTCGATCAAATCACGCGCCACCTCCACCACTTCGTCCGTCTTCAGCGGCACGTCGACATCGGGCGCGGCTTCCACCTCCAGCCGCACGTCGACGGCGCTGCCCCGCGCCCGCACCGTCGGCTCCACGCTGATGATCTCGGCAATCTGGTCCAGGTGCCACGCCAGCCGCTGGCCGACGGTCTCCGTCGCCAGCTCCGCCGTGCCGCCCTCCGCCGTGCGGATGCGCACCCCGCGCGGCTGACCCAGCCCGGATTCAATCCACAGCAGCGTCCCCAAAATCAGCAGCCCAATCACCACGGCGGCGACTTGGCCGATCACGAAGCGCGTCGGCCCCGCCTCGCGCCAAGCGAGCAGGGTGGTTTGCCAGTCAGCGAGTCGAGCTTGCGCCGCGGCCAGCGCGTCGAACGGGAGGATGGCGACGTAGAGCAGGGTAAGGAGCAACAGGAGAAGAATAAGAATTGTGACAAAACGGTTGAAGAAAGTCATCAAAAGTTATCAGCACTGCTGTACCACATCTCGATATTCCGCCTGCCGCGTCAGCCATGTACGGTAGACGCTTCCCCATTCGCCAAAGTCGAGCACCCAGGCGTCATCCTCCGGCTCCTCGCCGCTAACGTAGGCACTGTAGAAGGTTTCAGAGCGAATGCCGTATTGTCGCTCAAAGTCAAGCAGCTCTTCCTCCAGTGCGTGAATGTCAAGCAGGATATCCTTTGTGTTTACCACAATTCATAACCTCCAAAAGTTAGCCTTGCACTCTCAAAGTATACCCTATCCCCCCGCGAGCGCCGAACGCGCCGCGAAGTTTTGCCCATTTGGTCAATGCGCCGCTTGTGGCTACAATGTTGACATCGACCGTCTCGTAGCCAGAACGCTTCCCCGTGCCCCCACAGCAACAGCAAGCCCAGCGCACCCTCCGCGACCTGATCGCCAAATACCGCGGCCTCAGCGAGAGCGAGCGCAAAATCCTCAGCGAGGCCAACGTCGTGGCCCAATTTATCCAGCCGCTGCTCAATGCGCTCGGCTGGCCGACGGGCGATCCGGCGCGCTTCAAGTATGAGCTGCACACCCACGGCGGGCGACCGGACATCACGCTCCTGCCCGATGCGGGCGGGACGATGTTTGTGGAGGCCAAGCGCTTTGGCGTGGTGCAGGAATTGAAGGAGGCGCGTAAGACGCTGGCGGGCACGATCACGCCGGGCCAGCTGGCCCTGCCCGGCATGGCGACGGACCGCACCGCCGAGGAGCAGCAGGCGATCAACTACGCCTTTACCAACGGCGGCACCTGGGCCATCCTCACCAACTTCGAGAAGCTGCGCCTCTTCAACGCCCGGCGCGACTGGCTCGTGCTCTCGTTCGAGCGCCCCGAAGCCTATCTCGATGAATTCGACCTGCTCTGGCAGATCGCCTACCCCTCGATCCTCGATGGCGACCTGGAGCGCTTGAGCAACCAGCGCCACCGCGAGGATGTCGACACCGAGTACCTCCACTTTATCAACGGCTGGCGCGAGCGGCTGGCGCAGGACATTGTGGCCCACCCGCAGCGCAATCCGTGGGCTTTTAACAGCGACGGCGTGATCCGCGTCGGCCTGCTGCGCACGGTGGTGCAGCGGCTGCTGGACAGGCTCGTGGTGGTGCGCTTTGCCGAGGATCACAGCGTCATCCCCGCGGGCACGCTGCAGCAAATTTACGACCTCGCCAAGAACAACCCCTACACCTTCCCGCTCTACCGGTCGTTCCAGCAGCTCTACCGCCGCTTCGACGAATTCCACAACTCCGCGCTCTTTGCCCCGCACGAAGCCGACCAGGCCGTGCTCAGCGACCCCGTGCTGGCCGGGCTGGTGAGCAAGCTCTACGAGGCCCGCTACCGGGCGCTCAGTGCGGACATCATGGGCAACACCTACGAGCAATACCTGGGCAAAACGCTCGTGCGCGTGGGCGGCAGCGTCGTCACCGCCGACAATTTGGAGACGCGCAAAAAGCAGGGCAGCTACTACACGCCGCAGGTCATCGTGCGCTACATCGTGGACAACGCGCTGGGGCGCTTCCTCTACGCCACGGCCAACGGGCGGCCCGACGGCGAACGCCTGCTTGACGAAACGCCCAAACAGGCCCGCGACATCACTAGCCTGCGCGTGATCGATCCGGCCTGTGGCTCCGGCTCGTTTTTGATTTACGCCTACCAGCTGCTGGCGGACTTTTACCGCCGCGAGCAGCGCCGAATCGAGCGCGAGCGCGAAGAGCGCATGAAGGAGCTGATGGCCGAAGGCGTCACCACGCCCTTTGATTTGGCGCTGCAAACCGCGCCCTACACCGCCGAGCTGGACCGGCTCAAAAATTATCCGCGCCTCATTCTGGAGCGCCACCTCTACGGCGTCGACCTGGACCCGCAGGCCGCGGAGATTGCGACGGTGAACCTGATCATGCGCGCCATGGCCGATCAGCCGCGGGATCAGCGCCGGCTGCCGCTGATTTTGAACCAGAACGTCAAGGTGGGCAATTCGCTCGTCGGCTCCCTGCTGAATTTTAGGGCGGAGGACGAGCGCTACGGCGACGAAGAGACGGGCGTGGCGGCGGCGACGCTGGCTCAGCTGCGCCAGCTGCGGCTCGACCTGATCGGCGAGGGCGGCGACCACGACGCGCTGCTGCACCAAATTGAGGAGTTGGCGCGCGGGGCCAACGACGCGCTCAACGCCGAGTTGACGCCGTTTTTTGACGAGCTGCCCGGCGGCGTGCGCGCCCAGCGCCCCTTCCACTGGGGCATCGAATTCCCCGAAGTCTTTTTCGACGAAGCGGGCCAGCACCGGGGCGAAGCGGCGGGCTTTGACATCGTCGTCGGCAACCCGCCCTGGGAGGTGGTTCAGCCAGATTTACGTGAGTTCTACGCGCAGTTTGATGCTGATATCGAGAGCAAACTTTCGCGCAAGCGGGCTGAGGCGCGCATTGAGGAGTTGAACACCGAAGACCCGAAACGGAAACGACAGTACGAGGCGCAGGTCGCTTCGATTAAGGCACAAGCGAACTACTTCAAAAAATTACCTGATTTTTCCCGGCAAGGACGCGGCAAGAGTGGTACTCACAACCTGTTTTTGGAACGAGGGTTCGATCTACTCCGAGACGGCGGCAAAATCGGCTTCGTCATTCCTTCTGGCATCTACTCCGACTACGGTACGCAGCAACTTCGAGAAATGCTATTTACAGAAGGGCACATTGAATACCTGTACAACTTCAGCAACGAGCGATTTTTCTTTCCGGAGGTGCATCACTCATTCAAATTTACGCTACTCGGTGCAGAAAAGGGCGAAACTAGCCGCGGCTTCTGGGCCACGTTTCGATTCAATCCGCGTGTGGCAGTTTCACCAAACGAATTGTTGACGTTTTTAGCAGACAAATCAAATTTGATTTTTGTGAAGCGCGATTCTCTGATTCGATTCAGTCCCGACACGCTGAGTTTAATGGAGTTTCAGACGCGGCAGGATTACGAACTAGCTGAAACTATCTACGATCAGTGGCCGCTATCAGGAGAACAGGTCGACGATTGGAATGTCCGGCTTTCGCAGGAACTTAATATCACAAGCAATCGCGAACTACTAAATCAAATCGGTAAAGGTTTTCCTGTTTATGAAGGAAAGTCTATTCATCAATACGATGCGTTTTACGCCGAGCCCCGTCATTGGGTCGCAGAGCAAGAAGCCAAGAAATTGCCAGAAAGTAAACATAAGCAAATTTACAGTTACCGTATTGCACATCGACGCATCGCGCGTACAACAGATGAGCGAACACTAATTGCCGCCGTTGTGCCGCCTCAATCTATCTGCGAAGTCAACGCAACGGTTGTTTCCGTCGAAGATAGCGACGATGCCCGCATCAGCCTATATCTCGTCGCACTGCTCAATTCGTTCGTGCTGGACTACATCATTCGCTACAAAGTCAGCACGACGCTCAACATGTTCTACATGTACCAACTCCCCCTCCCCCGCCTCAGCGCGGGCGACCCGATCTTCGACGCCATCGTGCCGCGCGCCGCGCGCCTCACCTGCACCACGACCGCCTTCGCCGAACTCTGGCAGGCGGTCACGGGCAGCGAATGGTCGCCCGCAGTCGCCGCCGTCGATCCGGCGGAGCGGGCCACGCTGCGGCGCGAGCTCGACGCCCTCGTCGCCCACCTCTACGGGCTGTCGCGCGAGGAATTCGATCACATCCTGCGCACCTTTCCCCTCGTCTTCCCGCCGAATGAGGAGGGCGAACGGCTGCACGAACGGCAGTTGGCCGTCTTCGAGCAGATGGCGGGCGAATTTGGGTGAACGAAGGTCGCGGCGGCTGCCGTTGTAAGATAGCAGCGCAACGGGTATAATGGCGAAGAGGACAGGCCATTTATTTTTGGAGAATCGACTGATGGACGCAGAACGAATTGACCACCAGGAATCGGCGGCGGCGATTCAGACAGCAATGATTCAGCAAGAAGTGCTCTCCTTTCTGCTGTCATCGCCAACGCCGCACAGCATCGTTGATTTTCACGCGTCCGATGCGGCACAGGCACGTTTGCAATATCTATTGGAGGCCAATCGACAGGGAACGCTGAGCGCGGCAGAGCAGGCAGAGCTGGAGGAAGCCAGCCAAATGAATCACTTTGTCATCCTGCTAAAAGCCGAAGCCCGCCAGCGCCTCGCCCAGAGATGACGTATATCCCCGAAGCTGTGCGCCGCGAGGTCGCTGATCGGGCACAAAATCGTTGCGAATACTGCCTGCTCGATCAGCGAGATGCGCTGTATAAGCACGAAGTTGATCACATTATTCCCGAAAAACATCGTGGCCAAACCGTGCTCGACAATTTGTGCCTCGCCTGTCTGGAATGCAATCGCTACAAAGGCAGCAACTTTGGCTCTTTTGATCCCGAAACCGGGCAGGTGGCACTGCTATTTAATCCACGTCGGCAGATATGGCGCGAGCACTTTCGCCTAGATGCTGCACGGATCATCCCGCTCTCACCAGAAGGGCGCGTGACCGTCTTTATTCTGAATGTTAACGACGAGCTGCGCGTTCGGGAGCGCTGGGCGCTGATTCGAGCGGGCGCGTATCCTCCTGCGGAAGCTTAGCGTCGACATCAGCGTAACGCGCGCCTCACCTGCACCACGATAGCCTTCGCCGCGCTCTGGCAGATCGCCGTCTTCAACCGGATGGCGGCGCAACCATTTCCCCCGCCCCCACCCCACGCCAAACACCCCCAGCCACAGCACCCCACCAACCCCGCTCAGCCACAGCCCCCGTCGCCAGCTTGTCGGCTCGTACGCAAACACGACTTCGTGCGTCCCCGGCGGCACGACCACGCCGCGCGCCAGCCCGTTCGTCGCCAGAATCGGCATCGGCTCGCCGTCGACCGTGGCCACCCAGCCGGGGTAGACGCTATCGCTGAGGACGAGCAGCGCCTGCTCGGCTGTCTCCACCTGCACGGTGACCTGCTCCGGCGCATAGTCGACAATCTCGGCACGATCAGCCGCGCTGGGGGTCGACGAAAAAGCGATGTCGCCCTCGGGCCCGTCTCGTTCCACAACCGCCTGCACACCCGGCTGGAGCGTGCTGTCCGCCAAGCGCTCGGCCAGCCAGCCGATGGCCTGCTCGCGGCTGGCGACGGCCTGCACCTCGTGGACGAGGTGAGCGCGCGGCAGGACATCGAGATTCTCGTAGATTTTTACGTCGCCGCTGTGGACGCGCCGAAAATCACCCCGGTCGCTGGGCAGCAGCGGCACGAAAGTCTGCGTTCGCTCGTCGTAGAGCGTCGCCGCCTGGATGACGACATCGAGCAGCGTGTCCAAACGCGTCAAGTCCAGCTGCTCCGGCGACATCGGCTGCGGCAATTCAAAGCGAGCCAGATACTCCTGTCGCCCGCCCTCGACGTCGCGGTAGGCGACGATCACGTTTGCGGAAACCGCGTTGGCGCTGTCCAGAACGGGGTCGGCAAAGTGCGCGCCCGGCTGTGCACCCGCCGTGAGCGTGCGCGTGGTGATTTCGCCGCCGGCGCTAATCGCAATCTCGGCTGCTTCCACGTTTTCGCTCGGTAAATTTCCCGCTCGCGGGTCGACGTAGCCGATCAGATCGACGTGCGTCGCTTCAAATTCCTGCGGCACGTCGATGGTCAGCGTGGGCGCGTCGGCGCTCAGCCGCGCGCCGAGCTGGCGGTCGTAGTAGACGCCGTCGAACCAGAGATCGCGCAGCTTGTCGGTGATGACGTACTGGACGTTGAAGAGGTTGAGCAGCGCCGCTGGCGGCACGTCGCGCAGTTGCTCGCGCAGGCGACCGTCCGGCACGACTTCGTCTGCCGAAATAAAGAGCGGCAGCAGGTCGATGTAGCGGCGCAGCGGCAGCACGCCGCCGTCAAAGCCATCCACGGCGGGGATGCGCCAAAGCAGCGGCAGGTTGGGCGCGAGAATCTCCTGCGCCTTGAGCGCAATCACCAATTCCTCGAATTCCTTTTCATCCAGCGAACCGCTCTCCACCAGCACGCGGCGGAAATCCGCCATGTCGCCGGGGTCGAAGGCGGTGGTGCTCAGGCTGAGAAAGCGGCCCATGGCGGCGGGATGCAGCGCATCGCGCGCCGGGTCGGTGAGGAGATGGGCGGGGGCCGTGCGCACGCCGTAGACGGCTTCGGGCGCGGTGGGGTGGCGGTGGGGGAGGGATTGGGCCGTGAGGAGGAGGTCGACGGCGAGGAGGAGGGGGAGAATAAAAAATAATGAATGACGAATGCGAAGACGGCGGGGTGTCCATTCATCATTCATTATTCTTAAATTTTGCAGGCCAACGCCAGCCAGCACCGCCATGCCCAACGTATAGAGCATCATCCACCTGGCCGGGGCGCGGAAAAGGTCGAAGCCGGGGACGAGTTTGTAGAGCACGTAGTAGGCCGGGTTCCAGCGACCAGCGGCGAGGAAGAGGCCCGTCGCCGCGAAGAGCAGGCCGAACGTCCGCGCTCGACCGAGCCCGTCGGCCCGCGACTTTGATCCCTTTAGCGCCCCATAGGCCGCCAGCCCCAGCGCGACAGCGCCCACGCTGGCCACAAATTCCGTGTAGCCCAGCGTCTCGAAGACGACGCCGAGGTCGGCCAGCCCGTAGGAGGGCAGCAGCGTCCACGGCAGCAGGAGCGGGCGCAGGCTAAAGCTGCTCGCTTCGCCGTAGCTCAGGCCACCGCTGCGCAGGCCGAGGTCGCTCAGTTCGAGCGTGGGGAGGAGCTGGGCGGCGGCGAGGAGGGCGGCGAGGGGGAGGGCAAGGAGCAGGATTGTGACGGGGAGCAGGGGGGCAGGGGAGATGGGGTGAAGGAGACGAAAAGGCCAAAAATCACGAACTTTTGACCATCGGCCCAGCAGGCCGACCAACAGAACCCAAGCGCACCAGACGCCGAGGCCAAAGAGGTTAATGTAGGCGGTTTGCGTATGCCCGGCAAGCAGCGTCAACGCAATCAACAGCGAAAGCACAGCGACTCGAACGAACACCCCCGCTCCCCATCTCCCCTGCTCCCCTGCCCCCCTGCCCCCTTGCTCCCCTGCTCCCAAAACCACCACCATCCACGGCAGCCACGCTGCCCCATTCATCTGGTTGATGTGCCCGATCAGCCCGCCGTAGAAGCCGCTGCCCGCCAGCGCGATCGCCGTCGCCAGCGCAGGGGCGAGGCCGAGGCCCCAGCGCCGCATCAGCCAGTAGCCGCCGTAGCCGAGCAGCCAGGCGTGGATCGCGGCGCTCCAGTAAATTTGCTTGGTAACGGGCAGCCAGCTGAGCGGCCAGTGCAGCGGGTAGAGCACGGCGGCCTGCGGGTTGGCGAGAAAGGGCACGCCGTTAAAGCTGTAGGGATTCCACAGCGGCACGCGCCCTTGGCGGAAGGCTTCGGCGGCGTAGTCGCGGTAGGGATAGAAGTAGAGCAGGATGTCGCCGCTGGCAAGCACGCGGTTGGTGAAGAGCAGCGGCGCAAAGAGCAGCGCGACAAAGGTCGCCAGCGCAAGCGCGGCGAGCAGGTGCCCCCTCCTCGTTCCCACGCTCCGCGTGGGAATGCCTTCCGGACGCTCCGCGTCCTCGCGCTGGTTGCTAGATAACATCGAAAAATGAAGCCTTGATTGGTTCGCAGATTGAGTTGGACCCCTCCCCAGCCCTCCCCATGCTGGGGAGGGGGCTGCTGCTTCGTTAACGAGGGATCGGCTCCTCCCCCCAGCGGGGGGAGGCTGGGAGGGGGTGAAGCGCGGCATTACTCTCAGCTTATCTCGTAGAAAATTCATAAACGGTAAACGCGCCAAAGCGCGCCCGAGTTTCCATCTCCACATTGCGCATCCATGCGTGCACCCTCAAATCATCTTGCGGCGACCAATCCGGCGCAATCCAAAATTGACGCTGCCCCACCGGGCGCTTCGCCACATCATCAACCAGCGCGACGGGGCTGGGGTACCAGCGCGCTTCGATATCGCCGCGCGCGAGGTCATCATACAGATAGAAACGTAGATGCCAGCCAAGCTGGTCGTGGTGGATGACGGTATCGGTTGGGCTTTCGCGCTGTACCCAGGCCAGCGACTCGCGCACGCCCGACCACGCGCCGCGGTCGCCGCCGAGGGGAAGCCGCCCCTGTGCTGCGTCGAGGGCGGGGGGCGTCCACGCCAGCAGCAGGGCGGTGAGCAGCAGAGCGGCAAGCCGGGGCGATTTTTGGCGTAGCTGGGAAAAAGTCGCGCCGATGAGCAGGGCGAAGATGGGGACGAGCGGCAGCAGGTAGCGATCCCAGGGCTGGACGTTGGTCGTGAGGTGGAGGGCGAGGAAGGCGAGCGACCAGAGAATAAGCGGAATGACAAACTTGTTTGAACGGCCAACGTTTAACCCCTCCCCAGCCCTCCCCAGATTGGGGAGGGGGCCGTTTCTTTGTTGACGAAGCGGTAATCGCTTCCTCAGCTTGGAGGAGGCCGGGAAGAGATTCTGCGGAAGGGTTATTAACAGCAACATCATTCCCAGCAGACTCCACACCCACCAGCTTGCACCGAAATACCAAAGCCATTCTCCCCACGCGATCACGCGATCGCCCCACTGCGCGGGCGGTAGCCACGCCAGCGCGCCGTAATTGCGCGCGCTCAAATCCCACGGCGAGGGGGCGACGGCCCAGCGGCGGCTGTCCCAGTAGAGGATGGGGGCCATCACCAGAATGAGACCGAGGAAAAGACGGGGCAGACGAGCTGACAAACAATTGACAATTGACAATTGACAATTGTCAATTGTCAATTGAAGCGACAGCACGGCTACGATTATGGGAATATACAACAAACCCTGCTGCTTGGTCATGAGGGCGGCGGCCAGCCAGAGACCGGCCCAAAAAGAGTGACCGCGTACCGCCATCAGCAGCGAGAGGCTGCCGAAGAGCACGAGCATGGGGTCCGTGAAGGCGGTGGGGGCGAAGCTGAGGGCAAAGGGGCTGAGCGCCAGCGCCAGCCCCGCGACCAAGCCCGCCATGTGCCCATAGGGGCGGCCCCACAGCGCGCGGCCAGTCGCGGCGACGACGGGCACGGTGAGCGTGCTGGCGGCGATGTTGAGCCAGCGCGCGCTGGCTTCGCTTGCGCCAAAAAGCTGGAACGCGCTCGCCAGCAGCCAGATAAAGATGGGCGGCTTGTCCGGCCACACGCTCAGAAACATCGGGTCGTCGCGCAGGAAGTGGAGCGCCCAGGAGCTGTAGATGGCCTCATCCGGGTGGAAGGCAAAGCGGTTCAGCGGGAGGCGGAGGGCGAAGGCGAGGGTCGTCAGCGCGATGAGGGAAAGGCGCGCATAAGGGATCGGTAGTGCGTAGTGCGTGGTGCGTGAACTGGTGTTCAATCTGAAGGGGGCAAGCTTAGATGTCACGGAGGTCGATACCAGTTTACGCACCACGCGCTACGCACCACGCACTACGCACCACGCCTTCAATCCACAAACCGATACTTCAGCAGCGTCCGCAGCGCCGGCAACCCATCGCGCCAGCTAATTTTCTTGCCCTCGTGGAAGGCGCGTCCGTTGTAGGTGATCGGCACCTCAAAGATGCGGTGGCCGCGCTTGACGATCTTGGCCGTGAGCTCCGGCTCGATCTCGAAGCCGCGGCTGTGCAGCACCATGCCCGCAATCACCTCGTGGCGGAAGCATTTGTAGCAGGTCTCCATATCGGTGAGCGACGTGCCAAAGAGCAGGTTGGTGACGAGCGTGAGCAGCTGATTGCCAACCGTGTGGCTCAGCCCCATCGCCGCCCGCGGCCCCCCGGCAAAGCGGCTGCCGTAGACGACTGTCGTGCGCCCCTCCAGCAGCGGCTCCAGCAGCTTGACGTAGTCGCGCGGGTCGTATTCGAGATCGGCGTCCTGGATGATCAGCAGGTCGCCGGTGACGTGCTGGAAGGCGGTGCGCAGAGCCGCGCCCTTGCCGCCGTTTTGCGCGTGGTAGATAATCTGCATATCAGCGGGATTTTCGCTGCGCCAGCGATCTAGGATTTCGCGCGTGCCGTCGGTGGAGCCGTCGTCGACGATCACGATTTCGCGGTGGAGCCGCACGGGTCGATGCCGCCCCACACTCGCATCCGCCGCCAGCACGAGATCGACCGCGCGCACGCGGCCCACAATCTCTTCCAGCGTGGCGATTTCGTTGTAAACGGGGATGATCACCGAGAGCGTCAGCGCTGGCGATTCGTAAGTCGGCGCTGGGGCCGACGCGTGCTCGGCATCGATGGGGCGCGTGCCGTTGTGCAGGGGGGAAGCAGTGGGATTCATAGTGCGGGGTTTGGGGCTGTTGGGCCGCGGGCGCAAATGCCCAATGTTGTAAGTCCGCATCCCCGGCCCTTTCCCCCAAGCATGGGGCAAGGGCGCGTGAGACTCCCCTCTCCCACCCTGGGAGAGGGGCTGGGGGTGAGGGCCAATTCCCAAACGTCGACGGAACCTAATTCGCGGCTTTGATTTTCTACGTCTCGCTAACCTGATGCGCCAGGATAATCGCCTCGGCCACCGAGCGCATGGACTTGCGATTGTTCATGCTCATCTTCTGAATGCGGCGGAAGGCTTCCGTCTCGCTCAGCCCCTGCGTGTCCATCAGGATGCCCTTGGCGCGGTCGACGGCCTTGCGCGTTTCGAGCGCGTCGCGCAGGTTCTCCGCCTCGCGCTCCATCTGGCGGAATTCGCTAAAGCGGGCCAGCGCCACCTCGATCGACGGCGTCAGATCGCTCTCGCGAAAGGGCTTGACCATGTAGCCCGCCACGCCCGCCTTCTGCGCGCGCTGCACCAGCTCCTGCTGGCTATACGCACTCAGCAGCAGCACCGGCGCGACGCGCTCCTCCGTCAAAATTTGGGCCGCCTCAATGCCGTCCATGTCCGGCATCTTGATATCCATGATAACGATGTCGGGCCGCAGCTCGCGCGCCAGGTGAACCGCGCTGCGCCCGTCCGCCGCATCGCCCACCACGAGATAGCCCAGGTTGGTCAGCATCTCGCGCAGGTCCATGCGAATCAGCGATTCATCGTCGGCAATAATTACTCGTGTCCGTTCCACTCTCGGTTCTCCCTTGAACGAGATGTTAAGATTGATTTCGCCATTTTACACACCTTTGGCCGATTCGCACAGAATTCAACGCGCCGTATGCGCAGAATGTGCGGCAAGTGGCTGGCGATCATGCGCGCCCGTCCCCCGCCCACAGCCGACGCATCTCCTCGCTGCGCCCCAGCAGCTCGTCCAGCGTGCCCCGGTCGCTGATGCGCCCCTCCTTTAGCACGAGAATGCACTCCGCCCGCCGCAGCACCGTCCGCCTGTGCGACACGACCAAACAGGTCGGCGCGTGCGAGCCATCATCGCGCCCCTCATTCTCGCGTGCTGTGAAGACCCGTTCCCAGAGCAGCCGCTCCGTCTCCACGTCTAGCGCGCTCGACAGATCGTCGAAGACAAGCAGCTCGGCGTCGCGCACAAACATGCGGGCGGCGGCGGCGCGCTGGGCCTGCCCGCCGCTCAATCGCACGCCGCGCGTGCCGATCAGCGTTGACAGCCCGTCCGGCATCTCGGCCAGGTCGCGCTCGAGCACGGCGGTCCGCACGGCGCGCGGCAGGTCGACCCGCTCCGCTGGCAGCCCCATCAGGATGTTGTCGCCCAGCGTTTCGCTAAAGAGGCGCGGCACCTGCGGCGTGTAGGCCACCCGCGGCGGCGCAAAGAACGAGGCCGGATCATCCACCGGCTTGCCGTTCCAACAGAGCGTGCCCGCCTGCGCCGGCAGCAAGCCGAGCAGCGTCTTGAGCAGCGTCGTCTTGCCCGCGCCAATCCGCCCGACGATCACCGTGAACGAGCCGCGCGCCAGGTCGAGATCGACATCGGCGATGCCCGCCGTGCTGTTTTTTTGTGATTCCGTCTCTTCGTCGGCGCGCGCATGTTGGTAGGTCAGCCCGCGCGCCGTCAAATGGTGCAGGCGGTCGGTCGACGTCTTCTCCACGAACGGCACGTCGGGCAAGGGTCGCCGCATGTAGATCGGGTGGTGGGCGACGACCTCACCTTTGCCTGGGCCGGCGGGTGCACCGGCCATCAGCGCCTCCATGCGCTCGAACGAGACGCCCGCCTGCGTCCAGCGCGCCGCGGCGTTCGCCACCGTGCGCATCAGCGACGCAAGCGGCCAGATGTAGGCGGCGAAGAGCGCAAAATCGCCCACGGTAAAGCTGCCGCGGTACATGGCGTCCGCCGCAAAGAGCAGCACAAAGCCCGTGCCGACGGCCGTCACGCTGCTGCCCAGCGTATCCACCAGCTGCGTCAGCGTGCGGTCAACGACCATCGCCTGCCGCCGCTCGTGGTTGAGCCGCGCAAAATGCTCGACGATGCGCCCCTCGGCGTCCGCGACTTTGAGCGCCTGCGCGTTGTGAAACATGTCGCCGATTAGCCCGGTGACCTCCGCCGTGGCGGCGCGGGCGCGCTGGCGATAGCGCTTGATGTAGCGACGCAGCCACTGCACAACGCCAACGATCACGAAGAGTGGCAGCAGCGTGCCCAGCGTGATCACCACGCTGGTGCGCAGCATGATAATCAGCGCCACGCCCGCCGAGAGGCCAAAGGCGCAGATGTCCACCAGCAGCACCACCACTTCGGTGACCTCGTCCGTGTCGTCGCGGAAGGTGCTGACGACCTGGCCCGGCGACTGCGGCTGGCCGTCCGGCCCCGCTGGCAGCGGCTGCGCGCCCGGTCGATCCAGGATCGCCTCCATCATGTTGCGCGCCAGCAGGGCCATGCCGTGGTGCTTGTAAACGACGTAGGCCATCGTGCCCACGGCCAGCCCCGCGCCCGCCACCAGCGCAATTCCCAGCTGAAGCCCCGCCGCCGCGGCAGCGCCGAGCTGCCAGCCGGGGTCGCCCGCCAGGCTGTTGAAAAAGGCCCGCAGCACCAGCCCCAGCGCCGTAATTGAGAGCAGCCGCGTACCAAAGCCCGCCACGTCCCCAAACCATGCGCCAAAGCGGTAGCGGATCAGCTGAAAAATATGGTGTCTTGTGTTCACGTTGGTTTTTCTATGTTATTTTTGTAAAGCCGATTAACGTTCACAGGCGCTGAAAACCGTAGGCGCTGCTTTTAGCTGCGCAATCGTCGACCTTCCCGCCACATTGATTGGCCGATGGAGCAAGCCACCATTGTGCGGCTACAAGCCGCACCTACAAACGTCACCTTACCCGCTCCTCCAGCCCCGTTCGCAGCAGGCCCGCAAAGCGCGACGAGCCATTTGCGGATAGTGCGACCCGGTCGCCGTGCTCGACGATCTGGCCGTCCTCCAAAATCAGAATCTCGTCCGCGCGCTGCACCGTCGACAGGCGGTGGGCGATGATGATGGCGGTGCGTCCACGAAGCAGCTTGTCCAGCGCCTGCTCGATGGCGGCTTCGGTGGCCGGATCGAGCCGCGACGAGGCTTCATCGAGCACGATGAGGCCGGGGTCGCGCAGGAAGAGGCGGGTGAGGGCGAGCAGCTGCGCCTCGCCCGCCGACAGCCCGCCGCTCGACAGCTTAGTCGCCAAGCCATCCGGCAGCCCGCGCAGCCACTCGCCCAGGCCAACCTGCTCCAGCGCCTCGACGAGGCGCGCGTCGTCCACCGAATCGTCGAAGAGCGTGAGGTTGTGGCGCAGCGAGGCGTTGAATATCTGCACCTCCTGGGTAACGAGCGCAATGCGCTGGCGTAGATCGCGCTGCGCGAGGTCGCGCAGATCGCGCCAGGGCGCTTCGTCCGCCGAGCCACTGCTTGTGCGCACGCAGACCGCACCGCTGGTGGGGTCGTAGAAGCGAAGAGCAGCTTGGTCAGCGTCGATTTGCCGCTGCCCGTGCGGCCCAGCAGCCCCAGCACGCGACCCGCCTCCAGCTCAAACGACAGGTCGCGCAGGACGAGGTCGGGGTCGTCTTCGTAGTGAAAGGAGACGCTGTCGAAAGCGAGGGCGAGCGGGCCAGTGGCGGCGAGTTGCGCGGTCGGCTCGGCAGCGGCGCGGTCGACGTCGCCGCGCGGCACGCCCGCCTCGACCGTGGGCTGCACGCCAAAGAGCCAGCCGATGCGGTTGATGCTGGCGTCCACCTTCTGAAATTCCTCCACCTGCCGCAGCACCTCCCACAGCGGGCTTTCCAGCAGGCCAATGTAGTGGAAAATCAGGTAGACGCCGCCGATGGTCAGCGCGCCTTCGGCGAAGCGAGCGCCGCCCAGCAGGTGGGCCGCGGCGTAGATCACGCCAAAGCTCCAGATGGGGAAGATAATCAGAAAGACGTTGAGATTCATGGCGTGCTGCATGGCGTGGATGCGGCCGTGCAGCAATCCGTAGAGCCGGTGCATCACGTACTTTTCACCGCCGTTGGCGCGCACGTCCTCCAGCCCGTGCAGCCGCTCCTCGACGAGCGCCAGCAGGTCGGCGCTGGCGCTGCGCAGCTGCTCCCAGCGCGGCGTCATCCGTCGCCGCAGCGTTTCGACGATGATCGCGCTCAGCCCCGCAATCGCGGTGATGCCCAGGCCGATGCGCCAATCCTCCCACCATAAAAAGGCGAGCACGCCGATCAGCAGCAGCAGGTTGCCCAGCAGCGAGACGACAAGCTGCGAGAAAAACTTTGCCAGCTCGTTCACGTCGCCGTCGACGCGCTCGATCAGCTCGCCGGGGCGATGCGTTTTGTGGAACGAGAGGTCGAGGCCAAGGGCGTGGCGCGCGAGGTCGACGCGCAGGTCGTTGGTGGCGCGCCAGCCGACGTTTTCGCCGACGTAGGTGGTGGCGATCAGGAAGGCCTGCTGCAGCAAAGTCGCGCCGATAAAGAGCGCCGCCGCGCCGATGAGCGCGCGCAGCGGTCGCTGCTCGGTGGCGCCGTCGATAAACCAGCGGATAATTTGCGGCTGGATCAGGCGCAGCGCGATGCCGGTCAGCAGCAGGCACATCAGCATCACAAAGCGCTTCCGCTGCGGACGCAGGTAGTGCAGCAGCAGGCGCAGCGGGGTAACGGGTGGGGTGGTGGACGGTGTGGTGGGCATGAGCGTTTTGTTGTTGGGGGAGCGGACCCCCATCCCCGGCCCTTCCCCAGTGGGGGAGGGAGCTGATCGCAGCGTCGACCAAGGCAATTCCAGGAAATTAACTATACCGGGATAAGCCCTGTTGGATGTGCGACGCACCTCAGAAGGTGCGTCGCACGGTCGACTCTCTCTCCGGTGCGGCCAACACAGCCTACGGTGCGTTGCACTTTCCCAAGTGCGACGCACCTCCACCACAATCAGCCGTGGTATATTTGTAATCTTGGCTTAGCCTAACTTGTCTCGTCGCGACCAATAAAGTCAACAGGCCCCCTTCCCCCGTTGCGGGGGAAGAGACGGGGGGATCTCGCTCCATAGAAAAAGGCCACGGGGTAATCCCGTGGCCTCTTCTGGCGCGCATTTACGCTAACAAAAAAGCCACGGGCTATCCGCCCGTGGCCGTTGATTCAGGAAATTTGGCTAACGGTTCAGGGCGCACTTGTACAAGGTCGCGGGTGGCGTTCCGGCCTTGTAGAGGTTGTGAATCGATAGCGTGAACATGGAAATTCTCCGAAAATTGCCAGGGCAGTCGCCCTGTAGCGTACAGGGTATCACGGTTGCGGGGGATGGACAAATCGGCGGGCGTACGGGCACGCCGTGGCGTGCCCCATGCGTATCAAGGTGAGAATATGTAAATCTCAAAAGACAGCTCGCTCCGGTAGATTGCTCGGTTACCCCCTCCCAGCCTCCCCCAACTTGGGGGAGGAGCCGATGCTTCGTTGGCCCAGTCGCGGCCCCCTCGCCAAGTTGGGGAGGGTTGGGGTGGGGTTTTCGCGCCCTTTGCCCAACCAAGTTTGTCTTTTCGGGCTTAGCTTGATACCTATGGGGCACGCCATGGCGTGCCCGTACATCCCCCGATATCACCCCGTCATCAGCACGCCGCCGTCGATGTTGATCGCTTGCCCCGTCATCGCCGCCGAATCGTCGCTGGCGAGGTAGACGGCCAGCGGCGCGATCTCGTCCGGCTCCAGGCGGCGCCCGAGCGGCGTCACCGCCGCCTCCAGCTGCTCCACCGACGTGCCGCGTCGGTCGGCATCGTATTCCATGCGGATGTTGTTCATGCGGGTGCGCACCGGGCCGGGGCAAATCGCGTTGACGGTAATGCCCTGCGCCGCCGTCTCCATTGCCAGCGTGCGCGTGAGGCCGAGCAGCCCGTGCTTGCTAGCTGCGTAGGCTGCGCCGTGGAAGGAGCCAATTTTGCCGTTGATCGACGACACATTCACGATGCGCCCCGCCCCGCGCTCGATCATCCCCGGCAGGGCGCGCTTGCAGAGCAGGTAGGGCACGGTCAGGTTGACGAAGAGCAGCCGCTGCCAAAAGTCGTCATCGTAATCGACGACGGGCTGCGGGTCGGCGCTGCTGCCCAGCCCCGCGTTGTTGACGAGGATGTCGATGTCGCCGAGCTCCGCCACGGCCCGATCCCAGAGGTGCGCCGCGGCCCCGGCTTCGGCCAAATCCGCGGCCACGGTCACGCACTGCACGCCCAGCTGCTCCGCCTCGCGCCGCAGCGAATCCAGCTCCGCCTCGTTGCGACCGCTCGCGGCGAGCGTGGCCCCCTCCGCCGCAAAGGCCAGCGCAATCGCGCGCCCGATGCCCTTGGTCGCGCCCGTGATGAGCGCGCTTTTGCCCTGTAATTTCATGATCTCTCCTCACTTGCGGGGTGTGGTGATTTTTGCGTCGGCTAAGTCTGAACAGCATATCGGCTTGTTGGCGTTTCGTCAACCGCCTTTTATGCCTGCCACGCAAGCCGGTCGTTGAGCGTCCAAGGCCGTCGAGGTGACCGTCACGGCCCGTTGAGGGCACTGGGTAATCCGTCAGCGCTTGGGCCGTGATTGTCACCTCTCTTCGGCGGGCAGACGAGTGACTGTCGTGCCCGGTGCTCGACGGGTTCACGGGCCACCTGAGTCGGTTGTTGACTGTCCAAGCCAGCCGAGGCAACCGCAGCTTGCCCGAATCTAAGCTGCCAAGCCGACGCCCCGGCTTTACGGGATATTTGGTGACAGAAGTGTTGGTCTGCCGTGGCTTACAGTCAGGACGGCAACATTTTGCCAAACCGTTCTCGATTGGTTGCCCAATCTGGTTGTCCAACTGATTGACCACAACTGATTGACCACAAAGGAGGAACATTATGGATTTTTTGACTTGGGCCATCGTCGCCCTCGTGATCGCCGTGATTGCGGGTGCACTGGGCTTTTCCGGCGTCGCGCGCGGGGCGGCCAATATCGCGCGCATCTTGTTCGCTATTTTCTTGGTGATTGCTGTGGTGCTGTTTATTCTGCTGCTGCTCGGCATCGGCGTCGCCGATGAGGTGACGTGGCAGCTTTTGCCGCTGCTGCCCGTTTAACAGAAGCACCTGACTTGTCTACCATAGGGGCACGCCATGGCGTGCCCCTACGCTTTTGGCTCCGGCGGCGACCACCGCGACACGCGCGGCTGCGCCATCACCTCGCGCCAGAGCGCCACGTACTGCTCCGCCATGCGCTCGCTTGTAAATTCGCGCTCGGCCAGCAGCCGCGCCCGCTCGCCCAGGCGACGGCGCTCGCCGGGCTGATCGCGCAGGTGGCGCAGCGCGTCGGCCAATCCATCAACGTCGTCCTTCGCGATCAGCAGGCCGGTGTCGCCGTGGCGGATGGCCTCGCGCGTGCTGCCCACATCGGTGGCGATGACGGCGCGCCCGGCCAGCATCGCTTCGACAACGGAGAGCGGGAAGCCCTCGCTGCGGCTGGGCTGTACAAAGAAATTGCAGCCGTCGAGCAGCGGGCGCACGTCGTCCACCCAGCCCAAAAAATTTATGCGCTCGCTTAGGCCCAGCGTTTGCGCCAGCCTCTCCAGCGAGGGTCGCTCGTTCCCCTTCCCCGCAATCGCCAAATCCACGCCGTCCACCTGCGCCAGCGCGCGCAGCAGCACCTCGTGCCCCTTCATCGCATCGAGCCGACCGACGGCCAGCGCCAGCGGTCGCTCGCGGATGGGCGGCAGGGGCGGCGGCGTCTCGCGGGCGGGGGCGCTGTTGTGGATCGTGCGAATCGAGCCGCGCCCCAACAAATAATAATTCTCCATCTGCCGCGCGCTCGCCTCGCCCACGGCCACGTGCGCATCTACCCGCCGACAGAGCCCGCGCACCCGCCGCATCTCGCCCACGTCCACCGTCCGCAGCACCAGCTGATCGACCCGCACCACGCGTGAACCCGGCGTCCACAGCGCCGCCCGCAGTGCGGGCTGACATTCCCACGGGGTGCAGGCGTTGATGTGAATGATGTCTGGCCGCAGCGCGGTAAAGGTGCGCCAATGCTGGAAAACGCTAAACCGCGCTTGGTCATCGAGGCGGCGGACGGTTACGTCGCGCGCGGGGCGGATGGCGTCGAGGACTTCGCCCGTCGTGCCGACGAGCGAGAGGTGCAGCTCGCTGGGCAGGTGGGCTATCAAGCGGCCCAGTGAAATTTCCGCACCGCCGAGGCCGGGTGCATCCGTGTAGCAGAGGATGTGCATAAAAAAGGCGGAAGAGACCCGCGGGTAGAAATTCGGCTGTCGAGAAGAGCTGGGTTTTTTGATGCGAGCAACTAATCGCGCAGCGATTGCTGGCGCAGCAGTTGATCAGCCCAGGCGGCATCCTCGCCTTCTAGCGGGGGAAAGGGTGGAACGGTATAGTCGACGTCCAGGTCGTAAGCGGCGTTATCGTAAACGGTTTGCAGCGCGGCATTCAGGTCGAGCGCGACATCGGGATCGGGTGCAAGGAGGGGGACGGGCACGGCGGGCAGCGGCGCGCGGACGGAAACGGGCCAGATATCGGCGTCGGGCCGATCATCGCTGCGGCTGAGGACGATGTAGTAATCGGTGGGCGCGGGCGCTGGGCCGAGCGGCAGGCGATCGCCGCGGCGCATCAGATCAATTTCCAGGAGGTGCACGGTGGAGGCCAGCAGCGTGTCGCGCTTGCGCAGATAGGCAGCTCGCCCCTCGCTGCCCGGTCGCTTGTTCACGGGCGAAAGCAGCTCAATCGCCGTCACCAGCAGGCCGGAGCGCACGTCGCGGATTTCAATGGCGGTTTGGCGAAAGGGCACGCGACTCGGCAAACGGTTTAGTGAATACCCAGAAAACAGCGCGTTCATTTCATTCATGTCCAACTGCTCTTCCACATCTTGCGGCTTCATCCGCACCACGTAGGCGGGGCGTAGCCTGGGCGAAAGTTGTTTGCAAATTTCTGCCGCGAAGCCAACGTGGAAATCGGTTCCGAGCACCGGGCTTTCCAAATAGGGGTCCATACCGGGAAATGGGGAAGGCATTGTCGGCTCCTGCTGCGACGAGCAAATAATTTATTCCATTGTAGCACAGAACGGCGAGCGAGGGGTGGTGGCTATAGTCCGTAGGCCGGGGCGAGCAGGCCGAAAAGCAGCCAGAGGTTGGCGACAAGCAGGATCGCGGCTGCGGCGACGGTGACGAGCGGCCCCGCGCGCGCCGGCAGCGGGGCGAGCAGACCCGCTGCCGCCAGCGCAGCGAGCACGGGCACGAGCGGCAGCAGAAAGCGAAACTGCGGCTGCGGCGTGGCAAGGATCACGGAGGCGTAGGCGGTCAGCACGCCCGCGACCCAAAGCGCCAGCACGAGCAGGCGCACGCGCGCGCGCGGCGTGGACGCGCGCCGAACGGCCAGCCCCGCGCCCGCAGTTGACGCCGCCCCCAGCACCCCCCACCACGCCCACGCCTGCCAGTCGGGCGCGGGCAGGCTCATCCAGCCAAAGCGCGCCCAGCCGGAGCTAAAGGTCAGCGCGGCGACCTCGCTCCAGTTGATAAGCGGTCGATTGGCGGTGTAGGCCGAGCTGCTGCGCAGAAAGTGGTCGCGCAGCGTTGGCTGGAGGGCGATAAGCAGGGCGAGGGCGCTGAAAATCACAACGACGCCGAGGGCGGCGCTCGCGTAGCGGCGGCGGCGATCGCGCTGCCAGCCGCGCTGCACCACCCCGTCGGCGGCCAGGGCGGCGAGCACGACGCCGACGGCGAAGAGCAGCGAGAGCTTGGCGAGCACGGCCAGCGCCGCCGGCAGCGCGGCCCACGCAAAGCGACGCGGTCGCCCATCGGCGACGAGCGTGGCGAGCACGACAGCGCCCAGGGCCAGCGCCAGCCCGTCGTTGCTAATGGCGCGGCTGAGAAAGAGAAACTGGGGCCAGCCCGCCACGAGCGTCATCGCCAGGATGGGGGCAAAGGGCTGGGCAGGAAAGAGGCGCGCGGCAACGAGCCCCGCGGCCGCCAGCGTGGCGAGACCAAGCGCGATGGCAAAGACGCGGAGCAAATTGACGGCCAGCGGCTCTTCGTCGGGCAGGTGCTGGAACATGGCAAAGGGCAGGTGCGCGCCTTCGACAAACTGAACGAAGTCGGGGTTGTCGGCGGGAAAGCTGCCCGCTTCCGCGTCGGGCGCAAAGAGATCGGCAGGCTGGCCGAGCGCGCGCTGCGCGAGATTGACCGTCGCGCCGCCCAGCAGATAGGCGAGCGGCATGTGGTAGCACATGCGGCCGGAGCGCGTCACGCCGCGCTTGTGCCACTCGCTGTCGGCATCCGGCGGCGGCTCCACCACGGGTAGGCGGCCCTGCTCGGCGACTTGCTCGATGCACTGCAAGTGGCCCGGCTCGTCCGGCGATTCGCCGAGCGGCACAACGGCAAGGTAGAGGCTGGCGAGCAGGAGGTAGAGCGAAAGGGGGAGGGCGAGCCAGCGGCGGCGGGGAGTGGACACGGGATGGCAAAGTCAGTGGTCAGTGATGAGCGGTCAGTAGGGGTCGTAAAAGGGTCAAACTTTGTCATTCCCGCGAAGGCGGGGACGGGAATCCAGGCGCGACCAAGATGAATTCCTGTTTCCATGAAAATGATAAGATTATGATGGCTCGACTTAACCAGCCCGTTTCTTTACACCCTGCTTGGCCCCGTTATCGGTCGTCGCGCATCACGCATCACGCATCACGGCTAGACTTCTTCGCCAAAGCGACCGCTGTAGCGGTTGAAGAACCAGTAGCCGGCGATAAAGACCACGAGCGCGGTGAGGCTGGTGCGCAGGAAGAAATCAAACTGGGTGCGCGTGCCGGCGTAGAGCAGGTCGCGGTACATGTTGACGATGGAGGCCATGGGGTTGAAGATAAAGAGCAGGCGGCTGGGCAGGAACGTCTGCCCCAGCAAGGTAATCTCTCGATTGAAGACGGAGTTGACCTCGCCGTCAACGGTGGCCGGGTTAAAGTCACCCGCCTCGTAGAAGATCGGCGTGAGGAAGAACCAGGCCAGCATCACCACATCGATGATCATCATCGTGTCGCGGTAGAAGACGTTGACGGTGCTGAGGATAAAGACAATACCGATGCTAAAGACGGTCTGAATGAGGATGACAAAGGGCAGGAGCCACAGCCAGGGGCTGATGCCGTCGGGGAAGAAGATCAGCGCGGCAAAGAGCACGACAAAGGCGAGCAGGAAGTTAACCAACTGCGCCAGCACCGTCGCAATCGGCAGCACCTCGCGCGGGAAGTAGACCTTCTTGAGCAGATGGCCGTTGCTGACGATGCTGCTCGTGCCGCCCAGGACGCTCGCCTGAAAGAAGTTCCACGGCAGCAGCCCCGTCAGCAGGAAAATGGGGTACTGCTCGATGTCGGACTGGAAGACCTGATCAAAGACGACCCAGAAGACCAGCATCATCCCCAGCGGGTTGAGCAGGCTCCACAGGAAGCCGAGCGCGCTATTTTTGTAGCGCGCCTTGAGCTCGCGCACCACCAGATTGTAGATCAGGCTGCGGTAGCGCAGCAGCTCCCGCAGCCGCGCCACGAGCGACTTGCGCGGCGCCAGCGTGGCGAGCGGGGGGGAAGCGGAGGAAGGCACGGCGGCGGTGGGTGTAGACATGAAATGTAGAGGGCGGCGTACACCGTGGCGCACGCCGCCAGCCGGTGAAGCGCTTACCAGCCGCCGATTTGCGTCAATTCGTCAAAGTTCGCGTTCACCCAGTCGCGGAAGGCCCGCCCGGTGCCGGTGATCTCGCCGGTGTTGGGATCGATCAGCTTGTTGTACTCGTTGAAGTTGCCGTTCTTGTCGTCCAGGCTATACCAGTTCCACTTCTGCACCAGGCGGCAGTCGTCGGCGGTGTAGCCCAAATCGCAGTTCTTCTCGTTGAGGAAGAAGTTGAAGGAGTCGATCATGTATTCGATGGGGGCCTCTTCATCCGTCTCGTGCCACTTGAGATTGGGATTGCCGGGGGCATCATTGCTGTCCCCGATGGAGCAGTTGCCCCGCTTACCGGTGGCCTCGCGGTAGCCCTGGCAGATAGTGACGTTGTTGTAGAGCAGCCCATACTCGGAGATGACCAGCGGCTTCTCTTTCTGGCTTGGCTCCAAATTGGCCATAAATTCGCGGAAGCGGTAGGCCTGTCGCTTGAGCTCCTCGACATCGCCGTGCTTGGCGCGGTCGACAAATTCCGTGTACTCACCGCTCTGCCGCTCTGCCTCCGGCCCAAAGCGCCGGGCCGGATCAATCAGGCCAACGGGAATATCCGCCCCCCAACTGTCGCTCACCTCGCGGATGGCGAAGAAGTGAGCGTTCCACACGTCCACCGGCATGTGCGTGCCGTAGCGCGCCTTGTAGGAATCCCACACAATCTGCAGCCACTGCAGACGCAGCTCCGTTACCTGAATCACGCCGCCGATGGCGACCTTGGCCGTTGGATCCAGCGCCTTGATCTGCTCGTACAGGTCGTGGTAAGCCACGGCGTAGAGCTCCGGCGAAATTTCGTCCTGCCCATCCGTGTTGCTCCAGTCCACGCGCTCCATTTCATTGCCAACCAGGTAAAGCGCGCCGGGATTGCTGGCCGCAATTTGGGCCAGCCGTGCGCTGGAGATGGTGGTGTACGAATCCAGCAGGGGGCAATCTCCGCGACCATCGTACTCGTGATAGCGGTCGCCGCAGGATTTGGTTTGGTGCAGGCGAATCATCTGCGCGTACTGGATGCCGTCCGGGCGCTGTGGATTGGGCTGCGAATTCCAGTTCAAGTACCAACCCGCCCGCAGCGACGGAAGTTCGGCGTAGCCTTCCAAGTCGGCGGGATTATCGCGCGTGGAGGTGACGCCGTAGCCGATGCGCACGGCCATCGGCTTTTGGCGCGTTACCAGGGGCAGGTAAAGATTGCTGCCGTCGTCCTGGGCGCGGGCGTCGAGCGCGGGGCCGAGCAGCAGGAGAGCGAGAATGCCCAACAGGGGCAGGGCAATGTACCAGCGAGTGCGTGTTAATTTTTTTAGCATAGTGAGATAGATTTTGGTGGTAAAAATTGGGAGAGGTGAAAAATCAAACAGTTAAGCGCGCTGGGCGCGAGCCGGCTCGCCCAACACGTCGCGGTAGATGCGGACGATCTGCTGGCCCGCGGCGCGCCACTCGAAGAGGCGCACGGCGCGCTGGCGCAGCCGATTGCCCGTGCCCAGCGCTTCCGGCTCGGCCCGACCCGCGGCCACGTCGAGCGCCTGCACGAGCTGCCGCGCCAGATCGCCGACGCTGCCGCGCTCGGCGAGCAGACCGTCCGTGCCCAGGTATTCGCGCGCCACGGGCGTGTCAAAGGCGACGGTGGGCAGGGCCAGCGCCATGTAGTTGAGCAGCTTGCCGCAGCCCTCGCTCAGGCTCAGCTTGGGCGCGGCGGCGACGTCGCCCACTGCAAGATAAGACGGCAGTTGGTGGTAAGAGACACGCCCGGTAAAAATGACGCGCGCGCGGATGCCCAGCGCCTCGGCCTGCCGCTCGTACAGATGCACGCCGGGGAAGCCCATCAGCAGCAGGTAGGCGTTGGGTCGCTCGCGCAGCACCTGCACCATCGCGTCCAGCAGCAGCCCCACGCCCTGGTACTCCGTCAGCAGCCCCACGTAGGCGACGACTTCGGCCTCGTCCGGCAGGCCAAACTCCGCCCGCAGCGCCGCCGTCTGCGCCCGCTCGGCGCTGGATTGCTCGCTGGCCGGGCGAAAGCTCTGCGCGTTGACGCAATCCGGCAGGGTGTGGACGCGGCTCGGCTCGCAGCCAAACTGCTCGATCAGCAGCGTGCGCGCATTGTGCGAGCTGGTGAGCACGGCGGGCGCGCTGCAGTCCAGCCAGCTTTCGAGCCGCCGCAGCGGGCGGAAGAGCCAGCTTTCGCGCCGCAAAAAGCCGTGGTCGATCATCTCCTCGGTCAGGCTGCCCTGAAAATCAAAGACCAGCGGCACGCGAAAGAGCGCGCCCAGCACTTTGCCCAGCAGCGCGCCCTCGTGCAGGTGAGCGTGGAGGATGTCAAAGCCTTGGCCGCGTAGCAGCCGCGTGAGCATCAGCGGCAGCAGGCGCATGCCAAGCAGCACGTCAAACGCCAGCTTGTGGCGGCTGGAGCCGACTTCGTAGTCGCGCCGCCAGGGAATCGGCAGCGTGCGCACCACGTCCAGCCCCGGCACGGCCTGCCCGTTGCGGTAGGTGGCAATGGTGACGTGGTGGCCCAGGGCCTGCAGCGTGCGCGCCTCCTCCAGGATGCGCACGTGGCAGCCGTAGTCGGCAAAGAAGCTGGTCGGCGCAATCATGAGCACGCGATAGCGCGCGTCCTCTGGCTGGTCGCCGGTGGCGTGCGCTAGAATTTCGGTCGACAGCGTGGGAGACGGTGAACTCACGACACTTCCTTGGCGAAAGAGTTGGCTTGGCGAAAGAGTTGGCTTGGCGAAAGAGTTGGCAGAAGAATCCGCCGGCACAGAGCGGCGGCTCAAGCGAGAATAAATCGACGCTCGGCGCAAATTCTAACCAAGCGCGCGCCCTACGCCAAATCTCCGATGGGGCCAACGACAACGCACGGCCCACGTTTACACCACGCCCAGCGCACGCTTCGTCCGCTGTTCGCAGCGCTTGCCGCCGTTTCGGACGAGTCGCAGTTGCCCAAGCAGCCGGAGAGCGAGCTCGTCAGCGCTGCACCTGCTGCTCGACGCTGCCCGCGTCACCCCCTCCGTTCACCTTCCGCTTCCTCGGCAGTTGCCCACGCTTCCCCGCCGGCCAGCAGCCCCCAGCCCAGGGCGGCGCCCGCCGCGCCGCCCGCCAGCACGGCCAGCGCTGCGCCCGCCGCGCCCATCCGCGCCGTCAGCGGCGGCAGCAGCGCGCCCAGCGTCGCCACGTGCAGCGCCGTGGGCAGCAGCCCCTGCCGCGCCCGGTCGCGTACCAGCAGCTGGGTGATGGCGTACATCTCCAAGCCAAAAATGGGGCCGATCCAGATCAGGATCGCAAAGGGCTGCACGGCGTTCATCGACGTACCGGGCGGGTAGATTTCGCTAAGCGGGTAGATAAGATCGAGCAGGTTGGCGGCAAAGCGCGTGCCGACGAGCGCAATGGCGAACAGCCCCACCGCCGAGAGCAGCAGGCTGTTGCGCGAGAGCCAGGCGTAGCGGGCCGGTGCCTGCACTCGCAGACGGCTCAGCGTGGGGTAGAGCGCGCGCCAATAGCTCTGAACCAGCTTCATCAGCACGCGCACAACGGTGTAGGCCAGCGTGTAGAGCCCCACCACCGTCTTGCCCGCGATGAGGTCCAGCAGCAAAATATCCAGCCGGTGCAGCATCACGTCCGCCAGCGAAAGGGTGTAAAAGGGAAGAGCCTTTCGCAGCAGAGGAGCAGACTCAAGCGGGGGAGCAGGGGCGCGGGGGAGCGGGCGCTGAATTTGCTTCGCCCCTGCCCCCGCGCGCCCCTGCTCCCCCGCTCCCCTACTCAAAACAACGCGCCACAAAATCACGAGACAACCAACTGCAGAAGCCGCCTGCGTGCCGACCAGCACCAGCACCAGCGCCACCACGCCGCCCCCCGTCCACAAAATCACCGCGCTCAGAGCAATGATCAGGGTGTTGATCGCCACCTCCACCCCCATGACGAGCTCCATGCGCTCGGCGGCTTGAAAGACCGTCTGACAGGTGGAGGTGACCGCGTAAAAGGGCAGCGTGGCCCCAATCAGCAGCAGCAGGACGCGCATGGTGGCGTCATCCGTCAGCAGCGGCGAAAGCGCCAGCAGCCCGCCCCACGCGATCACGCTGGCGGCGAGCTGGAGACGCAGCGACAGCCACCAGGCCGTCGCCCGGCCCGCGCTGTTGTTTAGCGGCTGGCGCGCCAGGTCGCGGGCGAAGAGGGCGGGCAGGCCCAGCTCGCTCAACACCTGGGCCACGTTGAGATAAGCCAGCGCCACCGTGTACTGCCCCTGCGCCGCCAAGCCCAGGCGGTTGGCGATCAGCACCAGCAGGGCAAAGCTGATGACGACGCGCCACAGGCTGGAGGTCGTCAGCGCGCTGGTGTTGATCAGCGCGCGGCGGCTCAAGAGCCAGGCGGTGGGGAAGGAGGCGACGAGCGGGCGCGAGAAAATTTTCATGCAGCGGCAGGGGACACGGGTGATGGGCAGCGGGGCGCGACTGGCGGGCGGTTGACTCCCCGCCAGGTTAGCGGGCACTGTATCCGGATTGGGGCGCTTGCGCAAATCACTGTCGGGGGCGCAGCCCTTCCATCAGCACCGAAAGCATTTCCTCCACCAGCCGTTCGTGCGTTGCCGCTGAAACCTGCTGCTCGCCGGCGGCGGATTCGCGCGTAGCCAGCCCTTCCAGGAGAGAGAGCAACATGCCCGCCAGCAGGTCGGGCGCCAGATCGCGAATTTCGCCGCGCTGCTGGGCGGCGCGAAAGGCGTGGTGCAGCGGCTGAAAAAGCGAGCGGTGGGTAGCCTGCGTGAGCAGGCGCGCGCTGGCCGGGCCGAGGTGCGCCAGGTCCATGCGGATGAGGCAGGAGGCGTTGATGGGATGGCCGTCAAACCAGTGGGCCACGGCGCGCAGCTGCGCGGTCAAGTTGAGATCGGCGCTGCTCATCGCTTCCCGCAGGCCGACTTCGTGCGCCCGCAGCGCCCGCTGCACCACGGCTACGTAGAGCTGCTCTTTGCCTTCGGGGAAGTGGTAATAGAGCGACGCCTGGCGAATACCGAGCGCATCGGCGATGTCGCGCAGGCGGACGGCGGCAAAGCCGCGCTGCATAAAGAGCCGCTCGGCCGCTTCCATCACGCGCTGGTGCGCGTCGCTTTCGCTGTTGGAGCTGTTTTCGTGGTCAATTGCCATAGAGTCGCTGTAAGAGAATTGCCGTGAGAGAGCCGCCACACTTCCTTTGCGCAACCGGGCAGCGGTTGTCGAGGCCAAGCCTAGGATAGAGCAATTCCCCTCGCGCGTTGGGAGGACATTGTACATTATACACCGTGCATTACGATACACCATGCATTATGGAACGTGCAGTCGGCCCTCACCCCCAACCCTTCTCCCATCTTGGAAGAGAGACCGGAGGCAAGGGCGAAGCAGCGATTTATCCACAGGAACCGCCGTGCATTTTCTTTGCTTAAGCCAAAGCAAAATTGAAGCAGCCAGATTTGTCAAGACGGGCCAGATGCGCTATACTTCACGGTTGTGGATTCGCTCCGCCAATTTGCAGGCGGCGGCGAATTTTTTATCGACAGGACTCAACATTAATCGTGCCCACCCTACTGGGCGCGAGGCCGCTCCAAAAGCGTTGCGCACGAAGCCTTAGGGTTAGCGAGCAGCCGCGGCTACAGGGAGAATTCATTATGTATGCAGTTGTACGCACCGGCGGCAAGCAGTACCGCGTAACCGCCGGCGATATTTTTGAAGTGGAGAAGCTAGACGGCAACGTGGGCGACACGCTTACGCTGGACGACGTGCTGCTGGTTTCCAGCGACGACGACGTTCGCGTCGGCCAGCCGATTGTGGAGGGCGCGCGCGTAGTGGCGCGCATCACGGGGCAATATCGTGGCAAGAAGATTTTGGTCTTCCGCTACCGGCCCAAGAAGCGCATTCGCGTGCGCCGCGGCCACCGCCAATACCTGACGCGGCTGGAGGTGGAATCGGTCAGCCTCAACGGCAGCAGCTACTCCCAGGAGGACGTGCAGCGCGAGCGCGAGGTCGAACTGGCTGAACAGCGCGAAGCTGAGTTGGTCGTGCAGCGTGAATTGGAAGCAAAGCGCCAGGCCGAGCTGGAAGCGCAACGGAGCGCCAGCCCAGAAGTTGCCAACGCAGCAGCGAGCGGCGACGAGCCCATTGTCGACGCCACCAAGCTGCCCGACGCGCCGGCCTCCCAGCCCGTGGTTGACGGCGAGGAAACGCCCGCCGACGCGCCCGCCGAGCGCGATCAGGAGCGGGACGGCAGCGCCGACGAGCCGGTCGTCGTCGGGATGGAGACGGCCGCCGCCACTGAGCCCACCACCACTGAGCCGGATGGTGAGCCGAGCGCGCCAAGTGCGGCAGCCACGTCCGATGTCGCCATGACGACGGAAGCCGAAGGTGACCCGACAACCGATCCGGACAACGTCGAGACGCTGGACGACGTGGACAGTGGTACGAGTAACGCCAGCTAAGATGCGAATTACTTTGCAGGACGGCTTGAAAAGATTTTAGGAGATTCTCATGGCTCATAAAAAAGGCGGCGGTTCCAGCCGCAATAATCGCGATTCCAATGCCCAGCGCCTCGGCGTCAAGCGCTTTGGCGGGCAGTTTGTCACGGCAGGCAGCATTCTGGTGCGCCAGCGCGGCACAAAGTTCTACCCCGGCGTCAACGTGCGCCGCGCCAAGGACGACACGCTCTTCGCCACCAGCGACGGCTTTGTCACCTTCGAGTGGTTTAAGAAGAATCGCAAGCAGATCAGCGTCCACGCCGACCATCCCAAGACGGATCAGGTTGCGGTCGCGGCGGACTAGCGGGTCGCGTAAATCACGCAGCAGCAAAGCGATCCACGAAGGACACGAAGGAACACGAAGAATGGACTGTACACCCTCTTCCTTCGTGCGTCTTCGTGTCCTTCGTGGATCGAATCTGAAATTTCTAAAGTTGCTTGATCCAGATTAGTTGAAACAGATCGACCTTAGTGTTTAGAAAAGAGAGCCTTATGAAGGAAGGGATTCACCCTACTTATTATCCCGAAGCGCAAGTCACGTGCTCCTGCGGCGCAACGTGGACAACGGGCAGCACGCAGCCGACGCTTCAGACCGACATCTGCAGCAACTGCCACCCGTTCTACACCGGTGAGCAGCGCATTGTCGACACGGCCGGCCAGGTCGAGCGCTTTATGAAGCGCCTCGAACGCCGCCAGAGCAGCCAGGCGCGTCAGGAGATCGAGACGCAGGCCCGCCGCGAGGCCGAAGAAGCCGCCCGCAAGGCCCGCGCCCGCGGCGACGATCCCGATGCTGCCGCCGCCGAAGTCATGCAGAAGTACGAGATGGAAGAGCTGGTCGAGGCGTAGGCTTCGCCGAACAAGACGCAGCAAGCAAAAGGGCAGCGACGCGTGTCGCTGCCCTTTTCTTATTCATGGCAAGCCGAGAAAACCGATAGTAACAGGGATTTACGATGTACTACCACCCCAACAGCGGCTGGGTCGAGCTGGTTTGTGGCTCGATGTTTAGCGGCAAAACCGAAGAGCTGCTGCGCCGCATCCGCCGCGCCGAGATCGCGCGCAAGTGCGTGCAGGTCTTTAAGCCCAGCATTGACAACCGCTACGGGCGCGTGCGCGTGGCCTCGCACAACGGCGTCGCCCGCGAAGATGCGCAGGTGGTGGAAAATGCCGCCGAGCTGCTGGCGCAGGTGCAGCTCAAGACGGACTTTGTCGCCATCGACGAAATCCAGTTTTTCGACAACGCCATCGCCGACGTCTGCCAACTGCTGGCGGACCGCGGTCGCCGCGTCGTCGCCGCCGGGCTGGATCAGGATTTTCGCGGCGAGCCCTTTGGCCCCATGCCCCAGCTCATGGCGATTGCCGAGCGCGTGGACAAGCTGCACGCCATCTGCGTCGTCTGCGGGGCCGAAGCCAGCCGCACCCAGCGCCTGATCAACGGTCGCCCCGCCCGCTACGACGACCCGGTGATCCTCGTCGGCGGCAGCGAACGCTACGAAGCCCGCTGCCGCCACTGCCACCAGCTCCCCGGCCGTCCTGTCCCCGCCTCCCACGATGCCAAATCCATGGTTGCGATCACCACCTCCCCCGACACCCCCATTGACCATTGACAATTCACCGTTGACCATTGACCATTCAAATGCTCCCCCTCGTCTACCACCCCGACTACGTCGCCCCGCTGCCCGACGGCCACCGCTTCCCCATGCCCAAGTTTGGCCAGGTCTACGAGCACCTGATCCGCGACGGCATCGCCACGCTGGACCAGTTCCACTGCCCCGAAATCGCCACCCGCGCCCAGCTGGAGCTTTGCCACACGCCCGACTTTGTCGACGCCTATCTCACCGGCTCCATCGACCCCAAAGCCATGCGCCGCATCGGCTTCCCCTGGAGCGCCGCGCTGGTGACGCGCACGCGCACGGCCCTCGGCGGCACGATTCTCGCCGCCCAACTGGCGCTCGATCACGGACTCGCCGCCAACACCGCCGGCGGCACGCACCACGCCCACGCCGGCTTTGGCTCCGGCTTCTGCATCTTCAACGACATCGCCGTTGCCGCCCGCGTGATGCAGCAGGAGGGGCGCGCCGAGAAAATTCTGCTCGTCGATCTCGACGTGCACCAGGGCGACGGCTCGGCCACCATTTTTGCCGGCGACGACAGCGTCTTCACCTTTTCCATGCACTGCCAGAAAAATTTCCCCTTCCGCAAGCAGTCCAGCGACCTCGACGTCGGGCTGGCCGTGGGGCTGGGCGATGACGACTACCTGCGCACGCTTGCCAGCTACTTGCCCGACCTACTCACCCAAGTCAACCCCGATCTCGTGCTCTACGACGCGGGCGTCGACCCGCATGGGGACGACGCGCTGGGCAAGCTCGCGCTGACGGACGAGGGCCTCTACCGCCGCGACCGCTACGTGCTCGAACAGTGCACCCGGCGCGGCCACCCCGTCGCCTGCGTGATTGGCGGCGGCTATGCGAAAGATACGTGGTCGCTGGCGCGGCGGCACTGCCTCGTCCACCAGGCGGCGTCGGATGTAATGGAGGGATTATGAATCTCGTTCCCATGCTCCGCGTGGGAATGCCTTCTTCGACGCTCTGCGTCGCCGCTTAACCGATGTAAATTGAGGGTCGAGTAAGAAAGATCGCGGCGCGTCCCACCAAGCAACTACCCGTTCAGCCACCACCACACCCCCGCCCACAGCAGCGCCCCCAGCACCATCACCCCGCGAAAAATTGGCTTGCGCGTTTTGTGGCGAAAGATCACCATCCCCAACCATGCGCCAGCAAAGCCACCCAGCAGGGCGTAGCCATGCAAAACGCGTTCGGGGATGCGCCAGCCTTTGCGCTGCGCCCGTCGCTTGTCGTAGCCGTAGACGACAAACGTGATGCCGTTCATCACAAACAGGAGCTGCCAGAATGGCGACCAATCAAATGTAGCGCTGAGCCAAGTCACCAGCACGCCAAAGCCCAGAAGTGCCGCAGCCGATACTACCACGTAATCGATCCGCTGCGCCCGCCGGTTACGCTGACCCTTCTTCTGCATGATTTGCCCTCTCGAAAAACGAATAACAAATTGATTCACGAAGGACACGAAGAAACACGAAGGAAGAATGTCGACACTCTCTTCTTCGTGCCCCTTCGTGCCCTTCGTGGATCGCCTTCTGCTGTTCAAGCCGCCTCTTCCCGCCGACTTTCCCCCCGCTCCTGACTGCGCTGCTCGCGCTGCTGCTCGCGCTCTTCGCGGGCCATGCGCTCCTCCATGGCCAAAACGTGGATGCGCTGCTCCAGGGCGTCCAGCTTCGCATCCTCGCCCATGATCAGCAGCATGTCCGTTAGCCGCAGCGGCGACGAGGCGGAGACGTTGAAGCGCACGCTGCTCTCGCCCCGCTGCGGCACGTGGCGTCCCTCATCCACGGGCGAACGCGCGGCGTTGAGCATGACGTTGTTGCTGGCCTCCGTCTCGATCAGCCCGATCACGTTGAGCTCGAAGCGGCGGCGCAGCGCCAATTCCTGCAGCGTGCGACCCGCCCACTGGCGCGGAATCGCCACGCGGCGCACGCTGTAGCCGGGCAGAATTTCGCGCTGCTCGGCGTATTCGCGCTGCGTGCGGTAGATGCTTGTCTCGTGGGCAAAGAGCAGCGTCACGATCAAGGCCACCAGCGCGGGCAGCAGGTAGGCCGCGCCAAAGGTCTCCACCGCAAAAAAGACGGCGGCCAGCGGCACGTTGACAATAGCCACCAGGCTCGACGTCATCGAGGGGATGATCAGCCAGAGGGGGATGTAGCCAAAGACGGCGGCCAGCGCGGTGGCGACCATGGCGCCCAGAAAGAGCGAGGGCACGAGCAGCCCCGCCGAGCCGCCGGAGCCAATCGTGCAGAGCGTGGCGAAAAACTTGGCGATCAGCCCCACAAAGGCCGCACGCAGCGTCAGCTGGCCAAGCATCGCCTCGCGGATCACGCTTTCGCCCGGCCCCAGCACCAGGTTCAGCCCGTGGCCGGAGAGGTAGAACGCGCCCAGCGCAATCACGCCGGTGAGCGCCGCGCCGACGAGGTGGCGCGTCCACATGTTGGGGAAGTAGAGCAGAAAGCTCTCGTCGAAGAGGACGCGCGCGCGGCGGAAGGCTTCGGCCAGGAACGAGATCACAATCGAGAGCAGAATGATTGCCCCGTAGAAAGGGCAGCGAGAAGGGCGGGTCCGGCAGGCGCTCGATCTCGAAGATGTGGGTGTTGCCGCCGGAGGCCAGATTGGTCAAAAAGAAGGCGACGAGCGAAGCCAGCAGCGAGTAGACCAGCTTCTCGATCACCGGGCGACGACGGTAGATAATCTCGGTGGCGAAGAAGGCGGCGGTGAGCGGCGTGCCGAGCAGCGTGCAGACCGCTGCCGAAATCCCGCTGAGCTGTGCGGCCTGCAGGTCGTCGATGTTGGTCGAGCGCCACCAGCGCCAGAGCCGCTGACGCAGCCCCAGCCGCTCCATCACCTGCTCGCCCACGTCGCCGCCCCCAGCTGACGTGCGGCGGCGGCTCGTGAGCGTGCGCGGCTTGAACAAGCCAGCGGCCATGCTCTCGCCGATCAGTGAGACGCCCGCGCCCAGGCCGCCGCTGCCGCCCGTGCCCAGCGTGAGCAGCGTCGCCAGCAGCTTGCGCCCCGCCAAACCAAAGGTCTGCGCCGACCAGCGCGCCTCCACCCCCTCCTGCCCTACCAGCGCCTGCTCGAGCGACGGCTCGGCGGAAAAGTAGAGCGCAATGGCGCGCTCCAGCCCGTCGCCCTCCACATCGAGCACCTCGTGCAGGTGGCCGTCCGCGTCGTGGTAGCGGATGGTGCTGGTGCGAAAGCGCACCACGGCCGTCATCGCCGCCGCGCCGAGCAGCAGCGGGACAAAGAGCCAGAGCGGACTGCGCCCGTCCAGCAGCGACATCGTGGTGCCGAAGAGCCAGCGCACGCTGATTTTGAGCGTGTAAACGGGAACCCACACGATCACGCCCACAATCAGCGAGACGACGATCAGCCGCCGCTCTTCGATGCTGAGGTGCTCTGAAAAGTGGAGGGTGCGGTCGAGGCGACGGATGGCACGCCAGAGTCGATGCAGGCCGAGGTGGTGGGAAAGGAAGGAGAACCAGCGCATCAGCAGTGCTTGGCAGAAACAAGGAACCGCAGATAAACGCAGATAAACGCAGATGGGCCAACGCGAACGTATGGACGTTTATCTGCATTCATTAGCTGTTTCAGACGCTGAAAAAATTGCTGCCGGTTCACGAACGACAAACGATGGGCGAGCCAATTAGGTTCCAGGCGCTTGCTTGACCTTGACGGCGGCAGGAGATTGCTTAGCGGATGAACTGTGGTGGACGACAGGAGCCAGCGGCACGGGCGACGGCGGCGCGTCGCTGGCGGCGCTTTCGACAAAGCCGTAAGCGCGCGAGACGACGTAGAGCGGCCGCCCCTTGACTTCGTCGTAGATGCGGCCGAGGTACTCGCCGATGATGCCGAGCACGATGAGCTGGATGCCGCCGAGAAAGAGCACGCTCACTAGCGTTGTCGCTTGGCCCTCGAATGAAAAATTGCCAGCAAGCCGCAACGCAATGATAAGGGGAATGCTGATGAGGCTAAACAAGGCAAAGAAAAAGCCCGCGTAAGTGGCCAGCCGCAGGGGAAGGTAGCTAAAGCTGGTGATGGCGTTGGTGGCCAGCCGCAGCATCTGGCGAAAGGGGTATTTGGTTTCGCCCGCGTAGCGTGCCGCCCGTTCGTACTCGACGGGAATCTGCTTGAAGCCGACCCAGCTCGTCAGCCCGCGCATAAAGCGATGCTGTTCGCGCAGCCCACGCAGAGCGAGCACCACGCGCCGATCCATCAGCCGAAAGTCGCCCGCGTCCACCGGAATGTCCACGTCGGTGATGCTGCGCAGCAGCCGGTAAAAGACCGAGGCCGTCCACAGCTTGAAGCGCGATTCGCCCTCGCGGCTGGAGCGCACGGCGTAGACGACTTCGTAGCCCTCGCGCCAGCGCTCGATCAAGCGCGGCACAACCTCCGGCGGGTCCTGTAAATCCGAATCCATCACGATCACGGCGTCGCCCTCGGCAAAATCCTCGGCGGCGGTGATGGCAATCTGGTGACCAAAGTTGCGGCTAAAGTCCAGCACCTTTACGCGTGAATCGCGCTCGCTCAAGTCACGCAGCACCCGCAGCGAGCCATCCGCCGAGCCATCGTTGACGCAGACCAGCTCCCACGTTTCACCCGCCTGCACGACGCCATCCATCGCCGCCACGAGACGCTCGTAGAGAACGGGGATGGTCTCCTCCTCATTCCAGATGGGTGTGGCAATTGAGAAGGTTGGGCGAGAAGTGGGGGTTGGGTTGTTCATGGGACAATCGTAAAGCAAAGGGGGGGCGGCGGTCAAGATGCAGGCGGGCAACATCTCTAATCGGGTCGCAAAATTACTGATTGTGACAAATGGCACAAGTAAACTGCAAGGAGAAAATTTGCAAGCAAAGGAGCTTTTTATGAAACGAACGCTATTTATCCTAACGCTGCTGGCGCTGTTGCTGGTCGGCTGCGGGCGCGGCACGGATGCTGGGGGAACGCTGTTTTTAGATTTGGAAGACCCCTCTCAAGCCAGCGAACTTCTAACAACCGTGATGCAGGACAATTACTACGAGGCGGAGAACGACAACATCGAAAACCCCCCGGTGTGGACGGTTCCCGCGGGCGAGCCGATTGCGCTCACGCTGGAAAACCAGGGCAACGCGCGCCATAACTGGGTAATCATCGAGCAGGGAGCGGAGATCACGCCGGAGATGGACGAGGACGAGAAAAACGCTCGCGCGCTCTACAACAGCGGCAAACTCCGTGGCGGCGACCGCGAAACCGTTACCTTCACCGCGCCGGAAGCGGGTGAATATCTGGTGATTTGCTCGGTAGCGGGCCACTACCCGGCCATGCAGGGGCGGTTGGTAGCGGAGTAGTTAGTCAACGTCATTTTAGTCAAGGCTACGCTGCGTAAAATTAGCGATTGGAGATTAGGTTCCGTTGACATTTGACAAGCAAGCCCTCATTCCCGGCCCCTCTCCCAGGATGGGAGAGGGGAGGACGAGATTCCCTTCCCCCACGCGTGGGGGAAGGGCTGGAAATGGGGGCGTCGTGACCCACGCCGATTCGGGCCATCAGCGAAATGTCAACGGAAGCTAAGCAAACAGTCGCACGTTCACCTCTCACTCCACATATTCACGCACGGCCCGCCACGGCCCGCCTCGACGCTGCTGATTGCTACCCGTTTCAAAATCATAATACTTCGTGTGCGTCAGCAGCGGCGCGTGCTCGGCGAGCAGGCCACCCGGCAGCAGGCCGCTGTGCAGGCGGATGTGCCTGTAGTAAAGCGGCGACAGCTCCTGGGCCGCGCGGGCGTGGTATTGACTGCTGGCCCAGTGCATCTTCGCGGCTTCGGAATCGAAGAGCACGAGGTTGGCGTACTCGCCCGCGCTGTCGCCGCGCTCGATGCAGTGGGTGGCGTAGCACAGCACGCCCTCGTGCCGTGTCAACTCGGCGATGAGCTGCTCGTCGGCTTCGCCCACGGCCAGCACGTCGGCGTTGGGGCGCTTGATGCCAAAAAAGGCCACCAGCAGCCTGTCCACGGGCTGGCGCAGCCGCGCCACGCCGTTGAAGACAAAGCGCCAATGCGCATCGCTGCCAATATAGGCAGCGTGGTCGGGCGGCAAACGAGTAATCGCGCCGCGCACGTGGTGTAGGATGTGATGGATAACGCACAAATCGCGTGCGGTGTAGGCCGGATCGGTAAAGGGGCGATCCGAAAGTACGGCAGAAGAATCGAGCGCGAGGATCTCGCTCATTCACGACCTCCCAAGGTGGGGTGTATTAGGTTGGCAGGCTCAGGCTTGTCCCATTCTGGGGAGCACTCTCTACCGAGGCGGGCAGAGATCACGCCGGGACGCGAAGTCCTGTGTTGTGTAAGATTTATAACACAGAGCTGGTGGAAACTGCAAGAGAAAGGTGCCCCTCAATTCAGCAGTTCCAAACTTGGCGTATGTCGCCAAGAAGATTTGCCATGAATTACTCCAATTACACAAATGGTCGGTGGGTCGGTCTCCAAAATTCGTGCAATTCGTGCAATTCGTGGCTGGTCTTCTTCCGTAAATACTCAAATTTGGATTTGCTCCCCTCAATTTTCTCCGCTTGACAAGCCCCAAGTTGTAAGCTAACATGCCCTCACCGGAAAAGATTAACAACCTACTTTGTGCGGAAGAAGGAACCAGCGCTCCCATCGGCTCCTTACCCTCTGTCTCTGGCTTTGCTTTTTGAAAGCGCTCTCATAGACCGCAGGCAAAGCTTCTTCTGAGACAGCCAAAGAGCCTGCCATCGATGCACGGTTTCCCTCAATAGTGCGTGTGGCTCTTGACTTTACATGCGATGAATCTTCGGCTGCACAGCGAATTCGCCGTTAATCCTGCTTTCCGATCCCAGCCGTTAACCCCAGTTGTCAACCCAATTGTTAGGTCAAAGGAGACGCCATGAAAAGAAAATTTTTATTGAGCCTGCTGCTCGTGCTGACGCTGCTGCTCGCTGCCTGCAGCGGCGCAGCCGCGCCCGATGCGCTGGAGCAGCTTGATCAGGCCACCGAGGACGACGCCGGCGACAGCGCGGATGCCGCCGCAGACGCCGCGTCGGAGGACGCCAGCGAAGCGGGCGCCGCTGCCGAGGGCGAATCGCCCATGCTGGCCGAGATGGTGGCCGTCGGCGACTTGCCAGCCGTGGAGGAGCGGTTGCCCGCCAACCCCGCCGTGGTTGATCCAGTTGAGGAAGTCGGCACCTACGGTGGTGAGCTGCGCATGGGCTTTACCGGCAACAACCCCGGCTGGGGCGGCCTCTGGTACGTGATCGGCTGGGAGAATTTGATGATCTGGGAGCCGGACGCATCGGGCGTGCGCCCCAACATCGCCGAGAGCGTCGACGTGAACGACAACGCCACCGAGTTCACCTTTTACCTGCGCGAAGGCATGAAGTGGAGCGACGGCGCACCCTTTACCGCCGATGACATCATGTTCTACATCGAGGACGTTTGGTATAACACGGAGTTGACGCCGGGTGGGCCCGCCGCTAACTGGCTCTCCAGCCCGGAAGCGCTCACCGTTGAGAAGATTGACGACTACACCGTCAAGTTTACCTTTGCCGAATCCAACGGTCTCTTCCTCACCCTGCTCGCCACCTGGGACGGGCGCATGTTGACCCACTTCCCCAAGCATTACCTGCAGGAATTCCACGCCGACTACAACGAAAACGTCCAGGAGCTGGTGGATGCGGATGAGGATGTGGAGAACTGGGTCGAACTCTTTAACGCACGCGCCGCCGGGCCGACCGATGGCTTTATGAACTTCTTCGACCTGCCGGAGCGGCCACTGCTTTACCCGTGGATTCCCGAGCAGGTGTTGGGAACGGGCTCGACCGTGCGGCTGGTGCGCAATCCCTACTACTGGAAGGTCGACAGCGAGGGCAACCAGCTTCCCTACATGGATTCGGTGCTGGGCATTCAGTACCAGGACAGCGAGGCGCGCACGCTGGCCATGCTCAACGGCGACCTCGACATCATCAAAGACCCGCCGATGGAAGATCGCATTCTCTTCTTCGAGGAGATGGACGCCGGCGGGCCGCTGCAAATCGACAGCCTGCTCTCGGATGCGGGCACGACCAACACGCTGCACTTCAACCGCAACGCGCCGGACCCCGTGCTGGGCGAGATTTTTGCCAACAAGGATTTCCGCATCGGCGTCTCCCACGCCATCAACCGGCAGGAGATCATCGACATCGTGCACAACGGCCTGGGCACGCCAAGCCAGGCGGCCCCACAGGAAGGCTCGCCGCTCTACAACGAACGGCTGGCGACCCAGTACACCGAGTTTGATCTGGACTTGGCCAATGAGTACCTGGACCAGGTCATGCCCGAACGGGACAGTCAGGGCTTCCGGCTGCGCCCGGACGGCGAGCGCTTTACCATTTCGCTCTCGCTGCCCAACGACCTCTCCTTCACCAGCAACTGGACCTCCGTCGGCGAGCTGCTCGTCGAGCAGCTGGGCGAAGTCGGGCTGGATGTGAATCTCAATTCCGTCCCCGACACGCAGTTCCAGGAAATCCGCGACGCCAACGAGATTGAAGCGGCCCTGTTTACGGGCGAGGGCGGTGCTGGCCTAACGGCCATCATCGATCCGCGCTACTACGTGCCGGGCGAATTCTGGGGGCTCTACGGCAGCGGCTGGTGGGCCAGCCGCACGGGCGCGCCCGACTGGGAGCCCATCGAGATGCCGGAGTACGCCCAGGATTTCCGTGCCATGTACGAAGAAGACGTCCTGACCGCCCCCTCGCAGGAGGAGCAGATTGCTGCCATGGGTGATGTGCTGGAGCGCGCGGCGGATGAGTTCTGGGTGATCGGCATTTCGCGGCCCGGCCCAGGCTACCAGCCCTACCACGAGCGCATGGGCAACACGCCCAACGAGTGGATCGCGGGCTGGGTCGAGGGCGTGCAGAAGATTACGTACCCGGAGCAGTGGTACATTATGGAGTAAATCAGTGGTCAGTAGGTCAGTCATCAGTGGTCGGTTTGGAGCTTGCCACTGGTGGCTGATCACTGGTGACTGATTATTGGAAACAAAATGTGGACATACCTCCTTCGCCGCCTGCTTTTCGCGATTCTGACCATCTGGATCGTGACGATTATCTCCTTTGTGGTGATCCAGCTGCCGCCGGGCGACTACGTGACGACGGTCATTTCTGAGATGCTGGGGCAGGGCATGGACGAGATCCCGCCGGAGCTCGAAGCGGCGCTGCGAGCGCAGTACGGGCTGGATCAGCCCATGTACGTGCAGTATTTTAAGTGGATTCGCAACATCATCACGCGCGGTGATTTTGGCTACTCATTTGTCTACAAGCTGGATGCCTCGCGGCTGATCTGGGATCGGCTGCCGCTGACCTTTGCCATCGCCTTTTCCAGCTTCCTCTTTATCTGGATCGTCTCGCTGCCCGTGGGCATCTACTCCGCGGTGCGCCAGTACTCGCCGGGTGACTACGTCGCCACCTTCCTTGGTTTTATCGGCCTGGCCACGCCGGATTTTCTGCTGGCGCTGATTTTCCTCTTTCTCAGCTATCGCTTCCTCGGCGATGCGCGCATCGGCCTCTTCTCGCAGCAGTACATCAATGCGCCCTGGTCAATGGCGAAATTCCAGAACATGCTCAATCATCTCTGGATTCCCATCATCATCGTGGGCACGGCGGGCACGGCGGCGCTGATTCGCACCATGCGCGCCAACCTGCTCGACGAACTCAACAAGCCCTACGTCGAAACCGCGCGCTCCAAGGGCGTCTCCGAAGCCAAGCTGTTGATTAAGTACCCCGTGCGCCACGCCATGAATCCCTTCGTCAGCACCATCGGCTGGACGCTGCCGACGCTGATCTCCGGTGAGGCGCTCGTCGCCATCGTGCTCAACCTACCCACCTCCGGCCCCATCCTGCTCGAATCGCTGATGGTGCAGGACATGTACGTGGCCGCGGGCTTTATCCTCGTGCTCTGCACGCTGACGGTAATCGGCACCTTCGTTTCGGACGTTCTGCTTGCGTGGCTCGATCCGCGTATTCGGTTATCGTAAAGAAAGCCGAAAAGAAAATTGCCAATAGTTAGGTTCCGTGACAATTGAAAGTGGCCCTCATCCCCGGCCCCTCTCCCACTTTGGGAGAGGGGAGAATCTGGCCCCCTTCTCCCAGGATGGGAGAAGGGCTGGGGATGAGGGCGCGCTCGACTTACCTTTAAGCCTTCTCTGCAAACTGTCAACGGAACCCAACGGTGAATGGTCAACGGATTCGCTGCACCACCTCTACTCGTTAGCAATTGACCATTTACCGTTGACCATTGACCATTAGTTTTGGAGCCTTTCCATGACGGCCTACGTCAACCGACCAGAAGAAATTGATCCGCGCGCGCCGGAGCTCGACTACGACGCCACCGACGTCGCCGAATCGCCAGCCAGGCAAGGCGACATTCACGCCGAAGTCGCCTCGCAGTGGCAGTTGATGTGGTGGAAATTTCGCCAGCACAAGCTCGCGCTGCTCAGCGGCGTGGTGATCATCCTCTTCTACCTCGTCGCGGCCACCTGCGAGTTCGTCGCCCCCTGGCACTTCACCACCTACAACTCGCAGTACGTCAACGCCCCGCCGCAGCGCATCCGCCTCTTCCACGACGGGGCTTTCCTGCCCCACATCAACGGCTACACCTTCGAGCGCAACGAGCGCACGCTGCGCCGCACCTTTGCCATCGACGAAGAGTCCGTGATCCCGCTGGGGCTCTTTGTGCGCGGCGACGACTACCGTATGTGGCGGCTCTTTCCGGCCCAGCGCCACCTCTTTGGCCCGCGCGAGAGCGGGCAGCCCTTCTACCTGCTCGGCACCGACCGCGTCGGGCGCGACGTCTTTAGCCGCATCCTCTACAGCAGCCGCGTCTCGCTCACAATTGGCCTGGTCGGCGTCGCCTTTAGCTTGACCATCGGCATCCTGCTCGGCGGCATCTCCGGCCTGCTCGGCGGCTGGCTGGACACGGTCGTGCAGCGTCTGATCGAAGTCGTGATGTCGATCCCGACGATTCCGATCTGGCTGGCGATTGCCGCCATGGTGCCAATTCACTGGGGGCCGGGGCGCGTCTACTTTATGATCACCGTGATTCTCTCGCTCGTGGGCTGGACGGGCATGGCACGCGTGGTGCGCAGCAAATTTCTCTCGCTGCGCGAAGAGGACTTTGTGCTCGCCGCCGAGCTGGACGGCGTCAGCCGCTATCGGCTCATCACCCACCACATGCTGCCCTCCTTCCTCAGCCACATCATCGCCTCGATGACGCTGGCCGTCCCCGCCATGATCTTGGGTGAAACGGCGCTCTCGTTTCTCGGCATCGGCCTGCGCCCGCCCGTCGTCTCCTGGGGCGTCATGCTGCAGGACGCCCAGCGCGTCGCCGTCATTTCGCTCTACCCGTGGCTGCTCTTCCCCGCCCTTGCCGTGATCATCGTGGTGCTGGCCTTCAATTTCTTCGGGGATGGGTTGCGGGACGCGGCGGACCCCTATAATTGAAACATACATTGGAGGTGACGAAATGCGTTATACGAGTTCAAATACTTCGTGGCCTGCGCGACTTGACATTCACAGGGACGAGAATATAAATATCATCGATGGCTATTTATCAGCCGCACGAATTCTTGTGGAGACAGTAAGAGCACAAGATATATTGGCTGATGAATTGGCTTATCCAATCATGTACCTTTACAGACATTATCTTGAGTTGACTTTGAAGGGAATATGGAGATGTTTGTGGCAGCTAAATCATCTAGATCGTAACTTCCCAAAACATCATCGGCTTCTCGACCTCTGGGCAGGATATAGAGAAATTCTGGTTAGAGGTGCCTACATTTCTGAGGAAGTACAAGAGGAAGTTTACATGTGTCTAACTGGAATCAACGACGTTGATCCACATGCGGAGTCTTTTCGTTTTACTCAAAGAAAAGATGGTAAGCGAATTGGCGATATTCTTCCATCTTTAGACATTTCTTTAGTGGCAGTGCAAATTGAGTCCTGTGTTGAAAATTTAGAAGTGCTCTTGCTCTTTCTACTTTACGAAGTAGAACGAAAAGCTTCATAAAACACATTGATTCGCGCCATTCAAGCGAGTTTATTCAAGAAGCGGATTAGAGTTGCTTTTCACAGCGTAACGACTACAACTGTACATCCTTATCAACTCGGCACAAGAGCGCATCTACTCGCGCAAATTGGTTTTCTTTCCGCGGCCCTCCGCGCCTCCTTCTCCGCGCGCTCCGCGTTGAAAAATCCTGAAAGCTCTCATGACCAACACCCTCGTCGAAGTCAACAACCTCAAAATCCACTTCTACACCAAAGACGGCATCGTCCGCGCCGTCGACGGTGTCGACCTGATAATCGAGCGCGGGCGCACGCTCTGCCTAGTGGGCGAATCGGGCAGCGGCAAGAGCGTGACGTCGCGCGCGCTGCTCAACATCGTCCACAAACCGGGGCGCATTGTGAACGGCGAGATTCTCTTTCACCAGCCCACGGCGGGTGGCGCAGATGTGGTCGACATTGCCAAGCTGGACGCCACCGGGCGCGAGATTCGCGACATCCGCGGTCGCCACATCTCGATGATCTTCCAGGAGCCAATGACCTCGCTCAGCCCGATGTACACCATCGGCAACCAGATCATGGAGAATGTGCTGCTCCACACCGACGCCACCAAGGCGGAGGCCCGCGACCGCGCCATTGAAATGCTCGACCTCGTCGGCATTCCCAAGCCGGAGCGGCTGGTGGACGAGTACCCCTTCCGCCTCAGCGGCGGCATGAGGCAGCGCGCCATGATCGCCACCGCGCTGGCCTGCAACCCCTCGCTGCTCGTCGCCGACGAGCCGACCACCGCCCTCGACGTAACCACGCAGGCCCAAATTTTGGAGCTGATGCAGCGCGTGCAGGAGGAGTACGACATGGCGATTCTCTTCATCACCCACGACCTGGGCGTGGTGGCGGAGATTGCCGACGACGTGGCGGTGATGTACCTGGGCAACGTGGTCGAGTACACCGATGTCGACACGGCCTTTAACAACCCCAAACATCCCTACACCCGCGCCCTGCTGCGCTCGATGCCCAAAGTCACGGCCACGCGTGAGCCGCTGCAGGCCATCAAGGGCATGGTTCCCAGCCCCTTCCGCCGACCTAGCGGCTGCGAGTTCCACCCGCGCTGCCGCGACTTTATGCCCGGCGTCTGCGATCAGATCGACCCGCCGACGGTCGACGTCGGCGGGGGGCACGAGGTGCGCTGTCTGCTGTACACGGAGCACAGCACGCACGAGCCCGCCGATTTTGTGCCGTCGCGGGGTGCGCGGGTGGCGGCGGGTTAAAGAAAAGAAAAGTGACAATCACGGCCCATGCGCGACGGGAAGGACAGCAAGCACCTGGGCCGTGACGATCACTTTGACTGTCATTCCGGTTTCGCAACTGCCCGACTGCCGACAACACAACCTAATTCGAGACGACGCCGACCCGGTGACCGTCACGGCTTCTAGCAAGCCGAACTTACCCAACCGCGTTTAAGCCGTGACTGTCACTTCCAGTTCGCCACCAACAATTTACTATGTCTAATCCCAACGGCACGACGCCCGCCTCCACCAACGAGCTCGCAGCCAACCTCCAAACCGACGACGCGCGCAACCCCCTGATGGAGGTGCGCGATCTCAAGATGTACTTCCCGATTTCGGCGGGGCTGGTCAGCCGCACCGTCGGTTACGTGAAGGCGGCGGATGAGGTGAGCTTTCAAATTTTTCCGGGCGAGACGCTCGGTCTCGTTGGCGAATCGGGCTGTGGCAAGACGACCGTCGGCCGCTGCCTGATTCGCGCGTACGAGCCAACGGGCGGGGAAATCCGCTACCGCACGCCAGCGGGCGACGTGGTCGATCTGGCCCAGCTTTCGCGCAGCGAGCTCCAACCCTATCGCCCGCAGATCCGCATGATCTTCCAGGACCCCTATTCCTCGCTCAACCCGCGGATGACGGTCTTCGAGGTGATCAGCGAGGTGCTGCGCGCGAACAAGCTGATGCGACCGCGCCAAATGCGCGAGCGCGTCGCCGACCTGCTCAACCGCGTTGGCCTGCGGCCGGAGTACATGCAGCGCTATCCCCACGCCTTTAGCGGCGGCGAGCGCCAGCGCATCGTCATCGCCCGCGCGCTGATCACCGAGCCGCGCCTCATCCTGGCAGACGAAGCCGTCTCCGCGCTGGATGTCTCCGTGCGCGCGCAGATTCTCAACCTGATGGAGGAGCTGCGCACCGAGTTTAACTTAACGTATCTCTTCGTCTCGCACGACCTGAGTGTGGTGCGCTATATCTGCAACCGCGTGGTGGTGATGTACGTGGGGAAGGTGGTCGAGGTGGCGGAGGTCAACGATTTGTTTCAGTCGCCGCAGCATCCGTACAGCGAAGCGCTGCTCAGCGCCGTGCCGATCACGAATCCGCGCCAGCGCAACGACCGCACGCGCATTAAGCTGGAAGGCGAAGTTGCCGATCCGTCCAATCCGCCGAGCGGCTGCTACTTTCACCCGCGCTGTCGCTACGCCGAGGATCGCTGCCGCACGGAGACGCCGCTGCTGCGCGAGGTGCGGCCGGGGCACTTTGCCGCCTGTCACTTTGCTGAGCAGCTGGAGTTGGTTGGGGCGGAGATGGGGTAACTCTTTGCCATTAGCGAATTTATTCGTCACCGCCGCTAAACGAGTTGGCCTGCTCCTGCAGCAGCTCCCCCGACACCTGCTCAACCGCCCCCTTGAGCACGTCAAACGGCTGCGCGCCCGACACCAAATACTTGTCCACAAAGACCAGCGCGGGCACGCCGTGGATGCCGCTCTGCTGCGCCTCGGCGACATCGGCCAGCACGGCGCGCTCATACTCCGGCTCCGCCAGCGCGTCTACAAACGCTTGGCGCGCCAGGCCTACCTCGGCAGCCAGCGCCGCCAGCGTCTCCACCTGCTCAATATCCCGCGCCTCGGCCCAATAGCCAGCCATCACCCGCCGGTGGTAAGCCGGGCCGACGCCCTGCGCCTCGGCAAATTTCGCGCCGATCAGCGCCGGTCGGCTATCAAAGCCAAAGGGACCGGGATTCATCTCCAGCCCGTACTGCTCGCGGGCCACGGCGTAAACGCGTGGTCGCGCTGCCTCGATGGCGGCGCGCTTCTCGGCGGAGATGGGCGGCGCATCTGTCGGGCGCAGCTCAAACGAGCGCCAGTGCACATCGACGCTGATCGGCTCTTCTGTTGCGAATTCGGCCCTTCGACCCGGCTCCGGGTAGACCTGCTGGAGACGCTCCAAACTGGAGGCCACAAGGTAGCACCACGGTCAGGCAAAGTCCGACCAGACGTCGATGCGGATGGGGTGAGTAGACATTTTTGGCTCTTTCATGATTAAATAAGCACCCCCGGCAGGATTCGAACCTGCGACCAGCGGTTTAGAAGACCGCTGCTCTAGTCCACTGAGCTACGGAGGCGAGTCGAAAATCGACCTGGGAATTGTAGCGAACGGCACGGCGAAAGTCAAACGGTTGGGCGGCAAGGCGCATGGCAAGCAGTTGGCTTCACGGGAAATTTTGGCGGCTGGCGGGGGCGACGCTGCTCTGCGCGGGGCTGGCGCTGCTGGCAGCGGCCTGCGCCCGCCCATCCGTCGACCTGCCTTCCATCGACCTGCCTTCTATCAACCTGCCGTGGCGCACCGCCGCCCCCGACAACGGCCCCAGCGCCGCGCCCGCCACCCTGCGCGTGCTGGGCTGGCCCGGCGACGCGGGCGACGACGAGCGGCTGCGCACGCTGGTGAGCAGCTGGCCCGATGGCTCCGCCACGCTCGACCTGGCCGAAGACCACGACGGCAGCTACGAAAGCGCCCTGCGCGACGTGCTGCGCGGCCAATCCACGGCGGACGTGCTCTTTGTCGATGCCTTTCGCCTGCCCGACCTCGTGCGGGACGGGGCGCTGCTGCCCGCCGAGAATCGTCTGGCCGACGCCGCGGATTTTTACCCCCTGCTGCGCGATGCCTTCACCCTCGACGGCCAAGCGTACTGCCTCCCCCGCGAGGCGCGCACATTGGCGCTCGTCCACCGCCCCGATCTATTGGCCCAGGCGCAGCAGCGTCAACCTGAGGGCGAAACGCTCGCCTCGCCCAGCGCCGAGTGGGCATGGGGCGATCTCGCCGCGGCGGCGCAGTCGATGGCCGCCGTCAACAACGAGTATTATACGACCTTTGGGCTCGCCGTGGGCGCGGACGTGTCGCGCTGGTGGCCGATTTTTTGGGGCGAGGGCGGCCGATTCTTGGCCGAGGACGGTCGCCGCCTGGCGCTGGAGGGCGAGGCTGGGCTGGCGGCAACCGCTTACCTCGTCGAGCTCGTGCGCGAGGGAGCGGCGGTGCGCCCGGCCACCCAGCTCGACGCCTGGGCGGGCGAGACGTTGGCCGAGGGCCGCGCCGTGATGACCATCGAGGGCAGCTGGATCGTGCCCTGGCTGCAAACAAATTACCCGGACGTGCCCTTTGCCGTCACGCCGCTGCCCAGCGGTGACGCCGCCCGCTTCTCAACGGCGTTTAGCTCGTGCTACGCCGTCTCGTCGACCAGCGCCCAGCCGGAGGCCGCCTGGGCGCTGGTCAACTACCTGAATCGAGCGGACAGCCTGCTCGCCACCACCGCAAGCGGCTACGCCATGCCCGCGCGCCAGAGCCTGCGCGATCCGTGGCTGGCTCAGCACCCGGCGCAGCAGCCCTTTCTGGACGCGTTGGACTACGCGCAAATCTGGCAGATGCCGCCCGGCTTTGATCGCGTGGTCGAAGCGGGCAACGATGCGCTCGCCCAATCCATGGACGGCCGCATCCCGCCGGAGGATGTGCTCTCGGTGATGGAAAGCGTGGGGAACGAGATTTTGAGCCGGGAGTAATCTACGCTGCGCTTCATCAGAAATTGGTAATTGGTAATTGGGTTGGACATGCACACAGCCCAATTACCAATTACCAGTTACCGATTACCAGTTACCAGTTACCAACCCATGACCCTCTACGATATCACCCGCCCCCTCACGCCCGCGACGGCCGTCTGGCCAGGCGATACGCCCGTTTCGCACCAGTGGGTGCAGCGCATTGCCGCTGGCGACGCCGTTAACGTATCGGCCATCACGCTGAGCGCGCACGCCGGCACGCACGCCGACGCGCCCTACCACTACGCCGACAGCGGCGCTCGGCTGGCCGACGTGCCGCTTGACGTGCACATCGGACAGGCAACGCTGATCGACGTGGACACGGACGGCGAAATTTTGCCGTCACATCTGGCGGATGTCGATCTCGCGCAGGTCGAGCGGCTGCTGGTGCGGACGCGGGCCAGCGCGCGCCCGGACGACGCGTGGCACGACGACTTTGCCTACCTCTCCGTGGCCGCGGCAGCGCTGCTGGGCGCGCGCGGCGTTCGCTTATTTGGCACGGACGCCCCCTCTGTCGATCCGATACAGAGCAAAACGATGGATGCCCACCGAACGCTGCTCCGCGGCGGCGTCTACATCCTCGAATCGCTGCAGCTGCGCGACGTGCCGCCGGGCGAGTACGAGCTGATCGCGCTGCCGCTCAAGATCGCGCTGGATGCGAGTCCCGTGCGGGCGATCTTGCGGGGTGCGCAGTGCGTGGTGCGTGGTGCGTGAACTGCTCGAATTGCTTTGACGGTTGTTTTACAGTCCACGCACCACGCACCATGCCTCAACTCAATCAGTTATCTCAGAGAGACCTTCCCTCATGCCCCACGTCCTGATCTTCGCCACCAGCCTCGATCCCAACTCGCGCTCGTACCTGCTGGTGCGCGAGGCAGAGCGCCAGCTGACCAACCGCAACATCAGCACGCGCTTTATCGATCTGCGCGACCTCGAGCTGCCGCTGGCGGGCACGGCGGGCTACCGCGACGCGCCCGCTGTCGCCGAGCTGCGCGCCGAAGTCGCGCGGGCGACGCATCTGCTCTTTGGCGTTGCCATCTACAACTACGACGTCTCCGCCGCCGCCAAGAACTTGATCGAGCTGCTGACAAGCGACGCGCTCGACGGCCAAACCTGCGGTTTCCTCTGTGCAGCGGGCGGCCGCAGCTCCTACATGTCCGTCATCTCCTTTGCCAATTCGCTGATGCTGGATTTTCGCTGCTGGATCGTGCCGCGCTTTGTCTACGCCACCCGCGACAGCTTTACCAGCGAGGCCATCACCGACGAAAGCGTCGTCGAGCGGATTGCGCTGCTGACGCACGAGATGTTTCGCCCCGGCGCTTGAGCGCCCTGCGTCTGCGGGATTGTGGCTCGATTTACGAAGAAAGGGCGCGACATCTGCTATGCTGGGGCGGCACTGCAAAATCAATAAAGAGGTGTCTTATGAAAACAGTATTTGGCTTGTTCAACAGCTACGCCGATGCGCGCGCAACCTATGACGCGCTGCAGTCGCAGGGCTTTGAGGACAAATCGCTCAATGTCATCATCGAACAGGGCGTGGTCGACGGCACGCGGGACCCCAACCAGACGCCCGCGTCGGTGGAGGAAGACGATCAGTTTGCCCAACTCATCGACGGCCACCTGCCCATTTCCACTTCGGACGTGGGTGAGGTGCTGGCAATCGGCGAGCTGGCGACGCTCTTCACGCGCGCGGCGGCGCAGACGGGCGGCCTGATGGAATCGCTGGTGGAGGCGGGGATGCCGCAGCCAACGGCGGCGGCTTACGTAAAGGGGCTTAACAACGCCGGCGTCGCGCTGGCGGTGCGCACCGAGGACGAACGGGCCGCAACGGTGGCGGAGGTGATGAATCGCCACAACGGGCGCGAGGTAGCGAACTTCGCACGCTAACTTGGTTTTACAAACGACAAAGGCAGGGGCGTGCTGCGGCACGCCCCTGCCTTTGTCGTTTGCACCTCAGCTACGCCTGCTAGGCCTTGGTCTCGTCCAGCAGCGCGAGCAATTCATCCGCCGCTGCTTCAACGTCGGTATAGTCGTTCTGGGCGGCGCGCTGCTTGGCCGCGATCAAGCCGTCGCGGTGAACGCGGCGGAAGTCGCCGTAGGGAAATTTGTAGCGCCCCTTGGTCTCCTCGCTGGCGTCCGAATCGATGGCGAGAAACCATTCGGCAAAGCCCGACCAGCCGTGGCGATCAAGCTGGTCGTTCTCCTCGTCCGGCGACGGCTGCGCTTCGCTCCAGTCGCTTTCGAGCATGTACTGGTTTTGCTCGATCAAACGTCTGGCGCGGTCAACCGCGGGTTGATTAACATTCATGGTCTAAAGAAACTGTTTGAGCACCTGAAAATCTTCTTCCAGGGTATCCTTTTGACTCTCGTTGTAAAGCGCCACCGCCGGGTGAAAGAGCGGCACAATGGCGACCTTGCCATAGCCCGCTTCGCCTTCCTGCACCGTGCCGTGAATCTGGCTGATTTTGCCCCCCGCGGCGGGCGAGTTGAGCTCTTCGAGGATAAACTCCATCGAAAAGCGACCCAGCGTCGCAATCACCTGCGGCTGAATGATGTCAATTTGGCGCAGCAGAAAGGGGCTGTAGAGCCGGATTTCTTTTTTGTGCGGGTTGCGATTGTTGGGTGGCCGGTCCTTGACAATGTTGGAGATGTAGACATCTTTACGCTGCAGGCCAACGGACTGGAGCAACCCGTTTAACATCCGCCCGGACGCGCCGACAAAGGGTCGCCCGCTCTTGGCCTCCCGCTCGCCCGGCGCTTCGCCAATAAACATAATTTTGGCGTCCAAGCTACCTTCGCCAATCACGGCGTGGTAGCTATTTTCCTGGCGATATTCGTGCAGCGGTGATTCCGTGAGATTTTCCACCTCCTGCTTGATCTGCTCCATTTGCTGCTCTTTGTCCAAAACTGCATCCATAGTAGCTCCTTAGCTTTAGCCATCTCGTAAACCGTGGGAAAACTTGCACAGAAGGTGGGGCTGCTTGAGCGGTAGCGCAACATTACATCATCACGGTGCATTGTCATCTATAGATCAACTGTGTATCGATCTTGTCTGTACAGTTCATCTTATCAGAAAAACTGTTGTTAGCCACCAATCCTTCCATGTATCGACGGCATAAAAGAAGGCACAAAAAATGCAGCGCATTGAATGCGCTGCACTTTTCACTGTAGTTGCTTGCAGAGACGTCCGTTTGGGTAGCGCCTGAGTCAGACGCTTACTGCGAAACGACCAGGGGTAGGAAAATGCCGGTCGACAGCGCGGGCGACGGATTGGCTACGGGTGGATTGGTCGCTGGTGGATTGCCAACGGGCGGGGTGGGCGGCTCGACGCGACGTACAATGCGCACGGCGGGCACAATTGTGTGCGTCGACCAATCGCCGTTGATTTGCGAATCGCCGTGGTAGACGATGTCGCTCATGCGCACGGCCTCGTTGGTGTTGAGGATAAGCGTGCCCAGTTCCACATTTGTCAGCAGTTCAAAGGTAACGGTCATCAGCGAAGCGGGCGGGCTGACGGCTCCGTCCAGCGTGCCCACCGCGTAATCGATGCTGCCGGTTGCGTTGTCGTACTGATTTTGCAGCTCGATGTTAAACGCTTCGTTGCCCTCGATCCCAACGACCTGCATTTGAGCGCCATCAAAGTTGAGGTGCAGCGCCAGGCCGTCCATCAGCAGCGGCTCCGCACTCCGAAGCTGCAAATCCACGCTGATCTGGCTGCCCTGGTGCAGCTCTTCGTCTTCGTCCATGCTCATGGGCAACATCAGGCCCGCGCCGCTGCTGGGCAAAATCGCGTCGCCAACGTATCCAAAATTTTCCAACAGCAGCAGCAAATCGCCGTCGTCGACGCAGCCGTCGCCGTCAAAGTCGGCGAGCAGAAATGGAGCGTCCGCATCGGCGCAGCGGGCGTAGGTGCGCGCAAGCCAAGAAAAATCGCGAATGTTGATGCGCTCATCGTCCACCGCATCGCCCGCCAGCAGCGGCGCAATCGTGACGCTTTGCGAAGCCGTCACGTTCAAATCAACCACGCGGCGGAGCGTGCGCGCCGTCTGCACGGCCAGCCGGTAGCGACCCAGCCGCACGCCCGTCAGCTCAAATGCGCCGGTCTCGGTGGTGCGCGGCGTGTAGGCCCGCGACATGAGGCCGGTTTCTGCGTCGTAGAGCTCCACCTTTAGCGGAACAGCCCAGCTGGGGTCTGCCGCAGCTGGGCGGCGCTGAAGCTGCACCTGCCCTGCTATATTCGCAAAAGTGGGCGCCTCATCGCCGCCGCCAGCCTGTGGCGTGCCGGTTGGCGTGGATGTGGGCGGCGCGACCGTGCTGGTGGGGAGCGGCGTGCTCGTGGGAATGGCGGACGGATCGGCCACGGGCGTCCAGGTGGCGGTGGGGATGCTCGTCGGCGAGTCGGTGGGCGATTCCGTGGGTGAGTTTGTGGGGGCCGCGGTCGGCGTGGGGGGAACGCTCGTCGGCGTGGGCGTGGGCGGCGCCGTGGGCAACGCGGTGGCCGTGGGCGGCGACGTCGAGGTGGGCAGCGGCGGCAGCTCCACCGCCGTGCCCAGCAGCTCGATGCTGTCGCGGCTGCTGGCGCTAAAACCCTCGCGCCGCATCTCGACTTCGACCGTGTGCAGCCCCGGATCGGCGGGCAGCGTCCACGCGGATTCGCTGGCGAAGGGCTGCCAGTCGCTCCAGCCGCCGCCGTCTGCGCCGCCCACGTTGCGCAAGCGCATCTCGCTCCAACCGCCGTGGACAAAGAGGGTGACCTGAATACTCTCGGTGGCCGCTGCCTCATTGTTGATGATCAGCGGGAAGACGCCGCTCTGCACGGCAAAAATCTGCGACCAGTAGTTGCCCGCAAAGCCCGCCCCCATCTCGCGGTAGCTATCGCTCAACAGGTTGTCGCGGTGGCCGCTGCTTTCCAGCCAGCCGTTGATAACGGCCTGGGGCGATGGATGTCCCGCGGCGATGTTCTCGGCGCTGGAGGTGGTGTTGGGCAGGAAGCTGTTTAGCCGCTCGAACCACTCGCAAACCTCCACCAGCTGGCCGTCGACGCGGTCGTGGGTGCGATGCTTAAAATAGTCATCCGCCAGCATGTCCGCCGTGTGATAACGCGCGGCGTTGGCCAGATTCACGTTTAGCTTTAGGGGCGGCAGCCCTTCGGCAGCGCGGAGCGCATTGGTCAGCTCGACAACCTGCTGCTCAAACTCCGCGTTGATCGGTGCGACAACCGTCCCGCCGCAGCCGGTGTAGGTCGTCGGCCCCGCATTTAGCGTCTGGTGATCAAGCAGCGTGGCAACGCTGAGATCGAGCTCGGCGCCCGTGGGCAAGTCGCTGCGGACTGGGTCCGCCGCTTGCGCAAGCGTTTGTTCGGCGCGAAAGGCAAAAAGAACAACAAAGAGTAGGAGAGCAAAAAGAGAAAGTCGGGGGGGGGGAAACAGCTTCAACATTCGATTTAGGAACCTCGCCAAAGGATAAGTTAGAAATGAAAAGTTATCTTTATGCAACATAATTTTGCATAAGCTGCCCGACTGCGTGGGGGACGTGAGCAGTGTTGGCGAGTCGACAGCATCGTGAAGAGTATCACAATCAAACGTATGTTACATGACGTTTCCCCCACTACTTCCCGCCTTTACTTCTTCATAGGTGAGATTTGGATGAAATGCGCCGTAGCCACACTGTTCGCCAGCAGACCCGTGCTAAAAATTCAGCTCCAAAAATAGACGGCGGTAAATGCTACGCAGCGGCTCCCATTTCTGGACAAAATACGCTGCGCTTATAAAATAAAGCCTTGTGACGTGTACGGAAATTCTAAGACTCACGCGCCGCGTGAGGGAGATGCTATCATGATCGACGTGCAACATTTGGCCAAAGCCTACGGCGCTATTCAAGCGCTGGACGGCATCAGCTTTCACATTGCCGACGGCGAGATCGTCGGCCTGCTCGGCCCCAACGGCGCGGGCAAAACGACGGTGATCAAAATCCTCACCGGCTATCTGCAGCCGGACGAGGGCGACGTGCAGATCGCGGGGCTGGACGTGCTGCGGCAGACGCGAAAGGTGCAGGCGCTGATCGGCTACCTGCCCGAAAATGCGCCGCTCTACCCCGAACTCTCGGTGCAGGCCTACCTCAAGCTGATGGCCGATCTGCACCTCGTGCCCAGCGACGAGCGACGCAGCCGCATCGCCGACGCCGTGCGCGCCACCAGCCTCGAAGAGCGGCTGACCCAGCCCATCGGCACGCTCAGCAAGGGCTATCGACAGCGCGTTGGCCTGGCCCAGGCCATTCTGCACCGCCCCAAGCTGCTGATCCTGGACGAGCCCACCGTCGGCCTCGACCCGACGCAGATCGTCGAAATCCGCGGGCTGATCCGGCGGCTGGCCGAGCACAGCACCATTCTCTTTTCGACGCACATCCTCTCCGAAGTCGAGGCCCTGTGCGACCGCGCCATTATCCTAATGAACGGCCAAATCCGCGCCGACGCCCGCATCGCCGATCTAGCGAGCACGAGCGACGCCGTCCTCGTGCTGGCGCAAGACGTGGCGGAAGCTCAACCCCTGCTGGCGGGTTTGCCAGGCGTCGCCTCCATCGAGCGCGAGCCGAACGGCGCGCACCCGACCTACCGCCTCCACGGCACACACGGCGCGGATCTCGCGCCCGCCGTCTACCAGCTTGCGTCGTCAAACGGCTGGCCCGTGCGCGAACTGCGCAGCGACGTGCGCACGCTGGAGAGCGTCTTTAACGAAATGGCGGCGGGCTAGATATTGCGTACTGCTTATTGCTTATTAGTTGGTTGCGAATACCAAGTATCGCCATCTGACGAACCAACCAATAAGCAATAAGCAATAAGTACTACTCACCAATCAGCACTCGAACTTAACCAACCCATGAACCAAACCCTTTCCTTAACCCGCAAAGAGCTCAACAGCTATTTCGGCTCGCCGATGGCGCTGATCTTTCTCGGCACCTTTTTGCTGGCGACGCTCTTCGTCTTTTTCTGGGTGGATGCCTTCTTCGCTCGCGGCGTGGCCGACGTGCGCCCGCTCTTTCGCTGGATGCCGCTGCTGCTGATTTTCCTGGTCGCGGCGCTGACCATGCGCCAGTGGAGCGAAGAGCAGCGCAGCGGCACGCTTGAAATGCTGCTGACCCTGCCCGTGAGCGCCACCCAGATGGTCATCGGCAAGTTCCTGGCCGTGATGGCGCTGGTGGCGCTGGCGCTGGCGCTCACGCTGCCGCTGCCGATCACCGCCTCGCTGCTGGGCAACCTCGACTGGGGGCCCGTGCTCGGCGGCTATTTGGCCGGGCTGCTGCTGGCGGCGGCCTACGCCGCGATTGGGCTTTTCATCTCCTCGCGCACGGACAACCAAATCGTGGCCCTGATTGCGACGGCCCTGCTCGGCGGCTTTTTCTACCTGCTGGGCACGGGCGGCGTGGTCGACTTCTTCGGCGCGGGGGTCGGCGACATCCTGCGCGCACTGGGCACGGGCAGCCGCTTCGAGAGCATCCAGCGCGGCGTCATCGACCTGCGCGACCTCGTTTACTACGGCTCGCTGACCGGGATTTTTCTGGCGCTCAACGTGCTCTCGCTCAACAGCAAGCGCTGGAGCGAGGGCGAGGCTGGCGCGCCTCGGCGCACGCGCGAAGTTCTGTTGAGCAGCCTGCTCGTGGTCAACCTGCTGCTGGCGAACGTCTGGCTCTACCCGCTGCAGTCGCTGCGCCTCGACGTGACGGAGTCGCGCACCTTTAGCCTCGCGCCCGCCACGCGGAATTTGCTCCAGGAGTTGGACGAGCCGCTGCTGATCCGCGCCTACGTCTCGGATCGCACGCACCCGCTGCTCGCGCCGCTCGTGCCGCGCATCGAGGACACGTTGGCCGAGTACGAGATTGCCGGCAACGGTCGCGTCAGCGCCGAGGTCGTCGATCCGAGCACGGACGCCGAGCTGGAGGAGGAGGCCAACCAGATTTACGGCATCCAGCCCGTCCCCTTCCAGGTCACGGACCGCTACGAGGCCTCCGTCATCAACTCTTACTTTGACATTTTGGTGCGCTACGGCGACCAGACGGAGGTCATCAACTTTCAGGAGTTGATCAACGTCGAGCAGAATCGCGACGGCACGCTCGACGTCAACCTGCAAAATCTGGAGTACGATCTCACGAGCACCATCACCCGCGTCGCCTCCGGCTTCCAGAGCGTTGATGCCGTGCTCGCTGCGCTCGACCAGCCCGTCAACCTCACGCTCGTCGTCACGCCGGAGACGCTGCCGGAGCCGCTGCTCGGCGCACAGGAGACGATTCTGCGGGTTGCCGACGAGATCGCGGCGGAGGCCAACGGCAACTTTACCGTTGAAACGCTCGTGCCCACGCCGGAAGATCAGCAGCGTCTGCTGGACCAGTACGGCATCCAGCCCTACCCCGTCTCGTTCTTCTCCAACGAGACCTACTATCTCCATATGCTGCTGACTGCACCGGATGGGCAGGGCGGCGAATCCGTGCAGGTGATTTATCCCGACGGCGATCTTAGCGAGGCGACGGTGCGCACGGCCATCGAATCCGCGCTGCGGCGCAACACGAGCGGCTTCCTCAGCGTCGTCGGCCTGTGGACGCCGCCCGCCACACCGACGGTTGATCAGTTCGGTCAACAGCAGCAGCCGCTGGCGACGTTTAACACGCTGCGACAGCAGTTGAGCGCCGTCTACGAAGTGCGCGATGTCGACCTGAACACGGGCAGCGTGCCCAACGAGATCGACGCGCTCTTTGTCGTCGCGCCGCAAAACATGACCGATCGCGAACGCTTCGCCATCGATCAATACCTGATGCGCGGCGGTGCGCTGATTGTGGCCGCGGGCAACTATCGCGTTGACATCGACCAGTTTGCGGGTACGCTGTCGCTGCTGCCCATCGACGGCGGGCTGCGCGAGATGTTGCAGCACTACGGCGTGGACGTGCAGGAGCAGCTCGTGCTGGATTTGCAGAACGAAGGCTTTCCGATTTCGGACAGCCAGGGCTTCTTCCAGCTGATCGACTACCCCTTCTTTCCCACCGTCTTCCCCGAAAACATGGGCGACAGCCCCATCGTCGCCGGCCTGCCCGCGGTGACGCTGCAGTGGGCCTCGCCCATCGTGGCAGCGGAAGTGGTGGCGGGCGCTGGCGAAGAAAGCGGCGATGAAGTAAGCGAGGACGGCGCGACCGCGCGCGAAGTCGAGGTGCTGCTGGAATCCAGCGAGGAGTCGTGGCTGCGCACGGACACCAACATCCAGCCCGATTTTGAAACGTACCCCAACTTTGGCTTTGGCGTGGAGGGGGCGCAGGGCAGCCAGCCGCTGGCCGTCTCCGTGCGTGGGGAGTTTGACAGCTATTTTGTGGATCGCCCGCTGCCCTTTGGCGAAAACGCCCCGGAGCCGCCCATTGACCCCGCAAACCCGGAGGCCGCGCCGCCGGCCGACGCGCAACCGGTGGGGCTGATCGAAAATTCGTCGGCGGACGCACGCCTGGTCGTCATCGGCAGCGGCGAGTTTGTCAACGATTTCATCTTCGAGCTGTCGGATGCGGTTGTGCCCGGCGGCTTTGCCAACACGCTGCTCTTTGCCCAGAACACGGTCGATTGGGCCACCGAGGAGACCGATCTGCTCACCATCCGCAACCGCGGCTCCAGCGTACGCGTGCTCCAGCCGCTCTCGGCGGAGCAGCAAACGGCCTGGGAAATCGGCAACTACGTAATCGCGCTGCTGGCGCTAATCGTGATTGGCGGGCTCTGGTGGTGGCGTCGGAATAACGAGCAGCCCATGGATTTGGGCGAGCCGGCGGCGGCCGGGGATTAATTACTCCCATCCCCAAAATCCCCAACCCGCAGCCACGACACGCGTACCGCCGCCTCACCGCCGCGCTCGTAATACTCCACCGTCACCGTGTGCTCGCCCGCGCCAACGTTGCGGAAGACGTTGCTCGCGCTCGTTGCCCCATTCGACCATTCGTCGATTACGAGCAAGCCGTCGAGGTAGACGCGCACGCCGCCGTCGGCCACGGCGCGGAAGCGGTAGTCGCCCGCGGCGAAGCGGAACTGACCGCGCCAGCGCGCCGAGAAGTTGTCGACGGGCTGGGCACGCGCCACCGTGCCGTCCAGCGGCGAGCCCGATCCCCAGTCGTAATCCAGCGGGTTGACGCCGCGCGGCTCGCGGCGCGAAAGCAGCGGCGCGCCAGATAAATTGGTGCCGCTGTAGTAGGTCGCCTGCCAGACGGGGGCCTGCTCCAGCGGCGTCAGGTTGAAGCGCAGCGAGGCCATGCCGCTGGCTTCGTAATACTCCACGCGCAGCGTATGCCGCCCCGTCAGCCGGCGCGAGACGCTGGTGGGTTGGCCCGTGCCGCTGCTCCAGCGGTCGATGATCAGCTGATCGTCGAGATAGACGCGCACGCCGTCATCCGCGCGCACGCTAATTTGATAGTAGTTGCTGTCCAAATCAAAAGCGCGCTCAAAGCGGGCCGAGAAGCCGTCCGCGGGCAGATTTTCCGCGGGCGCGCCCTGCCCCCAGTTGAAGCTGAGCAGCGACGGGCTGCTCGTGGCGACGGGCGCGCCGCTCAGATTACGATTGGCAAAATACGAAGCGCGCCAGACGTTTGTCGGCGGGGCGACGGCGGTGGGCGTGGCCGGAACGGGCGTGGCAGTGGGCGGCGCGGGCCGAGGCGTGGCCGTCGCCAGCCGCGCGGTGGAGAGCGACTCCGTGCTGCCCTGGGTGTTGACAAGCAACGCGTTGATCCAGCCGCGCGTGCCGTCCGCACACTCCAGCAGCCACCACGTCCCCTGTGCATTCTGCCCGACAATGGGGCACGCCTGGCCGCGCGTCACCTGGCCGATGCTGGCGAAGGAATTTTGCGGCCCGGCGTGGAGATTAATGCGGTCAAACTTGGCGATGGCCAGCGGTGGCGCGTTGGTCGGTCGCAGCGCGTCCGAATCGGAAACAACGAGGCGGTTGGCGACGAGCTGCGCATTCGTCGCGCCCGTGGCGGGGTCGACATAGGTGTAGAGCGTGCCCCACACTTGGGCAGCGACTTCTTGCTCGCGCAGTCGCGCAATTTGCTGCTCGATGCTGGCCGTTTCGCCCGTGAGAAAGTAGCGCTGGTCATTGGTGGTGCGCAGGTAGCTGGCAAAGGGGCCGCCGCCCGTCGGCTCAATGGCGCCGAGCAGGCCGCGGACGGTTCGCGTCGAGCGCAGTTCGAGCGGCTGCGGCGTGGCGTTGGCTACACCCGTGTCGCTGCTGGTGAGGGGGAGGTAGAGCAGGAGGGGCGTCGGCGTGGCCGGTTGGGCCTTTGCCAGCGAGGGGGAAAGACCCGCAATGAAAATCGACGCTGCGATCAGCGTCACCAAAACGGGCACGACGGGCATCATCCAAATTTTACGAACCATGATTCCTCCTAATCTACCGCAGCGACTTCGACCTCGTCTAGCCTCTTTGAGTTGGGGGCATTTCAGTTTGCGGCGAGATGTCATTTCGAGCGGGTCAATCCCAAAAGGTAGCAGACGAAACCGAACCAGCGAGAAATCTTTGGGCAACCGTTGAAATCGCTTAACAGAGGCCCGGGCGGTTCCGTCAGTCACGCAAAGATTTCTCGCATCCGCTCGAAATGACAGATCAGCGCTGTTTCTCCCAAACTGAAACGCACCCTTTTAATGTTCCGCCAAGTAGGCGCGCTTCTCTTCCTTGCTGCGCCTGAGCGCTTCTTCTACCACGGCAACGGGGTTGATAAGCTCGACCGCGTCTTCAAACATTTCCCTCGTCTTGACCTCATCTACCTGATAGCGTCGCCCCGCCAAATCCCGGCTCAAATAGCCAGCGCTGATCAAATAGCGCCGCAGCGTGACGTGGTCCAGGTAAATAATTTGCCCCAGCTGCTCGACCCATTCCATGAGCCGCGCGTTGACCTCTTGCTCCATGTAGTCGCGCTCCGTCTGGAGCAACAACGTCATGCTCTTCAGCAGGATGTGCCGGTCGCGCGGATTGCGTGGCCAGCTTCGCCCGCGCAGAGAGAGTTCGGCCAGCCGTTCCTCGAATTCTTCTGTGCTGATTTTGGCTAACATGTTGGGTTTCTCTGGGAATTGGGGAAGAAACGAATGCAACTACTATCTCGTCAAGCGTAATTTGATGGGAATTGAGGCGCTGCTTTCAGCTGCACAATCACAGATCACCCCTTCGCTAGACTAATCCGAAGGGGTAGGTCATGACCGTGCGGTTGAAAACCGCACCTACAATTCTTATCATGTTTGCCTTGACAAGACCCTACTTCAAGAGTAACTGCCCTTTGTATAATTGCAAATCTGCCAGCGTCTCCTGGTAAAGCGGCGGGATTCTTGGCAGGTCGTTCAAAGCGAAAAAGCGTGCGTCAACGGTTTCATCCGTTGCCGACAGCAGTTGACCGCTCCACTCGGTCACGAGGAAAACCACGGTAAACATCTGGTGTTCCCCGCCGTAGGCCGTCGTAAACGCGAAGCGCGGCTCCGAATAAATGGCCATCGGCTCCGCGGATAGCACATCCAGCCCCGCTTCTTCCTTAACCTCGCGCTTGAGGCAATCTAGAATCGATTCGCCGAGCTCGATGCTGCCCGCCGGCATGACCCACTCGCCATTGTCGCTGCGGCGGACGAGGAGAATCTCTCCGGCTGTGTTGCGGATAACGGCTCGCGCGCCGGGGATGATCAGCCTGCGGTTGCCGACGTGCTGGCGCAGCTGGCCGGTGTAGGATTGCGCGTAGGGCAGGTATTCGCTCATTTGGTCGTTCAGACTAACGCTGTTGGTCGCGACACGTGACAATCACGGCCCGCCGCGCGAACAAAAGGACGGCGACCCGCTGGGCCGTGACGGTCACGTTTGACTGGCTCGCGCTCGCGCTCCCACTGCCGCGTGGTCGGGTCGGGAGATGGTCTAGTGCAACCAAGGTCCTCAGGTGACCGTCACGCCAACAAAATCTGCCCGACCAGATAGCGTGCCGTGATTGTCACTTGGTTTAGACTGACTCTGTTGGTCGCGGCACGTGACAATCACGGCCCGCCGCGCGAACAAAAGGACGGCGACCCGTTGGGCCGTGACGGTCACGTTTGACTGGCTGGGCCGTGATGATCACTTTACCAGCGCATCGTGCAGAGCCAGCGCCAGCCCGGCGCGGGAAGAAAGGCCGAGCGGCGTGTAGCCGAGCTCGTGGGCCGCCGGGTCGCCGAAGAGGGCAGGGAGCAGGATCGGCTCGTGCTCGGCGTCGAGGTAGTCGGCGAGGACTTCGCGGGTGTAGGCGAGGTCGTCGGCGTCGAGCGACGGCGCGGTCGCGCCCGCTTGGGTCATGGCGTGGCCCTCCTGGGCGAGCATGTCGCGTAGCGTGTGCGCATAGCCGTGTCGCTGGATGTGGGCCAGCCGGTGCAGCGTGGCGGCAACCGCTTCCCGCACAATTTCCGGCGTATAGGTTTCGCTCGTCCAGAGCAGCGTCGTGGCCCAGCCGCGCTTGTGCAGCGCCTGCTCGCGGAAGCGATGGTTAAATTCGTAGACGTAGCGATTGGTCCAGCCGCCGAGCAGGTCGTCGCTGAGCACGAGCGCCACCCGGAAATCTGACGAATCCCCCGGCGCGTCGACCCACCCTTGCGCCGCCGACACCTGCGACACCGTCTCCGCCGCCACCGCGTCGGCCTCCATGGCGAGCAAATCATCCAGCATCTGCGGCACGTGCTCCTTCGCCATTGGGTTCATGGCGGGCAGCGGCAGTTCGATGTCGCTGCCGTCGGCGGTGCGCATGGTGTCCAGGTATGCCTGGAAGCGCGCGGGGCTGCGCGGCAGGTCGTAGAGATCGCGCTGGGTTTGCAGGAGCGGGACGTGGGTGAGGTTCATGAGGTTGGAACCAGAATTTTTGGACACGGATGAGACGGATCAACACGGATTGAAGAAAAACTGTTGGCGCTGCCAGAGCAAGACAAGCAAAAATCCGTGTGCGAAGCCCGTGTTTATCCGTGTCCCATTCTTCCTCCCAAGCTGTCGTCTACCCTTCGCGCTTGACCAGCGCCGCATCCAGCGCATCCTTGAGCGTGCGCGCGCCAATGACTTGGATGCCCTGCGGCAAATCGTCCTTGCCCTTGCGCCGCAGCGTGCTCTGCGGCACGAGCGCGCGACCAAAGCCCAGCTTCTGCGCCTCGTTGAGCCGCCGCGCCAGCTGGCCGACGGAGCGCAGCTCGCCGCTCAGGCCGACTTCGCCCATGATCGCCAGATCGGCGTGAACGGGCAGGTTGCGGTAGGAGCTGGCAATCGCCGCCGCGATGGACAGGTCAGCGGCGGGCTCGTTGATGCGCATCCCGCCGACGACGTTGACAAAAATGTCCTGCTCGCTCAGATTGAGGCCGACGCGCTTGCTGAGCACCGCGCTCAGGAGCAGCAGGCGGTTGGCGTCGATGCCGTTGGCCGTGCGGCGCGGCTGGCTAAAGGCTGAGTGGCTGCTCAACGCCTGCACCTCGACCAGCAGCGGGCGCGTCCCCTCCATCGAGACGGCGATGGCGCTGCCGGAGGCGTTGGGCAAGCGCTCGGCCAGGAACAACTCGGAGGGGTTGCTGACCTCCTCCATGCCGCGCTCGCTCATCTCGAAGATGCCAACTTCATTGGTGCTGCCAAAGCGATTCTTGACCGAGCGCAGCAGGCGATAGGCGTGGAAGCGCTCGCCCTCCAGCTGCAGCACGGCATCGACCATGTGCTCGAGCACTCTCGGCCCGGCAATCGTGCCCTCTTTTGTCACGTGGCCGACGAGGAAGATGGGCACGTTTTGCTGCTTGCCCTGGCGCAGCAAGAGCGCCGCACAGTCGCGCACCTGGCTGACGGTGCCCGCGGCGCTGGTTCCGTTGGCGGTGTAGATGGCCTGGATCGAGTCGACGATCACGAGCATCGGCTTCATAATCGCCACCTGATCCAGAATCTGCTCGACGATAATTTCGGACATCAGGAAGAGCTTGTCACCCTGAATGCCCAGCCGGTCGGCGCGGCGGCGAATCTGGTGCGCGCTCTCCTCGGCGCTGACGTAGAGCACGGGGCCGGCCGTGTCGGCGATTTCAGCGGCCATCTGCAAAAGTAGGGTAGATTTGCCAATCCCCGGCTCTCCACCGATCAGCACGCCCGATCCGGGCACGATGCCGCCGCCGAGCACGCGGCTCAGCTCGCTCATGCGCAGGGCCATGCGTGGCGTGCCATCCATCGGCACGTTGGGCAGCGCGACGGCCACGCCGCTGCCGCCTGCGCCGTTCGCCACCGGCATGGACGAGCGCGTCTTCTCCGGCGTGCGCAGGATCACCTCTTCGAGCGTGTTCCACTCGTCGCAGTCCGGGCACTTGCCCATCCACTTCATCTGTACAGCGCCGCAGTTTGTACACTGGTAGCGCGTTTTGACTTTTGCCACGGTCACCTCTCCAATCGCATGTTTTAACAGTTCAGAACGTTTGTGCGATTGTACTACAACAGCGCCAACCCAATCAACATAATCATGCTCAGTAAACCACAGCTCGGTGAATTAGCGGTGGGGCGAGCGCGGCCTAGCCGTCACATGCCCATGAAATTTCTGCCGCCTTATCCGCCACCAGCCGACCCGTCTCCTCGGTGTAGAGCCCAATCAACAGCCGAGCATCGCGGCTCGGCTCGGCGGGCAGGGTTAACACGTGAATGTCCTCAATTATCTCCCCTTCGACCCAAACCGTGGTGGGCAGATCGCCGCTGCCGGGCACGCCGTCATGCTGGGCAAGCAGCTGGTTATTCTCGTCTACCAAGTGGACAAAGACTCGGTAGGAGCGATCCGCGGTGGCGTGCGCCTGCCAGTAGAGCGCCAGCGCAATCTCTTCGCTGTTACAGCTTAACGTTTTGTAGCCCGATAAAGTTGCAACGGGCTGTTGAGCGGAATCGGCAAAGGTCGCGCCGATGGGTTGGATATCGCCGGGTAAATTGTAGCGATGCGCCCGATCTTGGACGTTGACCCGCCCCAGCCACAGCTTGGGCAACAGCCCCCACCCGTGCACTCGCTCGCCGCTGACGAGCTGCACCTCCACCCAGTAGGCCGCATCGCCCAGCGCGACCGGCGCGTTGAGAGTGTGTCTCGTCCGCCAGAGGCCATCCGGAGCCATCCGCAGCGGCGTTGGCGCCGTTGTGGCGCGCACGCCCGTCCGATCCCAAAACTGAAAGCGCACGTCGGGGAGATTCTCTCCGCTTGCGGCCTCGCTCGCCTGCCAGATCAGCTCCACCTCAAGCGGATCGCCCGGGCGAACGACTTCGTCGCTTACCAGCCAGGCGCGCAGGGCAAGGCCTTCGGCACGCGGGGCCACGGGGGGCGCAAATTCAGCGCCGAGCAAGGCCCGGTCAAACGTGCCGGGCGTTACGCTCACGATACCCAGGTCAAGCGGGGCGGCGTTTCCCCCTTGCCACCGGTATTCCTCATTAGTTTGGAACGAAGTCAAGCGCAGCTGATAATCCCCCGCGGCTGCGCCCACTTCCAAGTAGAGCGGGACGACGGCCACGCCGCCCGTCAGTGCCGGGCCCGTTCGCCCAGGATACCAGCTCGTCACAAGCGGCTGGCTGATCGACGCCGCCACCGCTCCCGCTGGATCGACCAGGTCGAGCGTCAAAAATTCGTTCTTCTCCACGCCAGCCGGGGCGGACCAGCAAAAGAAGAGCCGAACCACGCGACCGGCGACGCCCTCCTGAAAGTGCGCCGCCCACCCGTCAATTTGGTAAGGCCACGCCGGTGGTGTCTCAACGGGCTGATCCAGCGAGACCGGGCACGCAAAAGCCGCTCCCTCCTTGGGCTGGATCAAGACCGTCTTCCCCCAGGGCGTTAGCGCGTAATCTGCGGCCAGGTTGGGCGCATAGCCGTGTGCCAACGGTGCGGCAAGGTAAAGCGGATTGCCCGTCTCGACCCAGGGGCGGATCACCCGCTCCGGCTGTGGGGGAAAGAGAGCCAGCAGGGCTGGCCGTCGCTGCTCGGCCTGCTGCATGTACCAGAAGGGCGTCAAATCGCTCCAGTCCGCCAAAAGCGCGCCCGCTTCGTCGAGAGGGTGGGCCAGGAGGGTTTCCCAATCCCGCCGGTTCTCTAGATATCGGCTCTGGTTGTGGGTTGGCCAAAGGTGAATGAGCTGCCCAATGCAGAGCCAGACAAAGCCAAAAATCAGCAGCGCTTTGGCCGACCGCCGCCGCCACTGGGGATCGACCCGTTGAGCCCGCGCGTAGAGCGCGTCTCCGCCAAAGCCAGCAGCGAGCAGAATGGCCCAGGTTGCGGGGAGCAGGTACGCATCGACTTTGGCCTCTGCCGTGGTGGCCACCGTCAGCACAAACAGCACGACGGTTGCGACCAGCGCCGCGGCCAGTCGCCGCTCCCGTCGCCATGCGGCGACCATCCCCACCAGCACCAGCGGCACGATCCACCACGCAAATTCAGTCGTCCCCCACTGGCCGATGGACGTGCTGAGCCGCTCCGAAAATTCCGCTTGGCCACGGCCAACCATACCCGCGCCAAAGCTCAGATACGCCCAAATTTGATCAACCGCTAGCTGGTTTTGGTAGCCCGCAGGCACGAGCCCCCGATAGACCACCTGGGGCACCCCAATGCCCGGCGCAAGCGGCGAATTTAGAAAAGCGGCCCAGCGCCAGGGAACGTACAAATAGAGCAGCAGCGGCAGCACTCCACCGATCGCCAAGGCTCCCCACGCCCGCCAAGATTGACGCAAAAGCACCGCGCCGCTGACCAGGTAGAGCAGCCAAATCGGAGCCAGCACCGCACTCGTCGGATGGGTGGCCAGCGCCAGGGAAAAGAGCCCCGCTGAAAGGGCAATCCAGCGCAGACGCGGCGAACGGCTGGCCAGCCAGGCGCAGCCGATGGCTCCACAAATTAGGCTCAGATTGAGCCCATATCGTTCCGCCGCCACCGAGTATTTCCAGAGCGTGGGCGTAATGGCCAGCAGCAAGCCCGTGATCAGCGCTTGGCTTAGGCGCTTCTGCATCAGATAGGCCAGCGCCGAGGTAGCTCCCACCGCCAAAGCCCCCGTCAACACCGCCAGCAGATTCATGCGCCAGGCCAGCGTTCCCCACGGCAGATGAGACCACGCCCAGCCCACCAGCACAAAGAGCGGAAAGCCATTGGGATGGGGAACGCCCAGCTTCGCGGGCAGGTACTGAAATTCGGCAAAGTCCGACACGTAGACATCGGGCGCCATCGTGTAGCCGTAGAGCGCACTGGAGACAAGCAAAGGTAACAGAAACGCCAGCAGCGGGCGGAGCAACTTTTTCATTCGGGCGGAGAATTTACAGCAAGGGAGGCCTCGCCTGTCGCGCAACGGCATCCTGGGTTTGCGAGTTGATTTGCAAGCGGATAGCTTTGATGTTTCGAGCAGCGTCTTAGTATACCAGAAAAGCCGAGCGAACGGCACTCGGCTTTGGTTGAGTTTTGAGGTGCTTGGTCTCTTGTTTGAGCGTGGTTGACAGGCGCGCCCGCCAACCACGCTCAAACGGGGAATGAATTCGGCCCGCTCTGTACCACCACGCTTCCTGTCGATGGGAATTGCATTGCCTGCACGAGCCACTCCTGCAGCGGCAGCATGTTGCGGCAGTAGCCGAAGCACACGTCGACCAGCCGCGGTGCGGCCAGCGCCTCGCGCGGAATCGGCGGCGACACAGCGACGAGGCCCTTGTACTTGAGCAGCTCGGCACGCGGGTGCTCCGCATCAAAGCCGCGGGGGACGCGCTTGTAGCGCTCGCCCTGCACCGTGCAGTCCGTGGCGTTCACTGCGGCCAGCGCCTGCTTGATCGCCGGGCCGAACTTGTCGTCGTCGACGGCCTGGCGGTAAGCGTCGAGGAAGGGCTTGGGAAACATGTACAGCCCGCCGCCCATCCACGCGCCGTCGGCATCAAGCTGGAAGTAGAAGCCGGGCACTTCGGTCTTTTTGCCAGCCCCCTCCCACCAGCCGATGCCGAGGTTGGTCTTGTAGGGCGATTTGTCCTGGCTAAAGCGCACGTCGCGGTAGATGCGCATGATCGAGCCGGAGCCGGTGAACTTGGTGTCGTACTGGATAGCGGGTGCAATCGTCTCCAGCCGTTCGCCCAACGCTTTGACGAAGCGCTGCGCGGGCCGCTGCACCTTGTCGCGAAAGAGGGGCTTGTGCGCCTCGAACCACTGCTTATCGTTGTGCTCGCGGATCTCTTCGTAGAAAGTGATGGCTTCTGCCGGGAAGCCGTCAAAGTCGGTCATGATTTGTCCTTTCGTTGGCACGCTGGAGCGAAGCGGCGTTTCGCCTTACTTTACCCGACAAACGCCCCGGCGCAAACCGTCACGATCTGGCCCGTCATGCCGCTGGCGGCGTCCGAGGCGAGGAAGGCAGCGGTCGACGCGGTTTCGGCCACGGTAATCGGGCGACCGAGCGGCGGCGGCACGATTGATGATTCCAGCCCCAGCGCGGCCTGCCCCGCGCCCGTTTCCTGAATCGTGCGCGTCTCCGGCATGGCCGAGCCGCGCACACAGTTGACGCGCACCCCCGCTGGCCCAAACTCGCCCGCCAGCGAGCGCGTCATTGCCTCAACGGCCCCACAGGCAGCGCTGATGCCCGCCATGTGCGCCGCTGCCATGCCGCTCAGCGTAGCCGAAAGCGTCACGATGGCGCCGCTGCCCTGCCTCGCCATATGTTTGCCGACTTCGCGCGCCGTGAGAAACTGCGAGCCGACGATGTGCTGCATCGGCAGCAAAAAATCCCCCAGCGGCTGCGACGCGGCAAGTGCCGGATAGCCCAGCGTCGATGGTCGCCCGCCGATGCCGTTAAAGGTGGCGTCGAGATGGCCCGCTTGCTTGGCAGCGCGGCTCACGTAGTCGGCCACGGCGTCGACGTCCGTAGCATCGACGGTGTCAACGTAGGCCGTGCCGCCGTTTGCGCGAATTTCGTCGGCCAGCAGCTCAAGTGCGTCGCCGCTGCGGGCGGAGAGCCAGACGGTTGCGCCCTCAGCGGCAAATTTGCGGGCGACGCCGCTGGCGATGGCGCCGCTGGCGGCGAAGACCAGGGCATGTTTGGATTGAAGTAGCATGGTGTGCCTCCTGTTGAGAAAATTCAGACAAGACCCGAGAAGCGTTTGTCCGCGGCGACGTAGACCGCGTAAAGGAGCGACGCGCCGCTCATGGCCGTGTCGCGGAAGGCGCCGATGACGCTGGCAAAATCACCGGCAAGCGCGGTGGGAATGTGAACGGTGAGCACGAAGGTTAGCAGGAGAAGCGCTAAGAGCAGTGCGGCGAGACCGTCCAACCGCTTAATAATGGCGCTGAAGGTGAAGGCAAATAGGCAGACGCCCAGGAAGTAGACCCAAAAGACGGGCGCGGGCAGCCAGGCCGGGACATACGGCAGCGAAAATTCGAGTGGGCCAAAGTGCAGCAGGCCAAACGCGGCAAAGGGGAGAATGAAGAGCCATCTGCCGATGTGCCCGGCAAAATTGCTCAAAATGGTGCGCTGTTCAGCGGTGTTGCTCGAAATCGTGCTGCTTGAAGAGACGTTGCTGACGTTGATGCGATTCAGGGCGTTCATGTTTCTTGCTCCTTGTGTGATGAAAATCGCGAGTTGAATCGAAATGCTTACACCGGATTACGAACGACGATGTGGCCGATTGTCCCGCCCTGATCGAGCAGTTCGTGGGCACGCGGCACCTCGTCGAGGGGAAACGTTTGGTGAATGGGTGTAAGTTGGTCGCCGCGGATCAGCGCGAACAGTTCATCAAGGTCGGCCTGGTAGCGTTCGGGGTGATCGCGCTTGCTATCGACGATGCCGAAGAACTGAGCGTGTTTGCCGTTGGGCAGGGCGTTCCAGAGCACAAGCTTGGCCATGAGCAGACCAAAGTTGGCGCTGAAGCGGGCAAAGGCCAGCGGCGTCCTGCGCTCGACCTGCTGCGCCAGCGACTGAATGCCGCTGGCCACAAGCCGACCACCCGGCTTGAGCAAGCGCCACGACTGATCAAAGTTGCGCTGGTTGGTGAAATCAAACGCCGCATCAAAGCCGCCTTTTGCCGCCGCGCGCAACTGCTTGAAGTAGTCGGGCTGACGGTAGTCGATGATTTCGTCCGCCAGATGGCAAATCGCGTCGTGTTTGCTGCCGCTGGCCGTGGTGACGGTGCGCACGCCAAAAAGCTGGCAAAGCTGGAGCAGCGTCGACCCCACGGCACCGGAGCCGCCGTGAACCAAAAACGAGTTGCCGGGCTGCAGGCTGGCACAGTGCCTAAAGATTTGGTAAGCCGTCATGCCGGAAAGAATCAGGGTACTGGCATCTGCCGCAGAGATGTCAGTGGGCACACGCAGCAGGCTTTGGGCGGGATGATGGATGTGGGTCGCATTACCGCCGATTTGGCAGATGTCGGCCACGCGGTCGCCAACTTCTACCGCCCCCACCGCCCCACCGACAGCTTCCACAACGCCGACAAAATCGTAGCCCAAAACAAAAGGCGGCTGCTTGCGCAGTAGTGGGTAGAGCCCTTTGCGGATGAGCGTATCCGTCGCGGAGACGGTAGAAGCTTCAATCCGCACCCGAACCTCGTGGGATTGAAGCGGCCGAAGCGCCTGTTCTACCACTTTGATGCGGTGAGGTTTTCCGAAGCGAGTGAGCACCGCCTGTTGAGATGTCAAAGCCATGGCTTGTTACCTTTTAGTCACATAAATTCCGTAGAAATAAGCGCGCGCAAGAAAGGCGCAGTGCGTATTGCGTCGACCATTGAAAATCCTACATTCCCATCGACCTTGCTGGCTGCCCCGTCTCCAGCAGCGTCTTGAGACTGGAAAAGATGCGCGCCCAGCCCTCCATCAGCCCCTGCGTCAGCGGGTTCGCCGGGTCGAGATCGTCATGGGTGAGTTTGAGCTTGCACACGCCTTCCTGCTCCTCGATTTCAACTGTCACCTTCGAGACGTGCTGTGCGTTTTCGCCTTCGGCAAAGAGCGGCTGAAAGGTCGTCACGAGTTTTTTCGGTGGGTCAGATTCGAGCACTTCGCCCTTAATCATGGTTTCACCGCTATCGTATTTGTACGTGTACGGCGATCCCGGCTGCCAATCCGATTCCACGTGCGTGCCGAAGTAGTATTGCTGCGTCATGTCGCCATCAGTCAGCGCTTGCCACAGCTTATCGGCAGTGGTTTGAATAAAAATTTGGTAGACGTTTGCATGTTTTTCGCTCACAAGTGTTCCCTCCAGTTGATATTTGAGACTGACCAGCGGCGCCGTCCAGCGCCGCGAATATTTGCTGACCCAGCGGTCGTAGACAAGCTGAATCGGTACGGCGTTGAGGTAATGATGCTTCTCGCGCCCGACCTTCTCAGTGGTGATTAAATTGGCCTCTTCCAAAATGCGCAGATGCTTCATCACCCCGAAGCGCGTCATTGGCAGGTGCGCCTCCAGGGCGGAGAGCGTCTGCCCATCCTCGCGGAAAAGCAGGTCGAGCAGGGTGCGGCGGCTGGGGTCAGCGAGGGCTTTGAAAACGAGATTATCGTCCATAAGTTGATTCTATATGATTACTTGGTTACATGAAGTAATCACGTTGCCAATTGGTCACCTTTTTTGCGCAAGAGCTGTTTCCCCCTTGTGGAGCGTCCGTAGTACACTCCTTGTTATTTCCCACTCAATCTTCAGCAGGTCCCATCCCATGACAACCCAAACTATCCCATCCCCCACCTCGCCCGATGCGCCACCCGTCCCCCCCGCCAGCGATGTTGCCCCGCGCGATGAACATTTCCACAGCGGCCAGGTCTTCACCATCGGCCTCGGCCACTTTATCCACGATGCGTTTAGCGCCTTCATCGCACCGCTGCTGCCGCTGATTCGCGAAAATTTGAGCACGAGCCTCACGGGGGCGGGCAGCCTGGCCCTCTTTGCCCAACTGCCCAGCATTCTCAATCCCTTTATCGGCTACCTGGCCGATAAAATTAGCCTGCGCTACTTTATCATTCTCGCGCCCGCCATCACGGCGACGCTGTTGAGCGCCATGGGCCTCGCGCCGAGCTACGCAATTCTGTCGCTGCTGCTGCTGGTCGCGGGGGTGAGCATCGCCGCTTTTCACGCGCCCGCGCCCGCCATGATCGGCCGCATTTCGGGTGCGCAGACGGGCAAGGGGATGAGCATTTTTATGGCGGCGGGCGAATTGGGACGCACGCTGGGGCCGATTTTGGCCGTGGCGGGCGTGGGCTGGTACGGGCTGGGCGGCGTGTGGCGGCTGGCGATCATCGGCTGGATCACTTCCATTGTGCTCTTCTACCGCCTGCACGACATCTCCGCCGCGCCGTCGACCCAAGTGGGCGCGCTGACGAGTGAATTCGTGGCCCGCGCCCGACGTATTTTCCTGACGCTGGGCGGGCTGATGCTGGGCCGCTCGCTCTTTATTGTGGCGCTGACGATCTACCTGCCGCTCTTTATCACCAGCGACGAACGCTCGCAGCGCGGACTGGCCCAGGCCTTTGGCTGGCTGACCGCACTAGCCGAGGTACTGCCCGGTGCGCTGGCAAATCTGGCGACGCAGATTGCGGCGGGCAATGCGTTTGTGCTGGGCGGCGTGGCGCTGGCCCTGCTGGAGGGGGCGGGCGTGCTGGGCGCGCTGGCGGCGGGCACGGGCAGCGACAGCCTGGGCCGCAAGCGCACGCTGCTCGTGCTGTTGAGCGTGTCGCCCGTGCTGGGGCTGCTCTACTTCGTCGTCCCCGCTTGGCTAATCGTGCCGCTGCTGCTGGCGCTCGGCTTCACGGCCATCTCACCCACGCCCGTGCTGCTGGCCCTGGTGCAGGATCACTTTGTGGACAATCGCGCGCTGGCCAACGGCATCTTTCTCGCGCTCAACTTTTTAGTTCGCGCGCTGGGCATTTTCGTCGTCGGCCTGCTGGGCGACGGGGTGGGGCTGACGACGGCCTTTGTGGTCAGCGCTGCTGTTGCCTTCCTGTCGATCCCCGCGGTGCTGGCGCTGCCACGAGAATAAGAGACGCTTTGCTATCGGCTTGACTCGCTTATCAACGTTGAGAGCAATAACTTGTGAGTAAAAGGACAGTTGCTCCATCAAAAATCTGACGGAGCAACGTAACGGAGCAACTGTTCAATTATCTAGTCAGCCTCAATCTCAGCCAGCACCTCCTGCGCCATCTTGACTAAGTCGGCCAGCTGCGGCGTTGGGTGCTCGATCTCTTCGGCCTGGGGCAGCCCTTCTTCGAGCAGCTCGCGCGCTTCGTCTAGACGGTCGAGCTGGGCATAGGCGATTGCACCGCCCAGCAGCGTATAGGGCGAGAAGAATTCCTGAGCATATACCTTCTCATAATCGCTCATGGCGCTGGCGTATTTTCCCATTTTTAGGTAGATGTAGGCGCGCGTGTCGATCACGCTCGGTTCGAGCCGGTTATCGTTGGCGCGGGCAAAGTGGCGCACATCCTCCAGCGCGTCATCGTATTCGCCCAGCCCTGCGTTAACCAGCGCACGCATGTTGTGGATGTTGACCTGCTCTTCGTCTAGCGCAAGCGACTCGTCCATGTCGGAGAGCGCCAGCGTATAATCCTGGTTGAGCCAGCGTAGGTAGCCGCGTGTAAAATAGAGTTCGGCATCGTTCGGCTCCAGGCTGATGGCTTGGTCGATATCTTCGATGGCCTGTTTGCCTTCGCCAAAGATATTCCCACGAAGCCAAGCGCGGCTGGCGTAAGCTTCAGCCAACTCGTCGTCCATCTCGATAGCGGTGGTCAGCGAGCCGAGGGCGGCGTCATACTCCTCCTGGGCGAGCAGGCGGGCAGCTTCATCTACGAAGTAGATCGGTGAACGCTCTTGGGAACGCTCGGACCACGAACGAAATGTTTCAAAGAGATCGTCAGCGATTGGCTCCATCTGTTCAATACCTTCCGCCATACCGTAGAAGGTGGCGTTGAAGGCGACCTCGTCCCTGCGATCCACATAGATCAAACGGATAAAGCGGTAGCGCCCATCCTGTATGGTAAATTCAAGAATGCGGGCGGTGAGCCCCTGCGGCGTCTCAAACTCTTCGTTGTCAATCAGCTCGAATCCCTGTGTGCTGAAAGAAATTGAGGACTCGACCAGGGCGGTATAGCCCTCCAGGCTTTGATCGCGAGCCGGCAGCTCACGTAGATTCTCCTCGGTAAGAGCCAGGACAAAGAGATCACCGAAGTAACAAACGGTTGTCCCATCTCCGCAGCTGTAGCCGGGAACTGCTTCCCAATCGTAGGGAATAAGCATCTCAAAATCAAATGTGTCACTCTCGTAGCGGCCCAGACGCCCATGCTCGGATGAAATCAGAATATCGCTTGCATCTAACTCCGTTAGCTCCGTCGCCGCGGGGGCGTCGTCCAGCATCATGAAGTAGCCGCTTGCGCCTTCGATGTAGTAGTTGTCGACCACGATGCGGTACAGCCCGTCACGCGGCGCTTGATACGTGATCTGTGCGTTGGAGCCAAAGAGACCGCCGCCGCTATCGTCGTCGCTGACCGTCTCGACAAGCGTGTCGGACTCGTAAATAATCGAGACGATGGGGTCGGCCCCCAGCGCATCCACCGTTACCTGTATGATCTCGTCTTTCGCCAGCTCCACATCGAAGTAGTCGGAGTCCTCCGGCACGTCAAAATTTCCCACCACCGTGTCACCCATAGTCAGCATCTGGCCGTCGTCGGGATCGCTGTAGCCACTGAGCGGGTGGGAGCTCTTAAGCGTGTACGGCGTCTCCTGTGGGTATGGCTGAAAGACGCGGATAATATAGGGCGTCTCTTCTTCGATCTCAAAGGTCAGGTCGGCCATCATGTCGCTGCTGGGAATTGCCTCATCGATGTAGCCATAGAGATCGGAGACAACAACCTGCGGTGCGCCCGCAAAGCTCTGAATGGTAATCTCGACCTCCGTCCCCACCTCCTCCTGCAGAATATATAAATGTTCGTCCCACTCGTTCTGCAGCGTGCCTCTCTGGATGCGAAGCGCTTTGTCGCTCTGCAAAGCTCGCGTCTTCTCCTCCGCCACATTCTCGCCGGCTAACAGCGCGTTGAGCCGCGGCACGGCATCACCCACGGAGCTGGCTAAGCCAAAGCCGCTGTAGTAAAAAGTGGAGATGCCGATAACGTCGCCCTGGTAGGTGACGAGAATGCCGCCGCTCTGGCCGCCGGTAGTTGTGGCATCGACCTGGAAGAATGAGTAATCGAGCGCATCCCAAGTGCGAGTGCGCGAAAGGATGCCGTTGGTGATGCTTGGCTGTGGAAATTTATCGACTTCAGCAGGATAGCCCATCAGGTACACATCGCTGCCGATCTCCAAATCGCCCACATCGACCAGCGGCACGGCTTCCACGTCCGTCTCAATGGGGCCGATCAGCGCCAAGTCCGCCATGACGTCCCACATAAAGACCGGCACGTCCAGGTGTTCGGAGCCATCGGGAAAGACGACGCGGACGTTGGTGTAGGGCCAGACAACGTGAGCGTTGCTGAGGATGTACCCCTGCTCGATCATCACGCCGCTGCCCGTGCCGTATGGCGTCTCAATAAAGGCGATCGACGGCGATAGATCGGCAAAAATTTGCGATGCCGGCCGCGCGTCGCCCGTCGAGCGAGATTTCAGCGCAAGCTGAATTGGCTCCGATATAGAAACGGCTGGCGGTTCGTCTTCCGTTTGGGGTAAATCACCAGCGTCGCTGCTTGCTAGGGCGTTATCTTGGTCAGAAACCGTTTGAGTGGGCATGGCCGGCGTCGAACCGTCGACCAGCGTGATCTGACAGGCGCTCAAGAATAACAGAATTGCTCCAAACAAAGGCAACATTTGCCCGCTCAACTTTCTCATCTTTCCCCTCCTCAAAATTACCGGTGGCGCTCGTCAACAGAGTAAACAGCGACATACTTTATGTAACCGTCGACGCAAGAGCACATCGAAAAGTTACTACAGCCAGTTCGCTGCCAGCCATCAATTGCGTATGGAATAAGTATAGCTTTCGTACAAAACAATTGTAACCTATTTCCGATTTGTGGAGCTTTCATCTTCCTGACATTTCACTACCGGACACTTTTCCAGCGCTGACGTTCTGAGCGGGTAGATGCCGAGCAATGAACTGCCCAAACAGATTTTTGACCCAAGCAGCTGGGTTTATGCGACCAGATTAGCGAAGAGTCTTCTGCTTGACCAACGGAAGATTCTTCGCTGCTCCGCTTTCATCCGGCAGATTACCTCGTCGACCCGGTGTCAAAGCGAGCGCTGCGCAAGCAGAACAACAACTTCGAAAAGTGTCCGGTAGTGAATTTGCGAGATTTGTCAGTCCATAGGCAAACGGTCCGACTCTTAACCGAAGGAGGTGCGCGCCCCACAGCGATTACAGGAGTGAACAACGTTATCGAATTCATTCCTGGGAGCTATCCTCATGCAATCACCCGAACTCATCCTCGTTCTGTTAAGCCTCGCCATTACGCTGTCGCACTGGTTGGTTGGCGCGTCGAACGACGCGAACGACGATCTGATCACCGAGCTTTAGCCGCGCTGCAACATCACATCAGCAGCAGAGCTGCCAAATTTTTCCACAGCGTTGACCTTTGGTCCGATTCAAAACCGAGCTTTGTCAAACAACGTTAAACGAACGTCGCTATACTGGTAACCAGAGAGAAAAAACGCTCACAAGAGCACCAACGTCTGGAGAAAATCTTATGAACCTACGTCGCCTTCCCATCTTTATCACCGCCTTTATCCTGGTCATCTCGCTCTTTGTCGGCGTCGTGCAGGCGCTGGACAGCGGCACGACCGAAACCGCCGCCACCGCAAATACTACGGAAAATATCGACAGCGCCGCGCCGACCGTCGCCCTGCGCAACGTGCGCGACTACGCCGCCGCGACCGACGCGTTTGGCGTCAACTACGCCATCGACGGCGGCGCGCTCTTTGCGGGCGGCCCGGACCTGTGGCAGTACGTCGAGACGCCCGAAGGCGTTATCGTCAACAGCGTGGCGGTTGATTCCGCCGCGTCGGAGGCCATCTATATTGGGGCGGCCAACGAGCTGGCCATCTACCGCGCGACGACTGTCGACGGTGAAATCGAGTGGCTGCGCATTCCGCTCAACGAGCAGCTTGCCGGCGGCATCACCGACATCGCCATCGACGGCGCGCAGCGCATTCTCTACGTGGGCACGGACACGGACGGCCTCTACCGCCTGCGCGATGTCGGCTCCAGCGTGACGCTGAGCGGCCACCTAATTTTGGACGAGCCCGTCGAGGAGATCGTGACGGACAGCACGGGCGCGGCGCTGGCCTTTGCCCGCACGCCCTGGACGCTCTACCAGGCCCAAGATTTTGGCCTGGCCTGGAGCGAAGTCACCGCCATCCACAGCGTGCCCACGGCGCTGGCAATGAGCGAGGCCGCCGACGGCACGCCCGTGGCCCTCGTCGGCACGGTGGACCGCGGCGTCCTGCGCAGCAGCGACGGCCTGACGTGGTCGGCGGCCAACGAGGGGCTGGGCCAGACGCCCGGCACGCGCCTCTACGTCGAAGCGCTCACGGTCGACCCTGCGCAGCCGGAGATTGTCTACGCGGCAACGAGCTACATCTTTGGCAGCACGACGCTGCACAACACGCCCTCCAACGTCGTGATGGGCGATGCGGGCAGCGATGCGCTGGCTTGGGCCACGCTGGAGACCGACCTGCCCGCCAACGTGGCCGCGCTGCTGCCCGTCAGCGGCGAGACGGGGGCCGTCTACGCGCTCACGAACGAGAGCCGCACGCCGCTGGCCCTGGGCAACGCGCCCGCCGTGCCCGCCAACGCGTCGCTGGCTCAAGCCCCCGCCGTCTTGGCGGAAGCAGCGGACGTGGTCGCCCAGCCGGGTGCACCGGCTGCCGCAGCGCAGCCGGGCTTTAGCCTGAGCACCATCAACTGGGGTGACCTAGCCGCGTGGTTTGTCGCGGGCCTGGCCGCGCTGGCCCTCGGCTTCGCGCTGATCACGGACGTGCGCCGCCGCGGCACGGCCCAGCAGACGGCGGAGCCGGACGCGTCGGATGCGCCCGCGCTCGCTGCCGCCACGGCTGACGGCAAGCGCTAGGCTACCCAGATTTTCTCTCCAGACTGAAAAAGGCCCCTCGCACAATGTGAGGGGCCTTTTTGTAACGCGAAGCGCTGCTTCGCGCCGCGCCACGCGCGAAGCCAACGTTGCCCCACGGATGCCACCTCATCCTCGTAGACGAGTGGTTGCAAAGCGGCGCTTCGCGTTATACTTGTCTCCGCCACAAGCCAATGTTAAAATCCCCACCCGAACGCTAACGGTATCTTGTGTACGAGACGACTCAATTTGCAATCCACGGCCTTTCGCATCATCTCCACAGCGGTGACTTTGCTGCTGCTGACGGCGCTTGTGCTGGCGCTGCTGCTGGTGATCCGCAGCAATCCCAACACGGCCAATCCCCTGCCGCTGGCGACGGTCACCGCCGATCTCACCACCGCGGAAGCGATCGCCGCCGCGCCCTCGCCCACCGCTACGTCACCCCTCACCACAGCGCGCCCCCCAACGGACACACCGCCGCCCACCGCAACAGCGGTCACCTCCGCGACCACTCCCACCCCCACCATCTCGCTCGATGACGCACTCGATGGTGTGCTCACCGATGCGCGCGGCGACGGTGAGCACACCGACGGCGCGACCACCCAGGGGACAGCCTCCACCGGGCCGCAAATTTTTAGCAACCCCAACGTGGCCAACGACGTGGCCGTCGTCGACGGCACGCTGTGGGTGGCGACGGCGGGCGGCGTGCTGGCGCGCGATCTGGCTGCGGGGCGCACCACGAAATTCACCACGCTGGACGGACTGCGCAGCCACGTGGTCGACAGCGTGGTAAATTGCCCGATAGAAGGGCTGGGCGTGGTCTTTGGCAGCGGGGCAGGGCTGCAAATTTTTGGCAGCGACGATCGCTGGCGCACCCTCAGCCCGGCCAACAGCGGCATGACGGCCAGCGAGGTCGCCGCGCTGGCGTGCGTGCCCGAAGCCAATGCGCTGGTGGTGGGCTATGCCGAAAGCGGCATCGACATCTTCGACGCCGCCAGCGACACGTGGAACCACCTCGACCGCAACAACGGCCTGGCCAGCGACAGCATCACGGCGCTGGCCGTGGCGGCGAACTTTGGCGCACTTTGGATCGCCACCAGTGCGGGGCTGACTGTGCTGGGCGACGGGCCAACCCAGACGCAGATCAGCGTGCTGACGGGGCAGAACAGCCCCTTGCAGAGCAACGCCGTGGGCGCGCTCGAAATCATACGTGACGGCAGCGTCTGGATTGGTGGCGAAGGCATTCTTTACCGATTCACCCCGCCAGCGCAGGGGGACGGCGCGGGCACGTGGACGGTCTATGCCAGCAGCACCGCGACGATTCGCTCGCCGCTCGCCAGCCCGCCCGTGCAGCCGACGGGCAACTTCCCCAGCGGCCTGATCCGCGCCGTCGTTCCCGGTGCGCAGGAGACGCTCTGGCTGGGCAGCACCCCGCTTGACCCCACCACCGGCGCGGTCGAAATCTGCCGCTTTGATCCGGTCGCGGCGCGCTGTCTGGACTATGCCAGTTTGAGTGAGCAAGACGATGTTGACCCCGCGGCGGCGCAGTCGCTGACGGGGCTGGCGGTGCAGGGCGGCGAGCTTTTTTACAGCAGCGCCACCGGCGGCGTTACGCGCTTTGACGGCGAGGCGTGGTCGACGCTGTCGCTGGTCGACAACGCGCTGGCGGCCAACGCCATTCGCGACGTGGCGCAGACAACGGACGGCACTATCTTTGTGGCCATGGCGGACGGCGTACAGCCGATTGTGGAGGGCACGGTGGGAAACGTGCTGCCGGGGTCGCGCGGGGTAGCGGTGGTGCACGCGGACGGGGCGGGCGGGCTGTGGCTGGGCGGCAGCGGCGTGCGCTACGTGCCGGAGCCCAGCACGCCCAACGCGGCGCAGACGCTGCGCGTGGTGGACGGGCTGGTCGCCGGCCGCGTGCAGGCCCTGACGACCGACGCCGGCGGGCGCGCGTGGATCGGGACGGATGGGGGCTTGAGCATCTGGAACGGCGAAAGCTTCTTTAATCTGGGCGCCAGCCAGGGGTTGCCCAACGAGAACATCACCGCGCTGCTGGCAGACGAGACGGGCGTGTGGATTGGCAGCGCGGGCGGGCTCTTTCGCTTTGAGGAGAACCGGCTGCAAATTTATGATTTGGCCCAGGCGGGGCTACCAAGCAGCGCCATCACCGCGCTGGCCCTGGACCCCGCAGATGGCGCGCTGCTCGTCGGCACGGGCAGCGGCGCGGCCCGCCTGCTGGGCGACGATGTCGAGCCGCTGCCCGTCGCCGTAGGCGAGCGCATCACGACGCTTGCATCGGGAGAGGATGGCACGGTTGTGCTCGGCACGGCGAGCGGCGGGTGGCGCTTTGATGCGGCTGGCTGGTCGCGGCTGCGCCCGGTGGACGGGCTGCCGTCGACAAACGTGAGCGCGGCGCTGGTTGCGGCGGACGGAATCGTGTGGATTGGCGGCGCGGAGGGGGGACTGGCGCGGCTGGGGGAGTGAGTTAGCTTATGTATAAGGCGTTCGACCAGTTGAATTCGTTTGCTATACAGACCCCTCCCTGTCCCTTCCCTCGGAGGGGAGGGGACTGGTGGATGCTGTTGGTAATGTTTAAGCTGTGTGATTTTGCAGATGATCACAGGTGCTGCGAAGTTGTTCGAGGGCGGTGGGCAGATGGTGAAGGATGATGTCGTTTTGTAGCCGCAAGATGTGAAAGCCGTGCTGGCATAGGAGGCGGTCCCGTTCTTTATCGTACTCTACTTGATCATCGTGGATGCTGCCGTCCACTTCGGTAATGAGGGCCAGCGCGTGGCAATAAAAATCGGCGATGAAGCCATGGATAATCTGCTGACGGCGAAAGTGAAAGCCATCAAAGCGATTGGTGCGCAGCACTTGCCAAAGCATTTTCTCGGCGGGCGTCATTCGGCGACGCAACTGCCGGGCAAGCTGAACTTTCTGCGCGCTCACGCCTGCCCGCGCACGATCCGCTTCTGGCGCATAAGTTTTCTCCTTCTCCTTAACCCCAAACTCACAACGCTACTTGTTTAATTACCCATTCGCATTACGTATAAGTCCCCCCTTCCTCGGAGGAAGGGGGACAGGGGGTAGGTCCCCACGTGACCTTCGATCTATCTTATCTCCCCCCCAATCGCCTCCTCCACAAACGCATCCAAATCCTGCTTCATCTGCGCGAGCGACGACTGCTGCACGTACATCATGTGGCCCGCGTCGTAGTAGGCCATGGTGATATTGCCGCGCAGCGCGGGGTCGAGCGCGAGGTGGTTGACGGTGTATTCGGTGGCGAGGTGGGGCGTGGCGAGGTCGTAGTAGCCGTTGCCCGCAAAGACCTGGAGGTGCGGATTTTTGTGAATAGCCTGGCGCAGCGTCTCGCTCATGTCCAGGAATTGATTCTGCTGCTTCTGAAAATTCCACGATTGGTAGAGCGAGGTGAGAATCTCGTAGGGCATATCCTGCTCGAAGCGCAGTTCGCCGCGCAGGTAGCGGTTGAAGGCGGCGGTGTAGGGCGCTTGGGTGTAGGCAAAGGTGGGATCGTACTCGTACATCTCGCCGACGTCGTCGCGGTCGCGCCCGGTGTAGCGGCTGTCGATGCGGCCCACGGTTAGCCCCTCGTCGCGCCGCAGCTCCTTCATAAAGCGATGGGAGCGAATCCGCAGGTTGGAGCGCTCCACGTACTCCTGCGACAGCCCCGTCAGCCGCGCCAATTCCTGCGCAATGCGCGTGTATTCCTCGTCCGCCAGCGCGTCGCCGCGCATGAGGGCGAGCGTGTAGTCGCCCAGGGCAAAGGCCTCGGCTTCGGCGACGGCGCTGCGCAGCGTGCCCTGCTGAAGATCACCGCTCAGCTTGTTGTGATACCAGGCGGTGGCGGTGTAGGTGGGCAGGAAGAGCGCGTAGGGCAGCTCATTGCCGTGCTGAAAGCTGAGCGTCTGGAAGTTGAGCACCACCGAAATCAGCATCAGCCCGTTGAGGTACATGCCGAGCTTGTCCTGCAGGTGGCCCGTCAAGCCCACGGCGCGCGTCGTGCCGTAGCTTTCGCCCGCCAGGAATTTAGGCGAGCCCCAGCGCCCGTTGCGCGTCACGTAAAGCCGGATAAATTCCCCCACCGACTCCACATCCTGCTCGACGTTGTGGTATTCCTTCGCCTCGTCCTCCGAGGGAGCGCGGCTAAAGCCGGTGCTCACGGGGTCGATAAAGACGAGGTCGGTTTTGTCCAAGATCGAGAATTCATTGTCGACCAGCCGGTAGGGTGGCGGCGGTGGAAAGCCCTCTTCGTCCATCCACACCCGTCTTGGCCCCAGCACGCCCATATGCAGCCAGACCGATGACGAGCCCGGCCCGCCGTTGAAGGAAAAGGTGATGGGTCGCGCGCTGGCGTCTTCGCGTTTGCCGCGATCCTTCGTGTACGCGATGTAGAAAATCGAGGCCTTGGACTTGGCCTCGCTCGTCGAAAAGTCGCGCAGCACCACCGTGCCCGCCGTGGCGGTGTAGGGAATGTCTTCGCCGTTGATGGTAACGGTATGACGGGTCTCGACTTTGGTTTCCTGCAGTTCGGTGGCTTTGGTCTCCTGCTGATCGGCTGCGTGGGGCTGGTCGTTCTGCTTGGGCATCGTCGTGATTCCTCGGTGGCTTGGAGAATTTGCCCCAAGCTTAATCCAAAGCGGCCAGGACGCAAAAAGGCGCAACGGTGCGTGCCGCTGCGCCTCGTGTTTGGCTGTTGACTCTTCAGGAGCTCTGCGTACGGGCACGCCATGGCGTGCCCGTACGCATTTGGCGACAACACACCTGGTGGCTACCGCGCCACAACTGGTAGATGGATAAAATTATCGTAGCCCGTAAAAAGCGTCCACGGCTCAGAGCCAGTTTCCGCATCGCGCAGGGCGGAGAAGAAGAGGCGTTCGCCGTTGGCGAACAAACTCGCCGGCGACGACGAAGCGGGACCCGGCGCGAGATCGTAGACCAGCAATGTGCCTTCAACCGTGCCGTCGCTGCGCCACAGCTCCAGGCCGTGCTCGCCGTCGCTGGCGACGAAGTAGAGCACGCCGTCAACCAGCGTCAAGCTGTGGGCATTGGAACCGTCGGAGCCGGGGTTGATATCTTTTACGAGCGCAGTGCCCGTGGTCGTGCCGTCGCTGCGCCACAGCTCGTTGCCGAACTCGAGACTGTCGATGGTGAAATAGAGGAAGCCATCGTTTTCCAAAACAGCGAACTCGCCCATCTGGGTGCTGGTAGACTCAGCGCGGTAGGCAGAATCAATGCGCGCAATTTGGACTGTGCCCCTCACCGTGCCGTCGCTGCGCCAAAGGGAGTGGGCGGCGGTCGATTCTTGTTGCAGGAAGTAAAGCGCGTCGTTCATCTGCGTAGCATTCACGACAAGGCCCGCCAGTTCCGCCACGCGCGTCGTTCCTTCTGCCGTGCCGTCCGTCTGCCACAGCGCTTGCGGCGTGAAGAAGAACACTGCGTCGTCAACAGCCGTCAGGGAGTCGAGCGAGAAGAAATCATTGCCAGCGGCAAAGTCCTTAATGAGGCTGGTTCCGTCTTCCGTGCCGTCGCTGCACCACAGCTTATCGAGCTGGCTTTGATTGCTGTCGACAAAGCAAAAGCGTTGCCCAAGCATTACGTACCAATCTTCATCGTTCACGTAATAGGGACGCGCGTCGCTGACTTTTTGCGTACCGGCTTGCGTGCCGTCGCTGCGCCAAAGGCCGTTCGTCTCCTCCCCACCCTCGACAATAAAGTAGAGCGACCCGTTGATGGCCCGAAGGCCGGTGAGCCTCTCGCTTCCAAACTTAGCGTAAACGTTCGGCAGCAAGCGCGTCCCGTCGGACGTGCCGTCGCCCTGCCACAGCTCCGGCCTGGCCTGAGCAGGATCATCCGCTTTCAACACGGTAAAATAGAGCGTCTCGCCCAGCGCAGTTAAATCATTTACCCAAACTGCACCCGTGGGGTAGATGCGCGAGACGAGCGTTGTACCTGTCGATGTGCCATTGGTGCGCCAGAGCTGGTCACGATTGTAGATGTCGCGCACGGTGAAATAGGTGGCGTCTCCAGCGCTCACCCACTGCCGTGGTGACGAGCTGCTGCTGCCGGGATAGAGATCGGCAAAGAGGACGGTTCCCACCGTCGCGCCGTCGCTGCGCCACAGCTCTCGATTCTCGCGTTCTTCCGTCGCGGCCAAGAACAGATCACCCTGGAAAGCGATCAGGTCGGACGGCATCGAGCCGTCTGCTCCTTCCACTATGTCTTTGACCAAAACCGTGCCCGCCCCCGTGCCGTCCGTGCGCCACAGCTCCTCGCCAAATTCCGCAGTTCGAGCCACAAAGTAGACAAAATCCCCCGCTGGCGTCAACCATTGCGGCTCGGAAGAAGCGGATCCCGGGTTGATGTCTTTGACGAGCACGGTTCCCGTCTCCGTGCCGTCGGTGCGCCACAGCTCGCTGCCCACGTCGGCCAGATAGGTGGAAAAGTAGAGGAGGTTGTCTACAGCGCCCAGCAAATAAGGCTGCGAGCCATTGGACGCGGGCACGATGTCCTTGAGCAGCGTGGTTCCCGCCGCCGTGCCGTCGGATCGCCACAGCTCGACGCCCGTCTCTGCCAAAAATGCGGTAAAGTAAAGCGTGTCGCCGAGCGCCACGGGTGTGTCCGAGAGGCTCGAACTAAAATATTCCGTAAATTCTCGAACGAGAGCTGTCCCCGCCGCCGTGCCGTCGCTTTTCCAGAGCTGGCGTTCTACCCCGGATTGGGCATCGACAACCATAAACAGGTGACTGTTGGCCGCAATCAACTGTCTTGTATTGCCACCACCCCGGAACGGAGAAACTTCGATAACCGGAATGGTTCCTTCAGTTGTGCCATCGCTGCGCCAGAGAAAGATGTTGACGTTGCTGTCCGGGTCGGTCGACTTCGGCGACTTGGCTAAAAAGTATAGGGCGTTGTTCCACGTCACAAGCTCATTTGCCACCACGTTGGCCACGTGGTAAGTGCCGTCGCGCGTGCCGTCGCTCCGCCAAAGGCCGTACGCAGCACCGGTGTACGCCGTGAAGTACGCGACATCCTCCAGCACGGTAAAGTTACTGGGATAGGCGTTGCCAGCTCCTGAATGAATGTCCGCCAGCAGGAACGTTCCTGCGGTCGTGCCGTCGCTGCGCCAGAGTTCGTCTCCCGTGCTGCCATCATTGGCCTTGAAGAGGACAATGGTCCCCACAGGCGTAATGTCCCAGATTTCGGCGTCGCACTCGCCGGGGCAAATATCTTTGACTAGCCGTGTGCCTTCAACCGTGCCGTCGCTGCGCCACAGCTCGCGTCCGTTGGCTTCACTCGCCGCCACAAAATAGAGCGCGTCGCTCGTCTGCGCAAAGTTGCTGGGCGCAGAGCCTGTGTACCAGAGCGCGCGCTCGGTGTTGGTGTCGGCCAGCAGGGTGGGGATAGGAGGAAGGGGTGGCGTTTGGGCGATCACAGACGGAGCGGTAAAGGTGTTGGCAGCGAGCAAGACCAAGATCGCTCGTGAAATTTGGTAGAAGAAGCTGGACATCGGGTTGCCCTTTCAGCATAGCAGAATGTTGATTAAATGAGCGACGCTTTCTGCTGACAAATTGTTCCCGCTGAACAGGCTAATACAGGAGGGTGTCAAGGCTAATTTGATGGATATAGTAGGCGCTGCTTGCAGCTGCGCAAGCAAGACCTACCCCGTCGCTATTCTTGAAACCGACGGGGTAGGTCTTGCTCGTGCGGCTGCAAGCCGCACCTACGGTTAACCACTCGCCATTTTGCTGACAGTGAAGTAGGTGCGGTTTTCAACCGCACCTGCGATTCTCATCATTTCAGCCTTGACAAGGCATTAGTCTTGGACAAGCGGCAGATAGCTACGGATGGAGTAGCTGCTTTGCAGCGGGATGTCGTCCAAATTTAGCGACCACAAGCCCAAAGCCGTGCCGCTACTTGCGTTGGCCTGGAAAAAGAGCTGTCGCTCACTGGCGATCAGCCCCTCCACCTGAGTAGTTGAGGTTACCGTGAACGTGCCGGCCTGGCTGCCGTCGCTCACCCAGAGGCGGCGTCCGCTGTAGCCGTCGTAGGCGGTGAAGAAGAGCCGGTTGCCCACGGCGGTAAGCGCGCCGGGTTCGCTGCTGACCGTGCCAGGCGCCAGGTCGCGCACCAGGCCGGTTCCCGCCGCGGTGCCGTCGCTTTGCCAGAGTTCAAGGTCCTGCTCGCCGCCGTTGCCCGCAAAGTAGAGCCTGTCGCCGACGGCCGTCAGGTTAAAGAAATCGCGCGTATCAGAGGCGGGGTTGATGTCCGCGACAAGGATGGGGGCAAGCGCGGCGTTATCGAGGCGCCACAGCTTCTGCGTGCCGGAATCCAGCTCGGCCTCGTACTCGTCAAAACCGGCAAAGAAGAGCGCATCGCCCACTACGGCAAAGGGGCCGGCGAATTCGCTGACGCGCAGCGTGCCCGCGCTCGTGCCGTCGCTGCGGTAGATAGCGCTTCTGCCCGTTGTGCTGTAAGCGTTCCCGCCCGTGAGCACGTAGACCGTTTCGCCAATCGCGGCGAGATCGACGATGGCGGAACCCGGCGCGCGACCGGAAAGGTGAACGAGCGCGATCTCCGCCAGCGATGCCGTGCCCGCCGCCGTGCCGTCGCTCTGCCACAGCCAGTCCGTTACGTCGACGTTTATGCCTTCGCCCTGAAAGCCGCTGACGACGAAGAAGAGGCCATCCTCGCTGGCAATCAAGCCGGGCACGGAGGAGTTGGCGTAGCCCGCCGGCTGGATTTCGGTGACCAGCGAGGCGGTGGTGGCCGCCCCGGTAATGGACCACAGCTCGGTCAGGCCGTTGCCGTCGATGTCGGCTGTGAAATAAAGCACGTCGCCCAGCAGCGCCGCCTGTTTTGCCGAGGGCGGGGGAATCGGCTGGCCCGTCGCCGTGGTGATGGGAACCGTGCCCTCAGCCGTTCCGTCGCTGCGCCACCAGCGAGCGGGCGAGTCCGAATCCGGGCTCAGGTCTGATTCAAATTCGCCTTCATAGGCGCCGAAGTAGAGAAGATCGTTCACCGCCACCAAATCAAAGGGAAACGAACCATCCGTCCCCGCATTGACATCCTTGACCGACTGCGTCCCCTGCGGCGTGCCGTCGCTGCGCCACAGCTCTTCGCCCACTGCATCGGTGCGGCGGCTAAAAAAGAGCGCATCGCCCACCGTAGTCAGCCCATACAGCGGTGGCGTCTCTGCCGAAGCGCCCTCGGCTGCAATCTGCGTGCTTCCCGCTGCCGTGCCGTCGCTGCGCCAGAGCTGGATGTAAAAGGTACAGCACGTCTTTTCGACAGTTCGATCCACGGGGCCCGACAAAAAGTACAGGTGGTCGCCCACGACGGCCAAATCGCCAGTATATGGCGCTTGCGCTTCACCGAACGCGACAACAACCTGGGCTTCGGCAAACAGATCATCGCTCACCCAAAGCGCTTGCTGTCCCTCCGGCGTAGTGTCGATAAAATAAAATTTCCCGTTGAACACGGTTACATCACGTTCCTGTTGATCGGCCGCCCGTCGCGTGCCTTCCACCGTGCCATCGCTGATCCACGTACCAGCGGCGGCACTTTTGCCAGCCCCGTCGTCTGTCACGTAAAAGTAGAGCGTGTCGTCGATCGTGCCATAACCGTATTCCGCAATGTTGGCATTTTCGAGCAGCGGGATAGGTTCTGCCTCGGTCGCGTCAATCCGCAGCAGATCGGCCTTGAAGGTAACGGGGTCCGTGTACTTAAACTGGATCAGAAACAGCTGGTCAGATGTGACAATCAAAGCCCCAAGTGAATTGTTGTCTGCTCCCGCCACGTCCAGCGCCAGCTTCGTCCCGTCCGTCGTGCCGTCGCTGCGCCACAGGTCGCACCCGTGATCTTTATCGTACGCTTGGAAATAGAGCAGCGACCCAAGACCGATGAGCTGATCGGGCAGGCAAACAAAGCTATCCTGTGGATCAAAGTCCGCAAAGGATCGGAGGGGCAGCGTGCCCGCCGTCGTGCCGTCTGTACGCCAGAGGTAAAGCGTGTCGTCATCCACTTCGTCGTTGCAGCCATTTTGCTGCAGCGTAAAGAAGAGCAGATCGCCAACCACCTCGGTGCTGTGCGTCCACCGGCAGTCAAAAGGAATTTGATCCAGCCCCGGTGCGGACAAGCTCGCCACAAAGGTTGTGCCCTCCACGCTCCCATCGCTGCGCCAAAGGCCCTGCTGCGTCCCGCTATCGCCGATGAAGTAGAACGCATCCTTAAAGAGCGTCAGCGAATTAACGCTGCGTGGGGAATTGGTGTAGGGCACGGCAATCGTTCCGGCTTCGCTGCCGTCCGTGCGCCACAGTTGATAGGGGAAGGCGCCATCTGGCGTACCGGTTGTAAAGTAAAGCGCGTCGTCAAGCACCACGAAGGCTTCCACCCAGGAGCTGCCGCTGCCGGGGTTCAAATCCTTTACCAACTGCGTTCCGGCGGCTGTGCCGTTGCTCTGCCACAGCTCGCTGCCCAGCGTGCCGTTATCGGCGGTGAAGTAGAGGGTGTTGTCAAAGGCAAAGAGCTGCGTGCTGTAGGGGTCGAGCGCGCTGCGCTCACCAGGGTTGATGTCGGTGATGCGGGTCGCGCTGGACGAACCCACATCGCTGCGCCACAGCTCGTAGCCGTGTGCCGCATCGTACGCCACAAAATAAGCCGCGCCGTTCATCTCGACGAGCTTGAGGTTGGAGTCCAGGCTGAAATCAACTACGCCGCTGGATTCCCCACCCAGCAGCAGCGCGGGGACGGGCGCCTGCGCTTGCGCCGCTGTGGGCATGAAGCACAGGCCAAGCAACGCGAGCAGCGCGACCGCTCGCCAGGGTCGCCAAAGGGTCGACAACGAAAAATTTATCATTGGAGGGCTCCCAAACAAAAGAAATGCGCAACTCATCCGTAATTCGCGCAGCAATCACCTAACCAACTGTGCGCTTTTCAATTCGATTATTCACGAGAGAAAGTCAGTCAACGGAAAGAGGAGACAGGGAGATGTCGGGGCAGCCAGGTGAAGAATAGAAAGGGGGCCGCTTTTTCCGTCTGCGTGAGGTTGCCACAAATGCCGTGAGCTTGTGAAGAATGTACGCCTGTTTTTAGCGCTTGTCAAGCACCAATTTCCGAGCAAAACGACCCTACTCCGCAAACAGCTCCGCCAGCGTGCGCAGCACCTTACGCTGCGTTGCTTTGCTGAGGCGGCCCAGCCGACGCACGAGCTGCGCCTGGTCGACGGTGCGAATTTGGTCGAGCACGATCTGCCCCGCTTTGCCCTGAAACTGACAGGCAATCCGCGTCGGGTACGTGCGTCCCTGGGTCGTCATCGGCGCGATCATAACCGTGCGGATATAGCGGTTCATCTCGTCGGGCGAAATCACCAAGCAGGGGCGCGTCTTGCGGATTTCGCTGCCAACGGTGAGGTCGAGGTTGACCAGGTAGACGTCAAAGCGCTTGGCTACCATGCCCATTCGGTCTCGTCCCAGCTTGTTAAGGCGACAGCATCAGAGTCTAGCAGTGCATCCTCCCCACGTTCGGCCATTTGCTGAAATTGTTCCGCCCATCCCCCACGCGCAGCCGGCGCAGAGCGAATCACAATCTGATTCTCCTGCACCTCAAGCTCCACCTCTTCGCCCAAACCCGTCTGTTCCAACAAAACTTTGGGAATGCGGATACCCTGCGAGTTGCCAATGGCGACAACGCGCGTTTTAATTGCTGATGCCATCGTAAATTCCCCTACTTTCTGCTGCCTCAAACATCGAACGTAATTACAGTGTATCTACGAGCAAGCTTTTGTCAACTATCGCAGCAGGTTCAAACACAGAAGAGTTTGAGCCACGAATTACTGACGTGAGCATACCGTGCTAAAGCAAACGGGCCGCACGTGAGCGTGCCTACGCCGCCAAGCGTAGGCACGCTCACGTTGTCTCAGCACACGAACTGCACAAATTTCCGCAGGTGGCTACTTCAGAATTAGCGGCAAATGCACGGGCGGCTGGGCGGCAAATGAAGAGGCCAGGAAGAAGATCCGATCACCGATGACGCTCAACTCTTGTGGCTCCGAGGAAGCCCTGCCAGCCTTCAGGTCGATAACGAGTTCCGTTCCCGCTGGCGTACCATCCGAGCGCCACAGCTCGCGGCCCGTTTCTGCTTGAACCGCGGTAAAGTAGAGATAGGTGTTGCCCCCCGTCAACTCGTCGAGCGCAGACGGGAACCCACTGCCGGGGTTGAGGTCGAAAACCAAGCTGGTTCCCGCCTCCGTGCCGTCCGAGCGCCACAGTTCACGACCCGTTGCGGCGTTGCTCGCCGTAAAATAGAGCACGTCGTTGACGGTGACAAAGGATTCGGGAAAGGAGCCAGCTGACCCCGAAACAATATCTTTGACCAAGCTAACGCCGCTCTCTGCTTCGCTGCTGGAGCGCCAAAGCTCCATACCGTGGTCATTATCTGATGCGGCGAAGTAGAGCACACCATCCACCATTGCCATAGCAAACGAATCAACATCCACGATGGTCGAGACGCGCTGCGTGCCCGCTGCCGTGCCGTCGCTGCGCCACAGCTCGCCCGGCCGCGTCAAGCTGCTGTCTCCAATCACAAAGTAGATTTGTTCTCCAACGCTAAACACGGTGACTTTCCGGTTACCCGCGGGCGCCTCATCGATAACCGCTACCTGTTGCGTGCCCGCTTCCGTTCCGCTGCTGCGCCACAGCTCCATCTGGCTCTTGCTGCCGTTGTACATGGCAAAGTACAGCACATCGTTCAAGATTGCGGAGCTACCGGGCGGCACAAAGTAGGTGGAGACGTTGCTATCATTAAATTCTGCAAAAGCCTGGAGCCGCTGCGCTTCCGCCGTCACGCTGCCGACGCGCCACAAGTCGAGATACGTAAAAAATGTATCCTGCTCCTCCTCAAGCCGCTCCACAAAGATGTAGGCGGAATCGCCGTGAACGTCGAGCGAATCCACAAGCGTGCCGTAGCTCTCGAAGATGGGTCTCGTTCCACCCGCCGTCCCATCGCTGCGCCAAACGCCGCTTTGCCCCCCAAAGTTGTCTCCATTGACGGCAAAATAGAGGGCATCCCCGGCTTCGTTGACAACCAGCGGCGATAGCTCATCCTCGCCCGCGTAGCCAGCATAGAACGAGACGTCCAGCGGTTGGACCTCGCCCGACGCGCCATCAATCCGAATCAGCTCCCTGGAGCCGCCGCGACCAATGTTGTACTGGATGGCGTACAGATCGCTGCCCATGGGCACAAACCCATAAATCTCCACGGCGACCGGGTCAAACGCGCTCGGCGGAAGCTCACGGGAGAGGGGAGCGCTCAGCACATCCGTCCCCGCCGCTGTGCCGTCGCTGTGCCAAAGGCTGAGCGGTCCTCTTTCTTCACTGATTGCAGATTCAACTTGCGCTTGCTCACCGTTGCCCAATCCAAGAAGCAGCGTGGCAGAATGAGCAGATGCAGTCGTTAACAGACCCAAACCAAGACTTACCGGCACGATTGCCCAGAGGCAGGCGCGGTACCACGTAGGCGATGTAAAGCGAATCATAACTGTCTCCCGGTAAAAGTTTCGTGGACGATAGGACGTAATCACGAGCGAGAAAACAGAGCAAGTATAGCGAGCAAGGCCACAGCAGGTCAATCACCCAAAAGGAGTATTGTTGACTATTCCCCGACTACTGCCCCCTCAAACGCATACACCCCCAGCGCGTAGGCCGCCGCATCGCCCAACTCGTCCAGCGCGCGCGGGCTGACGTTCTCGATGGTGTCGCACGCTTGGTGGTAGCAGGGGTCCCACTCCTCGCCCGCCTCGGCCTCCGGGAAACGCTCGGCTTCCTCCTCGCTGACTTGACCGTTCGCTCCGGTGAAGAGCCCGCCCGACGGCACGTTCTCGGCCAAAAACGGCCCGTGGTCCGAGCGGTTGGCAATCGCGACCGGCTGCCACGCCAGCCCCTGTTCGTCGAAATAGTCGCTGAAGAGCTGGGTGATTTCGTCGTTGGCCTCGCCGTCGCCAAAGTTGGGCAGCGTGTAAACGGCGCGCTGGTAGTTGGGCGAGCCAACCATGTCAAAATTGAGATAGAGCAGAATCTTGTCCAGCGTCTCCGGCTCGCGCAGGGCCAAATCGCCGACGTAAAGGCTGGAGCCGACCAGCCCGATTTCCTCCGCGCCCCAGAAGGCAAAGCGCACTTGGTGGTCGGGCGGCTGCTCCAGCAGCGCCAGCTCCTGCGCCAGGGTCAGCAGCAGCGCCGTGCCGCTGCCGTTGTCGTTGATGCCGGGGCCAAAGGGCACGGAATCAAAGTGCGCGCCCAGCATGACGACGCTGCTGGGGTCGCCACCCGTCGATTCGGCGATGATGTTCAGGGTGCGGCGCACATCGAGCGTGGCGGTCACCGTTTCGCCGTCCGCCACGCGCTCGGCAATCGCCAGCCCCAGCTCGCGGCCCAGCCCCAGCACCGGCGTCTCGCTGCCCGCATCATTATTTTCTGGATCATCTTCTGGGCCATCGACAAAGCCACCAAGCGAGCCGCGCGGCGTGCCGCTCGACCCCGCCTGGTTAAAAATCAGCACGCCGACCGCGCCCACCTCGACGGCATTTTGCACCTTGTCGCCAAACGGACACGTCCCCCGCTCCACCAGCGCAACGCTGCCCGCGGCAAAGTCAGCAAAATCCTCGGCCTCGCAGCCGCTCGTGGATTCATCGCCCATCTCCGTTGATAGGTCGACTGCTACGTCGACCGGCTGCACCGCCGCCTCGATTTCGCCGCCGCCGGAATAGGTCATCAGCTGGTAGTCATCGGCCAGGTCGCCCGGCAGCGAGGTTTCAGCGCCGAGGCGCAGCTGGGTGGTGGGGCCAAAGAAGCGCCCGTCGAAGCCAAAGGGCTGCGTGGTCACCGTATAGCCCGAGGCCTCCAATTCGCCGATTAGCCACTCGGCCGCCGCATCGTAGCCCGCCGTGCCAGAGGCGCGCGTGCCGCTGTGCTCGTCCGCGATGGCCTGCAGCGTTTCGAGATGCGCCAAAATTTTGTCGGCGGAAACGGCTTCGTGCAGGGCAGCGGGGGCATCGAAGGCGGCGCTCTCTGGTGCAGCCGCTTCGGCTGTGACCGTTGGCGCAGCGGCGACCGCTGTCGCCTCGGCGGTGACGAGCGTGGGGGCCAGCGTACAGGCGGTCAGCGCGAAGCAGGTCAGCAGCGCGGCGGTGAAGGTTGACAAAATTTTCATGGATTGGCCTTTGCAAAACTGTAAGCGAGTCGAAATCTCGGCTTTGAATGTACCATGATAAAATAAGACGCAGATTGGTTCCACTTAAGCAACGGCCAAAGAGATGATCCATGAAGAGCACGAAGGTTCACGAAGGAAGATCATCTACCCTCTTCCTTCGTGTTTCTTCGTGCTCTTCGTGGATCGCTTTCTGGATCGGCTAGATAAAGCCCACTTGGAAATTGAGCAACCGATTATGAACGTCACCAAAGCGGTGATCACCGCCGCCGGGCCACAGCAGCGCACGCTGCCGCTGCAAACGCTGATCGACCGCGACGGCGCGGAGAAATCCGTGCTGCGCATTGTGATAGAGGAGACGCTGCGGGCGGGCGTGGAGGAGATCGGCGTGGTGGTGCAGCCGGGCGATGCGGCGCGCTACGCCGAGGTCGCGGGCGAGCACGCCGGGCGGCTGCACTTTGTCGAGCAGCCGGAGCCGCGCGGCCACGGCCACGCCGTCCACTGCGCGCGCGATTTTGTAGGCAGCGATAGCTTTTTGCACCTTGTGGGCGATCACCTTTACGTGGATCGCAACCGGGGGGAAAGCAGCGCGCGCCAATTGGTGCAGCTGGCCGAAGCCGAAGATTGCGCCGTCTCCGCCGTGCAGCCGACGCGCGAACACCTGCTGCCTTTCTACGGCACGGTTGGTGCGCGGAGAGTCGGCGGGCGCGACGATTTGTATCGCGTCGAGCGCGTCGTCGAAAAGCCGACGCCCACCGAGGCCGAGCTGCACCTGATCGTGCCGGGCCTGCGCGCGGGCTACTATCTCTGCTTCTTTGGCATGCACGTGCTCACGCCGACGATTTTTGACATTCTCGCCGAGCAAATCGCGTTGACCAGCGACAGCGTTACCCTGGCGGACGCGCTAAACCAACTGCCCAACCGCGAGCAATATCTCGCCCTCGAAATTCACGATGCGCGCTACGATGTCGGCGTGCAGTACGGCCTGCTCACCGCCCAGCTCGCCCTCGCCCTCAACGGCGTCGACCGCGAGCGGGTGCTGTCGATGCTGGTGGAGCTGCTGGCCCAGCGCGAAATGAATACAGAAATTTGAAACGCGGAGAGCGCAGAGGAGGCGCGGAGAGCCGCGGAGAGCGGTCGGAGTTGTCATTTCGAGTGGAACGAGAAATCTTGCGGCAGTCGACGAACCAGTAGAGAATTTGTTTAGCTCATCGGATTGCCACGTTAAGATTTCTCGCATTCGCTCAAAATGACACTTCATCTGCCCTCCGCGCAAACCTCCGCATCCCGCGTTGAAAACTCTTCATCCCATGTCCCAACTCATCCCCCTGATCACCACCGACAATCCCGCCCAGCGCAATCGGGCGCTTGATGAGGCCGTGCGCGATTTGTCGCTGGCCGAGCTGCTGGCCGAGTGCGCCGCGCTGGATAGCTTTCGCCGCACGAGCGAAAACCTGTACGAGCGGGTGCGCGCGCTCTTCTTTCTCTACGCGATCTACCGCTTTCACCTGCCGCCGCTTTTGCAGCAGGCGAGTGACGCTGTTGGCAGCGTCGACCACGCTGCGGGGGAAACAATTCCGTTTGAGGGCTACCAAAATCTGCTCCAGCGACGTTTCGGCGAGGCCATCGACACGTTCCTTACCAAGCAGCGGGTTGATGGCATTTCCCCTGGTATACCAGCGGATGCGCTTGCCAGCGCGCTTGCCGAAGCCTACCACGCCCTCGCCTTCCAGACGCTCGCCGACCAGGTGCGCCGCTCCGTCCGCTCCGCGGCGGGCAACCAGTGGATGTTCCGCATCGGCCACCCCGCCGATCAGCCGCTACGCATCCGCCGCGAGCTGATCCCCCAGCCCGGCCAGCCCGCGCCAATCCTCCACGAGTCGACGCCCGTACGCATGGACCTGACGCACAGCGGCTGGAGCGACATCTTCTTCCTGGGCATGGATTTCCCGGAAGGGGCACGGGTGCTGAACGTGTCGATTGATTTGGGGGTGCGGACGCCTCACCCTTCCCCAGCCCCTCCCTCTCCACAAAGTGGAGAGGGAGGGGAGCCTGATCACAGCGTAGATGCTGCGGCTGGGTCTTCCATCAAGCAATCGCAACCGATGAACACACCCCCCTCCTCTCCACCTGGTGGAGAGGAGGGGGGCCGGGGGGGAGGCGAGGCCCCCCGCCCCCCCATCGACACCTACCTGCGCATCATCGACCGCCCCGTGCTGCGCCTCACCAGCATCGACCTCGGCGCGACCGCCGAAATCACGACGCTGGCGGAGCTCTTCGACTTTGCGCGCGACTACCTGGGGCTGATCAAGGCGGCGGTGATCGCAGCCGGCATCGTGCCGCCGGGGATGGAGGGGGCGCAGCAGCCGCTGGCCGATCTGCTGGCGCGGCTGGTCGGGCCGGGGCAGGGGCTGGAGATCGTGAGCCAGGTCAACGGCATTCCCAAAGGCTCGCGGCTGGCCGTGTCGACCAACCTGCTGGCGTCGCTGATTGCGCTGCTGATGCGGGCGACGGGGCAGGCGCGCAATTTGACAGGCGAGCTGAGCGAGGATGCAAGACGCGTGGTGGCGGCGCGGGCGATTTTGGGCGAGTGGATCGGCGGCAGCGGTGGTGGCTGGCAGGATTCGGGCGGCGTCTGGCCCGGCATGAAGCTGATTGAGGGCGTCGAGGCCGCGGCGGGCGATCCGGAGCACGGCATCAGCCGCGGCCGCCTGCTGCCGCGCCACACGATTCTGAACCGCGACAAAGTCAGCGATCTCACGCGGGAGAAGCTCCAGCAGAGCCTCGTCCTTGTCCACGGCGGCATGGCGCAGGACGTGGGGCCGATCCTGGAGATGGTCACCGAGAAGTATTTGCTGCGGTCGAGCGACGAGTGGCGCGGGCGGCAGGAGGCCTTGCGCGTGATCGACGAGATCGTCGACCACTTGGAGGCGGGTGATGTCGCCGCCGTGGGCGCGGCGACGCACCGCAACTTTGACGGGCCAATCCAGACCATCATCCCGTGGGCCAGCAATTTCTACACCGAGTCGATCATCGAGCAGGTGCAGCAAGAGTTTGGCGAGAACTTCTGGGGTTTCTGGATGCTCGGCGGCATGGCGGGCGGCGGTATGGGCTTTATCTTCGAGCCGTCGCGCAAGGCCGAGGCGCAGACGCGCTTGCAGCAAATCATGAGCGCAACAAAAGCGCGCCTGCAGGATGCCGTGCCCTTCGCCATGGAGCCGGTCGTCTACGACTTTGCAATCAACGAGCACGGCACCTTTGCGGCGTTGCAAACCGCCGAATCACCAAAAAATGGCGCGCTGATGCCAGCGGGCTACTACACGCTGACCGTGCCCGCGCTGCTGCGCGCGGGGCAGCACGAGCTGTCGCCGCAGCAGCGCGACGAGCTCGACCGCTTTGGCCGCGCCTCCCGCAGCGACCCGGCGCTCGTGCAGTCGCTCTTTGACCGTCTCGTGCCCAGCGCCGACGAGGCCGTGGATAGCGACCAATCGCTGGTCGCGCTGCTGGAGCGCTACGGCTTTGACCGCGTACAGCACGAACAAATCCGCGCCGACCTGCGCAGCGGGCGCATTGGGCTGGCGCAAAATCGGCTGCCGCCGCGCGTCCAAATCGAGGACGTGCAGCCGGGCGATGTCGACGACGCGACGGGGTGGAAAGAGCGCGAAGCAGCGCTTCGCGTTACGGGCGAGCAGGCCCTCGCCAACGGCGAAGTCGCCGTGGTGACGCTGGCGGGCGGGGCGGGCAGCCGCTGGACGCAGGGCGCGGGCGTAGTCAAGGCGCTCAATCCCTTTGCCAAAATCGATGGCGCGCACCGATCCTTTGTCGAGGTGCATTTGGCGAAGAGCCGCCGCACCAACCAAAAATTTGGCGCCGCCCTGCCGCACATTTTTACGACCAGCTATCTGACGCACAGACCGATTGCGCGCTATCTGGAGCAGGTCGACAATTATGGCTACCCGGAAAATCTGCTCCACCTCTCGCCCGGTCGCAGCATCGGCCTGCGGCTAGTGCCGATGGCGCGCGATTTGCGCTTTGCCTGGGAGGAGCAGCCGCAGCAGCTGCTCGACGAGCAGGCGCAAAAGATGCAGGAAAGCCTGCACGCGGCGCTGATCGGCTGGGCGCAATCAACAGGCGAGGGCAGCGACTACACCGACAACCTGCCGGTGCAATCCCTGCACCCGACGGGCCACTGGTACGAAGCGCCCAACCTGCTGCTCAACGGCACGCTCGCCGATCTGCTGGATGCGCGACCGCAGCTGCGCACGCTGCTGCTCCACAACGTCGACACGCTTGGCGCGCATGTGGACCCGGCGCTGCTCGGCCTGCATCGCCAGCACGCGGAAGATGGTGCGGCGCTCACCTTCGAGGTGATTTCGCGCCGCATCGACGACCGGGGCGGCGGCCTGGCGCGCGTCGACGGCGCGCTGCGCTTGGTCGAGGGCTTGGCGCTGCCGGACGAGCGCGTGGAGTTTCGGCTGTCGTACTACAACTCTAATACGACGTGGATCGACATCGACCGGCTGCTGGCGCTCTTTGGCCTAACGCGCGCCGATTTGCAGGACAAGCCACGCGTGGCCGAGGCCGTGCGCGCGCTGGCGTCGCGGATGCCGACGTATATCACACTTAAGGAGGTCAAAAAGCGCTGGGGCAAGGGGCAAGAAGACGTCTTCCCCGTCACGCAGTTTGAGAAGCTGTGGGTGGACATGACGCTGATGCCGGAGGCACAATCGCACTTTGTGGCGGTGCCGCGCGTGCGGGGGCAGCAGCTCAAGGAGATGGCGCAGCTGGATGGGTGGTTGAGAGACGGGTCGGCAGACTACTTGCGGTCGCTGTGTGCGTGGGAGGATTAGCGAAATTTCTGGAGAAAACGGACGGTGTTATACATTGATGCGTCATCTACACGATTGAGTAGATTCAAGACCAAGCGCAAAAGCAAGGAAAATTGCGCACCCTTAATCTGTGGCGAGACAATTAGGCCTGGAAAGTTCTGCCCTCGTTGATACAAGATGTTGATACAAGATATCGACAAGGGGTACAAAATCCTTGATGTTAAACGTAAGCAATACTCGTTCGTGCTCAATAGCGTAAGCGAGTTGCTCTGCATCGTCCCAGTCGTCGTTACCGATCTCTACGGCACTCACTACATCGAATCCACGCTGTCGAAGCATTATAGCCAGTGATGAAGCCGACGTGACATCGGCATCGAGGTAAAGCTTAACCGCTGCCATGGCTCAAATCAAGATGTGCCCGGACGATAGAAAGTGCCATCCTCACGCAGACGGTATCCTGTGCGGTTCAGCACACTCTCAATGTGGTTTGCCTCGATAAGCGCCTCAATTTCCGCTTGATGATCAATATAGTAACTGATTGCATCGTAGATCGCAGCGGGATCGAGATAAGGATAATCGCGCTGCACTTCCTCAACGGTAAGCCCAGCTTTGTAGTATTCGGCGATCAGACGCACGCTGATACGGCTATTTTTGATGATTGGCTCGCCGTCGCCGATAGTTGCCACGCGCACAACATGAGGGTGTTCAGTCGGCTCTGCTGAGTGAGGTGGTAGAGTCAGTTGCATGTCAAGTTTTTCCACGTTGGGGCAATTGGGGCAATACGTATGCTTCCCGCTGTAGCGGATTGGTCATCCACTGCTTGCACAGCTCGGTTACTCTGGTCGTAGAGCACTCTCGTAGTGAGATGATAACAAAAAACACTCCGTATTTTAACTGCGTCGGAATTGGTTTTTGGCGCAAATCGACGAAGCGTCTATTATTCTGCTCGATTCTGTGACAACCCGCGACGCCTTTGAGATGACGTGAAAGAGTTCCATGAACCGTTTTCAATACCCGCTAATTCTTTGCACGCTGCTGCTGCTCACCGCCTGCGATGCCTCCGCCCTCAGTGGCGTGACCACCGCTACCCCCACCTTTCCCGTGGTGACGCCCATCGTGCGCACAACGGCCACCGCGCCCGTCGAGGAGACGGGCGCAGCGACGGGCAACGGCACAATTGCCGACGCCGTCGCCACCGACGAGCCGACTATCGATGCCGAAGCTGTCGATGCTGAAGAAACGCCTGCCGCCCTCGACTCCGTCGGCGCGACGGCGATCATCGACACGCGCTCGCTGCGCGTCCGCCTCACGCCCAACGATGACGGCGAGGTAATCGGCGGCGCGAGCCGAGGCGATCTCTTTGCCGTGCTGGCGATCACCTCCAACGGCGAGTGGGTGCAGCTCGATTTTTCCGAGGTGGAGAACGCGCGCAACCCCACCGGCTGGGTCTCGGCCAGCTTTGTCGAGGTGTCGGGCGACATCACGACGCTGGCGATTGTGGATGTGGATGCCGTCGACGAGACGGGCGAGATCGAGGAGGATGTGGCCGACGCATCCGAAGCCATCAGCGACACGCTGGCCGTTTCGACGACAGATGTCCTTTCCAGCGTGCTCGTCTCGGCGACCGATCCGCTGACCGATGGCGTTGTCGTCATTACCAGCGACGCCGTCACCACCAGCGACGCGGTCACCACCAGCGACGCCGTCACCAGGGATGCAGAGGTAATGGACGCGATCCTCACCGACACCGTGACGGCCACAAATGCCACAACGGATGTGGTCGCGGCCAGCCCCGAAGCCGACGCGACCCGCACGCCCACGCCCGTGCCGACCGTGACGCCCGCCGCCGTGCTGCTGCCCACGTCGACGCCGGAGCCAGCGCTTGGCTTGGCCACCGTCACCACGGCGGGCCAGCGGCTCAACGTGCGCGCGGAACCCGACGCCGAGGCCGACATTTTAGGGCGCATCTACAACGGCGACCGCTACCCCGTGCTTGAGCTGACGGAGGATGGCGCGTGGGCGCGCATCCCCGCCGCAGAGGAGACGAACACCAGCCCCGAGGAAAATCCAGCGGGCGGCTGGGTGGCGGCGGCCTTTTTGGTGCTTGACGAGCAGTAAGCGATGAATCGCGCGTCTGTTCAGCCATCCGCCGCGTCGACGGCCGCGCGATTTTCGGTCGCGCCCGGTGTACGGCTGCGCGCGGCCATCATCGGTCTGCACCTGATCACGATTGCGCTGCTTGGGCTGCACCTCTACGTGCGCACGCTGCCTCCCGCGCCCACGGTGATTCCCGAACTGGACAGCACGGAAGGCGCGTGGTGGGGGTTGTGGATGGTGCATTACGTGCCGTGGCGGGGGATTGTTTGGGGGGCGACGGGCGTTGTGCTGCTTACTGCTTACTGCTTATTGCTTACTGGACGACGGGGCATGTCCAAGTATGTGGTCAATGATGACCATCGGGATCAGCGCTTGCCCCTTGCTACTTGCTACCTGCTACTTGCCATCCTCCTTCCCCTCCTCTACCTTTTCCCCGCCGCCCACACCCGCTGGGGCGACGCCGAAATTTTGATCAACGCCATTGCCTGGCCGGACGAGACGCTGCGGTTGACGCACTCGTGGCAGGCGCCGCTGGACGTGTGGCTGCACGCGCAGACGTGGCGGCTGCTGCACGAGCCGCTGCGCTGGGGGCAGCTCGAACGCGGCGCGATGCCCGTTTACCACCTGCTCAGCCCCATCGCCGGCCTGCTCTACCTCGGCGCGACCGTCGCCCTCGCGCGCGACCGCCTGCTCACGCGCGCGCTGGCGCCCGGCTGGCTCATCGCTGGGCTGCTGCTGACGATTGGCGTGATGCAGCTCTTCTTTGGCTACATCGAAAACTACAGCTTTGCCGCCGCCGGGATTCTGATTTACCTGTGGCTCGGCCTGCGCGCACTGCCCGCTCCCCCAGCAGCGGGCGCACCTATCAGCGGGCGCACGCCGCTGTGGGTCGCCGCCCTGGCGCTGGCGATCACCAACGCCACCCACCCCAGCACGGTGATTCTGGCGCCGAGCTTGCTCTATTTGGGGTGGAAAAAATTTCAACGCGAAGACGCAGGGGCACAAGGAGTTGACGTGTACCCAATCACCTCTCCGCGTCTCCGCGCCTCCGCGTTAAATTTCTGGGGGAACCCCGCGTTCTGGCCCATCGTTTTACAGATCGCGCTGCCGATGATCTTGGTCGCCGCGGGGACGGTTGCCTTGATGACGGCGGGTAATCACGGCGTCGACGCGCTCTTCACGCGTGACCGGCCTGGCGGCGGCGATGCGCGCTGGCTCGTCCCGCTCTTCGCCACGCAGACCTACTTCGAGCGCTACACGATGTTTAGCTGGCTGCACCTGCGCGACGTGGTGAATGAGCAGCTTTTGGTTGCGCCAGTGGTGGGAATCAGTGTTGCTTATTGCTTATTGCTTAGTGCTGGGGGTCGGGTGGGGCGTGCTGCTTTAAGTTTACCAAGCGATGACAGTCAAAATGCGGAGGCAGCTACCAACGAACCAACCTCTGCCGCAATAAGCAGTAAGCACTACGCACGATTCCTCTCTCTCGCCGCCGGCTTCCACCTGCTGCTCACCCTCGTCTGGAACCCGGATTACGGCGGGCAGCGCGACTGGGACTTGTTTAGCCTGGCCGCCATCCCGGCGACGCTGCTGCTGGCGACGCTGCTGCCGCGCGTGCTGGGCCACGGGCGCGCGCTGGTGGCGGGGGCCTCGCCGCTGATTTTGCTGCAGGGGCTGCATCTGGCGGCGTGGGTCTATCAGAATACGCTGCCGTGGCACTGGCCGCGGTAGATATCAAATAGTCAATGGTCAACGGTAGATTGTCAGGCTTATATCAGAGGAATATGCAGTCCGCCCTCACCCCCGGCCCCTCTCCCATCCTGGGAGAGGGGCCGGGGGTGAGGGCGAGGCAGCGAACTATCCACAAAAATCGCTGCACATTCTCTCCACATGAGCCAAATGTCAACGGTCAATGATTTGAGGGCTCGGCGACTGCATTCTATTCGTGGATGGGACACAATTTGTCGAACTACGCAATACGCAATAAGAAATACGCAATATAACCATGAGTCGATTTGAACTACAGCCGCGCGACCGCGGCCCCGCCCGACAGCTTGCCAACGCCGCCGGTCGCGCCAGCCAGCGCGCGGCGTCAACGTCGCCGCTGGTGCGCGGCGCGATTTCGGGCGCGCTCGTCTTTGTAATTCTGGCGCTGCTGGGGCTGGGCAGCGGGCTGGTGGGCTACGTCGTCGTGGCAAGCAGCTTGAGCGAGGATGGCGCGGAGCCAAGCCAGCTCGGCACGCGCGTGGCGGATGAGTTCCAGACCACGCGCATCTACGACCGCAACGACAACTTGCTCAACGAAGCGCTGGACGTCAATGCGGGGCTTCGCATTCCCGTGTTGTACAGGCAGTTTCCGGAGGACTTAGTCAACGCTACCGTGGCCACGGAGGACGCCAACTTTTTTGAGCACCGCGGCGTCGACCCCGTGGCGCTGGTTCGCGCGCTCTACTATGCCGTGCGTGCGAGAGAAATCGTCTCCGGCGCTTCAACCATCTCGCAGCAGCTCGCCAAGCGCGTCTTTCTCTCGCCGGAGCCGACGCTGGATCGCAAAATCAAGGAGGCCGTGCTTTCAGCGGAGATTTCGCGCATCTACGCAAAAGAAGAGATTTTGACCTATTACCTTAACGAAATCTACTACGGTAACCTTGCCTATGGTGCGGCGGCGGCGGCGGAAACCTACTTCAACAAAAACGTCTCGGAATTGACGCTGGCCGAGTCGGCGTTTTTGGCGGGGCTACCGCAGCTGCCCGCATTCTATGATCCATACACCAACCGAGAACGCGCTGAGGAGCGAGCAGGCGTTGTGCTGGGTTTGATGGTCGAGCAGGAGTATATTTCGGAGGCGGCGGCAGATGCCGCCTGGCGCGAAATTCAGGAGCTGACCTTTGCGCCCATCGAGTTCAACCTGCGTGCCCCTCATTTTGTCGTCTACGTGCGCCAGCAGCTGGAGCAGATGACGGAGCTGCTTGGCCCCGAACCGCTTTCCGCTGGCTACCGCGTCAACACCACGCTCGACTTGGCGCTGCAGGAGCAGGCGCAGCAGATTGTGCTGGACAACGTCTCGGCCTTGAGCGACCGCAACGTGACCAACGGCGCACTGGTCGCCATGGAGCCGGCAACAGGCGAGGTGTTGACCTTTGTCGGCAGCGCGGATTTTGACAACGTGGAAATCGACGGGCAGGTCAACATGGCGCTGGTGCCGCGCCAGCCCGGCAGCTCGATCAAGCCCTTCGTCTACCTCAGCGCCTTCGAGCAGGGCAACCTGCCGCAGATCAACCTGCCGGACGACGAGCGCATGCCGTGGACGCCCGGCACGCTGCTGCCCGACATCACCCAGGGCTTTGATGATGGAGCCAACGAGCCTTACGTGCCCGAGAACTACGACGGCAACGATCATGGGATCGTGACGCTGCGGTCGGCATTGGCCAACTCGTACAACATTCCAGCGGTTTTCGCGCTCAACGAAATCCGCGAGCAGGGCAACGGGCTCGAGCCCTTTTTGGAGACGATGCGCAACGTCGGCGTGACGACGCTGAATGCGCCCTACTACGGCCTGAGCCTGAGCCTCGGCGCGGGCGAAGTGCCGCTGCTGGAGATGACGACGGCCTACAGCGTGCTGGCCAACCAGGGGCAGCTAATCCCGCCGGTGACGATCACGAGCATTGTCAACAGCGACGGGACGTCCATCTGCCAGCCGAATAGCGACATCGTCCCGCTTTGCCAGAACGACGATGTACCCAACGACGGGCAGCCCGTCGTCAGCCCCGTCGATGCCTTTTTGCTCACCGACATCCTCAGCGACAATGAGGCGCGCGCGCCGAGCTTTGGCCCCAATTCGGTGCTGACGCTGGCGGACGGTCGCCCGGTGGCGGCCAAGACGGGCACGACCAACGACTTCCGCGACAACTGGACGCTGGGCTACACGCCGCAGTTGGTAACGGGCGTGTGGGTCGGCAACGCGGACAATTCGGAAATGCGCAACATTTCGGGCGTGGCGGGCGCGGGGCCGATCTGGAACGACTTTATGCGTGCCTACCACGAAGGGTTGCCGGTGCAGCGCTTTGACGAGCGTCTGCCGGACGGGATGCTTCAAGTGGAAATCTGCGAGGAGACGGGAACCGTGCCCAGCGAGGCCTGCCCGCGGCGCACGAGCGATTGGTTTAGCACCAGCGCGCGTCCGCTCGGCGCCGAGCACGACCTGTTCGAGCGCATCCGTCTGGAGCGCGACTCGAATCGGGTGGCGGACGACAACACGCCGGACGATCAGGTGGAGGAGCGCATCTTCAAGGTCTACCCGCGGCCTTACCGGGAGTGGGCCGAGCGCAACGGCATTGCCCAGCCGCCAATCGAGGCGCTGGACGACAATGACGGCGGCAGCGACAGCGGCGACAGCGACGGCGTGGTCGACAACGGGGAAGAGGATGGCGACGGCGGCGGGGATGAGCCAATCGCGGTGGATGCCGAGGTGCGCATCAGCTCGCCGCGCGAGGGCGACGTCGTGGGCGGCGTGGTGACGGTGGAGGGCAGCGCCAACGTAGCGGGCTTTGCGCGCTACGAGCTGCGCTACGGCGTTACCCACGACCCCGGTGCGTTTAGCGAACCGATTGCCGGCCCCTATGGCTCGCCCGTCATCAACAGCGTGCTCGGCCAGTGGGAGACGCGTGATCTGGCCGATGGCCCGCACACGCTGCGGCTGCTCGTCTACCGCGACAACGGTACGAGCTACGCCGCCGACGTGCGGCTCTTTGTCAACAACGAAGCGCCCACGCCGCTGCCGCCGCCCACGCCCACCTGGACGGCCACCGCCGCGCCGCTGGAAATCGCGCCCACGGCCACGCCAACGCTCGTACCGCCAACGCCCGCCGCGCCGCCAGCCGAAGCCGAGCCCACGGCCACGCTCGCAATCATCGTGCCCACGGAGACCTCCACCGTCGAGCCGCCCACGGTTGAGCCGACGCCCACCGCGACGCTCGTGGTGGAAGTGCCAACCGAGACACCAACCGAGACGCCCACGGTGCTGCCCACGGAAACTGCAACGCTTACGCCCACCGCAACGCTTGAGCCAGCCGAGGCCCCGCCCGACGTTGCGCCCACGGCCACCTGGACGCCGACCAATTGACGGTTTGTCGCCTGGGCCCGCTTCTGCTACGCTATCGGGATACACTCAGGGGCAACAGCGATTGTTGGAGGCGGCAAACTTTGTCATTCCTGCGCAGGCAGGAATCCATGCTTTGTCCACGGGTAAACGCTGCCTTTCACGAGAATAGCAGACTACCGCGTCAAATGGCAGTTGGTCAACCTTTTGGCGCGCGACCCGAAGATTGGTGGTCGCTTTGGGCCTTTGCTGACGTTTCGTCTTTTGTACCTTGTAGCGGTGTCTCCATCAAATCACACAATGCCCTCCGCGTCACTAAATCCAAAAGTCTTTGCTGCAAATCGCGCGAATTGAAGAAATGACGTTCGCGCAATTCGTGGCCCAACTGCTTGATCATGCACAAATTCTCCTCGCGCGTCGCCTGGGCCCTCCCGCTTTTGCTATTGACTGCGGCAGCACTCTGGCTGCCCGCCCAGAGCCAGACGCGCTTCAGCGGTCTCTTTGTCAACGGTGACTTTGAGCAGGGCTTTCGCGAAGTGGCGGGCTGCGCGGCGGTGCCGGTGGAGGTGCCGCTGGGCTGGGGCTGCTTCTCCAACCTGGGCCGCGCCACCTACGGCTTTTACAACGACATGTGGGACCCCGTCGTGGTCACCGGCGAAAGCAGCGTGCTGATCGAGATCAACACCTTCGATTTTGGCATCCCCGACAACGACCGCTACGCCGGCATCTACCAGACGGTGCGCGTCGTCCCCGGCGAGCCCTACACCATCGGCCTGACGGGCATGATCCGCACCACCGAATTTGGCCCCAACGTCGACCCCGGTCGCTACCGCGTGCAGGTCGGCTGGATTTATGAGGAGACGGACGACTGGACGGCGGTGGAGAACTGGCAGGACGTGGGCTTTAACAACTACTATCCGCGGCTGGAGCCGGGCCGCTTCGAGCGCGCCAGCATTCGCTTCACGGCGGAGGACGAAATTGTGACGATCTTCTTTCGCGTGTGGAAGAAGTGGGGCGTGCCCTTTATCGAGCTCGACGTAAACCTGGACGATCTCACGCTAATCGGCCTCGCGCCCACCATTGTGCCCACGCCCACGCCCGATCTGCTACAGCTCAGCACGGTCGGCTGGCCGCGCGCCACGGGCCTCAACGTCGCCTTCAACTACCCCGGCCCCTGGGCCCCCGCCCCCGACCCCGGCGCGGAGCTCGACCCCACCGTGCTCGAAGCGCAGACGCTCGGCATCCCCGGCGAGCAGATCGAGGAGTCGCTGCGCTTTTACACGACGGACTATTACCAGGTGATTCCGCCGGACACGGTGGAGCTGACGGATATTCTGATCGGCGGCAAGGCGGGTACGAAGCGCGTGCGCCAGAACCAGGCGGGCGGAGCTGTGATCTACGAATACTGCGCGCCCGGCTTTGTGGATGTCGGCGGCAGCTTTTGCGTGCGCGTGGCGGCGGCGGAGAACGATCCGCAGCTGGAACTGCAGTTGGATCGGCTGGTCAACTCGATTGAATTTTTCTAAGCGGTGCAGGTGGTTTAAGAAGAGGCGATCCACGAAGGGCACGAAGGTACACGAAGAAAGAGGGTTGACATTCTTTGTTCGTGTACCTTCGTGCCCTTCGTGGATCAATTTCTGGCGTTTATCCGTTACGGAATCAGCGCGTGTGACGTCCACTCGCCGTGCTGCCACTGATAGCGGCGACGGTCGTGCAGCCTGTCCGCCACGGAGCCGAGCAGCACCTCCACCAAGGTGGCCTCCAGCCAGACGGCCACCGAATTTGAGGCCTCGGTGTGTGGGAGGTCGCCGGGGTAGCGCCCGCGTACGGCGTCGACCTCTCCGCGGAAATCGTCCAGCGATGCAACGCGTCCGCTCGGTCGCCAGGCTTCGCTGTAGGCGAGGTCCGCCAGCCTGTGGGGCGCGGGGCGGCGCTGCCAGGTGGCGCAGAGCGTTTCCGGCGAGGCTTCGCGCACCGTGCCGCGCAGTCGATACTGATGCTGCAGCAGCGGATACCAGAGCAGCACTTCATATTTGCCCGTCGCCTGCAAATCCGCCCACTTGGGCTGCAGGCGATTAATCAAAATCAGCAGGCTGCGCTCGGCGACTTCCTCTAGGATCAGCGTGCGCACCGAGGGCTGGCCCGCGGCGTCGCTCGTGGCGAGAAAGAGAAGATTGGCGTTGGGGTCGCTGCGCGCCAGCGCATCGGCGTGGGAGCGGTTGAGGGTATCGAAGGGGTTGGGCTTTGTAGAATTGTGTGATTTCTTATCCACGCTGAACTCGCATCTTCTTTATTTGTAGCTGGCACTATTTTGTGACTATGAACTTTCAGAGACTAAATTTTTTTGAGAAACTGATCATTGTTGCTGGAAGCACAACAATCTTGCTGTTCTTTGGCATTTCAGCAGCAGTATTTTTGCTTATTCAGTATATTAACTGGATGGAGCCTTCCGAGACAGAAATGCTTGTGATGGCTGAGCAGTTCATTGATGAACTAGAAGTCGACATTAGCAGTGCAGATCATTTTGTAAACTTACTCACTTGGCCTGAAGACGTTCACGTAGATAGTCACATCGTTTCTACATACACTTATTCTGAATCGCAGTTTGCTGTTGAGGCAAAATTAAGAAAACGGTTGACAGAAGAAAACGGTTGGATTATAGCAGAAGTTGGAGAAAGATGGTACGGGAATGAGATAGAGGGTCTCCACTTTTTCTGTGCTTTAAGCCTGAATTCCGACGGGACATATCGTAGTGGTCCCTTCGATAGTTCGGTAACGCTGACAGAGCAAGACGAGCTTGTAATTTGGCTAAACGATGATAATGCAAATAGGTGTAACTTGAACAACGAGCAATAGTCTTCACTACCGGACACTTTTGTGAATTGTCATTCTGACACGACTGAGCCGACGAAGGATTGGCTCCTCCATGATGGAGGCAGTAACCCTACGGCTTTCATTCTGACTTGAGTTAATTCGCCAGCTGCCCACCCGCCATCCTGACAATTTTGGGATCAAAGCGTGCCACTACCTCGACCAAATCCGTCTGTGCGGCCATCACTTCGTGGATGTCCTTGTAGGCGCCCGGCACTTCGTCCAACCCGGCGGAGAGCAGGGTGACGCCCCCGGCGGCGAGCTGCTTCTTGGCATCCGACCACGTCAGCGCCTCCTTGGCCTGGCGGCGGCTCAGCTGGCGACCGGCCCCGTGCGATGCCGAATCGAGCGCGAGATCGCTGCCGCGCCCCTGCACCACGTAAGCCGGGCTCGCCATCGACCCTGGAATCACGCCCAGCGTGCTCGCGCCCGCCGGCGTCGCCCCCTTGCGGTGGACGATTAGCTCGCTGACTTCGCCGCGCTCGTCGACGTGCTGCTCGCGCCAGGCAAAATTGTGGTGATTTTCCACCGTCGCCAGAATGTCCGCGCCCGCGGCCCGCGCCACGTGGCGGTGGATCACGGCGTGGTTGGCCGAGGCGTAGCGGCCCATCAATTCCATGGCGGCCCAGTAGTCGCGACCCGGCTCGCTGTCGAGATCGAGCCAGGCGAGGTAGCGCTGCTCCTTGGGCAGGTGCGGGTGCAGCTCCTGCGCGAGCTTGCTGTAGTGTTCGGCCACCGCTGCGCCCGCGCCGCGGCTGCCGCTGTGGCTGAGCAGCGCCAGGTACGTGCCCGGCTCCACGCCCAGCCGCGCGGCTTGCTCTTCGTCACCCACCGATAGCGTCCCAAATTCCACAAAGTGATTGCCGCCGCCGCTCGTGCCCAGCTGTCGCCACGCCCGATCCTTGAGCGCCCCCGTCACCGGCGTCGTCGACCATTCCTCGTCCATCACAGCGTGATGGCGGGGGCGGTCAAAGGTCTGCTTGCCAAAGCTCGCTTCGTCGCGCAGCGCGTTGACCAGGCGGTCGCGCTGGCCGTCGAGCGCGCTGAGCGGCAGGTCGAGCACGCTCAGCTTCATGCGGCAGGCGATGTCGACGCCGACGGCGTAAGGGATGACGGCGTTGCGCGTCGCCAGCACGCCGCCGATGGGCAGGCCATAGCCGACGTGTGCATCGGGCATGATCGCGCCGCGCACGGCCACGGGCAGCTGCGCCGCATTCTCCATTTGCGCAATGGAGTGCGGGTCAAGGTCTTCGCCCCAGGTCGCAAAGGGCGCAGGCGTCTCGCGCAGCGCGTCGACCTGCCGCTGCTCGGCCTGAGCCGCCTGTGCACCCTGCAAAAAGACGGCAAGGTCGGCGTAGACCGCGTGGTCAAGGTGGGCCTGCGGGCTGGCGACCACGCCCGCGATCTGCTTGCGGATATTCTTTTTGCTGATGCCGCGCCCGATCGCCTCGCGCACGGCCAGCCCGGCCAGCCGCATGGCTTCGCCGGAGGGGACGCCGAGTTTGGTCAGTTCACTGGATTTCATAGATTACTCCTCCCGCACCATCACTCGATGCAAAATCCCCGCCTCGACAAATTCCTCCCCCTGCGCGACAAAGCCATGCCGCGCGTAAAACCCGACTAGATGCGACTGCGCGTGCATCTTCAATTTCCTGTACCCCCGCGACCGCGCCGTCTCCACCAAAAACTCGACCAGCGCATGCCCCCGCCCGCCGCCGCGCCACGCCTCGCGAATGGCGATGCGCTCGAGCTTGGCCCAGCCGTCAGCAGGGTCGCCAAAAAAGCGAATGCGCGCCGTGGCGACCGGCTCCGGCCCCTGCGCCGTCTCGACTTCGCCCAGCACGTGCAGCGCGTCGTCGTCCAGCCCGTCGATTTCCTCGGCGTAGGGGCACTCCTGCTCGTGCATGAAGACAATGGCGCGGACGCAAATACACTTGAGGCGGTCGGCGGGGGTGGTGGCGATTCGGAAGTTCATTTCGATTGCTGAGAAATTTTAACGCGGCGGCGCAAAGACGCAAGGGGGCGAGCCCATACTCGCGCTCTTGGGACAGTGACTTTCTTGCCGAAAAATGGTCTTTACCCGACCTGAAAGTCTTCCCCGATTCCCTTTGCGCCTCCGCGCCTTTGCGTTAATTTGGTTGACGCTAACGTAACTATTGTCATAGCCATTCACCCATCACCCAGCGTTTTCACAAAGCTAGTGCAGCGCGACCGAAGTACCAGCCTCTTTTTCTCTGCGGCCCTCTGCGCCTCTTTCTCCGCGCGCTCCGCGTTGAAAAAGAGCGCAACTTAGAGACCCAATACTCCGCCCCGCCGGAATTGACTTCCCCCCACTTCCCGTTTACGATTTGCGGCTGAACGTGCTCCGCCCACCCGACGGGCGGAACGTGACGTTCACCGTGTTCGTTCCTGTATTCTATGAGCCACCTACCCTTTCGACAAACTTTCCTCCTCGTTGTACTGCTAGCGATGCTGTGCTTTGCGGGTACGCTGCCGACCCGCGCCCAAGCCACCCAGCCCAACGACATCGACTACGGCGACCCCACCCAGCCCATCGACGTGGTCGTGCTGCTCGACGATTCGGGCAGCATGGCGACCTGCTGGCCCTGGCCGCAGGATGGCCCGCCCTTTGGCCCGCCCTGTGGCGAACCCAGCGGGAATCCGCCCAGCGACCCGGCTAACCTGCGCTACAGCGCGGCTCGTCTGCTGCTCCAACTCGCCGACCCCGCCGACCGGCTCGCCGTCGTCCGCTTTGACAACGGGGCCGAGGGCGTCGGCGCGCTGGGCACGCTGCAACCCGTGGGCGATGCGGCCAACCGTCGCGCGCTCGCCAGCACGCTCCAGCCGCCGACCAACTTTACCGTGCGCGGCTACACCCGCATCGATCTCGGTCTGCAAACCGCGGCCAATCTGCTGCTGGGCGACGAAGAGACGCAGCGCACCCAATACGTGCTGCTGCTGACGGACGGCGAGCCCTCGTCGCAGCCGGGCGAGCAGGGGCAGCCGGAGCGGATTACGGCGCTGCTGGAAACGCTGCGGGCCGATGGCGTGCTGGTCTTTCCCGTGGTGCTGTGCAACGAGACGGCGGGCTGCCAGGGCGACTTTTTGCGCGAACAGTTCACGGACGGTCGCCTGCGCGAGGCGGCCACAGCCCAGGATTTGCTCACCGTTTTCAGCGAACTGTTCGCGCAGATGAAGTCGGATCGTTCAGTGATCGAGGAGACGGCTGTCGACGCGCTGCGGCTGACCACGCGCCAGGCCCACGGCGTCCAGGAGCTCGCCTTCATTACCCCGCGCGGCGCGCTGTCTTCGCTCCAGCGCACCAGCGGGGACAACAGCGCCACCATCGTCCCCACCAGCGATTTCGACGACCCAAACATCAGCGTCGACCTCGTGGCGGGCCAAGCGCTGCAAGCCGGTACGTGGACGGCGCAGACGGGCGGCAGCGGCTTTGTCGTGGCCCAGGCCGCGAGCTACCCGCAGCTGATCAACCCGCCGCCCAGCGTGGCCGATAGCCCGGCCTCAACGCGCTACTACCCGGCGGGTAAACCGCCGCTGCTGCTGGCGCGCGGCATCGGCCCCGGCGCGGATGAGCCGATTCTTTACAACGGCAACACCCCGCTCGACTCCTTCGGCACGGACGAACTGCGCACGCTGCTGCTCAACGAAAGCCCGCGCCGCATCACCCTGCAGCTCGGCGACGACGAGCAGCCGCTGCGTCTCGTGCGCGACTTTGTGCTCGCCGAGCGCGACGATCTGCCCACGGCGGAAGTTATCTCGCCCGCACCGGGCAGCAACGGCCTGCTCGATGATGGCCGCGCGCGGCTGCGCGTCGGCTTTGGCGCTGGGGCGGACGTTGCCAATCCGTCCGCCACGGTCTATGTCTTTGATGAATCCGAAGGGGAGAGCGACGCGCCCATCTACCAGACCGCCCTATCCTGCGACGGTCGCATCTGCACCGACGACGGCTTTACGCCGAGCGACGGGCGCAGCTACCGCGTCTTCTACATTTTGCAGGGCGAGACGACCACCGAGGACGCAGGAACCATCCGCTTTAGCGACTGGGCCGAGGGCGATCTGACGCTGCGCCCGGCGGTCTACCTGCGCGGGTTGCCGCTGAGCAACGGCACGCTCGATCTGGCAACCATGCCAGAGGAAGGCTGGCCCATTGAGTTGTCGTCCGGCACGGTGGAGGAGATTGGCGAGCTGCGGGCGCAGCTTGCGCTCAACCGCATCGGCGAAGATGGGGAAGAGACGAAGGCCCCTGCGCGGCTCGACTTTGCCGTGGACGTGCCCGAAGAGGGCTCGGTCAACGACGTGCTCTTCGTCGACGGGCTGGACGGGCTGCGACCGGGCGAGTACAGCGGTGAACTGTCGCTGACGGCGCTCAACCCACGCGGGCGACCGACCGACGTGGAGATTCGCCCCGGCGAAGTCGTGCCGGTGACGCTCTCCGTGGCGCGACCGGGCGCGCGCGTGGAGGCGCAGCGCGCGGCCTTCGACGATGTGCTCTTCGACACCTCGCCCAACTTTCGCCTCAACGAGACGACGCTGCTGCCCGTTCGCTTTGTCGGCCAGCCCTTTGCGCTGACGGCCACAATGGAAAGCAGCAGCTGCTCCGGCGTGAGCGTCACCAGCGGCGAGATCACCGAGCGGGATGGGCAGACGGTGCTGCCGCTGACGCTGACGAGCAACGACGTGGTCGAGCCGGCAACGTGCACGGGCGCGCTGGCGCTGGGCGGCCCCGCGCGCGGCGTGGCGGGCGTGGACTACGAAATTACGCCAAGACAAATCGACTGGCGCGCGACGGTGCGCGCCGTCGAGTGGTCGATTGTGAACAGCGAACTCAACCTGGGCGATCTCGTCAACTCCGGCGAGCGCGTCGAGCGGGAATTGCTGGTGCGCTTTACGGGCCGCACCCCCTTTGTCCTCCAACTAACTGACTTCTCCGCCACCAGCGGCGCAACCCAAAATGGCGAATCAGCAGCTACCGACAACCCACTAACCACTGACTCACTGACCACTGACCACTTAGAAATGCCCCCCGTCGAAGTCACTGGCGAGCCGAACGAGGCGGGGCTATACGAAGTGCCCGTCATCTTTTTTGCACGGCAGGAGGTGCCCAATGATCCCCTGCGCGGAACCTTCTTCAGCGGCGATCTGGCGCTTTCGGTCGTTGGCCTGTCCGATGCAGCGCAGACGCTGGACGTGACGCTGCGCAGCCCGTCGCTGGCGCAACGCTACATATTCCCGTGGCTGCTGCCGCTCTACACGCTGCCCGTTGGGCTGTGCATGTGGCCGCTGACTTTGTTCTTGCTGCTGGTTGTCGTCGCGCGCACGCGCAGCCGCGGCTACGACGACGACGAGCTGGAGTCGGTCGCCGTGGCGGCCACGCAGCGCGCCGCCGAACAGATGACGAGTACAGCGCCCGGCATCAGCTTTGGCAATGGTGAATTTGGCGAAGCAGCAGCGGGCGCGGGCAGCGCGTCGACCAACGGCGGCGCAGCTTCCGCTGGCGCGTCGTCCGCTGCTTGGGGGGGCGGCGCGAGCTGGGGCGGCAGCGAATGGGGCAGCGTCACCCAGAGCGACGTGGAGGCAACGGGCGCTGCCTGGGATGGTGGCTGGGATGACAACGCGGGCGTTGCTACCGATGCGTCGAGCGCAAGCGGACAATCCGGTACGGCGGATGCGGGCGATCCGTGGGATAGTGGGTGGTGAGATAACGTGCGGATTTCAATCCGCACCGCTCGCTGCCCCTCCATCATCCCAGGAGTTCTTACATGAATTGGTTTTTTAGTTCTTTCACTGCCCTCGTTCTGGTCGTGATCACCGCGATCGTTTTCTACAGCTGTATCATTCTCTTTACGCGCCTCTCTGGGCTGCGCAGCTTTTCCAAGATGTCAGCCTTTGATTTTGCCACAACGGTGGCCTTTGGCTCGCTGTTGGCCTCCACCATTCTCACACCCAATCCGCCGCTGCTGCGCGCCATTGTGGCGTTGGCCATGTTGTTTGGCCTACAGTACCTGGTGGCCCTGCTGCGCGAGCGCTCGGCCTTCATGAGCAAGCTCGTGGACAACCAGCCGCTGCTGCTCATGCACGAGGGCAAGGTGCTGACGGAAAATCTGAAAAAAGCCCGGGTGACGGAGGACGACCTGCGCGCCAAGCTGCGCGAGGCCAACGTGCTTTCCGTGCGCAGCGTGCACGCCGTGGTGTTCGAAGCCACCGGCGATGTCTCCGTCCTCCACGGCGACCCGGACACGCAGCTGGATCCGGTGATCGTGAAGGACGTGATCGGCGGGGAACGCTTTTTATCCTGACGACGTTGGTCGTCAACTCACTGGGAACGTTATGCAAAGAGCATTTTCGCGCAACCTAACTGGCTGGACATTCGTCGCCATCTTCGCCGCGATGGCAACGCTCGTCGGCGCGTGGTGGTGGCGGCGCTGGCGGCTGCCGGTACACCACCGCCAAATTCACGACAGCGCCAGCGCCGATCCGGAGACGCCCTCGCGCCCTGGGCGGGAGGAGGGGCAGCAGAACGGCCAAGGCGGTGCGCCGATTCAAATCGCGCCGGATGGGCAGGGGCCGCTCTACCACCGCCACTACCGGGCCGACGTCGCCGCGCCGCAGGTGGATGCGCCCACGCTAATGGCGCAGATTCAGGGCAACCTCAACGACTTCTCACCGCTTGAAGTCGCCCGCTTTGAGAAGACGAACGGCACGGCGGGCACAATGCGCGAGGGCGACGAATACGATATCCACCTCAGCGCCCCGTGGGATGCGCCCGTGCGCGTGCTCGACGCCACGCCCACCTCCTTTGTCATGGCGACGCTGGACAAGCACATGGAAGCGGGGGAAATCCACTTCGTGCTGCAACCCCATCCCGAACGGGACGACGCCCTACGCTTCGAGATCGAATCCTGGGCGCGCAGCCGCGATGCCGTGGTGGATACCGCCTACGACAAGCTCGGCATTGCCAAGCTGGGTCAAGAGGCGATGTGGACCTTCTTCTGCCAGCGCGTGGTCGAGGCAAGCGGCGGCACGCTAATCGGCGATATTGAGGTGACAACGGAAGAGCAGCCCGTCGACGAGGCGCAAGCGAAGACGGCGCGCGAGTCGGCGGATGGCTCATTGGGTAATCGCGCCGCGCGTTTGGGGAGTCGCTGGTGGTCGCCCTCTGGCGGTCGGCAAAAGCAGCCGCTGCACGAGCGCCACGCCCATCGCCTGCGCCCGCTGGCCGACGCCGATCCCAACTTCGACTACGAGCAGCGCGAAACCTTCACCGAGGGCACGGGCTGGCGCATCGACGACTACCAGGGCGAACTGCCCGCCGAGCCGCCGGGCGAGCCGGTCGCGGGTGGGTCATGGGAGACGGCGGTCGACATCATGCGCCGCTACGAGTTCCCCGATCCAGGCATTCTCACCGGCATCTACGTGCCGGACGACGGCGATGATCTGCTGGATCGCACGATGCTGCTGCGCGCCAAATTTTTATTCTTTCGCTTCTACTTTGGCGTGCGCATCAGCAACGTCGTGGACGAAACGCGCGACACCGAGCTGGGGCCGGCGCGCGTGTGGGGCTTTAGCTACTACACGCTCGAAGGCCACTGGGAGCAGGGGGAAATTGAATTCACCGTGTGGAAATTCCTGGAGACGGGGGCGGTAGAATTCCGCATTCACGCCTACTCGAAGACGGGGCGCATTCCCAATTTGATTTATCGGATTGGTTTTGTATTCTTTGGGCGCTGGCTTCAGGTGAGATTCTCGCGCAAGGCGGTGGAGCGGATGCAGGCGTTGGTGGCGGAACGGGCGAAGGCAGTAACCGCGGAGTGAGCATCCTCAGATGCGAACGGCACATTCGAGGTAGGTTGATCGAATAATCGAATATCAGGTTAACCTGCTGGGCTACGTCATCATGCCAGATCATCTACATCTGTTGCTCTGGCCACGCGCAGAAGCGATGCTCGACGCCATCATGCGCGACTTCAAGAAATTTACCGCCGTGCGCATTATTCGACAGGCGGAAGCGGAAGGTCGAACCAATCTGCTGGATGCGTTTGAGAGCGCTGGCGAGAAGACAAATTGCAGCAAGCATAAAGTGTGGCAGGACAGCTATTGGGACAAGAACATTTTCTCCGAACGCTTTCTGCGCCAGCGATTGAACTACATCCACCGCAATCCGGTGCGCGCTGGACTAGTCGAGAACGCAGAAGACTACCCGTATTCGAGCTATCGAAACTACGCGTTGGGCGACCATTCGCTGATTGAAATTGACCAGGGGTGAACTTCGTAGGACAGCCACGTGAACTTTTCAATCTACGATTGAGGGTGGGCCCGTTCGCATTTGAGAATGCTCACTCCGCACTGTATTCAGTCTACACTTGCACTCGCGGAGTGAGCATCCTCAGATGCGAACGGGCCGACGAACCAACTGCCCCCAATGCACACCCATCCCCACCACAATTGACAATCCCCCACGTCTGCGGCAAAGTACGCCTTCGTGAACTGTATCAAATGCGACAAAACTCAAGCAGACGCAACAGACGCCACGAACCAATTCCTTCGCGTCTTTGCGCCTTTGCGTTAGATTTCTTCGGCATCCCGAACCTGATATGACCAACACTAATAAACCGACAATTTATCCCACGATGGTCGTGGGCGTGGGCGGCATGGGCACGAACACCGTGCGCGCCGTCAAGCGCCGCTTTCGCAACGCCTGGGGCGGCGACCAGCTGCCCGGCATGATTCAGCTGATGGCGCTGGACACCGAGCCGCTTGTCAACCGGCTGGACCAGGAGCCGCTCTTTGCGGACGAGTTCGCCTACATGGGCAAGTTCGACGCGACGCGCCTGATCGACAACCTCGACCAGCACCCGGAAATCGCGCGCTGGTGGAACTACCCGTCGATTCCGCTGGGCTACATCCACAACGGAGCCAAGCAGCTGCGGCCCATCGGCCGATTGTGCTTCTTCCGCAACTACGTCACCTTCAAGCAATTGCTCGAAACCAAGCTCAGCAACCTCGACAAAATCCGCGATATGGAGACGGCGCAGAATCGCGGCTTCCCCGTGGTCGGCAACTACCAGCTGGCTTACGTGGTGGGGAGTTTGTGCGGGGGCACGGGGTCGGGCATGTTTCTGGACGTTGCGCATCGCGTGCGCGCCGCCGTGCGCAACAACGCCCGCGTCTGCGGGATTTTCTTTCTGCCGGACGTGCTGGAGAGTGAAATCAGCAGCGATCTGCAGCGGCGACGCATCCGCGCCAACGCCTACGCCGCGCTCAAGGAGCTCAACTACTTCCAGCAGACACAGGAGTTCAAGGCGCTCTACCCCAGCGAGCAGCGCGAGCTGCCGGACACGCCCTACGCGCCCTTCGACTTCATCTTCCTCGTGGGCCGCACCAACCGCGATGGGCGCTCGCTGGCGCGCAAGCAGGACGCCGAGCAGATGGCCGCGCACCTGATTCAGATGACGGCCATCAGCCACCTGAGCTCCGAAATTCTGGGGCTGGAGGTCAACGTCGTGCGCGAGCGCATGTTTGACGTGACGCAGTTCATGGCCGCGGGCGAGGTGATCAAGGAGGAGCCGCGCGATTACCCGGGCGCGACAAACGGCAGCGCAACCAACGGGTCGACCAACGGGCAGAGCGGCGAAGCCTTGCGCAACTTCCTCGTCTACAGCGGCTTTGCCACCAGCGCGCTGGTCGCGCCCAGCGAATCGCTCGTCAACTTCTGGCAGAGCGCCTTTGTGACGGACATGATTCGCCGCTTTGCCGCCGGAACCTCGATGAACGACCCGCGCTCGCCGCTGCCCGCCAACGATCGCCAGCGCATTCTCAACATCTGGCAGGCGCTGCTGGCTCAGCTGCTGGGTCGCTACGCCGCGCTGGACAACGACCGCCTGCCCGAAACGCGGGAGGAGATTCTGGAGCAGCGGGGCGCGTGGCACGGCTTTTGGGAGCCAGTCGAGGGGGCGCTGCGCCAGGTGCTGCTGGAGACGGGCGTGCGCGGCGGCCTGGCCTTTTTTGACCTTGTCGGCCCGGCAGAGCCAGCGGCGGCAGCGGTTGAATCGCTGCCGCGCCAGCGCTTGTTTTTGATTGATAATCAGGCCGTCACCGAAGAAGAGCGCAACCGCTGGCGACGCCTGCTGGCGCAGCAGGGCGGCTTCTCCGAGACGGCGCAGCAGATCGGCTCCGGCTTTGGCGATCTGCTGATGATGGCCGTCAACCCCAGGCAGGCGCGCGAACGCTCGCGCGACATGGCGGGCCGCCGCGCGCGCGCCCGGCTCTACCAGGGGCGCGACGAGGTCGAGCGCACGCTGATCGACCAGATGCGGCTGGCCGTGAGCGTGATGCGCGAGGCGCTGCGCAGCCAGATCGACGCCTGCACGATTGCGCTGGCGCGCGCCAACGTCGAAACCAACCGGCTGGCCGACCTGATCGATCCGAGAGTGGCCGACGGCAGCGCCAGCACCAGCATGTACTACGAGCTGGAAACGGGCGCGGTGGGGCGCGACTATTTGCAGCACTTCTACCGACGCGCGCTCAACGAGGTGCAGGTCGCCGAGCGGCAGGCGCTGCTGCGACCGCTCGTCAACAACCTGGTGCAGAATCGCGACGCCGTGGGTGCGGGGCACATCTACAACGCCCTGCGCGCGGGCATCGCCGAAAACGAGGCGCTGGTCGAGCGGGTGCAAAAGTCGGTCGACATCAACCACGTGATTGCCACGCAGTACGACACCGAGCTCGCCGTGGCCCGCCAGCGGCCCGACAACCGCGTCACCCAGTGGCTGGATCGGCTCAACCCCTACCTGCGCTGGGACGCCGACCGCTTTAGCTTCCACGAATCCAACCTGGAGCACATCCGCCTCGCCTCCGTCCCCGTCGATCGCCGCGAGGACGCCACGCTCGCCGCCGCCACGGTCGGCCAGGAGGACATCCGCTGGATTCCCACCGGCGATAAGGCGCGCATGGACGCCGTCTGGATCGTTCACGGCCTGCCCGTCACCCTGCTGGAGCGCATGGACGAATACCGCGCCCAGTACGAAAACCGCTTCGATTTTTCCGTCAAGCAGGAGTTTCACCTCGATCCGGCGTGGGCCGATCTGCCAGAGATTACGCTCACTAACGACGGCTTCCGCGATGCGCGGCTGGATGCCTTCGAGCCGGAAAGCCCGGCGACGATTCCGTTTGAGCGGGGGTAAGATGAACTGAGGGTTTAGTGTGGAACATATGAATTCGCTAACTTCTTTTTGTTCTACCGTGGGTTTGATTGAGTATTTACCAAAAATTAAGGCAAGCAAAACGATGCAGAAATGTACTCCTCAAGCAATCATTTCAGAAGTTCCTGATGTTCAGACAGTTGTGCTGCCAAGTAATTGGTTCGATGATCTAAATGATGGCGAATCAGTATTTCAATCCCTCTATAACTGGATGCTGAACAATGATCGAATTCCGTCAGAGGGCAAAGAATCTCTACACAATAGAACTTATGTTGGAGAGATTTTGTTTGAAAAACTCCGTGCCGCGGAGAAAAAGCGCCTTCGCCGAATGCACAATCTTACAGGCGATAATCTTGAACGTGCTTTGAATTGGTCAGATATGAATTCAGGACCAATGACTGGGCAAGGAGAAAGCACTATTAGAGGAGACGTAATACTGGTAATTCCTGAGTCAAGCAGACAGGCGCTTACAGAGTTTTTCTTCAAGTCTGCCGAAAAAAAACGCAAAGCATTGATAAGCAAAACTAAAGATAACGCCGCAGGAGCATCGTTCTATCGATGGTTACTTGCACAGCTTGAACGGCCCGATCTAGTGGGCGATATAGCGAGGGATGCTGAACATGATGACGAGTTTCCGCGTGAGGGCAATCAATACGAGGAGATCAAATTTTACTTAGATTTTAAGCGAGCGCATCCGGCGGCAATCGAAGCTTTAAAAGAGAGTTGGCTGGAATACCTTGAGCAATACCCTGAGCGTGTGGAACCGCATGCATGGTGCAGCGAGTGTGGTGACAGGATTGAAGTGAAAGACGCTTTAATTGTATGGGATTCGGAGTCACGAGATTTATCTGTTCTCGATAAAATTTGCTTCAGTAAATTTATGCAAGTTGATGAAGTAAAGTCGCGCACACTGTCAGGCATTACTGATACTGATGTCGAAGAATTTGTTGAAGCAAGGCAAGTAGATAAGCGAGCCGCTGAAGTTTTGATGGAAAGCCTGAAATTATGGGGAGTTATACCCATTGTTACAAAAGGACAGATCTATTTCATTAGATCGGAAAAAACTCATGAAATAAAGATTGGATTTACATCAGGCCAAGTACAAAAGCGTATAAGCTCCTTACAAACAGGACACCCATATAAACTTAAGTTGTTGGCGACCTTGCCAGGAAATCGAGACTATGAAAAATCTCTTCACGAACGGTTTGCAGCGTTTCGATTAGAAGGCGAATGGTTCCAACCTCATCCAGATTTGATAGCTTTTATATCCATGATTTCATAAGATTCACCGAATATAGCAAACAAATTTGTAGGTTCCATTCGCTCCGCAATGTGACCTTTGCGCTCTTCCCTTCGCGTCAATTTACCGAATGCTTGACAGGAAATGGTCGAGCAGAAACGGCGATGGTTGTCACGTAGCGGAGCATACATAACCTATGAGCTGGCTAATTCAATGTTGGGCGTTTATCTTGTGGGGTAATTGAAGAAGCTTGTCTTGGAACCGGGTAGAATCTGCCCGGTTCTTCTGTTATAATGGCGGCACGTGAAATGAAGTCGTTGAATGAGGTGAAACCATGGAATTGACACTGACGCCGGATGTCGAAAATGCAATTACGCAACAGGCGAATCAAAGAGGAATCACACCGCAGCAATTAGCGCTTGAAAGCCTACGGGACTTGTTTTTGCCTGCATCTGAGGAGGCGAAAGAGCATCCGTCAACACTAGCGGATTTTCTTGATGGATATATTGGCGTCCTGCGCAGCAGTGAATTCGTTGAGGGTGGTGCGCAGTCGTCCGAAAATATGGGGAACCGCTTCGCGCAGTTGATGACACAGAAACGGCAGCAAGATCAGCTGTGATTTTAACAGACACAGGCCCATTGGTCGCGCTGCTCGATTTGCGCATGTAAGCTTGATCAAGGTACACAAAATGGAAACGTCACTCATTCAATCCAACCCGAAAGTGATGATGGGCAAGCCGGTGATCGCTGGCACGCGCATTACGGTTGAACTCGTTTTAGAGAAGTTGGCGGCGGGCGAAACGGCAGAGCAACTGCTTGAAGCGCATCCGCGGTTAACGCATGAAGCGATTTTGGCCGCGCTCGCTTTTGCGGCACAAGCACTTAGAGCGGATGTCGTTTATCCACAGCCAGCAGCAATCGCATGAATCTTCTGGCCGATGAAGGCGTTGACCGCCCGATTGTCGAGCAATTGCGGCGGGAGGGACACAGCGTGTTCTACATCGCCGAGATGTCGCCCGGCCTTGACGACGATGTCATTCTTGCGCAAGCGAATGCTGCCAAGGCACTGCTGCTTACGCTTGACAAAGATTTTGGGGAATTGGTCTTCCGCCAAGGTCTGATTCACGCCGGTGTCATTTTGATCCGACTTGCTGGATTGCAACCGACGACGAAAGCCCGGCTTGTCGCTGCCGTATTGCGCGAACACGATGCGGAACTGCTAAATGCCTTTAGCGTCATTACACCCGGCTCTGTCCGCATTCGTCAGCAGAAAATCAATCGTGAGAATGAGTAGGCGTGAGGATTCAACATGAAGGAAGAGACGCTTGCACCCATCCACCCCGACGAGATTCTCCAGGAAGAGTTTTTGGAGTCGATAGGCATCAGTCAATATCGATTGGCGAAGGATATCGGCGTGCCGCCGCGGCGCATCAACGAAATTGTTCGCGGCAAGCGTGCCATCACGCCAGATACCGCTCTGCGACTTTCGCGCTATTTCGGCATGTCGGAACGGTTCTGGATGAACTTGCAGACGCGATATGATTTAGAGCGCGAAAAGGACAAGTTGGGCGGTCGGCTTCAGGACGAGGTGAAGGTGCTTGCAGCAGCGTAAGCGTACCGCGCCCGGGACGAAGATTGCTTTGATTTTTCCGTCAAGTAGGAGTTTCACCTCGATCCCAATTGGGCTGATTTGCCCGAGATTACGCTGACGAGTAAAGGCTTCCGCGACGCGCGGCTGGACGCCTTCGAGCCGGAGCAGCCCGCGATGATTCCGTTTGAGCGGGGGTAGCAGAGGGTAAGGTGTGGTCGGCCCACTGGACGCGAGTTTCACGTTGAGGGTATGATTCCAAGCGGGGTGCAAATTACTGAGCAAGGGATTGTCGATAGGATTTGATGGCATTTTGGGTGGTGAACCAATTTCTGCCTCTTTTAATCGCCTCCAAACGACCGCTCCGGGCTAACAAGCTCAGGTATTCTTGACTGTATGGTGAATCAATCGCGGCTTCCCGAAGGGGAATCCACTTTTCTCCACCAGGTGGCTCTGTTGTTTGGGGTGTGCAGGCATTGAGATAGAGAATCAGACTTCGTTCCACAGCACGTCCAACAAAGTTGGCGAGAGGCGCTGCACTGTTGCGGTCTGCCTGAGCTAAGACGCGATAGTATTGCTGGCGGTTGATCTTCAAGATGATGGTTGGTGGATAGCCTTGACGCATCAAAAGTAGATTCATTACCAGTCTAGCCGTGCGACCATTGCCATCGATGAATGGATGGATTGCGACAAATTTATGATGGGCCAACGCAGCCCGTTCGACGGGATGAAGCGTCAGGGATGTATCGTTGAGCCATTCTTGCATAAGCGACGTGATCTGCCACGGTTCTGGTGGGATGTGCGAAGCGCCAGCAATCCGAACGGGCAGGTGGCGATAGGCTCCAGCACTTTGATCATCGATTTGAGTCAGAACAAGATGGTGAATCTGTCGAACATGAAATGCAGAAATCTGGTCATCTTCTTGAACAAGTGCTTCGACATATCCAATCGCCTTCTGGTGATTCGTGACCTCAAAATGCTCGCGCAGGCTTTTGCCGCCAATGGTCAACCCCGTTTCAAGAATGAGGCGCGTTTCCCGCAGGGTAAGGGTATTGCCTTCAATGGCATTTGAGTTATAGATCCACTCCACAACCATTTCTTCTTGCAGCCGATTGATGGCCGATGTGGGGAGGGGGCGCAATGCGTCCAGTGCTTGCTTTTTCTGGTTGATTCGGTTGAGTAATCGCGAATTGAGCATAATGGGGTAAAGCCATTGCGTATCGGATAGTGCCATGTATTGTACACCCGATATACTTAAAGTAAAAACAAGAGCGGTCACTTCAACCTGGCGTGGGCCGATTTGCCGGAAATTACGTTGACGCACGAAGGTTTTCAGGATGCACGGCTGGACGCGTTTGCGGGCGAGTCGCCGGCGACGATTCCGTTTGAGCGGGGGTAGGGTTGGCTAATTATTTCGCGTGCACAACGATCTCTTCGACAGAGGTGTCAAATAGATAAACTGCCGCTTGCTGTCATCATTATTCACGTTAGGGAAACAGAAGTAGGTGGTACATCAGAAAAATGAAGAACCCAATTCTCATGAAATTCTTCAGCGCACTAGTCAACATCCTGGCTGGATTATCTGTCGCGTTGATACTGTTATTTTTGCAAGACTGGTTTGGTAGCAATGATACGATATCCTATATAGTCTGGACAGTTCCATTGGCAGCAGGACTTGCTTTCTTTGGACAGGACTTTCTTGAATTTCTTGGCGACTGGAACAGACTTCTAAGAATATTTATCATACTACTGATTTCATATCTAATCTCTTTCGGCTGGGTTTTTGGAGTTTACCTAATTCTCGGCCCTTGGATTAATGCGTTTAGCATACCAGTTTTTCATCTCTGGGCGGTCGGCAGTTTCTTTCAACTGCTATGTCTAGATTTTTTCTTGCCTAAAAGGGCAGTCAAGAAAAATCCCATTAATATAACCCTGCGCCTCCTAGCATTCCCGCTAGTCGCATTTGTGTGCGCGATCTTGATTTTTGCATTTTTCTTTTTTGTCTCATACATTTCGAGGCCCGAACCTGAATCTTTTTTAATTCCAGACGATTTTGAAGGAAAGTTCATCGTAATTTATGGAGAAGAGTGTGGGAAAAACCCTATAGTTGAAGATGGAAGAAGAATTATGGAGATACCTTCCAATGGGGTTTTGGTTGTGCAATCAGAATTTGAAGCAGGAATAATCGACCATAAATACTATTTCGTTGATAATCAAGGTAATCGCCTGGAGGTCAAAAAACATGAGAATTACTCGGATGGAACGACGAATATTCCTGGAGTTGGCCTCGGTGGCTCTGGAAGTATGGGTGGAGAAATGCCTGACGGAAGTCTTTCATCTGAATCACCTTTAGCAATACGTTTTACGGATTTCTATGTTTACCAAGATGTAGTTGATGGTAATAATTTTGAACAAGAAAGAGTATCTAGCTCATTGGTAAGGGAATTGGTTGAGCGCTGTAGAGAAAACAAATAAATTCTCGGAGACATTCATTGTTTCAGAGTAATAAGATTCGTAGGTCACATTCGCTCTGCAATATAACATTACGCCCTTCCCTTCACGTTCGTCTGTCACGGTACTTGGCTGCGATGCCCCAGCAGGAACGGCGATGCTCGTCACGTAGCGAAGCATACGCGACCTACGAACCTAGAAGCGTACAGATGATCGAACGATGCGCTGGGTGCGGCGCGGAAGTTCAGGCGATTGATGGCCCCATCCACCGCTACATGACGTCCGCTCCGGCGTGCTGGCAGCGCTATGGCGAATTGCTCAACGTTCTGTATAGTCAGCCGACGCAGCAGGCGACGCTCATCACGTGCGTGGATACGTACGCCGTCCAGCATCCGGGGACACCAAACCCGCAGGCCATTCAATCAGTCGGCGTTCACTTGCTCAACCTGTACGGCTATCTTGTGTGCGGGCGGCCGATCAGCATTCCGCAGAAGACTATCTCTAAAAACGCATTTCATTCGATCGCGCCGCCCTCGTCGAGGGTCTCCTACTGGCTCGAACCGCCATCGTTTGCGGCGACCCTGAACGTGCTCGATATGCCCATATCCGGCCCAAGTGACGCCATCGCGACAAGCGCCCGCGCGTGGGCAGAATCAGTCTGGGCGGCGTGGAGCGCGCATCACGAGCAGATCGCCGAGTGGTACGCAAAGTATGCGGTCTCCTAGTGTACGCTTTCACCGACCTCACCCTCCGCCCCCTCGACGAAGCCGCCGCGCGCGACATCATCACCTGGCGCTACCCGCCGCCCTACGACCGCTACAACTTTGACCCGACCAGCGCCAAGCAGGACGTGCAGAATCTGCTGCGGCCCGGCTACCATTACTACGGCGTCTGGCGTGATGGCGAACTCGTGGGCTTCCGCTGCTTTGGCGAGGATGCGCGCGTGCCCGGCGGCAACTATCGCAATGAGCCGGGCGAAGTTGTCCTCGACATGGGCGGCGGCTTGCGGCCTGACTGGACGGGCCGCGGGGTGGGCGTGGCCTTTATGCAGGCGGCGTTTACGTTTGCGCGCGAAGCGTTTGCGCCGACGCACTTCCGGGCGACGGTTGCCGCCCAGAACAGGCGGGCGCGGCGCGTATGCGAGCGCGTTGGGTACAGACGGCAGTCGGCGTTTACTCATCCGACGACGAATGCAGCATTTGTTATCTTGACGCGGGAGGCATAGTGCACCAACATCACCAGCGACTCCCAATTCGAAAGGAAATCAACTGCGGGAAGATGCAGACAAACGTGGATAAGCGTGTTTTGCACAAAACACGCTTATCCACGTTTGTCTGCGTTCATCCGCGGTTCCAACTTCTAAATTGGGAATTGCTGCAACCCCATTTGGGGAGTTGACGGACGGCGGAAATTACAGTATCCTATGGGCGTCGAGTTCTGTTGCAGAGGATTGCGGGCCGTCCATCTTGGGTTTGTGCTGACTTCTCCGACGCCAGAGCTTCAAGCGAATCCCTCCCTGCTACACAACTTTCGGCTGGGACATCTTTGGAAGGAAAGACATGAACATTTACGTTGGCAATTTGTCCTACCGCACGACGGAGGCCGAGTTGCGAGAAGCATTCGGAGCATTTGGCGAGGTCACCTCAACAGCCGTGATCAAGGACCGAGACACGGGACAATCCCGCGGCTTTGGCTTTGTGGAAATGGCATCGGACGAGGAAGGGCAGGCCGCCATTGAGGGAATGAACGGCGCTGATTTGGGCGGTCGCAACCTCAAAGTCAACGAAGCACGGCCGCGCGAAGAACGACCGCGCGGCGGCGGCGGCGGTGGCGGCTACAACCGCGGCGGCGGCGGTGGCGGCGGCTACAACCGCGGCGGTGGCGGTGGCGGCGGCTACGACCGCGATCGGGGCCGAGACGACTGGCGTTAAGTTGCTCACCCGTTAGGTCGGTGCTTTACAGCAGGGGTTAGATCATCTTGATTTCTGCTGTCTGGCCCGAATTCTAACACTTCTCGGAAATTATTAGACGGTATAATTCTATCTAGTCATCAGTAGCCTTTGTTTCGTTACCTTAACGAAATAGGGGCTACTTTTTTGCATCAAATTCTCCGGCAAATTTGGAAATGTTCCAGACCCCCTCCTTTTTTAGCCAGTTGACAACCCACACAGGCTTGTGATACCGTAGGGCTCATCGCAATTGCGATGCTTGCTCCCTTCCTTCTCTAACCCCAACTAAATACTGCACGGGAGATGCCATGTCCGTCGTCCACTCCATTGAGCTGACCGACAGCGAAATCCGCTTCTACCAAAATTACGGCTACCTGACCATCCCTGGCCTAATCCGCGACGACGCCGTCGCCACGCTGCGCGAGGAGGTGCTGACCGTGCTCGAAGCCAACGGCATCCAGCGCGCACAGCTCGATCACGCGTCGAGCACGGCGGATAAGCTGCGCCAGAATCCGCAGTACCTGCAAGGCTCGGCGCTGGACGAGCTGATCAATGGCGACAACATGCTGGCCGTTGCCTCGAAATTGATTGGCGGCCCCGCCGTGCGCTACCTGCCCTTCACCGCCGTCAAAGCGGGGGGCGGCGGCGGCGAATTTCATTTCCACCAGGACAACAACTACACCCAGCACGATCCGGCGCTGGGCTCGATCAACATCTGGGTCGCCCTGGTCGACATGACGCCAGAGAATGGCTGCCTGCAGATGGCGCCGGAATCGCACAAGGCGGGCGTGCTCGCTTGGGAAAATGCGGGGGACGGCGACACGCACCGCAAGGTCAAGATCGACCCGACGGATTTTCTGCCGCTGCGGATGCGCGCGGGCGACGCCGTTGCCTTTTCGCGGCTAACGGTTCACGGCAGCGGCCCCAACCACACCAGCCGAGCGCGCGTCGCTTACGGGCTGCAGTATCACCGCGACGACGTGAAATTTCTGGACAAGGAAGATGGTGAGTGGAAGCGGTTGGTCGAGGTGAAACGCTTTCAGACGGAGCCGGTGGAGGTATTGGGTCAATCGTAGGTGCGGTTTGCAACCGCACGGTGTTGACACTTTGTTTCTGATTGTCTGATGGAGAAGCCGTTGATTGCGCAGCTGCAAGCAGCGCCTACTTTTTCGCTCCCCCAAACCCAAACCTAAAGGAGAACGCTATGAGAAAACATCGAATGCTTTGGGCCGTGCTCATCATCACGGCGCTGATTGTCGCCGCCTGTACGGCTGCCCCCGCTGGTGACGCGGACGCTGGATCGGACGCCGGTGACGCCGCCGCGCCCGCGGCCAGCGGCAGCGACGAAGTCTTTACCTACTGGGGCGGGCTGATCTTTTCGGACGCGGCCAACCAGATGCTGGTGGACCGCGTGACGCAGTGGGGCGAGGAGAACGGCATTGAGACCGAAGTGGTGATGATCAACCAGAACGAGACGGTACAGCGCGTCTCGGCGGCGATTGAGGCGGGCACGATGCCCGATGCGCTCGACGTGGGCCGCAACTTTATGCTGCTGCTCAGCGAGAGCGGCCAGCTGGAGCCGCTGGATGATCTCTACGCTGAAATAGGTGATTCGGTGGGCGGCTGGCTACCTCTGGCGGACGAGGCAACCAACCCCGATCTCTACGGCGGCAACCGCTACGGCATTCCCTTTAGCCTGGGCGGCAACGTGCTCTTCCGCCGCGCCGATGTGCTGGAGCCCGCGGGCTTCACCGACGCACCCGCCACGTGGACCGAGCTGGGCGAGATGGCCACGGCGCAAAATCCGCCGGAAACCTACGGCATGGGCTTTGCGCTCTCCAACGTGGGCGATGCCAACCTAACGACGACGATGCTCCAATCCTGGGGCGGGCGCATCGCCGACGACGCAGGCGAAAATTGCACCATCGACAGCCCGGAAACGCGCGAATTCCTGGAGTGGATCACCGGCGCGTTCGAGAAAGGCCTCTTCCCGCCGGGCGCGACGACCTGGGACGGTGCGGGCGACAATACGGCCTACCAATCCGGCAATGCCGTCTTTATTGCCAACCCCGGCAGCGTCTACCTCTACATGCGCGACAACGACCCGGAGCTGGGCGACGCCACCCGCTATTCGGCGCTGCCCGCTGGCCCGGCGCTCCAGGTCTCGCCCGTGGACGCCAACGTACGCGTGATTCCGACGAGCACGGAGGACAAAGATCGCGCGCGCGATCTGCTGCGCTACCTCTCGGAGCCGGAATTCATGATGGAATACTACGGCGAGGCGATCTACGGCCCGTCGGCGGCAGGCTACCAGGACGCACCCGTCTTCGCCGAAAGCCCCGTCCACGAAGGGCTGCTCGATTTGGCGCTCAACGGAACCTTTGGCGCCTTCCCCGATACGGACAACGCCGCCTTTGCCGAATACCAGACCAACTTCCTCACGCCCGGCATGGTCCAGCGCATTGTGGTCGACGGCGTGAGCATTGACGACGCGATTGCCGAGACGCAGGCGGCGTGCCAGGCAATTTATGATAAGTACGACGAGTAAGAGCGACACGAGGACGTGGGGTGGCGGGGATTCTTTCCTCGCTTCTCCGCGTCCCCCTTTCGCCGCGTCTAAAAAACATGGCTCAACAAACCCTTCCCGCTCCCGCGACCAGCAAACGATCCGTCGACCAGCCGCGGCTCACCATCGGCCAGCGCGACAGCCTCTACGGCTACCTGCTCGTGCTGCCAATTGTGGTTTGCTTGATTACGCTGGTCGTCTACCCCTTCTTTTTCGCCATCTGGATCAGCTTCACCGACCGCATGATCGGGCGCGAGGGCAGCTTTATTGGGCTGGCGAACTATCGCTACCTAATCAACTGGCCCAGCTTCCAGGCAACGGTGCGCAACACCATCGTCCTGGTAACGGCGGTACAGACGATGAAGCTGGTCTTTGGCATGGGGATTGCGCTGCTGCTTAACCAGCAGATTCGCGCGCGCCAATTTTGGCGCGGCTTAATTTTGCTGCCCTGGGCCATGCCCGCCTTTGTCGCCTTTATCACCTGGAAGCTGCTTTACGCGCCGCAGGGTGGCGCGTTCAACTTGATCCTGCTGGAGAGCGGACTGATGAACACCCACGCCGACTTTCTCAGCAGCAAAGCGCTCGCCATGCCGAGCGTCGTCTTTGCGACCTTCTGGCGCGGCTTTCCCTTCTGGGTGATCACCTTTCTGGCCGCCCTGCAAAACGTGCCGCAGGAGCTTTACGAAGCCTCCGCCATCGACGGCGCGACGGCTCCGCAGCGCTTCCGCCACGTCACCCTGCCCAGCATCCGCCACGTCGTGCTCGTCGTCGTGCTGCTCTCCACAATCTGGACGACCAACAGCTTTGAAAACGTCTGGCTGCTCACCCAGGGCGGCCCCTCCGATGCGACGATGACCTTCCCCGTGCTCGCCTACTTTGGTCTGCAAAATTTGCGGATTGGGGAAGCGGCCGCGGTCTCGGTGTCGCTGCTGCCCGTCTTTGCGATGCTGGCGTTTATTGTGGCGAATTTGCTGCAGGAGGAGTAGTCATGCTGCACAAACTCACGCTCCCGCAAAAAATTCTCTATTACGCGCTGCTCGTGCTGCTGGCGATTGTGATCCTCTTCCCCATTTACTGGATGATCACCATCTCGCTCAAGCTGCCGCGCGACATCTACCGCGCACCCTCGCTGCTGCCGCGGGGGGCCACGCTGCAAAATTACGTCGAGCTGTTGACCAATCAGGGCTTTTTGACCAACGTTCGCAACAGCCTGGTTGTCGCTTCATCGGCGACGGCGATCTCGGTCTTCATCAGCTGCCTCGCGGCCTACAGCCTCGTGCGCGTGCGCTATCGGCTGCGCGGCTGGGTGGGCAAGTTGATTCTCTTTACCTACCTCACGCCGAGCGCCCTGCTCTTTATCCCGCTGGCCGTGATTATTGCGCGGCTCAACCTGGGCAACCGGCTGGAGGGGCTGGTCTTCGTCTACCTGACCTTTTCCGCGCCGCTGAGCACCTGGCTGCTGATGGGCTTCTTCCGCTCCATCCCGATTGATCTGGAGGAGCAGGCCATGGTCGACGGCGCGACGCGCTGGCAGGCGCTGACGCGCATCCTGCTGCCGCTCGCCACGCCCGGCCTGATCGCCGTCAGCGTATTGACCTTTACCAACGCCTGGAACGAGCTGCTGCTCGCGCTGATTTTTATTACGTCGCCCAGCCGACAAACCGTGCCCGTGGCGCTGCAGTACCTGATCACCGGTGATGTTTTTCGCTGGGGGCTGATCATGGCCGGCTCGGTGACCGCGGCGGTGCCGGTGATGATTCTTTATTATTTGGCGCAACGCTTTGTCGTGCAGGGGCTGGCCGCGGGAGCCGTGAAGGGGTAGTTCCGAAATGCGAAGAAAGAGTGGGACACGGATTTGCACGGGCTGCGCACACGGATAACTGCTGAATTTAGGGGAAGCTTTCCTAATTCAGTAAAAATCCGTGTTCATCCGTGTTATCCGTGTCCAAAAATCGAAATGCTAAACCGAGGATGGTTCACATGTCACTCTCCATGCGCGTGGGGCTGGGCCAATTTAACGAGTTGACGGACGAAAAGCTGCTCTTTATCAAGCAGCTGGGCGCGGACGATTTTCTGATGAACACGCCCAAGCTGCCCGGCGACAAACAGTGGGAATACGAGGATCTGCGCGCGCTCAAGCAGCGCGCCGATGCCGCCGACCTGCGCCTGATGGCGCTCGAAAACGTGCCCGTCTCCTTCTACGACAAGGCCATGCTCGGCCTGCCCGGACGCGACGAGCAGATTGCGCACATGCAGACGACAATCCGCAATATGGGGCGCGCGGGCATTCCAATCCTCGGCTACCACTGGATGCCCAACGGCGTCTGGCGCACGCAGGAGCCGGCGACCCTGCGCGGCGGCGCACGGGGCACGCGCTTTGATCTAGCCGAGCACGATCCCGATGAATTGACCCACGGTCGTGAATTTACGTCGGATGAAATGTGGGCCAATTACGAATACTACCTGGAACGCATTTTGCCCGTGGCGGAAGAGTCGAACGTCAAGCTGGCGCTGCACCCGGATGATCCGCCGGTGGAGACGCTAGGCGGGGTGGCGCGCATCTTCCGCAACTTCGACGGCTTTCGGCGCGCCATGGACACCTTCGACAGCCCCCACCACGGCCTGGATTTTTGCATGGGCTGCTGGTCCGAAATGGGCGGGCAGGAGAGCGTGCTGCGCGCGATTCGCCACTTTGGGCCGCGCGGCCAGATCATCTACGTTCACTTCCGCGACGTGCAGGGGCAGGCCTCTTGCTTTAACGAGTGCTTTATCGACGAGGGCAACGTCGACCCCTTCGAGATTGTCAAAGCGCTGGCCGAGGTTGGCTTCGACGGCTTCCTGATCACCGACCACGTGCCGCAGATGGTCGACGACACGCGCTGGGGCCACCGCGGTCGCGCCTACGCGATTGGCTACATGACGGCGCTGCTCGATTGGGTGCGCCGGGAGCAGATAGCGTAGGTCACCTTTGCTCCGCAAGGTGACGGTGATAGTCGACCTGACTTGGTCTGGATTTGCCATCCATTCTCGTCAACCACGAAAGTCACATAGCGAAGCATATGTGACCTGCGACGGGCGACGCAATTATCTGTGTAACTTCCAACACTATTCACAACAAAGGAGAGAAAGATGAATCGCACAGACCCACGCAATCAAACTTTTTTGCAGCGACCCCTCAGCCGGCGCGATATGCTTCGCCTGTCGGCGGCGGGCTTGGGCACGATGGCGCTGGCCGCCTGTATGCCGTCGACCGGCGGTGGTGGCCCCAGCGCAGATAGCCCGGACGGCGCGGGCGTCAACCTGATTTGGGATACCTTTCGCGGGCCGGGCACGGGCTGGAACGAGGAGCGCATCGAGACTTTCCAGGAGGAAAATCCTGATGTGACCGTGGAATTCCGTCCGCTGACGGGCTCTTCGCAGCAGGACAACTACGGCAAGATGTACGCCATGTACGCCGCCGACGATCTGGGCGACATCGTGGCCTTCGACCCGTCGCACTACCAATTTTGGCGCGCCATCGATGCGGGCGTTATCGGCCCGCTGACGGAGCTGGCCGAGTCGGACGGGCTGGATTTGAGCCAGTGGTTTGATCTGTTCATGGGCCTGCAGTACTACCAGGGCGAGCTCTATGGCCTGCCCAGCTGGGGTTGGGCCGGAAACGATACGCTGGTCATCAACCGGGTGCACTTTGACGAAGCGGGCATCGAGCCGCCGGAGCCAACGGCACACGACACCTCAATGGAGACCTACGGCGAGTGGGCGCGCAGCTTCTACCAGGAGAACGACCGCTTTGGCATGGCCTTCGCCTATAACGAATCGGGGGTGGCGGTGCTCTGTCGCGCCTTCGACTCCTTCTTTATCAACGAGGAGGGCACCCAGTGCGTGATTCTTGACGAAGAGGGTGCGCAGGAAGGATTGCGCTGGCTCTACAATCTGGCCGTGGAGGACCAAGTGCTGCCCGCGCCCGGTGGCGAGCTGGACGCCGCTGCCGCGCAGCTGGAGGGTCGCATTACCATGAACTGGGCCGGCTCGCTCAACGTGCGCAACTTTGACCGCGACATCGAGGACGAGAGCGTGGCCGTGGCCTGGCAGGGGCTTTTTCCCACGCGCGAAGATGGGCGCTTCCCCTGCCAGATTCGCGGCGGCACGTGGAACATGAACGCGGGCACGCAGCATCCGCAGGAGTCGTTTGAGTTCATCAAGCACATCACCAACTTCGACGGCTGCCTGGGCTTTAACAACGTGGCCGGGCAGGGCGCCTTTGTGCGCCCGGACGTGCTGGACGCGCTGATCGAGGAGAACCCGATCCATGAGTGGTTTATTCCCAACCTCGAAAACGGCATCCCTGCCCACGCCCCCGCCAACTCGCGCGGTCGCGAGTACACGGATGCTATCACGCAGCAGCTGCAAATCATGATGGATCCCAGCGCGCCGGTTGGCTTTGAAGCGGGGCTGGAAGGGCTGCACAACGCGGTGCAGGACGTGTTGGATATGGAAGCGGCTTAGTTATATCGTGACCGTAGTGGCGCAGCGCGCTGCGCCACTACGGTCACAAAGGTAGAAATCCCATGGCCGCAACAACGGCAACTCCCCAACGCAGACGCTTCTTCGGCTGGCGCGACTGGTCGCGCACCGAGAAGCGCCAGAATCTTTACGGCTATCTCTTTCTCACGCCCTGGCTGATCGGCTTCTTCGGGCTGATTGTGGGGCCGGGGCTGGCGTCGCTCTACCTGAGCTTGACCAAGTACAACGTGATCGGGTCGCCGGAGTTTATCGGCGCGGCCAACTACGTCAAGATGTTTACGGACGATGACCTCTTCTACACCTCGCTCTGGCGCACCTTCTACTTCGCCGGGCTGGGCGTGCCGCTGAGCGTGATCGGCTCGATGTTTCTGGCGATTCTGCTCAACCAGAAGCTGCGCGCGATTGCCTTCTACCGCACGCTCTTCTTCATGCCGTCGCTCGTGCCGCTGGTCGCTTCGGTGGTGCTCTGGAAGTGGTTGCTCAACACCGACTTTGGCATTGTCAACCAGGCGCTGATCGGCCTGGGCGTGGACAACCCGCCGGGCTGGTTTACCGAACGCCAGTGGGCCATCCCCTCGCTGATCATGATGCGGCTGTGGGGCAGCATCGGCGGCACGCAGATGATCATCTTTCTGGCGGGCCTGCAGGGCGTGCCCGATTCGCTCTACGACGCCGCGCACATCGACGGCGCCAACGCCTGGCAGCGCACGCGCCACGTCACCATTCCGCTGCTGACGCCGACGATTTTCTTCAACACGCTGCTCGGCGTGATCGGCGCGCTGCAGACGTTCGCGGCGGCCTTTGTCGCCACCGAGGGCGGCCCCGGCTACGCGACGTGGTTTTTTAGCCTGCACATCTGGAAGCACGCCTTCGACTACTGGAACATGGGCTACGCCGCGTCGCTGGCCTGGTTCTTCGCCATCATCATCGTCTCGCTGACGATTTTCCAGCTGCGCTTGTCCCGGCGTTGGGTCTTTTACTACGGAGAGTAAATTGTTATGGCAACCACCACGAGCACAGCACCCTCCACGCGAAACGTTGCCCTTAACCGGGCCGAATCCGATTCGATTCGGCGGCGTCTGCGCCTCCAAAAAATCGTCACCTACACGTTGTTAACGCTGGCCGGGTTGACCTTTGCCTTCCCGCTCTACTGGACGGTCTCCAGCTCGCTGCAAACGTGGCAGGAGCTGCGCTCGTTTACGCCGCACCTCTGGCCCACCACGCCGCAGTGGAGCAACTACCCCGAAGTCTTTCAGGTGGTGCCCTTTGCGCGCTGGCTCGCCAACAGCGGCTTCATCGTCGCCGTCACCATCCCCGGCACGCTGATTACCGGCACGCTGACGGCCTACGCCTTTGCGCGCTTTGAGTTTGTGGGCAAAAACGTCTGGTTCGTGCTGATGCTGGGCACGATGATGATCCCCACCACGGTGACGCTAATTCCGCAGTACCTGCTCTGGTTCCGGCTGGGCTTTATCAACACCTACGTGCCGCTCACGATTCTTTCGTGGCTGGGCGGCAGCGCCTTTATGATCTTCCTGCTGCGCCAGTTTATCCTCAGCATTCCGCGCGACCTGGATGAAGCCGCCACCATCGACGGCGCGGGCCCCTTCCGCATCCTGTGGGCGATCATCGTGCCGCTGATGAAGCCCGCGCTGACAACCGTCGCCATCCTGCAGTTTCTCAACGACTGGAACGAATTCTTTGGCCCCTTTATCTATCTCAACCGCATCGAGCTCTTCACCGCCGCCGTGGGGCTGCGCTTCTTTCAGTACATCCCCCTCGAAACGACCGACCCGCGCGATCACCTGCTCATGGTCGCCGCCGCGGTGATGACGATCCCCGTGGTCGCGCTCTTTGCCCTGGCCCAGCGCTACTTCATCGCCGGGGTGACGCTGAGCGGGCTAAAGGTTTAGCGGCGTCGGGCTGTCAGCGAATTAGGAGAACGGATTGAGCGGATTTTTGGTACGCAATCCGCGGTAAATAGGCGCAGAAGGTGGTCAAGCAGACAGATTTGCCGCCCGCCATCCGTTCAATCCGCTCTCAAAATCCGTTGACAGCTCACGCCAACCAACCCTCAACCACGCAAACCCATGAAAATCACCAACGTCCGCGCCTGGCTCGTCAAAATCCCCTGGGACGCCAACCCCGGCGCCAGCGAGCCGCGCCAGCCGGGCGAGCGCGCCTTTATCTTCGTCCAGGTCGACACCGACGCGGGCATCACCGGCTGGGGCGAGGTGACGACCTACCCCGGCCCCGTCGCCAATCGGGCCGTGGCGGCCTACATCAATGAAATTGGGCAGTGGCTGCGGGGCGAAGACCCCACCAACATCGAAGCCATTTGGGGCAGAACCTTCCGCGCCTTCACCTACGTCGGCACCCGCGGCGCGACCACCGCCGCCATCAGCGCCGTCGACATTGCGCTGTGGGACATTCGCGGCAAGGTGCTTGGCCAGCCGATCTACCAGCTCATGGGCGGCCCCGTGCGCGACCGCATCGCCCTCTACTGCCACCCGCCCCGACTGGATTCGCCCGAAGCCGTGGCGGAATCCGCTAAGGAAATCGTGGCCGCCGGCTACAAGGCCTTCAAGATGGACCCCATGATCCACAATCTGCACGTGGGCAACGCCAGCTTTCTGGACGGCGAGCTCTCGCTGGAGGTGGAGGCCGCGGCCATCGACATCCTCGCCGCCACGCGCGACGCCGTGGGGCCACAAATCGAAATCCTGATCGATGCCCACGGCCTCTACAATGTGCCCGCCGCGGTGCGGCTGGCCAACCGCATGGCCGAATACAACATCCACTGGTTCGAGGAGCCCGTGCCGCCTGAAAGCTGGAAGGCGCTCAAGCAGGTCAAGGAGCAGGTCTCGGTGCGCATCTCCACGGGCGAACGGCTGCACACGCGCTGGGAGTTCGTCCCCCTCTTCGAGCAGGGCCTGGCCGACTTCGTCATGCCGGACGTAACCTGGACGGGCGGCATCTCCGAGCTCAAGAAGATCGCCACCATGGCCGAAGCCTACTACATCCCCATCTCGCCCCACGATGCGGGTGGCCCGATCAACGTGGTCGCTGGCGCACAGGTGATGATGACCGTGCCCAACTTCTACAAGCTGGAGGTCACGCGCCACGACTTGTCGGGCTACGACATGTTGATTGACGAGCCGCTCGACGTGCGCGAAGGTCACCTGCACCTGTCGGAGCGACCGGGGCTGGGGATTGAGATGAATGTGGAGACGCTGAAGCAGTACGAGGTGTCGCCGGAGGAGGCGGCGAACTCGACGACGTGACCGTCACGGTCGTGTTCGTTACCAGTTTGTATGGCTGCCGTCGGGCTTGTGAAAGTGGGGCATGTCTGTCAGCGAGTGGGGATGATCGGCGACGGCCTCTTCATTAAACTCCACGCCCAGGCCGGGCCGCGTGGGCAGCGGGAACGAGGGCCCGTTGCGCTCCAGCTGCACGGGAAAGACGTCGGAGGCGCTCTCGTTGATGGTTGGGTTGATTTCCACCCAGGCAAAATTGTTGACGGCAAAAGACATGTGAATCGTGGCGGCGGTGCAGACCGCGCCCAGCGGATTGTGGGGCATGATGTCAATGTAGTGGGCTTCGCTCCAGCCGCAGACCTTCATGGCCTCGGTCAGCCCGCCGATATTGGAGACATCCAGCCGGCAGAAATTAGTTAAGCCCTTCTCGATATACGGCCGCGCCTGCCACTTGCTCGACCACTCCTCGCCAATCGCAAAGGGGACGCTCGTCATCTGCCGCAGGCTCTCGTAGGCTTCCGGCGTCTCGTCGCGGATCGGTTCCTCCAGAAAGGCCATGGCGCCCGGCTGCGCGAGCTGGCAAAACGAGGCGGCTTCCGCCACGCTGAGGCGGTGGTGGTACTCGACGCCCAGGGGGATGGACTTATCGAGCTTGGCGCGAAGCTCCGCCAGCAGATCGACCGTTGCGGCAATCGAAGCGCGCGGCTCAAACATGTTCTCGGCATCCGGGTCGGCTTCGTGCAGCGCCTTTGCCCAGTTGGGAATCGGCGTCGCGGCGCCCAGGCGCAGACAGGGCCAGCCAGCGTCAATGTACTCCTGGCACAGAGCGAGACAGTCGGGGGAATTCATGGAAACGGTGGGAAAGCCAAAGACGTGGTCGCGGCAGGCGCCGCCCAGCAGCTGATAGACCGGGACGCCGAGCTTCTTGCCCATGATGTCCCAGAGGGCAATGTCGATGGCGCTGATGGCGCCCGTTAGCACGCGCCCGCCCTCGTGGTAGTTGCTGCGGTAGCACTTCTGCCAGATGTGCTCGATGCGCATGGGGTCCATGCCGATCAGGAAGCGGCTGTAGTGCTTGACCGCTTCGGCTTCGGCCAGCTCGCGCGAGGAACAGCCCCCTTCGCCCAGGCCGTAGATACCTTCGTCCGTCTCGACTTTGACGACAAAAATGTCGCGTGCCGCCTTGAGGGGAAACGTCTTGATATCGGTGATTTTCATGTTGGTTTTGCTCTCCGAATCTGGACAAGCCAGAAAAGGGAGTATACATGGATAGGGAGGAACACGGATAAGACAAGACAAGAAATATCCGTGTTCCTCCCTATCCGTGCTAACCCCTCTTCTTGCTCTTTGGGCAAAAATAGTACACTGTCATTGAAGTTTTGATGGGTTAGGGTAAAAGCGGTTGAAGGTCTGGCGGGCCATTTCGGGTGTGAACTGCCAGCGAATAGGAACAGGGGTTCGATTGCGCGTTTCAACCCAAGCGAGGACTTCACGGCTCAATTCGACTTGACAGGCGATGCGCCGCTTCAGGCATTGCCGAGATAGAAGCGAGAGTTGGATTTCAGCCATATTGAGCCAACTGGCCTTTTTGGGCGTGTAGTGCATCTGAATTTGCTGCATCAAGGCGAAGGCCTTCGCCGGTTCAAAGGCGTTGTAAAATGAGGTGTAGGTGTGCGTGCTTAGGTTGTCCTGCACCAGTTGAATCTGACCACCGGGCGGACAGTGTTCCTCGACGAAGGCGTCCATGAACTCGGCGTAGTCCTGTCCGGTGCGTCGGTCTCGTACCTGCACAAAGCAATGTCCGGTGAGGGGCTGCACGGCCAGGAGAACGGAGCAGACGCCGTGGCGCTCGTACTCGTAGTTTTGTCGTTTTGGCTTGCCGGGTTCAACGGGCAAGGGGACGAGCGTGTCGCCAATCAGTTGACAGGGCCGCTCATCGAAACACCAGAGCGGGCGCAGCGGGTCAAAGGGACGGGCGTAGATGGCTAGCATATATTCCATTTGCGCCAGAAAGGTAGGCGTCAGTTTGCCCAGGCACCATTGGCGGACTAAGTGAGGCTTGACCGTGTTTTTTTCAGAATTTCGCCCACGGCGTTGTGGGAGATGTGCTCAACCAACTCGAGTTCCACCGCCTTGTCCGCCAACAGGCGCAAACTCCATTGGCTACGCCCCGCTGGCGGTTCTGAACAGGCCAACGCGGTGATTTTGGCCCGTTGCTCGCCGCTGATGGTGCGGGCGCGACCGCTTCTTGGCTTTTCACTAATCGCCGCCTCGAGCCCTTCTTGCACATAGCGACGCCGAATCCGGTCTATCGTCGACAGGCTCGTGTCGAGCTTCTCGGCAATCTCTTGGTCTGTTTTCTGCCCTTGATGATGATTTTCATCGCTCAACAGCAATATCTTTATCCGATTCAGTTTGCGTACACTCCTCACGCCGCCCAGGGTTAGCCGATTGAGGTAGCTACGTTCTTCGCCCGGCAATCTGACGTTATTTATATGCTTTTTGCGTCCCATGCAAACCTCCTTCTTTTGCTCCTTGCTTCGCGTTGGGACGTATTTTATCGCTTACCCTTATCTACTCATAATCTCGATTACACTGTAATAGTACACTGTAAGGCAGGTTTTGAGGGGTTAAACTGCTTGGCGAGCTCGGCTAGCGGTTTGGCACTAATCCATCATAATCTCGATTACGGTGTAATAGTACACTGTAAGGCAGGTTTTGAGGGGTTAAACTGCTTGGCGAGCTCGGCTAGCGGTTTGGCACTAATCCATCATAATCTCGATTACGGTGTAATAGTTACCAAGATATTAATGCGCTGGGTTAATACTATAGTATAAATGGCGCACTTTTTCTGTCAAGAACCCTATTTTTCGCGTGAAGAAATACAGCAGATTTTCACCTGCGCGACCAGGGAGAAACGAGCACCGCTGGCGGGGCGCATGGCCATGATTGCGCTTTTTAGGCGAAAAAGGCCCTTGTCAATCGCAAAATTGTCGATATACTTACCCAAGTTACCCCCTTTGAATTTATTGCAATCGCATACCTCACTTGCGGAGGATTTGTATGGCCACACTAGGACAGGCAAAACCCAGCTATCAGCCCGCTCAACCGGCACGGCTGGCGCGCTGGGTCGGGATTCGCTCACCGCTGCAGGCCAATGAGGCCAAGTGGGGCTACATTTTTCTGCTGCCCTGGATTCTGGGGCTGGTGATCTTTATCCTGGGGCCGATTTTGGCTTCTGCCTACTTTAGCTTCACCGAATATGAAATCATCAGCGCGCCGCGCTTCATTGGCCTGGAAAACTACGTCAAGGCCTTTACGGATGATGCGCTGTTTTGGTCTTCGTTTGGTCGCACCTTTACCTATGCGCTGGCCGTGGTGCCGCTGGGCTTGACTGGCTCCCTCCTGCTGGCCATTCTCTTAAACCAGGGGCTGCTGGGCACAAACCTCTTCCGGACGCTCTTTTTCCTGCCGAGCTTAACGCCCGCCGTCGCGTTGGCCCTGCTGTGGACGTGGCTGTTCCACCCCAGCGTGGGGCCGATCAACGTCGCGCTGGGCTGGTTTGGCATTGAGGGGCCGGGCTGGTTATCGAGCAAGGATTGGGCGCTGCCGGCCCTCATCATCATCAGCCTGTGGGCTTCCGTGGGCGGCAACGCCATGCTGATTTTCCTGGCCGGTTTGCAGGGCGTGCCCCAGGAGCTTTACGAAGCGGCGGAGATCGATGGGGCCGGCAACTGGGCCAAATTTCGAGCCGTCACGCTGCCGTTGATTACGCCCACGCTCTTTTTTAACCTGGTGCTGGGCATCATCGGTGCGCTCAAGGTCTTTACGCTGGCCTTTGTGGCCACGCTGGGCGGGCCCTCTTACTCCACCTGGTTCTACGCGCTGCATATCTATCGCCAGGCCTTTGAGTATTTTCGCATGGGCTACGGCTCGGCCTTGGCCTGGATTTTTGTGATTGTGCTCCTGGTCTTCACCTTTATTCAGCTGCGGCTTTCACAGCGCTGGGTCTACTACGCGGGGGAGTAAGATTGATGGCTGTTCAAAACGATCTGTTAACCAATCTGGAGCAGGCTCCGTCGACACGGGCAGGCGTTAACCAGCAACGCTTCCACCTGCGTTTTGGCGTGCTGCTGCTCTATCTGGTGATGACGCTGCTGGCGCTTGTCTTTATGTTTCCCTTTTTCTGGACGGTGTCGAGCTCGCTGAAGGCGCCCTTCGAGCTGATGACCTTTCCCCCTTCCTGGCTGCCGGAAGTGCCGCAGTGGGGAAACTATGCGCGCGTGATCGAACGGGTTCCCTTTATCCGCTGGGCGTGGAACAGCACCTTTGTGGTGACGATTGCCACGGTGGGCTCGGTGATATCCGCCTCGTTTGTGGCCTATTCGTTTGCCCGCTTCCGCTATCCGGGGCGCGACGTCATCTTCTTCATCACGCTGGGCACCATGATGCTGCCCGCCCAGGTGACGCTGATCCCCCAGTTTATTTTGTTTAACGAGCTGGGCTGGATCAACACGCTCTTCCCGCTGTGGGTTCCCTACCTCTTTGGCGGCGGCGCCTTCAACATTTTTCTGCTGCGCCAGTTTCTACGCTCGCTGCCGAGGGAGCTGGACGAAGCGGCGCTCATCGATGGCGCGAGCTACCTGCGCATCTTTTGGTCGGTGCTGCTGCCCCTGGCCAAGCCCGCTTTGGCGACCGTAGCCGTCATCTCGTTTATCAGCCACTGGAACGATTTTATCAATCCGCTGATTTACCTGAACTCGCCCGAAAATTTTACGCTGGCGCTCGGGTTAAACTACTTCAAAAGCGTGCCGGAATCGTCTGGCCTGCCCCTGCAGCACCTGCTGATGGCCGCCTCCGTCATGGTGATTCTGCCCGTGTTGATTCTCTTCTTTGCGGCGCAACGCTACTTTGTGCGGGGGATTGTGCTGTCCGGCATCAAGGGCTGACGCAAGTGCTATCTGCTCAACCGACACGTTAACCCACAGCGCCCCGAACCCGTAGTGTCTTGTCAAGGCTGAAATGATGGGAATTGTAGGTGCGGTTTTCAACCGCACGGTCGTGACCTACCCTTTCGCATTGGTCTAGCGAAGAGGTAATCTACGCTTGCGCAGCTGGAAGCAGCGCCTACGATTCCCGTCAAATTACGCTTGACGCGACAGTAGCGCCCCTCAACGGAAATGTACAGGGAGGTACGCCAATGTAGAGAGATGGATAACCGCATCAACATTTGTAAATTCGCTTTCGTAGAAATAGTCTACAGAAAGCCTACAAAGGAGAAAGATATGTCTCAACACAAACTGACTCGTCGTGAAATGCTCCGTTGGATCGGGATCAGCTCGGCTGGGGTGGCGCTGGCCGCCTGTGCACCATCCGGGCAGCCCGCAGGCGAAGGCTCTGCCGCGCAAGCGCCCGATCAGGCGCAAAAGGAGCTGACCATCGCCACCTATGCCGATCCGCGCAACGACTGGCAGCGCACCGTGGCCAGCGAGTGGGCAGCAGAACATCCGGACGTGAGCCTGAACATCGATGAAATCATCTACGGCGAGATGAACAAGAAGCAGCAGGCGGCCATGGCGACCGACACCCTGTGGGACGTTTCGTTTAGCGGGGTCAAGTGGTTCCCCTTCCTCGTGGCAAGGGGCGCATTCCTCCCCATGGACGATCTGGTCGAGCAGAGTGATCTGGATATGGACGACTTTTTTAGCGCGGGGGTGGAAAGCAGCAGCTTCGAGGGCAGTCTCTACGGCCTGCCTTACCTCTTGCATCCGGGGAATCCCGCTCTGATTATCTTCAACCTGAATTTGCTGGACGAAAAAGGGTTGGCGCCGCCGGAAAACAACGAGTGGACCACCACCGAGTACGCCGAGCTGGCGGCGGCGGCAGCCGACCCCGACAACTTGATCTTCGGGACAAACCTCTTGCCCGGCAACTACTACGACCACTGCTCCTTCGCGCGCACCTACGGTGGCGACATCCTGGACGAGGAGGCCGATGACTTCACCTTTGCCACCGACCCCGCCTCCGTCGAAGCCGCGAATTGGGTGACCAGTTTGCGCACCGAGTACAATGCCGCCCCGGACCGCGCGGAGTCGGAAGGGCTTGAGTTCCCAACCGGTACGATGGCGACCTCGACGCTGGGCGTTTACGCCGTGCGCGGCCTAGAAGAGACGATTGGTGATCGCTTCGAGTACGACATCCGCCTCTTCCCCAACAGCCCGGAGCATCCGCGTGGTTACCAGGCCTTTGTCGAATGCTTCTCGATTGCGGCGCAGTCCGAACATCCCGAAGAAGCGTTCGATCTGATCGTGGCCGAAACATCCGCGCAGACCGGTATCCAATCGGTGCTTAACACCAGCAACATCCCCACCGCCAGAAAGTCCGTCTGGGCGGACCCCGAAGTCCAGGCGGTGCTCCACCCCATTTTCCAGGACGCCCTGGAGTGGATGTCCACGCAGCCGGGCCCCTTCCCGCACCCCTCCAACCTGCGCTTCCAGGAGCTGCAGGACACGTGGGCGAATACGAGCGCCGATCTCTTTTACGGCGACGTGGGCTTTGAGGAGGGCATGGAGATGGTGCAGCAGGCCTGCCAGGAGATCATGGAGCTGCCGCGGCCGTAGCGTGTAGCTATAGACTCAAACAGTCAGTTGTTCCTAATGCCGCGAAAGGTTCCCGTCTCCGAGAACGGCGGGAACTTTTCGTTACGGAGATTCCCCCGATGAACGTCATCGTCATCATGAACGACACCTTTCGGCTAGACCACCTCGGCTGCTACGGCAACGAGTGGATTCACACGCCGAATCTGGATCGCTTTGCCGAGCGCTCGATCCTGTTCGACCAGTACTACATTGCCTCCTACCCCACCATCCCCGCGCGCTGGGACCTGGCCACCGGGCGCTATGGCTTCCCCTTTCGCGGCTGGCAGCCGCTGGCGCCGGAGGACGTGACGCTGGCGCAAATGCTGGCGCAGCAGGGCGTCCACACCCAGATGATCTGGGACACGCCGATGCTGGCGACGGACGACTACAACTACACGCGCGGCTTCAAGGGGCTCGAGTTTGTGCGCGGCCAGAAGGGCGACTGGTGGATCACCGACCCGACGCTGCCGGTGCAGCAGCCCGCCCAGCCGCACAAAGTCAAAAACATGCGCAGCCTGGACAGCTATCTGCGCAATCACTTTCACCGCCAGTACGAGCGCGAATACTGCTCGCCGCGCACGCTCTCCGCCGCCATGAACTGGCTGGAGACCAACCACCAGCACGACAGTTTCTTCCTCTGGATCGACATGTGGGACCCGCACGAGCCCTTTGACTGCCCCCTCTACGACTACGCGCGCTACGCCGATCCCAGCTATGCGGGCGACCGGATGCTCTACCCGCACTACGGTCGCCCCACCTACATGAGCGACGCCGAAATGGAAAACGCCCGCGCGCTCTACGCGGGCAACGTCACGCTGGTGGACCGCTGGATGGGCTACTTTTTTGAGCTGGTCGAGCGGCTGGGCTTGTTCGAGGACACGCTTATCATTTGGCTCTCGGATCATGGCCACCTCTTTGGCGAGCACGACCTGCAGGGCAAGCCCGGCGCCGAATTTGGAACGCTATACGAAACAACGGCGCACGTGCCCCTGATCGTCCACCACCCCGACGGGCTGGGTGCGGGCGAGCGCGTGTCGGGGCTGGTGCAGCCGGTCGACATTTTGCCCTCGGTGCTGGAGTTTATGGGAACGCCCGTTCCCGAAGCGGTGCAGGGCCGGTCGTTCTGGCCGCTGGTGGGGGACACCAGCCCAGCGGGGCGCGACTACGCCTTCTCCAGCCGCTTCCCAGCGGGCGCGGGCGACGCCACCTACACGCCCGTGCAGGGCGCAGTCTTCGACGGCTGGGTCGGCTCAGATCGCATCGTCGAGCCGAGCACCGTGACCAGCGACGAGTGGGCCTTTCTCTGCGCGCCGGGCGACGGCCATTCCGAGCTGTACAACCTGCGCGACGACCCGGATCAGCAGCACAACGTGATCGACCAGCACTCCGCCGTCGCCGAGCGGATGCGCCAAGCCTGGCTCGACTTCCTCGCCGCGCACGACGCGCCGCAGACGCGCGTTCGCCCCTTCGTGGAGGGCAACGTCGACATCACCACGCCCGCCAGCGGCAAGCTCCACGCCTTCCGAGACGACCGCGGCCAGTGGATCGCCTTCGCCACGGAGGCCGAGGCGCGTAAGATGGCCTACCATCAAAATGCCCCCGGCGATCCGCGCCCGATTGAAGAAATCTCTTTTGGCGCGCTGCTGGACGACGATGCACGCAACCTCGTCTACCTCAATAGTCAATACTACTGGGCAGAGGATTTGGCCTAATTAAGGGTTCTATCATGAAGATTACCGGCTTGGAAACGATCCCAATTCAGGGCCGCGCCATGGTGCTGAAGATGTTCACCGATGAGGGGTTGGTGGGCTACGGCGAGCCGATGAACTACGAACATTGGCGCGTGGTGGCCCAGGCCGTCGACGACATGGGTGAGTACCTGATCGGGAAAGACCCGCTGCAGATCGAGGCGCACTGGCAGGCGATGTACCGATCGAGCTACAGCCGCAGCATGCCCGTGCTGGTCGGCGCGCTCAGCGGCATCGAGATGGCGATGTGGGACCTCTTTGGCAAGGCGACCGGTCTGCCCGTTTGGAAGCTGCTGGGCGGCTCGGTGCGCGATCGCATCCGCGTCTACACCGGCATCGGCGGCACCAGCCCGGCGGAGTGTGCGGAAGCCGCGCGCCGGGCCGTGGCGGCGGGCTTCCGCGCCGTGAAGATGGTGGCGACGCCCCACCCCGTGCGCTTTGTGGATACGCCCAAAGTCATCGACGACATGGTGGCCCGCGTGGCCGCTGTGCGCGAGGCGGTGGGGAACGAGGTCGACGTGGCCGTGGATTTGCACCGTCGTCTCAGTCCATCGATGGCGCTGATTCTGGTGAAAGAGCTGGAGCCGCTGCGCCCACTCTTTGCCGAGGAGCCCTGCCACCCCGAAAACAACGAGCCGCTGCTGGCCCTCTCGCGCGCGACGACCGTGCCGATTGCCACCGGCGAACGCCACCTGACGCGCTGGGGCTTTCGCGAGCTGGTGGAGCGCGAGTTGTGCGCCATCCTGCAGCCGGACATCCGCCACTGCGGCGGGATGCTGGAGCTAAAGAAAATCTCGGCCATGGCCGAGATTCACAACATGGCGGTGGCCCCCCACAACGCGGCGGGGCCGGTGGGCGTCGCCGCCTCGATCCACGTGATGGCGACCGTGCCCAACCTGCTGATCTGCGAAGGCGGACATCGCCGTGGGGAGGGGCTGTTCAAGCAGCCGCTCGTTTTTCAGGATGGCTTTGTCGAGCTGCCCACCGCGCCGGGCCTTGGGGTGGACATGGAGGACGAAGCGCTGGAGGCCGTGCGCGACGAGACCTTTCGCTTGCGCGGCATGTTCTGGCACGAAGAGGATGGCGCTTTTGCTGATTATTGACACAATTTCGTGCAGTTGTCGTTACGATTGGAATCGTGTATGATGTAGGCATACTCCCTTTTCCCCGTTCCAAATTAAACGCAGCAGAACTAAATATACGTGTGGTAACGATGGAGCATGTAACCCATGGCTGAAGCCGTCCTCAATCCACCTGCTCACGCCCCGCCCAAACGACGCAACCTTCTCACGTGGCTGGTCGGCGCGGAATCCAAATTCCAGCAGCAAGACGCCCTGCTCGGCTACCTCTTTGCGCTGCCCTGGATTTTGGGCCTGATCATTTTTATCGGCGGGCCGATGATCTACTCGCTCTACCTGAGCTTTACCGAGCACAGCATTGTCGACACGCCAACCTTCGTCGGGCTTCAAAATTATCGCCGCGCCTTCTTTGAAGATGATCTCTTCTACACCTCGCTGGGTCGCACCTTCTATTATGCGATCATCGTGGTGCCCGTCACTTTGGTCGGCTCGCTCTTTTTGGCCATTCTGCTCAACCAAAATATCAAGGGGCGCAACTGGTTTCGCACCATCTTTTTTGTGCCCCACTTAACGCCAGAAGTAGCCATGGCCGTCATCTGGCTCTGGCTGCTGCACCCGCAGCTGGGGCCGTTTAATGCCGCGCTGGACTTTGTTGGCCTGCCAACATTTGGCTGGTTGTCCCAGCGGGAAACAGTGGTTCCGTCGCTCGCCTTTATTGCCTTCTGGGCGGGCGTGGGCGGCAATCGAATGCTTATCTTTCTAGCTGGGCTGCAAGGCGTGCCCTCGGAGCTGTACGAGGCTGCCGACCTAGATGGTGCGAACGGCTGGCGTAAGTTCTGGCACATCACCCTGCCGATGATTTCGCCCACCATGCTTTTTAACCTTGTTTTGGGCATTATTGGCGCGCTAAAGGTGTTCAACATCGCCTGGGTTGCCACCGGCGGCGGGCCCGCCTACGGCAGCTGGTTCTTTGCCCTGCACGTTTTCGAAAACGCCTTTGAATATTACCGCTTGGGCTACGGCTCGGCGCTGGCCTGGATTTTCGCAGTAATCCTGATTGTGTTCACGCTGATCCAACTGTGGCTGTCAAATCGCTGGGTCTATTATGCTGGGGAGGATAAGTAATCCATGGCCGCTACCGCATCCACCAACGTCGCCAATATTCCTGCCCGACGCAAACGAAAGAGCCCTTTTCGCTCTGCCGAAACGCTTGCTCTTTACGCGTTGGCAATCGTGCTTTCCGTCGCTTTTGCCTTCCCCTTTTTCTACGCGGTTTCCAGTTCGCTCAAAGCGACAACCGAAATTTACGTATTTCCCCCGCAGCTTTTACCCGAAGTGCCCCAGTGGGGAAATTATCTGGAAGTGTTTGAGCGCCAGCCCCTCTTCCCCCGTTGGTTTGGCAACACCGTCTTTGTCACGGTTATCGGCACGATTGGCGCCGTGCTTTCGGCCTCGCTGGTCGCCTACTCCTTTGCCCGCTTCAAATTCCGGGGCCGCAATTTGCTCTTCGTCATTACGCTGAGCACGATGATGATGCCTGCCCAGGTCACGCTGATCCCACAGTTCATTCTGTTTTCGGAGATCGGCTGGCTCGACACGCTCTATCCGCTGTGGGTTCCGCTCTGGTTTGGCGGCGGCGCCTTTTACATTTTTTTGATGCGCCAATTCATCATGTCGCTGCCGAGGGATTTGGACGAAGCCGCGCTGATGGATGGGGCGAGCCGCTGGCGAATTTGGTGGAATATCCTCTTCCCGCTCTGCAAGCCGGTGCTCGCAACGTCCGCCATCATCGCGCTGATGGCGGAGTGGAATCGCTTTATGGAGCCGCTCATCTATCTGATTTCGCCCAAAAATTTCACTCTCTCCGTGGGCATCAGCTTTTTTCAGCAAAACGCCGATTCAACGTCTGAAGTATTGCAGCACATTTTGCTGGCCGCTTCGATCATGATGATTCTGCCGACCATTATTGTTTTCTTTGCCGCCCAAAAGTACTTTGTCCAAGGCATTGTCATGACGGGGCTGAAAGGCTAACAACCAAAGCAGTGCCGAGTCGACTCACCCTGTTTCCAATCCTCTGTTCCCCATTTTTCACGTTCACCCTATCGTCGAAGATTTATTCACTCAAGGAGGAAGGTATGAAGGCATTTAGTCGTAGAGCGTTTCTCAAAGGCACGGCCACAGCGGGCGTTGGCATCATGGCAAGCTCCATGCTCGCCGCCTGTGGTGCAGCATCGGAACCTACCGCAGGTGACAGCAGCAGCCCGTCGGCAGAGGTGGTTCAGGTGCGAATTCAAACGCCGGGCCAGGCGCACGTAGAACAGACAACAGGTTGGGCGCTTGAGCAGTTTCACGCGTTACAGGGCGAAATCGAAGGCGTGATGGAGGTGATTCCATACGACGAAATTGTGAAGAAGACGGATGTTGGTTTTATCTCTGGCACGCTGCCGGATCTCTGCTACGGCCACAACAAGTGGTACAAATTCAACGCCTACCGCGGCATCTACCTCTCCCTAGATGACCTGATCGAATCTTCGCCGCCGGAAGAGTTTGAGGACTTTTTCCCCTTCGCCATCGAAGGGTTGCGCTGGGAGGGTGAACTCTACTGCTTGCCCAATATCGCCAAACCGGGGCCGGTTAGCATTCTTTACTGGAACAAGCAGCTGCTTGAAGAAGCCGGTATCGAAGAGCCAACCGATGACTGGACGATGATGGATCTTGAAGCAGCCGCACGCGCCATCGCAGACCCGGATAACAACGTCTACGGTCTGGATGCGCCATTCGAGACCGATCTGCATCGCCTTGCCTGCATTTCCCGTGCGTTTGGTGAGCCAACTCCGGATGACAAACGCGGTTGGCCCGTCAACGAGGAGGGCACGGAATTTCGCATGATGGAGCCGCTGATGGATGAGGTGCTGCAGTGGCTCATTGCCATGAAGAAGGATCGCGTCATGCCGCACACGGCGGACCAGAGCGAAGAAGGCCTTTTTGACTCGGGTCGATTGGCCTTTAACATTGGGGCGCTGGGTGCAGCCAACCTGTACAACGAAACGGTGGGCGACCGCTTTGAGTGGGGCTTTATGCCCACGCCGCGTGGCCCGCAAGGCCGACGCGCCAGCTGCAACGAAGGCAATCAGTGGATGATTAACAGCCAAACCGAGGTGCCGGACGAAGCGTGGGAAGTGATGAAGGCGATTACCTCCAAGGAAGCAAACAAGTGGGGCGCACTCAACACGTCCAAAATCCCCGCGCGCATCTCTACCTACTTGGATGAAGAAGTGAATGAGGTCGTGCCCACCTACGCTATCTCCGTGCCCATCATGGAGGAGTGGCTGGAGCCCTTCCCCATGGTCAACAACCTGCGCTACAACGAAGTCTTCCAGACCTACCAGCAGGAGATCAAATTCATCACGGAGGGCGATGAGACCTGGGAATCCTACGCGCAGACAATCCAAGACAAGGTGCAGGCGATTATCGACGAGCCGCGACCACCCAAAGCCAGCTAATCACACTTGTACACGCGAATAAGGAGGAACACGGATTTTTCATGCCCGTGTTCCTCCTTACCCGTGTGTACGCCTCTTTCCCACACTCCATGACCGACCAACCCAACATCCTAATGATTATGGCCGACCAACTCACGGCGCTCGCCGTGGGCTGCTACGGTAATGGCGTGGTCAAAACGCCCGCCATGGATCGGCTAGCTGAGCGGGGCGTCGTCTTTGAGAACGCCTACTGCAACAGCCCGATCTGCGCCCCGTCGCGCGCTTCGATGTGTACCGGGCGGCTGCCTGCTGATCTGATGCACTTCGACAACGGCACCGAATTCCCCGCCCACCTGCCCACCTTTATGCACCACCTGCGGCGCGGCGGCTACGAGACCGTGCTCTGCGGCAAGATGCACTTTGTGGGGCCGGACCAGCTCCACGGCTTCGAGCGCCGCCTTACCACCGACATCTACCCGTCGTCGTTTAAGTGGACGAAAGACTGGTCCCAGCCGGTTGATTCCGCGATGGGCATGATCAGCCACCTCAAGCAGGCTGGGCCGAGAGCGTGGACGGAGCAGCTGGTCTACGACGAGAAGGTGCACGCCCACGCGCTCGCCGAGCTGCGCGCCTACGGCGGCCACGGCAGCGTCGACTACGGCAAAACGTCCGAGCGCCCCTGGTTCCTCTGCGTCTCCTACACCCACCCCCACGACCCGCCCTACATCACGCCCGAATGGTGGAATCTCTACGACGAAGCCGACATCGACATGCCCGCGCCCAATCCGCACCCGGACGAGCCGCTGCACCCGGTCGACGAGCAGTTGATGGACTACCTGGGCCTCAACAAGCTGGAAATCACAGAGGAAGATACACGCCGCTCGCGGCTGGGCTACTACGCGATGACCAGCTACTTCGACCGCCTTGTCGGCGACCTCGTCGACACGCTCGAAACGCTCAATCTGCGCGACAACACCATCGTCATCGTCACCAGCGACCACGGCGACATGGTCGGCGAGCACGACATGTGGTTCAAGCGCACCTTCTACGATTGGTCGGCGCGCGTGCCGCTGATCGTCTCCGCCCCCGACCGCTACCCCAGCGGCAAAAACGTGCCCGAAGCCGTCTCGCTGGTTGATCTCTTCCCCACGCTGCTGGGCATGGCCGGGCTGCCCCCCGCCGACAGCGCCAAGCTCGACGGCGACAGCCTCGTCGATCTCATCACGGGCGACGACCCCAACTGGAAGGACGAAGCCATTATCGACTTCACCTCCGCCGGGTCGCGCAGCCCGTGGCGCGCCGTGCGGCGGGGTCGCTACAAATACGTCGAGGTTCACGAAAGCAAGCCCCTGCTCTTCGACTTGGAAAGCGATCCGGACGAGTGGCACAATCTGGCTGGCACGCCCGAAGTTGCCAACATCGAGTCGACGCTGCGCGAGCGTATTCTTGCCGATTGGGACGGCGCCACCATCGACGCCGCCGAGCGACGGGCCCAGCAGGAGCGCCTCCTGATTCGAGACGCCCACCAGCAGGGCGTACCCGTTTCGTGGAATTTCCAGCCGATGGCAGATGCGTCCCGGCAGCATACGCGCTGAGTTAAGTACGTTGGCTCATATTAAAGGTTCTCTAAGGAATTGTGGAATGCAACGCGAGATGCGGCCCACCGTGCGTTGCACCTTCCGCGGTGCATCGCACATCCGAATGGTCGATCACCCTAAAATGGGCGGGACTTGCCTCAAACGTGCAACGCACTTCGGAAAGTGCGACGCACCGTCGGTTGAGCTTTGCTTTCCTAACCCCATAAAAGCTCGGAGAACCTTATTAAATAGACTCGCCACTCAGCGAGATGTTTATTGCTGAGTGGCGAGTCTATTTTCGACTTTGGCTTTCAGCTCAAGCGAATTTGGCAGCAAGCAGGGCAAATAAATAGAGTAAGGGGTTGGCTTTCGGATCGCCCAAGAGTAATCGTAGGAATGATAAAAGCGCGGAAGTCCCGGCAACCGGTTAGCTATAATCCAATAACCTATAGTACCAGTATAAATAGTTACTGGCTCAATACGGATTACATCTGACCAGTCAAGAGAATGCCATTGAAGAAAGAATCGGTAGTATAACTTTTCACTAGAAACAGCGTATTCGGGGTAGGTGAAAAATGATGAGCCCGTTTTCTTACCCATCAAATTAATGATAAAAAAGATGGGAACTACCAAAAACAGCGCAGCTGGCACAATGGACATTGCCCAATGTTGGAGAACTTCTTGGAAAGAACCCGCTTGCCGAATTTTTGCCGAAATCAAGTAAAGCGACATCAGCGTTATAGGCACGAAATACAGCGCGGTTGACATCAGCCAACGGTAGTAAAAATATCCGAACGAACCGAGGTAATAGCCTGTGGTTGATTGACGTTGACTTTCAATTTCTCGCCACTTATCCTTTCGCCGCCAGCGAAGCTCAATCAAAGCTGCGGCGGCAATAAGTAGAAAGTACGGCAGAAGAACGAGCGATGTAATCCAGTCGTAAATTTCCATTTCCCGCTACACTCCCGTCCCCGCCGTCCACCCTAGATCAATCGTCCAGTCCGCGCCGCTGATCGACGTGGCCTCGTCGCTGCACAAAAAGGCCACCACCGCGGCGACTTCCCCCGGCTCGACCAGCCGCTTGATCGCCGCCGGGCCGAGCATCACCTGCTCGATGACTTCGTCCTCGGCAATGCCGCGCGAGGCGGCCTGGTCGGCGATCTGGTTTTCCACCAGCGGCGTTCTCACATAAGCCGGCAAAATCGCGTTGGCGGTGATGCCGAGCGGCCCACCCTCCCTCGCGGCGACTCTCGTCAGCCCCAGCAGGCCGTGCTTGGCCGAGATGTAGCCCACCTTGAAGGGCGAGGCGCGCGTGCTGTGGATCGAGCCAACGTTGACAATGCGCCCCCAGCCCACCGCCTTCATGCCCGGCCACGCGTACTTGGTCAGCAAAAAGGGCGCTGTCAGCATGACGGCGATCAGCGCGTCCCACTGCGCCTCGGGGAATTCGTCGATGGGCGCGATGTGCTGAAAGCCCGCGTTGTTGACCAAGATTTGCACCGGCCCCCAGTGCGCCTCGACCTCGTCAATCACGCGGCGGCACTCCGCCTGCTGCGACAGATCGGCCTGCACAAAGAGGCCGTTGAGCTGCGCGGCCACCTCGCGCCCGCGCTCGCTCCGATCCACCACGGCCACGCGGTGGCCCGCCGCGGCCAGCGCCTCCGCTGTCGCCCGCCCAATGCCCGATGCCGCGCCCGTGACGACGGCGGTTCGGCTGTTCATAACACGCTCCCTGATAATAGTGGCCGGTGACCTATCGGCTGCGGCAACTTTGTCCACTGATTCCACTCAATGTTTTTGATAAAAAAGAAGTCTTACACTCCCATTTGCGCATGATACTTTAACTCAGATTACTCACAAAAACCTACTCTCTTTTCTCGCTGGCTACTCGATGAGCAGTTTAGCGTGACCAACTGGGTGCTGCGCTCCCCAACCTGCGATCCACTTTGCCCGCCCACCATTTCTGCTTTATACTGCGCTCGATTTTGCGTGGCGTACCTACCGAGAATGAGCACCATCAACAAGTTTGCAGATTGATTCACACAATGTCCCATCCAAGCCTACCCGGCCCCTTTGGCCGACGTCGCCCCCAGTGGGCAATGCTCCTATTGCTGCTCTTGCTGAGCGGCTGCGTCGCCGTGCGCGATACCTCGCAGGTGACGCCGCTGCCCGCGGCGGGAAGCGTGCCCGCGGCGGCCAGCGCACCGCTGCCGCCCTCGGCCGTCTACACCGCGGTCAGCACAACGGCGAGCGACGGCATTCCCAACCCGGAAAGCACTGCAGATGGCGCCATCGAGGGCTTTGCCGCACAGCCGCTGAGCGTCGAAGCCGCGCCCGCATCCGTCGCCGCCCCAGCCGCCGCCCCGGCTGCCGCCAATCCGCTGGACGATGCGTCGGACGTGGAGACGCTGCCCGAAATCAGCGAGCGCCCCTTTGAAGGGCCGGTCACGGCGGTGCTGGACGAGGGGCTGCCCAACGCCTACACGACGCTGCTCAGCGCCGTGCTGGCGGGCGCGGACGCCGTCGACACGCTGGATGGGCCGCAGCCGCTGCGCCTCGCGCCGGATGCAAGTCCGCCGAGCGTCGACGTCACGCGGCTGGCGCTGGTGAGCCCGCTCAATACAGAAGCAAACAGCCGCAGCGCTGCGCCCAGCCTGCCCAAGCTGCCGGTGTGGGAGCGCTACTACGCCGTGGTCGTTCCCTTTGCCACCGTGCAGGACGACGTAGCGAGCGACGACCTGCGGGCGCGTTGGCAGGGCGACGAGCCGCTCTTTGTGCTGGCCCGCCCGCCCGGCTCCACGGCGGACGCCATGCCCAACGCCCTGACCGACGTGACGGCAATGCTGGGCGCGGCCAGCGGCAACGTCGAGTCGCTGGCGACGGTGGACGAAATTGCAGCGCGCCTGGCCGAGACGCCGGGGGCGCTGGCCATCGTCCCGTTTGATCAGCTGGACCCGCGCTTCAAAGTCCTGCGCGTGGACAACGTCAACCCGCTGGATAACGAACTGCGCCGCGGCGACTACCCGCTGGCGCTGACGCTGCGCGCCGAGGGCTGGGATGCGGGCGTGCTGGTCCAGTTCCTGCGCGACGGCGAGCGCGGCCTGGGCATTGCGGCCACCAACCGCGCTCCCAGCCGCCTCACGACGCTGGTGATGACGGGCGTCACGGCCATGTCGCGCGGGACGGCGGCGGCGATGGATCGCGAGGGCGTAACGTATCCGGCGGAAATTATTGGCCCGGAGCTGAGCCGGGCAGATATTACCCACGCCAGCAACGAAGTGCCCTTTCTCGAAAACTGCGTGACGCGCAACGTCGCCAACAACCTAACGCTCTGCAGCAAGCCCAGCTATTGGGCCGCGCTGGAGGCCATCGGCACGGACATTGTCGGCCTCAGCGGCAACCACGTCAACGATTTTGGCTATGCGGGCGCGCGCGAATCGCTGGCCTGGTATCGCGAGAATGAGATTCCAATTTACGGCAGCGGCGGCACGGTAGAGGAAGCCTGTGCGCCGCTGCGCTGGACGCACAACGGCAACACCCTTGCCTTTGTGGCCATCATTGCCTGGGGCCCTCCCTACGCCTGGGTCGGCGACGACAGCGGGGAGCTGCCGGGGACCTGCTACTATTACGACCACAAGGAGCGCGTGCTGGAGACCGTGCGCGAACTGGCGAACGAGGTCGACGTGGTGGCCGTGGAGTTTCAGCACGAAGAATCGTACCAGCCCTATCCCCTGGCGCGTCAGATCGCCGAATTTCGCGAAATGCGCGAGGCGGGCGCAGAGATCGTCACCGGCGTGCAGAGCCACGTACCGCAGTCGATGGAGCCGTACGGCGCGGACGATCCCGGCGGCGCGGGCATCATCTCGTACGGCCTGGGCAACCTCTTCTTCGACCAGATGTGGAGCTGGCAAACGCGCACAAATCTCATTGCGCGCCACACAATTTACGAAGGCCGCGTAATTAACACCGAAATTCTAACCACCGTGCTCGAAGATTACGCCCAACCGCGCTGGACGACACCCGACGAGCGGGTTGAACTGCTGCAGCGTATTTTCAATGCAGCCCCAGCGCGGCCAAATTAGGCGAAAGTCAAAGCAAAAGCAGAGCTGATCGACGAAGGGCGCGAAGACACGCGAAGAAAAGAGCGTCAACCCTCTTCCTTCGCGTGTCTTCGCGCCCTTTGTTGATCAATTTCTGTATTTTTGGCGAAACTGCCTGTTTACCCCGGCACCCCCACCACGCGGCCCGGCTCGTCCAGCGGCGGCGGCGGGTAGTGGATGCCGCGCTGGCCGGAAAGGCCGCGGTTGGGCTGCGGCACGTAGTCGCGGTCCGGCCAGCCCACGAGTTCACCGTTCTCCACCCACTCTTCATCCACTCCGTAGAAATTCTCGATCAGCTGCGCCGTGAGCCGCGCGCGCACGTCGGCATAGTCCGCACTGTCGGCGTGATCGAAGAATTCGCCGTGATTCTCATCGCCAAAATCGAAGAGCTGGATGACGTTGCCGGTGGGGTAGTAAAGCAACTTGTGCTGCCCGTCGCGGATCATGCGCGTGGCGCGGGCGTCCTCGCCGACCTCAGCGTAGAAATAGCTGCGCCGCTCATCGCCCACCATCGATAGCCCCTCCACCGTCTCCGGAATCGCCACGCCCGCCAAGTCGAGCAGCGTCGGCATCACGTCCTGCCAGCCGACGAGCCGCTCGTCCACCCGGTGATGGCCCACGCGCTCGTCGCCCCGCACGCCCAGCAAAATCATCGGCACGTTGGCCGCATCCTCGTAGAACAGGCGCTTGGCCCACAGGCCGTGCTCGCCGAGCATGTCGCCGTGGTCGCTCGTAAAGAGGATGATGGTGTTGTCGAGCAGATTCTCCTCGCGCAGCGTGCCGATCACGACGCGCAGCTGGTGATCGATGTGGGTGCACAGCGCGTAAAAGGCGCGGCGGATGCGGCGGGCGTGGTCGTCATCGATGTGGGCAAAGGCGTGTCGCGTAGCGCGGAGCACCCAGGGCAGCGACGCTTCCTCCTCCGGCGCCAACTGCGCCCAGAATCCAGCGTGCGGCACGTCAATGTCGATGTCGCGGTACAAATCGAGGTAGGCCTGAAGCGGCACGAGCGGCGGGTGGGGATGCTGGTAGGACAAAAACCAGAAGCCGGGGCGCGTGGGGTCGCGACGTCTGATGGTGCGGGCCATCTGCTGCGTCGCCCAGTTGGTGACGTGAAAGCGCTCGTCGAGATGCCACGGGCGGTAGGTGTACTCGTTGTTGCTCATGCCGTGGGCAAAGCCCTGCCCGGCCAGCCCGTGATCGGCGAGGAAGAGGTCGTAATCGTCGACCGCGCCCAGCACGGGTCGCCCTTCCTCGGCCAGGATCACGTCGTCAAAGCCGATGCGGTCGCGCTGCGGCATCACGTGCAGCTTGCCGACGGCGTAGGCCTGGTAGCCCGCGTCGCGGAAGGTCTGCGCCAGGGTGGGCAGGTTGGGCATGGGCTCGGCCGTTTTGAAGGTGCGGTCGCCGTGGGTGCGCGGCGGCGTGCCCGTCATCAGCGTGCGGCGGGCGGGAATGCAGACGGGGCACTCGGCGTAGGCGTTGGTGAAGCGCGTGCCGCTGCGGGCCAGCGTGTCGAGCGTTGGCGTCTGCACGGCGGGGTGGCCGGCCACGCCCAGCAGCGAGGCGGGCCAGTGGTCGGTGGAGATGAGGAGAACGTTGGGCTGGTCGGGAGGTTGTGGAGGCATGGGGGCTTTCTGGGTTTTCCTGAGTTTATTTAACGCGGAGAGCGCGGAGAAAGAGGCGCGGAGGGCCGCGGAGAGAATCATAGCCTAGCCATTGCGACTCGTCAACCGCGTTTCAACGGGCTTACTCACCGTTTAGACTGACACCGAACCACCACTGATTTGTTACGCGCTGTCACATTGACTGATACACTTTTTCTGGTCAACTTCTGGTCGACCCTCGCCACCACCGGTAATTCCAACCGGCCAACCCCTGGTCGAGACGCGGTCACCTTTTGCTGCGGCGCTGCGCTACCTTGGGGGCAAGCAGCGCAAGCGGGCGTTGCCGACGCAAGTGTCAACAAGCAAAAGGAGATTTTTCATGCAGCTTTACCAGATGATTCGCAAAGGGTGGAAGATGGTGCTGCTGGCTGCCAGCCTGCTGGCGGTGGTGGCGTGCAGCGGCGGGCAGGGGGCCGTGGCGAGCAAGACGAGCAGCCGCGCGGCGATCAACGCGGGGGCGATTGTGCCCGCCGAGCAGATTCGCGTGGGCGAGTACATGCGCTACTACGAGCAGGATTTTGCCGAGCCGGAAAACGAGGCGCTGGCGTTTGATGTGCAGCTCGGCAACGAGCAGATGTCGGCGCAGGGCGGCGTGGCGTGGCTCCAGCTCGGCACGCAGGCCCGCAAAGCCAACGACGGCCAGACTGAGCCCCTGAACCTCTCGCTCGTGATCGACCGCAGCGGCAGCATGGCCGAGCCGGAAAAAATGCCCTACGTCAAGCAGTCGCTGCGCCTCTTCCTGGCGACGCTCAACCAGGACGACATCGTCTCCCTCGTGACTTACAGCGACTCCGCCACGCTGCTGCGGCAGGCTCAGCCCGTGGGCGATGGCTCGTGGATCGCGTCGACCGTCGAGCAGATTTACCCGGACGGCGGCACGAATCTACACGGCGGGCTGATGCTGGGGCTGGAGCAAGTCGCCAAAAACTATGATGCCGACCGCAACAACCGAGTCATCCTGCTGACGGACGGTATCGCCAACGAGGGCGTGATCGACCCGGCGCAGATTGCCGCCGACGCGCTGGCCTACAACGAACGCGGCATCTACGTCAGCACAATTGGGCTGGGGCTAGATTTTAACGACGGGCTGCTGAGCCAGCTGGCCGAGCAGGGGCAGGGCGGCTACAGCTATGTCGATTCGGCGCAGGAGATGGAGCGCGTCTTCCGCGAGCGCGCCGCCGGCGTCAAGGAGCGCGTGGCCAGCGACTTGAGCCTGACGCTCGTGCCGCAGCCGGGCGTGCGCCTGGTCGAGCTGACGGATTTGGCGGATGCGCCGCCGTCCGAGGGCGTCAACCTGCTGCTGCCGCCCGTGGGCACGGGGGACAGCGCCGTGCTGCTGGCGAAGTTCGAGGTCGATCCCGCGGCGCAGGTGGAAACGCAAGCGGGGGCCGAGCGCGCGCTGGTCAACGTGCGCCTCCGCTACGTCGACGAGGAGACGCAGCAGCCCGTTGTGGTCGAGGAGATGGTGAGCGTGGGGCTGACGGACGGCGCGGGCGAATACTCGCCGCTGGCCGAAACCGACGTGCTGCGCAACGTCACGATTCAGGAAACGGCCAAGGGCATGATCGCCATCGACCATCTGTTTCAGAGCGGCCAGTATGCACAAGCGCTGGAGATCGCCGTCGAGCTGGAGTCCCAGCTCACCCGCGTCGCCGATTTGACGGGAGATGAGCAGCTGCGCGAGGACGCCGCGCTGATGCAGCGCTACCAGCAGACGCTGTCGCAGGCGCTGCCCTCCGGCGGCGATGGCTTTGGCGATGATGGCTTTGGCGATGATGGCTTCGGGGATGATGATCCGAACGACGGCTTGGACGGCAACAACGTCGCGGGGGAGCCCTTCGCGCTGCCCGCCTTCCCACAGTCTAACGCGGCGACGCCGGTTCCCACGGTCGACGTGCCAACGTTGGATATGCGTCAGTAGAAATTGAGCGAAAGAGCAGAGAGCGCTCGCCACCGTCTGGCGGGCGCGCTCCGCTGTCTACTCCACTTGGCACTTACACAGTTAAGAGGGTGTACTTCAGTTTCGGGGCAGCTTCGGCACGGGGCAACATGGCAGGGTGCGGCTCGCCAGACCTCTCCCCCAAACCCCCTCTCCTCAGAGGAGAGGGGGTTTCGCCCGACTCGTTACCCGCGAACCAACAGTGAGGGGGAGAGGTCGAACGCCCCGCCGACGCGGCTTCGCCCCCAAATTGAAACGCACCCCAGTTGAGACGCATCATTGACGAACCCTTCCCCATCGGTTACACTGCATCCAACTCCCGCCCGTGAATTTACACGCGTTCTACAAGGCCCACCCATGTCCCACGCGCTCATCGCCGATCTGGCCCGCCTCTACCCCGACAGCCGCCTGCTCCAGCGCGATGCACAGCTTGCGCCCTACGAATCGGATGCGCTAACAGCCTTTCAGCAGCGACCGGCAGCCGTGGTGCTGCCGGAGACGCAGGCGGAAGTCATCGAGACGGTGCGGCTGTGTCACCAGCACGACGTGCCCTTTGTGGCGCGCGGCAGCGGCACGAGCCTGAGCGGCGGCTCGCTGCCCATCCGCGACGGCATCACGATTGCGCTCAACCGGCTCAACCGCATTCTCACCCTCGACCCGGCCCAGCGCATCGCCGTCGTCGAGCCGGGCGTGGTCAACCTGGCGGTGACCAAAGCCGCCGCGCCCCACGGCCTCTACTACGCGCCCGACCCGTCCAGCCAGCTGATCTGCACCATCGGCGGCAACGTGGCCTTTAACTCCGGCGGCGCCCACTGCCTCAAATACGGCATGACGGCCAATCACGTTTTGGGCCTCAAAGCCGTGCTGCCAGACGGCGAAGTCGCGGAGATGGGCGGGGCGAGCCTCGAAGAAGTGGGGCCGGGGCTGACCGGCTTTTTTGTGGGCTGCGAGGGCTTGTTTGGCATTGCGCTGGAGATCACGCTGCGGCTGCTGTCCAAGCCCGCGCTCTATCGCACCGTGCTCGCCGCCTACGACAGTCTCGAACAGGCGGGCAACGCCGTGACGCAGGTCGTCGCGAGCGGGCTGCTGCCGGGGGCCATGGAAATCATGGATGCGCTGGCGATCGAGGCGGCGGAGGCCTCCGTGGGCGCGGGCTACCCCGACGGCGCGGCGGCGGTGCTGATCGTCGAGCTGGAGGGCGAGGCGGTGCAGGTCGAGGCGGAATTTGAGCAGCTGATGGAGTTGATCAACGACTCCGGTTCGTACGAGGTGCGCGTGGCGCAGAACGAGTACGAGCGGGGCAAAATCTGGAAGGGGCGCAAGGGTGCGTTCTCGGCGGTGGGTCGCCTCAGCCCGGACTACATCGTGCAGGATGGCGTTGTGCCGAGGGGTCGGCTGGGCGAGGCGCTGGGCCACATCGAGATGTTGAGCAAGCGCTACAGGCTGCGCGTTGCCAACGTCTTCCACGCGGGCGACGGCAACCTGCACCCGCTAATTTTGTACAACGGGCGCGTCGAGGGCGAGCTGCACCGCGCCGAGGAGCTGGCGGGTGAAATCCTGCACATGTGCATCGAGCTCGGTGGCTCGATCACCGGTGAACACGGCGTCGGCGTCGAGAAGAAGGCCTTTATGCCGGACATGTTTAGCGAAGTCGATCTGCGCGTGATGGCCGACATCCGCCGCCAGATCGACCCGCGCGAGCTGGCCAATCGCGGCAAAATGCTGCCCGGCGGCGAAGCGCCCGCACTCATCAGCCACGAGCCCCACCCGTTGGAAAAGGCAGGCGTGATCTCGCGGGAGTAACTGCGAGCGGATTTTGCAGATACAGCTGATGAAAACGATTTGAGTTCATTGTTCCTGATCTGCAATCCGTCTTCATCTGCTCAACCCGCTGCATCCGCCAGCTAAATTTGGACCTGCTGCTTGTTCCCCACGCAGGCGAACAGATGGCTCGACACCATGCGCATCAGCGATCTCCACCCCGACGACACAGCCGCCGTCGAGCAGGCCGCTCAAGTCCTGTTTGCGGGCTTTCAAGCTCACTTCCCCGACGCGTGGCCCGACCTGGATTCCGCGCGCGAGGAGGTTGAGGAAGCGCTGGAGGACGGGCAAAATCTGCCGCGTGGCCCGCGATGGAGACGGGACGATGCTCGGCTGGATCGGCGGCTCTCAGCTTTTTTACGAGCGCGTCTGGGAGCTGCACCCGCTGGTGGTGCATCCGGATGCGCAAGGTCGCGGGATTGGGCGGGTGCTGGTCGCCGACTTTGGAGGCGACAGGTGCAGCAGCGCGGCGGGCTGACCGTTTCATCTCGGCAGCGACGACGTAAGCGAGATGACTTCGCTCAGCGGCGTTGATCTCTACCCGGACGTTTGGTCACATCATTCGGCCATATCCAGAATCTGCGCGGCCACCCATACGACCTTCTACCAAAAATGTGGCTACGCCATCATCGGCGTCGTGCCCGATGCGAACGGGTTGGGCAAGCCGGATATTTTGATGGGGAAGCGCGTGGCGAATGGTTAGAAGTTCGATAAGATCATTGTGTTGCGTACGGGCACGCCATGGCGTGCCCGTACGCAACACAACACAAACACTTACCCTCCCCCATCGACACCCTCCCCGCCGCCCGCGACGCCGTGCGCAGCGCCGCCCGCCTCGTCGTGCGCGGGGCCGGCACCAAACCGGCGCTCATCCCCACGGGCGACGATCTCACCACGCTCGACCTGAGCGGGCTGCGCGGCATTTTGGAGTACCAGCCGAGCGAGTATACCTTCAGCGCGCTGGCGGGCACGCCGCTGGCCGAGGTGCAGGCGGCCCTGGCCGAGCACGGCCAATACCTCCCCTTCGACCCGCCCCTCGTCGAGGCGGGCGCGACGCTTGGCGGCACGATTGCGGCGGGGCTGAGCGGCTCCGGTCGCTACCGCTACGGCGGCGTGCGCGACTTTCTGCTCGGCGTCAAATTTATCGACGGCCAAGGGCAAATCGTGCAGGGCGGTGGCAAAGTGGTGAAGAACGCCGCGGGCTTTGATCTGCCCAAGCTGCTGGTCGGCAGCCTGGGGCGGCTGGGCGTAATGGTCGAGGCGACCTTTAAGGTCTTTCCACAGCCCGCCGCCTACGCCACGCTGGCTGTCGCGTGCGCTTCGCTGGCCGAGGCCGTCGCCCACGTGCAAAAGCTCACCGTCGCACCCGTTGACGTGGATGCGCTCGATGTTGTGCTTGCCGAGGGCCAAATCACCCTGCACGTGCGCATTGGCGGCCTGGCCGACGTGCTGGACGAGCGGCTGCGGGCGCTGCAAGACTTTGCGGGCGCGGGCGAGACGTACCTGGGCGAAACGGAAAAAAATTTGTGGCGGGCGGCAACCGAATTGACGCAATTTTCCGGCGACGCCGCGCTCGTCCGCGTGGCGACGACGACGGCGGCGCTGCCCACGCTCGACAGCGAACTGGCGGCGGCAAAGGCCGTGCGCCGCTACGCCGTCGCGGGCAATCTGGCGTGGATCGCCTGGCCCGGCAACCTCGACGCGCTTGACGACTTGCTCTGCGCGCAAAATTTATCGGGGCTCGTGCTGCGCGGCGCGGTCGAGACGCCGCTAATTGGGCGGCGGGCGCGGGGCGCGTTTTTACAGCGGATTCAGCAGGCGCTCGATCCGGAGGGGAAATTCGGATCGTTTTAGGAGGAACGTACCGACGCCAGATCAAGCGCGGCGCTTCGCGTCGCCTCAATCACAACCGGAAAGGTTACCCCATGGCCCACGATCTCAAAATCACCGGCGTTGACATCCACGAATACCAGTTCGAGAGCCACGACCTCGCGCCGGACGACTACCACCACGGCTTCAACCTCATTTACAAGCCCGGCGCCAAGCTGACGCGCACCGGACGCGTGCTGCAAATCCACACCGATGCGGGGATTACGGGCGAATTTGCGGGTGGCGCCAAGAGCGATTACGTGCAGCTTGAAATGTGGATCAACTACCTGCTGGGGCGCAACCCGCTGCGACGCGAGGAGCTGTATAACGACGTCAAGCGCGCGCTGCGCAAGTACGACCGCATGAGCGTCGGCCCCGTCGATATTGCGCTGTGGGACATTGCGGGCAAGCTTTACGACGCGCCGGTCTACGAGCTGCTCGGCGGCTATCGCCAAACGCTGCCCGCCTACGCCTCGACCTATCACGGCGAAGAGGGCGAACGCGATGGCCTGAGCACGCCCGAAGATTTTGCCAACTTTGCCGTGCGCTGCCGGGAGATGGGCTACCGCGCCTTCAAAATCCACGGCTGGAGCCACGCGCCGATCGGGCGCGAAGTCGCCAACGTGCTGGCCGTGCGCGAGGCCGTCGGACCGGAGATGGATTTGATGCTCGACCCGGCCTGCGAGTACGAGACCTTTGCGGATGCGCTAAAGGTGGGTCGCGCCTGTGACGAGGCCAATTTCTTCTGGTACGAAGACCCCTTCAAGGATGGTGGGCTGTCGTTCAACGCGCACCGCAAGCTGCGCCAGCTCATCCGCACGCCGATTCTCATGGGCGAGCACGTGCGCACGCTGGAGCCCAAGGTCGACATGGTGCTGGCCGAGGCAACCGACTTCCTGCGCGTCAACCCCACCTACGACATGGGCATCACCGGCGCCATGAAGGCCGCCCACGCCGCCGAGGGCTTTGGGCTGGATGTGGAGCTGCACGGCGGCGGCCCGGCCCAGCGCCACTGCATGGCCTCCATCCGCAACACCAACTACTACGAGCTGGGGCTAATCCACCCGATTGCGCCCGAATCGAGCGCGCCGATCTACACCAACTACAGCGACGCGCTCGACGCCATCGACGCGAACGGCCACGTCCCCGTGCCGCAGGGGCCGGGGCTGGGCGTGGAGGTGGATTGGGACTTTGTCGAGGCGCACCGGGTGGGGAAGATTAGTTATCCGTAGCGCAACAATTCAGCCCTCACCCCAGCCCCTCTCCCGTCCTGGGAGAGGGGGGCCGTTCTCTCCACAGTGACAGAGCGGCTTGGGCGAAAGCCTGAATTGTTACCTTGTAGCAAGGGAAGACCCTTGGGGTCTGGGTCGACGCGCAATTTTAGGCGTTGCGGAGCCGCGCGAGCGCAAGATAGCCCTCACCGCCCACGACTGTATCCAGCTCGAACAGGTCGAGATGGAGGCCTGCTTCTTCCAGCTCGTCGCGCAGTGCCTGTGGGGTAAACCAATGCAAGTAGGTGCCGCCATCCGGTCCGCTCGTGAACGTGTCGCCGGCTTCGAGCGATGTGTAATTTTGCGCATACTGCGCATTGGTTTCAGCGATATTTTTGCTGGCTTCGTCCCACTGCTCCGCCGGAATTACCTGTTGTGAGATGTAGATAAGGCCATTGGGCACGAGCATCCGCTCCAGTTCGACCAAGTAAGCGAGGCGCGCGGCGCGCGTGGGAATGTAACAGTAGACCTTGATCGCTAGAATGCTGGAGAAGGTCGCGTGGCGAAAAGACAAGCGCAACGGCTCGGTTTGGAGGTAGTCGACCGCGGCGTCACCATTGTGCGCACGCGCCGCCCGCAGAAGCGGCAGGCTGACGTCAACGCCGGTGACGGCGCAGCCAGCAAGCGCAACCTGGCGCACAACGCGGCCCGCCCCGCAGCCAACGTCGAGCACGCGTTCCCCAGCCCTCAGCGGTTGCAGCAGCCACGCTTCAGCAGGCGTCAAGCCTTCGGCAGCTTCTTTGCGGTAGTGCTGCACCTGCTTTCGCTGCTCAAACCGCTGTTTGACGCCATTAAGCAGCAGCGCAGATTCATCGTGTTGATTCATTTGGCTTTCTCCTTTTTGCATATCCACAAGATAAATCAGGCAGACAACTGATTCGGGTAAGTATACATGACCAGCCTCCTCTACATCCACACCGACCAGCACGCGCCGCACGTCCTCGGCTGCGCGGGCGACCTGCTGGTGCAGACGCCCAACCTCGATCGCCTCGCCAGCGAGGGCGCGCGCTTCGACGCCTGCTACTGCGCCTCGCCGATCTGCGTACCTTCGCGCATGGCGATGCTCTCCGGGCGACACCCGCACCAGAACGAAGTCTGGGGCAACAGCCACCGGCTCGATTCGGCGATCCCGACGCTGGCGCACAGCATGGGCGCGGCTGGCTACCGGCCCGTGCTCGTTGGCCGGATGCACAGCATTGGGCCGGATCAGACCCACGGCTATGCGCAACGCTACGTCGGCGACCACAGCGTCAACCACCCCGGCAACCCCGGCAACCCGGACCGCGGCATCCTCCACGGCACGTCGGGGCCGGACCGGGAGAGCCTCGTCAAATCGGGCGCGGGGCAGAGCGCGTATCAGGTGCATGACGAGGAGGTGGTGGCGTCGACCGTTGACTACTTCAACCGGCTGGGCGTGCAGAAGCGAGCCTACGGTGAGGTTGCGCCCTTTAGCCTCAGCGTCGGCCTGATGCTGCCGCACCCGCCCTACGTGGCGCGCGAGGAAGATTTTGCGCCCTACGCGGATGCCATCACGCCGCCCAGCAAGCCGAAGAATTTTGATGAGGTCGAGCACGCCTACCTGCGAGAATGGTGGCGATACACCGGCCTGACCGACGGTGTTTCCGACGAAATGACGCAGCGCTCGCGGGCGGCCTATTGGGGGCTCGTGCAGCGCGTCGACGTGATGATTGGACAAATTTTGGATGCGCTGTACGCCAACGATCTGGCCGACGACACGCTGATCGTTTACACCAGCGACCACGGCGACATGGTCGGTGAGCAGGGGCTGTGGTGGAAGCACGTCTTCTACGAGGAGTCGGCGCGGGTGCCGCTGATTTTGCACTGGCCGGGCGTCATTGCGCCGGGGCAAACGCGCGCCGAGGTGGTCAGCGCGCTGGACGTAACGGCGACGCTGCTGGATGCGCTGGACGCGCCGCCGCTGCCGGGGTCGCCCGGTCGCAGCCTGCTCGGCCTCGTCGCGGAGGCGAGACCGACGCCGCAGTGGAAGAACGTCGCCTTCTCCGAATACTGCGCCGACGAGTACGTGCCGGAGTCGGTGGCTCAGGGCCGCACCTACCAGCGCATGATCCGGCAGGACGAGTGGAAGCTGATCTACTACCACAGCTTTGCGCCGCAGCTCTTTAACCTGCAAGACGACCCGGACGAACTGGTCGACCGCGCGGATGATCCGGCCTGCCGATCGATCCGGGAGGAGCTGGTCGCGCGCGTGCTGGATGGGTGGAACCCTGACGCGATTGCGGAGAAGATGGCGGCGCTGCGGGCGGACAACGAGATTTTGCGACAGTGGGCGCAGCACGTGCATCCAGCGGAGACGCACCGCTGGTCGATGGAGCCGGAGATGAATTACTTGGCTGGTGCGGATTCCGAGAAAGCAAGCGGAGGCGGGTGATGAGGGATTGTACACGGGGGTCCCAACTCACGTTACGCATCACCTCGTCGGTACGGGCACGCCACGGCGTGCCCGTACCGACGAGAACGGTTGTCAACTGCGTAATGTAGCTTCTAAGTTGAATTAACCCGATCTCCGGGAAGGAGGCAAACCGCGTGAAAATCACCAAAATCCAGACCTTCATCGTCGACGGCGGCTTTCGCCCGTGGACCTTTGTCAAAATCGAGACGAGCGAGCCGGGGCTGATTGGCTGGGGTGACTGCACCGACTGGGGATCGCCCGGCCCAGTGGCGGCGACGGTCGAGCGCTACGCCGAGTGGGTGGTGGGCCGCGACCCGATGCAGGTCGAGTCGATCTGGTGGGATTTGGCGGCGGCCTCGGTGCGCCACACGGGCGGCATCGCCTGGAAAGCCATGTCCGGCATCGATTCGGCGCTGTGGGACATTCGCGGCAAGTCGCTGGGCGCGCCGGTGTGGCAGCTGCTGGGCGGCCAGATGCGCGACAGGCTGCGGCTCTACTGGTCGCACTGTGGCTCGGTGCGCGCGGCCCACGCCGCGCGGCTGGGGCTGCCCAAAGTGGAGACGACGGATGATCTGCGCCGCTTGGCGGAGGAAGTGCTGGAACGGGGCTACACGGCCATCAAAACCAACCTGATTGCGCTGTCGGATCGGCCCAATGCGTCGCCGCTGCTCAACCGCTTTGCCAACCACCCCGGCGACGCGCCGCCCGTCGTAATCCGCAACGCCGAAGCCGTGGTCGGCACCTTCCGCGAGGCGCTGGGGCCGGACGTGGGCATTGCGCTGGACGTGGCCTTTACCTTCAAGCTCGGCGGCGCGATCAAGCTGGCGCGGGCGCTGGAGCCATACGATCTGATGTGGCTGGAGACGGAGACGCTCGATCCCGACGCGCTCAAGCTGATTCGCCAGTCCACCTCCACGACCATCTGCACGGGCGAAAGCTTGTTTGGAACACACGGCTTCAAGCCCTACCTGGAGCAGCACGCCCAGGACATCATCATGCCCGATTTAGCTTGGAACGGGATTACGATGGGCAAGAAGATTGCGGACATGGCCCACGCCTACGACGTGCTCTTTGCGCCCCACAACTGCCACAGCCCCATCAACACGCTCGTCTCCGCTGCCGTCTGCGCCACCGTGCCCAACTTCTACATCCAGGAGCTGGATGTCGACGACGCCCCCTGGCGCGACGACATTATGACCCACCCGCTGGAGATTGAGGCGGGCCATCTCAAAATTAGCCAGCGCCCCGGCCTGGGGTCGGACTTGATTGAGGCGGAGCTGCTCAAACATCCGGCGGGGAATTATCCTTCGGCGCGTTAGTGTGGTGTTAGGTGCGAATCGATAGCGACCAATGACGGGTCGTCAAGCAAGTGTAAAGAAACGGGCTGATGAAGTTAAGCCAGGCTAGTCCTGTCATTCCCGCCTGCGCGGGAATAACAAGAAGACTCTGCTGCTGGCTATTCCTTTACTATCCCGGCACACCAGCATCGAGCACGGGATTTACCTCGGCTGTGAAGCCGGTCAGCAGATGGGAAGTTGCAATTTCGCCACGATGAAAGACACCGTGTTCGCGGTACGCGCCTTGTTCCAGCGCAAGCACGGTAGTTGTCTCGTCTCGCGGATCGACAATCCAGTACTCGGCAATTCCGGCTTCGGCGTATTCGCGGCGCTTCTTTATTAAATCGCGCTCCCGGTCGCTGCCGCTGCCGCTAACGATTTCGGCGACCAAATCTGCACCGTCGCAGAATTTTTCGCCGAAGCGCCAGTAATTTTGTTTGAGCACAAAGAGAATATCCGGCTCGCGATATTTGCCCGGCCACAGTCGCACGCGCAGCGCCGAGAAAAGCGTTGTGCCCAAATCACGCTCGCGTACAAAGCGCTTAAGCTGCTCGTACAGATAATCCAGGACGAATTGGTGTTTGGGGGTGGGCGTGGGCAGAAATCCCACAACACCATGAGAGAATTCAACGAGATGGTTGGTTTCCAGCGCGAGGTAGTCGCTTTCGTCCCAGTGGCCCTGCATGGGGTAGAGCTTTGCAATCTCCCACACTGGCTCACCGACCTCCATCTGCTGTATCTTGGGTTGCTGAGCGGTTGATGCCATAAACGATTCCTATTTGTCGACCTTATCCAAGCCACCTGCTTACGTGGCTAGTATATCAAAAACGCGGTAGAATTTCTACTGCCGTAGGACAAGCTGTTAGCTCGTCCCAAAAATGCAGGCTAACAGCTTGCGCCACAAAGGAGAATCCCCATGATTCAAATTGCCGAAATGCTCGCGCCCAACCCCTCGCCGCTGTGGACGATGGTCAAGCAGGCGGGGGTGACGCACGCCGTGGGCGCGATGGACATGTCCACGCGCGACCTGGATGTCGAGCTCGACCACAAGCCCTGGGGCTATGTCTCGCTGCTGCGCGTCAAAAATTTGTACGAGGATGCGGGCTTCTCGCTCGACGTGATCGAGAGCCGGCCGCCGCTCACCAAGGCCAAGCTCGGCCAGCCCGGCGGCGACGAGGAGATCGAGACGGCCTGCGAGCTGATCCGCAACATGGGGCGGCTGGGCATTCCCGTCTGGTGTTACGAGTGGATGACGATGTTTAACTGGCTGCGCACCTCGACCACGATTCCCACGCGCGGCGGCGCGCTCGTCACGGGCTACAACGACGAACAGATGAAGAACGCGCCGCTGACCGAAGCGGGCGAAGTGCCGGAGGAGCTGCTGTGGGAGACGCTCGAGCACTTCCTCAAAAAGGTCGTGCCCGTGGCCGAGGAGGCGGGCGTCAAGCTGGCGATGCACCCGGACGATCCGCCCCTTTCGCCGATTCGCGGCGTGGGGCGCATCATGCGCAGCGTGGAGAATTACGAGCGGCTGCTCGGCCTCGTGCCCAGCCCGGTCAATGGGCTGACGCTCTGCCAGGGCAACTTTACGCTGATGACGGACGACCTGCCGAGCGTGATCCGCGACTTTGGCGAGAAGATTTTCTTCGTCCACTTCCGCGACGTGGAGGGCGACGTGCGCAAGTTTAACGAGACCTTCCACGACGCGGGCAAGACCGACATGTTGGCCTGCATGAAGGCCTACCGCGACATCGGCTTCGACGGCGTCCTGCGCCCCGATCACGTGCCCACCATGTTTGGCGACGACAACGCCAACGCGGGCTACTCGTCGATTGGGCGCCTCTTTGCGATTGGCTATATTCTGGGGCTACGCGAAGCGGTGTATGCGGAGTGAGAGAAGGTTTAGGCCGTTCGACGACTGCTGTCGCTCAAATCGCAACCTTTGATTTCTCTACAAGCACGCAAAACAGCCTTATGCAGCAGCGCTGAGTTTGTGGTGTTAGCGCATGTTCGCAGTTTGCCTCGTGCACCATCCCTAACCTTTGTAGACGATATTCAGGACGGTACGGAGGTGGAAATCGTTTATGTGGACGCAGCCTTGCATCGAGCAGGGCTGCGTCTGCTGCAAAATTGCCTCGACAAGGTTTGGTCGCTCTGCGACGCCGTGAGCATGGTGCTGATGCAGCAGCGCAACCTCCGCGATGCGCTCTCGACCGACCACCACTTTGCGCAATCCGGCTTCGTGCCGTGGCGCGCGTCGTCGACGACCTGCGACCGACCTCCTCCGGGCAGAGCATGGCGTGGAAGCCGCCCATTACCACCGGCACGCCGCGCCGTCAATAGGCCGAGGCAATCTGGTAGGCGCGCTTGGCCGTGTAGGTCTCGACGCTGATGGCGATGAGGTCGGTCGGCTCGTCGAGCGGAATGTCCTCGAGGCGGTCGTCGTAGAAGTGAATGTCGACGTCCGGCGGCGTCAGCCCCGCGAGGGTGGCCGCGGGCAGCGGCTCCATTTACCATGTGCCGATGTACTGCTGCCCGGGCACGCGGCCAATGCAGGGGTGGATGAGGGTGAGGCGCATGAGTGTTTGAAGAATTCAGTTCCTTAAAACCTGCTCCCTGTGCTAAACTGCCAACAGCTAGGGATTGCCAATAGAAGGTACACAATGATTGCAGAATCGCAGATTATCGACAAATTGCTTGTTGAAATTGAACAGCTTCCGCCCGAAAACCGCATTCAGCTCATTCAGCGCATTTCGGAAACGCTATTGCCCATGCGAGTGGAGCCATCAACTTTTTTGCAGTACGGCAAGTACGCCGGTGGCAAAGAGTCTACCCTCGATGATTTTGCCATTGCCGAATGGCGTCCACAGGATGATTGGCTGAATGGCGCGTAAACTGATTCTCGACACGCACGCGCTGGTTTGGTATTTGGAAGGCAATTCGCGGTTAAGCCAGCGCGTGCAGTCGCTCATGAGCGCAGCCGATAGCCAGATGGTGCTGCCGCTCATTGCCCTGGCCGAAGCGACGCTGCCCATCGAACGCAGGCGTATCGCCTTACCCAGCGTGACCGCCTTGATTGCCGATATTGAGCAGGATAAACGCATCCAAGTTTACCCATTGACCAAATCGATCTTTGCCCGCAGTTTGACCAAAGAAGGTCAGCAAATTCCAGAGCTACATGACCGATTCATTGTGAGCACGGGTCTCCACCTACAGGATTTGGGTCACTCCGTAGCGATTCTGACAAGAGATAAATCCATTACTGCGTCTGGCGTGCTGTCTGTTATTTGGTGATCTTGAATTTTAGCATATCGGTTCGTTTAGGTGAATGCTATTGTACCCAGCGCGCTTCTTCTAGGCGGTTGTCGTAAAAGCAGATGTCAACGCCTGTCGGCGGCTTTAGCCCGGCAATGGTGGCCGCGGGCAGCGGCTCCATCTGCCACGTGCCGATGTACTTTTGGCCGGGTACCCGGCGAATCAGGGGTGGATGATGGTGAGGCGCATGGGTTGTTTGTTCATGCGTCTATTGTAACAAAAAACCGGGCAGAATCTACCCGGTTTCGAGATGATTTTCACTTACCCAATGAGAGAAGCGTCTAACGCCTTGGCTGACGACATCATCGAAAGGTATGTCTACTCACCAGCCCGATGTATAGCATGATTGTATATCCGGTCGGCAAGTCTAAAGTTTAAGGCTCGAAGTTTATCAAGTAATGGTCGCACTTCTGTGATAATCTTCTGCTCCTTCAGCAATAATAAAAGGCCTATTGTGCCAATCACTTCTAAACCGAGTCGCTGAGCGACTGCTCTTGCCTTTCGTTCGTCTATCATCACCAAATCTGCATCAATTTCTTGAGCAAGAATAATCGCTTCTGCCTCACCAATATCCAGCTGCATTAGCAGATAATCTATTCTCGATTTGTCCTCAATTTCTCTGACAACTACCCATTCTGCGGAAGCAATTTCCCTCGCCCCGCTTCGCCCTTCCCCTGCCTCGACGACTTCATCATAAACGGCTTGTGGTAAAACAATCTCGCTGAACAGCTCGGACAAATCCTCTAGCAACTCAATCTTCGCCAGTGCAATTAGCGGAGTCGCATCGGAAACGACGACAGGAAATGTTGACACGTCTATTGAGCGCGTGACAGCCGCTGAGAGATACGTTCTACTGTGGAATACTCATCTTCCAATTCTTCGTCATCCAAATTAACAACCGACACATTATTTTGGGAGAGAAACTCCATAAACGACCAGTAATCCATCCCCGAAAGTCGGGCGGCCTGCCCAAGTGATAAAATGTGCTCACGGAAATACCGAAGGGCCAGTAGACGCTGACTCTCTGCGACCAAGCCCTCTCTATTCACGCCGTAAGACTTCAGCGTTGAATAGACATCGCCTGGTATTTGCGTTTCTAGTGTAACCGCAGCGGTCATTTTTGGCTCCTCATCGCTTCCCCACAAATTCCCATTCGCTCGTTCGAGTATAACACCCGCTGCTGCCACCTTACAAGGAAGCGATTTGGCCGCATCTCCCCAATGTGACAACGCAAGACCGAATAGGCTTGAGCCGAGATCACCGCTCGCCAGCCCGGCGAGGGTGGCCGCGGGCAGCGGCTCCATCTGCCACGTGCCAATGTGCTTCTGGCCGGGCACGCGGCCAATGCCGGGGTGGATGAGGGTGAGTCGCATGGGTGTTTCAAAGGAGAACAACGCTAAATCGGCAGCTTGCGCGAGCGAAATTGACCATCGTTGACGCTGATGATGACGCCTTGCTCAAGTGCATCGCCATACTGGGCAAGCATCAAGCTTAAGTGGCGGTTGACGTTCTCTGGTCTCATGCTGCGCAGCCGAAAAATGACAACGCTTGGTAAGCGTGTACCGCTTGCGGCTACCAACTCGGCGAAATCCAAATCGTGTGTTAGCAGCACGCGCCTTTCTACGCGCGCCTTTTCCAGAATTTCTGGGTCGGGCAGCCGACCAAGCTGCTCATCGAGCAGATGAAGCGCATCATAACCTTGCTCGCGCAGAAATTGCGTCGATTTGGGCGAAATGCCCATGTCGGCCAGAAATTTCATGCGGCAAGGGGAATGGGTTGCACCTGTTCTTCGGCCAACCAAGCGACGTAGTGCAGCGATTGCTGAATGTCTTCCGGCTTTAAATAGGGATAGGCATCGATAATTTCATCATGCGTCATGCCGTTGGCGACCAGATTGACTACCAGCGAAACAGTGATGCGCATCCCTCGGATGCAGGCACGACCACCCATGATGTTGGGGTTAAAGGTGATGCGATCTAATTGGGCCATGTGGCACTCTCTTCTATTGGTCGAACACTTCACAGATTCTTGCCCTATTATAACAAAAAAACCGGGCAGCTTCTACCCGGTCTTGTCATGCTTTTCGTCATTCACACTGCATTACAGTCCAAAACGGATTCGACCTGCCACCGCTCGACACCTGGAAACCACTCCAAGAACTGGTCAATCGTCGCGCCGTCTTTGACGTTCTCGAACAGCGCCGCAACGGGTACACGGGTTCCCCGAAAGAGCCAGACGCCACTCACTTTGGCTGGATGACGCTCCACTGCATTTAGTGTTTCCCACTCATTCATTGTAGTTCTTCCTTCGATTAGCGCCCCGCACTCTGTTCATGCAATTGATGATGCCACAGATTATAGCACGCCGCCCGGTCGTCGTCGAAGCGGCTGGTCGACGTCCGGCGGCGTCAGCCCGGCGATGATGGCCGCGGGCTGCGGCTCCATCTGCCAGGTGCCCGTACACCCGCGAGGCGAGCGGGGCGTAAGCTCGGAACAGCCCGAGCGTGAGCACCCGCTGGGTCGGCGTCATTCCCCAACAGTAGCCTGTGGACACGGCGACAAATAAGGCTACCCGCAAGCGTTCGGCGTTCGGAGCAAGACCGAGCTGCTGTCCACCGGACGAGTGTCCGACGTAGAGCAAAGGGATCTCAGGAAAGCGTTCGGCTAACCAGGCGATCGCTCCGGGGATGTCCTGCTGCCCGACATCGCGGTACCGAGCTTGGTACCCTTGGGGCGAGTCGGGGCAGCTCCGCCAACACCTCGGTAGTCGTAGGTCAAGACCGAGAACCCGCGCTCGGCCGCGGCCTGAGCGAGCCGGGAGTAGAACCGGCGGGGGATACCCGTCCCGGAACTGATGAGCAACGCGGCCGGGGCGGCCCGCTGGGCTCAAACAGGGACCCTTCGAGCGGTGTGCAGTCCAGGGCGTCGAACGACACTGTCTGGTCTGCTACTGCGCGGGTCTGTGTCATTGTGGTAGTGCCGTATAACGCCTGTCTTCAGCCGACCGTTTGGAGCGAAGGCTTAATGGAAAGTGGGCCGGCTGTATGCAAGGCGTTAGCTCTTATGGTTTCCAGTGCTTAACAGCTAGCTGCGCCATCTCAGACTGACGTTCTTCAATAGCGTTTGTGTCCCATGCTTGAGTCTTCGCAAGCTGTTTTGTAAAGTGGAAAGTCGATTTTGTGTAAGCCTGCTTTTTCTCCGAAAAGCTAGCATTACCAATAGCTCTGTTTGCACGACTGGCCATGATTGCCATATTGCCTAATCTTCGATGGTAAGTTCGCCACTCCTCTTCATCAAAATTCTTCCATTCATCTGTTGGAGTGACTGGCAATACATGTTCCAAATTAACGTTGTTTGGGTCTATGTCCGGTATCGTTTCGGTATCTTGCTCCGATTTCGCTATTTCAAGCTCTCTTAAGTAGTAACGAGCAACTTTCTGTTTAGAAACGGAAGCAATACTGAATGCAGCAAGGAATGCACTGTCGCTTGGGACTGTCCTTAGCTCTTTAATTATTGCATTAGGTGTAGTGATTTTTTCCTCAGTTACGGCTTTCGCAATTTCAGAGTAGAGGCGCTCAAGCGAACCACCTCCAACACCGCCAACAAGCTGATATCGTACCGCAACAGCAACAAGTTTTTTGCAAGCAGTTGCGGCATTATTGGGTTTGAATTTTCTCAAAATGGCCAATAGGAGTGGTCGAATCTGAGTCATGCCGAGCAGATTCAGTGTAGCTACGGCTTTCGAAGTCTCGCTTGAGAATGACGACCAATATTCGTGATCGGTGTTAATAAGCGCGGAATAAATTCGAACACTGTCAGCCAATTCAGAAGAGTACTTTAGCGCTCCACGTTTGCTTGTGATTTTCTTCTTAAGGAACTCAAGTTGCTACCTTGAAAAGTTGCGTATAGTGGTAGAAAAAGTTGAAGAATCCATGAGGTTTCCGTACGATTTACAGGCGACCAAACCGATAAATCAAACAGGAGAACCTCATGGACACGCAAATTATACTCGTCTACTGCCTGTGCGCCGATTTGCTCGACGCGTTGGATCACCGTGAAGACAAGCAATGCCAAGTCAGCGACGCCGAAATCATGACCATCGGCATCGTGGCCGCGCTCAAATTTGGCGGCAACTACAACTCAGCGCGTTTGATGCTCAAGGAACAGGGCTACATTCCGGGCATGTTGGGCAAAAGTCGCTTCAGTCGGCGACTGCATCGGGTCAAGCCCTACTTTCTGACACTCTTCAGCGTGCTGGGCGAATGCTGGAAAGCCGAAAGCGAGGAAAACATCTATGTCGTGGATACCTATCCCATCCCGGTTTGCGACAACATCCGCATTTCGCGCTGCCGCTTGTATCAGGATGAAGCCTATCGCGGCTACAAATCCAGCAAACGGCGCTACTTTTACGGTCTGAAAATCCACATGCTCGTCAGCGAAACGGGGCGACCCGTTGAATTTTTCCTCACCTGCGGCAGCTTCAGCGACACCACGGGACTGGAACTCTTCGATTTCGACCTGCCGTCGGGCTCCATGGTCCTCGGCGATAAAGCCTACAACCACTATGTCATCGAGGATATCCTGGAGGATAACGAGATTCACCTCTATCCGATTCGCAAGAAAAACTCGAAGCGCCCGCTCGCTGGCTGGATTCACTTTTTTCAGCATCACTACCGCCAGGCCGTGGAAACGGCGGGCAGCATGATTGAGCGTTTGTTGCCCAAGTCCATCCATGCCACCTCGACGGCTGGTTTCGAGTTGAAAGTCGTGCTCTTTTGCCTCGCCTCCAGCATCGCTTGGTTGCAACCTGCCTAGCCATCCGCTGTCTATGCGCAAAATCTACAGGTAGCAACTTGGGTTAAGGAGTGTAAAGAGGTCTTTTTCGCGAATTAAGCCGTAACGCGCCATTGAGAAATGACGTATGTATGCAACGATTAGAGGATCGTCGGATGCGCTTTCCAGAGTAGCGACCATAGAAAGCCACCTATTTTTTGTTTCTTCGATTTTGTCTCCTGATCTGTGGAAAAGATAGTTCTTTACCAAATCAGAAATAGCCAAATCTAAGCCACGGTCGTTGAGCGTTTCAAAGATAACGAATGCGTTGCTATCGTCCGGGGCTACCACAACTATTATTTTCAATTGTTTCTCTATGTAATCAAGCCAGGTATGCAACTCTTCTTCCGAGTCTTTTGACTTGGAACATAGCTCTTCCATGTACTTAAAGCAGTACTCCGCTGCAGCAACCAACCTTTTGTGCGATGGTCGACGCATCTTCTTTGCAACCGCGCTTTCATAGTCTTCTATCAAGTCTTGAAAGATTTCATTATCTACCTCATTCAAGATGAGTTTGGGCTCACGCTCTTTCGACCTGCGGTCAGTGCTGGCAAGAAAGTCTGACTTCAGTGATACCACCACCTCATAATCTTCATCTCGACGAAAAATTTCTTTGATAGCCAAGATGATCAAGCTAACTGTCGTGAGCCGCTGCTGCCCGTCAACTACTTCAAATCGATTGCTATCAGCAGAGGTGACAACCATCGAGCCTAGAAAGTATTCCTTCTCTTTGTTTGCGATTGCATCTCTAATATCTTCAAGTAAAGCTTCGACATGTTCAGGTTCCCAGGCGTAGCTGCGTTGGTAAGCAGGAACCTTAAAACGACGACTCTTTAGAACTGTCCCTACGCCTTCGAGATTAATCGTGAGATGTTGTATTTGACTCATATGCTGTCCTTCAGAAGATGAGGTGAATGGAGCTAAATATTCATATCTGCGGAAAGTTTCCCATATGACAGAGTCTCTCCGGTCTGAATCCAATTATATCGTATCTTACTGCACACCTGCAATGCGAACAAATTTCCCTATACTCCTCGGTTTTCAGGTTGTTTGTCCCCTTTTTTCCCTACTTCAACCCAAAGCGCATCCCCTGCTTCTTAAAGACCTCCTTGCGAAAAATCGGCCCGTAGCGCAGGTAGACGCTGAGCTTATAGAGCGTCCGCAAATTCGTCTTCAAATCAAAGGCGCGGCGAATCAAAAAGCCGAGCGAGTTGTACGCCGCGCGACAGTGCCAGGTGGCTTCGGTCAGCTCGTCCGGCGTCATGTTTTTGGGGACGAAGGGGGCGTAGTTGAAGCGGTAGTCGGGGTGCAGCCACCAGTGGCCGTCGTAGAGCAGGCGATTTTCGGCGGCGAGGGTTTGGTAGAGCGGCGTCTTGAGGTAGGGCACGAGAATGTTAAAGGCGGCCAGCGGAAAGCGATTGGCCTTGGCCCAGCTGAGCGTCTCCGCAATCGACTCCTTCGTGTCGTAGTCGTGGCCCAGCGTAAAGGCGGCCCACAGCTGAATGCCGTAGTCGCGGATCACTTCGACCTGGCGCTGGTAGCCGTCGAAGCCGCCGATGAAGTTGGGCGATTTCCGCATCCAGCGCAGGCTCTCCTTTGTAATCGACTCAAAGCCGACCACCATGCCCACACAGCCGCTCTCGATCAGCAGCCCCATCAGCTCGTGATCCTGCGTCATGTCTATGCTGCCCTGGCTCACCCAATGCACCTTGAGCGGAATCAGCGCGCGGCAGAGCTCTTTCGCGGCCTCGATGTCGGAGAGAATGTTGTCGTCTACAAAAAAGATAATCTGCTTGCGCGGCAATCCCTCAATTTCCTGCACCACCTCCTGCACGCAGCGCGTGTAGTGCCCCCGATCGAAAAAGGTGCTGACGGCGCAGAAGTGGCAGGCAAAGCGACAGCCGCGGCTAAACTGCATCAGCGTGATCGGCAGGTAGCCCTTGCCCCGGAAGAGGTCGCGCCGGGTCATCACCCCGTCTGCGGCGGGCCGACGGGAGCGTCGTAGCGCGGTCGCAGCGCGCCCCGCCGCGCGTCCTCGATCATCGCGTGCCATTTGGTCTCCGCATCGCCAATGTTGCGCCAGGTCGGCCTCCTCAATGCCCTCGTCGACGAGCGTCACGCTGGCTTTCAGCTCGGCGGGGATCAGCGCCGCCAGCGTCGTCAGCATGAGCGGGGCGTAGCGCAGCGGTTTTTTCCACGCGCCGCCCCGGTGTCGATAGAGCGGGCCGCGCGGCGAGATCAGGACGATGTGCATGGGGGGATTGTATCACGTTGGGTTGATGGCCTACAATGGGCGTAATTTTGGGTAAGGTGATGAGATTTAACGCAAAGGCGCAAGGGCGCAAAGGGTTGGCCGGGCTGTCATTTCGAGCGTGGCGAGAAATCTTGGGGTGGTGGGCGATTAGGTAGTCTATCCTCTCTTCGTCCGAACTTAATCACATATATTTGTCGTGAAGTAGTTAATTCAACTCTGGGCGGTCTCCTGCCGTTTGATGTAAGCGCGTGTTATACCAACGGTAGCAGCGCCGCCGCCCAAGGCAGCAAAGGCTAGAAAGGCCCATCCTAAAAAGCTCTCTGTCACGTAAGGGATTGTGCTTTGTATAGCATCCCCCGTGAATTGGAGGAGAAGTATGAAGAGCACCGGCAACAACCAAATCACAATGCTCAACGACACCCATGCAGTTTTATTGTAGTTGTCAGGAAGGTGGAACTGTTGTGCAAGGCCGGTAAAAAGACCGGGAAGAAGCGTGAGAGCTCCAATGACAATTAAGGCGGTAAAGTCACTGGAATAAGCCATTAACTCAGTCACAAGCAAGGTTGGGTAAAACAAAATTGTCGTCAACAGGTGACCCAAGCTAAAGCCAACGACTGTCGAAATAACCCAATGTGGAAAGGTAAGCTTTAGCGCGTCAATTACGCGCACTTGTCCGTGCGCAATAATAAAGCTGCTCAGACTAGCCCCGACCAATACTATTGGGGTCAGCAGCATCACGTATCCACGAAACGTATAAGTCGTTGGGTTTATGCCCAGAAAGGCCGCAAAAAGCAAGACGAATGGGAGGATCAGCACTATCATAGAACCAAGTGAGGACAACACTAGGGCATTAAAATTTAATCTGATACGGTTGAGATGCATACGTCTTCCTTTGTAGAAATATTACGTCCGAAACCTACCCTTATAGGCTACCACGCACGCGCCAACAAAGTCGACCAAAGGTTGACCAGCGATTGCTCACCACTGGTCGCGCATCCAATTTCTGCGCTCGAAGCATCTCCAAACTGGGCCAAAAAAATCGAGCTTTACAAAGCGTGCGCGGCATGATATGCTTCCGCTAATCCCACCGAATTCCACAGATTTTTACGCGGCGAGCGGCTAAACCTTATCAGAATTGAGTAAATCGCGTGCTAACCCCCAGCACCGGTTCACGTTCGATTCTTCACGTGCGCCGTGCATCATATTCAGCAACCGACCTCGCGTTCCCCAAAACCCCATTTCACTCTTTCAAGGAGGCTCTCATGTCCGAATCCAAACCGAGTAGCAAGCGCAAGCTGACCCGCCGCGACTTTCTCGTCTGGTCCGGCGGGCTAACGGGCACGGTCGCGCTGGTGGCGTGTGCGCCCGGCGGCCCGGCCCCCGCGCCGACTGTCGCGCCCGCCGAGCCCGCCAGCGCGGACGACGCGGCCCCGGCGGCGCCTGTGGCCCAAGAAGCGGGCGAAGTCGTCGTCTCACTCAACGGCGAGAACGTGCCCGAAGAGCCGATGAATCTGATGTCCGAAGCCTTCCGCGATACCTACCCCGACACCGAAGTCGTGTGGGAATTCCCCAATTTGGGCGCGGGCGATTATCCGCAGTGGCTGGGCACGCAGGTGGCCGCGGGCAACATCCGCCCGGATGTGGTCTCCGGCAACTACCTGAGCACGTACAACGGCTACGTCAACCTCGATCAATATCGCAAGACCGAGAATCCCTTCACCGGCAACCCCTGGGACGAAGATTTGCAGTGGGAGGCGCTGCGGGGCAAGAACGCCAAGGGCGAGCGCATTATGGTGCACATGCGCACGGTGCATACCTACTGGTTCTACAACCAGGAAATTTTTGACGAAGTAGGCGTGCAGCCGCCAGCCACGTGGGAGGAATTTGGTCAAGTCTGCGCGGCCCTGGCCGATGCAGGGCAGACGCCGCTTTCGGCCAACTACGTGTGGCAAGTGCCGCAGTGGCTCGCCAAAATCTATGAGGACCAGTACCACGTGGATTGGGTGGAGACGGTGCGCGCCCAGCCGGGCGATTGGAACTACGAGCCGGACAAGGATGGCGAGTTCGAGTACGATCCCGCCGACCCCTTTATCCACGAGAAGTATACCTACAACATTCAGCGTTTCTTCAAGGGCATTCTTGATGGCGACCTGCGCTACGACACACAGGAGATGACCGAGCTGGCCATGAATATGGCGAGCATCTTCCCGCAGTACGCCACGGAAGATTTCTTTGTGATCAGCGATCCCTACTCGCCCTTCCTGCAGAAGCAAACGGCCATCATGAGCAACGGCACGTGGTCGATCCCCACGATCATTCGCGACATGGAGTCGATCAGTCCGGAGCGGCTGGAGCAGCTCGAAATCGAAACGGATATCTCGCCCTTCGCGTGGTCGACCTTTGAGAATCCCTCCATCCAAAGTCCGCTGACGCTGACGACGGCGAAGGCCGTCGAATCTGCGCCCGGCCCCTACCTCAGCATTATCGACAAGAACCAGGAGCAGGTGGATCGCTCGCTGGACTTTGTGATGTTCTTTAGCACGGCGCCGGGCTTCGCGCTCTGGAACGAGGGCTTGATCGAGGCCAATGACTTCTCGCCCCCCGGCCCGCTGCTGGTCAACAACCTGCAGGACCCCTCTGACATTCAGGAGCTGTGGGATAACCTGGTCTTTACCGGCAACGCCGAGACCAACTACAACGGCTTCTGGACGGACGGCGGCGGCGGCGACTATCGCACCGATTTGCGTAACTTGTACAAAGATGCGCTGGAAGAGACGCTCGCTCCACAAGATTATGTTCAGCAGCTCCAGACGTACATCGATGAAAACCTGGAAGGCATGGTGCAGCGCATCAACCTCACCATGGAAGATGTCAACAACCCCGCGCGCGAGCCGGGCACGTAGTAGGACGAAGCAGCCCTTCGTCCCTGTTCATCGAGCAAGATTCCAGCGTGATTAGCGACCAAGTAAGGGCTTCTCTTTACTTCCGCTGTCGCTCGGTCAGTAGCCAGTAGGGCGAAGCGCTGCTTCGCCTTACGCTTACGTTTGCGTTAAAATCCTGTTGACAACCAAAACCTTTGTCAAACAGGAGCACACCCTATGCAACCACGACAACCCAGCGCCCTCGACGACTTTCTCTTCGACCTACGCGGCTACCTCGTCCTCCGAGACGCGGTCGACGCTGATCTGCTGGCCGATCTCAACGAAGCCTTCGACCACTTCCCGCCGCTCGATCAGGGCGAATGGATGGGCAACGCCCAGCGCCGCGACTACACGGGCGACACCGGCTTCGAGCTGCACAACTGCGTCGAGGCGGGCGAGCCCTTTGAGCAGCTGATCGACCACCCGAGCTGGATCAACTACGTGCGCCACTACTGCGGCGAGGAGGAATCGTACGCGCAGGGGCTCTTTATCGACGAATGCATCGCGTCGATCCGGCGCAGCGGGGGCCACCACCCCGTCCATTCGGGCGGCTACCGCGGCGCGCTGCGCGGGCGCTACCTCTACACCGACGGCGTCTTTCGCGTCAGCCAGTGCAACGTGATCCTGGCGTTGACGGACGTCGGCGAAGGCGACGGCGCGACCATGGTGATTCCCGGCAGCCACAAATCTAATTTCCCCCATCCCAATCAGGGCGATTATGCAAAAGGGGATCGCATGGACCATTTAGAAGGCGCAATTCCGCTCTATCTAGAAAAGGGCGACGCGCTGCTCTTTGTCGACGGGCTGATGCACGGCGGCAGCAGCCGCGAAAAGACGGAGGGCGAGCGCCGCGTCACCATCTACCGCTACGGCCCCAAGTGGGGGGCGACGCGCTTTGGCTACGAGTATTCGCAAGCATTGCTCGATCGCTTGACGCCGGAGCGCCGCCAGATTTTGCAGCCGCTGGAACCGCTGAGCCCGCCGCAGGGCATTCTGGAAACCGCGTGAGCGGGTGATGAGTCGTGGTTTTTGCGGAATCAATTGGGGAATCGTAGGCGCTGCTTTCAGCTGCGCAGTCATCGTCCTTCTCTCCAGGTAATCTGATGAGGAGTGTCATCATTGTGCGGCTGCAAGCGACCGAAAACTGGCGTTAAGCAAACGCAAAGAAACGGCAAATCAGAGACAAGGTAGTCTTGTCATTCCCGCGTTCTTGGGAATGACAAATTCTGACGGCTCCACGACCTGCGCGACCACAGAGCGTTTCTTGATAGCCGCACCTACGTTATCCACCACATGATTTCGCAAGCATAATCAATCTTAGTGGTCGCTGCATGATTCGCTTCGACCAGTCCAAAAGTCTGTTGTCCGGAGCTGTTGAGCACAAACCCGCATCTATGAGCACCGACTCCCTGGTCCCCTCCGCCACTCCCGCCCGCGACGCCGCGATGCCGCAGCACAGCGGTGGCGCACTGCGCGTCGTCGTGGGCATTCTGATTCTGGCCGTTGTTATCAACGTCCTCTTTCCGCTGCTCCTTCAGCGCACGGACGCCGCCGTGCTCTCGCCCATTGGCGACGGCATCGGCAGCGAGAACGTCGTGCTGGCCGCGCCGCTGGACGCCGCGAATTTGCTCGTCGCCACGCTGGACAATCGCGTGCTGTGGCTGGAAAATGGCGCGCCCGCGCGCGAAGCTCAGTTTGATAATCTCGTCGGCGGCCTCGCTACTTCGCCCGACGGCCAAGAAGTCTACGTCGGCACGTCCGGTGGGCAAGTTTTCGTGCTCGATGGGCAGCTGCAAACGCAGCGCGAGCTGCCCATCACCGGGCGCGTGGTGGGGCTGCGTGCTGTAGCCGCCGGTGGCTTCCTCGCCGCCTACGGTAGCGGCGCCTTTAGCGACCGCTACTGGACTTCCTACTACCCACCGAATAGCGACCAGCCCGCCTACGCCACGCGCGCCGAATTCACGATCACGGCGATGGACGGCACGCGCGACGGCGGCGCCGTTTACGGCACGGCCAATTCGCGCGTCAGCCGCCTTGACGCCGAGGGCATGGAGCAGTGGAAAATCACGCTGACCCAGCCGCCAACGGCCATGCAGTTTGATGCGGCCAGCAAGCAGACGCTGGTCGGCGATGAGCGCGGCAACCTGACGCTGCTAAATGGCAGCGGGGCCACGCTGTGGGCCGTCAATCTCTCTGAGTACCCCTTGCGCAGCGTTCAAGCCATTGTGGACGACGCGGGCGACGCACTCTTTCTGGCGGGTGACGATTACGGCAACCTCTTTGCCGTCGACGCCGCGACGACGCTGCTCTTTGACGAGCGCGCGGCGACCAGCACCATCGCAGCCATCGAACGGATGGGCGAGACGCTTACCCTGATTCCGCGCAACGGCGCGTGGCAGGCGATCAATCCCGCTGCGATGCAGGGCGCAGGGCTGGCGGCGACGCTGCGGCTGAGCTGGTACGGAGTGAACCTTGCGCTGCTACTGGCCCTGATCGCGGCGATTATCGCCGCCGTCGAGCGCTGGCGACGGGCCACGGTTCATCAACTGCGTTTTGCCTGGCGGCAGCGCACGGCCTATCTCTTCGTGCTGCCCTCTATCGCGCTGATTCTGCTCTTTAGCTACTACCCGGCGCTCATGGCCTTTTACTACAGCCTCACCGACTTTAGCATTCGTAAAGTCACCGAATTTGTCGGCTTCGAGAATTACCGCAGAATTCTGACCAACGATTTCTACTTCCGCGTTGGCTTTGGCAATCTAGCGCTGATCTTGATCTTTAGCCTACTCAAGACGCTGACCGTGCCGCTGCTGGTGGCCGAGCTGATCTTCCGCCTGCGCAACAGCGTCCACCAATATGTCTTTCGCACGCTCTTTGTGCTGCCCGCCGTCGTTCCCGGCCTGATCACGGTTTACCTCTGGCGCATGGTCTATGATCCCTACGCCGGGCTGCTCAACGAAACGCTGCGCGCCGTGGGCTTGTCGCAGTGGACGACTGCCTGGCTAGGCAATGAAAGCACGGCGCTGTGGGCGATTATCGCCGCGGGCTTCCCCTACATCAGCGCCTTTCCCTTTCTGATTTTCATGGGCGGCCTGCTCAATATCAGCACCGAAATGTACGACGCCGCGCGCATGGACGGCGCGGGCTGGTGGCGACAGTTCTGGCACATCGACGTGCCGCTGCTGACACCGCAGACGCGGCTGCTGCTCTTCTTCACGCTGGCGGGCGCCATTCAGGGCTTTGCCCAAGTCTACATCTACACGCGCGGCGGCCCCGGTTACGCGACCTACGTACCGGGGTTGCAAATGTACTATCAAATTGCCGAGGGTGATTTTGGCTACGCGTCGGCGATTGGCGTCGTGCTCTTTGCGATCATCTTTAGCGGCACAATTTTCCTGCTGCGCTTCCGCCGCGAGGCGGAGGTGTAGCCTGCTCGTTCCCACGCTCTACGTGGGAATGCCCTGTGGGATGCTCTGCGTCCCAACGCGACCGACGAACGTACTCAACCATGATGCCGCGTCTGCCTAGCGTAGACGCGGAGCGTCTAAGACTGCATTCCCACGCGGAGCGTGGGAACGAGTAATCCCAAATGCAATCCCAACAGCTCGACCACCACCCCAACTACCGGCGGCGCGACCGCGTCAGCAAAGTCGCCCAGTACGGGCTGCTTGCCCTGCTGCTCTTCTTCGCCTTTTTCGTGATTCTCGTCATGGTTTCCATGTCGCTGCGGCCCACGGTGCTGATCTATGCCGACTTCTGGTCGTTGCCCTGGCCGCCAATTACCAACAACTACCGAATCGCCGTCTTCGACCTGATCCCGTCGATGCTGCGCACGCTTTTCATTTCCTTTGTCTCCATTTTTGGGATGCTGCTGATCGCCTGCCCAGCCGCCTACGCCTTTGCGCGCATCCGCTTTCCCGGCAGCGGCCTGCTCTTCTACCTCGTGCTCGCGGTGATGACGATTCCCGGCATTATCCTGCTGACGCCCCACTTTGTGCTGGCGCAGCAGCTCAATCTGCGCGGCACGCTCTACGGCCTGATCATCTTCTACATCGCCGGTGGTCAGCCCTTTGCCATCTTCCTTATCTCGACTTTCTTTCGCTCGCAATCCGAAGAGATGTTCGAGGCCGCGCGGCTGGACGGCGCCACCGAAACGCAGTCGCTGATCCACATTGCCGTCCCGCTCGCCTGGCCAATTTTGATGACGGTCGCGATCCTGAACTTTCTCAACATCTACGACGACTTTATCTGGCCGCGGCTGATGCTGCCGCAAAATCTGGAGACGCTGGTGCTGGCGCTGGAGCGCTACAACCCGCAGATCGGCGAATTTAGCAGCCGCCCCGAATTGGGGCCACAGGCCGCGGGCTACGTCTTTGCATCGCTGCCGCAGCTTCTGCTCTTCGTCTTCGCCATGAAGTATTTTATTCAAGGGTTAACATCCGGTGCGGTGAAGGCGTAGCGAGGTGGACGTGTCGGTACGATTGCTTGTCGGGACGCCTAACGAGATGCCCTGCGTCCCAAACGCGACCGACGAACGTACTTTGCCATCACGCCTCGTCTGCTCAGAGGAGACGCAGAGCGTTTAAGACTGCATCCCAACGCAGAGCGTCGGGACGAGTAAATTCAAAAGGAGACCCAATGTCTATATTATCAACCTCCGTTGCGGATTGGCTGCGCGAAGCCCAAGCCAAAGCGACAAACGGCGGCGTGACGGCGGAAGATTTGCAGCGGCTGCAGCGCATTGTCCAACGGGCGACGCCGCGCCAGCGGCTGCTCTACCTGCACACGCGCACGCCCTCGATCAGCGCGCCGGTGATCGGCATGGCCCAGCACGAGCCGACACCCGACGGCAGCGATACCCTGCGCAGCGTCGACGAGTGGCCTTACGAAACCGTTCACGAGGCCGTGGTCGATGGCTGGCAAATCGTTCAGTTTCCCAACCCGATGGCCCCGTACGACGATCGCGAACTCAACTACGTAGGCTATGAATTTGTTCTGCAAAAATTGGAAGAGATTCTAAAAGACAATGTCAAGGAGGACAACCATGCTTAACCCAAACGGAAGCGCCGTTCAGGAGCGCCCCAGTGCAGACGCACAGCATCTGCTCAGCGACGCCGAGATGGAGCAGTTTATTATCAACGGCTACATGCTGGTGCAGACGGATTTCCCCGCCGCTTTTCACGCGTCAATTTGCGAGCAGATCGACGCGGTTTTCGCCGAAGGCGGCAACCCGCGCAACGAAATTCTGGATCGCGTGCCGGATTTGCACAAAATCTATGCTGACCCGCGCGTCCACGGCGCGCTGGTCAGCATTCTGGGCGCAGACTACACGATGAACGCCCACCGCCACTGCCACTACACCGAGCCGGGCAGCAGCGGCGGCCACTGGCACCAAGACAGCCTCAACGTGCGCCACCACCAGATTCAGTGCGTGCTCGGCATGTATTATCCGCAGGAGGTGATTGAGGCGATGGGGCCGACGATTGTGCTGCCCGGCACGCAATATCACAACACGCCCTCCTCGCAGATGGGCAGCTACATGAACTTCAAGTCGCAGATTCCGCTGACGGTGGGGGCGGGCACGGTCGCTATTACGCACTACGACATCTGGCACGCCTGGATGCCCAACCGCAGCCAGCAAAACCGGCGCATGCTCAAATTTCTCTTCAACCGCGCCTCGCCGCCGAGCGCGCCCAGCTGGAACCACGATGCGGATCGCGCCTTTAGCCCACCGCCCTTCTCGCTGCCCATCGACGGCCAATCCGAAGCCTACAAACATCGCCTGCTCTGGCGCAACGTGTGGGATTGGCTGCACGGCGAGAAATTAGAGGCGGGCAGCACGAAGTGGTAGCCGTCGGCAGGAGGAATTAAGGAGGAATTAATTCATGGCGGCTCGCGTCCCCGGCACGCTCCAGACCAAGCGGCGAAGACGAAAGCAACGTCTGGCGCGTGCCGGAGACGCGGATTAAATCCGACCTACCAATTTACCTTTGTGGAATGTTTTTGACGCGCTACACCGCTGTGAGAACCTTGACCTCCTTCTCTAAGCGGTCCGCCAAAGTCATTTTCGCCTGTTCAACCTCATAGTGCGTTTGAATGCCCGTCCAAAATTCAACGGACATACCAAAGTAGCGCGCAAGTCGAAGTGCCGTGTCCGCGCTGATGCCTCGCTCGCCACACACAATTTTACTGATTCTCATTGCAGGAACGCCAATGTCTTTAGCCAGGCGATATTGGCTGATGCCCATTGGCCCCAAGAATTCTTCCTGCAAAATCTCACCGGGATGAATAGGAGGAAATTCTCTCATAGTTGTACCTCAATAGTTGTACCTCAGTGATAATCGACGATTTCAACATCGTACACGCCGTCCATACGCCATTCAAAACAAATCCGCCATTGGTCATTAATGCGGATGCTGTGCTGTTCTTTTCGGCTCCCTCGCAAAGCCTCCAATCGATTAGAAGGTGGTACACGTAGATCATTCAAAGTCGCTGAACGATGAAGTAAAATTAATTTGCGCTCGGCGATCCGCTGAATGTCCTGCGGCAATTTTCTGGAAAACCGACCATCAAACACTTTTTCGGTCTCTTTGTCCTTGAACGTTCTAATCATAGGCAAATAATAACCCCGTAAGATACTACTGTCAACATGGATAAGCTGGTCAGCGCTAAACTTCAACACCATGCCAACCTTCGCTGAAGCCGCCCGCGACGTTCCCTTCGTCGACCATTGCGACGTGCTCGTTTGCGGCGGCGGGCCGGCGGGCGTGGCCGCCGCGATTGCAGCGGCCCGTGCGGGCGCGACCACGCGGCTGCTCGAACTTCACGGCTGCCTGGGCGGCGTGTGGACGGCGGGGCTGCTGAGCTACGTGTTGGACAGCGGCAACAAGCAGGGCTTTCTGCCGGAGCTGGTCGAGCGGCTGGAGCGGAACGCCGGGCAGCGCGTGATTGAGCACGAGGGGTACGACCTGCCGTGGGTGCGCGGCAGCTTTTTCTACGATGCCGAAGTGATGAAGCTGTCGCTGGAGCAGCTGTGCCTGGAAGCGGGCGTGCAGATGCAGCTCCACACGCGCGTGGTCGCTGCCGCGCGCGACGGCAACAACCGCCTTGCCGTCGCCCTCACCGAATCCAAGTCCGGGCGACAGGCGTGGGCGGCCAAAATCTTTGTCGACGCCACGGGCGACGGCGACCTGGCATCGCTGGCGGGCTGCGGCTTCGACCTGGGCCACCCGCAAACGGGCGCGATGCAGCCCATGTCGCTGATGGGGTTGCTGGCGGGCATCACGCGTTGCCAAGTCGAGCCCTTTGTGAGCGGCAGCCGCGGCACAGGCGGCGCGCCACAGGAGGCGCTGCTGACGGAGCTAACCCGCGCGGGCGTCTCGCCCTCCTACGGGAAACCCTCGCTCTTCCCCATCCGCGATGATTTGTTTGCACTGATGGCAAATCACGAATACGGCGTCTCCGCGCTTGATGCCGCCCAAATCACGGCGGCGACGCTGCGGGCGCGCGCCGAGCTGCACGAGCTGGTACGCGGGCTGCGTGCGTTGGGTGGGCCGTGGCGTAAGCTGCGCCTCGCGGCAACTGGTGCGCAAATCGGCGTGCGCGAGGCGCGGCGCATCCACGGTCTTTACACCGTCAGCGCCGATGACCTCATCACGGGACGCAAGCACGACGACGCCGTCTGCCGCGTCACCTTTCCCGTGGACGTTCACGCCACCAACGGCGCTGTCAGCAAAAGTTACGGCAACGCGGGCGTTCAATCGCAGCCCTACGACATTCCCCTGCGCGCACTAATCGCCCGCGATGTCGACGGCCTGCTGCTGGCCGGTCGCTGCATCAGCGGCGACTTTTTCGCCCACGCCAGCTACCGCGTCACGGGCAATGCCGTGCCGCTGGGCGAGGCGGCAGGTCGGCTGGCGGCGCTGGCGGCGCGGTCGGGCCGCTTGCCGCAGGAGGTGCCAGCGGGGGAGGCACAGTAATGCCAAGCGCCGCTTGGTGCGGGACGAAGCAGCGCCAGCGCGATCCACAGCCACCCGGCCAAATCGGCCAGCGCCGCAAAGGCATCCACCTGGGCGTGGGCCAGCCCGGCGCCCAGCGCGGCCACCAGCCCCAGGGCGAGCCAGTCGCGCTGGGCGGCTGCGCGGCGGGCGTGGCGGGCGACAACCAACAGCAGCGCCAGCAGCCAGGCCAGCCCCACAGCGCCGTGGATCGACGCAAATTCAAGCCACACGTTGTGCGGGTGCAGCAGCGCGCCGTCGAGCGGCCCATCCAGCGGCTGCACCGGCAAAAAGGCCGGGTAGCGCCACGCAAAGCCGCCCGCGCCCGTGCCCAGCAGCGGCCCCGTCCCCCACAGCGACAGCGTTGCCCGCCAGATGGCGAGCCGGTCCAGCAGCGTCGCGCTATTGAATAAGCGTTGCGCCAGCGGCAGCGGCAGCGGCGTCGCGTCGCTTAGCAAAGCCGTTGCGCCCACGGCGGCCGCAATGCCAGCAGCCATCCCCGCAGTCAATGCGGTTCGCCTGCGCCACCTCTGCCAGCCGCTGGCCCAGTTCAAAAGCGCTTGCACATCATTCGGCGTCCGCCTTCCCGTGAACCAACCCAACATCCCCAGCAGCAGACAGCCCGCCGGCACGCCCAGCAGCAGCGCCCCCCGGCTCGCCGTCAACGCCAGCGCCGCCGCCGCGAGCACAACGCCGCCGCCAACGAGCCAGCGACAGCGACAGCGGGCGGCCAGCCACAGCCCCGCGCCCAGCCAGAGCGTTCGCTCCAGGTAAAGCGCCGTGTGGTTGGGCGAAAAGTGTGGGCCCATCAAGCGCCGCACGCCGTCCACGGCCTCCCCGCCGCCGCGGCTCCACGACCACAGCCCCACCGCTGCCGTTAGCACGCCACCCAGCAGCAGCGCCCCGCCAAGCTGCCGACGCGCCTTTGGCGTGCGCACCAGCAGCCGCGTCGCTGCGTAGAGGCCCAGCGGGGCGAGCACCAGGTCGAGCAGCCCTTCGCGATAGGCAGGCGCGTGCCACCTAGTCAGCGAGCCCAGCAGGCCAACAACCAGCCAGGCCAGCGCCAGCCAGTCCGTTGTGCAAAGCTCGAACAAACTAGGAATGTGCCGTCGGTTTGTGCTGCGCCCTGCGCCCAAATTCCACGCCCACGGCGTGAAGAATCGCCAGCGAACGCAGCGAAAAACCAGCGCCGCGGCCAAACAGCCCAGCGCCGCCTGGCTCGGCGCGACGGCGACGGTCGCGCCGGGCAGGGATAGCTCTTTGTGCCAGATGTGGAAGGGCAGCGTCGCCGCCGCCAGCGCGAGGCCGAGCAGCGGCTGAGCGGCCACGCCCAAGGCAGCCAGCCCCCAGCACAGCACAATCAGCGGTGGCCACGTGGCGAGGTGGTAGATCGCGAGCAGCGCGAGCCAAGCCGTCGCGCGCACCCAAACGGGCGCGGCCCCATAGCGACGATGGATCGTTTGCCAGGGCAGCACGCGGGCGGCAGCCGTCGTGCGCTGAAGAGCAACGACGAGCAGAACAAGCGTCGCAAGCAGCCAAGCGCCGGTGGATCCGGCTGCGCTCCGCCCTGTACCAAAAACATCGGAGTGGAGCGCGTCTTCGCTCCAGCCTGCTTTTGAGAACCCCATTGGGAGGGCTCGACCCGGCGCATCCGGCAGACCGCGGCTCGGTGGCGACCAGCTGGCAAATTCGGCCCGCAGCTCATTCGTCAGCGCAAAGCCCCAGCGCGGATCGCTTGGCGCGGCGGGTTGATCCACGGCCCAGCCCATTGCCGTCAGCCAGGGGCGGGCGGCGGCGAAGTCGAGGGCAGCGGTGGCAAAGTCGCGCTGATTTTGGGCCGAAACCGTGCCAAATGCGGCGCCGAACCGCGCCGAAGCGGGGGCGCGGCTCCAGCCATAGCGCACGGCCCACACGGGCGTTGCCCCGTCGCCCGCCGCCACCATCGTTCGGCGCACGAGATCGGTGCGGCGCAGGTTGAGCGCCGCCGCGTCGAGACGAGTCTCGCCGGCGCGCGTGCCAAAGCCAAAGGGCTGCACCGCGACGGCGTCAAAGTGGGGGGCCGCGCCCGCGGCGTAGAGGCGCTGCAGGAAGTACGGCTCGTCCAGCGCCGTGTGGCCGCGGTCCGCTGTGGGGGCCAGGGCCGCCAGGGCGATGACCGTGGGGCCGCCGACGTCCGGATCGGCGGCGCGCAGGGCGGGGCTGGCGAGCGACAGCATCTGTGCGTAGGCGACGGGGTCGGGGCGGCGGTTGCCCCAGTGCGGCGCGATGTTGGGCTCGTCCCAGAGCTGATAGAACTGAATTTGTGCCCGGTAGCGCGCGGCAAAGGCGGCGACAAAATTGGCAAAGGGCTGGGGATGCTGGGGCGGCGCGAACGGATTGTCGGCGTCGCGGGGGGCGCGGGCCCAGGCGGGGCTGCCGTCCAGCACGACGAGCGGCACGAGGTCGGCGGCGAGGATGTCGCGCAGGAGGGCGTCGCTCTGCGCCCAGTCGAAGCGGCCCGGCTGCGGCTCGACCAGCGCCCAATCCACGCGCTGGCGCACCCAGCGAAAGTTGGCGTCGCGCAGCGTTTGCAGCGCGGCGCGGCGCTCCGCCTGCGTGGCGTACTGCTCCAGCTCCACGGTGACGCCGAGGAAGGGCAGAGCCGTATTGTGTACGACGGCGATGGGATCGGTGAAGGGGCGGGGCGAGCGTCGCTGCTTCGTCGCCTGCGTGAGGGCAAAATCGACCAGCAGGCCCAGGAGAATGAGCAGCAGCAGGATGCGCGCCGCCGCCAGCATCACCCGCAGGTTGCGCGGGCGCGGACGACGGGTGAACGAACTGCGATGTTCTGCCATACTGCGATATTCTGCCACATATCAAAAGAAAGCCAACCGCAGATAGACGCGGGTAATCGCATTTTGAGTAAAAGCAGGTAGAAATCTACGTTTACCCGCGTTCATCCGCGGTTCCAACTTCTGGGTTGAGAATTGCTGGGAACGCCAAACGGCGCTTGACAGGCCATCCGGCTCGGCCTAGAATAACGACATGAAGAATAACGTGAGGCCGCAACAACCCACAAATTTGGTCGCCGGGCTCTCCGATGCCCTGGCGCGCCTCTACCCCGGCCTGCGCGCGCGCGCCACCGGCTGGCCGCGCACGACTCGCTCGACGACGCGCCCGCCGCTGCGCCCGGCCACGGATGGCCTGCCGCGCACCGTCTTTCGCCCCGTGCAGCAGGTGGACTACCGCGATCGGATCAGCGTCGTCACCTGGCTGCTTGTCTTTGGCCTGGGGCTGAGCGTGCTGGTGGACGTGCCGACGCGCGTGATCAGCCTAAATATGCTGGGCTCGCCCGTGAGCGTGGCGATTGGCAAGACGGCGCTGGCGGCGCTTTTTCTGGCGGCGGTGGCGGCGGGGGGAACGCAGAGCGTGCTCTCCGTCCACCCCGCCTTTGCGCCCGACAGCGAGGAGACGCGGCGGACGTGGGCCTTTTGGGCGCTGCCCATGGCGCTGACGATCATCGCCGTGCTGCTGCTGCCGGTCGCGCCCAACCGGCTGGTGCAGGTTAGCACCATGCTGCTGGGCGGGGGGCTGGTGGCGCTGTCGCTCTTCTGCCTGTACACGACGGTGGAGCGCGGCCAGCCGGGCTACCGCCGCGCACGCTTTGTGCTCAACGCGCTGGCCTACGGCGCGGCGCTGCTGCTCTTTCTGTTTGTCTACCAAACGCGCACGCGCAGCCTCATTTCGGGCACCTTTGTCGCGCTGACGGCGATGCTGCTGGCGGTGGAGGTGTTGCGCAACGCGCGCCTGCGCACCAGCACGGTCATCAGCCACGGCGCGGTGATCGGGCTGGTGCTGGGGCAGGTGACGTGGGCGCTCAACTACTGGCGCGGCCTGCCGGAGCTGACGGCTTCGCTGCTGCTGCTGCTGATTTTCTACCTCTTTGTCGGCATTGGGCAGCAGGGCCTTCAGCGGCAGCTCACGCGGCGCGTCGTTTGGGAATTTGTCGTTTTCGGCGCGGTGGCGCTGCTGCTGATCGCCGTCGTAGGGCGGGGCTTTACGTAGAGCGCCCCTTCCTACAAAATCGAAACAGAGTGAATTTTCGAGCTGCATCTCAAAAACCGAGGAGGCGGTGCGTAGTTTGAGACCGCAACTTCTTGTTTGTATTTCCCCGTAAGAAACACGTCCCCGATTCCGAAGAAATTTCTTAAAGTTCGTTTGACACGATGGTGTGCCCATGCTATAGTCCTGTAATCAAAAGTACATTTTCTTGCCTTTTCTGTTTGCTCCCTACTTAGCAGTCACCCGCTTATCTCTGCGGTGATCTGCGATGGTTTTTCTGTTGCAACTCATTGTCAAGCCTCACCCGCATCCTGCATCCCCAATCTTGTGTTCCAAAGGAGAGTATGAAATGAAGAATTCCAACCGCCTCTCTCGACGCGATTTTCTGCGCATGGCCTCTGCGGGGGCAGCAACGCTCGCGCTGGCTGCCTGTGCGCCCGCCGCCACCACGACCGATACCGAAGGCGCAGCTCCCGCTGCGGATGCCGTGACGGTTCGCTTCCACGCCCGCATCGGCAGCCAGGAAGATGCGCTGTACGAGCAGCAGATGCCCAAGTTTATGGAAGCCAACCCCAACATCGAGCTGGTCAAGGAGTCGTTCCCCGGCGATGAATTTTCTTCCAAAATTGCCACCATGCAGGCAGGCAACACGCTGGGCGACGTGGTGTGGAGCGCGCTGGGCCAGGCCAAGATTTACTTTGCTTACGCCCAAAATATTATCCAGCCCATCGACGATCTGATCGATTCTCAGAACGTCGACCTGACCGAGTATTACGAGGGGTGCATCGACGCCATTAGCGTAGATGGCAACCTGCTGGGCCTGCCCTTCAAGGCGCATCCCGGCGTGGCGTTGGTCTACTACAATCAGAATGCCTTTGACGAGGCTGGGCCTCGCCTATCCACAGGAGGATTGGACGATTGAGGAGCAGCTCGCTATGGCCGAGGCGATGACCATCCGAGAGGGCGACCAGGTCTCCCAGTTTGGCTACCTGCCCAACACCTCGTGGAAGGGCTTCGTGACGCTCTTCCGCGCCTTTGGCACGCAGCTTATCTCAGAGGATGGCACGCAATTCCAGATGAATTCGCCGGAGGGCGTGGAAGCCGTCGAATGGCTCTACAATATGTTCCACACCTCTCGGGTTGCGCCCACGCCGGAGCAGATGCTGGGCTTTGGCGACGATCCGGACCGGCAGATGTGGACGAGCGGCCTGCTGGGCATGTTCCAGGGCGGAACCTCCGTCTCCAACCTGGGCAACGTGATCGAGGACAACTTTGAGTGGTCCGTTGTGCCCAACGCGCTGGGGCCGGGCGGTGTCGGCGGCTCGGATTATGAAGTCGATGCCTACGCCATTACGACAGCTACGGAAAATCCCGTCGAAGCCTTTGAGTGGGTGCGCTATTTGTGCAGCCAGGAAAGCGGCGTGCTGCTGGGGGTGATCGGCGGCACGGTGGGCGGTCGCCCGGACGTGTACGGCAGCCCCGTCCTGCTGGAAACGCCCTATCGCCAGACCTTCAAAGAGGTGATGGACAACGCAATGGATAGCCGGGTGACGAGCAACTGGCGTCAGGAAGAGGCCGAAACGGCGCTGGCGCAGCTCACCCAGCCGCTGTGGGCGGGCGATGAAGCGCCCACCCCCGCCTTTATCGACAGCGTCGCCTCGCAGATTCAGGACATCATGGACAAGCCGCGACCGTAGCCGGCACGGCCGCTCCGCATCGCTCAGGTGATCACGCAAATCCCAGGCTGGGAAATCGACCGTCAGCCTGGGATTTTCTCTTGTAGAAAGGTTTCACCCATGAACAGGGTTTCCTGGTGGGGTTCTTCGCTGCGGCGGCGAGAAGCCATTGAAGGCTACTTGTGGATTAGCCCTTGGATTTTTGGCTTTCTGGTCTTTTCGCTGGGGCCGATTCTGGCATCGTTTTACCTCAGCCTTACCGAGTACAAAATTGGCGGCGCGCCGGAGTGGATCGGGTTCGCCAACTACGTGCAGGCGTTTACGGGTGATCAGCTCTTCTGGCCGTCGCTGAGACGCACGGCTTACTACTCGATTGCCGCCGTTGGGCTGGGCGTTTTTCTCTCGCTGTTGGCGGCGCTGCTGCTCAATCAAGAGCTAAAGGGGCGCAACTTTTTTCGCGCGCTCTTTTATCTGCCCTCGCTCACGCCCGTGGTGGCGCTGGCGATTCTGTGGGTGTGGCTGCTGCAGCCGCAGGTCGGGCTCGTCAACTTCTTGCTGGGCGGCGTGGGCATCGACGGGCCGGGCTGGTTGACCAGCCGAGACTGGGCGATTCCCTCGTTTGTGCTGATTTCGCTCTGGGCCAGCGTCGGCGGCGGGCGCATGATCATCTTTCTGGCGGGCCTGCAGGGCGTGCCGCAGGCGCTGCACGAAGCGGCGGAAATCGACGGCGCCAACATCTTCCAGCGCTTTCGCCACGTCACCCTGCCGCTGATCACGCCGGTGATTCTCTTCAACATGATCCTGGGCGTCATCGGCGCCTTCGGCGTCTTTTCGCTGGCCTACGTCGCCACCGGCGGCGGGCCCAATTACGCCACGTGGTTCTTTATGCTGCACCTCTACTACAACGCCTTCAACTTCTTCCAGATGGGTTACGCCTCGGCGCTGGCCTGGGTCTTTTTTGTGATTATCTTTGCCCTGTCCTACCTGCAGATCCGCTGGTCCGACCGCTGGGTCTACTATGAATTTGCGGAAGGAGATCGCACGTGACCACCGCCGAACGCACCCGTCAATCCATTACCGGCCAGCAAAGCCAGACCAACATGGGGAGCCACGCTCTTTTGCGTGGACTGTACAAATTGATTTTGTACGCCATCGCTATTATTGCGGCGCTGGCCTTTAGCCTGCCCTTCTTTTGGACGGTCTCCAGTTCGCTCAAGCCGATCTCGGAAATCTATCTCTTTCCGCCCACCTGGTGGCCGCAGGAGATTCGCTGGGAAAATTACCGCGACGTTTTCACGATTGCCCCCTTTGCGCGCTTTATCTGGAACACGATGATCGTGACGGCCTTTGCCATGTTCGGCCAGATTCTGTCGGCCTCGGCCGTGGCCTACGGCTTTGCGCGCTTTCGCTTTCCGGGGCGCAACGCTCTCTTCTTCCTCGTCCTCAGCACCATGATGCTGCCCTGGCAGGTGACGATTGTGCCCACCTTCCTGCTCTTCCGCTACCTGGGCTGGATCAACACCTTCCTACCGCTGATCGTGCCCTCCTTCTTTGGCGGCGGCGCCTTCTACATCTTCCTCCTGCGCCAGTTTTTCATGACGATCCCCAGGGATTTGGACGAGGCCGCCAAAATCGACGGCGCCTCCTCGCTGCGCATCTTTTGGAACATCGTGCTGCCCCTCTCCACCGCCGCGCTGGCGACGGTGGCGATCTTCTCGTTTATCGAACACTGGAACGAGTTTATCGCCCCGCTGATCTTTCTTAACTCAACAGAAAAATTTACCGTTTCCATCGGTCTCCGCTTCTTCCAATCCAACCCCTTCGAGGGCGAGGAGCCCAAGGAGGCGATCCTGATGGCGGCTTCGCTGATCACGGCGCTGCCGCCGCTGCTGCTCTTCTTCTTTGCGCAAAAATACTTTGTGCGTGGCATCGTCACCACCGGCATGAAAGGCTAGTATTGCAACCATCACAATCCGTCCGATTTAGGCAGCCGCGCGCACGCGCACTTCGCTTTGCAGCCGATTAGCCAGACGGTCTTTCTCCGTTTCCAAATCGTAGCGCATTTGCAAATTCAGCCAAAAGCGTTCCGATAGGCCAAAGTAGCGCGACAAACGCAACGCCAAGTTCGGCGTAATCGCGCGCTGACCCTGCACGAGCTGAGCGATCCATTCCGGCGACACGCTAATATCCGCTGCAAGCTGGCTTTGCTCAATGTTCAGCGGCTCCAAAAATTCTTCGTGGAGCACTTCGCCGGGATGGATAGGCGGCAGTTTTTTATCGGTCATGAGGTCCTCTAGTGATAGTCTACAATTTCCACATCTTCCACTCCGCCATCTTGCCAGCGGAAGCAAATTCGCCACTGTCTGTTGATGCAAATACTATGCTGTCCTCGGCGGTTGCCGGAGAGTTGCTCCAGATAATTTGATGGTGGAATTTGCAAATCCTCCAGGCGCTCCGCGGCCTCTAATATCTCTAGCTTGATTCGCGCTCTGTGTTGAATATCCGGCGGCAAGCGACGCGAAAATTGACGGCCAAAAACCTTTTGCGTTTCCCTATCAGCAAAGCTACGAATCATGCTTTGTATCATAACGCAGCAGCGAGTGCGCGTCAATCACGTTGCGCGAAATGGGTGGCGGTGCTACGATCAATAAACCCATCAAATCTCTACAGCAATTTACACAGAAATAGGACGGCTTCCATGAAAATCACCAGCATCGATGCCCACCTCGTCAACATGGGGCGGCGCAACGTGCCCTTTGTCAAAGTCCACACGGATGAAGGGCTCTACGGTGTGGGCGAGGCTTACTCCGTGGGGCCGGATAAGGCGACCGCGGAGGTGATCAAGGATTTTGAGGGCTGGCTCGTTGGCCGCGACCCACGCGACATCGAGGCGCTGTGGCACCTGATGTACGCGGGCTCGCGCTTTCCCGGCGGCGCAGTCACCAACGCCGCCATCAGCGGCATCGAGCACGCGCTGTGGGATATTCTGGGCAAATCCGCGGGGCTGCCCGTCTACCGGCTGCTTGGCGGCAAGTGCCGCGACAAGGTGCGCGTTTACCAGGGCGTCGGCGGGCGCACGGCGGAGGAGGTGGCCGAGAACAGCGCGCGGCTGGTCGAGAAATATGGCTACACGGCGCTCAAGCTCGGCTCCGGCATTTTCCCGCCGAATTGGGCCACGCTGCCCTGGCTGCGCGTGCTCAACGACGTCGAAGCGCGGGTGGCCGCCGTGCGCGACGCGGTGGGCGACGACGTGGACATCGGGATCGACCCCCACGCGCGCATGTTCGAGCCAGCGCGCGCAGCGGAGTTTTGCGACGTGGTTGCGCCCTTCAGGCCGCTCTTTGTCGAGGAGCCGTTGCGCCCGGAAAATTACGACGCGATGGCCAAGCTGCGCTCGCTCGTCCGCGTGACGCTGGCGACGGGCGAAATGCTCTACACGCGCCACGAATTCCGCGAACTGCTCGAAAAGCAGGCCGTGGACATCATCCAGCCGGACATCTGCCTGACGGGCGGGCTGTGGGAGATGAAGAAAATTGCCGCCATGGCCGAGGCGCACTACGTGAGCGTCGCGCCGCACAACCCCTGCGGCCCCGTGGCCAACGCGGTCAACGTGCATTTCGCTGCCAGCACGCAAAATTTCCTCGTGCTCGAATACAACCCCGACGACAGCGGCGTGCGCAGCCAAATTATCGACGAGCCGATGAAGCTAGTCGACGGCTATCTCGAAATTCCCGAGACGCCCGGCCTGGGCATCGACCTGATCGAGGAAGAGATGGTCAAACATCCCTACGAGCCGTGGCGGCGCGCGCAGCCGTGGCGGGCGGATGGGTCGCTGGCGTATCAGTAATGGCCGCGCCCCGCTTCTACCGCAACCCCACCGCGCGATCCACCGTCGACCGGTCGCTGGCTTCCGCGGACGCGTGCGCCTTTCACCGCCTCTTCCCATCCTACCAGCCCACGCCGCTGCACAATTTGCCCGGACTGGCCGCGTCGCTGGGCCTCGGTCGGCTGCTGGCGAAGGACGAATCGGCGCGCATGGGGCTGCCCGCCTACAAATTTCTCGGCGCTTCCTGGGCCATCTACCGCACGCTGCTGGAGCGCCTCTCGCTGGACGCGAACGCCATCGATAGCCTCGACGCGCTGCGCAGCCAGGTCGCGCCCCACCGCGACAAAATCGTGCTCGTGGCGGCGACGGACGGCAACCACGGGCGCGCCGTGGCCCACATGGCGCGGCTGCTCGATCTCCCCGCCCACATCTTTGTCCCCCGCGACATGGCCCCCGCGCGGCGCGATGCGATCCGCAGTGAGGGGGCCGCGCTGACCGTGGTCGATGGCTCGTACGATGACGCCGTGGCCCGCACCGCCGAATTGGACGGCACGCCCGACGAGTCATTCGGCGGCTCACCTGGCGGCCGCCGCACGCGCTGGACCATTTCGGACACGGCGTGGACGGGCTACACGCAGATTCCCTCCCGGATCGTCGAGGGCTACGCGACCATTTTCTCGGAGGTGGATGAGCAGTTGGCCGCGCGGGGCTGGCCGCGGCCCGACCTCGTCGTCGTGCCGATTGGCGTGGGCGCGCTGGCAACGGCGGTCGTCAGCCACTACCGACGCCCTAGTAATCCGTTGGGGCACAACAGCGTCACGCGGATCGTCGGCGTGGAGCCGCTGGCGGCGGACTGCATGAAAAGGGCCGTACAGGCGGGCGAGCCCGTGCCCGTGCCGGGGCCGCACGATTCAGCGATGTCCGGCCTCAACTGCGGCCTGGCTTCGCCGCTGGCCCTGCCCTTTGCCCAGCAGGGCATCGATTTATTTGTGGCGCTGGACGATGAATCCGTTTACGCTGCCATGCACGATTTGGCCGCGGCGGGCGTGGTGGCGGGCGAATGTGGGGCGGCGGGGCTGGCCGCGCTGCGAGCCGCGCTGGCCGGGGCAGAGCAGCGTGACTTTCTGCAAATCGGCCCGGAGACGACCGTGCTCGTGCTTGTTACCGAAGCCGACACCGATCCGGAAAATTACGAGCGCGTGGTGGGTCGCCCGGCGCAACGGGTGAGGCTGGATCGTGCCGATCACTTGGTTCCGACAGACGGCATTGGTCGCGGCACGTGACAATCACGGCCCGCACCACGAAGGGGAAGACCACAGTCCGTTGGGCCGTGACGGTCACGTTCGACCATCTGCTCACACCCAACAACACTCATAAAAAAAGGAGTCCTTGTGAATATCACCGACATTCGCCTCTTTCGCCTTTCCGGCATGTGGCAAAATCCGCCCTTTGCCACGGAGAGCCGGCAGGCGCAACAGCTGGACATCTACCCCGAATTTAACGCGCGCAACCCGGCTGGCTCAACCGAGCCGCGGGCCGTGGACGAGATTTACGTGGAGGTGCAGGCGGGCGAGCACGCCGGGCTGTTCGGGCCGATTGAGCCCGACCAGGCGTGGCTGATTCAGCGCGAGCTGCGCCCCTTCCTGCTGGGCCGCGATGCGCTGGCAACGGAGCTGCTGCTCGACCAGATGCTGCGGCTCAATCGACACGGGCGCTCCGGGTTGCTGCTGAAAGCAATCAGCGCCGTCGACTGTGCGCTGTGGGATTTGAAGGGCAAGGCGTGGGGGCAGCCCGTCTACCGGCTGCTGGGCGGTCCGACGCGCGAGCGCGTGCCCGCCTACGCCAGCATGTTGGGCTTTTCAACCGAACCGGAGGCCGCGGCAACGCGCGCCGCCGAGTACAGGCAAAAGGGGTTCACCGCCCAGAAATGGTTCTTCCGCCACGGCCCCGGCGACGGCGAAGCGGGGCTCGTACAAAATCTGGCGATGGCTCGCGCCGTGCGCGAAGCCGTGGGCGACGCCTACACGCTGATGTTTGATGCCTTTATGGGCTGGGATGTGGGCTATGCGACGCGCATGGTGCAGGCGCTGGAGCCGCTGCGCCCGCGCTGGATGGAGGAGCCCGTGCCGCCGGAGCGCGTGGCCGATTTCCGCCGCCTCCGCGCGGCGAGCCGCGTGCCCATCGCCACGGGCGAGCACGTCTACACTCGCTGGCAGACGAAGGAGCTGCTGATTAACGAAGCGGTGGACGTGCTGCAGAACGATCCGGACTGGACGGGCGGCATCACCGAGCTGGTCAAAATCGCGACGCTGGCCTCGGCCTTTGGCGTGCCGCTGGTGGCGCACGGCCATTCGCTGCTGCCCGCGCTGCACGTCGCCGCGTCGCAGTCGCCAGCGACGGTTCCGCTGGTCGAATACCTAGTCATTTATCAGGAGCAGAAGCAGTATTTTCACCGGCCCATCTATCGGCCCGAAAACGGCACGTTTGCGCTGTCAACGCTGCCGGGGCTGGGGCTTGTTCTGGATGAGGCAAAGGTGGAGCGGCGGGAAGCGCTGTACGGTGGGGAGTAGCTCTGGGGCGGGGCGCTCCGCACCAAGCGGCGGATGACAAAACAAAGAGACCCAGCAAATTTTGCAATTTGCTGGGTCTACTCGAATTTGTCTTCTAGCGGTCGCGCTATCGCACCGCGGTAGCGGTGGACTGGCGCCAGCCGCCGTAGTAGCTAAACAGGCCAGCAAAAAAGGACAGGATAGCCACCATCGTCATCGTCCAGCCCAGGTTGATTTCGCCAATGGGTGGGATAATGAGATAGAGGATGTAAAGCACGATCAGGTTGACAATCAGCGAAACAACGCCTGCAATGGCCGCGCCGCCCCAGGGGCTGCCGGTAGTCGTGCGATCGGTATCAGTGGTGTACGTCATTGGGTTCTCCTTCTGCCCACGGGTAGGTTACCAATGGGAAATAATTTAGGGATTGTTTGCGTTACAGACTCAGCGTTCCAGACAGTGGGAGAATTTCGGCTGACCCAATTAATTTACCAAAACTTTGTCTTGTGGCTCATAGATGGATATACAAGTCGGGGCACAGATTCTGGTACGAATCTAGATTCCGTTGAAAGTTGGAAAGTGGCCCTCAATAAATGTCAACGGAATCTAGATATCGAACTGCTTATTCCGCCACTGAATCCCAATAGGCATTCACCTCCTCTTCCCAGTTCAAGCTATAGGCCAGAGCGTTGCTGAGCGGTACAAATTCCGGCGCGTTCTCCAGCGTTTCGGTGTCGACATCGATAACGATACGGTTATCGCTGGCGTTCAGCGTGAGGCGGCCCATGGGAACGGCAATCTCCCGCTCGCCAATGTCGAGAAAACCGCCAAAACTTAACACGGCATAGTCCACGCTGCCGTCAAAGATATCAACAACCAAGTCATCAAACTGGCCGGTGACTTCGCCATCGGCATTCACCAGCTCGTAATCGAGCAGGGAAGTGGCCCGCACAATGGACCCCTCTCCGGGCGTGAATTCCATTTGCCAGAAACTGTTTAACTCGTCCACCAGCGCGACATCGGCAATTGCCTCGTCGATCTCGCCTTCAGTAAAGTTGGGCGCGTCCGCAAAGCGTTCTTCCCCAACGGGCAGCACAATCTGCTGCAGCTGACGATTCAGCCGAAACTCGCTCAACGGGACGGGGTAGAACTGCTCGCCAATATTAAGAAAGCCGCCCAGCGAGACAATGGCATAGGCAATGCGATTCTGGCTCAGGTCCACCGCAAAATCCTCAATTTCGCCCAGGTCGTCAACGTTTACACCGGTGACGCCGTAGCCAATTAATTCGCTGGCTTGGAGAGTGGCCGAAGCGAGCACGCGCATGCCTGCTTGTTCCAATAGCGCCTGCTCCTCCCAGTAGGCCGCGAAGTCGCTGTCCCAGTCCACATCCGCAAAGTCGATCTCCCCCTCAATACTGGGCATATCGGCCAAAATTTGCGGATTCAGATCGATGACCATCGAATCGGTTTCCAGGTTGTAGATCAGCGTGGAAAGCGGCACGAGGCTGGCGCGCCCCGCGTCGCCCGCCGACAGCGACAGCCTGGCGTAGCGGACAAACAACGCCTCGAAGATCAGGTCCTCCAGCGTGGCAACCTCCTCGCCCTCGCCGTCGGCGATGGCACGTCCAAGCAGCTCGCTGACGCGCAGCCTGGACGCTGGGTAGAGGCCCGCTGCCGCGCCGTCGTAAGCGGGATTTGCCCCCAGGTAGCCCAGACCACCCCAGTAGGTGCTGTAGGCTAGCTCGGCATCGGCAGACGGCTCCTCATCCAGTGGATAGAAGGGGGCATCGGCCAGAATCTCCGGTTCGATGCCCAGCGCATAGAGATTTGCCTCGGACTCCACGCTGCGCAGAAGCGCTTCGGCAGGGATTGGCAAAATTTCGCCCTCGCGATCGCTGAGGGAAAGAGCAACGTAAGCGAGTTCGCCCGTCTCCACGTTGAGCACCAGGTCGTCGATTGTACCCAGCGCGCCGCCGTCGACGGCCTGAACGTCCTGGCCTACGATTTCGCTCAAGCGCACGCCAATCGACTCCGCCCCCAGCAGCGGGACAGCCCCCTCCACCTCGACGACCTGCCCCGTACTGGGGTCAACCACTTCGGCCCCCTCGACCGCTTCTGGCTCTGCCTGCTCGTCTGTTGCTGCTTGTTCCTCCGTTTCTGCCCGCTCGACAGCGTTGGGCTCGGCTTCCGGCAGTTCGCAGCCGGCCAGCATTGGCGCCGCAAGCAACAGCAGCGCAATTACGATAAGTGGTTTGTGGTTCAGGATTCTCATTGTACATTCCCTCCTGGATGTGGATTGTGTCTGCTTTGCTAACTGCATCTACTGTACCTTAAAAAGGGGCGAAGCGAAAGTTGATATTATCCCCAAGGCGTCTCCCAGATTGGGGCAATTCAAAAGCGAGGGCAAGCCATCTGTGGCGAACGACAAGTGAGGATGTGTACGGGCTGCCGGAAAGCGACAGCCATCAAACGGCTGGCCCCATCCAATCATCACCGCTTCCCGAAGCGGCCACTCCTCAGGTTGGGATGCACCCAGCCCAAATGTTCAGATTGCCCAATTGACCAAACGCCGTTACAATGGAGATAGAGGATTTGCAAGAACGTGGTCAAGTTGGTTGCTCCCCTGCTTATGCCCCATCGCCCGTCCGGATTGCCTTTTTCCCGTACCTTGTCTGCATCTGGCAAAGCACCATTTTGATGAGATGTTGATGAAATGGGACGAAGGCGAAACTCGCGCGCCACTTTCTGCGTTCTACGTTGTAACATCCGACCCCCCATGTTCACGAGCCGCAAACTCCATGCAAAAGTTAATTAACAAACCAGCCAACACCGTCATCGAAACGCTGCAGGGTCTCGAATTTGCCCATGCCGATTTGCTTCGCGTTCACTACAACCCCCACTTTGTCTACCGCTGCGATGCACCCATCCCCCGCAAAGTGACGCTGATCAGCGGCAGCGGCAGCGGCCACGAGCCGCTCAACACCGGCTACGTTGGCCCCGGCATGTTAGATGTGGCCTGCCCCGGCGATGTCTTTACCAGCCCCACGGCGGAGCAGTACGTCGCCGCCGCGCTGCACGTGACGGGGGACCGCGGCGCGCTCTTCGTCAAGAAAAACTTTACCGGCGGCATGCTCAATATGGAAATGGCCATGGAGTGGCTGGTGGATGAAGGCTACGACGTGGATTCGGTGCTGATCCACGACGACGTGGCCGTGGACGACAGCGAGAACCGGCGGGCGCTGGGCGCGACGGTTCTCGTGGAGAAGGTGGCGGGCGCAGCGGCGGAGCGCGGCTGGTCGCTGGCGCGGGTGCAGACGGTGGCCCAGCGCGCGGCGGACAGCACGCGCAGCATGGGCGCCGCGCTCACCGGCTGCACGCCGCCCGCCGTCGGCCAGCCGACCTTTGCGCTCACCGACAACGAAGTCGAGCTGGGGGTGGGCATCCACGGCGAGCCGGGCCGCGCGCGTCTGGAAATCAGCCGCGCCGACGAGATCGTGGACCTGCTGGTGGAGCCCATCTGGCGCGATCTCGAGCTGCGCGCAGGCGACCGCGCCGTTGTGATGGTCAACGGGCTGGGCGGTACGCCGCGGCAGGAGCTGTACATCGTCTACCGCCACGTTCACAAAATTCTGGCGGAGCGCGGCGTCCGCATTGAACGACAGCTCGTGGGCGATTTCATCACCAGCCTGGACATGGCGGGCTGCTCCGTCTCCATCCTGCGGGCGGATGCAGAGCTGCTCGCGCTGTGGGACGCGCCCGTCCACACGGCGACGCTGCGCTGGTAAACGGCTTTACCCAAATTATGTTGTGTACTCTATGAGCGAGCAAATTTCGACCGACCAATTCCGCGCGTGGCTCCTCGCCTTTGCCGACCGCATCCGCGAGCAGGAAGATTACCTGACGCAGCTGGACGCCGCCATCGGTGATGCGGACCACGGCATCAATATGCAGCGCGGCATGGAAAAGCTGCGCGAGCGGCTGGTCGGTGAGCCCGCCCCCGCGCCGGTGTGGGGAGCCGTGCGTCGCTTGGGCAGCCACAGCTCGCCGGTCGCCGCGCCGCGCGCTGCCCCAGTGCCCCCCGCCGACGAACGTGAAGATGAGCTGCCCAACTTTTTGCGCAGCGTCGGCATGGTGCTGATCAGCCACGTGGGCGGCGCCAGCGGGCCGCTCTACGGCTCGTTTTTTCTAAGCGCCGCCAAGGAAGCGCTCGACTTGGCTAGTTCGACCGCCGAGCCGCTCAGGTCGGTGACGCTGCCGCAGCTGGCCCGGCTTTTCCGCAGCGGCGCGGCGGGCGTGCAGCAGCGCGGCAAGGCCCAGCCCGGCGACAAAACCATGCTCGACGCCCTGCTCCCCGCCGTCGACGCGCTGGCCCAGGCGGCGCGGGCGGGCGACTCGCTCGACGGGGCGCTGCGGGCAGCCAGCCAAGCCGCCCACGACGGCATGGTGCACAGCACGGCCCTGCAGGCCCGGCGCGGTCGCGCCAGCTACCTCGGCCCCCGCTCCATCGGCCACCAAGACCCCGGCGCGACGAGCACCTATTACCTATTCGAGGCGGCAATCAGCACGCTGGGCGGCGAGGCGTAGCCGCACCGGCGTAGAATTTCGAGTAAAGGTGACGGGAACATCGCTAGAGGGAAGAAGAGGTAATCCACGAAGGACACGAAGGGACACGAAGGACACGAAGGGACACGAAGGGACACGAAGGACACGAAGGGCACGAAGGGACACGAAGGAAGAACATTATCCCTCTTCCTTCGTGCTCTTGGTGTCCTTCGTGGATCAGTTACTAAGTTTTCCACGCGCGTAAATTTTTCCAAAGGGATAGCGGCAATGACGGACTTGGGTCGATTATTGATTGCGGTGGGCGCGGTGATTTTGTTGGTAGGGGTGCTGCTGCTGGTGATCGGTCGCGTGCCGGGGCTGGGTCGCCTCCCCGGCGACCTCACGATTCAGCGCGAGAACTTCACCCTCTTTGCGCCCTGTGGGACGATGATTTTGTTGAGCGTGGTGCTGACAGTAGTGTTAAACGTGGTGGTGCGGCTGCTGCGGTAGAGACGCTGCCATCGCTAATTTGCTTGGCCGCGTGACTGCCGCAACGAATGTATAACCGGCGCGATCACGAAGCCGACAAAAATCAGCGGCACGAGGAAGAGCCACGGCAAACCGGGATGAATTGCCACCAACCCGGCAAAGATGGCCAAAGCTGCCACCATAATTAAGTAGCCCCACGCAATCTGTTGAGAGCGCAGATAAATGTAGATAGGCACGGTCGCAAGAATGCCAGCCATCCACAGCAGCCGCAGCGACGGCACGGGCGAGAGTGCCATGGCGATAAAGTAGGCGATGGTGTAGATTACAAAATCGTGCCAGCCAGATTGGGGCTTTCCTCTAGCCATTGTTTACCTCTCCTTGTTGTTTACCTCTCCTTGATCGATCAATAGCATGAACTGCTCAAGCGTCAAGATTGGGATGCCTTCGTAAATCTTTAATACACGAAGGTGACGGTCGTTTGACACAACAAACTTGGCTTGAGCTGTTGTTGCACACAGCAAAAAAATATCGTCGTCTGGATCATTTGCGACAATCGGTAAACGACCACGCGACACGTCGAATGGAGTAGAAATCCTCAGCGCAAAAGTCGCCAACCGCGCTGGCGTTTGCCCAAGCAGCGTAAGCCGAGGCTGCAAACGCTCATAGGAAAGCACTTCTTCCAGTTCGAGCAGCATTGAATAGGCAATACACAGCTCAAACTCACCCACCTCCGCCCTCCGCAACAGCCGCCAAGCATCGCCGCGCCAGAGTAAGCCAGAAATCCAAATGTTCGTGTCAATGACAATGCGCATCGCTAACTTTCGTTCCGGCGCTGACGAACCTCGTGAACAATCTCCTCAATTTCATCTAGCGAAAGTGGGTCGCCCTCCGGTGCTTGCTCGACAGCATCCAGCGGAGAGCGCGCGATGGGCTTTAGATGCAGCGTGTCGCCATCGTACCACGCCATGAATTTTTCCAATGGCCGAAAGTGCTTGGCCACTTCAGCGGGTAACTGCACGATGTTTTCTTCAGTCAATTGAGCAAGTTTTTGCATGGTTTCTCCAGTATCTTCCACAGAAGACAAATTCAAATCAACCACAGATGGACGCAGATTCACGCAGATGAAATCTCCAAGTAAATAAATCCGCGTAGCTCCGCGTTCATCCGCGTCCAAAATTCCTTTACCCCGCCACCCGATCCGACCGCGTCGGCTCCCCTTCTCCACGTTCATCTGAGCGACCGTTCACCCCAAACGTCCCCTGCGCTGGCTCAATCTCCCCCGCATCGTCCCGCTCGCGACCAATCTGCTCGACCAGCCGATCAATCTCTCGAAACTGCCACGTCCAGCGCGCGTTGTACAAAAATTGGCGCAGGTCGAAGCGGTTATCGTCGGGCGAGTAGGATTCGGCGTGGTAGCTCGGCGTCAGCGTCGTCATCTTGTGGCGGTTGATGCTGTAGTAGCGGAAAAAGTGCTTCACCTTGGCCGCGACCTCCTCCGGCGGCAGATGCGCCCACTCAAAGAGCAGCTTCTCGAACATGCTGACCGGCCCACACTTGTGTACCTTGCGCAGGCGACCAAAGCGGCTCAGTTCATCATAGGTCATCCCCATATCGACCTCGTCCTTCTGCGAGTAGGTCTCCGTGATGGGTTCAAGTTCGGCGGTGGGCGCGGCGTCGACAATTTCCAGCAGCGCCGGGTAGCCGAGATGCTCGGCGGCCCAGCGCAGGAAGCGGCGCAAATCGGTCTTGCTGATCGAGCCGATGGGGTTGATGTCGGCGCTGGAGGCGTCGTACTTGGTCATGTAGCCGCGCAGCGCCTCGTCGACGTTGGAGGTGCCGAGCACGAGCAGCGCGCCGGATCGACCGCGCGCCCAGGGCAGCAGCTGCGCCATCAGGTAGGCGGTGACCATGCGCAGCCGCGCCTGCACGTTTTGCAGCGCCAGGTTTTCCGTGGTCGAGCCGCCGTGGACTTTGAAGCGCGGCGTCTTGCCCGTGAGCGTGGTGAAGAGGCCGAGCATGGCCGCGACTGCGCCGTCGATGTTGACGTTGAGATGGTAGGCGCCGATCTGCTCGGCGATGTCGCTGGCGCGCTGGCGCGTTTCGCGCGAGGAATTTTCCGTCGCCATGTAGCAGGTGTGGAAGATGCGGCGGGCAAATTCCTGCGCGTCGGTCGGCGCATAGTCGCTCTCCTCCGACTCACCCGCAATGCGGCGCGCGTCGGCGATGACCTGCTCGTTGCCGTTCGCCGCCTCCTGCGCCACGAGCTGGCACATCGAACCCACAATCGCCGCCACGGACGATGAATCGGCCCCGCCGCTGAGGGGCAGGAAAAAGCCGTTTGTGCCCGAACGCCGCAGATAATCCCACAGCCAGCAGGCCGGGCCGAGCGCGATTTCTTCTTCCGGAATGTGATAATGCACGTCGATGGGCAGCGTCGGCGCGCGGTCGTAACCTCGACGGGTCAGCGCAAAGTCGGCCTCGACCCTCGGCACGCCCGGCGCTTCGCTCGCTTGATACATGCGGCTGACAAAGGCCGCGCGATAGGAGCGCACCTCCTCCAAATCCACCGTCGCCGTCACGACTTCGACGTCTCGCGGCGAAAACTGGCTCCCCTGCGCCACCACCGCCCCGTTCACCGCAATCAGCGCACAGCCGTCGTAGTAGACGCGGCTGCCGTCACACCCCTGCTGGTTGGCGTAGAGGTAGACGCCGCCGTTTTTCTTGGACGCGCCCACAATCAGGTCGACGCGCTCGTGGAGCTTGCGCAGCGCGTGGTGCGAGCCGGAGCCGTTGGTGATAATCTCCGCGCCGTCGAGGCCCAAATAAATATCGGGGCTGTCTGGCGTGTACAATTCCTCGCAGATTTCGGGGGCTACGGTGGTGTCGAGCGTGGCGATCATGGCGTCACCGATGGGCACTGTTTGCTGGCCGGTCAGGTCGCGGATCAGACGCGGCAGGGCGAAGTCTTCGACGTGTCGACGGCGCGGCCAGGGGGCAAACCAGCGCATCTCGCGATAGTTGCCGTCGTTGGCGAGGTGCAGCTTGGGGCGCAACAGCAGAATCCGCCCGTCGCGCGCTAGCACGCGGCAGTTGTAGCGCACGTTCTGGTGCAGCACCGGCATCCCGATGTCGCACAGAATGCCGTGGGTCAGCTCGCCGCGCAGCAGGTCGGCCAGCGCCTGCCACGAGTGCAGCAGCGTGTCGCCCTCGTAGAAGTGGTCCTCGCAGCCGTAGCCGGGAATTTCAAGCTCCGGGCCCAGCCGGTAGGATGCGCCGCGCGCTTTGGCCACGCGGATCGATTCGGCAATGCGGGCAAGGTTGCCGTCAAAGTCCATGGCCCACTGGTTGAGGTTGCAGGTCGCAAGGGTGACGAGATTCATGGGTAAAGTTTTTCTGATTAAACTGGGATGCGGAGTTACGCGGAAGAACGCGGATTTTCTAGCTTGGCTAATTGCAACGAATGGCGTTCACCAAATGATTCGGGTAACTCCGCGTATTTCGGCATCCAAAATTTAGCTCACCGCAAACTCCGTAAACTGTCGCATGAACGGGGAATGAAAGCCAATCACAATTGACTCTTTGGGAATGCCGCGTTCGGCCAATTCTTCGGCCACGGGAATTTCCGTACTGTTGTGCTGAATCCAGATTTTGTTGTCTTTGATGTCAATATGAAGCATTGCGCCAAAGACGCGGTGCTTTGTTCTGCCAGCCGACGCTCATCAATTGATAGTGCCCACCGTCGCGGTCGACAATCAGCTGTGTTTCAATCTCATCATCCTGACGGTCCACATCCGCGTATTGACGCAAAAAGTTTTCGACGTGTTGATGTAACTGTTCTACTCGATCCATTGAACAATCTCCTCTGTTTCTGCCTCGTAAACAATCAATTTCAACCCGAAGTGTTCAATTGCAAGCTGGCCAAATCGAAGCTGGAAGAATTCTTCATAAGTTGTTATTGGAACGGCGAGATACAAATCGCGTTCGGGTTCTTTCTGCTCAAGCACAAATCGGCATGTCATAAATTGACCCAGCGCAGAATGAAACTGCGAAAGCGCAGAAGACCCCAGGAAACTCTTGATCTCGACCGCAATCTCGCGTCCTCCCCGCTCAGCGCCGATCAGTTCTTCTGCTCCCAGGTCAATCACAACCTTGATCTGCTCAAATTTAACTTGCAGCGGGTCGTGTGTAATGCGCCAGCCTTCCTTCCCCAGCGCGCGCTTAACGGCTTCATGAAACACATCTTTTGCAGACATAGCTATTGTTCCTATCTGCGTTTATCCGCGTCCATCCGCGGTTCATCCTCTTTCCCCACGCCCCGAATCGCTTCCATCACCGCCACCGTCTCCGGTAGCGGCGGAATCTCCAATTCCCGCTCCAGCGCGGCGACGCACTGCTCGTAGGTGCGCAGCGCCAGCGGGCGATTGCCCTGGGCGAGGTAGGCCTGCATCTGGATGCGGTAGGCGTCCTCCCAGATCGGGTCGACGGCGAGGACGCGCTGGGTGAGGCGCAGGCTCTCGAGCGGATTGCGATCAAGCAGCAGCCCGGCCAGCGTCGTCATCACGTTGAGGGCAAGCACCTGCAGCCGCTCGCGTTCGGCGCTGCTCCAATCCTCGTAGCGCCGCTCGGGCAGGTAATCGCCCCGGTAGAGCGACAGCGCCTGCGTATAGCAGCGGATGGCTGCGTCGCGGTCATCGTGCGTCCAGGCCGCGCTGCCGGTGGCGACGTGCGCCTCGAACGCGTCGGCATCGACCCAGATGCGATCAAAGGCCAGCCCGTAGGCCAAATCCGAGCGCACCACGTAGCGCGGCGTGGCCCGCGCCTGGCGCTCCGGCTCCAGCGCGTTGTTGACGGCGTTGAGCGCGACCTTAAAGTCGCGGTCGCCCCGCTCCGCGTCGGATTCGGGCCACAGGTCGTCGATGATGCGCTCCTTGTGCAGCAGCACGGCGGTGCGTCGGGCGGTGACAAGAAATTGAAATAAATGCAGCGCCTTTTCGCGCGTCCACGCCGTGGGCTCGATCTCGTCGCCGTTGCGCAGCAGGCGAAAGCCACCCAGCGTGTAGACGCAGAGCTCGTGGCGGTCGGTGGCGTTGGCGGGCGGTGAGTCGGCCATGGGGGTAGTATACCATTGACCGGTGGGAATTTCACGCGGGGACTTTCGTGAGGGTAAGCAGACTAGCGGCGGCTGAACTCTGTCGAAGCCAAAGCGGGTCAACCATGCGGCTTGTTTCTTTCGCTTGGGGGGTCGCCCAAGTACTTAAATTACTCGAGATAACAGATAGACTTATACCAATTGTGTAAGTAAGCTGCGCCTTTGCCTGCGCAAAGTGACGGGGCGTTCGCCTCACCCCCTCCGCGCCGCTTCTACGCCGACAAGTCGGGTGAAGCCCCCTCTCCACGCGTGGAGAGGGGGTTTGGGGGTGAGGCGAATCCTGCCCCGCTTCTTCGTGCAGCTTCGCTACACAATTGGTATTAGTTTAGCGAGAAAACGCCATTTTGAGCGAGTTGTGCAGAAATGGAAGCAGCCAAGGGCAGCCCCGCAAGCAAGCCGTCTGCCGCCTCGCTCTGGGCGCGCACCCAGGGCATTAGCTCCAGCACGCCGGGCTGCCCCTCTGCGCGCATCCGTTTGACGGCGTCCTCCGTGGCGCTGTTCTGTGGGGAAATTTTGGCGACGTAGAGGTAGCCGTAGGGCGTGTGTTCCGGCAGCGAATCGACCGTATAGCAGACAGCTTTGTGCAGCGAGTGGCGGTAGGTGTAGGGTTTTTGGTAGACGCTGGGTTCCCGATACGTGCCAAGCGCCTGGTTCCAGAGCGCGCGGAAGCGAGGCAGCGTATCGAGGTAGGCAAAAATTTGCTGGCAGCGCTCGGTGTAGCGCAGCAGCAGCGAGAAGTAACGGAACTGGTAGAGGTTGAGGAGCGCAAACTGCTCCCACACCTCCTGCTTGGTGGCAAAGAGGGGGGAACCGGGGTGGAAGACGAAGTGGAGAAAGTTGGCGCCGTCGACGTCGCGCACGCGCAGCAGCGTCTCCTCGTCCACGCCGTGAAAGTCCATGACCAGGCGGTTAACGCCCAGCAGGTCGTAGAGCTCATCGTGGAGGATAGCGGGGGCATATTCGCGGGCAAACTTTTGCCACACCAGGTTGAAATAGGATGACGGCGGCAAAATATCGTAGTTCAGCTTATGTCCCGCTGCGTGTTCGAGCATGGGCAGCTGGGAGAGCGTAGTGGCCTTGATCACGCGCTCGCTTTCCATCATGTTGAACGAAAAGGCGTCGTTGAGCCTGAGGGCAAGCTCCGGCTCGATGTGAGCTTTCGCGCCGGTCTCGAGGTTGGAGATCACTTTCGGCGAGGTGGCCGTATAGTCCGCCAGCGCCTTTTGCGTCCACGGTTGAAAGCGGTTGTGGGCCGTGTGCCACTGGCGCCAGAAGGGCATGTTGAGAACAAATGGCGTTTGGTTGATTGGGGACATGGGTACTCCTTTAAACAACGCACTGCCCACCTGGGCAGCCGCCGCACAGGCGTCATCGTGCCGCGCGCTTAATGAAGGAGGGGGTCGCCCATAAAATATCACATGCCTTCCCCGGATTCAACCCCCTGCGCGTCAACTCCCCAAAATCCGGGCGAAAAAGGGTAGACAGCGGCCCGATGCACGTGATACGCTGGGGCCAAGTTCGATGGCCATCGTTCTTCCTGTTATTTTTGATTCATCTACCACAAGCGGGCGCAGCCTTGACTTTTCCATGGATTGAAGCAGCTTTCGCGCCCACTTGGGAGATGAACACCGTGTTTCCACAACACAATTTGTTCCAAGGAGGAACCCATGACCAAGCGATTTCGTTGGCTGAGTGCGCTGCTGGCAATGGCGATGCTGGTGACCAGCGTTGCGCCCGTGCTGGCACAGGAGGAGCCGGTCGATGAACCGGCGGAGGGTGAGCAGGTCGAGCGGGTGTATATGCCGCTGGTGTCTGCTACACAAGACGAAGATGATGAAGGCGCAATCCAGGATGAAGTTCTGGACGCCTCTTTGGACGCAGATGAACTTGAATTCATTCTTGTTGCGATGGGTAAGAGCGAAGAGTTTGTTAATGCAGCATTAAAGCTCAATGAACATATCAAGTTCGAAGGGAACCAATATTTCGTTGATGCAGAGTTCGATCGCGGAGCGGAGGGCGTGAGTCAGGAACAGTATGACTTTTTGATGGACTCACTCAATGCTGTGAACGCATCGCTTGCTAGCAGCGAAGAATTGCTTGAGGCGCACCGGGCTTCTTTGGAGGGAGTGTATGCTGCTGGAGTTTGTAATGTCAGCCAGACTCGCTGGTTTCCATGGTTCTATGTTGTATACCTCAGCAGTGGTGAATCGGAAGCTCTTGTCCATGATTTGACCTACAGAACTATTGGGACAGGCATTTGGGCGCTTTTCTTCAAAATTCATCCCGCAGTTAGAGCGGCTGTGGAAGTTCACGCGCTTCTTGACAGTGTCTTTGCCCATTGGGTGTCGGAAGCAAACGAGGGGTGTGGCGTCATTTTGTACTATGGCGACATGGGTTTGCGTCCGTTGTGGGTTCGGTCTCAGACCGAAGACATGCGATGGCCAGCAGACCCTTGCCCCAGCTTCAGCTTCAAGCCAGAGATGTGCCCTTGAAACTAATCAGCATTTGCTGAATGCCGTGTAGATAATCTAGTCTACGTGGAAGCAATATCTGCACAGATCTAGCAGGAAACTTCGGTAGCTCCTGCTAGATCTTCTATTCACGAGGAATATGCAATTGTGGGCATTGAATAATGTGCTTGACCAGAAGGTTCTTTACAAATGAGAGTCATCGGAGTACAGCTATGAAAGGCAATTATCTTTATATCGCTGCTTTCCTTTTGGGATTGGTGACATTTGCAGTTTGGTTTGCAGAGCAACGAGACGATTTTGTTAGATTGACGTCGTCGTTGGTTTTAATGGCGATGGGAATTGTTCGGATTTTACATGTGAATCATCAGGTGAAAATCTCGTTAGCAATTCGTTATCTTTTAGGTGTAGTGATTTTACTCATTGCCCTTTTCCGTGTATCCACATTATTTATGTGGGGAGTCGGAGCATTTGTGATTGCCACGGCTATCATTGACACAATTTGGCCTTCCAACAGGAAGAAACAAAAAAGCGAATCTGTTTAACAATATCTTTGCCAAAATGCGCAGCTTTGCTCCCTAATGAATAACCCCATTATCGTTCATTATGCGCTAACTCCCTTAGAGTGTATTTGAAAAGTCCTGTTTGGTAGAATGGGAGGTGCAAACCGAAGCCATTCACCAAACAGGAGAAGGACATTGTCACACAAACGAAAAGGATACTCAAGCGACGTAACGGACGCGCAGTGGGCATGGCTAGAAGCTCGCCTGCGGCGACGACTCGAACAGAACCGGCTGGGGCGACCAATGGAGTTGGAGTTGCGCGAGGTGGTCAACGCCATTTTTTACATTTTGCGCAATGGGGGACAGTGGGCAAACATGCCTCACGACCTGCCAAACCCCAACAGCGTTTACTACCACTTTCGCAAGTGGTGCAAGGACGGCACCTGGCGCTACCTCAACCGGGCGCTGCGGCGCTTTGACCGCCTGCAACGCAACCGGGCCCCGAAACCAAGCGCGGCGGTGATGGATAGTCAGAGCGTCAAAACCACTGAGGCGGGCGGTATTCGTGGCTACGACGCAGGCAAAAAGGTGAGCGGGCGCAAACGCCACATCGTGGTCGACACCGTCGGGAACTTACTCGACGTGGTTGTGCACGCGGCCAACGTGCAGGACTACCACGGGGCCAAGCGCGTTTTGGACAAGGTCACCGAGACCGTCGACTCGCTGCAACTCATTTGGGCCGACGGCATTTACGAGAAGGGCGGCCTGGTCGAGTGGGTGCGCGATACACTCGACATTGCCCTGGAAGTGGTCAAACGGCCCAAAGACCAAAAGGGCTTCGTCGTTCTGCCCCGCCGCTGGGTCGTCGAGCGCACGCTGGCCTGGTTCGGCAAGTATCGTCGCTTGAGCAAGGACTACGAGCGCTGTCCGCAGAGCAGCGAAGGCATGATCTATGCCGCTTCCATCGCGACTATGTTGGGCCGCATCAAGGCCTAGCTCCGACTTTTCAAATACACTCTTAGGTGCAGTTGAAACAAGCGCCGCGGACGTTTCGTGCGATGGAAAGGCTTATCCCTAAATCGCCTATGTTTGACAGCACTCCCCCGTCAGGCTTCACCCTATGGGGAATTTTTGGCTATGTGACGCTGATTGGTTGGATTCTTCTGATTCCCGTGGCGCTTGTTCTGTTGAAGCGCTCGAAGTTGCCCGGTCTGGAAATCGCAGTTTGGGTGCTTGTCGTCCTCTTCGTGCCCACCCTGGGCGTGCTGGCCTTTCTGATTGTGCGACCGGATCGGCTGTTGGAGAGGCGATCCGGAAGGAGAAGTGGTATGCAGAGCGCAAAGGCGCTGAGGGTGATTTTTCTGATCATCTTTGGCTTTGTAATCATTGTTTACGGCAGGGCGTTTACCCGCCTTGTTATGCAGCTTGCCGGGGACTTTGCCCTCCTGCTGATCACCGTTCTGCTTGTGATAGCCGCCATCCGCAACATGGGCGGCGCTTTGCGTTGCCGCCTGCAATCCATGGCCAAGCGACTTCGTTAGCTGAGTATGATGCTGGCGACGGCGATGCTGGTGGTAGTAAGTTAAACACATTATGAAACGTAATGCAGTACAAAGTAATTTGCGACGAGGGCTGTCGATTGGGCTGCTGGTGATAGTCAGTCTTGCTTTACTTGGCTGTCGCTCCTCCAACTATATGGACGAATCGCATCTCGATAGCATTTCAGATTTTCAATCTGCTATTCGGGACAAGCAGTTTGAAACGGCTTATGCCTTGCTCTCTACTGAGGTACAAGCGAAAATTAGCAATGACGAGTTTACTGCAGCTCTTTCTAATACAAATGGTGATTACGCCCCTCTCATTGATCTCTTCAGGGACCATCAAGTCACAACTCCCCCGGCTTCAAAACAAAGAGCCACAAACTTGCTAGATGCGCTGTTTTTTCCACTACCAACCATCCAAACTACATTGGACGAGTTTAGGCAACCATTCAATCAACTTGCAGGATATAATGGCGTTGTTAGAACAGTTACGGTAAAAGAAGGGGATGCATGGCGTATCGCTAACCTAATCGACCACGCCTACTTCTCCGACAGCAGCGTGCATCCAAGTCCACAAGACTTCGATCCTGTTCTCTACTTGGGTACACCTTACAGCGACTTGAATCCGTACGAAGACGCTGTACCCTATAACCAACTAACACAAGCACTCCGACAGCAGATCAACCGCGCGCAATTTCTCGACGTTGAGATCAGTGAGGAGTTGCGCCTTGACCAGCTACTCGACTTGATTGAGCAAGCCGACGTTGCACCTGTCAACCCGGACGCTATTTATATTGTCAATCTTTGTGATGTGCGTCGCTATGCCTGCTACCGCGATCTATATCAGTTCAACTTGGTTTGGGAAGACGAGCAGTGGCGTGTAGCACACATCTCCGCAATTGAGGAAGTTCCTCCATCTGAACAGTTTACAGGTCAGTAAGGATTAAACAGCCATATGAAAAAGTTGCAAACACTACCATTTGTAATTTTCCTGCTCCTCCTTATAATTTTCAAAGCGCTCGGCGATTTGCCGGGCGCTTTTTCTTCTTCCAACCCCAATTCTCTACATTTGAATCCCCGCCGATTGTATGGATAATAACCCTAGCCAATCGTCACCCACCCAACAGGACTCCCCACCATGCAAAGCCAGGCCAACCTCGTCCTCATCGACGGCGGCAGGGTCGGCAGCAGCGTGGCGCACCACCTGGCGCAGCAGGGCTGGACGGACGTCGTCGTGCTCGACCAGGAAACAAAATACGATCGTTTGCAAAATTGTCAGCTTCTTTTGCGGCAAAATGTGCTACAATAGAAATTACGTGCTACATGGCTAGCACCACTTTTTTATCACATAAGTGCAACAATGAACGCATCGACCATCTCTACCTATTTCTTAAATAAAGAGCCGCGTGATGGTCTCTCCAATCTGAAACTTCAGAAGCTCTTATACTATGCACAGGGGCTGCACCTAGCCATTTTTGGTGAAGCACTCTTCGACGAACGGGTTGAGAACTGGACGCACGGGCCGGTTGTGCCCTCCGTCTATCATCAGTATAAGCAATATGGCAATGCGAACATCTCTACTGGCCCTGCATTGGACACAGCGGCGATGTCAAGGCAAACCATGATCTTCTTAGACGAGGTGTACCAAAAATTCTCGCACTACACGGCATCCGCCCTGCGCAATCAAACACACCGCGAGCGACCGTGGCAGTGCACAACCACAAACGAAGAGATTTCTTATGCGCTTATGCAGGATTACTTCGAGGAAGAGTTAGAAGGCCCGCTCGGTGAAGCATTCACCGCATCGCTGCGCGAGCGCAACAAGCGCGAATTCCGCGAGGCCTGGGGCGAGGCGATGCGTGGCGAAACCCATCCCATCTCGGAATTATGGGTGGGGCTGGATGTCGAATAGGGTAGCGGTTGCGTTTAGCGGGCGGTTCCGGAAGAATGTCAGAAGGCTGGCGAAAAAGTACAAACGCATTCGCCGCGATTTAGAACCGCTCGTCGAACGGTTAGAAAATGGGGAAACGCCGGGTGACCGCATTGCTGGCCTCAAGGGTTATCGCGTGTACAAGACGCGAATCCCCAATAGCGACGCGCGGCGAGGCAAAAGCGGCGGCTACCGGGTCGTTTATTATCTTATTGCGAACAACACCACTGTTTTGCTAACCATCTACACGAAAAGCGAGCAGACAGATATCAGCGCAAACGAAATCGCTTCTATTATAAGCGACTACCGTGCTTGAGACACTTGGCAAATTGCCAAGTGTTTTTACTTGGCGCGCTTGCAGCGTACTTGAACCCCCGCCGATTGTATGGATAATAACCCTATCCAATCGTCACCCACCCAATAGGAATCCCCACCATGCAAAGCCAGGCCAATCTCGTCCTCATCGGCGGCGGCATTGTCGGCAGCAGCGCGGCGTATCACCTGGCGCAGAAGGGCTGGACGGACGTCGTCGTGCTCGACAAGGGCGAGCTGCCCGACAACGACGGCTCGACGTCGCACGCGCCCGGCGGCATGCACGTTACCAACGGCTCGGAGATGATGACGCGCATGGCGATGTACTCGCGCGAGCTGTACAGCAGCCTGACCGATTACGACCCCGACGCCTATCCCATGGTGCGGCTGGTCGGCGGCATCGAGGTGGCGCACACGAGGGAGCGGCTGGAGCACGACCTCAAGCGCAAAATTGGCTGGGCCAAAGCCTACGGCGTCGAGGCGCAGCTGATCACGCCACAGGAGGCGCGCGAGCTCGTGCCAATCCTCAATGCCGACGTGCTCCACGGGGCGCTGTACGTGCCCGCCGATACCAACGTCAACGGCTGGCACGTGGCGGGCGCGCTGGCGCGGGAGGCCGAGCGGATAGGCGGCGTGACGTTTGAGGCGAATACGCCCTTTCGCGATTTGGAGATTGAGAACGGGCGCGTCAAGGCCGTGCTTTGTGAGCAGAACGGGGAGCCGGTGCGCATTGCGACCGACAACGTCTTGTTCTGCGCCAACATCTGGGGCCCGGCGCTGACCGAGCGCTTTGGCATTCGCATTCCCCTGCTTTCGGCCCAGCACCAGTACACCATCACCCAACCGCTGCCGGAGCTGGCGAGCGAGACCAAGGAGGTGCGCCTCCCGCTCGTGCGCTACCAGGACCACGCCATGTACTCGCGCCAGCACTACGACGCCTGGGGCATTGGCTCCTACAACCACGCGCCGATGATGGTGCGCCCGCGCGACGTGGGCAAGACGGCGGATTTCCCCTTTACGCCCAATGACTTTGCCCCGGCGTGGGCGGCGGCGCAGGAGCTTTTTCCACCGCTTGCGCATCTCGACATGGAGAGCGGGCTGGTGAAAAAATTTAACGGGATGTTCTGCTTTGGCATCGACGGCTACCCCATTCTCGGCGAAACAAGCGTCAAAGGCATGTGGACGGCGCTGGGCGTCTGGATCACGCACGCGGGCGGCGTCGGGCGGGCAATTGCCGAAATGATGAGCGACGGCGTCACCACGCTCGATATGCACGAGGCGGACATCAATCGCTTCCACTCCCACGAGATGACGCGCTCGTTCGTCCTCACGCGCGCTTCACAAAACTACCGCGAAGTCTACGACATTATTCATCCCGATCAGCAAATGGAAAATCCACGCGGTCTGCGCCTGTCGCCGGTGCAGCCGCGGCTGGAATTGCAGCAGGCCGTCTTCTGGCCGAGCAAGGGCTACGAAGTGGCGCGCTGGTACGAGGCCAACAGCCGCCTGCTCGAACAGTACGACGAGCAAGTACCGGAGCGCGACGAGTGGAGCGGTCGCTACTGGAGCCGCATCCAGGGCGCGGAGCACCTGGCCGTGCGCGACGGCGTGGGCTTGTTCAACCTGCACACGCTGGCCGTAATCGAAGTCACGGGGCCGGGGGCGCGGGCTTACCTGGAGCGGCTTTCGGCGAACAAGGTGGGCCGCGCGGTGGGCAAAGTCACCTACACCCAATTTCTGGACGAGCAGGGCGGCATCCGCTGCGACCTCGTCGTGGCGCGGCGCGGGCCGCAGCGCTTTTGGGTGATCACCGGCGGCGGCAACGTCCACCACGACCTGGCCTGGATGCGCCAGCACCAGCCGCGGGACGGCAGCGTCCAAATTGTGGATTTGTCGGCGGGCTGGACGACGCTGGGCTTGTGGGGGCCCAAGGCGCGTCAGGTGATGGAGCAGGTGACGGAGGCCGACCTGTCCAACGAGGGCTTTGGCTACTTTACGGGGCGTGATCTCACGGTGGATGGCGTGCCGAGCTACGCGCAGCGCCTCTCGTACGCGGGCGAGCTGGGCTGGGAAATTTACGCGCCCACCGAGTTTGGCCTGCACCTGTGGGATGTGCTCTGGGAGGCGGGCTCGCCGCACGACATCGTCGCCGCGGGCACGGGCGCCTTTGATTCGCTGCGGCTGGAAAAGGGCTACCGGCTGTGGGGCGCGGACATTCACCCCGGCCACAATCCGTTCGAGGCCGGGCTGGATTTTGCCGTGCGCCTGCAAAAGGATGACTTTATTGGTCGCGAGGCGCTGCTGCGCGCCCAGGAGAACGGCCTCTCGCGCAAGCTCTGCGCGCTCACCTTTGACGAGCCGGAGTCAATGGCGATGGGCCGCGAGCCGATTCTCAGCGTCGACGACGGCTCAATCGGCGGCAGCGTGCTCGGCTTTGTCACGAGTGCAAATTACGGCTACAGCCTGGGGCAGATGATTGCGTACGGCTATTTGCCCATCGATTACGCGGAGCCGGGCACGCTAGTGGAGGTGGAGTATCTGGGTCGGCGGCAGCGGGCGACGGTGCGGGCCGAGCCGTTGTTTGACGCGGAGATGGTGCGGCTGAAAGCGTAGAACGCGGATTGGGCGGATGAAATTTGCTTTTGCGTTAGGCTAATCCAAGATTATAAATATACCACGGCTGATTGTAATGGAGGTGCATCGCACTTGGGAAAGTGCAACGCACCGTAGGCTGCGTTGGCCGCACAAGAGAGAGAGTCGACCGTGCGTCGCACCTTCCGAGGTGCGTCGCACATCCAACATGGCTTATCCCGGTATAGTTAATTTCCTGGAATTGCGTTAGCGAAAATACATGTCGGAGTATAACAAAATGCAAAGCTAATTCAAACAATTGGCTGCTATACTACCAGCATTTGCTCGGCTAATATCTAAATGTAAGCCAGCTTAAATTGGGTATAGACAAAATGGATTAGTTGTGCTTAAATGGTTTGTATAACCTTTGCACAACAAAAACACATTTAATTTTTAGCAAGCGGTTTTTAGCAAGCGATAATCGATCAAGCAGAGGGAAACTTTTTTAACCGACGCTGCTTCAGCATTTCCTCTGCACAACTTAAAAGAACAACTTAAAGGAAGCAATTTATGGCTACTTTTTCGCTTCGTAACGTGGACGCCTCCGGTATACTTTCCCCACAGCCGTCCACAGATTTGAGCAGCAGCGAGGGCATCATGTATGCGCTCACTTCCCTGCGCGACGAAGACCCCAGCTTTGACAAGGTAATTTCCATGCGCCAGTTTCCCCGCGGGGAGACGGTGGCAACGGCGGATGATCTGACGCGGCGCATGTATGTGCTGGCGGAGGGCAAGGTCAACCTCGTCTGTACCAACAGCGAGGGGCGACGGCTGGTGGTGGGCATGTTGGAGCCGGGCGCAATTTTTGGCGAAGGCGCTTTGGCGACCCACGGCGATCTCAACGTGGTGGCCGAGGCCGCCACCGACGCGACGCTGTGGACGATTCCCGGCAGCGAGGCGCGCAACGCCACCATGCAGTATCCAATTCTGGGCTGGGGACTGCTGCAAACGCACGGCGAGCGCCTCTTTCAGGTTGAGAATAGCCTGGAGGATGTCGCTTACAAAAAGCTGCCGGAGCGCTTGGCCGCGCTGCTGCTCACCCTCTGTGACAGCACGGCGGGCGTGATCCGCGGCACCAGCCACCAGGCGCTGGCCGATCACCTGGGAACCTACCGCGAAACGGTGAGCGCCATCCTGCGTGATTTTAAGCGCCAGGAGCTCGTCGAGCTTGGCTACCGGCGCATTAACGTGCTGAACGTGGAAGAGCTGCGCAGCATCGCCGGCATTTGGGATTGGTAACGGCAGCGTCCAGGTAACGATCCATTTGGGTAAAGCTGAAAGCCGGACAAAACATCCGTCGCTGCGTTGACCAGCGACGGATGTTTTGTCTTTGACAGCCTTTGGCCCTTTGTGGCAAATTATCTCCTCACGTTGCGCTTTGCTTTGGCAGCAGGACGCCGCCAATCGCAGTTTGTTCAGCGCGCAACGCGAATCACTCGCCCCCACGGAACCCAAGCAGGAGCAGACGACCATGGCGCAGTATATCGGCGCAATCGATTCGGGCACGACCAGCAGCCGCTTTATCCTGTTTGACAAAGAGGCCAATCTCATCGCCAACGACCAGCGGGCGCACCAGCAGATTTTCCCGCGCAGCGGCTGGGTCGAGCACGATCCGCTGGAGATTTGGCAGCGCGTGGGCGAAACGATTCGCGCCACGCTGCAAAAAGCCAACGTTACCGCCGCCGATCTGGCCGCCGTGGGCATTACTAACCAGCGCGAGACGGCCATTCTTTGGAATCGCCACACGGGCCAGCCCGTTCACAACGCCATCGTCTGGCAAGATTTGCGCACGGACGGGCTCTGCGGTCGGCTCAAGGCCGACGGCCACGAGGAGACCATCTATCACAAAGCCGGTCTGCCCATTGCGCCTTACTTTTCGGGCACCAAAATTCGCTGGCTGCTGGACAACGTCGACGGTGCGCGCCGGCAGGCCGAAGCGGGCGACCTGCTCTTTGGCAACGTCGACACGTGGCTGCTCTGGCAGCTCACGGGCGGCGTGCATGGCGGCGTCCACATCACGGACGTGACGAACGCCAGCCGCACGATGTTGATGAACCTCGAAACGCTGGCGTGGGACGAAGAGCTGCTCGACATTTTGAGCGTGCCGCGCGCCATGCTGCCCAAAATCCGCCCCAGCAGCGATCCCGACCTCTACGGCCACACGCTGGCCGACGGCCCCTTTGGCGGCGAAGTCCCGCTGGCGGGCATCCTCGGCGACCAGCAGGCGGCGACGGTGGGGCAGACCTGCTTCGACGTGGGCGACGCCAAAAACACCTACGGCACGGGCTGCTTTATGTTGCTCAACACCGGCGAGGAATTAGTGCGCAGCGACAACGGTCTGCTATCGACCGTCGCCTACCAGTTTGGCGATTCAGCGCCCGTTTACGCCCTCGAAGGATCCATCGCCATGGCGGGCGCCACGGTGCAGTGGCTGCGCGACAATTTGGAGCTGATCGACGACGCCGCGGAAACCGAGGCGATTGCGCAAAGCGTTCAGGACAGCGGCGGCTGCTACTTTGTTCCGGCCTTTAGCGGCCTCTTCGCCCCCCACTGGCGCGACGACGCCCGCGGCGTGATCGTCGGCCTGACGGGCTACGTCACCCGCGCTCACCTCGTGCGCGCCACGCTCGAATCGATCTGCTACCAGACGCGCGAAGTGCTGGATGCCATGAACGCCGACAGCGGCGTGGACGTGCACCATCTCAAAGTCGACGGCGGCGCGACGGTCAACGATTTTCTGATGCAGCTACAGGCGGACATCCTGGGCGAGGAGGTTATCCGCCCCAGCATTTTGGAGACGACAAGCCTGGGCGCGGCCTACGCGGCTGGCCTGGCCGTCGGCTTCTGGCAGACGCTGGACGAGCTGCGCCAAAACTGGCGGGCGGACAAAACGTGGTCGCCGCAGAATGATAAGCGGGCGCGGGCCGAGGGGTATGCGCAGTGGAAAAAAGCCGTGCAGCGCACGCTGAATTGGGCGGAGGCGGAGTAGAATAGCCACAGCACTCACCCAGTTACCAGTTACCAGTCACCACTCACAAATCTACTATCCGACAATATACATTGCCCGTCCCCCGGCCTATTTCATCGAGGCATCTCATGGTCAACATCGTTGTTGTTTCCCACGTTCGAGAATTGGCGCACGGCGTCAAAGCCCTGGCCGACAGCTTGATGCAGTGCGGCGAGCTGACAACCGGGCGCGCGGCCCGTGTGCGAATTGCCGCCGTGGGGGGCATCGCGCAGGCAAACGGCGAATTTGGCCTGGGCACAAGCGCCGAGACCATCGTGCAGGCCATCTGCGGCGCGTGGAGCGATGAAGGCGTGCTGGTTTTGTTCGACATCGGCAGCGCACTTCTCAGCACCGAGGCGGCGCTGGAGCTGCTGACGGAGGCGGAGCGCGCCCGCTGTCGCATCGCCGACGCGCCGCTGGTGGAGGGAACAATCGCGGCGGCGATGGAGGCCAGCTTTGGCTGTAGCTTGGAGCAGGTGTGCACGGCTGCCGAAGCCGCGCGCCAAATACGCAAGCTGTAAAATTCAGTAGACCAAGGCTTGGTCACAACGCAACTCCCCACACAGAACCCCACCCCATTCCGTGCTACGGTTGAGGCACATCGCTCAATCGGAGAATACCACGGGGAAAGCTCATCCATGAATCGAAAACAGACGCTGGACTTTTTGCGCAGCGAGCCGCAGGTGGACGTGCTGGTGATCGGCGGCGGCATCAACGGGGCGGGGACCTTTCGCGATTTGGCGCTGCAGGGGTTGGACGTGCTGCTGGTGGAGCGGGGGGACTTTTGCTCCGGCTCCAGCGCGGCCTCGTCGCACATGGTGCACGGGGGGATTCGCTATTTGGAGAACGGCGAATTTCGGCTGGTGCGCGAAGCCGTGCACGAGCGCAATCGGCTGCTCAAAAACGCGCCGCAGTACGTGCAGCCGCTGGCCACGGTGATCCCCATGTTTAAGTGGTTCTCGGGCGCGCTCAACGCCCCGCTCAAATTCCTCGGCGTGCTCACCAAGCCCGCCGAACGCGGCGGCGCGATCATCAAAGCCGGGCTGGTGATGTACGACGCCTTCACCCGCGACAACACCGTGCCCAGCCACGAATTTACGCTGCGCAACGAGTCGCTGCAGAAATATCCCCAGCTCAATCCCGACATCGTCTGCACGGCCACCTACTACGACGCGGCCATGCACGCGCCCGAGCGCATCCTGCTCGAGGTAATCTTGGACGGCGAGGCGGCGGCGCAGCAGGCGGGCAACGTCGCCAAAGCGCTCAACTACGCGCCCGCCGTGGACGTCGAAAAAAGTGGTGGGGGCGATGCCGTCCTCGTGCGCGACGAATCTAGCGGCGAGACCTTTCGCGTGCGGCCCAAGCTCGTCGTCAACGCCGCCGGGCCGTGGATCGATTTTGTCAATCGCGCGCTCGATCAGGAAACCAACTTTATCGGCGGCACCAAGGGCTCCCACCTCGTGCTTGACCACCCCGAACTCAAGGAGGCCATCCAGGGGCGCGAATTTTTCTTTGAGAACGAAGATGGGCGCATCGTGCTCGTCTACCCGCTGCGGGATAAGCTGCTCGTCGGCACCTCCGACATTCGCGTCGACACGCCGGAGGATGTGGTCTGTACCGACGAGGAAATCGATTACTTTATTGGCCTTGTGAAGCGCGTTTTTCCCAAGATCGAGGTCAACCGCTCGCATATCGTCTACACCTATTCCGGCGTGCGCCCGCTGCCCGCCAGCGAGGCCAAATCCGCCGGCCAAATCAGCCGCGACCACAGCATTCGCACGGTCGAGCCAAATGGTGACCTGGCCTTCCCGATTCTGTCGCTCGTGGGCGGCAAGTGGACGTCGTTCCGCGCCTTTGCCGAGCAGACGACGGATGCGGTGCTGTCGCGCTTTGGGCGCGAGCGCGTTACCAGCACGGCAGATTTGCCGATTGGCGGCGGCGCCAACTATCCGCGCACCGATGCCGAGCGCCAGGGCTGGCTGCGTGACCTAGCCCAGGAAAGCGAGCTGCCCCAGGAACGGCTGGCCCAACTCTTCGAGCGCTACGGCACGCGCGCCCGCGACGTCGCCCACTTTATCGCCGATTTGCCCGGCGCCGACGCCCCGTTGACGCACCACCCCGCCTACAGCCGCGGCGAAATCCAATTTCTCGCCCAGCGCGAAGGCGTCGCCCACCTGGACGATTTGGTAATGCGCCGTACGCTGATGGCGATGCTGGGCGAGCTCAGCGATGATTTGGTGGTCGAGCTGGCGGAAGTCAGCGGCGAGGCGCTGGGCTGGGACGAGGCCGCGCAGCAGGCGGAAGTTGAACAGCTGCTGCGGCTGATGCGCGAGTCGCACCGGATCGATCTGCGCAAACGGGCGCTGGCCTAAAATTAGCCGCTTGCCGCCGCGCGAGGAGGGCGTGCCCACCAGACAATTTGACGGGCAACGCCGCGGCTGCACAGGTAGCCGCAGCGCCTACCCGCTCCCAATTCAGCGGACATCCGATGTGTGCGGTATAATTCCGCAAACGCTTTGTGCATTTAGGAGAAATTGGTTTATGTCCGACATTGTATTCGAGTTGATTCAGCAGGAGGAGCAGCGCCTGCGCGAGAAGATTGGGCTGATCCCGTCCGAGAATCACTTTTCGCCGGAGGTGGCGCGGGTGCTCTCGTCCGGCTTGTCCAGCAAGTATTCCGAGGGCTACGCCGGTCGCCGCTACTACGAGGGCAACCAGTTTATCGACCAAATCGAGACGCTCGCGATTGACCGGCTCAAGGAATTATTCGGCGTGCCCTTTGCCAACGTACAGGCGCACTCCGGCTCGCCCGCCAACACCGCCATTCAGTTCGCGCTGCTGGAGCCGGGCGACACGATCATGGGGCTTTCGCTCGGCGGCGGCGGCCACCTGACGCACGGCCACCCCAAAGTTACCTTTTCCGGGCGCTACTTCAACTCGGTGCAGTACGGGCTGGACGCCAACGCCCGCATCGATTTCGATGCGCTGCTGGCAATGGCGAAGGAGCACCAGCCCAAGCTGATCATTGCCGGGACGACCTCCTATCCCTTCACGCTCGACTTTGCGCGCTTTCGCAAAGTCGCCGACGCGGTAGGCGCGTGGCTGGTGGCGGACATTTCGCACATCACCGCCCTCGTGATCGGCGGCGAGCACCCCGACCCCGTGCCCCACGTCGACGTGGTGATGAGCACGACGCACAAGAGCTTCCGCGGCCCCCGCGGCGCGATGATTCTCGTCACCGAACGTGGGCTAGAGCGCGATCCGAAGCTCGGTGGGCAAATCAACTCCGCGATTATTCCCGGCCTGCAGGGCGGCCCGCACAACGCCTCCATTGCCGGCATTGCCATCGCCGCCGAGCAGGCCATGCTGCCCGGCTTCCAGGGCTACGCTCGCCAAATCCGCGCCAACGCCGAGGCGCTGGCCCAGGGCTTGCGCGAGCGCAACGTGCAGCTTGTCGGCAACGGCACGGAGAATCACCTGATGGTCGTCGACCTGACGCCCTTTAGCGTCGGCCTGGGCACGCAGGCCGCCTACGCGCTCGACGTTGCGGGCCTCTACGCCAACCGCAACGCGATTCCCAACGAGCCCTCGTCGCCCTTCTACCCCAGCGGTCTGCGCATTGGCACGCCGCTCGTTACCACCCGCGGCATGAGGGAGCTGGAGATGGGGCAAATCGCCGAGTGGATCGCGCGCGTGGTCGATCACGTCAAGGAATCGGTGCTGCCGGCGGACAAGAAGGCCCGCCGCTCGTTTGTCCAGGCGTTCCAGGCCGACGCGGATCAGGACGAGACGCTGCTGTCGATCTGCGAGGAGGTCAAGTCGCTGGCGACGCGTTTCCCGTTGTTTGACCGCGCGACCCTGGAGGTCGAGGAAGCGGTGCTGGCGTGAGAACCCCTCCCCAGCCCTCCCCTCGGAGGGGGAGCCGATCCGTCGTCGACGACCTGCTCGCTTCGAGCCCTGGCCGTCTCAACGCAACATTTTAACCTACAGACTCCCTTCCCCCGTGGCGGGGGAAGGGCCGGGGATGGGGGTCAAACACCGCCCTCCCCTATCGCCCAATCTCCACCCACCAAAGGAATCTTCATGCGCAAACTGCTCCCCCTTTTGCTGACCATCGCCCTGCTGCTGGCCGCCTGCACGGTGGCCACGCCCGCCGCAACGGAAACCAGCGCAGACGATGCCGCCGAGCCAGCGGAATCAACCGAAGCTGCCAGCGACACGGCTGACGACACCGCGACTGCCGACTGCCCCGTCGAGCCGCTCGACCCGCCGCAGGAGGTGACCGTGGCCTACGTGCCGATTATGAAATTTGCGACGATGTACGTCGCCGCCGACCGCGGGCTGTTTGAGGCCTGCGGCCTGGACGTGACCATCGAGCGCGTGGCCTCCGGGACGGAAGCAATTGCGTTCCTCACCGAAGGCACGATTGACGTGGGCGGCATTGCCATCGTGACGTCGCTGTGGAACGGCTGGAGCCAGGGGTTGGACCTTCGCATTATTGCGCCGGGCGCGCTGGAGCCCTTTGAGAACAGCCCGACCAAGCTGCTTGCTGCAGCCGAGCTGGTCGAAAGCGGCGAGGTGACGGAACCGGCCGATCTCGAAGGGCAGGTTGTCGGCATTGCGGGCGGGCCGGGCAGCGGCGGCGAATATCTGCTCGCCAAGGCGCTGGAGCGCGGCGATTTGACGATCCGCGACGTGGAAATTGTGCAGCTTGGCAACCCGGACATGCCCGCCGCCTTTGCCAACGGCTCGATTGCCGCCGGCATCCTCGGCTCGCCCTACGCCGATCAGGTCATCGAAGCGGGCGACGGCACGGCGATTGCCGAAGACCTGACGCCGGGCTTGATGACCGTGGCCTTTGTGGGATCGGGCGATTTCGTCAACGAGCGACAGGAGGTTGCCGAACGTTTTGTGATCGCGCTGGCGCAGGCCGCACGGCTGATGCAGGGCGACGATTATCTAAGCGAGGAAAATCTCGCGGCCTACCTCAGCTACGTCAACTCCACGGAGGAGGCTTTGCGCGCGGGCGAGCCCGTCGTCTACGACCCGAACGTGGTGATTCCCGTCGAGGGGCTGGCGGACGTGGAGCGCGTGCACCGGGAGAATGGCCGCACCGAGTACGAGGAGCCGATTGATTTGAATTCGGTGGTGGACACGACCTTTACGGAGAACGCGCGCGAAGTGCTGGGGGAGACGGAGTAGAGAATTTCAACGCGGAGGTCGCAGAGAAGACGCGGAGGGCCGCGGAGGGAAGAAAGAGTGTCATTTCGAGCGGAGGGAGAAATCTGGACGCAGCAAACGATCAAAGGTTGCTGATGCGGAATCGCTTTGTGTATCACATCAGATTTCTCGCATTCGCTCAAAAAGAGAGATGATTTGTCCTCCGAGGCCCTCTGCGCCTCTGGCTCCGCGCGCTCCGCGTTGAATCTTCTAACTTATGCAAACAAAACTAACCGTGGGCTGGCGCGAGTGGGTTTCGCTGCCGAAGTTGGGCATCAACACTATCAAGGCCAAGGTGGACACGGGCGCGCGCACGTCGGCGCTGCACGCCTTTCGCGTGGAGCCATTTGCCGAAAATGGGGTTGCGCGCGTTCGCTTTGCGCTGCACCCGATACAGCAGCGCACCGACATTGAGATTGTCTGCACAGCAGACGTGGTGGATCAGCGCATCGTTACCGATTCGGGCGGCCACCGCGAGCGTCGCTACGTGGTGCGCACGCCGCTGCGGCTGGGCGAGCAGGAGTGGGAAATCGAGCTCACGCTTACGGATCGGGATTCCATGCGCTTTCGCATGTTGCTGGGGCGCACGGCCATGAGAGGGCGCATTCTCGTCGATCCGGGCCGCTCGTATTTGGTGGGGAAGCCGCCAGCAGCGAAACTGTTGCCTACTCAGAACTTTTCAACCGCGGATAAACGCGGGTAAATGCGGGTTTCCTATTGAGATAAAAATTTTTCTCGATTTGTGTTTCCCATCAATCAAAGCTAGAAAGCGTTACGTCATGAAAATTGGTATTCTCTCGCGCGGGCCGGAACTTTACTCGACGCGCCGCCTTGTCGAAGCCGCGGAGCAGCGCGGTCACGAAGCGCAGGTCATCAACCCGCTGCTTTGCTACATGAACATTACGTCGAGCCGCCCCACGGTCTATCAAAAGGGCAAGACGCTGGAGGATTTCGACGCAATTATCCCGCGCATTGGCGCGTCGATTACCTTTTACGGGGCGGCGGTGCTGCGCCAGTTTGAGGTAATGGGCGTCTACAGCCTCAACGAATCGGTGGCGATCACCCGCTCGCGGGACAAGCTGCGCAGCCTGCAGCTGCTGGCGCGCAAAGGCGTCGGCCTGCCGGTGACGGGCTTTGCCCACTCGACGATCTACACGCAGGACCTGATCGACATGGTGGGCGGCGCGCCGCTCGTGATCAAGCTGCTGGAGGGGACGCAGGGCGTGGGCGTGGTGCTGGCCGAGACGGAGAACAGCGGCAAGAGCGTAATCGAAGCTTTTAAGGGCTTGAACGCCAACATTCTCGTGCAGGAGTACATCAAAGAGGCCAAGGGCAGCGATCTCCGCTGCTTTGTCGTCGGCGGGCGCGTGGTGGCGACGATGATGCGGCAGGGCAAGGAGGGCGAATTTCGCTCCAACCTGCACCGCGGCGGCTCGTCCAAGCAGGTGCGCATCACCGCGCAGGAGCGCACCACGGCGGTGCAGGCGGCCCAGATCATGGGGCTAAACGTCGCGGGCGTGGACATGCTGCGCGCCAACCACGGGCCGGTGGTGATGGAGGTCAACTCGTCGCCCGGCTTGGAGGGCATCGAAAAGGCCACCGAGAAAGACGTGGCGGGCGAGATTATCGAGTTTATTGAGAAGAACGCCAAGCCGGGCAAGACGCGGACGCGGGGGAAGGGATGATCAGTGAACAGTTGGTCAGTGATCAGTAATTAGTGGTTTGCCAGCATTCCGAGACGGTATTGCCAAAGAGACCTCAAAACTGTTCACTGATTACTGTTCACTGATTACTGGCCAATGGATATCCTCACCCTCCACGGCACCAACATCCCGCCCGGCGAACGCGCCATCGTCGAGCTGCCCTTAGCCCGCTTGTATACCGTAACGGACACGACGCTGCCGGTGCACGTGGTGCGCGGGCGGCAGGACGGGCCGCGGCTGCTCGTCTGCGCGGCGCTGCACGGCGACGAGATCAACGGCGTGGAGACGATTCGGCGGCTGCTGCGGCTCAAGCTGCTGCAACGGCTGCGCGGCACGCTGATTGCCGTGCCCGTTGTCAACGTCTACGGCTTCCTCAACCGCTCCCGCTACCTCCCCGATCGCCGCGATCTCAACCGCTCCTTCCCCGGCATGCCCAACGGCTCGCTGGCCTCCAGCCTCGCACGCACCTTTATAGATGAAGTCGTCACCCACGCCACCCACGTGGTCGATCTGCACACGGGCTCCAACGGGCGCACCAATTTGCCCCAGGTGCGCGCTTCGCTAGATGACGAAGAGACGGCGCGGCTGGCGAAAAATTTTGGCGCGCCGGTGATTGTCGACGCCAAGCTGCGCGAAGGTTCGCTGCGCGCGGCCGCGGCCGCGCGCGACGTGCCGATGCTGCTCTACGAAGCGGGCGAGGCGCTGCGCTTTGACGAAGCGGCGATCCGCGTTGGCCTGCGCGGCGTGGTGGCGACGATGCGTGCGCTGGAGATGCTGCCCCGCTCGGCCATCGCGCGTGCTTCGCTGCCGGCGATGCGCGAATCGATGATCGCGCGCTCGTCCACCTGGGTGCGCGCGCCGCGCAGCGGGATGCTGCACGCACCGGCTGCGCTGGGGGTCAACGTTGCACAGGGCCAGCGGATCGGCGCGATCAGCGATCCCTTTAGCCAACACGAGGAGCCGGTCATCGCCACCGTGAGCGGCATCGTGATTGGTCGGCTCAACGTGCCGCTCGTCCACCGCGGCGATGCGCTCTTTCACATCGCCTCGCTGGAAGCGGGCGGCGTACAGGAGATCATCTACGAGGAGATGGCGGAGTCGATTGAGTTTGGGGACGAGGACGGGGTGGAGTGAGGAGCCCTTACGGGCAACAATACAAGTTTGAGCTTCAATAACATCCGAGCTATAGTAAATAACGAGCCGGCAAGTTGTCTTCCACTTGCTGCTTCGTGAGAAATTTCGTGGCTGAAGGAGAATGAAAATGGCTTATAATAGATATTATATTGATTTATAGCGGGGGCGGTGATCGGCGACGAATAAATTCGCCGCCTGGTTTGCAAAGTGCGCTGAAGCGCACTCGGGCACCTCCCGCTCAATGCGCTTCAGCGCGTTTCGCAAGATAGGCTGGCCATTCATTGCTAGCCGGTTGCCGTTAACGAGCCAATTTGAGCTTCTTCAGGCTCTCGAATCAAATCGATATAAAATCTAAATAGCGTAAGCCAGCATGGAAAGAAACTTGAGGAGAAAGGAAGAAATACCATGACCGTGTTAACACTGGACGAACAAATTACCCAGAAGCTCGACAAATTGACGATTCAACAAAAGCAAGCTGTTTCGGTACTCGTAGATGAGCTAGCAAAGGCAAATCAACCGAATCAAGCAGAAGAAGATTTATCTCGATTGCTGAACGTATCCGTTTGGAGCGAGGATGACGTTCGTGAAATTGAACACGCTCAACAGCATTTTAACAGATGGACGATTCAAGAATTTTAGTCGACACTTCTGTAATCATCGACTATCTCCGCAAACAGAATCGACAAAACTCCATTCTCTTCCAGGCGGCGACAACGTATGCTTTACACATGTCGTCAGTTACAGAGTATGAACTCTTTGCAGGCGCCCTCAATGAGGACAAGCGGCGCGATGTGCTAAATGTTTTACCGTTCTTTACTGTGATCGCGCTGACGTCTTCCGAAGCAAGGCAAGCCGCGCAAATTTATCGAACGTTGCGCAGCAACAATCAATTGATCGAAATTCGCGATATATTGATCGCTGCTACAGCTCTCACGTTCGATTTACCTCTCTTAACGCTCAATGAGAAACACTTCAATCGCATTGCAGGCCTGACTCTTCTCTCGCTGCCGCTAACAGAGCGTATCGACCCGCTAAATGACGAGCAGTCGTAATGTCTTTATGAAAATTAGCGCGCGCAACGTCTCCAAGATTTTCCCCTCGCCGAGCGGCCCCATTACCGCGCTGTACGATTTTGATCTCGACGTGGCGGCGGGTGAATTCGTCTGCATCGTCGGTCCCTCCGGCTGCGGCAAGTCCACCTTCCTGCGCATCCTCGCCGATCTGGAGCCGCTGACGAGCGGCGACATCACCATTGTGCCGGGCGACGATCCGGGCAAGCCGCGCGCCAACGTTGTCTTTCAGGAGTACGCGATTTTCCCGTGGAAGACGGTGATCGACAACGTGGCCTTTGGGCTGCAAATGCGCGGCGTCGACAAGCGGACGCGCACCGCCGTGGCCGAGGAGTGGCTGGCGCGCGTCGGCCTGCGCCACTTTGCCGACAGCTATCCCCACCAAATTTCCGGCGGCATGAAGCAGCGCGTCAGCATCGCCCGCGCCCTGGCCAACGACCCGGACGTGCTGCTGATGGACGAGCCGCTGGGCGCGCTCGACGCGCAGACGCGCACCGTGCTGCAGGAAGAGCTGCTGCGCATCTGGGAGGAGACGCGCAAAACCGTCGTCTACATCACCCACTCGATCGACGAAGCCGTCCTGCTCGGCGACCGCGTGGTGCTGATGACGGCGCATCCGGGCACCAAGAAGGCCGAGTTCCCGGTCGAGCTGCCGCGCCCGCGCACGCTGCAAACGACCAACACCGCTGAATTTCGCGATTTGAGCTATGCGATTTGGGAATCGCTGCAGGGCGAAGTCATGCGCGCGCTGGCGCAGCAGCGGGGGGAAGGGTAGAGAACTTAACTCACCTGCCGCTGGCGATGCACATACTCATCCAGTAAGTTTCGGATCATCCGTTGGTACGGTGCATCCAACTCCTGCCCTTTTTGCCGAAAAAAGTTGACCGTGTCGCGCGTCAAGGTAATAGTAATGCGCTCAGTGCTGTCATCTTTGAAAATTAGCGCTTCAGGCGGCGGCAGAAAATCCTCTACCTCGCGGATTCTACCAAACGTGCCTTCAACGATTTTATCTTGTTTGTCTTCGCCGTTCATATAATTTTCGCTCCTTCCGCCAATAGCCAGCGCCAAAAATCCGAATTCTTCCCTCGCGGTAAGTAAAACGCACCGTGCAAACGCGCTCCTCAACTGCGCCGACGCAGAAATAGCGGATCTCCGTTTCCGTGCTGTGGTCGAGGTCCTCGTAAATAATTCTTTGAGAATCTGCAAACGCCAATTGTGCTTTTGAGAAAGAGATGCCGTGCTTCCGCTGGTTGGCTTGGTCTTTGTCTTCATCCCATTCAAATGTGACACTCGTGATCTAAGTATACAAAACGCGCTTGCTTGCATCAAATTGATACATACAAGAAATATGTTGAAGTGCAATATAGACAAATCGAGAAAAGCAATCTTTGCTTCCCCTCTCTACTTCGGGTAAACTAATACCCAACAAATCCCCGTTTTCAACCACCGACCGAGCTTTCCATGAATCGACCAGGCAATCGACCCGGCGTCGTTGGGCAACCCGTTGCCCACCAGCAAATTCGCTACGGCTTTGACCAGTTAACCACCCTGCTTGCCCACACCCTGGGCCCAGCGGGCGGCGCGGTCGCCAACTTTCAGGAGGGGCGCAACAAAGTCGAGCTGCTAGACAACTCGGCGACGACCGTGCGCCGCATTCTCGGCCTCGGCAGCCCCCAGCGCGACATCGGCGCGATGATCGTGCGCGGGCTCGTCTGGCAGGTGGGCGAGCGCGCGGGCGACGGCGGCGCGACGGCCGCCGTGCTGTCGCGGGCGCTCTATCACGAGGGGCTGCGGCTGCTTACTGCTGGCTACAACCCGGCGATTTTGGAGCGCGGCATCCGGCGCGGCCTGCAGATTGCGCTGGCGGCGCTGCACGAGCAGGCGCGCACCGTTGTCACCGAGGACGAATTGGCGGGCGTGGCGCGCACGGCCATTGGCGGCAGCAGCGCGGGCGGCGACAATTTGGCCGCCGTGCTGGGTGAAATGGCCTACCTCTTGGGGCCGGATAGCCACCTTGTCATCGAAAAATATGTTGCGCCTTATTTGCAGCGCAGCTACGTGGCGGGCGCGCGCTACAAGGCCAAAATCAGCTCCATGTATTTTTACAGCGAGGGGCTCTACAAGCGCGCCGTGCTGAGCACGCCCGTCGTGGCGCTTGTCAACGAAGCGCTCAAGCGGGCCGATCAGGTTGTGCCAATTTTGGAGGCGGCGCTGGCGCAAAAGGCAAAGACGCTCCTGATCGTGGCGCACAGCGTCAGCGATGAGGCGCTCAACGTGCTCGTCGCCAACCAGCAGCGCGAGAAAAAGGAGAAGCAGCTCGACATTCTCGCCGTCAAGCCCAGCGCCGTTGGCGACCAGCGCGCCTGGGCCTGGCAGGATTTGGCCCTGCTCACCGGCGCGACGGTGCTGGGTGGAGAGGGGGGCCACCGGGTCACCAAAGCCCGCGTCGATCATCTGGGCCGCGCCCAGCGCGCCGAGTTTGGCGGCGACGCGCTCGTGCTGCTCACCACGCCAGAGAAGCGCGACACCGTGCAGCAGGAGCTCGCCAGCCTGCGCAATCGGCTCGACCGCACGCCCCTTAACGACGACGACCATCCCAAGCTCGTCGAGCGGCTCTCGACTTTGACCGGCGGCGTCGGCGTGCTCAAGGTGGGCGCACACAGCAAGCTGGAGCGCGAGCAGCTGCAGGACGTGGCCGAGCGCACGTGGAAGGTGCTTTCGGCGGCGCAAAAGGGCGGCGTTGTCGCAGGCGGCGGGGCAGCCTTGCGGCACTGCGCCACGGCGCTCGACGCCGCCATCGCGCGCGGCGAAGTCGACGATGTAGAGCTGCCGGGGGCGCGTTTGGTGGCGACGATGCTGGCCGCGCCGCTGCTGCAAATTTTGGGCAACGCGGGCGTCGAATCGCCCGCCAGCGAGGCCCAGCGCATTGCCGACGCCGGTGCGCCCACCACCTACGATGTGCTGCGCCACCAGCGCGTCAACGCCGTCGATGCGGGGCTGCTCGACGTGGTCGACGTGCTCGAACGGGTGCTCCACATCGCCACCAGCAGCGCGATCACGGCGCTGACGACAGATACGATTGTCTATCGCCGCCAGCCGGGCCAGAGCACGACGCCAGTTTAACCGTTTACAATTTGCTCATCCCGACGCTCTGCGTCGGGATGCCTCCTCGACGCTCCGCGTCGCCGCTTGACCAGCGATGAGACATAGGTCTTCTACGACGTTGCCGGGTTTCCCGAACCGCATCGCGTATGTCGAGTTTGTCACGTAGCGGAGCATACGTGATCTACGTGAACTGCATTTACCGAACCAACCCCTCGTAAATCATAAATCCAAAATCTAAAATTCTCCCAATGCCCACCATTCTCTCCTTGACCCAACTTCACGATGATCTTTGGGGCGCTGGCCCCGAAGGTCTTTTTTTGATTGACCGCGACGGCAACGCCACGCCCACCCCGCAGCCCGAACAAGAACTTTACTGCTGCGGCGGAGCGGATGACCGGCTGCTCGTCGGCGGCCTGCCGCACGGCACGGCCTACACCTTTGCCGAGGCCGCGCGCCGGGGCGAGGGCTGGCAGGCCTCGTGGATGGATGGCGTGACGGCGCCCGTGCTCTGCTTCGCCGCCGATCCGCGCATTGCCGAGACGGGCGTGGTGCTGGCGGGGACGGCGGGCGGCGGCGTGCTGCGCTCGGCCAACCGCGGCCAGGGCTGGGCCAGCGTCAACTTTGGGCTGCTGGACTTTACGGTGCTGGCGCTGGCCTGGGCGCCGGTTGCGCCAGCAGGAGCGTGGCCGCAGTGGGAGATTGTCTTCGCCGCGACGGAGGAAGGCGTTTACCGCTCGCCGAGCGGCGGACGCGGCTGGAAGCGCGCCCAGGGCTTGACGGGCGTGGTGCAGACGCTGGCCGTGGCGCGGGATTTCCACGCGCAGGAGCGCGAATCGCATTCCAACGCGGCCCTAAATCAGGGTGTCGTGCTGGTGGGAACGGAGAGCAACGGCCTCTGGCGCGCCGAGGACGGCGGGCGCTGCTTTAGCCGCGTCGAGGAAGCGCCGCAGCAGGTCGATGCGCTGGTCGCCGTGGAGGACGGCTGGCTGCTGAGCGATGGGGCGCAGCTCTGGCAGTCGACGGACGGGCTGGCGTGGTCGCCGCTGCCGGAGCAAGCGCCGGCCCTTGCATTTTTGGCAACGGCGGCAGGCGTTTACGCGGGCGGCGCGGCGGGCGTCTCGCGGGTGGAGAGGGCCTAACTCGAAATCGTCACGTCGCGCTGGCCAACGATGATTTGGCGACTGGTGCGAATAAATTCGTGGTCGTGGCCAGCGGCATCCGCGCGCCAAACGCGTCGCCAGAAGCGGTTGGCGGCGCGGTGGCTGCGGGCGAGGGCGACGCTGTAGGGCTGACCGCCAAGCCAGTTGCGCAGAAAAACGAAGAGGCTCGGCTCCGGCATCCAGTTGACGCCAACCGCGCCGTTCACCGCCTGCGCCCCCAGCGCCAGCCACGTTGGCGCGAGCGAGGCCCCGTGGCAGTTGACGCCGTAGACCATGCGCAGGTTGAGCGCGTCGGCATCCGCGCGGTAGCGGGCCAGCAGCGATTCAAAGGTCTCCGCGCCCACGTGCGTCTGCCCGCGGTGGCCGACGAGCGCCCCCGCCAGCCCGTGCACGAGCAGCAGCACGTCCACCCGATGAGCCGCGCTGCAGTCGAGCAGGGCCTGCGCCAGCTTGGGGCCCGTGGCGTCGGCGTCCTCCAGGATGACCACGCGGTCGTAGCGGCGGTGGGCGCCGAGCGCACGCAGCAGCAGCTTGGCGTACTCCTCGGTCGCCCAGTCGATCACGTTCATCGCCCACTGCGGCAGCTTGAGGCCCGCAACGTGCCCCACATTTTCGAGCAGAACGACGAGCGCCAGGGGCTGCTTGTCGTTTGGGCCATCCCCGGCGAGAACCATCTGCCCGCCGGTTGCTTGCACCATGCTCATCATTCGCCCTCGCCCTGCGTGAGGCGCACCTCGAAGTTGTCCACCAGTTCGTCGATGTCCTCGATCAATTCCTCCCAGTCGTCCGAGAGAAATACGCGCTGGGCGTCTTCCGCGCTCTCCAGCTCGCCGCCGCTGATAATCTGCGGCGAATCGCCATAGATCGTGTACCAGACGTCGGCAATGCGAAAGCCCAGCTTCGCCAGCCCCGGCGCGAGTCGGTTGGCCAGATATTCCTGCGCCTGCTGCTCGCGCCCCTCGATCATGTCGTAGCTAATTCGTACTTTTACCATGTTTGCAATTTCTAGAAAACGTACCCGGGTCGATGTGAGGTAAAATCAGGATAGTGCCAAGTCATTAGAGATTGGTGAATCGAAGATTGGAAGTACCGCGCAACCGCCCAATTTCCAATTATCAATCACTTCCTCAATCCCCCGCCAACACCACTTCCGGCAGGCGAATTTGGGCGTCGCGCTGGAATTCGTCGACGGAGATGCGGCCAAGGAGCCAGATGGCGACGAGCAGCCCCAGCGCCTCCAGCGCAAAGACGGCGACGTAGCCCGCCTGCGTGCTGCCAGTGAGCAGCCACAGCGCATCGCGCAGGGCGCCGCTGACGAGGTTGCCCAGGGCCTGCCCGGCAAAGTTAGCCACGCCCCACGCGCCAATGTAGAGCCCCGCCGCGCTGGGCACGGTCATGTCCAACATCAGGCTGAGATTGCTCACGGTCATCAGCCCGCCGCCGAGGCCGAGCAGGAAGACGGCCCCGCGAAAGAGATCAACGGCCTGTGTAAAACTCGTCGCCGCGATCAGCAAGAAGGCTACCGCCGCCGTGGCTGCGCCCCAGTTGGCAATGGTGCGCTTGCCCGCGAGCCCCGTCAGCGGCACGCCAAGCAGCAGCGTCACAAAGACGCCCAGCCCCCACAGCGAGGTCAGCCGCGAGGTTTGCGCTACGCTCATCTGGAGCACGTCGCCACCGAAGGGCTCCAGCAGCACGTCCTGCGCGTGGATGCTGACGAGGACGAGCAGCAGGTAGACGAAGAAGCGCCGTGCCGCGCGGCTGCCGGTGACGGTGCGCCAAGCTGCGCCCAGCTCCGTGGCGCTGTGCTGGGGATTATCCGATAGCGGCGACTGAGCGCGCGCCGGCTCGATGCCCGCTGCGCCAAAGAGCACCAGCGCGCTGGCGACGAGCCACACCGCGCCAAAGGCGGTGTAGAGCGCATCCACGCTAAAGGGGTCCAGCAGCAGCGATAGGGCGAAGCTGGTGGCGATGGTGGACAGAATCATCGCCGTCCACATGACGCTGACCGTGCCGCTGCGCCAGCCGGGGCGCTCGTTGCTCAGCTCCGTTAGCAGCGACAGATAGCTTACGGAGGCCACGTTGACGCCGATGCCCCACACGGCAAAGGTCGCCACGGCGGCAACGAGCCCCGCGGCGAAATTTTCCGGCAGCAAGTAGGCGGCGTGCGCCGTCAAATAGCTGCCAAAGGAGGCCATCAGCCCGCCGATCAAAATCCACGGCGAGCGGTAGCGCCCCCACAGCGGGCGATCATCCGACCACGCGCCCATCGTCACCTGCAGCGGCGAGAGCAGGTAGGGCAGGGCCACCAGCGCGCTCACCAACAGCGCCGAGAGCCCCATATCGGCAATCATAATGCGGTTGAGCGTGCTGGTGACGGGCACAACGGTAATCGATACGCCCACGTGCACCATTGCCAGTTGAACGACGCGTCTCCAGTTCATTCGGAGATTATAACACGGGGCGAGGGGAGGCTGTGTATGGCGTATTGCTTACTGCTTATTGCTTACTGCTTGTGGATATTCAGCGCTTGAGCGGATGGGGTTAAAATTGGGGTGAAACATAAATTTTAACGCGGAGGCGCAGCGGCGCAAAGGGGTTGGCCCGATGGATACGTTTGAGGCACGCCAACCACAAGCCAAGGCGTAATAAATTCCATGCGCTCGCGCTACATAGCAAAAATCTCCCTGCGCCTCCGCGCCTCCGCGTTAAACCGTTTTGGCTTCGCTCAATCTTGTTTTCCCGTCGAAATCTACGCCCACCGATCAATTCCCAGCAGCTTGCGACCCAGCGGCGTGAGCTCCGCCGTTTGGCCGTGGCGCGGCTCGCGCTCGCGCGGATCGCCGGGGAAGGCTTTGCCCTGGGGCGGCAGGCGCTCGCGCCAGCCGTGGATGCGCTGCTCGCGTTCGGCTTCGCCGCGCGGGGGGAACATGGTGATGTACTGGGCCAGCCGCGGCGTGTCGCTGCGGTTGCGGCTGTTGCCGTGGGGCAGCAGGCTGTGCCAGATCAGCAGGTCGCCCGCCCGGCCGGGAATGGTTTGAATGTCCAGCCCCGCGGGGTCGGGGCGGCGGGGGTTGCGGTCGGCGGGCTGCGTTTTCACCCACTCGGCGAAGCGGTTGTGGAAGCCGGGCGTGCACTGGAAGCCGCCCTGCTCGGCGCTGGTGTCCGCCAAATAGAGCACGCCCTGCACCTTGAGCGGCATCGGCTCTTCCACGTTGATCTGCGAGGTATCCAAGTCCCAGTGGTACATGCCCTGGTAGTCCCAGTCGGGCTGGCGCGCGGGCGGGTTCATGTTCGCGCGATCAAAGCTGACCCAGAGATCATCGCGCCCCCAGACGTCGGCAAAGGCGCCGTGGACGCGCGGATGCTGCCGGTTGTTCCACAGCGACTGATCGTGGTACATCTCCAACATGCCGGCCCGGCTGATCGGCGCGTGGTACCACGCCTCGCGGTCGTCGCGGTCCACGTCGAGAAAATTCCAGATCGCGTCGATCACCGCCTCCAAATTCTCCTGCGGCACGGCGTTGCGAATGATGACGTAGCCGTTCTCCTCCCAAAACGCGCGGTCCTCCGGCGAAAGCACTTGGTCTTTGCGGTCGACAGTCATAAATTCCTCCTTTGACTTGTTTTCGATGTACGTAAAAAAGATTTTAGAGATGATCCACGAAGGGCACGAAGAGACACGAAGGAAGATCGTCGACATTCTTCCTTCGTGCTCCTTCGTGCCCTTCGTGGATCGAATCTTTCTGCTTCATAGCGGTAGCAAATGTTGAACGCTTGGGGATTCCCGTGTAGGCTCAGTATACCGCATTTGTGATGAACTAGCACCTGGAGAAAATCATGCCCATTAGCGTTTTTGATCTGTTCAAGATCGGCATTGGCCCGTCCAGCTCGCACACCGTGGGCCCCATGCGCGCGGCGCGACAGTTTGCCCAGCGTCTGCACGAAGCGGGCCTGCTGACGCAGACCGAGCGCGTGCAGAGCGAGCTCTTTGGCTCGCTGGGGCTGACGGGCAAAGGCCACGGCAGCGACAAAGCCGTGCTGCTCGGCCTCGAAGGCGCCGAGCCCGACCGCATCGACCCGGCCACGATTCCCGACCGGCTGGCACACATTCGCCGGAGCGGTCGGCTCTCGCTGCTGGGCGAGCGCGAGATCGAGTTTGTCGAAAAGCGCGATCTGCTTTTCCACAAAAAGGCGCTGCCCTTCCACCCCAACGGCATGGTCTTTACCGCTTTTGGTGACGCTGCTTCTGGTGACGTTGCCGAGGATGACGGCCAGCCGCTTTTGCAAAAACCTACTACTCGGTCGGCGGCGGCTTTGTGGTCGACGAGGCGGCGAGCGGGCCAGACAATGTGGTAGTGCGCGTGCAGGAAGACGACACGCCGCTGCCCTACCCCTTTACGACGGCGCTCGAACTGCTTGCGCTGTGCCAAACGCACAGTTTGTCGATTGCCGAAATCATGTTGGCCAACGAGCAGGCGTGGCGCAGCGAGGAGGAAATCCGCGCAAAGCTGCTGCAAATTTGGGCCGTAATGCGCGAGTGCATTGCCAACGGCTGCGAGGGCGAGGGGATTTTGCCGGGTGGGCTCCACGTGCCGCGGCGGGCGGCGGCGCTCCACGAGAGCCTGCAGGCGGCCCAGGATTCCGGCGACCCACTGGCGGTGATGGATTGGGTCAACGTGTATGCGATTGCCGTGAACGAGGAAAACGCGGCGGGCGGGCGCGTCGTCACGGCGCCGACCAACGGGGCGGCGGGAATTATTCCGGCGGTGCTCAACTACTGGTGGACCTTCCGCGCCCTGCAAGACGCCCCACCAGACGCGCCGGAGAACCAGCGGGCGCGCGAGAATGGCGTCGTCGATTTTCTGCTGACGGCGGGGGCGATTGGCATTTTGTACAAGGAGAACGCCTCCATTTCCGGGGCGGATGTGGGCTGTCAGGGCGAAGTCGGCGTGGCCTGCTCGATGGCGGCGGGGGCGCTGGCGGCGGTGCTGGGCGGCACGCCGGCGCAGGTGGAAAACGCGGCGGAGATCGGCATGGAGCACAACCTCGGCCTCACCTGCGACCCCATCGGCGGGCTGGTGCAAATTCCGTGTATCGAGCGCAACGCCATGGGCGCCGTCAAGGCAATCAACGCCGCGCGCATGGCCCTGCGCGGCGACGGCACACACTTTGTCGCGCTGGACAAGGTGATCAAAACGATGCGCGAGACGGGCCGCGACATGAAAACCAAGTACAAGGAGACAGCGCGCGGCGGCCTAGCCGTCAACGTGATTGAGTGTTGAACTTCCGCCAGCGAAACATTTGCGGTAGACCGTAAGGCTGTCCACTTCGCCTGGGAGCGGGGTGTGCTATGATCATTTATCGAACGAAATTAGAAGGCTTCAGCCAGCGTTTGTCGGCCCGAAGCCCCCAATAAAGGCAACTTTGGCTACTTATCTACTGCTTATTCGACACGGCCAGAACGACTGGGTCGGCAGCAACAAGCTGGCCGGGCGCACGCCGGGCGTTCACCTAAACGAGCACGGGCGCGAGCAGTCGCAGGCGCTGATCGAGGTGCTGCGCGAGCAGCCGATCACCACCGTCTACTCCAGCCCGCTGGAGCGCTGCCGGGAGACGGCGCAGCCGGTGGCCGCGGCGCTGGGCCTGCCCGTGCAGACGGAGGCGGGCGTGCTCGAGATTGATTTTGGCGAGTGGCAGGGGCAGAGCTTGAAGGAGTTATCCAAGCTGCCGGATTGGGCCAAGGTGCAGCACAGCCCGTCGACCTTTTGCTTCCCCGGCGGCGAGACCTTTACGGGCGCTCAGGCGCGCGCCGTGGCGACGCTGGAGCGGCTGCGTCGCCAGCACGAGAACGAAGTCGTGGCGATTTTTAGCCACAGCGACGTCATTCGGCTCTGCGTGGCGCACTACATCGGCACGCCGATCGACCTCTTCCAGCGCATCGCCATTGAGACGGCCTCGATCAGCGCGCTGGGCTTCCACGACGACCGCGTCATGGTGCTGGGCGTCAACCGCACGGCAACCATGCCCAAGCTGGACCCGACGCCCAAGGATGAAGCAAAAGACGATGAGACGACAAGCGACGAGACAAAGCAGCAGGATGAGCAGAGTTAGCAGGATTCGCTAACGCTTAAGAGTTAAACAGAACCATGAATGATTTTAATCGCGATCTCAATCCCGTGCAGCACCTGGTGGCGGATGCCATTGGCGAGCCGGGTAAGCGCACCTTCTTTCTCCAGGCCCGCAGCGGCGGGGACCTGATCAGCCTGGTGCTGGAAAAGCACGAGGTGGCTAATCTGGCCATCAGCATTTTGCAGCTGCTGGAAGAGCTGGAGGAAAAATATCCCAACCTGCCCGCCGTCAGCACCATTTCGGCCAACCTCTACCCCGAGCAGCCCGTGGACCCCGACTTTCGCGTGGGCCAGCTGATCGTGGGCTACAGCGAGGAGGACGACCGCATCTGGCTGATTGCCAAGGCGCTGATCACGGACGACAGCGGCTCAATCGTCGACCCCGAAGAGGGTGACGTGCCTACCGTGCGCCTCGTCGCCACGCGCGATCAGGTGCGCGCCATGAGCGATCACGCGCTCGAAGTGGTGCAGCGCGGACGGCCCGTCTGCCCGCTCTGCGGCCGCTCCATCGATATTGACGGCCACTTCTGCCCCCGCACGGACGGCCACGCCATGCCGATTGTGCTGTGAGGAAACGGGAATCGACAGCCAAGCAACGGTAAAGCGGGTAAATTTAACGCGGAGACGCAGAGGCGCAAAGGAGTTATTTTTAACAAAAATCCTCTTTGCGTCCTTGCCTCTCCGCGTTAAAGTTCTTGCACAATGCGATTGCGGCTTGATCCCAACTCAAAACTATGATACAGATAGAGGCAGCAAATTGTGTTTGCGGCCTCTATTTTTATTTATCACGCCATGAGTCAATCTATCCCTCCATTTGATTTCGCGGACGATGCAGCAAACGACGCAGCCGATGTCGTTCAGCTGCACGAAGAGAACGTGCTCAACGTGCTGACCCACGGCGAGATCGAGGAGCGTGGCCTGCTGCCCTACAGCTCCAACTACAGCTTTCTCGTCACCGTTACCGGCTGTGAAGCGCCGCGGGCGCTGAGCTCGGAAGCCGATGACGACAGGCAGCCAGACGATGGCGAGCCGCTGGTGCTGCCCGCCGTCTACAAGCCGCGGCGGGGCGAGAACCCGCTGTGGGATTTTCGCAGCGGCACGCTCTGCCAGCGCGAGGTGGCGGCCTACACGATCAGCCACGCGCTGGGCTGGGGCCTCGTGCCGCCCACCGTCCTGCGCGACGGGGCGCACGGCGTTGGCAGCGTTCAATTCTACGTGGCCAACGACGAAGACAGCCACTACTTCACCGTGCAGGATGACGCCCGCTTTACCGAGACGACGCGACGGCTGGCCCTCTTTGATTTCATTATCAACAACGCCGACCGCAAAAGCGGCCACTGCCTCGTGGGCGCGGACGAGCGGCTGTGGGCCATCGACCACGGCATCTGCTTCCACACCGAACACAAGCTGCGCACCGTGATCTGGGAGTACAGCGGCGAAGCCATTGCCAACGATCTGCTCGACGATCTGTCGCACTTCCACGACCAAATCGTCAGCGAGCGCAGCGACCTGCGCCAGCAGCTCTGCCCCCTCCTGGACGACAACGAGTGCGATGCGCTCGTCCGCCGCACCGCCACCCTGCTGCGCCAGCGCTGCTACCCGTCGCAGCACCCCCACCGCCGCAATTTCCCCTGGCCGCCGATTTAGAAAAGATTGGTTATCGATAATTAGAGATTGGTTGATGGATTCGCCACGTTGATGGAGAATTCCAACCACACTCGAGTTTAAGGCAACCAATTATTAATCTTCAATATACTAATCTCCAATGTACTAATCTCAAGGAGCCAATGTGAAAGCTGTCGTTATGGCGGGTGGCGAGGGGTCGCGCCTGCGCCCGCTTACCGTGGGCCGACCCAAGCCCATGGTGCCCATCGCCAACAAATCGGTGATTGGCCACATCTTCGATCTGCTCAAGCACCACGGGCTAACCGACATCCTCGTCACGCTGCGCTACATGGCCTCCAGCGTGGAGGATTTCTTCGAGGACGGCAGCAGTTTGGGCTTGTCGATTCGTTACTCGGTGGAGGATAAGCCGCTGGGCACGGCGGGCAGCGTGCGCTACTGCGCCGACCAGCTGGGCGACGACACCTTTCTCGTGATCAGCGGCGATGCGCTGACCGATGTGGATTTGAGCGAAGTCGTGCGCGTGCACAAAGCGCGCGGCGCGGCGGCGACGCTGGTGCTGGCGCGCGTGACCAACCCGCTCGAATACGGGGTGATCGTCACCGACGACGAGGATCACATTACCCAATTCTTGGAAAAGCCCGGCTGGAACGAGGTGATCTCGGACACGGTCAACACCGGCATCTACGTGCTGGAGCCACACGTGCTGGCGCGCATCCCCAAAGATCAGTTCTTTGATTTCTCCAAGGATTTGTTCCCCCTGCTGCTCGAAGCGGGCGAGCCGCTTTACGGCCACATTACCGAGGGATACTGGTGCGATGTGGGCAACGTGGAGGAGTACGCGCGCGCCACGGGCGATTTGCTCTACGGTCACGTTCATCTGTCGCAGCCAATTGGCGAGCACATCGGCGGCGGCGTCTGGGTGGGGCGCGACGTGGAGATCGCGCCCAGCGCCCAGCTTTTTGGCCCCATCTATCTCGGCAACGAAGTCAAAATCAAGGGCGATGTGGTCGTCCACGGCCCCGCCGTGATCCGTGACTACACGATTGTCGATGCCCACACGCGCATCGAGCGCAGCATCGTCTGGCGCAACAGCTACATCGGCGAATCCTGCGAGCTGCGCGGCGCAATTTTAGGTCGCCAGTGCACGGTCAAATCGCACGTGTCGGCGTTCGAGGGGGTGGTGGTGGGTGAAAGCTGCGTGCTGGGTGAGGGCAGCACCATCTACGCCAACGTCAAGCTCTGGCCGCGCAAGGAAGTCGAGCCGGGCGCGACCGTCAAAGAGAGCATTATTTGGGGCAACCGGGGGCGGCGCGAGCTGTTTAACCGCTTTGGCGTTTCCGGCGTGGTCAACGTCGATCTCACGCCGGAGTTTGCGGCCAAGGTAAGCGCCGCGCTGGGGGCCACGCTGGAAAAGGGCAGCTATGTGGCCGTCAACCGCGACGTGCACCGCACCTCGCGCATGCTCAAGCGCGCGCTGATCAGCGGCCTGCCGGGTGCGGGCATCCACGTGTGGGATGTGGGAACCGTGCCCATTCCCGTGCTGCGCCACTTCGTCCACCACCGCGAGGATACGTCGGCGGGCATCAACGTGCGCCTCAGCCCCTTTGATCAGCGCGTGGTGGACATTCGCTTTATCGACGAATGCGGCCTCAACTACAGCCAGCCCACCGAGCGCAGCGTGGAGCGCGCCTACTTCCGCGAGGATTTCCGCCGCGCCTACCTCGACGAAATCGGCATCATCAACTACGCGCCCGATTCGGTGCAGGCCTACATGCGGGACTTTTTGGGCCACGTCGATGCCGATCTGATCCGCGGCGCGGGCTTTCAGCTTGTGATCGATTACTCGCACGGGCAGGCCGCCGAGCCGCTGGCCGATATTCTGACGCAGCTCGGCGTGGATGTGGTGCCGCTCAACGCGCGCGTCAGCGAGGCGAAGCTGGCCGTGCTTGAGCGCGAATTTGAAGCCAACCGCCAGCGCGTCGCCACGATTGTGAGCGCGCTGGGCGCTGATTTGGGCGTGCAGCTGGATGTCGGCGGCGAAAAGCTCTTCCTCATCGATTCGCAAGGTCGCGTGCTGGATGGGCGCACGGCCGCCGCGCTGCTGACCGAACTGGCACTCTACGCCAATCCCGGTCGCAACGTAGCCGTACCGTCCACCTTGCCCAACGCTTTCGACACGATTGCGGGCTGGCACGGCGGCCACGCGCGCCGCATCCGCGGCAACGCCCACGGCATGATGTCTGCCGCCCAGCAGGGTGAAGAGCTGCTCGTGGTCGACGGCGACGGCAACTTCATTTTCCCCGATTTTCACCCCGCCATCGACGGCATGATGGCGACCGTGCGCCTGCTCGAATATCTCGCTCGGCGCGCGCTGCCGCTGGCGCAGGTGGTGGATTATCTGCCCAGCATCCACGTGGCAACCGGCCAGGCAAGCTGCGCCTGGAACCAGAAAGGGCGCGTCATGCGCGTGCTCAATCGCGAACTGCAGGATCGCCAGGTGGAGAAGGTGGACGGCCTCAAGCTGCACCTCGGCGCCAGCGAACTCAGCGGCCAAGCTGGCAGCCAGGCTGATAATGAATGGGTGCACATTGCGCCCAACCTGGACAAACCCCAGTTCGACATCATCGCCGAAGCCGCCAGCGACGAGCGCGCGCAGGCTCTCGTGGCCGAGTACTGCCAGCGCGTGCTCGACATTGTGCAGAGCGGATGAGCTGCTGAAAGCGTTGGGTGGTAGCGTCCCCGGCACGCGCCATGCGTTTTTTGGCCGTCGGATTGGTTCCGGCGCGTGCCGGAGACGCGAATCAGCGCACTTTCGCTCTGCCCGTGCTTCTCGTTCTTCAACTTGATCAATGAGCGACTCCGCGCCCGCTTCAGCTGGCATCACCTCCACTTCGCCCGATGAGACGCACCGCTTCGGCCAACGTCTCGGTCAAGCGCTGCTCGCCCATCCGCAGCCAGTTTGGGTCGTCGCGCTGCGGGGCGATCTCGGCGCGGGCAAAACGACGCTCACCCAGGGCGTCGCCGCCGGGCTGGAGCTGGCTGCGCGCGTCACCAGCCCGACCTTTACGCTGGTCAACGAATACGAGGGCGACGAGCTGCGCCTGCTCCACATCGACACCTACCGCCTCGCCGATGCGCCGGGCGAAGCCGCGGGCTTTGGCCTGGCGGAGATGTTTGATTTTGACGAAGCAGGGACAACGGTGGTCGTGATCGAGTGGGCCGAGCGCGTGGCCGAGCTGCTGCCGGATGATCATCTCGTTGTGGAGCTGGCGTATGGCGAAGGCGGGGAGTCGCGCCGGATTGGGCTGTGGGGGACGGGGCCGGTGAGCGAGGTGGTTGTGCGGGCCGTGTAGGGCGAAGCGCTGCTTCGCCCCTCGCCAAGCATTTGGCGCTACATGCCCGCCTCAAACGGGGCAAAGATCTCGTTCGTCTGCCGCAGCACGCGGATAAAGGTCGTGCACTTGGGCAAATCTTTGAGCCGACGCGCGCCCGCGTAGGTGCAGGCGCTGCGCACGCCGCCCTGAATTTCCTGCACCGTGCCGCGCACGGGGCCGCGCGCCGGGATCAGCACGCGCTTGCCCTCGGAGGCGCGGTAGTCGGCGACGCCGTCGCTGTATTTGTTCATGGCCGTGGTCGAGCTCATACCGTAGAATTCGCGGTAGCGCTGGCCCTTCTCCTCGACGACCTCCCCGCCCGATTCGTCGTGCCCGGCCAGCATTCCGCCCAGCATCACAAAATCCGCCCCCGCCCCAAAGGCCTTGGCGACATCGCCCGCCGTGCGGCAGCCGCCGTCGCTCATGATGTGGCCGTTGAGGCCGTGCGCGGCATCCGCACACTCCAGCACGGCGGAGAGCTGTGGATAGCCCACGCCCGCCACCTTGCGCGTGATGCAGGCCGAGCCGCTGCCGATGCCCACCTTCACAACGTCCGCCCCGGCGATGATCAGCGCCTCCGTCATCTCCCGCGTGACGACGTTGCCCGCAATCAGCACGATGTCGGGGAAGGCGTTGCGCACGCGGCGCACGGCGTTGAGAAAGTGCTCGGAGTAGCCGTTGGCAATGTCAAGGCAGACAAACTTGATTTCGCGGGCCGCGGCAATCTTTTGCAGCTTGGCAAAGTCCTTGGACGAAGAGCCGATGGTGACGGCAAAGTGGTCGATGGAAACGTCGGTGAAGGTGGTCCACTCGTCCAGCGAATAGTGTTTGTGAATACAGGTGAGCATCTGGTGCGTTTGCAGCGCCGCCGCCATCGAAAAGGTGCTGACCGTGTCCATATTGGCCGCGGCCACGGGGAAGCCCGTCCACGTTTGGGCGCTGTGGGGAAAGGTGAAAGTGCGGCAGATGTCGACATCGGCGCGGCTGGTGAGCGTGCTGCGCTTGGGGCGGATTAGTACGTCGTCAAAATCGAGCTTGGGGGTCATCTCTACGTGGGCCATGGTTTTCTCTCTATTCTCAACGGCTCGTTCCCACGCTCTGCGTGGGAATGCAGGCTCGACGCTCTGCGTCGCATCATGCTTGCGCTAAAAAGTGCTAAAAAGTAACGAAAGGACGCAGAGCGTCCAGAATGGCATTACGACGCAGAGCGTCGTAACGAGCAGGAACGAGCAGGACAGGGTTACACCACCCGCAGCCGCGCCTCCAGCTCCGGCAAGTTGATGCTCTCAAACTGTAGCGAAACGCGTTCATCCAGCTCCAACGTCCCCTTGGCATACACTTCCGTCTCCAGCCCCAATTCCGGCACGATGACTACGTGGCGCGCGCCCCGTTCCTCGACGACGATGCCCTCGCCCTGCCAGGGTTCGCCCTGTTCGGCAAGATAACGCTGCAAATAGACGAGCGTCCAGTGCGTGTTCGAGCGACGCTCGGCGCGGCGCAGGCTGCCGTAGGTGGCGCTGGCGGCGCCGATGCGCTCGGTGATCGCGCCCTCGTCGAGCGTTGGCGCGCCCCGCAGGTGGGCGCGCAGCTGCTGGTGCACGACGAGATCGAGGTAGCGCCGCAGCGGGCTGGTGGACTGCGTGTACATTTCCAAGCCCAGCCCGGCGTGGCGACCGGGCTGGGTGCGCTGCTGGCTGGATCGCATGTGGCGACGGGCGGCAAACATCTGCGCGAGCGTCGCGTCGGCTGGCAGGTCGATGGGCTCGGCGGTTTCCTGCGTGCTGTAGGGCACGGCGAGCTCGTGCTGCTGCGCGTAGTGGGCGACGGCTTCGCCCGCCATCAGCATCGCCTCGCGCACGAGGTTGCGGCTGCGCAGCGAAGGCAGCGGCGTGAGGACAATCTGCTCCGCTCCGTCCGCATCCGCTTGGACGCGCACCTTCACCTCTGGAAAATCCAGCTCGACGGCGCCCTGCTCGCGGCGGTAGTCACAAAAGGCCTGGGCGCGCTCGTGCAGCGTTTGCAGCAGCGGATCGCTATCCAGCCGCGCCTCGGCCTCGTCGTAGGTAAGGCGCGTCACGCGCACGCGGCTGGGCGTGACGACGGTTTGCGCGTGGTCGAGCGCGCCATCGCCGTCAAAGGTGAGGCCAAAGGAGAGGGCTGTCGATTTGTCGCTCAGGCCGAGGGCCAGCTGGTGGGTGGCGGCGGGGGGCAGCATGGGGAAGGTTTGCTGCGGCAGGTAGAGGTTGGCGACGCGGTTGCGCGCCTCCAAATCGGCGGGGCTGCCGGGCGCGACCAGCGCGGCGACGTCGGCGACGTGTATCCAGAGCCGATCCGGCTCGCCATGCTCACCCGGCTGCCAGCTCAAAGCGTCGTCGGGGTCGCTGCTGTCGGCGTCGTCGATAGCGAGGGCGATGAGGTGGGTGAGATCGCGGCGCGGCTCGTTTGGGTCGAGCGTGGGCAGGTCAAAATCAGGCGTGTTTTGCGGCACATCGGCGCGGACGGAATACGGGTCGACGGTCTCGTCCCAGCGGCCGATGTCGAGCAGCAGGGCGTGGGCGTCTTGCCACGTTTCTTCGCGGCCCAGCGCCTGCAGCACGCGGCTGTCGCGCCGCTGCGCCAGCGCCAGCTCTTCGACGTCGCGCAGGTAGGGCGCGTCCTCCGGCGCAAAGGTTCCGCTGTTGAGGCGCAGCAGAAAGGCCGTCCAGCGCTGCTCTTCGGCGGCTTTGGCCGCGCGCGTGGCCTGCGTCGCCGCCACCGATTCGGCATCGTGAACCGCGAGCGCATCGGGCGAGCCGCTAAAGTAGAGGCCGTCGTCGGTGAGCTGCCAGATGGCCCACGCAGACTGCGGCGTGAAGTCATCAAAGGCCAGCTCGGCGGCCTCCGCCAGCGTGGTCGTCTGCCCGGCGAGCAGCTCCCAAGCGAGCAGGATTTCGTCGCTGGGCGTGGGGTCGCCAGTCGGCAGGTCGCCCAGGCTGCGTAGGGGGCCGGGGTGCAGCGGCGTCACGTCCTTGGGACGCACGGAGACGTTGCCGCTCTCGGTCTGCACGTCGATTTTTTTGTCGCCGAGCGCAACGATGCGCGCGGGTCGACTTTTGTAGAGCACGAGGCTGTCGGGTCGAAGGGTCGGCTGCGCCATAATTGAGCTACGTGAATTGGATGCCGGCTGGGTGCAGTGAAAAATTGGTGGAACCGGCGCATCTATTTTACAGTTGAATGGACAAGTTGGCTAGTGGGGGAAATCATATCAAACCCTGGGCAGTTGAGCCGGTAAATCAACTTTGGAACATATCAATAATGAACACCACGACCTTGCGCCAGCAGGAAACGCCGCGCGGCTTTTACGAAGGCAAATGGACGCAGCCCAACCGTGCTGCCGGTTGGCTGCGCAACTGGCTGGTCAAGAAGCAGCGCTTTCTCGTGCGCGAGGTGCGCGAAGCGGCCAGGCACTCCGCCCACGAGTTGACCATCGCCGACCTGGGCTGCGGCGGCGGCTGGGATTTTCTGGCGGGGCAGGGCCGCGTCGTCGGCGTCGACCTGTCGTACAGTTCGCTGCAAAACGCGTCGCGCCGCTACAGCGCCGCCGCACTGGGCACGCTGACACGCCTGCCGCTGGCCGACGGCTCGTGCGACGTGGTCATCAGCCAGGACGTGCTGGGCCACATTCCAGCGGCGTATAAGGAGGTGCTGCTGGCGGAGATTTGGCGCGTGCTCAAGCCGGGCGGGCGCACGATCCACTACATCGAAACGCAGAGCGACGATCCGCTCAGCCGCTTCGCCCGTCGCCATCCCGATCTGCACGAGCGCCACATCCTCGCGCCCGAAGGCCACATTGGGGCGGAGCTGGCAACGTCGACCTTCGCGCGCTTTCGCCGTGCGGGCTTTGCACCGCTGCGCGAGCAGGCCGTTTACAAAGCGCTAATTTATGTCGAGCGCTTTGTTCAGTATTTCGATAACGACTATCGCGACCGTGCGCCGTGGCTTTCGGCAGCGTTGATGCCGCTGCGCCCCGTTGCCGCCCGGCCCGTTCTGCGTCGCCTCGCCGACGGGCTAATCACGCTGGGCTTTGAGCTGCTTGATCCGCTGCTGCCGCGCGATTGGGCGGGCGGGGCGCTGGTGAGCTATCGCAAGATTGGCTGACGCGGCGTTCGCACGTGGGCGTGCGAACGAACCATGCGAGCACGGATTGTCTTGGTCGCTGATACAACTTTCTACCGTCGTAGACCCGGCACGTGGGCGTGCCTGCTCCTCACATGATTTCTACCGTCGTAGACCCGGCACGTGGGCGTGCCTGCTCCTCAATCGCTCGACTATTACCTCGAACCTCTCATGCACTTTGACGCCCTGACGCTCGCCTGCGTTACCCACGAACTCAACCAAACCATTGTGCCCGGTCGCGTGCAGGGGGCGCTGCTGGTGGACGAGCAAAGCGTGGGGCTGGAGCTGTACGCCAACCGCCAGCGACGCTACCTGCTCCTCAGCGCCAATCCGCAAGCGAGCCGCGTTCATCTCGTCGACCACAAGCTGCGGCGCGGGACGGGCGCGACGCCGCCCCTGCTGCTGCTGCTGCGCAAGTACGTGCGCGGGGCGCTGCTCGAATCCATCACGCAGCTTGCTCCGTGGGAGCGCGTGCTCCAATTGGCCTTCGACCACCCCGAACACGGCACGACCACGCTCGTCGTCGAGACGATGGGGCGCGCGGCCAACTTGATGCTGCTGGACGCCACCGGCAAAATGCTCGACGTGACGCGCCGCGTGCCGCCCGGCGAACAGACGACGCGCCCGCTGCTGCCCGGTCGACCGTATACGCCGCCCGTCCCGCCGGACAAAATCACCCCGCTGGACAATGGCGACCCCGACTACTACGCTCGCCTCGCCGCCATTTCGCAGCACGAGGGCAAGCTCTGGCGCGCTGTCGTCGCCACCGTCACCGGCATCAGCCCCACGCAGGGGCGCGAGCTGGCCTGGCGCATCGCGGGCGACGCCGACGCGCCGGCCAAGGGCGTCGAAATGCTGGCCGTGGCGCAGGCGCTGCAGGCGCTGTGGTCGCCGCTGGAGACGGGCGAATGGGAGGCGGGCACGCTGGTGCGGGAGGGCGAATCCAGAAATGAAATCGTGGGCTTTGCGCCGTATCGCGTACATTTTTTAGTGGAGGCTGACTTTGTGCCAGCGCAGTCGATGAATGAGGCGCTGGCGCAATTTTATGGCGAAAGCAGCCAGGCGCTGGTCGACGAGCCGGGGGAGGGCGAAATCGACGCGTATGCCGCGCTGCGGGCCAACGTCGCCAACCTGCTTAAGCAGGCGCGCAAACAGGTCGAGCGGCGGCTGGCGGCGCTCGACAAGGACGAGCCCGCGCTCGGCGAGCCCGCGCAGCTGCGCATGCAGGCCGAGTGGCTGCTCGCGCTCAGCAGCCAAATCGCGCCGGAGCAGGAGGTGCTCGATATCGACCTCGGCGAGGAGACGCTGTCGATTCGGCTCGACGCCAAGCAGACGCCGGTCGAGCAGGCCGAGCGCATGTTTAAGCGCGCCTCGAAACTGGAGCGCGCGGCAGAAATTATCCCCAAGCGACGCGCCAAGTTAACGAGCGATTTAGAATTTATCGAGCAGTTGGAGATTGATTTGGCGCAGGCGGAGAACCAGCCGGAGATTGCGGCGGTGGAGGGGGAGCTGCGGGGGGCGGGCGTGCTGGGGCAGCGGGGCAAGGCCGCGCAGTCGCGGCGGGAGAAGCGCGGCGGGGCCGTCGCTGGCCCGCGCACGTTTGACAGCCCCGGCGGCTTTGCGATCCTGGTCGGTCGCAACGCGCGCCAGAACGACGATCTCACCTTTCGCCGCTCGCACCCGCAGGACTTGTGGCTCCACGCCCGTGACGTGCCCGGCTCGCACGTCGTCATCCGCAGCAGCGGCCAGCCCGTGGACGAGGCCACAGTCGAAACGGCGGCCCGGCTCGCGGCTTATTTTTCCAAGCTGCGCGGCGAACGCGCGGCTCCGGTCATGCTGGCCGAGCGCCGCTTCGTGACGCGCGTGCCCGGTGGTCGACCGGGTCAGGTCTACGTGCGCAACGACAGCACGGTTACCGTGGAGGGGACGCTGCCGGGCAATTTACACGAGGCATGAGTTTGCTCGTTGCGAAACTCTGCGTCATCTCTGCGGTCACGGGGCGACGCAGAGCGTCGGGGCTGCACTCCCACGCAGCGCGTGGGAATGCGTGTTATACCAATTGTCTATTCAAGCTGCGTGAATTCGGGCAAGAAGAGAGGGGGCGTTCGGCCTCACCCCCTCCGCGCGGGTTCTAAGCCAACGAGGCGGGTGAAGCCCCCTCTCCACGCGCGGAGAGGGGGTTTGGGGATGAGGCGGGACGTGCCCAACTTTTTCGCGCAGCTTCGCTGCACAATTGGTGTTATCTCGCTTCAAATCTCAATATCAATCCCGCCCCGTCGCTCCCGCCGCTGCGCGCGCTCTTCCTCCTGCGTCGCCTGGCTCGTCGTCCGTTCGAGCACGGCGTCCAGCGCGGCGCGGGCGGCGAGCAGGCTTTCGCGACGAGCGGCGTAGGCGTGTTTCCAGAACTCCTCGGAGAGGCCAAAGTCGCTGCGGCGCGCTTCTTCCCACACGCCCGACAGCCCCTCCACCACCCACGACGCCGGGTCAAACGCGCCCGCGCGCTGGTCGCCCGGCTTGCGGCGCGATTCGCCGTAGCGCGGCTCGTAGTCGCTGTCGCGCGCCCGCTCGCGAGCCGTCGAGTTTGCCCCCGCGCCGTCGCCCATGCCGCTGTTCATCGTAAAGTTTGGCTTAACCATCATTTCTCCAATCCACACAAAATCGATCAACGAAGGACGCGAAGGTTCACGAAGCAAGAATGTCGACCCTCTGCCCTTCGTCTTCCTTCGCGTCCTTCGTTGATCATCTGCTTCCCGTTTTCGATCATGTCTCTCTTCGCACGATTACCCGCATCACGTCCCAGTCCTTGCTCCCAAAGCGATACTTATATTCTTCATCACCCTGCAGAAAATCAAAGACCCGGTGGCCCGTGGCGATGGCGTACTGAATCAGGTAGGCCGTCAGCACCCAGCCGGGGCTGAGCTGGGCAAAGCGATCGTCCGGATCGTAGCCGGAGTTGTAGAGCAGCAGACGGCGCTGGTGCGAAAAAGTCAGCATCGTGGCAACCTTTTCGCCATCCAGCGCGAGGAAGGCCAGCCGCAGGTGGCCCGCCTCCAGCAGATTCTGCGCCATGCCCTGAAAAAAGCGACGCATCGGCGGCGTCATAAACTCGGCCTTATCCTCGCGGCTAGCGCGCTGCAGGGCGATAAAGTCATCCATCTCGGCTTCGAGATTGTAGCGCGTGGCGTCGTCCGGACGATCGCCGATGATGTAGAAATCGACGCGGTGCTCGCGCTCGGCGCGACGCTGCTTGCGCCGAATCTCGTGGCGCTGCTTCTTCTCGACTTGCTCCTGGAGATACTCGTCGTAGCGCAGCGGCAGCGCGATCCGCGGCGCCACATCCTCGCGGAAGACCTTGCTCGTCCAGCCAATTTCCTGGCAGAGCGCGGGCAGCAGTTCGTAGAGGCGGCTGGGCTGGGCCAAATTGCACAGATCGATTTTGTCCCACGGCGGGGCTTCGTCGCGCAGCCATTCGAGCAGGCTGCGATAAACCGCCTCCTCGTGGCCGCGCGCCACAATCGCGTCGAGATAGTCGCTCACCTCAATGCAGCCGACCAGCGCAAAGCAGCGCGTGCCCTCGTGCTCCGTCAGGTAGAGCGGCACGATGCCGACCAGCTCGTCGCTGCTGCGGAAGGCCAGAATCCACAGCTCCCCCTCGCCCAGGTAATGCCACCACGTCGTCTGCCAGAGATGGGTAAGAAAAAACGAATCGTAGGCGCTTTGCCCCAGCAGCGCGTCCCACTCCTTCGCCAGCGTTTCAAAGCCGCTGGGCGACGCTTCCGGCCCATAGACTGTACGCATCAACTTCCTTTTTGATTCATCGCTTGTCGAGCCGCTGGTACACTCCCCCTCGTCGGCGCGCGCGTCGACGAGTATCTGCTCCGTTGGCGTTTGCACTTCGGCCATGCTGCTTTCCTAATGGGTTCCCGCTGGCGGGTGAAAATATCGATGGATAATTGCGCTTGCGGCGCTACGGGAAACGTAGCGCGCGGAGCAAGTATAGCGCACGCCGGGCCGCCGGACAAGTGCCCCGCTTCCAAACCTTCTACACCCCACCCATTTCCCTTGCCAGCGCGACTTCCTCCTCGCGGCTGCTGATTTCGCCGTCGAGGCGGGCGTGGTGGAGGGCGCGCAGGATGTCGCCGTAGCGCGGGCCGCGGGGAATGCCCAGCGCCTGCAGGTCGTTGCCGTCGAGCGCGGGCCGCACGTGACGCCACGTCTCCACGTAGCGCCCCAGCACGTCGACCGCTTCGTCGTCTGCCCCGTGCTCGCTGGCCCACACCACCAGCGCCAGCCCCAGCGCCGCCGCCTCCACGCCACCCAACCGCTGCACGACGGCGCTGGGCGCGGCGTCACGCGTCAACGTGGAGCGGCTGGCCTGCACGCGGCGCACGGCGGCGACGAGGCGCTGCGTCTCCTGCCGCAGGTCGAGCCGCTCGGCGAGGGCGGCGTCGGCAGCGGAATCAAGCGGCCAGACGAGGAGCGCGTAATAGAGCCGTTCGATGGGCGGCCAGTTGGCGATTTTGGATTTCAGATTGATGGGGGAAGATTGATCTGCCGGCTCTTCTCGTAAATTGTCAATCGTCAATCGTAAATCGCGAAACCAGCGGGGCACGCGCTCATCCAGCCGCAACGCCGGGTGCAGGGCCGCCAGCACGCCCAACTCGTCCAGGCGGGCCAGGGCGCGTTCGGGCCGGGCCTCGCGCAGGATGCGGTCGAGCTCGTGGTTGAGGCGGGCGGGGGTGACGCGCTCGAGCAGGTCGAGGGCGTCGCGCAGGAGATCGAGGGTGCGGGGCGCGAGGTGGAAACCAAAGCGCTGTTCGTAGCGCACGGCGCGCAGGATGCGCGTGGGGTCGTCCACAAAGCTGAGGCTGTGCAGCACGCGCACCACGCCGCGCCGCAGATCGGCCAGCCCGCCGTAGAAGTCATACAACTTGGCCCAGCGCGCCGGGTGCAGCGAAAGCGCCAGCGTGTTGATCGTAAAATCGCGCCGGTGCAGATCGAGCTTGATGCTGCTGCGCTCCACGGTCGGCAGCGCCGAGGGCTCGGCGTAAAACTCCATGCGGGCGCTGATCAAGTCGAGGTGCGGCGGCAAATCGGCGGGATTCGCTTGATCGCCCAGCAGCGCCGTCCACTCCACGGGCTGCGCGTCGCCCCGCAAAATCCACTTGGCCGTGCCAAAGCGCGCGTGCGTCACCAGCCGTCCGCCAAAGCGCTGCTGCATCTGCTGCGCAAACGCCAGCGCGTCCCCCTCGAAGACGATGTCGATGTCGACGTTGCCGATGCTGCCGATGTCGACGTTGCCGATGTCAATTGGGACAGCATCCACGCCGTCAACGTCGACGCTGTCCAAATCTGGGTCGCCGACGTTTTGGTTGACTTTGCTCCCCTCGTCATTTTCCTTGGCGGCGCGCAGCAGCAGATCGCGCACAAAGCCACCGACCACGTAGGTCGACAGCCCCGCCGCCGCGGCTTCGCGCCCGATGCGCTGGAGCAGCGCGTGCTGAGCCGTCGGCAGCGCCTCATGCAGGAGCGCGGCGTAGCGCGACGTGCTGTCGAGCGACCCCGCCTCGCGCTGCACCGAAACGCTGCCGGGGCCGAGCGACTCGTCCTGCCCCCACGTCTTGATCAAATCCGTGCGCGTCACGATGCCGATCAGTTCGTCATGCTGCGCTTCATCGTGCGGCGCTTCAGCGCCCGGCTCGGCCAGCACGGGAATTTGGCCCCAGCCGGATTTGATCATGGCGTGGTGCAGCGCCTGGATCGAGTCGTCGGGGTGGACGAATACGTGGCCCGCCCCCATAAAGCGGCGCACGGGCTCCTTGTGCAGGCCGTGGCGCATGGCGCGGTCGGCCTGGCGACGGGTGAAGACGCCGACCAAGCGCGACCGCGCACCCTTCGACTCTTCCTTCGTCTCCCCCTCAGCTTCCTCATTTAGCAGCGGCTCGACCACTGGGAAGCCCTCGTAGCCGTAGCGCGTCATGCGCTCGATGGCCTCGCCGATGGGCAAGTCGGGCGGCAGCGTCTGCGGCCGCCCGTGCGTCATGATGTCGGCGACGGTGAGGCCGGGCTGGTAATGCTGGTTGAGCAGGGCCAGGATTTTGTCCGGCAGCGCGGCCAGCACCTCGTCCAGCGGCGTCTCGCGTTCGTCGGCGTCGATGGAGGCGGCCGCCGCGCGGGGGTGGCCACCGCCGCCCAGCGCCTCGGCGACCTGCCCGACGTTGATCGCATCGAGGCGGCTGCGGGCCACGATCTGGATCAAATCATCGATTTGAACAAGCACGAAGAGCGCATCGGGGTCGAACGTCTCCTGCAGGCGCGTGGCCAGCGCGGCGATCGAGCCCTCAAACGATTCGACGCTGGCGCACGCAAAGAGCAGCGCGACCCGCCCCGCTGCGCCCGCCGTCTCGCCCGCTGCCTTGCCCGCTGTCTTGCCCGCTATCTCCCCAAGGGTCTCCCACATCATTCCGTCCAGGAGCCTTTGCAGCAGCGCGTTCTCTGCGTCGCCCAGCGGATAGCGGAGGAAGCGGCCCAGCACCTCCAGGTTGATCTCGTGTTCGGGCCGCATCAGCCAGGCCAGCGCGCGCGCGTCGCGGGCGGTGGCGTTGCTGTAGGTGAGGCTGCCCGTGTCCGCGTGGATGCCGAGCGCCATCAGCGTGGCCTGGGCGGAGGAGAGCGTCAGCCCCTGCGCCATCAGCTGCTCGATCAGCAGCGTGACGTTGGCCCCCAGCGGCTCGTGCCAGACCGTCCAGCCCGCGGGCGGCTCGCGCAGCTTCTCGCCCAGCTGGTGGTGGTCGATAATGTGGCGCGGGGTCTCATCCGTCATCCCCTTGACGTAGTCAAACGATTGCGTATCGACCACGATGGCGCGCGCGACCTTGTCGCGGCCCACGCGGCTGGCCCACTCCTCCGCCGTGAGAAAGGGGAAGAGATTGCGGTAGAGCGTGAGAAAATCGCCCACGCTGCGGCCCAGCTGGCGCGGCAGCACGGGCGTGGCCTGGGGGTAAAGCAGCCCCGCCGCCAGCAGCGAGGCCAGCGCATCAAAATCGGCGTGGGTGTGCGTCAAGATGGGGACGAATTCGCTGCGCTCGCCGGGCCCGGTCGGCGGGAATGGGGTGGGTGGGGTGGAGTGGGAGGTGGAGATAGACATTGGCATATTGTACGGCGGGTTCGCGCTGGCCGAAAGTTTGCGGGGTCGGATAAATAGAGTATGGTAAAATAAAGCGGTCTATCCAAATAGAGCAGTCTATCCAAATAGAGCAGTCTATCCAATCCGTTTCCCGCTTAAGCTAACCATGCTGGACGCTAGAAAACCCGTCATCATTCTCATGGCCGAAGACGACCCGGATGATCGGCTGCTCGCGCGCGAGGCGCTGGCAGAAAGTCGCCTCGCCAGTGATTTGCAAATTGTCGAAAACGGCGAGCAGCTGCTTGACTATCTCTACCGCCGCAACCGCTACGCCGACGCGCCCGCCCCGCGCCCGGGCGTCATCCTGCTCGATCTCAACATGCCGCGCATGGACGGGCGCGAGGCACTGGCCGCGCTCAAGAGCGACCCCGCCCTGCGGCGCATTCCCGTGGTGGTGATGACGACCTCCAAGGCAGAAGAGGACATCGTGCGCAGCTACGATTTGGGCGTCAGCTCGTTTATCGTCAAGCCCGTCACGTTTGAGGGCTTGGTCAACGTGATGCAGGCGATTGGCCGCTACTGGTTCGAGGTTGTCGAGCTGCCGCCGAAGTAAGCGCACGACCCGTGACCCCCAGCCTGGGAACGTTCCCCAAACTTGACGCCGCCGCGCAGCGAATACGATAATGCAGTTTATGACCACACACGACAACGAAAATCGATTGACCAGCCACAATTTTCTGCGCATCCTGCTCGTGGAGGATGATGAAGACGATTACGTCCTGACCAAAGCGCTGCTGGAGGAGGCGGAAACGCCGCTGTTTGACCTGCACTGGCTGGACGATTACCAGTCGGCGCTGGAGGTCATGTCCGACAATTCGTACGACGTCTATCTGGTGGACTATTGGATCGGCGCGCGCAACGGCGTGATGTTGCTGAGCGAGGCACGGGCGCAGGGCTGCAAGAAGCCGATTATCATTTTAACGGGCCAGGGCGATCACGCGGTGGACGTGGCGGCGATGCGCGCGGGCGCGGCGGATTACCTCGTGAAAGAGGAGGTAAGCGCGCGCGACCTGGAGCGGGCCATTCGCTACGCCATGCGCCAAAAGCAGGCCGAAGCCGAGCTGACGGAGATGCAAAATCGGCTGGCGGACAGCAGCGAAGCCGAGCGCCTGCACTGGGCTCGCGAGCTGCACGACGGGCCCCTGCAGGATTTGATCGGCATGAGGCTGCTGCTCGGCCACGTGCCCAATCTGCTCGATCACTGCCAAACCACCATGCTCAACAACGGCGTGGATCCGGCGCTCTTCGAGGGGTCGCTGCGCAAGTTTGAGCAGCACGTCGATCTGATGCAGACGGGGATGCAAGGGGTGATCGACACGATTCGCACCCTCTGCCGTGAACTGCGCCCGCCGGCGCTCATGCCCTTTGGCCTGGAGCAGGCCATCCGCGCCCACGCCCAACACCTGCGCCGCGAGCACCCGCAGCTCATTGTCGAGCTGGAGCTGGATGCGGACGGCCTGCTGCTCGCTGAATCCACGCGGCTGGCGCTCTACCGCATCTACCAGCACGCGCTCGCCAACGTGCTCAAGCACGCGCAAGCCTCCACCATTCACGTGCTGCTGCGGCTGGACGACGCGGAACTCTGTTTGCAGGTGCAGGACGACGGGCGCGGCTTTACCGTGCCCAACCGCTGGCTGGAGCTGGCGCGCAACGGTCGCTTGGGTCTGCTGGGCGTGGCCGAGCGCGCCGAGGCCATTGGTGGCTATTTGGAAGTGCACTCCAGACCAAGCCAGGGCACGCTTCTGCGCGTTGTCGCGCCGCTGCCCGCCAACAGCAGCAACCATTAACCCATTTCCCACCCACTCATTTCCCACTCGTGGCTTTCCCATGGAGACCATTCGCGTTATTCTTATCGACGATCACCCTATCGTGCGCTCCGGCGTGCGCATGCTGCTGGAGCAGGCGCCGGACATTGCCGTGATCGGCGAAGCGGACCACGGCAACAACGCGCTCGATCTGCTGCGCCGCCTGCAGCCGGACGTGCTGCTGCTCGATATGGAAATGCCTGGCAAGAGCGGGCTAGAGGTGGCGCGCGAGGTGCAGGAATCAGGCCTGCCCGTGCGCGTGCTGGCCCTCAGCGCCTACGACGATGAGCAGTACATTATGAATCTGCTCTCCAACGGCGCGGCGGGCTATCTCACCAAAGAAGAAGCGCTCACCACCATCATCGATGCCGTGCGCGGCGTGGCGCGGGGCGAAGAGGGCTGGCTCAGCCGCCGCGCCGTGGCGCGCGTCACCGCCACCACGCGCCGGCCCAAAGCCAATGCCGTGGAGCTCACCCCGCGCGAGGGCGAAGTCGTGGAGCTGCTGGTTAAGGGGTGGACAAATCAGCGCATCGCCAACGCGCTCGATCTCAGCGAGCGCACCGTGCGCTTTCACCTCTCCAACATCTACAGCAAGGCCAACGTCAACTCCCGCGCCGAAGCGGTTAGCTGGGCGCTGACGCAGCACGAGGAGTAGCCTGTTCCCCCGTTTGCGGACGCGCCTGCTCTCCTCTCGGCAGGCAATCCGCTAAAGGTAACTATTCAGCCTCACCCGCAGCCCCTCTCCACCGATGGAGAGGAGAGTTTGGTTCTTTGTTAACGAAGCGACTCGGCTTTGGCAAAATCGCCTTAGTCGACGAAGAGGCTGGAGTCCGCCCTCCACGCGTGGAGGGCGGATTTAGGCGGGAGCGGACGCTTGCCCACCCTGAATAGTTACCGCTAAAGTAAGAAAGATACCTGTCGCATCCGACAGGGGTACATTGCCCCTACTGGCAAGTTTTTCCTGTCGCGACCACCGTTCCCCGATTCAACAAAATCTCCTACAATTGCGAACAGCTACGCATAAAAGTTTGTGCACCACCCTTTGCACACCACCTAACGGCTTTTATGCACCTCAACATTCATCGCAAAAACCCAGGAGGTTTTTAATGCTTCGCACCTTGATTGTCAACCCTTCGGAGTTAACCGGTAGTCTGATGGCCGCTGCCCTGCGCAGCGAAGGCGACATGCGCGTCGTGGACTACTATACTTCGTGTGGGGAGGCACTGCCGCGCATCGGCAGCCACACCTGTGACATTCTGCTGACTTCGGCCAACCTGCCCGAGCAGGAATTGATTCACCTGATCGACCAAATTTCACGCGAACACAGCGACATCAAAATCGTGGTGACGGACTGTACCGAGCACAAAAACCAGGTGTTGACTTACGTCTCCGCCGGGGCTTCGGGCTACATCTGCGACGGCACCTCGCTCAAGCAGATGGTCGAGACGCTGCGCACCATTTGGCGCGGCGAGGCGGTCGTTTCGCCCAAGATTGCGGCCGCGATCATGAATCGCATTGCCGAGCTGAGCCGCCGCTCCGCCATCAGCTCCGTCGATGTGTCGACCGTTAGTGAACTGACGCGCCGCCAAAGCGAAATTTTGACGCTAGTGGCCAAGGGGCTCTCCAACCTGGAGATTGCCGAGCAGCTCTATATCGAAGTCGGCACGGTTAAAAACCACGTACACAGCATTCTGAAGAAGCTCGACGTGAGCAGCCGCCGCGAAGCCGCGCGCATCTACCACCAAGCGCAAAAGAGCCAGCCGATCAGTGCCCATCAGCCAAGCAGCGCGGGCTGGACGCTGCAAGAAGCGCAGGTCATGCAGTAATCGTCCGACGAGTCCGCTTGTGCCCAAGCCCGGCTTCTTCAAGAAGCCGGGCTTTTTTGATCGCTGCCTCGCCCTCACCCCCGACCCCTCTCGCCTTAGCTTTACCCACAAGTTTGAGAGGGAGCAGCAAAGCGGGGAGGGCGGAGAAGAACCCCCATCCCCGGCCCTTCCCCCGCGAGCAGGGGAAGGGTGACTGCTTGATGAACTGGTCGCGATGGGACTGTCTCGCTTTGTTTATCAAGCGGGCAACGTCAGAAAAGAGCCACCAAGGTAACGAGACAACAGAAGCCCCCTCCTTGCTGGCGGGGAGGGGGTTGGGGGTGGGGTGCTGCCTGGCCCGCGGTCTGGCGAGACTCAGCGGCGACTTGTGGGTAAAGGTAAGCCCTCTCTCAAGAGGGGCCGGGGGTGAGGGCTGGGTATGAGGGCCGTCTGCACATTTCTTTGATGTAAGCCTTTGCAAACGGCTGTGCGCACTCAGCGCAGGTGGGCGTAGCGCTGCGGCACGCGCCAGGGCGGCGTCAGCGGCTGCATCCAGCGCCAGCAGTTGTCGACGTTGCGCTGGCTGGGGCGCACGAGGCGGCGCTTGGCCCAGAAGCGCGGCAGCCCCCGCAGCGCCGCCGACCGCCCCCGCGCCGCGGCCCAATCGCCCCGCTGCGCCACGCCATAGAGCGTGGCCGCCCCGTCGTAAACAGCAGCCAGCGCCACGTGCAGCAACTGTTCAGGATCGCGCGCCGGGTAGTTTTTGAGCAGCGTCCACACCTTGTTGCGCGCCAGCAAGAAGCGCTTGCGCGGCGAAGCATCGCCCAGCGTGGCCGAATGCACGTGCAGCACGCGCGCCCGCGGGGCGAGCAGGCAGCGCCAGCCCAGCAGCCGCGCCCGCCAGGCAAAATCCACATCTTCGTGGTAGGCAAAGAAGTCCTCGTCAAAGCCATCCAGCTGCTGCACCAGCGTGCGGTGGTAGAGCGCCGCCCCGCCGCAGGGCCCAAATATCTCGACGCTGTCGCGCTCCGCCGGGTCGTCGCGCTCGCCGCCGCGCCAGTCCCAGGCAATGCCCGCGCGGTCGAGGGCGATGCCCGCCGAATCAATCGTATCGGGCTGGCGAGCCATCAGCATTTTGCTACCCACCATGCCGATCCCCTGGCTGGGGCCGTCGGCCATTTCCGCCACCGTCAGCAGCGCCTCCAGCCACTGGGGCTCCGGCTGCGTATCGTTGTTTAGCAGGGCGATCCACTCGCCGCGCGCTGCGCGCATGCCCTGGTTGCACGGCTTGGCAAAGCCCAAATTGGTCGCGTTCCGAATCACATTCGTCTCGATTCCCCAGCGCGCGCCAAAGGCCTGCACGCGCGCCACCGAGTCGTCGGCGGAGCCGTTGTCGACCAGCAGCAGCTCAAAGTCGCGCGCGCTCTGCTGCGCCAGGCAGGGCAGCAGCCGCGCCAGGTGCAGCGCGCCGTTGAGGTTGGGGATGACGATGGTGGCAAGCGGTGTTTTCATGATTTATTTTACGTAAATCTCGTCGATACCCAGCGCGTCGCCAAGCGGCTGGCCGTCCGTCGTGGCAATCGGCAGCCGCGCGCCCGTCTCGCGCTCGTAGAGGGCAACGAGCACGCGGTAGCGGCCCGGCGCGGCGTCGGCGATTAGGGGAATGCTGTAGACATCGGCGACGGGATCGCCGGGCAGCCACGTCGACGTGGGCGCTTGGCCACACGCCGGTTCGCCATCAAGCTGGCCGATTTTGTCGCCGGCGTCAAAGCCCACAAGCTGCACCGTCACGACGTAGCGCTGCTGAACGGGTTGGATGGCTCGCCAGAAGAGCGTAAGCGGCACGCGCTCGCCCGGCGCGAATGACTGCTGCGGCAGCGTGTAGCCCAGCAGGGTAATCGCTTCGCCAAAGCGAAAGTTCAGTTCGTTATCCATCGCCTGGTCGACCTGCTTCGCCGCCAGCGGCCCCTGCCGGATAAAGAGGGGGTGGGCGAGCGCGGCATCCAAGTGGGCGGACGGCCCGGCATCGTTAAAAACTTGCGGCGCAGCGACAGCGTCCCGCGTGTAAATGCGCAGCCGTTCTTCGCCCTGAACAAGCACCGTCCCAAAGAGGTTGTGCGTCTGCTCAAGGTCGCGGCGCTCCTGGGCAAGGTCGGCATCGTCGGCGGGCTCGACGGTGTCGGCAAGAATAACGTAGCGCGGGTCGCGCTCGCAGCGGTGGGGGCCGCGGGCGTACCAGTCGGCCACGGGGGCTTTGGCGTTGGTGGCAAAGGGGCCATCCAATACGCCGAGGTCGTAGAGCCAGCCGATGGTCTGCCAGCCGTTGTGCAGCGGAAAACCAAAGATCGAGCGCGTGGTCGGCATTTCGTAAAAGACGGGATAGCCGGGCGGGCGATTGTCCGTCCAGGTGCGCAAAATTTCGGGGTTGTGGTGGACGAAGTAGAGATAGGCGTAGTTGGCCTGGGCAAGGAGGAGCAGGGCGATGACGCCCGTCGCGGCGCGCGCAATGTTGCGGGACATGGCTGGCAAGACCTCACTCTCCAACCCCCTCTCCGTGCGCGGAGAGGGGGCTTCACCCGATTCGTTGACAACAAGTCGGTGCTGGGGGGGTGAGGCCGAACGCCCAAAAATTTGCGCCGCTCCGAAGCCCGCCACCAGCGCCCAACCCATAAAAAAGCCGTAGACGTGGGTGTTGGGCTGGCGGATAAAGAAAATTGAGAGCAGCAGCGGCCCGCCAAACCAGAGCCACGCGACCCGCTCGCCGGGCGATTCGGCCAGCGCCCACGCAGCGACGATTGCCAGCGTAAAGAGCAGCCACGCCCACCCAGGCATCCCCCACGCGACCACGGCGCCAGCGGCCAGCAGCGTCAACAACCCCCAGCGGGCGATCCCGCGAGTGCGGCGAACCACCAGCCAGATCAGCGCCGCCAGCAGCAGCGTCACCCAAAGCGCGACGTGGTAGAGGCTGCTGTAGAGCGTGGTGCGCGCGAAGACGTCGGCGAGATTGTTGTAGGGGAATGTGCCGCTCGCGCTGGCGATTGGGTTCAATACCGGTTGGAGTCGATGCCGATGCGGTTGACGGTGATGTAGGCGAGCGTTGTGTCAAAGGCGGGGTGGCGGATGAAAGGGACGTAGAACGCAGCGAGCAGCGCCGCGCCGACGCCCAGCGGCGCGATCATTGCGCGCGCAAAGTTCGCCCAGCTCACGCGTCGCCCAATCCGCCACAGCAGGTACGCCCCCGGCAGCGCGACCAGCCCGGCTTCGTAGTGGGCGAGCAGCCCCGTCGCCAGCAGAAGCGCGGCCAGCAGCAGACCGCGCCGCAGCGGAAGCTTACCGCGCTCGACCTGCACAAGGGCGAGCAGCGTGAGCGTCGTCATGAGGAAGACAACGCTTTGGTATTGGACAATGCGCGAAAAGGCGATAAAGTAGCCGTCGAGCGCGAGGAGGAGGGGGGGGAGGAGGGCCGGAAGACCCCCCTCCCCGGCCCCCCTCGCCCGCGGGGGAGGAGGGGGTCTGTTGATTGCGTTGATGGAACTTTGCAAAGAGGGACCCCCTCCCAGCCTCCCCCAGATTGGGGGAGGAGCCGACTCTTCGTTTGCCCAGTCGCGGCTCCCTCCCCCGTCGGGGGAGGGCTGAGGAGGGGTGGAACGCGGCATTTCCCACAACGCTACCCCCAGCCGCCAAATGGCAATCAGCCCCGCCAAATTCGCCAGCGCAAAGGGCAGGCGCGCCGTCGCCTCGTCGATGCGACTGGTAAGCGCGTAGATCGCCGTGGGCAGCAGAATTTCGACGGGGCCTTTGAGATGGCTGGTCAGCGCATCCTCGCGCCCGGCGATGGCACCAGCGGCGCGCAGCATGACGGTGGCTTCGTCGCCCTGGAATTCGGCGTAGCCGAGATGGGTGAAGCGGAAGACGCCGCCGATCAGGAGCAGGGCGAGGAGGAACAGAAGGTTGGAGGCGGAGATACGCGGACAAACGCGGAGTTGCTCGTGGGGAGCGGCTGGGCGCGCCCAGCCGCTCCCCACGAGCATCAACAAAATCAGCAATCCGCCAAACGTTCCCAACACCAACCAGCGCGACAGCCCGCCAGGCAGATAGCTCAAGCCCAGCAGCACGATCACGAGGTGTGCATAGCCGAGGCCGATGGCGTAAAGCGCGCGCTCGGCCAGCGAGACGCCGCTCGCGCGCGGCACAAGCAGCTCGCCCCAGAGCGCGCCGGGCAGCAGCGCCGTGAGCAGCAGCGCGGCCACGGCCTGCACGAGCAGCGGCGGATCAAGCAGGAGAGCGAGCACGGCGGCAAGGGCGAGCGCGGCGACGGCGGCGACGGGGGGAACGGGGGAAACGGACTTCATGGGCGCTATGATAGCACAGCCAGCAGGAAGATTTGTAAACGCGAATGGACAGGCACACAGATGAAAGCCATCCGCGTTTCTTCCCATTTGCAGCTGCGTCTCTCTGCGCGGCTTTCTTTTCCCCTCACTTTTGACAGAAGCCCGCGCAGGGCCTAGACTTTGCGGCACTCGAACCAGATATAACTTTCACCGAGAACCCCATGACCTCTCCACTTGTTTCCACATTGACCAACTTTGACGAGCACGTCGCACCCGAAATTTCGGTCGTGATTCCGCTCTACAACGAAGAGGAGAGCATCCCCGCGCTCTACGACGCGCTGGTGGACGCGCTCGACGGGCAGGCGCGCCCCTACGAAGTCATCATTGTCGACGATGGCTCGCACGACGGCAGCTTCCCTCTGCTGCGCGAGCTTGCCGAGCGCGACGAGCGCTTCCGCGTGATCCGGCTGCGGCGCAACTTTGGGCAGACGGCCGCCTTTGCCGCGGGCTTTGACCACGCGCGCGGCGAGGTCATTATTACGATGGATGCCGATTTGCAGAACGACCCGCGCGACGTGCCCAAGCTGATGGAGCGCATGGACGCGGGCTACGACGTGGTGAGCGGCTGGCGCAAGGATCGGCAGGATCGCTTTCTGGATCGGCGGCTGCCCTCGATGGTGGCCAACGCCATTATCTCGAACGTGACGGACGTGCGGCTGCACGATTATGGCTGCTCGCTCAAGGCCTATCGCCGCGAGGTGCTCAACCAGGTGAAGCTGTATGGCGAGCTTCACCGCTTTATCCCCGCGCTGGCGGCGCAGATCGGTGCGGCGGTAACGGAAGTGCCGGTGAATCATCGCGCCCGCGAATTTGGCCGCTCCAAGTACGGCATTGGGCGCACGGTGCGCGTGGTGCTGGATTTGATTACGGTTTGGTTTCTGGGCGCCTACGGCACGCGGCCGATGCAGGTCTTTGGCGCGCTGGGGCTGCTTTCGTCGGCAATCGGCATCGTGCTCGGTCTCTATCTCTCCTTCGACAAGCTGCTCTTTGGCAACGACATCGGCGACCGCCCGCTGCTGCTGCTGGCCGTTCTGCTGATCGTGGTCGGCGTGCAGCTGTTGACGATGGGGCTGCTGGGCGAGATGTCGATTCGGACGTATCACGAGAGCCAGGACAAGCCGATTTATACGGTGCGGGAGGTGGTGGCTGGAGCGGGGGAGCGGGGGAGCCGGGGAGCCGGGGGGCGGGGAAGCGTGCGCGATTCGTCTGTAAACAAGATGCGTACTCTTTAATCCCCACGGCCCTCCGCGCCTCCTTCGTGCCCTCCGCGTTGAAATTCTCATGTCTCTCCATACCTCTACCCCTCTCACGTTTATCCTCGGCGGCGCACGCAGCGGCAAGAGCGACTACGCCCTCTCGCTGGCGCGCGAAATCGCAGGCGACGCGCCGATCCTCTTTGTCGCCACGGCGCAGGGGCTGGATGAGGAGATGCGCGAACGCATTAACCGCCACCAGGCCGAGCGACCCACCCACTGGCAGACGCTCGAAGCTCCGCTCGACGTTGGTCTCGCGCTGGCGCAACATTTCACCAAAAATCAGGACGCCCCGCCCGCTGCCATCGTGCTTGACTGCGTGACGCTGCTTGTCAGCAACGTGCTCTTTGCCGGTGACCGAAGCGGCGAGGACGAGCCGTTTGCCGAAACCGAAGCGCGGCTGGAGGCGGAAATTGACGCGCTGCTGTCTGCGGCGCATGAAATTGGCGTGCCGCTGATCGTTATATCGAACGAAGTCGGCCTCGGCATTGTACCCGCCGGGCGCGTGAGCCGCGTGTATCGGGATTTGATGGGTCGGGTCAATCGGCGGCTGGTCGCCGAGGCGGAGCGGGCGCTCTTTTTGGTTGCGGGCGTGCCGCTGGATTTAGGGAAGCTGCGGGCTGACTTTTAGTTTGGCGAGATGGTGAAGCGCAAGTCAACAACAGGGCCTGTGTAGCGCGTGTGCACCCACGTGCGCCATAGCGCAGACGATTAGGTGTAGAAAAAGAAAAAAAGAGGCCAAGGGTTATGATAACCCTTGGCCTCTTTCTTCAGCGCTTTAATTCGTGAACGCGACAGCTACCCCAACGAATCCCCATCGTCGGCCTCTTCCTGGCTCGTCAGCGCATCAAAGTTGATGTTGATTTGACCGTCTTCATCCTCTTCGCTAAGCGCGTTGGCCAAGGCGGCCAGCGGCTCCATGCCGAGTTCAGCCACGCCGCTCAATTCGCTCGAATCGAAGTCGGCAAAGTCCATGTCGTCGAACTCTAGTTCGCCATCGTCGTCGAAGTCGAAGGCTTCGTCGAAGGCTTCGTCGAGATCTAATTCCTCGACGAGCTCCGTCTCGACCGCGCGCTGTCGCCGCGAGGCAAAGCCCGTGCCCACCGGAATCAGCTTGCCGATGATCACGTTCTCCTTTAGGCCGCGCAGGTCGTCCGTCTTGCCGCTGATGGCGGCCTCGGTCAGCACGCGCGTCGTCTCCTGGAAGGAGGCCGCGGCCAGGAAGCTCTCGGTGTTGAGCGCCGCCTTCGTCAGCCCCAGCACAACCGGCTCGCCGCGGGCGGGCTTGCCGCCGCGCTCGATGGCCGCATCGTTGATATCCTCGAAGTGGAAGCGATCCACCAGCTCGCCGGGCAGCAGCTCGGTGTCGCCCGTGGCGCGCACCATCACGCGGCGCAGCAGCTGGCGCAGCACCACTTCAATGTGCTTGTCGTGGATGCCCACGCCCTGGCTGCGGTAGACCTTCTGCACCTCGTCCAGCAGGTAAAGCTGGCACGCCTCGCGACCCTGGATGCGCAGAATCTCCTTGGGATTCTTTGCACCCTCGGTAATCTGCTGACCAGCGATCACCGCGTCACCGCGCGAGACGCGCAGGCGAGCGTTGGCAGGGACATCCGTCTCCCACACCGTCGAATCCTCGCGGCGCACCGTGGCGATCGCGCTGCCGTCGTCGTTCTTCTCGACGAAGACTTCGCCCTCCATGCCGGCCAGAATCGTCTCCGGCTCGCCCTCATCATCGGCAGAGGCCATTGACGCAATCAGCGTATCCTCCTGCACCCGGTCGCCGTCATCGATGACCAGCTCGAAGCCAGCGGGAATCTCCACCTCGCGGCGCTTGAGCTCGGTGCGGCTGATGCGCACCATGCGCAGTTCGCCCTCCTCGTACAGGTCAATCGTGCCGTCGATCTCGGCAATTACGGCCTCGCCCTTCGGATTGCGCGCCTCGAACAGCTCCTCCACGCGGGGCAGACCCTGCGTGATGTCGTCGCTGCCCGCCACGCCACCGGTGTGGAAGGTGCGCAGGGTTAGCTGCGTGCCCGGCTCGCCAATGGATTGGGCGGCGATGATCCCGACCGCTTCACCCATCTGCACCAGCCCGCCGCGGGCGAGGTCTTCGCCGTAGCAGTGCTTGCAGAGGCCAAAGCGCGTCTCACAGGTGAGCGGCCCGCGCACAAAGGCTTTGGTCACGCCGCGGCGTTCGAGCAGCCCCAGCGCCGATTCGTCCAGCAGACCGTTGCGGGCCAGCAGCAGTTCGCCCGTCTCCGGGTCGGAAATATCCGCGCCCAGGTAGCGACCGGCAATGCGCTCGCTAAACTTCTGCCCGGTCACTTCCGCGCCCGCTTCATCGATCCAGTAGCCGGTGTTCGTGCCGCAGTCGTCCTCGGTGATGATGACGTCCTGTGCCACGTCGACCAGGCGGCGGGTCAGGTAGCCGGCATCCGCCGTGCGCAGCGCCGTATCGGCCAAGCCCTTGCGCGCGCCGTGCGTGCTCAGGAAGTACTCCAGCGCCGTCAGTCCTTCGCGGAAGTTGGAGCGGATGGGCAGCGGAATGATGCGCCCGTTGGGGTCGGCCATCAGGCCGCGCATTCCCGCCAGCTGGCGCACGGTGTTGACGCCGCCCTTGGTCGCCCCGGCAATCGCCATGGCGCCCAGCCCCTCGTAGGGGCTCAACAGCTCCTTTACCGCATCGGTAACTTCGTCCGTGGCGCGCGTCCACATCTCGACGGTCTTGTTGTACAGCTCTTCGGAGGTGATCAAGCCGCGGCGGTACTGCTGCTCCGAGCGGCCCACTTCATCGGTGGCGCGCTCCAGAATCTCGGTCTTGCTCTCCGGCACGTTGATGTCGCTCACGGCAATGGTGATGCCGGAACGCGTGGCGAATTCAAAGCCAACGTCCTTGATATTGTCCACGACCAGGGCCGTCACGTCCTGGCCCAAGTGCTTGTAGCAGACGCCGACCACGTCGTTGACGCCCTTCTTGTCCAGCAGCTCGTTGACGAACCAGACCTCCTCCGGCAGCGAGCGGTTGAAGATGATGCGCCCCATTGTGGTGCGCAACATGCGGCTCTCCGGCCAGGTCGCGCCGAGCATGCCCATCAGGCGCAGCCCTTCGCGCGTTTCGTCCATGGCCGCGCTGCCAAAGTTGGCGATCTCGCCGATCATCTTGCTTTCGCCGTGGACGTAGAGGTCCATCAGCTGGCCAACCGTGGCGAGGCCGTGCTCCTTGAGCGCATCCATCACGCGCTCGCTCACCGGCAGCTCGTCGATGGCAACCTTGTCGTACTTGCTCGTGAAGCGCACGTCGATCGGCTGGCGCAGCTTGAGCTTGCCCAGGTCGTAGACGTACTGCGCCTCGTCCATGCTGCCGAAGCGCGGAATCATCTCCTCGCCCTCGGCGTTGAGCGGCGCGGGCTCCATCACGGTAACGTAGTAGACGCCCATGACCATGTCCTTGGACGGCCCCACGATCGGCTCGCCGCTGCTCGGCTTAAGCAGATTCTTGGTCGCCAGCATCAGCTCGCGCGCTTCCTTGACGGCGGCGGCGCTCAGCGGCACGTGCACGGCCATCTGGTCGCCGTCGAAGTCGGCGTTAAAGGCGGAGCAGGCCAGCGGGTGCAGCTGGATCGCGCTGCCCTCGATCAGCACCACTTCAAAGGCCTGGATGCCCAGGCGGTGCAGCGTCGGCGCGCGGTTGAGCAGCACGGGGCGCTCTTTGGAAATCTCCTCCAGCACGTCCCACACTTCGGCCTGCTGGCGATCCACCATGCGCTTGGCGCTCTTGATGTTGTGCGCATAGTTGTTGTCCACCAGCGCGCGCATCACAAAGGGCTTGAAGAGCTCCAGCGCCATCTTCTTGGGCAGGCCACACTGGTGCAGCTTCAGGTCCGGCCCGATCACGATCACTGAGCGGCCCGAATAGTCGACGCGCTTGCCCAGCAGGTTGCGGCGGAAACGCCCCTGCTTGCCCTTGAGCAGGTCGCTCAGGCTCTTGAGCTTGCGCTTGCCGGAGCGGCTCACGGCGCGCCCGCGGCGACCGTTGTCCACCAGCGAATCGACGGCTTCCTGCAGCATGCGCTTTTCGTTGCGCACGATCACGTCCGGCGCGCCCAGGTCCATCAGGCGGCGCAGGCGGTTGTTGCGGTTGATCACGCGACGGTAGAGATCGTTCAGGTCGCTTGTGGCAAAGCGGCCGCCGTCGAGCTGCACCATCGGGCGCAGGTCGGGCGGGATCACGGGCAGCGCCGTCAGGATCATCCATTCGGGGCGGTTGCCGCTCTTGCGGAAGTTCTCGACCACGCGCAATCGTTTGGCCGCCTTCTTGCGCCGCTGCTTGGAGCGCGTGGTGCGAATCTCCTTGCGCAGCTCCTTTTGCAGCTTGTCCAAATCAATCTTGGCGACGATGTCGCGCACGGCTTCCGCGCCCATGCCGGCGGTGAAGACGTTGCCAAAGCGGTCCGACAGCTCGCGGTAGCGCGTCTCCGTCAGCAGCTGCTTCTCTTCGAGATTTTTCAGCTCCTCCAGGTCGCTCTCCATGCCGGTGCGCAGCCGCTCCTTGCGCTCCTCCACGCTGGCGCGCACTTCCTCGATCTGCGCCCCCAGCTCGTTGCGCACGTGCTCGCGCTTGGCCGAAACCAACAGCCGAATGTCCGCCTTCTCCTCGTCGGACTCCAGCTGCAGCGCGTCCAGCCGCCGCTGCACCAGATCGTTCACCGTCGCCTCGTGATCGGCAGAGATGGTCTCGCCCTTGGAGATGATGATCTGGTCGCTGTACTCCAGCGTCTTATCCTCGTCGGCCTTGTCGCCGACGCGGTTCTGAATCCAGGTTTGCAGCGCCTGCGCCTGGCTAATGGCCTCGGACGATTCCTTGGTAATGCGTTCGTCCAGCTCGCGCAGCTCCTGCTCTTCCTCCTGGTCCGTATCGGCCAGCCCCGTCTCCAGCCCCGTCTCCAGCTCGTCGATCTGGCCCTGAATTTCGCCGTCGATGCGGGCGATGCGCATGGCCAGCTCGCGCTCGTTGCGGATGATGGCGCGACCGCGCGCGTCCTCGTTGACGTTGCTGATGATGTATTGGGCAAAGTAGAGCACGCGCTCCAGGTGGCGCGGGCTGATGTTGAGCAGCAGCCCCAGCCGGCTCGGCACGCCCTTGACGTACCAGATGTGGCTCACGGGCGAGGCCAGCTCGATGTGGCCGATGCGCTCGCGGCGCACCCGGCTCGGCGCAACCTCCACGCCGCACTTGTCGCAGACAATGCCCTTGTAGCGGACGCGCTTATACTTGCCGCAGGCGCACTCCCAGTCGCGGGTGGGGCCAAAGATGCGCTCGCAGAAGAGGCCGTCGCGCTCCGGGCGCAGCGTGCGGTAGTTGATCGTCTCCGGCTTTGTGACTTCGCCATAGCTCCAGTCGTGGATCTGCTCCGGCGAGGCCAAAGAAACGCGGATGGCATCAAAGTTTTTAACTTCCATAAGTTATTAGGTTCTCCTCTATGTTGAGAAGAATAAAGATTGAAGATTAAAGATTGGGCACTCGGCCAAATCGGCGATTATGCGCGATCCGCTGTAGGTGAACAATTTTGCCACCCGTCCAGTGCGGGGATTCCCAACATCCAGACGTACCCAATCTTCAATCCCTATTCTTTAATCTTTCTTATTCGCTGCTGCGACCCATCGGGCTGGGAATGTTCAGGCTAAAGCCGAGGCGCGGCAGGTTGTCCTGCGCATCTTCCTTGCCGAACTGCACCACTTCATTCTTATCGTTGATGACCTCGACGGCGAGCGCCAGGCTCTGCAATTCCTTGACCAGCACGCGGAAGCTCTCCGGCACGCCGGGGCTCTGAATCTCCTCGCCCTTGACAATCGACTCGTAGGTCTTCACGCGGCCCGTGATGTCGTCCGACTTGATGGTGAGCATCTCCTGCAGGGTGTGCGCCGCGCCGTAGGCTTCGAGCGCCCACACCTCCATCTCGCCAAAGCGCTGGCCGCCAAACTGCGCCTTGCCGCCCAGCGGCTGCTGGGTAACGAGGCTGTAGGGGCCGGTGCTGCGCGCGTGGACCTTGTCCTCGACGAGATGGTGCAGCTTGAGCATTTGCACCACGCCGACGGTGACGGGCGAATTGTAGGCCTCGCCTGTCTTGCCGTCGTAGAGCGTCTGCTTGCCTGTGGTGGGCAAAGCCCAGCCGTCGCGGCGGGTAATGCCGTCGGCGCGCGACTCCAGCGTCTCGTAGTCCAGCTCGTCCACGTCTTCGGCTTCGGTCTCGTTGCCGTAGAAGCGCACCCACTCGCGCAGCGAGACGAGCATCGTCAGCTCGTCCGCCTCGGCGGTGGTGTGGCGCTCGTGGTAGCTGGCGGGCAGCATGGCATCCGGCTCGACGCCGCGCTCGCGCACCCACTCGCGCAGGGCGCTGTGGCGAGCATAGGTTTCGTCGGTAAAGATGCGCTCGGTGTCGTAGCCCAGCGTCTCCAGCCAGTCCGCCAGATAGATGTTGCGCGCTTCGGCGTCGTCCAGCAGCTCGTCATCTTCGATGCCGGCCTCCTGCAGCGCCGCCCATGCGCGCTCGGTCACGTCCGCCCACACGCGGTCGATCAGCCAGGAGCGGGCCAGCTCGGCGGCAATTTCATTCTCCTTGGCGCCATCAAAGACGGGCGTCTCGGCCTTGAAGCCGAGCCGGTGTGCGGCCCAACCCAGGTGACACTCTAAAATCTGGCCGATGTTCATGCGGCCCGGTACGCCCAGCGGATTCAGGATGATGTCGACCGGCGTCCCGTCCTCCAAGAACGGCATGTCCTCGACGGGCACGACCTGCGAAATTACGCCCTTGTTGCCGTGGCGACCGGCCATCTTGTCGCCCTCCGTCAGGCGGCGGCGCTGGGCCACGCTCACGCGCACCAGCTTCTCTACGCCCGCGGGCAAATCGCGGTGCTCATCGCGGTCGAAGACCTTGACGTCGACCACCTTGCCGCGCTCGCCGTGGGGCAGGCGCAGCGACGAATCGCGCACCTCGCGCGCCTTTTCGCCAAAGATGGCGCGCAACAACTTCTCCTCCGGCGTCAGCTCCGTCTCGCCCTTGGGCGTGATCTTGCCGACCAGAATGTCGCCCGGCGTAATTTCCGCGCCAATGCGGATGATGCCATCCTCATCCAAATCCTTGAGCGAGTCCTCGCCCACGTTCGGAATGTCGCGCGTAATTTCTTCCGGGCCCAGCTTTGTCTCGCGCGCTTCGGTTTCGTGCTTCTCGATGTGAATCGACGTATATTTGTCGTCCTGCACCAGCCGCTCGCTGACGAGGATGGCGTCCTCAAAGTTACCGCCCTCCCAGCTCATATAGGCCACCACAACGTTTTGGCCCAGCGCCAGCTCGCCGCCCTGCGTGCTGGACGAATCGGCCAGCACCGTGCCCGCCCGCACGTAGTCGCCCTTATAGACAATGGGGTGCTGATCGATGCAGGTGCTCTGGTTGGAGCGGTTGTACTTGCGCAGCGGGTAGGCGCGGCGCGTGCCGTCTTCCTCCTGCACCACAATTTCCGCTCCGGTCGCGCTGACGACTTCGCCCGCGCTGCGTGCGATAACCACCTGCCCCGAATCGATTGCGGCCTGCCACTCCATGCCCGTGCCCACCACCGGCGAATCCGGCTTGACCAGCGGCACGGCCTGGCGCTGCATATTCGAGCCCATCAGCGCGCGGTTGGCATCGTCGTGCTCCAGGAAAGGAATTAGCGAGGCGCTGATGCCCACCACCTGCTTGGGCGACACATCCATGTAGTTGATGCGCTCCGGCTGCTCGAAGCGGAACTCCTCCGCGTGGCGGGCCGAGGGTCGCGCGTTGGTGAACTCGCCCACCGCGTTGATGGGCGTGGTTGCCTGCGCAATCGACACGTCGTCCTCTTCGTCCGCATTCAAGTAAACCACGTCGCGGCTGGCAAAGGTCTTGACCTTGATCGGTTCCAGCCCGTCCTCAGAGGAAGCGGCGGCGGCAATGCGCTCGGCCAGCTCCTGATCGACCATTGCGCCCTTCTCCGCCACGACTTCCTCCGTGGACGGATCAATAACGTCGGCGCGCAGCGTGCGGCCCAGCAGATTTTCCACCGTCGGCTCCACCTCGTGCAGCACGCGGCGGTAGGGCGTCTCGACAAAGCCAAAGTCGTTGACGCGCCCGTAGTTCGCCATCGAGCCAATCAGGCCGATGTTCGGCCCTTCCGGCGTCTCAATTGGGCAGATACGGCCGTAGTGGCTGTAGTGCACGTCGCGCACGTCAAAGCCGGCGCGCTCGCGGCGCAGGCCGCCCGGCCCCAGCGCGCTGAGACGTCGCTTGTGCTGCAGCTCGCTCAGCGGATTCGTCTGATCCATAAACTGACTCAGCTGGCTGCCGCCAAAGAATTCGCGCGTCGCGGCCACAACGGGCCGAATGTTAATCAGGCTCAGCGGCGTCACCTGCTCCGGATCGCGGATCGACATGCGCTCGCGCACCACGCGCTCCATGCGCAGCAGGCCGATGCGCAGCTGGTTCTGAATCAGCTCGCCCACCGTCTTGATGCGGCGATTGCCCAGGTGATCGATGTCGTCGTCCCGCTCCTGACCGTTGTTGATGTTGATGATGCGCCGGATGATGGCGACCAAATCTTCGTTGGTCAACGTGCGCGTCTCCAGCGACACGTCCTGCCGCAGGCGGCGGTTGACCTTGTAGCGACCAACGCGCCCCATGTCGTAGCGGCGCGGCGCAAAGAAGAGATTTTGCACAAAGCTCGTCGCGTTGTCGAGCGTGGGCGGGTCGCCGGGGCGCAGCTTTTTGTAAAACTCTAAAAGCGCATCCTCGACGCCCTTCTGCGAATTGTCCGTCGGGTTGGCCGTCGGGTCGCGCTCCAGCGTGGATTCGATAAAGGGATGATCCACGTCGGTGTCCACGTCCGCAAAGAGCTCGCGGATTTCGTCGTCCGTACCAAAGCCAATCGCGCGCAGCAGAATCGAGACGGGCAGCTTGCGCTTGCGATCGACCTTCACGCTGATGATGTCGCGCTTGCTGGTTTCAAACTCCAGCCAGGCGCCGCGGCTCGGAATCAGCTTGGCGCTGGCCAGGTCGCGGCCCGTGCTGCGCTCTTCCTCCGCCGTAAAGTAAACGCCCGGCGAGCGAATCAGCTGGCTGACGACCACGCGCTCGGAGCCGTTGATAATAAAGGTTGCCGAATCGGTCATCAGCGGGAAATCGCCCATAAAGACTTCCTGCTCGCTGATCTCGCCCGTATCCTTATTGATCAGCTTCACCTGTACCCACAGCGGCGCGGAGTAAGTCATATCCCGCTCGCGGCACTCATCGACGTTATACTTCGGTTCGCCAAAGTGAAATTCACCAAAGTGAAGCTCAAGATTTTTATTAAAACTAACGATTGGAGAAACTTCTTCAAACAGCTCGCGCATTGCCTCTTTCTTAAACCATTCGAAGCTGCGCAGCTGAACCTCCGTCAACCGCGGCAGCTCGATAATCGACGGCGTGCGCGCGTAATTCTTACGGTTCGGGCGATTCTCACGCGAAGCGGCATACGCGCCGTTGCTCATTCCATCGGCCATAACCTGCATTTCCTGCATCTCGCCAAGTGTTCCTGATGCCATTAGCTCTTCTCCTCAAGTGGCTGCTTTGCCTAAACCAATCCTGCTGCCCATCCTGCTGCCCAATCGAGCAGCTTCCGCCCGACAAAGCCGAGCCGTGACCCAAACAAATTCATGATACCGAATTGACACATAAAACGGATGCTGCCTTACCCAAAATAAGCACCCGTGTAAACGGCAATAAGACACCTACGAACCACCCGCTAACAGACATTGTTAAATGGGTAGACCGTTTTTAGGTGCCTAAGGTTACTAGGTCAATTTAATTTGTGGCCCAAACGTTCAATCGCGGCTGTTTATGTGAACTTACCAACTTCATCGCGAAAGAAAATTCTACCATGGCATGGATCAAGTGTCAATAGTCAAACTGTTAGCGTTTTGTTAGAAGTTTAGTAACTATTTAACCTCAACCCCCAGCCCCCAGCTCCCCTCCCATTCCCTGAACCCTGTCGAAGGGCACGCGTGGAGAGGGAGCTGGCTCCTTGTCGGCCAAGTGACTTGGCCGATGAAGGGGACAGAAATCCTCCCTTCACGCGTGAAGGGAGGATTTGGGTGGAAGGCGAACGCTTGCGCACCCTGCATAGTTAGCCCATTTCGCCGGTTTCCCAACTAACCCAAATCTTTAAGGTGATATACACAAATTGTAGATAGACAAACAAATCGAAATGACCTATAATGTGGTGGAATGTGGGAGAAAGTGGGTCAATCTGCCTTAAAGTGCTTCGGGTTGGACGGTAAAGTGGGACAAACCGAACGCATGTTCTAAGTTTGGGATAATGACCAACAGCGCAACCTCCTTCTAAAAATTCAACCAAAATTTGTTTGCACAGCGCCGCCCAACTCCTTTTGATTTGCTTTGATCAAATGGAGTGGACGGCTGGGGCGTGCCATGTTTCTCGGCGAGTACAACCACAGCTTAGACAGTAAAGGGCGGCTCACAATTCCCGCCAAGTTCCGCGACCAGTTGGCGACGGGGCTCGTGGTGACGCGCAATCCTTCCGAACGCTGTCTGCTGGCGCTGCCCCAGGCCGAATGGGAGCGCGTTGCGGGGAAAGTCAACAGCTTGCCGATGATGGACAGCCGCTCCGGTCTGCTGCGCCGCGCCTTTTTTAGCGCCGCCGAAGATCTCAAGCCGGATCGGCAGGGCCGCGTCCTCATCAGCCAGCGGCTGCGTGACTACGCCCAAATTCAGAGCGAGGTGATCGTCAACGGCATGTACACCTTTCTCGAACTGTGGGAGCCAAACGCCTGGGATGAAAAGGTGCTGCAGCAGCTCAACAGCAGCGACCTGAGCGGCGATCTCTTTGCCGCGCTGGACGTTTAACCATGCATATTTGACCATGCCCATTCCCGCCGACCCGCCCGGCAGCCACCACGTGCCCGTGCTGCTCGATGAGACGTTGACTGGCCTGGCGCTGCGGCCCAATTCCCGCGTGATCGATGGCACGCTCGGTGGGGGCGGCCACGCGGCGGCCATCCTCGCACAGCTGGGGCCAGCAGGGAAAATGCTGGGGCTGGATGCCGACCCCGCCGCCGTTCAGCGGGTTCAACAGCGGCTGGCAGAGGCGGTGGCGAATGGGCGGCTACGGGTGGCGCAGGCCAATTTTGAGCAGATGCGCGAGGTGGCCGAGGCCCATGATTTTTCACCCGTCGACGGCATCTTGCTCGACCTGGGCACCAGCTCCTTTCAGCTGGAGACGGCGGCGCGCGGCTTTTCTTTTCAGCAGGATGGCCCGCTCGACATGCGTTTTGATCTGAGCGAGGGGCCGAGCGCAGCCGAGTTGGTCAACACGCTGCCGGAGGCAGAGCTGGCCGACGTAATTTATCGCTACGGCGAGGAGCGCCGCAGCCGCCGCATCGCCCGCGAGATCGTAGCGGCCCGCACGCAGCGTCCAGTAGAGACGACGGCCCAGCTGGCGGAGCTTGTCGAGCGGGCCGTTGGCGGGCGGCGGGGCGCACGACTGCACCCGGCGACGCGCACCTTTCAGGCCCTGCGCATCGCCGTCAACCGCGAGCTGGAGCAGTTGGAACGCACGCTGCCCCAAACGCTCGATTTGCTGGCCGACGGGGGGCGGCTGGCGGTGATCAGCTTTCACAGCCTGGAGGATCGCATTGTCAAGCAGTGGATGCAGAGCGAGGCGCGCGAATCCGTGCCGGACCCCGGCAGCCTTTACGGCCACCGCGAGCGAACGCCAACGCTGCGCCTGCTCGCTCGCAAGCCCATCGCTCCCGGCGAGGCGGAGCAGCGCGAGAATCCGCGCAGCCGCTCGGCCAAGCTGCGGCTGGCCGAGCGCATCAACCGGTCGAGTTAGCCGGTAACGTTACCGCCAGTCGCTACGAGGTTGTCATCATTTGTCAAATTGTTTTGTAGACCGAGGATAGATCATGCTGCAGCAGAATGCGTTCCCCACAACCAACCAACTGTCGAGCCACCCGGCGATGGCGGATGCCCCGACCAGCGGGCTGCCCGCCGAGGAAGCGGGCCAGCGCGCACAGCGGGCCGCGCTGGGGGCGGGCCGGGCGCTGCGCCGTGCAGTGGGCGATGCGCTCTGGCTGCCGGACAGCCTGGGTTCGTTTCTGCTCTTTACGCTGGCGCTGACGGCCGTTACCGGCTGCCTCATGCTGCACCTGACGCTCTCCGTGAAAATTTTGCGCACCGAGCAGCAGATCGCCCTGGTGCGCGCCCAGCGAGCGCGCGTGGAGCGCCAGAATGCCGAGCTGACCTTCCAAATTTCTGAAGTCTCTGCGTTGAGCAAAATGCAGACCCGCGCCCAGGCGCTTGGCTTCATCAACACGGGCGACCAGCACTACGTAGCGCTGGAGACGGAGCCCGCCAGCAGCCCGCTGATCGCAGCAGGGCCGACTGAGGCAGCGCTGGAGCAGCCAGAGATCGCCGCGATGTCCACGGCCGGGCCAGCGCGCGACCAGGCTCGACCGGGCGTTCTGGGGCATCTGCTACATGCGCTGGATTTTCGGACGTCACCAGTGCAGGCCATGCGCTAAACGCCGTTGCTCGCAGACTGACTTCTCAAAGCCAGCCCGCTAAAAAACCTTATGACCGTCCAACTCACGCCCAGCACCGACCACAACGCCGAAGCGACCGCTTCCCAGCACGCCAGCGATCAGGCGCGCCAACTTTGGCGCTTCTGGTTTATCGTCGTCTGCTTTCTGCTGATGACGGGGCTGGTGGTGCTGCGGCTGCTGGATTATCAAGTGGTGCGCTGGGGCGGCGCGGCGCGCGGTGCGGCGGTCGACGCCCCAGTGGCGCGCGGCGTGATCGTGGACCGCGACGGCCAGCTGCTGGCGGGCGACCGCTACTTCTACCGCATCTCCGCCACGCCCAGCCTCATCACGCCTGAGCAGCGCCCCGTAATTGCGGATTTGCTCCAGCAGCTGACGGGCCTGCCCGCGCTGGATACGTACAACACGCTGACGCAGATGGCGGACAGCCAGTTTGCCGTGCTCGCGCCCGCCGTCAATCTGGAACTGGGGCAGAAAATTGAGGATTGGAAAGACGGCAAGTTCACCGAGCAGCTGGGGCTAACGGACGAACAGGAAGAGATTTTTGAGAACGTCTACGTCGAGCCGACGCCGCGGCGCTTCTACCCGCAGGCCGAAGTCGCCAGCCACCTGTTGGGCTTTGTCTCCAGCGCGAGCGATCGCACGGCACACAACGGCTTGGAGCGCTACTACGACGCCTTTCTGCGCGAAACCGGCGTGGGGCTCACGGGCAAGTCGCAGCCGCTGGCGGATGCGCTGGCCGTCGACGCGCGACGCTTTGTGCCTTCCGCCGCGGGCAAGGATTTGGTGCTGACGCTGGACCGCACGGTGCAGTGGATCATCGAGCAGGAATTACAGGCCGGGCTGGCGGCCTACGGTGCGCAGAGCGGCTCGATTATCGTAATGGAGCCGGAAACGGGCGCGATTTTGGGGATGGCCAACTACCCGGCGTACAATCCCAATTTCTACGCCCAAGCCGACGGTCAATCGTTTACCAACGCCGCGGTAAGCGCCCAGTACGAGCCGGGCTCGATCTTCAAAACGATTACCTTTGCCGCGGCTATCGATGCGGGCATCACGGAGCCCGACGCCGAATGGGGCGATCCCGGCGTGGTTGTAGTGGGCGGGCAGGAAATTCGCAACAGCGATCTGTCGGCCCACGGCACGGTTACGACGACCGAAGCGCTGGCGCGCTCGCTCAACGTGGTGACGGCGCAGGTGGCGCAGGAGCTGGGCGCGCGCGATTTCTACCGCTACGTCCACCGCTTTGGCTTTGGCGAAGCCACGGAAATTGACTTGGCGGGCGAGATTCGGGGCGCGCTCAAATCGCCGGGCAACCCGGAGTGGAGCCGTTCAGATTTGGGCACGAACAGCTTCGGCCAGGGCGTGGCCGTCACGCCGATCCAGATGGTCAACGCGGTGGCCGCGATTGCCAACGGCGGGCGCTTGATGCGTCCCTATATGGTCGCCGCTCGCGTCTACGGCCAGGAAGCCCAACTTGCCGAGCCGACGATGATCCAACGCGTGATTTCGGCGGAATCCGCGGCGACAATGACCGAGATGATGGTGCGGGTGGTGGAGACGGGGAACTACCGGGCACGCATCAACGGTTACAGCGTGGCGGGCAAGAGCGGTACGGCACAGATTCCCACAGCTGAAGGCTATTTGGAAGACGAAACGATTGTCAGCTTTGTCGGTTTCGTGCCCGCGGACGACCCGCGATTTGTGATGCTTGTCAAGATGGATCGACCGGATCAGGTGCGGGAGGAGAGCTTTGAGTGGGCTTCCAACACGGCGGCGCCGCTCTTTAGCCGCACGGCCACGCGGCTGCTCAATCACCTCAACGTGCCGCCGGATGCCGTGCGGCTGGGAACGGCGGAAGAAGTGGATGGCGAGGAAGCGAGCGGCGGTAATTAGGATTGCTTACCGCTTGTCGACTATTGCCTGTCAAGCCATCAACCAGGTAGTCAACCCAATGGTAAGCAATAAGCAGTAAGCAATAACCCGACACCATGCGCCCCATAATCGAGACGCAAATTACCCAACATACGCTCTGGCAAGCGCTGACCGGCCACGCGCCGCCGCTGGCGCTGCCCGCTGCGCCCGTCGTTCGCGCCGTCTTGGACAGCCGCGACGTGCAGCCGGGCGATCTCTTCGTCGCGCTGCCCGGCCAGCAGACGGATGGCCACCTTTACATTGGCGATGCGCTGAGCAACGGCGCGCAGGTCGTTCTTAGCGAAGAGCGCGGCGTTGAAGCCGCGCGGGCGGCGGGCGCGCTCGTGATCGACTGCCGCGCCGGGCTGTCGCGCGACAGCGAGCTGGGGGCCGCGCCCATCAACAGCCTGCGCGGGCGTGCGATTGTCTACCTGGTGGAGGATGGCGTTGCGGCGCTGCAGCAGGCGGGCGCCTTTCAGCGGCTGCACCGAGCGCGCGCGGGGCTGCGCGTGGTGGGCGTCACCGGCAGCGTGGGCAAATCGAGCACAAAGGAGTTGGCGGCCGCCGTGCTGCGCCAGCGCTTCCAGACGCTGTCCAGCGAGGGCAATCTCAACAACGAGCAGGGGCTGCCGCTGACGCTGCTGGGGCTGGGCCCGCAGCACGAGCGGGCCGTGCTCGAAATGGGTATGTATGCCCTCGGAGAAATCCGCACGCTCTGCACGCTGGCGCGCCCGCACGTGGGCGTGATCACCAACGTGGGGCCGAGCCACCTGGACCGATTGGGTACGATGGAACGCATTGCCGACGCCAAGGCCGAGCTCATTGAAGCGCTGCCGAGCGCCAGAGAGGGCGGCGTGGCCATCCTGAACTGGGATGACGAGCGCGTGCGCCTCTTTCGCGAGCGCACCAGCGCGGCCATCTTCCGCTACGGCCTCAGCCAGGAGGCCGACCTGTGGGCGGACGAAATTGAGAGCCGGGGCATGGAGGGCATTCGCTTTCGCTTTCACTTCGAGGGCTGGCAGGGCGATGCGCCCCATCTGACGGATCGCGACACGCTCTCCAAGTCGGAATCGCTTTACATCAACCTGCCGCTGCTGGGGCGACACAGCGTGCACACGGCGCTGCGCGCCGCGGCGGTCGGCCTGGTGGAGGGGATGTCCTGGGCGGAAATCATCGCCGGGATGCAGCGGTTGACGAGCCACCTGCGGCTGGTCACCTCGCCGGGTATCAACGGCAGCACGCTGATCGACGACACCTACAACGCCAGCCCGGCCAGCACCGTCGCCGCGCTCAATCTGCTGGCGGATTTAGCTCCGGCGGGCGAAGGACGACGCGTCGCCGTGCTGGGGGACATGCTCGAACTGGGACATCTAGCGGACGAAGGCCACAAGCTGGTGGGCCGCCGCGCCGCCCAAATTGTCGACCTGCTGATTACAGTGGGTGACCTGGGCCGCGAAATCGGAGAAGCGGCGATGGACAGCCGTCTCGCCGCCGAGCGCACCCAAATTGTCGCCACGGACGCCGACGCCATCGCCCTGCTCCACGATACCCTGCGCGCGGATGATCTCGTGCTCATCAAGGGCAGCCGCGCGGTGGGCATGGACAGCGTGGTGGCGGGGATCAGCCGGACGACGTAGGGGATGTTGCTTATTTCGTATTGCTTATTGCTGGGTTGGCAATCTTGCCGGTTACCGACGCATACCAAGCGATACAACGCGTGAAACAACCAATAAGCAGTAAGCAGTAAAAACAACCCATCAACATTTTATTCACGAACTGTTACTTAACCCTCTTGCTACCTCAGGATTCACCCATGCAGCGACAAGCCGATCAATCCGAATTTGTGTCAGCGCCAACCGGCTCCGGCCTAACCTCTGTCTTTTTACTATTTATTGGGCTCGTGCTCTTTGGCCTGATTATGCTGGTAGGAGAATTTAGCATGGCTTACGCGCTGACGCTGGGGACGATCAGCTTTTTTCTGGCCGTGATCTGGGGCAACCCGCTGATTCGGCTGCTCAAGCGGCGCGGCATCGGCAAACAAATTCGCGTCGAGGGGCCGGATACGCACCACATCAAAACCGGGACGCCCACCATGGGCGGCGTGCTGATCGTGGTGCCCGTGCTCTTCATTATCGGCCTGCTCAACCTGCTGGACGTGACGCTGGACGTATTTGGCCCGAACGACATCAACCCGCTGATTACCATCGGCCAGAGCACGCTGCTGCTCTTCTTCTGCATCGGCTCCTATGCGCTGCTCGGCGCCATTGACGATTGGCAAGGCATCCGCGGCCTGCGCGGGCAGGGAGAAGGGCTGGGGCCGCGCGTAAAAAGCGCCTTCCAGTTCACCTTCGCCGCCATTATCATGTTGGCTCTCTTTTTCTTTGCGGATTGGGATTTCGTGGGCATCCCCGGCGTCGAAGGGCCGGTGGCCGATCGCTTTTTCCGGCTTGGCTGGCTGATTATCCCCATCGGCATTTTAATTATCGTGGGCACGAGCAACGCTATCAACCTGACCGACGGGCTGGACAGCCTAGCGGGCAGCACGGCCAGCATTGCCTTTGCCTGCTACGGCTTAATTGCCTCGATTCAGCAGCAAATTTATCTGGCTGCGTTTTGCTTCATCGTGGTTGGCGCGCTTTTTGCCTTTCTCTGGTACAACGCCTACCCCGCCCAAATGTTTATGGGCGATACGGGTAGCCTGGCGCTGGGGGCCACGCTTGGCTTGGTTTCGCTGATGACGGGGCAGTGGCTGCTGCTGCCAATTATCGGTCTGGTCTTTGTGGCAATGGCGGGAAGCGTGATCATCCAGGTGGGGTATTTTAAGCTGACCAAGCGGCTCTACGGCGAAGGGCGGCGCGTCTTCAAAATGGCCCCGCTGCACCACCACTTTGAGCTGCTGGGCTGGAGCGAGATGCAGGTGAAGGAGCGCTTCTGGCTGATCGGCGTGCTGAGCGGGATGCTGGGTGTGGCGCTGGCGCTGGTATAAAAATAGTGCATGGTGCGTGGTGCGTGTACTGGTGTGCTGGCTTGGTTCAGTGGTGAATTATCATCCGGATGAAATTCGAGTGCACGCACCACGCGCCGCATACATCTTTCAGTCTTTCCCAATTGGCCTGGCGCGTGCCGGGGACGCAGACGCGACGAACCATCACGCACCACGATTTACGCATCAAATCTACCGAAAGCTTCTGCCGTGACGAATTTATTTGATTTTACGAACAAGCGCATCGTTATCCTCGGCTTGGCCCGCCAGGGCGCGGCGCTGGCTCGCTTTTTTGTCGACGCCGGGGCGCGCGTCACCGTGAGCGACAGCCGGGACGAGGCGGCGCTGCGCGAGGAAACGGCGCGGCTCAACGGGCTGCCGATGGATTTTGCGCTGGGTGGGCATCCGCTCGCGCTGCTCGATCGCTGCGATCTGCTCTGCCTGAGCGGGGGCGTGCCGCCGCAGACCGACTTTGTGCAGGCGGCGATTGCGCGCGGCGTGCCGCTGAGCAACGACAGCCTGCTTACGCTGCAAATTGCCCGCGCGCGCGGCCTCGGCCCCACGATCTGCATCACGGGCAGCAGCGGCAAAACAACCGCGACGACGCTGGTCGGCAACATGCTCGCGGCCAGCGGGCAGACCGTGCACGTCGGCGGCAACGTGGGCACGCCGCTGATCGATCGCTTGGCCAACATCGCGCCGGGCGAGCCGATTGTGCTCGAGCTGAGCAGCTTTCAGCTGGAGCTGTTCGACCCGTCGCTGGCCCACGGCTCGCTGACCAACCTTGGCCCGGACGTGGCCGCACTGCTCAACGTCACGCCCAACCACCTGGATCGCCACCCCTCTATGCGCGCCTACGCCGAGGCAAAGCTAAATTTGCTGCGCCATCTGCGAGACGATTCGACGGTGGTGTTGAGCGCGGACGATGGGGTCACTGCGCAGGTGGCGGAAGGCGGGGAGCAGGCGGCAGGTCGCGGCGTGCCAGCCGAGTGGGCGATGGATGAGTTGTTAAACGAGATGTACGAAGAGCTGGCTGGTCGGCATATCTCTACCGTGACCTTTAGCCGCACGCGTGAACTGGCGCACGGCGCGTGGCTGGATGGCGAGACGCTGCGCTACAACGGCAACGAAATCTGCCAGCGCGACGAAATCAAGCTGCGGGGCGACCACAACGTGAGCAACCTGCTCGCCGCCTGTGCAATCGCCGGGGCGCTGGGCGATGAGATGGGCGCAACGGTCGACGCCATGGGCGAAGTCGCGCGCTCGTTTGCGGGCGTGCCCCACCGGCTGGAAACCGTGCTCGCCAGCGACGGTGTCACTTGGGTCAACGACAGCATTGCCACCTCGCCGGAGCGGGCCATTGCCGGGCTGCGCAGCTTTGATCACAGTGCGCAGACGCTGATTTTGCTGGCGGGCGGCAAGGATAAAAATCTGCCGTGGGATCAGTTTGTGGGCGAAGTCTTGGCGCGGGTCGATTTTCTGATCTGCTTTGGCGAAGCGGGCCCCCAAATCGCCGACGCCGTGCAGGAGCGCGCCGCCTACAGCCTGATCACCGCGCCCAACTCGGCGGTGGTGCAGCGGCTGGATGAAGCGGTGGCGCTGGCGGCGCGCATGGCGCTGCTCAACGCCACGCCGGAGCAGCAGCGCGGCGAAACCGTCGTCCTGCTCTCGCCCGGCGGCACGAGCTACGACGCCTACAAAGATTTCGAGGCGCGCGGCGAACACTTTCGCAAGCTGGTGCGGCGCTACACCGAAATGCTGTCGCAGCAGAATGCGGTGCAGTGCTAAACCGTGTATTGGCAGCGGTACGGGCACGCTACGGCGTGCCCGTACCGCTGCACAGAGAACCATGGCGCAAAACACCAAAAAATCAACCGGACGCTATGACTGGGGCCTGCTGGCCGTGGTGCTGATGATGTTGGCGCTGGGGCTGGTGATGGTTTTAAGCTCCAGCTACCCGCAGTCCCTCTTTGGCTACAATGATCCCTACTACATTGTCACGCGCCAGGTTATGTGGATGGGCGTGGGGTTAGCAGCGCTTTTGATCATGGCGCGCATTCGCTACGATCTGTGGGATCGGCTGAGCATCCTAATGATGGGCACGGCGCTGCTGGCGCTGATCGCCGTCGTGATATTTGGCGATGAAGAGTTCGGCGCCACGCGCACCTTTTTTAACGGCAGCGTACAGCCGAGTGAGCCAGCCAAAATCTTCATCATCATCTATGTTAGCACCTGGCTCGCCAGCAAGGGCGAGCGCATCCGCGACGTGAAGGTTGGCCTGCTGCCCTTTTCCGTGCTGATGGGCTTTGTCGCCGTGCTCATTGTGGCACAGCCAAACATCAGCACGGCGACGCTGATTGTAACGACGGCGATGGTCATGTTCTTTATTGCCGGTGCGGATTTACGCCAGCTGGCTGTGGTGGTGATAGTGGGCGCCGCGACCTTTTGGTTGGTTGTTGCCAACAGCAGCTACGCCAGCGATCGCGTGGCGCGCTGGGGGGATTCGCTGAGCAACCCCATGCAGAGCAGCGAACACCAGGTTCGCTTTGCGGTGGAAGCCCTTTCGCGTGGGGGAATGCTGGGCGTGGGCCTGGGCAACAGCGAGGCCAAGCTCGGCGCGCTGCCGTTGAGCTGGAGCGACAACATCTTCCCCGTGATCGGCGAAGAGCTGGGGCTGCTGGGCTGCCTGCTCGTGGTATTGCTCTTTGCGATTTTTGCCTACCGCGGGCTGCGGACGGCGCTTTCGGCAGCGGACAACTTTGGGATGCTGCTGGCAACGGGCATCACGTGTATCATTGTGCTACAGGCGATTCTGAACCTGGCGGTGGCGGTTGCCGCCGTGCCGCCGACGGGCATACCGCTGCCCTTTATCAGCTACGGCGGCAGCTCGCTGGCAACGACGCTGGGCGCGGTGGGCATTTTGTTGAGCATCAGTCGCTACGGCAGCGGGCGCACGCCCCAAACGGCAAGACAGACATCCAAGTCGGCGTCGAAGGCGGGCGGCTCCGCCAAATCTGACAGGTCATCGACAAGATCGTCGACAAAATCACCGACAAGATCAGGGAGCCGCTCCGCAGCGGGAGAAGCAGCTTATGCGCGTTTTGATTTCAGGGGGAGGGACGGGCGGTCACGTGTATCCGGCGCTGGCCGTCGTACCCCATCTAGCCAAAGCAGCAGGCAAAAAGCAAGCACAAGGAAACGCAGCGCAGCAAAACGCAAATCCGCGACCTCACCGGAAAACACAACGCGGCGAGCGTCACGCGCCGCAAAATCAAGCGGCAGCAAGCGCCCTACCAAGCGCCCCACCAAGCGCACCGCTGCCAAATGACGCTGAAGCGAGTGCAGACAATGGGGCCGTGCTGTGGGTCGGCAGCGAGGGCGGCATGGAGCGGGCGCTGGTCGAGCGGGCGGGAATTGCCTTCCGCGGCATCGAGACGGGGCAGCTGCGCGGTCAGAGCCCTTTGACAGCACTGCGAAATGGGGGCAAAATGTTGGCGGGCTTACGCCAAAGCCTGCACATCCTCCGCGATTTTCGACCCGACGTCTGTTTTGTAACGGGAGGCTACGTTTGTGCCCCCGTGGTGGCCGCCTGCCGGCTGCGCGGCGTGCCCGTGCTCATCTATCTGCCGGACATGAAGCCAGGCTGGGCCATCCGGGCGTTGAGCAAGCTGGCCCAGTGCGTGGCGATCAGCTTTCCAGGGGCGGCGGGCTACTTTGGCGGCTTTGCGCCGGAGGGCAAGGCGGTGGTGACGGGCTACCCGGTGCGGCAGGAGCTGGTCGAGCTGGCGGGGGATCGGGTGGCGGCGAAACGGGCGTTGGCGACGCGGTTGGATGTACCCAGCCTAAACCCCACCCCGGCCCTCCCCGCGAGCGGGGAAGGTGTACCGGACAACAGCGAGGCCGATATCGAAAGAGCACCGCTTATAGCCGCGGGAGCGGCTGGCCGTTTCCCAACAGCTCTACCCGCGCGACCGTCAAGCTCCCCTTCCCCTCCCCTTCGACAGGCTCGGGGAGTAGGGGAGCGGCAGGCGCTGAAGAACGGTGGGGGCGACCTTAACCTTCCCCTGATCCTGATCTGGGGCGGCAGCTCCGGGGCGCGCAGCATCAACCGGGCGACGTGGGGCGCGCTGTCGCGGCTGCTGCCGCACGCCGAGGTGCTGCACATCGTCGGCACGCGGGACTGGGCGCTGCACGAAGAGGCCGTCGCCGAGCCAGCGCTGGCGGCGACGCTGGACGGGCCGCTGGGCGCGCGCTACCGTCCCGTGCCCTACCTGCACGACGAAATGGCGCTGGCCCTGGCCGCGGCGGACATCAGCGTCGCGCGGGCCGGAGCCAGCACGCTGGGCGAGTTTCCGGTGGCCGGGCTGCCGTCGATCCTGGTGCCGCTGGCCGCCGTCAACCAGCAGGAAAATGCCGAGGCGCTGGCCGATCACGGCGCGGCGCTGATCGTGGAGGACGAGGCGCTGGCGCAGCAGCTGGCCCCCACGCTGCTCTCGCTGCTGGCGGACGAGGATCGATTGTCGATGATGCGCGAGAATCTCGCTGCCCTGGCCGAGCCGGATGCGGCGAAGAATATCGCCAGCGAGTTGAGCAAGCTAAGCAGCAGGCAGCTGGCCGGTGACCGTCATTGTCCCAGACGAGATGGCTTGCTCAAGCAGGCGGCGGACAGCGGCTGTCACCGGCTTGGACGCCGCACATAAAGAAGCTTGGTTGGTAGGAGGAGAAAGTGACGGTCACTGGCCCAGTAGCCGTGACGGTCGCTTGGATAATCATGAATGAATTTGAAATTCTCGTCACCCTACTGCTCTACCTGCTCTTTTTTGGCTGGATCGGCGTGCGGCGCGGCACGCTGCCCGAATTGATCGTGCTGGGCGTGGCGCTGCTCTTTTGGGTGGGAATTCAAACCTTTTCCGGGCCGATTGTTACCTTTACCAACCTGCCGTCCAAGGTGCTACAGGCCGTGTTCAGCGGCCAATTCAACACCGACGATCTCAACGCCATCGCCGCGCTGCCCGACGTCGTGACGCCGGAGAACCAGCGGGCCTACCTCTTCTTGCTGTGGGGGCTGGCACTGCTGCTCACGTACATTCTCACCGGCAGCCTCATCGACCGCGACGCGCTGGGCAATCCCGGCTGGGCCTTCCTGGTGGGCATCGCCAACGCGCTCGTCTTCGCCTCGATTTTGCTGCCGCGCCTGATCACCCTCGTGCTGCCGGAGGTTGGCGGGGCCATCACGCTGGGCGACGGCGTCACGCTGGACAGCATCACCGATCGCGTGGACGTTTTTGGCGTGCTGGGCCGCGGCATCGGCGTAATCGTCGAAAATCTCAGCGAGCTTTGGGTTGCCATTCAGCCACAGGCCGAACTGGTTCTGCTCGTGCTGCTGACGCTGATCCTGGTGCTGGCCGCCAGCACGCTGCGCCCCCCGCGACAGCGCCGAGGAGGAAGCTGAACGTGAATCACGAAAACGCTCATGGCTCCGATTGAAGTCACCTTCTTAACCATCGTCGTCATCGTGGCGCTGATTGGGCTGGCGCGCGGCTACCGGCGCGAGCTGGGCAGCACGCTTATTATTCTCGTGGCCCTCTTTCTGCTCACCTTTCTCGGCGAGCGCATCGAGGGCGGGCTGGGGCAGGCCAATGCGCTGCTCTTTGACGGCGGTGGGCCAACCAATCTCGTGCTGGCGCTCTTTTTTCAAATTTTGTTTATCACCTTTGTCTTCTGGGGCTACGCTGGCCAAACGCTTGACTTTGCGGGCACGGAAGCGCCGCCGCCCACCGGCACGCTGATCAGCCTGGCCGTGGGCGCGCTCAACGGCTACCTGATTGCGGGCACGCTCTGGTACTTTTTGGCGCTGTACGACTATCCCTACGCCTTCCGGCAGCCGCTGACGGAGACGGGCGAAGCCTTTGTCGCGCTGCTGCCGCCCGCCCTGTTTGAGCAGCCCGCCTACTGGATTGTGCCCGTCGCGATTTTGCTGCTGCTGCGCGTAAGAGGCTAGTACATGAGGGCGTAGATAAGCAGACGGTTCGCACGGGCCGCCGCTGGTGGCTAAAGCCCACCAGCTTGCCTGAAGAAAACCGGCTCAAAGCCGGTTGGCTTGATGGTGATACGCGCTGGCAGGCGCCTAGACATTTACGCCCTCGTGTACTAGAGATTTTGAATTTGCGATTTTGGATTTTAGATTTACGAGCCCGAATTTGATGATCATGGATAACTGGCAAACCCGACTCGCCCAGGCGGATCCAACGCTGCGCGTGCACCTGCTCGGCATCGGCGGCGCGGGGCTGAGCGCCATTGCGACGGTGCTGCTGGAAAGCGGCGTGACCGTCAGCGGCAGCGACCGAGCACTTAGCGACCGCACGGCAAAACTGGCTGACCTCGGCGCGCGAATTTTCGAGGGGCAGCACGCCGAAAACCTATCCGACCTACCCGCCGAACAGCAGCCCGACGTCGTGCTGATCAGCAGCGCCATTGGCATGGACAATTCGGAGCGGCGGGCGGCGGAGTCGCTGGGCTTGCCCGTGGTGAAGCGGGATGATTTTCTGCCCGCGCTGCTGCACAATCGCCGCGTGATCGCAGTGGCGGGGACGCACGGCAAGAGCACCACCACCAGCATGATCGTCCAAGTGCTGCACGGGAACGGCATCGACGCGGGCTACATTATCGGCGCGGAGCTGACAGGCTTTGGCAGCGCGGCCAGCGGCAGCAGCGACTGGTTCGTGATCGAGGCCGATGAGTACGACGGCATGTTTTTGGGCCTGCACCCGCAGATTGCCGTCGTCACCAATGTAGAATGGGACCATCCGGATTGCTATCCGACGCCGCAGCGCTTTGCCCAAGCCTTTGAGCAATTCGTCGACAACGTCGCCGCCGATGGGGCAGTGGTCGCCTGCATGGATGATGCGGGCGCGGCGGCGCTGCGGCTGGCCTGTGATCCCAACGCGGCGGGCAAAGCGACCGGCGCCGTCGACGGCCCCTGCTGGCTCGGCTACGGCCTCGACCCGCACGCCGATCTGCGCGCCGCCCCGCCGCGCGTCAGCATGGGCCGCACGCTGTCGCAGGTGACGTGGTGGCACGCGCCGGTGGGCGAGCTGCGGCTGCGCGTACCGGGCGATCACAACGTGCGCAACGCGCTGGCCGCGGTTGCCGTTGCCAGCTGCTGCGACGTGCCGATGGAGCAGGCGCTGGCCAGCCTGCGCACCTTTCGCGGCACGGCGCGCCGCTTCGAGCAGCGGGGCAAAGCGGGCGGCATCACCGTGATTGATGACTACGCGCACCACCCGACCGAAGTGCGCGCGACGCTCGCCGCCGCCCGCCAGCGCTTTCCGCGCAGTGGTCAAGCGGGCCGTATCTGGGCCATCTTTCAGCCACACACCTTTAGCCGCACCCACGCCCTGCTCGCCGATCTCCACGGTGCTCTTGATGAGGCAGACCGCGTCATTGTGACGGACATCTATGCGGCGCGCGAAGTGGACGGCGGCGAGGTGAGCGTGGCGGACGTAATGCTCGCCAGCGGCCACGGCGATATCCAGCACGTCGGTCGGCTGGACGATGCGGCGGCGGCGCTCGCGGCACACGTCGCGCCGGGAGATGTGGTGATCACGCTGGGCGCGGGCGATGTCAATCGAGTGGGCGAGCTGCTGCTGCGTCGGCTGGGGCATGAAGGGGAAGGGAAAGAAATCGATGAAACGCGGGAGATTCTGGCGGCGGCGTAAGCGCCCGTAGTGGCCGGGCGCGCCCGGCCACTACGGGCGAGAGAACGAGTTTATGCTTACAGAAATAGTCAATGGTCAACGGTCAATAGTCAACGGTCAATTGGGAGTATGGGACGATGCGCCCGTCGAATTGCGACGCGACGTAGCGCTGGCCGGGCTGACGACGATGAAGGTCGGCGGGCCAGCAGACTTTTTCGCCACGGTAACGACCGTACGCGATTTGATGGCGACCGTGCGCTGGGCACGACGCGTGAAGCTGCCCTACTTTGTGCTTGGCGGCGGCAGCAACGTTTTGATCAGCGATGCGGGCGTGCGCGGCCTGGTCATCCACAACCGCTGCCGGGCTGTGCATATTGAAACTGGTCGGGTGGACGAAGCGCCCTGCTGCGATTTTGAGGTGCGCCACCTGGGCGAGGAGCGACCGTATCTTTTTGCCGAAAGCGGCGTCGCCCTGGCTGGGCTGGCAAGGCGCTCCGTACGCGAGAGTTTGACGGGGCTGGAGTGGGCCGTGAGCGTGCCGGGCACGATCGGCGGCGCGACGGTGGGCAATGCGGGGGCACACGGCGGGGCGGTGCACGACAACCTCGCCGACGCGCTGCTGCTCGACGGCAGCGGCGACCTGCAGCAGTGGACGGTTGCCGATTTCCGCTACCGCTACCGCCGCAGCGCGCTCAAAGAATCGCGCTTCGAGACGCCGCTGCGGGGGGGCTTTGGGCCGGTGGTGCTCAGCGCCAACTTTCGCCTGGCCCGCGGCGACCGCGGCGCGATCGAGGCGCGGGCCGATCAATTTTTGCAGCACCGACGGCGCACCCAACCCGTCGAGCCGAGCCTGGGCAGCACCTTTGAGAATCCGCCGGGCGACTTTGCCGGCCGCCTGATCGAGGCCGCGGGGCTAAAGGGGGCGCGGGTCGGCGGCGCGTCGATCAGCGAGACGCACGCCAATTTTATCATCAATGCGGGGGCGAAGGCGGGCAACATCTCCCCGGCCACGGCGGGAGACGTGATGGCGCTGATCGAGCAGGTGCAGTCGACGGTGCAGCGCGAGTTTGGCGTGTCGCTGATGCCGGAGGTGCAGCGGGTGGGGGATTGGGATTGAGCAAGGGCGCAAGGGAGCAGGGGCGCAAGGGAGCAGGGGCGCAAGGGAGCAGGTGATTTCGCCTCTGCTCGCCTGCCCCCTTGCTTCTCTACAAATGAGGAAGTTATATGAGCAGTAACGCGAAACTACGGGTCGGCGTCCTCTTTGGCGGGCGCAGCGGGGAGCACGAGGTATCGCTGGCGAGCGCGCGCAACGTGATGGAGGCGCTGGCGCAGGCGGGCCACGAAGTCGTGCCGCTGGGGATTACGCGGGCGGGGCGGTGGCTGTTGCACGGCGAGCCGATGCAGCAGTTGAGTGAACTGCGGAGCAAGGGAGCAAGGGAGCAAGGGAGCAAGGGAGCAAGGGAGGGCAGAGATGACACAAATTCCCCCCTGCTCTCCAGCGCTCCTGCTTCCCAGCGCAACTGGTCGCTGCTGCCCCACGCCAACGGCGACGGCACGACCGGCGCGCTCGACGTGATCTTCCCCGTGCTGCACGGCCCCTACGGCGAGGATGGCACGGTGCAAGGTCTGCTGGAAATGGCGAACTTGCCCTACGTGGGCTGCGGCGTGCTGGCGAGCGCGCTGGCCATGGATAAGGCCGTGGTCAAGCAGCTCTTTGCCGCGGAGGGATTGCCGCAGACGGACTATCAAGTGGTCATGCGCGTGCGCTGGCAGCGGGAGCCGGAGGCAGTGCTAAACGAGTTGATTGACGAGTTCGGCTTTCCGCTCTTTGTCAAGCCGGCCAATATGGGCAGCAGCGTGGGCGTTAGCCGGGCGACTTCGCGGGCGGCGCTGGCGACGGCGCTGGATGTGGCGGCGCGCTACGACCGCAAGCTCGTCGTCGAATGCGCCGTGGCGCACGCGAGAGAGATCGAGGTCAGCGTGTTGGAGACGCTTGATGGCGAGGTGGAGGCCAGCGTGCCCGGCGAGATCGTGCCGCCCGCCGATGGCTTTTACGACTACGCGGCCAAGTACGAGGACGATTCGAGCGAGCTGCTGATTCCCGCCGATCTGGATGAGGCGCAGACGGCGCAGGTGCGCGAGATGGCGGTGCGCGCCTTTCGCGCCATCGACGGCAGTGGCTTGGCGCGCGTGGACTTTCTGCTGGGCGGCCAGAGCGGGCTGCTCTATCTCAACGAGATCAACACGATGCCGGGCTTTACGCGGATTAGCATGTATCCAAAACTGTGGGCGGCCAGCGGCGTCGACTACCCAACACTGGTGGATCGGCTGGTGCGGCTGGCGCTCGCGCGACACACGGATCGGCAGCAAAATAGCGTGGAGCGGTAGTGGTGGAGGTTCCGTAGGTCACATATGCTCCGCTACGTGACAACCTTGACTTAACCCTGAATTAAGGGTGAATTCAAAGCGAGCCCGTCGACTACCACGTCACCTTGCGGAGCAAAGGTGACCTACGACAGAGTCTGTCTTCCGCTACTCCATTGGGTAGCGAAATCAATTAGTCAAAATCACCATGGCAGCATTTGACACCAAATCTAATCGCGGCGGCTCGCGCTTTGTTGCGCCTACGGCCCATCGGCAGCGCGCCCGCCAGCGACGCGCCTCGCGCCGTCGGCAGAGCGTGCGCGCGCGGTGGGATGCCGTTTACGACGGGGTGGTAACCTTTGCCGCGGCAGTGAGCCACAACGTGCACGAATACACGGGCATCGAGCTGAAAGCGCTGCGCTTGCCCACGCTGCGCCGCCCCCGCATCGAGGGCGCGCTGGATGACGTGATGCTCTCGCCGCGGCTGCTGTCGCCCAGGGCAATATGGGAGCGGCTGGCGGGCGTGCCTTTCTTTGCGACACCGTGGCATCCGAGCAAGCTGGTCAGCGTGGTGCTGCTGCTGTGGGTAGCCGTGGGGCTGTGGTGGACGCACAGCGACGATCTGTGGTTTGTCTACCGGGAGGATGTGCTCTTTGAGCAAAATGCGTTTGTCCCCGCCAACGAACTGTACAGCCTGAGCGGGCTGGAGGGCTGGAACCTGCTCTGGCAGCGGCCGGACCGCGTGGCGGCCTGGATAGCCCAGCATCCTTACGTCGCCGGGGCGCAAGTCAAAATTGGGCTGCCGCTGACCTTTGGCGGCTCGCCACAACCGCCGGTGCGCGTGCTCGTGCAGGAGGAGACGCCCACGGCGCTGTGGGTAACGGACGCCGGCTTGCTCTGGCTGCTGGCGGACGGCACGGCGCTGCCCGCCCCGCGCGGCGTCGACGTGCCGACGGATTTGCTGCACATTATCGACGGCACGCAGGCGGCCCGTGCACTGGACGGCTCGCGCGCCATCAACCCGGACGTGATGGCGAGCGCGCTGGCCTTGACGGAGCAGATGCCTTCGCTGCGCGAAAGCGACGTGCGCTACAGCCAGCAGACGGGCTTGAATTTTGTGCTGCCAGCGGGCGCGCTGCCGGGCCAGCAGGTGATGGTCTACTGGGGCGATGGCGAGCACGCGGCGGAGAAGCTGCGCAATCTCAAGGCAATGCGCCAGCTAATCGAGGAGCAGGGCGCGACGGCCTATTTGATTGACCTGCGCTATCTGAATCGACCGTATTTTCGTTGATGTGTCATTTCGAGCGGATGCGAGAAATCTGCGCGTTGCAAACGAAGCGTCGTCACAAATCGTTGGCGGGTTTTGTACCGGCTTGGGATTTTTGTTTCAAATGCTATCGCTACCCATTCCGAGCCAAGATTTTAACGCGGAGGCGCGGAGAAGGCGCGGAGAAGGCGCGGAGAAGGCGCGGAGAAGGCGCGGAGGGAAGAGAGAAAAATGCACTCGTCCTAGAATACACCCCTCGCATGGCAATGTTGGCGTAAGTCGAGTTGTCTGGTGTGGCAAAGAATTTTCGTGCATTGAGAGAAGATTTCTCCCTCCAGTCGAAATGACAGATGCGCCCGAGATGGCAGCGTGGCGTGACAAAGTAAAAGGCAACTTATGCAAGAAATTATTTCCGCAATCGATGTCGGTACGACCAAAATTTGTGCGCTGATGGCGGGCGTCGTCTACGATAGCTTGGGCAACCTGGCGCTGCGGGCGCTGGGCGAAGGGCAGGTGGCGAGCCGGGGCATCCGACGCGGCGTGGTCTTTGACGTGGGCCAGGTGACGGCGGCGATTGGCGAGGCCGTGGAGGCCTGCGAGCAGCGGGCGGGCCGCGAGATGACGAGCAGCTACGTCGGCATTGCCGGCAGCCACGTGACAACGCTCAACAGCCAGGGCGTGGCTCCCGCCGACCGCACGCACGGCATCCTCGGCGCGGACATGCAGCGCGCGCTGGAGGGCGCAAGCGCCGTCGCCCTGCCCGAAAATCAGCAGGTGATCCACACCATCGCCCGCCGCTGGACGGTCGACAACCAGCCGGACGTCTACCAGCCGCTGGGCATGAGCGCCTACCGACTGGAGGTCGATGCCCACATCGTCACCGGCAGCAGCACGGCGATCCGCAACCTGGTGGGCTGCGTGGCCGAGAACGGCATCGACGTGGACGAGCTGGTGCTGGAGCCGCTGGCGAGCAGCGAGGCCGTGCTCGAAGCGGACGAGCGGCGCATGGGCGTCGCGCTGGTCGACATCGGCGGCGGCACGACCGACCTGGCCGTCTTTATCGACGGCGCGCTCTGCCACACCGAAATTTTGGATCTCGGCGGCAACCACTTCACCAACGACGTGGCGATTGGCCTGCACGCGCCCTTCGAAACGGCGGAGGAGCTCAAGCAGCGCTACGGCCACGTGCAGCCGGAGCGGATTGCCGAGGACGAAAACGTGTGGGCCTCCGTCTTTGGCGACCGCAGCGAGCGCAGCTTTAGCCGCTACTTTATCAGCCAAATCCTGGAGGCGCGCGCCGTCGAGGTCAGCGAGATCATCCACGACCGACTGGTGCAGGCGGGTTTTTACCACCGGCTGCCCGCGGGCATTGTCCTAACGGGCGGCGCGAGCCAGCTGCCCGGCCTGGCGGAACTGATGCGCAACGAGCTGTCGCTGCCCGTGCGCGTGGGTGCGCCGCAGGCCGAAGGCGGCAACGCCCCCGTGCGCGGTCTGTCGCGCGCGGTGCAGTCGCCCGCCTACGCCACGAGCGTCGGTCTGCTGCTCTGGGCGCTGCGCGAAGATGCGCGCGCCCTCCACTTTGGCTACAGCCACGTGGACCACCTCCACGGCCACCCCCGCCGCCAGCCCACTGGCGCTGGCGGCAGCCTGGCCGGGATCGACAGCGGTGAGATCGTGGGCCAAGTGCGGGATTGGTTGAGGCATTTGTTACCGGGCTAATCGATTTTGGATTCTGGATTTTAGATTTATGATTTACGAATTGGTGAGAAATGCCAGTTAAACAAGTTGAGTAAACGGGTACAGTAAGCAGCGGAGCCCCTTTGAAGGAACGACGCAGCCTCAACCCCCTCCCAACCTCCCCCAGTTTGGGGAAGGAGCCGATCCGTCGTCAGCCCCTCCCCCATCCCTCCCCAAGTTGGGGAGGGATGGGGGAGGGGTGAAACGATGCCCTCCTGCTCAAATTAACTAATCGTCGTTTCTAAGTATTGTGAGTCTTTCTCGTAAATCGTAAATCTAAAATCGTAAATGTTGTTGGCGTTGTGCTACTGTTCATTATTTTTCTTCCTCCCCCTCGGAAGAATCAGCGAAGGAGATGACTTATGAGTCGGAAGATGCAGTCGCAGTTTGTAGAAAATTTTGCGCAGATCAAGGTGGTCGGCGTGGGCGGGGGCGGTCAGAATGCCGTCAACCGCATGATCGAGGAGGGTATTCAGGGCGTCGAGTTTATCGCCGTGAACACCGATTCGCAGGCGCTGATGCTCTCCAGCGCGCCGCAGCGCTTGCGCATTGGCGAAAAGCTGACGCGCGGCCTCGGCTCCGGCGGCAACCCGGAGATCGGCCAGCGTGCGGCGGAGGAGAGCCGCGAGGAATTGGCCGCCATGCTCGAAGGCGCAGACATGGTCTTCGTGACGGCGGGCATGGGCGGCGGCACCGGCTCCGGCGCGTCGCCCGTGATTGCGGACGTGGCCCGCTCGACGGGTGCGCTGACCATCGGCGTGGTGACGCGGCCCTTTACCTTTGAGGGCACGCAGCGGCGGCGCGTCTCCGAATCGGCCAGCGACCAGCTGATGCGCAACGTCGACACGCTGATTGTGATTCCAAACGATCGGCTGCTGCAGCTGGCGGACAAGAGCGCCGGCATCAACGACGCCTTTCGCACGGCGGATGACGTGCTGCGCCAGGGCATTCAGGGCATCAGCGAGTTGATTACGATTCCGGGGTTGATTAATCTGGACTTTGCGGACGTGCGCTCGGTGATGATGGGCGGCGGCGCGGCGCTGATGGCGATTGGCACGGCGTCGGGCGAGAATCGCGCGGCGGAAGCGGCCAAAAAGGCGATCCACAGCGCGCTGCTCGATGTGTCGATTGATGGCGCGCAGGCGATCCTGTACAACATCAAGGGCGGCAACGACCTAAGCCTCAACGAAATCAACGAGGCGGCGGAAATCATCCGCGCCAACACACATCCCGAAGCCAACATTATTTTTGGCGCCGTGGTCGATCCGGACATGCATGATGAGATTCACCTCACGGTGATCGCCACCGGCTTTGATCGCCCCTCCGATGCAGTGGACCAATCGCTGACGGAGGCGACTTACGGCTCGATTTCCGGCGCATTTCCCAGCACAAACAGCGGGCGACCAACCGGCTACCCGCCGCAGAGACAGGAGCCGCCGCGCCCATCCCAGAGACAGGAGCCAGCGCGCCCGACCCAGCGACCAGAGCAGCGACCAGAGCAGCGACCGGAAGCCAAACCGGAGCCACCGCGCGAAGAGACGGATTATTCCGTGCGCACGTTTGATCGCAACGATTTGGACATTCCCGCCTTCTTGCGCCGCAACCGCAACAACGGTCGCTAGGCTAGCCCAAACATTAAGGGGCTCATCTTTTCTACAAGGGCACAAAGACCGTGGAGAGTTTCTGTTGACGAGCAGCTCTTCACGGTTTTTGTGGCTTTTACAGACCCTTGTTGTTTTTCTGTGCCCAAGTCAACGAAACCTGTATCTTTCTTAGAGTCTTTTGATACCCCTTCTGACATAACTTCTGGGCACGCTTATCGTCATCTAAACCGGCGGATTGGTTATCCGCCGGTTTTTTGCTGATTGGGACTTAAAATTTTGGGTGCGCAGTAGCTTTCCCCTTGAATCGCCAAAAGTGCTGCTTGCGCCGTGCGTACACCTGTGCTATACTCGCGCTCACCCTCTACCGCTACATCTTGTGCATACAACTGGGTTGACCACAACATACAGGCATCAGCGCACCTTCTACACTCCATGCAATGTCCATTTTGTAGCCACGCCCAGCACCGCGTCATCGACACGCGCGACACGGGGGAATCGATTCGTCGCCGCCGGCAGTGCCGCAACTGCGAGCAGCGCTTTACGACGTATGAGAACGTTTCGGCCAATATGCTTGTCATCAAAAGTGACGGGCGGCGCGAGCCGTTTGACCGGCAGAAGCTGCTCACCGGCATCCAGATTGCCGCCACCAAGCGACCCATCGCGCTGGAGACAATGAATGGGATGATGGCGGAAGTGGAGGATGCGCTCCAAGCCACGGGGCGCACGGAGGTGGACAGCAAAGCGATCGGTCGGCTCGTTTTGGATCGGCTGGCGGAGATCGATCAGGTAGCCTATATTCGCTTTGCCAGCGTCTACCTGGACTTGAGCGACGTGGCCAAGTTGAAAGAACTCCAGCAGGAAATTGACCGGCTGATTGGCCGGTAGCGACCGCCACAACAGCGCCGTTGGCGGTTTCTCCCGCTCATCTTTTCGACAACCCAACAACCTAAATTCTGGTTACCCATTCTCGAGCGATGCTCGCTCGGGATAGGTTTTGTATTCCCTAAATTTGTCAAGCGTTGACATTGCCGCTCAGCCATTCCAAATTTGGCGTATGTCGCCAAGAAGATTTGCTACGAATTACACCAATCACACGAAGGGTCGGTGGCTCGCTCTCCAAAATTTGTGCAATTCGTGCAATTCGTGGCCGGGCTTCTTCCGTAAATGCTCAAATCTGGAACTGCTGCTTGCCGCTTGCTTATTTTTGTACTGCTATACCCTTTATCTTACTTTTGGAAAGGACCCTCATGACCAGTTCAACAGCCGCTCCGGCTAGGCCCACCACTAGGCTCACCAACGGCACGAGCGATCACGCCGACAGCGCGTTCCAGCCGCTTCAGCCGCGCACGATCACCAAGCGCGATGGTCGCGTGGTCGATTTTGATGCCAAGCACATCGAAAACGCCATCGCCAAGTGCTTCGCCGCCATCGACAGCAAGCCCTACCGCCCCGTCAGCGAAATCACCGAGCAGGTGATTAACGTGATGATGGCGAAGGAGGAGCAGCCGACCGTGGAGGGGGTGCAGGATATTGTCGAGATGGTGCTGCAGGCCGCGGGCGAATACGAAGCGGCCAAGGCCTATATCCTCTACCGCGCCGAGCGAGCCAAGGAGCGCCAGCACCGACCCGTGCCGAGCGAGGTGCGCACGGCCTTCGAGGAATCCGACGCCTACTTCCCGACGCAGCTGCAAAAGTTTCAGTTCTACGATAAGTACTCGCGCTTCAACTACGAGCTGGGCCGCCGCGAGACGTGGGTCGAGACGGTGAACCGGGCGGTGGCGTTTCTGCGCGAACTCTCCGAGGACAAGCTGCCAGAGCGCGACTACGAGCGGCTGCGCGAGGGCATCCTCACCATGCAGGCCGCACCCTCGATGCGGCTGCTGGCGATGGCGGGCCCGGCGGCGCGCCGCAACAACATGGCGATCTACAACTGCTCCTACCTGCCGGTGGACAGCGCCGACGCCTTTGTGGAGGCGCTGATTATTTCGATGAGCGGCTGCGGCGTGGGCTACTCCGTCGAGAGCCAGTATATCGAGAAATTCCCGCGCGTCCAGCGGCAGACGGGGAGCGCACCGATTGAACATACGGTGGCTGATTCGTCCGAAGGCTGGGCCGAAGCCGTGCGGCTGGGGCTCAACACCTGGTTCACGGGCGGCGACGTGCGCTTTGACTTTTCCCAGGTGCGCCCGGCGGGTGCGCCGCTCTTCACCAAGGGCGGTCGCGCTTCGGGGCCGGAGCCGCTCAAGCAGATGTTGGACTTTGCCCGCAAGCGCATCCTGGCGCGGCAGGGCAGCTTTCTGCGCTCGCTGGATGCGCACGACATCATGTGCGCCGTGGGCAACGCAGCGGTCAGCGGCGGCGTCCGTCGCACGGCGATGATTGCGCTCTTTGATTTTGACGACGAGGAGATGCTGCACTGCAAAAGCGGCGACAACATCCTCGGCAACGAGCAGCGCTGGAACGCCAACAACTCCGCCGTCTGGCCCGAACGCGATCTCGATCAGGCCGAGATCGCGCGCTACATTCTGGACATGGTCGAATCCGGCCGCGGCGAGCCGGGCATTTTCAGCCGCTACGCCGCCAACAACACAAGACCAGCTCGCCGTCGAAAATCAGACTTCGGCACAAATCCATGCGGCGAGATCGCCCTCAAACCAATGGAATTCTGCAACCTTTCGATTGCCGTAGCGCGTAGGGACGACACCTTTGAGACGCTGAAGGAGAAGGTGGAGCTGGCGACGATCATCGGCACGATCCAGTCGATGGCAACACACTTTCCGGGCTTGCGGGCCGACTGGAAGAAGAATTGCGAGGAGGAGCGACTGCTCGGCGTGGATATCAACGGGCAGCTCGACAGCCCGATTGCACAGGATGCCGACGTGCAGGCCAAGCTGCGCGATCACGCGGTGGCGGTCAACAAAGAGTATGCCGAGCGGCTGGGCATCAATCAGTCCGCGTCGGTGACGTGTGTGAAGCCGAGCGGCAACTCGTCGCAGCTCTTCGACTGCTCGCCGGGCATTCACCCGCGCTGGGCGCCGCACTACATTCGTAACGTGCGCGTCGGCACGCACACGCCGCTCTTCCGCGTCCTGCGCGATGCGGGTATTCCCATGGACCCGGAGAACGGCCAGATGCCGGAGACGGCCACCACCTGGGTGATCCACTTCCCAGTCAAAGCGCCCGCAGGCTCGATTACGCGCAACGACCGCAGCGCGCTGGAGCAGTGTCGCTACTGGCTGCAAAGCAAGACGCAGTGGACGGAGCACAATCCCAGCGTCACGATTACGTATCAGCCGCACGAGGTGCTGGAGATCATGCAGTGGGTGTGGGCCAACCAGGACAAGCTCGGCGGCATGACCTTCCTGCCCGCCTTTGATGCGCAGTACGACCAGATGCCTTACGAGGAGGTCGGCGAGCAGGAGTACGAGCGCGCCTTAGCCGCCTTCCCGGCAATCGATTTCTCGAAGGTCTACCGCTACGAGGAGGAGGACTTAACGACGGCGGCGCAGGAGTTGGCCTGCTTTGCGGGGAGCTGCGAAGTAGAGTTTTAGTCAAGATAGCTCGTTCCCACGCTCCTGCGTGGGAATACCTGCTGCGACGCTCCTGCGTCGCCTCTTGACCGCCAAAGAATCGGATAGGCCACAAAGGGACGCAGAGCGTCCAACTCTGCATTGCGACGCGGAGCGCCGCAACGAGCCGGAGTAAAAAAGACCCGGCGGGTTTTGAAGACCCGCCGGGTCTTTTTTTACTCCGGCTGCAGCCAAAGCAGCTGGTACGGCTCCAACCAAAAACTTCCCTGGCCGTCGCTGTTGAGCGTGATCGTGCGCTCGCTGACCAAATCCGTAAAGCGGTAGCTGAGGCCGTAGAGCCGCAGCTCGTTGACCGAAATCGTCTGCCCCTCTTCCGTGAAATTCGCCAGCACGACGGCGCGCTCGCCCTCGTTGTTGCGCACGTAGCAGAAGACGTGCTCGTTGCCCAGGTTGAGCACGTCCGTCTGGTTGCCGCCAAAGGCCAGCGTGGCCTTGCGCACGTCCAGCAGCCGCCGGATGCGGCTGTGAATGCGCCCCTCGATGGTGCTTGGATCATGGCGCTTGGCCATGATGTCCCAGTCGATGCGGGGGCGGTGCACCCAGCGCGAATCGCTGGCTTTGGACGGCTCGGCGGCGTACTGATAGTTGTTGAGCAGCCCCACCTCATCGCCGAGGTAGAGCAGCGGAATACCGCCGATGCTGAGAATTACGCCGTGCAGCAGCGCAACGCGCCGAATCGCCATCTCGATTTCGTGGTCGTCCTCCATCTGCAGCGCGCGCTCCAGCCCGGCCAGCGAAGCCAGGCTGCCGGAGATGCGCGCATCGCCCGTGCGTGGATTTTCCTGGAAGGGCAGGCCGCGCGCAAAGCTGCCGGGGAAGCGCCCCGTGTAAAAGGAATTCAGAAACTGGCGGTGGTTGTAGCCGTTGATGCCGAGCGCGGCGGCATCGCCGTCGTCAAAGGTCCAGCCGATGTCGTCGTGGCAGCGCACGTAGTTAACCCACGCACAGTCCGGCGGGATGCGGAAGCGGTAGCTCAGCGAGCGGCGCAGCAGGCTCGCGTCACGCGTGGCGAGGCTGTTCCAGAGCAGCGCCATCAGCAGCGGGTTGTACGAAAGCTGGCACTCGTTGCGCCCAATATACTTGACAACTTCGTCCGGGTGCACAATGGCTTCGGACTTAAAGAGCAGCGCGGGCGCGGCAATGCGCAGCACGGCGTTAAAGGCCTGGATCAGCTTGTGGGCCTGGGGCAGATTCTCGCTCGTCGTGCCCATTTCTTTCCAAATAAAGGCCAGCGCATCCAGCCGCAGCACTTCCGCGCCGGTGTTGGCGAGAAAGAGCATCTCCTCCGCCATGCTGCGGAAGACTTTGGGGTTGCTGTAGTTCAGGTCCCACTGAAAGCTGTTAAAGGTCGTCCACACCCACTGGCGCATATCCGAGCGGTAGGTGAAGTTGCCGGGGCGCTTGTCCGGGAAAATTTCACGCAACGTGCGGTCGTATTGATCCGGAACGGTACGATCCGGGAAGATGAAGTAGTAGTCCTGAAAGTCGACATCGTTGTTGATGGCGCGCCGCGCCCAGCGGTGTTCGTCCGAGGTGTGGTTAAAGACAAAATCTAACACGAGGCTGATGCCCTCGGCTCGCAGTTCCGTCGCCAGCTCGGCCAGCTCGTCCATCGTGCCCAGCGCCGGATCAACCTGCCGATAGTCGCTCACCGCATAGCCGCCGTCGCTGTCCCCCATGGGCGCGCGGAAGAGCGGCATCAGGTGCAGATAAGTGATGCCCAGCTCTTTAAGGTAAGGCAAACGACCGCGCAGCCGGCGCAGATTGCCCGCCAGCAGGTCGACGTAGTAGACGCCGCCCAGCATCTTCTCGGATTGGAACCAATAGGGGTTGCGCTCGCGCTCAGCGTCGAGCTGCTTCAGGTCGGTCGAGCGCTCGAACCAAGATTCCGCCGCCAGCACGAGCACCTGCTCCAAGTGGTAGAAAAAGTCGTAGCGCGTACCGTAAAGGTCGCGCAGCAGATCAAAGAGATTCTCGAAGTGGCGATAGAGGCGGTCGTTAAAGATTTGCCAGTCGGGCGTGCCCGTGTGTTCGGCGAACTGCATTTCCAGGCGCGGCAGCAGGCGTTCAAAGGATCGTTCGGCGTCGCGGTTCATTGTCTACGGCTTCTAGTGAGAAATTTTGAAAAATTATTCTAAACGTACAAACTTGGCATCTGCTTATTTTATCGCAACAAAGGTGGCTTTCCCGCAGGAAATGCCTTTATTTTTACGTCTTTTAGCTACGGCGCATCGTCCGTTTGGCGTAAGCAAACCGCCCAATTATCGCAAATCGTGCGGGCGGATGCAAACATAAGGGTGGCAGCGGATGCACTACTCTGTTTTTCGCGCAAGCAGAACAATCTGCTCGCTGTCGTCGCCGTGCGGCGTGCCTTCAAAGTCGCCCCACAGAGCCTCAATTTCAAAGCCAGCGACGGTCAGCAGCAGCGTAACTTCAGCGGGCCAGAGGAAGCGCAGCGTAAACGGAAACGACGTGCGCCGCGTGCGGCCGTCCTCAAAAATTTCTTCGTAGACGAAGAGCGTCTCCTGCTGCTGCGCGGCCCACTCCACGGAGCGCACCACCCATTTGTGCACCGTTGCGGAGCCAGCTTCATCCCGCCACGAATCGGCCAGCTCCATCAGGCCGTGGGCCGCTGCGAGCCGCGCCACGTCCGGGTTGAAGAGATCGAGCAGGAGCAGGCCATCGCCGCGCAGGTGGTGGTGGGCGCGGCGCAGCGCGGCGAGCTGGGCAGCTTGGGTGGGCAGGTGCATCAGCGTGTTGCTGAGGCAGAAGGCCAGCGCATAATCGCGGCGCGGCAGCGTCAGCGTGCGCAAATCCGCCTCGACCAGCTCAGCGCGCTCGACGGCGTCCACGCCCGCCTCGTCCAGCTTGTCACGCGTTATGGACAACAGCGCCGCGCTGTCGTCCACGCCGGTGATCTGCTGGCCCGCGCGGGCCAGCGGCACGAGCACGCGCCCCGTGCCGCAGCCCAAATCCAGCAGCGGCGCCGTCGCCGCCAACCGTGACGAGCCACGTGACGAGCCGGGTGCGTCTGCGTGCAAATCCGCCACGAGGTCGGCGATCAAGGCGAGGTCGGCGTCGTAGTGGCGGTAGTCGGCGTCGTAGAAGCGGGCGATGCGCGCCCAGTCCAGCACTTGTGGAGCCGCTGAGTCGTTGGGTAGAGGAGGGTTCATCGATAAAAGAACGCAAAGGAATTACTGCCCCAAGTTGCCATTTATCTCGTCAGTTTATCCCAATATCGATATTTTACAGAATTCCGCATCTGTGGTAGACTTAACGTCTACGGAAGCGTCCTATTCAAAGGGCGCTTGATTCGTTGGTGAACAGCAGGACACTTGTTCACGCCGCCCGGTTAGGCGGTGTTTTTTGTTGTGGGCAAGCGTCATTTGTCGAATCTTTACCGGTGAGCCACGCTGGTTGGAACATTTTGATTAACCGTTGCGTTTAGTATTCGCAAACGTTGTTTACATTCCTGCTTTTTAGGTTCCTGGCCGATGAATTAGAAGCCAATGAATTAGAAGCCAGCGCGGGAGTTTATCCAGCGCCTGCGACTGATCACTGGTAAACACTCTCTGGATTTCCACCATTTTTCTATATGGCTGGTTGCAAAACCAACCGCTTTGCGCAAAGGAGCGCATCGAATTTCTATTTACGAGAAGCATTATGAGTAACAATCAACCCGTCTACTTGACAGAAGAGGGCCTGCAGAAGGTCCACGATGAATTGACCTATCTCACCGGCACGCGCCGCCGCGAAGTCGCGGACATGATCGCCGAAGCCAAGGCCGAGGGCGATATCAGCGAGAATGCTGGCTACGATGAAGCCAAAGCCACCCAGGGCTTTGTCGAGGGGCGCATCCGCGAGCTGGAAAATATCCTCAAGCACGCCGAGGTTATTTCGACCAACGGCACGCCGGCCAACCAGGTCGCCGTGGGGCGCACGGTGGTTGTGCAGGAGGTCGATACGGACTTTGAGGAGAGCTACAAGATCGTCGGCTCGATTGAGGCGGACCCCACGGCGGGGCGCATCAGCAACCAAAGCCCGATGGGCAAATCGCTGCTCGGCAAAAAGGCGGGAGACAAGGTAACGGTGGAGACGCCCGGCGGTGAAATTGAGTTTGAGGTTGTGCGCATCCAGTAAAGCGCATTTGGCGCTGCCCCCAATTTATCCGATAATCTAAAGGTGATGGTCGACACGAGCGACCGTCACCTTTGTTGTTAACTGCTGAAGCAGCAACTGGAGATTGGTAATTCAAAATTGGGTCGCTCGCACTACCGCTTAGTCGCCAACTACCAATCTTCTACCGCCAAACTTACCGACAGCACCCGCTCACGTCTTCTACCCATCATGCCCACCCCACCCAACCAGCTCTTCGACCCCCAGCACCTGACCGATCAGGAGCAGGCGCGGCTGCAAAATTTGCAGGCCCTGCGCGAGGCCGAGATCGAGCCCTACCCCGCCCGTGCCCGCCGCACGCACACCGTCGCCCAAGCGCGCGCGCTCTTCGAGCAAATGCAGGCCAATCCCGATGAGTACGCGCCCGAGGAAAGCGTGTCGGATGAAGAGGCTGAAAATACCTTTATCACGATTGCCGGGCGCATCAAGCAGAAGCGGGTGATGGGCAAAATCAGCTTTGCCGATCTCGAAGACGGCACGGGGCAGATGCAGGTCGTGCTCCAGCGCGACAGCCTGCCCGACGGCTGGTACAACGGCGTCTGGAAGCGGCTGGTCGATCTGGGGGATTTTGTAAGCGCGACGGGGCCGCTGATGGTGACGCGCGCGGGCGAGCTCAGCGTGGCCGCACGCGAGGTGCAGTTTCTGAGCAAGGCGCTCAAGCCGCTGCCGGACAAGTGGCACGGCGTGAAGGACCCGGAAGTGCGCTACCGCCGCCGCCACCTCGACCTGATCGGCAACCCCGATGTGCGCGAGGTCTTCCGCACGCGGGCCAAAATCCTGCGTGCGCTGCGCGATTACCTCGATGGCGAAGACTTTCTCGAAGTCGAAACGCCGATCCTGCAGCCCGTCTACGGCGGCGCAGCGGCGCGACCGTTCGTCACGCACCACAACCAACTCCACCAGGACCTCTACCTGCGTATTAGCTTCGAGCTTTATCTCAAGCGGCTGATCGTGGGCGGCTTTGACCGCGTCTACGAAATCGGGCGCGATTTTCGCAATGAGGGCATCAGCTTTAAGCACAATCCAGAGTTTACCATGCTGGAATTTTACGAAGCTTACGCCAATTACGAAGAGATCATGCGCCGCACCGAGGAGATGGTCACCCAGGTGGTGAGGCGGATGACGGGCAGCACGGTGTTGACGTGGCAGGGGCACGAAATCGATTTTGCCTCGCCGTGGGCGCGCGTCTCGCTGCGCGAAGCCATCTTAAACGCCAGCGACATCGACTACGAGCAGTTTCCGGACGCCGACTCGCTGGCCCAGGAGATGCGGCGGCAGGGGCTCAACCCCAGCCCGGACAGCAGTTGGGGCAAGCTGGTGGACAGCCTGATGGCGAAGTTTGTTGAGCCCAACCTGATCCAGCCGACCTTTCTGATCGACTACCCGCGCGATATCAGCCCGCTGGCCAAGGCCGCGCCGGACAATCCGCGCTTCGTCGAACGCTTCGAGGGCTTTGCCGGCGGCATGGAGATTTGCAACGCCTTTAGCGAAATCAACGACCCCATTGACCAGCTCCAGCGCTTTTTGGCCGAAGAGTATCAGGCCACGGGCAGCGGCAATCGCCGTCAAGATGACGAGGCCCATCCGGTCGACGTGGATTATGTGGAGACGTTGGCTTACGGTATGCCGCCCACCGGTGGCTTTGGCATGGGCATCGATCGGTTGACGATGCTGCTCACGGATCGCGACACCATCCGCGAGGTGATTCTGTTTCCACATCTGCGGGCTCTGCAGGAGGAGTCGACGGAGGAGGGGGAGTAAGCTTTGTCAAACGAATAGCGTTAGCCGTAAGTAACCCAAGCTGCTATACCACGGCTGATTGTGATGGAGGTGCGTCGCACTTGGGAAAGTGCAATGCACCGTAGGCTGCGTTGGCCGCACCAGAGAGAGAGTCGACCGTGCGTCGCACCTTCCGAGGTGCGTCGCACATCCAACATGGCTTATCCCGGTATAGTTAATTTCCTGAAATTGCCTTAGATAAAACTTGGGTTAGATAAGAGAGGCCCCTTTGAAAGGGGCCTCTTTTTTAAAAAGTTACACGCGGCGGAAGTGACAATCACCGTCCGCTGGCTGATCGGGTGGCTGGTCGGGCGGGCGCGTTGTCCTGGACGATGACGGTCATCTTGACCCACCGCCAGGGAAGTTGACCGTTTGCCGGCCGGTCATCCGGTTGTGCACGAGCCGAGCCGCTCGGTGACTGTCGTGACCCAGTGAAAGCTAATTTTGCCCCGCCGCGGGCGGGCCGTGATTGTCGCTTCTCTTCAGGCAATCTACTACTTTTCAAATAGGCTCTCAGATGCCCACTTTCTCCGCAGAGCCGCACGCTGCTTTGTCTTCCCTGCTTGATCCGGTGCATCCCAGAATTGGGGGCAAGTTGTCATTTCGCTCGCGTAGCGGTCGCTTCGACGCCGGGTCTACCCCGAAAGATAGCAGACGATAGTAGACTAGCGAGAAATCTGGAGACGGCAGACAGACCGAGCGCCCTGCAGCAACGAATCTGCCATTGCTAACCCCCAGATTTCTCGCTGCTGCGGATTCGTTTGCCGCCTCTCCTCGGCGAACCGCTCGAAATGACATTTTGCCCCCCAAATTGAAATGCACCCCTTGATCCGGCACACCGGGGCGTCGACCTCACAGTGTGGTACAATTTACCTGTAAATCAACTACCTGTAAAGCAAAGGCCAAATCTCCATGAACATTCTGGTTACCGGCAGCGCCGGGCGCATCGGCACCTACATTGCACGCGATCTGCTGGAGGCCGGCCACGGCGTTACCGGCGCGGACGTGCGCAGCGACGACGGCTCGCAGCACGAAATTCCCTTCCCCACGCTGCAGGTTGATCTCACCCAGGCGGGCGAAGTCTACGGCGCGCTGGCCCGCGCCGGGGCCGAGGCCGTCGTCCACATGGGCGCGTGGGCCAACGTCGGCATGGTCGTGGACGCGCGCACCTACGGCGACAACGTCCGCGCCACCTACAACGTCTTCCAGGCCTGTGCCGACCTGGGCATCCGGCACGTCATCTCCGCCTCGACCAACCAAATCTACGGCTTTGCCCAGCACCCGCCGCTCTACGTTCCCGTGGACGAAGAGCACCCGCTGCGGCCAGTCAACTGCTACGCGCTCTCCAAAATGGCAGGCGAGCAGGCGGCGAGCTACTTTGTGCAAAATTACGGCATGACGATCCTCTCGCTGCGCATTATGGGTACGCGCGCGCCGGAGGAGCTTGCGCCCCAAATCGAGGCCATGGCCGACGATCCCGCGAGCGGATTGTGGCTGCTGTGGACGCGCACCGACGCGCGCGACGTGGCCCGCGCCTGTCGGCTGGCGCTGGAAAAGCTGGCGCGCGGTGAACAAATTGAATCGGGCGCGTACAACCTCACCGGCGCGCAGGTGCTCGAAACGCCCCAGGCCGATCTCGTGCGCGAACACTTTGGCAACGCCACGGAAATCCGCGGCGACCTGTCCGCGCACCGCTCGCTGCTCAGCACCGCCAAAGCGCGCGAAGCCTTTGGCTACGAGCCACAGTTTGTGTGGACGGAGTCGCAGCGGCATCCGGAGTAACTTTATCTGTCATTTCGAGCGAATGCGAGAAATCTTCTGATAGCGAACGAAGCCGCACAGCATTTGTACCGTCGCTCCGCGCACCACCTGATCGGTCACCCCGAGCGAGTGCAAAAAATCTGCTGCTCGTCGACGAAGCCGCCTGGCATTTGATTATTCAGTTCGTCTGCTGCCAAAAGATTTCTCGCTCCGCTCGAAATGACATCGTCTGCGCCTCCGCGCCTCCGCGTTAAATTTCTATGCCCACCCTTGATCGCCCCACCCGCGAGCTTACCATCCTCAACGATATTGCCCAGGCGCTCAACCGCTCGGTCGATCTGGACGCGGCGCTGCGCTCGACGCTGGCGCTGGTCGGCGAGCTCTTTGCGTTGGAGACGGGCTGGGTCTGGCTGCTCAACGAAGCGGGCGATTCGTACCTGGCCGCGGCGCAGAATTTGCCGCCCGCGCTGGTGCGAAATCCGGCCAAGATGGAAGGCTCCTGTTACTGTCTGGACACCTTCCGCGATGGCGACCTAGCGGGCGCGGCCAACGTCAACGTCGTCACGTGCAGCCGGCTGTGGGGCTTGGTGGACGGCACGGATGGGCTGCGCTACCACGCGAGCGTGCCGCTTTACTCGCAGGAGGGCGATGGGGATGGAGAGAAAAAGCTGGGCGTGATGAACGTCGCCAGCGCGACGTGGCGCGAGCTGAGCGACGACGACCTGCGGCTGCTGCACACCGTTGGCGATCTGCTGGCGATCGCCGTGGAGCGGGCGCGGCTCTTTGCCAGCAGCCGCGAGCTGGGCGCGCTGACGGAGCGCAACCGCTTGGCCCGCGAAATCCACGACACGCTGGCGCAGGGGCTCTCCGCCATTGCGCTTCAGCTCGAAACCGCAGACGCGCTGCTGGAAACGGACAGCGACAACCGCGACCGCATCCGCCGCGCCGTCCACAGCGCGCTCAACCTCGCTCGCAGCAACCTTGACGAAGCGCGTCGCTCCGTGCTCGACCTGCGCGCCGCGCCGCTGGCAAACGGCACGCTCGTCGAGGCGCTGCGCCAGCTCGCCCGTGAAGTCGAGCGGCAGGGTGATCTGCTGGTAACGGTGGAAGCAGTCGGCACACAGCGACCGCTGCCCGTCGCTGTCGAGACGGGGCTCTATCGCATCGCGCAGGAGGCGCTGGCCAACGTACAGCAGCACGCGCGCGCGTCACGGGTTACCCTGCGCTTGGTCGCTACGCCCAGCGAAATCACCCTGCGCATCAAAGACGACGGACGCGGCTTCGATGTCGAGCGCGTACAGCCCAACCGCTACGGACTCGTCGGCCTGCGCGAGCGGGCGCACCTGCTGGGTGGGACGCTGACGGTGGAGAGCGAAGTGGGGGCGGGGGCGGTGGTGGCGGCGCGGATTCTGCTGCGCGGGTAGTGCTTATTGCTTATTGCTTATTGCTCGTAGGCCGCAATGCCTCTTGCTCTTTATCTCTTCCCGTAGCCAATCCAGCAACCCAAGTGCGCCGTTGTCCCTTCACACAATCAACCCTCCAATCCCTTAAGCAATAAGCAATACTCCCCATGCCCATCCACATCCTTCTCGCCGACGACCACCCCATTGTGCGCGACGGGCTGCGCGCCGTGCTCGAAACGCAGCCGGACTTTGTCGTGATCGGCGAGGCAGGCGGCGGCGACGAGGCGCTGCGGCAGATCGAGGCGCTGTCGCCGGACGTGCTGCTGCTGGATTTGGAGATGCCGGGGATGGATGGGGTCGCTGTCTTGCAGCAGCTGCGTGCTCAGGGACGTGACGAAGAGCGAGCGCTGCCGACCCTCGTCTTCACCGCCTTCGACACGGACGAGCGCATCGTCGACGCCGTGCGGGCGGGGGCGCGCGGCTACCTGCTCAAGGGTGCGCCGCGGGAGGAGCTGTTCAACGCCGTGCGCGTCGTCCACGCGGGCGGCTCGCTGCTCCAGCCCGCCGTGGCCACGAAGCTGATGCAGCGGCTCAACGAACCGGAGCCGAACCCTCAAGTTGAACAGTTGACGCCGCGCGAGCAGGAGGTGCTCGCCCTGCTGGCGGCGGGCCGCACCAACCGTGAAATCGCCGAGGCGCTGGTCGTCACCGAGCGCACGGCCAAATTTCACGTCAGCTCGATTTTGGGAAAATTGGGGGCGGGCAACCGGACGGAAGCCGTATCGATTGCGCGGGGGCGGGGGTTGGTGGAGTAAGCTAATTCAAATCGCTGCTGTGCAAATCTAGCGCGGCACCGAGTGCTCGATTGAGCCTTTCCAGTTTCGCTTTGGAAAGATACCCCACATAATTTGTCAGCTTGCTTTTGGGAACACTCATCAATGAATCACAATAGATCGCGCTCTCGTGTCTTAACCCTTCTTCAACGCCAACAGCAACTTGTGTTTGTAGGCCGTGATCGTTTGTGTAAATTGGCGCGCAAATTACTGTCGAGAAGTTCGATGTGATGACTGCATCACGACTAACTATCACGTAGAAGCGATGTTTTCGCGGGTCATCGCCCGGCGGTTTGGCAATGCGATAAACTTCACCGCGTTTCATACCGCAACCTGATAGGCCAACGCATCGGCTACTTCGGCATTTAGCTCGTCGGCGTGTTGATTGATGATTTCGATGTCGCGTGCGTTCTGCTGCGCGCGGCGTAATCTTTCGACGTAATCCCACCCCGCATGTTCCAAAAATGACGAACGATTTTGGTCCTCGTCCGCTAATTCGTCGATGGCGCTGAGCAACTCTTCAGAAATGGTAATTGATGTTTTAATTTTCATACCACGATTATACCACCAGTTGGCCAAACAGTCGATATGACGCACTGCCCAGAATTTCCCGCCGCAGCGACTGCGCCTCCTCCGGCGCGAGCGCGGCCAGCCGCGCGGTGGAGCCTTTGGCCGCTTGGCTACAATGGCCGTTGGGCTTTGATGGCGGCACGCACCTGCGCCAACGCCTGCCGATGGCTTTCCAGATCGGGATGACCAATCGCTTCATCCAAAGCAACGGTTTGCGCAACCTGCTCTTCAGCCGCGACAAGGTCGCCTAGCTCGGCATAGACTGCCCCCATGTTAAAGCGCGTGCTCGATTCTCCCCAGCGGTCGCCCACCGTGCGTCGGAGCGGCAGCGCCTGCTTGAAGAATTGCAGCGCCTGCTGCTTCTCGCCTAGGGCGTCATAGACCAGCCCGATGTTGTTGAGAGTGGTGGCTTCGCCGCCGCGGTCGCCCACCGCGCGATCAAGCAGCAGCGCCTGCTCATAAAAATGCAACGCCTTCTGCTTCTCGTCCAGGTCGGAATAGACCAGCCCGATGTTGTTGAGGGTAGCGGCTTCGCCGCCGTGGTCGCCCACCGCGAGCAGGAGCGGCAGCGCCTGCTCGTAGAATTGCAGCGCCTTCTGCTTCTCGTCCAGGTCGGAATAGACGCTCCCGATGTTGTTGAGGGTGGCGGCTTCGCCGCTGCGGTGGCCCACCGCGTGTAGGAGCGGCAGCGCCTGCTCGAAGAACTGTAGCGCCTTCTGCTTTTCGCCCAGGTTGGCATAGATGCCCCCGATGTTGCTGAGGGTGCTGGCCTCGCCGCGGCGGTCGCCAACGGCTTGGAAAATGTTTAGCGCCTCGCGCAAACGTGGCTCTGCTTCGTTGTAGCGACCCAGGCTCTCGAATATCCATCCCTGATAGTAAAGCGCTGATGCCCGCAGCCCACGGGCGGCCGTACGCTGAGCGGCTGCCTCAGCCGCCTGAAAGAGCCGCAGCGTCTCCGCGTATGGATGGGTAAAGAGCATCGCTTCCCCCGCCTCGATTAACACTCTTGCCGCCTGTAGATACTCTACCTCACCCCAGCCTGCTCGCGACACGCTGATAAACATTTGCGCTTGGGCGTAAAGCACTTGCCGCTCGGCGGCGTATTCGGACATTGTGCGGTAGCGCCTCGCTTGCTCCGCGTGCCCGGCAAACGCGTAGAGCCGGGATAACCTCGAAGCGACCACTCTCTGTTCTGGCTCAAAGAGCACAGCGAGCGCCTGCGCCAGGTCGAGCGCTCGCGTCTGCCGCTGCTCCTGGTCGACGAAATCGCCCGCCAGCTTCAACCAGAACAGATGCGCGGTAAAGCGATATTGATAGAGAATCTGTTCGCGCTCGCGGCTGCGTTTGGGGTCAAAGACGGTCAGTGGTTTTAGCTCCTCTAAAAATCCGTGCGGCTGCTCTGGCTCCAGCAGCAGTTTGTCGAGCAGATCGAACAGCTCATCCTCCTCCTGCCCCAAAACGGTCGCCAGGGCTTGCGGCGTAAAGGTACGCCCCTCCATTGCCGCCAGACGCAGCAGCCGCATCGCCTGTCGATGCCTGCTTAAATCGGGCAGCAAATGCTTCAAGCGACGCGTTAGCATATCGCTCACGGCCCCTGTTTCACCCGGCGCGGGCTCGCGGACAAATTGCCAAACAAAATAGTCGTCGGCCTCAATCAACCGATAGCGCCACCACTCTTCCCACAGCTCTTTCATCGCCAGGGGATTCCCGCCGGTTGTTTCGGCCATGCGCTGCGCTAACTGCGGCTCCGCCCTGCCGATCCAATGCTCGATCTCTTCCCGCGTGCGCGGCGGCAGGTAAATCCACCTGGCAACACCGTCGTGTACGAGCTCGTGCGCATTTAAGAGGATTGCCGGCTCTTCCTCGATCTTTACCGTACCCGCAATCGGCTGGCTACCCCCCTGTAGGGTCGTTACAAAAAGAACCGGTCGCTGGAAGAGCTCGTCCTCAAAAAAGCGAATCAGCGTATCCCACCAGCTGCTCTCTGCTTCGTCGATGTGGTGAAGCAAACAGACCACCGGCTGATCTTCCGCTGCACGCCGCAGCAACTTGACAAGCACTTCGGGATCAAGTCGATTGCCATCTTCGCGACGATTGCGCGCAATCGTCTGGCCGAGTTCATAAGCCGCCTGGCTCCCCTGCAGCAGCGCGCCGGCAGCATTCAGCACACTGGCAACGGTTGGGCTCGCCACCGTGCCGATCAGCGGAAAGAGGGCGCTTGCCAGCGCAACAATGTCTGGCGCAGGGCTCTCTGTCGCACCCTCTCCCAGAGATCGGAATTCCACGTCGATGATCAACGCCCGCTGCGTGCGCAGCGCTTCGACAAAATGGCGCACCGTCACGGTACGCCCGCTGCCTGTTTCGCCTGCTACGTAAACAAGGCCGCCACGTTCTTGAGCCAGCATTTCGTCATAAGGCACTTTAAGCTGCTCAACGAATGGGTGGCGAAGGCGTGGGTCGGGGCGCTCGAACGTGCGGTAAGTATTCATGAGAAGTTTACGGGTAAAAATTACGGTATTGGAGAGATGCGTAACTATAGGGGCGGCGGGGCGCGCTGTCAAGGAGATACCGCTGTTCTGTCCCAAAGGACAGGCCCACTCTGGCCCGGCGATCGATTCGCCGGGCCATTTTTGTTGGTAAACTGCTGACCAAGGTGACCGTCACTGCCCAAAGCAACACGACATCCCCTTTGGGGAGCGGGCAGTGATTGTCACCTGGGTTTACAGCCGGTGACAATCACTGCCCATGCAAGGTCGGGTCGATGATCCGATAGAGGGCAGTGACGGTCACCTAGATTTACAGGAGACTCCCATGACAAACAGAGCACTGATTACCGGCGCGTCCCGCGGGTTGGGGCAGACGCTGGCGGAATTTTTGGCGGCGCGCGGCTGGCACTTGATTTTGACGGCGCGCGGCGTGGACGATCTGCACGCGGTGGCCGACGAGCTATCTCGTTTAAGCAACAAGAGCGGTGGCGAGATTCTCGCCCTGCCCGGCGACGTGAGCGATGCGTCCCATCGGCGAGCGTTGGTCGACGCGGCGCGCAAGCTCGGCGGGCTCGACCTGCTCGTCAACAACGCCTCGCTGCTCGGCCCCTCGCCGCAGCCCGCGCTGGCGGATTACCCGCTGGCGACGCTGGAGCAGGTCTACGCGGTGAACGTCTTCGCGCCGCTGGCGCTGGTGCAGGCAGCCTTACCCCTGCTGCGCGAGTCGAGTGGGCTGGTGGTCAACGTGTCGAGCGACGCGGCGGTAGGCGGCTATGCGGGCTGGGGCGGCTACGGCTCGTCCAAGGCCGCGCTGGACTTGCTCACGCGCACGCTGGCCGAGGAAGTGCGCGATGACGGCGTGGCGGTTGTGGCCGTCGATCCGGGGGACTTGCGCACGCAGATGCACCAAGAAGCCTTCCCCGGCGAAGAGATCAGCGACCGCCCGCTGCCGGCCGTCACGCTGCCCTTCTGGGCCTGGCTGCTGGGGCAGGAGGCAATGGCGATCAGCGGGCAGCGCTTTCAGGCGCAGGGGGAGCGGTGGTTGGTGGGGGCGTAGGAATTTTAACGCGGAGGGCGCGGAGCAAGAGGCGCGGAGAAGCGCGGAGAGAAGATAGCGCGTCGTTTCGAGCCCCCGCCTCCGCGAGGACAAACTCCGGGAGAAATCCGTAGATGGCAGGCGATTGTAAGCTGCCGAATCACCGTAGCTGGTTCGTCTACGACATCCAAATTTCTCGCATTCGCTCGAAGTGACAATCTTACCACTCCTTGTACTTTTTCATCTTTGCGCTGAAATGATCAACTGAGGAGAAACTATGAATTGCAACAAATTGCAGTTTCGCAAGCCACGCTGTGTGCTACTCTACGCGCTCGCGCCGGAGGGGACTCGTGCGGCGGAAGCCAACCGCGCGCTTAAAAAATGAGCGGCGACCGCGCGCTGCCGCTGGTGCTCTATCACGACCACTTTCTGGGTCAGCCCGGCGGCATGATTCTATTCTACGTCGTCTCGACTGAGGAGCGGGATGCGCTGAACGAAGCGCTGTGCAGCGGGCAACATCTCGTGGAGCCAAAATCGAGCACCAAACATTCCTTTGCGCCTCTGCGCCTTCGCGTTGAAATTGTTAGTCGAGGAGAAGATTATGAATCGCAACGAACTACTTTTTGAACGGCCCGACCATCTCCAAGCTACCGCGCCGCCCGAAGCGCGCGGCCTGGCGCGCGACGAGGTGCGCCTGCTCGTGAGCCGCGGGCTGGCGAATGGGCAAAGTCGCCACGAGCACGCGCGCTTTACCCAGCTTGCTGACTTTCTGAGTGCGGGCGACTTACTGGTCGTCAACCGCAGCGCGACCTTGGCGGCGAGCCTGTCCGCGACGGGAACGGTTGGTGATTTTCAGCTGAACCTGTCCACGAATTACGGCAATGGTCTCTGGCTGGCCGAGCCGCGCTGGGCCAGCGACCGACCGGGTCCGCTGCCGCTTGCGTCCGGCGAGACGATTTACGTGGGCGGACAAGCCGCGCAGCTGATTGCGCCGCATCCAGGCCTGCCGCGGCTGTGGTGGGTACAGATGGACGGCGACGCCTGCCTGCTGTCGCGGCGCGTCGGCGAGCCGATTCGCTACGGCTACCTGAGCGAGGCGCAGCCGCTGAGCGCGCACCAGACGATCTTTGCCCGCGTGCCGGGCAGCGCCGAAATGCCCTCGGCGGGGCGGCCGTTTAGCCAGCGCGTGCTGCGCTCGCTGCGCGAGAAAGACGTCAAAGTCGCCGGGCTGACGCTGCACACGGGCGTCTCCAGCCTGGAGGTGGAGAGCGAGCGGGTGGAGGATCACGCGCTCTTTGCCGAGCCGTTTCACGTGCCGGTGGCGACGGCGCGGGCCGTCAACCGCACGCGGGCGGCGGGTGGTCGCGTGGTCGCCGTGGGGACGACGGTGGTGCGGGCGCTGGAATCGGCCTGGAATGGCAAAGATAAAGTCGTGATGCCCGCGCGTGGCTTTACGCGCGCGTACATCCACCCGGCGCGCGGCGTCCACGCGGTCGACGGGCTGATCAGCGGGCTGCATGATCCGCTGGCGAGCCACCTGGCAATGCTCTACGCGGTGGCGGGGCAATCGCTGATTCGAGGGGCGTATGCAGAGGCCGTGCGCGAAGGGTATTTATGGCACGAGTTTGGGGATAGCCACTTGATTTTGCCGGGCAGAAAATAGAACGCGGATTGAGCGGATCAGGCGGATGAAGAGGATTAGAGATTCGCTTAAATCTGCTCAATCCGCCCAATCCGCGTTCTATCCCTAGCTGCGGGTTTGGCGGGCTGGGTTTGACGGTTTATCCTGCAAACGCTGCACCGGCCCGACCGACCCGCGGCTTTCTCTACGGCATCTCCCCCATTACCGCTTCACACCAACAGTTCGCCAGCACGCGATGACCCGCTGGCGTGGGATGCACGCCGTCGGCGGCCCAGTGGGTGGGCGGAGCGTGGGACTGCGCCTCGTCCAGGGCAGCTTGAAAGGGGACGAAGACAGCATCAAATTCTGCGGCAAAGCGGCGCACGATCTGCTGGCGCGCTTCAATGTCGGGAATCCAGTCGTCTTGGATCACGCCGGTGGGCAGGTAGAAGGGCTCGCAGAGCACGAGCTGCACGTTGGGGAGCTGCTCGCGCGTGTACTCCAGCAGCAGCCGGTAAATCGTCTCGTAACGCTCCGGCTCGACGCCGTTGCCGCTCATAAACTCGTGCCACGTATCGTTGATGCCGATCAGGATGCTGAGCACGTCGGGCCTCAGCGCAATGGCGTCAACTTTCCAGCGCGCGTAGAGATCGACGACGCGGTGGCCGGCGATGCCGCGGTTAAAGATGCGCGGGTTGTCGGCGGGTCGTGTGTGGAGCAGGTGCGCGGCGAGCAGGTTGACGTAGCCAGCGCCTAGCGCCGACGGCACGTTGGGATCAAGGATGTCGCGGTTGCGGCTGGCGTCGGTAATCGAATCGCCCTGAAAGAGAAGCGTGCTGTTGACGGGGATCATGGAATCGGCTCCAGTTTTTGAGTAATTTAACCGGCTTTTTTAACGCGGAGGGCGCGGAGGAAGAGGCGCGGAGGGCCGCGGAGAGGGGGGCATCTGTCATTTCGAGCGAAGGGAGAAATCTTATGCGATCAACGAACCGACTTTTGAAATGATCGGCTCGAATCGTAAACTGCGTCAAGATTTCTCGCTGATTGGTTTCGTCGGCCCGTCAATTTGTCAACCCGCTCGAAATGACAGAATATCTTCTCTCCGCGGCCCTCCGCGCCTTCTCTGCGTTCTCCGCGTTGAAAAATTTAAGGCTGGACGCGAAAAAACTTGTCCCAAGGCAATTCAATTGCCGCTTCGTTGCAGATAATCTGCACCATGTGCCGCAGCAGCGGAATGCGCGCGCCATCAAGCTTGCCGGTGCGCACGAGCACCTCCACCGCTGGGCCAATCGCCAGCGCCAGCTCCGCGCCCTCGACGGTCTGGCCGCGCAGTTCGCTCCGCTGCAAATCGAGAAAATTGTTCCCTCTACCCAGCAGCTCACCCAGGCGGCTGTTGCGCCCGCCCTGGCTGGTGACGAAGAGATCACCCGCGCCCGCAATTGAGTGCACGGTGCGCACGTCGCCGCCCGTCTGCTCCACGAGGTAGGCCATCTCCGCCAGCGATTGCGCAAAGACGGCGGCGGTGTTGTTGTATGCGGTCGCGCCGTCGCCTGCCTGTGCCACCGTGCCCCGCGCCACGCCAACCGCAACGGCATAGATGTTTTTGAGCGCCATGCAGACTTCCGTGCCCGCCAAATCGGTGCTTGTTTGCACGTGGTGATATTCCGTCCGCAGCAGCGCGGCCAGCGATTCGGCCACGTCGCGCTGCGGGCAGGCGAGCGAGACGAAGGTGTGGCGGCGTGCGGCCAACTCTCCCGCCAGCGACGGCCCGCCCAGGGCGGCAATCGGCACGGATTGCTGCGCCGGCGCAAGCTGCTCGCGCAGCGCCGTCGAGAGCGTCTGGATGCGTGCGCCCTCGTTGAGGCTCCACCCCGGATCGTCGCCGGCCAAGCCCTTGGTGAGCAGCAAAAGGGGCGCATCGAATTCTGTTGCGCCCAGCGTCATCGCCGCCCAATCCAGCCCCAGCGAGTTGACGCCAAGCACGATCAGCACCGCATCGCGCACGGCATCGTCGAGCTGATCATAGGTGTGGGGGAAGACGCTGTCCGGCAGCACCATATCGAGGCCGGGGTGGCGGCCCGTGCGCCGGACGGTGGCAATGAGATCGTCGTCCAAATGTGTGCCGACGAGCCGAAGCTCGTGGCCGTTGTCGGCGAGCGGCACGGTCAGTGCCGCGCTCATGCGGCCCGCGCCGAGAATGGTGATGATGGCCATGGGGAGGGTTTTCGATAGAGTGGTGAAACTACGTGGCCAAGACGTTTAACGCTTCGCCCGGGCCGTTCAACGTGATAACGAGCTGGTTCAGCACGTCGCGTCCGACAAGAACATCTTCGGCGGCCGAAACGCCTGCAGCCTGGATACCATATATTTGATGAGGCCCAACCCGCACAGTGACCAAATAAAGTTTTGCAGCACGACGTTCGCCAAAAAGGCCACGAATCCATACGCGGTTCACAACTTCTGCACCAAGACGGTCCAGCGTTTCCTGTGGGAAGAGGGATGCGTCTGACCCCGTGTCCACCAAGGCAGTGATAAACTCCGTTGTTGCCGTTAAAGGAGACCCAAGCTCAAGGTAAATGATAGGAAATGAGGGAGCGAACGACTGGTCGTAATCGAACAAGGCAATGGAATCACTCATGGTCAATTCTTGGGGAGCGCACGCGCAGTTCCGGCTCTGCTTGGCGTTGAACCTGGCGAATTAGAATTGTCTTGTTCGGGTATTGCTGTTTTACCTGTTGAAAAAGCGAAACCTGATCCACATCCGCCCCCAGTAGCTGACCTTCGTGAATGGCAACATACTGGCCGGGATACTGCTCGAACAGCGTCTTGTGCATGGCTTGGTACGCTGCAATCTCACGATCCAATTTTTGCTCAACGCTTGTGGCAGAAGTGCGATCAGCAACAAAGCGCTGGAGAACCTCCCCGGCAATGTGTTGAACGCTTGTGCCGCGTGTATCCGCAATCTCCCGAAGCTGGGAAAGCATTTTTTCTTCGATTGGCAGTTCAAGGATGGTATCCATACTTTTATCTCCACACGCTGCACGGCTTCACCGACTCAATTATAGCAGCTTAACGCAAAATCTCGAATCGAACGCAATTGCCAAGTAATACACAAATCAGTATGATGCTGTCACCTTTAATCTTCCGCCTCAGGAAAGTCTCGCCATGCAGCCCATTGCCACCTTTTCCATCGTCGCCCACGATCCCGAACGTGCCGAGTGGGGCGTGGCGGTGCAGTCGAAATTTTTGGCGGTGGGGGCCGTCGTGCCGTGGGCGCGGGCGGGCGTCGGCGCGGTGGCGACGCAGTCCTACGCGAACCTGAGCTACGGGCCGGACGGGCTGGCGATGATGGCCGAGGGCACGTCGGCGCAGGAGACGGTGGAGGCGCTGGTCGCCAACGACGACGGCGCGGAGTATGCCGGAATGGCCGCGCGCTCGCTGCGGCAGGTTGGTCTTGTTGACGCGGCGGGGCGCGCGGCGGCGTTTACGGGGGAGAACTGCTACGACTGGGCCGGCCACCACGTGGGCGAAGGCTTTTGCTGCCAGGGCAACATTCTCGTGCCGGGGACGGTGGCGGCAATGGCCGAGCGCTTTGAGCAGGTGCGCGGCCAGGGCAGCAACCGGACGGGCGAGTTGGCCGATTGGCTCGTCGAGGCGCTGGCGGCGGGGCAGGCGGCGGGCGGCGACAGCCGCGGTCGGCAGGCGGCGGCGGTGCTCGTGGTGCGCGCGGATGGCGGCTACGGCGGCAAGACCGACCGCTACCTCGACCTGCGCGTGGACGACGATCCGCGGCCGATCCAGAAGCTCAAGCAGCTGGTGGAGATGCACCACCTCTACTTTGGCGAAGTCGATCCCAACGACGACGTGCCCTTGCACAAGGTCGCGCGCGAGCTGCAGCAGATGATGAAGCGGACGGGGCACTACCGGGGCAAAGTCACCGGCACGCTGGATAGCGAGACGCGGCGGGCGCTGCGGGCGCTGGTGGGCGCGGAAAATTTGGAGGAGCGCTGGGACGGCCAGCGCGACCGCATCGACCGGCTGGTGGTGGAGTATTTGCGGGGTAAGTTTGGGGAGTAGGAAGTAGACAAAGGCTACAAAGCCCGGTAGGCGTCGCCGCGCGGCTTGATTTCGATGATCAGCACAATCAGCTCTTCATCCTCAACTGCATAGCTAATGCGCCAATCTCCGATACGGATGCGGTACAGATTTTCGTAGCCGCTCAGTTTGGTTGAGCCGTGCGGTCTTGGTTCTTTCGCCAAGTCATCGATAGCCTTGACAATTCGCTTAAACACGTTTTTAGGCAGGCGACGCAGCGCCCGCTGTGGACGACGCTTAACGATAACGCGCCACACTGGCGGCTCATTCATCCAGCAAGCCTTCGTCTCTCAGTTCGGCTTTGACGGTTTCCCAGTCCGTTCCCGTTGACGGATCGCGCTGCCACTCAGCATATTCTGCGGCAGCGGAGCGCGCATCACGTAAATCCTCCAGCGCCTCCTGCAAAGCAACGTAGTCTTCGTAGGGAATAACCGCCGCGATGGGCCTTCCATAGCGCTCGACAACGGTGTCATTTCTGCCTGCACCCGCATCGTCTAAAATGTTGCGCCACTGAAGGCGTGCCTTATCGCTACTGAGCGTCTGAGCAATCATATTTCGTCTCCTAAAAATCTAAAGGTTTGTCAGAATCTGACAAACCTTTAGATTTTACACGGTCGCCTTCAAATAGGGCAAACGCTCAAAACGGCGCCGTCGCGAAGACGACGTGGAAGGGCTGGCAGTAGATCACAACGCCGCTAAACTGCGATAAATCGAGATCGGCGGGAATGTCGTAGTTTTGGCTGCCGAGGTTGCCCTTGAGCGCGCCCAAATCCACGTACTCGCCCAGCTCGCTGCTGGACGTGCCTGCAATGTTCTCGACCAGCAGCACGTGCAGATCCGGCCCGTTGGTCACTTCGAACTCCTCGAAGCGCAGCACACGCTGCTCGCCCTGCTGCAGGATCGTCGCCGTGCCGGAGCCGCGGTGCGAGGCGTCGGCGTCCTGGAAAGCGCCTTGTGCGACAGCGCGCCACTCCACTTCGCCTTCTGCTTCGACAGTCGGCATGGGGTCGTCCGCCGCCGTGTCGGTGATGTCGGCCGCCCGCTGAATGGCGCGCACCTCGTCCGCGGAATTCTCCACGGGGGCAGCTTCCGCCAGGGCCGTGCTCTCCCCCACTTCCGCTTCGACTTCCGCTGCAACCACATCGCCCGCCGCGGGAAACGCCTCGTCCACCTCGCGATTCAGAAGCAGCGGCGAGAAGAGCCACCAGCCCACGGGCAGCGCCAACACGACCAGCACCACTACGATGATCAGCACGAGTCGATTTCGCACAAGGGCCTCCTTTAAGGCTTTGTTGCTCTATATAGATTCAAGAAAGGGATACAGATATACACGGCCTCGCACGCGGATCTTAGTTTCAGCAAATCAAGGTTTCGCGGAGTGGGCATTCTCAGATGGCTACTTTCCTCGTCAATCCGTTCGCATTTGAGAATGCGCACTCCGCTTTTTGACCAAGCCTTGATCTACTGAATTTACATGGCTCGAAATCGCTGGGCTCGACAACTTCCCAAAGCGTTTTGAAATTCGTATTTCTCCACGTCATCCGTGTCTAAAAATTCAGGTTCTGCCCTTCCTGCCTTCATCGTAACCGCCATTCTGCACAGAAAAAGTAGGGTTCCTACGTTGCGGCTATTCCCAGGCAGGAATCTTGAGCCGCTCGCGCAGATCGCGCATGGCGGCTTCGTAAGCCGCCATCGTAGCTTCGACGGAGCCGCACCAGTAGATCGGCTCACCGATTACAATGTCGGCAAAGAAGGGCACGATCAGGAGGTCGTTGCGCGGCATGGCTTTGCCCAGGCCGTAGGTATAGATGGGGATGATGGGCACGGTGGGGTGGCGCTGCACCAGCCGGGCGATACCCGATTTGAAGCGCCCCAGCTGTTCAGGCTGGCCGCGCGAGCCTTCGGGGAAGATCAGCAGCGTCTCGCCTTTCTCTAACACGGCGGACATTTTGGCCAGCGGATCGCTGTTGGGGTCCGCGCGCAGCCTATCAATGGGGATGATGCCGATGATGTTGAGGCTGAGCCAGGCAAGCACGCGGTTGGCGAGAAAGAAATCGGCGGCGGCGGCGGGGCGCACGTGGCGCAGCCGAAAGAGCGGGAAGAGCGACATCAGCACCAGCGTGTCCAGGTGGCTGTTGTGGTTGGGCGCGATGATCGCCGGTTTGCGCACGGGCAGATTGTCCCGCTCGTGGATATTTAACCCCAGCACCAGCGAAATCAGCGGGCGCACGATGAGGAGGAAGAAGAGGGCTTGGAGGATTCGCATAATTAGGGTTTGCAAAGTTTCTCAACGCGGAGGGCGCGTTAACTCTTCTGGTTACTGGTAATGAACGTAGCGCACCACCTGGAAAAAGAGCGGCGCGGTGTAGACGATGATGTCGATGCGGTTCAACATGCCGCCGTGGCCCGCCGTCATCACGCCGCGGTCGCTGAGTTCGAGATCGTGCTTGATGGCGGAAAGCACAACGTAGCCCACAAAGCCACCCAGTGCAACGAGCGCCCCGTAGAGCGCGGCCTCGATGCCCTCGAACGGCGTCAGCAGCGGGGCCAGCAGCCATGCACCGAGCGAGGTGGTGCCGACGCTGCCGAAGAGGCTGGCCCAGTTGCGCGTGCGGCTGACGCGGATCGAGAGCTCTGGTCGCCGCACCCAGCGGCCGAAGAAAGATTGGGCCACGTGATTGGATTGGGCCAGGATCATCAGAAAGAGAAAGAGGCTAAAGCCCGTCGCGCCGCTTTCGTCGCGCGGCAGCATCACTAAAAAAGCCAGGTGGCCCAGGCTGTAAACGTTGGTGATGATGCCCCAGCCGAGCAGGCTCCACGCCTTGAGAAAGCCATCGGTGTCGCCGGTGGCGATCATCAGCAGCGGCAGCACGAGGAAGACGTAGACGGGCACAAAGAGCACGAACGCTTCGTACCAGTCAAAGCCGATCAGCACAAATTGAATAGTAATGCTGAGGTAGGCAAAGAAGAGCACGCGCCGATCCGCGCGGCGCGTGGGCGTGAGCGAGAGATACTCTTTGAGCGCGAGATAGGCGATGAAAGCAATCGCGGCGACGAGAATGCGCCGCCCAAAGAAGGTCGCTAGAATAAAGGCGGCGGAGAGCTCCCACAGAAAGCGAATGCGCGCGCCAATTTTGGCGACGTTGGTGGTTGGGTCGCGTCGCCAGCGGGGAAAGTAGGCGATGGTCGTCAGCGCCAGCACGGCGAGCGTGCCCGCGGTGATCAGGAGCAGGTTGGCGAAGGTCGGGCGGACCAAGGTTGTGATTTGCTGAAAATTCATGGCAATTCTGCTGACAAAATCTGGGGAGCACAAAGAATCATAGCACGAGGCGGGCCGTTTGAATAGTGACTGCCATGCTGTTGAAAATTTGTGCTAAATCATGTTAAACTCATCTCAACTTGAGCCAAAAGGAGAATGGCCATGACTTACAATGTCTTGCTGCGAGAGCAGCCCTCAACCGAAGCAAGCACGTTGGATTCGGCTGTCAATCAGTTGATTATTGTCAATTTGTGCGCTCCACGTTTGATTTCTGCCAGCTACGCTTCGATGGACTGTGCGCCGTCATCCGCAAAAGAAATTGATTCTGTGATAAACTTTCACCATGGCCCGCAACCTTCCCGATAAAGTTCAGCAAAAATTAATTAATCTGCCCGACTCGCCCGGCGTCTATTTGATGCGCAACGAGAAGGGCAAGGTCATCTACGTGGGCAAGGCGAAAATCCTGCGCAACCGGGTGCGCTCGTACTTCAACCGCTCGGCCCAGCACGATTCCAAGACGCGCACGCTCGTCTCGCTGATCCGCGACATCACCTGGTGGGTGACGCAGAGCGAGCTAGAGGCGCTCGTGCTTGAAAATGAGCTGATCAAGCGCTACAAGCCGCGCTTTAACATTCGGCTCAAGGACGACCGCCAGTACCCGTACATCAAAGTTAACTGGCAGGACGACTTTCCGAAGATCGAAGTGGTGCGCAAGATGAACAAGCGGGACGGCGCGCGCTACTTTGGCCCCTACTCCAGCAGCAGCGCCTGCTACCGCACGCTCGACGCCCTGCGCCGCGTCTTCCCCTACCTCGATTGCGAACGCGAGATCGACGGCAACGACGCGCGCCCCTGCCTGTACTACCACATCAAGCTCTGCGGCGGGCCGTGTATCGGCGCGCAGAATCGCGAGGAGTACCGCGCCAGCGTGCAGGGGCTGATGAACTTTTTGGAGGGCGACTCGCAAAAGGTGATCAAACAAATGTCGGCGCAGATGGAGCGGGCGGCGGAGAATATGCAGTTCGAGCTGGCCGCTATCTACCGCGACCGCATCAAGGCCGCCGAGCGCATCGCTCAGGAGCAGCAGGTCGTCAGCGCCACGATTGAAGATGCGGACTACATCGCCGTCGCCCAGGACGAGCGCAAGTCCGAGGCTGCGGTGCAGGTCTACTTCGTGCGGCGCGGACGAATGGTTGGACGAGAGAATTTCCTGCTGGAGGGGGCGGAGTATTTGGAGATTGTGGAGGAAGGGGAAGAGGTGGTCAGCGAGTCAGCCAGTCAGGTGAACGGCCCGTCGACCAACGGTCAGCCGTCAGCGGATGATTCTCCGCCGACGAACCAATCAACAATCAACAATCAACAGCCAACAGCCAACAGCCAACTATCCGCCGCCTTGATTGGTACGTTTATCCAGCAGTTCTACGACGAAGCCGCGCTCGTGCCGGGCCTGCTCCTGGTCGACGCGCTGCCGGAGAACGACGACGTGCTCGAAGCGTGGCTGGCGGAGAAGCGCGGGGCCAACGTGGAGATTCGGCAGCCGCAGCGCGGGGCCAAGCGCAAATTGATGGAGATGGCGCACCACAACGCTGTCGAATATCTGCGCGTGCAGCAGGCGCAGAACGCCCAGGATACAAATCGGCAGACCGAGGCCGTGGCCGAACTGCAGGAGGCGCTGGGGCTGGCGCGACCGCCCTCGCGCATCGAATGCTACGATATCAGCACGCTGCAGGGGACGAACACGACGGGCTCGATGATCGTCTTTGCCAAGGGGACGCCGCTCAAAAAGGCCTACAAGCGCTTCAAGATTCGCGGGCGCGGGGCGCAGGGCGAGCCGGACGATTTTGCCGCCATGCGCGAGACGCTGCGCCGCCGCTTTCGCCGCGCCGTGGAGGAGGCGGGCGACGCCGATGACCCCGGCAAAAAGGCGCGCAAGTCCGACGAGAGCTGGAAAATCCTGCCGGACCTCGTGATCATCGACGGCGGCAAGGGGCAGCTCAACGTGGCGACAGAAGTGCTGGAAGAGTTTGACTTGGCGGAGCGCGTGCCCGTGGTCGGCCTGGCCAAGCGCGAGGAGGAAGTTTTTGTGCCGGGCCAGTCGCAGTCCATCTGGCTCAAGCGCGGCAGCCCGGCGCTGCACCTCGTGCAGCGCGTGCGCGACGAGGCGCACCGCTTCGCCATCAGCTACCACCGCAACCTGCGCCAAAAGGAGCAGACGCGCTCAAAATTGGACGACGTCCCCGGCGTGGGCCCGGCCAAGCGCAAGGCGCTGCTGCAGGCCTTTGGCGGCGACGTGGCGCGCATCCGCCAGGCGAGCGTGGAAGAATTAACCGCCGTCCCCGGCATCAGTCCCAAGTTGGCCGAAACGGTGAAGGAGCGGCTGTAGCCTTAACCCATGAGTAACTCGCCCGCTACCCACAACGGTCAAGAGGTGTATAAACTGCTCGCCGATCAGCTTCCCTTTCTAAAGGAGCTGCCGCCGCAGGATTTGCACTACATCCTCGGCATGTCCACGGACGTGATCACGGCTTCGCCGCGGCAGGTGATTTACCAGCAGGATGCGCCCGTCGACTACGCGTATTACGTGCTGGAAGGCGAAGTGGAGCAGGTGCGGACGGAGCAGGCGGGGCAGCGGCGGCAGCAGTCGCTGCGGCGGCGGGTGGAGGCGGGCCACCTGATGGGCCATTTCGACCTGCTCTACAATCAAGCGCACAGCACCACCGCCCGCGCCACCTCATTTTGCGAGATCGTCCGCGTGCAGGCGCAGGCGCTCAACCGGCTGCTCTACCGTTTTCCCACGCTGCGCATGAAGCTTGCGCCGCTGGAGCGCATCGCTCGCCTGCGCACCATCCCCTTCTTTGCCGAGTGTGACCTGGTCGCCCTGAGCTTTCTGGCCGAAGCAACGGGCGATGCGGAAGAGTTTGCCCGCGACGAGTACATCTTCCGCGATGAAAGCAGCGCCAGCGATCTCTACATCGTCGACCAGGGCCAAGTCGTGCTGCGGGGGGGCGAGCGGGAGCAGTGGCTGGGGACGGGAGCCGTCTTTGGCTATGGCGAAAAGAGCTCGCGGGGGCGCAACAGCGTGGACTTTGGCGCGCCCACCAGCGCGCGCGCCTGCTGCACCACCCGCGTCTTTCGGCTGCCGCGCCGGGCCGTGCGCAACATCACCAATATCGACATTGAAGCGCTGGGGACGGCGCTGCACGAGCGCGAGATCAAAACGCTGCGCGGCCTCGTGGTCTTCAACGATTTGGAGGATCACCTGCTGGATACGCTAACGGGCTTCACCAGCTACTTTTACATACCGGTTCACCACCTGGTGATTCCGCAGGGCGAGGTGGCGGACAGCCTCTGGGTGCTGATGGAGGGCAGCCGCGCCACGCTCCACGCCGTGGACGACAAGGAGCACGCCATGCCGCGCACGCCCATCTCCGGGCCGAGCTACTTTAGCGAGACGGCGCTGATCAGCGTCCGGGAGCCCATGAGCTCCAGCGTGGAGGCCGAACCGGGAAGCCACTGGCTGCGCCTGCACGAGGCGGACTTTCGCCGCTTTCTCCAGCAGGAGGGCGAGGAGCTGGCCGACCGGCTGGTGATGCAGGAAGAGACGAAAAAGATGATGCTGGAGAAGCGGGAGCGCAAATACGGCTGGCTGGAAGAGGGCGAGCGCATGGCGATGTACCAGCGCCGCCATTGGATCGTGCTGGTGCGCAAAATCTGGTTTCCCTCGCTGCTGCTGGTGGGCGCGCTCATTCTGGGGCTGGCCTTTCTGGGCGGCGCGCTGCTCAACCCGCTGCTGCTAATTCCCGGTCTGCTGATCTCGCTGGGGCTGCTGGCCTATTTTGCGTGGAGCGTGGTGGATTATCTCAACGATTTCTTGTTCGTCTCCAGCCGACGCGTGGTGAGGCAGGAGCGCGTTGTCTTTTTTAGCGAATGGCAGCAGGTGGCCCCGCTGGAGCAGGTGCGCAGCGTGGACACTTCGCGCTCGTTTGTTGGCAACCTGCTTGGCTTTGGCGACGTGCGCATTCAAACGGCCAGCCAGCAGGGGCAGATCACCTTTGATTACGTGCCGGAGCCGGAGGCCGTGCGCAGGGCCATCTTTGAGCAGATGCAGCGGCGCGAGGGCATGGTGCGCGCCCAGAGCAAGATGCTGATCCACGAGATGTTGGAGAATCGGCTGGGGCTGGCGCTGCAAATTCCCGGCCAGCTCTGTGAGGATGGGGAAGAATCGCCGGACGGCGCAAAGGAGCAGGAGGAGTCGCTCGTCAGCCGCGTACGCCAGGCGTTGGATATCGAGCGCCACCTGGTGCTGGCTTCGGATGCCGATCACATCATTTGGCGCAAACACTGGTTTCTGCTGCTGCGCGACGTGCTGGGCCCGCTGGCGCTCACGTTGCTGCTCACGCTGGGCACGCTCCTGCTGCCGCTGGCCTTTGACAACGTCGGCACGGCGATTGCGCTGGAGCTGCCCGCCGTGCTCTTTTCGCTGGCCGGGCTGGCGTGGGTGGCGTGGATCGTGGCGGACTGGCGCAACGACACCTACGAAGTCACCACCGAGCGCATTATCGATACGCAAAAAAAGCCGCTCTTCTTCTCCGAAGAGCGGCGCGAAGCCCGGCTGGAGGATATCGAAGACATTTTGCTCAACATTCCCAGCCCGCTGCACTACCTGCTGGATTTTGGCAACGTAACGCTGCAAACCGCGGCCCAGCAGGGCAGCCTCACCTTTGATGCCGTGCCCCATCCGCGGCGGGTGGCGGATGAGATTCGCCGCCGCATCAGCGCCTACCACGAGCGCGAAGAGATCGCCCGCCAGCGCCGCCGCAACAGCGAAATGCCCGACTGGTTCGAGATGTATGATCGCATGGACAACGGCGCCCAGGGCCGCGTGAATCACGGGTTGGTCAAGGAGCGGGGGTGGTAAAGCGTGGTAATTGGTAAGTCGTAAGTAACTATTCAGGCTCCTGTCCAAATCTCTGTATGACGACGAAGAGAACGGCTCCCCTCTCCCATCCTGAGAGAGGGATTGGGGGTGAGGGCTGAACAGTTACAGTCATAATCAAAAGCTTTGTTGGTACAGAAGCCTCTAATTACCAGTTACTACTTACCGATGACCAGCTACCACCCATAATTCAGCCGCTCGATCAACCGCTTGGGCAGCCCCGCCTCCTGCATTTGCCGCTGGGTGGCGCCGATATCGTAGGGGACGCGTTCGTAGGCCCACGTGAGCTGCTCGGTGTCCAGGATAGCGTAGGCGGCGTCGGGATCGTTGTCGCGCGGCTGGCCCACGCTGCCGGGGTTGAGAATTAGCCGCTGAGTGGGCGACGTATCGAGCCGGAGCGCCGTGCCCGGCTTGGGCATCAGCGCGTCGACGGTAGCCCGGTAGCGCGGCTCGGTTGGCAACGCTTCCCCCACCTGATCGTCGAGGCGATCCTGGTCGGTGGGCGGGCGCCCGTTGAGCGATAGGTCGTGCTCCATCTCGTGCAGCTGCCAGTGATAGACAACCGGCTTGTGGGTGTGGCCCACCAGACAAATCTGTTCGTGGAAGGAGAGAAAGTTTTCCATTGCCACTTTGGGCGTTAGAATGTATTCCCAGACGGGCTCGCGCGGGCTGGCGTGCGTCATCAACAGCCGCTCATCCTCCAGCGGATGCACGGGGTGATCGGACAGGTTGTCCAGATAGCGCACGTTTTCGCTGCGGAGTTCGTTGCGCGTCCACAGAATGGCGTCGCGCGCCTGGGGGTTAAAGTCGCGCACGCGCACGCCCGGCCGGTCGATGCCCGCCCAGTCGTGGTTGCCCAGCACGCAGAGCTGCACGCGCTCGCGCACCAGCTCCACGCACTCGTTTGGTCGCGGCCCGTAGCCGATCACGTCGCCCAGACACCAGATGGTGTCGTACTGCTCGCGCGCCGCAGCCAAAACGGCCTCCAGCGCAACGAGGTTGGCGTGAATGTCGGAAAGAATTAGCACTCGCATAGCGGCAGTATACCACAATCCGTTAATCAAAACCCTAACTTCGCCCAACGTTTGCCTAATGTTCCCGCACCAACCTATAAGATATCTGCTGAATCGATAGCCCATGAGCAAGCATCACAACGTTCGCCCGCCCGCCGATCGCAAGGCGGGCCAGCCACCATTTGCGCGCGTGGGGATTTTGTACAATCCCAACAAGGAGAACTCCAAGCCACTGGCGCAGGAAATCGAAAATTTGCTGCATGCCCACCGCGTGGACGACGTGTGGCAGACGCGCGCCTGGGATCGCGACCACGTGATGGCGCACCTGCCCAACACGGATCTGCTGATTACCCTCGGCGGCGACGGCACGATGCTGCACGCCGCGCGTATGGGCGCTGAATACGATGTGCCCATGCTGGGCATTAAGATGGGGCGGCTGGGCTTTGTGGCCGAGATTTTCCCCGAAGATTGGCGCGGCCCGCTGGAGCGCATCCTCGGCGGCGATTTTTGGATCGAAGAGCGGCTGATGGTGCGCGCCCGCGTCGAGCGCAGCTTTGTGGAGCAGAGCGGCCAAGCTGGCGAAACCACCGCCGCGGACGAGCGCGGCGGCACGCAGGACAGCCGCGTGCGGGACAGCGGAGAAGACCAGCGGGCGCAAAATTTACCGGCACAAAATGGCCTCGTGGACGAAAACCCGTGCGTTATCTGCGAATACGATGCGCTCAACGATGTCGTGCTCAGCCGGGCCGGGCTGGCGAGGGTAATCCGCGTCAGCGTGAGTCTGGATGACGGCTACCTGACCCAGTACACCTGCGATGGTATCATCGTCAGCACGGCCACGGGCAGCACGGGCTACGCGCTGGCCGTCAACGGGCCGATTTTGCCGCCGGAACTGCGCAACATCCTGGTGCTGCCGATTGCGCCCCACCTCAGCATGGATCGCGCCGTGGTGCTCTCCGAAGGCACGGAGGTGCGCCTGCGCGTCTCCAGCGATCACAAGGCCGTGCTAACGGTGGATGGGCAGGTGGAAATTGAGATCGGCGACAACGACGAGATCGTGATCGTCGGCAGCCCGCACCTGGCGCGCTTCGTGCGCTATCGCGAACGCAACTATTTTTACCAGACGCTGATGGATAAATTGCAGTGGACGGTTTAGTCGTAGGTCACGTATGCTCCGCTACGTGACGTTCATAATTTGACCCGGTAGGAAATTTTGAACCGGATTGGGTCAGCCATCTTTGTCACCTTGCGGAGCAAAGGTGACCTACAATGTTGACAACATTATGGCGGAGTTGTAGGTCACATATGCTCCGCTATGTGACGTTCGCAACTTAACCCGGCAGGTGATCCCAAATCCGGCTGGGCCGACGACTTTCGTCACCTTGCGGAGCAAAGGTGACCTACCTAAGCATATCATGGCGGAAAACACTTTTGAGCCGACGGCGAAATCAATAGCGGCTCTCTCCAGCGAAAAGAGTTACTACCAGCTTTTGGAGATCGACCCCGGCGCGTCTGATATCGTGATCGAGGCCGTCTACGAGCGGCTGCGCGAGAAAGCCGAGGCTGCGGGCGACGGGGCGCGCGTCGAGGCGCTGGCCAAGGCGTACTACACGCTGGGCGATCCGCGCCGCCGCGCTGCTTACGACGAAGCAGAGGGGCTCCACACACAGCGCGACTACGCCACCGTCGAGGTCAGCGAAGGCGAAATGCACGAGACCGTGCCGCAGGCCAGCAACGCCGCGGGCACGCCGCTGACGGAGGTCGCCGCCCTGCCCACCAGCGATGGGAACGATGGCGCGGCCAGCGAAGTGGCCGGCGAAATTGAAACGCTTTACTGCGCCAACCACCCCGACCGCGAAACGCTGCTGCGCTGCAACCGCTGCGGCAAGCCCATCTGCATGAAGTGCGCCAACCTGACGGATGTTGGCTACCGCTGCCCGGAGTGCATCCGCGGCGTGCAGGACAACTACTTCAACGCCGAAACGCGCGACAACCCGATTGCCTTTAGCACGGCGCTGCTCGTCGCGGCGATTGCGACGCCGATTGTCGGCGCGCTGCTGGGCCAGCTCTTTATCTTTGGCATCATCATTGCCATTGTGGCCGGGCCCAGCGCGGGCGGCATCGTGGCGCAGATTGTGCGCCGCGCCGTGGGCAAGCGGCGCGGTCGGCGGCTGCGCTACTTCGCTGTGGCGGGCATCACGCTGGGCACGGTGCTCGGCGGCGTGATCGCGCTGCTCTTTGGCATTTGGGCCTTCAACCTGGGCATGTTGCTCTTTGTCGTCTCCGCCGCGATCACGGTGAATCAACTGCTGCGCTAGACGTGCCATGGAGGCAACCCCCCGCCGTTTCGCCCTTTGCGCCGTCCCCTCCAACTGTGCTATCATCCAATCAGTTCTCGCCAACCCGCACCGCCGATCCCCAAGTTAGGGCCACCAGATGTTCGCCAACTTTCCGCCGCTCCGCGGCTCCACCCGCTTCACGATAACGCTGGCCGCTGCGCTGCTTCTCGTCGCGCTGATCGGCTGCACGCGCGACCGCGCCACCTCGGAGCCAACGGTCGACGTGGGGGATGTCGCCACCGGGGCGCAGGCCACCGAGCCAATTAGCGGCACGCAGGTCGACACGGGGACGATCTCCGTCGAAGTGTCCGGCAGCACCACCGAGGCCACCAGCGATACGCTGACCGTTGTGCTAAGCGATACGGCCCTCAGCGGCTCGCTGGGCATTTCGCTGCCGGACGAGCTGGTCACCACCCCAAACGAGGCGGCAGCGCAGGCCGAGGCCACGCCGACGCCCACCGTCAACGACACCTTTATCTACATTGTCGAGGTGGGGGACAGTATCGGCACGGTAGCGGAAAAGTTTGGCACGGATGTGGCGACGATTCGCGAACTGAATTACCTGCGCAGCAGCGACATCCTCGTGGCGCAGGAGATTCGCGTGCCCTCGGTCCCCGGCATTTCGCAGCGGGGCTTGCCCACGCCGACCCCGCCGCCCTTTGAATACACCGTGCAGGCCGGCGACGCGCTCGGCACCATCGCCCAACAGTTTGGCGTCGACCAAACGACGCTGCTCAGCGCCAATTCGCTTTCGGACCCCAACAATTTACAGCCCGGCCAAACGCTGCTGATTCCCGGCGTGGAAAACACGCAGGCCGCTGTCGACAGCGGGGACGACAGCGGGGGCGATGCCGGAGACGACGGCGCAGCGACGGATACCGACGACGCGCCAGCGGCTGCCGGTGCGCAGGCCACACACGTTGTGCAGCCGGGCGAGCAGCTGGGGGCAATCGCCCAGCTGTACGGCGTCTCCGCCGCGGAGATTGCAGCGGCCAACGGATTGCAAAACGCCAACATCATTCGCCCCGGCCAGGAGTTGATTATTCCGGGCGTCTCCCAGCGCGAAGTCGAGCTGGCGACGCAGGAGACCTACACCGTGCAGGCGGGCGACACGCTGGGCGGCATTGCCGTCAGCTTTGGCGTCACGCAGCAGCAGATCATCGAGGCCAACGACATTGCCAACCCCAACTTTCTCGATCCGGGCCAGGTGTTGGTGATCCCGCAGCCGTAGGGGCACATTGAAGCCATGGCCAGCGCCTACCCGCCGCCCCCTACCCCATTTGATTCCCTCTACATTCAGCGACCGCGCCGCTGGCTGGTCGCGATCCTGGCGCTCTATCTCGTTTCGGCCACGCTCTACGCCGTGCGCACCCCCGCCTGGCAAGCGCCGGACGAACCGGCTCATTACAACTACATCGCCTACCTCGCCCAAGAGCGCCGCCTGCCCACGCTGGCGCAGGGCGACTACGACAGCGTGAGCCAGGCGCGCATCATCAGCCGTCGCTTTAGCGGCCAGCGCGCCGCCGTGATCGCACCCTTTCGCTACGAGATGTACCAGCCGCCGCTCTATTATCTGACGGCAACGCCCTTCTTTTGGCTGGGCGGCGGCAGCCTGCTCGTGCTGCGCCTCTACAGCGTCCTGCTCGGCGCGGTGACGCTGTGGCTCTTTTACCGCAGCGTGGAGGTGATCTTCCCCGATCGCGCGCTGCTGACGGTGGGCGCGACCACCTTTGCCGCCACCCTGCCCATGCACGTAGCGATGACGGCGGCGGTGAACAACGATGCGCTGGCAAATTTGCTCGTTGCGCTGGCGCTGCTCGGTCTGCTGCACTGGCTGCGCCGCCACCTGTGGGATGCCGATCTCGCTGCCTCGCTGGGGGCTAATCAACCGACCGACGAACCGCTGCGGAACCAGCAGCGGCGCGAATTCGTTTGGCTGGGGGTCGTCCTGGGGCTGGGGCTGCTGACGAAAATTTATGCCTACGTGCTGCTCGCGATCGCCGCCGCCACCGTCGGGCTCGTGCTGTGGCGGCGGCTGCGCTACCCGCTCTGGCGCGCCGCGGCGGCGACGCTCTGGCTGGTGGGCCCGGCCGCCCTGCTGGCGCTGCCGATTTGGCTGCGCAACCTGCGCCGCTACCCAGGCTTTGATCCGCTGGCGCTGGCCTTCCACGATCGGGTCGTCGCCGGGCAGCCGCAGACGCTCGACTGGATCGCGCGCGAAGGATTGGGCCCTTATTTCGACCGCGCCTTTACGCTCACCTTTCGCAGCTTCTGGGGCGTCTTTGGCTGGCTCAGCCTGCCGATGGACGAGCGCGTCTACACCGCCGTGCTCGTCTTTTCGATTGTGGTGTTGCTAGGGCTGCTGTGGGCGCTGGTGCGGCTGATCCTGGGGCCGCCCGATACGGGCATGAGCGCCTTTCAGCGCTGGATGCTCGCCTTTTTCGGCGTGCTGATTCTGGCGGCGGCGGCCAGCTACGTGGCCTACAACGCAAAGTTTGTGCAGCACCAGGGGCGCTACTTTTTTTGGGCGCTGCTGCCGCTCGCCACCTTTTTTGCCCTCGGCTGGCGCGAGGTGCTCCAGCCCGCCCAGGGCATTGCCACGGGCGGGCTGGCCGCCGTGCTGGCCGCTTCGATCCTGATTTCTGGCCTCTACACGGGAAATCTAAGCGAGTGGAATCTGCTGATTATCGGCGGCACGGCGCTGGTGCTGCTGGCCCAGCCCGCGCTGCTGGCCAACGCCCGGCCCCCGCGCCTGCACTCGCAGACCTTTCACTGGCTGGGCCGCCGCCTGCCGCCGTCGCTGCGCCGCGCCGCTCGCTCCGCGGGCGGCGAGCGGACGCTGCGCACGCTGCGGAGCGCTGTCTTTGCCCTGCCCTTTGCGCTGCTCTTTGTGCTCAATTTGATCAACGCGCTGTGGGCAATCCCACAAAATTTAAGCCCGGGCGCGTGATAGAGTACCATTGGATTTATGTAAATTACGCCAAGCCGCGTCCCCGGCACGCGCCACATCTTTCTTCGTCTACCTCGCCTCGTTTGGCGCGTGCCGGGGACGCTAGTCCACCTATTCACTCAATCTAGGACCAGCTACGTCGACCAACGCCTTGCTTGGCCCACCACCGACCTCTGCACCGCACCAAAACGCCGCCCACGAGCCAACCAATTACCAATCACCAATTACCAAACGCTAACTTCCACCCATGTCCGTCTACACTACCCACCCCTTCCCCACCGACCGCACGCCCGGCCAGCCCATGGGGCGACCGCGGCTCCAGCGCACGCCGCTCGACTTTGTCGCCATTTTCTTCGCGCTGCTGCTGGTAACGGGGCTGATCGCGCTGGGCACGTGGCAGTTTTGGCACGCCCAGCGCATCTACGGCGGCGTCACCATCGGCGACGTGCCGGTGGGCGGGCTGACGCGGGCCGCGGCGATGCAGCAGCTGAGCGCGCAGCCCGTCGACGCCCCGCTGCCCACCGTGAGCCTGCGCTACGCGGGCGAGCAGTGGCCGCTGGCGCTGGACGTGGACGCAGCGGGAGAAAAAGTCGCCCAGGCCGAGCTGCTGGACGCCGTCAACCGCGCCTATCTGGTGGGGCGCGCGGGGGATTGGCGGGCGCGGCTGCGCACGCAGGCTGCCACGCTCTTGAGCGGCGAAGCGGTGACGCTGGCCGCCGTGCCGGACGAAGCACGGCTGCGCGCCTCCGTGGAAACGGTGGCGAGCCAGGTGCGCCGGTCGCCGCGCCCCGCCAGCCAGGCCGGCGACGTGACCATCGCCGCCCAGCCCGGCCTGGAGGTGGACGTGGCGGCGACGGTCGAAGCGGTGATGGCGGCGCTGCACGAGCACGAAGGCAGCGCGCAGCCGCTCGCCGTGCCCTTGCACACGCTGGAAATCGCCCCCATTGCGACCACCCTCTCGCCCGATCCGGCGACAGCGGACTCGACCGCAAACCCAGCCGCCGACGCCGACGCCGCGATCCGCATCACCCGCCCGCTGGTGGCGCGCGATGGCGCGAGCGGCACCGCGTTTGCGCTGGACCCCGCCCAGCTCAACGCCATCACCGCCGTCAGCGACGGTCGCCTCCAGGTGGACGAGGCGGCGCTGACGGCGCTGGTTGAGGGCTGGGCGTCGCAGGTGAGCGTGCCCGCACGCGATGCCCGCCTGCGCTGGGACGCCGCTTCGCAGGGGCCGGTTGTGGTGCAGCCGAGCCGGGCCGGGCGCCAGCTCAACGCGGCGGCGACGGTGGCCTCGCTGCGCGAGGCGCTCTCGATTGGGCACACCAGCAACCAGCCGGACTTGACCGCCTCGCTCGTGATCGAGCCGCTGGCCCCCGCCGTCGATTCCAACGCCGTGGGCGCGATGGGCATCCGCGAGCTGGTTGTGCGCGGCTCATCCTACTTTGCGGGCAGCAGCGCGGCGCGCGTCCGCAATATCGAAGTCGCCGCCGAGAAATTTGAGGGCGTGGTGATTCCGCCGGGCGGGCTGTTTAGCTTTAACCGCTTTGTCGAGGACATTTCCTCCGCCACCGGCTTTGAGGATTCGCTTGTGATCGCGGGCGACACAACGGCGGTCGGCATCGGCGGCGGCGTCTGCCAGGTGAGCACCACGGTCTTTCGCGCGGCTTACTTTGGCGGCTTCCCGATTGTCGAGCGCTACAACCACGGCTACGAAGTCAGCTGGTACGGCGAGCCGGGGCTGGACGCCACGATTTACACGCCCACCGTCGACTTCAAATTTCGCAACGACACGGGCGCCTATCTCCTGATAGACCCGGTGGTCGATGGCGCGAACGGCGTCATGCACTTTGATTTTTACGGCACAAAGCCCGCGCGCGAGGTGATTGTCGGCGAGCGCGAGGTAACGGACGTCGAACAGCCGGAGCCGCCGCGCTACGTGCGCGACGAGTCGCTGGCGGCGGACGCCATCGAGCAGACCGAGTGGCAGGCGGACGGCAAGACGGTCTCGATTGCGCGCACGATCCGTGAAAATGGCGGGACGCGCACGGAGACGCTAGTCAGCACCTATCGCCCGTGGCAGGCGGTGTACAAAGTCGGCACCGGGGTGGAAATTCCGGAGAGCGGGGGGGAATAGGAGACCAACACCAGCGATAGCTGAGCTCCGTCGCTTGTCCTGAGCTTGTCAGAGGGAGGCCAGAGCGGGTCTATTGCACAATTCCTTGAAGAAACAAGGGATGGAAATTAATTAACCTGAGCAGAAGGGCGTCGTTTCACCCCACCCCAGCCCTCCCCACGGTGGGGAGGGAGCCGTCACGGGGCAGACGAAGGATCGGCTCCTTCCCCAGGCTGGGGGAGGTTGGGAGAGGGTTGGAGGTTGGGAGAGGGTTGGAGGTTGGGAGAGGGTTGGAGGTTGGGAGAGGGTTGGAGATTGGGAGGGGGTTGGAGGTTGGGAGGGGGTTGGAGGTTGAGTCGTTCCTTGAAAGCTGGTTCCGCTGCTTACCATACCCCTTTGCTCAACTTGTTCAATTGCCGATCTTAAAAGGGAGGGGCACAAGCGACATATCTGCTCGTGTCCCTCCCTTTTTCGCTTGCGTGCCGATTCAAAAAACGCGCCTACTGCGAGTTCAACTCTTCGTAGATAGCTTCCAGCAGCCGCGTGGCCCCCTCGTGCTTTTTCACAAAGCCGTTGGCGCCCACGCGCAGCGCTTCGCAGCGGTAGACTTCGCTATCGTGGCCCGTGACGGCCAGCATGCGCAGCGACGCTGACTGAATACGCAGCTGCTCAATCAATTCGAGGCCGCTCATGCCCGGCAGCGAAATGTCCACCAGCACCAAATCCGGCTCGACCTGAGAGAGCACCTCCAGCGCCTCCGCCGCCGACCCAGCTTCACCTGCCAGCTCCAGCCCGTCCGCCCGCGCAAAGAGCATCGCGTAGCTGCGGCGCACCACGGCGTGATCTTCGACAACAAATAATTTGTGCATGACGAAAGGTTCACTCGGTTGCACGGCTCGATCGGTGAAGCCGCAAGGAAGCGCGATTGGGCGTCGGCAATAAAGGAGCGCGATGTGGTCTGTTTTGTTCAGCATAGCGGAAGCGGGGTGCTTTACTGTCAGCTTCAACACGGAATGGGCAAATAAATGTACCTCACTCCGCTCCGTTCCGCGCACGCTGCTGCACCTCCAAGTAAATGGGCTTGGGTTCAAAATCGGTGCGCACAAAGGTGTAGTAATCCTGGTAGCTCTTTGCATCCCAGGGGTAGCGAAAGGCCCAGAGCGCCACGGCCTCCATCCAGGGCCATTCTTGCGCCAGCTCGTAAGCGCGCAGCGTATACTGGATGCGCTGGCCGGGGCGCACGGCGCGCGTCCAGCGCGGGTGATCGTTCCAGCCGCCTTCGGTGATCATCACGGGCTTGCCGCCGTCGCCGTGGGCCACCATCACCTCGCGCAGCAGCTCCACGCGGCGAAAGTTGATGGCGTCCGGCGCGGGCGGCTCGTCCGGCGGGAAGGACCAGCCGTAGGCGTGTGCCGCCAGCACGTCGAAATTGGGTGCGGCCCCGGCTTCGTAAAGCTGCTGGAGGAAAAGCAAGTCGTCGATGCCGTCCGCGCTGCCGGCGGGGGCAAGCGTGGGGGCCATCGCCCCAGCTAGAATTTGCACGTCGGGGTTGGCCGCGCGAATCAGCGGCGTCACCACGCGCAGCATTTCGGCGTACTTGGCCGCAAAGGCATCCGAGGATTCGTCCGGGAAACCCCATTCGAGCGCGAGATTGGGCTCGTTCCAGATGATAATATAGTCAACGCGCCCGGCGTAGCGCGCGGCAAATTCCGCGGCGTAAAGGCCAAACTTCTCGAAATGCTCTGCGTCCAGGTAGAGCGGCGAGCTTTGCTCCGGCTGCACCCACTCCGGCACAAAGCCGAGGCGGGCAATCGTCGTCAGCCCCTGCCGCTCGGCGTGGTCGACAACGAGATCGCTGTGCACCCAGTCGAAGCGGCCCGGTCGGGGCTCGGCGTAGGCCCAGGGAAAGTATTCGACGATCCAGGGCGCGCCCATCTCGCGCACCATTTCCAGGCTGCGCTTGATCTTCCACGGCTCCACTTCGTCCGTTAGCCGCGTGTGTACGCCGATTTTGGCATTGGTGGTTTGCACCGTCTGCTGCGGGCCAAGCGTCGCCGAGGGCTGTCGATTGCGCAGCGTCACCCAAGCTAAAGTCCCAAGCAGCGCGGCCATCAACAGCAAGACGAGCGGCCACCGGCGACTTGCCCAGCGGTTCGCTCCTGCTGTGAACGGTGTTTGGTTTAATCTCTTCATTTGCGTATCGTAATACGGACGGCAACCGTTTACCAAACTATTCTCCGCCAGCGGCAACGGCCAATAACCTTTCTCGCCGCTCGCGGAAGGAATTACGCTAAATAGTCGATTAAACTGTTACGGTGGAGCGAATCGGCCTGCACGGCAGCTTGCCTCTATCAGACTGCACTCCATGCTGAATAAGATGTTGCCGTTGCCAAAAATTCGAGGTAAATTACTCACAGCTGGTCAACGCAAACGAGAAACAGAGCTGTTGGGCACGCGCAGCGTTCACACAACGCCCGGCGCTGGTTGTACAGCGACGCAGAAAGACGAGACCTTCAATGACCCAACCCCCTTTGCGGCTGGCGCTGCTCACCAACATAACGCAGTGTGCGGACGCCGTCGCCCGCGTGGCGGCCAAGCGCGGCTGGCAAATTTTGCCCTTCGTCGGCCAGCCGCTCTCCACCAAGTGGCAAAATCGGCTGGACGTCAACGTTTACCTGGTCGATCTCGAAATGGTGGATTCGATTCAGAAGATTGCCGAACTGCGCGCCAACAGCCCGCAGACGCCGGTGGTGGCGCTGCTGCGCACCGAACACCTGCCCAAGCTGCAAAGTGCGCTGGCGGCGGGCGCCACGGAATTCATCACCTTTCCCACGCGATCGAGCCAGTTTATCGAGTCGGTTCTAAACGCGCTGCAGAAGCCTGCGGTCTCCGAGCCACCCGCGCCGAATGCACCGGCTGCACCGCCCGCCGCAGGCCAACTGCCGCCGTACCAGCGAGCCACCTACAACCAGCCCGGCCCGCAGCCCACCAGTAATTTTAGCCAGGGTGATTTTGCCCCCAGCCGCCCCTCGCCCGGCGGGGCGCTGCAAAGCCCGCCGCTGCAGCCGGCGCGGGCCATGCCGCCCCATCGGGCCATGAACCGAAACGGCAGCCGCAGCGCGAATGCGGGGACGAGCGCGCTGCGGCTACACGGTCGCCGCTTAATTGCCGTGACTAGCCTACGCGGCGGCGCGGGGCGCAGCACAATTGCCCTCAATCTCGCCGTTGCGCTGCGCGAGCGGCTGGCGCTAGAGGTGACGCTGGCCGAGATGCACCACGGCATCAGCAACCTCGCCCCGATGCTCGGCCTGCATCCGCAGCGCACGCTGGCCGATTTGGTCAAAACGCAGGCACAGATGGACGAGGAGGTGGTGCGCGATCACCTGGCGCTCCATCAGAGCGGCGTGCGCCTGCTCGCCGCCCCCACGGAGTTGAGCGATCTCGTCGAAATACCAACTGAGACGACGCAGCGCCTTCTCTCGCTGCTGCCCGGCACGGCAGCCTGCACCGTCGTCGACACCTCGTCCGCCACGGACGAGCTGCTCTCCGAAGTGCTGCTGCGCGCGGATGATGTGATCGTTGTGGCCACGCCGGATGTGCTCGGCGTGCGCAGCACGCTCTCGCTGCTCCAAACGCTCACCAGCGAACAGGGCGTGAGCGCCCGCGTCCACGTGGTGCTCAACCGCGCCGATCTGCACGGCGGGCTGGATGAAGCCGCGATCCGCAAGCAGCTGCCCGTGCCCATCAGCGTCGCCCTGCCGGACGATTCTTCGCTGGTGATGCACGCCATCAATCGCGGCGTGCCCTTTGTCGGCAGCTACCCGCGGGCCACGCTCAGCAAACGAATCCACGATCTGGCAGAAACGCTCTACGCCGTTGCGCCCGCTTCGTCAAACGGCCAGCCCAGGCACCAGAACGCGCTGATGGCGTTGTTTAACCGCTAGGTCCTTTCTTGCCGCTCGCACCCGGTCTGCTGCTGATTTTTGACAAAGCGTGGGCAAGCCAGTAAGATTACAGGGTTAAGCCGAGCGCTCTGCCCGGCATCTTGTTGACGAGTGGAACACGGGAATCACTTTACCGGGATGATTTTATCCGACTGGCAGATTCGGGCGCTGGCCGAAGACGAGCAGATGATCGAGCCCTTTATCGGTGAGCAGATGCGCGGCACGGCGATCAGCTACGGGCTCAGCTCCTTTGGGTACGATATGCGGATCGCGGATGAATTTCGCGTCTTTACGCCCAACGCTTACAACAGCATTGTCGATCCCAAAGCGATCGACGAGCGCGGGATGACGGAGTACCGCACGGATGATCACATCCTGATTCCGCCCAACTCCTACGTGCTGGGGCGCTCGGTGGAGTACTTTCGGATTCCGCTCAACGTGCTCTGCATCGTGCTTGGCAAATCGACCTACGCGCGCTCCGGCATCATCGTCAACGTCACGCCGCTGGAGCCGGGCTGGGAGGGGCACGTCACCATTGAGGTGAGCAACGCCACCTCGCTGCCGGCCAAGCTGTACGCGAATGAAGGCATTGCCCAGGTGCTCTTTCTGCACGGCGAGACGCCCAGGATTTCCTATGCAGACAAGCGGGGAAAATATCAAGGTCAGCGCGGCATTACGCTGCCCAAGCTGTAGCGGGTAGCTTCGATTTTAAGTTCTGTTGATATTTGATAACTAGGCCCTCACCCCCGGCCCCTCTCCCAGAATGGGAGAGGGGAGCGGAGAGCTTCCTTTTCCACATGTAGGGGGAGGGTTGGAGAGGGGGCGCTGCGAACCATCCAGATTTGCGCCATCAGCGAAGTGTCAACGAAACCAAAGTTAGCTATCTGAATTTTACGTAGAACTTTTTACACGAAATTATTGGCAAAAGGAGTAATCACATGGCAAAGTGCAAAGTAAGCGGCAAGGGGCCGATGACGGGCAACAACCGCCCCTGGTCCAACAAGGCGACGCGCCGCACGTGGCAGCCGAACGTCCAAAAGTACACGGTCTTTGTGCCGGAGCTGGGCCGCTCGGTAAAGGTGCGCATGTCCGCCCGCGCGCTCAAGAGCGTGGACAAGCTGGGGCTGATGCCCTATCTCAAGAAGAACGGCATGACGATCAAGGACGTCACGTAGACGAGTCCAACCGTCGGCTCTGTCAAACGGCAGCCGTTCATTTAATCGAGCGCGAAATCAAGAGGGGGTAATGTTGCCAGGTGCAACGTTACCCCCTCTTTGGCAATCCCGCCAGTGACTCTTCGCGCTGCTTCTCCAACATTTGTCTCATTTTGGCCACTGAGCGCCGCTTGAGGAAACTAAACGAAAGAAATCAACGTTGAAACCGATTAAGAGTACGTAAAGAATGGCTGGCCGCGGCGAGCCGCCAAGTGGATAGCTGGAGCCCCCGACGTGGAAAACGCTTTTTTTCTCGAAAACCTACAGGACTTTTTTCAAAGCATTACGCCCGTGCTGGAGCGCCCCGCCGTGCAGCGGCAGCTCCTGGCCTTTTTGTTGATTGCGCTAACGGCCTGGCTGGCGCCTGCCCAGCTCTTGCGGCTCGCCGAGCGCGCGGGTCGGCGACAGCGCCGCCCCAGCACGGAAAAAGAGCGCGCGCTTCAGCGCTGGCGACGCGCGCTCTCCAAAACGTTTAGCCCCTTTCTCGCCATCGGGCTCGGCCTGCTGGCGCTGTGGGTGTTTGACGCCAACGACTGGTTGACGGGTCTGCTGCGTCAGCTGCTGAGCTTCTTCTGGGTGCTGCTGGCTTATCGGCTGCTGGTGGCGCTGTTCTATTTAGCGCTGCGCCAAGAGCGGGCGCGCTGGTTTAGCGAGCGCTTGCTCAAGCCACTCTTTATTTTTATCCTAATCGTCGGCGGCGTGCGGCTGCTTTCGGGGATCATTTCGCTGAACGAAATTGCGTTGCTCACCTTTGAAACCAACGTCGTTACTACCGGCTCGCTCTTTGTAGCGGCGGTGGTCTTCTACCTCTTTCTCCTGGCCTCCTGGCTCGCCCGCGACGCGCTCGACAGCTTTGTCCTGCCCCGCCTGCGCTCGGACCTCGGCGTCGACAACACCATCCGCACCTTCACCCAGTACGTGCTGATTTCGCTGGGCATCTTGACTTCGCTGGCGACGCTCGGCATCGATCTCTCCACGCTGGCGATCATTGGCGCTGGGCTGTCGGTGGGCATCGGCTTTGGCCTGCAGGAGCTGGTCGGTAATTTTGTCAGCGGTATCCTGCTGCTCTTTGAACAGTCGATCCGCCCCGGCGACTGGATCGACATCAACAATACGCTGGGCAAAGTGGAAAATCTACGCATCCGCTCCACCACCATCCGCACGCTGGACAACGTTGAAATCGTCGTGCCCAACCAGACGCTGCTCACCTCCTCCGTGACGACCTACACGCACAGCGACCGCATGGTGCGCATCTGGATCGGCGTCGGCGTGAGCTACGATGCGGAACCGCAGCAGGTGCGCGAACTGCTGCTGGCGGCGGCGTCGCGCCACGGGCTGGTGCGCAAGGAGCCCAAGCCGGTGGTTAACTTTAAGGATTTTGGCGAATCGAGCCTTGATTTTGAGGTGGCCGTGTGGGTGGACAACGCGCAGGTTATTCGCCAGGTGCGCAGCGATTTGCGCTATATGATTTGGGAGCAGCTCAAGAAGAACAACGTGGAAATCCCCTTCCCCCAGCGCGACCTGCACCTGCGCAGCGGTATTCCGTGGGAGCAGCTGGCCCCGCCCGCCGAAGCAGCGGCCAATCCTGGGGCGAGCAGCAACGGCAGCAACGGCGCGCACCACATCGCGTCGCCGACAGAGGCGCGGAGGGCAGAAGAAGCCGAGGACGTGGGCAAGAGTTTCTTTGCCCGCGATGCGCAGCCCAAGAAGCAGCCGGTATCGAAAGAATAAATTAATCGTTTATGAAGGTTCAATCATTCCTCGCCGTTCTACTTTTCCTCTTGTTTCTGCTCGCGGCCTGCAGTTCGCGCGGCGATAATGCCCTCCGCGGCTCGGTGCTGGTTTGGCACAGCTGGGAAGAAGAGCAGGCGGCAGTGCTCGATACGGTGCTCGAGAATTTTGTCGAGCTAAACCCAGACGTGAACATCAACACGATCTACATACCGGCGGATCGGCTGTTGGAACGCTACGAGGTTGCCGCCGAAGCCGCGCTCGGCCCCGATCTGGTGCTCGCGCCCAGCAGCTTTATCCGCCCGCTCGCCGAAGCCGGGCTGATCCAGCCCATAGGCGATCTCGTCGGCGAAGCGGAGCGCGACCGCTACCTGCCGGTGGCGCTTGAAACCGTGCGCTACGACGATGCGCTCTACGGCCTGCCCGAATCGCTGCGGCTGATGGGGCTCTTTTACAACAAGCGCCTCGTCACCACGCCCGCCACCACGCTGGACGAGCTGGAGCAGCAGGCCAACCAGGGGCGTCGACCGGGCTTGAGCACAAATTTTGTCGATGCGTTTTGGGGCGTGCAGGCCTTTGGCGGCCAATTGTTTGACGAAAACGGCGCGGCCGTTCTCGACCGCGGCGGCTTTGCCAACTGGCTGGACTGGCTCAAAACGGCACAGGAAAACCCCAATTTTGTGCTCAGCCGCAACCCCGCCAGCCTAACCACGCTCTTTGCCGAGGAGGAAATTGCCTACCTGGTTAACGAACCGGACGTGCTGGCCGATCTGCAGGAGCGAATGGGTGAATCCGTGGTTGGCGTGGCTCCCCTGCCCAGTGGGCCCATCGGTTCGGCTGGCCCCTTTGTCGAAAGCAACGCCTTCCTCTTCAACATTGCCTCCTCCGCGCGACAGCGCGAACTGGCGGTAGATCTGGCGCTGTTTATCACCAACGCCGAACAGGAGACGCTGCTCATGCGGCGGGCGGGGCGCATCCCGGCCAACCGACGCGTGCGCGTCAACCCGCGGGTGGATACGGTGGCCTACAGCTTTTTCTCGCAGGCCCGCAGCGCCGTGCCGCTGACCAATAGCGCGCGCATCCAGCCCGTGCTGGAGCGGGGCGAAATCACCTACAACCAGGTGCTGCAGGGCGTGATCGAACCGCTGGAGGCGGCGCAGCAGTTGACGCAAGCCGTCAACGAGGACAACGATGTCTCGGTCAACCAGCCCGTTGCCTCAACCTGCACGGAAGTGGGCACGGTCGAGCTGTGGCACGAGCTGAGTGCACCGCGCGACGAAGCCGTGGCCGCCTTCCTCGCGGATGCCGCCGCTCGCTTTCGTCAGCAGTGCCCCAACATCGTCATCGATCTGCGAGCTTTTGAGCCGGACGACTTGCGCAGCCGTCTTGCCCAACGCAGCGGCAGCCCCACGGCGGCGCTGATTTCCAACGCGTGGCTGGCCGAGCTTGTGGCCGCGGAACGCTTGCAGCCGCTGGATGAAGTGCCCGTCGACCGTCTCGGCGCGCTCACGGGCGACGGCGACGGCTCGCTGCAGTCGCTGCTGCAGCGCTACAACCCCATCGCCGTGGAGACGATGAACGTGGGCGAGCGGCTCTACGGGCTGCCCTTTACGCTGGAGCCGGTGGCCTTTTACTACAATCGGGCGCTGGTGGCCGAGCCGGTGCGCACGCTCAACGATCTGAGCCTGCAAACGGGCGACGAAGCCGCCGCCGCCATCGACGTACGCTTTAACCAAGCGTTTTGGGGCGTGTCCGCCTTTGGCGGGCAGCTCTTTGCCGAGCAGGGGTTGGATCAGGGGCAATTGGTGCTGGGGCGCGGCGGCGGCTTTGTGGATTGGCTGGCCTGGCTGGTAAACGCCCAGCGCGGCAGCAACATCGTTGCCTCCACCAACGCCAGCGCGCTGCGTCAGCAGTTTGTCAACGGCAGCGTCGGCTATCTAACGGGGGGGCCGTCGCTGCTGGCGGAGCTGGAAGCGCGGGATGGCTTGGGCGGGCAGCTTGGCGTTACCACGCTGCCCGCCGGGCCAGCTGGCGATGCGCAGCCCTTTCTAATGACCAAGAGCTTTGTGCTAGACGCCGCGGCCAGCGGCGACGACGCATCGCTGGCGCTGCACTTTCTGGAATTCGTCACCAATCTCGAAAACCAGACGGCGCTGATGGAAACGGCCCGTCGCGTGCCCGCCCACATCGGCGTCGACACCAGCGACGATCCCCACGTGGCGGCCTTTGTCGAACAGGCGCGCAACGCTGCACCCTACCCCAATCGCGTGCTCATGTCAGCCCTTCAGACGCAGGGCACGGCCCTGTACGCCGAGGTGCTGGCCGCCGCCCGCGACGCCACCCCCGAAGCCGAATCGCCCATTCCGCTGGTCGATATGGTGCGGACGCTGGTGGAGGGATTGAACGAGGGGCCGTGACAAACGTGACCGTTGCGGCTTGCCGATATACAACGCACAGCCCTGCGCTTGGGCCCTAACATTCACTTTGGTGGTTCCTGGGCCGTTTTAATCACCTCTGCCAGCCAACTGCGCGAGTCGCACAGGGCGGCGTCGGTGTCCTGGCCAAAGCCGCCGGACTTGGGGTGGCCGCCGATTTCGAGGATGGCCGGACCGTCGAAGTCCGCGCTGAGCAGCGTGCGGCAGTAGCTCACCAAATCGACGTTGCCCTGGCCCAGCGGTTGATGGTGGTTGACCTCCGGCAGCGGCGTGTCCGAGACGTGCAGCATGTGGGCGCGCGACGCAAGCGCTTCGTAGCCCGCAATCTGCTCCGGCGTGCCGTGGTTAAAGTCCCACGTAAAGCAGAGCCCCGGCACGGCGTCCAGCAGCCGGGCGCAGCGTTCGGGCGTACGAAAGAGGTTGATGTAGGCCTCGTTGTGCTCAAAGCCAAAGCGAAAGCCGTGCGCGCGGGCAATGTCGACGGCCTCGACGAACTGCGGCACGAGGGCTTCCTCCAGCGGCTGGGCCAGCGCATCGTTGGTCGGCTCGTCGCGCAGGCCGAGATGCCAGTGGACGCAGCTGCAGCCGAGCGTGTCGATGGCTGTCAGGTTGGCGCACAGCACGTCGAGCGGCGCGTGGCCCTCGCGCGAGACGCCGTCGGCATCTAGCCACAGCATAATCTCCATCACCGGCGCGATCTCGCGCTCGCGCAGCGCTTTGCCCACGGCCTCCAGCGTCGCGCCGAGCTGTTCCTCGCCCAGGCCGCTTTCCGTTCCGCGAAATTGAATCGCCGCAAAGCCGTTGTCTGCCGCCCAGGCGATTTCATCGAGCGCTGGTCGCCAGTTGTTGGGAAAGAAGCGCCCGTTGAGGCCGATGTGAATCATTTTCCTCCTTGATCTTTGATTGGGTGCATTTCAGTTTGGGGCAAATTGTCATTTCGAGCGGGCCGCTCCCGAAATGCAGCAGACGAAAGCAGGCCAGCAGGAAATCTGGTGGTCGGTTGCGGCAGATTTCTCGCCTGAACGCAGCCGGTTCGTCGGTCACGTCCAGATTTCTCCCTTCGCTCGAAATGACAACTCAACTCGCCCCCAAACTGAAATGCACCCTCTTTAATAGGGCAATTTCATTATAGGAGATTGCTTACAAAAACTGGGCGCAATTAGCGCATATTTCACGCTCCTCAAACAGAATTTAGAAGCTCGCAAACTAAAATTGCCTATTTGCTCATTTAGCTGGGTCAATGCACGCATGTTTCGTGCAGGTAGTGTAAGATTGATCCGATAGTGAAATTGCCCTACCCTCTTTGATTCTACAAATTGACAAATGATTATTTTTTTGGTATTATGGATTATAATTTATACTATATGATAAATGTATCAATCTATAACGGAGAAAACAAAATCATGGAACCTAATCCACTGGAATCTTTACTCGTTGACGCAGCAGAAATAGATAAAACAACTCTCGCAGAAGCATTACAAGGAGTGATAAGTATTGACTCGAAGACGGGTCGCTTAGTTTTAACTCCGGAGTTTGAAAAGCTGGACGCCCGCAAGAAAGTGCTCATGTATTTTCTTGGTCAAAAGGCAGCTTATTTGCTTCAAAAGGTCGATTCTGAGTATTTGCAGCCGAAAGATATTGTAAACAGTACAGGCATTCCTCGTGGCACGGTTGCTCCAAAGGTGAAAGACCTGAAAGATTCTCGTCTTATTAGCCATGACGAGTCCATGGGCTATTTTGTGTCCTCTCATCAGTTCCGAGCAGCCATTAAGGCTTTAGAGGAGAATTAAATATGTCAAGTTTTTCCGAGTTAGCGAAAGAAGCAGTCCAAATTGCTGACAGTTTGCCAGAAAAGTATCAGGAGGTCGCATTTATAGAAATCTTTCGAGCTAAGTTGTCGGCGAATCCCCCTTTCGCATCCCCTGATGAAGAGAAGAGGGAAAATGCCGGTGCGTCATATCCAGAGTCTCATGCTGCTCAAACTCAGACAAGATTACCAGCAGCCCATTTAATAAAGGAGCGAGGAGATCGCAAACAGCAAGCTGTATGGGCAGTAGTCACTCTTCAGGAGCGAGGTGAGGATGCTACTTCTGATGCCATCAGATCAACTATTCGCCAGCAATTAGGCATTACACCCCAAAATGCAACAAACACAGGTCGCACTTTACGGCAGATCACTCCACGATACATCAAGCGCGAATCGAAAAATAATGGTCACGGTTATGTCTATTACCCTCAAGAAGAGGCCTTTGAAATCTTTGAGGAGTTACATCTGTGAATACAAACTTATCTCTTCAAAGTGTACTACCGAGCGTTCCGTCCGATATAAGCAACGCTCTTGGTGAAGAATTCATAGAGCTTAAGACACGTTTTGCGCGACAAGATTGGGGGCCAGCAGAGTTGAACGGTGGGCGTTTCGCAGAAGCAGCATTACGCTTTTTAGAATGGAAGGAATCAGGTAGTGCATATACGCCTATAGGTCAACAGCTAAACCGAAGTAAAATTTTAGGTTCTATCAGAAAAAATACTGCTTTTCCTGAAGGATTACGCTTCCATGTTGCCTCGTGTATTGAAATACTAATGGATATTCGAAACAAGCGAGATGTAGCCCATCTTGGTGCAACTGTAGACGTTAACGAAATGGACGCTAGGCTAGTACACTGTAAGGCAGGTTTTGAGGGGTTAAACTGCTTGGCGAGCTCGGCTAGCGGTTTGGCACTAATCCATCATAATCTCGATTACGGTGTAATAGTACAGTGTAATCGAGATTATGAGTAGATAAGGGTAAGCGATAAAATACGTCCCAACGCGAAGCAAGGAGCAAAAGAAGGAGGTTTGCATGGGACGCAAAAAGCATATAAATAACGTCAGATTGCCGGGCGAAGAACGTAGCTACCTCAATCGGCTAACCCTGGGCGGCGTGAGGAGTGTACGCAAACTGAATCGGATAAAGATATTGCTGTTGAGCGATGAAAATCATCATCAAGGGCAGAAAACAGACCAAGAGATTGCCGAGAAGCTCGACACGAGCCTGTCGACGATAGACCGGATTCGGCGTCGCTATGTGCAAGAAGGGCTCGAGGCGGCGATTAGTGAAAAGCCAAGAAGCGGTCGCGCCCGCACCATCAGCGGCGAGCAACGGGCCAAAATCACCGCGTTGGCCTGTTCAGAACCGCCAGCGGGGCGTAGCCAATGGAGTTTGCGCCTGTTGGCGGACAAGGCGGTGGAACTCGAGTTGGTTGAGCACATCTCCCACAACGCCGTGGGCGAAATTCTGAAAAAAACACGGTCAAGCCTCACTTAGTCCGCCAATGGTGCCTGGGCAAACTGACGCCTACCTTTCTGGCGCAAATGGAATATATGCTAGCCATCTACGCCCGTCCCTTTGACCCGCTGCGCCCGCTCTGGTGTTTCGATGAGCGGCCCTGTCAACTGATTGGCGACACGCTCGTCCCCTTGCCCGTTGAACCCGGCAAGCCAAAACGACAAAACTACGAGTACGAGCGCCACGGCGTCTGCTCCGTTCTCCTGGCCGTGCAGCCCCTCACCGGACATTGCTTTGTGCAGGTACGAGACCGACGCACCGGACAGGACTACGCCGAGTTCATGGACGCCTTCGTCGAGGAACACTGTCCGCCCGGTGGTCAGATTCAACTGGTGCAGGACAACCTAAGCACGCACACCTACACCTCATTTTACAACGCCTTTGAACCGGCGAAGGCCTTCGCCTTGATGCAGCAAATTCAGATGCACTACACGCCCAAAAAGGCCAGTTGGCTCAACATGGCTGAAATCCAACTCTCGCTTCTATCTCGGCAATGCCTGAAGCGGCGCATCGCCTGTCAAGTCGAATTGAGCCGTGAAGTCCTCGCTTGGGTTGAAACGCGCAATCGAACCCCTGTTCCTATTCGCTGGCAGTTCACACCCGAAATGGCCCGCCAGACCTTCAACCGCTTTTACCCTAACCCATCAAAACTTCAATGACAGTGTACTAGTACACTGTAAGGCAGGTTTTGAGGGGTTAAACTGCTTGGCGAGCTCGGCTAGCGGTTTGGCACTAATCCATCATAATCTCGATTACGGTGTAATAGTGGTTCGTATTGCTTCATGGGCTCTATCTGAAATAATTCGTGAAGAATCAGGACACTCGGCTGAATATGTACAATCTCTGATCGATCAGCTAAGTATTAGACAATTACCACTTGTCGAAGAAATAGGTGGCGAAATCGTTGTGCTTGCCACTAATCTCACTGCAGTACAAAAAGCACTTATCGCTTTATACCATAGATATCCTTCTCCCCTCGAGATGGACACTATTCAGGTAGCCGCGAAATATAAAAACACCGCTCGTTTCAAAACCTTGCTTAGAGAGCAGTCAGGAGAAGGTTTGATTCACGTCAAAGGGGATTTTGTTTACCTTACTCAAAAAGGCATCATCTGGATTGAGAAGCATATAGATATGGATTTACAAATTAACTGATTCTTCTCAAATCCTGTATAAGCAATAGAGGAACGGGAGGCGAAGTTTCAGCTATTTATGCCGAAACTTCGCCTCCCGCTTCTCTATGTAGCGCTGTTTGCAGTGACTGTTGCTCCGTGTATTGCAACACCATCCGTCTGTACACGCCGTGCGTTTGCCTGGCGCAGGCTGACTTCCGCCAGTTCGCGCCCCGCTTCGATGATGGGCAGGCAGACGGACGAGACGCCCGCCTCCTTGAGCGCCGGCTCGGAGATGCCTTCGCGCAAGAGGGCGCTGATGGGGCCATCGTAGCCCCGTTCGCGCATCAGGTGGGCGGCACGCACTTTGCCTTCGGTGTTGGAGACGGCCAGCACCACCGCCTCGATCTTATCCAGCTCGATCTCGTCCCACAGCTCCGGGTCTTGCGAATCGCCAAAGCGCACGCGGCGACCGACGGCAATGTTGCTGGAAATTCGACCGGGATCGGTATCGAGACCGAGCGGGCGCTCGCCCCGCTCCTTGAAGAAATCGTAGGCGGCCATGCCCGCATCGCCCATGCCCATGATCAGGAAATTTGTGCTGCCCAGCTTGGTCGGCTGCTTGTCCGGGTGATCGACCCGCCGCTCAAAGCGCACCAGAAATGGCTCGAAGCGTTCCCACAGCGCGTTGGCTCCGCTGCTGAGCGGCGCGTTGATTGCGTAGGAGATGGCGACCAGCAGCGCCAGCACGACCACGAGATCACCGGCAATGAGGCCGCCCTCCGCCGCCGCCGCGCCCACGATCAGCGCAAATTCGCTGTAGGCCGTCAGCGCGACGGTTGTCATAAAGGCGGTGCGGGCGCGCAGCCGGAAGTTAACGAGCAGGCCAAAGAAGAAGAGCGCCTTGAGCGGCAGCAGCGCCAGCAGCAGCAGCACGAGCATCATCCCCTGCACGGTGGGGAAGCCGGCGAGGCCGATATCGAGAAAGAAGCCGACGAGGAAAAGCTCCTTTAGCCCCCAAAGCTGCTCGTCGAGATCGTGGGTGCGCTCGTGGCCCACCAGCATCATGCCGGCGACCAGCGCGCCCAGCTTGTCGCTGAGGCCGACGAGGCTAAAGAGATAGCCGACGCCGAGCGCCAGCAGCAGCCCGTAGAGCAGCATCAGCTCATCGCGACCGCTGAGGGTGAGCAGCCGGATCATCAGCGGGCGCAGCAGGGGCAGGCCCAGCAGCAGCAGGGCCCACGGCGTCGGCGTGGCGCTGCCGGTGAAGGCCAGCAGCGCCACGGCGACGATGTCCTGCACAATCAGGATGCCGATGGCGATGCGCCCGTGGTAGGCGTCGAGCTCGTTGCGCGCCTCCAGCGATTTGGCGGTGAGCACGGTGCTTGAAAAGCCCAGCGCCACGGCGACAATCAGCGTGGCGGGCAGGCTCCAGCCCCAAGCGAGGCCAACGGCGCTAAAAATTAGCGCGCTGATCATCAGATGCAGCCCGCCCACGCCCAGCACCTCCGGCTGCACAATGCTCTTGAGGCGGATGTGTAGCCCGACGGTGAAGAGCAGAAAGAGCACGCCCAAGTCGCCGACATAGCCCAGCCATTCGCCCGCGTCGAGATTGAACTGCGAGAGCAACAGGCTCGCCGCCAGGTAACCCACCAGCACCGGCAACCGCAGCGCCCGCGCCGCCAGCCCCGCGACAAAGGCCATTCCCACCCAAAAAGCTTCTAACGATTCCATAAATTCTTGCCTTACCTTTGATTGAGCACGTCGCAGTCGCTTTGCCAACGCAACTTGTCGACGCAGTTTGTTTCCATAATTTGTTACCGCAGGCCCTAGTTTAAGCGGCATTCCCAGCTTTGTCTGTGGCGCAACTCGCTCGGTTGCGAGTTAAAAACCGATTGATTAACCCGGCAGCGCTGGAAAATCCCGCGGGAGCGGGGCGACAAAGCGGCGCGCCTCAAATTCAATCTCGCCGCCCGGCGATTCCCACGCGGGCAGCGCGAGCGACCGCGCGTGCAGCAGCAGGCGCGGCGCGGCATCGGCGTCGCCGTAGAGCCTGTCGCCGAGGATGGGCGCGCCGAGGTGGGCGAGGTGGACGCGCAGCTGGTGGGTGCGCCCCGTTTCAGGCCACAGCCGCACCCACTGTCGATCCTGCCGCTCGGCGATGATTTCGTAGCGCGTCACGGCGCGTTTGCCGCCGCGCTGCACCACGCGCATCTGGTCGCGCCGCTGGGGGTGCTGGTCCAGCCGCTGGTCGATCACGCCCGCACCCGCCAACTCGTTTGGCGTTGCCACCACGGCCAGATACTCCTTTTCGACTGCGTGCGCGCGAAAAACCGCGTCCAGATATAGATTGGCAGCGCGGCGCTCCGTCAGCAGCACCACGCCGGAGGTGTCGCGGTCGAGGCGATGAAAGAGGGTGATGTCATCCGCAGCGGCGTCTGCACTGCTTTTGGCTGGCGCAAAATAGTCGCGCACCAGGTCGCGCAGGTTTACGGCCTCTCGCCAGCGCGTGGTGTGAACGAGCAGCCCGGCGGGTTTGTCCACGGCGATCAGCCCCTGCTCGCGCGCGAGCAGCCACGCCGCGTCAAAGCCGCCATCGCTGGCGGTGGGCGGCGCGGGCTTGGGCCGCGGCGGCTCGCTGATTTCGAGTCGGTCGCCGTCCCGCACCTTCCACGAGGCCAGCCAGACCGTGCGCCCGTTAACCTTCACCCGCCGCCCGCTGATGGTCGACTGCACGGCGCGTCGGCCCCAGCTGGGAAAGAGTGCGCGCAGGGCTTTGTCGAGACGGGTGGGGGTGGGGTGATCGCGAACGGTAATGGAGACGCTCTGTTTCATCTCTGTCCTGTCTCTTTAGATGCCCGCCCAGGGGATAAACGAGTAGGGTTACGGCCGTTGACGCAGCGCTTGAATGACGCGCGGCAGCCGCACCAGCAGGTCGCTCGCCAGCGAACCGTCCGCGCCAATTTCCGCCGCGCAGAGCTTCCCCGCCTCGCCGTGTAGCCACGCGCCGAGGCAGGCCGCCGCAAAAGGCTCGACCTTCTCCTGCGCCAGCAGCCCGGCAATCGTGCCCGACAGCACGTCGCCCGTGCCCGCCGTGGCCAGCGCCGAGGTGGCCACCGGCAGCACGGCCATGTGCCCCTCCGGCGACGCGATCACCGTGTACGGCCCCTTGACCAGCAGCACCGCGTTCCACTCACGCGCCTTCGCCCGCGCCAGCGACCAGCGCTGCGCCGTCGCTTCCCGTACGTCGATGCCGAGCAGCCGCGAGAATTCCGCCGGGTGCGGCGTCAGCACCGCTTGTTTGGGCAGCAGGCGCGGCCAGTCGTCCAGCTGGGCCAGGTTATTGAGCCCGTCGGCGTCGATTAGCGTGAGCGGCAGCTCATCTTTGTGTTGGAGCAGCTCCTGCATAAAGTCGCGCGTCCCCTCCGTCTGATTGAGGCCGCAGCCAACCAGCAGCGCGCTGTAGCCCGCCAGCTTCTCGATCAGCGGCGCAACGGAGTCGCCGCAGAGCGCGCCCTCGGTTTCGGGCAGCAGCACCCACGTCGGCTCGGCAAAGGCCGCCGTCAGCGAGGCGGCAATCGAGCGCACGACGGCCCCCGTCAGCAGCCCTGCGCCCGCACGCCCGCCGGCGGACAAACTCAGAAAGGCCGCGCCCGGGTAATTCTCACAGCCCGCGGCGACCATCAGCTTGCCAAAGCTGCCCTTGTGGCTGTCGTCGCTGCGCGCGGGCAGCAGCGGGCGCACCGTGTCGGCGTCCAGCAGGAAAATCTCGCCGTCCGCCTGCAAAATTTGGTCCGAAATCGCCGGGTCAATGCCGATGTCGACCACCCGCACCCTGCCCACCGCCGCCGCGCCGGGGAATTGGTAGCGGCCGACTTTGGCGTGCGCATAGGTCACGGTCAAGTCGGCTTTCAGCGCGTGCGGGTCGAGCGCGCCGGTGTCGCTGTTGAGCCCGCTCGGACAGTCGACGGCGACGACGGTCGGCGGTGCAAGCTCATCGGGTGCGTTGCCCCCGCCGCCGTCGGGCAACCCGCGAGCCCGGTTGGTCAAGGGTGCGATGCATTCGCTTACCGCATCCAATATCTCCGCCAGCTGCCCCTCGATCGGCCGGTTGCTCCCCGTCCCCAGCAGCGCATCCACCACCACATCAGCTTCTTGCGACCACGCCCGCAGCGCGGCCAACCCATCATCCTCATTCACGTGCTGCACGGGCACGCCCAGCGCCGTCAGCTTCGCCGCGTGCTGTTCATAATCTTCACCGGGCGCAATCGAGCGCTTCCACAGATAAACCCGCACGTCGACGCCACGCAGCGCCAGCTCGCGCGCGCAGACCAGGCCGTCGCCGCCGTTGTTGCCCGGCCCGACCAAAATCAAAGCCGTCGATCCACGTTCGGCCAAGCCGCGCTTGAGCATTGCGTGCGCCGTCGCCCGCCCGGCGCGCTCCATCATGGTGGCGTACGAATGGCCCGCCGCATCCGCGGCCTGCTCGATGGCCTGCATCTGGGAAACGCTGACGAGTCGGTTGGGGTTGGGGATTTGCATCCGGCATGAACTCCTTTCGGCAAACGAGGGTTTGACCTCGCCAACATTGCTGCTTATACTTCAGCACCATGAAACTCCCAAACGATGTCATCATAGCCGAGGCTAAACTTACACAGTATCTGCTGAAGTGGCAAGCGAAAGATGACAAATCCAAGTGGCTGGCTCAGGCGGGATTTGTGCAGCAGAATTGGACGCAGTTGCGGGATAGCTTGAGGCGGCTGGCAACTCACGAAGCAAACTTCCTCGAACGCACGCGCTTTGGTCTCGTTTACGAAATTCGAGGGGAATTATTCGGCCCCAATGGAAAAGTGCTGCGTGCACGCACAATTTGGATGACCGAGCACGAAACTGGAGAGACCAAACTAATCACGATGCATCCAGATAAGGAGCGAACTTTATGAAATTTGAGTTATTTCAGCAAATTGCCCTAACGCAAGATATGCCTGATAAACATCTGCGCCGGGGCGATGTGGCGACGGTGGTAGAATATCACCCCGTTCAGCAGGGAGAAGATGGGTACTCGCTAGAAGTATTTAATGCGATTGGCGAGACGATTGCTGTGGTGGCCGTGCCTGAATCAGCTATTCAGCCGCTCACGGCCAGTGAACTGTTGAGCGTACGCGCGTTAGCGGCCTAGCGCACCTTACTTTCCTCAACAATTAGCAGGGAAGCCCGAATGACGGTCGCCTTTCGCAATTGCCAGCCATTTTGCCCAACTGTATACTGTCCCCATGATTCTGGCAATGTTGGGCGCAATTTGGCTGGCGACGCTGGCTCTGCTCTGGCGACGCGAGCGGGCCGGGCGCACGTCACCGATTGCCGCAGCGGATGGGCTCGCTGGCGGCGCGCTCGCGCTGCTCACCCTCGGCTTCTTCTGGCGCACGATCAGCGGCGATGTCTTCCAGCCCGCCGACGGTGGCGACCTGGTCAGCTTTCTCTATCCCACGTACCGCTTTGCCGCGGCGCAAATTCAGCAGGGCGTGCTGCCGCTCTGGAACCCGACGCTCTACGCCGGTGCGCCCTTCATCAGCGACGTTCAGGCCGGTTTCCTCTACCCGCCCAACCTGCTGCTCTTTCTGCTTAATCCCGACTTTGGCTACCGCACCATGCAGTGGCTCAGCATCGGCCACCTCTACTGGGCCGGGCTGGGCGTTTACGTGCTGCTGCGCACGCTGCGGCTCGGCACGGGCCCCGGTAACGAAGAGCGACCGGTCATGCGGCTGGCGGCTCTCTTTGGCGCGCTGGCCTTCCAGTTTAGCGATCCGCTGCTGATCCACCTCGGCAACCTCAACCTGATTGCCGTGCTGAGCTGGCTGCCGTGGACGCTCGCGGCCTTTCAGCGCGCCCTTGTTGCCGGTACGTGGCGGCGCGGCCTGCGCTGGATCAGCATCACCGCGCTGCTCTTTGCCGTGGGAACCTATGCGGGCCACGCGCAGAGCACGGTCTACGTGGGCATGGCGCTGGGGGTGTACGCGCTTGTCTTCTCGCTGATGGGGAGCAGGGGAGCAGGGGGGCAGGAGAGCCAGGGTGAGGTCATCGATTCTCCCTTGCTCCTCCGCTCCTCTGCGCCTCTGCGCTACTTGTTCGCTGTCGCGCTCCTCACCGCCCTCCTCACCGCCCCCCTCCTCCTGCCCGCCGCCCAGCTCACCCAGTTCACCGAGCGCGCCAATCTCACCTATCAGGAAACCGTCGGCTTCTCGCTCGCGCCCACACAGTTGATCGGCCTGCTGACGCCCAGCTTTTTTGGCCGCGGCCCGGCGCTGCACTGGGGGCTGTGGCAGCGCGTCGAGCTGCCCTACGCCGGCGTGGCGACCCTGATCTTCGCGGTCGCCGCGCTGCTCGACGGGCGCGCCTTTTCCCCTGCGCGCCGTCGGCTGCTGCCGTGGCTGGCGCTGGCGGCGGTTGGCCTGCTCGTCGGCCTCGGCCTCTACGTGATCCTGCACGGCTGGCTCACGCTGCTGCCCGTCTTCGGCCAGTTTCGCGCCCCCGCCCGCGCGCTCGTGCTGTGGACGCTGGCGCTCTCCGTGCTGGGCGCGATTGGGGTGAACCAGTTGGCAGTGGTTAGTGAGGAGTGGATAGTGAATAGTAGTCGATCATCTAGCGGCGTCACCCTATCTACTATCCACTATCCACTATCCACCTTCTTAAAATGGGGCGGCTTCCTCCTGATCGGCGCGTGGACGCCGCTGATGTATCTCGCCCTGCTGCTGACGCAGGCCGACGAGACGGCTTTCCTGCGCGCCTCGGTGGCGGCGCTGGCGATCACGGTGGCGGCGGCGCTGTGGGGGGCGACGTGGGCGCTCGTCGGCGCGCGGCGGGCGGGGTGGCTGGGCGGCAACGCCTTTGCCGCGCTGGCGGTGGCGCTGCTCTTTGTGGACTTATCAGCGACGGGCGCGTACACCGATATCAGCGAAGCCGATCCGGCGCGCAACTTCGAGCAGCCCGAAATTGTTGACTTTCTGCGCGCACAGCCCGGCCCCTTCCGCATCGACACCCTCACAGACATCGACGACCTCTGGCAGCCGGACGCCGCCGCGCTCTACGGCCTACAGGATGTGGGCGGCATTGCCAACCCGCTGATGCTCGCGCACTGGGCAGCGCTCTGGGAGACCACGGGCGGGCGCGATAGCCAACTCTACGACCTGCTCAACGTGCGCTACGTGATCGCGCGCGACGGCACGCCGCTGCCCGATGGCTTTGCGCTGGCGCTCGACGCGCCGGGCGAGCTCTCCGTCTTCGAGCACGACAATCCGCTGCCGCGCGCCTGGGTTGCGCACGGAGCCAGGGTGGCCGATGATTTGGCGGCAGCGCTCGCCACCCTGCGCGCCGAGGAGTTTTCGCCGAGGACGGAGGTGGTGCTGCTGGATGCGCCAAACGTCGCCCCGACCAACGCCCCGACCAATGCCCCGACCAACGCCCCGACCAACGCACCCGACAGCGGCGCGGCGACCCTCTTCCACTACGGCAGCAGCGAGCTCACCGTACAGGTCGAAGCGAACGCGCCGGGCTATCTTATCCTGAGCGAAATCTGGTTTCCCGGCTGGCGCGCCACGGTGAATGGCACATCAGCGGACGTTCTGCGGGCCGACGGCGCGCTGCGGGCCGTCGCCGTGCCGAGCGGTGAATCGACGGTGCGGCTGTGGTTTGCGCCGACGGGGTGGCGCTGGGGGCTGGCGGCGGCTGGCGCTGGCGGGCTTTGGGTGCTCTGGAGTTTTGTGCCGCGGCGGAGACGCGGTTAGCGCCGCCGTTACCTGGGACAACAGAGAGACTTCAACAAATTGAGCAAAATTAACGGAGGCGCAGAGGCGCAGAGGCGCAGGGCGTTGTTTGCCAACTATGTTCTCTCCGCGCCCCTACGTCCCCGTATCCAAATCTCGTTGGAGTGTTAATATACATGTGATACACCTTGGACGTGCCGTCCATTTTTATGCTTGACATATTCTTATACTGGTATATAATGCTCACATGGCACGTGCACCCACAACTTCAGATGTTTTTAACGCCATCGCCGAGCCACAGCGCCGCGAGATTCTTGGCCTGCTCGCGCGTGGCGAGCTGTCCGTCAACGAGATTGCCGAGGCGCTCGATTTCCAGCAGCCGCAAACGTCGAAACACCTGCGCGTGCTGCGCGAGGTGGAGCTGGTGAGCGTGCGCAGCGAGGGCAAGCAGCGGGTGTACAGCCTGCAGGGCGAAGCGCTCAAGCCGATCCACGATTGGGTCAGCCAGCTTGAGCGCGAGTGGAGCAAACGCTTCGACCGGTTGGATGACTATCTCAAAACCCTACAATCTCAGGAGGAACCAAATGAGCACGGAAAGTAACACGATGGAATCAACGAACCACGAATTTTCGATCACCCGCGTCTTCAACGCCCCACGCGATCTCGTCTGGCAGACGTTCACCAATTGCGAGCACCTGCAGCACTGGTGGGGGCCGCAAGGCTGGACGCTGCCCGTCTGCAAGCTCGACCTGCGCGAGGGCGGCAGGTGGCACTACTGCATGAAGGGGCCGGGGCCGGACGGCAACGAGATGGAAAGCTGGGGGCTGGCGACCTATCACGAAATCGTCGAACCGGAGCGGCTCGTTTACAGCGACGCCTTTTCAGACGCGGAGGGCAACATCAACGACGCGCTGCCGCAGATGACGACGATTATCACCTTCGAGGAAGTCGACGGCGGCACGCGCGTCACCGATGTCGCACGCTATGCGACGGCGGAGGCGTTGCATAGCGTGCTGGATATGGGCATGGAAGAAGGCATCAACCAGACGTGGGATCGGCTGGAGGCGTATCTGCCAAACATGAAAGGGCGCAACTGACATGTTGGAGATGAAGCTGGAGCTTGTGCCCGTGCCGGTGGCGGATGTCGACCGTGCCATCGAATTCTACACCGAGAAAGTCGGCTTTCACCTGGACCACGATGTGCGGCCCAACGAGTCGATGCGCGTCGTGCAGCTGACGCCGCCAGGGTCGGCCTGCTCGATCAGTATGGGCGTCGGCCTGGGCGACATGTCGGCGATGCAGCCTGGCTCGGTCAAGGGGCTGCATCTTGTCGTCGCCGATGTGAGCCAGGCGCGCGAGGCGCTGATTGGTCGCGGCGTGGAGGTCAGCGAAATGGTCGAGTATCCGGGCGGCATCAAATTCGCCTACTTTAGCGACCCCGATGGCAACTCGTGGGCCTTGCAGGAGATTCCGCCGGGCGTGTAGCGTGCGGGCGGACACATGCGAAACGTGCGAGCGGCTGGGGGAGCATTTGACGACGATGGAAAGATTGCAATGAAAAACCATTCGATTGGCCGACAGCGCCTCGTGCAGCAACGCATAGCGGGCGAGCGCTTCGACGCGCCCGCCGAAGTTGTGCGCTGGATGGGCGCGATGCAGGCTCAGGATTACACACAAGCGCTGTGGGCCATCGGCCTGCGCACCAAATCCGCCACGATTGGCGACGTGGAGCGGGCCATCGAAGCGGGCGATATCCTGCGCACGTGGCCCATGCGCGGTACGATTCACTTCATCCCGCCTGAGGATGCCAGGTGGATGCTGGCGCTGATGGCGTCGCGCAGGCTGGCGGCGAGCGGGCTTCGCCTCAAGCAGTTGGAATTGACGCTCGACCTCATCGAATCGTGTGGCGCGCTCTTTGTCGACGCGCTGGCGGGCGGAAAGCGCCTGACGCGCAGCGAATTGATGGCGCTGCTGGAAGACGCGGACATCCACACGACTGGGCAGCGCGGCTACTACATCCTGTGGTATCTCGCTCAGCGCGGGGTCATCTGTCTGGGGCCGATGCGGGGCAAGGAGCAGACCTTTGTGCTGCTGGAGGAATGGGCGCCCAAGCAGCGGGAACTTTCGCGGGAGGAGGCGCTGGCCGAGATCGCGTTGCGCTTCTTTCATAGCCATGGACCCGCCACCATCCACGACTTAGCGCGCTGGACGGGACTGACCCTCACCGATGCCAGGGCTAAGCTGGCGACGGTGCGCGAGGAGCTGATGTCGGTCAAAATTGAGGGCGTCGACTACTGGATGGACAAATCGACCAACCTGGGCGCGCCAGCAAAATCAGGCAAAGTCTGGCTGCTGCCGGGATTCGATGAATTTATCATCGGCTACAAGGAGCGCAGCGTCGTGGTTGCGGAGGAACACGCACAGAAGATTGTGCCGGGCAACAACGGCGTTTTCCAACCAACGCTCGTGATCGATGGCCAGGCGGTTGGCACGTGGAAGCGAAAAGTCCGCAAACGGGGCATCGAGATCACCTGTCTGCCCTTCGAGCCAACGCCAAACCTGGCGGAACGCGTTGCGACAGATGCCGCCGCGTACGGGCGCTTTATGGAATTACCCGTTACGAATGTGACCGTTATGTAACGATGAACAAAGCAGCACAAGGAGAAAAATAGTGAAACCCTATCCCGTTCTAGACACCCTCTTCAGCCACAACCTCTGGGCCAACCTGCGCCTGGTAGAAGTTTGCGCCGCGTTGAGCGAGGAGCAGCTTGCGGCCAGCGCCGTCGGCGGCTACGGCTCCATCGGCGAGACGCTGCAGCACTTTGTCCGCGCCGAAGAATCGTACCTGTATCGCATCCGAACCGGCCAGCCGCTTGTGCGCTCAGGGGGTAAACCGCCGCTGACCATGACCGAGCTACAGGAATCGCTACAGGCGAGTGGCGACGGCCTGATCGAGTGGGCGTCGAAGGTGCGAGATGATGACACGGTGCAAATACAGTGGGACAACGAGCCGCTCAACGAGCTGGTCGACGTGCCCAAAGCCGTGATTCTGACGCAGGCCATCAACCACGCCACGGAACACCGCGCGCAAATTATGACGATTCTCACGCAGCTGGGGATCGAGCCGCCGGAGTTGAGCGGCTGGGCCTATTTTGAGGCGAGGGAATTGCAGCACTGAGAAGCAGCGCAGCTATCCAAATAAAGTGCTGTGGCTACCGGTTCGGCTCAGCCGCAGCACGTCGCCTTCCACTTTGTAGATCAGCAGCCAATCTGGTTCGATGTGACACTCGCGATAGCCGCGCCAGTTGCCCCAAGGCGTGGTCGCGCAGTCGCTGTTCAAGCTGCTCTCCGTTGGCTAATTGGCACGTCACGGAGAGCAGCTTGTCGAGATCTGTGCCCTGTCGCTTCATGCGCTTATAGTCGCGCTTAAACTGGGGCGAGCGTTCGATGTGGAGGGGCATTTAGTCGGCTTCCAATTAGGCGTCAAGGCGAAATTATGACAGTCATGCGCATGGACAACGTCGGCATCGTGGTAGAGGACATCGATGCCGCCATCGAGTTCTTCAGCGAACTTGGCCTCGAACTCGAGGGGCGCGCCCCCATCGAGGGAGAGTGGGCCGGGCGCGTTACTGGGCTGGGCTATCAGCGCGTCGAGATTGCCATGATGCGTACGCCGGACGGTCACAGCCGGCTCGAGTTGTCCCGATTCCTCGCGCCGCCTCTGGTCGCCGATCACCGCCGCGCCCCGGTGAACGCGCTCGGTTACCTACGCGTCATGTTCACCGTGGAGGAGATCGACGATACGCTCGCCCGGCTCAGCAAGCGCGGCGCGGAGCTCGTCGGCGAAGTGGCCCAGTACGCAGACACGTATCGGCTCTGCTACATCCGGGGCCCCGAAGGCATTCTCATTGGGCTCGCCCAGGAGCTCGGGCAGCAGACATCCCGATGAGCACATGGCGCCACGCGCCTAAAGTTCATCAAAGGTTGGGAGAATACATACATGACCAAAAGCATTCTTGCCACCACCGATGACCAGCAGACGCAGCGATTCTATCACGGCACGCGGGCTGACTTGAAGCCGGGCGACCTGATCAAGCCCGACAATCCTCCGGACGTCGACGAGCGCAACGAGATGACAGATTACGTCTACCTGACGCCCAATCTGGACGGAGCCATCTGGGAGGCGGAAATCGCGGAGGGTGAAAGCCCTGGTAGAGTTTACATCGTGGAGCCGACCGGCCAGATCGAAGATACCGCCGACCTGACGGGCCAGCAGTCACCGGGCCATCCGTTTATGTCGTATCGTTCCCGCGAGCCGCTGCGCGTCACGGGCGAGGTGACGGAGTGGCCGCTTTATCACGGCACGCGGGCGAACCTCAAGTCGGGAGACCTAATCAAGCCAGGCTATATCTCCAACTTCGGCAAGGGGGATAAGGCCTTAACCCATGTCTATCTGACCCGCACGCTGGATGCCGCCACGTGGGGAGCGGAGTTGGCCGTTGGTGATGGCCCCGGCAGAATTTACATCGTCGAGCCGACCGGCCTAATTGAAGATGATCCCAATTTGACGAACAAGCGCTTTCGGGGCAATCCAACAAAGTCATTCCGCTCCCGTGAGCCGCTGCGGATCACGGGTGAGATCACGGACTGGCAGGGGCACTCCCCGGAGGCGATCAAAGCCATGAAGGAAGGCCTTGCACGATTGGAGCGGCTTGGTGTTGAGCCGATTGACAACTGAACGAAGGCCACGACCAGCCAACTTGCGCATGAATTAGCCAGGCGACCAGTGATTGAGCTGGGCGACGTAATTCAGTCACGGTATCTCGAACCAAATGCAACAAGATCAAAGCCTAAATCTCACATTTCACGAACGCCCTGCCGATTCGTCCTTTGTTGAGACAATCTGGCAGAGCCGCAGCGGCGTGGGGGGCACGATGCTCTCGGTGGCGGCGACTCACTGGGAGATGATTGTTTCCCACGTTGCGGGCAACATCAGCGTGACGGTGCGCGGCCCCGAAACAAAGCCGCTCCCCGCGCCCGTTCCCGGTAATGGCGAATGGCTGGGCATCGAGTTCAAGCTGGGCGTGCTGATGCCCCATCTGCCGACCGTCGATCTCGTGGATGACGCCATCGAGTTGCCAGAGGCGAGCGGCCATTCGTTTTGGCTACGCGGTTCCGCCTGGGAGCTCCCCACCTTCGAGAACGCCGAAGTCTTTGTCGACCGGCTCGTCCGCGAGCAGATTCTCGTGTGCGATCCGCTGGTGGAGAGTGCGCTGCAGCGCGAGCGGGTGGGCGTCACGCAGCGCTCGGTACAACGCCGTTTTCGGCACGCCACCGGCTTGACCCAGAGCGCAGTGGAACAAATTCAGCGCGCTCGCCACGCGACTCGCCTCCTGCAGCAAGGCACCCCAATCCTCGATACAGTCGACCTTGCCGGCTACTATGACCAACCCCACCTCACGCGTTCCCTGCGGCGGCTAATCGGCCAGACGCCAAACCAGCTGCTGGCGCAGGCGGACACCATGCCGCTCTCCTTCATTTCCAATACAGAATAGACAAACTCAATATTGCGGCAAGTCCATTTGCCGCACCTGCCGTGTCGCTTTCGTACAAGCAAAGCAGGCGCGGTTCGGCTATGCTAGAGCGGCAGAACTTCAAGCTAAACATTTCCACTCAAATCAAAAGGTAGGGAGAATACTTATGACACTAGCCGGTTGGATTACGACTGGATTGCTCGCGCTATTTATGGTGGGCGCTTCGGCAACACCGAAATTTCTCAAATTGGACGCTGCTATCGACTCGATGACAGCGCTTGGTTGGTCTGCTAATTATCTGTTGATGCTTGGCCTGCTGGAAGTCGTCTTGACTATCTTATTCGTCATCCCCAGAACGAGCCTGTTGGGCGCAATTCTTTTGACTGGGCTATTTGGCGGTGCGATGGCCAGTCATCTTCGCGTGGGAAGCCCGCTGTTTAGCCACACGCTTTTCCCGCTCTACCTGGGCGCATTCATGTGGTTGAGCCTGTGGCTGCGTGATGAGCGATTTCGCAGCTATCTTGCTTCCCTTACGCAGAATATCGGAAATTGAACGTGAGGATGCGGTTGATGGCTCAGATGAGCTGCGCGCGCAACGGTCATTTCTCGCTCCGCTCGAAATCTGGAGACAGCAGGCAAGCCAAATTTGTCTCTTACTGAGCCGGGCATAACTTGCTAAACTTCCAGGTGTATTCAGTGCTTGACCCCTCCCCAGCCCTCCCCATCCTGGGGAGGGAGCTGCGACTGGGCAGGCGAAGGATCGGCCCCTCCTCCATCATGGGGGAGGCTGGGAGGGGGTTAAACCTTCGCCCTCTCCAAAACTTTAGTTTGTTATGCTCACATCAGTAGTTGCGACTCGTCAAATGGCATTACGAACGACCCACCAAACGTTATTTGCGGCGTGGTCACACGGATTGCGTCCAGATTTCTCGTATTCGCTCGAAATGACAAATGAAGTCACCTGGGCATAACCAACTCGATCTGCACAATTATTTATGCCCAAGTGCACTAGTTGCAGCTATTCAGGGTGTTGACGAAATAAGCTGTCAACGGATTCAAAAGAGCGGATTGAACGGATGACAAGACTATCTTTCCGCTTTTCGACCATCGAATCGGCCCTGTTCAGCACGGAATCCATGAATATGAGCGAATCCACTCAATCCGCTCTCCAAATCCGCTGACAGCTGAATAGATACAACTAGTTTTCATTGGCCACTTCAAGCACCTTCCCCACCCCCTCATCCAAACTCGCGCTGGTGTCGAGCTCATGATCCGCAGCTTTGCGCAGCAGCGGCTCGACCGTCTCCACCAGCCCCAGCGCGCGCTCGATTTGGGCCATGCGTTCGTAAATTGGGGGTTGCATTTCGGTCAACATGGGTGTATGATAGCACACAGAACGTTTGTTCGCTACTCCGTTTATATCATTGCTTTACACCGGGCCAAGACAAACACTCGGGAGAAATTAGCATGGCAGGAAATCACCAGCACGAAATCGTTTTGTTTCACAGCGTCCTCGGTGTGCGGCGGGGCGTTACCGACGCCGCCGAAAGGTTGCGCGCCGCTGGGCACACCGTCCACGTGCCCAATCTTTACGAAGATGGCGTTGTCTTCGATGATTACGACAAAGGCATTGCGTACGTGGAATCGATTGGGAGCTACGCGGAATTGCTCAAGCGCACGCGTGAGGCCGTCGCCAATTTGCCAAGCGACATGATCTACGCGGGCTTTTCCAACGGCGGCGCTTCAGCAGAATATCTGGCCGCGACGCGACCGGGCGCGAAAGCCGCCCTGCTGTTCAGCGCCGCCCTGCCGCTGGAGATGCTGCTTGAAATTGATGGGAACCCGTCGCAGCCGTGGCCGTCCGGCGTGCCCGTTCAGGTACACTACACGGTCGACGACCCCTTCCGCGATGAGCAGTGGACGTTGGATAAATTCCGCCAAACCGTGGAAGCAAGCGGCTCCTCCTTTGCCTTCTACGAGTACCCTGGCGATGGTCACCTCTTTACCGACGCCAGCCTGCCCCAGGAGCACGATGCCGAGGCGGCAGAGCAATTCTGGACGCGTGTGCTTGCGTTTTTGTCTGAGATTGTTGAGTAATGACAGTGGTTCATGGAACCGCAGGAAATAAGCTGGCAATAGAGGAGTAGGCACGCCCCGTGCCGGATCGACCCCTCGAACTGATAAAATTTAGGAACGTCCGCCGTGCGCACGTGGGCGTGCGCACTCCTCACAGTTTTACCCAAGTATTTCTATCAGCTCCGTAAGCCGCTGCGCCTGCGCGACGAGTACGAGCGCGTCACCAGTCTGATCAACGGCGTTGAAGCGTGGGACGATGACAACATGAGCGAGCCGATTGCGATGATTGTCCACACGGCGTACCACCTAGGCGAAATTCGGCAGGCGCTGTGCGTGCTGAAGGAGTAGAAATTTTGCGCTGAGGTCGTCCCAAACGTGATACGTTTGGAATAACGAACAAACTTTCTGGCGGATAAGGTGGGAGCATGAAGGGGCAAACGCAACGGCTGGCAAACGCTGACGAACGTATCAACGCAGTCAAACAGCACGTTCGAACGCATCTCGACCAGCCGCTCAACCGCGAAACGCTGGCAGGCATTGCTGGCTTTTCCGTACCGCACCTTCATCGCCTGTTTACGGCTTCCGTCGGCGAAAGCCCCGCCAGCTATGTGCACCGCCTGCGCATGGAGCGCGCCGGGTGCAAGCTGCGCGTGGGTGCAGTGGATATTGGCTCGGTGGCGCTGGCGGCTGGTTACGAAAGCCACGCAGCGTTTAGCAAGGCCTTCAAGCGGCACTTCGGCCTCACGCCCAGCGCGTTTCGTCAACTTGACTGCTGGACGGCGACGCGGCTGCTCAAGCACAAATGCTCAACGAAAGGACAAACCGAATGAAAATCAAGCTCACCAGCGTGTCGATCAGCAATTGTGACAAGGCGCTGAAATTTTACACGGAAAAATTGGGCTTTGTGAAAAAGCACGATGAGCCGCTGGGCAACGGCGACCGCTGGCTGACGGTCGTCTCGCCAGAAGAACCAAATGGGGCGGAGCTGCTGCTCGAACCCAACGCCAACTACCCGGCTATGAAGGCGCTCAAGGAAGCGCTCGTGGCCGATGGCATTCCGTTTACGGCGTTCGAGGTGGACGACGTAAACGCGGAGTACGAGCGACTGAACGCACTGGGCGTCGAATTCACGATGGAGCCGACCAACATGGGCACAACCACCGTTGCTGTTCTCGATGACACCTGCGGCAACCTTATTCAACTTTACCAAGTCGCCGCGGGTGACCGATTCAATTGACGCCACAGCCTAATCCACTTCGGCTCCGTCATGAAGCACGAAACGCTAATCCTATCCACTAATCAAAAATCAGCCAAGGAGACTGCAATGAGCAACGTACGCGTATTGGTTGGCACGCGCAAAGGCGCATTCATTTTGACATCGGACGAGCGTCGCGAAAGCTGGTCGGTGGACGGGCCGCACTTTGGCGGGTGGGAGGTCTATCACGTCAAGGGGTCGCCCGTGAACCCGGATCGGCTCTACGCCTCGCAGTCGATGGGCTGGTTTGGGCAGGTGATTCAGCGCTCGGACGACGGTGGAAAAAATTGGGCGCCGGTGGGCAACGACTTTGCCTACAAAGGCGATCCGGGCACGCACCAGTGGTACGACGGCACGCAGCACCCCTGGGAGTTCACGCGCGTCTGGCATCTGGAGCCGTCTCCGCACGATGCCGAGACGGTCTACGCCGGGGTGGAGGATGCGGCACTCTTCAAGTCCACCGACGGCGGGCAGTCGTGGCGGGAATTGCCCGGTCTGCGCGAAGTCAAAGGTCACCTCTGGCAGCCGGGCGCGGGCGGCATGTGCCTCCACACCATTCTGCTCGACCCGAACAACGCCGACCGCCTCGTCGTCGCCATCTCCGCGGCGGGCGCCTTCCGCAGCGACGACGGCGGCACGAGCTGGCGCGCGATCAACAAGGGCCTCAACTCCGGCGAGATTCCCGACTCGGACGCCGAAGTCGGCCACTGCGTCCACAACTTGGCGATGCACCCCTCGCAGCCGGACGTGCTCTTTATGCAAAAGCACTGGGACGTGATGCGCTCCGACAATGCGGGCGACGAATGGCACGAAGTCAGCGGCAACCTGCCCAGCGACTTTGGCTTCCCGATTGCCGTCCACGCCCACGAGCCGGAGACGATCTACGTCGTGCCCATCAAAAGTGACTCCGAGCACTACCCGCCGGAGGGCAAGCTGCGCGTCTACCGCAGCCGCACGGGCGGTAACGAGTGGGAGGCGCTCACCAACGGCCTGCCCCAAGAAAATTGCTACGTCGACATTCTGCGCGACGCCATGGCCGTGGATACGCTTGTCGCCTGCGGCCTCTACTTTGGCACCACGGACGGCAAGGTCTACGCCTCCGCGGACAGCGGCGATAACTGGCACACCATCATCAGCAACCTGCCGCGAGTGCTCTCGGTGGAGGTACAGGTGATTCCGTAGCTGTCGGGCGGAGCGCCGCACGTCTCGATATGCCTGTGCGGGCCGATATCTTGATCAAGTGGAAAGGAGCAAACTACAACATGAATGCAAATGCCTTCCGCCATTTCTACGACTATCACTTCGCGGAGAACCGTAAGCTGTGGGATGACTGTATCATGCAGCTCCCGCATGACCAGTTCACGCAAGCCATGGACTATTCGCACGGCTCTGTGCGCGGGCAAATCCGTCATCTTATCAGCGTCGACGACGGCTGGTTTAGCGATCTGCGAGGAGCTCCGAGCCTGCGCGATCCGGAAGAGCTGCCCGATCGCGCAAGCATTCGTGCGTACTGGGACGAAGTTGAACAGATTATGCGAGACTATCTTGCCGCGCTGCGGGACGAGATGCTCTCCACCAAGCCGTTATCTGGCGAGGACGAAGATCTCCTTCTGTGGCAGGTGCTGCTGCACGTGGTGAATCACGGCACCGACCATCGTGCGCAACTGCTCCGCTTGCTCAACGATTTAGGCGTTGAGACAACGTCGCAGGACTACATTTTTTACGTCTATGGCAATCCATAATTGTTTGCGACCGAGAGGCAGAGATTAGGCTATCATGCTGACCATCGACATCGACACGGCCCGTCGCTTTATCCTCGGTAAACAGGGCCTGTGGCCGGGGCGGCGCTGGCAGGGCAGCGAGGGCGTGGCGCGGGCCATGCGCGAAATCGAGTACCTGCAGCTCGACCCGCTGCAAATCATCGCGCGCAGCCACGACATCACCCTGCACAGCCGCGTCCTCGATTACACGCCCGGCCTGTGGGAGGAGGTCACCTACCAGCAGCGCCGCTTCTTTGACTGGGGCGGCTGGCTGGCCGCGCGACCGATGGACGAGCTGCCGCACTGGCGCGTGGTCATGCGCCGCGAGCGCGAGCACGGCGGGCGACTGCGCAAAACGGCCGTTGAGCACGCCGATGCAATCGTCGAAATGCGGGATATTCTGCAGGAGCGCGGCACGGTGAGCAACCGCGACTTCAAGATGGCCTCGCGCAGGCGGACGCAAAATTATCGCGGGCGCAAGGACAGCGCGCTGGCTTTGTACTATTTGTGGCGCACCGGCGAAGTGATGACCCACCACCGCGAGAACTTTGAGCGCGTCTACGCCCTAACGGAAGCGGTTGCACCGGCGCACCTTATCCGCGAAAGCGACGAGGCCGAGGCGGAGCGCTTTCTGCTCAAAAAGGATGTCGGCTTCTCTGGGCTGTCGCGGCTGAGCCGAGCGCAGGATTCGTTTTCGCTTGGCTCACCTTCTGGCACAATCAAGCAGATGCGCGAGGCGCTGCTGGCGGACGGCGACCTCATCGAAGTCCAGGTGGAAGGCTGGAAGGCGCTGCACTACGCGCTCGCCAGCGACGTCGAGCTGCTCGGTGATTTGAACGCAGGGCGCGTGCCCAAAGCGTGGACGCCGCTGGAAACGACCACGACGGAAGAGGTTCTCTTCCTAGCCCCGCTCGACCCGGTCAGCGCGCGCGGGCGGGCCAAAATTCTGTTTGGCTTCGACTATGTGTGGGAGGTCTACAAGCCCAAGGAGAAGCGCAAATTCGGCTACTATACGCTGCCGGTTTTGTGGGGAGACCGGCTCGTGGCGCGCTTCGACAGTAAACTGGACCGCACGACCAACACGTTTATCATCCTGGGTTTGTGGCTGGAGGATGAGACGCTGGCCAAAGATGAAGCATTTGCCGCGGCGTTGGCTCGTGGCTTTGCGCGTTTTGTTGCGTTTCTCGGCGCGAGTAAGCTGGATGCAAAGGCGATTCGCCAGCCGCTGCTGCGTCGATGTGCAGGCTCTGCAAAGTAAGGCGAGCATAAAAGGAAGGAGCTTACGATCCGCGTTAAACTTCCCCACCACCTGCGCAATCTGTCCGGCGTCGGCAAAGAGATCGCGCTTGACATTGAAGGGCCGGTGACGCAGCGCGCGGTGCTCGACGCGCTGGAGGCGCAGTACCCCACGCTGCGCGGCACCATCCGCGACCGCACCACCGGCCAACGTCGCCCCTTCATCCGCTTCTTCGCCTGCGAGCAGGATTGGTCGCACGAAGCGCCGGACGCGCCGCTGCCGGATGCGGTTGCGTCCGGCGCAGAGCCGCTGCTGATCGTGGGCGCAATGGCGGGGGGCTAAATGACGATCCAGTTTGAAGGCAAAATCTGGTTCTGGCAGGGGCCTGCCCCGTGGTATTTCGTCACCGTTCCGGTGGCGCAGTGCAGCGAACTGCAAGCCCTATCGAGCGCCGTGACGTACGGCTGGGGCATGATTCCCGTCGAGGCGCAAACTGGGGAAAGCGTGTGGGAGACTTCGCTGTGGCCGAAGGATGGTCGCTATATCGTGCCCATCAAGGCGAGCGTCCGCGAGGTGGAGAAACTCGATAAGGGCGACACGGTAATAGTAAACCTCACGGTTCGTTTGTAAACAAAACGAGTGGGGAGGCTTGCCATTGTGTCCTGTGACAGAACGGAGTGGAGACTATCTATGAGCAAAATAGCAGGTAAAAATGCGGGTATCAGTTCGTGGCCGCAAAGCGTCTACGCCATCACGCTATTTTCAGTGCGCTGATGAAGTCATAGGAATCAATTGGATGATAAGGACGAGGAGTGCGCACGCCCTCGTGCGTACGGCGCGTGTCCCTGAACCGCGACTAGATGTCGGGTCGATCCGGCACGGGGCGTGCCTACTCCTCTACTGCCTGTTTAATTCCTGCGTCTTCATCAGCGCACTTCGCCTGACAGGCACCGACTTCAGCCGGTGACGCCCAAATGTCAACGGAATTTAAGAAGACTGATAGTGAGAAGATTAACGACATTCACCATCTTATCGCTAAATGGCTATTACAAAGACGAAAACAATGGCCTCGACTGGCACAATCACGATGAAGAGGCGCTGGAGATTTCTCGTGAGAATCTGCGGTCCGATGGCACAACGCTTCTCTTTGGTCGGAAAACCTATGAAGGGTTTGCCAGCTTCTGGGCAACTGACCAAGCGTTTAGCGCTTTCCCGGAAATTGCCGAACGCATGCGCAGCACCGAAAAAATTGTCTTCTCGCGGACATTGTCAGCGGCAAGCTGGACGAATTCAAGGCTTGCGCAAAATAGTTTAGTGGAAGAAGTCAGCCAATTGAAATCAGCACCGGGTGGCGGGATGACGCTGCTCGGCAGCGGCGAGATTGTCCGTCAGTTGGCTTCCCTAAAGCTGATTGATGACTACCAGTTGCTGATCGACCCCGTGGTGCTCGCGCGAGGAACCGCGCTGTTTGGCGATCTTGGGCAGACCCTTCAGTTGACATTGCGCGAAAGCAGGCAGCTCAAAAGCGGGGCGATGCTCATGCACTATCAAGCGAGTTAGCAATCACTTTTATATATGAAGACATACATCGCCCTGCTGCGCGGCATCAACGTTGGCGGCAGCAACAAGCTGCTCATGGCCGATCTGCGGGCACTGCTCGCGAAGATGGGGCTGCGCAACATCAAGACATATATCCAAAGCGGTAACGTCGTCTTTCAGAGTGAGGAGACGGATGTAGATGTACTTGCGTTGGAGATTGGCGAGGCCATCGAAGCGAACCACGGCTTCACGCCGCGCGTGCTCTTGCTCGACGCGGTCGCCGTGCGGGCGGCGATAACGGCGAATCCCTTCCCCGAAGCCGAAACCGAACCAAAGACGCTGCACCTTTACTTTTTAGCCGAGCAGCCGCAGAAGCCAGACGTGGAGATGCTTGAGCAGCTCAGATCAGAGACGGAGCAGTTCCAACTGGATGACAAAGTCTTCTACCTCCACGCGCCCGACGGCATTGGCCGCTCTAAGCTGGCCGAGCGGGCCGAGCGCGCGCTCGGCGTCCCAGCGACGGCGCGCAACTGGCGCACCGTCAGTAAAGTGATGGATGTAGCGGAAAGTTTTGCCCGCCTGCTTCCGTAGTGAATTGTGAGCTGTAAAGCAATACGGAGCCGAGTCTTTCAGATGTCCATGTCCGTGGTACAATTCGCGCACTAATTTGTTATTTGACAGATGATCTGGAGGTCACCATGGCAACCCCTGTCGCCACCCCAGCCGCGCAGCCGGCTCGAGCCGATTCAGCACGGTCAGCACGCGGCCCCTGGCGCAGCAGCGATCTCGAGCTGCTGCCCGAAAACGGCGCGCGCTACGAAATCATCAACGGAGAGTTGTCTATGTCAAAGTCCCCCCATTGGCATCATCAAGAAGTGTGTGGAAACGTTTACATGGAGCTAAAGCTTTGGTGCCGCGAACAAGGAGAGGGTGAAGTTGCCGTGACCCCAGGCGTCATCTTTAGCGATGCTGATGATGTAATTCCAGATGTCGCCTGGATTAGTTCGGAGCGGCTCGCTACTTTAATGGATGACGCCGGACATTTGACGGGCGCGCCCGAACTAGCGGTCGAAGTGCTCTCGTTTGGTGCGCGCAATGAGGCGCGAGACCGCACGGCCAAGCGCAAGCTCTACGCCACGCAAGGCGTGCGCGAGTATTGGATTTTGGACTGGCGCTTGAAGCAGGTCGAAATCTACCGCCGCGAGCAGGGAGAGCTGCGACTGGTCACAACGCTGCTGCCGGAGGATACGGTCACTTCGCCGCTGCTGCCGGGCTTTCAGTGTGCGGTCTCCAGCTTGTTTGACTAAGCACTTCGTTTGTTACGCATTGCCAACAGCAGCGTCCCCTCCTCGCCCGCCTGCTCGACAAAGCGCTGGTATTCTTCCGACTCCATTGGGTAAATGGCGATGCGCCCCTGCTCGTCGTAATGCGCGCCCCAGCCGTAGCGCTTGGTCAGCGACGAGGCTCTCATACAGGGGTGGCCCTTCAGAAACAGCTCGTGCCACAGCTCGTCGCGCCGCTGGGGAAGCTGGTCGAGCAGCCCTTTGTGGCGCACGTAAACCTCAAAGGTTAGCGATTCGTGGTCAAAGGTGTAGGGCTGCTCGGTGAGCAGTTCGTACTGGAGCACGTGCTGCGGCTTTTTTGCGCCGCGCACGGGCGGCACTTCGCTCTCCAAAACCGGGCAATCCGCTGCGACTTGGATAAAGGTGTTTTGGTAGCTCATCAATGGTTTCCTCCTGCGTGGTTGGGGTGTTTGTCAGTTCAAAAGCGAGCGTAGCGGCTGGGCGCGCCCAGCCGCTACGCTCGCGCCGTTGTCTTAAAAAATCGCACCATGCAAAAACAAGACATCCACCTGCTCTTTGACTACAACATTTGGGCCAACAGGCGGGTTCTATCCACCGCCGAGCATGTTAGCACAGAACAACTCACTGCGCCCACGGCCTTTCCCTACGGCAGCCTCCACCACACGCTGATCCACATGTTGGATACGGAATACGGCTGGCGCATGCTGCTCCAGCACGATCAGCAAACGGGGCTGCTCACGGAAGATGAGCTGCCGACGCTCGACCACATCGTCGCCCGCTGGCGCGGGGAAGAGCAGGCCATGCGCCACTACCTGGCTGGCCTGACCGATGAGGCCTTGGCGGGCGTTGTGCGCTACACGGTCGACGAGGGCACGCGCAAGCCCGTCCTCTGGCACGCTCTGCTGCACGTGGTCAACCACGGCACGCAGCACCGCAGCGAAGCCGCCGCCATGCTGACGGGCTACGGCCACTCGCCAGGCGATTTTGACTTCACCTTCTTTTTGAGTGAACGATAGCCCATTTTCATCACACAGCAGGAGATTTATGTCCGAAACAATCCAAACGCAATTGTTCACCAGCGAGCTGTTCGACCTCTTCGACGAGACCTTCTCCCAGGTGCAGGGCATGTACCTGGACAAGGGCACGTCGCTCTTCGAGACGTTGGCGACCATCAGCGCCGACGAAGCCTCGATCCTCGTAGGCGGGCGCTGTGCGACGCTGGCTGCACAGGTGGAGCACGTGTGCTTCTATCTGGAGGTGCTGGAGCGCGCGCTGCTCGGCCAGGAAGTGGGCAGGGTGGACTGGAGCGAAATCTGGCAAACGGTCGGCGGCGTGACGCAAGAAGAGTGGGCAGCCAGCCACCAGCGGCTGCGTGACACCCACGATCGCGTGCGTGGCGAGATGGCGCAGTTAGCAAGCTGGGATGATGACGAAGCGATTGCGGCGGCGCTGTCGATGATCGTACACACGGCCTATCACCTGGGCGAGATTCGGCAGGCGCTGTGCGTGGTGAAAACACGGGTGTAAGCCGTGCCGTTTCGAGCGTACGGGCACGCCATGGCGTGCCCGTACGCTCGAAACGGCGGCCAAACAGCCCTTCGCCCTACTCAAATTCATAATCCAGCACAAGCGAGTAGCTTTCGGCGTGGCCCGCAATTTCCATGCGCCCTTTGCCGCGCAACCCCGCCAGCTCGCCCGTGCCCGAGCCGGGGACGACCTGGTAATTCGCCACCACGCCGCCCTCCGCATCCGACCCTTCGTGCTGGAGCACAAAGCTGCCCGACTTTCCGTTTAGGCTGCCCGTAATGCGCTCCAGCCCGATAAAGATAGTGGGGCTGCCCTCGCTGTAGGTCATCAGATACTGCTGTTCGCTTTCGCCCTCGGTTTCGCCCGTGTAGCGGTAGGCAATCTCGGCGCGCGTGAGCTTGCTGCCCTCCACCTCCTGCGCGGGCTGTCCGTCCCAAGTCTGCTCGTCCCACTTGCTGATGGTAAAGGTTGCGTTGGCGCGTCTGCTCATGTGAAGCTCCTCGGTGGTACAAGCTGCGAAGCTTGCGTATGGATAAGTTACATCTAATTATACGACGGCGTGCACGCTTTCGTCTTGTAAAAACGCGACAGAGCGAACTTTTGTGCTACGCTAACTCGGCCGTCGATTGTCACCAAAAGCGCGCCATGAGCCAATCGACCCTCGGCCCGACCACCGGCATCCTACACCCCGCATCCCACACCCCACGTTGCCGCGCAAAAATTTCGGCTTACCCGCCACGACCCCGCCATATCCAGCTCGAACTTGAACCCCCTCCTGATTAACTGTCCCTAAATTTGGAACTGCTGACTGCACGGTTCCCAAAAATTTTGCCCCTTGACACCACATCCTTTTTCCAGTATGCTCTAGGCGAACGTTCGCCCCGACTCCCCGACCGCTAAATATTTGTGAATGCAACTGTTGCTCCCTCGCGCGTGACGCTCAAAGATGTGGCGGCCCGCGCGGGCGTAAGTTATCAAACCGTTTCCAAAGTGCTCAACGGCAAAGCCAACGTTGCCGCCGCGACGGAAGCGCTGATTTGGCAGGTTGTCGACGAATTGGGCTACCGGCCCAACGCGGCGGCGCGCAACCTGCGTCGCCGGTCCAGCGCGCTGATCGGCTACTCGTGGACGCCCGAACGCGACAACCGGCCCAACCCGATCCTGGATCGCTTTCTGAGCAGCACGACCGAGGCCGCGGAAGCAGTGGGCTACCACGTGCTGCTCTTTCCGACCCAAACGGGGGCGGACCCGACGGCGGGCTACCGCAGCCTGATTGCCACGAACCGGGTCGACGGCTTTATTTTGACGACGACCAACTACGACGATCCGCGTATCCGGCTGTTGCGCGAGCTCGACTTTCCCTTTGTCGCCTTTGGCCGCGCCAATCCCGAATGGTCCTTTCCCTTTGTGGATGTGGACGGTCGCGCGGGGGTGCGCGATGCGACGCAGCACCTGCTGGCGCAGGGTCACCGGCGGCTTGCGCTGCTGGCGTGGCCGGAAGGCTCGCGCACGGGCACGGCGCGCGCCAACGGCTTCTTCGAGGCGATGTCGACGGCGGGCGTGGATGTGGCGAGCGAGCTCGTCCGCCGCGGCGAGAGCGTCTTTGCCGCTGGCTACGCCGCCGCGCAAGCGCTGCTTGCCCTACCCAAAGCCGAGCGCCCCACCGCCATCGTCGCCGTGGATGATCACCTGGCGATGGGGGCCATGCACGCCGTTCAAGCCGCCGGGCTGCGCGTGGGGCCGGACGTCGGCATCACCGGCTTTGACGACATGCCGGGCGTCCAGTACCTCAACCCGCCGCTCACATCAGTGCAGCAGCCGCTGGCCGAGGTGGGCCGGGAAGTGGTGCGATTGTTGATCGACGCGATGCAGGGGCAGGTGCCCGCAGAGAGCAAAATGGGCCGGGAAGTGGTGCGATTGTTGATCGACGCGATGCAGGGGCAGGTGCCCGCAGAGAGCAAAATTACGTTGCAGCCGGAGTTGATTGTGCGCGCATCGAGCCTGCGTGCGCCACAACATTTTTTGCCGCGAGAGATCGATCATTAGAGATTGGAGATTATGCCGAGCAGTCAATCTCTAACGACTAATTTTCAACTAAGCTCAGTTCAGTAGTTCGGCGCTTCATTTTTGGACACGGGTGACACGGATAAACACGGATTTCTAAGAATTTCAACCGCAGGGCTAACTTGTATGGCTAAAAATCCGTGTGCGCAGCCCGTATTTATCCGTGTCCCATCTTTCTCTGAATCCAGATAATCTCTTTCCAAATCTATCGACATTTCGATCTGTCTTATGCCCGCTCCCATTCAAGCCATCCTTTTCGACCTCGACGGCGTCATCACCGACAGCGCCGAGTATCACTACCAATCCTGGCAGGAAATGGCCGATGCCCAGGGGCTGACCTTTGACCGGACGCTCAACGAGCAGCTGCGCGGTGTCTCTCGGCGCGAATCGCTCGATATTATTCTGCGCGAATCCAGCCGCGAAGTCGAAGAAGCGACAGCGCTGGCGTGGATGGAGAGCAAAAACACGCGCTATCGAGAAATGCTGCAAACCGTTACCCGCGAAGATTTGCTGCCCGGCGTGGAAAATTTGCTCAACGAACTGCGCCAGTCTGATCTCAAAATCGCCGTGGCCTCCGGCAGCCGCAATACGCCGCTCGTGCTGGACAAGCTCGGCATCAGCGACTGGTTTGACGCCATCGTCGCCGGCCCCGACCCGGAGGCCGCGCCCGGCCACCGCCGCCCCAAGCCCGCACCGGATTTGTTCCTGCGCGGGGCCGCGGCGCTCGGCGTGCCGCCCGCCCAGTGCATTGTCGTTGAGGACGCGGCTTCCGGCATCGACGGCGCGCAGGCGGCGGGCATGGTCACGGTGGGCATTGGCCCGGTCGAGCGCGTGGGCCACGCCGATTTGGTGTTGCCCAATCTTGAGAGCGCGACCGTCGCCGATCTGCTCTACGCTGCCACCTTCCGCGTGATCGAGCCGGAGTTTGACCCCGCGCCCGCCGCACAGCAGCACAAGGAGACCGTCTTCACCATCGGCAACGGCTACCTCGGCACACGCGGCTCGCTCGAAGAGGGGGCAACCGATGACCGACCCGCGACGCTTGTCCACGGCCTGTGGGATGACGTGCCCACCTTCCACACCGAACTCGCCAACAGCTTCGACTGGACGGCCTGCGATCTCTGGGTCGACGGCACGGCCTTCCACCTCGACCGGGCCGTGGCCGCCGACGAAATCGCTGACTACAGCCGCTGGCTCAATCTGCGCACGGGCGAACTCCACCGCCGCTTCCGCTGGACGCCGAGCGAGGGTCGCGCCGTTGAACTCCACTTCACCCGCTTTGCCAGCCTCGCCGATCCGCACGCGCTGGCCGTGCGCCTCGAAATCACGCCGCTGGATGCCGCCGCCACCGTGCGCGTGCGGCAGCGGCTGGATGGGCACGTCGAAAACGACGGCCTGCTGCACTGGCAAAATTTTGAGCAGGGCGAGCGAAACGGCAGCGTTTACCTGGTGGGCCAAACGCGCGGCTCGCAGAAGACGCTGGCCGAAGCCATGCGGCTCTCTTCCTCGCTGGTCGACCTTGCCCCCGCGTATGCCGACTGCGCGGGCAACCCCGGCCTCGTGTTGGAGACGACGCTGGCCGCCGAGGAGCCGTGGGTCGTCGACAAATTTGTCGGCGTCTATCTCGACCGGGACGCGCCCAACGATGACGCTGATCCGCTGACCGCTGCGCTGGACAAGGTCGACAAAGTGGCGAGCGAGGGCTTTGCCGCGCTGGCGACGGCAAACGCCGAAGCGTGGTCAAATTTTTGGCGGGCGAGCGACGCGACCATCCGCGGCGATGATGTAGCGCAGGTGGCGCTGCGCCACGCGCTCTTTCAGCTGCGCATCGCCGCGCCGGGCGACGACATCGGCGCTAGCATCGGCGCGCGCTCGCTGAGCGGCCTCGGCTACCGCGGCCACGTCTTCTGGGACACGGACATTTTTGTGCTGCCCTTCTTTACCTTTACGCAGCCGGAGCTGGCGCGCAATCTGCTGCTGTACCGCTGGCACACGCTCGACGGCGCGCGCCGCAAGGCCGCGGCTGGCGGCTTCGAGGGCGCGCAGTTCGCCTGGGAGAGCGCCGAAATGGGCGACGAAGTCACCCCGCGCTATTTGCCCGACCCCAACAGCGACGGTCTCGTGCGCATCTGGACGGGCGACCTGCAAATTCATCTCAGCAGCGACGTTGCCTACGCCATTTGGCAGTACTGGCGCGCGACGGGCGACGCCGATTTCTTTGCCAGCTACGGTGCGCCAATTATTTTGGAGACGGCGCGCTTTTGGGAGAGCCGCGTCGAGCCGGATACACCGTCGCCGGGGGCGTACTCGATTTCCAACGTGCTCGGCCCGGATGAGAACCACGACAACGTGGACAATAACGCCTTTACCAACGAGATGGCCGCCTGGCATTTGGAGACGGCGGTGGCGGCGTGGCGCTGGCTGGCGCAGAACGCGCCGGAGCAGGCAGAGGAACTTGGGGCGAGATTGGAGATTAATAATTCAAGATTGGATAGGTGGCGCGACATCGCTGAGAAGCTAGTCGTCCGGCAAAATGACGATGGGCTGATTGAGCAGTTTGAGGGCTTCTTCAATCTCAAGGAGGTCGACTGGGCGCAGTACGCCGACCGCACGCGCTCGATGCAGGCGATTCTCGGCGTGGCGGAGACAAACGATTACCAGGTGCTCAAGCAGGCGGACGTGCTGATGCTGATGATTCTGCTGGCCGATCAGTTTGACAAGCATGATCTGCGCGCGAACTGGGACTACTACGAGCCGCGCACGGACCACAGCCACGGCTCCTCGCTCGGCCCGGCGATCCACGCCTGGGTCGCCTGCAAGCTGGGGATGCCGGACGAGGCCTACCGCCGCTTTATGCACGCCGCGCTGACGGATATCGACGACGTGCGCGGCAACGCCCGCGACGGCATCCACATCGCCTCGGCGGGCGGGCTGTGGCAGGCCGTCGTCTTTGGCTTTGCGGGATTGAAGCTGACGGAGGAGAACGGCGCGGTCGGTTACGCTGTCGATCCGCAGCTGCCGTCGCACTGGGAGCGGCTGGCATTCTCGGTCGAAATTCACGGCGAGCGGCACGAGATCGATTTGGGTCGGCAGGCGTAGTCTCACCGGTTGTGCGGTTGACCCCTCCCCATCCCTTCCCAGCTTGGGGAGGGGGCCGTTGGCTCGTTGACAGTGTGATTGGTTGTTTCCCCTACCGATGGCGAAGACCAATCGCACAATTTACTAAGGATCAGCCCCTCTCCAAATTGGGGCGGGCGGCGTAAGTTCGCCGGTTGCGCGGTTGACCCCTCCCCATCCCTCCCCAGCTTGGGGAGGAGGCCGTTGGTTCGTTGGTTGTGCAGTTGGTTGTTTCCACACGCAGAAGGAAAAACACAGTCGCGTAATCGGCGAAGGATCAGCCCCTCCCCCATCATGGGGGAGGCTGGAAGGGGGTTAAAGGCTGGGTCACCCAAAAGGCCCCGTTCCCAATTCTCAAGTTCCCCCACCGGACACGCTTCCCGACACGCGTCCGGTTGAAAATTTTTGTTCTACCAAAAGGAGTCTAACCCATGACAACCATTCGTACACGTTTGATGCTGGCGCTGAGCCTCGTGCTCGCGCTGGGCCTGGTGCTGGTGGCCTGTGCCCCGGCCGATTCGGGCGGCGAGACGGGCGCATCGCTTGAAGAACAGATTGCCGACGAGGGTGCGGGCGACATCACCAACGCCGAGGATGTGATCACCGGCACGGAAGACGTCGCCGCCGACGCCGAAATGGTCGAGGGCGACGTGCAGCTGCTGACGTGGTCCAGCAGCGAATCCGAGCAGGCGCGGCTGGAAGAGGTGATCGCCAGCTACGAGGAGCAGAGCAATGTAACGGTGGGGCTAAATGTGGCGCCCTCGTACAACGAGCGGCTGCAGACGTCGCTGGCCGGTGGCTCGCCGCCGGATGCCTTTTACGTCGACAGCAGCCTCTTCCCCAACTACGCTTCGGCGGGCGCGCTGGCCCCCATCGGCGACGAGATGGCGAACCCCGACGATTTTTACGAGAACCTGCGCGCGGCCTTTACCTGGGACGGCGAATTCTACTGCCCGCCCAAAGATGTGGCGACGCTGGGGCTCTTCTATAACGAAGACCTCTTTGCGGAAGCTGGCGTGGACGCGCCGACCAGCGAGTGGACGTGGGACGATCTGCGCAATGCCGCTCAGCAAATCACCGAAGCCGGGCTGGAAGTGGACGGCGCGCCGGTGCTCGGCATGTCGCTCAGCCCGGACTTTGCGCGGCTGATCGCCTTTATCTACCAGGCCGGCGGCAGCGTGACCAGCGACGACCTGAGCGAGATGACGATCAACAGCCCCGAAGCGCTGGAGGCCGTCAACTACTACGTCAATATGGTGCTGGATGGCTTTGCCGAACAGCCCGCCAACCTGGACAGCGGCTGGAACGGCGAAGCCTTTGGCAAGCAGCGCGCGGCCATGGTGGTGGAGGGCAACTGGATGGTTCCCTATCTGAGCGACTCCTTCCCCGATGTCAACTGGGGCGTGGCCGAGCTGCCCGCTGGCCCCGGCGGCCAGGCGACGATGGGCTTTACCGTCTGCTACGGCGCGCCCGCCAACAACGAGAATCCGGAAGCCTCCGTCGACCTGATCAACTTCCTGACGGGCGAGGAGGGGATGCGTGAGTGGACCGACCTCGGCATCGCCATGCCCGCGCGCCAGAGTCTGAGCGAGGGCTGGCTGGAGCAGTACCCCGATCTGGAGCCGCTGCTGGCGGGCACGGAGTACGCCCGCCCCTGGAGCTTCTTCCCCGGCTTCTCGGATTTGGGCGACGCCATCAACTCCGACCTGGAGCAGGCGCTTAACGGCGCGATCCTGCCGGAGCAGCTGCTGGAGAACGCACAGGAAGTCGGCACGGAAGTGATTAATCGCTAAGAGATAGAGGCGGGAGATAGAGACAGAGACGGGCTGGTCGAGCCGACAATGATTTCCGTCTCTGTCTCCCCTCGCCAGTGTCTTGTCAAGCGTGAGTTGATGCGAATCGTAGGCGCTGCTTTTAGCTGCGCAATCATGGGCTGCCTTTTCGCTAGACCAATGCGAAGGGGTAGGTCACGACCGTGCGGTTTTCAACCGCACCTACGATTCTCCTCATTTCACGCTTGACAAGACGCTAGCTCTGGACTGGAGACATCATGGCTACTTCAACGGGGATTCGACAGCAGGATCGGCAAGACGCCATCGCGGGCTGGCTCTTTATGCTGCCCACGATTTTGGTGCTGGGCACCTTTCTGGTCGTGCCCATTCTCTTTGCCATCTACTACAGCCTCACCGACTGGAACGGCATCACGCCGCCATCGACGGCGAGCTTTGTGGGGTTGACCAACTACAGCGAAATTCTCTTCTCCGGCGGCATTCGCCAGGCGGACTTCTTTCGCTCGCTCAAGAATACGACCTACTTCGCGCTGGGCGTCGTGCCCTTGCAGACGATTTTGGCGCTGGTACTGGCCGTGATCGTCAACCAGAAGCTGCTGCGCTTCAAGGGCTTTTTCCGCACGGCCTACTACTTCCCCTCGATCACGTCGTCGATTGCCATCAGCCTGATCTTCCTGTTTCTCTACCAGCGCAGCGGGTTGATCAACCAGGTGCTGGAGACCGTCACCTTTGGCGCGTGGGAGCCGATTGCCTGGCTGGCCGATCCGCGCGGCTTGATCCACGTGATTCTGGAAGCGCTCGGCATCACGCTGCGCGACGGGCCACAGTTTTTGCGCGCAGAGTTGCTGGGGCTCACCGTCTGGGATTGGATCAGCGGCCCCAGCATTGCGCTGACGGCCATCATGATCATGAACACGTGGACGACCATCGGCACGATGATGATCATCTTTCTGGCCGCCTTGCAGGACATTCCCAGCTTTGTCTACGAAGCCGCGCAGATCGACGGCGCCAACGTGTGGCAGACCTTTAGCCGCATCACCGTGCCGCTGCTGCGCCCCACGCTCTTCTTCATCGTCACGCTCGGCCTGATCGGCACCTACCAGGTCTTCGACCAAATCTACGTGATGACCTCCGGCGGCCCGGCCAAGACGACGCTGACCATGGCCTACATCGTCTACCGCAACGGCTTCCGCAACAGCGAAATGGGCATCGGCCTGGCAACAGCGGTGCTGCTCTTCCTGATTATCTTCCTGCTGACGCTGCTGCAGCGCCGCATTGCGGGGGACGAGGCGGCGTAGTCCGTCGTAGGTCACATATGCTCCGCTATGTGACAATCTGCGCCGACCCCCAATCGCGTAAGGTGCCGAGCGGTTGGGTTGATGGTGTCCGTCACCTTGCGGAGCAAAGGTGACCTACGGTTGACTGCCAACTTCGCGTAAGCCGAATCCCGCTGTATTGCAGTTGATTACTGACAAAGGTATAAACCATGGCAACCAATGCACAAGCCGGTCGCGGCGCGGGCGCCGTGCCCGTTACACAGCCTCATCCGCAGCGCGGGCAGACGCCGAACGTGTGGGGTCGCCGCGTGCGGGCGCTGCTTTCGTATGCGCTGCTCTTTTTGCTGGCGCTGGCCTTTTTCTATCCCTTCCCGCTCGCGACGACCACCAGCCTGAAATCGCTGCCGGACATCGCCGCCAACCCCGCGCAGCTAATTCCGGAGCAGTGGGTGCTGGAGGGCTATCTGCGCATGCAGAATTTTAACGTCCAGCGTTGGATGTTCAACAGCGCGTTTGTCGCCATCGCCGTCACGGCGGGCAACCTGCTCTTTGCCAGCATGGCGGGCTACGCGCTGGCGCGCATCCCCTTTCCCGGCAGCAACGTGCTCTTCGTCGGCATCCTCGGCACGATGATGATTCCCGGCATTGTGCTGCTAATTCCCCGCTTCATCATCTTCCGCCTGCTCAACCTCATCGACAGCTACGGCGGCCTAATTCTGCCCGTGCTGGTGCTGCCCTTTAGCGTCTTTCTCATGAAGCAATTCTTCGAGTCGATCCCCGGCGAGCTCGAAGAAGCCTCGCGCATCGACGGCGCCAGCCGCTTCGACATGTTCTTCCGCGTCGTGCTGCCGCTGGCCCGCCCGGCCCTGATCGCCCTGACCATTCTGACCTTCCAGGCCAACTGGAACGAATTTATGACGCCGCTGATCGTCGTCAATTCCAACACCAATCTGGTGACGCTGCCGCTGGGGCTAGCGCTGCTGCGCGGCGGCATTGGCGAAAGCCTCCAGTGGAACGCCATGCTCGCCGGCGCGATGTTGACGACGCTGCCGATGGCGATTATTTTCTTCATTTTCCAGCGCTACTTCATCGAAGGCGTCAGCTACAGCGGGCTGAAGGGGTAGGAGTATTGCCAGCGCGGTATAGCGGATAAGATATAGCAAACAAGAAGCCCGGCTTTGAAAAAAGCCGGGCTTCTTGTTTGACGGCGTACCGTGCAAACAATAGGCTAGGTTCCGTTGACATTGAGAATTGGCCCTCACCCCCGGCCCCTCTCCCAGGCTGAGGGGAGCAGAAGGCTCCCTTTCCCCATGCGTGGGGCAAGGGTTGGAGATGGGGGCGCGCTCGACCTCCCTGCCAAGCTCGTTTAGCAAAGCGTCAACGGGACCTAAGCAAATTTAGTGAATCTCCAGTGAATCTTCAGGGTGGGCAAGCGTTCGCCTCTCACCTAAATCCTCCCGCCACGCGAGGCGGGAGGCCTTCACTCTCTTCGTTGACAAAGCGATTTGGCCAAAGCCGAGTCGCTTCGTCAACGAGGAATCAAACGCCCCTCTCCCGTGCCCTTCGGCAGGGCTCAGTGAACGGGAGAGGGGCTGGGAGCGAGGCTGAATAATTACGAATCTAGTGAATCTAGAGTCTAGCAAAAGTGCGCAGCGAGCATTTTCAAATCGGGACCCTGGTATCGGGGAAGAGAGGCGAGCGGCAAAGCCCTTGAAAATTCAAGAACGGGGAGTTTGCCCCAAAGAGGGGCAAGCCGTTTGCCAAGCGGCTGAAAAAGGGTCAGAATTAGTAAACAAGTTGGGTGGCTCCCCTTGGATTGCGGTCAAGCATCCAAAGGCCGAAGAGTCTGGACAGAGAAGAATCGGTTGGCCAAGGCGAACGAAGAGAATGGAGAGCCATGACCTCGGGCGCCAGGGTTCTCGAAAGCTTTGGGCTCAACTGAGTTTCCCGTTGCAACAAATTTATGCGCCTTAAGAACTTTCTCAATCTCACCGCTGCGGACTTCATCGTCCGCTCGGCCTACCAAATCGGCAAGACGCCGCTGCTGCCGATTTTCGCGGCAGCGCTGGGCGCAGGCGACGTCGTGCTTGGCCTGATTGTTTCCGTCTCCACGGTGACGGGGATGGTGCTCAAGCCGCTGATTGGCGTGCTCTCGGATGCGCGCGGTCGGCGCGTGTGGCTGCTGGCGGGCACGGGATTTTTTGCTATCGTGCCCTTCTTCTACCAGCTCGTGCAGACGCCCGCTCAACTCTTTGCGATTCGCCTCATCCACGGCACGGCGACCGCGATTTACGGCCCGGTCACGCTGGCGTATATTGCCGAGCAGAGCCTGATGGCTGGGGAAGTGAAAAGTGGAGCGGAGAACTTGGAAAGGGATAACGTATTAGTGGCTGGCGAGCGAGACCCCACCCTCCAACCCCCTCCCCGCGCGCGGGGAGGGGGGGCACAAGGCTTCGTCAATAACGAACCAGCATTGAGGGGGTGGGGTCAACTACCCACCAAACCCAGCGTGCGACCCCAATCCCGGCTGGCCGAAAACTTTGGCTGGTTTGGCCTTGCGCGCAGCGGCGGCTACATCGTCGGCCCGGCGATGGGCGGCCTGCTGTTGACGTGGCTGACGCCGGCGGATGTCTTCACGGTGATCGGCGTCGTGAGCTGCGTGGCCTTCCTGCCGGTGCTGCGGCTGGACGAATCGCGATCTGCGCAACCAGCAGCATCACCCAGCGCACCCAAGCGAGCACAATTTACCGCCCTTGCCCGGCGCACGGCCGACGCCCTGCACGCCAGCGGCCGCACGCCCGCCATCTGGCTCAGCGGCGGCTTGGAATCGAGCGTCTACGTGGCGACCTACGCCATCCGCGCCTTTCTGCCCGTTTACGGACTCAGCGCGGGCTTTAGCCTACTTGCGGCCGGGCTCTTCTTTTCGGTGCAGGAGGCAACGCTGGCGCTGCTCAAGCCGCTGGCCGGGCGCTGGAGCGACCACATCGGCCACCGACGCGCCATTGGCTTCGGCATGGCGGGGCTGGGCGGGCTGCTGCCGCTGCTTGGCTATGCACCCAACAACGCGGTGCTGCTCGCCATCGCCGTGGGCATGGGCGCCGTCCAGGCGCTGATCTTCCCGGCAACGGTCGCGCTGGCCGCCCGCCAGCTCCCGCGCAACCACACCGGCGCGGGCATGGGCGTGATCGGCACGTTGAACAACGCGGGCAAGGTCGTCGGCCCGCTGCTGGGCGGCGGGCTGGTGGCAGGGCTGGGCTACCGACCCATGTTTTGGGTGCTGGGCGCGCTGCTGATGTTGAGCGCGGCGATAGTCGCGGGGTGGGGGCGGGTTCTGACTTTCCTCATGCCAGTGAAGAAAACCTCGTGGAGTAAACGAGAAAGCAGTTCCCTCCCCTCCAAGGGGAGGGCTAGGGAGGGGTCGAACGCGACCACCACCTGATTTTGATAAGACCCCAACCCACCGACCCCCTCGGCCCCGGCGCGACCGGCTTTCCGCTGAGCTACTGGAAAACCTACTACGCCGAACCCGAAAAGATGGACGGCGTCTTCAACGCCCGCCGCCAAGCGCTCGCGCTCAAAGCGCTGCTCGACGCCCACTACGTCGACGTGGGGCGGCTGATCGACTTTGGCTTTGGGCTGGGCCACCTCTTTCGCGCGATGGTCGACGTGCTTGTGCCCTTCGAGGCCGTCGGCGTCGAGCCGTCGCCGCACGCCTTTGGGCTGCTGGAGCGCGACGCGGCCAACGGGGCCATCACCGACGTCGAGAGCATCCGAATCGAGCTGCTGCGCACGGACCTCCGCTCCTGGTGCGACGATCCGGCGCAGGAAGCCGTCTTTGACTTGGGCATCTGCACCTCGGTTTTTCAGTACCTTTCTGATCCCGAAATTGAGGCCGTCATGCCCGTGCTGGCGCGCCGGCTCAAGTATCTTTACTTCACCGCCCCCACCGAGGAAGAATTGCGCTGGCAGACCGACACGCTCGACTTCGACGACCGCTACGCCATCCCCCGCACCCGCGACGCCTACTACGCGCTCCTCCGCCCCCACTTTGCCATCGTCGGCCACCGCCTGCTCGAAAGCCGGTCGTGGTTCAACGACGACACAACTTTTTTTGTCGACCTGCTTTTCCGGTATTGATCAGAATTGATCCACGAAGGGCACGAAGGAGCACGAAGGAAGAGGGTCTACATTCTTCCTTCGTGCTCCTTCGTGGATCGAAATCTCCTAATCCTGCTCTCTGTACATCTTCGCCCAACTCGTTTTTCCCGCTGCGTCTCCTGCCACAAAATAACGATATCGACTCCACCAAATGGCGATGTCGTTTGCAAACGTTACTGGTTACACTGGTTGCCGTATCCATCGATTCTTCGCGGCGTGCCCCCCCTGCTGCGCGACCACAGGTGTAACCATGAACCGCTTCATTGCCTTTTCGCCGCTCGCCCTTTTGCTCGGTCTCCTGCTCCTCTTGCTTGCGCCGCTGCCCACCGCTGCCCAAAGCGCGGCGACCGCTTCCACCCAACCCTGTTCCCAAATGATTTTCCTCGCTGCCGTCCAAGCGGGCGAAGCCAGCGGCACGCTCGATTTCGACCCCGCCTGCGTCTACGAACTTACCGCGCCCAGCAGCGACTGGTATGGCGGCAGCGGGGCCGTGCTCCAGCAGACCCGCGTGATCAACGGCAACGGCGCGACGATCCGCCGCGCCGCCAGCGTGCCGCCCTTCCGCCTGCTCGCCCTTCAAGTCGACGGCGGCACGATCATCCGCGATCTTGTGCTGGAAAACGGCGACGCGGGCGACGCACGCGGCGGCGCCATCTGGGCCAACGGCAACCTCACGCTGGAGAACGTCACGCTGCACGCGAATCGGGCCGCGCTGGGCGGAGCCATTTTTGCCCAGGGTGATCTCGTTCTGGAACGGGCCACGCTGACGGACAATGTCGCGCAGCGGGGGGGCGCCATCTACGCGTTGGGCGACGAGCTCTCCGCGAATCAAATCACGGTGATGGGTAACCGGGCCAGCGACTGGGGCGGCGGCATGGTCGTGCGGAGCCAGCGCGGTGCATTGAGCAACGCCCTCTTTGTGGGCAATGTCTCGCCGCGCGGCGGGGCGGCGATTCACGCGCTGGGCGCAACGTCGCGGCTGGAGATTACGCAGAGCACCTTTGTCGGCGGCGAACCGGGCGGCGCGCACGTCAACCCCGGCGCGGCCATCTTCAGCGACGGCTACCTCAACCTCAGCAACAGCATCCTCACCGGCCACGACACGGCGCTGATCGCCGCGGGCGGCAGCGAAACTAGCCTCGACGGCGTCGTGGTTGGCGAGGCCAAGGTGCGCGAGGATTACAACCTCTTTGCGGGCAACGGCCGCATCACCCAACTCCTCGACGCCGGCACCTACGTGCACCACGGCGGCAGCAGCAAACTCGTCGCCGATGCGGGCTTTGCCGATCCCGCCGCTGTCGACTACGCTCTGCGCGCCGATTCCCCCGCCGTGGACAGCGGCAGCACCGTCGGCGCACGCGCCCTCCAGGTCGACGCCGCCCTAAACGAACGTCCCTTCGAGGATACGCCCATCGACATGGGGGCCTTTGAGTTTCAGGGGCGCGCGCGCGCCGCGCTCTCCATCGTCAAGGAAGCGCCGCCGTGGGTCGGCGTGGGCGCGCCGGTGACGTATGTGCTGGTGGTGGCAAACGAGGGGACGACGGTCGCCAGGGATTTGGCGATCAACGAGACCCTGCCGCTGGGGCTGGGCTACGTGCGCGGCAGCGCCAGCGACGGCGGCGAGCGCAACGCCGACGGCGTGTTGGCCTGGGCCATCGGCGATCTGTCGCCGGGGCAGGAGCGGCGCGTCGCCTACAGCGCGGCGGCCTGGCAGGCGCCCACCGGCGGCGACTACCGCGTCTTTAGCCGGGCGGACGAAACGGTCGAGGCGAGGGGCGGGCCGCTGCCGGTTGCCTTGAGCACAAACATTCGCGGCGCCGTGGGCTTCTTGCCGCGGCCCAACGGCTTCCGCTTCCCCAACTACAGCACCAGCCTCAGCGACGACCTCGTCGCCGACGACGTGGCCTTTCTCTTTGGGGCGGAGCACGTTTGCAAAACGCAGAATCCCTGCGTGCTCACCGCCACCGCCGAGGCCTGGCAGCGCGCCCAGCTGGCGCTGCTGGGCCGGGGCCACGGCGCGGGCATGGCCGCTGGCGCGCTCAACCTCTTCGCCAACCGCAACGTCTCCCCCGGCGACTTTAACACGGGCGCCACCACCACCTACGGCCTGACGCAGGAGGCCGCGCGCCGCTACGTCGCCCTGCTCGCCGCCGCCCAGCCGCTGCCCCCGCTCGACTTCGAGGTCGCACAGGCCATGTCGCCGGAGCGGACGCCGGCCCACGTGCTCGACACGCTGCTGGCCAACCTCTCCGCCCGCGGCTTTAGCGACCGCTTCCTGCTTGGCTTTGCGCTGGCGGACGGCAGCGCCGCCCACCTCGTCGTGCCCCACGCCGTCGAGGAATTGGGCGCGGATGATTATCTGCTCCGCGTCTACGATCCCAACGCGCCGAGCGATTCTGCGCGCGCCGTGCGCCTCAATCGCGCCAGCGGCGAGTGGGCCTACGTCAGCACCGCCGCGCCCGATCAGCCGCTGGGCGACTACCGCGGCAGCGTCGACACCCAGACGCTCTGGCTCGCCAGCTGGCGGCGGGCCATCACCTTTCCCAAGCGCTGCGACGTGCTCTGCGCCGGTGACGAGCCGTGGATCGAATTTCAGCTCGACGGCGAGGGCTACCTGCTCGTCACGCGGGACGACGGCCTGCGCGCGGGCATGGAGCTGGCGACGGGCGCGTGGATCGGCGAAATCGAGGGGGCCGAGCAGCGCCCCTTTGCCGCGGGCACGGGGTTGCACACGCCGCCTCTGCTGCGCCTGCCCCACGCCGCGGGCGCGACCTACCAAATCCAAATCGCCCCCCGCGACACGGCCTTTGGGCACGCAGCGACAGTCGGTCTCAACGTCTTCGCGCCGGGTTACGCCGTTCGCCTCACCCAGCTTCACCTGGCGTCGCCGCCCGTCGTACCCATCGCGCTGGGCGATGCTCTTTCAGCCGACCCACCCAACGCCGTCGCCACGGTCGACCTCGACCCGGCCCGCCAGACGCTCGTCTTTACCGCCGCCCCCAGCGAAGCCCAGCGCGATGACGACACGCCCTGGATCGCCGTCTCGACACACAGCGCGGCGGGTGCGGACTACACGGTCAACGTGCGCAACCTGGATATGAATGCTGGCGAGACTGTCGCCGTGGGCTTCGACGCCGCGGCGCAGACCATCACCGTGGAAAACAGCGACCCGCGCGACAACGTCTACTACCTCCACATCGACCGCCTCAACGCCGACGGCACGCACGATGTGTTCGAGCAGCGCGATGCGGCGGATGGGGGTGGCGTTGGCCTGCGGGTCGCGGCTGGCCCGGCGTGGGACGGCGTCGGCGCGCCGGTGGTGACGCCGCTGGCGAGGCCGTCGCTGCCGGGGGATGGGGAAGCAAGGGCCGCACTCTTTTTGCCGCTGGTGAGGCGGTAACGTGCGTAGTGGGAGGGCGCGCCCTCCCACTACGCACACCCGACGTACAGCAGGTGATCCGCGCCGCCCAGCAGCGACGGCTCCCGGCTGACGCGATAGTTCATCTCCACCCACCGTTCCCACTCCTCGCCGCTCAATTTGTTCACCTTCTCCTCGCGCCCAATCGAGGTTGCCGCGCGCCAAATCCAGCAGCGTGACTTTGTAGCTGCGGCGGGCTAAGTCGATGGCGTAGCGGCCCGGCCCGCCGCCCACGTCGAACACGCGAGCGGGCAGCGCAGGCAGAAAGTCCGCCAGCACACGGCGGGTCACGGCAAATTCAGTGGGGTGGCGCTCCTCGCGCTGCCATTCGGTTGCGGGGCTGGCGTCGTAGAAGGCTTGGACTTAGGACATGGTGGAGTTGGTGGCTGATACAGCAGTCAAGTGTGGAGTAGGCACGCCCACGTGCCGGATCGACCCCGCGAGATAATTTAGTTCGCCAGCAAGCACGTTCGCACGAGGGCGTGCTCACGCCGCGGCTGCTAATTCTCGCTGCACTTTTTTGGGCAAGCCCTTGACGACGAGCGCATAGGAATCGTCCATCATCGCGCGCAGTTCGTCATCCGGTACTTCGCCGTCCAGCGTAATGGTGTTCCAGTGGCGCTTGCTCATGTAGTAACCTGGCCCCACGGACTCATACATCTGGCGCAGGGCGAGCGCGTCCGCCGGATCGCATTTGAGGGTGAGGCGCAGCGGCTCTTCGTTCCAGGCGACGAGGGCAAACATTTTGCCCGCCACTTTATAGACGAGCGCGTCCGGGCCGAACGGGGTTTCTTCGGTTGCACCGGGCTGGGCGAGCAGGTGGATTTTTAGCGTGGGTAAGTCCATCAATAGTCTCCGTGAGCGGTTTACACGGAGATAGTATACTCGCCGTTGGGATAGACAAAAAAAGTCTGGCTTCTGGATAGAAGCCAGACTTTTTTTGTAATTTGCAATCCGTTTTGACGGTGGTGGCACAGCGCGCTGCGCCACCACCGTCGAGCATCTACTGCATCTCGATAATCCCGCAGCCGACGCGCGAGCCGCTGTCGCCGCCGGGCTGGGTGACCAAGTCATCCTCGCCGGAGTGGACGATGATGGCCAAGTCGACAATGCTGTTCTCGCCGTCCAGCGAAGCAACGTCGTCGCTAAACTCCTCGTCGACGACGCCATCGGCGTCCGCCTCAACGTTGCCGAAGTCGCCAACGTGGCGCTCGTCCGCCGGATCGTCGAGCGCGCCGTGGGGCGCGTCGGTCGGGTTGAAGTGGCCACCCGCTGCGCCGCCCGGCTCGTCCACGCCGTCGTTGTCCGAATCACCCGCCTCGCAGGAGCCGTTCTCGTGCACGTGGAAGCCGTGCAGCCCCTCGTCCACGCCGTCCAGCGAAACCATCACCATCAGGCCGTCGGTCTCCTGCGTAAAGGTCACCGTGCCGGAGACGCCGCTGCCGTCCAGCTCGTCGATCTGCGCCACGGCGGTCGCGCCCTCCACCATGCCGGTATCGGTCATCATGTCCGAATCCGTCATGGAGTCGGTGTCCGTCAGAATAGCGCCTTCGGCCTCTTCTAGTTCGGTCAGCTCCGTCTCCTCGGTAATCGGTGTCACCTCGGTCAGCGTCGTCGCGTTGGTCACATCCGGCGCCGAGGTGACTTCGTTGGCTTCGGTGCCAACCGAGTCGGTCATCTCCATGCCGTCCGTCATTTCCTCTGTATCCGTCATCTCCATGTCGTCGGTCATCAGCACGGTGTTCGTCGGCGCTTCTGGGTCCGTAAAGGCATCATCGTCCGCGCCGGGCGTGCCCGTTATTTCAGGGACGGCCTCCATTGGCGTGGCGGTGATTTCAAGGTCGGCCTCGACATCATCGTCGATTGCGTCGCTGGTGTTGGCGGCGGGGGGGACAGAGGTGCAGGCCGCGACCAGCGCGAACGTCAACGCCAGCGCGAACCAGAACGAGAGGTGTCGCAGATTTTTACTTTTCATAAGAGGTCTCCTTTTGTTGTGTGTACTTTGGTGAAATGATGTCGAATAACGGGATGCCCTTAGCGTAGCAGAAAGGGAGCGGCTTGTCTTGTACGTAGGAAATAAGCAGGGGTACAGATAACGGGCTAGGTCTCTCTTAATCGTGCACGCCCCCCATTCCCCATTCCCCGTTCCCCGTTCACCATTGCAGTTTATCCGCTTTGGAGATTTCTGGTTTGTTAGGAACGCGTCTACCATCTTGACTTTTGCAGGGAAACACGCACAATAGAGCAATCTGGTAAAGTAAAGTGATAAGGACAAGCCAATAAGGACAAGCCAATGGATGGGCAGGAGCCAGTGCAGGATGGGGTCGAACAAAACGGGCATGGCGAGGCAGAGCGAGCGAGCGCTACAACACGATCCAATCACTCAACGGGCCGACCCATGGACGGCGCGATGATGGACGGCGCGACGATGGACGGCACGATGATGGACGGCGCGATGGTGGACGGCGCAGCCAGCGAGGAGACGCTCCTCGACGCCGGGGTTGAAGCCGAGGCCCCCGTCGAACAGACCGCCGATGCCTTGCTCACCATTCTGCACCATCTTCGGCGGCAGACGGGCCACGACTTTGCCAGCTACAAGCGCTCCACCATCCTGCGCCGCATCGGTCGGCGGCAGCAGGCAACGGGGATTGCGGAGCTGGGCGACTATGCCGAGCACATGGCGCAGTCGCCGGAGGAAGCGCGGGCGCTCTTTCGAGACAGCCTGATCTCCGTGACCAACTTCTTCCGCGATCCGCAAGCCTTTCACGCGCTAAATAACCAGATCGTGCCGCGGCTCTTTGCCAATCAGCAGCCCGGCGACGCTGTAGACACCGCTGTAGACACAACCGTGCGCGTCTGGGTGGCGGGCTGCGCCACGGGCGAAGAGGCCTACTCGCTGGCCATTCTGCTGCACGAGCACGCCGACCGCCTGCCGCAGCCGCCCCAGCTGCAAATCTTTGCCACCGACCTCGACGACGAAGCGATCGCCGTCGCCCGCCGGGGCCACTACCCCGCCTCCATTGCCGAACACGTCTCGCCCGAACGGCTCCAGCGCTTCTTTGTCAAGCAGGAGAACGGCTATCTCGTCGACGCGGCCCTGCGCGACAGCGTGCTCTTTGCCGTACACGATCTAATAACGGATCCGCCCTTTTCGCGGCTGGATTTGGTGGCCTGCCGCAACCTGCTCATCTACCTAAACCGCGAGGCGCAGGAGAAGCTCTTCGAGCTCTTTCACTACGCGCTGCTGCCGGGCCGCTACCTCTTCCTGGGCACGTCCGAAACCGCCGATGTCTCCAACCTCTTTGCCGTGCTGGACAAGCCGCACCACCTCTTTCAACGCCGCGAGCAGGCTGTGGCTGCGTCGGGGCGCTTTTCGCTGACTTCCGTGCTGGATGGGCTCAACACGCCCGCCGCACGCCCCGCCACCACCGCGCGCACGCCCAGCACCGAAGAGCTGTACCAGCGGCGCAGCGTGCGCCGCTATGCGCCGCCCCGTCTGCTGCTCAACGCGGATTACGAAATCACCCACACCTTTAGCGGCGCGGATAAGTTTCTGCGCGGGCCGGAAGGCGCGTTTTCGCAAAACGTGCTGCACTGGGTGCTGCCCGGCCTGCGGCTGGAGCTGCGCGCGGCCCTGCACCAGGCTTTTCAACGGGGCGAGCCCACGACATCGCGCCTGCTGCCGGTGGAAGTTCGGGGCGAGCCAACCCACGTGCGGCTGCACGTGGAGCCGGTGGACGATCCGGGCTTTCCGGCAAACTACGTCGAGGTGGTCTTTGAGGAGAAAGAGGAGGCTTCGCTAATCGGCCCACCCGGCCTCGACGGGGCGGCCGGTGTCTTCGCGGGTAACGGGCAGGACGAACCGACGGCGCAGCTGACGGAGGAGCTGCGGCGCACGCGCGAGCGCCTGCAGCGCATCGTCGAGGACAACGAGCTTTCCAGCCAGGAGTTGAAGAGCTCGAACGAGGCGTTGCGGTTGCTCAACGAGGAGCTCAAATCGACGATGGAGGAGCTGGAGACAAGCACGGAAGAGCTCCAGTCCATGAACGAGGAGTTGACCACCGTCAACGGCGCGCTGGAGCACAAAATTGGTGAACTGCACCGCGCCAACAGCGACTTGTTCAACCTGATTGCCGCCACCGACGTCGGCGTCATCTTTCTAGATCGCGCGCTCCACGTGCAGCGCTTTACGCCGCGCACCACCGAGCTCTTCAACTTGATCGAGGCCGACATTGGCCGCCCGCTGGGGCACATCTCCCACCACCTGCTGCAAAAGCGCCTGCCGGAGCGGGCCGCGCGCGTGCTGGAGACGCTGGAGCCGAGCGAAGAGGTGGTGCGCAGCGAGCACGACCGCTGGTACATCGTTCACATGTCGCCCTACCAGACGACCCACGAGGCGACCGATCAAGCGGTGGACGGCGTGGTGATCACGCTGGTGGACATCACCAGCCTGCGCCACGCCGAGCACGAAGTCAAGCTGCGCGTGCAGCAGAGCGCCGTGGCCGATCTGGGGCGGGAGGCGCTGGAGGGCACAACCAGCGAATCGCTGCTGGCGCTGGCCGCCGAGCGGGTGGCCAATGCGCTGGGGCTGCCCCTCGGTGCGATCTGGTCGCTGGCGGCGGACGGCAGCCAACTGCGCCTCGCGGCGGGCCACGGCTGGCAGCGCGGCGGCGATCAAGGCAGATTTTCCCCGGCCAGTGTGCCCGTCAACTACGCCTCGCCCATTGGCTCCGCCCTGCGGCTGGACGAGCCGGTCGTTATCGGCGATCTGGCGCGCGAGCCCCGTCTCGCACCCGACGGGCCGCTGAGCAAGCACGGCGTGGTCAGCAGCCTCAGCGTTGTGATTCAGGGGGAGGAGGGGCCTCGCGGCGTGCTGAGCGTCCACGGACGCGAGCCGCGCGAGTTTGCCGGCTACGAGGTGGATTTTGTCCAGGCCGTGGCCTACCTGCTGGGCGAAGCGCTGACCCGCCGCCAGACGGCTGTCGCCCTGCACGAGAGCGAAGAGCGGGCGCAGGCACGCCTGGCCGAGCTGGAGACCATCTACAACACGGCGGGCGTTGCCCTCTGCGTGCTGGATCGGGAGCTGCGCTACCTGCGCATCAACAAGCACCTGGCCGAAATCAACGGCATCCCCGCCGCCGACCACATCAACCGCACCGTGCGCGAGATCGTGCCCGATTTGGCTGATGAAGCCGAAGCGGTGATGCGCGGCATCCTGGAAACGGGCGAGCCCGCCTTTGACATCGAAATCAGCGGCGAGACGCCTGCCCAGCCGGGCGTGGTGCGCACGTGGCTGGAGAATTGGTTCCCGCTGCGCGATGCAAATGGCCACATTCTCGGCATCAACGTGGTGGTGGAGGAGATCACCGAACGCAAGCGCAGCGAGGCCGCCCTGCGCAACGGCGAGGATCGGCTGCGCCGCGTGCTGGATAGCCTCGCCGCCTCTGCCGCCGTGCTCACGCCGGATGGCCGCATAGTGGAGGTCAACCGCGCGGCGCTGGCGATTGCCGATCTGCGGATGGAGGCGCTGCGCGATTTGCCCTTCGAGCAAGGGTACTGGCTGGCCCACGACGGCGAGCTACAGGCACGGATTCGCGACTCGATCAGGCGCGCGGCCCGCGGCGAAACCGTGCGCTTTGACATCCGCGCCCGCATCGGCCCCGCACACTTTCTCGATGTCGACTACACCATCGCACCCGTCTACGATTCGGCAGGCGAGATCGCCTATCTCGTTCCCTCCGGCTTTGACATTACCGAGCGCAAGCGGGCCGAGGCGGACTTGGCGGCGTCCGAGGCCAAGTTTGCCACCGCCTTTAGCGCCAGCCCGCTTCTTTTGACCATCACCTCCTTGGAGACGGGCAAGCTGCTGGAGGTAAACGAGCGCTTTATCCAGCTCTCCGGCTACGCGCACGACGAGGCGCTCGGTCGCTCGCCCGTGGAGCTGGGTCTGTGGCTGAACGAAGACGAGCAGCGCCCAGGGTTGGAGCGCCTGCGCCGGGGTAAATCCATCCGCAATGCCGAGGTGGTCTTTCGCATGAGGGACGGCTCGTTGCGCACCTGCCTGGCCGGGGCAACCGTGGTGCAGATCAGCGGCGAGCCCTGCGTGCTCACGGCGCTGGTGGATATTAGCGAGCAGAAGGAGGCCGAGCAGGCGCTGCTCTCCAGCAAGGCGGAGCTGGCGCTCGTTACCGATAACGTGCCCGGCCTGATCAGCTACGTGGATCGCGACGAGCGCTACACCTTTGTCAACGCCGCCTATGCGCGCTGGTTCGCCAAGCCGCGCGAGCAAATCATCGGCCACACGATCCGCGAGATGCTGGGTGAGGCGGCCTACCGCTCGATTCAGCCCCGCGTGCAGCGGGCGCTGGCGGGCGAACGCGTCGATTTTGAAACGACGCTGGATTTTGCGGACGGCGAGACGCGCACCGTCCTGGCCACATTCATGCCGGACGGCAACATGGAGCAGGAAGCAGAAAGCAAAGTAGAGGGCGAAGCCGGTGGCTTCTACACGCTCGTCACCGACATTACGCAACGTAAGCAGGCGGAGGAGCAGCTGCGCAAGCTGACCGACACGCTGGAGGAGCTGGTGCAAAAACGCACGCGCCAGGTGCGCACGCTCTCCTCGGCGCTCACGCTGGCCGAGCAGCGCGAGCGCCACCGCATTGCCCAGGTGCTGCACGACGATTTGCAGCAGCTGCTCTACGGCGCGCAGATACAGCTCGGCATGGCGGAGGGCGATCTAAAACAGGCGTTGGCCCCGGCGCAGGCCGAGCAGACGCTGCCGCTGCTGCGCGAAAGCAACGAGGCCATCTTGCGCGCCATCAGCGTGGCGCGCACCCTTTCGGTGGAGCTCAGCCCGCCCGTGCTCAGGGGGGAAGGGCTGTTTGAGGCCATTTGCTGGCTGGCCAGCCACATGCGCGATGTCCACCGGCTGGAGGTGGCGGTCTCTGCGGAGCACAAGGTGCAGATTGTGCGCGAAGACCTGCGCGTGCTGCTCTTCCATCTGGTGCGCGAGCTGCTCTTCAACGTCGTCAAACACGCGGGGATCGATCGGGCCCGCGTAACGCTGGATGAGGATGCGGCGCACATCCGCATCGTGGTCGAGGACGAGGGCCGGGGCTTTGACCTGGCCGAAACGCAGCTGGAAGCCGGCACGGGTTTTGGCCTCTTTAGCATCCGTGAACGGCTGCGCCTCTTTAGCGGTCGGCTGGAGGTTGCCTCCGCACCGGGCAGCGGCACGCGCGTCACGATTCTGCTGCCGACTGCGGTCGCGCGGCAGGTGGCGGATGATTAGGTAGCCAGCCCGCGGAGTTCGCCGCCCTCGTGCGAACGGGTCGACGAGGCGAGGCAAGGAATTACCCAGTGCGGCGGGCAGCGATTGCACCACCACACACGGCGGTGCGACCCGGCCGCGATTTTTACAAAACGTCAATCCGGATCCCATGAACAACTGGACAGCAGCGCGGGTCGCAGTGAGTCGCCAGCGGCGGAAGGTTGGGCTGGCTGTTCTGCTGCTCATCGCCCTGGCTACCCTGCTCTTTCTTCTACGCGACACGCCTCTCCTCGGCGACCTCCTCCCCCGCCGCGACGCCACCTGGCAGGCCATGCAGACGCGCGGCACGTGGCGCGTCGGCATCGACCCCAGCTTCCCGCCCTTCGAGATGCTCGATGCCGACGGCCAAATCGTCGGCCTGGACGCCGAGCTCGCCCAGGCTATCGCCACATCGTGGGGCCTCGATGTCGAGCTGGTGCCCATCGGCTTCGACGGGCTGCTCGATGCGCTACAGGCGGGCCGCGTGGACAGCGTCGTCAGCGCCCTGCCCTTTGACGAGCGCATGACGCGCAACGTCGCCTACTCGCGGCCTTACTTTGAGGCGGGCATTCGGCTGGCCGTGCGCGCGGGCAGCGAGATGGAGACGGTGGAAGATTTACAGAGCGGGGAAGACCAGGCGCGCTCTGGGCAGCGTCAAAGGGTCGCCGTGGAGTGGGGCAGCACGGGCGACCTGATTGGGCGGCAGCTTCAGCGCGAGGGCTATGCGCTAACGCTCGTGCCGCTGCAAACGCCTGTCGAGGTGGTCGACGCGCTGCGGGCGGGCGCAGCCGCGGGCGGGGAAGCGGTCGACGCGGCGCTGGTGGACAACGTCACGCTCAAGCAGGCGCAGTACGCAGCCGAGGGGGACGCGCTCGTCGCCGTCGGCCCGGCGCTGGAGAGCAACCCCTATGTGATCGCCATGCCCCTGCGCGCCGCCACGCTGCACGAGCAGGTCGCCGAAGCGCTGGATGCGTTGGAAACGGGGGGCGCGCTGCTTGAATTGGAAGGAAAGTGGTTTGGGGAATAGACTCCAAACCACTTTATATTCATATTCAAGCCGCTATCGCCTCGACGGATGGCCCCTGCTCCGTTGCATAGGGCTGAATCAAAATCGAAGCGGGAATGCCAGTGCCCCTTTCCAACCGCCGAATCATGCGCAGCGTGAGGGGCCGCTTGCGGTTCAAAACTTCGGAGACGCGTGCGCGCGAGCCGATATAGGGTTCCAGCGCCTTGCGCGTCAAAGCGCGGCTGTCCAAATAATACTCCAGCGCGTCAATGGGATCAGGCGGCGGCAAGTCGTAATGCACCCGTTCGTAGGCCTAAGGCACCAGCGTGACCAAAATCTCCAGCTGGTCATCCTCAGTCGTGCCCGGCGCTGCATCAAAGAGATCCTCGATTGTGGCCAACACGGCCTCGTAATCTGCTTCCGTCCGAATTGGTTTGATCTGCATTAGGTGTTCTCGCTAAATTGTCCGCGCATCAATCCTGTCGTATTCGGCGTGTGTGCCAATAAATTGAATATAAACCACGCGGCGATTATAGTGAATCTTCACAATCAATCGATATCTGTTGCCTTTAACGTTAAAGACAGCGCGATTATCTGGAAGCACAACGTCAGCACCATATATTTGCTGAAGATCGCGTGGTGTCCGCCAATCAGCGCGATTGACATCGTCCAACCACGCTTGCAGTGCACGCTTTGCATCAGCATGGCTCTCCCAAAATTTGCGCAAGGCTTTTTTCGAGATGATTCGCATGATTGCATTCTAGCATGTTCGCGTGGTGGGAGCAAGCTGGGGATTATATATGGTGCTCTCAGATTTCTAAAAAATTCGGCGCAAGGCGATCCACTCTCGTGCCAGTAGCTTTTTATTCACCATTATATCGTTTGTAATCCAGCGTTGCAGTCTATCCGCGTTTTCACGATTGGACACTTTCAGATCATCATCTGCTCGCGTAGCGAAAACTACTTTACACAATCTTCAACATGCCAATTTCCCCCACCATCCGCATTCTTTGCCTCGCCTTGCTGACCGCGCTCCTTTCAATCCAAGGCTCATCCAAAAGCGTCGTTGCCCAACCAACTGATCTTCGCGGCGCGGGGAGCTACCACGACTGGCTGCTCGAGACGCTCGCCAGCCAGCACGGCCTGCCGCAGATCGAGCGCGACAGCGGCTGGCTGCTGCCGGCGGACGAAGCGGCGACGCTGTCGGCGCTCTACGTCTACAACGCGGCTCGGCAGGAGATAGCCGTCGCCGATCAGCCCTTTGAGCGCGCCGTGCGCGTGCGGGTGGACGAAGCGCTGCCGCTAGTTTGGGACAGCGGCGCGGCCATTGATGTAGTGAGCGAGCAAGCGGGGGAGCGGGCGGGCGAGGCGGCGGATGAAATCGAGCCGGGCGCGGCGCTGCTGCTGACCTTTTGGGTGCGCAGCGTGGCGGCCGAGGCGGGGGGCGGCGCGCTGCGCGTGCGGCTCGAAGATCGCGAGACGTACCACGCTTCGCTCTCCGAGTGGATCGTGCCCACGGCCGACTGGCAGCAAATTTGGCTGCGCACCACCCTGCCCGCCGCCGCGGATGGGGCCACTGCCAGCAATGGCGTGCAAATCGCCTGGGCGCTGGCCGCCCAAGCCCAGACGCTCGACATTGGCGGCCTGGCCCTGCTGCGCTACGAAGGCCCGCTCGCCGATCTGCCGCAGACGGGCCGTGATCGCTACCCCGGCCAGGCCAGCGACGCGCCGTGGCGCGCCGCCGCTCAGCAGCAAATCCAAGCGGTGCGCCAGGCCGATCTGACCGTGCACGTGGTGGACGCCGCGGGTTGGCCCGTGCCCAACGCCGACGTCCACGTGGCGATGCAGCGACACGCCTTTGGCTTTGGCACGGCCGTCCGCGTCAACGCGCTGCAGGAGACGCCGCTGCTGGGCGAGGCCGACCGCGCGCTCTATCGCCAGCGCCTGCTCGATCTCGACGGGCGCGGCCACGGCTTTAACGTGGCCATTATCGAGAACGGTCTCAAGTGGACGACGTGGGAGGCCGACGACTGGACGACCCAGGCGGACACCGCTGGTGCGCTGGCGTGGCTGCGCGCGCAGGGGCTGCGCGTGCGCGGGCACAACCTGCTCTGGGGCAGCTGGGACGAACTGCCCGCCGATCTCTTTGCTCGGCGCGACGATCTGGCCTACGTGGAAGCCAGGGTGCGCGGGCGCATCGCGGAGACGCTGGGGCACGAATCGCTGCACGGTGCGCTCTTCGAGTGGGATGTGATCAACGAGCCGCGGCTGGAGCGCGAGCTGGCGAATCTCTTTATCGGGCCAACCTTTCCCAGCGGCGACGAAATTTACGCCGACTGGTTTGCGCTGGCCCAGCAGAGCGACCCCGCCGCCCGCCTCTTTCTCAACGATTACGGCATCTTGAGCGAGGGCGGGCTGCTGGTGGGCCAGCAGAATGCTTACCACGATCTCATCGAGCTGCTCGATGCACGGGATGCGCCGCTCGGCGGCATCGGCTTTCAAAGCCACATGAGCTACCCGCTCAGCGCACCCGAACGCATCTTGGCCGTGCTGGATGAATTCGCTCGCCACGGCCAGCCGCTTGTGATCACCGAGTACGATATCGAGCTGGCGGGGAATGAGCTGGCTGGCGAAGCGATCGACGACCCGGCGGCGCTGGCCCGCCGCGAAGCCGTGGCGGCGGACTACCTGCGCGATTTTCTCACCGTCAGCTTTAGCCACCCCGCCGTGACGGGCTTCCACCTGTGGGGCTTTTGGGACGGCCAACACTGGCTCGGCGACGCGCCGCTCTACCGCGACGACTGGTCGCTCAAGCCGTCCGGCGAGGCGTACATCGATCTCGTCTTCGACCAGTGGTGGACGGATGAACGGGGCCGCACCGACGGCGAGGGCCGGCTAACCACGCGTGGCTTTCTGGGCGATTACCTCATCACCGTTCGCGCGGAGAATAATGGGGAGGACAGCGGGGATGACGCCGCGGCTGATCTCGTGCAGACCGTTTCCACCGAGCTCGCCGCCAGTGGGCGGCAGATCACGATTACGCTGGGGCCGGCGCAGCCGCCAGCGCCGCGGACAAGCGTGCGCTTACCCATGATCATGCGCTGAGCAGGGAGTGGGACGATTCCAAAGCCCTTCCCCCCGCGGGGGTGAAGGGCGCTTTCTGCTCCCCTCTCGCAGGATGAGCTTACCTTTGCCCACAAATAGAGGAGGATGGCGAAGGGGGGGAGGGCAGAGAAGGACCCCCATCCCCGGCCCTTCCCCCGCGAGCAGGGGAAGGGTGACTGGTTGATGAGATGGTCGCGATGGGACTGTCTCTCTTTGTTGATCGAGCGGGCGATCTCAGAAAAGAGCCACCAAGTTAACGAGTCAACAGAAGCCCCCTCCTTGCTGGCGGGGAGGGGGTTGGGGGTGGGGTTTTGCCTGGCCCTTGGTGCGCTGAGCCTCGGTGGCGACTTGTGGGTAAGCTAAGCCCATCCTGGGAGAGGGGCTGGGGGTGAGGGCCAAGCAACAGACGGCAACGGACCCCAAAGCCTCCCTCGCCTCGCCATCTTCTTCAGCGCACGGTGATCCGGCCAACTTGCACCTGCTCATTCGCGGTGGCCAACTCCCCCGCCTCGAGCACGGGTGCGCGCGGCAGGGATTCGTCTGAAATTCGTTCGTAGAGCGCTACCCAGACGCCGTATTCGCCCGACGGCAACGCTTCGGGCAGCGAGACGCCTATCTCGCTCAACAGCTGGTCGCCCGCCCGCCACAGGCTCGTGGGAAATTGCGGCGCGGGCAGTTGATCAAACTGGGCGACTGGATCACCCTCTGCGCCTAGCACCTGCACCGAGGCCGTGTAATTCACCGGGGGCTGGCCAACGGCTTCCCAAAGCAGCGTCGCCGTGATTGAATTGCCCGCGCGCACGGTTGCCGGCGCGATGTCGTGGCTCGCAAGGACAATGGCGTCGCCAAAGCGGACGCCGCTGCCCGTTAAATTTTCGCCTGCGACGCTTGCCGCACCCGCTGGCCAACCCGGCGGCGTGACCACCACCTCCCCCGCAATCCCCGCCTCCAAAGCGTCCCCCCCTGCATCGTAAACCGGCAGCGCCAGCCGACCGGTCTCCTCCGTGGCCGGATCAAAGAAGCCGACGTAGACTCTGGCCAGCAGCGGCGTCTCCAGCGGCTCGCCGTCGAGCGGGCCGGCGACCAGCACGGGATACGAATCGGCGTAAATCGCGCCCGGCTCCCACAGCGACGTGGGATTTGTGCCCCAGCCGGGATGCGTCGTCAGATTGGCGACTTCGACGCCGCGCTCGTCCAGCAGCTGGATGAAAAGCTGGTAATCTTCGTCCACACGCTCCGGCGCGCGCAGGTAGAGCGTTACCGGCACGCGTTCGCCTACGGCAAAGCGCCTGTCGCCGCTCGGTAGATCGAGGGCGACTAGTTCGAGCACGTTCCCCTCGGCTGGGCCAAAGCGAAAATCGACGGTTGACGCGCTTTCGGGCAGCGCCGCCGCGCTGTCGCCGATGGGTGGACTGGCGGCGTAGGCGCGCGGAATCAGCCAGCCCACAGCAAAGATCGTGCAGCCGGCCAGCAGCGTCGGCAGCGCCCACGGCGCAAGCGTGCGCCAGGGGCGCGGCAGCAGCGCGGCCCATGTCGCCAGGCCGAGTGCGGCCAATGCGCCAAAGGCCGCCAGCCCCGGAAAGAGCAGCCGCCCCTGGCTGCTGATCGCCCCGCTGAGCCAGTAGGTGAGCATGGCGAAGAGGATCAGCAGCCACGAGGCGAGCAAGATTAGGATGGGGGGCAGGGGGGCGCGGGGGCAGGGGGGCGCTTTGTTTGTTTGCGGCCGTTTTGGCTTGCCCGTTACGCTTTGTAAAAGAAAGAGGAGCAGGCCGCTGGCGATTAGCAGCGTCGCCGCATCAAAGAGCCAGTAGGTGGCGCGGGGGAGCGGCAGGTTGAACCAGCCAAAGAGGCCCCAGAACGAGTAGCGCAGCCCGCGCAGCTCGCCGCTGAAGTCGCCGCTGAAGAAGGAGCCGTCGCGCAGCCCTTCGATGGCGAGCAGGTCGCTTGCGCCGAGCGGATCGCCGTAGAGCAGGAGGTTGCGAACGTACCACCAGCCCGCAATCGCCAGCACGGGCGCGCCCGTCCACAGCGCCGCCCGCCCCAGCAGCCGCCAGTCGCGCGACAGCCACGCCAGCCACAAAATCACCAGCCCCGCCAGCAGCAGGACGCCCAGCCCCTGCAGCTTACTCAACGCCGCCAAGCCCAGCAGCACGCCCAGCACCAGCCAACGCCAATTCACCCGCAGCGAACGCCAATCCCCAAGCCGACCGGGTAGAGACCCTCCCTCTCCTGGGAGGAGAGGGGGCCGGGGGGAGAGGTTCGCCAGCCACCACACCGCCGCCGTGCTCGTAAAAATCACCGCGTTGTCGTTGCTTAGCGAGGCGCTGATAAAGACGAACTGCGGCAGGCTCGCCACCAGCGCCAGCGCCAAAAGCGGCAGCGTCGCCGACCCCGAAAAGGCCAGCACGGCCAGCCGGTAGACGAGCAGCAGCGTGCCTGCCGCCAGCGCCAGCGAGAGCCAGCGCCCGGCGTGCAGCGCAAGGTTGACGCCGCGTAGCGGCCAGTCGGCGCTGCTGTAGAGCAGGAAATTTTTGTTGCCGGGAAAGAGCGGATCGCCGAGGTTGGCGCGCGGGTTGATGGTGCGGATGGCGCCGAAATCGCTTTGGTCGATGCCCGCGGTGAGCGCGCCGACGAGCAGGTAGTAGAGCGGTGCTTGCCCGCCCTCGTGCGCCCAGGGCGTGGCTTCATCTTCTTCGACCGCCGGGTCGATCACGGGCAGGCCGTTGCCCTGCGCCACGTGGCGCGCGTAGCCGTAGTGATAGAGCTCGTCCGGTGTTTCAAAGGGCGGCACGGTCAGGCTAAACCAGAGGCCAACGAGCACGAAGGTCGCAATGATGGCCGCGGCGATGCCGTCGCGTCGACTAAGGCTCATTGACCAACCCTCCCGCTGGCAATCTCACCCCCCCGCCCGCCGACTCGACCCCCTCGCCCACGACTTCAGCCACCGGCAGCCCGACCAGCGAGGCGGGGTCATACACTGAAAGCGTCATCTGTGTGCGTGACCAGTCCACGCTGCCCCAGTCAACCTCGTTGCCGTCGCTGCTTTCGGGCGGCAGCGCCGCATACTCGATGATGGTCTGGTCGGGATGCCACAAATCCATCGAGATCGACGCAAACCCCTCGTAGGGCTCGCGCTCGGCCTGGGCAAGCAGCTTCACCTCTCCGTTCGGCAGCGCCTCCTCCAGGCGCAACACGTACTTGAGCCGCGTGCCGTCCTGCTCGCCGCTTGGCGTGATTTTCTGCCAGTAGAGGGTAACCGGCAGCGCGCTGGAGGTGGTTAACGGTGCATCGATGTCGTAGCCCAGCAGCCGCAGCCCGCTCGACTGCGCGTCGCCAAAGACGACGTTCACGGGGCGACCGCCGCGCGCCGCCACGTCCACCGGCTTGTTGTAGACGGGTGGCTCGGCGAGATAGAGCTCGGCCCGCAGCGCGGAGTCGCTGTCGAACTGGATTTCCTGTATGAGAAAGAGACGCTCGTGTAGAATTTCCTGCACGCGGTCGTCCGGATCCATGAAGCCGTAGGTGTCGGACTCGATGCGCCACGCGCGCGGGTGTGTGAGCCGCTGGGCGTCGACGAGATCGCGCGTGTCGCTCCAGTCCGCATTGCCCTTGGGGAAATCGAGCATGGGCACGGCGTAGATATCCGCCTCGTCCACCAGGGTCAGCGGCAGGTAATACTCAAACAGAGGGCGCGCAAAGGGCGGGTCGAGCAGCACGAGATCGCCGGGCAGCAGCCGATCGCGCAGGTGCTCGGCCAGCGACGAGAAGTCGTCGTTGTCGACGGTGCAGCCCACGCAGTCGGCGCGCGCCGCGCCCTGGGCAAAGGTCGTGGCGTGCAGCCGCCAATTGCCGTAGAGGCTGCCGCCGAAGAGCAGCGTTGCCAGCGCAACGGTTGCGATGCGGGTGAACGGTCGCCGCCAGCGCCACAGCGCGCCCAGCCCCGCGCCCAACCCCAGCAGCCAGCCGCCGCCAATCACGGCGAGGTGGCGCGCGTTCATGTAGGCCGGCCGCACCAGCCCCACCATCAGCAGCGCCGCCACCGGCAGGGCGACCATCGCCAGCGGCAGCCAGCCGCCGCGCACCAGAAATTTGCGCTGCCGCAGCCCCCACACCGCGCCCCAACTCGCGACCATGGCAAAGAGCAAGTCCAGCGCCCACAGCCACGAGTTGCCCACATCCGCCCGCGGGCCGAGGCTCAGGGCGTTGAGAATGTCGCGTAGGAGGATGAAGGGCGGGGTCGAGAAGAAATTACTGCCGCCGCCGCGCGCCAGGATGCTCCAAGCCGCCCCGCCGCCAATCAGCGCGCCCAGCCCCAACACGGTCAACGCCGCGGCGAGAATTCTTCGGCGACTGCGCCGCGTCAAATTTACGGCCAGCGCCCCCGCGCCGATCAGCAGCGCGTGGACGGGCAGCAGTAGGACGGCGTAGTAGTGCGTCGTGAGGAAGGCGGCGAGGGTGAGCAGGTAACCAACTCGCCACCCCCTCCCAGCCGCCCCCCAGCGGGGGGAGGGGCCGTTGGCGGGTGGGTCTGGTTGACTCGTGCTTTCGTCGTGAACATTGCCCATATCGTTGGGGAGAGGTAACGCCCGCACCAAACAATACGTGCTCACCAAGCCCAGCGCGGCCAGCAGCGTGTAAGGTCTTGCTTCCTGCCCGTAGCGCAAAAAAAACGGGCTGAGCGCCGCCAGGCCCGCCGCCCACCACGCCGTTGACCCCGGCAACGCCCCCCGCGCTTTTTTATGCGGCGATGACAGCCGCCGACCCAGCGCCCACACGGTGGGCACGAGCAGGGTGGCGGCGGCGGCGGCAGGAAAGCGCAGCACGAATTCATCGACACCGGCCAGCCGCACCAGCACGCCTTCAATCAGGAAAAAGAAAAAGGGATGCTGATCGAAACTCATTACCTCGACGACGCCGTCGCGGATGGGCAGCGCCCCGCGCAGCAGCGCGCCCCAACTCGATTCAGCACGCTGGAGCGTGAGGCTTTCGTCCCACCACAGATGGCGGTCGCCCAGCCGCCACGTCACGCGGGCAAAGGCGAGCAGCACGAGGGCGAGCAGCAGCGTGCGCGCGAACCTCGCCGGGGATTTCGCCAACTCGCTGGGGCCCTGAGTACACACTGCCGATTCATCTCTTCTCATGAGGAAAAAGTATGCGACAGCAGCGGCAAATGCGCAAGAAGTTTACTCGCCCCCGTGCAGCAGCTTGCCTGGCAGCGACCGCAGCTGTTCGATACTCCCCTCGGCGCAAAGATAATCCGCCACCAAACGCGCGCTTTCGATAACTATTGCGAGCAACTGAAATTGGTCGCAGCGTTTTGCAAATCGCATTCCTGCTGCTATGCTTTTGATCACCCCAACGGATATGACCTGGAGCAAAAGCATGAACACTGCAATGGAACAGGGAGAATACGAGAATCAGCCCAAACAGATACCTCCGATCCAGCAGCACAATCTCGTTCCCTAGCCCATGCAAGCCATTGCCCGCGACGTTTACCTGCTGGATGGATTTTTTCGCTATGCAATCAACCAGTATCTGGTTGGCAACGAGGCAGCGGGCTTCGTGTTGATCGACGCGGGCACGCGCTGGGATGCGCGCGGCCTCCTGCGCCAGCTTCGCGGCAGGCGCGTCGTCGCCCACGCGTTGACGCACGTGCACCCGGACCACCAGGGAGCGAGCCATTCGGTGTGCGAGGCGCTGGGGATTCCGCTCTGGTGCGGCGAGCGCGGCGTCGACGACATGGAGCGGGGCACGGTGCAGCATCAGCTGCCACCCCACCCCATTCCCCAGCGGCTGCACCGGCTGTGGACGGGCCCGTCCCATCCCGTTGCCCGCGTGCTGCGCGAAGGGGACGAGATGGCGGGCTTTCGGGTGCTGGAGACGCCCGGCCACGCGCCCAGCCACCTCTCGTTCTGGCGCGAAGCCGACGGCGTGCTGCTTTGCGGCGATGTCGTCGCCAACCACGGGCAGACGACGCGCGGCCCCGGCCTCTCCGAGCCAACGCCCATTTACACGCCCAGCCCGCCGCGCAACCGCGAGTCGGCGCGGCGGCTGGCGGCGTTGGGGCCGCGCGTCGTCTGCTTTGGCCACGGGCCGCCGCTGCTGAATGCACAAATTTTTATCGACTTTGTAAAGGAACTGCCCCATGACTGATTCCGCGACTGATTCCACAACTGTTTCTGCGGCCCAGTGGCACGAAGGCGACATCACCGCCAACGACATCAACCTCCACTACGTGCGCACGGGCAACGGCGAGCAGCCGCCGCTCGTCCTCGCCCACGGCATCACGGACAGCGGCCGCTGCTGGACGCGGCTGGCCCGCGCACTAGGGAACGAGTACGACCTCGTGATGGTCGATGCGCGCGGCCACGGCGATTCGGACAAGCCGACGGGCGAGTATTCGTCGCGCGTGCACGCGGCGGATTTGGCCGGGCTGATCGAGGCGCTGGCTTTGTCGCAGCCGCGCGTCATCGGCCACTCCATGGGCGCGGCCACGGTCTCGACGCTGGCGGCGACACGTCCCGATCTCGTCTCCCGCGTCGTGCTGGAAGATCCGCCCTGGCGCTCGGACGCGCCCGGCACGGTGACGACGGCGCAGCGCAGCCGGGCGCTCGACGAGTGGCGCAGCGAGATGGCCGAGCGGCAGAAGCTGCCGCAGGCGGAGATTGCGGCGCGCGGGCGCAAGCTCAATCCCAAGTGGAACGAGATGGAATTCGAGCCGTGGTCGCGTGCCAAAAAGCAGGTGAGCCTGGATGTTTTCAGCTATCGGCTGGATGAGCCGAACGCCTGGCGCGACATCGCCAGCCGAATTCAGTGTCCGGCCCTGCTCGTCACGGGCGATCCGGCGCTGGGCGCGATTGTGACGCCGGAGACGGCGGCGGGGGTGGCCGCGGCAAACGAGCAGATTGAGGTGGTGCAGATCGCCAATGCGGGCCACAACATCCGCCGCGAGCAGTTTGACGAGTTTTTGCGCGTGGTGCGCGACTTTTTGGCTTAACCTTTCATTTGAGCTGATTGTGAACACGAACTTCCGCAAAATTCCGCTGGGCGCTTGCTTTGGTGCAGCAGGCGGAACCACTGCCAGCGTTCTTGCCATAGCCGTGACAATCTTTCATTCCTCTACCGCTTCTATTTGACATAACCACTATCGCCCCTATCACAAGTTCATTGCTGTTGCCCGATCCAATATGACCGACCAACTTGCCCCCAAACGGCAACGCACCCCTTCACCTCAGCAGTTCCAAATTTGAACCGCTTGCTGCCTAGTTGGAGAGCGTTTCGCCGCGGATTGCGCGGATTGCGCGGATTTTTTGTCTCTGACTCCGCGCAAATCTGCGCAATCCGCGGCGAAAAATTCTTCTGGTAAGTTAAATTTGGACTTGCTGCCTTCACCTGTTTTGGTTTGACAGACGGCTTGTTTTGGGGTACTTTCCCCGAATGACTTCCGTGTGCAGTTATCTACTTGCCACACACCCCACTATCTATTTAACCCTATACCTTCAGGAGAATCCTTCATGATGAAGCGAGTACAGTGGATGTTGGCGCTTGTCAGCCTTGTGCTGATCGGTGCCCTAGCGGCGTGTGCAGCGCCCGCGCCCAGCGAAGCCGCCGTGGAATCTGCCGAGAATGAAGCCGCCAGCGAGGAAATGGCCGCCGCTGAGGGCGCGGTTGCCTGCGACGTTGATGCGCCAAGCGACTCCGTCGAACTCAACATGATCGGCTGGGCCTTTCCAATTACCGAGTTTTACGCTGAGGAGCTGGAGCGCTGCAGCGAAGTCGAGAACCTGACGGTCAACGCCAACCTGCTGAGCGGGCCGGATGCCCAGGAGCAGGTGCGCCTGGCCCTTTCCGCGGGCGGCGATTCGCCGTATGACATCGTCCACGGCGCAAACGGCCAGATTGCCGAGTGGGGCGGCCCCGGCTGGCTGATGCCGCTCAACGATCTGATTGACGAATATCGCGAGGAATACAACCTGGACGATATCCCCGAAGCGGCCTGGGAAGGCGCGACCATCGACGGCAACATCTACGGCGTGCCGATTGTCGCCAACACGCTGCACCTGATCTACCGCCAGGATGTCTTCGACGAGCTGGGGCTGGAGGTTCCGGATACCTTTGATGAGGTGGTCGAGCTCTGCAACGAGATTGGGCTGGACAATCCCGACTACGACATGCCCTTCACCTTAAACTTTTCGGCGGGCTGGACGTGGGAGATCGAGTTCTTCCAGATGCTGCGCGCCTTTGGCGGCGACTACCTGGACGAGAACAACATGCCCGTCTTTAACGATGAGGCTGGCGTCAACGCCGTCAACGAGCTGATGGACGTTGCCAACGCCTGCATGGGCGAGGACGGCTACTCCTTTAGCCTGGATGATCAAGAAGTCGCCATGCAGATTGGCCTGCTGCCCGCCACCAACATGTGGGCCAGCCGCGCCGCCAACATGAGCGACCCGGAGCGCACCGAGCTGACCGACGTGATCGCCTACGCACCCGCCCCGCGCGCCACGGCGGACGGCCCCCGCGCTGGCCCGGCCTACAACGATTTCTACATGATCCCCGCCACCGCGACCAATGATCCCGATCTGATCTTCCAGGTGATTATGGAAGCGGCGGACGAGGAGGGCCAGCGCCGCGCCGCAGCCGTTGGCATGGCGGCGCGACAATCCGCCGCCGATGCGGGTGGCCCTTACCTGGAGGCCGCGAACCAGACCATTGCCGAAGGCATCGGCATCTACGACAAGGACCCCGCCATCGCCATCGTGCGCGCCAAGCTGGGTGAATTCCTGCCGCTGGTCGGCACGGGCGAGCTGACGGCGCAGGAAGCGCTCGATGCCGCCGCCGAAGCCTACACCGAAGAGGCCGAGGCGCAGGGCTACATCACGAATTAACCGTTCGAGTTGTACGGTTACTTGGCAGTAGGGGCACGCCATGGCGTGCCCCTACTGCCGTCTCCCCCTACTTGCACCAACCGAATCGCCAATCCACCTGTCGACAAACGCCCTCACGCCGCCGCTCTGCTCGTTCATCCTTACTCCAGCCAGGAACCCCCGCCATGGATCGACGCACCTTCTTCGGCTTTACCGCGCCCAGCATCGTCGTGATGATTCTGCTGATGTTTATCCCGCTGGTGATGGCCATCTGGCTGGGCATGCAGTTTATGACCTTTGCCAACATCAACGCGCCGCAGTTTGTGGGTCTGCGCAACTTTGAAGACGTGCTGAGCGACTCACGCTTCTGGCAATCCTTCCGCTTTACGATTCTCTACACGGCGATCAACGTGCCCATGCGGCTGCTGATCGGCTTTACAATTGCGCTGCTGCTGGATCAAGTCGCCAAATTTACGCGGGGCATCTACCTCTCGATTTTTCTGCTGCCCTTTATCATCGTGCCCATCGTCGGCACGATCATGTTTAAGCAGCTCTTCGAGGCCTCCGGCCCGCTTGCCTATCTCTACCAGCAGCTCTTTGACACGCGCTTCCGCTTCAACGAGCTGTCGGTTAAAACGCTGATCATCGTCCACGGCATCTGGTACGTCACGCCCTTTGCGCTCGTCACCTACTTTGCAGGCCTGCAGACGCTCTCGCAGGACCTGCTGGAGGCGGCCTCCATCGATGGCGCGAGCCTGTGGCAAAAGGTGCGCGCGATTGTGATTCCCCACGTGCAGTCGCTGACCATCTTTATCCTGCTCTTCTCGATCATGGATTCCTACCGCATCTTCGACAGCGTCTTTGTGCTCTCCGAGCTCAACCCCATCTACAAAGCCGACACGGTGATGACCTACACCTTCCAGACGGCCATCTCCGTGCAGCGGCTGGGCAAGGCCAACGCCATGGCCATCCTGACGGTGATTGGTATCCTGATCGTGCTAATCCCCAATCTGATCCAGTCGTATCGCGAGCAAATCGCGGAGCGGTAGACAACAGAAGAATTTAACGCGGAGGGCGCGGAGGCAGAGGCGCGGAGGGCCGCTGAGGGCAGAGGAAAGGTAGTCTGTCCTTTTGAGCGGATGCGAGAAATCTTCTCATGGCAAACGAGCCAGCGACGCTAATACCCGGGCAGGACGCCCTTTTCTCGTCAGCTATCTCAAAATTTCTCCCTCCGGTCGAAATGACATTCGATCTTCTCTCCGCGGCCCTCCGCGCCTCCCCCTCGGCGTCCTCCGCGTTTCCAATTACACGGTTTACGAAAGAACCTTCCCATGGATAAAGTCAAAAGCCCCATCGGGCGCGTAATCATCCACGTCGTCTTAATTCTGTTCGCCATCTACAGCATCTTCCCCTTCTACTGGACGACGCTGCAATCGTTCAAGACGCTGCGCGACGCCAATTCGCGCACGCCCAAGTTTTTCTTTGCGCCCACGTGGGAAAATTACTCGGAGCTCTGGCTGCGCTCCACGCCGGAAAACGGCACGATGATCATCTTTTTTATTTTGATGGCGGTGGTGCTGCTGGTTTGCCTGATGCTCTTTGCCGAATACATTCCCCTCAACAACGGCGTGATTTATCTAATTGGCGCAGGGGGCTTTGCGCTGCTGCTGTGGGCGATTCCGCAGTTTGTGGACACGGCCAAATTCTACGATTACTTTATCAACACGATTATCGTGACGGTGGGAACCATCGTGGTCTCGATTAGCATCGGCTGTCTGGCGGGCTATGGGCTGGCGCGCTACGCGGGCTTGATCAGCGTGGTGATCCTGATTGCCGCGCTGGCCTTCCGCGCCCTGCCGCGCCTGGCCTTCATCCTGCCCTACTACTGGATGGGCAGCGCCACCAACCTGCTGGACACCTATCTGCTGGTGATTTTAACGCTGGTGGCCGTCAACCAGCCCTTTACGATTTGGATGCTGCGCAGCTTTTTTATGGAGGTGCCCAAGGAGCTGGAGGAAGCGGCCACGGTGGATGGGGCCGGCCGCTTTACCGCCTTTCGCAAAATCATCATGCCCATCATGTGGCCCGGCATCATCTCGACGGCGCTCTTTTCACTGCTGCTGGCCTACAACGAATTTCTGCTGGTGCGCATCCTCACGCAGACCAACTGGACGCTGCCGGTGGCGATTTCGCGCTACACCGGCGGCGAAGATCCGCGCTACCTGACGCTGGCCGCGGCCTCGTCCGTCTCGGCCACGATCCCCATCGTGCTGGTGATTTTATTTTTTCAGAAGCACTTGGTCAAGGGGCTGGCTGCTGGGGCGGTGAAGGGCTAGCGGCTACTGAAAAATTTCGGAGACCGGCAGCTGGATGTTTAGCATCGGGTCGTTCAGTGTGTCCTCTGGCAAAAACGTTTGCCACTGATCGATACGGCTGTAAACGTGAACCGTACGCGTCGTTGGATCAACTAACCAGCACGACTGTACGCCCAGCGTAAAGTAAGCGTTGAACTTATTGATCAGTGAGGCGGCAAACTGTCGCGGGGAGAGAACTTCAACAGTAAGCAGCGGCATCTCTTTCATCTTCAAAATATCAAAAGGAACGCTGAGGTTGCGTCGCGGATAGATGCAAACGTTGGGAATTAACTCGTCTTTGGTGCCGGGAAATTGCGAGGAGTCGAGCGGGCTGGCGTCAAGGCTCAGCTCGACAAATGCGGAATAATTCGTGTGAGCCCGGATTAGATAGGCGATGTTGCCCTGCACAAGCGAATGATTGTACGAGCCCATGTCGTCAAATTCCTCTTCTTCGTTGAGCGTGTCTTCAAATGTTAACGTGGCATCCATGATCTTCTCGTCTCCTTCTTCGTTACTAAGTGACGAACTGCGCTTTGTGTACTGAACAGCATCATAACACATTTGCTCCAGTAATTCGACCCCACATCAAGGATTTTGTTCATGGTAGATAAACGGAAAAACAGAGCCAAAGCGCTCGTCGACCGCATGGTCAACGCGCTCAACGATCACGTGATCGAGGGACAGGAAGAGTTCTGGACGGACGACATGATCTGGTACGGGCCAGCAGGGATCGGCACGAAGCGCGGCCTGCGCGACTTCCAGGAGAATCACCAGCGCCCCTTTCTCCACGGCTTCTCGGACAAGCACGCGACGGACGAAATTCGCATTGCCGAGGGCGACTATGTCGCCGCGGCGGGCTTTCAGCGGGCGACGCACACGGGCGAGTATCTCGGCATCCCGGCCAGCGGCCAGCAGATCGACATTCGCTACATGGATTGGAAAAGACGTTGAGCAATTTCCGGCTTTTTGGAAGCGACCAAAAAATTCATTGCGAAACCGCCCGAATTTTTTGTGAGGTCGCGATTATTTCGACGCAGGAGCGTCCCGAACGCAAGGCCACGAGTGGGCCGGTACGGGCGCGCCCTGGCGTACCCCATAGGTACAAGCTAAGTTGGTTGGGTAGATTGTCCGACGTGCTGGCGAAGCATCGGTAAGTTGGGGGAGGCTGGGAGGGGGTAACAGCGACGACTACCGCATGGCGCGGCGTCTACCCCTTTCGCGAGCTGCCGCGACGGTGCGGAGGCAGTTGTGGCCGAGCACTTTTGGTCGCCGCTGCTGCGCCGCTCGCTCGCGCACATGCAGCGGCGGCAGGATATTTTTATCGGCGGCACAAACAAAATCGGTGAAGGAGAAGACGGTGCGCAGTGGGTAATGAGCATGGGCCACTTTATGGGGCTCTTTGACGCCGACTGGCTCGGCATTCCGCGCACGCGCAAGCTCGCCACCCTGCGCTATGCCGAGTTTAACTGTGTGAAAACCGGCAAAATCACCCAGACCGGCCTCTTTGTCGACGCAATCGGCCTGATGGTGCAGGCGGGCGTCAATCCGCTGCCGCCGTCGACCGGCGCTTACTTCACCTACCCCGGCCCGCGCGGCCACGATGGCCTGCTCTTCGACGATGCGCCGGAAGACGAAGGCGCCGCGACCTTGGCGCTCGTCAACAAAATGGTGGATGATTTGAGCGCGCTCAACGAGAGCGGCTCGATGGATTGTCCGCCGGAGGTGCTGGAGCGGACGTGGGCGGAAGATATGGTTTGGTATGGCCCCGCCGGCATCGGCGCGACGTATACGATTCCGCGCTACCAGGCGCAACACCAGCTGCCCTTTCGCAATCGGCTGGCCGACAAAAAGTTTGAGGGCCACGTCTGTCGCTTTGCGGAGGGCAACTTTGCCTGCTTCTTTGGCTGGCCCAACCTCTCCAACACGCCGCTGGGCGGCTGGCTGGGGTTGCCGGGCGGCCAGGTCAACGCGGTAATGCAGGTGGTGGATGTCTATCGCCGCGAGGGGGAGAAGCTGGCGGAGAACTGGGTTTTAATTGACATTCCCTATTGGCTAAAGCAACAGGGGCTGGACGTACTGGAGCGAACGTGTACGATTTTGAATCCAGCCGAGTGAGACCTTTGCCACGAATTACGCAGACAAGGTAGGGTTGACCTCGAGCCGTTCGCGCGGCCTGTGGCTGGCTTTCTTCTAGGGTACGGCTTACAGCCGCAGCTACGATTTATCCGTCGCTGCCACCAACTCCTCAACCGTGTACCGCAGCAGCGCTTCCCCACCCAAGACAATCCCCAGCTTTTCCAGGTGCGTACAGACCAGCACGTTGTGCGCTGGCCCACTCGGCGGCGGCAGCGGCCCCGGCTGCCCGGCGACTTCGCGAATGAGCGCCACCAGCTGGCGCTGCGTCACGTAGAGGTCGCTCAGATGCACCACCGCCGGCGCGCGCGACGGCTCTTCCAGCAGCGCGACCACCGTGCGCGCCACGTCCGCCCCGTGCACCTCCGTCCCCCCCCGCGACGAAGTCACGCGCTCCCCCGCCAGCACGGCCTTCACCAAATCGTACCACTTTGACTCTTCGACAGGCGACACCACGCCGTAGACGCCCGTGGCCCGCAGCGCCGTGGTGCGCACTCTCTCCACGGCGGCAAAGCTGTGCAACATCGCTTCGACGGCGGCTTTGTACGCGCCGTAGTGGGTGTCCGGCGAGGTCGGGTGCGTTTCGTCCAGCACGCGGCCCGGCTCGGTGTGCGAGAAAACGGCGCGGCTGGAGAGAAACACAAACTGCGCCACGCCCGCCGAGCGTGTGGCCAGCAGCAAATCCAGCGTGCCGTGCAGGTTCACCTCCAGCCAGCGCGCCAAATCGTCACCCTCGCCGCCGCGGTAGCGACCGGGCACGTGCTGGTACGCCAGATGCACAACGGCATCCGCACCGTCGACCAGCGTGCGGAGCGCCGGCGCATCGGTCAAATCGCCGGTTACCCATTCAATGCGCGCGTCAACGCCTTCGAGGTTGGACGACGACCGCGCCAGCGCGCGCACGGTTGCGCCACCCCGCAGCAGCGCGGGCACGACAAACTGGCCGACGTAGCCCGTCGCCCCGGTGACGGCGATCCGCTTGCCGTGCAGCCGGTCTGGCTGCTCGTGCGGCATGGCTGCTTGTCCTTTTGGTAACTTGCTTGGTAACTTGCTTGCTTGGTAACTTGCCTGGTGCGGACGCTGGCGCTGGTGCTTCCATTTGATTTCTCCTCGGCCCGTTCTCGCGAAGGCGTGCTCACGCCGCGGTGATGAACTGGTTCAGTCGAACGTCATCGAACCGTTCGACCACGGCGTGGGCGCCCGCCGACAGCAGCGCCTGGCGATCCAGCGAGGTCGTCAGCCCGATAACGCAGCCGATGCCGTCCGCTCGCGCGTCGCGCACGCCGGAGGCGCTATCCTCGATCACGAGGCAGCGGGCGGGCGCGATGCCAAAGGGGGCGGCGGCGCGGGCGTGGCGCTTGCGGTCGGTCCGCGGATCGACGAGATCTTCGCTGCCCAGGATAATGTCGAAGAGCGGGGGTAGCTTGAGCAGTTCCAGCGTGCGCAGCAGCCGCACGCGCCGGGCGCGCGAGGCAATCGCCACGTACCAGCCGCCGTCGTGGGCGCGGCGGATCAGATCGACGACGCCGGAAACGGGCCGCAGCGTTTCTGCGCCGCGCTCGAAGTAAAGCTCGGTTTTGCGCGCCAGCAGCGCCGCCTCGTCCGCCGCCGAAAGCACGAGCGGCTCGCCCGCTCGCGCGCCGCACCACAGCGCGTAAATCTGCGCCAGCGAAAGGCCAACCAGCTGCCGGTGGTCGCCCGCGACGCGCACGCCCCAGCGCTCCTCGAAGGCAGCATTCCAACAGTGGAAGTGCAGCGCCTCCGTCTCAACGATGACGCCGTCGAAATCGAGGATGAGCGCGCGGCGGGCGGCAGCTTCGTTGGGCATCAGGCCTCCCGCGGCGTGGCGGGCTGGGGCAGCGGCTCCGGCAGCGTGCCGTGTTCGTTCACCTGTCGCCACAGATCGATCAGCGGGGCGAGCTGTGTGCGGCGCGGGTGGTCGGCCTGCCAGGGCTTTTCGTACTGGTAGTGAATCACGTGGATTTGGGGCCAGGACCAGAGGTCGGGCAGATTGAACCAAACGTACTGCAGCGTGTTGTAGATGTAGGGCAGCCCGTGCCAGCTTGGGAAAAAGTCCTGCAGGAAGGTCTGATCCGTGCGCCGCCAGAAGACGTCGGGCCGATCAAGGTGGCGCAACATTCGGGCAAAGGTGTCGCCGCTGGGCTGGGCAACGAAGACGCCGCTGTTGAGCCGGTGAAAATCCGCCAGCGAGGCGTAGACGTTGGGCGCGGCGGAAAATTCGGGGTAGCCAAAGAGCCGGTCGATATTCTGCACGACCAGCGTATCCGCATCTAGAAAAACAACGCGCTCAAATTCCGTTAGCTCCCACAGCCGCAGCTTGAGGAAGTTGCTCAGCGGATCGTGGAAGATGGGCTTGCTGCCCTTTGTAAAGGGAGCGGCCCCGTGTTGGGCGCGCCGCGAATGGCGAGCCTGAAATTCAGCGGAGAGGAGCAGCGGCTCGACCCGGCGCACCTCGCAGCCCAGCGCCGCCAGTTCGTCGAGGCCGGATACGGCGGGCGGCGCCAGCACGGTCAACGGCCAGGCCGCGCCCACCATGTGCAGCGAGCGCGCCAGCGCCCGTGCGCCGACGATGTACTCCTCGTTGCTCACCAGCGTTATATAGCTATTTTTCATTTTCTTTTAGCTTACCAAGTTGTGGCGACGGTCGCGCTGATGTATGCGCCGCTTGCCCCCGTAGATTTCAGAAAAATCGGCTCTACCGACAAACCATTCCTTCGCATTCTTGCACCCGCGTTGAGATTCTTGGGTCTTTCAAGATAAAACTAATTTTGCTACCCACAATATACATGATATAGTAGCGCTTGTCGAACAATCGAACGAACGAATCAAACAAACTATGACCATTTCCATGGAGGAAGTCGCCAAGCGTGCTGGCGTCTCCAAAAGCACCGTTTCGCTGGTGCTCAACAACCGACCCGGCACGTCCGAGGCAATGCGCACCCGCGTGATGAGCGCGGCGGACGCGCTTGGCTATCGTCTGCCCACCCAGCGCACCGACGACAAGACGCACGCGCCGACCAGCGCGCCCGTGATCGCGCTCGTCCACTGCGTTAGCGCCGAACCGGATGTTGATCCCGGCTTGACGCACCTCTACCTGTCGTATCGCAACGGCATCCAGCGCTTTACCCAGGGGCGGGACATCAGCGTCATGCTCGTCACCAGCTACCGCGATGATGATGCCGACAGCCTGGGCTACCAGCTGCTGGCCCAGCCGGAGCAGGCGCTGGACGGGCTGATTCTGATGGGGCCGGGGCTGCACCGCGACAGCCGCCTGCTCCGGCGCGCGCTCGACGGCCAAATCCCTACCGTGATTCTGGGCCGCACCTGGCCGGACGTTCCCGTCAGCAGCGTGAGCCAGGACCACGGCGAGCAGGCCCGCCTCGTGCTCGATCACCTGCTGGCGCTGGGGCACAAGCGCATAGGCTTTGTCGCGCGCACGGTGGACCGGGACTACGAGTGGTTTCGCCTGCGGCTCGCGGCCTACCGCGAGGTGGTTGCCAGCCAGCTGGGGATAGCCGATGACCGGTACGTGTCGATTGGCGAAGATGTGGAAAGGGCCGTCCAGCATCTGCTGGCCCAGCAGCCAGCGGTGACGGCCATCTTTGCGCTAAACGACCACATTGGCTACCAGGCGCTGCGGGTCGCCAAGCAGCAGGGGCGCGAGGTGCCGCAGTCGCTCTCGATCAGCGGCATCGACGGCATCCGCGCACCCGACGGGCTACCGGCGCTGACCACGGTGACCTTCCCGCACGAGGAAGTCGGCTATTTGGCGGCGGAGCTGCTGGTCAAGCAGATGAGCAACGACAACCTGCGCGACGCGCGCCTCACCGTGCGCAGCCATCTGGTTACGGGCGCCTCGTGTGCGGAGCCAAGGGATGGCGATACCCATGCAGCCTGAAGCCGTCCAGGGCGAGGCCACCGGGAGTAAGCGGAGACGGCATAGTGGACACACCCGTGCCAAGCTAGTAGGCCAACAATCTTTTTTGGCGGGTACGGGCACGCCGTGGCGTGCCCGTACGGTCGCTGCCGCATCCGTCAAACTTTGCTTGGTCAAGCACTAAGCTGCTGGGCAGTCGGTGGTGGATGATGACTGGTGGAGCGCGGGTCGCTGCCTGGGAACGGTGGCTCACCTCGAACGGTTATCGTCCATCGCCGATTGGCCAGCAGCACCTAATTTTCATTAAGGAGATTTCAATGACCTCAGAAAATCGCATCATCGTTTTGGGCGGCGACGGCTTTTGTGGCTGGCCGACCAGCCTGTACCTGTCGCGGCTGGGCTACGACGTGACCATCGTCGACAACCTCTCGCGCCGCAAGATCGACATCGAGCTGGGCTGCCAGTCGCTGACGCCGATTGCCACGACCGAGCGCCGTTTGCAAACGTGGCGCGACGTCAGCGGGCGCGACATCGACTTCCACCAGATCAACATCGCCGAGGAGTACCACCTGCTGCGCGACCTGATCGCCGAGCAGCGGCCGCGCGCCGTCGTGCACTTTGCCGAGCAGCGCGCCGCGCCCTACTCGATGAAGTCGCCCGGGCACAAGCGCTACACCGTTAACAACAACATCAACGCCACGCACAATCTGCTCTGCGCGCTCACCGAAGTCAAGGCCGAGACGGGCCACGACACCCATCTCGTTCACCTGGGCACGATGGGCGTCTACGGCTACGGCACGGCGGGCATGGCGATTCCCGAAGGCTACCTCGACGTGTCGGTGCAGGTTAACGAGCGCCCCGTCGACCTCGAAATTCCCTATCCGCCCAACCCCGGCAGCGTCTACCACATGACGAAGACGCTGGACGCGCTGCTCTTTGCCTACTACAACAAAAACGACGACGTGCGCGTCACCGATTTACACCAGGGGATTGTGTGGGGGACGAACACCGAAGAGACGAGCCTGCATCCGGAGCTGGTCAATCGCTTTGACTACGAGGGCGACTACGGCACGGTGCTCAACCGCTTTGTGGTGCAGGCCGCGGTGGGCCACCCGCTCACGGTCTACGGCGAGGGCGGGCAGACGCGCGCTTTTATCAACATCAACGATACGGTGCGCTGCGTCGCGCTCGCCATCGACAACCCGCCGACGGGTGATGAACGCGTGAAGGTCTTCAACCAGGCGACGGAGACCCACCGCGTGCGCGATTTGGCCAATCTCGTGTCGCGGCTGACGGGGGCGGAGATTCGCTACTACGTCAACCCGCGCAACGAATCGCCAGCCAACGAGCTGATCGTGACCAACGATAACTTTTTGAAGCTGGGGCTCGATCCGACCAAGCTCAGCGAGGGGCTGCTGAGCGATGTCTACGACGTGGCCGTGCGCTACAAGGAGCGCGCCAACCTCGACAAGATTATCACCGATTCCCGCTGGCGGGCGGACATCCCCGCGGATCGCGTGGGGGCGGCTGCGCCGAATGGCGTGCCGGTCGAGCGGGAGCTGGTTCCGGCGTAGGGAAGGCGGTCTGGGCACGCCCCGTGCGAACGGGGCAGTTTCAGCACGGGGCGTGTCTATCCCGCCACAATTGTCGAGGGGTGGCTATCTACACCGCAAATTCATACACCGGCGTCTCGACCGTGCGAGATGGCTTGCGCTGTTCCCAAATCAGGCTCTGCAACCGTTCAACCGTTCGCGGCGAAAGCAACTGCTCTCCAGTCTCTGCATCAACGCGAGCAGGCACATTTTCGATGATGTAAAATTTGCCCTCTTTGAGCAGCGTGTAAGTGATATGCTGTTCAACAAACTTATTTGTGGCGGTTGTCGATTGCATGCTTATTTTCTCCTCACTCGATATTCTGTCCATTCGCGCTCGTCAGGCTCGTATGTCGTAATCACTTTTATCAGCGGTCGGCTGGGGTAGCTGCACTGTATGTGTAGGGGTCTGTTGGCATTGGTGAAGCCCAGAAGCAAACAGCTCGGACCATACTTGTCGTTTGGGTAATCTTCTATCGCTTCGCACGAAGCGATTGCTTCACGTATTTCTTGAACTGCAATATCACGAAGAAGCATTCTATCAGCGGCGTGACGAGAAAATTCAAACTCCTCATTCTCCACCTTGGCGCATATTTCTTCTACAATATTCATGTCGCTTGTTTGGCATGATCAGGGGAAAGAAGCGCAAGCCCTACGCCAACACCCGCTCCTCGCCCCACGGCACAAACGCCACCTCGCCCAAATACGTCTCAAAGTCCTGCTTGGCCCGTTCTGCATAGGCGGCGTAGCGGGCGCGCTTGTTGCGCACGGGCGGGTCAAGGTCCGGCAGCAGGGCCATGTTGGCCTTCATCGGTTGGAAATCCTTGGGCTCGGCGTGGGTGATGTAGTGGAGCAGCGAGCCGATCATGCTCGTGCGCGGCGGCGTGAGCAGCGGCTCGCCCCGCAGCTGTCGCGCCAGGTTAATCCCGGCGACCAGCCCGCCCGTCGTGCTGCCGACGTAGCCCTCGGTGCCCGTGATCTGGCCGGCGAAAAATAGATTGTCGCGCGCCACGATGTCGTCTTCGCCGTGCACGGGGTTGCCGCCAAACTGAAGCGTGGGCCGCAGCAGCGTCGGGCTGTTGATAAAGGTGTTGCGGTGCATCTGGCCCATGCGCACAAATTCCGCGTTGCCCAGCCCCGGAATCAGCCGCAGCACTTCCTCCTGCGCGCCCCACTTGACGTTCGTCTGAAAGCCCACCAAATTGTAGAGCGTCCCGGCGACGTTGTCCTGCCGCAGCTGCACCACCGCCCACGGACGGCGACCGCTGCGCGGGTCGCGCAGGCCGACGGGGCGCATGGGGCCAAACGAAAGCGATTTCTCGCCGCGGCTCGCCAGCACCTCGACGGGCATACAGCCCTCGAAGTAGCGCTCCAGCTCTTTGTCTGCCCCCTTCAATTCCATCTTGGGCGCGTCCAGCAGCGCCTGGACGAAGCGCGCGTACTCCTCCTTGTCCAGCGGGCAGTTGATGTAGTCGCCTTCGGTTCCCCCCGCCGCCGAACCATTTTCCGCTGCAGCGCCGTTTTCGCCCGCGTGCTGTTCCAGCGTGCTGTTCTTATCGTAGCGACTCTGCCGGAACGCAATCGACATGTCGATGCTTTCCGCCGTCACGATGGGGGCCATGGCGTCGTAGAAGTAGAGGTAGCGCTGGCCGGTAAGCGCCTGGATTTGCCCGGTGAGCGCGGGCGAAGTCAGCGGACCGGTGGCGACAATGGTGGGGCCATCGGGGATTTCAGTGGCCTCCTCGCGCACGAGCTCGATCAGCGGGTGGCTGCTGATGCGCTCGGTGATTTCGCCGGAGAAATCGTCGCGGCTGACGGCCAGGGCCGCCCCAGCGGGGACGGCGTGTTTGTAGGCCGTTTCAATGATCAGGCTGCCCAGCCGCAGCATCTCGTTTTTGAGGATGCCCAGCGCGCGGTCGGGCAGGGTGCTGCCCATGGAGTTGCTGCAAACGAGCTCGGCCAGCCTGTCGCTGATGTGGGCGTCCGTGGGGCGCTGGGGGCGCATTTCGTGCAGGCGCACGGTCACGCCGCGGTTCGCCAACTGCCAAGCCGCCTCCGTTCCCGCCAAGCCGCCTCCGATAATTGTCACCTCTGGTATAGTCATAAAAAGCCCCCGATTGTCTATTGCGCCCGCACGGCAATAGATGGATACATGAATCCTTATTGTATCGAAGATGAATCCCGCCCGTCAAAATCTAGCGGGAAACTGGGTGCTGGGGGTCGTTTTCCCCTGGTGGGAAGTTTGCTCACCAGGAGATTTCGTGGTAAGAATGGACAAATCGCCCGGATGTTCTATCAAGTTTCGGGGGAACGCAGCGCGCAATGACGCCCGCGACGCTACACTTGTCGCAAAAACCTGGGCGACATTTGCGTCAATGATTGACGAAGCCAAACAAAAAGGAGAACTCACCATGGCTTTTACCTACACCAACTCCAAGGACCGCACCTACATTCTGCACAAGCGGGACACGGAGCTCAAGAACGGCGGCACGCAGACCATTTACTTCTTTGCCAAGGAGGAGAAGGAGGGCGCGCTGGACGAAGTGCCGGACGGCTACGAAGTGTCCGAAAGCCGTAACGGGTTGCCCGTGCTCAAAAAGCAGAAGTAGCGGTTGGTCTGCGCATAAGGTAGCTCCCAGGGGCGTCGCAGCCGTGGCGCCCTTTTCCCCATGACAACACAAACGAATCACCTGCCGCTCGGCGTTTACGACGAGACGGCCCCTTTGCGCGCCGTGGTGGTGGGCATCGGCACGGACATCAGCCGCAAACGCCACTTGATCAACCCGCGCGAGGCCGAAGCCGTTGCGACCGGGACTTTTCCTACGCGGGACGATCTGCGCCGCCAGGTTCAGGGCCTGGCCGAGACGCTGGCTAGCCACGGCGTCGAGGTTTACCATCCCCACAACATCCCCGACAGCGACCAAATCTTCACGCGCGACGTTGCCTTTGTGATCGGCGAGCGGCTCGTGCGTGCCCACATGGCCAAGCCCAGCCGCCGCGACGAGTACGCCCAGCTCGGCGGCGTCACCGCGCGCATTGATCCGGCGTGCATCGTTGAACCACCGAGCGATGTTGTGATCGAGGGGGGGGATGTGGTGCTGGGGAACGCGCCGTCGGCCAGGCGGCTCTTCGTCGGCCAGGGGGCTCGCACGAACGCGGCGGGCGCTGCCTTCCTGCGCCGCGACTTTCCGGGCTGGGAAATCATCCCGCTGCCGCTGGTGGTGACGGACGACCCGCACACCAACGTGCTGCACCTGGACTGCGCCTTTCAGCCCGTCGGCGCGGAGCACGCGATTTTGTACGAAGCGGGCTTTCGGTCGCGCCCCGAAGCCATTCTCGATTTGTACCCCGAAGCCAACCTGATCCGCGTCTCCGGCGAGGAGATGTACCACCTCAACCCCAACGTCTTCTCGCTCTCGCCGGAGCTCGTCGTTTCCGAGCCGGGCTTTGTGCGGCTAAACGATGCGCTGCGCCGAGTTGGCCTCTCCGTAGTGGAGACGCCCTACGCCGAAGTCGCCAAGCTGGGCGGGCTCTTCCGCTGCTCGACGCTGCCCTTGCGGCGCGGGTAAGCACCCAGCCCGTTGCGCTTGGCCCGACACTTGTGCGGCGGAGCGCACTCCGCCGCACAAGTGTTAAATCGCGCCCGCCATCCGCTACTGGCTCGACGCCGTCCCTTCGTTCACAAAATACAAATCCGCGTTTGTGTCAATCAGCGACTGCTCCAGGCGCTCGAAATCACCAAAGAACATGCGGTCGTACTGTTGTCCTTCGTATTCGCCAGAGAAAATCCAGCGCTTGATGTAGGATATGTAAATCATCATCCCGGTGCGCACGTCGTGGCAGGTGTTGCCTTCGTAGATGGTTGTCCAGCCGCCGCTCTCCTCCAACGGAACCTCGTAGGGGCCAGAGCACCACACGCCGATCTCGCGCCCGTCCTCCAGCACAAAGACGCTATTAACGCTGCCGGGATTGGGGCCGAGCCAATAGCTGTAGAGAAAGTTGTCCTCGATGCTGGCGTTCCGCTCCTGCCCCGTAAAGCGATTGACCTCAAACGACCACGAGTCGGTGGAGAAGCAGCTCTCATCCCACTCCACCTCGTGGTCGACCTGCAGCCACTGGTCCGCCGGACCGCTGGCGGTGACGGCAGCGATGATCGCGCTGCACTCTTTGGGCTCGCAGCGCTCGGATTCACACGACCAATCGACCGCCCACGAAGCCGAGAGATCGCTGGTAAAGACGCTGTCCTGCGTGGGAAGATTGCTAACGCTGTCGCTGAGCTGCACCACGGATTGCGAGAGCCAGGCGGGCTGAATCTGCTCGTTGACCGGCTGATCGAGCGTGGCGGCCCCCTCCTCCGTTTCAACTTCCTCATCGGCGCGCACGACTTCGCCCGCTGGGTTGACGCAGCAAATTTGATACCATTCGCCATCCTCGCTGCGGCCCAGTACGTCGTAGACCGTGCCCGGCTCGCCTTTGGCGATGATGGGGAAGCCGAGGCCGGGGCCGCTGCGCACGTTGGCGCGCGCGCCTTCGGTAATCACCGTGGCGCTAACGCTGGTAACCTGTTCCTCGAGCGATTGATCCAGGTTAAGCCCGGAGATGTCGGTGCGAAGCCGCCCCTGTTCGACGATGCCGGGGTTAGCAGACTCCGGCGTCGGCGTGGGCTCGACGGTGGGGATGGCAAAATCATCGCAGCCCGCCAGCAAGAGCAGCAGGGCCAGGCAGAGCGCCGCAAAGGACGCCGTTTGGCGGTGGGAGGTAGACATGTTGATAGAATTCATCCTGTACAGAAAATGATGCAGTTGGGGCGAACAATCGACGCATCAATCATAGCACGAAGCGCGGCCACGCAAAAAATGTGGCGGCCCAATCGACCGTCAGCGCGTCAGCAGCACGTTGTCCAGCAGGCCGAGCGCTTCGAGCGCCTCGTGGGCGTGGGTGTGGACGAGATAATTCGAGTCGTTGAGCGCCGCAAAGAGCGGCGGCGCCAGCTGGGCCACCACCTGATCAAAGCTGCTCTTCACCGTCTCACTCGGATCGTCGGCCCGTGGGCTAAAGTGAACCGCCAGCTTGTGCAGCGCATAGGCCGCGCGACCGCGCGCGCCCTGGTGCTCGCTGGCCAGCACGTTGCGCAGCACGCCCACCACCAGGCCGAGCGACCGTTCGCCACAGCGAGCCAGGCTGTCGGCAGCGGTCTGGCGGACAAAGCCGTCGTCGTCGCGCAGGCGCTCGGCTAGCGGTGCGAGGGCGAGCGCCGCAGCGTTGGGAAAGCGCTCGAAGAGGTGGGCAACGGCCAGCGCCGCCGCCGCGCGCACGTCCGCGGCTTCATCCGCCAGCCGCTCGATCAGCAAGCGGGTGCTGCGCTCCACCTGCGGCGCGGCGGTCGTGGTCACTAGGGCATAGATGGCCCACCAGCGGGCTTCGCTGCGCTCGCCACTGGCCAGCGCCAGCAGATCGTCAACGTCGCCAGCGGTCAGCTTTTTCCGCGCCGCTTCGATTTTGTCGTCGCCGCCCGCCTGAATCGCGGCGCGGAATTCATCAAACGCTTTGCTCACGAGAATCTCCTGATTTTTTCTGGGGAAAACAACTGTGCCAGCCACGCACGAGCCTCTTCTCACGGCGCGTCGCCGTAAAGCCGCAGCCAGTTCAGGCTGACTTCCGCACCCGTTTCGCCACCGCCCAAGGCAACCCCCAGCCGACCCGGCGGCAACGCTGGCTGCTTCAGCTCGTACAGCGTGACCAGCGACGAATTGTCGCTGACGAAGAGCTGCAGCACGGGCTCGCCCGCGTCGGCTACGCTGTCGGTCAGCGAGAGCACGTTGAGCTGGCCCGCCGCTTCCAGCGCTGGGCTGGCCGTCCATTCCTGCACGGTGCGCCATTCGCCATTCTGCACCAGCTGCACCTGAAAGCGCCCGCCGCCCTCCGGCCCCGCCGACGCCGGACGCCCATCCACGATGAAGAGGTAGAGATTGTCGTCGTCCTGGTGGCGAGCGATCAGCGCCACGTAGCCGTCCGGCGTTTGCGCATTGATCAGAGCCCGCGTCTCGATGGCGACGAGAGATTTGGCGCTGGCGACATCCGGCGAGGGCTCAAAGGTCGTCCACAGCACCTGGTTGGCTTCGAGCCGGGCGGCGTAGCGATATTCTTCGGGAATCGGCGCCGCCGTGCGTCCCGGCTGCTCAACCGCCCCCAGCAGCGGCGCGCGGTTGTCAAAGCTGTCCACGCGCAGCAGCTCAAAGCCCGCGTTGACCAGGCCCGTTTCCGCCACCGCGACATCCCCGGCGCTCGGCCCGCGCGACAGCACGCGCCCCAGGTTTACCGTCGGCAGCGACCAGCGGGGCAAGCGCGGCAGCCAGCGGGGTTGCGGGGGGTTGGTGACGTTACCGGCATCGCCGCCGGCAGCGTTGCCGCTATTCGCATCTACGGTATCAATCTCTGCCTCAGCAGGCGACGCTTCTGCGGCGAGCGCTGTCGGCGGTGCTGGAAGCGAGGTCGCCGTTGGCGTTGGCGGGGCTGTGGGGGAAGCGCTGGGGGAAGCCGTGGGGGCTGTCGCCGGTGTTGACGTTGCCGGCTGCGCTGCCGCCGCTGTTTCTGTGGGGGATGCCGTGGGCGACGCCGCGACCAGCGCAGCCGTTGCCGCCGCAACGGCGACCCCATCGGCAGGGGCGAGGCCCACCTGGGCAAGCCAGGCGTCCGTCTCGGCCTGCACCGCGGCCCAGCTCGTGGAAAGGCCAGCCAGCTGCGCCCACACCAGCAGCCCGGTCGCCAAGAGCGTCAGCAGCAGCGCCACAACGAGCAGGCGCGCCGTGCCCGCGCTGTCGCTGGCGCTGGGCGGGCGGCTCAGCACGGTTTTAGCGGTGTGGCGACGGGGGGAAAGCTGAAGTTCGGTGCGTTTCTGCGCGCTGCGTTCATCATCCAGCGTGCGATAGTAGCGGGGCTGCGACATGGCGGTCTTTGTGCCAACCCGGCGGCTGGCGTTTACGGATGAAGGCGTTGGCAACGGCGTCAACCTGCAAACGCCGCGTTGGCCGATCATACCACGGATCGGGCGTGGCGGGTAGTTTTAACCGCTCAATCAATCATCCCGCCACTGCTTCGCGACGCGCCCGCCGCCGCTGCCACCAGCCGCGCGCCAGCACCCCCAGCATAACGATCAGCAGTGCGTGCTCGAAAATGGTAAAGGGAATGCCGTAGTAGTCCGGGTCCCAGTAGCTGACGGGGCTGCTAAAGCGCAGGCTCCACTCGAAGGGAAAGAGCAGCAGCGGGCCGTCGTTGTGGTGGACGAGAATGTCGATGACGGTGTGGATCGTGCAGGCGATGCCAAACCAAAAGAGCCCCGCGCCCCATCGAGTACGCCCGTCGGCGGCGGCTCTGCGCCCGGATTGCCACAGCCAGTAACCCAGCAGGGTGTAAGCAACGGTCAAGATCGGCGCGTGAAAGATATTGTGTGCCGCCTTGACCCACGGATCGTTGAAAAACATGTCGTCGAACAGGATGCCCACCAGCGATTCGCCCGGCAGTTCCGGGTTCCAGCGCGCGCCGTTTAGCCAATCCATCACCACGTAGACAATCGTCCACACCGTGAGCGGCACATCGGGCATAAAGGAGCCGAGCAGCAGCGGCCCGCGCGCCAGCGGCGGCAGCTCGCGCCCCCACAGCGTCGGCGGTGGCGGGCCGGCGATGGCCGCGCCGGGGGGAATCGCCTTGCTTGGGTTGCCCGTCGCGCCGTCGCCGTGCGGCCGAAGCTGGCGACCCAGCAGCGCCGTCATCACGATATGGGTGTAGGTTTGCATGAGTGAGATTGCGTGCTGGTTGTAAAGTTAACCGTGCCCCATGACTATTCAGGCTCCTGCCCAATAGAGCTGTTCCAAATAAGCAAACAAAGCTACAGCGCTCACATAAGGCTCGCGCTCGACCGTAGTGGGAGGGCGCGCCCTCCCACTACGGTCGAGCGGCGTAACCAAATTTCTAGCAGAACTCGTTAATTAGGAACAAGTCTAAGGCCATTCCAAGAATTAAGTTATCCCGTCAGAAGTGACAGTCACGCCCATTATCTTGTTGGCAACCCGTTCTAACAGAGGGCCGTGACAGTCACTTCGACTCACCGATGGGGTATTCATTTTCTTGGAACGGCCTAATTCTCTCTACGACTGTCGAAAGAATGGCTCCCCTCTCCCAGGGTGGGAGAGGGGTTGGGGGTGAGGGCTTACTTATCAAATGTCAACGGAACCTAAGCGCGAATCAGGAAGTACATCATCGGCAGGCCAATGCCCACGTGCATCAACTCCAGAAAGAGCACCATAAAGAGGGGGGCGCTGTCGATGCTGAACGGTGTTACAATCATTACAATCAGCACGATGGAGGCAACGATCAGAAAGATGCGGTTGCTCAAGTCGCGCCCGCAAAAGCGGCTCAATACCCAATAAAAAATGGTGCCCGCCACGCCGCCAATTAGCGTCAGCACAATCACGGAGAGCACGGTTATCGGTTGCTCCACGGAGGCGAGTTCAAAGGTGGGGGGAAAGCCACCGAGCGCCCGGCCAGTATAGAAAAGCACCGCGTTGATGATGACGCCAGCCACGAGGCCAAGAATGCCCTGGCGCAGCACGGAGCCAGTCGAGGGCTTTTCGCTGGGGCCATTGCCGGAGTGCGTGCCGTCAAGCTGTGAATTGTCAGAGGTCGTCGCTGCCATAAAAATCTCCCGGAGTGGTTCGTTTTGCCAAACTGTAAACCCGCCGCTTCCCGCTGTCAGTAGGTCTTCCCCGATCAACCTGTCAATCGAGTGCTAGTGGCGAAAATGGCGCGCCCCCGTGAAGAGCATCGCCAGCCCCAGCTCGTCCACCGCCGCGACGACCTCTGCGTCGCGCAGGGAGCCGCCCGGCTGGACGACGGCCACGATGCCGTGCTGCGCCGCCTGCTGGATGCCGTCCGCAAAGGGAAAAAAGGCGTCCGAGGCCATCACCGCGCCCCGCGCCCGCTCGCCCGCCTTGTGCGCCGCCAACATCACCGCATCGACGCGGCTCATCTGCCCCGCGCCCACGCCGACCGTGGCCTCGTCCTGCGCAAAGACAATGGCGTTGCTCTTGACCCAGCGCGCCGTGCGCCAGGCAAAGGCGAGATCGGCCAGCTGCTGTTCCGTCGGCTGCGCCTGGCTCACGACCTGCCACTGCGAGGGGTCCATGTCCGCCTGGCTCGCGTCCCCATCCTGCACGAGCACGCCGCCGTAAACGCTGCGCAGCGACAGCGGGTTGTCCGTGACTTCGCGCGCGCGCAAAATCCGAATGTTCTTCTTGCGCTGCAAAATCGTCAACGCCTCTTCCTCATAATCCGGCGCGGCCACAATCTCGACAAAGAGCTCGCCCAGCTGCTCCGCCGTCGCCACGTTCAGCGTGCGGTTGACGGAGACCACGCTGCCAAAAGCGCTGACGGCATCGGAGGCCAGCGCCTTGGCGTAGGCCGTCGCCAGATTGCTGGCGCTGGCGAGGCCGCAGGGGTTGCCGTGCTTGATGATGGCGACGGTCGGCGCGGTAAAATCCTGCGCCGCGCGCCACGAGCCGTCGAGGTCAAGCCAGTTGTTGTAGCTCATTGCCTTGCCGTGGAGCTGCTCGAAGGGGAGCGTGCCGTCCGGCGTGTAAAGCCCGCCGCGCTGGTGGGGATTTTCGCCATAGCGGTTGCGCTGCGCCAGGCGCAGGTCAAGCTGAATTTTTTCTGGCAAAGCGTCCGCTTCGTCGTTTGCCGTTTTGCTCTGCGTGACTTGCCCCGTGAGATAGTCCGCAATGGCCGCATCATAATTCGCCGTGTAGTGAAAGGCCTTCAGCGCCAACTGTTGACGCAGCGCATCATCCACGCCGCCCGCTTCGACAGCCTCTGCCACCGCATCGTAATCCCCCGGCTCACACACCACCGCCACCGATTCATGATTCTTGGCCGCCGCCCGCAGCAGCGCCACGCCACCAATGTCGATCTGCTCGACGGCCTTCACCAGCGCGACGTTGGAATCGGCTACGGTCTCTTGAAAGGGGTAGAGGTTGACAACGACGAGGTCGATGGGGGCGAGATCGTGGGCCTGTAGCTCGGCCAGATGTTCATCCGTGCGGCGCGCGAGGATGCCGCCGTGAATGGCCGGGTGCAGCGTCTTGACGCGGCCCCCCAGAATTTCGGGAAAGCCAGTCAATTCCTCGACGGAGACAACGGGCAGATCGGCGTCGCGCAGGGCGCGGGCCGTGCCGCCGCTGGCGATCAGCTGCACGTTAGCCGCGTGCAGGCGGCGGGCAAAGTCGACGAGGTGGCTTTTGTCCGAAACGGAAATCAGGGCGCGCATGGGATTCTCCTGTAAAGCGAAGCGCTGCTTCGCTCTCTTGCGAAGCAGCGCTTCGCTTTACAATAGACATTATATCGTTTTGATTTCTACCTTCTAGAACGCACTTCGACGCTCAGAGAGAGATATTTAATCGGTATAACGTCTAATAAAAAGCAGCCAACCACAAATCGCGGTTGACTGCCAGCCCAGGCGAACGGCTGTTGGTCGGTGCTCCTTCTCCCTCGCGGTCGATCCCGCGTGCGCCAGTTGAAGGGGAAATTAATTATTAATGGTCAACGGTGAATTGTCAATTGTTAATTGATGCCTCGCTGCCTGCACGAGCGGAGATGATGGACGAATTGCGTTGACAATTGACAATCTACCGTTGACCATTGACGATTTTTACATTACGTTGCGATAGGCGTACGTGCGCCGATACCCATAGTCCGTGCTGAACGAGCCGAACAACTTCTTCCCGGCCATCGCCAGCGGGTAGCGGCCCACCGAGCGCAGGCCGCGGCGCGCAATTTGCGTGGGGCTGTAGATTTTGCGGCAGAGCCAGTCGTAGGCTTCGCGCAGCTCGTCCGCCGTGAAGTTCTTCGGCTCAAAGGTGACGTGCGCCGTGTCGTAGTGGCTCCACGGCACGTCCAGCAGCCGATTCTCGCGCTCGACCACGTCGCGGAAGGGCGTGCCGGGGTAGGGCGTGAGCATGGTCGTGCTGACGCTGTCCAGCTCGCAGGTGCGGACGAAGTCCCACATGGCCTGGAAGGTCTCCGGCGTATCCGAATCAAAGCCCATCACGAAGAGGCCGACCACGCCCGCGCCCGTGGCGCGAATCTGGCGAATGGCCTCGCTCGTCTGCTCGATCTTGCCCCGCGATTTACCGCCCAGCTCGCTGCGGTTGTCCGGGTTAACGCTCTCAAAGCCGATGAACTGCTTGTCCAGGTTGGCGGCGATGCTCATCTTGAGCAGCTCCGGATGTTTGGCGACGCTCATCTCGGACTGGGCCGTCCAGCCCTGGAGGTCGAGCTTCATCAGCGCCTCGAACAATTCGGCGCAGTAGTCCGGATCGGTGGTGAAGTTGAGGCCAAAGTTGTCGTCCGTGAGGAAGAAGCGCTTGATATTGCGCCGCTGGATTTCGTCGACGACCTCTTCGACGGGGCGCAGCCGCATCCGCTGCCCGGAGACGCGAATCGCCGTGCAGAAGGAGCAGTTGCGCGGGCAGCCGCGGGTGATTTCCAGGTAGGGCGTCCAGTAATGCTTGTTCTCGTCCACCATCTGAATCACCCGATCCGAGATGGTCGCGATGCTGGATAACTCCGCCCAGGATTCATCTTTGTAGAGCGGCTTCATCCCGCTCACGCCCGCGTTGGCGAAATCCTTGAGCAATTCCTGCCAGGTAAAGTAGCCCTCGCCGACAAAGACGCTGTGGGCAAAGGTCGCCGTGTGCTCCGGCATCAGCGTCGCGTGCACGCCGCCCATCACGACGCCCGCGCCCTGCTGCATCGCGCGCCGCGCAATCTCCTCCGCCCGCTCAATCGTCACCGTCATCGCCGTAATGCCGACGAGATCGCCCTCGCGCAGGGTCTCCAGCGGCAGGTCGTAAAGATTTTCGTCCCAAATTTCCACCGGCACTTCATCCGGCACGAGCGAGGCCAGCCGCATCAGCGTGTAGGGCGAGCCGGGGGCTTTGCCAAAAATTCTGCCGTCGCGCTTGGGGCGGATCAAGACTACTCGTCGCATAATTCCTCCGGGCCTGGGTTGAAAGGGGCCAGTGATGTCTGTAAATATAGTGGTCAACTGCTGCAAATGGCGCTATCATAGCACAGCGTTGAGTTTGCGCCAAGAATTTATTTGAATTTTTTGATAGAAATTCAATTACAGCGAAAGAATCATAGCCAACGCGGAGTGAGCACGCCCACGTGCGAACGGGTCAAGCGACCACGAAAGACGAATACAACGTCAACTCGGTTGTCGAGCATGGATTCTCGCCAGAGTTCATCCTTGCGGAGACGGGGGCGAGAATACAGCGAAGGCTCCGAGAAATAGGCTTGTCTCGTCAAATTCGTTCGCACGTGGGCGTGCGAACTCCACGACATAAGCTCACAAAGGAGACTCCCCATGAAGATCACACGCGTCGACGCCTTCCCGATCCGCATCCCCACCGATGCCGCACAGCAGCAGCCCGACCTCGTCGCCACATCAACTCAGCGTTCCCGCTACCGCATCGCCCCCAATTCGTGGACGTCGATTTATTCCAGCGATCACGAAACCTGCCTCGTGCGCATCGAGACGGACGACGGGCTGATCGGCTGGGGCGAGGCGCAAGCGCCGGTTGGAGGTCGCGCGGTGGCGGCGCTTGTCGAGGAGCTGTGTGCGCCGCTGCTGCTGGGCCAGGACCTGGCGGACAACGTGATCGGCGGCGATCCCTTTGACGTGGAGTACATCTGGTATCGGCTCTACAGCGCCATGCGCGAGCGCGGCCACATTACCGGCTTCTACGTCGACGCGCTGGCGGGCATCGATTTGGCGCTTTACGATCTGCTGGGCAAGGCGCTAAACAAGCCCGCCTACAAGCTGCTCGGCGGTGGCTTTCGCGGCGAGGTGCTGGTCTACGTCGGCATGGGCGGCACGGATGCAAAGCAGGTGGCGCAGACGGCGCGCGAGCACGTCGACCTGGGCTACCGCGCCATCAAGCTGCACCTGCGCCAGCCCAATCCGGCGCTGCTCGACGTGGTCGCCGCCGTGCGCGACGCGGTTGGGCCGGACGTTGCGCTGATGGTGGACGTACACGGCACGCGCGACGTGTCGGGCGCGATTGCGCTGGGGCGCAGGCTGGAGCGGCTGGGCGTGGGCTGGCTCGAGGCGCCCTGCCAGCCGGAGGACATTCGCGGGCAGGCCGAAGTTGCCAAGGCGCTGGATATGCAGGTGGCGACGGGCGAATGGCTGCGCACGGTGTGGGAGTGGCGACAGTGGATCGAGCGCCGCGCCTTTGACGTCGCCATGCCGGACATTGCGCGCACGGGACTTTCCGAAGGCAAGCGCATTGCGGCGCTCTGCGATGCGTTCAACCTACCGATTGCGCCGCACGTGGGCGGTGGCGGCATTTTATCGGTGGCCGCGTCGATCCACTACGCGCTGGCGATTCCCAACTTCCAGATTCTGGAGCACTCGCACCGCGCGCACGCAGTCAAGGGGCGGATTGCGACGGCTTACCCGGAGCCGGTCGATGGGGTATTTGCGCTGCCAAGCGCGCCGGGGCTGGGCGTCGAGATGGATGAGGAGGCGGTGCGGGCTCATCTTGCGGGGTGAGGAGCCGCCAACCGCCAGTGTCGGCCGTAGTTGCCAGGCGCGCCTGGCAACTACGGCCGAGCAAGGTCATTCCTAAAAGTAGATAGATCGGTGGGGTCAGTCCGCGTCCCCGGCACGCGCCACACACTACTTCGTCCGCCCGTCCAGACTTGGCGCGTGCCGGGGACGCTTGCCGCCTAGTTGCCCCGACCGATCGGCCCGACCTGCACCTCGCCAATCGTTTCTGTAGGTGTGGCGGTTGGCGGTACGGTGGGCAAGGGCACGGCCGTCGGCGTCCACGTGGGAAACGCGGTCGGCGGCGGCACGGCGGTTGGTGTCCACGTTGGGAATGCGGTCGGTGGCGGCACGGGCGTTGCACTGGCTGGCACCGGCGTTGGCACAGCAACCACCGGCAGCGTGGCCTGTGCCTCGGCGTCGATAAAGATGGCGTTGGTAAAGACCCACGCCTCGCGACCGTCGACAATCAGAATGCGCGTCCACTCGCCGTCGCTGGTGCGACCGATGGCCGGTCGTACGGCCTCCTCCGGCATGATCTCTAGGATGGCGGATTGTGTGCTCGTCCCCGCGCGGGCAAAGACGCGAAACTGCTCGGGCACGGTAATTTCCACGCCATAGGGCGAAGTCAAGCCGGGCGGCAGCGCCGGCGTGGCGCTGGCCGTCGCCGTCGCCGTACTGGTTGACGTGCTTGCAGCGGTACTGGTCGCTGTGGCCGTTGGGGTGCGCGTGGCCGTTGGCGTGCGCGTGGCCATTGGGGTGCGCGTGGCCATTGGGGTGCGCGTGGCCGTTGGCGTGCGCGTGACTGTGGGGCGCGGCGTGCGCGTTGCGGTCGAAGTTGAAGTCGAGGTTGAGGTCGACGTGGGCCGCGGCGTGGCCGTATCGGTGCGGGTCGCCGTCGCCGTGCTGGTCGCCGTATTGGACGGCGTAGCGGTCGCCGTGTTGGTGGCCGTCGCTGTGGCGGTGGGCCGCGGCGTCGCCGTATCGGTAGCGGTTGGCGTCGCCGTGTTGGTCACGGTAGCCGTGGCCGTCAATGTCGACGTGGGGCGCGGCGTCGCCGTATCGGTGTGGGTCGCCGTCGCTGTATTGGTTGCGGTGTTGGACGGCATAGCGGTCGCCGTGTTGGTGGCCGTCGGCGTGGCGGTGGGCCGCGGCGTCGCCGTATCGGTAGCGGTTGGCGTCGCCGTGTTGGTGGCTGTGTTGGTCGCAGTAGCCGTGGCCGTCGATGTCGACGTGGGCCGCGGCGTCGCCGTATCGGTAGCGGTTGACGTTGCCGTGCTGGTGGCTGTGTGGGTCGCGGTGGCTGTGTGGGTCGCGGTAGCCGTGTCCGTCGATGTCGACGTGGGGCGCGGCGTGGCCGTATCGGTGGGAACCGATGTTGCCGTATCGGTCGCAGTAGCCGTACTGATAGCCGTATTGGTGGCCGTGTTAGTTGGCGTCTCGGTTGGCGTGCGCGTCTCGGTGGCGGTTGGGCTCGGCGTGGCCGTGTAAGTCGGCGTGTCGACAGGCGTATTCGTGGCCGTGTTCGTGGGTACGGGCGTCGCCGTCGGCACGGATGTCGACGTGGTGGTGGGGCTGGGCGTCGCTGTGGTCGTGGCCGTGACCAGGGCTGGCGGGCGCAAGTTGGCCGCGGCGCTGGAGAAAACCGCTTCCACGGCCGAATCGAAGCGCGCGCTGGCGGCCGCGTTTGCATCTGAAACGTCCGCCGCGGCGAGAGCGGGCGTGGCAAGGTTCGTCGCCTCGGCCTCCGCTATTGGCTCCGTCGCAGCCTCCACTACTTGCTCCGCAGAGGGCTCCGCAGAGGGCTCCGCGGCTGTCTCATCGACACGTTCATCAACGGGTTCCTCGACAGCAGCAGCAGTCAACGTTGCCGTCGCCGTTTCCGACGTAATCACCATCTCCGCCACCACGTCGGTCAGCGAACGCGTCGCCATGAGCACGGGGGTGTCGGTGGGGGCAGCGAACCTTTCAAGCGCGGCAGTCAATGTGAGCGCAGTCGGCGCGGGCGCAGTTGACTGGGCCACCGTAGTGGTTAGCGGATCGACGGCCGTACCTGTGGCTGTGGCCGTGGCTGTGGCCGTTATTGCACCCGTAATTGAAGTCGTAGTAAAGGGCGTAACGGACGCGGAACCGCCCGCATCGGTGGCGGTTGGCGTGGGCAAGGCCGAATCGGCTGGCACGGCCAAAATGTTAGCGCGGTTGCCGCCGCTGCTGCCGCTGCCATCTACTAGAGAATCGCCGTTGTTCCCACCATCGCTGTTGCCGTCGCTGCTTCCCAAGTTGTCGCCGGTCGCCGCTCCATCATCCGCAGCCCCATCGTCTGCCATATCAACATCATCTGCCCCAGCGTCGCGCTCACCATCGACCAGCGCCACCTCGGCGGGCAGTGCAGTCGGCAGCACGCGATCCTGAGACAGCACGGGCAGTGGCCCCAGGCCCACCACGCGCCAGGCGATAAGCGCCAACAGCAAAATCAACACCGCGGTCACAAACGCCCAGCGCAGGGCCGTTGCCACGGGCAACGTCGAGAGGGGCGGGGCCACCTGTAGCGAAACCGGCAGCCGCTTGGTCGCCTCGTCCATCGTAACGTCGATCCAGCCGCTGTAGTCGTGGCCGGGCTGCAGCGTCTCCGCGTTGGCAACAACAATAAATTCAACGGGAAAGGGCTGCTTGTCGTCGACCTGCTTGCCGGTCGTCACCTGAAACCAGCCGTTCTGGTTGCTCACGCTGAGGCCAAAGCGGCGGGCCTCGCCCCCCTCGTTGCCTACCTGAAAGACCATCTGCTGACGACCGGCCCGCGACACTTTGCCAAAGTCGAGCACGTCCGGGTAGATCACGGGCCGCGGCAGCAGCGGCGTGTGGCCGCCGAGGCTGCCCGACGCCGCGTCGCCGCTGGCCGCGGATCGCTTGCCCGTCAACGCGGCGTAGGCGTCGTTGATTTCGCTGAGCTTGCGCGCCACGAACTCTTTCTCATCCGGGCGCGTAAAGCGATCGGGATGATAAACGCGCACCAGTTTTTTGAACTGGGCGCGAATCTCTTCGGGCGAGGCGTCGGGCGGCAGCCCTAGCGTGCGGTAGTAGTTTTGCATAACATCCGGATAGAATTGGCAGCGGCTACAACTTTTTTATCGATCTAGCTATACAACATCCTTCCAATTTCGGACACAAAAGCGCGGCAAGTAGGGCAAGCGTAGGGCGAGCGTACAAATCACTTGCAACCCGCTCTGATTGTAACAGGAAAGTTGCGGCGGCTAACCGCACTCGACCTGCCCCGTTCCAAACCTTAAGACCAGTCGCTCAGATCAACCGTGCCCAGCTCGTCCTCCACCCCGGAGGCGTCCGACGCCTCCGATGGCAGCCAGCGCCGCACGCGCAGCTCGGCTTCGTCCAGCTGCTTCATGCAGTAATCGGCCAGCGCGGCGCCGCGCTCGTACTGGTCCAGCGCTTCGTTGAGCGGCAGGTCGCCACCCTCCAGCGCGCCGAGCACGCGCTGGAGCTGCTCAAACGCAGCCTCGTAGCTAAGCGAGCCGTCGACGGCCTCGCCGGTGGTTTGTGATTCTGTTGAATTCGAGATAGATTGATCCATAGTGTCTGTTTGGTGATCAGTCGGCTGGGATTGTGCCAAGAAAATAAGAAGCCAGCAAAGTAGCGTTCTCGGCGTGCGGATGATTTAGGCTAATCCAAGATAATGAACATACCACGGCTGATTGTGATGGAGGTGCGTCGCACTTGGGAAAGTGCAACGCACCGTAGGCTGTGCTGGCCGCACCAGTGCAACGCACATCCAACATGGCTTATCCCGGTATAGTTAATTTCCTGGAGTTGCCTTAGTACTCTTGGGTTCGCCGATTCAGCTACAGCCGCAGAATTTTGTGCGGGAGGAACCGTCAAAAGCGCCATTGGCTTGCCTGCCGCGCCAGCGCAGTATACCAAACTTCACGACCATTACCACAGTCTTTCGTAAGATGTGTCGCAAATTTTGATGATTATAGCGTTCCCCACAGCGCAGAGCGAGATTGCAAATGAATGATTCGCCGTCGTCTGCCGCACCACTGCCCCATGGGCAAGCGTCGTTGGCTGGCCGCGCCGTGGTGGCGCTCGTGCCGGATTTGCTGCTGGGCACGCGCATCCAGGACGTGATCACGGCGCAGGGTGGGCAGCCGATCATGACGGAGACGGCGGAGGCCTTCGTGGTGGCGGTCGACCGCCACTTCCCCGTGCTGGCCCTGCTCGATCTGGACGCCAGCGGCGACTGGACGCTCGCCATCCAGCGGCTCAAGGCGCGCCCCCACTCCAAGCCCGTGCCGCTCTACGCCTTTGGCAGCCACGTCGATGTGGAGACGCTGCGGGCCGCGCGCGCCGCGGGGGCCGATCACGCCTGGGCGCGCAGCCGCCTGATGGGCTCGCTGGTGGAGGTGGTGGCGCGTCACCTCGATCCGCCCGTGCGCTACCCCGACGGCTGGGACGAGCCCCTGCCGCCGCTGGCGCAGCAGGGCGTCGCCGCCTTTAACCGCGGCGAGTTTTACCCGCAGCACGACTTTTTTGAAGAAGCGTGGATGGACGAGCCGCGCGAAATTCGCGATTTGTACCAGGGCATTCTCCAGGTCGGCGTCGGCTTCTACCAGATGCAGCGGGGCAACTGGCCCGGTGCCGTCAAGCTCATGCGCCGCGGCCTGCTCCGCCTGCGCGATTTGCCCGACGTCTGCCAGGGCATCGAGCTGGCCGACTTTCGCGCCGCCGCCGAGCAGATTCACGCGGAGATCAGCGCGGGCGGGCCGGAGTCGCTGGCCGGGTTTGACGAAGAGCGCTTTCCCAAAATTGAAGTAGGTTCGTAAATCCAACTCGCGAAGTCAAAATTTGTCAGTAAATTATCAGCAAAATAGTCGCCAAAAATTTCGCATCTCCAGTACAATGACTTGTAACCCTATTACATAATCATTGGAATATGGAGGATGAGATGACTAGATTACTTATTGCCTTGGCACTGAACCTGCTTACAGGAATTTTGTGGTACGTTTTCTCGCGGCCAGAGGAAAAGCGCGAAAGACGAGAAATCGATGAGCATTTAGCACGATTAGGGGCTACAGACATTCGGATAAAGCGCGAGATTTTTGACAACCAGACTGGTCACAGAACTTTTAACATCGACTACGTCGACATCACTGGTCAGCGGCATTCGACCACAACAGTAGTTAATGAAAAAAGTGATGCAACCGCGCAGTGGAACGACGACATCGAAAGCCAAATAGCTTATGGACAATTTGGCCCCAAATTCAATTCAGATTATGCAAAGGTTTACGCCAAACTTGAACGTTTCCGAGATGCCTTTGCTATCTCCTCCGATCCAGTGGACAAGTCGCTACACAAATTATTCGATACCCATATTCGATTGAGACAGTCTGCTCTGGCGAAGCGTATGCAAATCCTGCACCTTCAGGAAAAGCCGTTTCTCGACGCAACACTTGTAGAAGCTAATCTAGATTGGATTGACTTTGGCAATGTCTACAGTTTATCTTCTGCTCAAAAGAGGAAGCTAACAGACAGCCTCATCAAAAGCAATCAGCTATTGCGCAGCGAAATTGCTGCGCTTTCCGATGTGCGGTGAGAATTAAACTTCACCCACCCATTAACAAACTATAGCCCCCATCCATCTCAATTGTCTGCCCCACGATCATCGACGCCTCGTCGCGGCAGAGCCAGGCGGCCAGCGCGCCCACATCTTCCGGCGTCACCAGCCGACCGGCGGGCGTCTGGGTGAGTGCGTTGCGCAGAATCTCGTCGCCGCTGGGAAAGTGGGCGAGCACCTCGGTATCGACGACGCCGGGGCTGATGCAGTTGGCGACGATGCCCTCCGGCGCGAGCTCGACGGCGAGGTAGCGCGTCGCCGCTTCGATGGCCGCTTTGCTGATGCCAACGACGCTGTACTCCGGCAGCACGCGTCGGCTGCCGAGGCTGCTAAGCGTGAGGATGCGGCCCCAGCCCGCGCGCCGCATGTGGGGCACGGCGGCTTGAGCCCCAAACAAGATGCTGCGCGCATTGATGTCGAGCGTCCACGCCCAGGCCTTGGCGTCGATTTCCATTGCCGGTTTTTGCACGCCGCTGGCCGCGTTGCCCACAAAAATTTCCACGCCGCCCAGCGCCGCCGCCGCCTCGTCGACCAGCCTCTGCACCTCCTCCTCTCGCCCCACGTTGGCCTTGATCACCACCGCCCGCGCGCCCAACTGCTCGACGGCGTGGGCCGTCTCCTCGGCGCTCTCTCGATTGCGAAAAAAGTTGACGGCCACGTTTGAGCCACGCGCCGCCAGCGCCAGCGCAATCCCCCGCCCAATCCCCCGCCCGCTGCCGGTAATGACGGCGCTGCGGCCCGTTAAATATTTCTCCATCCCATCAACCCCGCTCCCCTGCACCCCTGCACCCTTGCTCACTCTTCCTCCCCCACGCTTGACCAATCCGCCTCCAGCAAGCTCAACAGCTCCGCCGCCGTCGTCGTGTTGCGCATGCGAATGCGCGGCAGGCGGAAGGGATCGTCGCTGCGCTGTAAATCGCCCTGGCGCGTGGTAAAGCCAGCGACGTAACCCGCGCTGTGGAAAACGTCGACCGTGGCGTCGTCGTATTCGCCTGCGGGGTAGGAGACAAAGCGCGGCACAATCCCCAGCTCAAACTGGATCGTCTCCGCGCTGCCCAGCGCTTGCCACACCAGATAGTCCGCCTCTCGATTTTGCAGCGTCGTGTGATCGCGACCGTGGGATTCGATATACATGCCCGCATTCTGCATCTCGCGCGCCATCTCCCACGTGATGTACTCCTCGCGCCCGGCGTCGATGAAGTCCGTCACCACGAAGAAGGTGGCCGTCATGCCGCGTTCGCGCAGGCGGGGGAAGGCGTTGACGTAGTTGTCGCGGTAGCCGTCGTCAAAGGTGAGCACAACGGGGCGTTTGGGCAGCGGCACGCTCAGCGCCAGATGATTGTACAAATCGTAGAGCGAAATTGTGGTGTAGCCCGCGCCGCGCAGCGCATCCAGGTGCTCGACAAAGCGGTTGGGCGCAACGGATAAATCCGTGCGGTAGATGTTGGCCTCGGCGGGCGGCTCGCTCAGGTAGTGATACATCAGCACCGGCACCTCCACCGCGCGGGCAACGCCGTCGCTGGGCAGAAGCGTGCGGTTGACTGCCGGCATGGGCGGCGGCGGGCCGGGCAGCGGCGGAATCGGCGTGACTGGCTCTGTGGCTGGCTCTGCCGCCGCATCCGGCAAGACATTTGACTCGGTATCCAACGCTGGCACAGCAATTTGCAAAGTCGGCGTAACTAAATCAGCGGAGTTTGCGTCATCAACAATTAGTGCATCAACTATTTCTGAATCGGCAGCGGCAGCGGGTTGCTCCAATGTGCCAACGTTCGCGGCGGAAGGGTCGGGCGTCTGCGCCGCCAGCGGCTCCGCGCCAGCGGTGTTAACCGGCGCGGCCACCGCCGTTAGCAAAACGGCCAGCGGCGAGCCGTCTTCGGTGTTGGCCACGGGCGCCAGCGTCCCCATAATGGTTGCAGTCGTAGTAAGGGCCGCCGCAGGGGGCGTAGTCAACGCGATGGCTGCCTCCGTCTCGATGTCGTTCACCGCATCGTCTGCCACCGCCGCATCGTCTGCCACTGCATCGTCTGCCACCGCATCGTCTGCCGCTGAGAATTTGGCTTGCGAGGTTTCGGCATCCGCTGCATCCGCTGCCGGTGACGCCGCGGCTGGATCGGGCGTTGCTTCGGGGGCGGCTACCACAATCGGCAGCAGCACCCGCCCGCTGTCTGGCGTGGGCAACGGCGTGGGCAACGGCGTGGGCGGGACGGGCGTGGGACGCTGGGTTGCCGCAACGGGCCTCGTCGTGGCGCTCGAAGTGGCTTGGGTGGCGGTCGCGGCTGAAGCCGATTGGGCGCGCGTTTCCCGCGCCCCGCCGCAGCCAGCGAGCAGCAGTAAAAGCAGCAGCCCCGCCAGGCGCAAGGCAGACGTTTGCCCCGTGAGTTGGACCGGGAGAGGTGCGAAGCCGCGATGTGCCCGCTCGGCGCTTTGTGATGGAGGAATTGCCTGGCTTTTCCAAGCCTTAAAGTGGAGCACGGTTCAATCGCATCGGGTTAGACAGGGATGGTAAACGCTCGTGTAAAACAGCTGGCAAAGATTAAAGACGCTCGCTAAGCCAATTGGTTCCATTCTAAGCTAAATCGCTCGCATTCGTCTACTCACGTCGCGCGTGATTGTGGTCAAAGCAGCGAGGGTAATTTTGTCATCCCTGCCATTGCAATTTACTAACCATCTTTTTGGGCATACGTTGGCGCTTCTTTGGTAATACGTGCCCAGTTCCTATTGCGACATTTTTTGGAAGCTATTCCCACCCCGAACGGGTGGGCACAACTAGAACAACCAGCCCATACCAAGCGCGTGGGCCAAGCAGTGAGGAAGACGCCATGTATCGAGAAAGAATTCGCAAATCGTACGACAACCTGAGCCGCAGCTACCGCAAGGTGGCGGACTACGTGTTGAGCCACTACTATGAAGTGGCGTTTATGACGGCTGCCCAACTGGCCCACGCCGTAAACGTCGACACCACGACGGTGGTGCGCTTTTCGCAGCGGCTGGGCTACAACGGCTACCCCGATCTGCTGGGCGACGTTCGTCAGCAGGTCAAAGAGGAGATTTACGCCCACTATACGCCGGAGGAATTAACGCCCGGCGACCCTGCGCAAACCTTTGTCCAACGGCTTGAACAGGAGCGGCAAAATCTCTACCAAACGCGCACGCACGCCTCGCCCGAGCAGGTGGCGCGGGTGGCGCAGCTCCTGCGCGAGGCCCGACACATTGCGCTGGTGGCCGAAGGCTACGGCGTCACCGCCGCCGCGATGATGGCCCAGCAGCTGCGCCACCGCGGCCTCTCTGCCGAAGCCGTGGAGGCAGACGGGGTGCAGCGCACGGCGACGCTGATGAATCTGGATCGCCACAGCCTGGTCATTGGCATCAGCGCCACGCCCTATGGCGAAGAGGTGGCGCGCGCCATGGCCTACGCCCGCCGCCAGGGCTGCGCCACGCTGGGCGTTGTCGGCTCGATGGAGAGCCCCGTCAACCGCATGTCGGACGAGGTGCTTTACGCGCCAACAAATGCCGCTGGCCCGCTGCCCAGCATTATCGCGCTGGTTGCGGTGCTGGGCGCGCTCGTCGAAATTGCCGCCGACGATAGCTCGCAGGCTGCGCACACGTATGTCGAGGAGTTTAACCGCGCGTACCAGTTCCTCGGGCAGTCGGACGAGCGCGTGGGTTACCAGAACGGCTTTGTCGAACGGGCACTGGCGGCGGATTAGAAATGGGGCGTGGAGGCAAGAAAATGGTGAATGGTGAATGAGAAGAGGTCGACTCCCGTGACGGTGGTTTTTCGTTCACCATTCACCATTGCAATTTATCCGCGTCAGCTTCCGCCCCGCCGATCTCGCTTACCCAGCCCAGCGCCAAAAACGCCAAAATATACCCCAGATAATTTTCGTTGAGGAAGCGGCTGGCGTAAAAGAAGGCTAGCAGCAGCAGGCCGTAGTGCCAGCAGGCCATCGACAGCGTGTTGCGCCGCTGCTGGCGGCGGATGAACCACAACAGCAGCGGCACGGCCAGCGCCGCTTCGCTGATCCAGAAGGGCCACGACGCAAAGCGATCTGCCACCCCGCCAAAGGCCAGCATAAAGTTGCTGCCGCCCCAGCCCCAAATTTGATAGCCCGTCTCGCCCGCGCCGCTGCTCCAGCGGAAAATGTCGTCATAAAAATGCCACGGCGCGTCGACAACGTAAGGGCCGAGGCAGAGCGCGAAGACAAGCAGCGCGGGCCAGGCGCGCCGCGCGATAGTCGGCGCGAGCCGCAGCAGCCCGACCCAGCCCGACCCTAGCCGCTCGCGTTCGTCCGCCACCAGCAGCAGGCCGTAGAAGGGCGCAAAGAACCAGGCCGTCGGCTTGCTGGCGCAGGCCGCGCCAAAGAGCGCCGCCGACGCCCAGCGCCAGCGCGTTGCGTGCGGATCGCCCGCCGCGCGTTGCTGCCAGCCCCGCCACGCCGCCAGGCTAAAGATCACCCAGCTCAATACAAAAACATCGTTCTGCCCAAAGATCACGTGCAGCGCCATGATGGGATTGAGCGCCAGCAGCATCACCACGGCCAGCCCGCGCCGCGAGCGGTAGCCGCTCTGCTCGACTTCGTCCCGCCCGCCCGTCTCTTCTTCAAGCGACGCAATCCTTTGCGTCCCAAATAACTGGGGGGCCAGCGCCAGCGCAATCGCCAGCAGCAGCAGGTAAACCAGCCGCTGGTCGTAGAAGCCCAGCGCCTGCCCCAGGGCGTAAAAGGGTGCGCTGAAGAGAAAGGTCCACGGCAGGTAGGGGTAGTGGTAGAGGGCGGTGCGGAATTCGGGCAGCCCCCATTCGGCCATTGGCGTTTTGGTGTAATCCTCGACGTAGGGATTCTGGCCCGTGAAGAGCATGGCGAGTGTCGCTTCCGTTTGGATCACGCCGCCGTCGTGGGTATAGCTGCCGGGACCGATGCTGTCGCGCAGCAGCACCAGCTTGAGCGTCGGCCCAGCGACCGTTGCAGCGACGATGGCGATCAGCAGCGCCCACTTTGTCCAGAGCGCCCACGGTGTCCAACCGTGCAGCCCTTCCCCCACTTGTCGCCGACCAGCCGCCAAGTCAACCAGCAGGTAGAGCAGCAGCGCGCCCAGCGCGAGCGCAATTAACAGCACGCCGAGCGGCTCGAAGGGCCACAGCGCCTCCTCGCCCAGCGGCGGCACGAGATTGCCCAGAATCGGATGGGACAGCACATCCTGGCGCAGCTCGCTCAGCGTCCCTTCGGCAAAGCTGGTGATGCGCACGAGCGCGATCACCAGCACGGCCAGCAGCAGCGCCTCCCAGCCCGGCTTGGTAGGGGGCGCAGAGAAGCGGTGTGGGGAGCGGTTGGTCATGGAAAGGTGAGTGGGCTAAATTAGGCTGGATTAATTGGCCCTCACCCCCAGCCCCTCTCCCATCCTGGGAGAGGGGAGGACGAGGCTCCCTTCCCCACGCGTGGGGGAAGGGCTGGGGATGGGGGCGTCGCGAACCACTTAGTTCGGGCCATCAGCAAATTGTCAACGGAACCTACGGCCCGCGAAACGCGCGCAGGGTGCTGTCCGCACCGGGCACAAAGAGAAAATTGCCGCCCGCAGCCGCCGCGCCGCCGACGCCGGGCACGCTGGCGCTCACGAGCGTCGAGCCGGTGGCCCCGCTGTAAATCTGCACCACGCCCACGCTCGTGACGACCAGCACGCGCTCGTCGCCGATGGCCGCACCGCGCTGCGCCACGGGCGCGCCCACCGGGCTGCCCGGCAGATCGATGCGCCAAGCCTGTTCGGCATCCGTGCGGCGCAGCGCGTAGAGAAAGTTGTTGCCCGCCACGTAGACGTGTGCATCGCTGACGGCCAGCGCGGTGACCGTGTCGCTGCCGCCGCTGGCGTTATCGTAGCGATCCAGGATGAGGCCGCTGTTGGCATCGAGGAAGACAACGTCGCCGCCCGCTTCGGCAACGTAGAGATCGGCGGCGGCGCGCACGCCGGGCCAGCTGTAGACGGGTGGCGCGGTCACCGTGAGCAGCGAGCTGTTTTCCCAGACGAGCGTGCTAAAGCGCATGTCGTAGGCGGAGACGCCCGCGTGGCCGATGTAGGTGAGCTGATCGCCAACCGCCGGGTGCTGGGGCGAGGCGTCGAGCGCCGCCGCAAAGCCGCGCTGTCCGCTGCTGTTGAAGAGGGCGACGGCGTGTGTGGCCCCGTTGCTGCCCGCCACGAGCGGCAGATCGCCCACAAAAGTGGGGCCGCTGGTGGGCGGCAGGCTGCCGTTGCTGCTGCGCCACAGCTCGGTGGCGCTGTTGCCGTTGTCCCGCAGCGCAATTACGCTGCCGTTTACGTCCACCACCACAATCAGGTCGTCGCGCACGGCGGGGGCCACGGTGACGCGCGTGCCGATGTTTAGCCGCCACTGCTGTGAACCGGCGCTGCGGTTGTAGCTGTAGAGGTGATTGTCCGCACTGGCGACCACGACGCTGTCGCCGGAGACGACGGCGGGCGACGTGAGGTTACCGCCGGCGGGCGACGAGTTCCAGGCGACGGCGAGCGCGCCCGGCAGCACGGGCTGGCTGGCCTCGTTGCTGGGCAGGCGCTGCTGCTGGGGGAAATCGTCCGCCGGTACGGGCGACGGCGTGGCTTCCGGCGCGGGCGTCAGCGCTGGCTCAACGGTGCGCAGGGGCAGCCGACGCACGTCGTTGGGGTTAAAGGTCTCCGGCGCGCCTTCCGGCGTAAAATTGTCCACCAGGCGCACGCTGGCCTGCCGCATCCAAACGTTGCGCCCGTCCAAGCAGCAGACGAAAATCCACTCACCCGTTGCGCTGCGCCCGATTATATCGACTTCCGTTTCGGGGCTAAAGGTACCCAGGCTGGTGTAGCGCAAACCGGGGCCGGCAAAGCCACGGGTGTCGCGTCCGGAATCGCCCGCGTAGATGCGGGCGTTGAGCGAGGCCACGCCAAAGGGAAAGTCCGTGGCCGTCGGCGTGCCCACGGTGACTGTGGGCGAGGGCGTCTCGCTGGGGCTCGGCGTCGGGGTCAAGGTGGACGTTCCGGTGGACGTTCCGGTGGGCGTTGCTGTAAAGCTGTCCGTGGGCGGAATCGCCGTTGGTGTCGTCTCGGCGGGCGTCGTTTCGGCGGGCGGCATCTCGGTGGGCGACGGCGTAAAGGACGGCGTTGGCGTGCTGCCGGGCCGGCTCACGATGGGGATGTCGATGCTGACCAGCGTGGGCGACGCCGGAGGAGCCGTCGGCAAGTCGAGCGTGGGGGTTGAGGTGGAGAAGGGAGTGGGCGTGGGCACGCCCGGATTGGAGACGACGGGCACGAGCACCGTCTGCCCGCCGCCTCCCGTTCCCCCCGCTTCACTGTCGTTCCCATCATCGCTTTCGGCAACTGCCGTTGCCGCCTCCGCTTCGCTGGCGTCGGTTGCCCGCCCCGACACCAAATCTGCTACAATGGGCAGCAAAATGGGATTGGGCGTCGAGCGGGGCAGCCCGCCTTCGTAGGCGACCTGGGTCAGCACATCCTCGGCGATCAGCGTGGCGCGCGCGTCCGGCGTCGGCGCGCGCGGGGCGCGCGGGGTCGCCGTGGGGGTGGGCGTCGGCGCGAGGACAATGCCTGCGCCCATGCCAAAGACCAGCGCGGCCACGGTCGCCACCAGCAGGATCGAGAGCACCACGCCCACGAGCGCCAGCACAAAGGGTCGATTGCGAGAGGAAGCGGGGCGACGAATTAGCATAAACGCATTGTAACAAGAAACGATGTCGAAATAAAACGGCCGTGCTGTCGCGGGGCGTTCTCCATTCAAAGAGCGCGCCGCCGCAGATAGACGTGATGAAGCGTGGATAGAAATTTCTTGCCACACATGTAGTTTACATAATTCAAAACAAGTTGACACTCATCGACCCACCTGCTTTAATATAGCAAGTAATTGACAGCATTCCATTCGGCTGGGGCAGCCGGGCGTGCACAAGCAGACGGTTCGCGTATGCGCCCGCTGGTGGCTAAAGCCCACCAGCTTGCTGGCTCAAACCCGGTGAACCGGGTTTGGGCTTTTCAACCCGGCGGTGTTGGCACTGGGCAGTCACCGACTGCGCCGCTGTCGAGACCACTTGCGCCAGCATACATTGGGACAGCCGGGCGCGTATAGCAGAGGGTTTGCGTGCGCTGCCGCTGGTGGCTGAAGCCCACCAGCTTGCCTGGCGAAAACCGGCTGGAAGCCGGTTAGCTTATTGGCGATTCGTGGCAGTAGCCGCTTAGACACTTACGTCCACGTACACTAACGTTTAGAGAGGAAATAGACCATGGCAAGGCGACGAAGCACTGCGCGCATCGGGGTGACGGGATTGGGCAAGCGCCAGGAAATTGCGCCGGGCGTCTTCATCAACACCCACTACCGCGGCTGCACGCCCGGCTTTATCCACACGGAGGAGGGCATTATCCTCATCGATGCGCCGCTGATTCCGGAGCAGGCCAAGGACTGGCGGCAGCAGGTGGAGGAGGAATATCCGGGCGCGCCCTTCCTCTATTTGGTCAATACCGACCATCACCGGGGGCACGCGCTGGGCAATCAGTATTTCCTGCCCGTGCACGTAATAGCCCACGAGCGGGCGCACAAGGAGATGTCCGGCTATACGGAGAATTTTAAGGATCGCGTGCGCAACAGCTTTAAGCGCGAGCCCGAAATCCAGGCGCAGTTGGACAACATCATCATCGTGCCGCCGGATATGACCTTTACCAACCGCGCCCACCTGCTGCACGGCGAGCGCGATGTCGAGCTGATTTTTGTGGGCGGGCACACCGCCGCCACCTGCATTGTGCTGCTGCGCGAGGAGAGCGTCTGCTTTGTGGGCGACATTATCTGGGTGGATCAGCATCCCTACATGGCGCAGGCGGATTCGCTGCAGTGGCTGGCCGCGCTCCAGTTTATCCGCGAGCTGGATGTGGAGCTGCTCGTGCCGGGGCACGGCCCGATTTGCAGCCCCGATGCCAAAGTCAGCGGGGAGGAAGCGATCAAGAAGGTGGAGGAGTACATTGAGTTTTTGCGCGGGCGCGTGCGCGATTACTACCTGGAGGGCAGAACTAAGAATGAGGCCAAAAGCGGCCTCGTGAGCGAAATGGTCGGCCTGTTTAAAGTGCCGCCCGAACGCAAAGCCAAAATTGAAAGCCAGATCAAGTCCGGCATCAACCGCGTTTACCGCGAGATTCAGACGGAGGAAGAGGCGGAGGCGGAGGCGGAGGCGCGAGAAGAGGAGACGGCAGTTGTGCAGACGAATGGGAGTAGGGTAGCGGGTAGCGGGTAGCGGGTAGCGGGTGTCAGGGTTTGCCATTCGTGCCGTAACTCGTTACGATATTGGCGGAACAATCAAGATTTAACGAGAACTCGTCACCCGCAACTCGTCACCCGCAACTTGCCACCCGCAACTTGCCACCCGCAACTTCTTCCCCATGGCCCACGCAATCAACAGCCGCGCCAATGCGCCCGCCGATGCCCTGCGCGACGATCTCAGCCGCGCCGAGCGCCTGGTCGTTGGCCCCACGGCGGACAACATCGAAGAATTTCTGCTGCTGCTGGACCGCATCGAGTGGCGGTTTGACGAGCTGGAGCAGAACGGCATTGACCTGCGCCCGGAGCGCGGGCGGCGGCAGGGGCTTCACAGCCGCCTCAGCTCCAAGCCGGAAGCCCTCGTGCGCGCAACGCGTCGCGCGGGGGGGCTGCGCAAGCTGCGCGAACGGTACGCCGACCATGAAAAGGTAGAGACCACCAACTTCTGGTGGCACTTGGATGCGACGCTTTCCACCCGGCGCTATCTCTCGCTGCGCCGCACGTCGCTGATCTTTGGCTCGATCATCCTCGCGCTGGTGCTCATCTACTGGGGGCTCGACACCTTTTTTCCACCCAGCCCCGAAACGCTGCTCGTGATGGACGTCAACGCCGCGCTGGACGATCTGCTCCTGGAGGAAAACTGGGACGAGGCGCTGGTCGTCGTTGAAGATGCGCGTCAGCAGGCGCCGAACGAGCCGGAGCTGATTGTCTGGTCCGCCGTGATCAACGAGCGGTTGGGCAACGAAGCGGTGACGCAGGAGCGGCTGGCGCGGGGGCTGGCGCTGTCGACGGAATCGCCCGCTGGCTTTTGGAACCTCGTGGCCCAAACGCGCTTGCGCGTCGGCGATTTGGATGGCGCCGAGGCCGCCGTGGACGAAACGCTTGCGCTGGATGAAAACGATCCCCAAGCCTACTTTCTGCTGGGCAACGTAGCCGAGCTGCGCGGCGATCCCGCTCTGGCCATCCAGCTCTTCGAGCGCACCTTCGAGCTGGCGCAGGCCAGCGACAACCCGCAGCTGGCCGTGATCAGCCGCGTGCGCGTCGGTACGCTGCTGCAGCAGATCGGCGGCAACCCCTTTGCTGGCGCGGAAAATCTGACGGATACGGTGGCGACGACTGATACGGATAGCCTTACGACAACGGATAGCCTTACGACAGCGGGTAGCCTTACGACAGCGGGCGAGTAAGCACCCGCAACGCCCTTGTCCACCAGTTCCTTGCTACCAGTCCCATGTCGTCGAACCGCTTCCGTCCCCACCTCTTCGCCCTGGCGCTTTACACCTTTCTCGCCCTCGCGCTGACGTGGCCGCTGGCCGCCCACTTCACTAGCCACGTCCCCGGCGACGGCATCGACGACCCCGCGCTGGCGTGGAACCTTTGGTGGATCAAGGCGCGGCTGGTCGAGCAGCTCAATTTTGACATTTTCCACGTGGAGTGGATGTTCCACCCCGTCGGCATCAACCTCGCCTTTTACACGCTGACCCCGCTCAACGGCCTGCTCAGCGTGCCGCTGCAAACGAGCACCAGCCTCATTGTCGCGAGCAATTTGCTGCTGCTGTCGACTTTCGTGCTCGGTGGCTACGGCACATTTCTGCTAGCTTTGAACGTGGTTGGCAATGCAAGGCGAGAAGATGGGAAGAGCGAACGCAGCACCCAATCCCCCCTGCTCCCCCGCTCCCCTGCTTCCCTGCTCCCTGCCCTCCTCGCCGGCCTGATCTACGCCTTCGCCTCCTCCAAGCTCTTCTACGCCAGCCTCGGCCAGTTCAACATCGCCAGCGGCCACTGGATTCCGTTTTGCGTGCTCTACGTCCTGCGATTGGGCCGCAGCGTGGAGAAAGGTCGAGGTTCGCACGATATTTACCGCAATGCCGCTTTCGCCGCGCTATTTTTGATTTTTCAAGCCTGGTCCGAACTGACGTATGCGTCGTTTCTTCTGATTTTCATTGCGATCTACTTTGTTTGGCGATTAATTGTCAATTGGCAATTGTCAATTGACAATCGTCAATTTTTCTTTGCCCATCTCCTCATGGCGACTTTGTTCACCCTCGGCATCGCCCCCTTCCTCGCCGCCATGCTGCCCGATCTCCTGCGCGAGGGCGATTTCTTTGCCAGCGGCGGCGGCTTCGCCGACCAATATAGCGCCGACCTGCTCGGCTACCTCGTCCCCACGCGCCTGCACCCGCTCATCGGCGATTGGGTCGCCACGCTGCCCTTCCCCAACGACAAAGCCCAGCACATCTACGCCGGCTACACCGCGCTCGCCCTGGCCGTGCTCGGCCTCATTTATCTGTGGAAGCGCCAAAAACGGACCGCTGTTTACTGGTCTCTGAATCTGCTCATCTTCTGGCTCCTCACCCTCGGCCCCCACCTGCGCCTCGCCGGGCGCGACCTTCCGATTCCCGGCCCCTTCGCCCTCGTCAGCCAACTCCCCTTCTTCTCCGGCAACCGCTACCCCAGCCGCTACGGCGTGGTGGTGATGCTGGTGGTCGCGGTGCTGGCCGCGTTTGGGATGCGGTATTGCTTATTGCTTATTGCTTATTGGTGGCGGCGTCGACGGGGTAGCGGACAAATAAGCAATACGCACTATGCACTAAGCACTATATTGATTGCCACCCTCTTCACCCTCGAACACCTCTCGATCCCGCTGCCGCTCAACTATTCCCTCTCCCCGCCCATCTACCGCGAGCTGGCCGCCCTGCCCGACAGCCATGACACAGGTGGCGTCCTGCTGGAGTTGCCCACGGGGTGGCGCAACGGGGCGCTCGTGTTGGGCCGTTCGAGCGAGCTGATCATGATGCAGCAGTGGTATCAAACCGAGCACGGGCGACCGCGGCTCGGCGGCAACACGAGCCGCAACCCGGCCCACAAGTTTCAGTACTTCAGCGAAGCCCCGCTGCTGGGCGACCTGATCGCGCTGATGAACGCCGACCAGCCGCAGATCGCCGCCGAAGTCGACGCGCAGTGGGAGATGCTCATCGCCCACAACCGGCTGATTGCCCCGCGCGTGCTCGATTTTCTCGATGTCGACTACATCACGCTGCACTTAGACGAAGCGCCGCCGCCACTCGTCGAATTTGTCGAGCAGGCGCTGCCCGTCGAGCAGATTGACGAGTGGCGCGGGCCGAATTGGCGCGGCGAACCGAGCGCGATTCGTTTGTATCGCGTGGTGGCGGAGCAGGAAGCGGCTTGGCAGATCGACCTCGCTGATTCGTCGGCGCCGCTGCATCTGGCCGAGGGCTGGTCGAGTGTGACGGTGCAGGGCGTGCGCTATCTGGTGTGGCCCGAAGCCGATCTGCTGGTCGACGTGCCCGATGCGGGCGGCACGCTGCAGCTCGACATTCCGCCGCCCCGTATGCCAACTGGGGTATGGCTCAACGGCCATTCACTCACCCACATCTTTGACGATGGGACGCTCGTCGTACCCATTCCACCAGGGATTGCCGATGTCCGCGTGGATCGGCTGCGTCTCTCGTTTGCGGAGTTTCGTGAACCAGTCGCCGCGGCCAACGGTCTGCTTGTGCGCAGCGCCGGCAACCAAGTCGGCGGCTTTGCCCACATCTTTGTCGACGGCGTCGACGCGTCGCCCAACCAGCGCGGCTACAATCTGGTCGCCCTCTCGCCGGACGGCACACTGCTCGGCGCTGCCGCGTTCGACACATCGGGCGAGGAAGGCTGGTCGCTAGAGCAAGGCGCTGCCCAGCTTGACGCCATGGCCGGTTGGCTAAATGCGTGGCCCGCTGGCACAATCGTCGCCGGCGCGGTGGCGGATGAGGCGAGCTTGCAGCTAAGCCGTGACGAGCTTGCCGCCGAGGCGCAGCAGGTCGTCGAGGCGCTGGCCCGCTACGGGGTGGCGGGCGACTTGCGCGGTCGCCTGCACTGGAGCCACGCGTTTATTGGTACGGCCGGTGCACCTGGCGAAGTCATCGAGGAGCTGTCGCTGCTCACGCCCGCCACCGTCATCCGCGGTGATTTGCCCGCTGAAGCGCCACAGCTTTGGGGCAGCATTGGCAAGCTGACGTTTACGCTAAATTTAACCGTTGATGGACGCTGATAAGCGCAGATGATCGAATGACCGGTTTGGCTTTTTTCTTGGTAATCACCGCCGCCTTTGTCCACGCCTCGTGGAATCTGCTCACCAAGCGCGTTAACGCCAGCGGCCCGGCGCTCGTCTGGCTCTTCTCCACGCTCACCGTCCTGATTTACTTTCCCATCAATCTCTGGTTCGTCCTCGATCAGCGCCCGCAGCTAGATGGCGTCGCGCTGATTTTTATGTTGGGTACATTCGTGCTGCACCTCGCCTACTTTTTGCTGCTCCAGCAGGGCTACCGCGTCGGCGATCTCTCCGTCGTCTACCCGCTGGCGCGCGGCACGGGGCCCACGCTCTCGACGATTGCGGCCATCCTCTTCCTCGGTGAAAATCCAGCGGCGTGGGCACTGGTTGGCGCGGGACTGGTGATTTTGGGCGTCTTTCTGCTCTCCGGCGGCGTGCGCGCGCTGCGCGGTCAGCACGTCTCGCGCGCGCTTGTCTTTGGTCTGCTCATCGGCTGCATCATCGCCAGCTACACGATCTGGGACAAAATCGCCGTCAGCATGATCCTCGTGCCGCCGCTCATTCTCGATTATTCGTCCGCCGTGGGTCGCGCCGTGGTGCTGGCTCCGCTCGCCCTGCGCCCCAGCCGCCGCGACGAAGTGCGCCACCTCTGGCAGTCGCACCGTTGGAGCGTCATCGGAATTGCGCTGCTCAACCCTTTGTCCTATATTCTGATTCTCACGGCCATGACCTTTGCGCCCGTCAGCTACATCGCGCCCGCGCGCGAAAGCAGCGTGCTCATCGCCGTGCTGATGGGCGTCTTCCTGCTCAAGGAAGGGCAGCTGCGTCGGCGGCTCTCGGCGGCATCGATTATTGTAGTCGGCGTGGCATTGCTGGCGCTGAATTAGAAATGATTCGTTGAGCCGTCAGCGGATTTTCGAGAGCGGATTGAACGGATAGTCGGCGGAGTAATCGGTTTTACATCTTTAGTATGTGACATGAGAGCCCAATCCGGCGCAGAACGGATTGGTGCTCAACGATCCGTTCAATCCGTTCCCTAAGTCCGTTGATAGCTGAACAACTACCGAAATCCCATGCAATTCACCTCACCACCCACCAACATCGCCCTCGTCGGCTACGGCTACTGGGGCCCCAACCTGGCGCGCAACGTCCACCACTCGACCGACGCCACGCTCCACACCATCGTCGATGCCAGCAATGAGGCGCTCGACCGGACGCAGTCGCTCTACCCACACATTGTCGCGCGAACGCGGCTTGACGATGCGCTCGCCGACAATGAAATCGATGGCGTCATCGTGGCCACGCCGGCGCGCACACATGCGAGCATCGCCCGCGCCGCGCTCGAAGCGGGCAAGCACGTGCTGGTCGAAAAGCCGCTGGCGATGACGGTGGCGGACGCGCGCGCGCTGGTCGATCTGGCGACTGCGCGCGACCTGCGGCTGATGGTCGGCCACGTCTTTGAGTACAACCCAGCCGTGCGCTACATCAAAGAGGTGATGGGGCGCGGCGAGCTGGGCGACGTCTACTACCTCTACAGCCGCCGCGTCAACCTGGGCCGCGTGCAGAGCGACATCAACGCGCTCTGGAGCATCGCCCCCCACGATATTTCGATTGCCCTCTACCTGCTCGACCAGCTGCCCGTGGCCGTGAGCTGCCAGGGCGCAAAGTGCCTGAATGGCACGGTCGAGGACGTAATTTTTCTGACGCTGCACTTTGCCGACGAAGTGCTCTGCCACGCCCACGCCTCCTGGCTCGACCCCAGCAAGACGAGAGAGCTGACGGTCGTCGGCAGCGAGAAGATGATTGTCTACGACGACGTGAGCGCCGAGAAGGTGCGGGTCTACGACAAGGGCGTTTACCGCAAGGGCGACCCGATCTACGGCGAATTCCAATACCGCCTGCACAGCGGCGACATTCTCATCCCTAAGATCGAGATGTACGAACCCCTGCGCGCCGAAGTCGAGCACTTTGTGAGCTGCATCCGCAGCGGGTCGACGCCGCGGACGGATGGCGAAAATGGCCTGCGCGTGGTGCAGGTGCTGGCGGCGGCACAGCGCAGTTTGGATGCGGGCGGAGAGAAGGTGGCGCTGTAACGCGAAGCGCTGCTTCGCGCCCGATCTGTGCTATAATCCACTGTAAATCAGCATCGCCATACTTGAAGCGGAGGCCCATTGTGAATCTGCCCTTTCCCGGCATGGACCCCTTTTTGGAAGCACCGAGCCTGTGGCCCGATGTGCATCACCGTTTAATCTATGCTTGCTCCGACCAAATCCAGCGCCAGCTCAACCCGAATTACGTGGCGGCTATCACGCCCTATGTGACCTTTGAGAGCCTGGAGATTGCGACAGCGCGCAGGGCGGCTGTGCCGGATGTGGGCGTGCTGGAAGCAGAACCTTACCCGACAGCGGGCGCGGCGGTCGCTGCTCCCCCTGCTGTCTCCAACGGGCTGGCGACAGCGCCGCTGACGCTGCCCGCCATCATGAACGTGCCCACGCGCTACGCGCGGCTGGAGGTGCGAGCCGTGGACGGCGAAGAGCTGATCACCGCCGTCGAGCTGCTCTCGCCCGCCAACAAGCGCCGGGATACGTTTGGGCAGGTCGGCGCACCGGCCTACGAGCGCAAGCGGCAGCAGCTCTTTCAGACCGACGCCCACCTGCTCAAAATCGACCTGCTGCGCGCCGGCGTCCGCCCGCAGGTGGCGCGTCCCCTGCCCGAGCAGCCCTACTTCATTTTTCTGAGCCGGGCGGAGCGTCGCCCCAACCTCGACATCTGGCCGGTTGGGCTGCGCGAGCCGCTGCCCGTTGTGCCCGTGCCCCTGCGCCACCCCGATCCGGACGTTGCGCTTGACGTGGGCGCCGCGCTGCGCGAGATCTACGCCAGCGCCCGCTACGAGCGCCGCATCGACTACGGCAGCGAGCCGCCATTGCCCGCCCTGTCCACCGACGATGCGGCGTGGCTCGATGAACAGCTGCGCGAGCAGAAGCTGCGCTGACATGCATACTTTAATTTTGCCGCTGGACGGTGTTGCGTGAAACAAGCTGTTTTGTTCGATCTCGATAATACGCTGCTCGACCGCGCGCAGTCGCTCATTCAATTTGCGCGCCAGCAGCACAGGAAACATGAGCCGCTTCAAGTTGTCCCGCAAGTCGTTTACGTCGAGCGGTTTGTCGCGCTGGACGACAACGGACGCGTCTGGAAAGATAAAGTTTACCAGCAGCTTTTGGCCGAGCTGAACGTGACCATGCTTTCGTGGGAGACGCTGCTGCAAGATTATGTCGAAACGTTTCGACACGCATGTGTCGGCTTTCCGGGACTAACGCCGATGTTGGATGCGCTGTGCCAGAGGGGCTTGCCGCTCGGCCTCATCACAAACGGTCGTTCGCCCTTTCAAGAAAACAACATCGACGCGCTCGGCATCATCGACTATTTCCAGACCATTCTCGTTTCCGAAGCGGAAGGCGTGCGCAAGCCGGACGCGCAAATTTTTCAGCGAGCGCTGCATCGGCTTGATGTGGCTGCAAGCGAGGCTGTTTTTGTCGGTGACAACCCCACAGCAGACGTGGCAGGTGCTCAGGCCGTCGGCATGAAGGCAATTTGGCGGTATTGCGCACAACACCCTTCGTGTAAGTTTGCGGATGCGGTTTGTCACGAATTGAGTGAGCTACCGAGCTTGATTCAAGAGCTAAACAAACATGAATTACCCCGTCACCGTTGAAGAATGGGTATCAACGCACCCGCGCTGGAACCGACTCCTGGACGTGATCGTCGAGCAGGGGCAATCCAACTGGGTGAACTTCGCGGGGGAATGGCACCACAGTTCGCACGTGCTCGTCGCGCATCAAACCGACGAAATCCTCGGCTTCCTCCGCTTCGTCGTCCAGGAGATCGGCCCCGACAGCGACTGCCCGCCCGTGCAGCTCGACGGACAAAACTTACGCGAGGCCAAAGTGCTGGCCTTTGCCGTGACGGAGACGCACCGTCGGCGCGGCGTGGAGCGCGCCCTGCAGGAGCGACTGATTACGGAAGCCAAAGCGCGCGGCCTCTTCCAGGTTCGCTCACACAGCAGCGGCGATAACGTTACCAACCAGCAGCTCAAGCTCAAGCTGGGCTACGCGGTGCATCCCATCGAGCGGGGTGGTGACAAGCGCGGTGTCTATTTTATCTTGCCGTTGTGGATTTAGTTTTGGTGCAGGCCCGTTCGCACGAGGGCGTGCTCACTCCTCGCCACACACGTCTGATCCGCGTTCCTCCACGTTCTTCCGCGTCCAAAATTTTTTTTCTAAATCACGAATCGGGTAAAATCCCCGGCATGACTCACCAATCCATCCCCCACCAACCCATCCCCCTCGTCGATCTCAAAGCGCAATATCGTGCCATCCAGCCCGCCATCGACGCGGCCATTGCCGATGTAGTGGAGAACACCAGCTTCATCATGGGCCCCGCCGTGCGTGACTTCGAGGCGGCGTGGGCCGACTTTTGCGGCGCGACGCACGCCGTCGGCATCAGCAGCGGCACCTCCGCGCTGGAGCTGACCCTGCGCGCGCTCGACATCGGCCCCGGCGACGAGGTCATCACCGTGGCGCACACCTTTATCGCCACGGCGGAAGCCATCAGCACCGTTGGCGCGACGCCCGTGCTGGTCGACATCGACCCCTGCACCTACACGCTGGAGCCGGCGCAGGCCGCCGCCGCCATCACCCCGGCCACGCGCGCGCTCATGCCCGTCCACCTCTACGGCCAGCCCGCCGACCTGTCGCGGCTAACCCAAATCGCACGCAAGCACAACCTCGCGCTGCTCGAGGATGCGGCGCAATCACACGGCGCCACGTGGTGCGGCCAGACGATTGGCAACACCACGCAGGATGTGCCGTCCGTCGCCTGCTTTAGCTTTTACCCGGGGAAAAATTTGGGGGCCTACGGCGACGCGGGCGCAATTACGACCAACGATGAGGGGCTGGCGAATAAGATCGCCATGCTGCGCAACCACGGGCGCACGGACAAGTACCTCCACGAAATCAAGGGCTTTGGCGAGCGCCTCGACACGCTGCAGGCCGCGATTCTCGGCGCGAAATTGCCCCACCTCGCGGCATGGACGCAGTCGCGTCGTCGGCTGGCCGCGCGCTACAGCGACTTGCTCGCCGGGCTGCCGCTGCACCTGCCGCAGGTCGCGCCCGAAGCGTGCTCGGCGTGGCACTTATATGTCGTCCGCGTTCAGCCCCCTGTCGACACACCGGAGGCGCGCCAAACCCTGCGCGACGCGCTGCTTGCGCACCTCCAGGCTCACGGCATTGGCGCGGGCATCCACTACCCCATCCCGCTCCACCTCCAGCCCGCCTACGCCGATCTCGGCCTCGTCCGCGGCTCATTGCCGGTCACCGAGCACGTCGCCGATACGTGTGTGAGCCTGCCGCTTTACCCAGAGATGACCGAGCCGCAGCAGGATCGCGTGGTCGAGGTGGTGCGGGGGTTTTTCGAGGGCGGTAAAGATCTTTAACGCGGAGGGCGCGGAGGCAGAGGCGCGGAGGGCCGCGGAGAGAGGAAAGAGTTGTCGTTTCGAGCGGAGGGAGAAATCTGTACTTGGCAAACGACCACGTGTCGCGGCATTAGCGCAGCTGGTTCTTTTGCGACAAAAAGATTTTTCCCATTTGGTGTCGACAAGCGACCACCACGTAAACGGAATGACATATCGGCTAATCTCCGCGGCCCTCCGCGTCTTCCCTCTGCGCTCTCTGCGTTGAGCGGTTCACCCATTTACCAATTCGCTGCATCATCCCGGCCTCATGAACACCCTCTCCATCGTCATCCCCGCGCGCAACGAAGAGGCGACGATTGCCGAAGTCATCGAGCGCAGCATCCAGGCGTTCGACCAGATGGGGCGCGAGGGCGAGGTGCTCGTCGTCGACGACGGCAGCACGGACGGCACGGATCGCGTGCTGGCCGACCTTGCCCCTCGCTACTCCAACCTGCGCCTCTTTACCCGCCGCCGCAGCCGCGGGATGACCGCCGCGCTGCAAACCATGTTTAGCGCCGCCCGCGGCGACATCGTGATCCTGATCCCCGCTGACATGGAGTCCGACCCGCTGCTGGATATTCCCGCGCTCGTCGAGCACCTGGAGGCGCACGACCTGGACGCCGTCGCGGGCTGGCGACAGGGGCGCAAGGATAGCAAGGTGCTGGCCAGCGGCGTCTACAACTGGTCGATGCGCTGGCTGGCTGGCGTCCACGTCCACGACGGCAACTGGATTAAGGCCCTGCGCCGCGAGGTCGTCGACGCGCTGCCGCCCCTGCGCTCGGACTGGCACCGTTTCCTGCTGATGATTGCCGCCCACCAGGGCTTCCGCCTCGGCGAAGTGCAGACCTTCTACCAGCCGCGCCCCGCCGGTCGCAGCAACTTTGGCATCTGGCGCATCCCCGTCTCGCTGCTCGACGCGCTCACGCTCAAATTTCTGCTCGTCTTCAGCCAGAAGCCGATGCGCTTCTTCGGCGGCCTTGGCCTCGCCGGCATCGTGCTCAGCGGGTTGATTCTGCTGGGATTGACAATTTACTATTTCGGCTTCCAAACGCAGGTGCGCCCGCTCTTTTTCGCAGCGCTGACGCTGGCGGTGATCAGCGTGCTGCTGCTGCTCGTCGGCTTTCTGGCGGAGCTGATTGTGACGCAGGGCGAGCGGATCAACGAGCTGGAGCGCGAGCTATCGCGGGGGAAGCGGGGTAAACTTTAATGCGAATCCCGCGGCACGGCCGACCCCGACTTCCCCACTAGAAAATCGAAATCCGCGCCGACTTCCGCCCCCAGCACGTGCTGCGTGTAGAGCGTGACGTAGCCGCGGCTGTCGTGCGGCGGCAGCGACTGCCACGCGTCGCGCCGCCGGGCCAGCTCTGCGTCCGACACGTCCAAATGTAGGCGGCGATTCGGTACATCCAATTCCACAAAGTCGCCATTCTGAACGAGCGCCAGCGCGCCGCCGACCGCGGCCTCCGGGGCCGTGTGCAGGACGACGGTGCCAAAGGCCGTGCCGCTCATGCGGCCATCCGAGATGCGCACCATGTCGCGCACGCCCTGGGCCAGCAGCTTCTGCGGCAGCCCCATGTTGCCGACCTCCGGCATCCCCGGATAGCCCTTGGGCCCCACGTTTTTGAGCACCAACACCGAATCTTTATCGACCTCCAGATCGGGATCGTCGATGCGGGCGTGGTAGTCATCGATGTCTTCGAAGACGACGGCTGGCCCGCGGTGCTGCATCAGCTCCGGCGAGGCGGCGCTCGGCTTAATGATCGCGCCCTGCTCGGCCAGGTTGCCTTTGAGCACGGCAATCCCGGAGCGCTCGATCAGCGGCTGCTCGACCGTTGCGATCACGTCGCGACTGTGGCAGACGACGCCCGCTGTGTTCTCGCCGATCGACTTGCCGGTGACCGTTGGCGCGTCGAGGTGCAGATGGTCGCGCAATTCCTGCACCACCACCGGCACGCCGCCCGCGTAGTAAAAATCCTCCATCAAATACTGGCCCGACGGCATCAGGTTGACGAGCAGCGGCAGCTGGCTGCCCAGCTCGTCGAAGTCATCTAGACAGAGGTCGACGCCGACGCGTCCGGCAATCGCCAGCAGGTGAACGACGAAGTTGGTCGAACCGCCAATGGCCGCGTTGACCATAATTGCGTTCTCGAAATTCTCCCGCGTCAAAATTTGCGAGGGGCGCAAATCCTCACGCACCATCTCGACGATGCGGCTGCCCGCTAGGTGGCCGAGCCGCTTGCGGCGCGAATCGGCGGCGGGGATGGCGGCGTTGCCCGGCAGCGCCATGCCCAGCGACTCGGCCATGCAGGCCATGGTCGAGGCCGTGCCCATGGTGTTGCAGTGGCCGTCCGAGCGCGACATGCAGGCCTCGGCCTCCATGTAGTCCGCGATTTCCATCGTGCCCGCGCGCAGATCGTCCGTGAATTTCCAGACGTCCGTGCCGGAACCGAGATCGCGCCCCTGAAATTTGCCGTTGAGCATCGGCCCGCCGGAGACGACGAGCGTCGGCAGGTCGACGCTGCACGCGCCCATCAGCGTCGAGGGGGTGGTTTTGTCGCAGCCCGCCAGGAGGACGACGCCGTCGAGCGGGTTGGCGCGGATGGTTTCCTCCACGTCCATCGCGGCCAGGTTGCGGTAGAGCATGGTCGTCGGTCGCATCAGCGCCTCGCCCAGCGACATGACCGGGAATTCCAGCGGGAAGCCGCCTGCCTCGTAAACGCCGCGCTTGACCTGCTCGGCCAAAATGCGGAAGTGGCCGTTGCATGGCGTCAATTCCGACCAGGTGTTGCAGATGCCGATCACGGGTCGCCCGTCGAATTCGTGCTCGGCGTGGCCCTGGTTCTTCATCCAGCTGCGGTGGACAAAGCCCATCAGATCGTCGCGGCCAAACCAGGCTTGGCTGCGGAGGTCGTGTCCGTTTTTATTCATCGTGTTCACTCCTTTTTAGCCACAAATTGCACGAATTACACGGATTGAAAGTCCGCACGACAAAAATCCGTGTAATTCGTGCAATTCGTGGCTCGATTCTCTTTAGTTTGTACTCATCTCCGCCTCAATCGCCAGCAGCCGGTTATACTTCGCCAGCCGCTCGGACTGGTTGATCGACCCCACCTTGATGTAGTCCCCGCCCCAGCCGACGGCCAAATCGGCCAGCCAATCGTCCTCCGTCTCGCCGCTGCGCGCGCTGACGACGACCTGCCAGCCCGCGCCGCGCGCCAGACGACACGCCTCCGCCGCCTCGCTCAGCGTGCCGATCTGGTTGACCTTGAGCAGCAGCGCGTCCGCCGCTTGCTCGTCGATGGCGCGCTGGATGCGCGTTGGATTGGTGCAGAGCAAATCATCGCCCAGCGTGATCGCGCGACCGGTGAGCCGCTGTCGCAGACGGGGCCAGTGCGCCCAATCGTCCTCGGCCAGCCCGTCCTCGACGCTGAGGATCGGGTAGCGGTCGCACCAGCCATCGATGACGTCGATCATGCCGTCGCCATTCAGCAAATCGTCGCCCAGCGCATATTTCCCGTCCGCATAAAAATGGGTCGACGCCACGTCAATCGCCAGCGATACCTCCTCGCCCGGCGTAAAGCCCGCGCGCTCAATCGATGCGACCGCGTCGCCCAGCATGGCGTCGACGTTGGGGAAGGGCGGGGCCAGCCCGCCTTCGTCCGCCGTGAGCGCGCGCATCCCATACTTTTCGGCAATCAGCGACGCCGCCGCCTGGTAGACGGCGTAGGTGGTCGCCAGCCCCTCATCGATGGTCGGCGCGTGGGGGACGACGAGCACGTCCTGGATGGCGACCTGGCCGCCCGCGTGCTTGCCGCCGGAGAAGAGGTTGATGGTTAAGAAGCTCGGGGACCCCTCCCTATCCCTCCCCATGATGGGGAGGGGACTGATTTCTCGTTGATTTTGTTGGTTCTGCTTTGGCTCACTTGAGAGGATGTTGGCGAAGTGCTGATAAAGCGGTAGCTTACGTTGCGCAGCCCGGGCGCGGGCGAAGGCGAGGGAGACGGCAAGAATAGCGTTGGCGCCGAGGCGCGATTTGTTGAGCGTGCCATCCAGCGCGATCAGCACCTCGTCCAGTACGCGTTGGTCGTTGAATTCTTCGCCCACCAGCGCCCCGGCAATTTCGCCGTTCACATTCGCCACCGCCCGCCGACAGCCCAGCCCGCCATAGCGCGCCGGGTCACCGTCGCGCAGCTCAAGCGCCTCGGCCCGACCCGTCGACGCGCCGGAGGGGACGGAGGCGGTGGCGCGGCTGCCGTCGGCGAGGGTGCAGGTGGCCTGGACGGTCGGCCGGCCACGGCTGTCGAGGATTTCGAGGGCGGAGAGGGCGTGGATGGTGGACACGGTATATTCCGTTAGAAGAGTTGTAACTGCAGATGGACGCAGATATACGCAGATTTCGATAAATTTTATCTGCGTTCATCCGCGTTCATCTGCGGTTGAAAAAGAAGAAGTGATAAGTACTGACACTGTGTGTGGCGGATTGGCCATCAACTTCAGGACGATATTCCGCTGCCGATCTCGCTCCGCTGCCGACAGATACTCCAGCGGCGAGCGGCCATCGACCCGCGCCAGCAGGCAGGCGAGCGTGTGGCGCACGGCGCGCGGCTCTAAATCGTCGCGCCAGTCGACATCGCCCAGCGCGTTCCAATACGTCTGCCAGTAGAGCCGCGCCGCTTTCAAAAATTCAGCGCGTTTTGCCGACACGTGGTGCGCCTTGCTCAGCAGATGCGTCAGCGAGAAGCCGAGGTCAAAGGCGGGATCGCCGTAGTGGATGACTTCGTGATCGAGCAGGATCAGCCGCTCATCATGTTTTGACATGCTATGCACGAGAACGTTCTTGGGGCTGTAGTCGCCGTGGACAACGGCCAGCCGCCGCGACAGCGTATCGGTGATCAGGCTGTCAAAAAACGAGTGGGTGGCTGGATGTTGCTCGGCAGTATAGCGGTAGTACGGCTCGACGCGCAACGTCTCGAAAAACGAGCGGTCGGCAAAGACGCTCGCTAAATCAGCGCGCCCGCTCGACTGGCGGTGAACCGCGCCCAGCAGCCGCCCAAACTGTGCGACGTGATCGGGCTGCACGTCGCCCGCCAGCAGCATCGTCTTCCAGTTGACGTGCGGCTCGGCGACGGCCTCCATCGCCAGCAGGTGATGATCTTGATCCTCAAAAATGAGTTGGGGAATCGTGCCGGGCGGGGCGAGCGCGGGCAGGTGGCGCAATCCCGCAGCCTCGCGGTGGATGCGCTCCGGCGAACTAAACCAATCGACGGCGACTCGCAGCTTGGCGAGCGCCTGCTTCATCACCCACGCCTCGCCGGCAGGGCGCGTTACCCGCACCGTGCGGTTGGAGACGCCGCCCGCTAGCGTCTCGAAGCGGGGCGTCTCACCCGGCGTAATGCGGTTGGTGTTGCGCAGGTAGCGCAGCAGTTGGTCGGGCTGTTCGATGTCGAGTGGATTGTTCACGTGATCCCCTTGCTCGCCCCGACGCTCTGCGTCGGGATGCTTACCTTGCTCATCCCGGCGCTCTGCGTCGGGATGCCTTCCCAGACGCTCTGCGTCTGCTCTTGGCCGCAGCATGAGATTTGAGCGTGCTCAAACTGGGCTGTCGCCCGTGTGTAGTTGGAGGGCGCGCCCTCCAACTACACACGCCAATGGTCACTCAATGTGGGCCGCTCCGCAGTTGGCCTGCCCGACCGCCTTGCCTGCTTCATCCAGCAGCTGCACCACCACCGCGTATTCCCCGCCTGGCGTCCGCGGGTTCAGGTTGACATCGTGCTCCGCACGGACAAAATCCCCAGACGGCCACGCACTTGTTGGAAAGTGCATCATCGCCTCGTCCGAGCGAATCGAGCCGCCCCACTCATCGCCTTCACCATCGACGACCAGCACGCGCGCGTCAAAATCCTCCGCAATCTCGCCCATTATCCGCCACCACAAGCGAACGTGTACCCAGCCCGCGCGCCCCAGCTGCGGCTCATCGGATGACACCTTCGGCGTGGTGATTTCACATGCCGCCAGCGCCAGCCCCGGTGCGATTGGCGTGTCGACTTTGCGAGCGGACGGCGGCAGCGCGGGCAGCTCGTCGAACTCGCTTTGCAGCGCGTAGCCCGTTAGCTTGAGGCCCGCGGGGTACTGCTCCGTCAGCAGCGGGAAGTTGTCATCGAGCCAGCCCTCCACCAGCCGACCGTCGTCCTCGCCGGGATAGAGCCGCTGCACGAGCCAGACGGTTTCGGCGTCGAGCACGCTGACCAGCCCCAGCAGCGGCGGCGCGATCTCGGCCTCGATTTGTTCGTCGCTCATTTCGGCGGGCAGCGGCCCTTCCCAGGGATGGTAGAGCGGCAGGGCGTCGAAGTCAAACGTCTGGCGCAAGTACCATTCGAGCGCTGGGTGCGTGTAGCCGATGTGGGTGACGACCGTGGATTGCAGTGCGGGATTGGCCGTCTGCTGCGCGCTGATGTAGCGGGCTGCTGCGCGCCAATCCTCGCGCAGCATGGCCGGCGACCAGAGTCGCGGCAACGCCAAGCCCACAATGAGCACGATTAATAGGCCGCTCAAAATGCCGACGGCCCGCCCGCGCCGCGACAAAATCACCACGCCGCGGGCAATGGCCCAGAGCGCGAAGGGGGCAAGGTAGAGGAAGTAACGATCCTCGCGGAAGATGGTGGCGTTGCTGGCGAGCAGGAAATTGCCGATGAGCAGCGGGAGGCCGAGCCAGAGGAGAAGCCAGAGTTGAGCCAGAGAAAGTTTAGCCGAGGATTTGCGCGGATTTACGCGGATTTTTGGTTCGTTGGCTTTGACGCGGGGCCAAATTAAACCGAGCGTGAGCAAAACCGCCAGCAGCGACATGATCACCGCGACGAGCCAGCCGGGCCATTCGACGCGCCAGACCGTAAAGACGCGGAGCTGGCGCAGCAGCGTGCCGCCGATGTTGGCGAAGGCGCGACCTGCTTCGCTCTCGGTGGCGTTGACCGTCCACGCGTTGAGCGCGAGCGGCAGAAAGAGCAGGGCAACAACAGTTAATGCAACAACACCTTCGACGAATGGAGCGCGAAAAAGCGTCTCCGCATCTCTGCGTTCCCGCGTCCCTGCGTCGCCCTGCGGTTCCCAAAAATTGAGGGTCAGCAGCGTTAGCCCAATCGCGGGGAGGAGGAAGGCGCTGTAGAGATACGTGTAAAGCGCGGCAACCGTGGCCCCCACAAAGGCCAGCCACCAGCCGACGCGGGCCACCCGGCGCGGTGATTGCCAGGCGCGCAGCAGGAAGTAGCCGCTGCCCACGAGCGCCGTCGCGGCGGGCTGGAACATGCGCAATTCCTGGCTGTACCACACCAGCGCCGGCGATAAAGCCACCAGCAGCGCCGCCAATCGCCCGGTCGCCGTGCCGCTGAGTCGGCGGGCCAAGCCCAGCGTGGCCGCCACGGTCAGCACGCCAAGCGCTGCGCCGAGCGCGCGCAGGGCGATGTCGCTGCTGGCGAGGCCACTTGGCTCGAGCAGCCGCTGCCACGCGCCGAGTGCAACGTAGTAGAGCGGCGGGTGTTTTTCCTGGACGAGGGCAAAGGTCGTGCGCCAGGTGTAGGCGAAATCGTAGCCCGCCCACTGGAGCGAGATGGCTTCGTCGAACCAGATGCTGTGGTAGCCGAGCCGCCAGAAGCGCGTCGCGGCAGCGGCGGCGAGGATCAGCAGATCGGGCAGATGGGGGAAGCGGGTCGAGAGGCGTTGCATGGTTGAGGTAGGATACAGCGAATGACGAGGTGCGGACAAACTTTTGGCTAGGCTGGTAACAAAATCACGCTTGACGGGTGAGCAAATCGCTGAGCAATCGGCACGCCCTGACGCCGAATCCATTTCGGTTTGGGAATTAGATGCCAACCTGAAATATTCTCCACTGCCGCGCATCAATTGACCAGATACGCCGCAGCCGCTATCATGGCGCAACAACTAAGATCGTTTCCGTCGCTGTTCCCAACCGCTACATTTCCCTCCCCCATGCCCACTAATCGTTCCCGCCTCGTGATGCTGTTGCTCGTCGGCCTCGGCGTGGTGCTGACGCTCTTTGTCTACGTGCGCTTGCTCGAGCGCGCGCGTGACCTGCTGCCCACCGGTGGCCCGCCCACCAGCGACGTCGCCCGCATCCCGACGGAGCCCGCGCCGACCGAGCCTGCATCCGCACAAACGGCTACGCGAGCAGCGACGCGCACGCCTCGTCCCACCGCTGCCTCGACCGCGTTGCCCTCGCCAACCGCTACGCTTTCCAAAACCGGCGAAATCTCCACATCGCTGCCCATCACGCTGAGCGAGGCGCTGGCGGCTGGGGTAGAGACGAGCGAAGCGCTGGGCCGCGTCAACGTCGACGCGGTCAATTTGCGCGGCGGGCCGGGGACGGTCTATGCCCGCCTGGGGCAGGTGCGACGCGGCGCATCGTTCGAGATTGTGGGGCGCAGCAAAGATGGCGCGTGGTGGCAGATTTGCTGCCCGGTTGGCAACGACGAGCCGTCGTGGATCAGCGCCCAGTTCGTCGACGCTGCCCTGCCCGACGGCACGACGGCGCAGGACGTTGCGATCGTCGACCCGCCCGCAGCGCCGCAGGCCGCCGCCGCAGCGCCCGCGCCAGCGCCCGTGAACGCCGCACCCGGCGTGCCCAATGTCGCCCAAACGCAGAGCACCGCGACGACCAGCATTGCGAATGCTCCCGCGCCGGGGCTGCCGGGGCCGGGCAGCTTTAGCCCGCCGAGCGGCATGAACCCGCTGACCGGGCTGCCGCTAGCTGGTGGCCGGGCTGGGCAGCGGCCAATCGTCGTGGCGATTAACAACGACCCGGCGGCGCGCCCCCAGCTCGGCACGAGCCAGGCGGACGTGATGTACGAGTACCTGATGGAGGGGCTGGGCATCACGCGCTTTAGCGGCGTCTTCTACGGCGACGAGGCGGCGCAGATTGGGCCGGTGCGCAGCGCGCGGCTGATTAACTACTACCTCGGCGCGCTGTACAACGCGGGCGTCGTCGCCTCCGGTGCGAGCAACGGCGTGCGCTTTACCATGAAGCACGAATCGCCCTCGCCCTATCTCGACATCGATCTCGACGACCCGTCGCAGACGCGCTACTCCGTGAGCGTTGGCGGCGACTACCGCACGCGGGTGCGCACGAGCACGGCGGGCGCGCGTCGCTGGCTGGCCGAGTGGGGCGTGGAGGGGGCGACGAGCGTGCGCGGCTTTACCTTTGGCGACGCGCCGGCTGGATCGACCGCCACGAGCATCGCGATTCCCTATCCGGGCGGCAGCGGCGTCAGCTACACCTACAGCGACGGGCGCTACCTGCGCTTTATGGGCGGCTATGCGCATGTCGATGGCAACACGGCTGGGCAATTGGCCATGGAAAATGTAGTCGTGCAGTACGTGCCGCACGAGGTGACCAACATCGTCGAGGACAGCCTGGGCAGCTTGAGCATTCGACTCAACCTGTTTGGCAGCGGGCGCGCGATTGTCTTTCGCGACGGCGTCGCCGTCGACGGCACGTGGCAGAGCAACAGCCGCGGCGACACGCCCCGCTTCTTTGACGGCGCGGGTGCGGAGGTCGCGCTCAAGCCGGGGCGCACGTGGATCAGCGTCGTGCCGCCGTCGTATAGCGTTCAGTATTAACCGCAGATGGACGCAGATAAACGCGGGTAAAGAAATTCAGAATCTGCGTTTATCCGCGTTTATCCGCGTTTATCTGCGGTTCCAAATCGTTTTGACTATGACTACCAAACTTGCCATCCTCGTCTCCGACGGCGGTGACGCTATCCTGCAAGACCTGCTCGACGCGACGCGCATTAACGCGCTGGACGCAGAAATTGTCATCGTGGTGGCGGATGCGGAGCTGCCCGTGCTCCGGCGGGCGGAGAAGGCGAACGTGCCCGTGCATCTTCCTGCGCCCAACGCCGAGCTTTCACCGACGCTCGAACGGCACAAGCCCAGCCTGGTCGTGCTTGCCGCTTGGCCACATGCGCTGGATAACGTGCTGCGCACTTTCCCTTACCGCGTCATCGACGTGCGCCCCGGCTTGCCCAAGCAGCCCATAGACACCGAAGAAATTTTTGCGTCCTTCCAGCGCGGCGAGATTACCGAGACCGGCCTCACCGTCTACTTTGTAGCAGAAGATGACACCATCGGCTCCACGATCTTGTCCGTGCCGGTAATGCTCTACAAGCAGGACGCGCTCGAAAATTTTGAGCGACGCATACGCCAAGTCGAGCCGCACGCGGTTATCCGGGCGTTGCAGCGATTGACGGAGGGGGATTGAATCCGTCTTCATCCGCCTAATCCGCCCGGTCCGCGTTCCATTCTTCTGCCTTATGAAATTCATCCTCGACGTCCACCTCGGCAAGCTGGCCCGCCGCCTGCGCATGTTGGGCTTCGACGCGCTCTACGAGAACGACTATGACGACCCGCAAATCGTCGAGATCGCGCGGGCCGAGGGGCGGACGATCCTCACGCGCGATCGCGGCATTCTCCAGCGGCGACCGGTCGCCAGTGGGCAGGTGCCGGGCTATTTGGTTGAATCTGACGACATCGACGTGCGCGTGCGCGAAGTCTTGACGCACTTTGATTTGGTGGGCGAGGTCGCGCCCTTTCGCCGCTGCATGGCGTGCAACGGGCTGATCGAGCCGGTCGATAAAGCGGAGATCGTCGACCAGTTGGAGCCGCTGACGGCCGAGCACTACGACGAATTCTATCGCTGCCAACGCTGCGGGCGCGTCTATTGGCGCGGCTCGCACTTTGACAAAATGCAGGCATCTATCGATAAGTTGAGGAAAAAGTAAAGTTGAAGCGATCAACGAAGGGCACGAGGAGCACGAAGGGAAGAATATCGACCCTCTTCCTTCGTGAAGCTTCGTGTCCTTCGTGGATCAGTACCTTCTGGAATTACGGAGAAAGCAAAGATGAACGCAATTCGCGTGATCATTTCGGGTAACGTCCAGGGCGTCGGCTTCCGCGACTTTACGCGGCGCACGGCGCAGTCGCTGGGCGTGAGGGGCTGGGTGCGCAACCGCGGCGATGGCGCGGTCGAGGCGCACGTCGAAGGCGAGGATGGGCAGCTCGACCAGCTGCTGGATGCGCTGGGCGACGGGCCGTCGAGCGCGCGCGTCGAGGGGGTGGAGGTGGAGGAAGTGGAGCCGACGGGGAATTTCGAGGGCTTTGCTGTTCGCCATTGACGTGTCGAAACGTAGGCAAACAGTTTTAACGCGGAGGCGCAAAGACGCAAAGCAAGCTCTCGCTACCGTTTTGGTTGGGCAATGGCTATCAGTGCCCGAAAACAACGGCTTGCTCCAGCAGCGTCCTCTAAGAATCAAACATCCTTGCGCCTTTGCGCCTTTGCGTTTTCTGCTGTGTAATCGACTCGACGGCTCCCCTTGTTTAGATGTCAGCCTGTCGCCAGCCTGACGACAGGCGCAGCGTTTCCGAGCTTGCTATGCTGAAGGCATCGAGCAAATGAGCAAGGAGAATGACGATGCAGCCCCCTCAGCAGGCCACCACCAATCCATCGACCCAACCCTTCGCGCGGAGTGCCGCTTGGCTTGTCGCGCGCATCGAGCTCTTTCTCTTCGTTGGCGTGGCCGCGGCGTGCTGGCTGCTCGGCTGGCGTACGCTGAGCGCCTACGCCAATGGCTTACAAATTGCAGGCGTGGCGCTGCTGGCTTTTGGTATTTACAGCATGGTGGGCGATCGCGAGCAGCGCAACGCCATTCGCGCCCAGTATGGCCCTTCAGCGGCACGGGTTTATCGCGGCCAAAGCGCGCAGCAGGAACGTGCCCTTCGCCACGCCGCTGAATCGTTTGTGCTGGAAATGGGGCTGCTCGGCGGCATCCCGCTTGTCGTCGGCGTGCTGCTTCAAGTCCTGGCTGCTCAATAAGCAACAAGCGGTAAGCAGTAACGCTTACTCCCCCAACCCCAACTCATCATACTTCGCCCGCACCATCCGAATATCTTCCCACATCAGCGCCTTGGGCGAGCCTGTCGTGCGCGCATCGTTGCGCAGCAGGTAGGCCGGGTGAAAAATCGGCATGATCCAGCGCGTGTGCGAGCCATTCTTCCCCTCGATGAGCTGCTGATGCCACTCGCCGCGCATCTTGGTGATGCCCCGCTTTGTCTCGTTGAGCACCGCGCGCATGGAGACGCCGCCCGTTAGCAGCACGATATGCGGGTCGACGAGGCGGATGATTTCCAGCAGATAGGGCTTGTAAAAGTCGATCTCCTCCAGCGTGGGCTTGCGCACCTGGCGCACGCCGTCGTCGCCGCGCGGCAGGCGGAAGACGGCGTTGGTGATAAAGACATCGCGCTCCGAATCGAGATCGACCGACGCCAAAATTTGATCGAGCAGCTTGCCGGATGGCCCCACAAAGGGCTTGCCGATCCGGTCCTCCTGCGCGCCCGGCGCTTCGCCCACGATCATCAGCTTCGCGTTGGGGTTGCCGCGGTGCGTCACGATGCGCGTGCCCTCGGCCATCAGCGGATCGTCCTCCAAGGCGTGAATCGCCGCCAGCGCCTCGGCGAGCGAATCGAACGCCTGCGCCTTCCCCTGGAACAAATCAAACTGCATTGTACGTCTCCTTCTCGACTGCGTGAACAGCGCACGGTATTGTATGGGGCGCAGCAAAATCCGCGTATCTCGGCGTACTTCCGCGTCCAAAGTTTCTCTTAGTTTACCAGAATCCATGAATCTTTTCTACAAAATCCTGCTTACCCTCGCCCTCATTGTCGCCGTCCTCTACGTCGCCGTCAGCGCCTACCTCTACTTCCGCCAGGAGTCGCTGATCTTCTTCCCACAAACGCTGCCCGCCGACTACGAATTCCCCTACGCCGCACCGTTTGAAGAAGTGTTCCTAACCGCTGAAGCAGGCGAGGAGCAAGTCATCCTGCACGCGCTGCACTTCTTCGCCGACGCTGATGAACCCAAAGGTATCGTCCTCTATCTGCACGGCAACGGCAGCACGCTCGGCGAGCTGGGCGACGAGGCCGCGATCCTCACCGAGCAGGGCGTCGACGTCTTTATGATCGACTACCGCGGCTACGGCAAGAGCAGCGGTCGCCTCAACAGCGAAGCCGATCTCTTCGCCGATTCCGACGCCGCCTACGACTACGTGGCGGCGCGCTTTCCGGACTCGCAGATCGTGCTCTACGGGCGCTCGCTCGGCACGGGCCTGGCAACACGCTTGGCCGCGCTGCACGACGTGCGCCTGCTGATTCTCGAAGCGCCCTACTTCAGCATCCATTTCATCGTGCGCCGCGTCGCCCCCTTTTTACCGTCCGGCCTCCTCAAATATCCCCTGCGCACCGATCAGTGGATTCTGGAGGTCGACTGCCCCGTTTACCTCTTCCACGGCACGGAGGACGAAGTGCTGCCCTACCAGTTCAGCCAGCAGCTGGCCGAAATCGTGCCCACCGAGCACGAGCTCTTCCTGATCGACGGCGCCCGCCACAGCAACCTGCCGGACACGCTGGAGTACCGCCGCGAGATCGCGCGCATTTTGGGCGGGCTGTGATGTTAGAACTTATCATTCTGAGTAGGTCGATGAGTAAACTGTTGTGGTGAGGAGGGCTGTCAACGGATTTCGAGAACGGGTTGAACGGATGTCAACCGTTAGAATTACGTTCCTAGATAAGCAAGTTTTGACGGGTTGTGTAGGCGCTGCTTGTAGCTGCGCAATCACGGTCTGCCCTTTCGGTTCAAAGCATAGCGAAGGGGGAGGTCTGGCTCGTGCGGCTGCAAACCGTCCCTACGTTTAATCCCTTGTAGCTTTGGCGACGCCATGCTTATTCTTTGCCAACTAAATTTTGCCCCTTGACAAGGCTAATATTATTAGTTAAAATACTAATATAAATAATTTCGCACAAGGAGACCCACATGAACGCCACTACTCACGGCCCCAATCTGATCAAGCTAACCCGTCTCACCATGATGAACTGCTTCCTCGTGCGCGAAGATGACGGCTTCACCCTCATCGACACCAACATCCCCGGCAGCGCCGACGCCATCAGCGCCGCCGCGCGCGAGCACGGCCTGCCCATTACGCGCATCCTCCTCACCCACGCCCACGCCGATCACGCCGGCTCGCTCGATGAGCTGGCCGCCCAGTGGCCGGACGCCGAAGTCGCCCTGCACGAGCGCACGGCCCAATTTCTGGCGGGCGACGTCTCGACGCGGCCCGACGAGCCGTCCGTCAAGCTGCGTGGCTCCTACGTCACGCGCAAGACCAAGCCGCACCGCCTGCTCCAGCCCGGCGACGCTGTCGGCTCGCTGGCCGTGGTCGCCGCGCCGGGCCACACGCCTGAGCAGGTCGCCTTTTTTGACGGACGTGACGGCACGCTGATCGCGGGCGATGCCTTTCAGACCAAGGCGGGCATCGCCGTCGCCGGGCAGGTGCGCTGGCTCTTTCCCCTGCCGGCGTGGGCCACCTGGCACAAGCCCACCGCTCTCGAAAGCGCCCAGGCCCTGCGCGCCCTCAACCCCACCCGCCTCGCCGTCGGCCACGGGCGCGTCCTTGAACAGCCGCTGACGGAGATGGACAGCGCGATTCGGGAGGCGGAGGCGGATTTGCGGGAGTGAGTTGGTCGCGACGAAATTGCAAGCTTTGCAATTACCAATTCCCAGTTACGACCGCCACAAAATTCAAGGCAGCCAACAACGAAAATTCCCATGCCTCGCCAAGGACTCAACAAAGCCCGCCTCGTCGAAGCGGCGGCGGCACTCGTGGACGACGCGGGCACGAGCGACGGCCTCACGCTGACCGAGCTCGCCAAGGCCGTCGGCACGCGCGTGCCCTCGCTCTACAACCACGTCGCCGGGCTGGACGGCTTGCGGCGCGACCTCGCGCTCTGGGGCGTCACTGCGCTGCACGCCACTTTGCAGCAGGCCGCCGTTGGCCAGAGCGGGCGCGCCGCCCTGTGCGCCATGGCCCGCGCCTACCGCGACTTTGCCCGCGCGCACCCCGGCGTCTACCCGCTGACGCTGCGCGCCGCCGATCCGAGGGACCTGGAAATGCAGCAAGCGCAACAAAGTTTGATAGAATTGCTCTCGATCGTGCTGGATGCCGCCCACCTATCTGGCGACGAGGCCCTGCACGCCATTCGCGGCCTGCGCAGCGCCATGCACGGCTTCGTCTCGCTCGAAACGAGCGGCGGCTTTGCCCTCCCGCTCGATCTCGACGAGAGCTATGCGCGTCTGATCGACGCCTACCTGGACAGCTTGCCGCTATAGTCTACCGTTCTATTTTCGCCCTCACCACCCATGCCCCACTCCAGTGACCCCCGCGCCTCGGCCCACATCGAAACGCAAGGCGAATCCTTTACCGTCGGCGTCGAAGAAGAATACCAAATCATCGACCCGGAAACGCGGGCGCTCGTGCCGCGTGGGCAGCAGGTGCTGGCCGAGGCGCGCGGGGCGCTGGGGCAGACGGTGCAGCCGGAGCTCAAGCGGGCACAGATTGAGATTGCGACGGACGTTTGCCGCTCGCTGGCGGACGTGCGCGAGATGGTGACGCGCTCGCGCCGCGAGGTGATCGGGGCGGCGCAGAGCGTCGGCTGCACAATTGCCGCCGCGGCCACCCACCCCTTGGCGGATTGGGCAGAGCAGCCCTTTACGCAGAAGCCGCGCTACCGGGAAATTGAGGATACCTACCAGCAGCTTGCCCGCGAGCAGCTGATCTGCGGCTGTCACATCCACGTCGGTCTCACCAACCGCGACGCGCCGATCCACGTGCTCAACCGGATGCGCCGCTGGCTGGCGCCGCTGCTGGCGCTTTCGGCCAACTCGCCCTTCTGGCGCGGCCACCACACCGGCTACGCCAGCTACCGCACGGAATTGTGGAGCCGCTGGCCCGCCGCCGGCCCGCCCCACCACTTTGATTCGTCCCAGGATTACCGCAATCTGGTGCAGACGCTGATCGATACGGGCAGCGTCGAGGATGCCAGCAAAATTTACTGGGACATTCGCCTGCCCGAACATATCGACACCATCGAAATCCGCGTGCCGGACGTCTGCCTCACCGTCGACGAAGCGGTGATGATCGCCGGGCTGACGCGCGCCCTGGTGCGCACGAGCTTCGAGCGCGTGCTGCGGCACGATCCGTACCCCATCGTGCGGCCCGAACTCTTACACGCCGCCCACTGGCGCGCCGCCCGCCACGGCCTGGGCGATACGCTGATCGACGTCGAAGCCGGCCGCGCCGTGCCCGCCGCCGAGCTGATCGAGACGCTGCTGGCCCACGTGCGCCCCGCACTCGAAGATTTTGGCGACTGGGACGAAGTCGCCGGGCTCACGCGCGAGACGCTGGCTCGCGGCACGGGCGCGGATCGCCAGCGGCGGGCTTATGAGCGCGCTCGGAATTTAGATGACGTGGTCGACTTCCTGGTCGACGAAACGGCGCGGGGACTGTGAGTTGTTAAGGAGATATCGGCTTGGCCTACTGGCGATTCTGCTCGTCGCCTTTGCCCTCCGCCTCCACGATCTCGCGCTCCAGGACATCTGGTGGGACGAAGCGCGCAACATCGACGTGTCGCTGCGCCCCTTCTGGCAAATTCCCACCGCGCCGGAGCTGGATATTCACCCGCCGCTCTACTTCTGGCTGCTGCATGGGTGGGGGCGACTTTGCGGCTCGCCCCATATCGATGCGCCGGAGCAAATCGCCTTTCTCGCGCGCTTTCTCAGCGTTTTCGCCGGCGTGCTGGCCGTTGCCCTGCTGGTTCCGCTCGTGCGGCGGTTGACTGCGCAGCCGCTGGCCCCTCTCGCCGCCATGGCTTTCGGCGCGCTCTCCCCCTTCTGGCTCGCCGAAAGCCAGGAGGCCCGCATGTACACCGTCGGCTTTGCCCTGCTGACGGCGGCGGCGGTGGCGCTGTTGTCAGTGGTCAGTGATAGGTCGGGGCGACGACCTCTTTTCGTACCTGTCGGCCTGTTTGTTATTTTGTCCTCGCTTGCTTTCCTCACGCACTACAACGCCGTCTTTGTCCTCGTGGCGTGGTACGCGTGGTGGGGCGCGCGGGCGCTATGGCCGCTGGTGATTCGTCCCCTTCGACGGGGCTCAGGGGACAAATCATCAGCGGCTGCAAATTACATCTGGCAACACTTGCGGCTGCCGCTGCTCTGCGGCCTCGCCAGCGCGCTGCTCGTCGCGCCGATTGCGCCGATTGCGCTGCGCCAAATCCCCGGCTACGCCAACCCCAACCTCGGTGCGACTTCGCTCGCCGCTTACCTCTCGCAAAACGCCCGCGCCTACCTCGGCGGCTACGCCGTCGACGCGCTGCCGTCGAATGTGGTGATGCCGTGGCTGTGGTTGGTGCTGCTGATTGTTGCGGTCGGGCTGGTTTTTGCAGGGGTGCGGGGGAGCGGAGGCGCAAGGGAGAGCAGAGCGTCGATGAGCTCCTCCCCTGCCCGCCTGCGCTCCCGCTCCCCTGCTCTACTCCTTCTTCTCGTTTGGCTTCTCGGCGCGCTGGCTCTATACTACACAGCCGTTTTAGATCGCGGCGCGTTCAACGTCCGCTACGCCAGCTTTGTCACGCCCGCGCTCTACGCGCTGCTGGGCGTGGGCGTTGCCGGGTGGGCCAGCGTTGGGCGAATTCGGGGATTCTTGGGCGCGGCGGCGATGACGCTGGTCGCGCTGCCGATGCTGCCCGCCGTACAGGCCGACTTCACCAGCGAGCAATCCGCGCGCGAGGACATCAGCGGCGTGGTGGCGTGGCTGTGGAACGAAACGCAGCCGGGCGACGTTCTCTTCGTCGACCAGAGATACCCGTTCGGCTTTTATTATGAGCGCTACGCTATCGATGAAAGCGTTGCGCCGACAGGCGCGGAGGCAGCGCCCGCCCGCTATCTCTTCGTCGACATTAACACGCTGGACGAGCGGCTAACCGAGTGGGCGGGCGAGGCCGAGCGCGTCTTTTGGGTGCAGTGGTTCGAGAGCGACACCGACCCGCGCAGCGCCGTGCCCTTCCTGCTGAGCCAAGCGGGCACGCTGGCGGATGAAGCGCTTTTTCGTGGCTACCGCGTTACGCGCTGGGATTTGTCGCCGCCAAATGAATTTTCGCTGGCGGCAGATAAGCCGCTCAAAATAACTTTTGCCCGCGAGGATGAGACCGGCATCGCGCCGCTAATTGAGACGGTGGGAGCGTCGCTGCCGGGGGTGGCGGAGGCGGACGGAATGCTGTCGGTGGTGCTGCGCTGGCAAATAGCTGGTGACGTTGAGCCACCGTTGAAAGCGCGCGTTGCGCTCTACGGCCCGCTCGGCGACGACGCCACGCGCGACAGCCGCATCGCCCAGGCGGATGAGCGGCTGCTCAACGACCGTCACCTGCTGCCCGGCGAATGGTTGCTGGAAGATGCGCCGCTCAACGTCTACCGCCTCCAGCCGCCAGCCGATCTCGCGCCGGGCACGTACGCGCTGCGCCTGCTCGTCTACGACGCCGACACCCTGGCTCCCTTCGCGGTGTTGGACGAGGCGGGCAACCCGGCGGGCGTCGAGGCGACGCTGGGCGAAATACGAATCAAGTAATGGTCAATGGTCTTGTCAATGGTCAACAGTGAATTGTCAATTGCCAATGGGTGGAACGAGGACTACGACGCCATTACCAATTGACAATTCACCGTTGACCATTGACCATTAAACCCCTGAACCCACATGGCCGACTCCTCCAGCTTCGACATCTCCATCATCCTGCCCACCTACAACGAGCGCGGCAACATCTGCGACCTGATCGACGCCATCGATTGGCAGTTGGCCCCGCTGAGCTGGCGCTACGAGCTGCTCGTGGTCGACGATGATAGCCCGGACGGCACGGCGGAGGTCGTCCGCCAGCGCTACGAATTGGGCGACGACGACACCACCTCCGCGCTCGACAGCGCCTACAGCAAGAGCCGCGTCCGCCTGATTGTGCGCACGCGGGACAAGGGGCTAGCGAAATCGATCCGGCGCGGCGTCGAGGAGGCGGTGGGGCGCACGCTAATCGTGATGGACACCGATTTTAATCACGATCCGGCGCTGATCCCGCAGATGGTCGATCTGCTGCACTACTATGACTTGATCATCGGCAGCCGCTTTGTGATGCGCGGCGGCATGGAAGAGACGCTGCGCTACCAGGCCAGCATGATCTACAACATGTTTATCCGCTTCCTCTTCCACACGCAGATTCAGGACAACCTCAGCGGCTTTTTCGCCGTCCGCCGCGAGCGACTTTTCCAAATTCATGGCAAGTTTGATAAGATTTTCTACGGCTATGGCGATTACTTTATTCGCCTGCTGCTGATGGCGTGGCGCGCCGACTGGAAAATTCTCGAAGTGCCCGTCTACTACATCCTGCGCCGCCACGGCAACAGCAAAACCGGCTTTTGGTCGGTGCTGTACCAATATACAAGAGCCGTGGTGAAGTTGCGACTGTTTGGTTTGTAACAAAGCCTTGTGCAACAAAGAAAGATTGAAGATTAAAGATTGGGTAGTTTGCTCAATCTTTAATCTTCAATCTTTAATCTTTTTCTATGAAAGTCAATTCCTCTGCGTTTCGACGCTACGGCCTGCTGCTTCTCCTTGCCCTACTCTTCTGTGTTTACACGTTGACCAACGCCGGAGAATTTCACGTTGTGGAGGAAGTCAGCCTGTTCGCCGTCACGGAGTCGCTGGCGCTGCGCGGAGAGGTGGACACCAACGCAATTGCCTATACGCAATGGGTCGACGGCCCGGCGGAGGCGGTGGGGGCGGTGGGAGAGAACGGCGAGATTTACAGCAAGAAAGGGCCAGCGACGGCCTTCTTGGCCGTGCCTTGGTACGCCTTGGTGCGCTTCCTGGCCGAGCGCAATATCACGCTCGGCCTCGTGCAGGGCACGCTGCTCTGGAACGGCCTCATCACCGCGTTGACGGCGCTGCTGCTCTGGCTGGCGGCGCTGCGCCTCGGCTACCCCGACCGCGTGGGTATGGCGCTGGGGCTGCTCTTTGGCTTGGCAACCATCGCCTGGCCCTACGCCAACCACTTTCTGGGCGAGCCGCTTAGCGCCTTTAGCCTGCTGCTTTGCTTTTACGGATTGATTTCGTGGCGAGCGGTGGAACAAATGGTGAGCAATCCGCGCCGCCCCGTTTCGGATGCCACACGAGGCGGCAGTTCGTCCTCCGTCACCTACCAATCGCTGCCAAGCTGGGTGTGGATGCTGGTCGCCGGGCTGGGGGCGGGGTTGGCCACTGCCGCCGCCCCCGCCCACGCACTGATTGTCGCCGTGTTGGCCAGCTACATCCTGCTGGTTCCGCTCACCGCTTCACGCGCCCAGCGGCTGGGCGGCAACTTGGGCCGCCCCACGCCGCGCACCGGGCTGCGGGTGCGCCACCTGCTGGCAATTCTCCTCTTTCTGCTGCCGATTTTGCTCGCCGTCGCCCTGCTGCTGCGCTACAATGCACTGCGCTTTGGCGATCCCCTGGCCACGGGCTATCGCTTTGACGCGGGGGAAGGCTTTACCACGCCGATCTGGCAGGGACTGTGGGGGCTGCTCTTCAGCCCCTACCGCGGCGTCTTTTGGTACACGCCGCTCTTTATCGTCTCGCTGGCCGCCTTTCCCGCCTTTGTGCGTCGACATCGTCTCGAAGCCGTTGTTATTTTTCTCGCCAGCACCCTGCTGATTGGCCTCTACAGCACGTGGTGGGTGTGGTGGGGCGGCTTGGCCTGGGGGCCGCGCTTTCTCGTGCCGCTGGGGCCGCTGTGGGTGCTGCTGCTGGCGCCGCTGGTGAATCGATTTGCCACGCTGCCGTGGATGCGCGGCTTCGAGCTGCTGCGCTACGATGCCAACCGCTTTTACGAAGTGCTGGTGGCCAACCTGCAGCGGCTGGATTGGCGACACTGGCTGCTGCTGCTGCTCGCGCCGCTGTCTATTGTTGTGCAGGCGCTGGCCGTGTTGCTGAACTACACGAACGGGTACGTTCAGCTGTGCAGCCTCTTTCCCACCAGCTGTGAAAACCCGCTTGTCAACGGCCCCCCTGCCCTGGCGCCGGGCGACTGGCTGGCCAGCCCCATTCCGGGCCAAATCCGGCTGCTGCGCGATTTTGCCAGCAACGCCGATCTGGCCTGGCTGTGGCAGATTCAGAACCTGGCCGCAGACGCAGCCACCACACGGGTGCGCTGGCTCGTGCCCCTGGTGGGCAGCGCCGCTTTGCTTACGTTGAGCGTGGCGCTGAGCGGCTGGTGGCGCGCTTCCAACACGCTGGTCATCGCCGCTGCGGGGCCCAACCGCGGGGCGCGTCTGGCCGACGATTTTAATCGGCTGCCGAGCCCGCCCGTGCGCTGGCTCTTTGCCCTGCTGCCGGTGCTGGTCGCCTCGCTGTGGCTGGGGCAAGCCAGCGCCAGCCCCGATTACGGCGCACCCCAAGTGGGCTACCGGGCGGCGCTCGCCTCGCTCTGCGAGGGCATCGCGCCGGGCGACGCCGTCGTTACGGTGGCCCCCGCGGCCTCTCAGATTCCCATGAACTGGCTCGGCAGCAGCTGCCCCATCGAGCCGCCCCTCTACGGGCTGGCGCTCGATTCCGCCACCCAGGAAGAAGCGCGCGTGCTGCTCGCGCGTGCCCTGGGCCGGCACGACAGGCTCTGGCTGCTCACCGGGGGCGTGGCGGCCAGCGCACCGGAGAACAGCGTCGAGCAGTGGCTGGCCGGCGCCGCCTACCAGGCCGATGCCGCCTGGCACGACGACTACCGCCTGCTGCGCTACGGCACGCCCGTCTCCGAGGACGATTCCAGCCTCATCCTGCTCGACGTGCCGCTGACGGATGCCCCCGGCAGTGAACAGCCCAACCGCGTGCGGATGCTCAATGCGCGCCTGCCCACGCGCTCGCAGTTGGGCGATGTGTTGCCCATCGAAATTCGCTATGAGCTTGAAGCGCCGGGCAGCGCCAACCTGCGCTGGTTTGTGCAGCTGCTCAACGCCGAGGGGCTGCCCGTCGCCCTATTGGACACCATGCCGGCGGATGGCTACGCGCCCTTTGCCACGCTGCCCGTAGGCGAATCGATTGTCGAGAACGCGGGCCTCCAGCTGCCCAGCACCCTGCCCGCCGCCGAGTACCAGGCCATTGCCGGTCTCTACAATCCCCAGTTGCCGGGCAATCCACGCCTGCGCTCGCTCTCCGGCGAGGATTTTGTGTCGCTGGGTTTTGTACGCATCGAGGCGGAGTAGCGCTGGCTGCCCATTTACTCCGGCGTTTGGCGTGCCAAGGAGCGTAGTCTTCCGTTAAGCTCCGTTGACCACTGGTCATTTAGCCCTCACCCCCAGCCCCTCTCCCAAGATGGGAGAGGGGAGCAGAAGGAGCGGGGATAGGACGTCGCGAATTACTTACCTTTGGGCCAACTCCCAAATATCAACTAACCCTAATACTACGACGAGATTGTAACGCGGAGAAGCAAGGAGGCAGGGAAAATACCTTTGACGAACAACGCTTTGCGCCTCTGCGTCTCCGCGTTGATTCTGCTCAATTTCTCAAAGTCTCACTGTCGTACTAAGCTGGTTTCTAGATTCAGCCCATCCGCAAATTTCTACAGGCAAACAGGCAAAGAGTTATGCAAAACATTTTTATCACCGGCGCCAATCGCGGCATCGGCCTCGAATTGACCAAGCGCTACCTGGAGCGCGGCGAGCGCGTCTTCGCCGCCTGCCGACAACCCCACGAAGCGCTGGCGCTGCACGCGCTCGCCGCTCAGCACGGTGAACAGCTGTCCCTCGTCACGCTGGAGGTTACGGACGAAGCGGCCATCGACGCGGCCTTTGAGCAGGTACGGGGTTCGGTAAGCGGGCTGGATTTGCTGATCAACAACGCGGGGATTCTGGTCGACTGGGACGAGACGCTGGAAACGGTAACAGCGGCGGACATGATGCGCACCTACGAAGTCAACGTCGTGGCGCCGCTGCTGCTCAGCCGACGTTTCCTGCCGCTGCTGCGCGCTGGCGGGGGCGACAATCGCTCGGCGGCCATCGTTAACTTGTCCTCCACCAGCGGCTCAATTGGCCTGAAGAATAGCGCGCGCTTCTGGAGCTATGGCGCGAGCAAGGCCGCGCTCAATATGCTGACCAAGACGCTGGCGAACGCCGTGCAGGAGGATGATATTGTGGTGCTCGCGCTGCACCCCGGCTGGGTGCTCACGGACATGGGGACCAGCAACGCTAATATCAGCGTAGAGGAATCGGTCGCGGGGATGCTGGAGGTGATCGACGATCTGTCGATGGCGCAGAGCGGCAGCTTCCTGTCGTACACGGGCGAGGCGCTGCCCTGGTAAAGTTACCCGCGCAGCGTGTCGACAAACGTCTTGTGTTCATCGCTGTTCAGACCCTGCTGCAGCACGCCCAGCATGCCCGCTAAGTCCTCGGCCCAAAAGTGCTGCGGGTGGAGCCAGAGGCCGGGTAGAATTTGGCTCTTGAGCACCCCATTTTCATCGGGCAAAAGCTCTTCTTCGCGACCGTCCGGGTGCCAGCGGAACCAGCGCACCTCCTGCTCGTAGGCCACGAGCACCAGGTATTCCTGCGTACCGTTACGCCGGTAGACGGTCTTCTTGGTGTGTAGATCGTAGGCTGCGCTGCTCGCCGCAATTTCGATGATCAACTCCGGCGCGCCCGTTAAGTATCCATCTTCATCAACCAGCGCGCGTCCGCCGCCTTCGCGCCAGACAGCGACATCGGGTTGAGGCTCGTTTTCGATGTCGAGCCGCAGGGTGCTGTTGTCGGCTCCCTTAAAGCCCGGCGTGTTTGCAGTATACGAAAAAATCCAACCGATGATGTTGTAGTGAGGTGTGCCGTGTACTTCGGCGCGGACGGGGGAGGGCACGTAGACGACTCCTTCGATGAGTTCAGCGTTTTTGAGATTGGGCTGCAGGTGGTAGCGACGCTCGAATTCGGCGCGCGTGAGGTGGTCGCCATTTTGCAGCGGCGGTGCGGTCTGCTCTGCTTTGTTTAACTTTGCGTTTTTGGTTGGGACAGTGGATGCCATATTTTCTCCCTTCACTAACTCACATTATCCAAGAGCGCGTGCAACAGTACGAGCGCGGGCTGCCCGCCGTAGGTCACATATGCTCCGCTATGTGACAACCTCGGTTTTACCTGACCAGCCAGCGGAATTCCTCAGCCGGTCGGGTCGATAAGCTTTGTCACCTTGCGGAGCAAAGGTGACCTACGGAATTCCTGCTCTTGCGAAGCTGATTATACCACAAAATCGCTACCCCTTCACGCCCGAAAGCGAAATCCCCTCGATAAAGAGCCGCTGCGCCAGAAAAAATACCACGAGCACCGGCAGCATCGTCACCAGCGAGGCGGCCATGAGCAGCGCCCACTGCACCTGATACGTCGAACGGAAAAAGTTGAGGCCGAGCGTGACGGTGTACATCGTCTGGTCGTGCAGGTAGATCAGCGGGGCGAGGAAATCGTTCCAGGTGTTTTGGAAGGTAAAAATCGCGACGGTCGCCATGGCGGGCAGCGAGAGCGGCAGGATCACGTGCCAGAGCGTTTGCAGCAGGTTGGCGCCATCCATGCGCGCGGCGTCTTCGAGATAGCGCGGCAGCTGCAGGAAGAACTGTCGCAGCAGGAAGATGTAGAAGGCGCTGCCAAAAAAGGGCGGCAGCACCAGCGGCACAAACGAGTTGACCAGGTCGAGCCGGCTAAAGCCAATGTAGAGCGGAACCATCGTCACCGGGTAGGGCAGCATCATGGTAGCGAGGACGACGATAAAGAGCGCGTCGCGGCCGGGGGCGCGCAGGCGGGCGAAGCCGTAGGCCACGAGCGTACACGAGAGCAGATTGCCCGCGATGGAGAGCGCGCTGACAAAGAGCGTGTTGAGCGTGTAGCGACCAAAGGGCACGTACGTCAGCGCTTCGCGATAGTTGGCCCAGCGCGGCGGGTCGGGAATCAGCTGCGGCGGAATGGCGAAAATTTGGTAGTCCGGCTTGAGCGAGGAGGAGAGCATCCACACCAGCGGCACGAGAAAAATAATGGCGACGAGCCAGAGGATCACCGTCGCCAGCGTTTGGCGTACGCGCGGGGTAGCGCGCTGATGTTGGGTGGAGGAAAGCGAAGTCGCGGTCATAAAAATGTTTGCCATGCGCATTCGTTACGCCTCGCCCTCGTAATAAACCCACTGCCGCGCCGATCTGACAATCAGCAGCGTTAGCCCCAAAATGATGACGAAGAGCACCCAGGCCAGCGCCGCGGCGTAGCCCATGTCGAGCTGCTGGAAGGCGCGGCGGTAGATGTAGAGCACGTAGAAAAGTGTGGAATCGAGGGGGCCGCCGTTGGTGGCGACAAAGGCGCTGGTAAAGGTCTGGAAGGTGGCGATGACGCTGAGCACGAGGTTGAAGAAAATCGTGGGCGTGATCAGCGGAATGGTGATGTGGCGAAAGGCCTGCCACGTGCTCGTGCCGTCGATGGCGCCGGCTTCGTAGAGCGTGCGCGGCACGTCCTGCAAACCCGCCAAGTAAATCACCGCCGTGCGACCCAAACCCCAGATGCTCATCAGCCACAGCGCATAGAGCGCCGTGTCCGGGTCGGCCAGCCAGCGCGGCCCCTCGATGCCGACGAGCGCCAGCCCGGCGTTGACGAGCCCGGCCTCCGGGTGCAGCAGCCACATCCACACCACCACAAAGGCCACGCCGCTCAAGACCGACGGCAGGTAGTAAATGGTGCGGAAGAGGGAGATGCCGCGCACGCGCTGGTTCATCAGCAGCGCGAGGAAGAGCCCACCAATCAGCTCCGTCGGCACGTAGAGCAGCGTAAAGATGGTCGTCACCCGCAGCGACTGGGCGAAGCGCGGGTCGGCGCTGACTTCGCCCGCGCCGATCATGCGCGCGTAATTCTCCAGGCCCACGAACTCCGGCCTGGAGAGCAAGTCCCAATCCATAAAGCTCAACACGAGCGATGCGATCATCGGCCCCAGCACGAAGATTAAAAAGCCGAGGATCCAGGGCGAAATGCAGAGGTAGAAATTGATGATCTCGCGGCGCGCAAAGGAGCGCCGCTGCGGACGGGCACGGCGCTCGCTGGCGATGCCGCTTGGGGGAGCGGTGGTAGAGAGTTGGGCCATGGGGTTGGTGGATAACGAGGCAGGAAAGTCGAGTGCGCTGCACGGCATCGACTAAGTGGGTCGACCGGTCATCGCGCACGCCGTGCATTGCACTCATCGTCCACCCAAGTAAGTGGGTTGGATCATGAGTGCAATGCACGGCGTGGACAATAGTTCGCGTGTGATCTTGACGGACGCCGTGCAGCGCACTCGCCAAGTTGGTTGCCGTGCAGCGTGTGCTTGCTACTCGCGTGCTTCGTCCAGCGCGGCCTGCGCCTCCGCCGCGGCCTGATCGAGCAGCGGCTGCACCTCGGCCTCCGGATCGATGATCACCGTTTCGAGCACGGTGCGCAGGGCCGGGTCGGCGGCTTCGCCCCAGAAGGGGGTGTAGACGTAGGCGCGCGGGGCCAGATACTCCAGCTCGCTGATCCAGACGCCGTTGATCGGGTCCTCCGTGGCGCCCGACGATTCGGCGACGCTGGTGACGGCGGGCAGCGCCCAATCCTGCCAGACTTCCGCGCCCTGCTCGCCCGCGTAAAAGCTTAGAAATTCCCAAGCCGCTTCAGCATTCTCCGTACCGCTGTAGAGGCCAAAGCCGCCCCAGAAGAGCACGTTGGCGCGCACCGCAGCCTGCGGCACGCCCGCCACGGCGAGATCGACGGCGGGGTTTTCTTCGTACCCCCCCTGCGGCCAGCGACCAAAGATGCGCATGGCGGCCTGGCCGTTGTCAAACTCGCTGTTGCCGCCGCCAAAGGCGTTCATGTCCGCTGGCGGCGGGGTGACGCCGTACTCGTGGTACAGGTCTTGGTAGAACTGCACCGCCTCGGCGACTTCGGGCGAGTTGAGGTTGCCCTCAAACTGCGTGCCGTCTTCGCTGATCAGCTGACCGCCCGCCGCGGCAACCCAGTACTCGAAGCCCGTCGTCCACGGGCCGGGCATTTGCAGACCGTACACTTCGGGCGTGCCGTCGCTATCTTCGTCGACCGTCAACTCTTGGGCCGTCGCCAGCAGATCGTCCCACGTCCAGCCGTCCTGCGGGTAGTCGACGCCGTATTCGTCAAAGATGGCCTTGTTGTAGAAGACGCCCAGCGGCGAGTAATCCTTGGGCAGGAAGTAGAGCGTGCCGTCGTACATGCCGGGGTCGAGCAGCCCCGTGAGGTAGATGTCCGTGCTAAACGAATCGTCGCTTGCGATAAAATCATCCAGCGGCAGGAAAGCGCCCGCCTCCACAAAGCGCGGCACGGCGTCGTCGCCGATGTTCATGATGTCCGGCGCGTCGCCCGCCGCAATTTGGGTGAGCAGCCGCGCGTAGTAGTCGCTGCCGGAAACGGGCTCCAGCTGCACGGTGATGTCGGGGTGCTCGGCCTCGAAGCGGCTGATGATTTCCTGGTGCGGCGTCAAGCCCTCGCCGCTGTCCCCCGTGCCGACGCGGATGGTGATCTGCTCATCGCTGGGTGCATCTGCCGCATCACCGGCAGCGTCGCCGGCCTGCTCGCTGGGGGCATCCGCGGCGTCGCCGGTCGCGCCCGGCTCTGTGGCGGGGGCGCAGGCGGCCAGCAGCGCGATTAGCGCAGCGAGTACCAGACTCAATCGAAATCGGTAAGTAGTCTTCATGGAATTCCTCGATGGAGAGTGAGATGGAGAGTAAAAATGGTGTGGGGCTATCGTAGCAGAGCGTGCCGACGGGGTAAGCGAGGTCGCTCCCTTTTGAAGGTACAGGTACAGGGTTAGCTTTCTAAACAGCAATTCCAAATTTAACTTACCAGAAGAAATTTTCGCCGCGGATTGCGCAGATTTACGCGCAGTCAAAGACAAAAATCCGCGTAATCCGCAGCAAAACTCTCTTCAACCATGCAGCAAGCGGTCCAAATTTGGAATTGCTGCTTTCTAAAATTGCCTCTTGACAAATGGATTAGAACAATATATTGTCTAACTTGAATTTGTATTCATTTTTTTGAATTAAAATTCATTAGACTGCCGCCTCGGCGGAGCAGGCTTCCTCAAATGCCGCTCCCCTGCTGCGTCTATTTGTATCTGAGGACGTTCGCTCCGCGGTTTTACGTAACAATTGTGGATAAACTTCAATGAACGAGAAATTCCAAGCACAGCTAATCGATGCCCGGCGCAAACAGATTCTCGACGCTGCGATTGCGCTTATCGCCGAGCAAGGCTTTGCCCGCACCACCATTAAGCAAATCGCCCGCCGAGCAGGCGTCGCTGACGGAACCATCTACAACTATTTCAAAAATAAAGAGGATATCCTGCTGGCGGTGGTCGGCTTAATCACCGAGGCGGAGGTGCGCGAGCTGCATTTTGCCCAAGCGCGCGAGATGGACTTTTCAACGTTTGTCAGCGAGTACGTATCGCACCGCATGGCGGAGGTCGATGAGAGTTTTTTGGTCACCAAGGCGCTAATGCTTGAAATGATGGTTAACCCCGACGTTGGCGAGGCCGTCGGCGAGCAAATTTTTGAGCCGAGCTTTGGCGTGGCCGAAGCCTATCTATCGCAGCTGATGGCGGAAGGCAAGCTGGAGCCGGGCGATCCCGTGATCGCCGCACGCCTCTTTGCCAGCCCGCTGCTGGGGCTGCTCTTCCTGCGCATGTTGGGGGACAAGCACGTGGAGACACACTGGGACGCCTATGCCGAGGCGACGGGTCGGCTGCTGTTGAAGGCGTATGGGCAGGAGTCAAATTCAAAAAACACCGACGATGCAAAAGAAGGTTAGCCGTTCACTCTAAAGGAGATTCTGATGATAACGCTTAATCGAGAGACAGCTTCCATGCCGAACGCCCCGCGGCAAAACATCACCACGCGTGAGTTTAAGGCCGACCCATTCCCGTTTTATGCGCAACTGCGCGCAAAGCAGCCCGTCTACCGCGCCAAGTACGGCAAAATCGATGCGTGGCTCGTCACGCGCTACGACGATGTGCTGGCCGTGCTGCGCGACGAGCGCTTTGTCAAGGATCGGCGCAACGTGGGCGGCAGCGGCGCGTCATATCCCGTTTGGATTCCGCCCTTTCTCAAGCCGCTGCTGGAAAACATGCTCGATTTAGACGATCCCAACCACGCTCGGCTGCGCACGCTTGTCCACAAGGCCTTTACGCCGCGCCGCATCGCCGAGATGCACGGGCAGATTCAGGCAATAGCGGACGGGCTGCTGGATGCAATGGTGGGAAAGGCCGAAATCGATTTGGTGCGCGACTATGCGCTGCCGCTGCCGCTGACGGTGATCGCCGAGTTGCTGGGGCTGCCGCAGGCGGATCACGGGCGTTTTGCCGCGTGGTTGAAGGCGCTGATCCAGCCACCCTCTTCGCTCAACATGGTGCGAACCGTGCCCGCTGTCTGGCAGTTTATGCGCTATACGCGTCGTTTGCTGCGGCAGCGCCGCGCAGAGCCAAGAGATGATTTGTTGACGGCGCTGGCGCAGGCCGAGGAAGCTGGTGATCGGATGAGCGAGGATGAAGTGCTGGCGATGGTTTTCCTGCTGCTGGTGGCGGGCCACGAGACAACGGTCAACCTGATCGCGTCGGGCACGCTGGCGCTGCTGGAGCATCCGTGGGAGCTGGCACGATTGCGCGACGAGCCGAGCTTAATCAAGCCAGCGCTTGAAGAGCTGCTGCGCTTCACCGATCCGGTGGAGACGGCGACCGAACGCTTTGCACGCGAGGATTTGGCGCTGGCGGGAATGGAGATTCAGCAGGGCGATTTGGTGCTGGCGGTGCTGGCTTCGGCCAACCGCGACGAGAATTACTTCACGCGGCCGGACGTGCTCAACATCACGCGCGAGCCCAACAAGCATCTGGCCTTTGGTCACGGCGCACACTACTGCCTGGGTGCGCCGCTGGCCCGCATGGAGGGCTCGATTGCCATCAACTCGCTGCTGGCGCGACAGCCGAATTTGCAGCTTGCTATTCCCGCCGAGTCGCTCCGCTGGCGGGCGACGCCCACCGTGCGCGGGCTGGAAGCGCTGCCGATGCGGCTGTAGACGATTCAACGGTTGCCAAGAAGTTTTAACGCGGAGACGCGGAGACGCAAAGGAGTTGTTCGTTGACGAACTTTTCTCCGCGTCTCCGCGTCTCCGCGTTGATTTTGCTGATTTACCCAGAGTCATCGCCGCCTAAACATCTGCGTTTATCCGCGTTCATCCGCGGTTCCCCATTCCTTACCCCTTCATCCCCGTTGTGACGATCCCCTGCACGATGTAGCGTTGCCCCACCAAGAAGATGATCACCATGGGCAGCAGGTAGACGAGGATGGCGGCCATGGTCAGTGGCTCAAGCGCGTAGCCTTGCGGGTCCTTGTAGGCGCTGGAAAGGAAGACACCAAGGGTCGTATTAGCCTGGCTGAGGAAAATTTTTGGGGTGAACCAATCACCCCACACCCACTGGAAGTGGAAGATGGCGGCGGTTGCCACGGCGGGGCCGGAGAGGGGCAGAAAAATCTGCCAGAAGATGCGGAAGCGGCTGCAGCCGTCGACTTCGGCGGCGTCCTCCAATTCGCGGGGGATGGAGGCAAAGAACTGGCGGAAGAGAAAAATGTGGAAGGGGCTGCCCGCGATGCCCCATAGAATCCACGGCCAGTAGGTGTTGTTAAGCTGGAGCCGCGCAAATAAAATAAAGGTCGGAATAACGGTGACCATGCGCGGAACCATCATCATCGAGAGGACGAGGATGAAGAGCGCGCGTTTGCCAAAGGCGCGGTGGCGCGCAAAGGCAAAGCCCGCCATGGCGCTGGAGAGCACCGTCAGAATCGTCGACGGCACGGCGACGAGCACGGAGTTCCAGGCGTAGCGCAGGAAGGGGTACTCGAAGATGGCCGTGTAGTAGTTGCCCCACTGCGGCGTCGGCGGGAAGATCACGATGGGGTAGCGTGCGTACTCGCTCTGCGTCTTGATGGAGGTGAGGAAGAGCCAGAAGATGGGCGCGACAAAGACGAGCGTGATCAGGATAAAGAGGGCGTAGAGCAGCCCTTTGCGCAGCGCGGGCCACGCACCGCCCAGGGCGGCGGCAGCCGGGCGCGAGCGCGTCGGCTGCAGGGTCGATTGAAGCTGGCTCATGCGTCGCCTCCGTCCTGATCAACTTGATAGAAAACCCAGTAGCGTGAGCTGGCCAGCACCACGAGCGTCAGCAGCAGCACCACCACAAAGAAAATCCACGAGAGCGCCACGCCGTAGCCGTAGCGCTGAAAATCAAAGACCTGGGTGTAGACGTAGACCATGTAAAGATAGTTGTCCTGGGGAATCTGCACCGCGCCGCTCAAGCCCGCGCGCCCGTAGAGCAGAATCGCCACGTCCAGCACCTGGAGCGAGCCGATGATGCCCAGGATGAGCTGGAAGAAAATCACCGGCGTGAGCAGCGGCAGCGTGATGCGGCGAAAGATGTAGAAGCGCCCCGCGCCGTCGATGCGCGCGGCCTCGTTCAGGTCTTCGGGGATGCCCTGCAGGCCGGCCAAGAAGAGAATCATCACGCCGCCGACGTGCCACCAGGCGAAGAGGAAGAGCAGCAGAAAAAAGTAGTCGTTGGGCCAGTTGACGGCTGTGCCGGGGCGGAAGATGCTGAGCAGCGCGTTGACCAGCCCCGAATTCTGATTAAACATAAGCCGCCACGCAAAGACGGCGCCCGCCAGCGGCAGGATCGAGGGCAGGTAGTACAGCATACGAAAAAAGCTGCGCCCCTTGATCTGTCGATTGAGCAGCAGCGCCAGCGCCAACCCAAAGACCAGGCCGATTGGCACGACAATAACCGCATAGAGAGCCGTGTTGCGCAGCGCGTAGCCAAAGTCCGGCGATTCGAAGGCGCGCGTATAGTTGCGAAACTCGACGAACCTGAGGTTATTGATGTTCAGGCCGTCGTAGTTGCTAAACGAGGTCGCCAGCCCCAGCAGCAGCGGAATCAGTGAGAGGCAAAGAAAGCCAATGAGCCAGGGCGAGATGAAGAGGTAGAAGGCGCGCGTTTCGGCGCGTGCCCGCTTGGAGCGGCGCGGTTTGCCAACGAGCGGGGGGGCAACGGCCTGGGCGAGGTTCGTGCCTTTGACGGTTTGTTGCATGGGTCGTTTGTTGTGGGTTAGAGGGTTGGGCTGTACGGGCACGCCATGGCGTGCCCGTACAGCCCAACCCTCTCAAGACAATCAAGCATCGTCGGCCCGTTCGCACCGGGTGCCCTCTGGGCGCGTGCGAACTCCGCGGTGGCGACTACCCTGCGCGATCGATGCCTTCCTGAATCGCTTCGTTGTACTCGCGCTCGACGTTGGCCAACATGTCGTCCAGCGTCATGTCGCCGGTGAGCATCGGTTCTTCATACTTGGCCCAGGTGGCGATAAAGGCGTCCGGCGTGGCGTAGGGCGTGTAGTCGATCACGGGGACGACCGTGTTCTCCATCTCCCACTGCACCATCTCAAAGTTGTGCTGCCGCCACGGCTCGTCCGTCGGCATCAGCTCCAACATGCTTTGCAGGCCGGGCACGCCCCAGCCGCTCTGCGCGCGCGCCTGAGCGGGCTCCTCGCCCATGAACCACTCGAAGAGCTTCCACGCCGCATCCGGAACTTTGGTTGCCTGAGTAATCATCATGCCCGCACCGCTGGCACAGGGGTTGGCATAATCCGGGCCCCAGGTGGGCGCGCGCATCATCAGGATGTCCTCGCCGGGAACCTCTTCGCTCTCGGCCATGCCGCTGAACCAGTAGCCCCACTGCACGCTGGCGGCCTGCCGCGCGCGCCAATCTTCGCCGCTCCAACCGACAGTGCCGGGGGTGATGACGCTGGGAATCCCGCCTTCTTTCTGCCAGTCCGTCCAGAATTGAATAAACTCGTAGACTTCCGGGTTGTCGCGCAGGATCAGCTCGGTAAAGTCTTCGTTGAACATGGTCTTTGTCGACTCCATGGTGGTGGTAGCGAAGAAGAGCGCGTGCTGGTTGGGCGTAAAGTCCGTGCCGAAGACGAGCGTGCGATCGCCCTCGGTCGTCGTCAGCTGCGGCGACAGCTCCCGCCACTGCTGGTAGCTTAACGGCTCGGTCGCGTCCGGCACGGGCACGCCCGCTTCTTCCCACAGCGCCGTGTTGGCAAAGATCGAGAAATCCGGCGACCAATCCTTGACCATGCCATAGCGCGCGCCTTCGACCATGTACAAGTCGTTCACCGGCAGCAGATCGGCCGTGGGCACAACTTCGCTGGCGTTGAAATACTCAGTCAAATCGAGGGGGATGCCGCGCAGGACAAGCGCCGGAGTGTTCGTGCCATAGATGCGGAAACAATCGACGGGCGTGCCCGCGGCCAAATTGGCGTAGAGCTTGGTCAAGTCGGTTTCGATAAACTCGATGTCGTAGCCGTAGCTCTCCTCGAACTGAGCCAGCTCGGGCTCGGAGATTTCGTTGGCGTTGTACATCAACACCACGGTTTCACCCGCCGTGCCCGTACCGGCGTCGCCCGCGTCGACGTTGCCGGAGGCGGGCGCGGCGGGATCGTCGGATGTGGGGCCGCAGGCGGCCAAGAGCAACGCACCGCTGGTCGTGCCCATCAGCTTGAGCATGTCGCGGCGAGAAAGGGAGCGAGAGGGTTTGGTCATGGGAGACTCCTTGAAAATAGGGATTGATTGCAAGCTATTGTGAGAATTGTCTGGGTTGATGTATCTTACACGATATTGACTTTTCCGAAAAGCCCATTCCATTGAGACAAATCTATGAGCAAGCAGCTACTCAAAGAGGGCATCGGCTTTGAGCCGGTGGCGGACGCCGACGCCAAGGTGCGCGAGATCGTGCTCGGCATTATCGACGACATCCGCACGCAAGGCGACGCCGCCGTACGCGAGCTCTCTGCCAAGTTTGACAAGTGGACGCCGGACGATTTTCGCCTGAGCGACGAGCAAATCCAGGCGGTAATGGCGACGCTGCCGCCGCAGACGATTGAGGACATCGAGTTTGCGCAGGCGCAGGTGCGCAATTTTGCCCTCGCTCAGAGAGCGGCGCTGAGCGATATAGAAATTGAGACCCTGCCGGGCGTGACGCTCGGCCACAAAAACATTCCCGTTGATTCGGTCGGCTGCTACGTGCCGGGCGGGCGCTACCCGATGGTCGCCTCGGCGCACATGAGCGTGCTCACAGCCAAGACGGCGGGCGTGGGGCGCGTGATCGCCTGCACGCCGCCCATCCACGGCGAAATTCCGGCAGCCACCGTCGCCGCGATGTCGCTGGCGGGGGCGGACGAAATCTACATTTTGGGCGGCGTACAGGCCGTCGCCGCGATGGCGCTGGGCACGGAAACCATCGCCACCGTCGACATGATCGTCGGCCCCGGCAACGCCTACGTGGCCGAGGCCAAGCGCCAGCTCTTTGGCCGCGTCGGCATCGACCTGCTGGCCGGGCCCACCGAAATTCTGGTGATCGCCGACGAAACGGCGGACGCCGAAATGGTCGCCACCGACCTGCTCGGCCAGGCCGAGCACGGGCCGACCTCCCCCGCCATTTTGCTCACGACCAGCGAGGAACTGGCCCGCGAGACCGAGCACGAGATTGGTCGCCAGCTCGAGGAGCTGCCCACGGCGGATGTCGCGGGTGTGGCCTGGCGCGATTACGGACAGATTATTCTGGTCGAGAGCCGCGAGGAATTGTTGGACGAGGCCAACCGGCTCGCCGCCGAGCACGTCGAGGTGTTGACGGAGAACCCGGACTACTTCCTCGAACACATGACCAACTACGGCGCGCTCTTTCTCGGCCCGGAGACCAACGTGGCCTATGGCGACAAGGTCATCGGCACCAACCACACGCTGCCCACCAAGGGCGCGGCCCGCTACACCGGCGGGCTGTGGGTCGGCAAGTTTATCAAGACGGTGACCTACCAGAAGGTGACGCCGGAGGCCAGCGCGATAGTCGGCGAGGTGGGGGCGCGCTTATGTGCCATCGAGAACTTCTGGGGGCACAAGGCGCAGGCGGATTTGCGCGTGAAACGATATGGGGAGGGGCGAACGGGGCATGAATAAACAGAAACTGCTGCGGAAAATTCTTTCGGGATCTAAAAATGTGCGCTTTAATGATTTGGTCGCGCTGGTTGAGGCGTTTGGGTTTACAATAGATCGAGTTCGCGGCAGCCATCACATCTTCATACATCCCACTATTGCAGAGAATGTGAATCTGCAAAATGCGAAAGGACAGGCGAAGCCCTATCAAGTTCGCCAGTTTCTCAAATTGGTTGAGCGGTACGATTTGAAGTTGGAGGAAGACTAATGCGTGATTATCACATCAATATCTTTTACAGTGAGGAAGATGAAGGCTACATCGCCGACATTCCCGATTTGCGCTATTGCTCTGCTTTTGGCGAAACGGCGGAGGAAGCGTTACGCGAAGTGGAAATTGCGAAGGCAGCTTGGTTAGAGACCGCGCGCGAAAAACAGCAGCAGATTCCAGAACCAACGTATCGACCGTTGATTTACCAGTTAGCAGCGTAACGTCTGATTCATCGCGTGGTTGATCGGCGTGCCGGTCAACCACGCGCCCTACAACCTTTTGAGTCCACCCATGCTTTCCGCACTCACCCTCGGCCTCGCCACCAACCTCACCTCCGACCTGCTCAAGGCGGGCAGCCGCCGCCTGCGCGATCGCGTCCAAGGCGAGCCGCAGGAGCGCGCGCTGCGCCGCGTCTACACGGCGGCGTTCGAGGCGCTGCTCGACCAAATCGGCGACGGCCTCAGCGAGGGCGAAGTCGAGACGCTGGCGAGACGCGCGTTCCAGCCCTTCCTCAACCAAGCTGGCGTCGCCGCCGCGCTGCTCGACGTGGCCCTGATTCAGCGCGAGCCCGACCCCGCTTGGCTCTACGCTCAGTTCGAGACCGCCCGCGACGCCGATGCCCTCCACAATATCCGCTTCGATGAACAAACCTTCGAGCGAGGCATGCTCGAATTTCAGCGCACGCTGACGCAGGAAGTGCTGCAGGATGCAGCCAAGCCCGAGAGTAGCCTCTTTAATCTCGAAACCGTCGCCGCGCTGCAAGAGCTGCTGCGACGCACGGAAGCGCTGCTCGCCCAACCGCACCCCAGCGCCCCTGCTCCCCAGCGCGCCACCTTTCCTCTCCACCTCGGCATCCCCTCGACCCGCCCCCACTTTGTCGGGCGCGACGAGCTGATGGACGAGCTCGTCGCCCGGCTGAGTGCCGGGCAGGCCACCGCGCTCTCCGCCGAGGGCTTGCCCGGCGTGGGCAAGACGACGTTGGCCGTCCATCTCGCCCACGACCGGCGCATCCGCGAGCACTTTGTCGACGGCATTCTCTGGGCCTCGCTCGGCCCCGAAGGCGACCCGCTGCGCGCCATGGGCCCCTGGCTGGAGGCGCTCGACCTCGATCCGCGCACGCTGCCCGATCTGCGGGCGCGCAGCCGAGCGCTGCGCAACGGGCTGGCCGAGCGCAAACTGCTCATTGTCTGGGACGACCTGTGGGATTCGCCGGGGGAGCCGGTCGATGTGGACGCGCTGCGCTGTGGCGGGCCGGGCTGTGCCTATCTGCTGACCACGCGCAACACCAGGCTGGCGCGCGACTTTGCGGGCGCGGCGGGCAGTGTCGCCGTGGCCGTGCTGAGCGATGAGGAAGCCTACGCGCTGCTGCACGACCTGGCCCCCGCCGCCTGCGACGCCGACCCCGACGCGGCCTTCGCGCTGGCGGCGCTGGCCGGTGGCCTGCCGCTGACGGTGGAGCTGCTGGGTGGCTATCTCGCCAACGCAGGGGACAATGAACTCTTTGCCGACCTCTCGCAGGCGGCAATGGCCGAGCTGCGCGACCCGCGCCGCCGACTCGATCTAGCGCGCCGTCGCTTAGAGGGGGTGGACGGGCGCGAAGAGACGCTGCGCGAGACCATCCACTTTAGCCTCGATTCCCTGCGCCGGGCCGGGCGCGACGAGGCGGTGGCGGCCTTCCACGCGCTGAGCGCCTTTGCGCCCAAGCCCGCCACCTTCACCCGCGACGCCGCCGAGCAGGTAGCTGAATGCGGCGGAAAGACGCTGCATACCCTCGCGCAGCGCAACCTGCTGGAGCAGGAGGAGGGCGAGCTGTCGCTGCACCAAACGCTGCACGACGTGGCCGCGGAGGAATTGCCCAGCGAGGCGAGAACGCGACATCGCGATTACTACCTCGATTTGGTCGACCGTGACCGCGAAAATGTGGATGTAATTGGAGAAATCTATCCGCAAATTGAATGGGCTTGGGAACAATCGCCTCTCAAAACAAAAAGATTGCTTGTAGATGCTCTGGAAATATACCAGAACAGACGGGGCTTATGGTACGAACGTGTAAGCTGGGTTGAATATAATATGGCTGTTATGAACGATAGCGATGATAGATTGTTGGCTGACTATCTTCACGAGTTAGGTTCGCTATACAGCGTTTTATGGAAGAAGGAAAAAGCATTAATTTGCTTTGAGCAAGCCCTCGCTATTGTTCGCGACTTGGATGATGAAAAGAACGCACTCATGCTTCTTACCAGTATCAACAGAGTTTATTCTCATTTAGGCAGGAAGCGTGAGGCACTTACTGCATTACAACAAATATTACCTTTGATGCGCTCTGTAGGTGAAAAAGGCGATGTTGCCGTTGTTCTTAGTGAAATAGGTGCTACATACTGTGATCTAGGCGACAAAAGACAAGGTCTTGATCACTGCAAACAAGCTTTGTCTATATTCAAGGAAACTAGAAATCAGCATGGACAGATGACAGCGTTAAAAGGCATCGGACAAGCCTATGGAGATTTAGGTTATAAGCAACAAGCGCTGAAGAATTACGAACAAGCGCTTGTCTTAGCTTCTGCCATGGGAAACCGTTTTGCTGAGGCTGGTATAACTAACGATATAGGTTGGGTACACTTGGAGTCAGGGGAAGAGCGACGTGCGCTCAAATTATTTCAACAAGCGCTACCCATTTTCCAAGAGACAGGAAATCCAACATCAGAAGCTAGAGCTTTGAACAATATTGGACTGGCATACTTCAGATTAGAAATCTATCAATTTGCACTCACTTTTTATAAACAGGCTCTGTCAATTCTTCAAAAAATTGGTGATAGAAACATGGAAGCTACAACTTTATCCAACATTGGTTCCGTTTATTCTTCACTAAATAAGCAGCGAGTAGCTCTCGGATTTCTTAAACAAGCACTTCTAATATGCCAAGAAGTTGGAGACCGCTGGCAAGAGTCTGTTACCCGATATAATATCGGGGTAGCATATCAAGCCATCGGAAAGCTCAAAGCTGCAGAGCGAGAATTTTCAAGAGTGGTGTATCTCGACAAAATCAACAATCATCCTGACTTGCAAAAAGACCAATTAATGCTAGCCGCAGTGCGCGTGCAGTTAACGCAAAACAAAGCTGAGAAGAAAAAGCGCAAGAAACAGCATTTTAGATAGACACATCACACCAAAGGAGACTTCCCATGAAAATCACCGACGTCAAGTGCGCCATTATCGGCAACTACCCTGTTGTCCGCATCCTGACCGACGAGGGCATCGACGGCCTGGGCCAGGCCGAGGCGAGCAAGCCCTATCTGAAGCCGCACGTGCTCTTCTACAAGGACTTGATCATCGGCATGGATCCGACGAACGTGGAGCGGGTGATGCAGCGGATTCGGCGGCTGGGGGCGTTCAAGCCGTGGGGCAGCAGCGTCAGCGCAATCGAAATGGCGCTGTGGGATTTGGCGGGCAAGGCGGCGGGGGTGCCCGTCTACAAGCTGCTCGGCGGCAAGGTGCGCGACAAGGTGCGCGTCTACAACGGCGCGATCCGCTTCTCGATGTCCCACACGGATTACGGGCCGGAAGCCTACGCCGAAAACATGGCGAAGATGAAGGCGCGCCCCGAAGGCTTCACCATCATCAAGCAGGGCATCGCCTTCCACAGCCCGATGGTCGAGAAGGTGCCGAATTTTTTCTTCGGCGACTACCTCGACAGCGGTCGCCACAGCAACAAGGGGCTGCTGACCGAGCGCGGACTCAACCACATCATCGACTGCGTCCACGCCATGAAGGAGGTGCTGGGCGACGAAGTCGGCCTGGCGCTGGACTGCGGGCCGGGCTGGACGATTCCCGACGCGGTGAAGCTGGCGCGCGCCGTCGAGCCGCTCAACATCACCTGGCTGGAAGACCTGATCACGGGCGACTACACGCCCTACGTCCTGGCCGATCTCTACCGCGAGGTCACCAGCAAAACGTCGACGCCGATCCACACGGGCGAGCAAATCTACCTGCGCCAAAATTTCAAGGAGCTGTTCGAGAAGCAGGCCATCAACATCGTGGGGCCGGACCCGGCGGATGTGGGCGGGCTGGCCGAGCTCAAGTGGGTCGCCGAATATGCGGATTTACACGGCATCCTCATGGCCCCGCACGGCACGCTGGACGGGCTGATCGGGCTGGCCGCGCTGGTGCAGGTTTGCGCCACGCTGCCGCAAAATTACATCGCCTTTGAGTACCCCATCGGCGAGCCGGAGTGGTGGTATGATATTGTCGAGGGTCTGCCCGATCCGATTGTCGAGGATGGCTTTATCGAGGTGTGGGACAGGCCTGGGTTGGGCGTGTCGCTGAATGTGGAGAAGACGCGGCCATATTTAAAGGAAGAGGATCGGAGTTTCTTTGAGGATTGATCCGTTTTGGAGGACAACTGATGCGTGATTACCACATCAACATTTTTGATAGCGAGGCAGATGAAGGCTACATCGCCGACATCCCGGATTTGCGCTACTGTTCGGCTTTTGGCGAGACGCCGAAAGAGGCGCTGCGAGAGGTCGAGGTCGCCAAAGCTGCATGGTTGGAAACGGCGCGCGAAAAACAGCAGTCAATTCCGGAGCCGAAGTATCGACCGTTAATTTATCAACTGGCGACGTAAGCACCATGATTGGCTACTGGAGCGAAGAGGATGATTCCTTGATCATTGAAGAGACGAAATTGCCGAGCTGTACGGCGGATGGGTGATGTACCAAGAAGCGGTGGCGAATGCAGAAATTATCGTCGCTGAGTGGATTGAGACGGTGCTGGGTTGCCCCGTCCCGGAACCAAAAAGTTGTTTGCTGTCTGTATAGATTTGGAGAACTGTTTATGCGCACATCTGAACCAGGGAAACAAGAGCTGCTAAGCCGAATTACGATTGATCCCAATATCTGTCACGGTAAACCATGCATTCGTGGGCTGCGCTATCCCGTGGAGGTGATCCTTGAGTTGCTTAGTGCTGGAATGACCCATGAAGAAATTCTTGAGGATTATGAGGATCTGGAAGAAGATGACATCCTGGCGGCCCTTACCTTTGCGACTAGGCTGAGCCAAGTTAAGCGGATGCAGCCGGTGCTGGCATGAAATTCTTGGTCGATGCTCATCTTCCACGCCGACTGGCTCGCTGGTTGCAACAGCAAGGTCACGACGCAATTCATACGCTTAATTTACCCGAAGGGAATCGCTCCGGCGACGACAAAATCAACGACGTTTCGCTTGCGGAACAGCGCATCGTTATTACAAAGGATGAAGACTTTGTCACTTCTTTTACAATTCAGCACAAGCCGCACAAGCTCCTGCTCATTTCTACCGGCAACATTAAGAACAACGATTTATTGGCGATTTTTGAAGCAAACTTGTCATCCATCATCGCAGCTCTCGACGATTACAGCTTTGTCGAGCTTGACCGCAACAACCTCACCATTCACGAATAAATCTTGATGACGAATCTCCTTTCCAACAAAATTGCCCTCGTGACCGGAGGCGGCGGCGGCATCGGCACGGGCATCTGCCACGCGCTGGCGGGCGCGGGCGCGACGCTCGTCGTGACCTACCAGCGCAACGTCGACGGCGCGCTGGCCTTGGTCGATGCGCTGGCGGGCGACGGCCACTGGGTGACGCAGGCCTCCGTGCAGGATAGCGACGGGCTGACGGCGCTGGCGGGCGAGGTCGCCGAGCGCTTTGGGCGGCTGGACGTGCTTGTCAACAATGCGGGCATGACCAAGTTTATCCCCCACGACGATCTTGATGCGCTGGATGACGAGCTGATCGACTCCATCTTTCGCGTCAACTGGCGCGGGGCCTTTGCCTGCGTGCGCGCGTTTCGTGACTTGCTGGCGGCAGATGAAGGCGGTCTCGTCGTCAACATCTCGTCGACCGCCGGGCTTTCCGGCATCGGCAGCAACGTGGCCTACTGCGCCTCCAAAGCGGCGATGGATTCGATGACGCGCTCGCTCGCCCGCGCGCTGGCCCCGCAGATTCGCGTCAACTCGGTGGCGCCCGGCCTCGTGGAGGGCGACTACGCCCGCTCGTTCGATCCGGCCTGGCGACAAAACCAAATTGACGGCACGCCGTCGGGCCGCCTCTCCACGCCGGACGATGTGGGCCAGGCCGTGCTCGCGCTGGCGACGCTGCTGCCGCAAACGACCGGCGCGGTGCTGACGGTCGAGGGCGGACGGTTGTTGAACTGAGTTCGGCTTTTAGCAAGATCGTGGATTGTGCTCGCAATCCCGTAACCTCCTTCTTCCATGTGGTAAAATACACACATGGACGCTCCACCCTCCCCGCCCGCTATCGGCCAGCCGCCAATGCGCTGGCTCAACTTCGACCTGCGCATCGAGCGCAGCGCCGACCCGCGCGAGCCGGGCGATTACGTGCGCGTGCTGCACTCGCCCGGTGGCGAGGTGATCACGCCCTTTGTGCCCCCCTTCAGCCGCGCCGATCTGGACGCTTTTGCCCAAATCGTTGACCAACCCCAGCCCAGCGAGCAGAGCATCGAGGCCATTCGCACCTACGGCGCACGGCTCTTCGACGCCGTCTTTGTCGACCGCGTGCGCATCGCCTTTCACGCGAGCCTGCTGACGGCGTACCAGGAGCGGGCGCGGCTGCGCATTCGGCTGCACCTCAACGAAAAAGCCAGCTCTGCGGGTGACCCTGCGAGCGAGTGGGTGCAGTGGCCGTGGGAGTATCTCTACGACAGCGAGCGCGACGAATTCCCCGCGCTTTCGGTGCACTCGCCGCTGGTGCGCTACGTGGCGCTGCAGCACCACGTGCGCCCGCTGCCGGTGGAGCCGCCGCTGCGCGTGCTGGTGGTGATCGCCGATCCGATCAACTGGTCGCGGCTGACGGCGGATCGGCGCTGGCTTAACTTTATCGACACGGTAGACTATCTGGCCAAGGACGGCAGCGTGCTCTTCGAGCGGCTCAAGGAGCCGACGCTGCTCGCGCTGCGGCGTCGACTGCTGGAAAAGGACTTTCACGTGCTGCACGTGTTGAGCCATGGCGCGTGGGAAGCTGGCCGCGAGATCGGCCAACTGGTGCTGGAGGACGAGATGGGGCGCTCGCGACGGGTCGACGGCAACCACCTGGGCTCGCTGCTGCGCGATCACTTTTCGCTGCGCGCCGTGCTGCTCAACGCGGGCGACGGCGGGCGCTCCTACGCCGATAATCCGTTTACCGACGTGGCGCAGCGGCTGGTGCGGCGCGGCGTGCCCGCGGTCGTCACCCTGCCCTTTGCGCTGCCGGATTCGACGCAGCTTGCCTTTGCCGACGAATTCTACGCCGGGCTGGCCGACCGTCGCCCGATCAGCGAGGCGGTGACGGAGGGGCGCAAAGCAATCATGCGCGCAGGCGAGGCGTGGCGCGCGGGGATGCCGACGCTCTTCTCTCGCGTGCCGGATGGTCAGCTGTTCGAGCTGCCGCTGCCGCGTATTGTGAGCGAGGCGGCGAAGGCTGATGCGGGCAGCGCAGTCGACGAGGCGGCAGCGTCATCCAAAGCACCAGCGAAAAGACGGCGGCGCTTTGGCATGTTTTGAGCAAAGTGTCATTTCGAGCGGATGCGAGAAATCTGTCTGTCGCCGACGGAACGGCAGCGTCTATTGCGACGAATTGGCTTTTTAACTGCGCAGGCTACAGAGCGAGCTTGTTTTAGTGGTTCAGTTGGAGTTCGTATGGTCAAGTGGTATGCGTACGGGCACGCCATGGCGTGCCCGTACGCATACCACTTGAGTTTCTAAAGAGCCATTTAGTTGCGGGAAAAACGGCGGAAAGATTCCTCACTGATCTTGTTTCGTTTGCCCAGTTAATCGGTCGACCCGGTCGGAATGACATGTCGTCCCCCTTGACGCCATCATCTCCAATGTTCTAAATCCTACGGCTGTGAGGGAGAGATTTGGTATACTAAAGCAACACTCAACTTCAACGAATCAGTCGTAAATCAAAAATCCCAAATCAAAAATCCTCAGGGAGCACAAAATGGCAGAAGCAACCGCAGACATCGGCATTATCGGCATGGAGGTAATGGGCCGCAACATTGCCCTCAACTTTGAACGCAACGGCTACACCGTGGCCGTCTACAACCGCACGACCTCCAAGATGCAGGATTTGGTGGACGAAAACCCCGGCAAGAATCTGGTGCCGACGGAGACGTACGAAGAGTTTGTCGCCGCGCTCAAGAAGCCGCGCCGGGCGCTGGTGATGGTAAAAGCGGGCAAGCCGGTCGATTACGTGATCGACGATCTCGCGCCGCTCTACGAAGAGGGCGACCTGATCATCGACGGCGGCAACAGCTACTTCCACGACACCGAGCGCCGCACCAACGAGCTGGAGGAAAAAGGGCTGACCTTTATGGGCATGGGCATCAGCGGCGGCGAAGAGGGCGCGCTGTGGGGCCCTTCGCTCATGCCGGGCGGCTCGCGCGAGGTGTGGAGCGCCGTCGACGAGATGATGCAGGCGGTGGCGGCCAAGGCCGAGGAGGATGGCGAGCCGTGCGTGGCGTATTTGGGGCCGCGCGGGGCGGGCCACTACGTCAAAATGGTGCACAACGGCATCGAGTACGCCGACATGCAGCTGATCGCCGAGGCTTACGACATTCTGCGCCACGCGCTGAACCTGTCTCCCACTGAGCTGGCCGATATCTTCGATGAGTGGAATCAGGGCGAGCTGGACAGCTTTCTGATCGACATCACCGTGGAGATTTTTCGCCGCGTCGATGACGAAACGGGCCAGCCGCTGGTCGACCAGATTCGGGATGCGGCGGCGCAGAAGGGAACGGGCAAGTGGACGAGCCAGGACGCCTTCAACGTGGGCGCGGCGATTCCCACCATCGACATGGCCGTGGTGGCGCGCATTCTATCCAGCTTCAAGGACGAACGCGTCGCGGCGTCGAAGGTGCTGCCGGGGCCGGATGCGAAATTTGAGGGCGACCGCGAGACGCTGGTCAACCAGGTGCGGCAGGCGCTCTACGCCAGCAAAATCAGCGCCTACGCCCAGGGCATGTCGCTGCTCAAGCTGGCGAGCAACGAGTACGACTACGATCTGAATTTAGGCGAGGTCGCCTCGATTTGGCGCGCTGGCTGCATTATCCGCGCCCGCTTCCTGGATGAAATCACCGCCGCCTATAACCGAGATGCAAACCTTGTCAACTTGATGCTCGATGACTACTTCCGCGACGCGATTGTCGAGCGGCTGCCCGCCTGGCGCAGCGTGGTGCAGACGGCCGTCGGCCTGGGGATTCCCGTGCCCGCTTTTGGCGCGAGCCTGGCCTACTACGATTCCTACCGCAGCGAGCGGCTGCCCGCTAATTTAATTCAGGCCCAGCGCGACTTCTTTGGTGCGCACACCTACGAGCGGCTGGATGTCGAAGGCGTCTTCCACACCGAGTGGGCGGCGGAGGCGGAGGAGATTGAGTAGAGGCTAATTAAAGTGACCGTTACTTCTCGGACGGTCGAAGAAAAGTGACAATCACGGCCCACGCATTGAGTGGTAACTATTGTATTATTGGGCCGTGGCGGTCACTTTGGCCGTCGCGCTTTGTATCTAAACGAACGTATGACCAAGTCTTGGTATTTCATTGCCCTTCTCGTATTTATTTTTGGCGGCTGGTGGACGTGGTCGAGCCGCGTGCCGGCTTCGGCGGCGGAGACGACGTTAGGCGTCGAAGCCGCTATTGGCCAGCGCGCGCCAGATTTCAGGCTGGAGACGCTGGACGGCGAGACCTTTACGCTGAGCGAGGCGCTGGCGGACGGCTCGCCCGTGGTGCTCAACTTCTGGGCCACCTGGTGTGCGCCCTGCGAGCGGGAGCTGCCCGCGCTGCAGAGCACGGCGGCGCACTATGGCGAGCGCGCACAGATCGTCGGTGTCAATCTTGATCAGCTCAATACGGCGGAGTACGTGGGTACATACGCCGACGAGCGCGACCTCACCTTCGCCATTCCGCTCGATCCAGAGCAGGAAACCGCGCAGGCCTACAACATCATCGGGATGCCCACCACCTTTTTTATTGATGGCGACGGCATCATTCGGCAGGTGTGGCCGGGGGAGATGAACCGAATCACGCTGGTGGAAAATATCGAGGCCATGCTGCCATGATTTCACCAGGAGGGCTAGAGCGCGTGATTGTATCAGCCGGCACACCATTTCGCGCCAACCTTTGCCATAATCAAATCGTTCAACATCAAACTTTCACCAAGGATAAATAATGGCTCAGTTAACCGTTGAAGAATTTGGCACGTTTGACGTGGCGGACGGTAAACGTCTCGTTTTGGCGCTCTCCGAAGATGCCGGTGTCGACCAGCTTTACGCCTGTGGCGGCAACGCCAAATGCACGACCTGTCGCGTTGAATTTGTCGAGGGCGAGCCGGAGAAGATGACCGTGGCCGAGCGCGATGTGCTGGAGGCGCGCGGTGTCGAGGGCGCACGCTTGTCCTGCCAGATTCTGTGTGACCACGACATGACGGTGCGCGCGATTAGTCGGCTGGAGGGATCGGGCCGCAGCGACCAGGGGCCGCAGCCCGCAGAGGAGATTATGCCGGAGCCGGAGTGGGTGTCGGCGTAGGTTGGCAGCGGAATAGAAAAGGGCGCGACTGCGAAAACGCAGTCGCGCCCTTTTTGATTGGCGGTCACGTAACATCATGCTTTAATACTAAAGTAAGCCAATATGGTAACAGGAATTTTTTCTCGCCGCGACAGCGCCTCATATCTGTTAGCTGCGAGTGACCACGAAGGTACGCTCCCACAAAAAAAGTCCTGTTCTCACTGAGATTTTACTTCAAGAAAAATACTTTTCCATAATTCTACGAACGGCAGGTACCATTTCTTCTACATCTTCTCGATTGAACTGTTCCCATTCGCCATGAGCCGCTTTGTTTCTTAAGTCAGCAAGCAGTGTAATTCTCTTTTGAAGAAGCTTAGATACAATTCCGCCCTTCGCTAAATCAGCGTTCATTTTATCAAGCTTAGGTTTGTTAGAAAGTGCAATTCCACCAGCCTCACACATCTTTCTCAGACCGTCTTCTAATACACAACCTGCAATCACCGCTGCTGATTGATAATAGCCCGAATCAAGTAAATAGGCTGCTTGTTCAAGAAAATCATCAAACAACTCTGCTTCAATCGCTCGACGTATTTCAAATAAATGTTCGTTTTCGTAGTCATCCTTTGCCGCTTTTAGAACTCCCTGAGCCCGAGATGCTGGACTGTAAGTAATATCGTTTACTTGTTTAGTAAAATTTCTGTAATGGTCGCTATTGGAACCAAAAATACGTGCCAATAAACTCTGTACACTTGTAGACCATTGATGCGCTAACTGTGAATCAACGCGATCGTCTCCTACGACATAAGCTCCAGGACTATACTTAGATGCAAGAACTTGGTCTCCCATTAGTAAAAGCTCATTGAGCCTTTCTATAATTCTTTGATCAACAGACATATCCACTATTCCAAGTATTTTATCGTCCTGGTTCCATCTCATCTACTTAAAACGGCAGCCGCAGGGCAAAATCGACCAAGCCCGCAGGCGCCGTATAAAAGAGCCCATCGATTCCCATGGCGAGAAAGAGCAGCGCCAGATAGAGCAGGCTAAACTTGTACAGCCGCCACACGTTCTGCTCGACCGGGTTGCGCCAGATGGCAACGGCGTCGCGCAGGAAGAGGCCGTTGAGCAGCAGCGCGCCGACCAGGTAGATCGGCCCCATCAGCTCCAGCAGCACGGGCAGCACGCAAACGAGCGCCAGCAGCACGCTGTAGAGCACAATCTGCCGCTGCGTCTCCCGCTCACCCGCGACAACGGGCAGCATGGGCACGCCCGCCTCGCGGTATTCATTTTGCCGGCGCAGCGCGAGCGCCCAGAAGTGCGGCGGCGTCCAGTAAAAAACAATCGCAAACATCAGCACCGGCAGCAGCGAGACTTCGTTGGCGACCGCTGCCCAGCCGACCAGCGGCGGAATCGCGCCCGCCGCGCCGCCGACGACGATATTTTGCGTGCTGCGCCGCTTGAGCAGCAGCGTGTAGATCAGCACGTAGTACAGGATGCCCGCCAGCGCCAGCAGCGCCGTGAGCGGGTTGGCCGCGAACCAGAGCAGCGCCACGCTGGCCGCGCTCAAAATCAGCCCAAAGGCCAGCACCTGCCACGGAGCCATGCGGCCGCTCGGCAGCGGGCGCTTGCTCGTGCGCGACATCACGTGATCGATGTCTCGATCCGCGAACTGGTTGAGCGCGTTGGCGCCGCCCGCCGCCAAAAAGCCGCCCGCCATCGTGGACAAAATTAGCCACAGGCTCGGCGGCTGCTCGCCCGCCAAGAACATGGGCACCAGCGTGATGGCCAGCAGCAGCGAAATAATGCGCGGCTTGGTCAGCATGACCAGATCGCGCGCGGTGAATTTGAACGTCGAACGACCCACCGAAGTCACGGTAGGTTTAATAACGGGTGAAGGGCCAACTGCCGTTTCTGTAGACATGCAAATACTTTACTCCACCGGCTGCAAAAAATCTATAATCCCTGTTCCAGTGGTTCAGATGACGTTATGCCGCTCGACAGTTCGTCTTCGTTCTCTTTGCGCTCGGCGCGCCGCTCCTGATGGCGCACAAGCAGAATGTAGCCCAGGCCAAAGACTGCGCCAAAGGTAAACCACTGAAGCGCGTAGCTCAGGTGCATCGACGGGTCGCGCAGATCGTAAACGGGGTTGAGCGCGGCGATATCGCGACCCGGCAGGGCGTCGTAGGCGCGGTCGGCTTCGGGCAGCTGCACGAGAAAGAAGGGCAGCAAATCATACGGCATCTGCGCTTGGATGGCTTCCACATCGACGCGGAACCATTCGCTCTGCGGCTCTTCCGGCGGGGGCACGTCGCCCTGGGCCGTCTGCGAATCGTGTGCGCGGCCCACGATGGCGGCGTCGACGGCTTCGCTGTACTGCGCGTAAGCGCCCGCCTCGGCCTCCCTGTAGGGAATCCAGCCGCGATCCACCAGCACGGCCGTGCCGTCATCCAGCACCAGCGGCGTCACCAGGCCGACGCCGGGCTGGCCGTTAAAGCTCTGATTGTTCCAAATGATTTGGTTGTTGTAATCAAAGCGGCCCTCGGCCAGCACGCGGCGGTATTCCAGCTCCGCCGCATCGGAGACCGGCTCGCTGTTCAGGTCGAGCGGTTCCGCATTCCAGCGCGCCATCACCGTCGCGTTCAAGTCGCGCCGCCACTCCATGCGGTCAAGCTGCCAGAGGCCAAGCTGCACCAAAAAAAGAATGCCGCCGATCATAATCAAGGTCGGCAGCCACCACTTGCGGGAAAAGAGTTTTAGGAATAGGTTCATGTAAATTTCACGTCACTCGTCAGTCTACGTTGACTTTGTCAGTAACGATTTGGGTAAGACCAAAATTTAACGTAAAGGGCTCAACGTTGACGAAGAACTCCCCGCCCCCTTGCGTCCTTGCGTTAAATTACGCGGCCTGCTGCCCCAGCTGCGACTCGCGGTGCTTTTCCAGCGCCGTGAGCGGATGGGGCCTCGTTTCGCGTGAGCCTTCTTCGGGCGAGCGGCCGTAAATCACGCGGGCCAGCACAATCAGCGCGCCGATGATAAACATCATGCTGCCGGGGATGTACATGATGATGCCGCCCCAAAGCTGATCATCCATCACGCTGATGCCCCAGATGCGGGGCACGCTTTCGTAGTACGTATAAATGGGCCGCTGCGCAAACGAAATCACCGCGCCGGTGATGGCGTTGGGCGGAATTGCCAGCAGCAGGAAGGCCAGCCGCCCCCAGCCCGGCAGCCTGGGGTGCAGCCGCGGCCCATTGCCGACGACGTGCCACCAGTAGCCCAGCGCGCTCACAAAAAAGGTGATATGCTGGATGTCGTGCACCCACTCGTGGCGCAGCGCCGCGTTGTACGCGCCCGCATCGTGCCAGCCCAGCAGGATAAAGATAAACGCCAGCCACATAATTGCGGGTTGCGTGACCGGGCGCAGCGCTTGACGCATCACGGAATCGTGCATGAACAGGCGAGCCACGCGTCGGCGTAGCGGCTGCGGCAGACCCCACAGGCCAATCGGAAAGGGCTCGGCCAGGCAGAGCAGCGGCGCGGCCACCATAATCGAGAGCAGGTGCTGGATCATGTGCATCAGAAAGAGCTGCGGCCCCAGCCGATCCACCGGCGACATCAGCGCCACGGCCAGCACAAACATGCCTACCAGATAAGTCACCAGCCGCAGCACGGAGGCCAGCCGCGATTCTGCCCCGCGCTTGCGACGCAGCCGCCACCAACCTGTCACGTAGGTCGAGGCCAGCAGCAGCATGATGATAACCACAATGGGTCGCCATTCCCAGGCGCCAAAGAGGGCTTGAATCAACGGATGCATAAAAGCAACTGGTAATTTGTTACTGGCAATTAAGGTTGATTTGTTAAACTCAATTGCTCAAAATTTAACGACCAACCAATTACAGATTACCAGCAACCAATTACCACCTTAATGCGCCACCGTGCCAATCAAGTAGAGCGCGGGGTAGAAGAAAATCCACACCACGTCGACAAAGTGCCAGTAAATGGCACAGGCCTCGACGCCCCAGTGCTTGTCGGGCGAGTATTGGCCCTTGCGCCCCAAATTCCAGACGACGGCGATAAAGATCAGCCCGGTGAAGACGTGAATGGCGTGCATGCCTGTCATGGCAAAGAGCACCGCGCCAAAGACGCCGTCAGACGGCGCGATGTGCGCTTCGTAGATAAAGGGGAAGATGCCCCATTCAAAGGTCATCACGCCAAAGAGAAAGACCGTACCCAACACAAAGGTGGTGCCAAAGCCCCACAGAAAGGTGCGGCGGTCGCCGTGCTCCATAGCCGTTTCGCCAAGGTTGATCGAGAAGGAGCTGATCAGCAGCGCGACCGTCACGATCAGGCCAATGGTCTGGTCCAGCTCCGGGCGGGTAATGCCCTCTTCGCCCGTCCACAGGTAGAATCGCGCAACGAGCAGGCCGCCGAAGAGAAAAACTTCGGAGAGAAAAAAGAGCCACAGGCCAAAGCGATTGTTGCGCAGGGCCGTAGCATAATCGTGCGCGCCACTTTGCGCGTGCTCATCGACGTGGATGTGGCTATCGGGTGTTGTTGCGACAGATGCCATAAGTTTGCGTCCCTCTTAGTGCGCGTCCGTCGACCAGAGACGGTTGATATGCATAAAATAATAAACGACGGCCACGGCCTTGAGCAGCGCGACCAGGATCAAGAAGACCAGCCCCAGCCCAGCAATGGCCATCACATACTCAATGCCCGTCAGCACGGCCAGCACGAGGGCAACAAGGGCGCTTAAGCGATAAGCGGCGCCGCGTCCAGCTTTCATAATCATTTCTCCAAAAGGTTAGATGCGCGTAGGGGCACGCCATGGCGTGCCCCTACGCGCGGTCAGTTAACAATTGCTAACAGCTAATCATCTCCGGCAGCGGATGGAATCATCTGCACGTAGGTCGAGTTGGGCAGACCGTAGTCGTAGGGCTCGCCCGTGACGCGCAGGGGGCGGACGTAGCTGTGCTCCGGAATGGGCGACGGAATCTGAAACTCCGGCGAGCGCGAGCGCCACGGGTTGTCCCCCGCCACGCGGCCCACTTCGGCGCTGTTGAAGAAGTTGTAAACCATCAGCAGCGAGGCAATCGCGATTGCAAAGCCCGCAATCGTGATCACGATGTGACCCAGCTCGACCCAGCCCAGCGTCGGCGCCCAGGGCACGAAGTGCTCGCCGTTGACCCAGGCCAGCGCCGGGTCATAGTTGGCGATGCGGCGGCGCATGCCCATCACGCCGACGGACATCTGGCCGAGCGACATTAGCCAGAAGCCCGGCGTCATCAGCCAGAAGTGAATCTTGCCCAGCCGCTCGTTGTACATGCGCCCCGTGATCTTGGGATACCAGTAGTAGAGCGCCGCAAAGAAGGGAAAGACAAAGCCGCCAAAGAGCGTCGCGTGGAAGTGGCCCACCACAAAATAGCTGGCGTGCAGCTGCATGTCCGAGGCTACCGTTGCTAGAATTGGCCCGCTGAGGCCGCCCAGCAGGAAGACGCTGATCGCACCCAGCACAAAGAGCATCGGCGTTGGAAAGGTCAGCTTGCCGCCCCACATGGTGCCCAGCCAGCTAAAGAACTTAACGCCCGTGGGCACGGCGACCAGGAAGGTCGAAATCATAAAGGGCGTGCGCAGCCCCGGCGCGTAGCCCGAGGTAAACATGTGGTGGCCCCAAACGAGAAAGCCAACCAGCGCAATGCCCATGCTCGAAAGCGCGATCCAGCGGTAGCCAAAGAGCGGCTTGCGCGAGAAGACGGGCAAAATCTCGCTGATGATGCCCAGGCCGGGCAGCACGAAGATGTAGACCGCCGGGTGCGAGTAGAACCAGAACATGTGCTGGAAGAGCGTCGGGCTGCCGCCCACGTCGGGGTTAAAGAAGCCCATGCTCATCGTGCGCTCGAACGACAGCATCAGGAACGAGAGACCGATTAGCTGCGTGGCCGTCACCTGCAGGAGGCTGGTCGCCAGAATGGCCCAGCAGAAGATGGGCATCCGGAAGAGCCCCATGCCTTCGGGGCGCATCAGCAGCATGGTGGCGATCAGGTTGAGCGAGCCCAAAATTGAAGAGAGGCCCACAAAGTAGATCGCCATCAGGAAGAGCTGGTAGCCAACCGGGCCGCGCAGGCTGAGCGGCGGGTAGGCCGTCCACCCCGAATCCCAGCCCAGGAACATGCTAATCAGCAGCAGCAGGCCGGCGGGCACGTTGATCCAAAAGGCAAAGGCGTTGAGCCGCGGGAAGGCCATGTCCTCCGCGCCGAGCAGCAGCGGCACGAGGTAGTTGGCCATCGCGCCCACGCCCAGCAGCACCGAGGCCAGGGCCACCCAGCCGTGCATGCCGATAAAGGTGTTGTATAGATTCGGATCAAGAAACTGCAACCCCGCGCGCGTCAGCTCCGTGCGGAAGACCAGCGCAATCGTGCCGCCGACGAAGAGCAGCAGGCCGGAGGTGACGCCGTACTGGATGCCGATCACCTTGTGGTTGTAATCCACGCTAAAGTAGCGCGTCCAGGCTGGCTTGTCTTTGGGCGGGCCGTGGCGCATGGGCACGTCCTCGCCGCGCGTCCACCTGTACCAATCCGTCAGCGCGCCAACGCCGATCATAAAGCCCATCGTGCCCAGGAATGAGCCCAACGCCCAGGCTGGCTCGCCCTGCCAAACCGTGTCGTAGCCGCCCACGATGCGGCCCAGCATAACCAGCACAAAGCCGCTGATCAGGCCGGCCACCATCCCGACAATGCCACGGGTAAGCCCCAACGACATAAGAGACATAACTGTTACCCTTCTTCCAAAAATCGTTCAGTGATAGCGAAAGCCAATTTATTCCTGTGAATCTGCCTGTACAAGGGATTCATTATCGCCAAATTGTAGCGCAGCCTGTTCGTCCAGCCAAGCGTCGTACTCGTCCTCGGAGACGACGCGCACCGGCCGCAGCATGCTCCAGTGGCTCAGGCCGCAGAGCTTGGTGCAGCGCAGCTGATACTCACCCTCCAGCGTGGGCGTAAAGCGCACCACGGTGACCTGCCCCGGCACAATGTCCTGCTTGACGCGAAATTCGTTAACCCAAAAGCCGTGGATCACATCCTCGGAGGTCATCTCCATGCGCACCGGCTGGTTGACGGGCAACACCAGCTCTTCCGCCGTCACGCCATTTTCGTAGCCAAAGCGAAAGGCCCACTGATAGGCCTCTACCTCGTAGGCGGTCTCGTTCGGCTCCGCTTGGGTAATTTGCCCATACGAAACAATACCAATCCACGTAAAGAGCGCGACAAAGATCAGCGGCCCGGCCGTCCACGCAATCTCCAGGGCAAAATTGCCTTCGAAGTGCTCGCCCTCGCCCTCGTCCCCCTCGCGCTGCCGAAAGACGACCAGCGCATAGAGCATGAACACGACGACCAGGGCGAAGAGAAACGCAATCAGCCACAGGTGGGCATTGATTACGCCGTCGATAATCGAGGCTTCTTCGCTAGCCTGAATCGCCAGCGGCAGCACGCCATCCAGCAGCAGATAGACCAGCACGGTAGAGATGGCCACCAGCACGCCCACAATGATAAAGTGACGTCGGTCACCTGAATTTCTCGGCACCATTCCGTTTTGCTCCTGTGATCGATCTAAACAGCCTAAAAAATTTTGGCAAAAGATTTACGATGTACCCAACCGCTTTGGCTGAGTCTTTTTAGTTCAACATGCTAAAGCGCCATCCACACAACAACCATCGCGCCAACCATTGCAACGGTTGCGACCAGCGGCAGCAGCGTCCAAAAGAGTTCGCTGCTCAGCGAAAGCGTGCGCGCAATGGGCCGCGCTTGCTGGCGACTGGCCTGCAGGATGGCCGGCGTGCGTGCGGTAATCACAAGCTGAATGCCGATAAAGAGCACCAGCGCAATCCCCGCCAGCCAGCGCAATCCCCCACTTGCAGAAGCGGGAAAGGCCACCTGCGGCAGCGCAAGCGGCACGTAGCTCAACGTTAACCAGAGCAGAACGGCTAAAAGCGTGCCGTAGCCAATCAATTTTCCACGCATCTTTTGTTTAGGCCCAACAACCAATGCAGCCGTAGCGGCCAAGATTTGAGAATTTGATTGTACCAAACTTCACAAGCTCTGTCAACAAAATCTGCGCTATGCCAGCAATTCCAAATTTAACTTACCAGAAGAATTTTTCGCCGCGGATTGCGCAGATTTGCGCGGAGTCAGAGACAAAAAATCCGCGCAATCCGCGGCGAAACGCTCTCCAACTATGCAGCAAGCGGTCCAAATTTGGAACTGCTGGCGCTATGCCGTGCGTTTCAGTTTGGGGGCGAACCCGCGTCGCTGGGGCGTTCGACCTCCCCCTCGCTGTTGCTTCGCGGGTAACGAATCGGGTGAAGCCCCCTCCCCGCGCGCGGCTTAGCTTTACCCACAAGTAGGGAGGGGGGTATCGGTAGGGACAAAAGTTTGGTAAAGTAGGCATCAAGCAAGGGAAAGGAGGCCAAAGATGCTAAGACAAGAACGACTGGATAGCAGTTGGGTGGCTGACGAACTGGGCAGTGTCTCGCTGGGCGATGCGCGGCTGGACTGGCGGCTGCTGGACAGCGGGGCCAAGCTGGCGGCCAGGCCCAGCGCCTCGGTCAACGAGGCGTGCGATGAGTGGGCGGACACGAAAGCGACCTACAACTTGTTTGGCAACCAGAAGACGACGCCTGAGCAGATTCTCAAGCCCCACCAGCAGCGGACGCGTGAGCGGATGGCCGGACACGCGCGCTGCCTGGTGGTGCACGATACAAGCTTTTTGGACTACAGCCAGCACCCGCAGACCGAGGGGCTGGGGCCGATTGGCACGAGCGAGCAGCCCGGTCTGGGGCTGCTGATGCACAGCAGTTTGGCGGTCACGCTGGACGGTCTGCCGCTGGGCGTGCTGAGCCAGCAGCTGTGGGCTCGCAACGAGGCGGCGCGCCAGTTGACGCCCGATGAGCGACGGCAGCTGCCCATCGCAGAGAAAGAGAGCAACAAGTGGCTGGTTGGCCTGCGCCAAAGCGAAGCGGACAAGCCAGACGGGACACAGTTGATTCACGTGGGCGACAGCGAGGCCGACGTCTTCGAGCTCTTTGCCGAAGCCAAGCAGCTGAAAACCGACCTGCTGGTGCGCGCTGCGCAGAACCGCGCGCTGGCTGAACCGGAGGTGGGGCTGCTCTGGGAGGTGCTGCGCAACCAACCCGCCGCGGGCGAGCTCCAGGTGCAGGTGCGCGCCCGCCCCGGTCGCGCCGCCCGCGAGGCCACGGTGGCCGTGCGCTTCACCTCGCTCTCGCTCAAGCCGCCCAAGCGCCTGCGCGCCACCCACAAGCCGCTGGCGCTCTACGGCCTTCTGGTCGAGGAGGTCGACCCCCCCGCCGACGCCGACCCGCTCGGCTGGCTCCTGCTTACCACCGTGCCCGTCTGCGACTTTGACCAGGCCGTCGAGCGCATCCGCTGGTATGGCCTGCGCTGGCGCATCGAAATCCTGCACAAAATCCTCAAGTCCGGCTGCCGCATTGAGCACGCTCAACTGGCCAAAGCGGAGCGGCTCCAGCCCTTGATTGCGCTTTACACCATCATTGCCTGGCATCTCTTCTGGCTCACCCATCTCGCCCGCACCGACCCCGACGCCCCGGCCACCGCCTGCCTGGCCGAGCACGAGCTCCAGGCCCTTTACCACTTTGTCCACCAGCGACCCCTTCCGCCAGACCACTGCCCCACTGTCCAGGAAGCCGTGAACTGGATTGCTCAACTCGGCGGCTTTCTGGCTCGCAAGCACGATGGCCAGCCTGGCCCCACCGTCCTCTGGCGCGGCTGGCAGCGCCTCCAGGACATTGCCCAAGCCTATCTCGCTTTTCACCCCCCTGATACTTATGGGTAAAGCTAAGCCCCAATTTGGGGGAGGGGGTTTGGGGGTGAGGTCTGGCGGGCCGTACCCTGCCATGTTGCCCTATGCCGAAGCTGCCCCAAACTGAAATACACCCTGCGCTATGTCGATGGAGGAGATGGTGTGAAGACGGGCATACCTTCACCGCGTCCTCTTGTCCCCTTAACGCCCACGTTAAAAAGGAACTTCATCGTACGCCAAACCAAAGCCCCCTGTCCTACCTCCGCTCGACCGATGCAGCTGCTTGAGCAGCGCAAATTCGTCCCAGCACGACCACTCCTGGATAAATTTGCCGTCGCGGATGTGGTGGTGGGTGATGCCGATCAGGAAGATGCGCTGGCCCGTCGGCCCGCCCAGGCCGGCATCGTAGGCGCTGGGACCGTCGTGCGTGCCCTGGAGCGTCCAGCGGGTGGCCGTGCGGTAGCCGCGCTCGGCGTCGCCCAGCACGGCGATGTGGTCGATGTGCAGCCGCAAATCCGAAAAGGCAGCGAGCCAGCCCAGCACGTAACCCTTATACTCGCCCAGGCCGTAAAGCTTGCGGTTGGTCGAGACAAAAGCAAGGTAGTTGGGCGCGTAGTAGTCGTCGATTTTGTTGAGCAGCCGCCAGTTCCAGATTTCGTGAAAGCTGCGCCGCAGCATATTCTCCACCGCGACTTTGCCATCGACATCGTCCCCGCTTGCTTCCGGCTCGGCCAGCACCAGCGGCGTCTCCTGCCCGATCACGCGGTCGATCTCGCCCTGGCCCAGCGTCTCCGGCGGCAGCAGCCCGGCCTCGGCGTCGCGATGGGCCAGGCGGCGGGCCAGCGCGTGCTCGTCCAGCCCCAGCTGGCGGACGAGCGCCAGCTCGTCGCGGCAAATCCACTCCTCCACCACGCGATTTTCGCGCACGAAGCAGTGCGCAATGCCTCTCCGCACCACCCTACGCCCCGTCGGCGGGCCGTAGATGCTGTGGCCCGTGTTGCGCCCCATCCACGTAATTCGGTGCGAGGTGTGAAAGCCCTGCTGGTCGTCGCCGCTCCAGATCACGTCGTCGGCGTAGAGGCGCAAGTCGGGAAAAGCAGCCATGGTGCGGATCGAGTCCGCGATCACCTTGTCGCGTCCATAGGTCATCCCGTCCGAGGTGTGGATCAGCGAGTTGTGGCGGTAGTGGCTGTAGATCAGCCCGACGCCCTTCTGCTCCCAGATTTTGTAGGTGCAGCGCACAATGTAGTCGACAATGTCGATGTAGTCTTCATCAAAGCCCTGCAGGGACTGGCGCTTTTCCATGCCGGGAGACATCAGCTTGCGGATGTCTCCGTATTCGCCGAGATCGGTGATGGCGACGGGTGAGGTGTCGACGGGGGCATCGGCAGCGGTTGTGCCGTTGGGGGATGATTGCGTTTCTTTTTGCTTCGCCATAGGTTTTTTGTTTGTAGAGTGGAAGTGTTTGTGCGGTGCATCCAGTCTACACCAGGCGCAGCGATGAATCAACAACGATGGGCTGTGGGTACGTGCGCTGCCAGCCGCGGTGGCCAAAGGCCGGATCGCTGGAGAGCGATACATCGCCGTAGACGCGCTGTGCGGCAAAGGCATCGACAATCGAAGCCATGATAGTCTGCGTAAGCTGAGTATCAAGTCGCTGGTAAACGTCCCAGCAGTCGGCGTCGCCGTAGCGATTGCGCTGCTCGTGTGGGTCATCGATCAGATTGAAGAGGGTGATTTCGCCGGTGCTGTACTTGCTCAATTTCCACGTGCCGTCGAAGTTCATCCAGCCGCTGCTCGTCATGCCGATTAGGTGATCACGCGGTTCGCTACCCAACCCCCCCATATTCAAGCCAATGTCGGGCAGCGGCTGGCTGTCGACCATGTAGCCCGGCACGTCCACACCCGCCAGCGTGAGCAGCGTGGCCGTGACGTCGCTGAGCGCGACGAGTTCATTGCTCGCGGCGCCGCCCGCCCCATCGGGCTGGCGCACAATGAGCGGCACGTGGGTGCTGCTCTCGTAGAAGCTGCCCTTACCGATCAGGCTGTGGTCACCGAGGTAGTCGCCGTGGTCGCTGGCAAAGATGATGATGGTATTGTCGAGCAAGCCTTCGTCGCGCAGGGTCTCCAGAATTTTGCCAACCTCGTCGTCGATCTGCTTGACCAACCCGGCGTAGTGGGCGCGGATTTTCTTTTTCTGTGCCTCGGTAAATTCGGTATAGTCGACGCCGTTCCATGCCGCGCGGTTGCCGTTGATGTTGTTCCGGCGAATCTGGGGCGTATCCCCCGGCACTTCGGGCGCGGGATCGGGCATATCGCCGGGGCTGAACAGGTTGTACTCGGGCGGCGGGTCGTAGGGGCCGTGGGGGCCGGGGAAGCCGACCATCATGGCAAAGGGGCCGTCACCGCCGTGGACGCGCAGGAAGCGGCAGGTTTCGTCGCCAACGAAGCGATCCGTCGTCAATTCGAGCGGCAGCTTGTTGATGATCGCGCCCTTGTGCTCGTGGTAGCCCGCGTGCTCATTGCCGTGGTACTTGCGCTCGCCGTGCTCGCGCAGGTGCTCGTAGTAGTCGTCGCGCACGTGGATCCAGCGCTTGTCCTCGGCGGCCACGCGGTACTGGAAGCCGTGGGTAATGTCCCACGGGTAGAAGTGCATTTTGCCGATGGCAGCGGTGTGGTAACCCGCCTCGTTGAGCAATTCGGGCCAGGTGTAGATGCCGCTCTCGTGCAGATCGGGCCGCAGCCAAAGGCCGTTGTCGGTGACGCCGTTGCGGATGGCGTTGCGCCCGGTGAGCAGCGCGGCGCGCGTCGGCACGCAGATGGGGTGGGTGGAGTAGGCGCGGTTGAAGCGCGTGCCCTGCTGGGCAAGGCTGTCGATGTGGGGCGTGTCGATGAAATCCGCGCCGTAGCAGCTGAGAAAGTCGTGCCGCAGCTGGTCGGGCATAATGAAGAGGAGGTTGGGTTGAGCAGGCATGGGGAGCTCCTTGACGAACTTTTGATGGGGAATTGGTATAGTCAAACGCACTAATTTAACCAGAATACTGTTCAAATAAGGGTTGATTCGCCGACGCCGACCGGCAAGCCATGTGGTTCAACAAGCTCACCAGCCACTGCGCTTGTTTGGATGGTATTGAATTTAATCAGGACTTGATCAACATGGCAAAACGTTCACGAGCGCCCGCTCTGCCCATCTATTTCAACTACCGATCGGCGCTGACGGAAGTCAATCTGATGCTCTGAGGAATTACGTGGCAAACTCGCGCTGGCTTCGGCGAACTCAACTGCCGCCGATGCTATTCTCTTCGTCACAACCCCCTTGTTCCTCAAAAAGTTGTCAACCTTCCCCCTCTTTGCACCAAGAACTTTTTACGCCGCGGCCCCGCTCATCCATCTGCTGGGCGTCGTCCCCGTCCAGCGTTTGAAGGCGCGGTTGAACGAGCTTTGCTCGTTGTAGCCCAAATCATACGCAATCTCCGTCATCGACCTTGCCCCGCGCTCGATCTGGCGCATGGCCTCCTCCTGGCGATAGGCGTCCAGCAACTCCTTAAACGACATGTTCTCCTGCGTCAGCCGCCGCTGAAAGGTGCGCAGCGAGAGCCCCAGCTCCTCGGCAATTGCCTCCGCCGACGTCTGCCCCGCCGGCAGCATTTCCGCCAGCCGCGTGCGCACGATGTAGCCCAGCGGCGCTTCCTCAAAGGCCTGGATATCGACGCGCTCGGCCAGCCCTAGCAGCGTCTGCCGCAGCATCGGATCGGCGCTGGAGACGGGCTGGCTCCACGTCCCCGGCGACAGCCTGAGACCAGAGTGAGGCTGGCCCAGCGTCACGGGGAGTTGCAGCAATTCGCTGTAAAGTTGCGCGGGCAGCGTTGGCGGCTGCGTCAGGTGCACCTCCTCAAACTCCACCCCCTCTTTTTCGCGAAAGCGCTGGACAAAGAGCGCCAGCGTCCACTGATCGCCAATGGCCGCGCCGGGATCAAAATGCTCGTTGACAATCCACACCCAGTCGCCATCGTCGTGGGTGAATTCCAACTGAATACCCGTGGAGACCAGCCAGAAAAAGAGCCGCATGGTGTGGAAGCCATCGCCAATGGTTTGAGAATTGGCCACGAGATGGTCAAACAGGCCAAACGCGCCGTAGGGCACGGCCAGCCCCGAACGCGTGGGCAGATCGGGGCTGGGGTCTTGGAGGAAGGCCTGTCGCCAGAATAGCTCGAATAATCTGTCGGGAAAGCCAGCGTAGGGATCGTCGATCTGTGCACGGGTAACGCCCGTCGCGCGCAGGATCGCGTCGGTGTCCAGGCCGATGGCGTCGAAGCCGGCGAGCATGGCCGAGAGGGTGGAGGCGGGTAACAGCAGTTGCATAATGAAATTGTAACAAATTGGCGCGAAATGACAAACGGTCGGCGCGTAGGAGCAATGTTAAGCGACCGCCATCTGATATTCTGTAGGCAAGTCGAACGAACGAGCAAACTAAACAGTCTAACCAAGGAGAATATCATGTTGAGCAACACCATCACAACCAACCCACAAAGACTGCGACTGCTCTACCTCTTTAACATCCTCGGCGCAGGCATCCCCGGCGCGCTGATGATTTTGCTGCCCGACTGGGCGCGCGAAAACATGTTCGCCGGCCCCCAGGACCCAGCTATCTTTGGCATGACCGGCTCCATCTGGCTCGCTATCGGTCTCGGCTCGGTCATTGGGCTGCGCTTGCCCAATTTGATGAAGGGCGTTTTCCTGATTCAGATTATCTACAAGAGCATCTGGATTTTCACGGTCGCGCTGCCGCTGATGGCTCGGGGCAACTTGAGCACGCTGCCGATGGCAATTTTCTTTGCGCTGATTGTGGCGGGCTTTGGCTATGGCCTGTTCAGCAAATCGACGCAGCCCGATGCTGCTATCGCCGCCACCTAAACACCATCAGCAGGAGGACATCTCATGACCAACAAACTGTTTCGCCAAATCACCCGCTGGATTCATATCATCGGCAGCATCGTTATCATCGTCTACATCTACACATCGCTCGGCGCCAACCCCGCCTTTATGACGACCGTTCGCTTTGTTACCATTCCCTTGCTGGTGCTCACCGGCCTTGCCATGTGGCAGCAGCCACGCCTGATGAAGCTGCTGCGCCGCAACAGATAGAGGAAACTGAACCATGAACACCACCCAACCCGTCGCCCTCATCACTGGCGCCTCCTCCGGCTTTGGCGAATTGATCGGGGCGACCTTATCTCGGCGCGGCTACAGCGTCTACGGCACAAGCCGCCGCGAGCTGCCCGACCAGCACGGCATCCACATGCGCGTGCTCGACGTGACCAGCGACGCCTCGGTCCACGCCTGCATCAGCGGCATCCTCGCCGAAGCGGGGCGCGTCGATCTGCTCGTCAACAACGCGGGCATCACCGTCAGCGGCACGGCGGAGGAGACGCCGCTGCACGAGGCCGAGGCGCTCTTTCAAACCAACTTTTTCGGCGCGGCGCGCGTCACCAACGCCGTGCTGCCGGGGATGCGCGAACGCAAAGACGGTCGGCTGATTTTTATCAGCTCGCTGGCTGGGCTGCTGGGCACGCCGGGGCAGGCCTACTACGCAGCCTCCAAACACGCGCTGGAAGGCTACGCCGAAACGCTCGCCGCCGAAGTGGCACAGTTTGACATCGACGTCTCGCTCGTCGAGCCGGGCTTTTTCCGCACGACCATTCACGACAAAGCCAGCCTAAACCAGGACAATCTCGTCGCTGACTACAACGGCACGCGTGAAGCGCTGCACCGCTACTTCAACGATCACGTCCAGGGCGGCGACGATCCGCAAAAGGTCGCCGATTTGGTGGCAAAAATTGCCGTCGCACACAAGCCCAAGCTGCGCTACCGCGTGGGCCGCGATGCGGTGTGGACGCCGCGGCTCAAGGCGCTGATGCGGGAAAAAATGTTCTTTAGCGGAATGCGGCGGCAGTTTGGGATTTAGCCTAAATTTCAACGCGGAGGGCGCGGAGGCTTACGCGGAGGGCCGCGGAGAAGAGAAAGGGTGGTCATTCTGAGCCGCTGTTTGGCGAAGAATCATGGCTGGGTTAGAGGATTCTTCGCTTGTCTGACATCGCTTGCGCTCTTGTCTAGTTGACACGCTCAGAATGACAATTCTCTTTTCTCCGCGCCCCTCCGCGCCTCTTCCTCCGCGCCCTCCGCGTTGAAAAAACTTTTAGCGAACAAATTCCAGGAGAACCCCATGACCGCACACGCTGCGCCAGCCCTTTACCACGTCGAGCCTCCACCACGCCGTCCGCTCGGGCACGCTGCTGAGGGCGATTGGCAGCGCCGTCGGCTTCTGGATGTTTGCCAAGATAATGAACATACCACGGCTGATTGTGATGGAGGTGCGTTCTCTCAAAGACGCACTTGGGAAAGTGCAACGCACCGTAGGCTGTGTTGGCCGCACCAGAGAGAGTCGACCGTGCGTCGCACCTTCTGAGGTGCGTCGCACATCCAACATGGCTTATCCCGGTATAGTTAATTTCCTGGAATGGCCTCAACTCGGCGAACCGGCGCGCTACCGGTGGACGGTCGCGCCCTCGGCTGCCAGCTTTGGCGTCATCGCATTTCTGTTTGTGCAGACGCTCTCGGCTCGACCGCTCACAAACATCGCGCTGCCGCTGCTTGCGGGGCTGGGGCTGGCGGGCGCGCTCTATCTCACAGCCCTGCTTGCGGCAACCGTTGTTGGCGTGCCAATCTGCTGCGTCAGCCATGAGGTAGATCACGTATGCTCCGCCACGTGACGTTCTTCCCCCCGGCTCGCCCACATCAACACCGCCAGCGCTACCCCGCCCAGCACCAGCAGCGCGATCAGCTTGTGCACGCGATTCGGCAGCGTCAGCGTGAGCAGGCCGAAGAGCGCGCAAAAGCTCCAGTAGCCAACCACGATGGCGCGCTCGCCCCAGCCGCGATCCAGCAGACGCAGGTGCAGGTGATCGCGGCCGCCCGTGCCCGGCCCGACGCCGCGCCGCAGGCGCGTCACGATCAGCCAGGCCACATCGAGCGCGGGCAGGCCGAGCACGAGCATCACCGTGGCTACCCGCGCACCGCCGATGATGCCCAGCGCGGCAATCGCGAAGCCGAGGAAGTAGGTGCCGCCGCCGAGGAAAATTTTGGCTGGGGCGAAGTTAAAGGGCAGAAAGCCCAGCGCCGCGCCGCCCAGCGCCAGCGGCAGCAGCGACACGCTCAGCTGCGGCGGCTCGATCACAAAGATCATGTGGATCGCCAGCACCGCACACAAAATTACCGTTACTCCCGCCACGAGTCCGCTCAGCCCGTCCAGAAAGTTAACGGTATTCATCATGCCCATAAACCAGAAGACCGTCAGCGGCCAGACGAGCCACCAGGGGAAACCCGCCGCGCCAAAAAAGGTGCCCGCCGCCAGCGGGTTGTTGACGTGCTTGATAAAGATCAGCCCGCCAATCGCAATGCAGGCGGCGATGAGTTGAATGGCGTACTGCGGCAGCGGCGGCAGCTCGAAGCGGTCGTCCAGTAGCCCGGCCCCGGCGCAGAAGGCGCTGCCCACCAGCAGCGCGATCAGCCGCCGCATTTCGTTGACGTCGGTGCGCGGTGGAAACCACGACTGGGTCGCGGGGAAGAGCGTCGGGAGGGCGAGCGAGACGAGGGTGACGAGCGCGACTGTGAGGAAGAATGCGCCGAAAATTGCCAGCCCGCCCGTGCGCGGAATCACGCCGCGGTGCTGGCGCCGCCCGCCCGGTCGGTCGACAAGGCCGAGGCGATGGCCGAGCTTAGCGGCGATGGGAGTGAGGAGAAGGGATAGGGTGAAGGCAAGCAGGAGGACGGCGAGGTAGAACATGATGAATAAAGAATAAAGATTGAAGATTACAGGCCAATGTTGGCCTGTAATCTTCAATCTTTATTCTTTGACTTCCTACGGCCGCACCGTTCCCAACATCCGTGGAAACGCAATCGTCTCCCGCACGTGATCAAGCCCGCAGACCCACGCCACCGTGCGCTCGAGGCCGATGCCAAAGCCGCTGTGCTTAACGGAGCCGTAGCGTCGCAATTCCAGATACCACTGGTAGACCTCTTCGGGCAGGTCGTGCGCGCGCAGCGACTCGACGATCTTTTCCGGATCGCTCATCCGCTCGCTGCCGCCGGTGATCTCGCCGTAGCCCTCCGGCGCCAGCAAATCCACGCTGCGGCAGACTTCGGGCCGACCTGGCTCCGGCTCCATGTAAAAGGCTTTGACCTGTGTAGGGAAGTGGTGGACGAAAACCGGCTTCTCGAACTGGGCGGCGAGATAAGTTTCGTGCGGGCTGCCAAAATCGTCACCCCATTCCATCGGCGGCACGGTATCTTCATAGCCGGGGACAAGTTCACCCGCTTCCGCCGCTTGATTAATCATCTCCACGGCCTCATCGTAGCTGATGCGCGGAAACGGAGCCGACACTTTCTCCAGGTGCGACGTGTCGCGCTCGAGCACGTCCAACTCGGCGCGACACTCGTGCAAAATCGTCTGCACCACGTGGCTGACAAACTGCTCCTCAATTTCGAGTAAGCACTCCAAATCGCAAAAGGCGATTTCCGGCTCCAGCATCCAAAATTCTTGAAGGTGGCGACGCGTCTTGCTCTTCTCGGCGCGAAAGGTCGGGCCAAAGCAGTAGACTTTGCCAAAGGCGAAGATGTTGGCCTCATTGTAAAGCTGGCCCGTCTGCGCGAGGTAAGCGGGCTCGCCGTGGTAGTCGATCTCAAAGAGCGTGGTCGTGCCCTCGGCGGCGGCGGGCGTTAGAATCGGCGTGTCGACCAGGAGATAGCCATGATCGTCCAGCCAGCTGCGCATAGCGCGGATGAGCGCTGCCCGCACGCGCATCACGGCCCACTGGCGCGACGAGCGCAGCCAGAGGTGGCGATTCTGCATCAGAAATTCGACGCCGTGATCCTTGGGCGAAATGGGGTACGGCTCGGCGATCTGCACGAGCTGCAGGCGCTCCACATCGATCTCGAAACCGCCCGGAATCCCCGGCGCCCGCTCCTCCGCCTTGACCGTGCCGGTGAGCACGAGGCTGCTCTCCTGCGTCAGCGCCTTGCCCGCGGCAAACTCCTCCTCGCTCACGTTGCCCTTGAAAACAACGGCCTGACAGAGGCCGCTGCCGTCCCGCACCTGCAAAAATTGCAGCTTGCCCTTGCCCGTTTTGTTGTAGAGCCAGCCCTCAATGGTAACGGTCTCGCCGACGTGGTCGACCAGCTTTTCGATGCGGACGATGGGGGCTTGGCGAATTCCGGTATCTGGCGACGCGCCGTTGGTGGGCGCGTTGATTGTTGCTTCGCTCATGATTTTGTGTTTAGTAGATGCGGCTACAAGCCGCACGGTTGTGGTTGCTCCCGGTGCGAAGGAGACGCAAAGATTGCGCAGCGGTAAGCAGCGCCTACATTGTGGGTTCTGTCTGCTCGTTTTCCTCTTCCTCCGGCGTGGCTTCCCACTGGGCCTTCCACGCTTTGGCAGCCTCGGCCCGCTCGGCCAAGCGCCGCTCGGCAACGGCCTCCTCCTCCGGCGTCATCGGGTCCAGGACGTGGGGGAAGAGGACGGAGATGTCGATGCGGAAGTCTGCGATGTCGCGCCCGCCGGTGTTGGCAAAGGCTTCGCTGCGAAACTCATAGGCATCGCGCAAGTTGGGCCGCGAGACGTGGCTGTAGACCACGATGTCTTTGGGCGCGCTGTACTCTTTCGCAATCGTCTCCACAATTGACGGGCGATCCTCCGTACGGCTGCGGCGCGAGCGGCGGCGACGGCGACGTTCGCGCGCCTGGGCCTGTTCCGCGTCCACCGCTGAATCGCGGCGGGCCGAACGCCGGCTCCGCTTGGGCTTGCCCGAAGAGCCGGAGCGCGATCGCCTGGGGGAGCGGCTCGACGATTTACTCTCGGATTGGGCCGAATCGCTGGACGCGTTTTGCGCGCGCGGGCTCTCTTGTTGATCGCGGCGCTCGCTTTGGCCGCCCGCCGCGTTGCCGCTGCCTTTGCTGCCGCCGCTCTCTTTGTCGCTGCCCTGGTTGCCGCTGCTCTCTTTGCGGCTATTTCCCTGATCGCTGCTCTTTTTGCGTCGGTAGTAGCGGCGTTTGCTTTTCGAGCGACGGCTGTCGCCGTCGGATTTTTGGTTGTCGTTCTGGTCTGCCATCGGGTTGCTCTAAACGGGTTGCTTTATAGTCAGGATATGCTGCGCGTCTAAACCGACTCTACCCCTCATTATCGGTGCTCGGCGAGGCGTCGTCGGCCTCGGTCGGGCGCTCGGTCGGCGTCGGCTCCTCCGTTGGCGGCGGGGTCGACGTGGGCTCCGGCGGGCGTGCGTCCGCCGTGGCGACGGCTTCGGCGCTGATGGGCAGCGTTAGCTCCTGCCCCACCAAGAGGCTATTTGGGTTATCGATGCCGTTGATGTCGACGAGATCGTCGACATCAATCCCATAGCGTTCGGCAATGGCCGAGAGAAAATCCCCGGCGCGCACGGTGTAAGTCGTCTGCTCGGCGAGCGGCGTGGGCGGGGCGGAAGTCGCTGTGGGCAGCGTCTCCACGGCCTCTCCGGCTGGGTTCGGCTCCTCGACCGCGTCGGCATCTGCGGGGGCGTCCGCCGCTTCGTCCGGCGCGGGGGCGGCCTGCACGCCCAGGGCTTGCGCTTCGCGCTCGGCCTGCTGGGCCGGTACGGGAATCAGGGCGGCCAGCTCTTCCGGGTCCGGCCGCCGCCATTCGACGATCCACACCACCAGCAGCGCAATCATCACGCTAACGAGGGCGTTGACAAGCACCACAAAAGTCAATTGGCGACGGTTCATCACGCCTCTACTTCTGCCGGGTGGCCGTCCCGCGCCGGTGCGGCTCACGTTTGCGTTCGCCTTGGCGGCCGTGTGGGATTGCCTGAGTAATCATGGGTAAATTGTAGCACAGGGCCGCGGAATTGAGAACCGCTGCCGATTGTAAACAAAATCAACGAAAAATCTGTCCACAGCGTTCCCCAAATTGGGGAATGCTGCCGGGGACGCTTGCCGAGTTCGCCAGCAGTATTCTCTATGTGCTTTTAACGCGGCGGTGGTATGATTTAGTTGAACCGCTCAACACAAACAAGCAGGCCGCGCCCGCCGCTGGTGAACCGATGGACTACCGGGCAGCGACCGATGAATCAACCTTTGCAGAAGGCTCGTTCACGAGGTGCTGCTCAGTCGCGCTGACGTTTACGTCGGTACGGCAGTTGGCTTGCTGAATTGCTTACCGAATTTAGAAATCGGTTGTAAGACACGGGAGCATTAAAACGGTGTGGATCGGAATAATTGCAGCAGCTGTTATCTTTGCTTGGTACTTTGTCGGCTTGGCGGCCCTTGACATGTTGCCCAAGAAGCTTAACCAACCCTTTGGCGATCCGGGCGAAATGGAAGCCTGGCGCGATTGGGACCACGAATGAAACACGTCTTCACCGATAGGGCTGGATTTCATACTCCTGGATCAACAGCTCGGCAGGCAGATGGAGCTCGCTGGCCAACCGACGAATCATGGTCAGCGACAGTGGCCTGCGCCGCTCCATAACGTCGTATACCCGCTGGCGCGGGCCAAGGTAAGGCTCCAACTCTTTGCGCGTCAAGCCCTGTTGGTCCATTACAAACTCCAGTAGGGAAATGGGGTCAGACGTGTCACCCATTGGATAGTGGCGATTCTCATAATCCTCCACCAGCGTGACCAGCACGTCAAAGCGCTCGCCATCGGGCGTATCCGGCTCGACGCGGCCCATCATGCGCTCAATTTCTGCCAGCGCAGCGGCATGATCGGCTTCCGTTTTGATGGGGTGGAGCCTGGCTTCAAATCGTGGTCGCGTCGATTCGATCATAATCGGTATGGGTTCCTATGAAACGAATGTAGATGGTCTGAAATCGATACTCAATTTTAACGACGAGCCGGTAGTTGTTGCCTACAATGTTGAACACGACTCGATTGTCGGGCAAAATATCGGCACTTCTAAACAGCAGCTTTATATCAGATGGCGTCTGCCACGTCGCACGCGATGCCAGCTTGTACCAATCATCTAGCGGACGTCGAGCCTGTGGGTGGCTGGAGGCAAAGTCGAGCAGCGTTCTGCGCGAGATAATGCGCATGGTTGTCACCAAAACGGTGACAACCTATCATGCGGCAACGGATATGTCAATCGGAGACCACCCATGAACCACACCCTCACCGACATCCCCGGCCTCCTGGTCGGCCACCAGGCCGACCGCGACGGGGCCACCGGCTGCACCGTAATCCTCTGCCCGGACGGCGCGACGGCGGGCGTGGACGTGCGCGGCGGCGGGCCGGGCACGCGCGAAGTGGCGCTGCTCGATCCACTGCGTGCGGTGCAGCAGGTGCACGCCATCGTGCTCAGCGGGGGCAGCGCCTTTGGGCTGGCCGCGGCGAACGGCGTGGTGCGCTGGCTCGAAGCGCACGGCCACGGCTACGAGACGCCCGCCGCCCGCGTGCCCATCGTGCCCAGCGCGATTTTGTATGATTTGGGCATTGGCGCGGCGGACGTGCGCCCGGATGCCGACATGGGCTACGCGGCCTGTGAAGCGGCGAGTGACGCCCCCGTCGCCGAGGGCAGCGTGGGCGCGGGGACGGGCGCCACGGTGGGCAAGCTGCTCGGCTTTGCACAGGCGACAAAGAGCGGGCTGGGCACGGCCAGCCGACGGCTCGGCGGCGTGGCTGGTAAGTTTAGCGTGGCCGCGCTGGTCGCCGTCAACGCGATTGGGGACGTGGTCGATCCGGCAACGGGGCAAATTGTGGCAGGCGCGCGGCTGCCGGACGGCGGCTGGGCGGATTCGATGGCGCTGCTGGAGAGTCGGCTGGAGCAGATGATGGAGGTCGCGGGAAGCCAACCGGCCATGGGGCAGAACACGACGCTGGCCGTCGTCGCCACGAACGCGCCGCTGGACAAGGTCGGCTGCACCAAGGTGGCGCAGATGGCGCACAACGGCCTCGCGCGCACGATTCGCCCGGTGCATACGGCCTTTGATGGGGACACGGTTTTTGCGCTCTCGAAGCCGAGCGGGTCAGCTTCCGTGTTGGGCTTGCGCGAAGCGAGCTTATTGGGGGCCGTCGCGGCGGAGGTGCTGGCCGAGGCGGTGCTGCGCGCCGTGCGGTTGGCGACGGGGCTGCGCGGGGTGCCGTCGGCGGGGGAGGTGAGTTAACGGCGAAAGAACTCGTCCAATCGTTATTTATGACGAATCATCTCAATCAGCGTGCGTTCTTCTTCTTGCCTGATGAAAAGTTCGTACTCACCAACCGTCCACCGATACACATTGTCTTCCACTAGCTCGACAATCCCTTCAGTTGGTTGACCATCGCTGGTTAACATCGATCGAATAACGGCTTGAATAACGTTGGTTAAATCGCCCAAGTTGGTCTGAACAAAGTGCTCCGCCTCCTCGCCATACTCAACCAGCCACATGATCTGCTATCTCCTGTCGAATCGATTGAAACATAGCTTTGCCGTGCTTCTGTTCCAGCTTATCAAGCAAGTCTAGCGCATTTACCCAAGTGCCGTTATGTTCATTCCGCTCGTGGATTCGACCAAGTTCCGCGAGCAGTCGCGAACGCTCCATCTCGCGCGCAATACAATTCCACTGCTCGACGCTTACCAGCACGGCGCGCGGCTTGCTCTCCTCTGCCAAAATGACCGGCGCGTTATCCATCATCGACAACACCTCCTGCTGCCGGTCGCGCAGATCGCTGAGCGGCGTGATTTGGGGAACTGCCTGCATGATTCGCTCCTTGTGTTCAATCCAAGTACACTCTGGACTGGATTGTAGTGGGGAAACTGTACGTTGTCAACGACCATCGCGCCTCTTTCCTAACCCATCTTTACACCATGCCAAAGAGCCGAAGGTCCACAACCGATAACGCAACGCTGAACGAAGTCATCAACCGCCTCAGCCAACACCCTAGCGTTGACGGGCTCATTGTGATTGGCTCGGCCAGCCGGGGCGAGCTGAACCCGGCCAGCGATTACGACCTCGTCGTGATCCTGTCCACCATGCCGCTGCCGCTGCACGTGGGCGTCACCACGATTGACGGGCGACGCACCGACGTGATTTTTCACGAGGCAGCGCAGGTCGACGCGTTTCTGGCGGCAAGCGAGCCGCTGGACTTTGGCAGCTGGACGGGGCGCTTGGTCGGCTGGCTGCGGGAGGGGCGCATTGTCTTCGACCGCGACGGTCGCTTGGGTCAGGCGCAGCAGAAAGCAGGGCGTGGCGATTGGCTTCTGCCGGCGGGCACGGCACATGGCTTTGGTGCGTGGAACGGCGTGAACTACAATCTTCAAGTCGCGCGCCGCTATCTCGCTTCGGACGACCCGCTTTACCTGAACACGGCAGATATTCGGATGATGCTTTACGGCCCCTCCGATCTGTTTTTCAACTACTTTGAGGCGCGTCGGCTGCGGTGGGATGGAGAGAAAGCTGCCCTTCAATACTTGCAGCAGCACGATCCGGAGTACCTGTCGCTCTTTACTCAGTTTTTGACTGAGCCGGAGCGACAGGCAAAGTTCAAGCTCTACGAAATGCTGGCCGCGTTAACAATCGCGCCGGTGGGGGAACTCTGGCGCGAGGACGACACCGTGATGATGGTCGATGCCGCCGAGGTGACGCCAGCGATGGAGAGGATGGCGCTCGATTTTTGGGAGGAGCTGGTACGGGGTTAACGCGGACGATTACGGACGGAAGAGGTGCGTCCAATCGCCGCTCTGGTAGTAAACTCGTTCGATAACGGTTTGATTTGCCTCTTGTCGTATAATTAATTCGTGCTCTGCCACGATCCACCGATAGCGATTCTCTTCGAGAGCTTCGAGCACCCCTCAGTCGGCTGACCGTCGTTTGACATCATTAATCGTAAGACAGCACGCACAACACCAACAGTGTACGGCAAGTTGCTGTCAACATAGTGCTCAGCTATCGCGGAATACTCAACCAGCCACATGATTTTTTAGCTCCTGGCGGATTGATTCAAACATCGCTTTGCCATGTTTTTGCTCTAGTTTTTTGAGCAATTCCATAGCGCCGATCCAACTGTCGTTGCGATCGCTCTCCGCGCTGGCGCGCTTGGCCTCCGCCAGTTGACGCGACCGCTTTACCTCCTCGACGATCCGATTCCACTGCTCGACGCTCACCAGCACGGCGCGCGGCTTGCTCTCCTCTGCCAAAATGACCGGCGCTTTGTCCATCATCGCCAGGACTTCCTGCTGTCGGTGGTGCATGTCGCTGAACGGTGTAATCTGTGGGACTGCCTGCATGGGTGACCCCTGCTTTCCATTTGCTTCCAATTCAAGTTCAACGCTGCTAGAAATTCTACCGCAGCCCAATCGACCCGTCAACGAAACCAACCATCCGTTCAATCCGCTCCCCCACCCGTTGACGGCCCCTGTGATCCACAACACACCTTCCCCATAGCCCACGCAACAGCCGACCTGCTGCCAATCAAGTATCCTCCTCATGACGTTGAAATTTCCCTCGGTTAATTACCCTTTAGGAGGAACCCATGTTAACCCACCTGTTTAGTCCCACCCGCTGGCCCAAACGCTGGGCACGCGCCAAATGGCCCCTGCGCCTGGCGACCCCGTGCCTCGTGGCCCTGATCGCGCTTGTTGCCCTGAGCGGCGTGGCCTTTGCCCACGGCCCGGACTCCCACCCCACCGATCCCGATCACCACGGCGATGGCGCGATGGACCCGTACCACGTGCTCAACGCCGACGCGCCGCTAGTCGGCCCGCTGGAGGCCAACGCCCCCTGCGCCGGCGGCCCCACCATCGACGGCGTGCTGCTCGATGAGTGCTTTGTCAGCACCTTTGACATCAACGGCACGAACAAATCCGTGACTGTCTTCTACACCAAAAACGTCTCAACCGTGACGCGCACGCGTTCGGACGGCACGACCATCAACCTGACCCACTGGGTCGACAACGACAACCGCGCCGTCACCGTGGCGGGCTGGTTTGAAGAGTCGTGGCGTCGCTTCCACACCGATTCGGGCCACCACCTTTACGACACCGGCTGCAGCAACAACGTCAACGTCTGGCTCGAAGACGGCGACGGCTGGGGCGGCATTGCCTACTGGGCCAGCTCCGGCACCTGCAACATCGGCATCGACGCGCCCACCGTGCGCAGCGGCGGCGGCCAGCGCACCGTCTACCACGAGGCGCAGCACTACGTGCAGTTCTCCTACGACGACGGCTGCTACGATGACCTGCGCGGCAACTACAACAGCGGCAACGCCTCCGGCAACGCCGAATTTACCGAAGGCTATGCCGACCTCGGCTCGGACAGCGTCAACGCTGTGATTGATGCGAGCTATCTCGCGGGGTCCAGCTATAACTCCGCTGTCTCCATGTACGATAAAAATTACAGCAACCGCTTCGTCAAATATCTGAGCGAGCAGCTGGGCACGGTCGGCAGCCCCAGCGATCCCTGGTGGCACATCGATGCGATGTACGCCCACTACGCCATGTGCGACGCACAGGATTCGCTCTACGTGCTGGACACGCTGATTCCGTCGCTGAGCGGCGGCGCGTTGAGCAAGGACGAATTCTTCCTGGACTTCTTCGCCTCGCTCTGGGCCGACCGCTGGTCCGACCCGGCGACGCAGCCGGAGCTGACCTACTTTGACGACGACGGCACGGGCTCCAGCTACAACGCCCCCGCCAACACGCAGAGCGCCAGCCTCAGCAGCGGCTCGCAGACGTGGTCCAGCACCTCGCCGGACGACTATGCCGCCGAGTATTTCGAGATCACGCCGCTGCCCGGCTGCGAATATGTGCAGGTGGAAGTCGACGGCACGGCGGGTGCACGGCTCGGCATTAACCTGATGGCTTCGGACATCAGCGCACCCAGCGTCGAGCGCTCGGCCTTTATGGGCGAGAATTACGTGCGGCTCTTTGCCGGCGCCGGCGTCCACGATCGCGTGGTGGCTACCGTCAATTCATACCAAAACACCTACAGCTACGACGTAACCTTTAGCTGCGTCAGCCCCACCGTCAACATTCTGGAGCCGCGGCAGACGAACTTCGCGCTCGTCGGCGAGCCCGCCAGCCCCATCGCTTATCTCACGCGGCTCAGCGTGACGAGCGGCGGCGTGCCCGTGCGCGGCCTGATTGAAAGCTCCTTCACCTTCGCTGCCGAGGGCGACGCCATCACCGTCGTGCCCGGCAGCTTCCAGCAGGTGGGCGAGGAGTACTGGGCCACGCTGCTGCCGCCCGTCAAGCCCGCTGGCACGAGCTTTGTGGATTACCAGGCCTGCCTGAGCGGCGGCCTCTGCGACAGCGAGACCGACGCGCTGCTCTACGTACCGCCCGGCAACACCGACATCGGCCTCGTCTTCGACGCCAGCGGCTCGATGGACATCGAAGATGTGATTGGCGAGGGCACGCGCGTCTTCAACGCCAAACGCGCCGGTACGGTCGTCGCCGACCTGGCCCGTGCGGGTGACCGGCTGATGGTGACCGACTTCTCGTACTGCCGCGATGCTGCCGACTGCGAGATTGACATCAACGTCTGGCTCCCGCGCACGGATGTGATCGTGCCCGCTACGATTACCGCGGCCAAGAACGCCATCGACAGCATTGTGGCGGGCGGCGGCACGCCGATTGGCGCGGCGCTGCAGGATGCGAAGAATCGGCTGCTCTCGTCGCCCTTCTCGCTCAACCCCAAGCACATCTTCCTGCTGAGCGACGGCGAAGAAAATGTCGAGCCCTTCTACGCCGACGTGCGCCAGGAGCTGATCGACTCCGGCGTCGTGATCAACACGATTGCCTTTGGCCCCGAAGCGCCCGAAACGCAGCTCGCCCAAATCGCGGCGGACACCGGCGGCGACTACCGCGCGGTGACGACGACGACCAGCGGCTCGCTGATGGCGGCCAGCGTTGGCAACGCCGACGTGAACCTAACGAACATGGACGCCGTGATTACGAACAGCGCACCCAGCGACGCGCAGACGATGGTACAAGCGGCACAGGTTGGCCCGGCGTTGCCCGGTCAGCTGCGGCTGGTCGAAGTCTACGACGACTTTGAGACGCAGGCGCAGGATGCCGCGCGTATTCTCTATCAGACGGCCACCAACGTGGACTTCTTCGAGTGGCGTGAGTTTGCCCCCGTGCTCGTCGACCAGAGCGCCAACACGCTGCGCATCGTCGTGGCGGGCAACCGCGGCGACAGCGGCGGCTGCGGCGGCGACTTCCGCGACGTGGAAATCGCTTTTGCGCCCGCTGTGGAGGATGATGGCGAATTCTTCCCCGGCGACCGTGGCCGCTGGATTCCCATCAGCCCGCCGAATGGGGACTTCCCGATTCCCGCCAGCTGGGACGTGCGCAACTCGGCTTACGACGACGTGCTGATCGTGACCAATCCGCAGCCCGGCTACTGGTACGCCCGCGCGCGCAACTACACGCTGATTTGTGCAGCGAGCACAAACGGTACAGAGGCCAATCTGACCAACGCCGAAGTCGCTCCTGCCGCAAGCCAGCAGGAGAGCGGCCTCGCCTATCTGGCGACCTTCTCCGTGCAGTCCACCATTCAACTCGAGGGCCGCATCCTCGGCTTGACCAACGGCTCGGCCTCGGCGGCGGACGTGTTGCCCATCGTGGCGACGGTGCAGGCCAAGGACGGCCTGATTCCCGGTGCGTTTGTGGTCGCGCAGGTGCAGAAGCCGGACGGAACCAGCGAGAACGTGCTGCTGCTGGACGACGGCGCACACGACGACGGCATCGCCAGCGACGGCATCTACGGCTGGAATTATAGCAAGGCGATTCTGGGCGGCTCGTACAACGTCCGCATTCTCGCCTCGATTCCGGACCCGAACCTGCCCGGCGCGAACATCATCCGCGAATGGAACGGCGGCTTCTGGATCAACGGCCCCGGCGAAGAGGGCTACAATGGCGACAAAGATGAAGACGACATGCCCGACGCTTGGGAGCTGCGCTGCGGCCTGATTGTCGGCGAGAACGATGCGGGCTTGGATAAAGACAAGGACGGCCTGACCAACATCCGCGAGCTGATCCTCGGCACGCTGCCTTGTGAAGCCGACACCGACCACGGCGGCGAGCGCGACGGCTCCGAGGTCGACGGCGGGCGCAACCCGCTCTGGCCGGACGACGATGCCGTACGACCCATTGGCCACGTCGACGTGCGCCCGCTCGACGGCGAAATCCTTATCTCGACCGTGGACGACACGCAGGTGGTGATTGTGGGCACTGAGCCAAACTGCGAGGGGACGCGCTACATCTTTGGCCCCGGCGAAGAGCGCCTTGTGCCCAACCTGATGAACGACACGGTCTACTATGTCTGCGTCTTCGGTAAAGATGGCGACGCCGAGGGCAAGCCCGTTGGCCCCATCGTAGTTACGCCCAAGGCCGATCCGGACGCGCCGGCAGGCGACATGCTGATTGAAGAGGGCGCGCCGACCACGCCCGATGTCAACGTGACGCTGCGGCTGGATTCGACGGACGTGCCGCTGCCCGGCATGGCGCAGGGGGCCAACGCCCACATGACGGACAAGCGCTCGCTGCAAAACCAGGTGAGCGGCGGCATCGAGATGAAGATCGCCAACAACCCGATGCTCAACGGCGCTGAGTGGGAGACCTACCAGCAGTTCAAGGAGTGGACGCTGAGCTGCGCCGACGGCGAAAGCTGCACCGTCTTCGCCCAGTTCCGCGACGCCGCGGAGAATGAATCGCTGATTATTGCCGACGATATCCTGCTCGACATCCCGGAGGATATCGACGCCGATGACGACACCATCCCGGACAGCGTCGAAGGCGACAGCACGCTGGACACCGACGGCGACGGTACGCCGGACTTCCAGGATACCGACGCCGACAACGACGGCATCGACGACCTCGTCGAGGCGGGCAGCAACCCGCTGGTGCCGGTCGACAGCGACGGCGATGGCGTGCGCGACTTCCAGGACAACGACTCCGACAACGACGGCATCGATGACATCGTTGAGGGCACGGGCGATCCGGACAGCGACAACATCCCGAACTACCTCGACCCCGATTCGGACGACGACGGCATCTCCGACGCCGACGAAGGTACGGGCGACGCCGACGGCGACGGCATCCCGGATTACCTCGACGACGAGGACAACAGCACGCCCACCGACCCAGGCAATTCCATCTTCCTGCCGCTGGTGTCGAAGCAGTAATCGATGCGCTCTCGACCGTAGAAGCGCAGCGCGCTGCGCTTCTACGGTCGAACGTCTACATTCGTGGACGCTTGTCACCTTTGCTCCGCAAGGTGACAAGCATTGGCTTCCGCAACAGACGGGGAATTCCTCCTAGCAAGGGAACGGCGAAGTCCGTCACGTAGCGGAGCATACGTGACCTACGTTGAACAACAGCGCCCGCATCGATTGATGCAGGCGCTGTTAAGTTTATAGGCGAACATGCCTTCTACTCCATCGCAGGGCAGCTCGTGTGCGGCTTCGAGTACCTGGGCGACGGCGACGGCACGCTTTGGAACGAGGGCGTGCCAGCAGCGGAAGCCGCCCTGCGCTGCACTTCTTTGACGATAACTACCCCGAAGAGGCTGGCTCAGCCTGCTGGGAACGCCCCGATTTGCGGTGGCTCAACGAGGAGAGCGTGATGCCAATGGCGCACGCCTGGTGCATCGCGCCCGTCGATCCGCGCCCCACGGACAGCCCGCCCGCGCTGGGCCTGCACGGGGAGGGGCCGCTGCCGTAAACCGAGAACCGAAAAGAGCGCTAGCGCCCAATATACTCGGTTGGCGAGACGCCAACGGTCGCCGTGAAATCTTTAACAAAATGCGCCTGATCGAAATAGCCCAAATCAAGCGCAAGCTGTGCCAGATCGAGCGCATTGCCACTGTCTAGCCGCGCGGCCGCCTCGTGCAGGCGAAACTGGCGAATGACCCATTTGGGGCTAACGCCGACATACTGGCGAAAAAGGCGCTGCAGCGTGCGCGGGCTGACGTTAACGCGCTCGGCCACGGCCTCGACGCGCATCAGCGTCTGCTCCGCGCTAATTTGCTCAACAATGTGATTTACAAGCGCGACCGTTTCGTCGGGCTTGGGCAGGCGGTTGCGCAGAAATTGGTTGGCCACGTTTACTTGGGCTTGCTCGTCGTCCAGTGCGAGAATGGCGTGCTGGAAGGCGTCGCCCTCCGGCCCAAACAGATTGGTAATCGGCACGCTGCGATTCGTCAGTTCTGCCAGCGGGCAGCGGGCAAAGGGGTGAAAGCCACCCGGCTGAAACTTAATGCCAAAGACGCTGCCGCTGCCGCTGAGCCGGTTGATGTACTTCTGCGTAAAGACGCCAAACGCATCGGCCTGCGCGCGTGCGGTGGCGATGCCCGTGCTCGGCCCCGTGCTCGACCCCACGACAAGGTTGACGTGGGGAGAGGGCAGCGTCTCCTGTACGTGGCGTGCGCCAAGCGGCAAATCCCAGTGGACGATCCAGTAGCGCTGGACGAGATCACACAGCTCGGCGGCGGGGGCGTGGCGCGTGAGCCGAAACTTTTGCGCGGCAATGCGTGGCCGCAAGATGCCGGTTGTGGGGCCGAGGGTCGATTGGCTCATGGCGCGCTCCCGATGATAATTGACGGCTAAGTTAGCGTAGCACAAGAGTTCGCATCTGTCGCATTTTTACAAGATCCGTTAAACACCATGGAAGATCGTTGACTGATAAATCATTCGTGCGCAAGCGAGCGGCTTTGTTAAGGCTGATCCAAGGAATTAAATATACCGCCTATCCGCGTCCCCGGCACGCGCCGCGCTTATTTTCACCGACCCAATCGCTTCTGGCGCGTGCCGGGGACGCTGCAGGGTAGCATCCTTATTTTCTTGGAATAGCCTAATACTACTAACGAGACTTTGACGCGGAATGCAGGAACGCGAAGAGAAGACTGTTGGCAAACAACGCTTTGCGCCTCCGCGTCTCCGCGTTGATTTTGCTCAATTTTCCGAAGTCTCGTTGTAGTTTTAGGTTTAGCCTAACAAACGTTTTCCCGCTTTTGTGTTACACTAAAGTGGCTTTATCAAACAGCACCAGAAAGCCCTGCCATGCCCGACCAACTTCCCCTTGTCGTCCACGCCACGCATGAAGCGGGGCTAAAAATTGGCGGCATCGGCGCGGTGCTGGACGGGCTGCTGGGGGCCAAGGCCTACGTCGACGGCGTGGCGCGCTCGGTGGTGGTGGGGCCGATGCACGGCGGCGACGCCAACGAGATGGAGCGGCTCACCGCACCCCGCAACCGGCTGGAGATTCGCTACAGCTCCCTGCACGCCATTTTCGATAACGTACCCGACGCCACGCGCGACGCGTTGCAGCAGGTCGAGCAGCAGTATCAGGTTGCGCTGCTCTATGGCACGCGCCACTTTGGGGGGGCCGAGCACGAGGTCATCCTCGTCGACGTGAGCAACCCCAACCTGGCCCCGGTGGACAGCTTTCGCTTCTACGTCTGGGATCACTACGGCATCGACTGCGGTCGCTACGGCTGGGACCCTGAATTTAACGAGCAGTTTACGATTGCGCTGCCGCTGCTGGCCGCGCTCCACGCCATCGGCGCGGACGACGGCTTGCAGCCCGACGAGAAATTTTTGCTCGCCCACGAGTGGCTGGGGATGCCGCTGGTCTTTGCGGCGCAGATCAACGAGCCGGGGGCCTGGCGCACCATTTTCTACGCCCACGAAACGGCCACGGCCCGCCTGCTCGTCGAGCAGCACCCCGGCCACGACACGCGCTTCTACAACGTGATGGAGCACGCCCACGCCTGGGGGCTGTCGCTCGAAGAAATATTTGGCGACCAGTCCGGCTTTCCCAAGCACGCTGTCATTCAGCAGGCCATTCGCTGCGACAACGTCTTCGCCGTGGGCGATCTGGTCGTGGACGAGCTGCGCTTCTTGGACGGGCGCTTCTACAGCCAGAATATCGACCTCGTCTACAACGGCGTGCCCAGCGCGGAGGTGTCGCTGGCGCAGAAGCGCGAGTCCAAGCGGCTGCTTCAGGATTATGCGCAAAATTTGCTCGGCGCGCGGCCGGACTACGTCTTCACCCACGTCACGCGCCTGGTTCCCTCCAAGGCGCTCTGGCGCGACGTGCGCGTGATGGAGCACCTGGAGCACGGGCTGCGCGACGCGGGCAAAACGGCGGTGCTCTTTGTGCTCAGCACCAGCGAAGCGGGCGGTCGCCACCCCTCGTGGGTGCGCGCGTGGGAGGCGCAGTACGGCTGGCCCCTCGGCCACCGCGGCGACAACGGCGATTTGGTCGGGGCGGAGGTTCCCTACTTTTTTGACAGCGTCGCGCCGTTTAACGCGTGGACGACGAACAGCCGCGTGGTCTTCGTCAACCAATTTGGCTGGGATCGCGAGCGCGTCGGCGAGCGAGTGCCGGCGGAGATGGGCTTTCTCGATCTGCGCCTCGGCTCGGATTTGGAATTTGGGCAGAGCATCTACGAGCCCTTTGGCATTGCCCAGGTCGAGCCGCTGAGCGCGGGCGCTTTGTGCTGCGTGAGCAACGTCTGCGGCTGCGTCGGCTTTGTCGAGCGGGCGAGCGGTGGACTCGACGATCTCGGCAACCTCGTCGTCGCCGACTACGTCAGCCTGCCGGACGGCGGCTGGTGGATCAACTCCCCCGGCGAGGCCATGGCGATCGACGGCGGCACGCGCGAGTGGATCGAGGGCATCAACAGCGAGGATGTCGCCCGGCGGATTCTGGCGCGGCTGCCGAAGGACGATGTCGAGGCGGAGGCGCTGCTCGAGCGTGGTCAAGAAGTGGCGCGGTCGATGAGCTGGGAGGTGGTGGTCGAGGGGTATTTGCTGCCGGGGCTGAGGCGGGCGCGGGGGTAAGGCGTAATCACACATTTTGACTAAGGTAGTGTTCCCGCGTATATTTTGCTCATGAATGGCCAACGCTGGACAGTGCACGACCGCTATGGAAACCAAATTTACATGACGCAGGAACGATGGCAGCACGCGCTGGAGAAGCGCCCGTGGCTGGAAGCATATTTTCACGATGTGCTGGCGACGCTGCGGCGGGGTCGGCGAACGCAGGACCCGCTCAACCCGCAGAAGTACAAGTACACCTACCCGTTCGATGCGCTCTTCCCCGAATTCAACACGCTGGTCGTTGTCGTACTGTTCAAGCCGGGCCCAAACAACTACGTTGTCAACGTGTGGCCCATCTTTCGCTACAGCAGCAGGTGACCTATGGATGAAATGAAATTTGAATACGATGAAATCGGCGATGTGCTGGAGGTCTATTTTGGCGAGAAGCAACCGGCCTGGGCGATAGAGCTAACGCCAAATATCATCGTCAGCATCAATAGACAAATCCGTCGCCCTGTCATGCTGACGCTCATGGACTATTCCGAGATGGTGCGCCCCGGCTTACTGGGCGCACGCAGCTTTCCCATTACTGGTCTTGCCGACATGCCGCAAGACGAGCGCGATCTTGTGCTTGAGCTTCTCACGTCGCATCCGCTGATGGATTTGCTCGACGTTTCCACCGTCGAAAATTTGCCGGATTCTCCATTTACCGTTGCCCACGTCAAGCAAGAATCGCCCATCCTGGAGCATCTCGTACTCCAGCCAGCATGAGCAAACCGACCATGCGCTACTTCGAGCGCGAAGATGTTCTGCATGTCGCCATGACGGACGAGTACGAGCGCGGCAGCGTGGAATTGAGGCCAAATGTCACAGCGGAGTTGAATGAACAAGGCGAACTGATCGGCATCGAAATTTTGGAAGCCAGCAGGTTTCTTCGCAATATGCCGTGGGCTGCGTCCGATACCCAATGAATTGGGCATCTGGTTTGCAAAATGCGCTGATGGAGACGCAGGAAATACTTGGGTAATAGCAATAAGGTCGGGTTGTCATTCCCGCGAAGGCGGGAATCCATGCTCGATTTACCCACTGACCCAGTGAATTAGCAGCGAAATAGGTTATCTAATCCATGGATTTCTGCCTCCGCAGGAATGACAAATTGCGCCGCCTCGTACTACCTAAATAAATCCTATGTCTTCATCAGCGCACTGAAACCCAACGCGCTGAAGCGCGTTTCGCAACACCGGCGGCGAATGAATTCGCCGCCGGTGGTCTCCTCGTCGGCGACGGGGTCTCATTGAAGGAAGCTTAACATGGCCATTCAAACAGTCGAACTCGAACACGCCGATCTGCGCAAGCTGCTGGCCCAGCGAACGGCAGACGAAATCCTGATTACGCAAGCGGGCAAACCGCTGGCGCGGGTGCTGCCGATTGTCGAGGACGCAGACGAACGCAAGCCGCTGCCCCACGGCAACGACGCCCCGCCGCGCCGACCGGCCTTCCACGTGGCGCGCCCCGGCGATGCCATGTCGCAGGAGGTGAAGGCGTTTGAGGCGCAGTTTGAGGGGTTAAAGGAGAAATACCTGGGCAAGCACATTGCCATGTTTCAGGGCGAGGTTGTCGATTTTGATGACGATGGGGATGCGTTGCTGTCGCGGATCAATCGGCGCTACCCGGATGATCAGGTGTTGATGCGCAAAGTAAAGCCTAAACTGCCGCGAGAGATTCGCGTTCGATCTGAGAATTTACCATGTCAATGAACGACTTCCTTCAATTTCTAGCCGATAATCTCACTCCGATATTAGCAGCAATAACAATCCTTTCGTTTGTTGCTAATGTCGTCCAATACAAAACCAACAAGAACATCAGATTTATTCTTGATAGCATCTACCAAACATGCTATCGCACTATTAACGTCAATAGGGCTCGCGAAAGATCAGGTCAGGAGCTAATTGATGTTATTTTCCTAATTAGAGATCAGGCTGTTTCGGGCTTACGCTCGATAGGTGTACGTAAGCATTATGGTAGTTATGATGGAACAAGCAGTGGTGAACATGGGCTGCTGTATTCTACGCTCCGTAATATTTACCATCTTCTGTTGATAATTCGGAAAAAAATACCGAACCTCATTCAGGGCATTGATGACCGCGATCCACAAATAACACATCAAATTAGAAACAATGAAATGCGTCAAAAAGGAATAAGTGATTATGACGATGGTCTCAAACACTGAGTTCCACTTCCACCCCACCCTCCCCGCCGCCGACATCGACGCCATCGTCGGCGGCTACCACGGGGCGCCGCATGATGTGCTGGGGCCACACAAGGTCACAATCGACGGCGAGGCGACCATCGCGATCCGCGCCTTTCGCCCGCTCGACGACAAAGTCAGCGTGGTGACGGGGAAGATGCGCACGCAGATGAAGCGCGTGCATCCGGCTGGCTTCTTCGAGGCCATTTTTGGCGGGCAGAGCGAGCCCTTTCCCTACCGGCTTGCGCTCGAGGACGCGGACGGCAACGAGTTCGAGATCGAGGACCCCTACCGCTTTCCGCTGCTCCTGAGCGAGTACGACCGCTACCTGCTGGCCGAGGGCAGCTTGTACCAGAGCTATCGACGGCTGGGCGCGCAGTTCCGCACCGTCGAAAACGAAGGGGAGACGGTGCGCGGCGTGAACTTTGCGGTGTGGGCGCCCAACGCGCAGAGCGTCTGCGTGATCGGCGAGTTTAACGGCTGGGACAACCGCACGCACCCAATGCAGAAGCACCCCGGCAATGGCATCTGGGAGCTCTTTATCCCGAATTTGGTAGAGGGCACAACCTACAAGTTTTTTATTCGGTCAAGCCAGATGGGCTACACCATCGATAAGGCCGACCCCTACGCCTTCTACAGCCAAAAGCGCCCGGACAATGGCTCCATCGTCTGGGACATCGATAAACACGAGTGGGCAGACGACGCGTGGATGGAATCACGCGCGGAGCGGCAGGCGCTGGATCAGCCGATTAACATTTACGAGGTACACTTGGGCAGCTGGAAGCGCGCGCCCGAGGACAACGGCTTCTTGAGCTACCGCGATCTCGCGCACCAATTGGTCGACCACGCGCGGCACATGGGCTACACGCACATCGAGCTGCTGCCGATTACCGAGCACCCCTACGATGGCTCGTGGGGCTACCAGACCACGGGCTACTTTGCGCCGACCAGCCGCCACGGCACGCCGGACGACTTCAAGTATTTTGTGGATCACTGCCACCAGCACAACATCGGCGTGATCCTGGACTGGGTCCCCGCCCACTTCCCCAAGGACGCCCACGGCCTGGCCTTTTTCGACGGCACGCATCTCTACGAGCACGCCGACCCGCGCCAGGGCGAGCAGCGCGACTGGGGCACGAAGATCTTCAACTTTGGCCGCAACGAGGTGCGCAATTTTCTGCTGAGCAGCGCGTTGTTCTGGCTGCGCGAGTACCACCTGGACGGGCTGCGGGTGGACGCCGTGGCCTCGATGCTCTACCTTGATTTTAGCAAGGAGGCGGGCGACTGGCTGCCCAATAAATTTGGCGGGCGGGAAAATCTCGAAGCCATCGACTTTATCCGCCGCTTCAACGAAGTCACCCATGAGGAGCTGCCCGGCATTTTGACGATTGCCGAGGAGAGCACCTCGTGGCCGATGGTCACGCGCCCCGTCTATACCGGCGGTCTGGGCTTCGACCTCAAGTGGAATATGGGCTGGATGCACGACATGCTCGACTATGCCGAGCAGGACCCGATCCACCGCCGCTACATGCACAACAAAATCACCTTTAGCTTGATGTACGCCTTTAGCGAAGATTTTGTGCTGCCCTTTAGCCACGACGAGGTGGTGCATCTCAAAAAGTCGATGCTGGACAAGATGCCCGGCGATTTGTGGCAAAAGTTCGCCAACCTGCGCGCGCTCTACGGCTACATGGTGACGCACCCCGGCAAGAAGCTGCTCTTTATGGGCGGCGAATTTGGCCAGTGGAAAGAGTGGAACGAGGCCGTCAGCCTCGACTGGCACCTGCTCGATTTTGAGACGCACCAGGGGCTGCTCAATTACGTCGCCACGCTCAATCACCTCTATCAGAATGAAGCGGCGCTACACGAAGTCGATTCGAGCTGGGAGGGCTTTCAGTGGATCGACCTCAGCGACGCCGAGCAGTCGATCATCAGCTTCCAGCGCATCGCCAAAGACAAAGCTGATCACGTCATCGTGGCCTGCAACTTTACGCCCGTGCCGCGGCTGGATTACCGCGTCGGCCTGCCGAGCGGCGGCGTCTACCGCGAGCTGATCAACAGCGACGCGACTGAATTTGGCGGCAGTGGCGTCGGCAACCGCGAGCGGATCGAGGCGGAGCCGATCCGCTGGCAGAATTGCGACTTCTCCGCGCCGGTCAACCTGCCGCCGCTGGGCGTGGTCATGTTGAAGCCGCTGGAATAATGAACCGCGAAGAAAGAGTGGGACACGGATAAACACGGGCTGCGCACACGGATTTCTGGTGATAGAAGCTAGATTCGCCGTTGATATGCTTAAAAAATCGATATAATGTCTAACCAAAAAGCCGCCTCGACAAGCGAGGCGGCTTTCCTGTTTTACGGGCAAGGTCACGGGCAATCTCTACGCGGGCTGCTTCGCCGATTCGATCCGCCTCAGCATCTCATCCACGTTCACAAACTTTACGCGCGGGCGGCCCTGCGCCTCGCCCGCCGCCTGCTCGGCCTCATCCAGCATCTTCCAATCCTCAAAGCGCACCACCTGCACGCTGCGGTTTTGCAGCAGATCGAGCACGGCCTGCGGATCGGCGTTGGGCGCGGGCGTCAGCTTCGGCACGTCGGCCAGGGCGTGCTCCGCCGTCTCGATGGCGTCCGGCTTGTTGGTGCCGATCACGCCGCTGGGGCCGCGCTTGGCCCAGCCAACGACGTACTCGCCCACCACGACATCATCGCCATCGACAATGCGGCCTTCCTTGTTCGGAATCGTGCCGCGGCGCTCGTTAAAGGGCACGCCGTCCAGCGGCACGCCGCGGTAGCCAATCGAGCGCAGCACGAGGCCGGCCTCCAGCGTTTCAAATTCGCCCGTGCCCACGGCGTTGAGATAGCCGCTCTCGGTCGGCTCCAGCCGATTTTTCTCGATGCGCACGGCGCTGATGCCGCCGCTGCCGTCACCGACAATTTCCTGCGGCGAGCGCAAAAAGAGAAAGTGCACGCGACGCTCGCGCTCCGGCCACTTCATCTCGGCGTAGGAGGTGAGCCAATCGTAATTTTTCTGCATCCCGCTGTCCTCCGCCACAGTCCGGCGGCTGTGCTGATCCAGCTTCAGCTCCTCCTCGTACACGACGACGCTCGCCACGTTGAGGTGGCCAAACTCGCGAATTTCCGGCGAGGTAAACTTCACCTGCGCCGGGCCGCGTCGCGCCAGCACGTAGATGTCCTTGATTTGGCTTTGCGCCAGCTTCTCCAGCGCGTGGTCGGCAATGTCCGTCTCCTGGAGCTCATCTACGCTCTTGGCCAGGATGCGCGCCACGTCCATCGCCACGTTGCCCACGCCCACCACCACCGCCGCGCTCACGCTCAGATCAACATCGAGATCGACGTAGTCGGGGTGGCCGTTGTACCACGCCACAAATTCGGTGGCGCTCATGCTGTTGTGCAACTCCTCGCCGGGAATGTCGAGGTTGCGGTCGCTCTGCGCGCCCACGGCGTAGATGATCTGGTCGTAATGTTCGCGCAATTCATCGTGCGAGATATCCGTGCCAAAATTTACATTGCCAAAAAAGCGCACGCGCTTGTCGCCCAGCGTGCGGTCGTAGACTTTGGAGACCGCTTTGATGTTCTGGTGATCGGGCGCCACGCCGTAGCGCACCAGCCCGTGCGGCGCGGGCAGCCGATCAAAAATATCGATGGTGAGGGGAAGCTTTGATTTAAGCATCGCCCCCGCGGCGTAAAAGCCAGAGGGCCCCGCGCCCACAATCGCGACGCGTAGCGGTCGCTCGTCCGTTCCAAGTTGAGACACAATTACTCCTTCGGTTTACGATTTACGATTTCAGATTTTGGATTTTAGTTCGTCGACTACGAGCCTTGGTCATTAACGAGCCAAAATCGTAAATCGCAAACCCAAAATCCAAAATGTACTACGCTTTGCGCAACATGCCGTGGAACTGACGCGCCAGCGTCAGCACGCCGATGCCGAGCTGGAAGAAATCCGCTGGCCCCAGCGAGGCCACGGCGCGCTCGACGTCCGGGCCGTCGCCCTCAAAGTCGACTTCGTCATCGCTGGCGATCCAGGCCAGCGCGCCGCCGAGCAGCGCGCCCAGCGCAACGCCCGTGGCAATGGTTTGTACACGGTTACCCATAAACTTTTACTCCTTGTTCTGATTTTGTTTGGCGGGAAGGCGGCGTCGCCAGAACGTTGTCTGCATCGACGGATTGGCCCGCGGTGCGCTTTGGGCGCGCGGACGCCGTGGGACGAGATGGCCACAGCCGACGCAGGACCGTCTCAACCTTCGTGCCCTGCTTTTGCGCGGCAATCACCGGCGCAACGGCGCGCTGGCTGGCCTCGTCGACGATGGTGCGGCCCTGGTGGGTGTAGCCCTGCGCTTTGTCAAAAAGCCAATCCGATTTGCGCAGCACCCAGCGCATCCCGCGCACGGCGAAGTAGCCGAGCACCAGCGGCGGCAGCAGCCCCACAAAGCAAAAGAGCGAGAGCCAAATCACCGAGACATCGCGCCAGAAGACAAGCCAATCCATAAAGAGTCCGTTGCTACCGCTGAAAGCTCACCAGCGGGAAAATTGAGTTGTACATCCGCGCATTGTAACAAACGGCTTTTGTGTGGGTCAATTTAGAGGCCCTACTCCCAGCACTTTCAAATTTAACTTACCAGAAGAATGTTTCGCCGCGGATTGCGCGGAGGCAGAGATAAAAATCCGCGCAATCCGCGGCGAAACTCTCTGCAACTAGGCGGCAAGCGGTCCAAATTTGGCATTGCTGCCCTACTCCCCAGCACTTTCAAATCTCAAGAGCAGCGCAAATGTTGAGATGCCCCAGTGCCAATACCGCGCCAAGCAGAGATAGCTCGCCAGTGAGTGTGGATAATGCTAATCGTTTTCTTGTCTGGTTAGCAAAAGCCTTTGTCGAGAATGCCGACCGCCTTGTCGATGATCGCATCCCGCTCAGCAGCATCGCCGAGCGTCTCAAGCTGCCGACCAATGGTCAGCTGCGCCAGGCCGTGCATCACTGCCCAAACAACGGCGCTGTTGACCTGCGCATCGCCTTCGGTATCGGCTACGCTTTGCAGCAGGATGACGTACGCTTTTTTGGTTGCTGCATAGAGGCTGGCATTCTTTTTGCGCGCCTCGATGGAAATAAGCGAAAACATGACGCGCGTCAATTCGGGGTGCGCCAGCGCAAAATCGATGTAAGTAGTGGTGAGGGCAAACAACCGGGCCCTGCGGTCGTCGTATGGCGTGGCGACGGTTGTCGCCAGCGCTGCCGCGAACTCCGTAAACCCTCGCTCGGCCACTGCTTCCAGCAGCGCTTCTTTACCCGCAAAGTGGCGATAGACCGCCGGGTGCGTCACGCCGACGGCTCGCGCCAGCGCACGCAGATTGAGAGAAGCCGCACCATCTTGCTCAATTTGTTCTATAGCTGCGCTGATAAGAGAATTTTTTAAATCACCGTGGTGATAAGCAGGAGTTACCATAATTTGTATTTTATATAACATTATTACCGATGGTCACATTGTATACTAGCGTGAGTTACCGCCGGTAACATTATCGGTCAAACATCTATCTCGAATGGCTATTGCTCAAGCGGCCGGGAAGATTATGAAAGAATTATAAGATACTCCCATGCAAAGTATAGTGCGCTGGATTGTTATTGCCGTTGCTGTCTTGGTGGGCACACTCTCTGTGACGCTGATAGCGTGGCACGTGCGCGACGCAACGCCCGCTGCAGCAGAGACAGCGGCTGCCACCGGCACGTTTGATGCCGAGCACCTGTTGGTGCTGGCCGATGGCGACATGGCTGCAACCGCCTATGCCGATGGCGTTCTGCATCCCATCGAGAACGCGAGCGACCAGCTCATTGTTCTTTCCAATCTGGAGTCCAATCCCGATGCTGTTGAGCCAACGAAGATAAGCGCCCCTGCCTCCAACACCGTTATGGGGTGGCCCGGCTCGACAACGGCTTCGGCAGACGGTAGATTTGCTTACGTCGTCGGCAGCCGCAACTCCGTCGATCGCTCCATCGAACAGGTTAAAAGCGTCTGGACGGGGTTTCCCGCGGGGCATACGCTGACCACTATTGCGGTCGACTCCGGTGATGTGCTCGCTGAAACCGAGCTCTGCCGCGAGCCGATGTCTGTGGATCGGTCGCCGGATGGAGGCTGGCTGCTGATTGCCTGTCGCGATGGGACAAATGAGCTGGCAGTTGTCACCTTGGCCGAGGGCGTGCCTACGGACGTGCGCGCTCTTGACTTGGACGTGCCCTCCTACAATCTGCGCGACAACGCCGACGGCGCAACCTATGCCGTCGTCCACCCCGGCGGCGACGCGGCGGGCGTGATCCTGGACGATCGCGCCGTCACCCTGGTGCGCTTCGAGATGGATGCGGCTGGTATCCCCACCGCAGCGCAGAGCGAGCCGCCGCAAACAACCGGCCGCTGGCTCTCTGTCGCCCGCTGGACGAAGGCGGGCAATCACCTCCTGGTGGCCGATGTCGGCTGGGGGCCAGCGCCAGCCGATTCCATACTTAACGGCCCCGGCGCGATTGTCTCGTTTGCCCTTGCGCCCGATTCCGAAGAGCGCGGCGAGATTTCCGAGGCGATTGTTTCCAAAAGCCCAGAGGCCTTTGAAATGAACCGCGACGGCACGCTGCTCGCCGTCGTCAACATGGAGCGTACCTACCTGCCAGGCGGCATCTTCGCGCTGATCCCAGGGCGCAGCGCATCCTCGCTTTCGCTCGTCGGCATCGATGGGGCAACGGGTGAACTCACGACTTATGGCGAGCCGGTTGGCTTTCGCGGCGTGCTGCCCGAAGATGCTGTGTTTGACGATGACGGCGACCAGATTGCCGTGGTCGTTTACCAGGATCACAACGCGCCGCGCAGCAGCGGTTGGGTTGCCTTTTTTGATGTCGACCCAACGGGCACAACGCCGCGGGTGCAGCCGACGGATCGCCGCATTCCCCTGCCGCGCGGCGCGCACGATCTTTACGTGATTGATTGAGGAATACGATGAAATTTGAGCCAATTCTCGAAAATTTGTGGTGCGCTACGCACGGCCAAGTCAACGTATTCGCTGTTCAAGAGGAAGACGACCTCATGCTAGTTGATACGGGCTGTAAAAGTTTTGCCGAGCCAATCTTGGCCGCTGCCGCACCACTGGGCCACATTTGCAACATCGTCGTCACCCACGCCCATATTGACCACGCAGGCAGCCTAAACGCCTTAATGGTCTGAAATCATCTATCATCTATCGAGGAGAAATGCCATGCAAAACAAAACCGTTCTTGTCACCGGCGCAACCAACGGCATCGGCGAAGCAATTGCCGAGGCGATTGCCAAGCAGGGCGCGGAGACGATCATCGTCAGCCGTAGCGAGCAAAAGTGCGCCGCCGTCGCCGAGCGCCTCCGCCGCGACACGCAGAACCCAAGCGTGCGCTACTACGCCGCCGATTTGTCGGTACAGGCGGACGTGCGCAGCCTCGTCGAGACGCTCAACCGCGATTTGTCGCGGCTGGACGTGCTGATCAACAACGCGGGCGCGTGGTTCAACACGCGGCAAACGAGCGCCGACGGCATTGAAATGACGTGGGCGCTCAACCACCTGGGCTATTTTGGGCTAACCCACGGCCTGCTCGATCTGCTGAAGCATACGGCGGGTGAGCACGGCGGCGCGCGCATCATCAACCAATCGTCGATGGCGCACCACGAGGGCTCGATGCACTGGGACGATTTGCAGTTTGAGCAGACGTGGGAGACGGAGGCCAAGGGTAGCGTTGGGCCGGGCTGGGGTGCTTATTCTCAGAGCAAGCTGGCCAACGTGCTGCACGCCTTCGCGCTCGCCCACCGGTTGGAGGGCACGGGCGTGGTCGCCAACGCCGTGCATCCCGGCGTGGTGGTCACGGGCTTTACGCAGAACAATGGCCTGCTGTACAAGGTCGTCGCGCCAATTCGTCGCCTTTTCAACCGCACCACGCCCGCCGACGGCGCAGCCCCTGCCGTTTACCTCGCCACCGCGCCCGAAGCCGCCGCGATCAGCGGCGCGTACTTCGGCCCGCCGCACGAACGCGAGGAGGTCAACCCGATTGCCAAGAATACGGAGGCGCAGGAGCGGCTGTGGCACATGAGTCTGGCGCAGATTGGCCTGCCAGCGGAAGCGAGCCGCTAAATGAACAAGGTCACGCTATCCGCCGACACCAAAGCCGCCTTCGTCACCGGCACCTCGACCGGCATCGGCTGGAGCAGCACGTAGGTGCTCGTCCAGCGCGGCGTCCACGTATTCGGCATGGTGCGCAAGGAAGCGGACGCGCAGAAGCTCCAGGCGGCGTTTGGCGATTTCGTCACGCCGCTGATTTTGGACGTGGTGGACGGACGGCGGTTTATACGGACGGCGGTTCATATTGGTTAAACGCCAGATTGATCGCCTCGCTGCGAGAAAGATGAAATTGAGCGGCCCATGAAGCGGCGGCGTTGAGTCGTGGTTAAATAAAGCGCAGCGACTGGTGGCACAAGAAAAACGCTGCTGCACGAAAAGCTGACAAATGTCGCGAAGAAGAGGAGGAAATTTTCGGACGACCAATTGATGGTTTGCCCTACAATTGAGCCACTCGCTATCCATTGCCGCCGCTCTCTTCACCGACGCCACCATTATGTCAACTGCTCATTTCATCCGCCGACGGCTGGCCGCGTGCTTCACCTGCACGTTCATCCTGCTGGCCTTGTCCAGCTTTGCTGCCAGCTCGCCCTGGCTCGTTCACGGCCAGACGATCCCCACCCGCGCCTTTGTCATCAGCGAATTCATGGCCGATCCCGCCGCCGTTAGCGACAACGACGGCGAGTGGTCATGAACGCAATATACAAAATCCTGTCACCCTGACGCTTGAGATTAAGCTGTAGCGTCTCTCCACAAGTAAGGCAAAAGATAGATAAAAAGAGGTTAGCACAGTCTCTGTTGCGCTTGAAGCAAGCCCTATAGGTTCTTAACAGGCGTGTAAAAGGATAGTCAAACGTGATACCCTTGGCTTGATGAGTAAAGAAAGCGAGTTACCAGACTTACCAGAACACGAAGCGCCGAGAGCACCTCATCACGATACACACTTTGCCGAGCTGCTTGAGTTTCTCACAGCGCCCCAAACCTACAAATCCCTGGATCTAACCGCTGAGTGGCGCTTTGACCAAGGAGGCTACATGCAACTCTTTGAAGAGGCAGGGATTTTGCCTCGTATCGAACTCGAACAGATGGAAGATGCAGTACCTGAGAACGAGGCTGATGAGCGAATGGAACATTACGAAGACCAACTGACCAAGCGGCAGGAGGTGCTGCGTCATCTGTACCTCGGTGCGTGGCTCGGTCACCTGCGCGGTCAACAGATTTTCCGCGATGCGGATATGCCGTGGGCGCGCGTTGATGAATAGAAAAGGGAGAGCGAATCAACCAAAATCGTACCAATCCCCGGACTGGATAAAAGGCCACCGTTCCAGTGCTTTCTCATCAAGCAACGACTCATCCAGAAAGCCAAAGATAGCGGGCGTCGTCAGTCGCGGCTCATGAACCGCTAGGAACATATCATCTGAATACTCCGGCTGCGAATCCGGCCCCAGCTCAAACAACCCTTCCGGCTTGAGCACAATTTGGTCGTTGTCCACCTTGAAGTTAATCAACGCAATCTCCGGCGAGAAGTATTGCCAATCCTCTTGGTTACTTCGCAAGCGTTGCAGCAGAAGGCGCTGCTTTTCCCACTCACTTTTTCGCAACAACAGCAGCGACGGCTCATTTGTCGCCAGCGTCTGCTGCTCATACCAGCGCGGCACCAGCATCATACTGATATAGTGCTCGCCCAACTCCTGTGGGCCAAGCCCCAGTGGCTTTAGCTCGTCCTCGGAAAACTTTGGCGTTGACGGCTCGGAAAAGAACTCAATGACGACCTGTGCTTCTGGATGGCGCTCGAACTGTAGAGCATCGGGCAACTCATGCGTCCGATACAACATCTCAAACTGAGGCGAAGACAAATAGTCGTAGACCCGTTTGCGTGCCTTCCTCACCTGGGCGTAAATGTTGTCTCTGCGCTTGCCCAGCAGCTTGCTCACGATCCTTCCTGAATACTGATTGACTGCATTCAAGGTGTAGATCGGTATCTCACACGAGGCCAGAAAGCGCGCCGCAAAGGGCGCAAGAGTTGCAACCTCAACCTGAAAGTGCTGTCGAATCCACTCCTGCTGTCGGTGCAACTCCTCTTCCGCGCTTGGTGAAATAGACTCCACCACCTCCACATCCTCCTCAATCTCTCGCTCCCGCTTAACCCGGTCTGCAGCATCGGCGCGGATGTTGCGCGCAATGCCGCTCAAGTACGCGCCCGGATTTTCAATCCGCCCCTCACGTGCCGCTAAGTAGAACGCCAGCCAGACCTCCTGCACCACATCCTCCACCCAACCTTCAGGTACCGCTGACTTCACGAAGGCTTCTATTTTCGAGCTGTACCTTGCCTGCAAGGCAAGCAGTGCCTCATTTGCGTCGCCAGTCTCTCCTTGCCCCAGAATCTCAATCAACTTTGCGTCAGTAATTCGTGAAGAGTCCACATTCATAGCTGCCCCCGGCAAATTGTTTTGCATCAGTACAAATAAAAACACGTTTTGTGGATTTTATTCAGATCCCCGCGCGCCCTCGGACTACCTCGCCAGCAACGGCGAAGAGTAGAAAGAGGCAAATCATGGCGAGGAATGAGCAAACCAGACTCTTGGTGCAGTCAAACGGGAACGGCGTTTACCCACTTCACTTTGAGGCAGCGCTAGCACAGAGCGGCCAACTCTATCACCTAGAACGCGAAGGGCTTGTGCCCAGGGTCCGCAATCCCAATCCGCATCATCCGGTTACCGAGGAGCAGGAACATGACAAGTGGTGGGCAGCACACCCCGAACAAGCCCGGCAGTATTGCCAGCACATGGAGCAGAGGCAACGGGCGTTGGAGGTGCTGCACGGTATGTACGATGCGCTGCAGCAGGTGGATAAAGAGATGGAGAGGCTTCCAACCTAATCCTTTAGCGAAAGAGCGTCCGCCCCAAACAGACGCTCTTTCACCCCCGCAATGACGGCATAAACGGCAGCGAGCGGGCGACCCACTTCTTGAGCAATCGTCGGCGCAGCGACACCCCACTCATACCACTGCCAAATTTGCTCTTCAAGCGGTGTGAGAGCGAGAGTTTCGGCTGGTGCGAGCGCCAAGGCGCTCCGAAACCCGTTCCATTCTTCAGCGCCGTCTGGCCGTGTTTGCAGCGATGAAAATGACGAAATCATCCGGTCATTTAGCGAGTAACTGCTCTGCTTTAGCTTCGATATGACCGTGTTATGTTCTAACTGAAGCCGCGAAAGCAGTCGCATCACGGGCGGGGCATAGGGGTCTCCATCCAGCTCGCGCTTCCATTTATAAAGACTGTGGAGCGTGTCAACCGCCAGCGGCAGGAAGTCGAGACTTTGCGCTTGGGCAACAGCGTCCAGGGTATCAAAGGCTAGCGTGAGCGCGGGCGGCGTGGCGGCCAGCTCAACGGCCAGCCCATGTTGTGCGCAGCGGTCTTTGGCTGTCATGTAGTGAAGTTGATGGCGCTCAACAGGCGACAGATTCAAGCCGTCTGCCAGGGCATCTAGCTGCCAGTCGGTGAGCACTCTGCGCTTTTTGTCATCTCTAGCAATAGCACGCGAGATGATGCTGACATCAAAGTCGCTCTGAATTTGCTTCGCAATATCTTGAGCCAATTGGTTCAACGTCAGGCCGTTGCGGAAAACATAGCGATTGCCCCGCTTGATGAAGTAGCGCCGAATCTCCTGTGCCAGAAAATCTGTGTTCACGATGTCACTCAAAAATCGTTGACAAAGCTGTCAATGAACTTTTCACCGCCACCCTCTACGATAGGCGAGAGCATATCACAAGATAAGGCTCAACACACGTTCAACTTTTTCACTGCAAGGAGCAACCCATGCACACACAACTCATGAACGCCCAGCAGCAGATTGCGCAGGCAATCCTGCAGGGCAATGCGCCATATCCCGTGGCGGCGCACTTCTCGGACGTGCCCGCGCTCTACAACCGCGCCTACAGCGTGGTCGAACGGGGCAACCAGGCGGGTGTCAGCGTGCCGCACGTATTCAACGCGCCGCTGACCCCTCGCCACCAGGTCGTGCCCGGCGAGCGCTACGACTACGTCATGGTCGAAGCCAGCCAGGACCCGCTCTTCCACGACCGCGACGGCTACCCCATGCCGCAGAAGAATCTGGACGACCTGCGCCGGGTCTACGCGGCCGACATCCCCTTTGACCAAATCGTGGTCGTGCACGAGGTCAATAAGGGTAGCGTCTCCCATGGCCCGCTGCCAGTCGAACCGCTGCTGCCGCCCCCTTCGCGCGAAGGCGTGCGCCGTTCGCAGCAGATGGGGCAGTGGGCGCAGCGCGTCTTCTCCGCCGCCACCGCGCCGACCCTGGGCTTGGCAACGCTGGCCGTGGCCGGAACCGTCGTCGCGGCGGGCACGGCGGGTGCGCTGCTCTCCGCCGTGGCGCTGGTCGGACTCGACCCACTTATTCTGGGCGTGGTCACGCCGAACGGCAGCACCCGCCCCGGCACGGTCGGTTCGTTTCACTACTTGACCCACTGGACCTACAACGAGGAGGTGTAGGATGACGAACAACGCTTTGGGCGCCCTGCTCGATAGGGCTGTGCCTTACGAGCAGTGGCGAGCCCCGCTGGACCCGCAGTTCAAGCGGCTGGTGGTCTTGAGCGGCATCAGCAGCGTCACCGCGCTGGTCGGTCTGCTGATGCTGGGTCCCATGCTCAACTTTGCCCACTCGGAGTTCTTCATTGTAGGGCAGGGGATGCTGGTGCGGCTGCTATTCGCTATGCGAGAAATGCAACCCTGGCTCATCGGCGCCAATCTGGTGACGCTGGCGGTCTACGGCAGTCTGCTGGCGGCCACCCACTGGCTGGAGGCCGGGCCGCTGGCCTGGCAGCGGGTGGCCATGGCGGAAGTGGTCATTGGCGGGCTCAATCTCTTTGTGCTGACGCTGGAAGCCACGCTGGTCGTGGTCAACATTGTCATCTGGATTGTAATGTTGGTGGCTGCCTTTGTCTTCGCCTGTGCCTTCCTCTGGGGAGTTGCGATGACGGCCGGTCGCTAGACGGAATGTGAGAGGAGGCAGCTCGGTTCAAACGCCAAGCTGCCTCCTATTCGGTTGCCAATGCTGTAACAGAACTTTTCAAAACCTCATGCTTCGACAACGAAATTTTTCCACCACCGGCTGTCTAGTCGGCGGACTTTTCGCCGTTTTTATTCAAACCCTTCGACTCCTCATCCTGTGGGTGTTGCCGTTTGCCTTTATTGCTTCGGTCTGGCTGACGCGTGCTGCCATCGCCGCCTTGCAGCCTCACTTTCTGCTGACGCGCACGCAGGTTGTCGGGGGAACAACATTGGGCTTTGGCGGGCTGGCTTCGCTCTTCGGCGCTCTGCTGCTGTTGGGCGACGCGCTCTGGCTAGGCCAGCTGCTTATCTGCGTGGTCGCCGGTCTGCTTTGGGGCTTCATCATCGGCCTACGCGTGGCGCTCGCCTTCATGCCCCAGCAGCGCTTTGTGGTGGAGAACCGCCCCGCCGACCTCTTTGGCGTGCCGGACAATGCCTTGCGGACAGGGCAGAGGGAGGCGGAAGCTCAGGCTTGGCCCGAAGACGGCGTCTTTTTGGGCGAAGAGGTGCCGTGGTCGACCCGCTAGTGGGAATTGCTCATGATTCACTCTTTTCATCAATCTCGCCTGACGCAGCAGCCCACGCGCTCGCTGCTCCATTTGTCGGATACTGCCCGCGCCCAAGGCATCCGCATCCAGGCGGGCTCTGGCTCCGGCAAGACTTTGTTAGCGGCGCTGCTCGCTCTGCAGGATTGGCAGCGCGGCAAACCACAGCTGCTTTTCGACCCCTATGGCGGTCTGATTCAAGCTTTTCTCTGGCGCGTTGACTGCTTTGGTAGACAACTTTCAGCGTCAGAGCGCGAGCAGCTCTTTGACCGCATCGTCTATGTGGACATGAGCGGACAGGTCAGCGGCCACGTCGTGCCCTTCCCGCTCTTCCAGCGGCTGGGCAAGGAGCCGCCCTATAACGTGGGCCAGCGCGTTTACAACGCCCTGATTCGTCTGGACCCGGAACTCAAGTCGGCCTCAATCCAGGGGGCCAATGCGATTGAGCACGTCCTCATCCCGCTCGTAATGGTGCTGACGGCGCTGGGGCCCGAGTGGCAAGTGGGCGCGCTGCTCGACCTGATGGCCCATTCCTCCAAGGGGCGTTGGATGCAACGACTTGACGAAGCAGAAGCCAATTGTCCGGAAATTCACAGCGCAGCCAACTTTGTACGCGGCGAGTTTGCCAAGTGGGATAAGGGCACGCGCCAGCGCAATCTGGCCAGCCTCCAGGTCAAGCTCGACCCCTTCCGCTACAGCCCGGCGCTCTCGGCCATCTATGGCTCCAGCCAGTCGGGATTGGACCTGGCCGACCTCATTGCGCAGGGTAAAACGGTCTGCCTCGACTTTGGCGGCTGCGTCAACCAGGAGCAGCGCCGCTTTGGGCTGGTTTGGACGCTCTTTTACTGGCTACTGCCTTATATTCGCAACCGCGGCACGGGCTATGCTCACCCCCCTGTGGGTATTGTGGTGGACGAGCTCTCCGCTTTGCAGGCGGATACGCCCTTGGGTCGAGAGCTATTGGCAGGTGACCTCAACGAGCTCATCAACATCCTGCGCCGCCAGTTCCGTCTCTGGCTGACATTAGTGCATCAGGAGGCGTACCAACTCGACGAGAAGGTGGCGCAAAACCTGATGTCTTTGGGTACGCAGATTCTGGGGGTCAGCCACGACTACGAGTCGAGCCTGGCCACGGCCAAGCAGTTCTTTGACTTTGCGCCACAGGTCAAGCGCTGGGAGCCGGTCTACGGCAGCGTGGGTGGCGGGCCGCAGATTGTCGACTATCGCCCGGTCGAGCACGGCCTACCCGAGATGCAGCAGGCGGGCGCACAGCTCTTTCGCCAGCTCAAACAGTTCCACTTCCTCACGCGGATTGCCCAGAGCGAAGGCGGCGCGTCGGGCCCACTCAAGACGCTCAACATTGAGCCGCTGCTGGGGCCCTTCATCGACGAGCAGCGCGTGGAGGCGCTCAAGCAGCAGCTTTCGCGGCGGGATGGGTTGCCCATTGACCAATTGCTCAAGGAGATGACCGAACGCAACCGCTGGCAGGCAGAGGAAGCTGGCGAGGAAAGAAAGCCGTCCACGGACAACGCCAAACCCGACGCTACGAAATCGGGTAGCATGGAGAAGGAAAGTAGCGAAGATGAGCTCCACAACTAACCAACGCCGCCAAATGCTCCAGCGCACGCCCACTGAAGGCGTCAAGCTCAACCGACGCGCCGTGGCGGTGCTGAGCGCCATTGAAGCCTACGGCGGCGTGCTCTCAACCGAGCAGATCGCGCTGTTCTTCTGGCCGCCTTCGCTGGAGCACAAACTGTGGGCACAAGGAGTGGATAAAAGCACAACCAAACAGCTCAGAGTAGACTTTTCCGACTCGCATCTGAATGAACGCATTGAGCTCTTCAAATGGCTGCACCAGCTCGCCAAAGCCGAGCCGGAGCAGCTGCGGCGGCTCGATATGACCTTGCAACGGGTGGTGCAGGGCGAACGCTCGCGCAGCTTGCGCCAGCTTATCGCCCGGCCCGTGACCCTGCCCGACCCCTTTTTGGGCCGTCGCCGTTTACGCAGCGAAGTGGTTTCCTCCTCGTGTAAGCAGTGGCTGCGGCGGCTCTTCGACGCGGGCTATCTGGAACCCCAGGAGCAGCCCACGCAGCTGAGTGAAGGGCGCAAGCCGCTGCTCTGGTATCTGACCAAGCAGGGGCGCAAGTTCCTGGCCGACTTTCGGCAGGTTTCGCTCAAGGAGATTGACTGGAAGCCCGGTGGCTCGTTCAGCCCGGCCATGCTGCCCCATCGCCTGCAGAACACCGACCTGCGTATCAGTATTGAGCTGGCCGCACGACACCACGGCTGGGCAATTCACGAGTGGCGCGATGATGCGCAGCTGCGGCAGCTGCACTCCAAGCCAGCGGAGCGGGTAACTTGGACGCGACCCGAACGCCCCAACGACCCCGACAGCAAGCTCATCGAGGAGAGCGGGGGCATGGTGCCCGACGGCTACTTCTGGCTCGATACGGGCAAGAACTGGCACAGCTTCCTGGAGTGCGACCGCGCCACCGAGACGATCCAGTACCGGCAGGGCAACCTGCGGGACTTTGCCCACAAGATTCGGGCGTACGGCGCTTACTACAAGTCGGGGCGCTACGCGATTCGCTACCCACAGGCGGGCAAGTCCTTCCGTGTGCTGGTGGTGACGACGAGCCGACCGCGGCTGCTAAATCTCAAGGCGTGCATTGAAAATGTGGTGCGGGAGAATGGCGGCAGCGAGCGCGAAATCGACCGGGGGCAGATGCGCTACTGGCTGACGACCTTTGACCAGATTCAGCCCACGTGGAGAGACTACTTCAGCGAAACCATCCTGACCGGCGACATCTGGACACGTGCCGGGCAGGAGGAGCCGCGAGCGCTGGTCTGGTAGGGAAGAGAAGAAAGGGGACACAGAGATACACAGAGACCGGAATGAGGTTCACAGAGAAAGAGAGCCCAGGGTCGAAATAAGTGGCACGGATATGGTGGGGATGGGGAACATTGCACCCGTCAAGTTCTGACAAGTGAAATAGGTGCGAAGAGTACGCTGGGTAATTGTTTGGCTTTCCATTCTTCTCTCTGTGCACTCTGTGCCTACCCCTTCGGCAGTTCAGGGCAAGCTCTGTGCATCTCTGTGTCCCAATCTCTGCGACCAAAAAAGAGCAAGCCGCGCTTGGCGTTGCCCACACACACGCGCAGCGGCTAACTGGTCCCTAGCCAGCCGTTACACGCCCATCCCCACGCTGGGAGACCACGTGGCTGCTGGGCGGGCAAACGCAAAGAAAGGGGTTTGCTCTCCTGGCAGGCTCGAAGCGAGCAGATGCTTTCACCCACCGTTATCCCTTGGCGGGTGTACTTGGCAAAGAACAACGCGTTGTCAAAGCGCGGCGCTGCTTCTAGTATGGCACACATTTTCTGAGCTCTTTCTGAATCGTGGTCCGCCGTTGTTCACCAAACTGCGTTATAGGTTGACCGGTTCCGTTTGGCGACAGACGGAACCCGAAATCTAAAACGAAAGGAGGTGATGACGATGGAGATGCTTTCCAAGCAGTGTGTCTGCTGTGCCGAGCTGGTGCACGCGCAGCCGCTCTACAAACTCTATCTGGCGCGTTTCGACGAGGAGGCGATGCAGATGGAGGTGGACGGCTACCTTTGTCCCGCTTGCTACCGGCTCTTTGGCCGGGCGCTGATGCAGGTCATGGGAAAAGCGCTAGCACAAGGGTTCGGCGCAGTACAGGTCGCGGTTCATGGAGATAGCGCGGTGCAGCCCTAGCGGGCGACACCGACAGGAGAGCCAGTTTACGCTGGCTCTCCACCTACCTGCTTGTGGAGATGATAACACACCAAAGGAGGAGACGTTCTACCCGTGGCGCCCACTGCTTCTATCCCTTCACGGGGGTTTGCCACGATTGTTCGGTTATCTGCTTGGCTGCTTTCAACACACCTTCGGTTGAGTTGGCGTCAGGATTTGCTTGGCGAATCTTGAATCCAGCTTAACACCCGTTAAATCCAAGCTGGAGAAGGAGGTGAAGATGGATGGCAACCCGATCCAACATTGAGCTCTATGACGGTCATCCAGTGGGTGCTGGCGATTTCTATAGATGGACGTTAGGCGTTCGCCTCTACCATCACTTTGATGGGTATCCGGAATGGATGGGCCCTGAACTGGAGCGCATTCTAAGCGAAGTAAGGTCCGTCCTTACCCAGCACGGGAGTGCGCCCCGATGGTGGGACAGCGAGCGCGTCGGTGCCTTGATGATACGACTCTCTGCCGATAACGACGTGGATGATTATTATCAGGCTGTGCCACGCTTCCAACCCTGTCAGGAACGTCACGGAGACATCAATTACATCTGGAAGGTCTATTTGAAGTCAGACGCTACATTTGATATCGAGTGCTATCAGCCTCAGTTCGATGGCCAAGATTACCAGATGGGCACTGTGCAGAAAATAGACTGGCGACAAATTGTCGCGGACGAAGCAGCCAAGCTGTAACAAGCGGAGTGCGAGGTAGAGCTCTACTTCGCACTCCCACCTATCTTCTTAAAGCAAGGATTTTCTACCCAAGCGATACACGCTTTGTGCCGGTGGTCAGGCGCTTGGTCGAAACAGCAGAGACATCGCTCACCTTCCCAACTCGTGGCTCGTTCCGAAATCTGTCGTTGCTCGCAGCGGCTGGCTTCGGGTCGAGCGTGACCTCACGGTCAGGCGAATCATGGCCCGGGAAAGGAGTGATGTTATCTGAAACTATTGACCAAAGCGCTGCGCAAGCAGCTGCCCAAGCTGGGCGCGACCCGCGAGGAGCCGGATCCGATGGTCATCTGCAAGTTCTTCTACCCAGATTTTCATTGGAGCTGGTTTGCGCTGGAATTTGACGGCGAGGATACCTGCTTCGGCTTGGTCGACGGCGACGTTGCTGAGTTGGGCACCTTTAGCCTGTCGGAGCTCCAGCGCACGCGCGGCATGATGGGGCTCCGCCTTGAGCGGGACTGCTTCTTCGAGCCCTGTCGTCTCTCTGCGGTGAAGGCCCAAATTCCGGCGTACAGGCTGCTCTGCTAGCTGGCGCCAGCGTTTATCTAGCGAGAGAGCCGGGTGACACCGGCTCTCTCCCCCTTACTTCGTGACCCCATCCTTTGTACCGACGCGCGGTGAGCTGGGTGAGGGCAGCCTGAGCTGCCTTGACCTGGCGGACAGCGTTAGTTCCGCCTCAACTCGAAAGGGGGTGAAACATGGACAACACCTCGGTCAACTTGCAGGTCGATCACCTGCGGACGTGGGCCAACGACGAGGAGGTGGCGCGGCAGATTCAGGCCTTGCAAGCCGCCGGTCTGCGCGTCCACCTACAGGTACAGGAGCCGGACGGCCTCCAGCTGCTCCAACAGCTGCCCGCCGTGCGCGCTCGGGTTCAGCCACGCGCGCGCTTCCTGGCGCTGCGCATGGCTTTGGGCCTGGTGACCGGCCTCGCCTCCATCGGCGTGGGTCTGGCGCACTTCTATCTGTAGTCCTTTGTCGGGACGGGGATTGTGTCAACGGGGACTCGGCTTTGGCTGAGTCCCCACCCTTTGGGGCCAGTATAGCAGAGGCGGGAAAGTAAAAGTCAAGCGGCAAACCACCCACCGCTTGGCCTCTCGCGCGGAGCTTCCCTTGCGACAGGCTCAAGCTAAAGTGGAGGGTGAGGCAGGGCAACCGCGCCCTGCTTGCCCCCAGGCAGCCAGCCGCTGCGCTGGCGCGGCCACCCGTCCTGCACCCGTTTTCAGAACCCGCCCCCCGCCCCCATTGAACCCCAGCCGCTACGTACAGATAAGAAACGAAGAGGTGAAAGAGAGGGAGCGTTAGGCTACCATGAAGCAAAGAGTCAGCATGAAGATTGAAGCCATTCCCCAACAGCTCAAAGCGCGGCCGCAGTGGGTCTGCTGGAAGTACTGGGCGCATCCCTCACGGCCCAAGCCCCTCAAGCTGCCGCTCAATCCACACACGCAGCGCGCCGCCGACATTTCCAAGCCAGAGACGTGGAGCAGCTTCGATGAGGCTCATGCTCTCCTCCAAGCGACGGGGCAGTACGACGGCTTGGGTATTGTGCTGACGCGTGATGATGGGCTGGTGGGGGTGGATATCGATGGCTGTATCAATGCCGATGGAGAGCTGAGCCAGACGGCCCGTCGCGTCGTTGACTTGGTAGAGAGCTACACCGAGGTCAGCCCGTCGGGGAGGGGACTGCGCATTTTTGCCGAGGCCGAGCTGGGCGACTTTGGCGGCAGACGCCGGGGAGCGGTAGAGCTCTACAACCACAGCCGCTACCTGACCGTGACGGGGAACCACTTGCCGGGCACGCCCAGCGAGCTTCACGAGCGGCTGGTCGCGCTGCGTGAGCTTTACCGCTTGTATCTCCAGCCACCAAAGAGCCAGCAGAGCGCGTCGGAGCAGATGCGCAACCCTGTGCAGATGTCGCAGACGGACGAGGAAGTCACCGAGCGCATGTTTGGCGGCAAGTTGGGCGAGCTCTACCGCGAAATTTACCACGGCGATGTGTCCCACGTCTACAGCGGTGGTGAAGCGGGCACGCCCGACGAGAGCCGGGCGGATGTGCTGCTCTTTAATGCGCTGGCCTTCTACACGGGCCAAGATGAAGGGCAGATGCGGCGGATTTTGCTGGCCTCGCCGCGGGCAGGGCAGCGGATGGAGAAGTGGGCGCGACGGGTCAGTGGGGAGACGAGCTACCTGGACTACCAGATTGCCGACTCCATCCGCTATGCGCGGAAACGGTAGTAGTCTACCCACAGGGAGTGGTGGGGTACTCAGGTTTCACCGGCCCTTGCAGAGCTGTTGGATGAAGCGTATGGGTGCGGTTGGTGTGACAGAATTGCCCCAATGGTGGGGGACCAAACTTTACTCAAAGCCCAGATGCTTGGCGCGCAGGGAGACCCAGTCGTGGCGACCGACCACGATGTGGTCGAGCAGTTCGATACCGAGCAGCGTGCCCGCTTCGCGCAGGAGATGGGTCAGCCGTACGTCCTGGTGCGAAGGCTCTGGGTCGCCCGAGGGGTGGACGTGTGAGAGGATCAGGCCGGGGGCGTTGAGCCGGACTGCTTCTTTGAAGACTTCGGCCGGGCGCACGGCAATGCTGCCGACGTCGCCGCGGTAGACCATGGCCGCGTGGGTCAGGTGGTTGCGTCGGTCGAGCAGCAGCGACCACATCTCCTCTTGGTCGACCTGGCGGAAGGGGTGGTAGACCCACTCGGTGAGAAAGGTGGCGGCGTCGATGGGATTGTGCACGGGCAGCGGGTTGTTCAGCGCGTGGACAAAGCGCCCCAGGCTCGACTCTCTCGCCTCGATGGGGGTGGAGGCAGCGAGTTGAACGGGGTAGGGTTGTGTGGGTCGCTCGTTGCGCTGATGGAAGGCAAAGGCGAGCTGGTACTGTTCGGGCGAGGGGCGCGCCATGTTGTTAGTATAGCGCAGCAGCGCCGTTGACTTCGCCCCACAGCTTCTCTACAGTCAGAAGCGTACCTTGCACCTTGGCAGCGACAAATTAGCAGCCGTTCCGACCTCAGCAACCAACCGAATCACGTGAAGGGAGACGCGAACAGCACGTTCGCGTCTCTTTGCTTTTCCAAAGGAGAACATCATGTCCACACCTGTACAGACGGTAGAGGCGCGCTTTCCGCTCGGTCACATCTTTATGACACCGGGAGCGGAGGCCGCGCTGGAGGAGGCCGACCAGACGCCTTTCGAGTTTTTCCAGCGCCACGTCCGTGGCGACTGGGGCGACTTGGATGAGCACGACCGACAGTTGAATGAGGAGTCCGTTGACGGCGAAGGGCGCTTGCTGAGCGTCTACCACACCAGCCGCCACACGAAGCTGTACGTTATTACAGAGTGGGACCGCAGCGTTTCCACGATTCTTTTGCCCAGCGAATACTAGAAAGGAGCGACGCATGGCCGCGAATGAGATGGAGCGTTTTGTTCACGAGCTGCGCGAGCAGTATGGCTCGAGCCAGCATGAAGACGGTCGCTGGTATCTCAACCTGCGCTTTCGCCAGTGTGGTGACCTGCGGATTGAGGAGGTGCGCCAGGAGTTGGTCGTCAAGCTGACCTTCTTCTTGAGCAGCTACTCCGGCAGCCAGATTGCCGACCCGGAGATGCACTTCTTCCTCGGCGATGGGCTGTGGGAACCCTTCCAGATGGACCGCTACTGCTGGCGCGTCTGCTGTGGGGAAGTGGATGCAGCGGGCAAGCTCCAGGTCAGCGACCCCAACAAACAGGGCGAGTTGGCCGAGTATGCCGACATCCTGGCCGTCCACTGGCGACTCAACGGCTGGGTGCTGCAGGCGCAGCCTCATCACCCCTTTGACGAGGATGAGATTCCCTTCTGACAGTAGAAGCTGCTGAGACGCAATGGTACACCGTCCATCGAGAGCGCACTCCCTGCGTCTTCTCGATGGACTTTTTCAATTAACTGAACTCAACAAGTTTTGAAAAGAAGGTCGTAGTGCTTGATCGTTATTCACAAACCGCCTTTGGCTAAAGTACGGCACATCGGAAGCAAGTAGGCTTCGCGCTATCGTTGATGTTATCTTTGTTGATGTTGTTTTTAGGGTCAAGTCTAGTATGGAGCGCAAGCGGGTGGCTCTATAAATATATTTAGCTTAGAAACAGAATTGAAGTTATGCGGTTCAAAGTTATCATACGGTTTGACAATACTTTCGCAATTTTTGATATTAGTTTCTCCTGAGGCTGCGTGCTACAAAGGTGGCCCGTCGCAATTAAACGTGCTCTGATTTTGCCAGAGGTAGTTTTAACGGTTGATAGAGCGAAGCACATACCCCAAATGGGTCATTTGTGAGAGAGCGACGCCACTCATTTTGGCGAAGGTATTGGTTTGAATGGCGCAATTAGATTAACATCTAACTTGGGGATCTGTTCTCTTCACTGGCTAGTCCTTACTGTTCAGTGCTGACCTGAGCACATCTATTGAGGATAGATTCTTTAGACAGTTGCTGTAAAACGAAAGTTTCTCTTGCTGCATTGGCATATAGACACTATGCTGCTCGTTTGCTCTATCTGCACAGTAGCTGATTCTGGCATCGCCTAGAATGTATATGTTTATATAGAACAGGAATAACAATAGTGAAACTCCCCCTACTATAGGAGCAATTATTTTGGGAGACATTAAAGGGCATATTACACTGTTCACATAACAAAGTAAAGGTAGCATTCAACTTGGTCAAGAAGCAGTTATGCTACCTTTACTAATCATGTGTGGTTAATCAGAAGGCTTGGTAAATCACACGCCGCAGATGCGCCAACTGTTAGCGCTTGGCCTCGGTATGTATGCGGGCCAAGGGAATCCGGCCTCGACGTAACCACTTGGTGGGCTAGGATGCCCCCAAAGAGAAGCGTTGGGCACAAAGTTATTGTTCCGGTAAACTTTGTAGTCCGCGGCTGAAAAGGCGGCGTAGAAGTAGACGTAATGATGAATTTCACCATCACTTCCCTGTCGCCAACTTGTCCCGGAACCATTAACACAGGTCGCTGCCTGTGCAGATTCGGGAATCACCATTGGTGAGAGTAGCATTGCCATCAAAAGCAACGCCCTCACTCCCTGAAACAACTTGCGTTTGCTCATGAAAGACCTCCTTTTTTGTCTATGAGCAGATGAACAAATCACTTGACTTTTTCAAGCGACATTCGGTAATGTATCAGTTGCTAGAGCGTGGGGGAACTGTCCTTGGGTACTGTTTCTTGTGGCAAAGCGACAAACTGTACTTAAGTTCAGGAGAAGAGACAGGTGGTACAGTATGCAAAATCAAGAGCAAGCTTTGGATAAACTGTCCCAGCTAACAGAGAGGGAACTTGAGGTTTTGCGCGAACGTGGCAAAGGCAGCGCCATTTCAGAAGTGGCTGCTGCCTTGCATATCGAAAATAGGACGGTCAAATTTCACCTCAACAACATCTATGAGAAATTAGAGCTCCGTGATGTGTCATCTCGTGCCGCACGATTATTACGTATTCAAGAATATGCGCAGCTCCTTCTGGAGCAGGGGCAAGAAGGTGGTTCTGCTGAACCTGTCCTTGTTGAAGCGCAACAACCCCTTAATCGCCTTGATGTAAGCACAGGAGAGACAGAAGCTAGGAGCTCTTTTAACCATTTACAACTTTTTGCGACAAATTGGCGTTTGTTTTTACAAGCATTGACCGAGCGACTAGCTAAAATCGATGCTTTACGAAGTAAGCGTTTGCTGTCTCGACGCTCACTTGTTTTTATGTGCACTATACTCTCAACTGCTGGACTGACGTTTTTACTTTTCAACTTAGCCAGCAGAAGTAACATTGATACATCTACGACAGAAAATGATCAGCTATCATCCATTTCATCAACAGTTGATTCCTTCTCAGCTATAACAACGACTGTTGTCAACGGTAATTCCCTCGTTAACTTAGCCGGTGCTGATTCAGTTTGTGAACAGAAGCGAACAGTGGAGATGTTTCCCGCTGAGCGCTTTCTTCGCGATCAAGGGGTCAGTATCTTTTCGCACGACAACACGAATGGCGGCGTTTTATCAAATTTTGTCAGGGCACTTCATATAGATAGGAGTGGACTTTGGGTCGGCTTTTTCGCTGAGGACAGCAACTCACCAGCGGGTCTCGGACATTATGACGGTAAGCAGTGGCAGGTTTGTGATTTTACTGATGGGGAGACAAGTGCCAATGTCAATGACATAGTCATGGACGTGGAAGGCAGGATATGGAGCGCCACGGAGTCAGGCGTCTATATGATCGGCAAGGATGAGGAAGAGATTTACACAGCAGGTCGTGGGCTCCCAAGTAACACGACATATAGCATAGGATTGGACAAGGATGATAATCTCTGGGTCAGCACTTGGAAGGGAATTACTAAGTTTAACGGAGAGGTATGGTCAGTTCCATATTCGCTGGAAAATGCTACGTTGTTTGACAATCATGTACACGCACTTGCATTTGGCAGCAATGGAGATATTTGGGCAGGACACATTGCTGCTGGAATCAGTCGGTATAAAGCCGATGAGGGGAGATGGATTCATTACACAAAGGAGACAAGTGGGCTAAGTGGAAACTCGATTCGGGATATTCTTGTCTACAAATCGCCTAACAGCATCGTTGAGTCTGTTTGGATAGCGACTGATGACGGCGGCATTTCCCAGTTTAAGAATGAAGAGTGGGTAGTCCACCAACATCCTGACGACTTGCCAAGTAACTCTGTACGGGATGTGGCAAGCGACGGGTACGGTAGAATTTGGGCAGCTACTTCTGCAGGAGTTGTTTATGACAGCAACGGTCAGTGGCTACTTTACCACTCACTCGATACCTTGAGCATTGCTTTTGGTGTGGAATGTCAATCGTGCCCGTTTAATGACGATCACGTTTGGACAGGAACGAGAGATAGGGGACTGACCCATTCCCGTATACCGCTTCCGGGTGAAGTCATTGATGTTGTCGAGGTAACTTACCCCAAAATCGTGTCGTCCGGTCAGCAATTCAGGCCCGAAATTACAGTTGTACCCAGAGCACCCTATCAACTTCGGGCAGATAGGGGAGATTTCTTATCCAACACGAATCGAAGCGACACGCATCTGTTTGGCGCGTGGCCACTGATGCCAGTGGCAGGAACGGTAGAGTCTGGAGAACCATTTACGTTTACAGATTATGAAAGTCTGTTCACAGCCCCAGATTTGACCGGTAGTTCTGCTACAGAAGTCTTTACCAGTACATGGCGCGTTTGGATGCATACGCGTTATGTCGGTCCTCCCATCACCATTGAATTCACCGTGACAGAAGAGGTAACTGAAACAGCAGACTTGACCGACGAGTAACCGCGTTGTTGTACTAATCAGATAGTGGGGCAGTGTTTGCTCGTTTAATCTGGTCGAACAAGTCAAAGTTTCGATTGTAGCTGTAGATAAGCCTTACGTGTTCCTGCTCCATGCGGGCAGCGATTAAGCACTCTTGGATAGACGCTTCCTTCTCCACATACAATGTCAAGGCTCGAATTACTGCGGATTGGTTTGGCATCTTCAGTCCTGGTAAGAGAAGTAAACGGGTCAACGCAGTCTGAGTCCAGCCTCGTGGCCGATTGTATAGCTGACTTGAGCCTAGCAAACTGACAGCTTCCACAATGACAGATTCAGTGGTAATAAGACTAATTGTATTCGCGGCAGCCCGTTTGAACAGCGCTGCACAGCATGAGGATTTTTCAAGGTCATTCTGCACTAAGTAGTCGATGAAGATACTGGTGTCAATGAAGTAAGAGTGGGTGGTCATTGCTCATTCTGTTGCGAGTAAAGCTCTTTTGTATTTTCCCGACCCGTTGACGCGTCGAGCGGCGGCACGGAGCCAGCCAATTCATCTAGAGTTGGTAGTCGTCCCATCACAGAAATCTTGCCGCTCTTCACCTCCACGACCAATTGCGTGCTATCCGACATCTCTAGCATCTGGCGCAACTTGGCTGGCCATGTCATCCGCCCCTTCTCATTGACTTCGATAAAGTAGGTGCCGTCGTACTGCTCACTCACCTGTGGGTATTCTGTTTGCGCTTCTTCCATGTTTCGACTTTACGCCGCTTGGGTGACACTGTCAACGAGCAGTCGCTCAGCCTACTCATGTGACACATTAGCATATTGAGGCTCCCTCTTGCATTGTCCCTAAGAAAGGTTATATAAAGGACGTTATCTCACGTAAAATCGAATATGGATGCAGCACTTGCCGCCGGCACTTTTCAGCACTCGCTGGTGGCAAGCGATAGGGTTCCAAAACTAATTGTAAGTGCTGGTGAGCAAGCCTCTTACCGCTTCGTCGAATTCTTCACCGCCACCATCCGCAACCCCAATACCCGCCGCGCCTATCTCCACTCCACCAATCGTTTCTTTCACTGGTGTCACCAATACCGCATTGAGCTACACCAGATCAACGCCGTCCTCATCTCTTCCTATATCGAACAACTAAATCAACAGCTTTCAGCCCCGACGGTCAAGCAGCACTTGGCGGCCATTCGGATACTATTTGACTTTTTGGTGACGGGCCACATTGTCGCCACCAACCCCGCCCACTCGGTGCGCGGGCCAAAACACGTGGTCAGGACGGGTAAAACACCCGTGCTGACGGCGAAGGAGACGCGAGTGCTACTCGACTCAATTGATACGAGTTCGATAGTTGGTCTGCGCGATCGGGCGCTGATTGGGGTGATGGTCTACTCATTCGCACGAGTGGGGGCGGTGCTGAAGATGAATGTTGAAGACTACTTTCCTAAGGGCAAACGCTGGTGGTTTCGCTTACATGAAAAGGGCGGCAGGTACCACGAAGTACCAGTTCACCACAAAGCGGAGGAGTATTTGGATGAGTACCTTGAAGTCACCAAAGTAACAGAGCAAAGGAAGGCACCTCTCTTTCGAACGTTGAACCGAAGCCGAGAATTGACAGAGGCAAAGATGTACCCGCAAGATGTGTGGCGAATGCTCAAGCGACGAGCGAAACGTGCCCAATTGCCGGACAACGTCTGCTGCCACACCTTTCGGGCAACGGGCATCACGACTTATCTAGAGAATGGAGGCACAGTTGAAGTAGCACAGCAGATAGCGGGGCACGAATCACCAAGGACTACGAAACTCTATGATCGGAGGCGTGAGGAAATTGCGCTTGAAGAGATAGAGCGGGTAAGAATTTAAGTGGTCGACTGGAGAATCTCTACGTGGCTTAACGATTAATTCTTTATGGTTACAAGCCATTGAGTTGAAGATACAAAGCGCTATTAAACAACGAGTCTTCAAAAAGATTCAAATCGCAAACTTCTCGATTTCCCTGGAAAGGACATCCGCGCTGTACGGTTTCAGCAGAAAACTGCAGTGCATTTCTTCAATAAATCGCTGCATATTTAATGTCGGACTCCCCCCGGAGGAAACAATAACGTTGACGGCGGGATTTACCTGACGTAGTGTAGTAAACACTCGTTCACCGCTAATTTCCGGTAAAATTAAATCTAAAATCACCAAACAAATATCTTTCACTTGTTCTTCATAGAGAGCTAAACCTTCCTTACCATCTTTGGCCGTAAGCACAGAGAAGCCTTCTTGCTCTACCACTTGACTAATAAAGGTACGCATGGGTTCCTCGTCCTCGATCACCAAAACAACATTGGCATGGTTGTCTTTTGGATATAGTTCCTTTTTAGTAACCCATTCTTTGTCCGGTGTGGAGTTGCAAGGCAGGGCAATGCAAAATGAAGTTCCCTCCCCCTTTTCCGTCTCGACGGTTAATCCACCTTTATGCCCGCGGACAATTCCTCGCACAATGGCCAAGCCCAAACCGCGTCCCGTTGGCTTCGAGGTAAAGAAGGGATCAAATATCTTGGATAGCGCCTGTTCGTCTATGCCCACCCCGGTATCGCTCACTTCTACAATTGCATACTCACCTGGATTGGCAGAAACCCCTGTATACTGCCAGTAATGTTTGTCGGTAGCATCCAGCCACTCGGTCCATGTGCGCACAGTCACCGTACCCGTTTCCGCCTGAATGGCCTCGGCCGCATTTATCAGGAGATTCGTAACCACTTGGTATATTTGGCTTGGATTTGCACGGACAAAGATGGGTTCCACATGTAACAGGGGCCGAAATGCCACCCTCTCCCACGCCGCACTGTTTAGCAGTCTCAGACATTCTTCAACCAGATCGTTTAAATCAAGGGACTGCACTTCATAATAGCTCTGACCTGTCGATACCAGCAGCTTGTTAATCAAAGCGGCAGCGCGCTCGACGATGTCGCCGACGGCTTGGACGTTCTCCCAAGCTAAATCATTCGGCGACATGCCCCGCAGGGCCAGCGTGAGGTGGCTATTTATGGCTGCAAACATATTGTTGAAGTCGTGGGCAATTCCGCCTGCCAACAATCCCAAACTTTCCAACTTCTGCATCTGCTCGAGCGCGCGTTCCGTTTGTTTGCGCTCCGTAATCTCCTCGATGATGGCAATGCAGTGGAGTGGATTTTTCTCCTCATCAAACTGGGTATTCGTCGTTAGATTTACCCAAATAACGCTTCCATCTTTGCAAATGTAGCGTTTCTCCATCGTGTACATCCGAATCTGACCGCAAACCTGTAACTCGAACTGAGCGAGGTCTACCTCCAAATCATCGGGATGGGTAATGTTTGGAAATGGAATTTGAAACAGCTCTTCTCTACTATACCCAATCATTTCGCACAAACGGGCGTTGACGTAGCGCCAAGAGCCATCTAAATTTACAACCGCTATGCCAACGGCTGCATTATCAAAAATAGCGCGGGACAGGCTGTTCCGCGAAGCAAACATCATGTGTTCTCCCGGCGGTTTACCGCCGCTCTCTACAAAATTTGGGTCTTCGTCATTCAATGGGGAAACTACCTGTTCGAAAAATTCACCGGCGATTTTTGCACGAGAGCTGCGCATCCAATCGCGGAGCAGATATGCTCAAAGCAGATGCTTTCTGGGGCGGGTCTCCCAGAGAAGCGGCGTCTGAGAATGGAGCTTCGCGAGATCGCAAACTGTCGTAGATTATACCGACTCCTCGATAAAATGTCATATCCATGAGTGCACTTACTCGTTTAACGGGCATAACCAAGATCATCCTCCGCTTGAGACACTAATCCTTCTTCAACCTGACGATTAGAGCAGGGAGCCGTCAAAATAACATAGTAGTGCCGGAGGTGGTCTGTGCTTTCTATATAGCCAATACCAAAACAGTTCTGTGCGCGAAAAAAGTCTTTCTCTCCCAAAACATGCACGCGGTGAGAGGGAGACCCCAGCAGTGCTTTCCATGCGCTGTTCGCGCTAGCAAAGCCCCCCGCAATGCTCTCAACAAAATTTTCTCCACTAGCGTAAGCATCAGGCAAAGGGTAATCTGTTTGACGAATATAAAAGTGGGGCGAGCGCCCTTTGGGATCAGTGTGACTCAAATAGTTGTTCTGCGCCATATTCCACACTCGAGCTTGAGCCGCCGCGACCAATCTATCCGAGCACTGTAGCGTTTCGCGCGCACGCTGCTGCCCCGGATCATTTACGAAGAGTTGGCCCAGTTGTTGGGTCACTTCGTTCTTGTAACAGCCAATACTCATGTCTGATTGGGTGCTGTACTCAATGATAGGTAGGTATACTCTGCTTTTAGCTACCAGCACATCTGGGCCAGCAACGGCACCAAGACCCGGAATCAACGCAATTTCACACGGCCTACTTGCTATCATACACGTGCCCGCAGAGGCAGACGAAGAGAGATAACGTTCAAATGGCAATCTGTCCCCAGGGTTGCCAGGTATCACGCCGGTTTCACCACGCGAAGCTGGTTCCTCTTCGTAACTTGAGGGAATTAAGTCTCCACCCGTATTAAATGGGTTTGCCTTCTGCTCCTCGCGAACACTATTGGCGAGGAGCAGAATCAAGAGCAAGACAAATAGAGACAACGCGAAATGAAGGTATCTTACCAAGTGTTGAGAGTTCATCACGTTTCTTTCCAGATTGGTTTACGTGAAAATGGGTTCACATACGGTTTGTATATAAAGGGGCATCTGAGAATGTACCTCACAGCGGAGAACTCCTACCTAGATTGTTCCGTAACCATCGGCAGGTAGGTAACACTCTCCGGCAGCGTGATGCGGAGCGGCGTGAGCGGATCGCCGAGGAGCAAAAAGGTCTTGGGCTGATCCAGGCAGCAGTTGCCGGTTGGTGAAGTAAACAGCTCAAGGTATCCCGCCTCGACCAACTCCCCCAGGCGCGCACTTGCCCCTTCGGCCTGCCACAGCTTACGGTGAAAGCCAATTTGCAGCACATCGTGGCCGGCGGCAACGCTCAGGCCTGATGAGCCCCACACGGCGACGGCTCCACCGTTTGCATTTAGGAACAGCCGTTCATCCACCGTCGTGCCCGAAACTGCGGGCCTAGCAAATTGAGAGGTGAGGCACGTCATTTGCAGCGCCACAAACAGCTTGTCCCGGTTGGTTAACAAATCGGCATCGTACAGGCCTAGTAGGAAGGTTGGCTCCGTATCCAGGCCTAGCTGCGCTATTCCCCACTGTAGGCCGTGGCCGGAGAAGGTAAATAACCCCGCCCCAGCGTTGGCCAGCGCCAGGGTACGTTCGTGAACTTCACGGGCCAGTCGCTCGCGCCCCTGCGGACTGCAATCCTTCGTCGGTTCGTAATAAGCACGTTTGACATCAACCTGCGGCGGCAGCTGTTCAATAATTAGCTCGTTGTGAGCGGCAAAGTCACCTGCGCCGTCGCGGGTGCCGTCGCAGTGTTCGTAATCATCCGCCACGAAAATTGCATCGCTGCGCCAGAGAGATAGGCTACCGGAGTCCGTCTCGTAGTCAATAATTTTGTCAACCACCACATCCAATTCCTCTACGCTCTTGACGGGAAAACGACCGCCCCACAGATCGATTAGAAAGTTGGGATCACTATCGCTGACCAACGGGTCTGCCCCGTCCAGCTGAAAGTAGCAGTTTTCACAGGCGGTTGTGTGGATGTAGCGATCGACATCCGCCATGTACGGCGGAATAAAGTTCACGTTGTTCTTCCTCAAATGATTGAGGGGGTCCCAGGTTCCGTCCCCAACCAGCACCGCAGATATGGGCGCGGGCCGCCAAGTAGCAACGGCAAAGCGGAGAAATTCGCGGATGGCAGTTGGAGAGGTATAGCCGTCGTTCCACAGCGCATAAATCTCCTGCACGTTGATCACCGCCACCTCGTAGCCCTGCCGACGCCGGTGCTCAACGAGCGGCTGCAGGGATGGAATAAGTTCGGGCGGCGCAATGTAAACGGCGTCTGCGGCGCGAATGTTGAGCAGTTCCGCTGGCGCGTGCTTTTGCACCGAGGGCGCGTGCAACGTTCCCGCGCCAGCCAGTAGATAGTCACGCACCGCTGGCTCGGCTTGAAATTGGGTATCCAAACCATCAGGGATGTCCAGCGCGACGGGGCGCCCAGCGTCCGTCACATCGTAGAGCGTGCGTCCCGCAGGCGTATTGGTTAACATGTAGACCCAGCTGCCCGGCACACCGGAGAACGCGCCCCCCTGTTGAGCAAAGTCTAGGTGAACGGGCTGCGACCATTCGACACGGTCCAGCAGCAGATGGCTCGGTTGCTGACCAGGGAGCAGCGACACCTTTAGTTCGGGCGGCCTGCTTGCCACGGTTGCTGTTATTTCGTGCGACCAGTCCGCTGCTGTGCGCGTGTCGGCTTTCCATTCCACATCTTTATTCACTTGGCCCACCTGCACGCGCAGTGTATGCTGTGGATAATCTCTGCGGATCGGCAGTGAAGTGCCGTGAAGTGTAAACGTCGAGGTGAAATATTCGGTGGTAAGCGGGAGTTGAACGTTCAGCGCAGCGATTTGGCTGGGCGCGGAAGCATCCTGCTCTACACTTGCCGTCGCGTCGAGCGTTCTCATGTCCGCGGAGAAGAAGTAATCTCCATCAGGGCCGGGCGCGAACGAAAAGAAGTGCTCATTGCTTTGCCAAACGCCTCGCTCTACGGCCGAGCTTCGCTGGGGTGCGCCGTTGGGCCGGGCGTCCGCCACACTCATACGCAGACCGGGTTTGTCTGCAACTCCAATCCAGTAAACGCTGGATGGATTCCACTGATCGCCCACTTTTTCCGCGAACACATCTCCCGCATAGAAGCGTACTTCGTCACTGGGATCAAGCTGATTGTTGCGGTTGTCGTCGCGCACCTCCAACGCAATCTCGTCGTCTTGGTGAAAGAGACGCAGCTGATCGGCCAAATCGGTGCGAATGCCGGCCGCCACCAGTATCTCACCCGTAATGCGCTGCACGCCAGCTTGGTGAACTACGATCCGGGCCGCCCGGTTGATGAGAAAGCGGCTCTCTGGCGAAAAGGGAGCGTCGAAGCTGTCAACCGTGGTAGCGGGCAGCGTATTGCCTTGCACCACTTGATCCTGCCCAGTCGGAATGACGGCGTTGAACGAAGTGGCGAGCTTTGTTTCACCCGCATCACTGTAGATGGGGCTAACGGCATACACCGCAATCATTTGCCCACGCACGCGGCCCTGTCGCAGCAGAAAAACCGGAGCGGGCGGCAGCGCTGGCGCAACCGCCCACAGTGCACGTAAATCGTCGGCATTTTCAAGCGTTTGGTGGAGCGCGGGCGGTGCTGCTTGGGCAGGTTGCGTCACGAAATCGGCAAGGGCATTCCCCATGCCACTTGGCCAGGCGGCAGTGTGCAGATGTTCGATCAACACGGACGGGGCCTCCCCTACGTTCGCGGGCAGGTAGACGGGAATAGTCCGCAGCGGTAAGACATATCCTTCGTAGGGGGCACTGGGCAGCCTTTGCAGCGTGGCGGCAATGGCCTCGCTGTTGGCCGCCGTTACCTCGCGGGCACCGGACACGGGAATTTGCCACTCGATCCGCAGGCTGTCCGCTTGCAATGAAACGGTCAGCGGCGTTCCTTGTACCAAGGGCTGAGCCAGAGATTTTGCCGCTGAGGAATGCACTGGCGTTTCTGCCATCAGCAGAAGCAAGAAAGTTAAAGGCAATAAAATTAGAAGCCGAGCCCGAAAAGACGACATGTGGTTTTCCTTCATTGATTGATTCGCTAATGCTGCGCCGACAGAACTGCCTCAAACCGTGCTTAAAAAGTAGGCACACCTTTGCATCGTTAGGTTGGCGCAATATGTGCCTACTCCGAAGCCGCCTCCTCCATACGCCTGGGCGTTAACCAGACAGTTGTGGCCGAGCACCTTTCTGGAAGCTCGGAAGCTTTCAGAAAGGTGTAACCTACTTGCATCGGCCTCTACTACGGGCGAATTACGGCGGGCAGGAAGATGTTGAACAGAATGGGAGTTGGCTCGCTGGTCTCGTCCAGCGACAGGGTAGAGAGTAGACCGGCATCCGTGTTTAATCGCACTTCGCCGGAGTCCAGGCTAATGGGTGGGGTAAAGCCCGACTGCGGGTCGACATCGCTATCTAGGGCATCGTCGTCGCCAGCGTTTTGGGCCGTGAATGCTCGATCTTCGGATTTGATAAACTGCACTAGGTAGCTCAGCGCGGGGTTCAGCCCAGCAAAGCCATAGATGCCGCTTTCGTCCGTAGTGGTGGTGGCAAGCTGGCGATCCGGCTCCGCGTCTCCGTTATCGTCCACCCACAGGCTAACCGTAACGCCCGGTACGCCGGGTTCGCCCTCGCTTTGCAGCCCGTTGCCGTTTTCATCGATAAAGACGTGATCACCTAAAGCCGCCAGCTCAGGCTGAGCGGGCAGGAGGCCCGCATCGATGTTCAACTGCACCTCGCCCGGAATGAGGGTGATGAGCCGCGTAAAGCCCGTCCGCGGGTCGGCGTCGCTATCCAGCGCGTCGTTCCCCCCCACGCTCTGCAGGGTGAACGCAGACTGCTGCGCGGCAGCGGTCACCAACGCCTGCTCTTCTGACCTCACGAACTCTACCACGTAGCTCAGACTGGGATCGAGTTGGGCAAAACCGTAGATGCCGTTCTCGTCCGTTGTCGTTGTCGTTAGCTGGCGGTCCGGCACGCCGTCCTGATCGTCATCGACCCACAGGTTGACGACGGCATCGGGTACGCCCGGTTCATCCTCACCCTGCAACCCATCTTCATTTTCATCCATAAAGACGCGATCGCCCAGGTAAGCGGGTTCTCCGGGGAGAAGGCCAGCATCCACGTTTAGCTGCGTCTCGCCGGGGCCAAGGTTGATGGAGGGGCTAAAGCCGGTCTCCACGTCGGCATCGCTGTCCACGGCATCGTCGTCCCCTACGGACGGTAAGGTGAATTCCCGTCCCGCTGGCTGCACAAACTGCACTGCGTAGGTTAAAGCGGGGTTCAGCTCGATAAAGGCGTAGATTCCATTTTCATTCGTGCTCGCCGTTGCCAGTTGACGGTCGGGCACGTTGCCCGCGACCAGCCACAGGTTGACGCTGACGCCAACAACGCCCTCCTCGCCTTCGTCCTGTAGCCCGTTCTCGTTCTCATCTACGAAGACGCGATCACCGAGCGCAGCTGGCTCTTGCTGCACGGGCAGAAAGCCAGCATCAACGTTTAAGCGTATCTCGCCAGGGTTGAGAGTGATAGGCTCGGTAATGCCCGTATCGGGATTGGCGTCACTGTCGACGGCGTCGTCGCCGCCGATGTTCTGAGGCGTAAATTCTCTCTCTTCCGGCCGTACAAACTCCACCAGGTAGCTCAAGGCGGGATCGAGGTCCGTAAAGCCGTAAATGCCATCGGCATCCGTCTTGGTCGTCTCAAGTCGGCGGTCCGGCTCCCCATCTCCGTCATCATCGGTCCACAGGCTAACGGTCAAGTTTGGTACGCCGGGTTCGCCTTCGCTCTGCAGCCCGTCGTCGTTTTGATCCAAGAAAACGCGGTCACCCAGAGCAGCGGGCGCTTGCGGCAGGAGCCCCGCGTCAGTGTCTAACTGTGCTTGGCCAGGGCTAAGAACGATGGGCGGCGTAAAGCCCGTGGTGGGGGCTGCATCGCTGTCTAGGGAGTCATCGTCGCCCACATTCTGCGCCGTAAAGTCACGCTCTTCCGGCTGCAAAAACTGCACCAGGTAGCTCAATACTGGATCAAGCCCGGCAAAGCCATAGATGCCGTTTCCGTTCGTGGTGGTGGATTCAAGCTCGCGGTCCGGCTGCCCATCCTCGTCGTCGTCCACCCACAGGTTGACCGTAATGTTGGGCACGCCCGGCTCACCCTCGCTTTGCAGCCCATCCTCGTTCTCGTCCAGGAAAATACGATCGCCCAGCGAAGCAAGCGCTGCCTGCTCCGGCAGCAGGCCAGCATCCACATCCAGCCGCACATCGCCACTGGTGAGGCTGATGGGTGCGGTCAAGCCCGTATCCGGGTCAGCGTCGCTGTCGAGCGCCGCATCGTCGCCAACGCCGCGGGCCGTAAACTCTCGACCATCCGGCCTCACAAATTCCACTATGTAACGCAGCAACGGGTTCAATCCGCCAAAGTCGTAGAGACCGTTTTCATCCGTGGTTATCGTGTTTAGCACGCGGTCCCGCTGCCCGTCCTCATCGTCGTCCACCCACAGGTTGACCGTGACGTTGGGCACACCCGGCTCGCCCTCGCTCTGCAACCCATCCTCGTTTTCATCCAAAAAGACGCGATCTCCCAGGGCGGCTGGAATACACTCGATGCGGGCATTGACGGCGCCCAGAATGGCCGAGGCCCCGTTTGGCTTAGGCGGCGATTCGATTGTGACCAGGATTTCCGTTATGTCGCCCGGTACGTTGGGTAGCAACAGTTCGGACAGGGTCAACTCATCGCCCTGGTTGGAGCGATCCTCGGTCGTTGTGGCCGTGATGGGGCCAGCTTCCGCCATCAGCGTGACGTATCGGTCGTCGGCGGCCAAGTCAATCAGGTCAAATTGGAGCACCACATCGCGCGGCAGCGTAGAGGGGGCGATTGTGAGCGTTTCGCTGCGCTGGCTGTTGAAGACGAAATCGTAGAAGGTGGCGCCGGTGGCCGCGAAGTCCTCACCGGTGCGAAAGACGAAGAGCGTAAAAGAGCGTGGGGTGTAAAAGCCGTCTTCGGCCTGAGCGCCAATTACCTGCGTCGACACTTGGCTGGCTTCCTCCAGCACCACCTGATAGACGTAGGCGGTAACATTGCCGTTGTCGTCGACAATTTCTTCGCTGGGTTCAACAAGCGAAGTGCTCTCGGTGGGCGTAATAAAGTCCACGCGCTCCGGCTTCCGAAACGAGCGGGTTATAACCTGCGCAATGATAAATTGCACGGACTCCGGCTCATTGACGGTTAAGGTCTTTGGCTCACCGCTGTAGCGATTGCGGTTGCCTAGACCTAGCCCAATCCGCTCAACGTCCAGGCGGTTGGCTCCCCGCTCGCAAGAGGAGCTCCATTCGCTCACGTAGTTGGTCGGTTCCTCTTGGACTGTCGGCAGCGGGGTGGGGCTAGCCGCCGCGCTAGTGGGCCAAAGCCCAAAAACCACCAGCGTTATGCAGAGCGACGAGAAGATAAAAGACCGGCCGAACAAGATTAAATTTACGTTTTTCACTTGACTGCTCTCTCTGTTCTTTGTAGGGATGGATAAGGGAATGGCAGGGTCAACGCCCATCAGTGAGAACCCAAAACAACCTTGCAGCCGCTGTTTTGGCAGAGAGACGTTGTGAGCCAAGGCGTTGAACCCCGTCTACAGTTTAGCGTTGTCCGTGAAGTTTTGATATAGAGCTAAGTATCAATTTCTGGGAAATTTAGTATTGCGATTCAGTGCTCGCGCTTCATACTTCCTCGCGGGTGCAGTGACCTCTTTTGGTGTAGAAGATCAAACGGACGAGGAATCAAAGGGGGTGTGTCACAAGTAGGTGCACTGCGATTTCGCGTCCACCGACCCCAAGATGCATGTCAGCCACTCCGAGCTTACCGCTGTACGCTTGGAGTGGCTGATTGAGCTTAATGGAGCAAAAAGGGCCGGAGGCGTGAAAATTGAGACGGTTCCGCAGCGGTGGCTTACCGCCCGACCAGGGGCAAGAACAAGCTGGTTAATCCGTCGAACTGTTTCGTTGGGTCTAAATAGTCCGGGCGGCCGTCGTCGTTGCTGTCGCGCGGGCTTCTGGGCGTGCGGCCCGCTTCTTGAGCATCCGAGATGCCGTCGCCGTCCGAATCTGTGTCCAGGAAGTTAGGCACATTATCGCCGTCCATGTCGCCAGCACCTTCGATATTGTCCGGAACCGTATCGCCGTCCTGATCGTCCTGCTCTGAGGAAATGGTAACGGTTGCCCGCTCCACCGACCGGGTGACTACGCGCTCCCGCTGTCGGGCGGGCTGCTGAGCCAACTGTTGCTCTAACGAGGAGGCCGAAGCATCGCTAGTGATAGCCGTCCATGTGGCCACATTGGTGACGCTGACCTCCAGGGATTCCACGACGGTGTAGGTGTAAACTTCGCCCACGCCCAGCTCGAATTCGGCCTCATTCAGCAGAGTTCCCAGCTGATCATCCACGAGCGTGTGTGTGTCGAGCGCCACGTCGCCCGTGTTGCGCACCGCGTAACAGTAGACGATCTCCGTGCCAACCGGAACCTGTATAGTGCTGGCGGGTGAACAAGCCGGACGAATACCTTGAATCGAAACCGTCTTGCCAAAGGTGAAGCTCGCATCAAACAGCTCAACCGTGGCTTCGGTTACGGTCTCAACCCGATTGCCACCGGCAGATGTGGCCAAGATCATCACCGTATTGACCAACGGCCCCGGCAGGTCGCGCGCTTGAACGGTGTAGCCGAGCACGCTGGTGACGCTTTGGCCGGGGTCGAGCGTTGTCCTATCCAAGGGAATCTCGCCCAGCAGATCATCTGTGGCCGTCAAATTCTCCAGCTGCACGTTTCCGCTGTTGGTGATGGTATAGGTATAGCTGATGACGTTGCCGGGCGTGGCCGCCTGACGGCTTGTGTTTTTGCTCGCGGTGATCAGCGGCGAGTCGTTGTCCTGAATCGTAACGGTCGTGCTGAGCGGCTCTGCCAGCGCCGCCCCGGCTGGCTCGCTCAAGAGCAAGCGAAAGCGCTCCTCTGCCTCGTCGATGCCGTCGTCTACAATCGGCAAACGCAGCGAGGTGCGTAGCTGCCCCAGCGAAATTGTCAGCGTGCCATCGAGGCTCGTGTAATCGCTGCCTGGGAAGGCCGAATCGGGCTGGGTGGCGAACGTGGCGGTCACCTCCGCATGGGGGTTGGCCGTCGAGAGCGTTGCGGTGATGACGACTTCATCCGTGTCCTCTGCCACGCGATACGTGCCTTCTTCCAGCCGCAGGCTCGGCACGTCAACGCGCGAGGAAACCGCGCTGGTGTTGTTGGTGGTGTCCACATCGCTGACGGCGAGCACGCTGGCCGTGTTGGTGAAGGAGACATCGGCGCTGATTTCAGCGCGCACGTTGCCCGTCACGGTGAGGGTAACGCTCTCTTGGTCGGCCAGCCTGTTCACCTGCCACTGGTAGTCCGGCGCTTCGCCGACCTGCGCAACGGCCGTCTCGGCGTCTGTTGCGCTGCTGGTGAAGTTTAGGTTGGTCAGCACGGCGGGGATGGAATCGCTGATGGTCAGCGCTTCAGCTGCATCGGGGCCTCTGTTTTGAACAGTCAGGGTGTAAGTAACGGGCTGGCCAGGCAGCAGCACCTCGGCGGAGGCGCTCTTGCTAATGGCCACGTCGTTAACGATAATCTGGGCCACGGCGCGATCGGCCTGGATCAGGCCGTAGCCGCTACCGAAATCAAAGCCAGCTTCGCTCATGTCAATGGCGCTCTCTTCTAGGATGGCGTAGATTTCGGTTGGCGACAACGAGGGGTCTTTGGCCAAGAGCAGAGCTGCCACGGCTGCGGCGTGGGGGGCCGCGGCAGAAGTGCCGAAGAAATTGGGGAAGTTGTCGGTATCGCTGCCGTTGCCGGGATCGGGAATGTCGCTACCGAAAAAGGTGGTGTTCGTGCCATCCGCGCCCGTAATTTCGGGCTTCATGCGCAGCTCGGAGATGCGCTCGCCGCTGGCGTTGAACAAGATGGGCGTGCCGCCCGCCGCCGAGAACGGTTCCAGCAGCGGAGGGGAGACACCAAAGGGAGGGGTGAAATAGTAGGGGGCGGCTCCTACCGCTTCCGCGCCGCTGGCATTGGCGTGACCAAAAAGGGTGCTGCTGTCGGTGGCGTATTCTTGAATCGAATCCGGTTGGCCGAAGTAGACATATTTCATCAAAGCGGGCGCCTCCCCCGCAAAGAGCTGGATTGCCAGATCAAAGCTTGTCTCCGGGCCGGAATTCGAGAAGGCCAGAACTTCAATGGGATCATTGCCTAGATTGTTATCCGCGCCAGCGGCAACGACCGCGCCAACGGAGTTTAGCAGGAAGATATCGAGATCGCTGCTGGAGCCAGCCCCACCGTAGGCAGAAGCGTACGGCTCATCCCACTGAAAGCTGACAAACAGCGTGCCGCCAGCCGGAACGGTGATCGCTTGCATCGTGTCGACGCCATTGCCTGGATCAAAGTCGTGCAGCACGCTGTCCACGGCCTGGCCTGCAACGCCGGAGCGCCGAAAGGCACTCTCGTACGATTGGCGACCCGCATTGCCCGCCGCCGAGAAGTAGGCGACGCCCGCCGCCACTACTTCATCCACCGCCTGGGCAACCACGCCATCCTGAAACATTGGCTCATTGAAGTAGATGATGTCATCCACAATTATTTCGGCCCCACCCTCGGCGGCAAGTCCCCGAATGCCCTTGGCAAACACGGCCGCGCCCCCCTGAGCTGTGTGAAAGGCTTGGGCAGCGCCCGGCGAGAGGTCGGTGATCAGCTGCATCATGGCCCGGCCTTCATCGGTGCCCGAAGCACAGTTGGATGTTTCGGCCAGCACGATAATGCTCTGCGGCAAATCCCCGCTGTTCATGTCCGCCTCCGCACCGTCAAGGCAGTTGTAGCTGTCGGAAAGCACGCCCACCGTAGTGCCGCTGCCGTCGACGTTTGTCTCGGCGCGGGTTTGATCGGCGCGCAGGGCTGTATCGGCCTGGCTCGTCGTGCGGCCAACGTGGGTGGTGGATAGCGCTGCCCTGGCAAAGAGCAGGACATCCAGCACGGCCAGTTCATCGATGGCGACAACGGGCAGCTGGCCGGAAACAACGTTTCCAAAGACCGTGCCGTTGTAAAGGCCCAACGCCCGCATCTGCCGCAGCAGCTCGCTGGCTTCGCCGCGGGCCACCGCATCGATCACGACGAAAAGCTCCGTTTTGCCCCTATCCACCGCTCTCTCGACTAGAGGCATAAGCGCCGTCGATCCCTCGAATTCGAGGACGTCCACGTCCCCTTCGTTCTGCGTGAGCAAGAATTCGTATTGTGCATGGAGCAGCGTTAGATCATACCCAACCTTTTGCAGGGGGCCGTCCTTGCCCGCGAGATCGGCGCCGTGGAAATTGGTTAGCGCTTGAGCCAGCGGAGCCTCCAAGCCGGGGGGAGTCTGTTGCGGACCTCGCTCATCCTGCACGAATGAAAGCGTTTGCGCTTGTGCGGCGTGAGCCAGAGCGGATGTACCGCCGGTAGACAGACTTAATAGAAAGACCACAGCACACAGCAGCGCCGTGGTCTTGAAACGCCTGACGTCGGCTTTGCAGAAGCTGTGCAGGTGTACACCTAGGTAATGGGAAGGACGAAAAACGTACATTTTTTATCAAACCTCCAATTAGTATTAATACCTTGACCAAATAGCGCTCTCTGGTGGATACCCCAAATGGGTTACTGAGATTTCTCTCTACACGGTTAAAACTTGGCCCAGAAATTCTGGCCTTGAGTTTTAATCTAGGCAGAGCATGTATGGGTCTGCCGCTTCAGAGAGGGCTAACAACCAAATTGATCAAGGTATTGAGTATTGCGTATCATTCTATTTCCCATGGAGCGATGTGCGGTGCATTGCTTCTTTGAAACTAGCGAACGATAGGGATCAGTGGATACAAGCTTAGCTCGAAGAAACTGGCTTTGATACAGGATTAAGTATTAACTTCGAGAAGAAATTCATCTCGTATCTGGCGGCTAAATTTAGTACACATGACAGTGCATTGCCCCTACTTTTCTGTAAAAAGCCTGCAATCTAGGGCTTCTCTTACAAAATAGAGTTTCTTTGGGGATAGAATTAACGTCATTGTGGTAACGTCAAGGTTCGACGAGTGAAGGGGTCTGCTGCTTTGTCAAGCAAATTTTGATGGATTACATAAATGCTGCTGCCCGCTTCACAACCATAGTGCATTCCGTCATTAGCCAGCAGGGAGCGGCAGCTCACAAGCGTGCGACTGCGGAGCGCACCCCTGTCTAACTCTAATAAATCCGCCGATGGCGTACTTGTCAGTCATGCAAAAGAAAGGAGAGGTCGGAGGAATGTCTATCAAAGAGGTGTCCGTCGAAGAAGGAGCAGGAAATATGCTCTAGCTGAAGACAGATTGTTCTAATTGAAGATAGACCATAACGTTTAAAGGAGAAGTGCAGCATGGAGAAGATTCGCGTTATGATCGCGGAGGACGAGAGCATTGTGCGACGGGGATTCAAGCTGCTGGTCAATGCAGAAGAGGATATGGAAGTGGTTGCTGAGGCCGTCAACGGTAAAGAGGCAGTTGAGTACGCGTGTACAGCCAATCCGGACGTAATCCTCATGGATTTAATAATGCCGCAGAAAGGTGGATTGGAAGCGATGGAAGAGATTCACGGGTTGAATCCCGCCAAGCGCGTGGTGGTTATGACGGGGTACAGCGATGCCGAGCAGGTCCTTGCCGCCGTTCGACGGGGGGCCGCGGGCTATCTGCTCAAACATTGCCCGCCGGAAGAGCTGTTCCAGGCGATTCGCTACGTGCATCAGGGTGAAATGTTTTTACACCCCACCGCCGTGAGTAGGCTTCTTCAGGGTTTGGAGCAGCCGAAGAACGAGCCACCCGTTCACACCTTGCTCACCAACCGGGAAACGGATGTACTCAAGATGGTTGCCCGCGGCTTTAGTAATAAGGAGATTGGCGACGCGCTTTCGATTCACCCCATGACGGTAAAAGGACACGTCAAAAATATTTTAACAAAACTCAAGGTGAATAATCGCACGCAAGCTGCGCTTTACGCGCTTCAAAATCAGATTGCTCATTTAGATGAAATCAAAAGCTAAATCGGACGACGGCGGTCAAAGCGATTGCCTTTGAGTTTTGCGTTTACTCTGCGCTAAACGATGCTTCAACGAGCGCAGATAACCAAATAAATAAGCAGGACGATGCTTGAGTACCATTTACTCAAACATTGTCCTGCGTTTGCAAAGTCCCTTTTTCTCCTCTTTTCACCCCCAATTACGTAGCTTCTACCGTCGATGGAGGGGTTTACTTCAGGTATATTGCACATTACAATTTAAGTCTCATTACACATTGTTGCAGGGTTTGCGCTTGTCGATATCGGAAGTCGACAAATGGTTAGCAAGACAAATGGCGTTGAGGGGCGTCTGAGGGCGGCAATCATTTGTGATACCGCTAAAGGCAACTCTACAACCCGAATAACTTAAGGGGCTGGTCAAGAGTGGTTCACTAAATTATTCGGTTACTAATAAAAGGAGTAGTTATGAGTAGGATTCGCGTTTTGATTGCTGAAGACCACGATGTGGTGCAGGATGGCTTTAAGATGCTCATCAATGGCGAGGACGATATGGAGGTTGTCGCCACAGCCGTTGATGGCGTCGAGGCCGTGCTGCGCGCGCGCGCAACAAAGCCAGATGTGATTCTGATGGACTTACGGATGCCGCGCAAAGGTGGGATCGAAGCGTTAAACGAGATTTGCCAGGAAAACCCCTCAGCTCGCGTCCTGATGATGACGGGTTACAATGATGATGAACGACTGTTTACCGCACTCCGCATGGGCGCCAAGGGCTATTTGCCAAAACTTTGTCGCTCGGAAGAGCTGTTTCAGGCGATTCGCTACGTGTATCAGGGCGAAATTTTCCTGCACCCAACTAGCACGCGTCATCTCATTGACGAAGTCAACGGTTCATCTGAGCAGCACGCCGCCCACGAATCGCTGACAAGCCGGGAGATGGATGTGCTTCAACTGGTGGCCCAGGGATTTAGCAACAAGGAAGTTGCCGATCAGCTGTATGTGAGTCCACGAACCGTGCGCACCCACATGAGCAATATCTTATCCAAGCTGAACCTCTCCAACCGAACGCAGGCGACTCTATACGCGTTAGAGCAAGGAGTTGTCGAGCTTGGGCAACCCGTGCGAAACTGCTTGTTCTAGTACACCACTGCGTAAATAATTAGGCAGTTTAAAGACCGCTCTACCTCTGGTGAAAACTGCCTAATTGTTTACGCCTATGTGTACTGGTTCGCTGATCGACCCCGTCCTCTGGGCGTCGTCCTTCCCATTCATCCACGCCAGCCCAGAGCGCCACAGCCACCAAACCACAGCCTTCTGCGGTCCGCGGCCACCGCGCCGATGGTCGCCGATCTGCAGTGATAGATTGCCTTCTCTTTCAACCGGCAACACAAACTGACCAAAGCCTTGGCCACATCGAGTGGGAGGCCCCGGTCAGTTTATGCTTTAGTGAAGCCCCTCGATCTAACAGTTCTCCTCTGATTGTAAAAACCGGCTCATCCATGTTTGTTGACAGACACAAACAAACTATCTAGTTTGATCTGCTCCATAAACAGACGATTCACCTTGAATTAGGTGTGCTCAGACACCGCTGAATTTGGCTGTGTTTTAGCATATCATCTCTCTCGACAACAGATCGATGTGCTATTAAAATTTGCCGTCTTTACCCGACAGATGGTACGACGATGTTCCTTTCTTAAACTTGCGCTAAACACCCTCAAATCAACCAAATTAAAAACAAATCTGGGCTCCATCAAAAATCCACAAATGCTTCATTACATAGGTATCATGGCATAACCCCGAATGAACGGCATCCATCATGCGTTGCACAACAAAATAGTAAAATTTTTTGGTCAGCTAGTATTAGAACTTTTACTGCAATTGCGCATGGAAAAATTATTTGTCAAACGTATAAAATAAACAACAAAGATTGGAAATTTGCCTTCTTATTAGAAAGGATAGATCCATGGAATATGAGAACTTCGAGCTGTTAATTGACGGTCAACGACAGAAAGGCTATTCTGTTGTTGTCTTGCAATCCTCGGTTGGCGAAGCGCGCGCGGCCGTCCAATATCCATTTGGGGTGGGTGACATACAGGACCAAATTTCTGGCATTTGGGAAACCGACGCCTATTCGCTCGGTTCAAATGGCAGAAAAACCCCCAGCTCGCTGCAAGGGCCAGAAATCAAAGCGGTGAAAACCATTGGCCATGCGCTCTTCGACACAGCGATTGCGGGCGAGATTCGCAGCTGCTATGACCTAAGTCGGTATCGTGCAGCACAAGAGGGAAAAGGACTGCGCCTCAAGCTCCGCATTCAATCGCCGGAGCTGGCCACGCTGCCCTGGGAGCTGATGTTTGATCCACGCCAGAACGAGTTCGTGGCGCTTTCCCGCTACACGTCCATCGTTCGTCACGTTGAGGCGTTTGATCGGCAACCCCCCCTGCCCATGGAGCTACCGCTGCGCATTCTCTGCGTGTGCGTCTCGCCGACAGATATGCAGCGTTTTGACATCAAAAACATCACTCAGCTTATCTCCGAAGAACTTCGTGAACTGGAGAAGGCGGGTCTGGTCAAGCTAGAATGGCTGATTGGCGGCACCTGGCGTGATCTACAGCACGCCTTGTGGGAGGAAAATTGGCACATCTTCCACTTCATCGGCCACGGTTGCTATAATGAGTTTACCAAAGAAGGCTATGTCATGCTTACCGACAGTCGCAATCAGGCGGCTATGTTTTCGGCCAAACAACTCGCTCGCCTTTTGAGCGACAACCGAGCACTCCGCCTTGTTATTTTAAGTTCCTGCGAAGGCGCGCGCAGCAATCAGCACAACTTGTTTTCCAGCGCGGCTTCAGTTTTGGTACAGCGCGGCATTCCCGCAGCCGTGGCCATGCAGGATCGGATCGCGATTCCAACTGCCATTGAATTTGCGCAGTCCTTTTATAAATCCATTGTTGCGGGCGAATCGATCGAGACCGCAGTCACAGAGGCACGCATCGGCATCAGCTTCGCCAATGCAGATACGCTGGAGTGGGGGCTGCCCATCGTCTACACGCACAGAACAGATGGCTACATTTTTGATTCTTTCCACCAGCGGGCAAGTCAGGAGCGGAGGCCGTAACCGTCCAGGTTGCCATGCGAGATATCCAAAGCGTTCACTGTCGCAAAGACCTTCCGGGATGCGTACCACCGCGTGCGTTTTTCCTTGTCCATGTGGGCAATCGAGCCGCGAGACCCGATGATGATCTCCGCCACATCTTCCGCTTTCTGCGATCAACAGAAACAAAGAACCCCGACTGAGTCGGGGTTCTTTGTTTGCTAATTTGGGGTATATAGTTCGGTTGGTTCGCTTGCTTTACAGGCGCTTTCTCGCCGGTTTCACCAGAATACGCCAATGATTGCGATCACCTTCTCGTTCGTATGAGACCTCATCCAGGAGCTGTCGTGCTAGAAATAGTCCATGCCCCTTTACTAGCGGCTCCTTCAAATTGGGAAGCGTCACCTGTTCTTTATCAAACTCCGCCCCGTCATCATACAAATCAATTTGAATTTGAGGAGACTGTGCGTTCAGGGTGAATTGAACCAAAATTCGTCCCGTTTCTTCACCATAGGCATGTTCGATAATATTCTTGCACATTTCATGCACGCCCAACTCAGCACTGTACAAAAACATCTCGTCGGCTTCGTTTGGCGCATGTAGCGTCTGCGCCCGATGCGCCACGGCCCGTGTACACGAACCGATAATGCTCAAATAGTGATATTCAGCCGGTAAGTCCAGGTAGGTCACGTTGGGATATAACATATTGATTTCGGTGTTGCAGCCAGGAGCTTTAGACATTTTAGTTACCACCCCCCGGCACAAAATCCACCATCCGCCCATCCTCGGTAAACCAGCCGCAGGGACAGTCGGCGCCGGGCTCGTCCGGCTCGACATCGACGGGCGGGCCAACGATCAGCGGCAGGTAGACGGGGTTGTCGCGCTGGGCGGGGATCGTCTGCTGCACGGGCGCGGCGCTCGCGACCGCGCGCCCAAAGCCGTCGCCAACCGCCCGCAGCGGCACCTGGTTCAGCCCCGTTGCCACGCGGCGAACGCTGTAGTAGTAGAGCGTCATCTCCATCTCGGCGCTGAAGATTTCGTCCAGCAGGCTGCCGGGGCAGCTGCCGCTTTGCATACAGGGGTCGTAATTCACGCCAACGGGGACAAAGTATTCGGGCGCAGCCAGTCGATTGGCATTGCCGAAAAAGTTGAGGTATTCGCCACCGCCCTGGTCCACATCCTGGTACTGGCCGTAGAGCGGCAGCAGCATCGAGTTGACGTGATCGACCGAGAGCGTGTTGTCGCCGACGCGGCCAAAGCGGTAGGTTCCGCTGCCGCCGCTGCTGATGTTCTCCGCCGTGCGCGGCGAAGCGTACGGATCAACGGGCGTGGGCGGGTAGTTGAGCAGCACAAACTCCGTGCCGCCCGGCGGCGAGAGCTCAAACTTGTCGTGGCGCTCGCCAAAGCGGCGCACGAGCTGGCTGCGCAGCGGGTCGATCGCGCCCGCGTCGCCGACGCCGATGTAGGAGCGGAAGGCGAAGCTCTCGCTGCCCAGCACGTCGATCTCGATCAGCTTCGGTGCGTTAAAGACAAAGGTGGCGCGCAGATTCTCGAACTTGCCCTGCAGGTTGAGCACGCAGCCCATGTTGGCGGGGATGATGAGCGCGCCGTCGTCGTCAAAGCGCGCCGCGCGGTCGTCGCCCACGGGGTAGCGGTCAAGCGCGCGGGGCGGGGCGACGGGCTGCCGCTGCCCCGCGGGGTTGTAGCGCACCACGTAGGCGCTCTCCGTCACGTCGCGGTCGCCGTTGAAGAAGCGGGCCGTGCCCGCGGGCATCACGGTCGTCTGCTGATCAAAAAAGCCGTGCATGCCAAGACAGGCGGTGCGCGTGCCCAGGCCGCCGCTCACCTCGAAAAAGCGCGGCGTAACGCGCGTGTTGATGGTGACGATGTCGCCCTCGCGCGTGCCCGATTCGTACTGCACGTAGCCTGCCATGTAGGAGAGAATTGCCCCTTGCAGGTGTGCTTCGGGCACTTCGCCCACCAGGTCGACGATGTTGATGCCGCGCGGCTCCAGCCAGTTGGGCTGGGTCGGCGCAGTCGGTATGTTGACGTCCGCGGCTTGAGTGGCGTTGGCAACGTCCATATTAAGATACCTGGGGTGAACCTTTCCAGCGTAGGTAGATGCAGTATTTGTAAGCAGCAGGATTACGCCCAACAGCGCTAATGCGAGCAAGCTTGCCTTTATCCTTTGTTGTACTCTCAACATGTTAAAAATTCTCCTAATCCGATGTGCTGAATGACACGAAAGTACATCAGATCTTTCTGTCTAATATGATCTTGACCGCAGGGTTTGAGGGGTTGGGGTTGGCGTTGGCGTTGCCGCGCGCGCGGCAGTTGATTCTGATGTGGCTGCAGCCATACAGGTTGGCGTAGGCAGCGTTTCGCCTGCATCGGTGGACATTGCAATTAAGGTTGGGGGTGGTACGGTTTGAGCCGCAACAGTTTTGTTCTGATTCACTAGAGCAGGAAGCGAAAAGACAAGTAGCATTGGCAACAAAATAATAGCGGAGGTACGTCACTTGCGCCAACGTTGGAAACAGGTCATCAAACAGCCTTTCTAAGAGTGCATTTGAAAAGTACCTGAGCGTCCCACCATCGTCGGAAATCGCGCCCACTTCTGCAATATACTACCGACTATTTTACCCGGTGGGACAAAACACCTTAATTCGGTACATTTCGCCTTATCAAGTGGGGCTGAGTCCGACTTTTCAAATACACTCTAAGGAGAACGATGAAGAATGATTGGTAGCCCTGAACGGGTAGTGATGGTTCAGCTGTGAAAACGGCTACACTTTACTCCCCATGTAAGACTACCGAATGATTTTCGTCCTCTCCGCGCAACCCATGCGCTCGCTTGCCGGAAAATTGACCATAGCGAAAGAGCTATCGGCCAATCTTGATGTTGACGGATAGCTCTTTCAAGGAGCAGTGGCTGAACTGCTTATTTAGCGTATCACAGTGCGCTCTAGGTCGCTTCCCACCTTAGTCTTAATCTGCCCCCCTCCAATAATGTATATGTTATTTGGTTTGACGCACGGCAGTGGTGATTAAAATGAAGCAACTGGAAACTAAGCGTGCCGTATAGTTGACCCCAAAATCAAGACTACGAAGCGATGAAAATAAGGTGGAGAGTAGAACAGATAGATTGTTGGTCATGTTAAAAGCGATGGATGCCATACACCGCCTTAACAGCTGATAAGTGCTACCGTTGCGACAATGGGTAAGCAGGTGGGCAAGTCGCTCTGCTCCCTGGGAGGTGATTCAGCACGCACCATGCAACTCGACGGGTGGGCGATAGCCCAAGGACTGATGCAGACGTTCGTCATTGTAGAAGCGGAAGTAGTGGTCAAGGCCCGTACTCAAAGCAGGCACAGCGGCATACGCCTTGAAATAGATGTCTTCGTACTTGACCGAGCGCCAGAGACGCTCGATAAAGATGTTGTCGAGGGCGCGCCCCCGGCCATCCATGCTGATGCGAGTGCCTGCTTTCGATAAGCAGTTGGTGTACTCCCTGGCGGTGAACTGCACGCCCTGGTCGGTGTTGAAAATCTTCGGTTTGCCCTGCTGTAGGGCCTGCTGTAGCGTATCGAGACAGAAGCGACCATCGAGCGTATTGGAGAGCTGCCAGGCCAAGACGTAGCGGCTGTACCAGTCGATGACGGCGACCAGGTACATGAAGCCCTGGGCCATGGGGACATAAGTAATGTCGCTGCTCCAAACTTGATTGGGCCGGGTAATCGCCAGGTTGCGCAACAAATAGGGATAGACTTTGTGCGCTGGCGAAGCGCGGCTCGTCCTGGGCTTGGGATAAAGCGTCTGGATGCCCCCCTCCAGCAATTGCCGCTTCCAGCTGCTGATCTGGTTGGGATGCACGCCCGTCTCGCTGGCGAGCTCGCTCAACGTCTTGTTCCCTTTGGCCGCTTCCAGCGCCACCTGATACTTGTACTGACTGCTATACTGACGACGTTTTTTCACATCTTTCCCTCCAGGTAGCACTGCACTTAACCGTGGAGTCAACGCGAGTAGTCTCCGACGACCACCAACGACCTCAACACGTCGGCTGAAAGACCTATGTATAGTGTCTGCTCAAGGGCAAAGCACTATATGTATATAACCCATTCTAGCTACCTGACACATTTTAGAAATAGGGGATGAGGCGCAAAGGGACAGGGTCAGAGTTGGATAAAAGACGTTGAACCATGTCCCAACCAATGCGAAAAAGACTGAGGTCGCGGCGGTCAGTGCGGTCGACCAGGAAGCGCTGACCGCGCTTGACGACAGCCGAGCCAAAGGCCAGAAGCCAAACGATGAGCAGGGCCACGGCCAGGACGAGTCGCGAGAGGCGATGAGCTGCCTGCAAGCGAGTTGCTTCCAAGTCGAAGCCATTGCGTTTACAGTCGCCAAAGAGCTCTTCAATCCACATGCGACGGCTGTAGTGCAGGCGAACGAGACGCGGGTCAGTCAAATTCGTGGCGAGCAGCCAAGGCTCCTTGTAGCCAGTCTGCCAGCAGGCGAACAGATTGCAGAAGTGACCATGCGTTTTGGTTAGCAGCACCTTGGGCAGCCAGCAGCGGTCGCCGGGCTGGGCAACGAGCTGTGCGCAGGGTTGCCACTGTTCTGTTCCCGGCTGTGACCAAAGGTGGGAGCCCTTCTGACGCAGCACATAGGTCCACCGCCAGTGCTCGAGTTTGCGGATCAACTTGACGCTGCCAAACTCGCTGTCACCCAGCACGACCACAGAGGCGTGGGCCGGAATGAGCGGCTTGAGCAGTCGCAGCAGCGCAATTTGATGACGCGCCGACGAGTGGCCGCGCGTGCCTTTGCGCCATGTCCAAATCAAGGGCAACGCTCGTCGCCGAAAGGCTAAAGCAACCATCAATAATTGATGACCGTTGCCCACCTGGCTCCCGTCGATAATAAGCCGCAGCGGCAGCCCGCTTTTCGCCGCCTGCTCCAGCAGCCTGCGCGCCACCGGTTTATACCAAAGCCGCACGTTTACAGACCGATTGTTGAGTATCCGCAGCAACCCGCGCTCTTTGCTCGTCTGCTGAGCCCAACCCGGCACTTTGCGCGCTACCTTTTTGAGGTGAACACTTCCCTCCAGGTAGAGGCCAACCAACAACTTCGCGAAGCTTTTTAGCCGCGACGCGTGCTCATCCGGCCACAACATTTGCAACTCATCTAACCATCTATGGTACAGTTTCATCGGGAAGACCTCTCCGTTTCTGTTTCGCTTTTTGGTTTGTCACCTATAGCTTAACATATCCGGTTTGGTCTTCCTTTCTCTCTCTACAACCTACCTCACGTAAAAGTGTCAGGTAGCTAGTAACCCATTTAGAGTATTCGACGGCCAAAATCAGCTTCATGATTAACTGCGGTGCTACCTCCCTCTACGAGTTGGTGATTTGCTCTCTCATTTTATCACCTTCACCCGTAGTTTAGTTTCCGGGGTCAATTATAAATCAGCGTAACAGCAAAGAAACCGTGTTATATTGGACTTGTGTCAAGTTCATCCAACGACCCTTCGTCCAATGCAGCCAGTAAATTTCGCAGCATTGTGTTCCCTGAATGGAGCATAATTGTTACCGTTCTTCAACACCTTCTCCCTCACTTCCTCCGCCGCTTTGAGTCCGCGACCTATGAAATCCTCAAGTACGAGACTTCACTCGAATTACACAGCTCCACCGGCAAGAAAGCCACCCTCACCCGTCAACAGCGGATCAAATTCCTGCAAGACCACGTCATCGCCTTTCAGGACCACGCCTGGGGCGAAGGCAATATCTTTGCCGACTACAAAATCTCCCCCGGCGTCGAAGTCGACCGCTACCGAGACGGCGACCGTTGGAATGTCTTGATTTCGCTGCGGGAAACAAAAGGGCGGGGTGACATTGAAGACTTCTACATTAAGCGCACGATAGAGGATGGATTCTGCCACGAGGAAGAGTGGTGGCAGGTGGAGGTGTGGTACAAAACCAATTGGCTCAAGCAATCGGCCATCTTTCCCAAAATGCGACCCTGTCGGCGCGCCATCCTGCACACGCGCTCCAACAATAAGACCAAAGTGCTGGATGAAGAGCACTTCCATCTACTGCCAGACGGACGACAGGTGGTTTCCTGGGAAAAGAAGAATCCGCGACAAGCAGAGGTCTACACGCTCAAATGGACGTGGTAGAGTGGGCAGCCAGCCCGCGACGCTGCCGCCCACTCACCTGTGGGTAAGCGCTATGGGCTAACCGCTCTCACCAGCACCACGTCGACACATGGGTGACCTCCTTTCCTGAACGATAGAGAACCGCAATTCCCTATCCCGCGCAGTGTCCTGCAGAACACGCTAATTATGTCGTACATGCGACATAATTGCAAAATGTGAATATATCATCCTACCAACTCAAAAATTTTTACTCTGTCGTTTTTGGGCCAGTACGACGGTCTAACTGCAAATAGTCACGAACAGCTTTTCGAGAGGTGTAGAAGTGGCGACCTAACCGGAGGCCAGCCATTTTTCTATCTTTTATGAGCCGCTGGATTTGGCGCTTTGAAAGGCTCTCACCATGCAACTCCAACTCTGAAGCTTCCGTGACCGTTATTAAGATCGACTTCAGCTCATCAAAGAACTGAAACTCATCGCCGCGTCCGGACACGATAGCAGTATTAGGTTGTTAAGGCCACCCAATGCACGTACACAGGTGATTGTGATGTCAGTGTTTCAGTCTGCTACACAAACTTACCTTGTGCAAACTCCGCTAACGGCAGATGGTGGGTGGGCAGACAAGCAACTGCTGCATCCGCTTGATTCTCCCTCACCACTTTGTTTATGATGGAGGGGCTATCTCGTCAAGCACCTCCATGCAACGCCCGCGCCTCGACTACAACCAAACGCTTCACAAGTTCCATCGCGTGCGCGGCAAATACTTCACCCAACCCGAGCAATATTTGAAAGAGTACATCAAGTGGATGAAGCGCCAAGCCTACATCCGCGGCAACCGCGAGTACCGCCAGATTGCCGAGTGGGTCGAAGCGCACCAGGCCAACCAAGCCACCCACATCTACAACCTCTTCCCCCAGGACTTACAGAAGCCACGCCACTGGCTCTAGGACGGACTCTTCTTGTTCTGCAGCCACTCCCCCACTCACTTTGTTGGTTGACAACCCCATTTGACCGCTCTAGGATGGAAAAGTAAGGGGACTTTCGCTACCCAGCACTCCCCTACCTCGTTATCTGTTTACCATCCTTGCATGACCAATTCACCCAACCCTTTTGACAAGCCCCTCTACCTCGATAAGTTCGGCCTGCAAGAGCCACCCTACACCACCAACCCCGACGAGCGCTATCTCTTCCTTACCGCGACCCACCAGGAAGCCATCCAGATGTGTGGCTCGCTCATCACCAACCGCCAGGGCGCTGGCCTCATCGTGGGCGAGCACGGCACGGGTAAGACCACTATCATGCGTCGTCTCTACAGCCTCATGCGCGGTGCTGAGGGCTTCCACACCGCCATCATCGAGACCGCCGAGCACTCCCCCACCATCTTCCAGCTGGTCAAGGAGATTTTGGAGACCTTTGGTCAAGAGTGCGTGGGCCGCGACACTCAAAGTCGCATGGACCAACTCAAACGCTTCTTGGCGGATCGCTACCGCGAGCAGCAGACCTGCGTGCTGATGATTGACGAAGCCCAGCAGATGCGCAGCGCGCTGCTGGAGTCGCTGCGTGGCCTGCTTAACTTCGAGACCAACACCGGCGGCAAGCTGCTGCAAATCCTGCTCTTCGCCATGCCGCAAATCATGCCCAAGCGCCGCTACGCGCCCAGCCTCTTCAACCGGCTGGTCATCACTCAGCTCGAGCGCATGAGCTACGAGGAGATGGCCGACATGCTGCGCTGGCGCTTCCAGCAGGCGGGCGGCAGCGCCTTTCCCTTCGACTCCCCTACCCTACAGACGCTCTTTGAGCTATCAACCGGCAACCCGCGCACCATCTGCGGCATCGCCCAGGTCGCGCTGGAGTATGCGGGCACGACCGACAAGCTCATCACGCCGGAGATTATCAGCGAGGTCTCCAAGCGGCGCGTGCTCAATTGAGCCCACTTTATTTACTGCCCGATACTCACTTTCTATGTCCAACATCTTTTCCGCCATCAACGCAGAAGCCGCTCGTCAACAGCAGCAGGCGCAGCAGGCCAAAGTAAAAGCCGCTGAGCCCGTAGAAAAAGAGTCAGCTTCTTCGCCCGTGTTGAGCAAGCCCGCGCCGAAGAAAACCAAATCGGTTAAAGACCAGCCACAAAAGAAAAGAGTGGCACCACCATCCAGCACCACGGCACCACGACTTGACACCACAGCACCACACCTAGAAGCAGACAAGCTGGTTACCGTCATCCGCGAGCTGTCGCAATTGCCCACCAACAGCAACGCCCTCAACGTGCGTCTCTCTCGACAAGAAAGCAAGGACATCGACGACTTTATCCACGACAAGCTGCGCAAGCGGGGCATCAAGGGCTACGAGGTCAGCGCCTCCAAGCTGCTGCGCTACGCCTTTCGCTACCTGTCGCGCGTCCACGAAGAGGAATTTATCGCCGCCCTTGATGCAGCTTTCCAGACCGACGAGACGTTATCCATCTAGCTTGACCATGCACCTTTTGCCCTGTATCTCCATCTTAACTTCTCGTTTACTGTCTGCGACTTCATGCTTTCCATCCTCGTCTATTTCCCCTTCTGCCCCATCGCCCATCACCACAGCGACCTGCGCTCCCCTACTGGTACTTAAAGCGCCCTCATCCGATATGAATGGCTTGCTGTCGGCATTTGACCTCAAGCGGTACTGGTACTTAAAGCGCCCCGGCGTTTCGACTACTGGTACTTTAGGCGTCCTTTTTTTGAAGGTGGCTACTGGTCTTAAAAGCGCCCTGCCTCTGAGCGTGCGTACTGGTACTAAAAGCGCCCAATACAATATATATCCTAAACTCTTATCCTAAAACGATTTTTGAAATATGAAGCCCACTGCCCCAACCCAACCACCCCTGCCGCTGGAGACGCTCTCGCCGCTGATGGGCAAGGACGAGCTCAACCTGGCCGAATTCCCCTTGACCAAGCTGGGCAAGCGCGACAAGCGGGACATCCTGACGTACGAGGACTGGGTTCCAGGCAAGCACCGCAAGCCCCAACACATCGCGTGGACGGTGCGCGGGGCAGCGGGGTTGGGCTTGCCCCACGAGGCGGGCGACCAGGTGGTGCTGGCCCTGCTCTACCTCTGTTTTCAGCAGAAGCCGCCCACGCGCAAGGTCGAGTTCAGCCTCTACGAACTCTTGAAAATTACGGGCGTCGACCCACAGGGCAAGCACACCTTTGACCGCTTGACCCTCATCCTGCGCCAGCTGGCGGGCGTGACCATCGAGTCGCACCAAGCCTTCCACGACCGCGACGCCAAGCGGCGGGTCAGCTTGAAATCTTTTCACCTCATCGAGGAGCTGTGGCTGCGCAAGTTTGAGGGGGATAGGGAAGTGCTGGCCAATGAGAACAACCAGGGCTACATCATCTGGAGCCAGGAGATTTGGAAGAGCCTGCGTTCGGGCTACATCAAAAATCTCGACCTCCGCTTTTACTTCGCCCTGCCCAGCCCGCTCAGCAGACGGCTCTACCGCTTTGCTGACCGCAGGCTCAGACATCAGGCGCAGTTTGAGATTGACGTCTTTCAGCTGGCCGGGCGTTTGGGCATGGCGCGCTACAGCAAACCTTCGGAGACCTACCGCAAGCTCAAGCCGGGGATTGACCAGTTGGTGGAAGCGGGCTATTTGGCAAGCGGGGAGCGGGTCAAGCAGCAGAAGTATACCCGCGTGCGGCTGGTGCGGGCGACTGAACAGAAGAAGCATCACCAGGCCAAGGTGAACGCCGAGCTGGTTCAGGTAGAACAGATTCGTCGGGCGCGGGGGAAAGGGGAAGAGGCTGCCAAGCTTGACCGCTTGTTGAAGCAGCAGCTCAAGTCCAACTTAACCGGGGCAAACTTCAGCTTATTGGGGCAGGTCTATGTGTTGAGTGTCGAGGATGACGGTAGCAGGCGAACCGGCCCACCCATGGCAGCCACGACCAGCTCAACCATCACTGTGGGTAGCGCCAACCGCTTTGCCTTGCAGCGCGTCGAGACGGAGCTGGCCGAGGAGATGCGAACAACGCTAAGCGAGTTACTGAATCAGGAGTCGATTCAGCTGCACTTTGAGAGATTGAATTTCACGGCGGAGTAGGGGAGTGCGATATGGTGGATAACGGCAAGTTCTGTTTCGTAATTTGGCCTATAGCATAAAGTTTCACTTTGTTTCACGGAGTTTTCACAACCCGTTTCACGGTTGTGCGAGCGGTTGTTTTTCGTCCCAGCAGCGATATAAAACCACTGGCCGTCCCACTGACCCAGCATCTGACGGCTGAGCGTCAGACCCACGGCCAGCCGCTGCGCTGGCTGGCCGGGAGCGAGGGGGGAGAAAGCAACTTCTCAACCCAGGCCGCTCGTTTACCCCAATTCCCAGAGCACAGCTCGAAATTGGACTTCACTCGGACCCAGGCATCGGCGTTGCTTCGTCGCCGGGTCTCTGCACTGCGTTTCTCTCCGTTTGTGCCCCGACTGCCCCCGCCCTGCTGCCTACGACCCATCCGCTGTAAAGAGCGTCTGACCCGCAGGCAGCATCCGGCAGCCCCACCCGCTGCGCCGGGCGGGGCTTTGGACTGCGCGCAAAAGGCTTTCGGTGACGAGTGCCACCTCCAACCTTTTCCCCTTGGAGCGGGGGCAGTCGGGCCATGCGGCCCGACGACGAGCGCCGCCGGATTCCCCCCTCGACCCTCCTCCGGTCGGCGCTAACCAAGGAACCCCGCCGAATGGCGGGGTCTTCTCTGTCCGCTGCCGCGGTGAGTGAAGCGGCTGATTCATTCGCGGTGATGTCTGTTCGACACAGTTAGCTCTGTGAGCCGCTGAGATGACGGTAGAGCTGGGTTGGTGCAAGGAAACGACTTTCGCTATGGCTGGCGATTTTACAAGCGCTGGTGACGATTTAAGGAGTGAGAAGCTATCGCTTCTGGATGAGAAGCCAATGAATCGTCAAACCTAAACCAAATCAGTAGGTGAAAGAGTCATTTGTCTATGCTGTTCAAGCGCTTCTGCTGCCTGGCGCAGCACGGGCGTGGGGTCGTTCACCGTGCAGTTTGTCTTGGGTGATGCGCCGTTCACCTAAACCACATGGTAGTTCAGGTGAACGGCGTGGGGGAGAGGTGAACCATCGTTGTTTAGCGAGCGAGGGCGGGGTGTATACAGAAATAAATGTTGCAGCGACTGTGCTCCTTATCTAACGCCGCATGATTTTACACAGCTCTACACCATGGTGTTGCAGGGTTGGTTATAAGTCTTTTGAGGCAGTTTCTGCGACCTTAATTTGTCAGGCATATGTAAGCTCCAAATGTCTTCCTGGCTGATAGAATACTCCTATTAGCGTAGCTTTCTCGTACGCAAAACGTCGGAGTATATAGCAGATTGGTGCGACATTGGCCGCGGTGTGAGACGTCTTGTACAACAAACGTATTGACTTGCCACGTTTACCGTAGTGATTCGGCAAGCCTTCCTCTCACATTGCTCACCCTGTCTATCTTCACTAGGTTCGATGAGGACGGGAACTGGTTCCCCGCCGCGCAAATTCTGTCATGCTCGGTTGTCGAATAGCCAATTTTTTTTACAGATAGGAGCTTAACATGAAATTCTTTCTTCAGAATAGAACAAGCGGAGTAGGCCAGTCCAAGTGGCTAGTCGGTTTACGAATCGGTGGAGTTTGTATGGCACTAAGCCTATTGGCATTGGGTATTTGGGGTTGGCACGCGCAGACGGCCCGCGCGGCCGAAGCCGATTGCGCGCGGCCCCTGCCGACCGTTCAGTACCTCGGTGAGGAACTTTCGCAATATACATTACCGGCAGGCTTTGAGACGTTTATCGTCAAGCGGGCGCGACCGTTGCGCTTTATCCAGGAAGCGGGTGAACTCAACGAGCAGGGCGAGCGCGTCTACAACGCGCAGGCGGGCGACGAGCGCGCCTGGGCCTGCCGCGGCAACTGCGGGCTGACGGCAGCCTTTGGGGAGGAAGTCCCGTTTGGCCAGCTTGAAGCGGGCACACGCATCGAGCTGGTGGTCATCGATGACGACGGCTTTGAGCAGGATCAGGACGAGCGGCGCAACTGGTTCGCGGCCGATGATCCGTTGCAGCCCTACCAAATCATTGAAAAACAGACCATGGTCGAAACGCTGACCTTTGACGTGCCCTTCGATGCGGAGTGGTATTTCTACGCCAAGGACTCAATTGGCATTGTAGACTCCTGCATCGTGCCGCCGACGGCTGTTCCCAGCGCCACGCCGACAGCAACCGAGACACCGCTGCCCACCGAGACGCCAACCGTTCTACCCACGGCGACCTTCACGCCGACGGCTACCTCGACGGCGACCAGCCCGCCACCAACGAGCACACCACCGGTCAATACACCAACGGCAGCGATGCCAACAGCAACCGCCTCCGCCACGCCCCCGTCGCTACCGCCCAGCGCCACGCCGACGGCGACCAGCACGTCCGCGCCTTCCAACACGCCGGTTGCTTCACCAGCGGCAACTGCGACGCCTATGCCAGCCGCAACAGCGACGGCCACGCCCACGGTGGTCACCTTGCCAGTCACCGAGCCACCCGTGCCCACGGCGCTCACGCTGGCCGAGTTCCGGGCCACCGCCCAGCCAGATGGCATCACGCTGACTTGGGTAACGGCGCTGGAATTCGAGACGGAGGGCTTCCACCTGTGGCGCAGCGAGGGCGACAGCCGTGAAGCGGCCACGCGCCTCACCACCAATCTCATGCTGGCACAGGGCAGCCCCACCACCGAAAGTGCCTACCGCTTCCAGGATGGTAGCGCTCAGCCTGGCAAGAGCTACACCTACTGGCTGCAGGAAATTATCAACAGCGAGATTCAGGATGTAGCGAGCGTTCGCGTAGAGATGCCCGCGGCTTGGCTCTATCTACCGCTCGTCGAGCAGTAAGCCGCCACGTTTCCCTTTCATAGACACGCGCACCTCGCTTGGCACCGCTCTCTTTCAAGCCGCCACGTTTTTCTTTCTCGACAAAACGTGGCGGCTTGTGATCTCTAGCACCCGCTTTTAAGACGAAATTGGCTATACCAACGACGTAAATTTTGATAAGGTTGACCTGTTCAATTAGTGGGTGAAACCACCGTTCCCCGCGCGGCCCGCGACTTTCCTGGCTCCTATCGAAGCGTGTAATCAGCGACTTATTTACGCCGACGTAGTTTAGGGATTTCCACCTTGCTTTCACGACTCCATCGTCTTGACAAGGGGTCACTATACCCGCTGCACCCGCTCGCTCACCCGCGCCTAGCCCTCGCTCGAAGTGGCCATGTACTTGCAGATCCGTCTTTCCAACTTCTGCACCCTGAATCACTCACCACGCCAATCCCTTGTGGTCGATGCCTGCGGTCGCCAGCGCTTCGTCTTGCAGTCACCTGCCACCGCCACCGGTCTCACTGACCATCTGTGGCCTGTTCACGAACTCTTGACTTTCTACGTGCCCATTGCTTACGTGCCTCCTAAACGTCGGGGACGCCCAAAAACTTACCGGCTCTTGTGCTTACATCTGACTACACTGTCAATGTCATTAAGTTAAGGGTTATGTGGACGGGAGGCACAAAATGAGTCCCGAAGTGGCAACAAGCTATGTCGGTCTACTCAATCATCTGCGCGGGCGGTTGGCCTCAGAAGCCTTTTTGCACCATCATCGCAAAAGCAAGAAAGACTTTACACACAATCGCTGTTTATCCTTTGTGGTGGTGGTGCTAATGCTCATCAATGTGATGAAACGGTCCTTACTTGTCACTTCGTCTAACGCCTGTAAACCTGGATGTGTCGACCGACCTCCAGAAACACAATCTCTTCCTCGTTCTCAACATAAACGACCCGGCAGTCAGCGGCGACGCTGAACGCCCGCTTGCCGACCATCGAGGCTTCTAGCTCATGGTCGAATACGGCGGCTCTGTCCACCTCGAACACGGCAACGGCATCCCAAAAATCGACTTTTAGCTTTTCGTTCCGCGCCACCCGCTGCCTGTATTGGCGATAGAATTCTGGGGCCCAGGTAATCGTTTTCACGGCGGTTTCAGTTTAGATATTGTCTGCGCCGGATTCAAACAGGCGCTTCATCTCCGCCACCGAATGAACCCCGATCGCGCCCGGCCTCGTGCTGCCCGCTGCCTGCTCTTCGCGTAAGCGGGTGAGTCGCGCGTCCAGCTCCTTTTCTTCCTCTGGCGACAGTTCAGCCGGATAGGTATCGACAAACCGTCGTTTGCCTTGTTGCTCGGCCAAACTGCGCAGATAGTCGGCCACGCTCAAGCCAGCGGCCTGAGCCTGCTGTCGAAACAGCTTGAACGTGTAATCGTCAACGGGGACTTGCAGTAGTTCTGACATGATTTTCCTCCTTGCTGCCATTATACCACCTGTTCGTCACTGAGGCTTCCCCTCCCTCTGCTGGACAATAAGGATACCATACAACCCGTGGCTCCATACGAAAAACGGGAACAGCGACAAGACACTGTTCCCGGCCCCTTTTTTCTTGCTCTTTGTCTCTGGTTAAACTAACCCCATCACCAACGCCCAGGACGGATGTCCGTGGATGCACGTGCCGTCCAGCTCAACCCCACAGCCATCGGTAGCTTGGCAGCCACCGGCGCGTTCCCAGGCGAGCAGCTGCTCGATGTCGGGTGGTGTAACGATTGGCTCCAGCCAGCTAGAGGCTGTCAGTGGCTCGTCACCGTCTTCAAATTCGACCAAGCGGATGGAGACCTCTGACAGCGGCACACGCTCGCTCTCGGCGATCCTACGCGCTGTGGCGACCACTTCCTGTAGAGTCACCAGTGGCCCGTCGAGCACGGCCAGGTCTGAGCCGTCGGCTTCAAAGATGTACTGAATCATGTCGGGTCTCCTTCGCTTGTGGTTTCCATTTCGTCTTCGGGCACGAAGCGGATGGTCACCACGCTGAGCCAGATTCTTTGTTCGGCAGCGAGGCGACTGGCTTTGTGCAGCACTTCGTAGAGGCTCACGCTGGCGTACTCCATCCAGCCGACCCGGCGTCCGTTGATTTCAAAGAGAATCAGCATCTCTTCCTTGGAGGGATTGTATTCATCGTCAAAGTGGATGGTGACGTCACGGATGGGTCGCTTTGTCTGTTGGGCATGGTGTTGGACGGTCGCTACCAGTTGCGGCAGCGTCAGCTCAAAGTAGTCGATGGTGTCAACGTCCTCGCCGTTGACTTCAATCACGACATTCATGGGTTCTCCTTTATGTTGTGGGGTCACGTGGGCAAAGTGGGCGCAAGTTTGGTGTTCCACGGATGCTCTTCGTGGAAGGTGACGCTCTCCAGCTTGGGCCAGAGATTGAGGTTGAGCTGGTGGGTAGCTTCTTCTACCGCTTCATCCCAGCCCTGTGCACCATACACGTCCAGGCGGTCTGGGTAGATGGCGTAGTAGAACTGGATGTCATAGCGGAGGCCCCAGCAGATACCGATGTTGAGGTAGCCGTCCTTGAGCTGCTTGACCAGCCAGGCCGAGGCGTACTCGATGTCTCGCAAGCCGCGCACGTTGTCAAAGTTTTCGAGGATGGGCACGACCGTGGCGAGCACGCCTTCCAGCCCACCGGGGTAGCCATAGGCGTGTCGATACAGCAGCACTCTGGGTCGGTTAAGATTGGGTTCCCTGGCTTCATAGAAGCCAATCTGACAGTGGGTTGACATAGCTTCTCCTTGATTCTCTAAAGCAAGCGAAAAAGCGGTTGCAAGATAGTAAAGGGAGGATGTCTCCTCATCACACGAAGTTCTTCGGTCAATTGTCTGTTGGATGTGGGGTGTCAAAGAGCGAGAAGGGGTAGGTCGACTATACGTGAGGGAGAGGGGAGAGGGAAGGGGAAAGAAGAGAGGCTGCTGAGGGCGCTTAATGGGCAGGAGTCAGCGTGTTACCAGTGACAGGAGGCGTCCATCGACGGAAGGGGAGTATGCCAACGTCCTCTAGTAGTTCATCAGCAAGATATTGACGGATAGTCAAAAGAGAGGCAAGCTTACCTGAAAGCATAGATTCAGGAGGAAGCGATGCCAGCCAAACTATACAGAGTGCGATTAGAGAACGCCGAACGAGACCGTCTGACGGCGTTGGTTAATAAAGGAACCGGCAATGCCGGGCGCTTGAAACGGGCACGAATTCTGCTGATGGCCGATGAGGCGCAGGCGGGCGGCGGCAGCAAGGATGCAGAGATTATCAACGCCTTGCAGACCTCCAGACGCACGGTCGAGCGCACGCGGGAGAAGTGTGTAGAACAGGGCATTGACGCGGCCATCAACCACAAGCATCCACGCCAAACGCGGAGCAAGGTGCTGGATGGCGAAGGCGAAGCGCGACTGGTGCAGATAGCGTGTAGCGCACCGCCAGATGGTCGCGACTCGTGGACGCTACAGATGCTGGCAGACAAGCTGATTGAACTCGAAGTGGTCGAGACCATTTCGGGCGAGACTGTGCGCCAGACGTTAAAAAAAACGAGATCAAACCCTGGCTGAACGAACAATGGTGCATCCCGCCAGAGCAAAACGCGGATTTCGTCTGTGCCATGGAAGATGTGCTGGAGGTCTACCATCGACCACATGACCCGCAGCGCCCGCTGGTCTGCTTTGATGAAACGAGCAAGCAACTGACCAAAGAGACCCGTCTGCCCTTACCCGCTAGAGCGGGAGAGGTGGCCAAGTACGATTATGAGTACGAGCGCAACGGCACGAGCAATCTCTTTCTCTTCTTCGCCCCGCTTGAGGGCTGGCGACACGTCAAGGTAACCGACCGCCGCACCAAAGTGGACTTTGCGCACTGTATGCGCGACCTGGTCGACGTCCATTTCCCCCAGGCGGAGCGCATCGTGCTGGTCATGGACAACTTGAATACCCATAAGCTTGCCTCGCTTTACGAAGCCTTCCCGCCCGAAGAAGCGCGGCGCCTCATCGAAAAGCTCGAAATTCACTATACACCCAAACACGGCAGTTGGCTCAACATGGCTGAAATTGAGTTCAGCGTCTTGCAGCGTCAGTCCCTCAAGGCGCGCATCCCTGACCAGAAAGCACTTGTTGAGCGAGTCGCCGCCTGGGAAACACCGCGCAACGCTGCTGAAACAAAGGCGCTCTGGCGCTTCTCTGTGGAGGATGCACGCATCAAACTCCACAAACTCTATCCGTCATTTGATGTCTGCTAGTCTACTAGAAAGTCCCAAAGCGTTAGCGCCTCCGAGCGTGCTTCGGGTAAGTCGGGTTTGCAGACCAAAAAAAACGGCTGGTGGTAACGGAGATCAATACAATCCTCGATAGTTGTATTTTGAGCAGGGCGAAGATTTGACAAAGATGAAGTCAAGCAAGAGCAAGCTTCTGTTTGGTGAAAAGATTGTTGAAAACATGAGCAATCGCCTGGCCGTCATTCAAAGCATGATGTGCAGTAAGAATAAGGTCTTGAATCAAGGACTGAGTCTGCTGTCGGGAAGCCTCTCCAATGGATTTGTTGGGCGAGCGCTGTTTTTTTGTCAATGAAGGCTGCAAACAGTCGAGGTGCAAGAGAGAATACGCCACGAACACCAGAGACCAATGTTTTTGAAAGGCTTGGGCAGTTTGCATGCAATATTCGTCAAGGCCAAGCAGTTGCTTGCCATCCTGATAAAAAGTCCGGGTGCCCACTGGGCGAGGCCAACGAAGCAGGTAAGTCGAGAGAATGCGTTTGGCATTGCAATCAGCACGATTGGTGACCAAAACGACATAGTTGCCTTGTAAGTCAGGATTGTCAAAACTCACGACGATGCGTACCTTGCCGATGGAAGGAATACGCACGGTCAGGGTAAATGTATAGTATGTGCGGCCATCAATGGTGATGGGTTGATAGGCATTGTGCGGAATCAACGGGACAAGTTCATTGACTTTGATATGCGGCTTGTCAAATAAAATCTGTTTGCCCTCTTTGTCTCGTAGACGAATGCTATTTGTTTCCAGCTTGCGATTATGCTTCAGGATGCTGACCCAGTTCTTCTTCAAGCGCTCAAGTGTGGCGAGGAAATCAGGGGCCAAATACCAGCCATTAAAGAGAACCCAGTCGAAGGAAAGCGCTCGGTCCACCGCTTTTTCAACGAGTTCGCTGGCGATGGTTATCTTGGTCTTAAACGCCCCGTGTAATTCTCGAAACGCCGGGTCGGTCAGCAGCTGTTCGTCAACCCGTTTATGCAAGGCGGCTTGCTCTTTCTCTTTTCTGGGAATCTCGGTGACTGGAAAGTATTTCTCAACGAATCTCTCCCAGTTGGTGAACTCTTCATACCTTCTATAGAGATCAGCATCCACCGGATAGCGGACGGCTCCGCTCACGTAGTGGCTTGTGACCAGGTTATGAGCCAACGGGTATTGCCCATTGCTATGGTTGTAGTGATTGTCTACATAGTTAAACAGGCTGCCCACATGCTCACAGAGTGTATCGTCTATGGCCAGCACCGACTCTGAAGATGGCCTTTGGGCTGAGGCCGTCTGCGACTTCATATAACTCACCCGTTCCTCATTGAGTCGCTCATAGCGCCACGGTGATTCGCTCAGATAGCGAGATACATTCGTCTTATCGGCACTGTCAAGAATGCAACGCGCTATGTTTGCCATACTTTTGTTGTCGAGTACCATCAAGCCTGTCAGATAGTTCTCGTAGTTCTCGAAATGGCGAAATTGTTTGCGGTTCGCAAAAACTTTGCGAAATCTCTCGCTGTGTTCTTTGACCAGCGGCGCAACTTTTACGATCGGCAATTGCATCTTGATCTTCCTTTGCGGCTATTTTTACTGATGCAATCTATTCAGATACGCTTTTCAGTTTTTGTCAAAGCTCTTTGGCCTTCATTTCACAACTATCGAGTATAATCGTTATTTGGGAAGCGGCTCGCGGTAAAAGAGCTGTTGGCTGGTGCGTCCGGGCGTGGTTGCCAAGTGCACGAGTACGGGTGCCCAGTCAGGCTCGGCGTAGTCAGCGTGGAAGTTGGTTGGGGAACCGGTGAGCTCGAGCACGAGTTGGGGGTTGGACAGAACCAAGTCCACCACGTAGAGCGCCTCTTTGCTAGCTGGCTGGGTCAACCCCGCTTTGACCGTCTCAAACTGATTGGGCTGCCGAATTACCTCAAGCACCGTGTTCAGCCAGCGCGGGTCCGCCACGCGCGTCAACACCGTGGCCGCCACCAGCACCTTGCCCAGACGCGTCTGGTCCCCCGCCTCCGCGTCCAGCAGACGCGCAAAGATCTCGCGGGCGTACGGGTCGAGGGGGGCGGGCGCGACCAGAACGGGCGCCTCCGGCTGCGCGGGCGCTTCCTCCGTGATGGCGTTGAGCTGGTAGACGATGTAATAGCAGACGTTGGCGAAATCGTCGCTGCCGGCCAAGTTGCCCAGTCCCAAGCCGTAACAGATATCGGACGGATACTTGCCCAGCACCTGGCAAGCGTAGGCGGGTCGTGGCCGGAACATGGGGAAGTTGAGCGAGGGCTCGTCGTGGGGTTTGTCGGCCACGTGTAACTGCTCACCGGTTGACCACCAAAAGCGCACCGTTTCCCCGTCCAGACGCGCCCCCCTTTCGTCCAGCAGCGTGACAAACACATGGTGACGACCTGGGGCCGCCGCCTCTTCAACCTGAAAGTCCGTCACCTGCCAACGCAAGCCCTCCACGCGCCGCTCCGTTGACTCAACGCCCACCTGGAGCCTTTCAAGCTTTTCATCCCATCTACTCATCAGCACACATTCTCTTTATGGCTCTAATTGGGTTGGTGTTGTCTCTCGCAAGCCGTCCCGTCTCTCTCTCTCCTTGCTCGGAGAACACGACGCCCCAGCAACTGGAGAGGGGCGGTCGAACGTGATACGAGCGGCTTGCTGGCGCAAGGCGCGTCCCCGCCGTACTTTGGCGGGGAACGCTAAATCAGCCCTTAGTCGCTGATTACCGGGATGCTAAAGCGCTGGATGAAGACTACCCGTCGGTCTGCGTCCAGCGTGGCAATCACCACGGTAATCTCCGTGGCGAAGGAGGGCAGCACGTCATCGACATCCAGCCCAAAGAGCGTGACCGCTTGGGGAATCGCCGCAGCCACGAGCTCATCCTTCACCGGCAGCAGACAGGGCGTGCCGGGTGCGCTGCTGTTCTCACAGCGCCAACCCGCTGAACTAGCCCCCGCATCAAAGGTGGTGTAGAAAGGAACGGTAATCACCACATCGACGACTTCCTCGGGCAGCATCGACAAATCGAGCGCCGCGATGAGCAGCTCACCCGCCCGCACTCCGCTGCGGTTAAAGGTCACGGGGATAGAGGGCAAAAGTACCGGCGTTGGCGTGGCGGTTGGCTGGGGCCGAGCGGTAGCCGTTGACGTGGCGGTGACTTGCGGCGTCGGCGTGGGCAGCGGCGAGGTGGGTTGGGGCGTCGGCGTAACGGGGTCGGTTGGCGTAGACGTTGGCGTCGGCGTCTGGGTCGCGGTCGCCGTGGCGGGCAAGGTCTCGCCGGGTCGCGTGGCGGTGGGCAAGGTTTCGCCTTCATCGGTTGGTGTGGTGTCGGCCGTTGGCGGCGGCACCGTTTGCGCGCGAGCGACCTCGCTCTGCGTTACCCATGCAGGCGCGGCGAGGAGCAACAGGCCAAGGGTCAGGGCCGCTGCCCCAACGGTCGCCCTGCGCCAGCGTCGAAACAAGTTCATGGAGATTACCTTTCTGCTTGACTACTTGGGAGGATAGAGTTTTAGCGATGAGACGAGGGTTTACTCGAATGGAACGGGGGAGGGTCACCTGGGCAGATGTCACGTCCGCGCGGTTAATAAGTGGGCGGCAAATGCGCCTTCAACCAACGCCAGCAGTAGGATGGGCGGGAAGGCACACTTTGGAATGGACGCCAGGGGGAGCACCAGTGAATTAGGTGCGACCCAGCTGGGAACGACCAGGCTGCGTCGTCCTGGTTCGCGCAAAGGAAGAGCGTGCTTGGCTCAAGGACCCCCACGACCCAGCACGCTCTTTCCGCGTCTCCTATGCCCGCGAGACGTAGCTGAGAGCGTATCACGGGGGCTCCTCCCTCACAACGAACAGTTGTCCTATCTATCCTCTCTTCCTGACACCACTAATTGTGTAGATTGTGCCAGCGGAGAGAGCACCGCGCACTGTCTGAGGGAAAGAGCGACCCGCCAACGTCTTTGTCAACAGAGCGCTCTTTCCAGGAGCAGTGGCTGAACTGCTCCGCCAGCTTATCACCGCCTGAGCGGCGTGCCCTCGGTCATTTGTCGACTCTTTGTCCGTCCAAATTACGGATGCGCCTTGGTCGTTCCCGCCGCACCAGCCCCGCAGCCCACCCAAGTAGAAAGCGAGGGGGCGGCCGCCCTTTGCCAAAGCGGTCACCCCCTCGGTTTCCCCATAAACAACGGAGCCGCTACACGATAGCGCCCTTTGGCCGAGCAGGCGACCGACAAATGCTGGATTTGTCTAAGTCAAATGCTGTAAACACCCCTTCCCCATCCGCTACAAATCACCGGTCTTTTTGCAGCATACATAGTTGACGCCGCTGCGCACGGCGCGGCGTCAGCGCGCTCCTCCCCCTCTATTGCCCCTGTATGGAAGCGCAGACGCAGCCGTTGTTTGATGAGGTTGCACCTATCGTGGCATTTTGCGTATCCACTTCTACAATTCCTGCTCGTTTCCATCTAATCCAAACGGCCGCCCCTTTCGTCAAGCAGGGTGGACCCCAATATAAGTCGGCATAAGCCCCGCCTCTCTTCTGACAGGCGAGGCTTGTCCGGCTGTGTAGAAAGGGGAGATGGAATGACTGAGCTGCTGCTGAATGAGAAAATTTACAAGCTGCAAGGGAGTTGGTCGCTACATGAGATCGCCCTTGCCCTCTGGGCAAGCGGAGAGTTTGAACGGCGACGCGCTGAAATCCAGCTGCTTTCCGGGCGAGACAGACGGCTCCTTCAGCAGCTGTACGTCGAGCAGTGGACGGCGTTTACTCAACTCACGCAGCAACAGATTGAGCGCTGGGAGGAAGCGGCCGGCACGAGCTGCGGTGGGCGCGGCGTGGAGAGCCGCTTCCACGCCGACCTGTGGCGTACCCGCTTGGCGGAGGAGGTCGAGCGACACGAACACTTCTTGCACGCCTACGCGTCGCGCAGACGCGGCTGGACGGCGCTGGGGCTGGGCGGCTTAGCCTGGGATGAGTTCTGGCGCAGAGAGGTTGACTCCATCCAGGGAGCGCTGCTGGCCGCAGCGAGCGCCCTCCAGCGCTCTGCCCCCAGTTATTTGCAGGATGTGGTTGAGTTCCTCGGTGAGCGAAGGCTTTTTGGGTGGAGGACGCGGCGCCACTCGGACCGCGCCTGACCGTCAGCCGCGGCGCATCAGGGCGCGGCGGGGGGTGTCGCTTGCTCCAGCTCAACGATGCCCTGCTCCAGCGCATACAGGGTGGCCTGCGTGCGGTTAGAGAGATGGAGCTTGGCGAGCAGATTGCTCATGTGCGTGCGCACGGTGCGGGAACTGACGTATAGCTGTTCTGCCACGTCATTGTTGCTGAGCCCTTGCGCAACCAGCTGCAGGACGTCCATCTCCCGCTTCGTCAGCGCTTGGTGGGTCGGGGCGGGCGCCGTGCCCCCCTTGACTTGGTTCACCAAGTAGCGGGTGGCGGTGGGGTGTAAAAAAATCTCTCCCCCATGGACGTAGCGAATGGCTCGAAACAGCTCTTCGGCCCGACACAGTTTGGGCAGGTAGCCCTTGGCGCCCAAGCGCAGCGCCCTGGAGACCTGCGCTTCTTCACTGTAGCCCGAGACCATGAGCACGGACGCCAGCGGGGTCTGCTGGCGAATCTCCCCCAGCGCCGCGAGCCCATCCTTGCGCGGCATGGCTAAGTCCATCAGAATGACGTCGGGCTGCGTGGCGCGCGCGCGCAGCACGGCTTCCACCCCGTCGCGGGCGGTGGCGACCACTTCCATATCGTCTTCGTCCTCGATGAGCAGCCTGAGCGCCTCCTGGACCACCTCGTGGTCATCGGCGATTAAGACGCGAATCCGTTTCATTTTTCCTCCTTCTCCCCTTCGTGTTCAATGATTCTCGTTGTGCTCGGCGATGGCTCTGGGCGGAAAAGCGCCAAAAGTCTCTTCGTCTCCTGTCACAGCGGGATCCAAAAGAGACGTGGTTGGCCCCCTCTGGCCCGCTCGCTTGCCGCCTCATGGATGGCTTAGTTGAGTGCCACAAGCTCATTTTGGAGCGCGTAAAGGGTGGCGCGGGTCCGGTTGTCAACATCCAGCTTGGCCATGATCTGTTTGATGTACCCTTTGACCGTCGAGGGATGCAGGTCGAGGGCTTCGCCAATCTCCTTGTTGCTCAATCCTTGCGCTACCGCCCTGAGGACGTCCAATTCGCGGGGGGTCAGCAGGGTGTGGGCGGGGGGGGCCGCTCGCTCCCGGTCTAATTGTTGGAGCAGGCGACGCGTGGCCAGGGGGTGCAAAAAGATTTCGCCCTGGTGTACGTAACGAATGGCCTGCACCAACTCTGGCGGCGGACAGTGCTTGAGCAGATAACCCTTGGCGCCGCTTTGCAGGGCCGTTGCCACCTGCTCCACATCGCTGTAGCCCGTCATGATGAGCACCCGCAGCGAGGGGTCGCCTTGCAGCATCTCTTCCAACGCTTCCTGCCCCCCCTTCTGCGGCATCAGCAAATCCAGCAGCACGACATCGGGACAGACCATACGCGCCTGCGCAACGGCGTCGACCCCGTTGACGGCCACGGCCACCACTTCCATATCGGCCTCGGCATTGATGAGCAGCCGCAGCGCCAGCTCGACAATCCGTTCGTCCTCGGCCAGCATCACGCGAATCTTCTTCATTTGGCTTCTCTCTCCAGTAAAATTGTGGATAACTCAAAGGTGAGCGCGGCGGCCCGCTCAACCATCGCCGCCGCCGTCGTGATGTTTCGCCGCGCCGCGCTCTCGGCTGGCAGCTTCTTCAGCGCGGCGTCGAGGTTGAGCGACGCTCCGGCTATAACGTTGTTGAAGTCGTGCACAAGTTGCTTGGCTTGTGCCGCTTCGTCGGTGGGCAGGGACTCCGGCTTGGCACGCTCTGTGTCCGGCATGGATGGTTCGGCTATCTCCTCGAATACGGCCACGTGAAAGAGCGGCTGCCCTGCGCTGTCGCGCTGTCTGACGGGGGTTAAGGTGACCCAGACCGGCTGACCCTTGCGGCTCAGGAGGCTTTGTCTCAAGGGAGAGGTTGCTGTAAGCTCCTGGCTTGAACGCGCAGCCCGCTGGCGGTTGACCTTGTGCGCTTCTCGCTCGGTCACCCCTTGCAGTTTGTGCTGCCGCAGCGCTGCTTGGTCATAACCAAGCAGGTCGCGGGCCCGCTGGTTGGCATTGAGCCAGTCGCCGTCCAGCGAGACCAGGGCCAAGCCGAGGCGGGCATTGTCCAAGACGCTGCGCAAGAGACGCTCGGCCGCGTATGATGAGGGCGTTGAGTCTGCTTCTGGCGTGGGACTGTTTGTCGTCGGGCGGGCTTTGGGTCGATGGACGCGTGTGGCCGACCGGTTCTCGTCTGCGGGCAAGGGTCGTATTTCTATTGTGTTAGGGTTAACGGACATATGAAGGAGGCTGGTTAGCTTATGTTTTACATAGCCCGCCCCCCTCTGACAATGTGTGCGTTGGTGCCCCCTCAGTGAGTAGCTGCGCTTGGCGTTTGGACGCGCATCCCTCTCCGGTTCACGCTGTCTAACTCCTCGGTTGCATCCTATGCCATGGACACGGTCACCACCACGGCGAATTGTTGTGACCCCCTAAGTCATTTGACCCGCCGGTGTAATGAGGAAGGGAGTTGCCGTTCTCAATTCTCACGTTTACGATAGCGTTACCCTTCGCCAATTGGTTACTAACCGTTAACGAATTTGCAGTTCGTTGGTATTGGATTCCTTCAGTTTCCTTTTCGGACAACTTTTTGGCAGTAATTGTTTATGAAGTGTTGTACTGTAAAACGACACGAAAGTTCAAAAAGCTGAATTCACTTTATTCGTTGGGCACAGCGTTCCACGAAAAATAGAAACAGTGACGTGCACTGCTCCCGACCCCTTTCTTCTCTCTCTTTGTCTCTGATTAGATCACCCCATCGCCAACGCCTAGGACGGATATCCGTGGAGGAAGGTGCCATCCAGCTCAACCATACACTCATCTTCGGCTTGGCCACCGCCCACCCATTTCCATGCGAGCAGCTGTTCGGTATCGGACTGCGGCACGGTTGATGCTGACCAGCTAATGGCTGTCAGTGGCTCGTCATCGCCTTCGAGTTCGACTAGGCGGATGGAGGAGCCTCACGCAGCGACAAATGTTTGCCCTCGGCGATTCTACGGGCCGTAGCGACCACTTCGTGCAGGGTGACCAGAGGCCCATCGAGCACGGCCAGGTCTGAGCCGTCGGCTTCAAAGACATATTTCATGGCAACTCTCCTTCCAATGTCACCTCCATTCCATCTTCGGGAATGAAGTGGAGCGTCACCGCGTTGAGCCAGATTTTTTGTTCTCCGTTAAGGCAGTTGGCTTTATGTCGGACTCTATACAATGTCACCGTTTGGTAATCCATCCAGTTAGCTTGCGCTCCCTCGACCTCAAACACAAGCTTAATACCTGCTTCGGTGGGGGCCGCTTCCTCAAAGCGAATGGCTACATCATTGATGGGGCACTTCATTACCTTGGCGTGATGCTGAGCAGTGGCTACCAGTTGCGGCAGCGTTACTTCAAAGTAGTCAATGGTGTCAACGTCTGCGCCATTGACTTCAAAAATGACGTTCATAGGGTTTTTCTCCTTGGAGCGTTCATCATTCGGGCATTGGCTGGAGCCGGTTTGGTGTCCCAGAGATGCGCCTCGTGAAAGGTGATGCTACCAACCTTCGGCCACAGGTTGGGGTTGTCTAGCGAGACAGTCTTCTACTTTGCTTCATCCCAGACCTTTGCGCCGTACATGTCCAAGTGGTCTGGATAGACGGTGTAGTAGAACTGGATGTTGGCATGGAAACCCCAGCTGATGCCGATGTCGAGATAGCTGCCAAATTGGGTTCTACACCCAACAAGAGCATAATCTCAACCGATCAAAAGTGCTGCTGACTCGACGCACCAGCGGCTACTTTAGTGGGCTAGAGGACGTCCTGGCCACCGTCGTGCTCATTCTCGAAGACTTTGACAATATTCGCGGCTTGACCGACATCGAATACGCCTCGGCGTGATTCGTCAAGCAGCTCCGCGATAGCTTGTGGACATGTCTTCATTTCTTCTGTAGGCAACATGAGATCACTGTTAAGCGGGACGAGCGTTGTGCTTCATCCCTTTTGCAAGGTCGAACGATGTGATTGTCAGTTGGGTGTCAAAGAGCAAGAAAGGGTTAGCTTGGCTATACGCCCGCGGAACAAGGCGATGAAGGGGTAAACGAGGAACATGAATGAGGCCTATCAAGCGGGACATGCCGTGCTGACAACTACACGACGCGTCCTGAAAAGCATAGGGTTATCGGCAGCTAACAGGTTCAACAATGGCTTCAATGCTTGGGCCTCAGATAGCACTGGTGCTCGCTTGTCCAACTTGAGGCTGTCGCGCCCCAACCTGCAGTTGGCTTGAGCAATCGAATCATTTGGTGATTCGTTGCCGATAAGTAGGGGAGACAGAGGTTACTCGACTACTGACTTGCCTTACTGTTCAGGTGAAACGACGCTGTGTTCAAATGAGGAGCCTTGTTGGTACGCCGTTCGATGCGATGAGTGCTTACCTACAATTTTCTCGATAGGGTGAGCAAGCAACTCGCAGAATCAATACAGCCCGACGGATCGATTGCGAAAAAGGGACAGTGACCAACCAATCACTATCCCTTTCCCACGGCAGTATGAATTACTACTGAGACGTAGACTGGCTGAAAATTAGCGGAACGTATACAGCTGTGGATGATTCCCCATCATCATCCGGGTCGAGGTAGTCCGGTGTGCCGTCCCCATCGGCGTCGTCGTTGGCCGGGTCACCATCATTGTTAGTGTCCTCCTCAGTGGTGGGCACGCCGTCCCCATCATCGTCCGGGTCGAGATAGTCCGGTGTGCCGTCCCCATCGGCGTCGTCGTTGGTCGGGTCACCATCGTTGTTGGTGTCCTCGTCGATTGTAGGCACGCCATCTCCATCATCATCGGGGTCGAGATAGTCCGGTGTGCCGTCCCCATCGGCGTCGTCGTTGGCCGGGTCACCATCATTGTTGGTGTCCTCGTCGATTGTAGGCACGCCATCTCCATCATCATCGGGGTCGAGATAGTCCGGTGTGCCGTCCCCATCGGCGTCGTCGTTGGCCGGGTCACCATCATTGTTGGTGTCCTCCTCAGCCGTGGGCACGCCGTCTCCATCATCGTCCGGGTCGAGATAGTCGGGCACGCCATCCCCATCGGCGTCATCGTTGGCCGGATCGCCATCGTTGTTGGTGTCCTCCTCAGTGGTGGGCACGCCGTCCCCATCATCGTCCGGGTCGAGATAGTCGGGCACGCCGTCGCCATCGGCGTCATCGTTGGTCGGATCGCCATCGTTGTTAGTGTCCTCCTCAGTGGTGGGCACGCCGTCCCCATCATCGTCCGGGTCGAGATAGTCGGGCACGCCGTCGCCATCGGTGTCATCGTTGGCCGGGTCACCATCATTGTTAGTGTCCTCCTCAGCCGTGGGCACGCCGTCTCCATCATCATCCGGGTCGAGATAGTCGGGCACGCCGTCGCCATCGGTGTCGTCGTTTGTGATGTCTCCATCGTCATCTACATCTTCGTCGACGGTCAGCACGCCGTCCCCATCTTCATCTGGTCGGAAGGTTGCCGCTTCGACAGCATCAATCTCGTACGTGGTGGCGTTAGAGACAAAGCGTACGTAGCGGTAGGGCGTCGAGGGCGACCCAAAGGGCACGACTACAGTAAACGCGCCCATCTCTGCCGTAGCCAGATCCGCCTCTTGCGTTTCGATAACGGCTCGGTCTGCATTCAGAAACTCAATCGTGGTCGAGATGCCGACAGAAGCGAGTTGATAGTAGACGGTGAGGTCGCCGCTTCCTTCTTCCCCTTCCCCCATGTCCAACACAAGGTCGTTTGCCGGAACCCCGGCCACCGTGGCGAACTCTTCGTCAGGCGCCCCCACGGCGTTGTTGGCGTTTACCACCGTTAGCCCCGTGGACTCGGCGTCGACGGCATCCGCAAAGGGGTCCGGTGGGGGAACGGCCAGCGCGAGGGCATGAGTCAGCCATATTAAGCTGAACGCCAATCCAAAAGCGGTGAGAACAGCAACGTGTTTCTTGTAAATCTCTACAAACATTCTTTCTCCTCCTTTATATCTGCCGAAAATCGTTCGGCGCAGCAACCACTAACGCGACTCATCCATCCTCCCCAGAGCAAGTAGGCCGTACCCATACAACCTTGAACTTGAAGCCACCGGTGTCGCAGAGGCAATGGGTGATTTTGAGCTACAAATAGCTATAAACGAATCTCCGTGGATACAAATTGTGACGATATTAGCCTCAAGTCACAGGTTTCGAGTGACTGTCGCAGCCAAAGCCGTATCTCATCATACGGCTCTCACTCCAACAACAGCACATGCTAGGTAGCCTCCAAAACCATCATGAAATTGCCGTAAACCTCACAGCATTTAGTCTGCCGTCTCGTGTTGCAGCGGCTGAAACTGGTTTGGGCACTAAGAGGTGACGGCAAAGGTCATGGACAGTCAACGCCTCCACGACCTTTGTAGATCTATCTCCCTCTCCATAAGCGGGGTGTTTGGCGCTAGCTGCTGCCGTAAGCCTGTTCCAAGGGAGCACTGCGGCGCGAAGGCGCCTGACGCCGGGAGGAATAGGCTGGGCGGCGGGGTGATGGCGAAGCGACACCCGACGTTCTGGGCTGGCGATATGCTTCCTCTTCCACAAGCTGGTCGAAGTGCGCGCCTTGGACCAAGACCGTCATCAACAGAACAGACGGCACGGTTAGCACAGCGGCTACAGTCAACGTTAAAAACATAAATTACCTCTCTTTACTAGAACAATCTCTCCACCCATCCGAAAGCCTTGCCCGCTTCATGCAACGGGATTCACAGGCAGCGATGCGCTTTTGAGTTGTGTCACCATCGTACATCGAACCGGGGAGAATCACATCTGGCAAATGGTAGAAACTGGATACGCGTTATAGGCAATAAAAAACAGCACATATGCGTATGATCCAATTGTGAACTTTTTGCGTCCGCTTGGCTCTGGAAAGCAAGCGCTATTTATTTGTAGTGCGCTTGAGCCAGCGCACTTGCACATTGCGACTGGGTCTTGTTACTAAAAGCTTTCAGGACTCTCCCTTGTCTGATTTTCCTCTGATAGAGACACCTTCCCCCGCTCAATGGTAGCCACCTAAAAGAAGGGCTCGGTCGAGGGGATGGCCTGCAAGCCTTCGCTTGGTCAGCGCTTAGCATTCCTTACAGCCCCTCAGGTAGACACCGCCTTGCCACTATACATTTCGCTAGTCGTTGACGATTTTGTCAATGACGCAGGTGCGCTGCTGCTCTAGACTTTTACGGGCAGAAGCACGAAGTTTTCTTCCAGGTCAACCTTGGCAAGAGGGGCGGTATCAGTTAGGTAACCGCCCTTGGGCTTGATGTACTTTAGCCTTCCATGCAATGCCGTAAAGTTTAGAATAGTAATCAATCATGATGAAGTTAGACGCCGCCTCCTCGCTCGACCAAGATGATGAATTAGCCTTGCAGCGTCTGCAGCAGGTCTACTTATTCTTACTTCAACGTGCGCGTCAATACAGAGCAAAGATGATGGCGGAAGGCCGAGAATCTTCGAAAGAGGTTAAGGTGCTGGTTAAAGACGATGCTGTAGCCATCGACCCCGAACGCCCTAACGAGTAGATTAATAACCGATTCAAGCGCCTTGGACATAGCGTGGACTCTTGCTATAATGGCAGTCTGTCTATCTATAGCGGCTGGCGCAACAGCAGATTCATAACGCTCCACGCTGCCTGACAAACGATTACAGCAGCTTCTTCAGATTCCCCCAGGTTAGACTTTTCTCCGGAGTAAACCCAGATGCCCATAAGAGCCGTGCTCTACGCACGCGTCAGCAGTGACGATTCCCATACACATGGCCGCAACCTCAAGGGTCAACTGGATTTGTGTCGCCAGCACGCGGAAACAAAGGGCTGGCGAGTAGTGGCTGAACTAGCTGAGGATGACCGCGGTGCGAGCGGTGCCGAGCTGAATCTACCGAAACTTACCCAAATGCTAGCCATGGCGCGCAACGGCGAGTTTGATGTGTTCATCGTGCGCGAGATTGACCGCCTGTCGCGGAACCTCGCCAAGCAGCTCTTCATCGAAGACGAATTGAAGCAGGCGGGGGTGCAGGTCGAGTACGTGTTGGGTGACTATGCGGATACACCAGAAGGAAACTTTCTCAAGAATGTGCGAGCCGCCGTCGCGGAGTTGGAGCGCATGAAAATTATTGAGCGGACGGCGCGTGGTCGGCGGCGCTCTGCGGAGGCGGGGAATGTGAACGTGAGCGGTCGCCCGCCCTATGGCTATCGCGTGGCTGAAGTAAAGGAGCGCCGCACGCTGGAGCCACGAGAGGATGAAGCCAAGATTGTCCGGCTAATTTTTCAGTGGTACACAGGGCAAGAGAGCAGTGGCGACACGATGCCGCTGGCGCAGATTGCGCGCCGACTCACGGAGATGGGCGTTCCCACCTATTCACAAAATCGTGGTCGTTCCGCCTACGGATTAAAAGTGACCTTTCCCGGACGCTGGACTTCAGGCACGCTGCTCAACCTGCTGAAGAACGATGTATACCTGGGTACGTGGCGCTTTGGAAAACGGCGTAAGCAGAATGGCACCTATGTAGCCACTGCACGGGAAGAACAGCTTGTGATTCAAGTGCCAGCCCTGATTGACCAAAAGATGTGGGAGAAAGCACAGGTCCGGTTGGCGTATAATCGGGAGAATTCACGGCGTAATCGCAAGTTCGACTATTTGATGGGGAAACGGTTGAAGTGTGGCATGTGTGGCGCGGGAGTGGCTGGTACCTACCGCAAAACGCAAGCAGGTAAGCGTATCCATTACTACGTCTGCTGCGCCAAGGCGACGCCGCAGCGTTACCCCTACACCTGCAAGTCGCGCTACTATCGAGGTGACTACCTTGATGAGGCGGTCTGGGACTGGCTCAAGAAATTACTAACAGAACCGAATCTGCTGAATGTCGGCTTGAAAGCGCAGCAGGAGCAGAAAGCGGAACACAATGCGCCGTTGTTGGAACAGATGCATAGCGTCGACGAGCTACTTGAACAAAAGCAGGTGCGCCGCGAGCGCTTGCTCGACCTCTACCTAGACCAAGCAATTTCTAAAGAAACGTGGTTGGTACGTAAGCAGCAAATCGAAGACGAAATAAGTGCGCTGGCGCGTGAGCGGGGAACGCTGAACCAGCGTATTGAGGCGGCAGACATTGATGACGAACAAATCGAGACCATTCAGGAATTTGCCGCGACCATTTCTGAGAGTCTTAACTTGACCGACAGCGACTTTGAGGCTAAGAGGGAAATTGTTGAACTGCTCGATGTACGAGCGGTGCTCTACACAACCGACGATGGAGACAAAGTAGCACAGGTCAACTGCTTTTTTGGCGGCAAGGATTTGCATATAGCGTCAAGTACCATGAGTGGATCGAGCTGTTTAACGCCGGCAGCGAGCCGCTCGACCTCAACGGCTGGACGCTCGATAAGACGGACGGCAGCCGCTCGTTCACGGTGAGCCAGCCGCTTGTCGTGGCGCCGGGTGGCTACGCCGTGCTGGCGCGGCGCAGCGATCTCGCAGCCAACGGCGGCGTCGTCGCGGGCTACGATTATCCCAACGCCTTTGCCCTGCGCAACGGCGACGACGGCCTCCTCCTGCGCGACCCCAACGGCATCGAGCGCGACCGCGTGGTGTGGGGCGCGGCGTCGCTGCCCGTGCAGGCGGGCCAAAGCTGGGCGCTGGCCGATTCGCGCAATCCATCAAGCTGGACGCTCTCGCCCAGTGCTTGGCCTGGCTCCGCCGGCGACCTTGGCTCGCCGGGCGCTGCGGCGACTGCACCAAATACGCCATCTCAAGCACCAACTCCTGGCCCGGTCGACGCGCCGGTGGACACACCGACGCCGCTGCCGCTCGCCCCCGCCCCCAGCGGCCCCACGACGCTCGTGCTCAGCGAATTTCTCGCCGACCCCGCCGCCGTCGCCGACAGCGCGGGCGAGTGGGTAGAGTTGTTCAACGCAGGCGACGCCACCGTCAACCTGCGCGGCTGGTCGCTGGCCGATCTGGGCAGCGATCGCCACCTCATCAGCACGGATGTGCTCATCGAGCCGGGGGCATACGTGGTACTCGCCCGCAGCGGCGATTTGGCAACCAACGGCGGCGTGAGCGCGGCTTACGTTTACAGCGGCCTCTCGCTGGCCAACGGCGAGGATGAGCTTTTGCTGCTTGCGCCGGGCGGCATGGAGGTCGACCGCGTGGTGTGGGGCGGCGACCTGCGCATCTCGGCGGGCGCAAGCCTCGAACGCAGCGACCCGCGCGCGACAGCAAGCTGGGTGACGGCAACAGCTACCTGGGCCGATTCAGCCGGCGATTTTGGCTCGCCCGGCACAGCGTCCGCTGCATCGCCGCCCATCGCTCCAGCGCCGATCACACCAACGCCCCTTGCCCCAACATCGACCGCAGCACCATCGACTGTGCCCGTCTCAACCGTTGCGCCACCAGCCACTGCACTACCGACTGCGCTACCCGGCACGCCCTCTGCGCCCGGCACAACGCCAACCGCCGGGCCACCTGTCTCCACCGCGCTCCAACTCAGCGAATTGCTGGCCGACCCTGCTGCCGTCAGCGACAACAATGGCGAGTGGCTCGAACTGTTTAATGGCGGAGACGTTGCCATCAACCTGCGCGGCTGGGTGCTGGCCGATCTCGGCAGCGACCGCCACGTGATCGTTGCGGACGTGCTGGTGGAGCCGGGCGCGTACGTCGTGCTCGCGCGCAACGGTGATTTTGCAACCAACGGCGGCGTGGACGCGGCCTACGTCTACAGCGGCCTCGCGCTGGCCAACGGGGCGGACGAGCTGCTGCTCTTTGCACCGGACGGCACGGAGGTCGACCGCGTGCTGTGGGGCAGCGGGCTGGCGACCACGCCCGGTGCGAGTCTCGAACGCCACGCGGCGGGCTGGGCAACGGCGCAGTCGCCGTGGCCGGGCAGCGCGGGCGACTTGGGCTCGCCGGGCGCGATGGCGCCCAACCAGCCGCCCGACCCCAACGCGACGCCCAATAGCTCGGCGACGCCCGGCCCAAGCGCCACGCTGCCGCCCAACGGTCTCTGGCCCATTGCCGCAACGCCCAGCCCGCTGCAAATTGAGGAAATCCACTTTGTAGGCAGCGACGACGAGTACATCGCGCTGCAAAACGTGAGCGGGGCGGCGCTTAACCTGGCGGGCTGGCTCGTCGGCGATGCGCAGGTGCCGGGCGGCGGCGAAGGGCTATACGAATTACCGGATGCGACGCTGTCGCCGGGGGCGCTCTTCGTCATCGCGCGCGACGGCAGCGCTTTTGCTGCCCGGTGGGGACGCGCGCCCGATGCGGAGTTTGAGGAATCCACCAGCGCCGCCCTGCTGCTCCCCCGGCGGCGCGACTTGGCGACGGGCAAGCTGGCGCTCAACAACAGCGGCGACGAAGTCTTGCTGCTCGACCCCGCGGGCACGCTGGCAGACGCCGTTGCCTTTACCGGCGGCGACTACGCGGCCCTCGGCCTCGCGGGTGAGCTGCGCCCCCCGCGCGATTTTTCGCTGCAGCGCGTGCCGGGCTACGAATTCCCAAACGAGCGCGATGTGCGCCACCGCTTTTTGCAGGCCCCGCCCGATCCCTTCGCCGCCCGTTCGTTGCCGACGGCCCTGAATGTCGACCAACCGATGCTGGACGACGGCTTTCACGCCCTGTGGGGCACGCTCGGCGCGCGCAGCAACTTTGCGGGCGAGAGCGCGCCGCCGCACTATCTGCTGGCCGCCGCCGCCTCGCAGGGGTTGGATTTTGTCGCACTGGCGGATCCGGTGCGCCACAACTCCATTAGGTCGGACGTGATTTCGGTGGCCGCGCTGCGGCAGGAAACGGCGGACGGCACGCTCATCGCCTACGGCGCGGGCGAAATCACTCAGCGGCTGGGCGATTGGGAAACCATGCCCCCCAACGTCGCCGCCATGAGCGCCGACAACCTGACCGTGCCCGACCGCATGGGCACGCTCTTCGACGTGTGGCACGGTGCAGCATCGCCACTGCTGCCGGCGGGCAACGCGAATCCGTCGCTGCCCGGCCTGCTGGAGGCGGCCCCGCGCTACACCGGCCTGGCCGCGCCCACGCGCGACGAGGCGGGCGTGCTGGAAGCGCTGTCGGCCCGCCGCGGCTGGGTCACAAACAGCGCTGAGCTGTGGCTGACGCTGCGGGCCGAGCCGGTGGATGGGGGAGAAAGCGTCTGGATGGGCGGCACGATTGCGCCGCAAAATCGCGTGCGCTTCCTCGTCTACACGCGTGACTGGCAAAACAACGGGCGCGGCGGTGACGCCAGCGCGCTCGCCCTCTGGCAGGACGGTCAACCGCTGTATACGCAGGCCGTGCCGCGCGACGATGGCCGCTGGGCCGTCGAAGTCGCCGCCGTGCCGGGCAGCGTTTTCGTGGCCGTCGCAACACAGGCCGACGGCGATTTCGCCGTGACCGCGCCGATTCGCGTGACAGATTTTGCAGACACAGAGGGCGAAGGTGGTGCAGTGCGCCTTGCCCGCGTGCTGCCTGCCCCGCGCGAAGATCACAACGGCGACGGCACGGTCGACAGCGACGATGAATTTATTGACTTGTTCAATCCGGGCAATCTACCCATGGCGCTGGTGGGCTGGTCGCTCACGGATGAATCCGGAGACGAGAACCCCAACCGGCGCTACACCTTTGCCCCCGGCTCGGCCCTCGGCAGCGGCGAGACGCTGCGGCTGTGGCGGCGCGAAAGCGGCATCAGCCTCAACGATAAGAAAGATTACGTGCGCCTGCTCGACCCCGACGGCAACGAAGTCGACCGCATCGCGTGGGAGACGTGGGTCGATGCGGGTGTGACGCTGGAGACGGGCGTGTCGCCGCTGCCCGTGCCGCCGTCGAGCAGCGGCGGTTCGTCGAGCGGGGGTTCGTCGAGCAGCCGCTCGTTTTCACCGGACATCCCATCGACTGAGGGCCAAGCGGGCGGGCCGCCGGGATCGCTGGCGCAGGCCAAGCTGGCGGGCCTCATGCGCTGGGTCGAATTTGATGCGGTGGTGACGGCGCCGCCGGGCTTGTACAACGCCAGCTTCTACGTGGCCGACCCAGCGCCGGACATTGCGGCGGGGCCGTATGCGGGCATCGGCATCCAGGTTTACCTGCGCAACGGCGTGCCGCCGCCGCTGGTCGAGGGCGAGCGCGTGCGGCTGCGCGGCGAGCTGCGCTCCTTCCGCGGCGAGATGGAATTGTTCCTGGAGCGGCCCGACCAAATTTGGCCGCTGGGCCAGATCGCGCTGCTGGAGCCGCTGCCGGTGGAAATGAGCGAGATCAACGAGTCGGTGGAGGGGCGGCTGGTGTCCTTGCGCGGCACGGTCGGCGGTTTTAGCCGGGACAGCATCTTCCTCGTCGATCCGGCCAATCCGGAAACTGAAGTGCAGGTTACCGTGCGCAGCAGTTTGGCGTGGCGGCGGCCCTACGTCAACGACGGTGAAATTTGGGAAGTCACGGGGATCGTGAGCCAGTTTGCGCGCAGTGCGCCGTGGAATGGGGGCTACCGGGTGCTGGTGCGGTATGAGGAGGATTTGGTAGAGGTGCGGGAGTAGGCAGATTTTTAACGCGGAGGGCGCGGAGACAGAGGCGCGGAGAGCCGCGGAGAGAAGAGAAGAGATAAACAGAGAGTAGATCAAAGAAAAGAGAGGGAAATATGATGAGTGTAACGCGAGGGCAGGTCGATGGGATTACGGAAGAGATTATTGGGGCAGCGATTGAGGTGCATCGCCAGTTGGGGCCGGGGCTGTTGGAGTCGGCTTATCACAATTGTCTCTGCCATGAATTAACGTTGCGCCGGATACCACACGACAAGGAATTGACTTTACCCATTTTGTACAAAGGCATAGAGGTCGACACGGGTTACCGGCTAGACATCTTGGTGAGGGGCATTGTGGTCGTGGAGCTAAAGGCTGTCGAAAAGACTTTGCCATCCACCACGCACAAATTCTTACCTATCTCAGGATCGGGAATTACCCCGCTGGGCTTCTGCTCAATTTCAACGTCTCTAAACTGACCAAAGGCGTCAACCGCTTTGTTAACAATTTAAGGGAATAACGCCTTCTTCCCCTCCGCGGCTCTCCGCGCCTCTTCCTCCGCGCTCTCCGCGTTGAAAGATTCTGCGCACCTTCTCAAGCAACGGCAAGCGGTTGCAAATCGTGCAGCGTTGTAATCGGTATGGCTTCAGGAGGGGAGGGGGATGCAAGTCGAATCTGCGGCCCTCCACGTCTCCCCTTCGACTTGGCTCAGGACAAGCTCTGCGCCTCCGCGTTGAAAAAATTATTGGGCCTTCACTCCAACTTTGCTATAGTTCGGTGAAACATTCGCACCAAAGCAAAGGAGCACCCCGTGGCCCAAACCTTTACCATCGGCTCGATCCGCTGCCACCTGTTGAGCGACGGCCAATACCTGGCCGACGGCGGCGCCTTTTTTGGCCTCGTGCCGCGCGTGCTGTGGGAGCGCGTGCGGCCGCCCAACGAGCGCAATCAATTCCGGGCGGAAACGCGCTCGCTGCTGATCGAATCGGACGCGGGGCTGATCCTCGTCGACGTGGGCTACGGCGATAAGCTGGACGCGAAAATGCGCGCCATCCTCGGCCTCGGCGACAGCACGAATCGCCTGCTCGACGATCTCGCCAGCGTCGGCTACGCGCCGGGGGATGTCGACACCGTGCTGCTGACCCACCTGCACGGCGACCACGCGGGCGGCTCGACGCGCTGGGACGAAGATCAACAGCCCGTGCCCACCTTCCCCAACGCGCGCTACGTTTGCCAGCGCCTGGACCTCGCCGACGCCAGCTTCCCCAACGAGCGCACCCGCGCCACCTACCACGCCGACAACTGGCAGCCCCTGCTGGATCGCGGCCAGCTCGACGTGGTCGACGGGCCGCAGCGCTTGGCGGGCGGCGTGCGCACGCAGATCGCGCCGGGGCACACGGCGGCGCTGCAGGTCGTGTGGGTGGAGAGCGATGGCGAAAGCCTGCTCTTTCTCGGCGACGCCTGCTCGCTCGTGCCGCACATGAATCGGCTGGCCTGGGTTCCCGCCTTTGACATTTTCCCAATGACGAGCATTGAAACCAAGCGCGCCCTGCGCGACGAAGCCTTCCAGCGCGAGACGCTGCTGGTCTTTCAGCACGATCCGCAGGTGGCGACGGGGCGCTTGGCTGAGGGCGAGCGGGGGGTAGAGGTGGCGGTGGCAGATAGCGCGGAGTAGGCACGCCCGCGTGCCGGGTCTGCGGCACAAGATAATCAATCGAGGCACGTTCTATCCGCACGGGGACGTGCTCTCTCCGCGTCTCCGCGTCTCTATGTCAAATTCTACTCTGGGTTCTCCACGCGGTAGTGGCGCACGGAGACGCCGTGGAAGTTCTGCTCGTCGAGCAGCTCGGCGTTTTGGTCAAACCACGCCTGGATGAGCCCGCGCCTGTCGCCCCATTCGACTTCGCTCAGGAGCAGCCACGCCTCGTTGGTGTAAGCGCCGCGCGCCCGCTCGGCCATCTCCACCATTGCCTCATCAACGGCGGCTTGCGCACTGGGATCGTCGAGATAGTTGGTGAAGGGGCCCTGCATCCAGTTCGCGAGCCGGGCGTCGCTGTCAAAGAGGGGCGACGGGCCCTGGTCGCTGCTGTAGTAGCGGTAGGCCCACTCCAAATGCCACTGCTGCACGATCAGCAGATCGCTCGAACCACGCCGCTGATGGATGTACTGCACGGCCTCGCGCAGCTGAAACTTGGTAATTTCCGTCTGCTGCTGCCAGCCGACGTTGAGCCACAGCCCCACCGCGTAAATCGCCAGCGCTGCGGCCAGCGACGTGCCCAACACGCGCGAATCCAGGCTGTGCAGCACCACGCGCACGCCCAGCGCCACCAACATCAGCACGGCGGGCGCGATCCAAATTAGATAGCGTGGCGTAAAGAGCGGCTGAATGAGGCTGATTCCGTAAAGGCACGCAATCGGCGCGAGCACCCACGTCCCCAGCAGCGCCAGCCGCCGCCACGCGTGCAGGGTGATGTTGTCATCAGCGGTGGTCACGGTTGCGGCACTCGCCCCAACGGCGTCAACGTCAACAGTAGATTGGCCAACGCGCGCCCGAATTTCCCCCGCCCCCAGCGCAATACCGGCCAGCGCCAGAAAAAAGATTGGCGCCAGCGGCAGCACCTCGGCGTTGTACTCGCGAAAGCCCCACGCGTGGCTAAAGAGCAGCACGCGCAACATCTCCAGCAGCGGCGTAAAGCCGAAGAGCGTTATCTGTTCGTTATCGAGCAACCCGCTCATCAGCAAGTCCCACTGCCACAGCAACATCGGCAGGTAGGGCAGCGTGAGCGCCGCCAGCGCGCCCAAGTAGCCGCGCCAGCGCCGGCGGCTAACGGGCCACGCCAGCAGAAACCACAGCGCGTGCAGCGGAATCAGCAGCACCATCAGCAGATGCGAATAGATGGCCACGCTCACCGTCGCCGCGTAGCCGAGCCACACGCGCCAGCCGCCGCGCTCGTCGCCGTGCGTGATGCCCGCCCACCAGAACCACGTCGCCAGCAGCGTCAGCATCACGGTGAGCGTGTACATCTTGCCCTCTTGGCTAAACCACGTTTGGTAAGGGTGGACGGCAAACAGAATCGCGGCCAGCAGCGGCGTGTTGCTCAGAAAGTTTCGAGCGCTTGCCAAAAATCCGCGTTTATCTGCATTTATCCGTGCTCGCCATTCTTCACTCAGCAGCCGCCGCGCCACCTGCCACAGCAGCACGATGCTCACTATGTTGAACCACGTGGAGGGAAAGCGCAGCGCGTATTCGCTTGTGCCCACGAGGTAAAACCAAGGGCGCAGAGCGATAAAGTAGAGCGCTCCGTTTTGCCCAGGCTGTGTAAACATCCACAGCGTCTGCTCCAGCGGCTGCACGGCAAAGCGTATAGCGTCCACCTCATCGCGCCACAGGCTTTGAAAGTCGAGATTGTGCAGTCGCCAGGCAAAGGAGAGCAGCAGCAGCGCGAGGAGAAGCAGGCGGGGAGTCGACTGGGGGGATTTCATAAAACAGTTGAAGCGGCAAAACAGTTGAAACGGCAAGAGACTGAAGACCGAGAATGACAGCAGATATACGCAGATTTGCCGGCTGTAAATTACGGCAGCGATGCGGGCCAGTAATCATCTGCCGCCGTCGGTTTACCCACGGGCGTCGATGCAGACGTTCGGGGCGGCGCTTTTATTTCGCGGCCCCCGTCCACAAATTCTTTATCGGCCAGCGGGCGATTTTCACTCAGCGCAAAATTTTGCCATTCAAACTCATCCGGCTTGTCCACGGCCAAGTTGTCAAATGCGTTACCGCCCGGCAGCGCCAGCAGCGCGTAGCGGCCGCGCGGTCGTCTCTGCAATCCCAGCCCGGCAAAGATGCCTGCCGTGACAAAAAAGACGAGCGAGCCACACGCAAACCAGAGCCACGCCAGCGAGCGCACGGCGGCCTCGAAAATCTGTACGGCCAGCGGCCAAAAGCTCGATGGCTCTGGCGCAGCAGCGAATTGCGGCGCGATAGGCGGGTTATCGAGCGGCGGCTCACCGGACACGGCGGGCGTTGCGTCTGCGGGCGCGACAACAATGACTGCGAGGGTCGCCGTTGGCGCGGCGGCGGGCGGCGGGGGCGTTGGCGTGGTGATGAGGGGCGCGGCCAGCGGCGAGCTCTCCTGCGCGTGAGCGGGTGGCGTGGAGAGGAGGACAAAGGTGAGGCACAGCGCGGTGACGAGGAGCTGCTTGGGGTGTTGCTTGGCAATTTGCCCAAACAAGTAGGGGAAATCTTCCCGGAGACGTCTGCGTTTTTGGCAGGACCGTGGCTGGCGAAGGGGAAGCGTCGTGGCCCTGGACAATCGACGGCGGGGGAATAAGAAGGTAAAATCTGCGGGCATCGCTGGAAGTCTGTATACAAGGTTCACCGATCAAGCCAAATTTACCGGCCCGCTACTCGCGTCGCCACACCAGCAGCGCCGCCACGACGACCACGCCCGCCAAAATGAACGCGACCAACGTAAGGCTGTAGCGATTGCCGGATGCCGTGACGCTAATCGGCGCACGCTCGATGCTCGCCAGCGCCAGCAGCTCGGCCTCGTCGGTTGCGGCGGCCTCCAGCGGCGAAAGCGGCGCGTCCAAAGGCGACTGCGCCATCGCGCTGTTGGACGGCACATCTGCCAAGTGGGCAGACGAGACGGCGCTGCTCCACGCCAGCAGCGACAGCGCCACCAGCACGCAAATCAGCCAGGAGATAGCGAGCCGTCGGCGGCTCCAAATCAATAGACAACGCATCGCTTACTTCAACGTGAGCAGCGCGGCGTTTTGCTCCACGCGCTGGCCCGGCTCCACTTCCAATTTGGTGACGACGCCGTCGCGCGGGGCGCGAATCTCGTTTTCCATCTTCATCGCCTCCAAAATCACCAGCGGCTGGTTGGCCTCCACCGCCTGCTCGCTCTCCACCAGCACGTTGACGACGAGGCCGGGAATCGGCGCGCGCACGGCAAACTCGCCCTGCGGCAGCGAAGGCGCGCTGCGGCCCGCGTTAAGCTTGCGCGTGCGCTCATCCTCCACCTTCACGGGCAGCTGCTCGCCGTAGAGCGAGACGAGGTGCGCATCGGGCTTGCTCTCCACGAGCACCTCGTAGCTCGCGCCGTCGAGCAGCAGGCTGTAGAGGTTGTCGATACCGCTCTGCGTCAAATCCACGCGCACCAGCTCATTATCCACGCGGATTTCGTCGCCGTCGATTTCGATGACGTATTCGGTTTCGCCCACGCGTGCAAAGTATTTCATGCGCTTTCGTGCATTCTTGGCTCAAAGCTAATTTTCAACTGTGAATTCGTTGCCTCGGCGATGCGCTCGAGTGTGCTAACGGACGGATTGTTGCTGCCGCCTTCCAGCCGCGCAATATAAGGCTGCTTGATGCCCATGCGCTCGGCCAACTGCTCCTGAGTCAACCCAGCCTGTTTGCGGGCCTCAATAATAGCGGAAGCCAGAGCGAATTCACTTTCCATATTTTTGTAGGCTTGCCGATATTCTGAATCCTGCATCCATTCGTCGTGCAGTTCTCTGGCCGCTTTCACTGTAGTTCCTCCGCTCGTCGTAGCGCTAGCTCGATTTCCTTGCGCGGTGTTTTTTGCGTTTTCTTGATAAACGCCCGCAGTATGATTACCTGCCGCCCCGTAGCTGTGATGTAGAGCGCACGAGAAATACCGTCACGGCCCTTCATCCTCATCTCCCACAGCTTACCTTCTAGATGTCGAATATAGGGCATGCCAACATACTGTAAACCAGACTGCTCTATTATTTGGACGATGCGCTGAAAACGCGCCTGCATGTCTTTGGGCAGGGCATTTAATTCCTCTTCCACCTGTGCATTTAATATCTTTACCGTCCACTCATTAGCCACAGGTGATTATATCTCAAAAGTTATAATTTGCAAGTAAATAGCGTTCCCTACCACTGCCCCCGCACCCCGCGCAGGCGACCGGCCTGCTTCCACCCGTTCTGCGCGGCCTGCCCGTTCTGGTCGCCGATATGCACGGCCTGGCGACCCTCTTCGTGGGCGATTAGCGCCGCGGCCACGGCGGCGACGCGCTCGTGCTCGGTATTGGGCGGCTGCTCGAAGTGTCGCCGCTCGACAAAGCCCGTGTCAAAGGTGCCCCAGATAAATTCAGTGCTGTCCATGACCTCCTGGTGGAAGGGGATCGACGTTTTGATGCCGCCGATGCGATATTCGCCCAGCGCGCGCCGCATGCGCAAGATGGCCTCGGCGCGCGTGTCGGCGTGCACAATCAGCTTGGCGACCATCGGATCGTAGTAGAGCCCGACTTCGTAGCCGCGGTAGAGGCTGCTCTCCACGCGCACGCCCGGCCCCGTCGGCTCGGCCAGGTAGCTGACGACGCCCGTGCTGGGCAGAAAGTTATTCTGCGGGTCCTCCGCCGTGATGCGGCACTCGATGGCCCAGCCTTTGGCCGCCACGTCCGCCTGCTTGTAGCGCATGCGCCGCCCGTCCGCAATCGCAATCTGCTCCTTGACAATGTCCACGCCCGTCACCATCTCCGTCACCGGGTGCTCGACCTGGAGGCGCGTGTTCATCTCCAGGAAGTAATAGTCCCCCGTCTTGCCGTCAAATAGAAATTCCACCGTGCCCGCGTTCACGTAATCCACCGCCCGCCCCGCTGCAATGGCGACCTGCCCCATCGCCTCCCGCGTCGCGTCGTCCAGGGCCACGCTGGGCGCTTCCTCGATCAGCTTCTGGTGGCGTCGCTGGATTGAGCATTCGCGCTCGCCCAGATGGATAGCGTTGCCGTGCGCGTCCGCCAAAATTTGGATTTCGATGTGGCGCGCGCTGGTAATCAGCTTTTCGAGGTAGACCTCGTCGTTGCCAAAGGCCGCCGCCGCCTCGCGCCGCGCCGCGCCCAGCGCACGCTCAAACTCCGCCGGATCGTGGACGGCGCGCATCCCCTTGCCGCCGCCGCCCGCGCTGGCCTTCACCATCAGCGGAAAGCCGATCTCGTGTGCGGCGTGCACCAACTCCTCGTCGTTCAGGCCGCGGCTGGAGCCGGGCACGAGCGGCACGTTGTTCTTGGCAACGGTCTCGCGCGCGGTGATTTTGTCCCCCATGCGCGCAATCGCATCGGGCGAAGGGCCGATAAAGGTGATGCCCGCCTCGGCACAGGCCGCGGCAAACTCGGCGTTCTCCGCCAAGAAGCCATAGCCCGGATGCACGGCATCCGCGCCCGACTTGCGCGCCACATCGATGATTTTGTCGATGCGCAGGTAGCTGTCGCGCGCGGGGGCGGGGCCGATGGCGTAGGCCTCCTCCGCGTAGCGCACGTGCAGCGCCGTGCGGTCGGCCTCGGAGAAGACGGCCACGGTCGAGATGCCGCGCTCGCCACAGGCGCGCAGAATGCGGACGGCGATTTCGCCGCGGTTGGCCACTAGGACTTTTTTGAACATAATGAAATAAAAATTTTCAACGCGGAGGCGCGGAGGAGGCGCGGAGGGCCGCGGAGAGAAGAATAAGTGTCATTTCGAGCGGATGCAAAAAATCTAGTCGTGGTTGACGATTGAGCCGAGTTAAGTGAAAGGCGTGCCAGTCTGTCATTCCCGCGCAGGCGGAAATCCATGCTTGGTCGACGAGTGAGCGTTGTCTGTTCAGTCGCTCCGCACTTGCTGCGCTGGTTCGTTGATGACAAAAAGATTTCTCGCATCCGCTCGAAACGACAGTTCCTCTTTTTCTCCCTCTTTCCTCCGCGGCCCTCCGCGCCTTCTCTGCGTTCTCCGCGTTGAATCTTAAACGCTCCGCCGATGCAATCTCGCCTCCACGACCACCCTATCGTAGCGAAAGGGCGTGCTTAATAATTCGCTGCTCTCGTGCCACTCGCCAAACTTCGGGTCGCCCGGCGTGAGCACCAGCCGCCGAAAATTCCACGCCGTCACGCCCACGGATTCGCCAATCGGCGACGAGAAATCGTCCTCGACGATGCCGGAGAGTCGCCCCAGGCCGGTGAGCCAGCGCGTCTCCCACGTGCCGTACGGCAGGCGACCGTCCGCCTGCGGCGCGCACGTCACGCGCAGGGGCACGCCGTCGCACTCGACGACGAGCGTCGCCGTCTGCTCGCCCGCCCCGTTTTCGCCCGCCTCCTTAACGATGTCGGCGGCCTGGATCTGACCGCTAAAGGCGTAGGCCGCGCGCCAGACTTGGGTGAAGCGCGGCGGCAGCGGCTCCGGCTGCACGGCAAACCACGCCTCGGCGCGCACGTCCGGCAGCAGCACGCCCGCGTCCAAAATCACCGAAAGCGGCTGCCCCTGGGTGAGCTGCGGATAGCCCATGCGCTCAAACTGTTCGGCGGAGAGATCGAATTCGATGGGGGTGGAGGGCATGGTTGGGTAGATGGCTTGATTGGTTTTTGATGAACGTAGTGCGTGATGCGTGAACTGGTATTTTTATCGAGTTTGTATTGAATCAAAATTCGGTGAGCACACCAGTTCGCGCACCAGGCACTACGTATTACTCAAAGCGGCACGTTCCCGTGCTTCTTCGGCGGATTCGTCGCCTGCTTGTTTTGCAACATCTCCAGCGCGTTGATCAGCCGCGGGCGCGTTTCGTGGGGCTCGATCACGTTGTCGATGTAGCCGGCCGAGGCGGCGATGTAGGGATTGGCGAAGCGGCGGCGATAGTCCGCGACCAGCTCGGCCTTGCGCGCGACGGGGTCTTCCGCCTCCGCCAGCTCGCGGCGAAAAATCACGTTCACCGCGCCCTCCGGCCCCATGACGGCCAGCTCGGCGCTGGGCCAGGCCAGCACGAGATCGGCGCCCAGGTGGCGCGGGTTCATCACGCAGTAGGCGCCGCCGTAGGCCTTGCGCACGATCACGGTAACCTTGGGCACGGTGGCCTCGGAGAAGGCATAGAGCAGCTTGGCCCCGTGGCGGATGATGCCGCCGTGCTCCTGATTGACGCCGGGCATAAAGCCGGGCACATCTTCGAGCACCACGAGCGGAATGTTAAAGGCATCGCAGAAGCGCACGAAGCGGGCGGATTTCTGAGAAGCTTCCACATCCAGCACGCCAGCAAGCACGGCGGGCTGCTGCGCCACAATGCCGACCGAGCGCCCGCCCAGCCGCGCAAAGCCAACCAAAATGTTGCGCGCCCAGTGCTCGTGCACCTGCATAAACTGCCCGTCGTCGACGATGTGCTGGATCAGCTGCGCCATGTCGTAGGGCTTATTGGGGTTGTCCGGAATGATGCTGTTGAGCTCGGCGTCCTGCCGCAGCGGATCGTCCTTGGGCTTGACAAAGGGCGCGTCCTGCATGTTGTTGCTGGGCAGAAAGTCGATCATCTCGCGCACGAGAAAGAGCGCGTCCTCCTCGTTTTCCGCCGCAAAGTGGGCCACGCCGGAAGTGCTGGCGTGGACGGAGGCACCGCCCAGCTCCTCAAAGCTCACGTCCTCGTGCGTGACCGTGCGGATCACGTCCGGGCCGGTGACGAACATGTGGCTCGTGTCCTTGACCATCACCACGAAATCCGTGAGCGCGGGGCTGTAGACCGCGCCGCCCGCGCACGGCCCCATGATCACGCTGATCTGCGGAATCACGCCGGAGGCCATCACGTTGCGGTAGAAAATGTCGGCATAGCCCGCCAAGCCGTGGACGCCCTCCTGGATGCGCGCGCCGCCGGAGTCGTTGAGGCCGATCACCGGTGCGCCATTTTTGACGGCGGTGTCCAGCACCTTGCAGATTTTCATGGCGTGCGCGTGGCTGACCGTGCCGCCAAAGACGGTGAAATCCTGGGCAAAGACGTAGACCAGCCGCCCGTCGATCGTGCCGTAGCCGGTGACGACGCCGTCGCCGGGGATTTTCTGCTCGGCCAGCCCAAAGTCCGTGGAGTTGTGCGTCACAAAAACATCCATCTCGCGGAAGCTGCCTTTATCCAGCAGCAGCTCCAGCCGCTCGCGGGCGGTGAGCTTGCCCTTTTCGTGCTGCCGCGCCACGCGCTCGGCACCGCCGCCCTGTTTGGCTTCCGCCTTGCGCCGCACCAGTTCCGTCCGCTTTTCGTCCACGTTCAACTCAACATTTGGCGTTGCTTGCGCACCTTGCATTTCGTCTCCATTGGTAAACCCCTCGGCGGACTGTTGCGCGGAAACGGGGAGCTGCTCGCCCGGCGTGCGGCCATTTTGCGTGTAATCAATCGACGTAGCCATGGGTTTTGTACTCTGGGGCTTCTAATCTACTTCTCATTTAACATACGACTTTCATCCGCAGGATTTTCGGAAATTATACGATTACATTATTGCACGCATTGTCCCGGTCGCCTATGTTGAACAAACGCTAAACCCATGTTAAACCAGCGCTGACGCCAGATCAACCTGAGCTTACAGAAAATCACGGGCCAATCTGCTATCCCCAGGTAAGGGCCAAGGTAGCTACAACTGCGCCCAGAAAGAGGCAGAAGCCTAAAAAAAGCAGCGAAAGCACAAGTAAGCCGCAGCTAAATCCCACGTTGCTGATAACAGCCCGTGAATCGGTCAAAAGCGTTAGCCCGGCGGCCACGCTGCCCAACAGACTCAACATGGCAAAGGTGGCGATGCCTGCTGAAAAGGGCGCATTCAGGCCAGCCACATCGCTCGCCAGGTACAGCGCGATCACGCCGCCGCCCAACCCGCTGAGCGCACCGAGCAAGATAATGGGTAACGACGGCGCATCCCGCCGCTGTTCGGCGTCGACCCAGGCCAAATCCGTATCGGCGTTGGGCGGCTGGGAGAAATGGTGGCTCAATCTGTTTGCTCAAGGGGTTGCTCGGCGATCCAGCGGCGGTAGCAAGGCTGACGGCATCGGGTGTGATCGGTTGGTGTCGTAAAGCCATTTTACATGATCGAGCGAGAGAGGACAAAGCGGCGTGGAATTCAGCAGCACGAGCAGCCATTTTAGGCTAGACGTAGACATCGAGACCAAATCACCATCTGGCTATCTTGGTGCGCCGCCCCCTGAGTTGGATAGGGCACGCATCGAGGCCGCGCTGTCCGACATTTGCGTTGGTCACACCGTTGTTCACCACGGCGAAGTCGACAGCACCATTCCGCTGGCGCGCCAACTGGCGGAGGACGCTAGCGCTTCGGGTACGTTGATCGTTGCCGAAACGCAGCGAGTGGGGCGCGGGCGGCACGCGGGGCGGGTGTGGCACGCCCCGCCGCGCACGTCGCTGCTGCTGACGCTCATCTTGCGCCCGCCCTACGTGCCAGCCAACCCGCTGCACCTGCCGCTCGTGGCCGCGGTGGCCGTGGCCGAAGCAGCGAGCAAGGTGCTGGAGCCGTTTGAAGCAGACACGGCAGCGCGCGTGGCGCTCAAATGGCCAAACGACGTGCTGATTTTGCCGGATCTGGACGCGCAGGTAACCGAAGGCCCTGGAGCCAAGGTGGCGGGCGTGCTGGCGGAGACGGCGTTTCACGGAGAAATTTGTCGCTACGCCCTATTGAGCACGGGCATCAACGTCAACCAGACGCCGCGGCAGATGGCGAATGTCCATGCGCCGACCCAACCAGGGTTGAGCGCCACCAGCTTGCGCGCGGCCCTCTCCACACGCGAGTTGCTGTTGGATCGCAGTGCGCTGCTGATCGCGCTGTGTCGCGAGCTAAACGGCTGGCTGGCCGATACCAGCCGCGCGGGCTGGGCCGACGATCTGCTGGCCGCCTATTGTCAACGGCTGGAGACACTGGGCCGGCCCGTGAAGGTGATGGGTCGTGCCGCTGAGCCAGCGGGAATGGCCCCGCTGCTGGGCGAGGGCGTTGCAGTTGATGTAAACCAAAACGGTGCGCTGATCGTCAAGCAAGTAGATGGCGTTCACCGGACGTTTCTTGACGGAGAAGTGTCGCTGCGGTAAATTCGACAAAAATCGTATAAGTCTGTGTGCCGAAAATTTGGTGGCGTAAACCGTTTCTGTGTCATATACTGTAAATCTATTTTTCATCACACTGCCCATTTAAGTCATATTGTGTAAAGCCGCCGTCCATAAGGGCTTTGACAAACGGGCTGGCGACATAAATAATACATATACAAAAATAGTACATATACAAAACGTGTACAATCAGCAGCTTCCTCAGCATCCCCCCCTTCCATTGCGCGCTGCTAACTGAGAAACAGTTTGTAACCGACAGTGGAGATTGATATGCTTGGCGTCCCCCCCCCGGCATTCTCGCAGTTAAAGTCATTTCCGTTCAGCTTGCCCACTATTCTGCCCGTGCGGTCCGAGCAGTTTGCGGAGCGGCTGTTGACGATGCCAGAATTCCATGAACAACGCAGCCTGCTGCATGCCCACGCGGGCGGTTTAACGATGCGTTTGGCGCGCGTGCTCAAGCAGCGGGCGGGCGCTTTGATGCGCTCAGATTTGGAAGCGTCGCGCCGCATTGGGCAGCTGCTGCTCGAAATGGCAGATTTGCGCCGCAACGATTTGATGCGCGCCCTGGGCTTGATGGTAGAAGCCAACGCACTTTCCGTGGGCGGCGTGGGCAATTACGTTCGCGCCGTTGAACTATACGACGAAGTGGCTGCGATCTACGAGCTGCGCGAACGCCCGCTCGAACAGGCCAAGGCGGAGATGGGCAAGGTCTTTGCGCTGGCCTGCCAGGGCCGGCACGAGGAGGCCATTCGCGCGGGGCACTGGGCGAGCCAGGTATTTGAGGCAGCGGGGCAGTGGGAACTGCTCGGCGGGGTTACGCTTAATCTTGCCACCGCATACGGTCGCCGTGGACAGGCGCTAAAGGCGCTTCATCTCTATGATAAAGCGAAGTCATGTTATGAACGTTTGCCTCAGACAATTGAGGAGAACATAGCTTGGGTGGAGCAGAATCGCGCAATCAATCTGCAAGAATTAGGCCGCTTTCAAGAGTCCATCGAAGCGAGCGAAGCCGCGCTGTGCACGCTGGAACGGCTGGGGCAAACGGGTGAAGTTGCCCGCGTGCGTACAAACATGGCCTCCACCTACATGATGCTGGGGCGCTACAACGAAGCGTTGGCGCTGTTAAACCAGGCTCGTTTGCACTTCGCAACGGCTGGCCGCGAGGCCGATGTGTTAAAGGTCGATCTAGACATCAGCAATTGCTTGCTCCATCTGCGGCGCTTCGACGACGTGCTCCAGCGTGTGCAAAATGTGTACAAGCAGGCGCGGCACTCAAACTCGCGCTTCGATATGGCCCAAGCGCAGCTCAATGGGGCGCGCGCCCACGTGGGCTTAAATCAGCTGGAGGCGGCTCAGCAGGCTCTTGGCGAGGCAAAAGCGCTGTTTGAAGCGGAGGGCAACGAAGAGTACAGCGCGCGCGTCGAGCTCGAACAGGCCATGGTTCTACAGCAGCAGGGAAAATTCGCCGGTAGTCTTGCCGTGGCGCGGCGCTGCCTGCAGACGTTTACCCATCACCACCTGTCCGTTCAGATGGCGCAGGCCTGCTTGGTGATGGCGCGGTCCGCTCTGCCGCTGGGGCAGGCAGAAGCGGCGCAGCTGCTGGCCAAAGAGGCGCTCATTATTGGCGAAGATAGCCGAATGCCGGAGGTAACGCACCAAGCACACTATGTCTTGGCGCAGGTTCATACCAAACGCGGGGAAATTCAGTGGGCGCTGGCGGCCTTTGAACAGGCAATCGATGAGCTGGAACAGATGCGCGGCAACTTGATGATTGAATTTCGCGCAGACTTTGTACAGGACAAAATTATCATTTATGAAGAAGCGGCCAAGCTCTGCCTGGACGCGGGACTGACGCGGCGGGCGCTGGCGTTTGCCGAGCGGGCAAAATCGCGAACGCTGATTGACATGGTTTCGGCGCAATTTGATCTCCATTTACCGCTTGACAGCGCCGCAAAGCAGCCCCTGCTTGAGGAGCTTACTAATTTACGCACGGAGCGCGACCGCGCTTACCAGCGCTGGGAAGATTACCGACAGGTTGATGCTCACGGAGCACGGGTCGCCCCCAATCTTTTGGAAGCTGCGCAGAAGCGAGGGGCCAACTTTCAAGTAGCCAACCCGCTTCCACCGCGGCTGCTGCAGCTCGAAGCCAGAATTACGCAGATGTGGCACGACCTGATGGTGGAGAAGGCTTACCAGACGCCCCAAGCACCTTTTCCTCGGAACGGCGAGCAATGGGCGTCCCTGTGCACCAATCAATCGACGCTGCCGGCGGATGTGCTGCTGCTCGAATACTTTAGCATCCGCGGGCAGCTCGTGGCGTTTACCGCTACGCAGGAAGCAGTTCACGCCTATCCGCTCGCGGTGAGCACGGCTCAAGTCGAACAGTTGCTCAAGCTGTTTCATCTCAATTTGCGCGCGGTGGCCAATCAGCCAGCCGCGGCGTCGCGTCTGTTGCCCAATGCGCGCGGCGTGCTTAATCAGCTACACGAGCTGCTGCTTGCACCCGTTGACCGGCAGATCCAGTCGCGCGACAAACTGGTGGTGGTTCCCCACGGCTCGCTCCACTACGTTCCGTTTCATGCGCTGCACAGCGGCGATCACTACCTGCTGGAGCAAACCCAGGTCAGCTACCTGCCCGGCGCAAGTCTGTTGCGCCCGCCCTCGACAACGCTCGCGACCGCGCCGAATGCCGTGGCCTTTGGCTATTCCTATGGGGGGCGGCTGCCGTTTACCACGCGCGAAGCAAGCGGCGTTGCGGCCGCGCTCGGTCTCTCCACCGGCGTAGCCCTTTGCGAGGAGCAGGCTACCCTGGCGCAGCTGCGTCGGCTTGCCCCGGATAGCCACGTCCTACATCTGGCCACACACGGCTGCTTTCGAGGGGACAACCCGCTATTTTCCGGCCTGGCGCTGGCCGACGGCTGGCTGACCATGCTGGATGTTTTCAACCTGCAGCTTAAGGCCTCGCTGGTTGTGTTAAGCGCGTGTCAAACGGGCCGCAGCATGATTGGCGGGGGGGACGAATTGATGGGCTTGATGCGCGCCTTTTTGGCCGCGGGGGCCGCTTCACTCATTTCTACGCTGTGGACCGTGGAGGACAACTCATTTCTACGCTGTGGACCGTGGAGGACAACTCCACGGCCACACTCATGGATATGCTCTATCATCAGCTGGCGCAGGGCCGAACCAAAGGCGAGGCGTTGCGCCACGCCCAGCTGAATTTTGCACAAGCCGATACACAATCTCCCTACGCGCACCCCTACTTCTGGTCGCCCTTTCTCCTCACCGGCGATTGGGGTACGCTTTAACCGCTCTTCAGCTGGCGTCCTCTCATACATCTTCTTCTACAAAGCTAGGTTCCGTTGACATTTGAGAATTGGCCCTCACCCCCGGCCCCTCTCCCATCCTGGGAGAGGGGAGGCCGAGGCTCCCTTCCCCCACGCGTGGGGAAAGGGCTGGGGATGAGGGCGCGCTCGACCTCCCTGCCAAGCTCATTTAGCAAAGTATCAACGGAACCTTAGAGTGTATTTGAAAAGTCGGAGCTAGGCCTTGATGCGGCCCAACATAGTCGCGATGGAAGCGGCATAGATCATGCCTTCGCTGCTCTGCGGACAGCGCTCGTAGTCCTTGCTCAAGCGACGATACTTGCCGAACCAGGCCAGCGTGCGCTCGACGACCCAGCGGCGGGGCAGAACGACGAAGCCCTTTTGGTCTTTGGGCCGTTTGACCACTTCCAGGGCAATGTCGAGTGTATCGCGCACCCACTCGACCAGGCCGCCCTTCTCGTAAATGCCGTCGGCCCAAATGAGTTGCAGCGAGTCGACGGTCTCGGTGACCTTGTCCAAAACGCGCTTGGCCCCGTGGTAGTCCTGCACGTTGGCCGCGTGCACAACCACGTCGAGTAAGTTCCCGACGGTGTCGACCACGATGTGGCGTTTGCGCCCGCTCACCTTTTTGCCTGCGTCGTAGCCACGAATACCGCCCGCCTCAGTGGTTTTGACGCTCTGACTATCCATCACCGCCGCGCTTGGTTTCGGGGCCCGGTTGCGTTGCAGGCGGTCAAAGCGCCGCAGCGCCCGGTTGAGGTAGCGCCAGGTGCCGTCCTTGCACCACTTGCGAAAGTGGTAGTAAACGCTGTTGGGGTTTGGCAGGTCGTGAGGCATGTTTGCCCACTGTCCCCCATTGCGCAAAATGTAAAAAATGGCGTTGACCACCTCGCGCAACTCCAACTCCATTGGTCGCCCCAGCCGGTTCTGTTCGAGTCGTCGCCGCAGGCGAGCTTCTAGCCATGCCCACTGCGCGTCCGTTACGTCGCTTGAGTATCCTTTTCGTTTGTGTGACAATGTCCTTCTCCTGTTTGGTGAATGGCTTCGGTTTGCACCTCCCATTCTACCAAACAGGACTTTTCAAATACACTCTAAGAATTAAGCAGTTGAACATGTTGACATTGATTCGCAGGCCCAATCTCCGAGAGGTGACTAGAAACGACTGAACGCTCGGTTCCCCTCATGGTTGCCTCCCGAAGGTCTACTCACCTAAAACGTCGTCAACTGCGTAATGGCTAAAGTACCTTTGTTCAGCTCCCCATCTTCCTCTGCACCAATAAATACTGTAGAGCAAATCCAGTCAAACTACCGACCGGCTCACACATAATTTGATGTAAATTTGATAATTCTTGCCACAAAACCACTCAAACCGTATTGACCCCAGCGCTGACCTATGGTACATGTAGCAGGCAGAACCTGCGGTATGAACAACCAAATAGTCTAGTTTCATCGAACCCCATTCAGGCACAACAACGGAGAACTACAATGACCCACTTTGCCAAGAAGAACACAGATACCCGTCCCGCCTCCAAGCCGATCTACACGGGCGTTGGCGGCTAAGCTAGATAGCAAACGGCGCATTTCCGGCTGATCCACAGCGTGCACCGCAGGTTCTTGACTCGGATCACGCCGGAATGTTGAGAAAGAAAAGGCCCTCGGTTCAACCGAGGGCTTTGTCTATTCTCTAAAAGTTGCATCTTTCCCGACCGCTTTGACAGCCGTCCCCGTGGCCGCTTAAAAATCCAAGAGCTGTATGCCAAAATAGGTGATCAGGCCAAGCGAGATATTGTAGACCGCGTGCAAAATCATCGCCGTGGTGGTGTTGTAGCGGATGCGCACCACGCCGAGCACGAGGCCGAGCAGGAAAACGACCAGCGTGGAAAACGAGAATCCGTAGTTGCTGTGCACCACGGCAAAGAGCCCGGCGGTGAGCCACAGACCAAAGCGCGGCTGCAGCGCACCGCGAAAGATTGGCTCCTCGCCCAGGGCGGCGGCAAGGCCGAGCGTGAGAATGCCAAAGGGCGTGGTAAAGAGATCGCCGAGCAGCTGCTCCGTCAGGTTCTCCACATCCGGATCAAAGCCCAGGCCGAGCAATGAGCCGAGCCAGCTCAACCCCGCCACCGCCGGCACCATCAGCAACCCCAAGCCCAAGCCAATCGCTCCCTGCGGCAGCGTGATGCGCGTCAACCCCAGGCGCTCGAACACATCGACGCCGTCCCGCCGCAGCAGCCAGCCGACGCCGACGATGGCGAGAAACAGCGTCAAAATTTGCTGTGTCCACAGACCCGTTAGCGTATCCGCGTCGGCGTCGACCTGCTGCTCGCTGGCCGTGGCCAGGGTTTCGCTCAGGTTGGCCAGCCCGATGCCCAGCGTCAAAAACAGGTTGATAAAGACCAACATGCTCAGCGACAGCGCCACCGCGTGAACGGGATTTTCCGCATCCACCGGGAGCACGCGGGCGATGGGGCGGCGCACGGCTGGAATTAGCAGCAGCAGACCGAGCAGCGACGGGATCACGGAGCCCATAATCAGCAGGCTCGGCGATTCAATCGTGAACCCCAGCAAATCTGGATCGGCCTGCGTGATTAGCGGGCCAATTACCAGGGCCAGCAGATAGAGCACGGCGGTGAATAGATAAGCGACAATCGCCCAGCCCTGCCAGGGCCGTTCGCGCTGGCGGTTGCGCTCGGCCACGTTGGCGAACGCCACAATCAAAAAGAGCGGCGCAAAGAGCGCCACCACGCCTCCGATACCCATTGGGTTGCATCCTTTCAGGGGCGTACAGGGCTACGCCACACAAATCAACTTCTTCTCTGCCGGAAGTGTGCCCGATTTACGTGAATTCGACAAAATGGCGGCTTCTCTCTACAATGCGGGAAAGGTTTGCTGCCGGATGTGAACAGCCAGGCGAGCAAACAGGCAACGCAATAAGGAGAACCCCATGGCAACCGCCGACTCAACCGCTAACCAACCCGCTAAAGAGCAAGCCGGCGCCAACGCCAACGGCAGCGCCCCCGCCGCTCAAGCCGCCAAACATTCAGATAATCCTGCACTCGACGACGCGACAGCCAGCGAAGCAATCAATGCCCTTTTTATTGAGCCGCCGGGCAAAGTGTTTACCCCGGATTTTGATATTGCCACGCTTTCTTTAAGCGAATTGAGCCGTTCGGACGTTGTCTACAACCGCGAGTTGAGCTGGCTCGATTTTAACTGGCGCGTGCTCTACGAGGCGATGGACGAGCGAACGCCGCTGCTGGAGCGGCTGCGCTTTATCGCGATCACGGCCAGCAACCTGGACGAGTTTTTCCGCAAGCGCGTTGGCGGGCTCAAGCGGCAGCAGGCGGCGGGCCTGGCCAACCTCAACATTTCCGGCTGGTCGCCGGATACGCAGCTCCAGCTGATCAGCGAGAAGGTGCGCATTCTGCTGGCGCAGCAGAGCAGCACGCTGCTCGACGACATCCTGCCTGCGCTGGCCGAGCAGGGGCTGCATATCCGCCGCTACGACGACCTGACGCGGGCCGAGCAGATGCGCATGGACGACTATTACCGCCGCGAAGTTTACCCCATTTTGACGCCGCTGGGCGTGGACCCCGGCCATCCCTTCCCCTTTATCAGCAACATGAGCCTCAGCCTGGCCGTCGTGATCCATGACCCGATGAGTGGGGACGAACACTTTGCGCGCGTCAAGGTGCCGGCCAACCGCCCGCGCTGGGTTCCGCTCGGTGACGGGCTAAACTTTGTGCCGCTTGAGCAAATCATCACCCACAACCTGAATGAAATGTTCACTGGCATGAAAATTGACGCGGCCTACCCCTTCCGCGTGACGCGCAACGCCGACATTGCCCGCAGCGAGGAGGAAGCGGACGACCTGCTGGAGCTAATCAACGAGGAGCTGCGCGAACGTCGCTTTGCCCCCGTGGTGCGGCTCGAAGTGGACGAGGCGATGCCGCTCAAGGTGCGCAATCTGCTCGTGCACGAGCTCCACGTCGATCAGCAGGACGTTTACCCCGTGCGCGGCTGGCTGCGGCAGGCCGATTTCTTTGGCCTGGGCGACGTCAACCTGCCGCACCTGAAGTATGACGCGTGGACGCCGCTGACGCCGCCACGCTTTATCGGGCTGAACGGTCGCCAGCGCCCAGGCGAAATGTTTGCGCTGATCCGCCAGGGCGATCTGCTCGTCCACCACCCCTACCACAGCTTTGCCGCCACCACGCAGCAGTTTATCGAAGCCGCCGCCAACGATCCGCAGGTGCTCGCCATCAAGCAGACGATCTATCGCACAAGCGCCGATTCACCAATCGCCAACGCGCTGATGCACGCGGCGGAGCGCGGCAAGCAGGTCGCCGTGCTCGTAGAGCTCAAGGCGCGCTTCGACGAGGAACGCAACATCGATTGGGCGCGTACGCTGGAAAACGCGGGTTGCCACGTCGCCTACGGCCTGGTCGGGCTGAAGACACACGCCAAACTTTCGCTTGCCATTCGGCAGGAGGAGGATGGGCTGCGCGCCTACTACCACATTGGCACGGGCAACTACAACCCCAAAACGGCCAACCTGTACACGGACCTGGGCCTGCTCTCGTGCGAGCCGGAGCTGGGGCAGGACATCATGGATTTGTTTAACTTTCTCACGGGCTACAGCCGCCAGCGCCACTACCGCAAGCTGCTCGTTGCGCCCGTAAACATGCGCCAGCACTTTTTGGAGCTGCTCGACAACGAAATCGCCAACGCCCTGGCCGGGCGCGAGGCGCACGTGATCCTCAAGATGAACGGGCTGGACGACGTGACGGTGACGGAGAAGCTCTACGAAGCATCGCAGGCGGGCGTTCGGGTTGACCTGATCGTGCGCGGCGTCTGTCGCGTGCGGCCTGGGCTGCCCGGCATCAGCGAATCCATGCGCGTGATCAGCGTTATCGGGCGCTTTTTGGAGCACTCGCGTCTCTTTTATTTTGCCAACAAGAGCAGCGAGAGCGAGGAGCCGCTCGTCTACATGGGCAGCGCGGACTGGATGAGCCGCAACCTCAGCGCGCGCGTCGAGGCCATTACGCCCATCGAGGACAAGCGGCTGCGCGCCTACGTCATCAACGTGTTGCAGACGATGCTGGCCGATCAGCGACAGGCGTGGGAGATGCTGCCGGACGGTCGGTACCGAAAGCTCTCCCCGCCGACAGCAGAGAGCCCCGACCGCCCCGACAAGCAAGCCGCCAGCGACGGCACGCACGAGGTGCTGATGGAGCAGGCCCAGCGCCATACTTGGCACTTCGAGGCGGAGGGGTGATCGCGTCGATTAAACGGGTCTCAACGGCACACAACTTGATCAACGAAGGGCGCGAAGAAGCGCGAAGGAAGAGGGTCGACCTTCTTTTCTTCGTGTGCCTTCGCGTCCTTTGTTGATTATTTCTTCTAACATTCCACGCGCGAGTGCTTCGCGTTAAGCCCCAAGGCAAAATGCCATGCCGTCTATTTCGACATTCCCCCGTGTCCACCCCATGCGCACCGCGCTCAACCAGTGGGTCGCGCTGGATGATGACCAGTGGATGCGCTTCGCCTCGATTTTTCGAGAGCGCCGCCACGCCGCACGCGAACACGTTCTGCTGCCCGGCGAGAACGTCCACGAGTTGCTCTTCGTCTGCAGCGGGCTGCTGCGTTTTTATTACCTCGACGAGAACGGCTCGGAAAGTAACAAGGCCTTTACCGGCGCGGGCACCTTTGGCGCTCCCCACGCGGCCTACCTCCTGCAGCAGCCCGTGATCTACGGCATTGAAACGCTGGAACCCACCGCGCTGCTTACTGCCCCTTACGCCGATTTCGTCGCCCTCTTCGACGCAGACCCCGCCTTTGACCGGCTCGGTCGTAAGCTGGCCGAGTGGCTGCTGATGCGCAAGGAGCTGCGCGCGCTCGGCCTGCTCCAGCAGGACGCCAGCGAGCGCTACCGCGATTTCCTGAGCCAGCACGCGCCTTTGGTCGAGCGCATTCCCCAATACCACATTGCTTCCTACCTCGGCATCACCGATGTGTCGCTGTCGCGCATTCGGCGGGCCATCCGGTAACTCCGAAGAAGGTTCAACGCGGAGAACGCAGAGCAGGCGCAGGGGGCCGCGGAGGGTGATTGATTTGTCTTCCCTCCGCGGCCCTCTGCGCCTCTGCCTCCGCGCTCTCCGCGTTAAACTTTCCTGGCTTAACAAATGTTAAGGCAAGGTTTGCCCGTTCGCTTTATGCTTGTGCGGTGTTGACTATTGATGAACGGAAAGGAACAGAATGACAGTTGGCTTTATTGGACTCGGCATTATGGGCAGCCGCATGGCGGCGAATTTGCAGGCGACCGGGCACGACCTCGTCGTGCACAATCGCACGCGCGAGAAGGCGGATGAGCTCGCTGGGTATGGGGCCACGTGGGCGAAAACGCCCGCGGACGTGGCGCAGCAGAGGCAGACGCTGATGACGATGCTGGCACATCCCGAAGCTGTGCGCGAGACAGCGCTTGGTGACAGCGGCTTTCTCGCCGCGCTGTCGGAGGGCGCGCTCTGGATCGATTGCAGCACAACGCACAAATCGTTTGCTCAAGAGATGGCGCGCGAAGCAGAATCGTATGGCGTGCGCTTTATCGATGCGCCGGTCGCGGGGTCGAAGCAGCAGGCAGCGGAGGCGGCGCTGGTCTTTTTTGCGGGCGGCGAGGCCACCGACATCGAGGAAGCGCGCCCGCTCTTCGAGGCGATGGGCCAGCGCGTTGTCCACGTGGGTGAGGCGGGCATGGGCACGGCGCTCAAGCTCGTCATCAACCACATGTTGGCAACGTCCATGGTGGCCGTGGCCGAGGGGCTGGCGCTGGGCGAAGGGCTGGGGCTGTCGCGCGGGGTGCTGCTGGACGCGCTGGTCGGCGGGCCGGTAACGGCGCCCTTTGTCGCGGGCAAGCGGGACAAACTCACCAGAGGCGACTACGGGGACACGGAGTTCCCCCTGCGCTGGATGCACAAAGACCTGCAGATGGTGGCGACGGCGGCCTACGAAAGCGGCGTCGCCATGCCGCTGGCCAGCGTGGCGAAGGAGGTGTATCAGCTCGCGGTGCAGCGGGGGCTGGGCGAGGGGGACTTTGCGGGGGTTGCGGCGTTTTATGGTAAACTTTAGATATTTACAGAACGTTACTGCGATGAATTTGAAGCCACTGACGAGGCGCAATCGGTAGCGGAACCAAGCAAGGCATTTGCTTAAACAAAACGGCCCGGCTCTTTGACGAGCCGGGCCGTTTTGTTGTTTTCGCCTTACAACAACTCCCCCACCGCCGCGCGTTCCTCCTGCAATTCCTCGCCCGTGGCGGCGATCTTCTCCCGGTCAAAGTCGCTCAACTCCAGCCCCTGCACCACCGAGTATTCTCCGCCGGAAATTGTCACCGGGTAGCTAAAAATCACGCCTTCCGGCGAGCCGTAGTCGCCCGTGCTCGGAATCGCCATGCTGACCCAATCGCCCTGCGGCGTGCCGCCGTACCAGCTCTGCACGTGGTTGATGCAGGCGTTGGCTGCCGAAGCGGCGCTGCTCTGGCTGCGCGCTTCAATGATCGCCGCACCGCGCTTTTGCACCGTTGGGATAAAGCTCTCCCGAATCCACGCGTCATCGTCGATGACTTGGGCGGCGGGCTGGCCGTTGATTTCGGCGTGGTAGGCGTCGGGGTACTGCGTCGCGCTGTGGTTGCCCCAGATGGAGACCTTTTTCACGGCATTGACGGAGACTTCCGCTTTGTCCGCCAGCTGGGAGATGGCGCGATTGTGATCTAGACGCGTCATGGCCGTAAAGCGCGCGCTGGGCACGTCCGGCGCGTTGTGCATGGCGATCAGGCAGTTGGTGTTGGCAGGGTTGCCCACGACGACGACGCGCACATCGTCCGCCGCTACCTGGTTGATCGCCGCGCCCTGCGGCTGAAAAATTTGGCCGTTGGCGTCGAGCAGATCCTTGCGCTCCATGCCTTGGCTGCGCGGGCGCGCGCCCACGAGCAGCGCCCAATTTGCGCCGTCAAAGGCCGTTTCGGCTTGGTCGCTGAGCACCATGTCGCTCAGCAGCGGAAAGGCGCAATCCGCCAGCTCCATGGCCACGCCCTCGAGCGCGTTCATGGCCGGTGGAATCTCCAGCATCTGCAAAATCACGGGCTGCTCGGGCCCAAAGAGGTCGCCGTTGGCAATGCGAAAGAGCAGCGCGTAGCCGATGTTGCCCGCCGCGCCGGTCACGGCCACGCGGAGGGGGGAAGCGGAAGGGGTAGACATAAAAATACTCCTGTAGGATTGTTTTGTGGTAGATTTCTTTTGGCCCGCGGCGGATTGATGTAGAATAGCGCCCGTACGGGTAAGCGAACGTCAAGCGTTTGCCAAGCTCAGGTCAGTCGTATGCTTTAGCATAGCGCGATTCTACCCGTTGGGCAACAACTGTTCACTTTATCTGTTGGGCAACAACTGCCTGCTGCAGCGAGCTTCGGCAATCACTCAACGACCAACTGGCAAATCACGCAGTTAGATCACGCACTTAAATCACACACTTAATTACGCGGTGTGAGCTCGTCAAAAGGCGGAACTTCTGTGTGGGCCAAACGTTGATTAGCTGTCGGTTAAGCGAGCCGCTCGTGAGCCCGTTGAGCTGAGCTGATTTAGTTCACCATCGAATTTTTAGGAGACCCCACCATGACCCATTCATTCCATTCCTTTTTGCGCAGAATTTTGCCCGGCCCGCGCGCGGTGCAGCTGCTTAGCCTCGCGCTCGTGCTGGGGCTGCTGCCCCTGTGGAGCGCGCCCAACGCCACTGCCGCGCCGACCCAGCAGGACGGCAGCTCCGCGGGCGACGACGACGAGGAGATCGTCTACCTCGGCGACGACGGCGTGATCCGCGTGATCGATCCCAACCAGCCCGACGGCGTGACTCCGGTGGTATGGTTTAGCCCCGACGCCGATTTGGACGGCTTTGCGCTGGGCGATTTCACCAACGACGAGGACATTGAAATTGTCGCCTTCGACACCGAAACCAACCGGCTCGTGATCTACGACCCCGTCGCCGCGGCTGGCTCTCGCACCGGCAACGATATCAACGGCGTGCCCTGGGACATTTTGTATGAAGAGACGCTGCCCGGCCCGCCCACCGTTGTGGGCGCGGGCGACATGGATGCGGGCATTGCGGGCGACGAGATTCTCTATGGCTATTCCACGGGCGATGAGCGCTCCATCGTCAAGATCATCAAGCCAACCATGGCCAATCCGGACGGGCGCGCGTGGCAGGATCACATCACCGGCGAATTCCAGCGCGACTGGGACAAGGCCACCATCGGCGATATCAATGAAACGGGGTCGGAGGAGGTTCTGCTGCTGGATACCGACGATGATGACGACGACGGCAGCAGCTTGGCCGTGCTCTTTGATTTGGAGCAGGGCTTTGGCATCAACCCGGTCTCGGGCGACGGCGAAGAACGGACCGGCTCCATCTGGAGCAACTTTACCTCGTCCGACCAATGGCTGGACGGCGCGATTGGGCAGGTCTACGACGGTGGGCCAGGCGAGCTCGCCATCATCCGCCGCACCAACAAAACGGGCTTCCTCCTTCTGCGGTACGATGACGACCGTTCCGGCAACGACAAGATGGACATCGAGGATGAAGATGACGCCATCCTCTATCTGCCGTCGCCCGAATCCCTTTTCTTGGCCGACGTCAACGGCAGCGGCGACGACGAGGTCTTTATTCTTCGCCCCTCGGATTTTAACGGCCAAGCGCGCCTGATCATGCAGAAGCGCGGCGGCGACGGCACCATTGATATTGAAAGCTCGCTTAACAACACCAACTACGACACAGGTGTCGGCGCCGATATCGATGGCGATGACCGCGACGAGCTCATCCTCATGCGCGACGAGGGGCTGCTGGTCTTTACCGAAGCCGATCGCTCGCTCGATCCGAGCAACACCTACAACGTCGACACCGACGGCAAGACCATTGGTGCGGCCAACCTCAACAGAGTTGGCTTCCAAACCGGCCCGCTGCTAGAAACGGGCCAGGCCAGCGTGGAAGCTTCGATTCCCACCGGCACGATCAGCGACCAAATCAGCGTCAGCCTGCGCGATGCCAGCCAGAACGCAGCCGTGCCCGTCTCCTTTAGCGTATCGGCCAATGCTACGTGGGCGCGCGTCTCGCTCGCCAGCAGCCAGACGCCCACCACGCTGCAAATTCGCTTTGACGCCACCAATCTGCCGCCCGGCGCTTATGCCGCGGAGGTCACCATCACCTCCAGCAACGACAGCGTCGTGAACCAGCCGTACAGCCTGCCGCTGCTGCTAACGGTGGAGCCCGCGGCGGTTGAGTTGAGCACAAACGCCGTCAGCTTTACCTACCCGGCCTGCGAAACGCCGGAGCCGCGCAGCCGCACCCTGCGCGTGAGCGGCACGCCAAACGTGCTGTACACGGCCACGCTCGTCGGCCTGCCCACGCTGGAAAGCGCCGAGGCAGCGCTGGGCAACGAGATTGCCAGCGCCCGCATCAGCGCGGATGGAGCGACGATGACGTTGAGCGACCGCGCGGGCAACGCGACCCAAATCGATTTGGCAAGCAGCGTGGTGCGCGACGGCGAAATTCGCGCCGCCGCCGCCAACGTGACCTGGCCTTCCTCCGTGCCCTGGGCCACGGCGGAATCCAGCGGCCGCGTGCCGGATGAGTTGACCATTTCGGTCGACCCCGTTGAACGCAGCAGCAATTTCGAGCAGGCCATTCTTGTGCTCGTGGCCGATAGCAGCGCGGGCAGCGTGCCGGATAACGTCACGCTTGTGCCCGTTTCACTCATCTGCGCCCAGGCGCAGGTCTATCTGCCGCTGCTCTCAACGGACGCCGTGACGCGCTAAAGCGCAGCTGGCTAAGAGAACCGGCTGTGCTGTGTTTCATCGGATTGACTATCCATCTGCCAGCGTGTACCATACGGCACAGACCATTGTGCAGTTGATTGACAAGCAGGGGTTGATGCACAATCGCCCCTGCTTTACTCGTTTTTCACAGTTCATTTACACCGGTTGACGGGCCGTTCCGCCACGCCGAATTAAAACGCAACGCAGGTTCACATCGATGTTATCCAACCTTGGTCGACGGCTATCCGCACCGCTGCTGGCGTGGATCAGCGCCCGCCTGCGGCACACGGGCATTACGCCCAACGCGCTCTCCGTCCTCGGCTTTGGGCTCACGCTGCTGGCGGCGTTTATCCTGGCCGCAGGTGCGCTGCGCTGGGGTGGGGCGCTGCTGCTGCTGGCCTCGCTGTTTGACATGCTGGATGGTGGGCTGGCGCGCGCCACGGGCCGCACCAGTAAGTTTGGTGCATTTCTGGATAGCACGCTGGATCGCTACTCCGAGAGCGTTGCCATGGTGGCGCTCGTTTACTACTACGCGGGGTTGGGCGATGGGCGTACGCAGGCCGTGCTGGTGGTGGCCGCGCTGGTGGGCTCGCTGATGGTGAGCTATACGCGCGCGCGGGCCGAAGCGCTCAACGTCGAGTGCAAGGTGGGGCTGCTGCAGCGGCCCGAACGGGTGTTGCTGCTCGTGGCCGGCCTGCTCAGCGGCTGGATGACGCCGGTGCTGTGGGGGCTGGCGCTGCTCGCTAACTTCACGGCGCTGCAGCGCATCTACCAAGTTCACCAGCGCACCCATCCCATCGCCCGTGCACGCGCCATCAAAAAGCTAGGTCGGTCGCCGCGCCCTCCGTCAAAGCGCCCACAGAACCATCCAGTCGGCGATTGACCTCCGTCATTGACTCCGTCAAGGGGCTTCGCACTGTCAGTATTTACTTGACGCAATTCCGCATAGATTATTACGATTACTCAACACGATCCTACGTTTGCAAAATTGCCCGTAATTTTTTGCTTGCTTCCACGTCATCACGGATAGAACCTGTTGGTTAGCCTACTGCTTATCCTGTTGGGTGTCCTACGCACACCGTCCGCACCGGATGCTCCACCAGGAATTACCGAATTGACTGAAGAAGAGCTGTTGGCGCGCGCCATCAATTATGATGAACGCGCGATCGGCGAGCTTTATGATCGCTACGAACATAAGATTTACACCTACATCTTTCGGCGAACCAGCAATCAGCCGCTGGCCGAAGATTTGACTGCACAGGTATTTTTGAAGATGTTGGAAGCCATTCGCAAAGGCAAAGCGTGGCACAGCTCGTTTTCCGGCTGGCTCTACCGCATTGCCCACAACCAAATCGTGGATCACTACCGCCGCCGCAAACGACGCAACCACGCCTCGCTCGACGATTTTCCCATGCTGCCCAACGACGAGGACAGCCCCGCCCGCGCCACAGAGCTCAAGCTAGAAGCCGAACGGCTGCGCGTTGCCATCACCCGCTTGACGGACGAACAGGCCCAAGTCGTTACCCTGCGCTTTCTAGAGGGCTACAGCATTAGTGAATGCTCGGAGATGATGGTGAAAACCGAAGGCGCCATCAAGGCTCTGCAATACCGCGCAGTCACGTCGCTGAGAAAAATCATGACGGAGGAGCAGCTTGCTTAGTCTCCTTTGACACCTTGCCAAGTGAGCTTAAAAGGTAAGCCGAACGCGCCCCCATCCCCAGCCCCTCTCCCACCGTGGGAGAAGGGAGCCAGACTCTCCCCTCTCCCACGGTGGGAGAGGGGCCGGGGGTGAGGGCCTACTTGTCAATTGTCAACCGAACCCAACTCATTGATCAAGCTTTAGCAGTTCGAGAATGGGTACACGGTTACGTCGGCGCAACACAACTGCGGTTGGCATCCCCAACACGCGCCGAAGATGCGGATGGGCGACTCAACTACCGACTTTGCAGAACGACTACATTGGAAAACCCTAAGCCGCCGTCGAGAAGCCGAGTCAAGTCTGGCTTACAAGCGTTAACATAGATGGAAGCAAATCGTCCGTCCCCGAATCATTCCTATCCCAATGCCGATGCCGAGCTGCTGGCGGAGCTGTTGAATGGCGCCATCGAGCGGCTGGACCAGGGCGCGCCAATGGCTGACGTGTTGGCCCAGCTGCCGGCGACCCAGCGCCCGGCGCTGGGCGATATGCTGCGTGTGGTGCGCGCTGCCCACTACATTCAGCACGAGGCCGTGCCCGTGCGCAGCGCAGAGGCGCGCAGCCGGGCCCGCCAAGCTTTTCTCACCGCCGTGGCTGATACTGCGGCTGATACTGCGGCTGATACTGCGGCTGGTACCGCAGCCGAACAGCAGACGCAGCATCAAACAAACGCTGCGCCAGCAGCGGCCCACAGCGCCGTGCCCGCCGCCAGCCCTACGCAAACGGCCATGGGGAAGAGTGCCCCCGGCTTTCTTCAGCGGCTGCAGGAGGGCGCTGTTGCCCTGCTGGGCCCGCTCTTTGAGCCGCGCCTGCGTTTGGCGCCGGTGTTGGCGCTGCTGCTGGCCGTGCTCGTCTTTGCGGGCACGAGCGCCGTGGTGGCGGCGCAATCCGCCATTCCCGGCGACTTGACGTACCCCCTCAAGCAGTGGATTCGCCAGCAGGAAATCAATCTGGCGCCGCCTGCCCAGCGCGATGAACTTCGTCGCGAACACGATGTCGAACAGGCGAACGAAGTCGCCCGGGCGGCGCAGCAGCCGGTTAACCGCGTAACCCTTGCCGAGGGCGAGATGACGCTGCACAGCGTAGCCGATTCGCGCTGGCGCATTGGCGAACTCAACGTGTTGCCCCGCTACCAGCCCGATCTCTCGGTGGAAGAGTACGTGATGATGGATATCAGCGGCGAGCCCGAACCCGGCGCGCGCGTACGGCTGCGCTACCAGATTCTACCGGGGCAGACGGATCTCGTGCAGGGCATTGCCCTCGCGGTCATCTCGCCGCCCGTCGTACCCACCAACACCCCGGTGGAAAGCCCAACCAGCACGCCCACCCAGACGTGGACGCCGACCGTGGTGCCCACTGTAGCACCCGGTGTAGCACCCGCGGCAGCGCCCACTGCGCCGCCGTGCGACGTGGGCAACCCCAACGGCTGGTCCCGTTATCAAGTGCGCTCCGGCGATTCGCTCTCGGCGTTGGCCGCTGCATCCGGCACCACGGTGGAGCGCATCCGCAGCGCCAACTGCCTGCCCGGCAGCACGATCCGCGCGGGCGCGACGCTGCTGCTGCCCAGCACAATCCGCACGGCTCCCGACGCCCGCCCCACGCAGACGTCGCCCGCCATTCCGCCCACCGCTACGCTGGATGCAACGCTCGTGGCAACGCCCACGCTCGCCGAGACGAGCGCGCCCACCGTTACGGTTGTCGTGACCGATATTGTGACCGACGAAATCGGCACGCCGACGCCGGCGCTGGTGACGGCCACCTTTACGGCCACTGCTAGAGCCACCGTTACGGCCACCGTTAGAGCCACCGTTAGAGCTACCGTTACAGCCACGGCGCCCGCTACCGCGACAGTCGGGACAACGGCCACGGCGACAGCCGAAGCGACGGGTCAAGCCACGGTCGCGCCATCGATTGAGCCATCGCCCAGCATGACGGCGACCGTTCCCGCCGCGAGCACGGGTGCAGCCACGGCTACCGTCGCCGCACCCGCCACCGCCACGCCGACGGCAAACATCGCCGTTACCATTGTCGCCACGAGAACGGTTGCCCCAACGGATGCGCCCGCGACGCCCACGCCCGCGACGCCCACGCCCGCGACGCCCACGCCAACCGTTGCCATTGGAGAAGTTGTGCCCACCGCTACAGATGGGCCCACGGCTACACCGCGCTCAGCAGCGGCGACCGCCACGCCTGCCCCACCCACGGCAAGGGCCACGGCCACGGCCACGGAAGACGCCGAATTAACGGTTACGGGCGTTGCGACAGCGCGCGTGATCGTAACCATCGCGCCGCTGCCCACGGCAACTCCCGCTGTGCCACCGACTGCGCCACCGACTGCGCCACCGACTGCGCCACCGACTGTGCCTCCCACTGTGCCTGCACCAACGGCAACGTCGGTTGGCAGTGACGAAGAAGAGGCGGCGGGAAGCTCCGCGGTAGAGGAGCGAGACAGGCCGCCCGCGCCCACCGCTGCACCCACCGTTGCGCCCACGATCGCCCCAACACAGGCAGTCGCCGAACCGACGCCGCTGCCGCCGACCCCTTCTCCACCAGAGGCGCCATCACCAGCCGCAACCCCGCTGACAGAAGGCGATGGGTGACGCTTGACCTATCAAGCAATAATTTGACCTTTCCCCCTAAAAATCGTACAATGGTCGGATAGCCTGCGCGGCAACCGCAGGCTTCTTTTTTGGCGACGTTTCTGCACGCGTCGCTTAGTTTGGGTGAATGCAACGTGTTTGAAAGCCTTTCCGATAAACTACAGAGCGTCTTTGATAGGCTTGGCCAGCAGGGCAAGCTGAGCGAGAGCGACGTCAAGGCAGCCATGCGCGAGGTGCGGCTGGCGCTGCTGGAGGCGGACGTCAACTTCAAGGTGGCGAAGGAATTTATCGCCAGCGTAACGGAGCGCGCGACCGGTGCGGAGGTGATGCAGAGCCTCACGCCCGCGCAGCAGGTCGTCAAAATTGTCAACGACGAGTTGATCAAGCTGCTCGGCGATCCGGCGCCGCTCAACCTGGGCGGTGCACAGCCACACGTGATTATGCTCGTCGGCCTGCAGGGCGCGGGCAAGACGACGATGGCCGCCAAGCTGGCGCTGCGGCTGCGCAAGCAGGGCCAGCGCCCGCTGATGGTCGCCGCGGATGTCTACCGCCCCGCCGCCATCAAGCAGCTGGAGGTGCTCGGCGCACAGATCGACATTCCCGTCCACAGCGAAGGCACGCAGACGCCACCGCCCACGATTGCCAAGAACGCGCTCAAGCTGGCGCGTGAAAAAGCCTACACCACCGTCATCCTGGACACGGCCGGTCGCCTGCAGATTGACGATCAGATGATGCAGGAGCTGGAGCAGGTGCGGATGATCGCCAACCCAGCGGACATCCTGCTCGTGATCGACGCCATGACGGGTCAAGAAGCCGTCAACGTGGCGGAGGGCTTTCACGCGCGCGTGCCGATCAGCGGCCTGATTATGACGAAGATCGACGGCGACGCGCGCGGCGGCGCGGCGCTGAGCGTGCGCGAAGTCACGGGCGTGCCGATTAAATTTTTGGGCACGGGCGAAAAGCTGCCCGATTTGGAGCCCTTCCAGCCAGACCGCCTCGCCGGGCGCATCCTCGGCATGGGCGATGTGCTCACGCTGATCGAGCGCGCCCAGGACACGATCACCGAGGAGGACGCGCTGGCGATGGAGCAGCGCCTGCAGGAGGGCCAGTTTGACTTTGAGGATTTCTTGGATCAGCTCAAGCAGATCAAGAAGCTCGGCCCGATTGCGGACATCATGGGCATGATTCCCGGCCTAGGCAAGATGACGAAGGGCATGGATTTGTCCATCGCCGAGGAGGGGATGAAGTCCACCGAGGCCGTGATCAACTCGATGACGGTGCAGGAGCGGCGCAACCCGGACCTGCTCAACGCCAGCCGACGGCGACGGATTGCCAACGGCTGCGGCATGGAGGTGCAGGACGTGAACAACGTTGTCAAGCAGTTCCGCGACATGCAGAAGATGATGAAGCAGATGGGCATCATGGGGGGTGGCGGCAAGAAGAAGCGCCGCGGCAAGCGCGGTCGCCGGCCCAAGGAGATGCAGCAGATGCCGAACATGGGCGAGATGGATATGAATGAGTTGATGAAGATGTTGGGGAAGTAGTGCTTATTGCTTATTGCGTATTGCTTGGTTCGTTGGAATGTATTGAGCGATAGACTCGTGATTAAGCAATAAGCAAATAAGTAATACACCCAGAAAGAACGAAATTAAGTTTACGAGAGCAAAGTCTACATTTAGGAGCAACAATGGTTCGCATTCGACTGCGCCGTATGGGCGCCAAAAAGAAGCCGTTTTACCGCATTGTAGTGGCCAACCAGCGCTCGCCGCGCGATGGCCGCTTTATCGAGACCGTGGGCACGTACAACCCGCTAACCCAGCCGGAAACCGTGACGCTGGAGCGTGAACGCATCGCGCACTGGGTCGGCGTCGGCGCCCAGCCGAGCGACTCGGTGGCGCGCGTGCTGCGCACCCACAACGTGCTGGACGAAAACAACAAGCTGATTCCCTTTGAGGAAACTGACGAAGCAGCTGAATCAAGCGAGGCAGAGGTCAGCGAAGTGAAAGTCGATGAGACGCCGAGCGCGGAAACCGAAAGCGTGGACGCGCCGGAAGCGGTTGCGGCGTAAGCAAACTAACGAGGGAACTGACAAAGGACACGAAGAAGTACGAAGAAAGGAGCTTGACTTTGTGTGTCTTCGTGCCCTTCGTGGATCGCTTTCTTTCTTCAAGCTACCGCAGCCGCGAGGAGTGGAACCATGAAAGAGCTAATTGAATTTATCGCGCGCAAGTTGGTGGAGGAGCCGGATGCCGTCTCCGTGCGCCAAAAGGAGACGCGCTATTCCACTATCCTCAAGCTGCGCGTTGCTCAGCCGGATATGGGTCGCGTTATCGGCAAAGGGGGCCGCGTCGCCAACGCCATGCGCTCGCTGCTGGACGCCATGCCCGTCGACGATCCCGACCGCGACGTGATTCTTGAAATCGACTGACGGTCCGGGTGGTTCAATCAAATAGCAGAATATCTACAGCGGAGGGATTGTCCTTCCGCTGTTTGTCCATTTTAATTCGGCGCTGCAGCCGTTTTGACTTGCAGCCTTTAGATAAGTAATTTAAACCAATGTCCGATAGTACAAACACGCGCCCGCCGGTCTACACCCACCGCAATCGGCGCGTTCACATCCCCGATGGGCACATCGCCGTGGGGCTGATTGTCGGCGTGCACGGGCTGCGCGGCGAGGTAAAAATCGAGCTGCACACGGATTTCCCCGAACGCTTTGATGTCGGCAACGTGCTGCTGATGGGAGACGACCTCGCGCCGATGACGATTCGCCAGTCGCGCCCGCACAAGCAGAACGTGCTCGTTATGTTCGAGGGCGTCAAGGGGCGCGAGGCGGCGGACGCGCTGCGCAACCGCTGGCTCTTTGTCCCCGAAGCCGACGCGCTCGACCTCGACGAGGACACCTACTGGATCCACGACATCGTCGGCCTGACGGTGCAAACCGTGGCGGGCGAGGTGCTCGGCGTGGTCAGCGACGTGATGGAGACGGGGGCCAATGACGTCTACATCGTGCGCACGCAGGGCGGCGTCAACCAGGGGCGCGACCTGCTGCTGCCCGCCATTGAAGAAGTCGTGCAGCAGGTTGATCTGGAGGCGGGGCGGCTAATTGTCGACCTGCCGGAGGGGTTGCTGGAGGCGTAGCAAACCGTAGCTCACCTTTGCTCCGCAAGGTGACGCGGGTGGTCAATCCGAGTTGTTTAGGAATTTTCCTCGTTTCGGTCTAGTGTCGTGTCAAGGCTAAAATGATGAGAACCGTAGGTGCGGTTTTCAACCGCACGGTCGTGACCTACCCCTTCGCTAGACCAGTGTGAAGAGGTGATCCAAGCTTGCGCAGCTGGAAGCAGCGCCTACGATTCCCATCAAATCAAGCTTGACGAGACACTAGACCAAATTTGTCACATAGCGGAGCATATGTGATCTACGGTAGGCAACGCCGGTTCAAAGCTCAAGTTAGAAGGGCAGACGCCGTTCCACCCCACCCCAGCCCTCCCCATGATGGGGAGGGAGCCGCGACTGGACCAACAAGGGATCAGCTCCTCCCCCAATCTGGGGAAGGCTGGGAGGGGGTGAGAACGCCGGCTTTCCCACCAGTTGCATAACCCGTCTGACTAAAATTTTCCGCCCTCTAAATAATCCCATGCTCCACCCCAGCTTCCTCCGCCCGCGCTACGGCGGCCACTGCTTCGCCGACATTCCGCCGACCGTCCAGTGGTGGCTCACCGGCGACGGTGCTGGCTCGTCCAGCCCCGCGCTGGCGGACGACGTGATGCAGGGCTTTGGCCGACAGTACGACGCGGTCGTGCTGCTCTGGATCGACGCCTTTGGCTGGCACTTTTTCCAGCGCTACGCCGAACGCTACCCCGTCCTCCAGCGCTTCCTCCGCGACGGGCACGTCAAAAAGCTGACTTCGCAATTCCCCTCGACCACCACCGCCCACGCCACCACCGTCCACACCGGGCTGCCGGTGGCCCAGCACGGCGCGTACGAGTGGCAATACTGGGAGCCAACGGTCAACGCGCTCATTAAGCCGCTGATGTACGCCTACGCCGAGGACGACGAGCGGGGCACGTTGGCAGCCAGTGATATTCCGATCAGCCAGATGCTGCCGCGCCGCACAATTTATCGGGAGCTGGCCCAACGGGGCGTTACGTCGACCGTCTTTCAGAGCGTCCAGTACGCCCGCTCGCCCTACTCCACCGCCACGCTGCAGGGCGCCAGCCTCATCCCCTTTGTGACCTTGCCCGAAGCGTTGACCAACCTGAGCCTGTCGCTGGCCCACGCCCACAACGACAGTCGGCTGCCCGCCTACTTTTTCCTCTACTTCGACAAAATCGACGGCATCGCCCACCACTACGGACCCAATTCGCCCCACTTCCACGCCGAAGTTGACGCTTGCTTGAGCGCGCTCGAGTGGTTTTTCGCCAACCTGCCAGCGCACTTACCCAATACGCTTTTCCTGCTCACCGCCGACCACGGCCAGACGGTCGTTGACCCGTCGACGACGCTCTACCTAAACCGCGATTCACGCTTTCGCGGCCTGCCCGATTTTCTGCGCCCGGATGCTCATCGCGGCAAGCCCGCGCTCGCGCCCGGCGGCTCCTGCCGCGACGCGTTTCTATACGTACGCGAAGGGTTGGTCGACGAGGCGCAGGCTTTTCTTCAGCCGCGGCTGGGCGGCGTGGCCGACGTCATACGCACGCGCGACCTGATCGAGGCGGGCTACTTTGGCCCCGGCTCGCCGGGCGAGCGCCTGCGCTCGCGCATCGGCGATCTGGTGATTTTGCCCTACGCGGGACAATCCGTCTGGTGGTACGAGCGCGACGTGTTCGAGATGCAGTTTTACGGCATGCACGGCGGCCTGTCGCCCGAGGAGATGGAGATTCCGCTGGCGATGCTGGAGTGGTAGACTATATCCAAAAATCCTTAACTGAGCTCCCCACTATGACTATCCACGCTTCTCCCGTTAACTTTGACAACATCGCCCGCCTGCCGCTGCCCGGCGACAACGTCGCCATCGCCACGCGTGATTTGCGCGCGGGCGAGCACGTCAGCCGCGGCGACGAAATTTTCACCATCGATTACGACGTGCTCGAAGGCCACCGCTTTGCCCTGCGCTCGATTCCCGCGGGTGCGGCGCTGCGCTCGTGGGAATTGCCCTTTGGTGAGGCCACCATCGATATTGCACCGGGCAATTACGTCTGCAACGCCAGCACGCTCCACGCCCTGCGCGAGCGCTCCGTCCGGCTCTCCCTGCCGGATGCACCCAACTTTGCCGACCACATTATTCCTTTTGCGCTCGATGAAGCGAGCTTTCACCCCGCCGAGCAGGTGGCGCGGCTGCCAGCCGACCAGCGCCGTACCTTTTCCGGCTATCGACGCGATGTACATAAAGGAGAAGGCAAGCGCGGCGTCGGCACGCGCAACCACATTGTGCTGCTGGGGCTGACGTCGCGGGCGGGGGGCTATGTGCGCGCGCTGGCGGACCGGCTCCACGGCGTCGACATCGGCCACGCCAACGTCGACGGCATCGTGGCCGCGGCGCACACCGAGGGCGACTATGCGCGGCTCAACAACCGCGAACTGCTGCTACGCACGCTGGCGGGCTGGATCACGCACCCCAACGTCGGTGCCGTGCTCGTGGCGGATGCGCACGGCACGCTCACTGCCGACGAACTGCGCGACTTTATGCGCACACACAATTACCCGCTCGACAGCGTCCTCCACCGCTTCCTCCCGCTCGACGGCTCGTTTGTCGACAACCTCGACGCGGGCGCGGCAATTGTGCGTGCGTGGCTGCCGCAGGTCAACGCCATGCGGCGGACGGACGAGTCCATCGCCCATCTCAAAATCGCGCTTCAGTGCGGCGGCTCCGATGCTTTTTCGGGCGTGAGCGGCAACCCGCTGGCCGGAGCCGTCGCGCGGGCCGTGATTCAGCAGGGCGGCGCGGCCAACCTTGCGGAAACCGACGAGCTAATCGGTGCGGAGAGCTACGTCCTCCAGCACGTGCGCGATCTGGAGACGGCGCGCAAATTCCTGGCGACGGTTGAACGCTTCAAAACGTACGCCGCCCGCCACGGCTCGTCGGCGGAGGGTAATCCCTCCGGCGGCAATAAATTTCGCGGGCTCTACAACATCGTGCTCAAATCGATTGGCGCGGCCATGAAGAAGCCGCCGAACGTGCGTTTGGATCACGTCATCGACTATGGGGAGCCGATGGACGGGCCGGGCTACTACTTTATGGACAGCCCCGGCAATGATTTGGAGAGCATTGCCGGGCAGATCGCCGCGGGCTGCAACCTGATCTTTTTTGTGACGGGCAACGGCTCGATCACCAACTTCCCTTTCGTGCCCACGCTCAAATTTGTGACGACCACGCGCCGCTATGAGCTGCTGGAGCGCGAGATGGACGTGAACGCGGGCGCGTATCTCGATGGCGTCGACATGGAGACGTTGACCCAGCAGACGCTTGATCAGACGCTCGACGCCGCGTCGGGCCAGCGTACGGTCGGCGAGCGAGCGGGTCATGCGCAGGTGCAGATTTGGCGGAATTGGCAGCGGGCGGGGGAGCAGGGAAGCGAGGGAGCGAGGGAGCAGGGGAGCAGGGGAGCAGGGAAGGGTAATGTATCGTCGTTTAGCGGGCGGGGATTGCGCGTCGAGCCGCCGTCGGATGGGTTGGTGGAACGCGCGCCGCTGCTGTCCACGTTTGAGACGGCGGAGGGCTTTGCGAGCGAGCGCGTGGGGCTGGTGTTGCCGACTAGCCTGTGTGCGGGGCAGATTGCGCTGCTGGCGGCGCGGCGGCTCAACCGGGCGCTCGACGAGGGTCGGCGCGATGGGGCGCTGGGCGGCGTGTCGCGCTACGTGGCGCTGGCGCACACGGAGGGCTGCGGCGCGTCCAGCGGGGCCTCCGAGGCGCTCTACGCGCGCACGCTGATCGGCTACCTGCGCCACCCGCTCGTCGCGCGCTGCCTGCTGCTCGAGCACGGCTGCGAGAAGACGCACAATGACTACGTGCGCCACGAGCTGGCCGCTCAGGGCGTGGATTTGTCACCCTACGGCTGGGCCAGCGTCCAGCTCGACGGTGGGATTGCGCCCGTGCTAGACAAGATTGAAGCGTGGTTTGCGGAGGCTGGCTCAGGCGAAAATCGATCGCGCACATCGACCGGCTGGGGCGCCCTGCGGTTGGGCCTGCTCAGCGATAGCCCCAGTGATCGCCCCATCGATTCGACGGCTGCATCCTCGTTGGCAACCATCGCACGGCTGGTGGCGGGTCAGGGCGGCACGGTCGTGCTGCCGGAAGGGGACGCCTTGCTCGCCGCGCTAGAGGTGGCCGACCACGCCTCCACGCTCGACTACGGCCAGCGCACGACCACACCCGGCCTGCACGTGATGCACGCGCCCACGGCCCACGCCGTCGAAACGCTGACCGGCCTGGGCGCGACGGGCGTCGAGCTGGTGCTGGCTTTGGTGAGCGAGCGCGCCGTGCCGGCGCACCCGCTCGTGCCGGTGCTGCAGGTGGCGGCGGGCAGCGCGGTCGATGTCGCCGATGTAGACTTGAGCTTGGCGGGCAGCGTGGACGAGCAGGTCGCGCAGCTGACGGCGTTGGTGGCGCGAGCGGTGGCGGGCGAAGCGCAGCCGCGCGGGCTGGCGCAGGGCAACGTCGACTTTCAGATTACGCGGGGCGCGGTGGGAATTTCGCTGTGAGCTGATTTCACAACGGAGAGAAAGCTATGGGAAGTGGCCAGCGCAACATTTTCGATGAAGATATTTTCTCCTACCGCGTCGGCAAAGACGGCAAGGTCTTCATTACGTGGCACGGCAAGCAGGTGACGGTCTTGCAGGGGAAGGCGGCGCAAAAATTGCTGGCCAAGGTGCAGGGCGCCAAGCGGCGCGACGTGCAGCTGGCGCTGGCGAAGGTAACAGGGAATTTTAAGCGCGGTAACGAGCGGTAGGCGGGCTGAATTTATCGAAACTTCAGAACAGGGTATAATTGGTGAACAACGTTGAAAAATTCGCACGACTTACGCTAAGAGGAGAGACCACATGGCCTTTCGCATTGCCGCTTGTCAGATGAATTCACAGGCGGACAAAGCCGCCAACCTGCGCAGCGCCGCCCGCTTGATTGACGAAGCCGCCGACCAGGGCGCGGACGTGGTCGCGCTGCCGGAGATGTTTAACGTGCTCGGCGAGCCGCGGGACATGCTCGCCAACGCCGAGCCTATCGGCGGGCCGACCACCCAATTCCTGCAGGATAAAGCGCGCGAGCACGGCATCACGCTGCACGGCGGCAGCTTCCCCGAAGTGCTGGCGGGCGAAGATCGCTGCGGCAACACCACGCTCGTCATCGATCCCACCGGCGAAATCACCGCCACCTATCGCAAAATTCACCTCTTTGACATCGATATCGGCGGGCAGGTGAAGGAGAACGAATCGTCGCGCTTTGCACCGGGCCAGGAGATGGTGACGACCGAGAGCGATCACGGCGTACTCGGCCTCACGATTTGCTACGACATCCGCTTTCCCGAACTCTACCGCGCGCTCACGCTCAACGGCGCACGGGTGATTTTCCAGCCCGCCGCCTTTACGCTCTACACCGGCAAGGACCACTGGGAGGCGCTGATCCGCGCCCGCGCCATTGAGAACCAGGTCTTTATGGTCGCGCCCGCCCAATTTGGCAGCCACCCGCCGGGCAAATACTGCTTTGGCAACACGATGATCGTCGATCCCTGGGGGGCCGTCATCGCGCGTGCGCCGGAGCGCGAGGCCGTCGTCGTCGCCGATATCGACTACGACTACCAGGATCGCGTGCGCCGCCAGGTGCCCTCGCTCCAGCACCGTCGGCCGGACGTGTACGGCTAGTTTTTCGACGAACTTTGACGCGCGTGCTACAATCGCCCGTCTATTCAGAGATTTAACGCGGAGAGCGCGGAGGAAGAGGCGCGGAGAGCCGCGGAGAGAAGAAGTGAGAAGTCGGAGTTATCATTTTGAGCGGGAGAAAATCTGTAGAGGACAGCCCCCGAAAGGAAGTCGCATTTGAGTCGTTGGTTCGTTTGCCGCCAAAAGATTTCTCGCATTCGGAGTCGAATGCGACCGCTGCGCGAGCGAAGCGACACCTTCCCTTCTCTCCGCGGCCCTCTGCGCAAACCTCCGCGCTCTCCGCGTTAAAATTTTCATTGCCCACCCTTCATATGACTCCCTACCCAAAGCTCACCGTCGTCATCCCCACCTATAACGAGGCCGACAACCTGCCGCAGATGGCCGCGGCGCTGCACGCGCTCAACGTGCCCAACCTGCACCTGCTCGTGGTGGACGACGATTCGCCCGACGGCACGGGTCGCCTGGCGGATGAGCTGGCGGCGCAGCACGATTGGGTGGCGGTGCTGCATCGGCCCATGAAAAATGGGGCGAAGGGCGGGCTGGGCAAGGCCTACGTTGCCGGCTTTCGACGCGCGCTGGCGGAAGGCGCCGATCTCATCCTGCAGATGGACGCCGATTTTAGCCACGCGCCGCGCTACATTCCCCAAATGCTTGAAGCGATGCGCAAGCAGAAGGCCGATGTGGTGGTGGGCAGCCGCTATATCGAGCACGGCAGCCTGGATAAAGGGTGGGGCGCGGGGCGACGCTTTCTCAGCGCCTTTGCCAACGCCTACACGCGCATCATCCTGCGCCACAGGGTTTACGACATGACGGCGGGCTTCAAGCTTTGGCGACGCGAGGCCTTGCTCGGCATTGATCTGGCGCAGGTGCGCAGCAACGGCTACAGCTTCCAGGTGGAAATGGCTCACGTGGCCGAGCGGCTGGGCTACTGCGTCGTCGAAATCCCGATTCACTTTGAAGATCGACGGATCGGCCAGAGCAAGTTAGACATCCCCGTCAAGCTCGAATCGGCGTGGCGCACGTGGCAAATCCGCTGGCGCTACCGCAAGCTGGGCGTGGATCAGCCCTCTGCGGCCAAGCACGTTCACCTGCGGAACTCGAGTTAGGTCAATCCAAGGAAATAAACATACCGGTTGGGGTCAACGCCTCACCTCCCCCAACCCCCTCCTCTCCACGCGTGGAGAGGAGGGGGCTATCCCGTCGCCTCGTTAACCAGGCGACAGCGAGGGGGTGGTGAGGCAGAAGCGTGACCGCTCTGGTATAGTTTATTCCTTGGCGTAGCCTTAGCCTCAAGTTACTACATCTGATTCGTCGCCCGCCTCCAGATTCGCCAGCGCCGTTTGCGCCTCCACCAGCTCTTCCTCCAGCTCCTCGATCCGCGCAGCCAGCGCCGTCCGCCGCTTCTCCCGCGCCGCGACTTCGTCCGCCTCGTCGACCAAATTCGTGCCCAGCCGCGCATCCCGGCGCAGTTCGAGCACGTGTGCGCCCCAGATGATCAGCGCCACGCCGCTGCGGGCCAGCGATTCGGCGGTTTCCGGGGCAAACAGTTCGGCGTTTGGCTCGCCCAGCAGGAAGAGCAGCAGACGGTACAGCACCTGCGCCACGTCCAACAGAATCAGCAGCGCGCCAACCAGCGCCACGCCGTAGAGGTAGATTTTGCGCGGCCAGGCGTCCCGCTCGCGCGCGCCCGCTAAGTCGTCCCGACGCGCGCGCTGCTGCACCGTGCGCCAGTGCAGCGACCAGATTGGCGCGCCGATCAGCAGCGCGCTCAACCCGCCCGCCAGCGGGTTGAGCCAAAACTCGTTGCCCCGCACAAAGACAAGCCGATCCAGCCCCGCCTGCAGCACAAACACGATGCCCACCCACAGCAGCGCCAGCCCGGCGGCGGCGACGATGTAGTTGTAAATGCGGCGCACGGTCGCGCTCTCGAGCGTGTCGCCGTAGCGGGCCGTTTCGCCGTGCAGGTAGCGCCGGTAGCCGACCCACAAAATCAGCCCGGCGGGAATAAAGGAGGCGGGCGTGACAAATTGCTCCAGCCGCTCGCCGAGCAGCCGTCCGCCCTCCGCTGAGCCCACGTTAAAGAGCAGCAGCAGCAGCTCGTTGAGCGCCAGCGACAGCGGAATGAGCGTGGCCAGCGCGCCGCTGGCGACGGCGAGGTAGAGGTAGACGCGTCGCAGGGCCGCCTGCGCTTCGACGGGGCGTGCATCGATCAACTCGCGCCACCCCTCAGTGAGGGCGCGCAGCAGCACCAGGCCCAGCAGCAGCAGGGCCAGGCCATCGGCCACGGGCGCTGCCCACCAGCTTGAATCCGCCACCTCAAAAATCCGGCGCGACAGGCCGGGGTTGTTGCCCAACGAAGTCGTCAACGGGGGAAAGCCGAGCAGTCCGTTTAGCAGCGTCTCGAAGAGCCGCGCGCTGCCGGTAAGCGTGAGGGCGATGGCCACCAGCCCTGCAATGGTTTGGTAGAGCCGCCGCACCGCGCCGGGCCAGTCGCGCTCGCGCCCGTAATCGCCGTCGTCGCGAAGCGTGCGCTGCCAGAAAATTAGCAGCCCCAGGCCAATCAGCGCGATCAGCGACAGATTGAGCCAGCCGCTGGGTAGGAAAAATTCGAGCTGTGCCGTCGCTTCGCCCAGCCCCAGCCGGCCCAGCCCGCGCAAGAAATCATAGCCTCGGGCCAGCACATAACCCAGCGAGACGGCGCTGGCCCCGTACAAAAAGAGCTTGCGCGAGAAGGATTCTCGCTCCGCCAGGCCGTCGTCTGCCGCACCGGCGTTGACCGTTTGGCGGCGAGCGATGGCCCAGTGGATCAAGAAGAGCAGCGCCGCGATCAGCAGCGCGCCGCCGCTGCGCGCCAGGGCCTCGCGCTGAAAGCTGCCGTCATTTACCGCTGGCAGCGCGCTGCTCGCCAGCCAAACGTCGGCCAGCGCCGCCAGCAGCCCATCGACGGCGGCCAGGCCCACGGAAAAGCTAATCAGCAATACGGCGTAAACATAAAGCCGCCGCACCGCCGCCAACCGCGTCGAGGGCCGCGCGTCGGCGGGAAGGGTTGTCGTTGTCATTTTGTGTCTGCTTTGTTGTCGGAAATTGAGTTCCGCTGAGATACTGCACGCGCCATGGTCAGCATCCATTGATAAAATTCAAGTAACTATTCAGCCTCACCCCCAGCCCCTCTTCATCCATGAAGAGGGGGGCCTGATTCTTCGTCGACCAAGCGATTTCGCTTTGGCGAAGTCGCTTGGTCGACGAAGAGAGTGAAGTCCTCCCTCCACGGGTGGAGGGAGGATTTAGGAGGGAGGCGAACGCTTGCTTACCCTGAATAGCTACGAATTCAATTAGTAGAAAAACTCCGGCGAATTTAACCGCCACGCCCCCGCCTCGCGCACGACTTCGACCGTGCTGCGGTACGTGTAGGTGTTGCTGCCGAAGAGCCCGCCCCCGCCGCTGTAGCGATCCAGCGCATAGGTCACCGTGGCCGAATCTGGATTGGTTTCGCTGATGGCAACGTCCAGCAGACGCAGGCGCGACTGCTGTTCGCTGTAGTAGCCGCGATTCAGCGCGTCGAACTCCTCGCTCAAATTTTCCAACAGCTGCTGGCTATACTGCTCGCGCATCCGCTCCAGATCGCCGCGCTGCCGGGCGACAAAGGCATTGTAGACCGGCGTCGTCGGTGAATCCGCATCCAGGTACGCCAGCGTCGATGCCGCATCGCCCGTGAGATTCACCGTGACCACGGCGGCGATTAGCAGCGCGGCAACGAGCGCGATCACGACGCCGGTAAATCGATCCAATTTTAAGCTCATCTTATCTCCTCGTTTGTTTGGCTGGGCGGGCTGAGTAAATTTTCATTTTGTAGCAACCAATGGCGGAACGTCAAGCAACCATAACGGGCTGGTGAAAGTGGCCCTCACCCCCGGCCCCTCTCCCACTGTGGGCGAGGGAAGAGTTTGGCTCCCTTCTCCCATCCTGGGAGAACGGTTGGGGATGAGGGCGCGCTCGACTTACCTACCAAACGCTCTCAGCCACCTTATCGTTCACTCTATCGCAAATCAGCCGCTGCGATTGACCAAACGTTGACCAGGGGCCTGGTCAACACGGGGCCTGGTCAATTTCCCCACATCCATGTCCGAAAATTGCCAGCATTTGGCGGATGGCTACACTATACTGATGGACATGAACGCAACCGCCCCGCCCACCCAAGCCGATGAGCACGCCCGGCGCTACGCCGCCGTGCAGAGCCGCGACGAGCGCTTCGACGGCCTCTTCTTTACCGGCGTGACCACGACCGGCATCTTCTGCCGCCCCGTCTGCCCGGCCAAGACGCCGCGCGCGGAAAATGTGCGCTTCTTCTCGACGGCCGCCGCCGCCAGCAGCGCCGGCTTCCGCCCCTGCCTGCGCTGCCGACCGGAAGCCGCGCCCGACTCGCCGGAGTGGAACTGGCCGTCGACGGTCGTCTCGCGCGCGGTGCGCCTGATCGCCGACGGGGCGCTGGAGGAGCAGAATCTGGATGACTTGGCCGCGCGGCTGCATCTCAGCGCGCGCCAGCTGCGTCGCTACTTTGTCAACGAATTGGGCGTGCCGCCGGTCAAAGTCGCGCAGACGCAGCGGCTGCTCTTTGCCAAACAGCTCATCACCGAAACCGCGCTGCCGATGACGGAGATCGCCTTTGCCGCGGGCTACGGCAGCCTGCGCCGCTTCAACGACGCGCTGAGCAAGACGTACAAGCGCCCGCCGACGGCCCTGCGCCGAGATTACAAGCAGGGGGAACGAGAGGAGGCCGCACCCGCGACGAGCATCGCGCTCAAGCTGGGCTACCGCCCGCCCTACGATTGGCCCGCCGTGCTCGCCGCGCGTTGCCGCTGGGCGCTGCCCGGCGTGGAGGCGGTGGGCGCGGATAACGTCTACCGCCGCGCCGTCTGCTTTGGCAAGCAGATGGGCGTGATCGCCGTGCAGCCCGTCGAGCTGATCACGCCGTCGGCCCACCACCTCCTGCTCCACGTGCCAATGAACCTCGCGCCGCACCTGCGCCCCATTGTGGCCCGCATCAAGCGCATGTTTGACCTGCGCGCCGATCCCGCCGCCATTGGCGAGCACCTGGCCCAGAATGTGGGGCTGAGCGAGTTTTTGGCCGTTCGGCGAGGCGTGCGCCTGCCCAGCGCGTGGGATGCGCGCGAAGCGGCGGTGCAGCTTGTGCTGAAGCAGGCGGTGGGCGCGGCGCGAGCCAGCGAGATTTTGCGCCAAATCGTGGTCGACCACGGTGTCGCTGTCAATGAGACGGGAGAAGATGAGACGGGAGCAGGTCGCGCGGTCGGTCGGCTGCGCGCCGTGCCCCTGCGCGAAGAGTTTGCCCGCGCGCTGCTTGATTTCGATCTGCCGTCGACCACAATCGCCACGCTGCGCAAGCTGACGCGGGACGATCCCCACGCCGCTCCCAGCATCGAGGAAACCGTCGCTCAGCTTCGGGCCACGACCGATCACACCCTCGACGCCGCCACGGCTCACGCCGTCGCCCTCCACGGCCTCGGCGAGCCGGACGCGCTGCCCACAAACGACGCGGCGCTGGTCGAGCAAGCGGCAGCCTGGCGACCGTGGCGGTCGTACGGCTGGCTGCTGGTCAATAACGTGGGGTAAGCATCCTCAGATGCGAACGGAGCTACCACCTATCAAAGGAGAACCCAATCATGATTCAGTACACCATCCTCGACAGCCCGCTCGGCGACGTGCTCGTCGCCCGCAGCGAGCGCGGCCTGACGCACATCAACTTCCAGCAGAGCGATTCACCCGTAGAAATTCAGCCTCAGTGGACGCGAGACGATGATGCCTTCGACGACATCGCCGTGCAGCTGGGCGAGTACTTTGCGGGCGAGCGCCGGACGTTCGATCTACCGCTCGACCCAGTCGGCACCGAGTTTCAGCAGGCGGTATGGCGCGCGCTGACCCAAATTCCCCACGGCGAGACGTGGACCTACGGCCAAATTGCCCAGCACCTGGGCCAGCCGACGGCGTCGCGGGCGGTGGGCGCGGCCAACGGGCGCAACCCGCTGCCGATCATCGTCCCCTGCCACCGCGTGATCGGCAGCAACGGCAAGCTGACCGGCTACCGCGGCGGCGTCAAATTCAAAGAGGCGCTGCTGGCGTTGGAGGGCGCGCTGCCGGGAAATCAGCCGACACTGATCTGACCTCAAACAATTTAACGCAAAGGGTTGTTTGTGAGGGGCTCTCTCCGCGGCTCTCCGCGCCTTCTCCGCGCGCTCCGCGTTGAAAATTTGCTCCATTTACCAAAAAACCCCGCTACTCGTCACAAAGGAACCTTTACCATGAATACGCTTCGCTTTACCGCCATGCCCACCGAATACGCCCGCGCCTTCCAGCAGGGCGCGCTCGACGCCAATGGCCAGCCGCCCGAGCGCCACCTCTCGGACGGCGACGGGATGCCCTGTCGCCACTGTTTGCAAAACATCGCAGCGGGCGACCCCTACCTGATTCTGGCCTACCGCCCCTTCTCCGCCCCGCAGCCCTACGCCGAACTCGGCCCCATCTTCCTCCACGCGGACGCCTGCCCGCGCTACGAGGCCGCCGACGTACCGCCCATCGTCACCGCTTCGCCGCAGATGCTGATTCGCGGCTACAGCGCGCAGGAGCGCATCGTCTACGGCACGGGCCAAGTTGTGCCCACGACGGACATTACCGACGCACTGGCCGAACGGCTGGCGCGGCCCGAAGTGGCCTTTGTCCACGTGCGCTCGGCGGCGAACAACTGCTATCAGTGCCGTGTCGAACGCGCATAGTAACAAAACTTTGGACGCGGAAGTACGCGGAGAAACGCGGATCAGCACTCGAAATCCGCGTGCTTCCGCGCTTCTCCGCGTCCAAAACTCTTTCTCCAACGGGTTTACTCAATGAGCAATCTTCAAATGAACGCGCGCGACTGGGCGCTGCTGGTGGCGCTGTCCATTATCTGGGGTGGCTCATTTTTCTTCAACGAAGTGCTGCTGGAGGCGCTCCAGCCGCTGACCGTCGTACTGGGGCGCGTGGGGATTGCGGCGCTGGCGCTGTGGGCAATTGTCGGCGCACAGGGACTGGCCGTGCCGCGTGCGCGGTCGACGTGGCGGGACTTCGTCGTGATGGGGCTGCTCAACAACGTTGTGCCCTTTGCGCTGATCGTGTGGGGGCAGTCGCAGATTACGGGCGGGCTGGCGTCGATTTTAAACGCAACGACGCCGCTCTTCACCGTGCTGCTCGCCAACGTGCTGACGCAGGACGAGCGGCTCTCCAGCAACAAGCTGATCGGCGTGCTGCTGGGGCTTACCGGCGTGGCGCTGCTGATTGGGGTGGATGCGCTGCGGGGAATCGGCGTCACGCTCGACGAGGCCGTGGGCGAGACAGTGCAGTCGAGCGTGTGGGGGCAGGTGGCGGTGCTGGGGGCGGCGCTGAGCTACGCCTTCGCCGTGATCTACGGGCGACGCTTTCGCGGCGTTCCGCCCGTGATCACGGCGACGGGCACGCTCTCGGCGGCCACGCTCATGCTGCTGCCCGTCGCGCTCGTGATCGAGCAGCCGTGGGCGCTATCGCCGACGGGCGCAACCTGGGCGGCGCTGCTCGGCCTGGCGCTGCTGAGCACGGTGGTCGCCTACCTGATTTACTACTACCTCATTGCCCACGCCGGCGCGACCAACGCCTCGCTCGTCACGCTGTTGATTCCGCTGAGCGCAATTCTGCTGGGGGCGGTGTTCTTGGGCGAGCGGCTGGCGTGGAGCGACTTCGTGGGGATGGGGTTGATCTTGGGTGGATTGATCTTTGTCGACGGGCGGGCGGTGCGGCGGCGAATAGCCGTGCAGAAAGTGGGTGGGTAAGCTACCCGCCCGTCTCAAACGCTTCCAGCTCAAAGACGCCGCCCGTAAACCCATCCTCAATCCGCACGACCGGGTACGGCTCCACCTGCGACACCCACACCTCCTGCTCGACCTCGCCAAAATCGAGCCGCACGCGCCACGCCTCGAATGAGCCAGCGGGCACGTCGACGGTCTCCGCGCCGCGCACGCTTAGCTGAACCCGCGTCTCGTTGCCGGTGACGGGGCGGAAGGTATCGATCAGCGTGCTGTAGCCCGCGGCGAGCGGCAGGGCGCGAATCAGCATGGGCAGCGTGCGGTCGTCGAGCGCGTTGCTGAGGATTTGCTTGCGCTCGTAGGTGTCCAGCTGCGGCTCGCCGATGATGCGCAGGTCCACCTGCGAGCCGTCATACTCGGCGACGACGGTCTGCCTCAGCCCATCGTCGACCCGCTCCAGCTCGGAGTAGCTGGGCCGCAATCCCCGCGCCCGCAGCTCGACGCGCAGCGTCTCGGTGTCCCCCTGCGTATCCAGCAGGCGACGAATCGTCCAGCCATCATCATCCACCACCTCGCCGCCCGCCTCGATTTCATAGACCATCGAGCCGGCGGGCCGGTCGTTGATGTCGGTCACCCGGTAGGTGGAGCGCTCGCCGTCCGCCCACGGCACGGGCCCGAAGACGAGCGGATCGGGATCGCCCAACCCTGCGCACCCCGCTGCGGTGAGGATCAACAAAAAAAGAACGCCGCGCAGAGCTTGCCCTGAGCAGCGCCAAGGAGGCACAAGGAAAGCTGAGATGCAACGCAGTTCACACGGCCAACGGCCCCCTCCCCCGCTGGGGGAGGGATGGGGAGGGGTTCTTTGCACTACTTCTTCTCCATCCAGCGAATCGCCGACGCCGCGAGCGCCGCCGAACCAATGGGCAGCGCCTCCTCGTCCAGCCGGAAATCGGCGCGGTGGACGGGGTAAAAGCGATCCCACTCGGCATTCTTCACGCCCAGCCGCAGGAAGCAGCCCGGTGCGGCCTGCGCCATGTAGCTAAAATCCTCGGCGCCCATGATCATCTCGCCCGTGAGCACGTTCTCCGCGCCGAGCAGCTCGCGCGTGGCGGACATGGCCGTCTCGGTGGCGGCGGGGTCATTGCTGGTGGGCGGGTAGCCGGGGTAGAGCGTATACTCGACCCGACCGCCCAGCGCCTCAACCAGCTTCACCGTCTGCTCCAGCTGACTGCGCAGCAGATCGCGGCTCTCCGGCGTAAACGAGCGGATCGTCCCCTCCATTACCACGCTGTCCGGGATCACGTTGTTGACCGTGCCGCCGTGAATCGTGCCGATGGTGATCACGCCGGACTCGATGGGATCGAGCTTGCGGCTGACGATCTGCTGCACGGCGGTGACGACGTGGGCGGCGAGCACAATGGGATCGACGGTGCTCTGCGGTCGCGCCGCGTGGCCGCCGGAGCCGATTACCTCGATGCGGAAGCGGTCCGCCGCCGCCATCATCGGGCCGGGGCGTGTGGCAATCTCGCCGACTTCGTGGAAGGGATCAACGTGGATGCCAAAGACGGCGTCCAGCCCATCGAGCGCCCCCTCCTCGACCATGCGCATCCCGCCGGATTTGCCCTCGGCGTCCTGTGCCTCCTCGCTCGGCTGAAAGAGCAGCCGCACCGTGCCCGGCAGCCGCCCGTCGTCCGCCAGCTCCTTCAAAATCGCCGCCGCGCCCATGAGCATGGCCGTGTGCGCGTCGTGGCCGCAGGCGTGCATGATGCCGGGGCGCGTGCTGTCGAACGGAGTGTTGTTGATTTCGAGAATGGGCAGGGCGTCCATGTCGGCGCGCAGCCCTACGGTCGGCCCGTCGCCGCCGCGAATGTGGCCGACGACGCCCGTCTTGGCGACTTCGGTTTCGGTCTCGACGCCCAGGTCGGCCAGCGTGGCGTTAACGAGCGACGACGTGCGGTGCTCATCAAAGGTGAGTTCCGGGTACTGGTGAATTTCGCGCCGCCAGCCGCGGATGCGCTCGTGAATGTCGCGCGCGCGGCTCATCAGTTCGTCGGAGGAAATGGGTGACATGTTGGGAGTGCCTTTCAGGATGGAGTATTAGTTGATTGCTCGGTCGCACACGCCGCGCTCAGTTCCGTTGACGCTTCACTGACGACCCAAACGCGAAAGGAACCTTCCGCTCCCCTCTCCCACCCTGGGAGAGGGGCTGGGGGTGAGGGCCAAATTGCCAAATGTCAGCCCGTCACCTAAGCAGAAAGCCCGGCTTCTCCTGGGAAGCCGGGCTTTCTGCTGGCGACCGGGCGAAGGCTACTTCACCGCGCGCTGGTAAACGAGATAGACGCTGGTGTGCACCGTCCAGGTGGGCTTGTCAAGATCGCCCAGGCCGACACCGACGATTTTGTCGCTGGGCAGCCCTTCGATGGACACGGAGTAGGAATTGCCAGCGGCGAACATCTGGAAGTTAAAGGGATATTCGGGGGCGGGCTTGTTTTCGGTTTGGCCGATGGTGTTGCCTTCGGCCCAGCTGACGCGCACCGGATGGTTGGCCACGCGGCTGCCGTTCTCGTCCAGCACCTCGACATAAATGTGGTGGCGACCCTGCGACTCCTGCTCATCGGCCCAGCGCGCCTCGATCAGCCGCCAGTAGGGCTGGCCGGGCGAGGCGGGGGCTTCGTCCACCCGCACGCCCAGCCGATCCAGCCGTCCGTCCCAGGCGCGCGGCGGGGCTGCCGCCGCCACCACGGGTTCCGCTTCGGGCTGCTCCTCGGCAATTTCCGCTACGGGCGCTGCTTGGGCAACCGCCACTGGGGCGGGAATAAAAGCCGGCGCCCTGGCCAGCGCGGCCGCCGTGGGTGGCGGCGTGCCGGTGGGCAGCGGCGTGCTGGTGGGGGCGGACGTTTGGGTGGGGCGCGGCGTCCAGGTCGCCGTGGCGGGCACTTGGCTGTCCGCCAGTGCGAGGGCCTGCACCGCGCCTTGATCCAGCCGCGCCAGCTCCCACGAGCCAACGCTGTAGACCGAGTTGAGCGCGCTGTAGAAGCCGTTGGCCCCCATAAAGCTGCCCGTCTGCATATAGTTCATCACGGCAAAGGGTGCGGTGACGCCCACCAGGATAATCGCCAGCAGAATCAAGGTCACAAAGAGCAGCTTGCCGGTGGCGCTGAGGTTGCCAAACCAGCCGCCAAAGCCCCGGCGCCCCCCTTCGCGGCCCGCGCTGGCGCGGCGGCGGCGGCGGGCAGCGGGGCTGTAGACCGCTTCGTCATCGGGCGTGATGTAGGGCTGCGGGGCATAGCCGGGTTGATCGTAACCCGCTTGGGGATAGCCGCTGGGCTCGTAGCCCGCCCCCGCGACCGGCGCAAATTCGCCGGTTTGGCCCACGCGCTGGCTCAACATGCGGCTGAGGCTGAGCGCCAGGTTGGGGTAGCGCCCCACCAGCACGTCAAAATCGGCCTTGCTGAGCACCCACAGATCGACGTCCGTCTCCGCCGTGACGCCGAGATTGTGCGGCTGGTTGGTAATCAGCGCGCGCTCGCCAAAGCTTTCGCCCGCATCCAAAATCCAGCCGCCGCCGTTCATGGGCTGCGCGCGCACCTGGCCGCGGTCGATCAGGAAGAGCGCTTCGCCCGGCGTGCTGGCGCGCACGATCTGCTCGCCCGCGCGGTAGCGGGTGGGGCGCAGATAGCGCACCACCTGGCGCAGCTGATCGTCGTCCAGCCCACCCAGCAGCGCAAAGCTGCGGAAGCGCTCGATGTCGCTGTTCTGCTCTTCGGCAGCCAGGCGCGTGGCCACGCCCTGGCTCAGCGCCGTGCCAATCGCCGGATGATCGGCCACCAGCGCATCCAAATCCGATTTGTAGAGCACCCACAGGTTGGCGTGGCGCAGCGCCGTCGCGTCTTCGGTGCGAATTTTGCCGGTGAGCAGGCTCATCTCGCCAAAAAAGCCGTTGGGGCCCACTCTCGCCAGCTCCTCCAGCGCGCCGCTGGCGTTCTGCGCGCGCAAATCAATCTCGCCATTTTCGATCAGGTAGAGCGCATCGCCCGGCTCGCCGATGTGGTAGACGCGCTCGCCGGCGGGCACGTGCTGCAAAATCATGCGCTGCACGATGGCCTGCATCGTCTGCGGCGAAAGCTCGGCAAAGAGCGGCATCTGCGAGAGCCGCGCCACGGCCTTGGCCTGATCCGAGGTGCTGAGGCGGGCGCGCACGTTGCGGCCCAGGCTGCGCCGCAACGCCGGGTGTTCGGTGTTGAGCTGCTGAAACTGCTCGCTCGTCAGCGACCAGAGCAGCGTCGGCTCCAGGGCGACGGCGGTGTGGGTGTAGGGCTTGTTCGTCAACAGCGCCAGCGTGCCGATAATTGCGCCGGGCGCAATCGTCTGCACGTCCTCGTCCACAATTGACGTTTCCGGGCGCAGCTCCACCGCGCCCTCCTCCACGAGAAAGAGGCCGCGCGGCGCATCGCCCGCCTTGAAGAGCGCCTGCCCGGCGGCAATCGGGTAAGATTTGAGCCGGCTGGCCACGGTCTGCAGCGTGTGCTGCGGCAGGCGGTTTAGCTCATCGGTTTTGGCAAGCCGCGCAACCAGGTAATCCTCCATCTGCGCGAGCAGCGTACCAAAGCGATTGCTGAGCTTGATGCCGATGGAGGGCTGGCGCAGAATCAGGTTGCGCAGCTGCGCGTTGGAGAGGTTGAGATAGTCCAGCGCCGTGGCCGCCGTCGCGCCGACCTCGTGATTTTCGTGGCGAAAGAGGCTGGCCTCGCCGACAATGCTGCCGGGGCCCAGCGTCGCCAGGTTCTGGCCGTCCCGCCCCACAATGCTCACGTAGCCGCGCTCGATGACGAAGAGCGCCTCGGAGCGGTCGCCCGCGTCGAAGAGCGTTTCGCCCTGTTCAAGATGCAGCTGGGCAAAGCTATCGGTCAGCGATTCCTGCTCCTCGCCGGATAAATCGGCAAACAGCGGAATCATGCGGATTAAGTCCAAGTTCACGTTCTCTCCTTGCAGCCGTCGTTGTTAGTGATCAGTCATCAGTGATCAGTCATCAGTGATGTTGAGTCTCATTAAGTTGTGTCACAGATTCGTCTCATAAAGTCGTGCGCAATTGTTTACATAATCAATTCAAGAGCCTTTCTTCGGCCATCTGCGCAATCAAAATTGCCCAAAATCGCTAGCGATGTGCTTTTACAGACCTGTACTCTGAGTGTGTGGACTCGATTTGGAGGCTAATTGATCTAGCCACCGGTATTTCTCTGAGGAACGCGCACGACTTTATGAGACTCTTTTCGTACACAACTTAATGAGATCCGACAGTGATCAGTTATGGCTGCATACCAACTGATTACTGATCACTAACCCACTGATCACTGCTTACTGATCCGCCGAACGATCCATTTGCAGCGTAAATTCCCAGCTGTAGTGGCCGTGGCAGCCCCAGCTGTTGTAGAAGACCTGGCAGTCGGCATCGTTGGAGCAGTAGCCCGCATCGACAAAGGTCTGCTGGTCAATGTCTGGCGTGCGGGTGGTTGCCCCTTCGGTGATGTCGCTGGTCACGGCGCGCCCCTTGTGATCGGTCATCACCTTAAAGGCATCGCCGCTCTGGTGCAGATCGTACTCGATCACGCCATCGCCCTTGCCCTGATCGCCGGTGACGAGCGTCACGCCGGTGTAGGGGCTTTGCAGCGTCACGCCGTTGAGCCGCACGTTGTTGCTGTCCACCACGTTGACGCGCGCCAGATGTTTGCCGATGCAGCCGTCGTTCTCCTGCTTGTTCCACAGCCGCTTTTGCACCACGGTAAAGTGTGGCGTCTCGCCGGCGGGCGGGGGTGCTGCCTCCGCCGGGGCCTCCTCCGCCGGTGCATCCTGCGCGGGGGCGTCCTCTGCCGGGGCCTCCTCGGCGGGCGCTTCGGGCTGACTTTCCGACTCCGCGGGCGCGGGCGCTTCGGCAGCGGGCGCGGGCGCTTGGGCCACCGGCGCGGGCGTGGGCGGCAGCGGCGCCGGAATATCGGCAGCCACCGCCACGGCGCTGACGTCGCCGCTGGTTGTAACCAGCGGGCTGTAGACCCAGCCCTGCGCGCCACCGGTGCTGATCTGCCACCAGTCGCCGCTTGGGTTGCGGGCGACAACGTCCGCCGTTTGGCCCATTTGCAGCGAGCCGACGATGTTGTAATTTGTACCCGGCCCGCCGCGCAGATTGAGCGGCGCGGCGGCGCTGATGGCGGGGCTGCTGGTCGACTCGGCGGCGTCCTCGTCGGCTTCTGCCTCTTCCTCATCAGCCTCGGCTTCGTCGGCCTCATCCTCGCTGGCTTCGCTATCGCCGCGCTCGACAGACTCGGCGTCGGCCTCGTCCGCCCGGGGCTCGGCGGCGCTGCTGTTTGCGGCGGCCTGGTCCGCGCGCGCTTCCGCCGCGGCGACGGCCCCCGCCACGGGCGCCAGCGTCTCCACGACGCCTTCACCGCTGATTTCCGTTAGGCCGTTGAGCTCGGCATAGCGCCGCGTCGCCGCCGACTGCAAGCCCAGCGCATCGGCAAACTCCACCAGCGCATTGCTGGTTTCGCTGGCGCCGCGATTGATGCTCTCCTCCGTGGCGTAAAGCAGCCACTGTTCGGGGTTTGCCATGCCCAGCCCCACCAGTGAGGCGCGCGCCTGCTCCACGTTGCCGTCGGCGACAAATTCGGCGGCAATGCGCTCGGTCTCCGCCAGCAGCGTTTCATTGTCAACGGGGGCGGCATTGCGCTCCGGCCCACAGGCAGCCACCGCGAGCCCCAGGGCTACGCAGCAAGCCAGCGCGATTAAGCGCGCGGCCAGCCGATTTGTCAACTGATTTGTCACGAGGGAAGTAATTTTCATGGGAAGGGAAGGCGGTCGTCAAGGGGAAATAACAAACGACGGGCCGCAAGAACTCATTAAATCAATAGACCGAATCGATGGGACAAAAATTGAAGCCGCCTGCGCAGCTTCAAAGCGTTTATTTCTAGACGCCCAGCACCAAAGCCGACGTTTGGCAGTTTAACCAGTAATCGATAGCTCAAGCAGAAGTCCGACTACTGCTCACTGCTCACTGCTTACTAAACCAAGTACCGAAGGTGGGACTCGAACCCACACGGGTTTCCCCACACGAGTTTGAGTCGTGCGCGTCTGCCAATTCCGCCACTTCGGCGCGTCGCGGCAGCAACAGCGCCGCGGCTATAGTTGGCAAGTATACAGATGGCCTCTATAATCGTCAAATGTTGTACGCCAGCGGAAAAGGTCGCACACGGCTATTTTCAACTTGGCGAATCAGGAAACGTTCAGCCACAAATTTTGGGTTCCCATCACGTTTGCCAGATGTAAAACCACGGGTTCCCGTCAGCGTTTTGTGTTTGTTACGTTTCTCGTGACTCTTTAATTTTTACTGCCTGTCCTCATGCAATCGGCAATGCAACCGGCAATGCAATCGGCAACTCCTCAAGAGCAGCTTATCCAGCAGGCGCTGCGCGGCGAGCTGGGCGCGTTCAACCAGCTCGTGGTGCAGTACCAGGGGCTGGCGTACAGCGTGGCCCTGCGCCTGCTGCGCGACCCCGGCAGCGCAGAGGATGCCGTGCAGGAGAGCTTTCTCAAGGCCTTTCGCGCGCTCGAAAGCTTTCGCGGCGGCAGCTTCAAAAGCTGGCTGCTGCGCATCGTCTCCAACACCTGCTACGACGTGCTGCGCAGCCGCCAGCGCCGCCCCACCGACAGCCTGGACGCTCTCCCCACGGGCCAAGAGCACGCTCCATCCCTCATCGATGCGGCCGCCGACCCCGCCTTCCACGCCGAGCGCATGGAGCTGGGCACGGCCATCGAACGCGCCGTGCAGCAGCTGCCCTTTGACCAGCGCCTCGTCGTGATTCTCTGCGACATCCACGGCTACAGCTACGAGGAAATTGCAGAGACGACGGAGCAGCCGCTGGGCACGGTCAAGTCCCGCATCAGCCGCGGACGCACCAAGCTGCGCCGCCTGCTTCAGCAGCATCCGGAACTTTTGCCCGCCGAATTCCGTCCACAGAGGGAATAGGCGCTTGGGACTTCCTCATCGCCGCTTCGCCTTCGACGAGTTCAGGCTGCGCTTTGGGCAACGCTGTTCTTGACTTGATTGCGCTCTTATTTAACTACGCTCTTGTTTGATTAAGACGACCGGTATTTTCGTATCTCGACACTCATGGATTCATCGCAACCCTTTATTTCCGACGAGCTGCTCTCGGCCTACATCGACGGCGAGATCAGCGGGGCGGAGCGCGCGCAAATCGAGGCGGCCCTGGCGGCGGACGAGAGCGTGGCCTGGCGGCTGCAAACGCTGCGGCAGACGGTGCAGCTGCTCAACGAGCTGCCCAGCGTGGCCGCGCCGCGTTCGTTTGCCCTGCGTGCGGACGAAGTGTCGGAGGTGATCGAACGTCGCCAGCAAACCGCGCGCCCAAACCTTGAACCCAACGAGGCGACGGGCAGCGCAGGCGTGTGGCAGGCCCTGCGCGCGCTGTGGCATTCCGGCAGCCCCCTCTGGCGCAACGCGGCCGCGACGAGCCTGGCCGTCTTCCTCGCGCTAATTGTGGCGGACCAAGTCGCCCCGGCGCGCATTGGCCCGGAGCAGGGCACCTTTGTCACGGTGAGCCAGCCGTCGAATGCCGATGCGTCCCAAGCCGCACCAGCCGGGGGTGCAGCGGTAGAAGAAGCAGTGGTTGAAGATACAGCCAATGAAGAAGCAGCCGTCGAAGAAACGGTGGACGAAGGCACGGCCGACAAAGAAATAGTGGAAGAAGATGCTTCCGCGCAGGACGAAGCGCTCGTTGAACAGGCGGCTGTGGAAGCGGAAACCGACGATTTCATTGCCGAGGCCACGCCTGAAGCGGAGATGTTGCTGGCAGAGGAAAGTGCGGAGAACGCAGAGGGAGAGGTCGCCGCCGCCGACACCGCCGATACCGACGATGCCTCATCCGATGACGGTGATAGCGCAACAGCTGACTTTGATGCGGCAGCGCCATCCAGCGCAGCAGAGGCGGCGGAAATGGCGCTGCCGCCGGGGCGCGGCGTGGAAGCATCGGGGCTAGAGGAAGCGGGTGGAGGGAATATCGAGAGTGAAGAAGCGCTCGCCGACGGCGAAGCCGAAGCACCCGGCGTCACCGCCGATGCGGCGGTGATGAGCCAGGCCGCGCCCGCCGCGGCCCGCCGCGCCCCCGTCGAGGCCTTCTCCGCCACCCGCGAAGTCGCGGCTGCTTCGTCCGCCGCCACCAGCGCGCCCGCTTCAACGGCAGCGGCCACGCCAGCAGCGGCAACCTTGTTGATGACGGAGACGGCCTTGATGACGGACACGATGGATAGGATGACAGACACGATGGATGTGGCAACGGACGTTGTCACTGATGCGGCCTCGATGACGGACGCGGCCTCGATGACGGACACCGTGGAAGTCACGCAGGTTGTTGCCCAACCCGGCTCTGGGGATGCGGAGCTCGCGGTGACAGAAATGCTGACGGACGCCGACAGCGCGGCCCCAACAAATACGCTTCTGATGGCAGATGCGCCCGCTTCGCCGCTGCTGCCGAGCGTTGCCGTCGTGACCAATGTCGTGACTGGCCCAGCGAGCAGCGCAGTAGCCAGCGCGGTAACGGAGACGGGCGAGGTCGACCCCGCCGCAGCTGAGCGCGACGACATCGGTCGCGACGCCGCGGCGACGATGACCGCGACGCCCACGCCCGCCACCTTTTCCGAGCGCGCCGTCGACGTGGAGAGCTACGCCGAGCGCAATCTGCTCACCCTGCAAACGGCTCAGCTGGCGGCAGGGCTGCTGGCGCTGGCGCTCGGTCTGCTCTGGCTGCGCAGCCGCGAGCGCAAGTAGGCAGGCAGCCGATGCGTTCCCAGGAATTCTAAATTTAGACCGTTTCTCATGCCCGAACTACCCGAAGTTGAAACCTACGTACGCGAAATCCAGCCGACCCTGCGCGGGCGCGCGGTGACGGGCGCGCAAATCTACTGGCCGCGCACCATTGCCGCGCCCAGCGCCGAGGATTTCCGGCGCGAGGTGGTTGGCGAGCGCTTTGCCGACTTTGGCCGCCGCGGCAAGTATATGCTGCTGGGTCTGGAGAGCGGGCGCACGCTGATCGTCCACCTGCGCATGACGGGCGAGCTGCGCGTACATTCCGCCCAGGGTGATGTAGCTGTGGGTAATGTAGCTGAGAATGACGTAGCTGGGGGGGAAGCCGACTTGCCCGAGCGGGACAAGCACACGCACGTAATTTTGACGCTGGACGACGAGCGCGAACTACGCTACCGCGACGTGCGCAAGTTTGGAAGAATGTGGCTGGTGGACGAAGTGGCGAGCGCGCTGCCCAAGCTGGGGCCGGAGCCGCTCTCCGCGGCGTTTACGGCAGCGGCGTTTGGTGAGGCGCTGGGGCGGCGCAAAGCGGCCGCGAAGGCGCTGCTGCTCGATCAGTCACTGGTGGCGGGGGTGGGCAATATTTACGCTGACGAGGCGCTCTTTCGCGCGCGGCTGCACCCGCTGCGCCCCGGCCACTCGCTAACGCCAGCGGAAGTGGTCGCGCTACGCGAAGCCGTGCGCGCGGTGCTGGCGCGCGGCATCGAGCTGCGCGGCAGCAGCCTGGGCAGCAGCACGCTCAACTACGCGCCGCCCAACGGCGTCGCGGGGGGCTACCAGCTGGAGCACCAGGTTTTCCGCCGCACGGGCGAGCCCTGCCCCCGCTGCGCCACGCCCATCGAGCGCATCACCGTCGCCCAGCGCAGCACGCACTTTTGCCCGGCGTGTCAGCCGCTTCACCCCTAGTTGGGGGAGAGCATATGCGAAACTTCCCCAGAGGAACTGAGTGCGCCCGCTCAACGGGCACGACGCGGCAGTCGTCGAAGCCGAGGCGGTGCGCTTCGGTTTTGAGGTGGTGGGTGAGGGTGTCAGCAGTCAATCTTTTTCCCAATTACAGAATAACTCTGTCGTGCTCTGAAACAATTCGCCGTGCCCTTCTTCGATTTCTTGCATCGCAGTCCAAGTTTCTGCATTCGGCTGTTTTAGCATCGCAGAAGCAAACGGTTCACGTTGCTTTACAAACTGACGCAGTTTTGCCTTCGATACATTTGTAGGCATAGCAGCGTCTCGTTTCTCGTTATTACTCGACACAACTATTATTGTTGCCTGCTTCCACAAGTAAGACAAGTATGATTCTTGCTATCTATTACATTACCTGGACAAGATTCTTCCGTACAATCTGACCGTTCTATTTCGTATTCTTCATTGCACACAATGCAATGTATGTTTGCTGACTCAGGGGTGTTAGGCTCCAGGATTGCATACTTTGTCCCATCTTCAATCGATTCAGAATAGAGGTAGCAAAACGGACAGTAGTATCTGCGGGCTTTCAAATCTACGCCGAAAACTTCTCCAAGTTTCTTTCGCCCTAAATACCTCTCTAGAACAATGATATAATCTAACATCCTGGCTTTCTCAGCACTTTCATCGTAACCTGATAAAGGGTTACTCAACACATAATCTTTTATTTTATACCACCAAACTGTCGCACCGAATATATGTATGATAATTTTATAAAAGATTCCGAATAGACATTATACCGATTAAATAATTCTCTCTGAGGCGTCAAAATCTCCCACCAGAGAGCGAAAATCAAAACGATATAATGTCTAATATAAATTTAGGCGTCAAATCACCCTGTGCGATCCCATGCGTTATCACATTACGTCTTCTTCGCAACTCTTCTAATTCATCGATAACTTGAGCATTCAATTGCTGGGTACTAACTTGAAGATAGAGAGCTAACAGATCATCAAAAGGATGTAAATATAGTTCCTGATAGTCTATATTACTGCTATAGGAGCTCCATTCGCTTGGTTGTTTACTAAGCAATAAGAGTGGAGAGACTTCGCAAATTTTTGCTTTGAGATAGTTCTCAAGACTCAAAAATAGTAGCATCAAGGAATTATTTAAAATCCCTTGTTCATAACGCCAGTATTGAGCCTCTACATCATCTACCTCTTCCTGCATATACCTATCTGCAATAGCTTCTCTGAAGCCAGAAAACTCCTGTTCAAAAATAATATTTAACGACTGCCAAAGATAATAAACACTTTGCTTTTCAAATACTTCTGGCTGTGGTTGGTTAATGACCATGTCTAAGTTTTCGCTCAAACGGTTCAGTTGTGCTTGATATACTTTACACTAGCCCAAACGTCTCCTTGACTCCCCTGCCAACAATTGAATCATCGTCAGGCGGACGCAATTTCCACAAATGCAGTTAAGCCGTCACAGCGGGTGCAAGATGCGCCACGGGAATTGATTCGGTGCGCTCTGCACATCGTCGACCCGTCGCAACTTCGTGTACCGTGTGTAGAACATCAGCGCTGTAGTAGCGGTTGCCACACACATCACAAACACCAATCATAATGTCCTCAAGGATGACGAATCCATTCTTGTGTTTAAATGCTTCTCGCGCCACGAGCTTGGCGCGGACAGTTCCTTCGCAGTATTCGCAGGGGTAGCCGTATTGATTGTTGTTCATCAGTTTGAGTCCGTAATCTCGTAAACTGTTATGATCAAGTAGCGTTCAGTTGCTCGAAAGCGTCCTACAACACCGACCGGTGTTTGTCCATCTATTGCTATGCCACCGATTACGTATCTCGTTCCTCTTGGATCATCTCGTTCTATACGCAAAATTTCGCCATTGAGCACGGCTGCTTCTATATCTTCAATGTCAAGGTTGTCCTCTGCCATCTCATCCATTGCATGAACGGACATGTCGTATTGGCGCGTACGAATTTTATCACGAATTCGTCCAAGACGTTGAGAAGACATAATCTCGATCCATTTGTTGAACCCAATACGCTATACTACACCCGTCCAAACGCCTTCTCCAACTCCCCAGCCGGCAGCTGAATCATCGTCGGGCGACCGTGCGGGCAGGTCCGCGGCGACTGGCATTCCTCCAGCTGGCGCACCAGCTCGCGCATTTCGATCTCGCTGAGCGGCTGGCCCGCCTTGATCGAGACGCGCTTGCAGATCAGCTTGACCAGCCGCGCCTCGAGCGCTTCGCCGACTAGATTGCGCCCTTTGCCCAGCGCATTGGGCACGGCACGTAAGAGGAAATGAGGAAGTGGGTGGACACGCTACAACTGCTCTACTTTTCGCTACTTTCCAAATAAATCAGCGTGGCTGCCTGTGCGAACTAATTGGAGTGCCTCTAATTCTATCCGATAGATGAGCAGCCAATCAGGCTGGATGTGACATTCCCTGTGTCCTCTCCAATTTCCAATCAAAGCATGGTCACGGTATTTTGGATCCAGCGACTCTTGCGCCGCGAGGCTGTCAACTACCTCCTCCAGCCTTGATAACTCTACGCCTCTTTTATGCAATCGCTTTGCATCTCGCTTAAACTGCGAACTTTGTCGAACCAGGAGTGCCATAAAAGGTCATCTCCAACTCGCGAATAAATCAGCGGTGTTTTCATAGACTTCGCCGCCACCATTATCCAACTCGTCCATAGCAGCCAGCGTTTCTACGTTGGGGCGCTTTGCTACGGGCTGAAATGGAAGGCCTCCCGTATTGACTGTTTGTTGTAAAAACACGCGAATAGCGTCGGCGGTCGATAGACCAATTGCCGCCAATACAGCCTCTGCCTCCTGCTTGAGTTCCGGGCTAATCCTTGCTTGCACAGTCGAACTAGGCATATCAGGTCTCCTCTCTCTTACCGCTGGAACATGTTTGCATTATGCAATCAACTGCCTGCTGAATGCAAATAGTTATTAAGTTCGCCCAAACGCCTTTTCCAGCTCCCCCGCCGACAGCTGGATCATTGTCGGGCGACCGTGCGGACAAGTGCGCGGCGACTGGCATTCCTCCAGCTGGCGCACGAGCTCGCGCATTTCGATCTCGCTGAGCTGCTGGCCCGCCTTGATCGAGACGCGCTTGCAGATCAGCTTGACCAGCCGCGCTTCGAGCGCTTCGCCGACGAGGTTGCGCCCTTCGCCCAGCGTGCCCACAATTTCCTGGAGCAGCCGCAGCGGATCCTGGTCGCTCAGCGCGCTGGGCACGGCGCGCACGAGAAAGGTGTCGCCGCCAAAGGGCTCGACGCTAAAGCCGACGGCGTTGAGCTCGTCCAAATGCTGCTCGACCAGCCCGGCGGTTTCGCCGCCCGCATGAAAGGTCAGCGGTTCGAGCAGCTGCTGCTGCGGTACGCCCGCTCCGCTGCCTGGGCTATCTGCGTAGCGCGCGGCCATCAGCTTTTCGTAGAGGATGCGCTCGTGGGCCGCGTGCTGGTCGATCAGGTAGAGCCCTTCCGGCCCTTCGGTGATGATGTAGATCGCGCCGACCTGGCCGACCACGCGCAGCGGCGGCAAGTTGCGCGACTTTTCCGTTAGCGCGGGCGACGGTTCCTCCGCGCGCGATGCAGCCTCATCCGGCGACGCAGTCGGCAGCGGGGCCGTGGGCGAGGCGGCGGTGGCGGGCAGGTTGGCGGGCGGCGACCAGAAGTCCAGCGGCTGCTGGGGCTGGGCGGCGGGCACGGGGTTGGCGACGCGCGGCACGCTCCACACGCCGTTGGCCCACGCGGAGTTGTCGGCTGCGCCGCTGCGCCCCCCCGCAGCCTGGCCGCTGCCCGGCAGCACAAAATCGGGCACGGGGGCGTTGTCCACAATGGCGCGGCGAATTTCTTTTTGAATGGCGGTAAAGAGCTGGCGTTCGCTGTGCAGCCGCACCTCGCTCTTGCGCGGATGCACGTTCACGTCGACCTCGCCGGGATCAACGTCAACAAAAATGGCCGCAATCGGCTGGCGGCCGACCTGGAGCAGCGTGTGGTAGGCCTGCACCACGGCATAGGTGAGGTTGCGATCCTCGACGTGGCGGCGGTTGATAAATAAATCGATATAGCGGCGGTTGGCGCGGGTGAGGGTGGGGAGGCTGGCGTAGCCGGAGACGATGGGAGATTTTGAATTTTGAATTTTGAATTTTGGATTTGTCTCGCTGGCCGAATTGCTCATGAATTGAACTTCGTCTTCGAGCGGATCAACGACTTCATTCATCGAGAGGCGGGAGGTGCCGATGGGAACCATTTGCTTGGCGTTGTCCAGGCCGTAGAGTTTGACGAGCACGTCGAAGAGGTCGCCCGTGCCGTTGGATTGGAAGACGAGCTTGCCGTCGTTGATGAGGCTGAAGCGGCGATCGGGGTGGGCGAGGGCGGCGCGCTGGACGGCGCTGCTGATGCGGCCCGCTTCGGTGGCGGGCTGGCGCAAAAATTTTTGGCGTACGGGCACGTTGTAAAACAAGTGCTCCACGTTAACCACCGTGCCCTGCGGCGCACCGGCTCGACCGTGCTGCACGACAACGCCGCCTTCCAGACGCGTTGTCGTGCCCGCCTGCTCGTCGCGGTGGCGGGTGGTCAACGTCGTGTGGGAGACGGCGGCGATGGAGTAGAGCGCTTCGCCGCGAAAGCCAAAGGTGGCGATGTGATCGAGGTCGCTGGCCTGGCGCAGCTTGGAGGTGGCGTGGCGCTGAAAGGCCAGCTCGACCTCGCCCGCCCGAATGCCCTCACCGTTGTCGGTGACGCGCAGCAGCCGCTGGCCGCCGTCGCGGATCTCGACGCGAATCTCCGTCGCGCCCGCATCGACGCTATTTTCCAGCAGCTCTTTGGCTACGTTGGCAGGCCGCTCGACCACCTCGCCCGCCGCAATTTTGGCGGCCACGTCCGCCGCCAGCAGTTGAATAGACATGGGGCTATTATATCACAGTTCACCACTGGCTGTCGCGTGGCCGCGCGTATCTAAATCGCGCGATAGACGTCTAAGTGGGTAAGTGAAATACAGACTGGCCCCCGTAATCTGGGCTACATTGGTCGAGCTATCGCACAAGTTGGCCATGAGCTGGCGCGAAGTGGCTGCGGTTTGTACTCTCTTCGCTACGGTCTATTACATTGAATATAAAGGAGGAATCCATGTCGCATTTTCGTCGTTTCACACCCCGCTCACGTCGTTCACGTCGTTCACTGTTCACCCTACTGTTTGTGGTCATCGTCGCCCTGGCTGGCGTCAACCTGCTGCCGGGCCAGGGCGTCCGCGCGCAGAATGGCACCAACCCCACGCTGCCCAACGCTGGAATGACGCTTTATTTGCCCATTGTCTTTCATCAACCAGATGACGAGGGGGCAATTTTTGTTCCGAAGTAAATGGTTTAGGCGTGGCGCAAATGAGCCAGCCGGATTTTTATCATCAGCGCACAAGAAGGAGGTGCGACAGGATTGTCGTATCCCTTTATTTACGGCTTATTTACGGCGGTAAATAAGTTTTTAGCAGTGACCGAAAACTGGCGTTAAGCAAAAAGGTTCTCTGAGGGATTGTGGGGTGCAACGAGCAACGCGGCCCAGCGTGCGTTGCACCTTCCGAGGTGCATCGCACGTCTGGCTTGTCTATTACCCGAAATGGGCAGGACTTCCCCCAAACGTGCGACGCACTTCGGAAAGTGCGACACACCGTCGGTCGAGCCTTGTGTATCTACCCCATAAAAGCTCAGAGAACCAGCAAAAATTGAGAAACGGCAAATTGGAGCCAAGGTAGTCTTGTCATTCCCGTAAAAATGGGAATCTACAGTAGTCAAGCATGGATGCCCGCCTTCGCGAGCATAACATAGTCTAACCCCTCCGCTGACTTCCGCTACTTCTGAGCATTTCTTAGTAGCAACCACACTCACCTGCTACTTTGATTCGGACGGCTCTTCCTGCTTCACCGCCCCTTCGCTGCCGTTGAGCACGTACTCGCGCGCCTGCGGATCGTTGGGCAGCACGTCGTAGACCCAGCGCACGGCGCGTTTCCACATGCTGCGCGCGGCGGCGGCGCGGTAGCTCGCTTCGCGCCGGTAGTTTGTCCACCAGCCGGGTTCGGGCAGCTCCTTCACCGGCACGCTCCACTGGATCGCACACGCGCCCCAGGTTAACCCCGCGCCAAAGCCCACGAAGACCAGGTTGTCATCCGGCTCGATTTTGCCCGCCTCGATGGCCTCGCACAGCGCAATCGGAATCGAAGCCGTGCTGGTGTTGCCGTACTTGTGTACGTTGACGAAGACCTTCTCGGACGGAATCTTAAGCTGGCGCAGCACGCTGTTTTGGATGATGCGCACGTTGGCCTGGTGCGGAATCACCAGGTCGACATCGTCCGGGCTGAGGCCGACGCGGTCAAGCACGCGCCGCGTGGCGTCGGCCATCACGCGCGTGGCAAAGCGGAAGACGGCCTTGCCGTCCATCTTCATGTAGTGGTCGCCGTTGCTAACGGTTTCCAGGCTGGTCGGCTTGGCGCTGCCGCCGCCGGGGATGATCAGCGCGCTGCCGCCGGAGCCGTCGCTGCCCATTTCGCAGGCCAGGATGCCGCCCGGCACGTCGCTCGCGGCCACGAGCACCGCGCCCGCGCCGTCGCCAAAGAGCACGCAGGTGCCGCGGTCCGTCCAGTCCACCACGCGGCTCATTGTCTCCGCCCCGATGACGAGCACGTACTCCGCGTCGCCCGCCAAAATGTGGCCGCGCGCCATGCTCAGGCCGTAGACAAAGCCGGAGCAGGCCGCGCTCAGGTCAAAAGCGCCCGCTTTGGTGGCGCCCAAAGCATCTTGAATGATGCAGGCGGTGGCGGGGAAAATGTACTCGGGCGTGCTGGTGGCGCAGATAATGAGATCAACCTTATGGGCGGGCACGTCGGCCACGGCCAGCGCCTTACGCGCGGCGGCAATCCCCAGCGAGGCCGACGTCTCTTTCGGGTCGGCGGCGACGTGGCGCTCTTCAATGCCCGTGCGCGTGCGAATCCACTCGTCGCTCGTGTCGACAATCTGTTCAAGGTCGGCGTTGGTGATCACCTTGTCCGGCACGTCGTAGCCCCAGCCGACAATTTGGGCGTAGCGCGGGCGCACGGCCACCTGCAGCGCCTCGCTCAGGCTGCCGTTGAGCTCGTCCAAATCCATCGGTGGCCCGTCGCCGCTGCCGTTGACGTGCACGTGTGGGCCCACGCCGTTTTGGTGGGGAAAGTCTTGATTGTCGGAAGATTGCTTGGGCATCTTCGGGGCTCCGTCGTCGTGTTCAGAAATATTGTGCGCGTGGCGTTGCAGCCGCAGGTCACATATGCTTTGCTAAGTGACATTCCCAACTAAGTCTAATCCAAAATTATAAATATACCACGGCTGATTGTGATGGAGGTGCGTCGCACTTGGGAAAGTGCACCGCACCGTAGGCTGTGTTGGCCGCACCGGAGAGACAGTCGACCGTGCGTCGCACCTTCTGAGGTGCGTCGCACATCCAACATGGCTTATCTCGGTATAGTTAATTTCCTGGAATTGCCCAACCCTACAACTCATAAAATTCAAAATCAAGGTTGGGTGTGCCACCGCTGTCGCCTTGGAACTGCCACAGAAGGGTGACCTATGCAGTACAAAATCACCCCTCGTAGCGCCGCAGCACCACCGTGGCGTTGTGGCCGCCAAAGCCGAAGCTGTTGCTCAGCGCCACGCGCACGTCCGCTTTGGCTGCGCGGTTGGGCGTGTAGTCGAGGTCGCACTCGGGATCGGGGTGTTCGAGATTGATGGTGGGCGGAATGTCGCCCGTCTCGATGGCCTTGGCGCAGAAAATCGCTTCCAGCACGCCGGTTGCGCCGAGCAGGTGGCCCGTCATGCTCTTGGTGCTGCTGACTTTGAGATTGTAGGCGTGTTCGCCCAGCACTTCCTTGATGGCCAGCGTCTCAATCTTGTCATTGAGCACGGTCGACGTGCCGTGGGCGTTGATGTAGTCGATATCCTGCGGCTGCACGCCGTACTGCGCGGCCTTGCGCAGCGCCATCTTCATCGCGCCAATCGCGCCCAGCCCCTCGCTGTGGGGAGCCGTCATGTCGTGGGCGTCGGCGGTGTTGCCATAGCCGATCACTTCGGCGTAAATCGTTGCGCCGCGCGCCTTGGCGTGCTCCTCCGTCTCCAGCACCACCGTGGCCGCGCCCTCGCCCATGACAAAGCCATCGCGCGTCGCGTCAAAGGGGCGGCAGGCCGTGGCCGGGTCCTCATTGCGCTGGCTCAGCGCGCCCGTCACGTCAAAGCCGCCGATGATCACCGGGTCGAGGCAGGCCTCCGAGCCACCGACGATCATCACCTCGGCGTCGCCGCGCCGCAGCAGCTCAAAGCCCTCGCCGACGGCCGTCGTGCCGCTGGCGCAGGCGCTGAGGATGGCGTGGTTGGGCCCGCGCAGGCCGTAATCCAGCGCAATTTTGCCCGAAGCGCTGTCGGCCAGCATGTTGGTGATCAGGAAAGGGCTGATGCGTCGCAGCCCCTTTTCATCGGCCACCTCTTTGTTTTCGACAATGCTCTTGACGCCCCCGATACCCGTGCTCAAAATCACGCCGATGGCGTCGCGGTCCTCCTGCTCAAAATCCAGCCCGGATTGTTCAATGGCCTCCTTGCTTGCCGCCATCGCAAACTGAATGTAAAGGTCGTAGCGACGCGCGTCCTTGCGGCTCATGTAATCTTGCGGATCAAAGCCGCGCACTTGGCCGGCAAAGTGGGTGCGCAGTTCGCTGGCGTCGAAGCGATCCAGGTGGCTGACGCCGGAGCAACCCGCCAGCAGCTTCTGCCACGTTTCCTCGACGTCCAGCGCCAGCGGCGTGATCATGCCCATGCCGGTGATGACAACGCGCGTTGGCGTACGGTGAGTAGGCATTTGTTGATTTGCCATAAGTAGGTCTCAATTTCGGTCAATGTAAGAATCTGATGAATGCTCTACAAAGCTGCATTATAAAGCGGGTAACGGCTTTGTAAAGAAAACACGGACGCGCGGGGAAAGTTGCGCTCTTGCGGGGGAGTTTACCAACGGGTACGCGGTTCTGAGATTACGGCGGGCAGGGATGGGCACGCCGTGACGTGCCCGTCCAGTTCACGCGATGCGACTGCTCGTCTACGCTTCGCCCAATCCTCGCTCGGCGAATTCGGCGAACGTCCGCGCGCTGAGCGCGAGGTTGGTCAACTCCTGCAGGGCATCAAAATTCTGTTGCATAAGCCGCTGGTAAACCGATTCAGGCACATCGCCAAAGCGAAAACGCAGCACGTTCATCAACAGGTGTACCGCTTCTCGTCGTCCTTCCTCACGTCCTTCCTCACGTCCTTCCTCACGTCCTTCTTCGCGGCCCTGCTCGAGGCCGATCTCCCGTCCCTGTTCAATGTAGTCATCTAGCCAGGTTGCCATGGTTTCTTCTCCTTCCGATAAAGTGGTCGTCAACACCTCACGCACGCTGTCTCGCTCTATCTTACCACCTTCCACCGAATAATGCAGCACCACGCGCAAAAAGGCATAGCGCCGCACCAAACTCGATTCCAGCCAGAGCAGCCGCAAAATTTCACCAAGCCGCTCGACAAAATCCTCGCCAAAGACGTGGCGCAACATGAGCAGGATGGCGCGCAGCAGATCATCGCCAGCAATCTCTTCACCGCCCTGGCGCGAGAAGTCGTAGAGCAGATAGCGATCCGTCGGCGTGAAGGGGCGCAGCGCCGCGGGAACTTGCAGCCAGTCGTCCATTGTTTTGGGGATTGTCCACTGTGTTCTGCCGTGGTAAACCACCAGCGGCACAATCAGCCGCAGCAGCTCGCCCGCGCGCCGCTGCTCGTCCCAAATTTTCTGCCGATACCGCTGTAGCTGCAGGAGCACCGCCTCATCCGGGTAGCTCTTGTGCTCGACGAGAAAATAGAGCAGTGCCCGGTCCACGCGCGGCGAGCCGGTGCTCGTCGACTGGGCGCGCAGGGGCACCTCGAAGAGCAGGTCGGACTGGTGATCCTGCAGCTCCTCATCGACGTAGGTGCCCTGTACGAGCGACAGGCCGTCGAGGTCGATTAGAGCGAGCACGTCGGCGGGCAGGTAGTGCTCGAAAAAGCTGCGCGCGATCGCCAGATCGGAGAACGTCTGCCGGAAGAAGCGATCGTGTGGGTTGCTGACGGACATGCGCGGCTAAATTCCAAAGATTGTCGTCATTCGCTGCTCTTCCACCAGCTCGCGCATGGTCTCCTCAGCCGGGCGCTCCTCAAAGCGGCTGGCGGCATCGAGCACCATCGGCAGCAGGTCGATATCGCCCGCGGTGTTGAGGAAGATGTGCGGTCGACCGAGCACCCAGTGCACGGCGCGGTCGATGCTGGCCTGATCTTCGAGCGGCTGATACCAGGTGCTGCGGTTTTTGTCGGCTGTGCCCCACGCGCCGCGCGCAATCGACTTGATGGTTTGCATGGCGACGTTGCGCTCGCGGCAGATGGCGCTCAGCTCCTCAAAATCTTCCATGTAGCGCGACTTGTTCTCGGCGATCCAGAAGTTGTAGGGCAGCAGCACCGAATCAAAGTCAAAGCGCTCCAGGCTGCGCTTGTGCATGTCGGCAATCGTCCAGTTGTGGCCGGTGACGCCGATAAAGCGCACCAAGCCCTCGTCGCGCGCCTCGATCGCCGCCTCCAGCGCGCCGCGCTCGCCCATCGCCACCTCCCACTCGGCGGGGTGGTTGAGGCTGTGCAGCTGGATCAGGTCGACGTGGTCGACGCGCAGACGTTCGAGCGAGCGGTGAATTTCGGCGCGCGCATCCTCGTAGTTGCGCTCGCCGGTCTTCGTCGCCAGGAAAAAGTGGTCGCGCAGGCCGCGATCCATCCAGGGGCCAATGCGCTCCTCGGCGTCGCCGTAGCTCGCGGCCACGTCGATGTGGTTGACGCCGTAGTCGAGCAGCACGTCCAGCGTGCGGTCGGCCTCGGCCTGGGTGACGCGGCCCAGCGCGGCGGCGCCAAAGAGGGTGACGGTGCTGTCGTGGCCGGTGCGGCCAAAGGGTCGGGTTTGAATTTGGGGCATGGGGTTCTCCGGGGTTGCGGTTACAAAAGTGCTCGGTACTTGTGCGGCCCAAAGTCCGCCTCGTAAAACTTCGAGACGGCGCGACCGGGCGGCACCAGCTCGTTGACCGTGTGGCGATCCTCCTGCGTGACTTCCACATCAAGTGCGCCCAGGTTGTCTTCGAGCTGCTCCATCGTACGCGGGCCGATGATCGGGCTGGTCACGCCCGTTTGCTCAACCGTCCACGCCAGCGCAAACTGCGCCATCGTGCAGCCCTTCTCCTCCACCACCGGCTGCAAGCCTTCGACCACGTCGTAGAGCGCCTCCGTTTTGCGGGCGGCAAAGCGGTCGTTGCCCGAAACGTCGGCGTAGCGCGCGCCTTCGGGCGAGGGATTTTCGCGCGTGTATTTGCCCGTGAGCAAGCCGCCGGCCAGCGGACTCCACGGAATCGTAGCGATGCCATAGGTCGTGCACATCGGCAGCAGGTCGCGCTCGATGCGGCGATCCAGGATGTTGTAGGGCGGCTGCTCGCAGATAAAGCGGTTCAGCCCCAGCTCCTTCGCCACCCACAGCGCTTCCACGATCTGCCACGAGGAATACGTGCTCGTGCCGATGTAGCGCACCTTGCCGTCGCGAATCAAATCGTCCAGCGCGCGCAACGTCTCATCGATGGGGATGTCGGACTGGGGGCGGTGAATTTGGTAGAGGTCGATGTAGTCGGTTTGCAAGCGCTTGAGCGAGGCCTCGCACTGCTGGATGATGTGGCGACGCGAGTTGCCGCGCATGTTCGGATCGTCGTCGTCCATCACGCCGTGCACTTTGGTTGCCAGCACGATCTGGTCGCGCTTGCCGTTGCGCTGCAGCGCCGCGCCCGTTACCTCCTCGCTGCGCCCGCGGCTGTAGACGTTGGCGGTGTCGAGGAAATTGATGCCCGCGTCGATGGCGCGGTCGATGATGTCGTAGGAATCTTGCTCGGTGGTTTTGCCGCCAAACATCATGCAGCCCAGGCAAAGCGGGCTGACTTTGACGCCCGTGCGGCCAAGCGGTCGGTAGTCCATGAAAATCTCCTTGGTGGAAGAGGGTTGGGTAAATTGATGAAGCGCGGAAGGGAAAGGTGGACGTATTGCGTGGTGCGTGAACTGGCAGAATTACCAGTCGGTTGCTCATTCAGTTCACGCACCACGCACCACGCACCACGCCAGCTTGTGTAAAATCGTCAAAATTTTCGCATAAATCTTGAAACTTTCCCGCGCCTTCTCCGTAATGTTAGATGAGAACCCAATTTCAATCGGGAAGATTGCTCCGACTGCTCGCAATCGTGCGCGAGGGTCGACGATAAAGGAGAACGAAAGTGAATCAGAATCAATCGATGAATGACACATCCGTCAACAACACGCGGGCAGACCGTGTGGAGAACGATGCGGAGAGAAGCGACACGATCAACGTGACCAACGAGCCGAGCGGGGAGTGGGAGAGGAGCCGGGCGGACTTTGCGCAGGGTCGAGATGCGCGCCGCACGCTCTTCCGCCACCCCAGCGCCCGCGTGCTGGGCGGCGTCTGCAGCGGCATTGCGGACTACTTTAACTGGGACCCGGCGCTGGTGCGCATTCTGTGGGTCATTGCCGCGGTGGTGTTGGCGGGGGCAGGCGGAGCTGGCGTGTGGGCCTACGTGGCGCTGTGGCTGCTGCTGCCGGTGGGGACACAGGCGACGGGCCAACTGCGTTCCCCCGCTATTTCGCTCAACACGCGCAACCTCAACCGCACGGGCTACGTGCTGATCGGCCTGGGCGTGGTGCTGTTGCTGGGCCGCATCGGCGTGCTCAACGTGCTGTGGAGCGCATTGACGGGCGTGCTCGGCCTCGTCTTCTGGCCGGCGCTGCTGATCTTTGCGGGCATCCTGCTGCTCAGCCCGGAGGCGCGTCGCTCGTGGCGCGGCAACGCACGGGATGCGGGCCAGCGCTTTCGCCAGCGCGTGCGCAACCGCGACTGGTCGATGAACGAGCGCTCGTTTAACAGCAGCAGCGTGCGCAGCGGCCTGCAGAATTTCCGCCAGAGGCTGCCCCTGCGCCGCAGCAGCAGCGACCGCATGATCCTGGGCGTCTGCGGCGGCATCGGCCACCGCTTCGGCATCGACCCGACCATTGTGCGCGCGGGCTGGTTTATGCTGACTATGTTCACGGCGGGCTTTGCCGCGCTCTTCTACCCGCTCGGCCTGGTACTGCCGCAGGAAGATAGCTCGCCGGTCGAGCGCATCAGCAGCGAGCCGCAGGACGCGCAGATCATCGACGGCACGGTGACGCGCGTCTAACCACTCGGCGGCGCGGCTTGCCGACAAGCCGCGCCGCCGACGTGACAAAATGACGAAAGCGTTTGATCTAACGCTTTCAATCTAAAGCGGGGCTTCTTTGCAGAAGCCCCGCTTTTTTGTCGTTACGCTGGCTTGCAGCGACAATGAGCACGCAAGCGCCGCACCGTGGCCACCGACATCGGCCACCGACATCGGCCACCGCCCCGACGGACCCATCTATCATCCTTCATTCATCAATTTCCGGAGAAAATTCCCTATGCGAACACCCATGATGGCAGGCAATTGGAAAATGAACAAGACGCCGGACGAAGCCGCCTCGCTGGCGCAGGCCATCCGCGAGCAAACATCGGACCACGGCGATGTCGACAAAGTTGTCTGCCCCACCTTTGTCTGCCTGGACGCAGTGGGCAGCGTGCTGGAGGGCAGCGATGTCGCGCTGGGTGCGCAAAATTTGCACTGGGAAGCAAGCGGGGCCTACACGGGCGAAATCAGCGCGCCGATGCTGGCGGATCTGGTCGATTACGTAATTATCGGCCACAGCGAGCGACGCCAAATGTTCGGTGAAACCGACGAAACGGTCAATAAGAAGATGCACGCCGCGCTCGACGGCGGCCTCGTGCCCATTCTGTGCGTGGGCGAGACGCTGGCGCAGAACGAGGCGAACGAGACGCAGAATATTGTCACCATGCAGCTTGAGCAGGCGCTGGATGGCCTGAACGCTGACCAAGTACGCCAAAGCGTGATCGCCTACGAGCCGATCTGGGCGATTGGCACGGGGCGCGCCGCCACGGCGGAGCAGGCGCAGGAAGTCTGCGCCATGATTCGGCAGGTGGTCGGCGCGACCCACGGCGAAGAGACGGCGTCGCAAACGCGCGTTCTCTACGGCGGCAGCACCAAGCCCGCCAACATCCGCGAAATCATGCAGCAGCCGGACATTGACGGCGCGCTGATCGGCGGCGCGGCGCTGGAAGCCAAAAGCTACGGTCAGATGGTAAAAATCACGAGCGAGCTGTATAGCGAGTAAACGGCTCGATCCAACCCCCAGGGATTTTCGAAAATCCCTGGGGTCTTCTTTTTAGGAGACCTCACATGTCCACCATTACCCGCGAGCCGTGTGATCACGGCGTCATTCTCTCTGGCAAGCATCGGCATGATTCCGCTGCGGCACAGGTAAAAGAGCAAGACCAAGCCGAAGACGCTGTCAGCGCCAAGCCGTGGATTTTGGTGGCGACCATCGTCGGCTCGAGCATGGTCTTTATCAACGGCTCGACGGTCAACGTGGCGCTGCCCGCGCTGCAATCCCAGCTTGGCGCAAGCGTGACGGACATCCAGTGGATCATCAACGCCTACTCGCTCTTCCTCGCCTCGCTGATCTTGCTCGGCGGTTCGCTTGGCGATCACTTTGGCCGCAAGCGCCTCTTTGTCATCGGCACAATTGTCTTTACGCTGGCCTCGATCTGGTGTGGCCTAGTCAACACGCCGCTCAACCTGATTATTGCACGCGCTGCCCAGGGCATCGGCGGCGCGCTGTTGACGCCGGGGAGCCTGGCGATTATCAGCGCTTCGTTCGAGAAGCAGGAGCGCGGGCGAGCCATTGGTCTCTGGTCCGGCTTTTCAGCGCTGACTTCCGCGGTGGGGCCGCTGCTGGGCGGTTGGCTCATCGACACCTTTTCCTGGCGCTGGATTTTCTTTATCCACGTACCGCTGGCCCTCGTCGTGCTCTTCGTCACGCTGACGCGCGTGCCGGAAAGCCGCGACGACGAAGCGGCGGGCGGGCTGGATTGGACGGGCGCGGCGCTGGCGACGCTCGGTCTGGGCTCGCTGACTTACGGCCTGATCCAGTGGAACAACAGCGGTTTGGGCAGCCCGCTCGTTTGGGGGACGCTGCTGGCCGGTGCGGCGCTGCTGGCGGCGTTTATCTGGGCGGAGTCGCGACTGGAGTCGCCGATGGTTCCGCTCAATCTGTTCGAGTCCGGCACCTTTAGCGGCGCGAATTTACTGACGCTGCTGCTCTACACGGCGCTGGGCGGCGCGCTCTTCTTCCTGCCGCTCAACCTGCAGCAGGTACAGGGCTACTCCGCCACGGCGGCCGGCGCGGCCCTTTTGCCCTTTATCCTCCTGATGTCGCTGCTCTCCAGCTGGACGGGCGGCCTGGTCGACTCGATTGGCGCGAAAATCCCGCTGACGGTGGGGCCGGTGATGGCGGGCGTGGGCTTTTTTCTGATGTCGCTGCCGGCCATTGGCGGCTCCTACTGGACGACCTTTTTCCTCCCGCTGTTCGTGCTCGGCCTGGGCATGGCGATCAGCGTCGCCCCGCTGACGACGGCGGTCATGGGCGCGGTGCCAACCCATCTTGCGGGCACGGCTTCGGGCATCAACAACGCCGTATCGCGCGTCGCCAGCCTCTTCGCCATCGCCGTGCTGGGCATCGTGATGCTCTCGATCTTTAGCGGCAACCTCACGAGCGCCCTGGCCGCCAGCGATCTGCCGGGCGAGGCGCAGCAGCAGATCGAGGAGCGCCGCACCGATCTCGCGGCCATTCAGCCGCCGGAGGGCTTGAGCGAGCAGCAGGTTGACGCAGCGAATCGAGCGGTGGATGAATCATTTCTCGCGGGCTTCCGCCTCGTGATGTACGTCGCGGCGGGATTGGCCGTCGCCAGCGGCGCGGTGGCCTGGTTGATGATTGACGACAGCGATATTGATGAGGACGACGAAGCCTCCTCGTAGCTGCGGCTTCGACCGTAGTGGGAGGGCGCGCCCTCCCACTACGGTCTCAAGGTAAGCGCGAAAAGTAGACGGCCCGGCGCGAAACGCCCGCCGCTTAACCACTAAAAATTTGACTGGCGCAGCTAGTGTCGTGTCAAGCGTGATTTGATGGGAATCGTAGGCGCTGCTTCCAGCTGCGCAAGCATAGACCACCCCGTCGCATTGGTCTAGCAAAGGGGTAGGTCACGACCGTGCGGTTGAAAACCGCACCTACAATTCTCATCATTTTAGCCTCTACGAGACACTAGGTGATCACAAAACCAAGCAAGGTGATCACAAAACCAAGCAAAATGTCCCAAGCTTTTGACGCAGCACCGGGGCGGTGGTATGCTTGGCACGCATCTGCCCAACGGCGTTACCCAGACGTGGGCGTTGCGAATTGCGTTGGCAGCACAACCTCTGCGTTGAAGTTTATTCCACCCCCCCAACCCATGAAGCGCATTAACCTCTCCACCGCCCTCGTTCCCGCTCTATCGATTCTCGCGCTCGGCGTGCTCACTTGGCCGGTATGGACGTGGCTGTGGCACGAGTGGATGGCGAATGACTACTACAGCCACGGCCTCCTGGTGCTGCCGGTAGCCGTTTTTCTTGGCGTACAGCGCTTTCGCAACGATAAGGCGTTCGTCTGGCAAGCCGGGCGCAACAGCCTCGGCGGCGCGCTTTTGCTGGTCATCAGCCTCGCGTTGTTCCTCTACTTTCTCAACGATCGCGCGCTCTACCTCGCCGCGTTTGCCACCGTCGGCCTAATTGCCGGGCTGATTTGGACCTTTGGCGGATTGTCTGCACTGCGGCGGCTGGCCTTCCCCGTTGCCTACCTCGCGCTGATGATTCCGCTGCCCATTGTCGAGCGGGTGACGCTGCCGCTGGCGCTCTTCACCGGCGTCTGCTCCAGCGCTCTGATCCGGCTGCTTGGCCTCGACATCAACATCGTGGGCAATTCCGTCTCGCTGCCCAACGCCGATTTGGTGATCGGCGCGCAGTGCAGCGGCATCAATTCGATGATCGCGCTGATTGCGCTGACGACGCTGGCAGCCTACTTGCTCAACGGGCCGGCCTGGGGGCGCGTGCTGCTCGTGCTCTTGGCGATTCCGCTGGCGTTGGTTGGCAATATCCTGCGCGTGACGACGCTGTTGGTTGTCGCCCGTTCGTGGGGGGTGGACGCGGGCTTCACTTTCTACCACGACTATTCGGGGCCAATTTTCTTTGTGGTGGCGCTGCTGCTGCTGCTGCCCGCTTCGCGCGCGCTGCAGCTGCGCACGCTGCGGCTGGAGGTGATTTAAGTGGCGAATAACCGGCTCAACCTCGCCGTGCTCGCGCTGCTGGTCGCGGGCGCCGCGCTGCTTTACGCACCGCGCATGGGCCTGCTGAATCAGGATCGCCCCGGCGTGGAGGCGGCGGACGGCTTCACCTATATCGCCGACCTCGACTTTTGGCAGCGTACCAATCGTGAAATTTCCGTCACCGCCAACGCGCGGCTCGATCTCGATGCGCAGCTGGACGCCGTGCCGCTGACGCTCGGTCGCTGGCAAGGCGAGGAGCGCCCCGACGACAACCAGGAAGTCGAAATCCTGCTGGAGCCGGAGCAGTACGTGCGCCGCCTCTACCAGCGCGACGACGGCCACTACATGTGGCTCTCGCTGATTGGCGGCCGCAGCTCGCAGCCCTTTCACCCACCGGATATTTGTTATGATGTGGACGGTTGGCTCTTTGATATTCAGTCCAAGCCGGTGGCGTTGGCAGAAGGGGGCGAAGTTTATGGCTACTGGATGGAGGCCGAGAAGCAGTTTGAGGACAAGGATAATTTAACGCGCCACGCTGTCTTCTACTTCTACCTCTTCCCCGATGGACAGCGCAGCCTTTCAGACGGCATCGTGCTCTTCAAGCTCACCTCCCACCTGCTTGATTCCACCGAAGAGACGCTCGCGCTACACGAAGATTTTGTGCGCAATTTGTTTTTGGCCGCGCAGTAAACTAAACCGCCATGTCATTTTCTCCATCAAACGAAATAGGCCGCGCGCGGAGCCGACGAGGGATCAAAATTCCGTGGAGTCATCGTACTTTGTCATTTCCGCCTTCGCGGGAATCCACTCGTTTGCCAAGCATGGATTCCCGCCTTCGCGGGAATGACAAATTTCGTCCCCTCGTGCTTGCTGGCATTCTTCTTCTGCTAACCGCCGCCTGCGCCGCACCCGCCAACACCGTCGACGCGCCCGACGTGGCCGAAGCACAAATCGAGCGCGGCTCGTGCGGCGTCGCGAGCGTGGAGGCGGCGGGCGAGACGCTGACCGACGAAGCCGCCGTCGAGGCCGTGTTGCGGGCCGAAGGGGCGCGCGTGGTGGCACAGGAGATCAACCCGCTGATGGGGCTGTGGGCCGAGGAGAGCCAGGTTGTCGACGCGGCAGGCACGCCCGACGACGAGAGCGACGACCAGCGCTGGATCGGCGTCGACGCGATCCGCAATCGCTACGTGCGCATCGTCTTCCCCGGCGCACCCAGCCTCGCCCAACCCGCCGACCTCGACGTTTCGTTCATGGAAGAAGAGGGCACACCGCGCGCCGTCGTGACGGCGACAACGCAAATCGGCGACGAAGTCTCGCCCGCTGGCGACCGCTGGACGCTCGTGCAGCAGGACGGCTGCTGGCTGATTGAAAGCCTGACCTACAATCTCGAAACCCCGTAACGCAATTCGCTGCTTCATCCCCACTCCACGCCGTGGTCAACCTTGCCGCTCTGCTTTCCGCCCTGCTGCTCTGTGCGCTTGCGCTGCTGCTGCTGGCCTGGCTCAGCCAGCAAATCACCATCTATCTCCAAGTGCTCATCTACCGGCTCACCCGGTCGGAAGAATTGGCCTATGTCGTCTACTTTCTGATTTTCCTACCGGGCGTCGTCGTACACGAAGGGGCGCACTGGGGCATGGCGAAGCTGCTGGGGCTGAAGACGGGCAAATTTCGCGTCTGGCCCAAGCGACAGCGCAAACATCTGCTGCTGGGCAGCGTCTCCGTTCAGCCCGGCGGCCCCTGGCGCGACAGCCTGGTCGGCATGGCCCCGCTGCTAGTGGGGTCGCTAATTGTGGGCGCAATTGCCGGAGCGGTTTTCGACGCCCAAGGGATTGCGCGGTCGCTCGTGCGCGGCGAATGGCGGCTGCTGGGCACGGGGCTGCGCGCCATCCTCACCCAGCCGGACGGTGCGCTTTGGCTTTACCTCATCTTCACCGTCGCCAACGCCATGCTGCCCAGCGAGCCGGATCGCGAGCCGGTCAAGCCCGTGCTGCTCTATATTGGCGGCGGTGCGCTGCTCTACATTTTGATCGGCCTGCCGCTGACGGCGCTCAACGCGGCGCTCAATGGGCTGGTGGGGCCGCTGGAGAGTTTATTTGGGGCGCTGCTTTTTGTGCTGCTCGTGGACGCGCTGGTCGCGCTGATTTTGTTTGGGGTGGATTGGGCAGTCGGATCGGTGGTGCCGCTGGAGCAGTAGTCTTGCAGGTAAACGAGATTCCCGACAAATAAACGAGCCGCGACCGTCATTTTGCGGATCGAGACTTCCTACAATCAGCCGTATAATTGTCATTGCCCTTGCAAAGACAATTGTTGGCCGTTTCAGAATTTCAACGATCCACGAAGGGCACGAAGAAGCACGAAGCACGAAGTCTATGGCGGCGACGCTTCGTGTCACTTCGTGGCCTTTGTGGATCAATACTTCTTTGAATTAGCCTGGGAGGACAACACCAAGATGAACGCTTACGATCAGGCGGATGCCATGCTGGAGCAGATGTTCCAACAGGCGAGAAGGCAGTTTGGCAACGCGGTAAAAAGCTGCTGGTTCTATGCGGAGGATCCCTGCCCGGGGTGTGGCCGCGAGGTGGATGTGATGAAGCACGAGGGGAAGGACGCCCTGTCCCTCAACGCCTTTATCTACCGCGAGCGCGGCGTGTTAATCGGCTACGTCCTGTGTGGGCGCTGTGCCAAGCAGATTTTTAAGGCGTCGGAGCGAAATCCCCACAAGCAGATACCGCTGCACGACCAGATTGAGTCCAATCTGGTCAAGGCGTGGCAGCGGCATCTGCATTGAGCATTCGAGATCAGAAAAGAGCGGGACACGGGTGGCACGGATAAACACGGGTTTTTCAACAAATTTGCTGCGATTCCAGCTCATGTAGGGAAGAATCCGTGTGCGCAGCCCGTGTTTATCCGTGTCCAAAAATGGAGCGCCGAGTAGAGGTCAACGCTAGGCAACCTGCGGCAGCCGCGCCAGACTTTCCTCCACCTTGGCCTGCGGATACTCGTAATCTTCCAGCCCCGTCCCCAGGTAAGCATCATAGGCCGCAAGGTCAAAGTGGCCGTGGCCGCAAAGATTAAAGACAATCGTCTTGCTCTCGCCGCTCTCCCTGCAGGCCAGCGCCTCCTGCATCGCCCCCCACACGGCGTGATTCGGCTCCGGCGCGGGCAAAATCCCCTCGGCTTGGGTAAAGCTCATGGCCGCTTCAAAAATGGCGTTCTGCTTGACGTTGACGGCCTCGAACAGCCCCGCCTCCTTAAGCGCGCTGACCTGGGCGCTCATGCCGTGGAAGCGCAGCCCGCCCGCGTGGATCGGCGCGGGGATGAAGTCGTGGCCGAGCGTGTGCATCTTGAGCATGGGCGCGAGCATGGCCGTGTCGCCGTAGTCGTAGGCGTAGACGCCGCGCGTTAGGCTGGGCGCGGCAGAAGGCTCGACGGCAACGATACGCGTGTTGCGCGTGCCCACAATGTTTTCCTTGAGGAAGGGAAAAACAAAGCCGCCAAAGTTGCTGCCGCCGCCCGTGCAGCCAATGAGCACGTCGGGCCAGTCCGCACCGGCTATCTCGAGCTGCGCAATCGTCTCCTGCCCAATCACCGTCTGGTGCAGCAGCACGTGGTTGAGCACGCTGCCCAGCGCGTACTTCGTGTCGTCGCGCGTGGCGGCTTCCTCCACGGCTTCGGAAATGGCAATGCCGAGGCTGCCCGTGCTCTCCGGATCGGCGTCGAGGATGGCGCGGCCCGCGTTGGTCTGCGTGCTGGGGCTGGGCACGACCTCCGCGCCCCACGTCTGCATCAGAATGCGGCGATAGGGCTTCTGCTCGTAGCTCACCTTCACCATGTAAACCTTGCACTCGATGCCAAACATCTGGCAGGCAAAGCTCAATGCGCTGCCCCACTGCCCCGCACCCGTCTCCGTTGTCAGGCGGGTGACGCCCTCCTGCTTGTTGTAGTAGGCCTGGGGCACGGCAGTGTTTGGCTTGTGGCTCCCCGCGGGGCTGACGCCTTCATACTTGTAGTAAATTTTGGCGGGCGTATCCAGCGCCTGCTCCCAGCGGCGAGCGCGGTGCAGCGGCGACGGTCGCCACAGCTTGTAAATTTCCTGCACCTCGTCCGGAATTTCGATGTAGCGCTCGGTGCTCACCTCCTGCTTGATCAGCTCCATGGGAAAGAGCGGCGCGAGGTCTGCCGGGCCAAGCGGCTGGCCGGTTTGCGGATTGAGCGGCGGCGGCAGCTCGACGCCCGCGGCGGCCAGGTCGGCATTGATGTTGTACCAGTGGGTGGGCATATCGCGCTGTGAGAGGGTGAAGCGGGTCGGGTCAGTCATGGCAATCTCCATGTAATTAGGTTTGGTGGATACCTGCATTATACGCGTAGGGATTTGCCAAGCAAACAAAAAGGGGGCGACAGATGTCGCCCCCTTTTTTGTTTTACCAGCCAGCGCTTAGTTCATGTGCGCCTGAATTTTGCTCACGAGCTGCGGCTTGGGCTGGAAGCCGACGATGCGGTCCACCGGCTCGCCGTTCTTGAAGAGCAGCAGCGTCGGGATGCTCATCACGCCGTAGGCCATGGGCGTATTCTGGTTCTCATCGATGTCAAGCTTACCGATGACAAGTTCATCGCCCATGTCGCTGGCGATTTCGTCCAGCACGGGCGCAATCATCTTGCAGGGGCCACACCACTCGGCCCAAAAGTCAACCAGCACGGGCTTGTCGGAATTAAGGACCTTCTCTTCAAAGGTGCTGTCGGTCAGTTTAACGGGCGTGCTCATTTTGTCTCCTAAATTGTAAAAATTTGCCTCGTCGGCAGAATTGATGTTGCTGTATTTAGCTTATAGTCTACCACGGTTTCCGCTTGATTCCGTAGCGGGCACTACGAAAAGTATAGTACACTATCGTAACGGTGCTGTCAACTTCACCTTCTTGTTTTCCAGCCATTTCGAGTTTAAAGATTTTAACCACAGATGGACGCAAATTTGTGCAGATTTTTCAGAAACGGATAGGTTGAACCCCCGTTCGTCCACATTTATCTATGGTTTCCTTTTTACACTTGGAATTGCTTTCTCGCTTTCTTCGGTTCTCTAAGCTTTTGTGGGATAGGAGCGTAAAGCTGGGCCGACAGTGCGTCGCACTTTCCGAGATTCTCTCATGAAAGTCAAGGGGGAGAAGCTTAAAGATTTGGGTCAGCGCGAGCCAGTCGCCGCGCGGGCCGGGTCAAAATCTTGTTCGGAAGAAAAGACGGCCCAGGCCCAGTGCAAAATCTTGCGCGCGGCAGCAACCAGTGCTTTTTTCTTGGGTTTACCGCGCGAAACGAGGCGTTGGTAGAAATCGCGCAAGGCGTTGTGGCCGCGCACGCCGCCGAGGGCACACAGATAAAGACGCGCCCTAAGTTGACCATCGCCTTTCTTGGAGATGGCTGGGTCGCCGCGCACCGAGCTGCCGCTTTGTCGAATCTGCGAATCGAGACCGACAAAGGCAGTCAGCTTCTTCTTGTTGCCCTGCCCGTTGGTCAGCGCCTCAAAGCGGTAGAGCAGCACGAGCAGCGGCAGGACGGTCTTGGGGCCGATGCCGTGGATGGCCAGCAATTGGCGCTTGCGCTTCTTCAAGTCGGGATGGCGTCGCACGTGCGCGTTGACCTGCTTTTCGAGCGCCGCGCGCTGGTCTTGCAAAAGGTTGATAGTCTGCTCGATGTCGGCGACCACCAGCGGCGACATGTCGGGCTTGTCCTGGGCGATGTCGAGGCGATTCTCCTCCATGCGGATGAGCTTGTCCAGCTCGTCCAACCGCCGTAGCAGGTAGTCCAGTTCGCGCACTTCTTCGGCGAGTAAGGCTTGGGCGGGTGGTTGCATGCGGGCGCCGTACTCGGCCAACATGCGCGCATCCACGGGGTCGGTCTTGACCCGGTAGCCCGCCCCCTTGGCCCACTGATGTAGCTTCCACGGGTCGGGCTTGCTCACCAGCCAGCCCTGGGCGTAGGCGTAAAGCGCCAGCCCCAACTCGTAGCCACTGGTCGGCTCGAGCACCAAGTGGACTTGCTCGGCCCCTTGCTCGGCGCGTTGCCTCTCAACGGCCTGGCCGAAGGCTTCGTATCCTTCAGCTTGATTGGGGTACTTGCCCAGATTGAGGCTGCGGTCAGCCCAATACGCACCGTCAAAGCTGCTTTTGGCGATGTCGGCGGCTACATACAAAATTCGCATAGCCCTCTTCCTTTCTAGGCAGACGCCTCTTGGCTGAACCTGAGGGCACTTAACTCACTAGTATGCGGGCTCTTGGCCCTTAATTCTCTTCGTCATCTCAGGCTGGGGCTTCTGCCCCACTTGGACCTGTCTCAATCCGAACGCTTGTTCTGCTGCGATGTCGGTCTCTTGGGCGTCTCGTCCCGCTCGCGCTTTATTCTACCAAATGGAGGCAAGGACGGCGACCTATCTCAGAATCGGGCTTTTCGCCACTTGTGCGACGTCAGTCTCTCGTCCTTGCCCCCTTCTCATGATACTAAGTGCGACGCACGTTTGAGGGAAGCCCTATCCCTTTGGGGTGATCGACCAGCCAAATGTGCGCTACACCTCGGAGGATGCAACGCACGCTGGGCCGCCTTGCTCGTCGCACCCCACAATCCCGCAGAGAACCCTTTTTCTCGGAAGCATCTCTATGTGTGGCAAGGCAGTCAATTGCCCAGCGACTGTTACCCACGCCACTTGAACTTTTCCCCTTCCCTGCTACAATTAACCGATGGCGGAAACGACGGATGGGGCACAGCTGCTGGCGGTAGATTTGGGGCTGCGCACGGGGCTGGCGCTTTACGGGCGCGACGGGCGTCTGCGCTGGTATCGCTCGCAAAATTTTGGCAACCGCACTCGGCTGCGGCGCGGCGCACACAGCCTGCTCAACAGCCTGCCGGACGTCACCTGGATCGTGCTGGAGGGCGGCGGCGATTTGGCCACGCCCTGGCAGAGCGAAGCGCGACGCCGCAATCTGCGCCTCCGCCAAATCAGCGCCGAAACATGGCGGCGCGATCTGCTGCACCCGCGCCAGCAGCGCTCCGGCGCGCAAGCCAAAGCCACCGCCGATGATCTCGCCCGCCGCGCGATTGCGTGGTCGGGTGCGCCGCGGCCCACTTCGCTGCGCCACGATGCAGCGGAAGCCATTTTGATTGGGCTGTGGGCCGTGGTATCGATTGGCTGGCTGAGCGAGCTGCCAGATTTGTGAGCTTGCGGCGAGCGGTAAATTAAAAGAGCGCGGAACGCAAAACGATGCGGGCATCTAAATTTTGATCCGCGTCATTCCGTATACCTCCGCGTTCAAATTCTCACGTTGACTTTGCCTTAGTTTTCAAAACTCCAACCCATGAATATCTTTCGCACAAACTCGACGCCGACCAACAGACAACCTTCCGCCAACGGCACAGCTGCACCCGCTGCCCACGCAGATGCTCACGCCGGTGACGGCACGCCCCAAGTCGCGATCATCGGCGCGGGGCCGATTGGGCTGGAGCTGGCGGTGGCGCTCAAGCGCGCGGGCGTGGACTACCTCCACTTTGATGCCAACCAAATCGGCCACGCCATGACGTGGTGGCCGCGCAACACCAACTTTTTTAGCACCACCGAGCGCCTGGCAATTGCGGGCGTACCCATTCAGAATGACCACCAGCAGCGCATTACGGGCGAGGATTACCTCGCTTACCTGCGCGCCATCGTCGAGCAGTTTGATCTGCACGTCAACGCCTTTGAGCCCGTCACGGCCATCGAGAAGGTGGCGGATGGCTTTGCGCTGACGACCCAGCCGCACACGGGCGAGCGTCTCTATCGAGCGCGCAACGTCGTGCTGGCGATCGGCGACATGCACGGCCCCAACACGCTCGGCCTTCCCGGCGAAGATTTGCCGCACGTCACCCACTACTTCCGCGACCCCCACGACTACTTCCGCCAGCGGCTGCTGATTGTCGGCGGCAAAAATTCGGCGGTGGAGGCGGCGCTGCGCTGCTGGCGCGCCGGCGCCAAGGTGACGTTGAGCTACCGTCGAGCGGAGTTTGACGAGCGGCGCGTCAAACAGTGGCTGCTGCCCGATTTAAACGCTCAGATCGAGGCGGGCACGATCGGCTTCCTGCCACAGACTGTGCCCGTGGAGATCACGCCGTCGCACGTCGTCCTGCATTCCACGGACGCGCGCGTGCCGGAAGATGACGCCACCTTCCGGCACGCGACGGACTTCGTCCTGCTCGCCACCGGCTTTCGCGGCGATCAGCGCCTGCTGGAAATGGCGGGCGTGGCGCTGAACGGTGAAAATCGCGTGCCCGCCTTTGATGAAGAAACAATGGAGACCAACGTCCCCGGTCTCTACCTTGCCGGCACGGTGACCGCGGGCATTCAGCAGCGCTACACCGTCTTCATCGAGAATTCGCACGAGCACGTGGGCAAAATCGTGCGGGCGATCACGGGTGAAGCGCCGGGGCCGCTGGGCACGGTCGAGGCGCGCAACGTGACGCTCGCCTTTGAGCAGTTTGAGGCGAACTAGGCGGTTTTCCCTCTAAAACTTCGGCTGCTCCACCACGCCGACCGCATCTTTCCCGCGCAGAAAATCGAAGTCCACCCCGCCCGGCGCCTGCAGCACGTGCTGCGTATACAGCTGCCGATACCCCCGCGTGAACTCTGGTTCCGGCGCTACCCATTCGCTGCGACGCCGCGCCAGCTCATCCTCATCCACGTGCAGATGCAGGCGGCGATTTGTCCAGTCCAGCTCGATCTCGTCGCCGTCGCGCACGAGGGCGAGCGGGCCGCCGACCGCGGCTTCGGGCGCGACGTGGAGCACGATCGTGCCGTAGGCCGTGCCGCTCATGCGCGCGTCCGAGATGCGCACCATGTCGCGCACGCCCTGGCGCAGCAGCTTGTTGGGAATCGGCAGGTTGCCGATCTCCGGCATCCCCGGCCCGCCGACGGGGCCCGCCCCTTGCAGCACCAGAATGTCGTCTGCGGTCACGTCGAGGTCTGGATCGTTGGCGCGTGCGTTCACATCCTCGATGCTGGTGAAGACAACGGCGCGACCGCGGTGGTGCAGCAGCGCCGGCGTGGCCGCGGCGTGCTTGATCACCGCGCCGTCCGGGCAGAGGTTGCCGCGCAGCACCGCCAGCCCACCTTCGGAAGCGAGCGGCTCGTCCGCGGTGCGGATCACGTCGGGATCAAAAATTTGGGCTTCGGCCACGTTTTCGGCTATCGACTTGCCGGTCACGGTGATCGCGTCGCCGTGGAGCAGCGGCAGCAGCTGCTTGAGCACGGCGGGGATGCCGCCCGCGTAGAAGAGCTGCTCCATCTGGTACTCGCCCGCGGGCCGCATGTTGGCGATCCACGGCGTCCGCTGCGAAATTTCGTCAAACAATTCCAGCGGCAGCTCCACGCCCAGGCGACCCGCAATCGCGGGCAGATGCACGACGGCGTTGGTGCTGCCGCTAATCGCCGCCAGCAGCGTGATCGCATTCTCCAAGGCTTCGCGCGTCATAATCTGCGAGGGCCGCAGCCCCTCTTTCGCCAGCGCGACCGCGCGGCGACCCGTCGCCTCGGCGAGGTGCAGGCGGCGCGAATCGACGGCGGGGATGGCGGCGTTGCCGGGCAGGGCCATGCCTAGCGCCTCGGCCAGCGAGTTCATGGTCGACGCCGTGCCCATGACCATGCAGTGACCGGGGCTGCGCACGATGCCGTCCTCGATCTCCTTGTAGTCGGCGTCGCTGATGTTCCCGGCGCGGTACTCGTCCGTCAGGCGGCGGCAGTCGGTGCAGGCGCCGAGCGTCTGGCCTCGCCAGTTGCCGTTGAGCATGGGGCCACCGCCGAGCAGAATTGCGGGCAGATCGGCGCTGGCGGCGCCCATCAGCGCGGCGGGCGTCGTCTTGTCGCAGCCGACGAGCAGCACCACGGCGTCCATCGGCTGGGCGCGGATCATCTCCTCGGTGTCCATGGCGGCGAGGTTGCGGTAGAGCATGGAGGTCGGGCTGGTAAAAATTTCGCCGAGCGAGATGGTGGGGAATTCGAGCGGCAGCCCGCCCGCCTGCCACACGCCGCGCTTGACGGCTTCGGCCAGCTTGTTCAGATGGCTGTTGCAGTTGTTCATCTCGCTGTAGGTGTTGCAGATGCCGATCACGGGCCGTTCGAGGTCGCTGTCGTCGAAGCCCATGGTTTTGGTAAAGGCGCGGTGGATGAAGGAAGCGATGTTTTTGCCGTGAAAGAAGGCGTCGCTGCGGGAAGAGCCGTTTTGGGTGGTGGGCATGGGAAAAACTCCAGAATTTTGCTGCGGATTGCGCGGATTTTGGGCTGGGTTGATTTTCAGTAGACTGCAATCGAGGAGTTCGCACGCTCACGTGCGAACAGACCGACGAGAGAATGCGATAATTCCGCTGCGTTGGTCGCGGAACGTGACAATCACGGCCAAGCGCGATTGGGTGAGCAACGACCCGTTAGGCCGTGACGGCCACATTCGATCACCTCTTCCCGTTGCCGCTGCCGGGGCAACTAGGTCGGGAGGCAGTCGATACGAGACTAGGCGGCCGACCGTGACCGTCACGGCCCCGGATAAGCTCGCACGCCCGTCGGCAAGCGGGCCGTGATTGTCACGTTTCGAGGGCACACTTTCGTTGGTTGCAGAACGTGACAATCACGGCCCAAGCGCGATTGGGAAAGTTGTGTCGCCTGGGGCCGTGACGGTCACGGTCGGCCATCACGCGCCCCGCAGCCGCTCCAGGCCCGTCTGCGCCCCTTGCGACAGCAGGCCGACATCGCTCGTTGCGACGATGAAGCGAAAGCCCTGCTCCGCTCGCCGCTGGGCATCATCAATTCCTCGTCCGGCGATACCGGGAATCGTCCCCGTATTGTTACACGCTTCGATGATTTTCTCCAGCGCCCGCGCGTGTTCGTCGCGCTCGTCCATCTGGCTGGGGTGAAAGCCGAGCGAGAAGGACAGATCGGACGGCCCCGTCCAGCAGCCGTCGACGCCCGGCGTAGCCATGATGGCCTCAACATTTTCCACGGCCTGGGCGCTTTCAATCTGCACCGCCACGAAGAGCTGATCGTCGATCCACTCGCTGTAGTCGCCGCCGTGGGCCGTCGCGCGCCCCCAGCCCCACGAGCGCGTCCCCGTCGGCGGGAAGCGACAGGCGTCCGCCGCTGCTTTGGCCTGCTCCGGCGTATCGACCATCGGCACGATGATGCCCATCATGCCCTCGTCCAGCAGGCGGCCAATCAGCGTGTAGTCATTGCGGGCGACGCGCGCCATCGGGACGGCGGGATTGCCGTGCATGGCGGAGAGCGCGGCGATGGTCGAATCGTCGCCCCAGGAACCGTGCTGTCGATCCAGCAGCAGAAAGTCGATGCCGCTCTGGCTGAGCAGCTCGGCGACGCGCGGCGAGCCGAGGCCCAGCGAGTAGCCAAAGGCGGGCTGGCCGCTCAGCATTTTTTGTTTGGCTGTGTTGGTGACCATGAGTTCTCCAGAAGTGGGTAATTTTCAGTAAAGCGTAGTGCGTGGTGCGTGGTGCGTGTACCGGTACACGCACCACGCACCACGCACTACGCTGGTCGATAATTTTGCCAGCGCTACTTTATAATCTCACTCCCCAATCCCCACCAGCTCAATCTCCTCCGAGCGGTGGCAGCTTACGAAGTGATCGGGCTGGATTTCGCGCAGGGCGGGCGTCTCTATTTTGCAGCGCTCGACCGCATATTGGCAGCGCGGGTGAAAGTAGCAGCCGCTCGGCGGATCGGCCGGATCGGCAACTTCGCCTTCGAGGATGATGCGCTGCGAGCGCAGGCGCGGGTCGGCCTTGGGCACGGCGGAGAGCAGCGCCTCGGTGTAGGGATGCTGCGGCGTCTGAAAGAGCCGCTTCGTCGCGGCGACCTCCACAATTTTGCCCACGTACATCACCGCCACGCGATCGCTCACGTGTTTGACGACGCTCAAGTCGTGGGCCACAAAGAGGTAGGAGAGCCCAAACTCCTCCTGCAGTTCGAGCAGCAGGTTGACGATCTGCGCCTGCACCGACACGTCGAGCGCCGAGACGGGTTCGTCGGCCACGATCAGCGCGGGGTTGAGCGCCAGGGCGCGGGCGATGCCGATGCGCTGTCGCTGGCCGCCGCTGAAAGCGTGGGGGTAGCGATTCATAAATTCGGGCGGCAGGCCCACCCGTTCGAGCAGTTCCTCCACCCGGTCGCGCCGCTCCGGCCCGCTGCCGATGCGGTTGACGAGCAGCGGCTCGGCGATGATGTCGTGGACGGTCATGCGCGGGTTGAGCGAGGAGAAGGGGTCCTGGAAGATCATCTGCATCTGGCGGCGCACGGGCTTGAGCTCGCGCCTGGGCAGCGCCGCCACGTTGACCGTGGAGCCGTTGTTGCGGAAGCGAATTTCGCCCGCCGTAGGGTCGAGCGCGCGCAGGATGCAGCGCGAGGTCGTCGTCTTGCCGCAGCCGCTTTCGCCCACCAGCGAGAGCGTCTCGCTCGTGCGGATAAAAAAGTTCACATCGTCCACCGCGCGCACGTGGCCGACCACCCGCCGCAGCAGCCCGCGCCGGATCGGGAAGTACTTTTTGAGGTGGTTGACTTCGAGGAGGGGTTGCTCGGTCATCGGAAGATGCGTTCCAGCTTTAGCTCAAATTGCGGCAGCGTCGGCTCACCGGAGAGCACGGTGGGATTCTCCAGAACTTCAACGGCTTGCCCCGGACGGTAAACCTCCACCTGCCGATTCTTGGGGTCAATCAGCCAGCCAAGCTGAGCGCCGTTGGCGGTGTACTCACGCATTTTTCCGCGAAGCGGCTCCAATTCATCCGATGGAGAGCGCAACTCCACCACCAAATCGGGACAGAGCGGCACAAAGCGCTCGCGCTCTTCGTCGGTCAGTCCCTCCCAGCGCTCCAGTGCAATCCACGCCGCATCGGGCGAGCGGTTGGCGCCATTGGGCAACCGAAAGCCCGTCGAGGAATCAAAGGCTTCTCCTAATCGAAATTGATCGTTCCACTGCCACAACTGTCCACTGATGCTTGCGTTGCGTGCGCCAGTCGATCCGCCTGTCGGGGGCATGATGGTCACCTCGCCGGTTGCCAGCCGCTCGAAGCGCAGCTCTGGGTTTTTTGTGCTAAGTTCACGAAATTCTTCTTCGGTTGCCACAAATGGCTTTAGGTCGACGGTCAGCGCAGTCATGTGCTTCTCCTTTCCATTGTCATCTCGCTCAGAGGTAACAGAGCAGTCAGAATGTTTCTCCTGCCCCATCCGTGTTCCCTCTCATCCGTGTATACTTTCTTCACTGATGATACAGGAAACAGCTCACCAACTGCGAATCGCCCTCCGGCAGTAATTCCGGCTCGCGCGCGTCGCAGAGGCCGGGCATAAAATCGGGGCAGCGCGGGTGGAAGGGGCAGCCCGCCGGCCGATTGTACGGGTGCGGAATCGCACCGCGGATGGTCGAGAGCTTGGTGCGCGGCTCGGCCAGGATGCTGGGGATCGAGCGCAGCAGCGAGCGCGTGTAGGGGTGCTTGGGCGCGTGGAAAATGTCGTCCACCGGCCCCTCCTCGACCACACGACCGAGGTACATCACCACCACGTCGTCCGCCATTTCGGCGATCACGCCCATGTCGTGGGTGATGAGGATGATGGCGAGGTCGCGCTCGGCCTGGAGCTGGCGCAGGAGATCGAGCACCTGGGCCTGCGTCGTCACGTCGAGGGCGGTGGTCGGCTCGTCGGCGATCAGGATGTCCGGGTCGCTGGAGAGGGCCATGGCGATCATCACCCTCTGGCGCAGGCCGCCGCTGAGCTGGAACGAGTACTCGTCGATGCGCCGCTCCGGGCGCGGGATGCCGACCTGCCGCAGCAGCTCAATCGCCTCCTGCCGCGCCTCCTTTTTGGTCACCTCCTTGTGCAGCCGAATCGCCTCGATAATTTGGTTGCCCACCGTATGAAAGGCGCTGAACGAGGTCATCGGCTCCTGGAAGATCAGCGCGATCTGGTCGCCGCGAATCGAGCGCATTTGTCGACTGTCCGGGTCGAGCTGTGCCAGGTCGGTGATGCTGACCTGGCCGTTGCCCGTCGGCGTGTGCAGGAGGATTTCACCGCTCTCGATCTGCCCGCCGCGGTCCACAATCTGCAGAATCGAGCGCGCCGTCACGCTCTTGCCGCAGCCGCTCTCGCCGACGACGCCCAGCGTTCGCCCCGGAAAAACGTCGAAGCTGGCCCCGTCCACCGCGCGCACGATGCCCTCGTCCTGGTGGAAGAAAGTGCGGAGATTGCGGACTGAAAGAATGGGGTGCATGGGGCAAATCGACTCGGGAAATTTTTGACCGTGGTCTTTACTGCTTACTGCTTACTGCTTATTGCGTGTTGCTTACTTATCGGCGACGAATGACGAGACCACGTATCCAACGAACGCAATAAGCAATAAGCAGTAAGCAGTACCTACCCGTACGGGTCCGCCGCATCGCGCAATCCATCCCCCAGGAAATTAAACGCCAGCACGGCCAAAATCACCGGCACGGCGGGGAGCAGGAGCCAGGGCGAAATGGCGACGGCCTGGATGTTTTGCGCGTCCTTGAGCAGCACGCCCCAGCTAATGGCGGGCGGGCGCAGCCCCAGGCCGAGAAAGCTCAGCGAGGTCTCGGCGATGATCATGGCGGGCAGGGCCAGCGTGGTGGCGGCGATGATGTGGCTGAGAAAGGAGGGAACCATGTGGAAAAAGATGATGCGCAGCTGGCTGGCCCCGGCCAGCGCCGCCGCCGTCACAAAATCCTCCGAGCGCAGGGAGAGAAAGCGCCCGCGCGTGACTCTCGCCAGCGTCGTCCAGCCAATCAGCCCCAGGATCATGGTGATAAAAAAGTAGACGCGCGTGATCGGCCACTGCGGCGGCACGGCGGCGGCGAGGCCCATCCAGAGCGGGATGGTCGGGATCGAGCGCACGATTTCGATGATGCGCTGGATCACGTTGTCGACCACGCCACCGTAAAGCCCGGAAAGGCCACCCAGCGTGATGCCGAGCACGAGGCTCAGCGCCACGCCCGCCAGGCCGATGGTCATCGAGAGGCGAGTGGCGATCATGAGCCGCGAGAAGAGGTCGCGCCCCTGGAGGTCCGTGCCGATCAGGAAGAGGCTCTCCTCGGCAATGGATTCCTCGGCGCCGGGGCGCACGCCAACGAGGTGACGGCTGGTCGGGATGAAGCCCAGGAGATCGTACTCGTAGCCTTTGGCAAAGAGCGCCAGCGGCACTTTCTTTTCCGGATCGGGCTGATAGACCTTTTTGAAGGTCTGCGGATCGCGCTTGCCCGTAACGGCGAAGACGTGCGGGCGAAATTCACCGTTATCAAGCCAGTGGATCGGCTGCGGCGGCAGCAGCGACAGATCGGCGTTGGAGAGGCGCGGATCGGCGTAGGCGAAAAAGTCGGCGAAGAGCACGACCACGTAGAAGAGCGCAATCACCACCGCGGCGACGATGGCGAGCCGGTGCTTGCGAAAGCGCCACCACATCAGCTGCCACTGCGTCGCCACCGAGATGCGATCCGCCACGGAGGGCTGCTCGACCTGTGTCGGCGGCGGCGTCTGCGGTTTGGGTCTGGTCAGGGTTCCGACTGCTTCAGCCATGGGTCAAGCTCCAGAAGACTCGTCTACCATCAATTTAACGCAAAGGCGCAAAGGCGCAAAGGTTTTCTCACATTCCAGCCTGGAAAGTCAAACCGAGACAGGATAGCATGTCATTCCCGCCGGGGACCCTCTGGGTGCGGGAATCCATGCGCAACCTACGAGAAGTTCTAGTCTCGACGGGAGCGATGTCTAACCTCCCGCTTTATTGTAAATTCAAGACTTGCAGGTGACCTGAACCATGGATTCCCGCCTGCGCGGGAATGACAAATTTCGATGGTTCCACGGAACGACGTTTTCCTGTGGGTTACCTGTTCGCACGTGGGCGTGCGAACTCCGCAGGCGCCCGTTGTCCATTAACAATTCACCGTTGACCACCGTTGACCATTCTCTAGGCGCTGCCTTCCATGCCCAGCCGAATGCGCGGATCGATCCACATCAAAATCAAATCCGAGACAAAAGTGCCGATCACCGTGAGTACGGCCAGCAGCAGCAGAATCGTGCCCGCCAGGAACAAATCCTGCGCGATCAGCGCGCGGAAGAGCAGCGGGCCGACGGTGGGCAGGCTGAGCACGAGCGAGACGATGATGCTGCCCGATACGATAAAGGGGAAGAGATAGCCAATCGTGCTGGCAAAGGGATTGAGCGCGGCGCGCACCGGGTATTTGAGGATCACCCGCGTCTCGGCCAAGCCCTTGGCACGGGCGGTGACCACGTAGGGCTTGCGCAATTCGTCGAGCAAATTGGCGCGCATGATGCGCACCACTTCGGCCATGCCCGCCAAGCCGAGGATGATGGCGGGCAGCGGCAGATGTTTCATCAAATCCCAAATTTTGGCCCAGCCCCAGGGCGCCATCCGCATATCGGCCGAGAAGAGGCCGCCGATGCTCTCGGCGTTGAAGTACTTGAAGCTGACGTAGAGCACGACCAGCGCCAGCATAAAATTGGGGATCGCGATGCCGATAAAGCCGATAAAGGTGAAGACGTAGTCGCCGATCGAATACTGGCGCACGGCGGAGTAGATGCCAATCGGCAACGCCAGCGCCCAGATAAAGATCACCGCCGCCAGCGACACGATCACGGTCAGCGTCATGCGGTCGCCGATCACCTCGCGCACGGGGCGGTTGTACTCCATCGCCATGCCAAAGTTGCCCTCCAGCATCAGCCCCATCCACTTGGCGTACTGCACGTAGAGCGGCCGATCCAGCCCGTACTGCTGGCGCAGCGCATCCGCCTCCTCCACCGACAGCACCGTACCCGTGCTCTGCAGCGAGGCGATGTAGGCCGTCACAAAATCGCCCGGCGGCAGCTGGATCACGATAAAGGAGATGACCGAGGCCGCCCAGATCGTGAGCAGCCCGGCGGCAAAGCGGCGGAGGATGTAGTTGAGCATGGGTTAGCGTTGAATTGGGTGGCCGTTCAGTCGCTGATTGCCAGAGCGAATGTCTACATCATCGTATACTTCAGCCAGGGGCAAGTCGCAGTTTACGGTCGGCAAATGAATCGTCTCCGATAGGCGAACGGCCTCTGAAAGCAGCCACAGGCCATCATCCTGACGAACGTAATGCTCAACGCGATGGCTGTCCTGCGCAATCAGCAGATACTCGACAAGCGTCTCGATGGTGCGGTAGCGCTGAAACTTCAGGCCGCGGTCGAGGCGTTCGGTGGAGCTGGAGAGCACCTCGATAATCACGGCGGGATTTAGCAAAACGTCGCGCTCTTCATCTTCCAGCAGCGGCTGATCGGCGATGACGGTTACGTCTGGATACGTGTACATTCCTGTGGCTGGAATTTTCACGCGCATGTCGCTTGGATAAACCTTGCCCGCACGGCCGCGTAATTGCCCTTTTAAGATAAAGATAACATTGCCGACAATTGTGTTATGTACTTCGCTCGCACCGGCCATTTCGATAATCTGCCCGTTGATATATTCGTGCTTGGTCTCGCTGGCGCGCTCAAAGGCCAGATATTCCTGTGGTGAAACCAGTTCAGCGACTGCTGCCATCTTTATACCTCCGCCAGAATAGAGCCATTAGCCATTTTCTGGCGACATCTTATCACCGGCGATTTGCGATATCAAGCGGTGAAAATTTTCCGAGCATTCACGACAACGTTTGCAACGCATTCACCTTTGATGTGAACCTTTACAAACCCACACAGCGTTGGGGTGAAGGAGCGCCCCCAATGCGCCCCCTCACCCGGTTTCCTTCTTATGCTACTCGCCGCCGTCCCGGAAGAAGAAGGTCGACGGGCGCGAGATGTTGGGCGTCTGCCCGGCCTGGATGTTGAGCTGGCGATCGGGGATGTTGCCCAGCTCGTTGCTGGCCACGCGCACGCCCATGAAGGCGCCGGATTGACCGACCGTGCCAATCGACCAGACCTCGTCGGTGATGATCTCCCAGATTTGCTGGCCGATCTCGACGCGCTCGTCCGACGTGGACTGGAGCGCCTGGGTGAAGAGGTCCATCACCTCCAGCACAGATTCATCTGTCGGCTCGACGCCGCTTTCGCCGCCGGTGGAGTACCACGTGCCGTAGCCCGGCCCCGTGCCAGAGAGGTTGGTGACGGGCAGCGCGTGGTAGGGGTAGAGGAAGAGCTCGTCCGTGCCGTCGTTCTGCCAGAAGAAGATCTGCAGCTGGTTGGAATCTCGCAGCTGCGTGTTGAGGCCGCGCTCCTGCTCCACGATATTGGCAAAGATGCCGATCTCGGCCCAGTCCTCCTTGATCAGCTCCGCCATCTGCGGGTACTGAATAAAGGCGGGCACGGGGTTGAGCTCGATGGTGAGGCGCTCGCCGTTGTCCGTGCGCAGGCGGAAGCCGTCGGCGTCCCGCTCGGTGAGGCCGATGGAGTCGAGCAGCTCGTTGGCCTGCTCCACATCAAGGGTGGACCAGAGGTCGCGGTATTCGGGGCCGGGATTAAAGGGCGAGCTTTCGGCCACCACCGCCGAGCCGGGCACGCCGATGCCGAGGAAGATGATCTCGTTGATCGAGTCGCGGTCGATGCCGAGCGAGAGCGCGCGCCGGAAGTCCACATTTTGCAGCCAGCGGCCAATCTCTTCGTCCTCGCGGTAGCTCTGATTGATTTGCAGCACGCCGTCCGCGCCGTGCTGCGCCGGATCGAGCGAAACGGTGTAGTTGCCGTCCTCGGCATTTTCGAGCAGCACGGGCAAATTCGCCAGCGAAATGTGGCGCGCCTGGTAGTCGTACTCGCCCGCAATCGCGCGCAGGTTGAGCACCTCCAGGTCCGCGGCCAAGGTCATCGAAATGCGGTCGATGTAGGGCAGCTGGTTGCCCGCCGTGTCGACGCCGTAGTAGTAGGGATTGCGCACCAGCACCCAGTTGTCGGTGGTGATCGGGTTCTCCGTCATCCAGGGCGTCAGCACCGGCAGCTCGGGGTTGCGCTGCCACGTGTTTCTGTCGCGGAAGAGGTTGACCCAGTTGTCGAAGCCCGACTCGTCCACCGCGGCCTGCAGCTCGTCGGCGTCGGCAAAATCGGCGTGGAACTGCTGAATGTAATGGGCTGGCGCGTAGCCACCCAGCGAGTTGTCGCCAAAGATGGCGTGGCCGCCAAAGACGTTGACGGAACTGCCCAGCACCTCCAGGAAGAGGCTGTTGGCAAAGGGGAAGCTAAAGACGAGCGTGTAGTCGTCCGGCGCTTCGAGGGTGGCGCCTTCGTTGATGTTAAAGAAGGGCGAAGGCACGGGCACGAGTTCCTCGTTTTGATACATGTTCTCGTACCAGAACATCACGTCCGCCGTGGTAAAAGGCTCGCCATCCGACCACTTGACGCCTTCGCGCAGGTTGATGGTAATCTGCGTGCCGTCCTCGCTGATTTCCCAGCTCTTGGCCAAGTTCGGCACGACTTCGGGGAAATCCGTGGAATCCCAGAAGACAAAGCGGTCGCCGCCCGCCACGCGGTGGCCGTTCTGGCCGTCCGCCGGGCCGGTAAAGCCGCGCCGCCAGGTGCCGCCGTAAACGCCAATCTCCTCGACGGGGCTGATCACGAGCAGATTCCCAATCGGGGGCAGCCGCTCCGCCAGCGGCGGCAAATCGCCCGCCTCGACCATCTCCTCCAGCATCGGGGCCTGGCTCAGTTCGGTCGGGAACTGGCTCTCGTCGGTGATGATCTCCGGCCCTTCGAGCTCGCCGATCAGCGTGGAGCCGAGGGCGGCCTCTTCGTCCGCGACGGCCTCATCGGCTTCGTCAGCGGCGGTTTCCGCGTCGCCACCCGCCACCACTTCGGCATCGTCTACGACATCTTCAACCACGGGAGCCGCGCCGCCACCGCAGGCTGCCAGCAGCAGCGTGAGAATCAGGCAGAGGCTGAGCAGCAGCGCAACTTTCGGGCTTCTTGGATGGATACTTTGGGGAGCGGGCATGGGGTTCTCCTAGAAGGTAGTGTGAGTTGGATGAAGAACGATGAAAGGCGGTTGACAGACGAGGAGATGGCTTGAATCGACGACAAGTTTTCTGCACGGCCAGGAGAGTCGCCAGCGGGGGAGCGCCGCGCCACGTTGCCGCAGAAAGCCGCACAGGAAATTGTGGTCGGTGTTACGCTGGGAGCGTATCACAAGCGGGGGACAATGTCAAAGGGGTTTTTTAGGGAGGCAGCAATTCCAAATTTGAACCGCTTGCTGCACAGTTGAAGAGAGTTTCGTCGCAGATTGCGCGGATTGCGCGGATTTTTGTCTCTGACTCCGCGCAATCCGCGGCGAAAATTCGTCTGGTAAGTCAAATTTGGAATTGCTGCTTGGGTGGGGCTGGGGCGGGCGCACCCGTCCACTACGGCTGCAACGCCATGTCATCTCCCCTTCACGCGCTCTGCATTCTCCACATCTTTTGCCTTTGATCAAACCCTAAACAGCGGCTCCGCGTCCGCCATCACAGCATCCAGCTCCCGCTGATCCATCTCGTCCAGCACGGCCTTGGGCGAGCGCGACAGGCTCGTCTCAAAAATGCCGCGCCGCTTGAAGACTTCCTTGTACAGGGCCACGCCGTAGAGCCGCTCCATGTTGATCAGCGGCAGCAGTTGGTTGAACAGCTGGCGCGCGCCCGCCTCGTCGCCCGCCTCCAGCTTGGTCCAAATGGCGACCTGCACCTCCGCGGCCTGCGAGGCGGGCATGTTGCCGCACGCGCCGCGCCGGTACTCGTTGAGCACGTGGACGGCGCCCTGCCCACCAAAGACGCCGCGACAATAGTCGCCCGCGGCGGCCAGCGTCTCGCTGATGCGCTGCGGCTCCGGGAAGGTCTCCTCCTTGACGTACTGCACTTGCTCGAAGTCGCGGCACATGCGCGCAATCAGCTCGGAGGACATCGGCGTGCCAATTGGCCCCATAAAGTTCTGGATGATGATCGGCACGTTCAGCCCGTCCGACAGCGTGCGGTAGTAGTCGTAGCAGCCCTGGGCATCGGGGTGCAGCACGTGCGGCGGCATCAGCATGATTGAATCTGCGCCCGCGTCCTGTGCCCACTGGCTGAGCGCCAGCGTGGGCACGGCGTGGCCAGAGGTGGTGGTGGCGACGACGGGCACTTGCCCGTCCGCCTCCTCGATCACGATTTCGAGCCAGCGTTTGCGCTCGTCGTCCGAGAGCGTGGCAAATTCGCTGGCGTTGGCCGGGCCAACCAAGCCGTGCACGCCTGCGTCGAGGCAGAAACGCACCTCGCGGCGCAGGCTCTCTTCGTCGAGGGTATAGCTTTCGGTAAAGGGCGTCACCACAATTACAAAAATTCCGCGCCAGTTGTCCATGATTTCTCCTTTGTAACGCGAAGCGCTGCTTCGCCCCTTGCGAAGCAGCGCTTCGCGTTACGGTTGACAAAATTCCACCGCCGTCTCTGCCAAAATCGTCGCCAGGTCGACCAGCGACTGCACGTCCACCCACTCCTCCGCCGAGTGCAGCCCCGCGCCAATCGGCCCGATCAGCACGCTGGGAATGCCCGCCTCGGCGAGCAGGGCGGCGTCCGTCCAGAAGGTGGCGCCCACGTGAGCGGGCGGCGTGCCCAGGCGCGCGGTCGCCGCCCGCGACAGCGTCTGCACGATGGGCGCGTGTTCGTCAATCTCAAACGGTGAGCGGGTAAAGGTGGTGATAAGATCGGCCCGGAAATTATCATCCATGGCGGCCAGTTTGTCCAGCCGCTTTTGAATCTCCGCCGCAGCGCTCTCCGGCGTCTCGCCGGGGATGGTGCGGCGCTCGATTTTGAGCGTGCAGCGCGCGGGGTAGACGCTCAGCTCCGTGCCGCCCTCGATCAGCGAGGCGTGCAGCGACGGCGGACCCGCCAGCGGGTGCGGGTCGCGACGCAGCAGTTCCTGGCCCAGCGCCTCCAGCTCGACGAGCACGCGGCCCATGTGCGCAATCGCGTCGATGCCCTCGGCGTAGCGGCTGCCGTGGGCCGCGCGCCCGTGGGTGGTGATTTCGCACCAGACAAAGCCGCGATGGGCGCAACAGATTTGTAAATCCGTCGGCTCCGTCACGATGGCAGCATCGGCCCGGTAGCGCTTGATTAAATCCTCCATGCCGAGGCTGAGCGCCTCCTCGTCTGCTACAAAGGTGAGCAGCAGATCGCCCGCCAGCGAGACTTTGTTGTCCTGTTGGGCATCACGCAGCGCCTTGGCCGCCGCCAGCATGGCGGCAATGCTGCCCTTCATGTCCTGGCTCCCCCGCCCGTAAAGCCGACCGTCGCGCAGCTCACCCGAAAACGGCGCATCCATCCCCTCGACCCCGACCGTGTCCAGGTGCGCGTTGAGCAGCAGCGATTTGCCGTTGCCGTTTCCGCGCAAAATGCCGACGACGTTGACGCGGTTGCCACCCAAGTCGTGGACGGTCACGTCGAGATCGAGCGCGCGCAGGGCGTCGGCAATGTAGACGCCGATGGCCGCCTCGCCGGGGCTGCCCGGCGTGAGCGACGGATTGCGCGAGTCGATGCGCACGAGGTCGACGAGCGTTTGGGTGAGGAAGGCTGCATCAATGGGAAGGGAGGTCGTCATGGTTCGGGTTAGTGTGGAGAGAAAGGTGACGATCACGGCCCCGACGTTTGGGCGCATCCGACCTGAGCGTGGGCCGTGACGGTCGCTCGACCTGCTTGGTTGAATCGCGATTTGCCTGGGGAGGCCTCACAGGGTTTCCAGTACGGCCAGGCGTTGTCTGGCCGCGGCGCGCAGCTCCGCCAGCGACGCCGCCGGCAGCCCAACTTGCTCCACGAGAAAGCTGGCCGCCACGCTGCCGCGCAGCCCAGCCTGGCGCAAATCAGCACGCTGCACCCAGCCCGCGAGGAAGCCGCCGCCGTAGGCGTTGCCCGCCCCCGTCACGTCGATCACCCGAGTGGGGACGGCGGGAACGGCCTGCGTCTCCCCCGAAGCCGCATCGTGAACGAGTGAGCCATCGCTGCCCAACCGCAGGGTCACCACGCTTGCGCCCGCTTCGATCAGCCGTTCAATCAGCAATTCCGGCTCGCCGGGGCCGACGAGCGATTCGGCCTCCCGCTGATTGGGGGAAAAAATGTCGGTGGCGGTGAGCAAAGCGCGCAAGTCGGCAGACGCCGGGCGCGACGGCGCGGGGCGAAAGGGCTCGACGCTGACGACCGTACCGCTGTTGCGCAGACGATGCAGCAGGTCGAGCGGCGGCTGTTCGGGGTGAATGCCGAGGTGGACGCCGCGGGCGGTGGGAAATTCGTCGGCCAATGCGTCGCGCGCCTGCCCCACCCGCGCAAAAATCGGCCCCGGCTCGACGCGCCACACCTGCGTGCGCCGCCCGTCCGGCTCGTAAAGCTGCCACGCGCGCAGGCCCGGCCCGTTGATCTGCCGCACCGCGCTCGTATCAATCGCCATGGCGTCCAGCCAATCCTGCGCACTCGCCGGAAAATCCGCCCCCACCACGCCCGAAACCGCGACCTCGTCCACCCACAGCTTCATCCCCAGCGCCGTCTGCGGCCCGCCGCCGCCGAGCTGTCCCATGTGCGTGCGCCCGTCGGGCAGGACAATGTCGTCGATCAGGAGGGAGAAGGTGGCGTATTGCATGGTGCTTATTGCTTATTGCTGGGTAGATTTTATTGGTCGCGTTGATCGACGTTGTCATGTATGCCTACGTATCGCTGGGGAGCTTACCAGGAACTTCGAGCAACGTCGTTTCGTAGTTGGACGAAGCAATAAGCAATAAGTAGTAAGCACTACCCCAACGTCTCGCGCAGCATCTCTTTCCAGCGCGCAACATTAATCGCCCAGCAGACGTTGACGTTCGGCTCGCGGTTGGTGACGTGAAGCTGGTCGACGACCGTCATGCCGCGCGTCAACGCCTTGTCGCAGGCGATGTCGACGTAGTGCAGCGAGCGCGTGGCAATCGCTGGCTCCAGCGCAACGGCCATGGCGACGGGGTCGGCGAGGGCCAGACCGTCTTCGAGCTGGATTTGCATCACGGCTTCGAGCGCGCGGCGGTTGCAGTCCATGGCGAATTTTGCGCGCTCCGTGCCAATGTCGTAGATCGACTGCATCTCATCCGGCTTGAGGTTGGCCTCACCGCGGCAGAGTTCCCAGCCAATCATGGTCAGCTTCATGCCCGATTGGAAGACGATGCGCGCGGCTTCCGGGTCGCACCAGATGTTATACTCGGCGGCGGGCGTCACGTTGCCGACGGTGCAGGCCGCGCCGCCCATGACGTAGCAGCGCTGTACCCATTCGGCCAGCCTCGGCTCGCGGCGCAGGGCCACGGCAATGTTTGTTAGCGGCCCCAGCGTCACCAGCGTGATCTCGCCCGGTGCAGCGCCAAAGCGGCGGATCAGTTCGTCCACCGCGTGCTCATCTGCAACGTCGGTTTGTGGCGCGGGGTAGTGCCTATTGCCCATGCCGTCGGCGCCGTGGAACCAATCGGCGTGCTCGACCGTGCGCATCAGCGGGCGGTCGCAGCCGTTGTAGACCGGCGGCGCGTCAAAATCCAGCTCACGCGCGGCCACTTCAAGCGTGTAGCGCGCGTTGACGCTCGCCTGCGCCAGCGGCACGTTGCCGTAGACAACGGTGATTGCGTCAACGGTCACATCCGGCCAGGCCAGCGCCATCAGAATGGCGACCGCGTCGTCGGAGGCGGTGTCGGTGTCGATGATGAATTTACGCACGGGTGATCCGTTCCTTGTACAGCGCCAGCAGCCGCTCCGACTCCACCTCCACGCAGACATTCACCTCCGGCAAATTCGACCACGCGTTGAGCTCATAGCCCTCGCCGCGCCGCCGGTCTAGCAGCGTCTGCCCGGCGCCAATGCCGTCGGTCAGCACGCGCAGCGAGCCACGGGTGGTGACGAAGAGCGATGGGTCGATCACGTAGGCGATGGCGGAGGGATCGTGGGTGTGGATGGCGGCCATGCTGTGGTAGCGCTCGTGAAACTGCTGGTAGAATCGCGTCGCCTGCCACACAAAATCGCCAAAGCGCGAGCCGCGCAGCGAGGCCAAATAATCTTGCGTCATCACCGTCTGCATCGTCACGTCCAGCCCCACCATGGTGACGGGCCAGCTTGCGCCAAAGACACGGTCTGCGGCATGGGGATCGTGGTGGATGTTGGCCTCCGCCGCCGGGTTAACGTTGCCGTTGACCGTCGCCGCCCCGCCCATGACGACCACCTCGGCCACGTGCTCGGCAATGCGCGGCTCCAGCGCGAGCGCCAGCGCCATGTTGGTCAGCGGGCCGACGGGTACGAGCGTGATCTCGCCGGGCCGCGCCATGATCGTCTCCACGATAAACTGCGCCGCTGATCCATCGACGGCTTTACGAGACGACGCGGGCAGCGGCGTCTCGACGTCGCCGTAGCCATCCTGGCCGTGGACAAAATCGGCCACGTAATCCAATGGCACATGCAGCGGGCGATCCGCGCCGTGGGCCACGGGAATGTCCGCGCGTCCGGCAAAGTCGAGCAGGCGCAGCGCATTCTCGGTGGCCGTCGCGGTGTGGACGTTGCCAAAGATTGTCGTCAGGCCCACCACGTCAGTTTCCGGCGAGGCAAGCGCAAAGAGCAGCGCCATCGCGTCGTCTACGCCGGGGTCGGTGTCAAAAAGGATGGATTTGGTCATGGGAACATTTCAACGCAGCGTTTTGAGTAATGCCGTAGAGTTTAACGCGGAGACGCAAAGGCGCAAAGAGAGGCTTCGGCAAACGAACCAACCCCTTTGCGTCTCCGCGCCTTTGCGTTAAGTTTTTACGGATGCGGCAATTGTTCAATTCGCTCGGCGATCCAAAATTTGATAATAGACTGTCGCGTGACGCCGACGCGCCTGGCTTCCTGATCGAGTGCAGTCACCATCCACGAGGGAAAGTCAACGTTGACGCGTCGCTGCTCCTGATTGGGGCGGCGTGCTTTTTCCAAATCCAAGTATTCAAACACGTCTTCGCCCTCGTCAAACTTTCGGTCAAACTCAGAGGCTTTCATACAAGGTAATCTCCTTCTCTCGCGCCCTGCGCACAGAAATAATGCGAATGTTGTCGTCCCGACGGGTAAATATGGCTGACCAGTGCTTACCCACAATCATGCCAATCTGCAAAAGACGCAATTCATTTGTGCTGCGCGCTGGAACTTCCACCGCATTTGAATCGAGCCAAAGCGATTGTGCCGTTTTAAAGTCGATTCCGTGCTTTTCCAAATTGGCGGCACTCTTGGCCGAATCATATTCGGAATCCATGCTGGAAATTGTATAGAAAAGGAGTAGAAATGCAACATCAAGACAAGTGAAATCACAAATTCACCGTTATCTCGTGCACAAAGACCGATTCGTCCGGCTCGACGCCCAAACCGGGACCGTCCGGCAAGGTGAAATAACCATTTTTGCAGCGCAGGTTGCCGCGGATGTACTGTAGATTTTTGTCGAAGATCGAGTGCTGGTATTCGTGCATCACAAAGTTGTCGAGCGCGGCGGCGGCGTGGAGGCTGGCGGCCTGGAAGAGACCGATGCCGATGCTGGCGTGGGGCATCACGCGCAGGTGATGAGCCTTGGCCATCTGGCAAATCTGCCAAAATGACGTGATGCCCGTGCGGCCCATCTCCGGCTGCACGATGTCCATGCAGCGCTGCGCAAAGCGCGGTTGAAATTCGTAAACGGTGCGCAGCTCCTCGCCAAGCGCCACGGGCGTCTTCACGCTGCGCGCCACCTGCGCCTGCCCCGCCACGTCCTCGGATTGGACGGGCGCTTCGGCTACGTGCAGGTCGTATTCCTCCAGCCGCGTGATCAGCTGAATGGCCTCCTGCGCCGAGTAGCGCCAGTGAAAGTCGATCAGGATGCGCGGCTCGCTGCCCACGGCCTCGCGCAGCGCCCGCATCTCGGCGACTTCGCCGTCGGCAGCGACCGCTGCCGCAAACTTGAGCGCCGAAAAGCCGCGCGCCAGCCACCCCTGCGCCACCTCGACGCGCTCGGCCCGCGTTGCGCCGGGAATGCCCGAAACATAAGCGGGCAGCTGCGTGCGTCGCTGCCCGCCCAGCAGCTTGCAGATTGGCAGGCCGAGCAGCCTGCCACGCAGATCCCAAAGCGCAATGTCGAGCGCGGCCAGCGCGTCGCCGTAGAAGCCGCCGTAGTAGCCGCGCACGCGCATGGCGTTGTACAAATCCTCGTAAATCTCCACCCCATCGTGCGGATCACGGCCCACCACGAGCGCCGCACCCGCATCGCGGATGATAATTGCTGTGGCTTCGGGCGAGAGCACGCTGTACGTCTCCCCCCAGCCGACCGCGCCGCTCCGCGTCGTCAGCTTCACCAGGATTACCTGGTCGTGGATGCTGTAGATCGAGCGGTTGCCGGGGCGCACAAAGTAGCCGCGCTCGTTGGGCACGACGCCCTTCTCCAGCGGGCCCAGGTAGGGCGTGTCGCGCGGAATGGCGAGCGGGTAGATGTCGATGCGGTCGATGGTGTCCATGACAAAATGAATCTATTGGTTCAATCGGTAGAAGAGCGTTTACACGGGTGGAAGGAACACGGGTAAAACAAAGAAGCAGAAGCTATCCGTGTTCCTCCTTATCCGTGTAAACTCTCTGCGCCTCGGCTAGCGTCGGCACGTGGCGCCCGCCGCCCACTTTTTGCACCGCCGCCGCGCCGACGGCGTTGGCCCAGCTCGCACAGTCGGCGAGCGATTCGCCGCGCAGCGTCGCGCCGATGAAGGCGGCGGCGAAGCAGTCGCCCGCCGCGGCGGTGTCGACCACGGGGACGGCATAGCCCGGTGCGTCGACCATTTTTTGCGGCTCCCAATTCCTGAGCCCGTCACGATTCCTGAGCCCGTTGAAGGACCAAATTTCACAGCCCGCCGCCCCGCGCTTGAGCACGACCTGGCGCGGCCCCAGCGCCAACAGTTCCGCCACATCTCCCTCTCCGTTTCCGGGCAGCAGCGGGATTTCGTCCTCGGTGAGCAGCAGCGTTTCCGTCTGAGCCAGCGTCTCGCGCACGAGCGCTTCCGGCGCGTTGGCGAGGAGCGGCCCCGCGTCGAAAAAAATGGGCACGTCGATGGAGCGGGCGAACGCCAGCGCCTCGCGCGTGAGCTGCTGCAGGTGGAGTTCGCAGAGCGTGTAGCCCGCGACAAAGAGCGCGCCCGCTCGTTCGATCAGCGCCCGGTCCGCTTCGTCTAGCGCAACGGGATCGGCCCGCCCGTTGTGGCCGAGGAAGACGTGCTCGCCGTGCGCATCCACCAGCGCCAGCACCAGCGTCGACGTGCCGACGTGGCGCACGCGCACCAAATCGACCTGCTCGTTGCGCAGAATTGCAGCGGCTTGCTGGCCCCACGCATCATCGCCCAGCGTGCCAATCGCGGCCATCGAGTGGCCGAGCCGTGCGCCCGCGATCAAAAAGTTGCCCGCGCCGCCCGGCTCCACGTGCAGCGCGTCCACAACCTGATGTCGGTTGGCAACAACGGGCAGCGTCTCGATGGTCGCCACGAGATCCACGACGAGATCGCCGAGGGAGACGATGGGGGGGGCAGAAGGATTCATTTGTTCGACCACGCCTCAATCTGGCTACGCGCCCAGCCAGCGGCTTCGCCCGTCAGTTCGATATCTGGCGGCTCGCTGTAATCCAGCAGCAGATCGTAGCCGATGGAATCGTAGACGTTGGTAAAGCTGGCTTGAATGTCGAGTACAACCTCATCGCTAGCCAGAAGCGGCACTTGAATGGACGGCAGCGGCTGATCGAGTGCAATGGCCCACACATCCGTGAGCGGTCGCCTTTGGGCGCGGCTCAAGAAGACGAAATAGCGGAAATTAGGGAGCGGTTTGAGCATGGGGACGCGCCGCCCGCGCCGTAGCAAATCGATTTCCAACAGATGTGCTCGACTTTGCAGAATATCTTCCCGCCGTTCAACATACTCTTTATAGCCGCGACCGCGCTTGTTTGCTGGTGAAAGCAGCTCGATAACGGTAACCAATTTTCGGTTCTTTACGTCTCGAATCTCAATCCACCGCTGCGGCACCTGCTGCGGCATAACGGTTGGTATCTGGAGCGTGGGCTCTAGGACGGCGATCGACGAAGCGATACGCTCGCTTTCGGCTGGATTCTGCTGCACGATGCCAACATCGGGATAGATATCGCGCCGTTGGCTACCGTTCTGCGTGGAGATGACCAGCTCTTCTCCTGAATCGGTCACAAATCGCTTTTCGACCAATGCAGCATAGTGCGGACGCAGCTTGGGTCGGAGTTGTTGTGCTAGAGCAACACAGAAATCCGAGTGGAAACTTCCCCACTCGTTGCCTTCAAGATACGGGTCCATGCCGGGAAATGGCGACGGCATTTTTCATCTCCAATCCATAAAAATCCGTGTGCGCAGCCCGTGCGAATCCGTGTCCCACTCTTTTCAGGTTGGGCGAAAATTCGTGGGAGAATTCCTTCTCTCTTCAAACCCGTTCGCACGAGGGCGTGCTCACTCCTCGGCGCTGCTTCACGCATTATACACCTGAATGCGGCTTTCCGGCACGCGCCGCGACAGCCGCCCCATGGCGGCGTGGACCCGTGCGAAAATCTCCGCCTTATCAAGCGTCAGCAGTTCGCGCTCGCGCATGAGCACGCGCCCGTTGACCACCGTTGTGCGCACGTCGCTGGCGCGGGCGTTGTAGACGAGGCTGGCGGGGAGGTTGTGCAGCGGCTGGTGGTGCGACCCGCCGAGGTCGACGAGGATCACGTCGGCAAGGAAGCCGGGGGCGAGCTGGCCGATGCGATCCGCGAGGCCGACGACGCGGGCGCTGCCGCGCAAGGCAATGTCGAGCGCGTCGGCGATGGGGAGGACTTCGGGATCGCGCGCTTCGTGCTTTTGCAGCAGGGGCAGCAGGCGCAGGCTCTCCCACACGTCGAGCGTGTTGTTGCTGGCCGCGCCGTCCGTGCCCAGGCCAATCGCAACGCCCGCCGCGCGCAGCGCCGGGATCGGCGTCAAGCCCATGCCCAGCTTGAGATAGGTCTTCGGACAGTGCGCCACGCCCACGTGACTCGCATACTTTTCGAGCAGCTCGACATCCCGCGGCAGCAGGCCACAGCCGTGGGCAATGATCGTCGGGCCGTCCAGAATGCCGGTCTGTTCGAGCACCTGGATCGGGGTGAGGCCGCGCTGGTTGAGCGAGGCGCGCGTCTGGCCGATTTCTTCGGCGGCGTGAATGTGGATGCCGACGCCGCGCCGCCGCGCGTGGTGAGCGGCGGCGCGCAGGAAATCGTCGTCGCAGGTGTAGGGCGCGTGGGGGGCCATCCAGGTGGTGATGCGACCCTCCGCTGCGCCCTGCCACTGGGCCGCGAACGCCGCCGAAGCGTTGAGCGCGCTGTGATCGGCGTCGCCAAAAACGGCCCAGCCCAGCGCCGCCCGCGTGCCCGCCTGCTCGACCGCTTCACCGATGCGATCCATGTGAAAGTAGTGATCGGCCACGGTCGTCACGCCCGCCTCGATCATCTCGACAAGGCCCAGCATCGTGCCCCAGTAGACATCGTCCGCGGTGAGGTTGCTCTCCAGCGGCCAGATAAAGTCGTTGAACCAGCGGCCAATCGACACGTCCTCGGCCAGGCCGCGGAAGAGCACCATGGGCACGTGCGCGTGCGTGTTGATTAACCCCGGCAGCGCGACCTGGCCCGCCGCGTCAATGACATTGCGGGCGTCGAGCGCGGCGTCGGTCGGCTGGATGGCACTGATGGTGTCGCCGTCGATCAGGAGATCGTGGTGGTGGAAGATTTGGGGGCCGTTGTCGTCAAAGGTGAGAACGTGGGCGTTGCGGAGAATGAGATCGTGCATAAAAATTTTTGATCCACGAAGGGCACGAAGTTTCACGAAGGAAGACCGTCGACCCTCTTCCTTCGTGCTCTTCGCGTCCTTCGTGGATTAGCTATTCTGAAATGATCGCCTCCGCCTCGATCTCGACGAGCATCCGCGGATCGATCAGGCGGCTGATTTCGACCAGCGTGGCCGCCGGGCGCACGTCGCGGAAAAATTCCCCGTGCGCGCGACCAACGGCCTCCCAATCGTCGATGTTGGTGACGAACATTCGCGTGCGCACGACATCTTGTAACGACGCGCCCGCTTGGGCCAGTGCCGCTTCAATGTTACGCAACGCCTGCACGGCCTGCGCGTACGCATCGCCCACGCCGACCAGCTCGCTGCTGACGTCGGTCGCCGTCGTGCCCGCGACGTGGACGGTGTTGCCCACGCGCACGGCCCGCGAGTAGCCGACAATCGATTCCCAGGGTGCGCCGGAGGTGATGAGTTGGCGATTCATTCTACTACAATAGTCAAGTTCATGAAGGTAAACTTAAATAACGAGGAGGTTCTAGATCTAACTCTTCTAATTGTTCAGAAAGCTCTCTTGACTTATCTCTATTTTGAGCAAAAAATACCTCTAATGCTGGTTTCAGTTCGCGAGGATTATTTCTTTTCGCAAACGTACTATGAATGCTACGGGCTACCGTTGAATCAATTGTATACTTTGACAGATAGAAAACGACTAAGTTTACGTTCTCATTTGCCCAGGAGAATCTGTCAATGAAATTTTCTCCAAATGCTACCATTTTCAAGATGTTAAAGAAGCCGGTGTTCTCAAGCAAGTCAATGCACGGAGCTTCTATATCTGTAGAAAAGGGGCGCGCTGTTCTTATCACAGTCTCGTGAGCTTCTTCTATCTCAGGCTTAGGAATTAGATTGTTGCGCAAAAAAGCACAATAAATAGGCGCATCTTCCGATTGGTGGGTGAATAGTTCTTCATGCCACAACTGACGAATAAAGGGGGAATCGTCGCTGAAAAACTGAACTTTGTTCGGGTATCTCCATAGAAATTCTAAAAGTAGTTGTCTATGCAACTTCAAAAAACCTACTAACCCCTGAGTTATAGAATTACTGCCAATGTCAAACATGCCATTTAGCAGACGGGCGATATCGTCTAGTTGAGACTGCTGATAGCGATCTCGCGTTTTAAACACTTGATCCATTTCATCAAAAAAGTCAGATATTTCATTCGCTTCTAGCGCATACGGGAGTTGCTCTAGAATATGAGTTTGATCTGCTCCCGCTGGCGTTAAGCTTCGATTAAATAAGATACGAATTTCGTTAAGAAGGCTTTCTTTACTACCACTTACTAGGCACTTTGCCAGATTGGATCGAATAAAGAGCCAGAAAGCTTCTACATGAGCAAAATCGATCTTATTACTTTTGGAGTGAGCGCAATCATTTCTTCTGTTTTTCCAGTACGTGAGCTGATTACGGATATCATCGGACAACCCGAAAACTGTTCTCGGAGGCTTCATTTGTAAAGCTTCATATACTTGGTTATCCCATTTATCATCGTCAAGAAGTTTCTGCTGAATACCTTTCCATTGGTTCTCTTGAATACCTGAAGGTTTATTCGCCTTGAGAATTCGATGCTTAACGATAGTTTGAAACCCCAAATATGAAAATAGCAATGCTGCCCTGTACGCAGATGCTTTATAGCAGAGTATTGCCTCTTCAAATAGACTTTCTGCTTCTTCTTCAATTGATTGAGATTTAACCCAACCTTCAAATTGAATACGCATATTGTTGGTGGCCTCGATTCAGGCGAAAGTACCCTCTATTCCAAGCAATTCTTCGTTTGTGTAAACTTCCCGCTCAACTTCTGCCGAGTGCAAATGGTAATAGGCCCAGGCGTTCGTTAAATTCTGGGCTTGTAGCGTGGGATAGGCCGCAAGCAATTCTGCATCACTCATACCAAGCTGATGAAAGCGCACCAGTGTCCACACGGGAATGCGTGTACCGCTAACGCGCGCGGCGCCACCGCAGATACCGGGCGTGCGATCAATGCCGGGGATAATCCCGCTGAGATCGCGGGCAATCCGTTCAAGCAGCTGTACTTTTTCAGTTGGCGTCATCGCGGGCAGAAGCTGCTCCGCTTGTTGTAAGGCTGTCATGGATAGATGCTATCAAGCAAATTGCAGTGTGCTGGAGGAAGGCTGTGGAGAGAGCAGCCATTTACTGAAATGTTCAATCATCATGCCGGTTGCAGTTGTCTCATCTGCGGCATCAAAGCCGACGTAAGCATATGTATCAATGTCGGTCCAGACGCTATCCACTGGCTGACCGTAAAAATAGACGATCAGTGAATCGCTCTTTGCATCAAAATGAACCCACAGCTGTTCTGGATTCACCGTTTCTGGCAGGTACTGCCTCACGGCTGCGGGGATGGCGATGACTGCCATACGATTTGCTCTCCCTTCTTCAATCGGCTTGTTCGATAAGCCGTCACCACTTCATTTGCCTCCACAACCGCCTTGATCTAGCGGCGAGGCGTCTTCTGATACAGCCTGTAGTATACCAGGCGCTCTCCGTCGGCGTCTCGCGCGATAAAGCTTGATTGCTTTATCGTTTCACCGATAATTTCCGGCTCAGATATTTTGGGGTGAGCAATAAGAATATGAAACGTAAAGCACGCAGCCGTCAAAATTACCTGTCGCCCGTGTGGATCGGTAACCGTAAAGAGTATCTCTTCTGGTAAACGGCTCACGTCTTCACTCCCGCCCGTTGATCTCCGCCAGCACCGCGCGCCGCTTCTCGCCCAGCGCGAGCCAGCGGTCGTAGCGCACTTCGAGCACCTTGCTCGTCTGCCAGAAGGCTTCGACGGAGAGGTGCTGGCAGCCTTCGTGCAGCCACCACTCCCGCGTCATCAGCGGATGCATGGCGACGAGCGCCGGATCGTGGACGGGCACGACGGCGGGGCTAAAGCAGTAGCCGGGCGATTCGACGCCGCGAATTTGCAGCACGTGGTCGCCGCGAAAGCCGCGCGCCCGCGGCAGGCGCCGCAGCTTCCCGCTGCTCAAATCCGTCAGCTCGACCTCCTCCTCCGCTGTCTCGGTCACATTCGGCCACGTCGGATCGTCCACCAGCTCCGCGATCACGCGGCGCACGGCGATGTCCTGGTAGTGGTTGGCCCTGGTGTGCGGCTGGTGATATTCGTGATCGTGGACGTTGTCCGGCTGGGTGTCGTAGACGTTGCCGCAGGTCGAGACCAGAAAGTCGACGAGGGCGGGCTGGCCGTGCAGGAAGACGCGATAGCTCTGCTCATATTCGCGCAGGGCCGCCTGCTCGGAGACGATGCGCCCGCGCACGTAGTGGCCGATGCGCCAGCCCTCCGCGCCAAAGCGCTCGTCCATCGCCGCGCGGCGCTGTCGCTTCTTGGGGCCAACGTAGCCCGGCACGCCGACGGCGATCCAGGTGCGTCCCAGGGCGTCTTGCTGGGACGGGTCGAGCCGTTGAGACCAGTTGTGGCGGGTGATGGTGTTCATGGCTTGAGTATATCACGAATGCGCAAGGGCCATTTCGTGCAGCCCCCGCGCCACCGCCTCAAAATCATACGCCGGATTGGCCGACCGCAGCGTCTCCAGATGTTTTGCCGGAATCGCAGCGACGCCGCGCCACGCGCCCGCCATCGCACAGGCCATCGCGCCGACGGTGTCCGCGTCGCCGCTGAGAGCGGCGGCGTAGATGGCGGTCTGCACCGGATCGCCCTCGGCCATGGCGAAGACGCCAAAGGCACAGGGCACGGCGTCCGCCGTCATCAGCGTCGAGCCAATTAGATCATAGAGGTGGCCGAGCCGCTCGTGTTCGGAGAAGTTCGCGTCGCTAACCAAGTCAAACGCCAGCTCAATGCGTCGCGCCACCGACGGCCCCATCCACGTTTGGCCCTGCCTCACGCCGGCTTCGGCGCCGCGAATGCCCGCTTCGAGGATCGATTCTACTGTCGCGCTATTGCTCAGCGCGTGGGCCACCGCTGCTGCCACGGCACACGCCCCGGAGAGCGCGACATCGGTGAAGTGCGACGGCGTGCAGGCGATGATGGCATCTGCGATAGCGGCGTCCGGCTCGCCGGGATGAATCAATCCGATGGGGCTAATGCGCATGGCGCCGCCGTTGGTGTCGCCGTGTCGACCCGTTTCGCGTGGGTCCGCGCCCTGCTGAAGCGCCTCCACTGCACGGCGTGTACTGGGGCCAACGTAGGGGCTGTTCTCCCCATCGATTTTGTCGTACCAGGCGACAATCGCCCGCGCCGCGCCTTCGACGCTGATAGAGCCATCATCGATCAGCACCTGGGCCAGCGCGAACGCCTGCTGCGTGTCATCGGTAATTTCACCCGCCGCAAAGCCACCGTGGACGGGGTGGTCGTGCGGCGGCGCGACCAGATCGTCGAGCCAGTCGCCGTAGCGGGCGCGGGTGAGGGCCGGTCGCGTCAGGGCGGGCGCGCCCCAGGCGTCGCCCAGGGCCTGGCCGTAGAGGCCGCCGCGAATTTTGTCGAGTAAGCTGTCAGCGGATTTCATAGCGGATTGATCGGATTGTGGGTTTGGTTGGTGTACTTTGACTTGTGCTGTTGGCAGTGGCTGTCCAGAACGGATGGCGCTCGTCGTAGAATCCGTTCAATCTGCTCCCTGTAATTCGCTGACAGCTCGACGTTAATCCGCCGCGGGCGTTGGCGTCGCCGACTGCTGCTCAAACTGGCGCGAGTGGGCCACGAGCTGGGCGCGTCGACGCAGGTTGTAAATCACCAGCGCCAGGATGGTGGCGACGGGCGGGATCAGGTCGAGATATTGGCTGGGAATGTTGAGCGTGCCGAGCTGCGTGCCGAGGGCGGTGGCCGCACCAAAAATGAGCGCGGCGGCGAGCGTGCCCAGCGGCGTGAGGTTACCCAAGTAAATGATGGCCAAGGCGATAAAGCCGCGCCCAGCCGTCATGTTGTTCTGAAAGAGCGTCAGGTAGCCCATGCTGAGGTTGATGCCGCCGAGCGCGGCCAGCGCACCGCTGAGCAGCAGTGCGCTGTACTGCACCCGCTTGACGTTGATGCCGACGCTGGCCGCGGCCGCCGGGCTTTCGCCAACCGCGCGCAGGTGCGTGCCGTAGGCCGTGCGGTAGAGGAAGAGCCACACGAGCAGCACGAGCAGAAAGGCGGCGTAGGTCAAGATGTTGTAGCCGCTCAACAGCGTCCCCAGCACCGGCACGCTGTCGATGCCCGGCAGCGTCAGTGCGGGCAGGGCAAAGCTGGCGAGCGCCGCGGTGCTGCCCTTTTCGCCGGTGAGGGTAAAGAGCAGAAAGATCGTGCCGCCCTGCGCCAGAATGTTGATGCCGAGGGCGGCGAGGATGATGTCCGCGCCCAGCTCCAGGTGAAAGAAGGCAACGATCCAAGCCATGCCCACGCCCGCGAGCACGCCCGCCAGCGCGCCGAGCCACGGGTAGAGCCACAGCGGCGCGCCCGGCAGCCACCCCGGCAGCAGCGCGCTCGCGACCACGCCGATGAAGGCCGCCATCAACATGATCCCTTCCAGCGCAATGTTGATGACGCCCGCCAGCTCGGAGATCAGCCCACCCAATGCGGGCAGCAGCAGCGGCGTCGCCACGCGGATCACGGTGGCGACGAAGGTGGCGGTGAAGATGCTTTGTAGGACGGTGTCGAGGGACATGGAGAAAGTAGTGCGTAGTGCTTATTGCGTATTGATGAGCGGTGGGTGGTTAAGCCTATTCTTGATTGTGTAGAAGGTGGGGCGAAAGGTATATAGATCAATCGAGACAAGAACGTCTCGATTCTATCATGAATCAGACTCTGGCGACACGCCCAGCTTTGCCAACTCCGCGGGTACGTCGACGTCCGGCATGTAGTGGATGGCGTGCATCCCGACCGTCCGCGCGCCCTCGATATTGGCCATCGAATCGTCGATAAAGACGGCTTCCGCCGGCGCACGCCCCAGCCGCGACAGCGTCCGCTCGTAGATTTCCGCGTCCGGCTTCATCATGCCCTCGTAAGCCGAGCCGACAATCACGTCGAAGGCATCGGCGATGGCGTGCGTTTCGGTGAGCAGCGCCGTCAAATCGTCAAAGGCGTTGCTGATGATGGCCGTTTGGTAGCGTGGCCGCAGCGTGCGAACGTAGTCGATCAGCGCCGCGTGCAGCCGGTCGCCGCCCCAGTAGTCGCGCTGCATTTGGGCCGTCGCGTTGGTGCTCAGCCCGTAGCGTTGGCCCGCCCAGGCCCAGAGTTCGGCAAGCGTGCCCTCGCCGCGTTGCGCCGCGTGGCCCCGCTCGCCGTTGATGATCTCCGCCTCAATCGTGCCCGGCGCCAGGCCGAGCCGCTGCTCCAGCTCGGTGCGCGGCGCGCGGTCTTCGGTTCGCAGCAGCACGCCGCCCACGTCAAAAACCACCGCTTTGATCACTGTGTTCTCCTCGCAGAGCCTCAACGTTTTGGCTGGTGGGCGTTTTGGTTGATGGGAAAGACAAGAAATTGAGCAAAGCTCAAAATAGAAAAGCCCCGTGTAGCATAGCAACAGATTGGCAATTAGGCTACTCTGGCGAATCCATCCGTGCCTCTCCGCCGCGGCGACTTTGAGGACTCGGCGCAAATCCACGGCAAACCATGTCGGGGCTGGCCGATTTGCGTGCGCACAACGGTCGTAGTGAAGTTGTCTACAGCGACCTGGCGGACGGCGCACAGATTGAGTTATACCACGAAAGAACCAACGCCGGTGGAGGCGCTCCACCACTGGTTCGAGGCACAGATCAGCGACCGCAGTGCACATGCTTCAACGGGCGGGTAGCGCCCTGGGCGGAGGGGCGGGCTTGTCAAACAACGGCATAAACGATGTCTAGGAGATCCCCAAGGAATTTGACAGTCGATTTCGTTAAGACATACAATTGTAGACAGCGAACGCCACTTGCTACAAGTTTTATAGCGGGCGTTAATCTGTCTCTTATCACAGACGTTTATGCTGGAACCAACGGTGCGCACCGCGCGGTTGCAGTCGATTTAAGGGTAACACGTTAAGGGTAATTCATGGTACAGCAAACCGAATCAATTTCCACCATCCCCGAATCGTTGGCGGTTGGCAAGCCCGGCGTCAACGTCAAGTTTTTCGCCGCTGGCGGGCTGTTGGTCGTGGCCGTGATCTTTTTGGTGGTGCAGGGCGTGATGGCGGGCGGTGCTTATTTTCTGACCATTAGCGAGCTGCACGCCAAGCCCAACGTGGAGGGGCAGCGCGTGCGCGTAAACGGCGCGGTTGTCGAGGGCAGCGAAGCGTGGGACGCCAAGGCCATGACGCTTCAGTTTGCGATCGAGGACGAAAACGGCGCTCAGCTGCCGGTCGTCTTCTACGGCCCGCGACCGGACAACTTCCAGCGCGCCGTCTCGGCAATTGTGGAGGGAGAGCTGCTGGCGGACGGTACGTTTGAGGCCCAAACGCTGCTGCTCAAGTGCCCCAGCCGCTACGAAGAAGAGCCGGAAGAAATTTTCTCGAGTCGACGCGTTCTTAAGAGAAATCCGCGTTTGTCTGTGTGGGCGACAGCGCCCGCTGCGCGAACATCCGCGGTTCCAACTTCTAAATTGAGAATTACTGCGCGTGTCTGAGTTTATCGACGCGCTTTCGCTAAAGAACAAAATTATTCTTCGCTCCTTCGTTTTACGGATTGTGATTTTTTTCACGAATTTAGGCCCATGACCCGTGATAAACTGTACGTCGACGACCCCCTTTCTCAGCTAGATGATGCCGAACGCGCCCCCGCCGCCGGTGCGGGTCGCCTGCTGGCTTGGCTACCGGTCTTTGTGGCAATGGGGGCGCTGCTGCTGCTGCTGGGCTGGGGGCTCTTTCGCCAGCAGGGCGGCGTCAACAGCTTTGGCACGAATGACGGCCCGCTGCTTGTGGAAACCGTTCAAAGGCCCGCCGCCGAATTTGGCGGCACGCTCTACGACCCCTTCCGCGACCGGGCAACGCTCCAGCTGAGCGATCTGCGGGGCGAAGTCGTGGTGCTCAACTTCTGGGCCAGCTGGTGTCCGCCCTGCCGGGACGAAGCGCTTTTGCTGGAGGAGGGCTGGCGCGAGTACGCGGAGCAGGGGGTGGTCTTCCTGGGCGTGGACATTTGGGATACGGAGCAGAACGCCCGCGCCTACCTGGACGAATTTGGCATTACCTTTCCCAACCTGATCGACGAGCGCGGGCGCGTCGCCGTGGAGTATGGGTTAACCGGCGTGCCCGAAACTTATTTTATCACCGCGGACGGGACGGTTAGCCGCCGCATCATTGGCGCCGTCACGCGCGCCACGCTGGAGCAGGGCATCGAGGCCGCGCTCTCTGCGGAAGAAGGGGTGGAAGCCTCTAATTGAGTTACGAGCATTTTTGCGCAGCGTTTGAAGGTTTTCCCCGGAGCATTTTATGTTTCCCTCGCTAGATATTGTCTACATCGGAGCCGGTGCCTTGCAGATCGCGCCGGTTTTTGCGATCTACGCCATCGGCGTCGCCATCTGGAGCGACCGCCAGCGTCGACCGGGCTGGCTGCTCTCGGCGCGCAACGCCGCCCACGCCGTCACCGCGCTGCTGCTCGTCGCCAGCGCCGCGCTGGTCTACGCCTTTGTGACCAAGGACTACAGCGTCTTCTACGTCTTCCAGAACACGCGCGAGAGCCAGAGCCTGCTCTACACCTGGACGGCCTTCTGGGGCGGCAACGCCGGCAGCCTGCTCTTCTGGGCCACGGGGCTGGGTCTCTTTAGCAGCATCGCCATCACCACCAACTGGCGCGGTCAGTATCGGCTCATGCCGGGCGTGATCGCCGTGCTGATGACCGTTGCGCTCTTCTTTTTGCTGCTGCTGCTCTTTGTCGCTAGCCCCTTTACGCGGCTGGATTTTACGCCGCTCGACGGGCGCGGGCTCAACCCGCTGCTGCAGGACCCGGGCATGGCGATCCACCCGCCGCTGCTGCTGTTGGGCTACATGAGCATGACCATTCCCTACGCCTTTGCCATGGCCGCACTCTTTAGCGGGCGACTGGACGCCAGCTGGCTGCGCGCCACCCGCCGCTGGACGCTGGCCGCCTGGGGGCTGCTCAGCATGGGGCTGCTCTTTGGCGCGTGGTGGGCCTACCGCGTGCTGGGCTGGGGCGGCTACTGGGGCTGGGATCCGGTGGAGAACGTGGCGCTTGTGCCCTGGCTGGCGGCCTCGGCCTACGTCCACTCGGCCATCGTCACCGAGAAGCGCGGCATGTTAAAGGTGTGGACGCTGGTGCTGGTGATTCTGTCGTTCGCGCTGGCGATCTTTGGCACCTTTATCGTGCGCAGCGGGGTAATCGTCTCCGTCCACAGCTTTGCCCAATCCAGCATCGGCCCCTGGTTCTTTGGCTTTTTGGGCATCATTCTCATCGTCAGCTTTGCGGCCTTGGTCTATCGAATGCCGCAGCTGGGAAGCCGACGCACCCTGGACAGCATGTTGAGCCGGGAGAGCGGCTTTCTCTTTAACAATCTGCTGCTCGTCAGCGTCATCTTTGCGACGCTGTTGGGCGTGCTCTTTCCGCTGATCAGCGAGCTGTTTACCGGCGTGCAGGTCACCGTGGGGCCCGCCTTCTACAACCAGGTCAACGGGCCGCTCTTCTTGGCGCTGATGCTGCTGATGGGCGTGGGCCCGCTGCTGCCCTGGCGACGCGCCACGCCCGGCCAGCTTTGGCAGCGCTTTCGCTGGTCGCTGGCCGTCTTGGTTGCCGTCTTTGCGACGCTGCTGATCGTGATGCGCGCCGTTTGGCCCGCTCTGGGCTTTGCCGCCGCCGCCTTCACCGGCATGACCATCGTGCAGGAGTACGCGCGCGGCATCAGCGCCCGCCGCACGGTGACGGGCGAATCCTGGCTGCGGGCAACGGTGCGGCTCGTGGGCCGGGCGCGCGGTCGCTACGGCGGCTACCTGGTGCACGCCGGGCTGGTCTTTATCACCTTTGGCGTGGTCGGCAGCCAGTTCTTTCATGTCGAGCGCGGGGTGACGCTGGCGCCGGGCGAAAGCGTGGCGGTGGGCCGCTACGAGCTGACCTACACCGGGCTGGGCATCGCGCCCGACAACACGCCGGACGAAGAAACGACTCGCGCCAGCCTGGCCGTGGCGCGCGGCGGCGAGCCGTGGACGGTGCTGGAGCCGGGCAAGCGCGCCATCGTCGGCTTTGAGGAGCAGCCCGTCAGCGAGATCGCCATCCGCTCGACGGCGCTGGAGGATCTCTACGTTGTGCTCACCGGCTGGGACGAGGCGGGCGCAAGCTTCTTTATCTTTGTGAATCCGCTGGTCTCGTGGATTTGGTTTGGCGGGCTGGTGCTGGTGCTGGGCGGGCTGATTGCCTGGTGGCCGCAGACGCAGCCGCGTCGCCAGCCGGTGCGGCAGTTGAGCCCGCAGCCGCTGGTGGGAGAGGCGCTGAGCCATGGCTAACCAATCGGCCCCGCCTGCCGCTTACGCCTGGAGCCGCCGGGCAACGCTGGTGCTGCTCGCCGTGCTGCTGCTCGTCGTCGCCGGGGCGGCGCTGCTGGGGCGCGGGCTGGTGACCAATCTCAACGTCAACCGCGCACCGCTGCAGAGCCTGAGCCTCGACCAGCGCGTCATTCACCTGGCCGACCAGCTTCAGTGCCTCGTCTGCGAAGGCGAATCCGTGGCCTTTTCCAACTCGCGGCTGGCCGTCGAGATGCGCGCCATCACGAGCGAAAAACTGGCGGCGGGCGAGAGCGAAGCCCAAATCAAGAGCTACTTTGTTGATCGCTACGGCATCCGCATTCTGCGCGAGCCGCCGCGCACCGGCCTCAACGCCTGGCTCTGGCTTCTCCCCATCATCGGCTTTGCCCTGGCGAGCGTCTGGCTGATCGGGCTGCTCTGGCGCATGGCGGGGCGACGCTCCACCGCGGAAGAGCCCGCCACAAACGAGCCCGCCACCGAAGCGGCCGGAACAGACGGCGAAGCGCTGGCGCTCGACGATTCGGTGCGGGAGCTGCTGGTGCAGTATGACGAGGAGCTCTTCACGTGACAACCATTTTTGTGCTGGCTGCGGTGGCGCTGGCGGCTGTCGCTGCCGTGGTCGCGCCGATCTGGCAGCAGGCGCGCCGCCCCTGGTCGCTTAACGAGCCGGAGGGCGAAGCCGAAGCGCTGCGCCAGGAGGAGCTCTCCACGCTGGAGGCCCTGCGCGATTTGGCGATGGACTACAAGCTGAGCAACCTCAACGCCACCGACTACCGCGCGCTGACGGCTCCGCTGGAGAGCCGCGCCAAGCGCGTGCAGGCGCTGCAGGCCCAGCGCCAAATACAGTCGATGGGTTCACTGGTTATCACCCCCGATCTGGAGCAGCGGCTGGAGGCCGAAATCCAAGCCGCCCGGCGCACGACGGATGTCGCCGCTGCTTCCGCCGGTGACTTTGCCGATAAAATTAACGAAAGCGGTCAGCCGCAGCGCGTCCGCTACTGCCACCAGTGCGGCGCCGCCGTCCAGCCGGCAGATCGCTTTTGCGCCGCCTGTGGCGCAGCGCTGCGCCCCGGCGATGGTGGCCCAGTCGATGCAGCCGTTGCTGGATCGAACGCCACGAACGGCACGCCGCCAATTAATGGCGCGGCGCAAATGGAGGCCGCAGTCGTCCCCGCTCCGGATGCCCCGGCCAATCTTCCTGCTCCAGCCGACACAAAAACAGTCCAGCCCGCAGTTCAGCCGCGCGCAAACGCAACGGCTGGGACGGCGGCTGCGCCTCGTCGCCGCTGGCTTTGGTGGGGCGCGGCGGGGTTGGCGCTTGTGTGGGTGGCGGTGATTGCCGGGATTTATCTACAGGGACGCAGCGAGCAGACGGCGCAAACGCCCGTCGCCAGCTTTGACAGGCCCGTGCAGACGCTAAAACAGCTCGGCGATCAGCTGCTGCTCAGCACCGATCAAGCGGCCCAGCTCTCGGCGGACGGCGTCGACTGGCGCGCTGCTCAGTTGGACGAGCCGGTGCTGGCTGCCACGGCGCTGGGCGCAGCGAACTGGCTGGTCGCCACGCCGAGCGGCCTTTGGCAGAGCGGGGACGGCGTCGGCTGGCAGCCTTTGGAGACGGAGCTGCGCTTTGTTGGGCTGGCCTCCGCGCCGCGCATGGGGGTTGCCTGGGGCGTCACGCCCAATTCGCTCTACCAAAGCAGCGACGGAGGCATCACGTGGACGCTGCTGTCCGAAACGCTGCCGGGGCAGGCGCAGGCCTTTGCTGCCGGGCCGGGCGTTCTCTTCCTGGGCACCGAGGGCGGCGTCTTCAGCAGCGCGGATGCCGGGCAGAGTTGGACGAGCCGCAACGGCGCGGTCAACGGTCGCATTGCCGATCTGAACGTGCGCGCGCTGGCCTACGACGGGGCCAGCAACGTGCTTTACGCGGGCACGCCCGCTGGCGTTCTGTTTCTCAACTTAGACGGTGTTGGCAGCTGGGGGCAGCGCGCCCTGGCGGCGGACGTCACGGCGCTGGCCGTGGGCGGCGAGGGCAATCAGGTGCTCTGGGCCGGCACGGCGGACGGTCAACTCTTCCGCAGCCCGGATCGCGGCGTCACCTGGCGCTGAGGGTTTGTCCAACAAACAAAATAGCGGTCATTCTAACCGTCGCTCTGCTGCCTCGCGCTTCATCGCCGCCACCCGCCCCACTTCCAGCCCCAGCCTCGACGCAACGGACGCCACGACCGTGCCCGTGCGCACCTTCCAGCGCAGCGACGGCGGCGTCTCGCGCGCGGAAATTTCGTAAAAGCCAAAGCGCTTGTAAAAGCTTATCCTCTTCTCGGCACACATCAGGTAGAGCGTGCCCGATTCGCGCGCGAGCAAGGCGCGCACGAGCCGGTCGCCGATGCCCCGTCCCTGGAACGATGGCATTACGGCAATCGACGCCAGCTCGCGGCTGCCGTCGCGGTGTGGGCGCACCTGCCCCACACCGATGATTTGACCCGCCTGTTCTGCCACGAGAAAATTCTTCCAGCTAAGCCCAAATGGATAGAGCTGCGCCCGATGCACAATCGTGCGAACAGCCCGTTGGTCTTCGATTTTTGTGGAGCGAACTTCAATCATGGAGATTTCGCAGCAACCAATCTACAGCGCCATCAACACGGCACTCACCACCATCAATCCCGTAGCGGGCAGCCTGCGCCGTTGGCCGTGCTCTCTCAACAAAAGCGCGGCCAACGGCAGCGTACAGAGCGGCCCAAAGTTAAGCAGCGGCGTCACCAGCGAGGCATCGGCCCGCTGGAGCGCCGCGGTGTTGATCAAGTGCGCCACCACGTTGAGCAATCCCGCGCCCGCAATCGCCGCCGCGAACGTCCAATCGATCCGCGGCAGCTGCGGAGTGAGCAGCACGGCAAAGAGCGCCAGCAGCGGTAGCGCCAGCAGCGTCACGCCCCAGACCACCACCAGCGGCTCTGCCGTGCGTAACAGTCGCTTGTAGAAGATCGCGTTTAGCGACGTTAACAGCGGCGTGCCCGCGGCCAACAGTATCCACACGATTTTCTACTGCACCTTCACGCCGCGCAGCCGCAGCGCGTTGGTGACCACGCTGATGCTCGAAAAAGCCATCGCACCCGCAGCCAGGATGGGATGAAGCTGGCGCAACATGTCGGGTGCCCAAGCGAAGGGAGCGAGAATACCGGCAGCAATCGGCAGCAGCGCCACGTTGTAGCCAAAGGCCCAGGCCAGATTCTGCCTGATGTTGCGCATCGTTGCCTTGGAGAGCCCAATCGCCTGCGGCACCGAGCGCAGGTCACCGCGCATCAAGGTCACGTCCGCCGTCTCCATGGCGACATCCGTACCCGTGCCGATGGCGATACCCACGTCCGCCTGCGCCAGCGCCGGCGCATCGTTGACGCCGTCGCCCACCATCGCTACTGTGTAGCCTTCCTCCTGCAGCTTGACGACATTTTTGGCCTTGTCCCCCGGCAGCACCTCGGCAAAGACGCGGTCGATTCCGACCTCTTTGGCAATCGCCTGCGCCGTGGCCTCGTTGTCGCCGGTCATCATCACCACCGTTAGCCCCAGCTTGTGCAGGGCGGCCACGGCCTCTTTCGAGCCTTCTTTAACCGTGTCAGCCACCCCAATGAGGGCGCTGGCCTGTCCATCGACCGAGAGCCACATGGCCGTCTTGCCCTCGCTCTGCATCTGCTCTGCCTGGGGGCCGAGACCGTTCAAGCCAACCCGCTCGCGCTCCATCAGCCGCAGGTTGCCCAGCAGCACGCTGTGCCCGTCGACCTGCGCCGCAATGCCGTGGCCGGCGATGCCCTCGAAGTTGACCGGGTTGCTGAGCGCCAAACCCTGGCTCTGCGCCGAACGCACAATCGCCTCGCCCAGCGGATGCTCAGAGCCACGCTCCGCCGAAGCGGCCAGCCGCAGCAGGTCGTCGCGACCGGTGGCTGAGCTTGTCGAAGCCACCACGTCCGTCACCGCCGGCTCGCCTTTGGTGATTGTGCCCGTCTTGTCCAGCACGATGGCCGTCAGCTTGTGGGCTTGCTCCAGGGAGGCGCTGTTTTTGAAGAGGATGCCGTTCTCGGCTCCCTTGCCCACGCCGACCATGATCGAGGTCGGCGTGGCCAGCCCCATGGCGCAGGGGCAGGCAATGACGAGCACGGCAATCAGCCGCAGCAGCGCGGGCACAAAGCCGGCGCCCGTGAAGAGCCAAATTCCGAAGACCACCAGCGCAAAAACGATTACCGCGGGCACAAAGTAGGCCGACACGCGATCCACCACGCGCTGGATCGGCGCTTTGCTGCCCTGCGCTTGCTCGACCAAGCGAATGATCTGCGCCAGCGCCGTCTCGCGCCCGACCTTGGTGGCGCGGATGCGCAGCAGCCCCTGCTTGTTGATCGTGCCGCCGATGGCCTCATCGCCGGGCGCTTTGTCGACGGGCAGGCTCTCGCCGGTGATCATGCTCTCGTCCACGGCGGAGCGGCCTTCGATGATTTCACCGTCCACCGCAATTCTCTCGCCGGGGCGCACGAGAATCACGTCGCTCGTCACTAATTCAGCAATCGGCAGGTCGATCTCGTCGCCGTTGCGCACCACGCGCGCCGTTTTGGGCTGGAGGCCAATCAGCTTCTTGATCGCCTCGCTGGTGCGCCCCTTGGCTCGCACCTCCAGCAGCTTGCCCAACACAATCAGCGTGATGATGACGGCGGCGGTCTCGAAGTAGACGTGGTCGCCCAGCGCGGTGCTGCCGAGCGTTTTGGCGATCAGCACGGCCACGCTGTATGCGTAAGCCACCGACGAGCCCATGGCCACCAGCACGTCCATGTTGGCGCTGCCGTTTCGCAGGCTCTTCCACGCGCCGCGGTAGTAGTCCCAGCCCACGTAGAACTGCACGGGCGTCGCCAGCGCCAGGAAGAGCCAGTTGACCCAGTTGGCGTGCGCCCACATGCCCACCAGGCCAAAGTCGCGAGCCATGCTGAGGACGAAGAGCGGCAGCGAGAAGATCACGCCAACAATCAGCCGCCGCCACTCGTGGCGAATCTCGGCCTCGCGCGCGGCGAGCTCGGCATCCTCCATCTCCGCCTCAGACGCAGCTTCGACCACGTCGTAGCCCGCTTTGCGCACGGCGGCGGCCAGGTCACCACGATTGACCAGCCCAGCGACGTACTCGACCGTCGCCTTTTCGCTGGCAAAGTTAACGTTGGCGTCCAGCACGCCCTCGACGCGCTTAAGCGTGCGGTCAATCGTGTTGGCGCAGTTGGCGCAGGTCATGCCCAGCAGCGGCAGATCGAGGGTGGCGGTGGGCACCTGGTAGCCCGCCTTGTCCACGCGCTCGATCACCTCGGCCAGCACGTCACGCGGCTTGGAGACGGCGGGATCGTACTCAATCGTCAGCCGTTCGCTGGCAAAGTTGACCGACGCGTCGTCTACGTTCTCGACTTTTTTGGCGTTGCGCTCCACCGCCGCCACGCAGTTGGCACAGGTCATGCCGATTACGGGCACGGTCAAAGTTTTGGTTGTTGCCATGGTTTGCTCCCAGTTGATTACGTTACTAGAAAATTCCGCATCATGCCCAGGTCCTCGTGTTCGAGGATGTGGCAGTGCTGCACGAAGAGCCCAGGCTCGGTGAAGCGCGCCGCCACGCGCACGCGCTCGCCCGGCATCACCAGCACCACGTCGTGCCAGCCTTCATCGATCGTGCCGTTGATCAGCGTCTCCCAGCCCGCGCGATAGGCCGGATCGACCTCGCGCTCGACCACCTGGAAATGCACGCCGTGAACATGCATGGGGTGCGCCATGAAGTCGGTCATCATGCCGGCGTCGGCCAGATTGGCGAATTCCCACAGCTCCGTCGTCCCCAGCGCGACCTGCGTGTCGGGATTGATGTTGCCCATATCGTAGGTTTCGCCGTTGATCGTCCACTCCATGCCGCGGGCGGCAAGGGCGAAAACGCGCGGCTCATCCGCGTTGACGGCGGCGCTGGCGTCGAGCGTCTCCACCGTGGTCAAACGCTCCGGCAGCGTGTCTGTCTCGCTCGCCTCGCTTGCTACGCGCACCGTCAGCACGGGAAAGGGCGCGCCCTGCGGCAGCGCGGGATCGTCGCCCGTGTTCATGCCGCTCATGCCGCCCATACCTTCCATCATGGTGCCGCCCGCCTCGACGCCCTCGAAGGGCAGGCTTTCCAGCCGCAGTTCCGTGCCCACTGGGTAGTCGCTAAAGTCGACCCACAGTTCACGTCGTTGGCCCGGTGCAAACGTTAGGTAAGGCTTCTGCACCGGGCGTTCCAGCAGGCCGTCGTCCGTGCCGATCGCGGTGAGCGGCGTGCCGTCGCGCCAGCCCAGCTTGTAGATGCGCGCGGTGGAGGCGTTGAGCAAGCGCAGGCGGTAGGCGCGCGTGGCGACATCGAGCGTGGCGTCCGGCCGCCCGTTGACGAGAATGCGGTCGCCCAGCACGCCCATCATGCGGTCCATGGCGGCGTTCATGTCGCCGCCGCCCATCATGCCGCCCATCGTGCCGCCCATGCCGCCGCTCGCTTCGTCCATCACCGATTTGCCCAGGTAGACAAGCTGGTTGTCGCCGTCAAACTGGCGATCCTGAATCACCAGCGGCAGATCATACTCGCCGCTCGGCAGGTTCAGCGCCGCCTCCTCTTCGTCGCTCACCAGGAACAGACCCGCCAGCCCGGCGTAAACCTGCCGCCCCGTGTGCAGGTGGGGGTGGGGGTGGAACCAGTAGGTTCCGGCGCGATTCTGCACCTCAAACTCGTAGACGAAGGTTTCGCCGGGTGCAATCGCCAGGCGCGGGTGGCCGTCCATCGCGGCGGGCACGATCAGCCCGTGCCAGTGGATGATGCTCTCTTCGTCCAGCTCATTCTTGAAGTGGATGCGCACCCGCTGACCCTGCCGCAGGCGCAGGATGGGGCCGAGGTAATTTCCCGGCGTATCCACTGTCTCGGCAGCGCCGCTCAGTACTTCTGCGGCGTAGTGCAACACCTGCGTCACCGCGCCCGGTAGGATCGACGCTTCGGCGCTGGTAGCCGTGATTGACAGCTCTAGATCGGGCGCGAAGTCGGTGCTGGGAACGCTACTTCCCGGACGCCCAGCCGTGCTGACCTGCGGCGGGCTGCACGCGGCCAGCAGCAGGGCGGCGCTCGAAACGCCGCTGATCCGTAGAAAGTCGCGGCGCGTCAGGCAGCTGCGTGTAACTTGTTTCATCTACTTAATGTCTTTCTATGCTTATAGTGGAGCCAGCCACTTTAACTTGCTGGCAAAAAGGTATACAATTGGTTTGCAGGTCGCCAAGCTCTGCACGCCGTTGTTCTGCTCGCTACCGTTTGCCGTTCACCACAAGGAAAGCCATGTCCGACGCACCATCTTCTACAAAATCGATAGAGGCCGAACCGATGGCCGCCGCCCCGATGCGCTACCGCGCCGATGGCTCGGTGGACTGGGGCAACATGTGGGACGATTTCTGAGCGCTCCCCCATGAGGGTGGTCGACCCCATCGAGAAGAGATGCTCTGCACTGTTGCTAACCCGGCAACCGATGCCGAAGCCTATGACGCCGTGGTCGCGGAGCTGACGCGCGGCATCCGCGAGGTGAGCGGGCTGGAGGCGCGGGCGGCGGAGCAGGGCTGGCTGGCCGTGCGCTGTGCATCGCCCGCCATGGCGAGTTGGCTGGCCGAATCCACTGAGCGCGAGAACGTGCAGGCGCGCGCCGTGGAAAGCGATCTGCTGCTGCCCGTCAGCGCGGAGTACGCGCTTGAGAACGAAATCAAAAGTCTGATCACCGTCACGGCCAAGACGACCGACTACTGGTTCAACCATCTGCCGCCGGAGGTCAAGCAGACGCTCGTTCTCCAGCATACGCTGGCGCAGTGGAAGCGTCGGCTGCTGGGCTGGTGGCGTTAGTCCGGCTGGGCGTAAATAACCGCGCAGATTTTTCACCACTAAAGACCCAAAGGACACAAAGAATCGCTGAGCGGACCGGGTTTCTTTGTGCTCTTTGCGTCTTAGCGGTTAACTGCCTGAGAATTTACGCGGCGGCGCACTAGTACAGTGTAATCGAGATTATGAGTAGATAAGGGTAAGCGATAAAATACGTCCCAACGCGAAGCAAGGAGCAAAAGAAGGAGGTTTGCATGGGACGCAAAAAGCATATAAATAACGTCAGATTGCCGGGCGAAGAACGTAGCTACCTCAATCGGCTAACCCTGGGCGGCGTGAGGAGTGTACGCAAACTGAATCGGATAAAGATATTGCTGTTGAGCGATGAAAATCATCATCAAGGGCAGAAAACAGACCAAGAGATTGCCGAGAAGCTCGACACGAGCCTGTCGACGATAGACCGGATTCGGCGTCGCTATGTGCAAGAAGGGCTCGAGGCGGCGATTAGTGAAAAGCCAAGAAGCGGTCGCGCCCGCACCATCAGCGGCGAGCAACGGGCCAAAATCACCGCGTTGGCCTGTTCAGAACCGCCAGCGGGGCGTAGCCAATGGAGTTTGCGCCTGTTGGCGGACAAGGCGGTGGAACTCGAGTTGGTTGAGCACATCTCCCACAACGCCGTGGGCGAAATTCTGAAAAAAACACGGTCAAGCCTCACTTAGTCCGCCAATGGTGCCTGGGCAAACTGACGCCTACCTTTCTGGCGCAAATGGAATATATGCTAGCCATCTACGCCCGTCCCTTTGACCCGCTGCGCCCGCTCTGGTGTTTCGATGAGCGGCCCTGTCAACTGATTGGCGACACGCTCGTCCCCTTGCCCGTTGAACCCGGCAAGCCAAAACGACAAAACTACGAGTACGAGCGCCACGGCGTCTGCTCCGTTCTCCTGGCCGTGCAGCCCCTCACCGGACATTGCTTTGTGCAGGTACGAGACCGACGCACCGGACAGGACTACGCCGAGTTCATGGACGCCTTCGTCGAGGAACACTGTCCGCCCGGTGGTCAGATTCAACTGGTGCAGGACAACCTAAGCACGCACACCTACACCTCATTTTACAACGCCTTTGAACCGGCGAAGGCCTTCGCCTTGATGCAGCAAATTCAGATGCACTACACGCCCAAAAAGGCCAGTTGGCTCAACATGGCTGAAATCCAACTCTCGCTTCTATCTCGGCAATGCCTGAAGCGGCGCATCGCCTGTCAAGTCGAATTGAGCCGTGAAGTCCTCGCTTGGGTTGAAACGCGCAATCGAACCCCTGTTCCTATTCGCTGGCAGTTCACACCCGAAATGGCCCGCCAGACCTTCAACCGCTTTTACCCTAACCCATCAAAACTTCAATGACAGTGTACTAGTACACCGTAATCGAGATTATGATGGATTAGTGCCAAACCGCTAGCCGAGCTCGCCAAGCAGTTTAACCCCTCAAAACCTGCCTTACAGTGTACTAGTGGCGCGAAGCGACCAGCTCTACGGTGCAGCCTCAAGCTCCGGAACCGGCCGAGCTTCCGCCTCGGCCTCGGTGGTGACCTCTCCGTTTTCGGCGATGTCCTCCAGCAGCCAGTTCATCTCCTCGATCTCACGCCGCTGCGCCTCGATAATTTCATCGGCCAGCTCGCGCACGCGCACGTCGGTAATTTCGGCGCGTTCGCTGGTCAAGATGGCGATGGAGTGGTGTGGAATCATCGCCCGCATCCAGGATTGATCCTGAACGGTGGTTTGGCTGCGCAGCAGAAAGAGCGCCGCGGCAAAGACTACGGTACTGCCAATATAGATCGCCGCGTTGACCCGTCGATTGCTGTACATGTTGTGCATAAAGCCGAGCATGATCACGGCCATCACCGCGCCCATGATAAACATCATAAAGAAGCGCGTTTCGCTCCAGCGCACGTGTGACCACTGATAAGTGTTGATGTACATCAGCCCAAACATCACGAGCGTCGAGGTCGCAACCATGGCGGCAAATAGGCCGTAATTTGATTTGTTTTCTTGATTCATTTTTTCGTCTCCATATCTATCGTTTTCAATTCTGCTATATCCACCAAATTACAATGGCCGATCCAATAAGCCAGTCCACCACCAGACAAAATGGCGCGTACCACTGCGTCAAGCTTAGCGGTTGCTTGTGATTGTGGTGCAGCCAATCCCACACGCCGTGGGCGAAGTAGCCCGCCACTAGCCACCACGGCGACAGCCACAAGCCGAGCAAGCCCAGCAGCATAAAGCCAATAGCGACCGCGAACTGAAAAATCAGTTGCCGCCCCTGCTCGATAGCCATGCCGACGTAAATCGCCCCGATCAGCGCCAGCAGTGCGGCGAAAAACTCCAGCGCCCACGCATGTGGCAGCAGCGACGCGAAGCCGATCGAGAGCGCCGCCAGCCCCACGCCCACGGCGATCGACCTGGCCTGCCAAAACGATTGTGGCTGCGCTTTAGTGGTCTGCATGATCAGCTGCCCCGCGAAAGGTTTGCATCTCCATCGCCTCTAAAATGGGGCAGTCGCTCATTGGTCCTTCGCCGCTACACTGCTCGATCAGATGCGAAAGCGCGTCGCGCATCTCCCGCAGAGCGCGAATTTTCTCGTCGATCTGCGCGACTTTCTCCTGCGACCGCCGCCGCACTTCGCCGCTCGACGCGTTTTGATCCACGCGCAGCTCGAGCAATTCCTGAATTTCCTCCAGCGTAAAGCCCAGCGCCTGTGCCCCCTTGATAAAGCGCAGCCGACCCACGCTCTCCGGCGGGTAGGCGCGGTAGCCGGACCCGCGGCGCGGCGGCTCCGGCAGCAGTCCCCGCCGCTCGTAGTAGCGCAACGTCTCCACATTCACATCGACGGCGCGGGCCAGCTTACCCGTTGTTAATCCCTGTCCCACATTGCCTCCTTGCTCAACCCCGTATCTTGTTACAGGGTTATTATACACCCTGTAGCTTGGTACGGAGTCAAGAGGTAATTTCAACAGTCGGCAACGGGCACGAAAAAAGCGACGCGGGAACCGTTGGTTACCGTGCCGCTTTTGGACAACTTCTTGTACATTGGAGTATAGAGTCAAATGTTGATAGCGGCCCCCCTACCTCCGTCGCCACCGCCGCACGGCCCAAATCACCACCACTACCCCAATCACCATCCACACCACGTTGCCGACCGAGCCGAGCACGTTGGCGATTTGCTCATAATTGTCGCCCAGCAGCACGCCCAAATAGGCAAGCAGCGCCGTCCACAAGGCCGTGCCGAGCGCGGTGTAGAAGAGAAAGGTCGGCATGTGCATGCTGGACGAGCCAGCGGGAATCGAGATCAGCGAGCGCACGCCGGGCACGAGGCGGCAGAGGAAGACGGCGCTGCGCCCGTGATCTTCCAGCCAGTCCTGGGCCCTGTCGATGTCGTCGCCATCGAGCAGCAGCCAGCGCCCGCGTTTGTCCGCCCAGCGCTTGAGCCGCTCGCGCGAGATAGTGCGCCCCAGGTAGTAGAGCGGCAGCGCCCCCAGCACGGAGCCAATCGTGCCCGCGATCACCACGCCGATCAGGGTCATCGATCCGTCGCTGGCCGCAAAGCCCGCCAGCGGGATCACCAGCTCGGAGGGAATCGGCGGGAAGACATTCTCCAGGAAGAGCAGGAAGACAATGCCTGGGTAGCCCAGCGTCTCGATGATGTTGCGAATCCACTCAGCCATGATAAGGGTTTCGATTAGTAGTCCAGCAATCGATTTTTGACGGATAGGCAGCCAGGTCGCTAGACGCACCCCATCCCCTCTGCGTGGGTTCGCAGGCGTAGAGGCCTCGTAGCCCCTTCCCCCCTAGAGGGGAAGAGGTTGGGGATGGGGTCGGGGCGCGTCCGTCAAATCAACATGGCCGAAACACTAGGCCGCCGACTTTTCTGCCGGATAGCCGATCTCCTCCAGCAGGGCTTCCACCTCGCTCAACACGCCCTCGTTCTCCACCTGCACCTCCACGCGCTTGCTCTCCTCGTGCGCCTCCACACCGCGCACGCCCTCCACAAACTTTAGCTCGCGCTCAATCGTCGCCGTGCAGTGGTTGCACGAGATGTTGGGCACGGTATACGTTTCTTTGATCATGGCGAATTCTCCGGTATAGTTGGTTACAGTTTGCTGCGTCACGCCGGTTTAGCGTAGCAGAACAGCGTGGAACTGTCCGTGTTCAACTTTCCTGTCATTCATTCACCCAGAACGAGAGCAACTTATGCAAGTGATGGAACATCTATCGCAGTGGAGCCAAACGTTTGAGAGCGGCTGGCTTGCCCACCTCCGCGCCACGGGCGAGACCGACTGGAAACAGTACGAGCGCCCCAGCAACGAACAGGTTCCCAGCGGTGCGGCGGTCGACCCCGCGACCGCTCAAATTCTGCTCATCACCTCCTCCGGCGCTTACCTGCGCGACGAGCAGCCGCCCTTCGACGCCGAAAATGATCTCGGCGACTACAGCCTGCGCACCTTCTCCGCAGAGATGCCCTTCGACCGGATCGCCTTTGCCCACACCCATTACGATCACGCCGCCGTCAACCGGGACGCGCAGGTGCTGCTGCCGCTGCGCCACCTGCAGCAAATGGCGGACGAGGGCACGATTGGCGGCGTCGTGCCGACCGTCATCTCCTACAGCGGCTACCAACCCGACGCGCGCCGCACGCTGGACACCACTATTCCCGCCATCCTCGAAGCCGTGCAGTGGGAGGCCGTCGACGCGGCGCTGCTCGTCCCTGCCTGACCGATTTGCGTTCAGTCCGTGGGACTGATTGCCCGAGCGCTGGAGATGGACGGCATCGCCACCACCCTCTCCAGCTGGAACGCGGCGGTGACGCGCAAAGTCACCCCGCCGCGCGCCACCATCACCAAGCTCAATCGCGGCGCCACCCTCGGCGAGCCCGGCGACGCCGCCCAGCAGCGTCGCGTGCTCGACGCCACGGTCGCGCTGCTGCGGCAAAATGCACCCCTCAATTTTGTCTACCTGGCGGAACAAGCCAACGCCGACGCCGCTGGCTGACCAGGCTGGCGTTATAAACTAAATTTACCCAAGACTAGCGGGCTGCCCAAGGCAGCCCGCTGATTTTTTTGCTGAGAAAACGCTACATATGTCCTACCTGTCACAACAAATTGTAAGCTTTTCGTAAAACTTGGCCCGCGTTCTTTGTTGTACAATTCACTACTGCACCAGCCCGTAAAACAATCCGACGCAGTCGCTATCTCCAATGCAGCACCGATGCGCTCCCCACCGCCGTTACCGTAAATTTGGTTGGAATTTGGCAAAGTTTGCTGCGTGAAAGTGGTGCTTTGGATCGATATACATAGTAGTCACTAACAAGAATGACCGGTAGGAATGACGTAAGGGTACGCAAACATCCAACCGTCTTACAACCTAACCGTTGTTTACAACTGGATAGTTACGAAAAAGGAGTGCAATGCAAATCGTTTCCCATCTAACCCCAAAATCTTCACGGTCGGCCGCCGCTGCGCGGCGGCCAACGCCGTGGAGATTTATCGTTTTGGCGCTGGTTTTATGTACAGCCGCCGCCTTTGTTCACACGCAAGTCCTGGCTGCCCAGGCCACCACGCTGACGTTCACCGCCCCAGCAAGCGTGCAGGTAGAAGAGCCAATTGAGATCCAGATGGCGCTAAACGGCGCTCCGGTGGCGGGCTATGAGATGCTCGTCAACTTCAACGGCGAGGCCGCGGAGTTTGGCGGCGTCGTCTTTGGCAATGGGGAGTCGCTGGCTACCAACGTGGAAGCGCTCAGCGCCACGGAGCTGCCGCAGGGCGTGGCCTTTGGCTTCTATACCTGCAACATCGTCGGCTGCATCAGCGAGGTGGACCGGGAGGCCACCGATGAGGGTGCACCCGCCAGCGCGGAGCTGATTGGGACGGAGACCGTGCGTCTGCTTCCGCTGCGCACGGGGCTGCTCGAAATCAACTTTGCCGCCGCCAAGTTTGTGGACATCAACGGCCAGCTCCTGGACGTGACGTTGGCCAACCCCTCGCTCGTCGTTGAGGTCGTGCCCGACGCGGAGGCCGAGGTTGTCGCCGCGGCGAGCAGCGAGCGCCTCGCCCCGAACGCGGCGGCATGGTCGCTGCCCGCGCCGCAGGTGGACGAAGACGGCAGCCTCACTGCCGCCGCCATAGAGACCGATCCCGATGCGCTCGACCGCACGGGTGCGGGCCGCCTCAACTTTAGCGACGTCGCCGAAGTTGCGCTAGCGTGGGAAGATGCACGCCGCAACGGTAACCCCTGCCTTGATGCAGCATCCGATCCGGCGTCTGAGCCGGTGTCAGAGACAGAAGCGGATGCGCCCAGTCGCGGGGGCGACGTAAACGGCGACGGCTGCGTCGACATTGCCGACCTGCAAATTTTGGCCGCCCAGCCGGGCAGCAGCGCCGATGCGGCCGCCGTACAGGCCGCCGCAGGGCAGACCTTTACGGTGAACAGCACGGCAGATGATCCCGACGGCAACTTTAGCAACGGCATCTGCGCGACAGCCAGCGGCGCGTGCACCCTGCGCGCCGCCATCGCGGAGGCCAATGCGCAACTTGGCCCCAACACCGTTGCCTTCAACATTCCCGGCAGCGGCGTCCACACCATTCAGCTAAACAGCATGTTGCCCACCATCAATGACGAGACGGGTGGCGTGCAGATTGACGGTTATACGCAGCCGGGCTCAGCCGCAAACACCGATCCGCTGGTGAGCAATGCGCAGATCAAGGTTGAGCTGCGGGGCCAGGGGCGCTATTCGTTCCAGGGCCTCAACGTAACTTCGGCTGGCAACACCGTGCGCGGCTTGGCCATTTACGATATGCACAACGCGATTCGGCTCTACGAAGACGGGGCTGATCGCAACCTGATTGTGGGCAACTTCCTGGGCACAAACGCCAGCGGAACCTTCCAGGCCGCATCGGATTGGGGAGCGGGCCACGGCGTTCACGTGGTTTCCGGCTCCTCGTTTAACCGCATCGGCACGCCCGACCCGGCGGACCGCAACATTATCTCCGGCAACGCCTACGTTGGCATTCGCCTGGACAACGAGAACACCAACGGCAACGTTATCCAGAACAACATTTTTGGGCTGACGCCGAACGGCAATGCGAATCTGAGCAACGGCAAAATGTGTGTGGACATTCAGTGGGGGCCCTCCAACAACATCGTCGGCGGCACGGACCCCGGCCAGCGCAACGTCTGCTCCGGCCACGTTTACGCCGGTTTGGATTTGTCTCACATGACGTCCACCAGCAACAACTACCTGGTTGGCAACTATGTTGGCACGAACGTAACGGGCAACCAGGCCTACCCGTGGACGGCCAACGGCGATGGCATCATCTTCAAGGATGATGCGTTTAACAATCACGTTTACGAAAACGTGATTGCTGGCAACAATATCAACGGCATCTGGCACAAACACGACTACACGGGTCGCAACTACATCTATAACAACCGCATCGGCGTTGGCGCCGATGGCTCCTCCCTGCCCAATAAAGGCTGGGGCATGTACATGCGCGGCCACAACTTTAGAATCGGACCCGGCAACGTCTTCGCCAACAACAAGAAGGGCGGCATCTACCTGACGGACAACTCGTCCGATGGCAATATCTTTACGCAAAATTCGTTCTACAACAACGGCGGTCTCGCCGTTGATATTGCGCCGGGCGGCGTCAACGCCAACGACAGCGGCGACGGCGACAGCGGGCCAAACCAGCAGCTCAATTCCCCAGAAATTACTCAAGCCTCCACCTCTCAGGTGAGCGGCACGGCCTGTAGCAACTGCACTGTGGAAATCTACATTGCCGATGTTGGCGCGGGAGAATATGGCGAAGGAAAAACCTTTGTTGGCTCAACTAAGGCGAACGGCAGCGGCGACTTCAGCCTGTCGGCCAACGGCCTCTACAACGACCAAGCAGTCACCGCTTTGGCCATCGATGGGGATGGCAACACCTCCGAGTTTGGCCAAAACGTGGCGGTGACGGGCAGCGGCGGACCCGCCCCCGCGCCCACGCCAGCGCCCACCACGCCGGGCAATTCTACACCCCCGCCGGCGGCAACGCCTCCCGCCGGGCCTAGCGGACCGGCCGGCAAGTTGGAAACCGTCACGGTTAACGCCGGCAGCGCCTGGCAGACGGTCGCGTTCAGCCAGCAGTACGAGCGCCCGGTGGTTGTCTGCTCCGCCCAATATGTCAACGCTGCCGCGCCCTATGTCGTGCGCGTCAACAACGTGACGGCCGGCAGCTTTGATGTGCGCCTGCAAAATCCCGGCGATGGCCAAAGCCCGCCCGCGCAGACGCTCTTCTGTCTCGTCGCCGAAGAAGGCGTGTGGACGCTGCCGGACGGTCGCGCCATGGAAGCGCGCACCTACACCAGCGTCGTCACCGATAACAACTCGAACTGGGGCGGCGAGATGCGCGGCTATGCGCAGAGCTACAGCCAGCCGGTGGTTCTGGGCCAGGTGATGAGCTACAACGATCCGGCGTGGTCTGTTTTCTGGAGCCGCGGCGGCAACAAGTGGGACCCCGCAAGCGCCTCCTCGCTCTTCACCGGCAAGCAGGTAGGCGAAGACCCCAACCGCACGCGCGCCGACGAGACCGTGGGCTACATCGTTTTCGAGGCGGGCAGCGGGACGCTTGACGGCGTCGATTACAAGATCGCTTTGGGGGCGGACACAGTTGAAGGCGTTCCTGCGGGCGCGCGTACCTATACGTTTGCCCAGCCCTTTGCGCAGACGCCCACCGTCGGCATCGTTTCACAGGGCGCGCAGGATGGCGGAGACGGCTCGTGGGCCGCGCTGTTTGGCAGCAACGCGCTGCGCGCGGACGGCATGGACTTAGTGGTGGACGAGGACCAGCTCAAGGACGCCGAACGCTACCACACAACGGAGCAGGTCAACTATGCCATCTTTGCCCAGCCGCTGTCTGTCATCTGGGGTGGCGGCGCACCCAGTACGCCCATCACCTACGCGGCGGACAGCTTCTCGCGCGCCGTCTACAACACCTGGGCCATCGCCGATATGGGCGACGCCTACTCGATGTTCTGGGGCAACAACGCCAACGAACGCTTTAGCGTGGACGGCAGCGAAGGGCACGTTTCGGTGTCGCCCAACAACGGATTGGAAGCCAACTTGGAAGGTGTTCTGGCCAAGGATGTGGACATCACCTTCCGCGTCAAGGCCGATCAGGCCGTTAACAACCTGCACGAAGTGCTGATTGGTGCGCGCTACGTCAATGCTGGCAACCTCTATCGCGTTCGTCTGCGGCGCTTCCAGAGCGGATACGTGGAGATGCAGGCCATTCGCGCCAGCAACAACCAGTGGAGTTCCTTCCCCAAGGCCGGAACCTTTGACCTGGCCGCTGTGGGCAACGGCTACCTAAAGGTGCGCGTGCAGATCACCGGCGACAGCCCGACAACGCTGCGCGGTAAAGTCTGGGCCGACGGCGAGGCCGAACCCGGCGGCTGGCTCTTTAGCGTGACGGACTCCACGGCCAATCTGCAAACCGCGGGCGCGTTCAACCTGCGCACCTACATCAGCGGCAGCGAGCCCGCGCCCGTGCGCTTCACTTACGATGACCTGCTCATCCAGAGCACGGAGAGCGACAACGCCGTGGTAGCAGCTGCCAGCATCGAGGAAGCCGTGGGCGACACGCCGACGGAGCGCATCCCCTCGCAGGGTAGCGCGCTCTTCATGCCGCTGGTCAGCAATCGCTAACTCATAATTTGCTCAAAGAAAAAGCCGCGCGCAGCTTGCACGCGGCTTTTTCTTTGGCTGCGCCTTTTGGCTTTTGTCGATTTGCTCAATTCCGCCCCCCGATGCAAAATAGCGGGGCCGCTTCGACCCGGTTCGTTCTACACCACCGCCATCCATGAACCTCACCGCCATCCGCTCCATCACCCGCATCACCGGCCACGCCCGCACGGACCGCTTTTGGGAAGTGGACGCCCTGCGCGGCGTCGCCATCGTGATGATGGTGCTCTATCACCTGCTGTGGACGCTCTGGTTTTTTCGCGCCCTGCCCGAAATTGTGCTCTACGCCGGTTTCTGGAAGTACTTCCAGCGCACCACAGCCAGCCTCTTTATCCTGCTCGTCGGCGTCTCGCTGGTGATCAGCTACCACCGCGCGCTGCAAAAGCGGGGCAACACCAGCGGTCTCTGGTGGAAATTTGTCAAACGCGGAGCCATGCTCTTTGGCTTTGGCATCGTGATCGACCTCGTTACGCGCGCGGCCAACACCGGCTTTGTTGACTTTGGCGTTCTGCACCTAATCGGCTTCTCCGTAGCCTTTGCCTATCCGTTCCTGCGCTTCCGCTGGCTCAACCTCGCGCTCTACGTCGTCTTTTTCTTTGTCGGCGGCTACGTCGAAAATTTTCGGGTGGATACGCGCCTGCTCGTCTGGCTCGGCCTCGTGCCCGAACGCTATGCGCCCGTCGATTTTTTCCCCATCTTTCCCTGGTTTGGCGTTGTGCTGCTCGGCGTCTTTATCGGCAGCCTGCTTTACGCTGGCAATCGCCGCCACTTTACCCTGCCCAACCTCTCCGGCTGGCTGCCCTTCAACCTGCTGGAGTTTCTTGGCCGCCACTCGCTTTTTATCTACCTCGTCCACCAGCCCCTTATCTTCGCCTCGCTCCTCGCGCTCGGCATTATCTGAAGAATTTTTGGATACGGATAAACACGGATGAACACAAACTTTTTCAAAAGGAGTCGCACGGTTAAAAACTCGCGTGCGCTGCCCGTGTCCACTCGTGCCCCATTTCTTCTCTCGTTCTTCTCTCTCCTTCTCTCCGTGTCCCTCCGCGCCTCCTCCGCGCCTCCGCGTTAAATCTCCTGTCACTCTCCCATGCATCGCCTCGGCTTCCCCGTTCAAATTCTCGGCGCGCCCCACCTGCGCTCGCACGACAGCCGACGCTGGCAAAATCAGCCCCACCTCAGCGTCAGCCTCGCCTACCTGCGCGACATCCTCGAATACCTCCACCGCTGCGACATCCACTTCTACCGCTTGGCCGGTCAGCTTGCCCCCTACCTCACCCACCCGGAGCTGCCGCAGTTTCACGGCCAGATCGACGAATGCGCCACCGAGCTGGCCGTCATCGGCGACCTCGCGCGCGATTACGCCATTCGCCTCACCCTGCACCCGGCCTTCTACATTCAACTCGCCAGCCCAGAGGCAACGCTCGTCCAGCGCTCCGTTACCGAGCTGGACGCCGCCGCCCGCCTGCTCGACGCAATGGGCCTGGACGATAGCGCCGTGCTCGTGATCCACGTGGGCGGAATTTATGGCGACCGCGAGCGCAGCCGCAGCCGCTTTGTGCAGGAGATCGAGCGGCTGCGACCCGAAACGCGCCGTCGGCTGGCGCTGGAGAACGACGACCGCCGCTACAGCCTCAGCGACGCGCTCTGGATTCACCGACGCACGGGCCTGCGCCTCGTCTTGGACACGCTCCACCACCGCTGCCTCAACCCCGCCGGTCGCTCGCTGGCCGAGGCGTTGAGCGCCGCGCTTGCCACGTGGCCCGCCGATCAGCGACCCAAAATTCACGTCAGCAGCCCGCGCACCGCCGTCCGCCGCTTTGTCCGCGACGGCCAAGTCCACCTGCAGATGCCCCTCGCCCACCAGCACAGCGACTTTCTCCACCCCTTCGAAGTCATCGACCTGCTGCGCACCGCCCGCGCCCACAACC